>NZ_OY729424.1:0-2400000 GCF_963422335.1 uncultured Roseateles sp.
ACACGTGTCCCGCCCTACTTGTCGCACGCCTAGTTCCACAATCTGCATTTTTCATACGGGGCTATCACCCGCTATGGCCGGACTTTCCATTCCGTTCTGATATGCTGACTGCTAAAACGTGCAGGCTGTTCCGATTTCGCTCGCCACTACTTTCGGAATCTCGGTTGATGTCTTTTCCTCGAGCTACTGAGATGTTTCAGTTCACCCGGTTCGCCTCGCATACCTATGTATTCAGTATGCGATACCCCTAAGGGTGGGTTTCCCCATTCGGAAATCTCCGGATCAAAGCTAATTTGCCAGCTCCCCGAAGCTTATCGCAGGCTATCACGTCCTTCGTCGCCTGTAATCGCCAAGGCATCCACCATATGCACTTATTCACTTGACCCTATAACTTTGACGTCTCGCCGCACTGACATGCAGACTACTGAGACATCGGTCAAGGAACGTTTGAGTAATTCACGCGTTATGCCGAACTTCATATCTAAACTTTTCAGCTTTCGCTGCTTCGCTTAGTTGAAGTCTATGTTGACGCAATCAAATATGTTGCCGACGGCACGGTGTCCAATCCCCTTTACGAAGAAATTGAACTTTCGTCGACAACGCTGATTCGACTCTACAAATTGTTAAAGAACAACAGCCAGTTTTGAACTGACAAACCAGAATTCCCGCGTAATCTCGTGATTCGCGGCAAACTTTGGTTTGTCATCTCAATGAAGTGATTGGTGGAGGATGACGGGATCGAACCGACGACCCCCTGCTTGCAAAGCAGGTGCTCTCCCAGCTGAGCTAATCCCCCGGGACATATCCAAGCATGAAGCTTGATCCGTGGTGGGTCTGGTTGGATTCGAACCAACGACCCCCGCCTTATCAAGACGGTGCTCTAACCGACTGAGCTACAGACCCACGCGTTTGTTTGCATGAGGCCTGCTTGTCTCAACGCGGCCTTCTCCAGGCTCGCCCGGCAGGCTCACGCCGTATTTCTACGATCAATCACTCACTGTTGTGAATTACAGCCGATAAGTGTGGACGCCCAAATTTGAGTGCCATATGGACTCGGCTCATTACTTGTCGAAGCAAGCTTCAGCAAATAACTGCTTTGTCATTTTCCAGAAAGGAGGTGATCCAGCCGCACCTTCCGATACGGCTACCTTGTTACGACTTCACCCCAGTCACGAACCCTGCCGTGGTAATCGCCCCCCCTTGCGGTTAGGCTAACTACTTCTGGCAGAACCCGCTCCCATGGTGTGACGGGCGGTGTGTACAAGACCCGGGAACGTATTCACCGCGGCAAGCTGATCCGCGATTACTAGCGATTCCGACTTCACGCAGTCGAGTTGCAGACTGCGATCCGGACTACGACCGGTTTTCTGGGATTAGCTCCCCCTCGCGGGTTGGCAGCCCTCTGTACCGGCCATTGTATGACGTGTGTAGCCCTACCCATAAGGGCCATGATGACCTGACGTCATCCCCACCTTCCTCCGGTTTGTCACCGGCAGTCTCATTAGAGTGCCCAACCAAATGTAGCAACTAATGACAAGGGTTGCGCTCGTTGCGGGACTTAACCCAACATCTCACGACACGAGCTGACGACGGCCATGCAGCACCTGTGTTCAGATTCTCTTTCGAGCACTCCCAAATCTCTTCGGGATCTCTGACATGTCAAGGGTAGGTAAGGTTTTTCGCGTTGCATCGAATTAAACCACATCATCCACCGCTTGTGCGGGTCCCCGTCAATTCCTTTGAGTTTCAACCTTGCGGCCGTACTCCCCAGGCGGTCAACTTCACGCGTTAGCTACGTTACTGAGAAGAAACCCTCCCAACAACCAGTTGACATCGTTTAGGGCGTGGACTACCAGGGTATCTAATCCTGTTTGCTCCCCACGCTTTCGTGCATGAGCGTCAGTACAGGTCCAGGGGATTGCCTTCGCCATCGGTGTTCCTCCGCATATCTACGCATTTCACTGCTACACGCGGAATTCCATCCCCCTCTACCGTACTCTAGCTATGCAGTCACAAATGCAGTTCCCAGGTTGAGCCGGGATTTCACATCTGTCTTGCATAACCGCCTGCGCACGCTTTACGCCCAGTAATTCCGATTAACGCTTGCACCCTACGTATTACCGCGGCTGCTGGCACGTAGTTAGCCGGTGCTTATTCTTCAGGTACCGTCATTAGCCCAAGGTATTAACCCGAGCCGTTTCTTCCCTGACAAAAGCGGTTTACAACCCGAAGGCCTTCTTCCCGCACGCGGCATGGCTGGATCAGACTTGCGTCCATTGTCCAAAATTCCCCACTGCTGCCTCCCGTAGGAGTCTGGGCCGTGTCTCAGTCCCAGTGTGGCTGGTCGTCCTCTCAGACCAGCTACAGATCGTCGCCTTGGTGGGCTTTTACCCCGCCAACTAGCTAATCTGATATCGGCCGCTCCAATTGCGCGAGGTCTTGCGATCCCCCGCTTTCACCCTCAGGTCGTATGCGGTATTAGCCACTCTTTCAAGTAGTTATCCCCCACAACTGGGCACGTTCCGATATATTACTCACCCGTTCGCCACTCGCCACCAGGATTGCTCCCGTGCTGCCGTTCGACTTGCATGTGTAAGGCATGCCGCCAGCGTTCAATCTGAGCCAGGATCAAACTCTACAGTTCGATCTTGAATTTTTGCTCAAAGAATTGAAGTGAACTTCACTTCCATGAGCGCTTAAAGTCCAGGAGACTTCGAGGCCCCAGTTTCACCCAGAACCCCAAGCACCCATCTTCAAACGCCCACACTTATCGGCTGTTAATTTTTAAAGAACATCGCTCATCGGAGCGCACCTTGCGGTGTTTTGCAGCAATCTGACTTTTGTCTTCTTGCTTGCTGCCGCTTTCGTTTTTCATCGAAAGCAGCAAAGAGGCGAGATTATGAAGCGCTTTTGAAACACTGTCAAGCACTCGTCTCGAGAACTTTGCACATCACGCAGAAGCTTGGCTTCTTTGCTTTGCACCCAGCTCGCAGATGTCAACACAGACCGCCAAGCTGAAGCCTGACTGCTGCCCTCACATCTGGAAGCTTGCAGAGAGCAAAACGCCCAGCCTAGAGCTGGGCGTTTTCTCGATTAATAGCCTGACGATGACCTACTTTCACACGGGAACCCGCACTATCATCGGCGCTGAGTCATTTCACTGTCCTGTTCGGGATGGGAAGGAGTGGGACCAACTCGCTATGGTCATCAGGCTTAACTGGTTGGCTTACTGATCCGCTTGGCGGATCAACAAACCCAATTTGTAGAGTCTTTGGCGATTGTATCTCATAACCATCTGCTTGGGTAGATACCCTGAGATTGCTATGACATACCCTCGGAATCAGCTTATTCGATTGCGCCCACATTCGGGCATAACTATTTTGAATCACTCAACCGTTACTCTTTGATGTGCGCGGCCATTTTCATGTCCAGCGTGACTTCAAAGTTATAGGGTCAAGCCTCACGAGCAATTAGTACTGGTTAGCTTAACGCATTACTGCGCTTCCACACCCAGCCTATCAACGTCCTGGTCTAGAACGACTCTTCAGGGGGCTCAAGGCCCCGGCAAGACTCATCTTGAGACGAGTTTCCCGCTTAGATGCTTTCAGCGGTTATCTCTTCCGCACTTAGCTACTCGGCGATGCCACTGGCGTGACAACCGATACACCAGAGGTGCGTCCACTCCGGTCCTCTCGTACTAGGAGCAGGCTCTCTCAATCTTGCAGCGCCCACGGAAGATAGGGACCAAACTGTCTCACGACGTTTTAAACCCAGCTCACGTACCTCTTTAAATGGCGAACAGCCATACCCTTGGGACCGGCTACAGCCCCAGGATGAGATGAGCCGACATCGAGGTGCCAAACACCGCCGTCGATATGAACTCTTGGGCGGTATCAGCCTGTTATCCCCAGAGTACCTTTTATCCGTTGAGCGATGGCCCTTCCATACAGAACCACCGGATCACTTTGTCCTACTTTCGTACCTGCTCGACTTGTCAGTCTCGCAGTCAAGCACGCTTATGCCAATGCACTATCAACACGATTTCCGACCGTATTTAGCGTACCTTCGAACTCCTCCGTTACACTTTGGGAGGAGACCGCCCCAGTCAAACTGCCCACCATACACTGTCCCCATCCCGGATAACGGGACAAGGTTAGAACCTCAAACACACCAGGGTGGTATTTCAACGTTGGCTCCACGACACCTAGCGGCACCGCTTCAAAGCCTCCCACCTATCCTACACAGATCTGTTCAAAGTCCAATGTAAAGCTACAGTAAAGGTTCATGGGGTCTTTCCGTCTTTCCGCGGGGAGATTGCATCATCACAAACATTTCAACTTCGCTGAGTCTCTGGAGGAGACAGTGTGGCCATCATTACTCCATTCGTGCAGGTCGGAACTTACCCGACAAGGAATTTCGCTACCTTAGGACCGTTATAGTTACGGCCGCCGTTTACTGGGACTTCAATCAAGAGCTTGCACCCCATCATTTAATCTTCCAGCACCGGGCAGGAGTCACACCCTATACGTCGACTTTCGTCTTTGCAGAGTGCTGTGTTTTTAATAAACAGTTGCAGCCACCGATTCTCTGCGGCCCCATTCTGCTCACCAAGTAAATGGATCACATACTAGAGGCACACCTTCTTCCGAAGTTACGGTGTCAATTTGCCGAGTTCCTTCTCCAGAGTTCTCTCAAGCGCCTTAGAATACTCATCTCGCGCACCAGTGTCGGTTTGCGGTACGGTCAATCTATAGCTGAAGCTTAGTGGCTTTTCCTGGAAGCAGGGTATCACTCACTTCGTCTGCAAGCAGACTCGTTATCACGCCTCATCTAATTCCCCCGGATTTGCCTAAGGGATACGACTACACGCTTGAACCGGGACATCCAACACCCGGCTGAGCTAACCTTCTCCGTCCCCACATCGCACTATAGATCGGTACAGGAATATTGACCTGTTTCCCATCAGCTACGCATCTCTGCCTCGCCTTAGGGGCCGACTCACCCTACGCCGATGAACGTTGCGTAGGAAACCTTGCGCTTTCGGCGAGGGGGCTTTTCACCCCCTTTAACGCTACTCATGTCAGCATTCGCACTTCTGATACCTCCAGCAGCCTTCACAAGCCACCTTCACAGGCGTACAGAACGCTCTCCTACCACGTGCAATAAATTGCACATCCGCAGCTTCGGTAACTGGCTTAGCCCCGTTACATCTTCCGCGCAGGACGACTCGATCAGTGAGCTATTACGCTTTCTTTAAATGATGGCTGCTTCTAAGCCAACATCCTGACTGTTTTAGCCTTCCCACTTCGTTTCCCACTTAGCCAATTTTAGGGACCTTAGCTGGCGGTCTGGGTTGTTTCCCTCTTGAGTCCGGACGTTAGCACCCGGTGCTCTGTCTCCCAAGCTGTACTCATCGGTATTCGGAGTTTGCATAGGTTTGGTAAGTCGCCATGACCCCCTAGCCTAAACAGTGCTCTACCCCGATGGTAATACTTGAGGCACTACCTAAATAGTTTTCGGAGAGAACCAGCTATTTCCAAGTTTGTTTAGCCTTTCACCCCTATCCACAGCTCATCCGCTAGTTTTGCAACACTAGTCGGTTCGGACCTCCAGCACCTGTTACGGTACCTTCATCCTGGCCATGGATAGATCACTTGGTTTCGGGTCTACACCCAGCGACTGGACGCCCTATTCGGACTCGATTTCTCTACGGCTTCCCTATTCGGTTAACCTTGCCACTGAATGTAAGTCGCTGACCCATTATACAAAAGGTACGCCGTCACCCGTTTCCAGGCTCCGACTTTTTGTATGCATACGGTTTCAGGATCTATTTCACTCCCCTCCCGGGGTTCTTTTCGCCTTTCCCTCACGGTACTAGTTCACTATCGGTCGATTACGAGTATTTAGCCTTGGAGGATGGTCCCCCCATATTCAGACAGGATTACACGTGTCCCGCCCTACTTGTCGCACGCCTAGTTCCACAATCTGCATTTTTCATACGGGGCTATCACCCGCTATGGCCGGACTTTCCATTCCGTTCTGATATGCTGACTGCTAAAACGTGCAGGCTGTTCCGATTTCGCTCGCCACTACTTTCGGAATCTCGGTTGATGTCTTTTCCTCGAGCTACTGAGATGTTTCAGTTCACCCGGTTCGCCTCGCATACCTATGTATTCAGTATGCGATACCCCTAAGGGTGGGTTTCCCCATTCGGAAATCTCCGGATCAAAGCTAATTTGCCAGCTCCCCGAAGCTTATCGCAGGCTATCACGTCCTTCGTCGCCTGTAATCGCCAAGGCATCCACCATATGCACTTATTCACTTGACCCTATAACTTTGACGTCTCGCCGCACTGACATGCAGACTACTGAGACATCGGTCAAGGAACGTTTGAGTAATTCACGCGTTATGCCGAACTTCATATCTAAACTTTTCAGCTTTCGCTGCTTCGCTTAGTTGAAGTCTATGTTGACGCAATCAAATATGTTGCCGACGGCACGGTGTCCAATCCCCTTTACGAAGAAATTGAACTTTCCGTCGACAACGCTGATTCGACTCTACAAATTGTTAAAGAACAACAGCCAGTTTTGAACTGACAAACCAGAATTCCCGCGTAATCTCGTGATTCGCGGCAAACTTTGGTTTGTCATCTCAATGAAGTGATTGGTGGAGGATGACGGGATCGAACCGACGACCCCCTGCTTGCAAAGCAGGTGCTCTCCCAGCTGAGCTAATCCCCCGGGACATATCCAAGCATGAAGCTTGATCCGTGGTGGGTCTGGTTGGATTCGAACCAACGACCCCCGCCTTATCAAGACGGTGCTCTAACCGACTGAGCTACAGACCCACGCGTTTGTTTGCATGAGGCCTGCTTGTCTCAACGCGGCCTTCTCCAGGCTCGCCCGGCAGGCTCACGCCGTATTTCTACGATCAATCACTCACTGTTGTGAATTACAGCCGATAAGTGTGGACGCCCAAATTTGAGTGCCATATGGACTCGGCTCATTACTTGTCGAAGCAAGCTTCAGCAAATAACTGCTTTGTCATTTTCCAGAAAGGAGGTGATCCAGCCGCACCTTCCGATACGGCTACCTTGTTACGACTTCACCCCAGTCACGAACCCTGCCGTGGTAATCGCCCCCCTTGCGGTTAGGCTAACTACTTCTGGCAGAACCCGCTCCCATGGTGTGACGGGCGGTGTGTACAAGACCCGGGAACGTATTCACCGCGGCAAGCTGATCCGCGATTACTAGCGATTCCGACTTCACGCAGTCGAGTTGCAGACTGCGATCCGGACTACGACCGGTTTTCTGGGATTAGCTCCCCCTCGCGGGTTGGCAGCCCTCTGTACCGGCCATTGTATGACGTGTGTAGCCCTACCCATAAGGGCCATGATGACCTGACGTCATCCCCACCTTCCTCCGGTTTGTCACCGGCAGTCTCATTAGAGTGCCCAACCAAATGTAGCAACTAATGACAAGGGTTGCGCTCGTTGCGGGACTTAACCCAACATCTCACGACACGAGCTGACGACGGCCATGCAGCACCTGTGTTCAGATTCTCTTTCGAGCACTCCCAAATCTCTTCGGGATCTCTGACATGTCAAGGGTAGGTAAGGTTTTTCGCGTTGCATCGAATTAAACCACATCATCCACCGCTTGTGCGGGTCCCCGTCAATTCCTTTGAGTTTCAACCTTGCGGCCGTACTCCCCAGGCGGTCAACTTCACGCGTTAGCTACGTTACTGAGAAGAAACCCTCCCAACAACCAGTTGACATCGTTTAGGGCGTGGACTACCAGGGTATCTAATCCTGTTTGCTCCCCACGCTTTCGTGCATGAGCGTCAGTACAGGTCCAGGGGATTGCCTTCGCCATCGGTGTTCCTCCGCATATCTACGCATTTCACTGCTACACGCGGAATTCCATCCCCCTCTACCGTACTCTAGCTATGCAGTCACAAATGCAGTTCCCAGGTTGAGCCCGGGGATTTCACATCTGTCTTGCATAACCGCCTGCGCACGCTTTACGCCCAGTAATTCCGATTAACGCTTGCACCCTACGTATTACCGCGGCTGCTGGCACGTAGTTAGCCGGTGCTTATTCTTCAGGTACCGTCATTAGCCCAAGGTATTAACCCGAGCCGTTTCTTCCCTGACAAAAGCGGTTTACAACCCGAAGGCCTTCTTCCCGCACGCGGCATGGCTGGATCAGACTTGCGTCCATTGTCCAAAATTCCCCACTGCTGCCTCCCGTAGGAGTCTGGGCCGTGTCTCAGTCCCAGTGTGGCTGGTCGTCCTCTCAGACCAGCTACAGATCGTCGCCTTGGTGGGCTTTTACCCCGCCAACTAGCTAATCTGATATCGGCCGCTCCAATTGCGCGAGGTCTTGCGATCCCCCGCTTTCACCCTCAGGTCGTATGCGGTATTAGCCACTCTTTCAAGTAGTTATCCCCCACAACTGGGCACGTTCCGATATATTACTCACCCGTTCGCCACTCGCCACCAGGATTGCTCCCGTGCTGCCGTTCGACTTGCATGTGTAAGGCATGCCGCCAGCGTTCAATCTGAGCCAGGATCAAACTCTACAGTTCGATCTTGAATTTTTGCTCAAAGAATTGAAGTGAACTTCACTTCCATGAGCGCTTAAAGTCCAGGAGACTTCGAGGCCCCAGTTTCACCCAGAACCCCAAGCACCCATCTTCAAACGCCCACACTTATCGGCTGTTAATTTTTAAAGAACATCGCTCATCGGAGCGCACCTTGCGGTGTTTTGCAGCAATCTGACTTTTGTCTTCTTGCTTGCTGCCGCTTTCGTTTTTCATCGAAAGCAGCAAAGAGGCGAGATTATGAAGCGCTTTTGAAACACTGTCAAGCACTCGTCTCGAGAACTTTGCACATCACGCAGAAGCTTGGCTTCTTTGCTTTGCACCCAGCTCGCAGATGTCAACACAGACCGCCAAGCTGAAGCCTGACTGCTGCCCTCACATCTGGAAGCTTGCAGAGAGCAAAACGCCCAGCCTAGAGCTGGGCGTTTTCTCGATTAATAGCCTGACGATGACCTACTTTCACACGGGAACCCGCACTATCATCGGCGCTGAGTCATTTCACTGTCCTGTTCGGGATGGGAAGGAGTGGGACCAACTCGCTATGGTCATCAGGCTTAACTGGTTGGCTTACTGATCCGCTTGGCGGATCAACAAACCCAATTTGTAGAGTCTTTGGCGATTGTATCTCATAACCATCTGCTTGGGTAGATACCCTGAGATTGCTATGACATACCCTCGGAATCAGCTTATTCGATTGCGCCCACATTCGGGCATAACTATTTTGAATCACTCAACCGTTACTCTTTGATGTGCGCGGCCATTTTCATGTCCAGCGTGACTTCAAAGTTATAGGGTCAAGCCTCACGAGCAATTAGTACTGGTTAGCTTAACGCATTACTGCGCTTCCACACCCAGCCTATCAACGTCCTGGTCTAGAACGACTCTTCAGGGGGCTCAAGGCCCCGGCAAGACTCATCTTGAGACGAGTTTCCCGCTTAGATGCTTTCAGCGGTTATCTCTTCCGCACTTAGCTACTCGGCGATGCCACTGGCGTGACAACCGATACACCAGAGGTGCGTCCACTCCGGTCCTCTCGTACTAGGAGCAGGCTCTCTCAATCTTGCAGCGCCCACGGAAGATAGGGACCAAACTGTCTCACGACGTTTTAAACCCAGCTCACGTACCTCTTTAAATGGCGAACAGCCATACCCTTGGGACCGGCTACAGCCCCAGGATGAGATGAGCCGACATCGAGGTGCCAAACACCGCCGTCGATATGAACTCTTGGGCGGTATCAGCCTGTTATCCCCAGAGTACCTTTTATCCGTTGAGCGATGGCCCTTCCATACAGAACCACCGGATCACTTTGTCCTACTTTCGTACCTGCTCGACTTGTCAGTCTCGCAGTCAAGCACGCTTATGCCAATGCACTATCAACACGATTTCCGACCGTATTTAGCGTACCTTCGAACTCCTCCGTTACACTTTGGGAGGAGACCGCCCCAGTCAAACTGCCCACCATACACTGTCCCCATCCCGGATAACGGGACAAGGTTAGAACCTCAAACACACCAGGGTGGTATTTCAACGTTGGCTCCACGACACCTAGCGGCACCGCTTCAAAGCCTCCCACCTATCCTACACAGATCTGTTCAAAGTCCAATGTAAAGCTACAGTAAAGGTTCATGGGGTCTTTCCGTCTTTCCGCGGGGAGATTGCATCATCACAAACATTTCAACTTCGCTGAGTCTCTGGAGGAGACAGTGTGGCCATCATTACTCCATTCGTGCAGGTCGGAACTTACCCGACAAGGAATTTCGCTACCTTAGGACCGTTATAGTTACGGCCGCCGTTTACTGGGACTTCAATCAAGAGCTTGCACCCCATCATTTAATCTTCCAGCACCGGGCAGGAGTCACACCCTATACGTCGACTTTCGTCTTTGCAGAGTGCTGTGTTTTTAATAAACAGTTGCAGCCACCGATTCTCTGCGGCCCCATTCTGCTCACCAAGTAAATGGATCACATACTAGAGGCACACCTTCTTCCGAAGTTACGGTGTCAATTTGCCGAGTTCCTTCTCCAGAGTTCTCTCAAGCGCCTTAGAATACTCATCTCGCGCACCAGTGTCGGTTTGCGGTACGGTCAATCTATAGCTGAAGCTTAGTGGCTTTTCCTGGAAGCAGGGTATCACTCACTTCGTCTGCAAGCAGACTCGTTATCACGCCTCATCTAATTCCCCCGGATTTGCCTAAGGGATACGACTACACGCTTGAACCGGGACATCCAACACCCGGCTGAGCTAACCTTCTCCGTCCCCACATCGCACTATAGATCGGTACAGGAATATTGACCTGTTTCCCATCAGCTACGCATCTCTGCCTCGCCTTAGGGGCCGACTCACCCTACGCCGATGAACGTTGCGTAGGAAACCTTGCGCTTTCGGCGAGGGGGCTTTTCACCCCCTTTAACGCTACTCATGTCAGCATTCGCACTTCTGATACCTCCAGCAGCCTTCACAAGCCACCTTCACAGGCGTACAGAACGCTCTCCTACCACGTGCAATAAATTGCACATCCGCAGCTTCGGTAACTGGCTTAGCCCCGTTACATCTTCCGCGCAGGACGACTCGATCAGTGAGCTATTACGCTTTCTTTAAATGATGGCTGCTTCTAAGCCAACATCCTGACTGTTTTAGCCTTCCCACTTCGTTTCCCACTTAGCCAATTTTAGGGACCTTAGCTGGCGGTCTGGGTTGTTTCCCTCTTGAGTCCGGACGTTAGCACCCGGTGCTCTGTCTCCCAAGCTGTACTCATCGGTATTCGGAGTTTGCATAGGTTTGGTAAGTCGCCATGACCCCCTAGCCTAAACAGTGCTCTACCCCCGATGGTAATACTTGAGGCACTACCTAAATAGTTTTCGGAGAGAACCAGCTATTTCCAAGTTTGTTTAGCCTTTCACCCCTATCCACAGCTCATCCGCTAGTTTTGCAACACTAGTCGGTTCGGACCTCCAGCACCTGTTACGGTACCTTCATCCTGGCCATGGATAGATCACTTGGTTTCGGGTCTACACCCAGCGACTGGACGCCCTATTCGGACTCGATTTCTCTACGGCTTCCCTATTCGGTTAACCTTGCCACTGAATGTAAGTCGCTGACCCATTATACAAAAGGTACGCCGTCACCCGTTTCCAGGCTCCGACTTTTTGTATGCATACGGTTTCAGGATCTATTTCACTCCCCTCCCGGGGTTCTTTTCGCCTTTCCCTCACGGTACTAGTTCACTATCGGTCGATTACGAGTATTTAGCCTTGGAGGATGGTCCCCCCATATTCAGACAGGATTACACGTGTCCCGCCCTACTTGTCGCACGCCTAGTTCCACAATCTGCATTTTTCATACGGGGCTATCACCCGCTATGGCCGGACTTTCCATTCCGTTCTGATATGCTGACTGCTAAAACGTGCAGGCTGTTCCGATTTCGCTCGCCACTACTTTCGGAATCTCGGTTGATGTCTTTTCCTCGAGCTACTGAGATGTTTCAGTTCACCCGGTTCGCCTCGCATACCTATGTATTCAGTATGCGATACCCCTAAGGGTGGGTTTCCCCATTCGGAAATCTCCGGATCAAAGCTAATTTGCCAGCTCCCCGAAGCTTATCGCAGGCTATCACGTCCTTCGTCGCCTGTAATCGCCAAGGCATCCACCATATGCACTTATTCACT
The DNA here is from genome assembly GCF_963422335.1 of uncultured Roseateles sp. NCBI lineage: Bacteria > Pseudomonadati > Pseudomonadota > Betaproteobacteria > Burkholderiales > Sphaerotilaceae > Roseateles > uncultured Roseateles sp. Next base: position 12,270 of record NZ_OY729424.1, read on the forward strand.
TGACCCTATAACTTTGACGTCTCGCCGCACTGACATGCAGACTACTGAGACATCGGTCAAGGAACGTTTGAGTAATTCACGCGTTATGCCGAACTTCATATCTAAACTTTTCAGCTTTCGCTGCTTCGCTTAGTTGAAGTCTATGTTGACGCAATCAAATATGTTGCCGACGGCACGGTGTCCAATCCCCTTTACGAAGAAATTGAACTTTCCGTCGACAACGCTGATTCGACTCTACAAATTGTTAAAGAACAACAGCCAGTTTTGAACTGACAAACCAGAATTCCCGCGTAATCTCGTGATTCGCGGCAAACTTTGGTTTGTCATCTCAATGAAGTGATTGGTGGAGGATGACGGGATCGAACCGACGACCCCCTGCTTGCAAAGCAGGTGCTCTCCCAGCTGAGCTAATCCCCCGGGACATATCCAAGCATGAAGCTTGATCCGTGGTGGGTCTGGTTGGATTCGAACCAACGACCCCCGCCTTATCAAGACGGTGCTCTAACCGACTGAGCTACAGACCCACGCGTTTGTTTGCATGAGGCCTGCTTGTCTCAACGCGGCCTTCTCCAGGCTCGCCCGGCAGGCTCACGCCGTATTTCTACGATCAATCACTCACTGTTGTGAATTACAGCCGATAAGTGTGGACGCCCAAATTTGAGTGCCATATGGACTCGGCTCATTACTTGTCGAAGCAAGCTTCAGCAAATAACTGCTTTGTCATTTTCCAGAAAGGAGGTGATCCAGCCGCACCTTCCGATACGGCTACCTTGTTACGACTTCACCCCAGTCACGAACCCTGCCGTGGTAATCGCCCCCCTTGCGGTTAGGCTAACTACTTCTGGCAGAACCCGCTCCCATGGTGTGACGGGCGGTGTGTACAAGACCCGGGAACGTATTCACCGCGGCAAGCTGATCCGCGATTACTAGCGATTCCGACTTCACGCAGTCGAGTTGCAGACTGCGATCCGGACTACGACCGGTTTTCTGGGATTAGCTCCCCCTCGCGGGTTGGCAGCCCTCTGTACCGGCCATTGTATGACGTGTGTAGCCCTACCCATAAGGGCCATGATGACCTGACGTCATCCCCACCTTCCTCCGGTTTGTCACCGGCAGTCTCATTAGAGTGCCCAACCAAATGTAGCAACTAATGACAAGGGTTGCGCTCGTTGCGGGACTTAACCCAACATCTCACGACACGAGCTGACGACGGCCATGCAGCACCTGTGTTCAGATTCTCTTTCGAGCACTCCCAAATCTCTTCGGGATCTCTGACATGTCAAGGGTAGGTAAGGTTTTTCGCGTTGCATCGAATTAAACCACATCATCCACCGCTTGTGCGGGTCCCCGTCAATTCCTTTGAGTTTCAACCTTGCGGCCGTACTCCCCAGGCGGTCAACTTCACGCGTTAGCTACGTTACTGAGAAGAAACCCTCCCAACAACCAGTTGACATCGTTTAGGGCGTGGACTACCAGGGTATCTAATCCTGTTTGCTCCCCACGCTTTCGTGCATGAGCGTCAGTACAGGTCCAGGGGATTGCCTTCGCCATCGGTGTTCCTCCGCATATCTACGCATTTCACTGCTACACGCGGAATTCCATCCCCCTCTACCGTACTCTAGCTATGCAGTCACAAATGCAGTTCCCAGGTTGAGCCCGGGGATTTCACATCTGTCTTGCATAACCGCCTGCGCACGCTTTACGCCCAGTAATTCCGATTAACGCTTGCACCCTACGTATTACCGCGGCTGCTGGCACGTAGTTAGCCGGTGCTTATTCTTCAGGTACCGTCATTAGCCCAAGGTATTAACCCGAGCCGTTTCTTCCCTGACAAAAGCGGTTTACAACCCGAAGGCCTTCTTCCCGCACGCGGCATGGCTGGATCAGACTTGCGTCCATTGTCCAAAATTCCCCACTGCTGCCTCCCGTAGGAGTCTGGGCCGTGTCTCAGTCCCAGTGTGGCTGGTCGTCCTCTCAGACCAGCTACAGATCGTCGCCTTGGTGGGCTTTTACCCCGCCAACTAGCTAATCTGATATCGGCCGCTCCAATTGCGCGAGGTCTTGCGATCCCCCGCTTTCACCCTCAGGTCGTATGCGGTATTAGCCACTCTTTCAAGTAGTTATCCCCCACAACTGGGCACGTTCCGATATATTACTCACCCGTTCGCCACTCGCCACCAGGATTGCTCCCGTGCTGCCGTTCGACTTGCATGTGTAAGGCATGCCGCCAGCGTTCAATCTGAGCCAGGATCAAACTCTACAGTTCGATCTTGAATTTTTGCTCAAAGAATTGAAGTGAACTTCACTTCCATGAGCGCTTAAAGTCCAGGAGACTTCGAGGCCCCAGTTTCACCCAGAACCCCAAGCACCCATCTTCAAACGCCCACACTTATCGGCTGTTAATTTTTAAAGAACATCGCGCTTCACATATGCCGCATTTTCACTTGGCATCCGTTACTTGCTGCGTTGCTGATTTCGTTTTGCGTCATCAGCGAAGACCACGATTATGGCAGTTTTTTTAATCCTGCGTCAACTGTTTTCTTCTTTTTCTTCGCTACCGTTTTCGTTGATTGTTCTTTCAAATCACCATCGAATCCGGCTGCTGGGTCACTTGTGTTTCTCAGCAGCGAAGCCCACGACTATAGCACGAGTTTTTTGGGGTCAGCAAGGCTCTGGGGGGAAAATTCTCACGGGCACCTGTTCGGCACAGACTGCAGCTGCCCCGGGCCAGCCTAGGCCATCCCCCCGGCAGTCAGCGGCGCCAGCGACTAGTGCTTATATAGAGATGCCGCCGTCGGGCTGCGCGCCGAGGAGAACAGGGCCAGCGCCGTCTGCTGCGGATCCTCGCTGGCAAGCACCTCGGGCAGCTGGCTGGCCAGGCGGGAAGCGTCTGCGCGCAGCAGGCGCTGCTTGACGGCCGGTATCTGCGAGGGGTGCATGGAGAAGCTGCGCAGCCCCATGGCCAGCAACAGGTCGGTGAAAGCCACGTCGCCGGCCATCTCGCCGCAGACGCTGACGCCCTTGCCCGCCGCATGGGCCTGGGCGATGGACTGGGCAATCAGCTGCAGCACCGCCGGATGCCAGGCGTCATAGAGATGGGCGACGGCTTCGTCGGCCCGGTCGATGGCCAGCGTGTACTGGATCAGATCGTTGGTGCCTATGGAGATGAAGTCCACATGCTTGAGCATCAGGGGCAGCATCATCGCAGCGGCGGGCACCTCGATCATGACGCCCACCTCCACATGGGAGAAGGCATGGCCGGAGTCGGTAAGTTGCTGACGCACGCGGGTCAGCGCCTCATGAATCATGCGCAGCTCGCTGAGATGGGCCACCATGGGCACCAGCAGACGCACCTTGCCGTAGGCGCTGGCCCGGTAGATGGCGCGCAGCTGCTGGCGAAACATGCTGGGCTCGGCCAGACACCAGCGGATGGCGCGCAGGCCCAGCGCCGGGTTGAGCACATGCTCATGGCGCAGTTCGCTGTTCGACATGCGGTCCAGCGGCTTGTCGGCGCCCACGTCCACCGTGCGTATCGTCACCGGCATGCCCTTCATCGCCTCGACGGCCGCGCGATAGGCCTCGAACTGTTCGTCCTCGCCGGGCAATTCCCCCTCGCGGTTCATGAACAGGAACTCGCTGCGGAACAGCCCGACGCCGGTGGCGCCGGCCACCAGGGCCGCCGGCGCATCGGCCGGAAGCTCGATATTGGCCAGCAACTCGACGCGCTCGCTGTCCAGGGTCACCGCCGGCGTGTGGCGCAGCCGGGCCAGGCGGGCGCGCTCCAATTCGCTCTGGCGCTGGCGGAAGCGGTACTCCTCCAGCACGATGGGCGACGGGTTGACGATCACTGCGCCGACGTCGCCATCAATGATGACCCAATCGTCCTGGCGTATCAGCCGGCTGGCCTCGCGCGCGCCGACCACGGCCGGGATGTCCATGCTGCGCGCGACGATGGCCGTGTGCGAGGTCTTGCCGCCGATGTCGGTGATGAAGCCGTGGAACACACTGCGCTTGAACTGCATCATGTCGGCCGGGGCAATGTCGGCGGCGACCAGCAGCAGCGGATCCTCGCCGCCGAAGTCACGGGCAGTCACATCGGCCGCCACATGGGAAGACGTGGCCGCGGCCGGGTCCCGGCTCAGCGCCCGCAGCACCCGCTCGACGACTTGCTCCAGATCGGCCTTGCGTTCGCGCAGGTATTCGTCTTCCATCTCGTCGAATTGGCGGGCAAGCACTTCCAGCTGGGCCGATAGCGCCCATTCGGCGTTGTAGTGGCGCTCGATGATCCAGTGCTTGGTGGCGCCAGTCAGCGTTTCGTCGCGCAGCAGCATCAGGTGCACGTCGAGCAGAGCCCACAGCTCCTGAGGCGCGTCTTCGGGCAGCTCGCGCTGCAGGGTTTCCAGCTCATGGGCGACGACGTCACGCGCATGCAGCAGGCGGTCCACCTCGGCATCAACACCGCTGGCCTCGATGAAATAGTGCGCCACATCGACGCGGCCGGACGCCACCAGCACGGCCCGGCCTATGGCCACGCCTCTGGACACGGGAATACCGAAGACCTGAAAGCTCATGAGCCCACTGTAGCAGCGTGCATGCCAGACCAAGGGCATGCAACTACTTAGTCAGGGCAGCAAACGCCGGACGTCACGACAACGTCACACAGGCGTCACAGCTGCGTCACCCCGCAGACCCAGCATGGCTGAACTTCAAAGAGCCAACAGAAAGCCATCACATGCGTGATCTTCCCCTGCCCACCCTGCCCTATACCGACCTGCGCCCCACGGGAGCGCGCAGGTCCCTGCTGACGCCATCCGCCCCTGCCCGCCTCGACGTGGCCTGGGCCCGCACCGATGACGAGGTGCGCCAGGCCCAGCGCCTGCGCTACGAGGTGTTCGTCACCGAAATGGGCGCCCGCCTGAGCACGCCTCGCGGCGCGCCGGCCGGCCATGACATCGATGTGTTCGACCCCTATTGCGAGCACTTGCTGGTGCGCGCCGTCATAGCCGGCGAACAGCCCGGCCCGGTGATAGGCACCTACCGCGTGCTGACGCCGGCGGCAGCGATTCGCGCCGGCGGCCTGTACAGCGAGACCGAGTTCGACCTGACCCGGCTGCGCAGCCTGCGCTCGCGCATGGTCGAGCTGGGCCGCTCCTGCGTGCATCCGGACTATCGCTCGGGCGGTGCCATCATGGCCCTGTGGGGCGCGCTGGCCGAATTCATGCTGCGCAACGAGCTGGACACGATGATTGGCTGCGCCAGCGTCAGCATGTGCGATGGCGGCCATTTCGCGGCCAGCCTCTGGCACCAGCTGCAGAAGACGCATCTGGCAGCGATCGAATGGCAGGTGCGCCCGCGCCTGCCGCTGCCGGTGGACGAACTGCGCACCGATCTGGCCGTCGAGGCCCCGCCGCTGATCAAGGGCTATCTGCGCTGCGGCGCCCGCATCCTGGGCCGCCCGGCCTGGGATCCGGACTTCAACACCGCCGACCTGCCGATGATGATGCGCATCGCCGACCTGCCCGCGCGCTACCGCAAGCACTTCCTCGAGAAATAAGGGGCGGGGCTACTGCCCTTCGCCAAACTTGTCGTTGATCAGAGCCGTCAGCGCGTCCATTGCAGCCTGCTCGTCCTCGCCCTCGGTCTCGATCTCGACCTGGGTGCCCATGCCCGCGGCCAACATCATCACCCCCATGATGCTCTTGGCATTGACGCGGCGGCCGTTGCGGGTCATGAAGATCTCGGCCTTGAAGCCGCCGGCCAGCTTGGTCAGCTTGGCCGAGGCGCGGGCATGCAGGCCCAGCTTGTTGATGATGGTGAGGTTGTTTTTGATCATGAAGCAGGGGGCTCTGATGCGATATCGGGGTTCGAGACGGTGACTATGCCCTTCTTGCCGCCGTCGAGGGCGCGCTGGATCAATTGATCCAGCGGCTCACTGGCGTAGCACAGCGAACGCCACAGCATCGGTACATTGACGCCGGCCACCTGCCGCACATGGACCTCATCGGCCAGGCGTAGCGCCGCATTGCTGGGCGTGGCGCCAGCCACGTCGGTCAGTATCAGGGCCTCGGGCTGGGCGATGCGTGCCAGCAGCGGGCGGGCTGCGGCCAGCACTTCTTCGGCCGACATCTCCGGTGTCACGTCCAGCGCCTCGAGCTGGCGGGCGCAGTCGGGGAAGGTGTGGCGCGCCACCGCCTGGAGGGCCGAAGCCAGCGGTGCGTGGGCGATAAGCAGGATTCCAGTCATGGCTCAATTATGGGCAGTCGCGCCGGCCGGGGCGGCTGGCACGGGCTTTTGCTCATCGCTGCGCCAGCAAAACCACAGATAAGACAGCACGCTGGCCAGGGCCAGCAGGGCGAAGGCGCCGCGGTAGGCGGCCAGCACTGTCCAGCCCCAGCTGCGCATCAGGTCCAGGGCCAGGCCAATGCCCCACTGCACCAGGAACACGCCGGAGAAGATCACCAGATTGAAGGCTGATAGCGCGCGCCCGACCAGCCGATCCGGGAAGGCCTGACCCACTGCCGGCTGCGACACCGCCACCACCGTGCTGCTGACGCAGAACAGCCCCCAGGCCCAGGCGCTGGCCTGCTCGCCCAGCAGCAGGGTCAGCAACAACACCAGGGTGCTGACGGGCATGGCCCGCTTCAGCAGCGCCTGGGCCGTCCAGCCGCCGGCATAGAGGCGCGGCAGCACCAGGCCCCAGCTCAGAAAGGACACCAACATGCCCAGATTGATGAAAAACAGGCCCTGCGCTGCCTCGCCCTGGGTCCAGCCGCAGACCTGCGTCAGCCAGGGGCCGGCCCACAGCGCCTGCACGGCCACCATGGCCCCGTATTGCACCAGGCCCAGCGGCAGCATGCGCACAAAGCTGGGGTGGCGGAAGACGGCGGCATAGGCTCGCAGCCCCCCCTCCTCGCTGGCATGGGGCTTGACAGGCGCGTCGCGCGGCACGATCAGCGCGATGGCCAGCATGGCCAGCAACAGCAGCGCGGCCAGGCCCCAGAACAGGCCGCGCCAGCCGACCAGCGGCAGCAGGTACTGCACAGGCAGCGTCGAGGCCACCATGCCCAGCGAGCCGGTCATCAGCATCCAGGAGGTGGCACGCATCTGGGCGCGGGCATCGAAGCGGCGGCGAAACGCCGTCATCGGCGCCATCAAACAGGCAGACACACCCACGCCACACAGCGCTCGCGCCGCCACCAGGCCGGCAAAGCTGGTGGACAGCGCAAATGCCGCGCAACCAAGCACGGCCATGCTCAGCAGCAGCAGGACCACGCGCTTGGGGCCGAAGCGGTCCAGGCCGCTGCCCAGCGGCAGCTGCATGGCCGAGAAGCCCAGGAAGAAAGCCCCGGCCAGCAGGCCCAGATCGGCCGATTGCAGCTCCAGCTCGGCGCTGAAGGTGGGGGCCAGGGTGGCCGTCACCGCACGCAGCAGGGCCGAGAAGAAATAGGCGAAGGCAAAGCTGAGGAACAGCAAGGCGGCCGACCGGAGGCCCATGGCCTGATCCCCGCGCTCGATCGCGGCCGTCATGTGGGGAACTTCATGCCGTTGAGAAAGCCTTCTTCAGCGGCAGCGCTCCGCTTCGGCCCCAGCATCACCGCCTGGAACACCATCGTGCCGCGGGCAAAGACGGCCACGGCACCCAAGGTGGCCGAGCCGTCGGGCAGCTTGCCGGCCAGCGGCTGGACCAGCGCCTCCGGGTTCGGTGTCATGCCGCCCACCTGCAGGGCCGCCGCCGACGCCGCTCCGGCCGCCAACTTGGCCGCCAGCGACTCACGCATCTGCTTCAGCGCCGGGCCCACCAGGGCCGGGTCGCCGACATCGACGTAGGACAGCGCGAAGCTCTGATCCGCCGCCTTGCAGGCATACAAGCGCATATCGAAGCTCCGGCCCTGCATCTCGACCTTGCGCGCATCGCTGGCCGGCTTGCAGGGGAACATCAGGAGCAGATTCGAGCCCTCGGGCCGCACCTCGCGCCAGTCCAGGCCCGGTGAGCAGGCGGCCAGCAGCGCGACCAGGGCGCCAGAGCAGGCACGAAGCAAAATCAGGGAGCGAGGGGAGGGGTGCGGCATCCGGCCATTATCCGGCGCATCGCCCCGGGCGGCTGCAGCACAATCGCTGCCATGCGAACAAGCAATCCGACCCCATCCATGGCACTCGCCGGCGTGCGCGTGCTCGATCTCTCCCGCGTGCTGGCAGGCCCCTGGAGCACGCAGACCCTGGCTGATCTGGGCGCCGACGTGATCAAGGTCGAACGCCCCGGCGCCGGCGACGACACCCGCGGCTGGGGCCCTCCGTTCATGAAGGACGACCAGGGCCAGGACACCGCCGAAGCCGCCTACTACCTGGGCGCCAACCGCAACAAGCGCTCCATCACCATAGACATCGCCAGCCCCGGGGGCCAGGACTTGATACGCAAGATGGCGGCGCAGAGCGATGTGCTGGTCGAGAACTTCAAGGTCGGCGACCTGGCCCGCTACGGCCTCGACGCGCAAAGCCTGATGGCGCTGAACCCCAGGCTGGTGGTCTGCTCGATCACCGGCTTCGGCCAGACCGGCCCCTACAAGGACCGCGCCGGCTACGACTATGCGGTGCAGGGCATGGGCGGCCTGATGAGCGTGACCGGCGAGCGCGACGACCTGCCCGGCGGCGGGCCGCAGAAGGTCGGCGTGGCAGTGGCCGATCTGTTCACCGGCCTCTATGCCACGGTGGCGATACTGGCCGCGCTGCGCCATGCCGAGGCCACCGGCCAGGGCCAGGCCATAGACATGGCCCTGCTCGACACCCAGGTGGCGATGCTGGCCAATCTCGGCTCCAACTACCTCAGCACCGGCGTGGCGCCCAAGCGCGTCGGCAATGCGCACCAGAACATCGTGCCCTACCAGGTGTTCGAGGTCGCCGACGGCCATCTGATCCTGGCGGTGGGCAATGACGGCCAGTTCGCCAAGTTCTGCGAGGTCGCCGCCTGCCCCGAGTTCGTCGCCGACCCGCGCTATGCCAGCAATGCCAACCGCGTGCGCAACCGCGAGCAGCTGGTGCCGCAGCTGGCGGCCATCATGAAGACCCGGCCGCGCGCCGACTGGCTGGCCGCGCTCGAAGCCGCCAAGGTGCCCTGCGGCGCCATCAACAATCTGCAGGAGGTGTTTGCCGACCCGCAGGTGCAGGCCCGCGAGATGGTGGTGGCCATGGCCCACCCGCTGACCGACCAGCTGCGCCTGGTCGCCAGCCCGATGAAGCTGTCGGCCACGCCGGTCAGCTACCGGCAGGCGCCACCGCTGCTGGGCGAGCACACCCAGGCCATCCTGGCCGAGTTCGGCATCAGCGACGGCGAGGCCCAGCAGCTGCAGCAGCATGGCGTGCTGGGATGAGTGCGGCGGAAACACGTTTGCCCACGCCCGACTCGCTTGCCGGCGCGGCCGAGCAGGCGGCCGCCGAGGGTCAGCCGCTGCTGCTGCTGGCCGGCCTGCCCGGCTGCAGGTTCTGCGAGGAGCTGCGGCGCTCCCATCTGCTGCCCGGGCTGAAGGCCGGTGCCCTGCATGCGGTCCAGCTCGATCTGCGCAATCCTGCGCTGCTGACCGATTTCGATGGCCAGCGCCGCAGCCAGGATGCCGTGCTGCGGCGCCTGGGCGCGCGCTTTGCTCCCAGCGTGCTGTTTCTCGGGCCCAAGGGCCGGGCGCTGGCCGAGCCGCTGGTGGGGGCGCTATTGCCCGATTTCTATGCCGCCTATCTCGACGAGCGTCTGGCCATCGCACGGAAAACCCTGCCGAGCTGAAATTGCACAGCGCGCCGCACGCCCATCCGAGGGGTGTGGCCCCACTGTGGCGAAAAACCCCCAACTCGGGGGATGGACGGTAAGCAGGCCCGGCCAGCACCATGGCAACCCGTTGACCCCTCATGCAAGGTCTGCATGCAAAGAGCCGAATCAGACGTCGGCCGGTCACGGTGCCAAGCAGAAAACAGGGACGAGGGAGAATAAGCACAAATGTCTGAACCAAAGCCTGGCCCCTACAACGCCCTGCCTGCAGCCGGTGATGCGGCCGCACCGGGGGCGGAGCGTGCCGACTGGGCAGACATCGTGCAGCAGCTGGGCGCCGAGATCGCCGGGCCGCTGAGCTCGGCGCTGGAGCGCATCCAGAACCTGATCGTCACCGGCCAGATCGACCGCCAAAGCCTGCGCGCGCTGCGCGAGAGCGTGGCCAATGCGCGCGAGGCCGGCATGGTGGGCCAGCAGCTGGCGCGCCTGGCCTCGGGGCGGCTGCAGCTGTCGCGCGAGCGCCTGCACCTGACCCAGATGCTGCGCAGCGTGCTCACCCACCGCGCCCGCGAGGCCCAGGCCCGCGGTATCCAGATCCGCCAGGTGCTCAAACCGGCCGAGGTGATGGTGGACGGCTCGCTGCTGTTCGCCCTGCTCAATGCGCTGATGGACTGGGCGCTGGCCAGCACCCATTCGCCGATCGAGATGCGGGTCGAATTCACCCCCTGGCCGGTACGCGCCCGCCTGAGCTGCCGTTTTGCCCACCGCGCGATGGATGTGCTGGACGAGCGCCAGCTTGATGCCGCCAGCGCCGGCCTGAACTCGCTGACCTGGCGCCTGGTCGAGCAGACCGCGCTGACCATGGGCCTGACGCCCCAGCGCGAGGACGACAGCGGCATCACCACCTTCTCGCTGGAATTCCCCAGCACCATCACCTCCGAGCTGGAGAATCTGGACGACAAGATCGAGGTGGACCAGGACGACTTCGAGCCCTCGTCCAATTCCAAGCCGCTGGCCGGCAGCCATCTGCTGATCGTCGCCTCCAAGCGCGAGCTGCGCATGCAGGTGCAGGACGCGGTGCGCCATATGGGCCTGATCATCGACCAGGTCGGCTCGATGGACGAGGCGATCGCCTTCTGCCAGGACGGTCTGCCGCACGGCATCGTGTTCGAGTCCGCGCTGCGCGGAGCCTCCTACCAGGCCCTGTTCGACGAGCTGCGCAACGAGATTGCCGACTTCAGCTTTATCGAGATCCACAAGGATGGGCGTGGCACCCAGCTGTCCACCGCCAGCGTCGACGGCCTGGCCCATGTGGACCTACGCGCACTGGACGACTCGCTGCCGTCCATCCTGCTGTTCGAGCTGTCCAAGAGCATGTAACCGGGTCTGGCCGGGAACATTTGCCGGGAACTCCGGCAAATCCCCAGGCTCTACTCCGGCCTGGCCGCGGGCGTACACTGCGGTTCGACAACGGACAAATCTCGATGAAACTGCCCCGCCACACCGTTCCCGCCCTGCTTGCCGCCATTCTGGCGGTGGGCGCCGCACTGGCCTACCAGAGCGTCGGCAGCCGCGAAACAGCGCCTCAGGTCGATTACGTGCTGCTCGATGGCAGCAAGGTCAGCAGCACGCAGTGGCAGGGCAAGGTGATGCTGGTCAACTTCTGGGCCACCAGCTGCACCACCTGCGTGCACGAGATGCCGCAAATCATCGCCACCCATGAGAAGTTCAAGGGCCGCGCCTTCGACACCGTGGCCGTGGCCATGAGTTACGACCCGCCCGCCTTCGTCTCCAACTTCGCCGAGAGCCGCAAGCTGCCTTTTGGCGTGGCCATAGACAACACCGGCCTGATCGCCAAGAGCTTCGGCAAGGTGCAACTGACGCCCACCACGCTGCTGATCAACAAGCGCGGCGAGATCGTCAAGCGCTATGTCGGCGAACCCGACTTCGCCGCCCTGCACGGCCTGGTGGAAAAGCTGCTGGCCGAGACCTGAGCCCCCTTGAGTAGGGGGCCTGTACCCGCCCTGAACGCAATGGTCCTTGTGACGGACCGCCCGCCGCACTATGTTGAGAGGATTCCAGCGAGGCGGGCACATCATGAGCGCAAAGCATCCCGAGTGGCGTTTCGGTCTCAGGCCCCTGATTGCGGCGGCAGTGCTGCTCTGCGCTGCTCCGGCGCGGGCCGGCGACATCGCCTACATCGATATGTTCCGCAATGTCGGCTTCATGCAGACCGGCAATGGCGAGGTGCTGACCGACAACGGCAGCTTCCTGTCCACCAGCATCAACACCCTGGGCGGTGACAGCTACGCCAGTGCCTCGCTGGTCTTCCCGGGCCCGGCATCACCGCTGGATCTGCCGATGCAGTCGAGCACCCGGTTCGGCTACCAGACCGGCGCGTATGCGACCAAGGCCGACATGGAGGCCGCCTTTCCCCAGGGCCATTACGAATACAGCCTGCAACCCGCCGGTGCTGCCGTGGCCGCCAGCTTTGAGCTGGGCGATGACCACTATGCGCAGTCGCGCCCCTTCCTGGACGGCTCCAGCTACACCGATCTGCAGGGACTGAATGCCGCCGCGCCGGTGACCTTGCATTTCAGTGCCTTTGCCACCAACGGCGGCGCCAGCAATTCCTTTGTATTCTTCACTCTCTACGACTACACGCTGGGGCAGTTCGTCTTCAATGACGGCTTCCTGCCGGCCACGACCGCCACCGAGCTGCTGCCGGCCGGCACGCTGCAGCCAGGCCACAGCTTCGCCTACGAACTGATCTTCTCCAGCCGCCAGATGCTGCCCGGTGATGGCACCGAGCAGGGCGCACAGGTCGGTTTCGAGTTGCGCACCAGCGGGCTGTTCAGCACGGCAGCGGTGCCGGAGCCGCAAGCGGCATGGCTGTTGCTCGCCGGGCTGGGCCTGGTCGCCTCGGTGGTAAGGCGTCGCCGCCAGGCCTGAGAGACGATTCAGATTGCGCCCGCACCGGCCTTCAGCGTGTCGTGGGCCTGCTGGTCGGCGTGGTAGCTGGAACGCACCAGCGCGCCGACGGCCGCGTGGCTGAAGCCCATCTTGTAGGCCTCTTCCTCGAACATCTTGAACACGTCCGGGTGCACATAGCGGCGCACCGGCAGATGGTGGCCCGAGGGCGCCAGGTACTGGCCTATGGTCAGCATGTCGATGCCGTGGGCGCGCATATCGCGCATCACCTGCAGGATCTCTTCGTCGGTCTCGCCGAGGCCGACCATGATGCCGCTCTTGGTCGGCACGCCGGGCACGGCCTCCTTGAAGCGCTTCAGCAGATCCAGGCTGAACTGGTAGTCCGAGCCCGGACGCGCTTCCTTGTACAGGCGCGGCGCGGTTTCCAGGTTGTGGTTCATGACATCGGGCGGGGCGGCCTTGAGGATGTCCAGCGCGCGGTCCATGCGGCCGCGGAAGTCAGGCACCAGCACCTCGATCTGGGTGCTGGGGCTCAGCTCGCGGACCTTGCGTATGCATTCGGCAAAGTGGCCGGCGCCGCCGTCGCGCAAATCGTCGCGATCAACGCTGGTGATGACCACGTATTTCAGCTTCAGCGCGGCAATCGTCTTGGCCAGGTTCTCGGGCTCGTTGACGTCCAGCGGGTCGGGCCGGCCATGGCCGACGTCGCAGAAGGGGCAGCGCCGCGTGCACTTGTCACCCATGATCATGAAGGTGGCCGTGCCGCCACCGAAGCATTCGCCGATATTCGGGCAGGAGGCCTCTTCGCAGACCGTGTGCAGCTTGTGCTCGCGCAGTATCTTCTTGATCTCGTAGAAGCGGGTGCTCGGCGAGCCGGCCTTGACGCGTATCCAGTCGGGCTTCTTCAAAGTCTCGGCCGGCACGATCTTGATCGGTATGCGCGCCGTCTTGGCCTGCGACTTCTGCTTGGCCGTGGCGTCATAGTCCGCAGCGGATTGGGACTCAAAGGTGATGTTTTCGCTTGTCATGGGCCGACTTTGGGTGGTTAGCGATTCAGCTGCGCGTGAAGCCGCTCGCCGAAACGCTGGGCCGCCGTGGCCCAGTCCGTGGAAACCCCGAGTGTAGCGAGGTCCACCGTTGCCAACCCTGCATAGCCGCAAGGGTTGATGTTGGAAAAGGGTTGCAGATCCATCGCCACATTCAGCGCCACGCCGTGGTACGCACAGTGCCGGCTGACCTTGATGCCTAAAGCGGCGATCTTGCCCAGACCGCGGAAGAGGTCACGCGGGTCCGCCGGGCCGGTCAGCGCCGCGTGGCCGCCGGGGTCATCGAGCTTGACGTAGATGCCCGGCGCGCCAGCGACGCGGTGACCGGTGATGCCGAAGCCGTCGAGCGTTTGTATCACCGCCGTTTCGAGACGGTAGACGTACTCGCGCACATAGATGCCCAGGCGCGACAGGTCGACCAGCGGATAGGCCACCACCTGACCGGGCCCGTGGTAGGTGACCTGGCCGCCGCGATTGCTTTGCACCACCGGAATGCCGGACGGATTCAGCACATGGTCGGCCTTGCCGGCCAGGCCCTGGGTGTAGACGGGCGGATGCTCGGCCAGCCAGAGTTCGTCTTCGGTGTCGGGACCGCGCGCGTCGGTGAAGGCGCGCATCGCGTCGAAGGTGGCCGCGTAGTCGGCAGAGCCCAGGGTCTTGATCAACATGGGAGAGATCCTAAACGGACGAGGCTTCATGGGTCCGTGATGCAGGGCAAGACAATCTGTAGTACGGTGGCTTTGTCCCCGGCGCTGATGCCGGGCCGCGCTGGAATCCGTATGCAAACGACCCGCTTTTACCGCCATCTGTCCATCGTCCTGCTGCTGGCTGCCGGCCTGGCCCACGCCGACGAGTCGCCACCGATCGACCAGGCCATCGCCGCCTATGCCACCGGCGATCTGCCCGCGGCGCTGGCTGGCTTCGAGCGCCTGTCCAAGCAGGGCGAACCGCTGGCCGACTACAACCTGGCGATGATGCATTTGCGCGCCGAGACGCCCAAGCCCAACGTCAAGCAGGCCCTGCGCCTGCTGCAGCGCGCGGCCCGCAAGCATCTGGTGGCCGCACAGCTCAGCCTGGGGCAGATCTACGAACAGGGCCTGCTGGGCAAGCCCGACCAGGTGCTGGCGGTACGCTGGTTCACGCTGGCGGCCACGGCCGGCAATGTGGACGCTCAGCTGGCGCTGGCCACCGCCCACTTCCTGGGCCGGGGTGCAGCCAAGGACATGGCCAAGGCCGCCAACTGGTACCGCGAGGCGGCCAAGGGGGGCGACGTGGGGGCGCAGTACATCCTGGCCTCGATGTACGAGCATGGCGACGGCGTTGACCTGGACCTGCGTCTGGCGCGCTACTGGTACGAGGCCGCCGCCCGCAACGGCGACGAGGCCGCACCAGCCAAGCTGAAGGAACTGGACGCCAGGCTGGCAGAAACGCCGACCTGAAATCCGGTCACAGCACGATCTTCACCATCGGATGGGTGGACAGGGTGCGGTAGAACTCGTCCAGTTGTTCGCGGCTGGTGGCGGTGATGGTCACTGTCAGGCCCATGTATTTGCCGCCCGAGCTGGGGCGCCGCTCTATCGTGGCGGCGTCGAACTCGGGGTCGAACATCAGCGCCAGTTCGGCGATGACCTGGGCAAAGCTCTCCACATTCGCGCCCATCACCTTGATGGGAAAGCGCGACGGGTACTCGATCAGCGATTGCTCGGGAGGAATGTCCATGCTCGTATTCATGCCGGATAGATGGGGCTCTCCCCCGGTATTTCAAATCGACTGCAGGCGCTTGGCGCTCTGGTAGGCCTCGTAGAGCTTGGCATAGACCGGCCCGGGCTTGCCGCGCAGCGCGCCATGGCCGACGCCCTCGCCATCGAGCGTGGTGACGGCCAGCACTTCCTTGGTGGCCGAGCTGAGGATGATTTCGTCGGCCGAGAACAGTTCGGCTTCGGAGATCGGGTGCAGGTTGTAGGCCACGCCCACGTCCTCGCACAGCTCGCGCAGCAGGTCCACGCGTATGCCTTCCAGCACCTGCTCGCTCTTGGGCACGCCCAGCAGCGCGCCTTCCTTGACGATCCAGACATTGGACGCCGAGGCCTCGGTCAGAAAACCATCGCGCAGCATGATGGTCTCCACCCCGCCCTGGTCGGCCGAGATCTGGCGGGCCATCACATTGCCCAGCAGCGAGATGCTCTTGATGTCGCCGCGCTCCCAGCGGAAATCGCGGGCGCTGACGCAGCTCACGCCATGGTGGCGCTGCTCGGCAGGAATCGGGCGCAGCACATTGCTGTACGAGAAAACGGTGGGCGTCAGATCCTTGGGCATCACATGGTCGCGCGGCGCCACACCGCGGGTGACCTGGATGTACCAGGCCTGGTCGCCCTCGGGCAGGCGCGACACCAGCTCGCGCCCCAGTGCCAGCCATTGATCACGGCTCATCGGATTCGGTATGCGCAGCTTGGCCAGGCTGCGGCCCAGCCGGGCAATGTGCTCGTCGAAGCGGAACATGCGGCCGCCGTAGACCGGAATCATCTCGTAGGCGCCGTCGCCGAAGATGAAGCCGCGGTCCATCGGCGAGACACGGGCTTCAGCCAGCGGTGTGAATTCGCCATTCAGATAGCAGGCGATATCGGGCAATGCATTCGTCGTCATCAACTTCTCCTCGTCGAGCCGCCTAGCTTACGCCGGCAGCCTGTTCATTACTTGATCCAAAGGCGGATGGAGTCCCAGGCACGGCCCCAGATGCCGGCCACCGGCACCGGCTCCAGCACCACCAGGGGCACCTCGGCCACCGGTGTGCCGGTGCCGGTCGTGACTTTCAGCGTGCCCACGCGCTGGCCCTTGGCCAGCGGGGCGACCAGCGGGTCGGTGCGCTCGATCTTGGTCTGCAGCTTGCCGCCCTCGCCCTTGGGCACGGCCACGAACACGGCGCCCTCGGCGCCCAGCTTGGCCTGGTTGACCACACCCTTCCAGACCTGGCCGGTGCTGACGCTCTGGCCGGCCTCGAACAGGCGCACCGCGTCAAAGGCCTGGTAGCCCCAGTTCAAGAGCTTCTGGCTCTCGCTGGCACGGGCCTCGCGCGAGTCGGTGCCCAGCACGATGCTCAGGAGGCGGCGCTTGCCGTTGGGGAAGTCGCGCTGCGCGCTGGCCACCAGGCAGTAGCCGGCGGCGTCGGTGTAGCCGGTCTTCATGCCATCGACCGTGGGGTCGCGGCGCAGCAGCATATTGCGGTTGTCCTGGCGGATCTTGTTGTAGGTGAAGTCCTTGACCGAGTAATAGGGGTAGTACTCGGGGAAGTCGCGGATGATGTGGGCGGCCATCACCGACAGGTCGCGCGCCGTGGTCTTGTGGCCGGGCTCGGTCAGGCCCTCGACGTTCTTGAAGCTGGTGTTCTTCAGGCCCCAGGCCTGGGCCTGGCGGTTCATCATCGCGACGAACTGTTCGACCGTGCCACCCACGCCCTCGGCCAGCGCCACCGAGGCGTCGTTGCCGGACTGGATGATCATGCCGCGCAGCAGTTCGTCGACCTTGGGCGTCATCGTGGTGTCGATGAACATCACCGAAGCGCCGCCCTTGCGGGCATCCCAGGCGCGCTGCGACACGGCCATGGTCTGCTCCAGCGTGATCTTCTTTTCACGCAGCGCCTGGAACACGACGTAGGCCGTCATCAGCTTGGTCAGCGAGGCCGGGTCGGTGGGCTTGTCGGCATCGCGCTCGGCCAGCACCTGGTTGGAGGTCATGTCCAGCAGCAGGAACTGGCGTGCCGCCAGCTCGGGTGGCTGGGGGGCTTGCGCCACGGCGACGGAACTGGCCACGGCCAGCACAAAGGGGATCAGTGATTTCATCGGGGAGTCAACAACAACGGAGACAGCCAGAGTCCTGGCAGGGAAAAGAGTTCAGCCGCGTCGATCAGCCGCTGGCAAAGGCGCGCAGCACCAGGCTTTTCAGCAGCGGCAGCTGGCCATGGAAGAAATGGCCGACACCGGGCACGACGGTGATCGGCAGGACCTGCGGCCGGGCCCAGTCCAGCACCGCCTGCAGCGGCACCACATCGTCGGCCTCGCCATGTATCACCACGGTATCGGCCGGCACGGCGGCGGTGTCGAATCGGCTGGTCGCCGGACCCACCAGCAGCAGGCGCTCGGCGCGCTCGCCCTCGGGCAGGCGCAGCGCCGCCTGCGAGGCCACATAGCCGCCGAACGAGAAGCCGGCCAGCAGCAAGGGCAGCGCAGGCTCGCGCAGTGCGGCAATCACGGCCAGCGCATCGGCTATCTCGCCGCGGCCCTCGTCCCACACGCCCTGCGATCGGCCCACACCACGGAAATTGAAGCGCACCGCGCGATAGCCCAGCTGCACAAAGGCACGGGCCACGGTCTGCACCACCTTGTTGTCCAGGGTGCCACCCTGCACCGGATTCGGGTGGCAGATCACAGCCACGCCGCGCGGCGCCTGAGCGGGGTTGTCGATCGCGCACTGGATCTCGCCGGCCGGGCCGGCAATCTGCAGCGCTTGGGTTTGCGAATTCACCGGCGACCGGGCTCAGCGGCCCACATTCGGCGGCAGGACCAGGCGTTCGACCACTTCGCCGCCGATCAGGTGCTTGTCGACGATCTCGTCGATATCGCTGTTGTCCACAAAGGTATACCAGGTCTCTTCCGGGTAGATCACCGCCACCGGGCCGCCGGCGCAGCGGTCCAGGCAGCCGGCCTTGTTGACGCGCACCTGGCCCACGCCGGACAGACCGGCCGCCTTGATGCGTGACTTGCAATGATTGAAAGCATCCTGCGCGCCGTGCTGGGCGCAGGCGTTGTCACCGCTGTCCCGCTGGTTGAGGCAGAAAAAGATGTGGCGCTGGTAATAACTCATGGCCGGATTGTAGGCAGTGCGCGCAGCGCACGGGCGCTGCGCGCACCTGTATCAAGCTGGATCACGCCGGCTGACCCGTCCCAGCAACCAGGCCAGCGTGAGGAAGGGCCACAACCAGCCCACCCATTGCGCCACGCCATGGAAACGGATGAAGCGCCCCTGCTCCCAGGACGCCAGGCTTTGCGCGAAATAGGGGTCGGTCGGCGCCATGCTGACCAGCGCAATCAAGGCCGTGATGCTGACCAGACCCAGCGCCGCAACGGCCCGGGCCGGCACCCAGCACAGCAGGGCGGCGACCAGGCCGCCGAAGGCCAGCCCCCATTGGGCCGGACCCGTCATCCAGGCCAGTGCATGCTGAGGGCCGAAGCTCATGGCCGTCGAGAAGGCGGTGGCCAGCACACCCAGGGTGGTGGCACCGAACACCAGGCCCAGCTTGCGCCAGCCGGGCATGGCCACGCTCAGCGCCAGCAGACAGGGTGCCAACAGGCCCAGGGCTATCGTCATGGCCTCCAGGCCGGGCGGCAGCGCGCGGCCGGCCTCGGTCAGCGGCGCGACGGCATCGCCGAGCGCCCAGGGCGTGTCGTCCAGCGCGCGGATTGCCGCCTCGCGCAGGCGCGGCAGCACCTGGCCCAGACCCAGCGGCACCGGCGCGGGAAACAGCAGGCCCACCGGCCACAGCAGCAGCAGGGCCAGGGCGCCGGCGCTGGACGGCACGAACCAGCGGTCGCGCAGGGTCTGCCAACGTTCGAGCCCGCCCAGCGCATGAACCATCAGCCCCAGCATCACGCCCAAGGCCGCACCGGCGGTGTTCAGCACCCAGTCGGCCAGGGAGGGCACGCGTGTGGGCAGGAAGTGCTGCAGAGTCTCGATCAGGAAGGACAGCAGGCTCGGCGCCACCAGACTCGTCGCCAGCGCCAGCCGCAGGCCGAAGCCGCTGCGCACCAGGGCCGCGAACAGCAAGCCACCCAGGGGCAGATAGGCCAGCAGATTCGAAGCCACATCAAACGCCAGCCAGTAGTGGGGCCAGGGCAGGCGCAACACCTCCACCAGGCCGGCACCCGGCGGCCAGCGCCAGCCACTGAAGGGATAGAGGCTGGCGTAGACCGCCAACAGCCCGTAGGCAAACACCAGCAGGGTGGCCAGGCTGCGGCGGCGGCGCATGGTCAGACGATCTTCAGAAAGGCTTGACCACGACCAGGATCACGGCAGCGGCGAAGATCAGCACCGAGGTCTCGTTGAAGACGCGGAACCATTTGTGGCTGCGTCGATTGGCCAGTTGTTCGAACTTGCGCAGGATGGACCTGCACATATGGTGATAGCCCACGGCCAGCACCACGACGAACAGCTTGGCATGCAGCCAGCCATTGCCGGGTCCGCGGCCCACGCCGTAGTACAGCCACAGCACCAGGCCCAGTGCCAGCGCGGGCACCATCAGCAGGCTCATGAACTTGTAGAGCTTGTGCGCCATCAAGAGCAGGCGCTCACGTTCGGCATGGCTGTCGGCCGGCACCATGGCCAGGTTGACGAACAGCCGGGGCATATAGAACAGACCAGCGAACCAGCTGGCAACGAAGATGATGTGTAAGGCTTTGACCCAGAGCATCAGCCATTATGGCGTGCATACCGAGCCGAGAAATGGCGCGGAAGGGGTGGCGTCACGAAGGCGACAAGCACAAAGCGGCGGCACAAAAAAAAGCCCCGACCATGGGCCGGGGCTGGAAAGCCTTATCGCTGTCATCACGCTAAGGCTCCTGCTCAGGGAGGAAAAGCAGGGAGCGACCACCTCACGGCTATCGCTCAGTGCAGATTTTACCAGATATCGTTCGACGTGCCGTATTCGGGGAGTTACGGATACCATTGGTTCACGGGGTAAGACCCAATTTTTCACGCCCGTCCTCTGGAGATACCGACCTTGCGCACGCCTGCCCCCTACCCTGCCAACCGCCCCCGCCGCCTGCGTCGTGACCGCTTCACCCGTGACCTGGTGCGCGAGCACAGGCTGAGCGTCAAGGACCTGATACTGCCCGTCTTCGTGCACGAGGGTGAGAACCGGCTTCACCCCATTGGCTCGATGCCCGGTGTGGTCCGGCAAAGCCTGGACCACCTGCTGCGCACGGCCGAAGAGGCGGTCGCTCTGGGCATCCCGGTGATGGCCCTGTTCCCGGCCATTGAGCCCCAGTTGAAGACCGTTGACGGCGCCGAGGCCTTCAATCCGGAGGGCGTGATACCGCGCGCCGTGCGGGCGCTGAAGTCGCGATTCCCGGAGCTGGGCCTGCTGACCGATGTGGCCCTGGACCCCTATACCAGCCACGGCCAGGATGGCCTGCCGGACGAGACCGGCTACCTGATGAATGAGGCGACGGTCGAGCTTCTGGTGCGCCAAGCGTTGACACAGGCCGAGGCCGGCGCCGACATGGTGGGGCCCAGCGACATGATGGACGGCCGCATTGGCGCCATCCGCTCGGCGCTGGAGTCGGCCGGGCACATTCACACCCGAATCATGGCCTACAGCGTCAAGTACGCAAGTGCCTTCTACGGCCCCTTCCGCGATGCGGTTGGTTCCAAGAGTGCCCTGGGCAAGGCCGACAAGAACACCTATTACGTGGACCCGGGCAATAGCGATGAGGCGCTGCGCGAGGTGGCGCTGGACCTGGCCGAGGGCGCCGACATGGTGATGGTCAAACCCGGCATGCCGTATCTGGACATCGTGCGCCGGGTCAAGGACGAGTTCCGTGTGCCGACCTTTGCCTACCAGGTCAGCGGCGAGTACGCGATGCTGAAGGCGGCCGCCGCCAATGGCTGGCTGGACCATGACGCCGTGATGATGGAGTCACTGCTGGCCTTCAAACGTGCCGGTGCCGATGGCGTGCTGACCTATTTCGCGCTCGAAGCGGCCCGCCTGATCAAGGCCGGCCGCTGAGTCGGCGCACCATCCAATGCGCATCTTTCATCTCAGCGGCGACCAGTTCACCGAGCTGGACGCCATGCCCGACCAATTGCCGGCCACGGGCTTTCTGTGGCTGGGCAGCGCCCGGCGCGAGTTCGAGGTCAATGCCGCCGACATCCAGGCCGCGCTGCAGCGCTGGACCGGCAGCCAGCTGGTCGATCTGCACGTCTCCGACCTGCTGAACAACCAGCTGCCCTCGCACTTCGACTACACCTCCTGGTACGACCTGCTGGTGTTCCGTCGGCTGGCGGCAGCGCCCGGCAGCGCCGAGCTGTTCGTCGATGCCGAGCACGGCACCATGGCCTCGGCCGAGCGGGCACTGAAGGCGATTGACACCAGCCCGGTCGGCTTTGCCGTCTTCGACCGTGTGCTGCTGACGGTGCATCCGGCCGATTGCCAGGTGCGTGAATTCTTCGCCCAGAAGATCAACAAGCTGACCCAGGGCACCGACTTCCGCGGCAGCAGCCGCCTGCCCAGCAGCAGCGCCGACCTGATGCTGCGCATGGTCAACCACATGGTGGACAGCTACCTGGAACTGCGCCGCCTGCTGACCCGCCAACTGGGCACCCTGCAGCAGGAACTGCTTGACCCGCACAGCCAGTTCGACAACTGGCAGCTGCTGCTGGACTCGCGCAACAGCCTGCACCTGCTGGACGACACCTGCGAAGACCAGCGCAGCGCCATCCAGGAATGGATTGATGCACTGGACGAGTGGCCGCCCGAGGTGGATGCCCAGGCGCGCCGCGAGCGCGAATTGCTGCGCGTGCGCTCGCGCGACGTGCTGGAGCATGTCGAGCGGGTGCTCAGCCACGTACGGCGGCTGGAGTCCTCGGCCGAGGCGGCGGTGCAGATGCACTTCTCGGCGCTGGGCCACCGCACCAACAGCATCATGCGCACCCTGACCGTGCTGACCGCGATCTTCATGCCGCTGAATCTGGTCACCGGCATCTTCGGCATGAACTTCGATGCCCTGCCGCTGATACACAGCGCCACCGGCTTCTGGGACGCGACCCTGGTGATGCTGGCCCTGGGCCTGGGTCTGGGCGTGTTCTTCTGGCGCAAGCGCTACCTGACCAGCAAGCGCTGATCAAATCTTGCCGGCGGCCTTGCCCTCCGCATAGGGGTCGGCAAAACCCATCGCCAGCAGCAGCTCGGTCTCGCGGGCCTCCATGCAGGTGGCCTCGTCCTCGACCTCATGGTCATAGCCCTGGGCGTGCAGGGTGCCATGAACCAGCAGATGGGCGTAGTGATCAGCAATGCTGATGCCCATCTCCAAGGCCTCCTGGGCGACCACTGGCGCGCACAGCACCAGATCGGCCACCACCACCGGTTCGTGGCTGTAGTCGAAGGTCAGCACATTGGTGGCGTAGTCCTTCTGCCGGTAGTCGCGGTTCAGCGCCCGGCCCTCCTCGGCGCCGACGACGCGCACGGTCAGCTCGCCGGGCAGCTCCAGCGCAGCGCGTATCCAGCGCGCCACCTTGTGGCGTGGCAGCAGCGCACGGTGGCTGGCATCGGCAAATTGCAGCGACAGGCTCAGCTCGGGCTTGCTCATACTGATCCCTCACGCGTCGACGTCTGCGCCTCATAGGCCCGCACGATGCGAGCCACCAGCGGGTGGCGCACCACGTCGCCGGCAGTGAAGTGGGTCATGGCAATGCCGTCCACATCGCCCAGCACGCGCTCGGCATCCACCAGGCCGCTGGCCATGCCCTTGGGCAGGTCGATCTGGCTGGTGTCGCCGGTGACCACGCATTTGCTGCCGAAGCCGATGCGGGTCAGGAACATCTTCATCTGCTCGGGCGTGGTGTTCTGCGCCTCGTCGAGTATCACGAAGGCGTGGTTCAAGGTGCGGCCCCGCATGAAGGCCAGCGGCGCGATCTCCAGCAGGCCCTTTTCGAAGGCCTTGGTGACGCGCTCGAAGCCCATCAGATCATAGAGCGCGTCATACAGCGGACGCAGGTAGGGGTCGACCTTCTGCGCCAGATCGCCGGGCAGAAAGCCCAGGCGCTCGCCGGCCTCGACCGCCGGCCGCGTCAGGATGATGCGCTGCACCGTGTTGCGCTCCAGCGCATCGACGGCGCAGGCCACGGCCAGAAAGGTCTTGCCGGTGCCGGCCGGGCCGAGGCCGAAGGTGATGTCATGCGACAGTATCTTGCGCAGATAGTCGTGCTGGTTGGGCGTGCGGCCAGCCAGCTCGGAGCGGCGGGTGCGCAGGGTGATGGCGCCATCCGTCGGGTGGGCATCGGCCGTGCCGTCCCCCAGTGGGGAGGCGATGGCGGCGCGCTTGCGGGGCCGTGCCTGGGCCAAGTCACCGGCCGCCTCGACCAGGGCCAGCTGGAAGGCCTGCGGCGGAATCGGCTTGGCCGCACGCTCGTACAGGCTCTTGATCAAAGCCACCGCACGGTCGGCATAGGCCTTGCCGCCTTCGACGCGGAAATACTCGTTGCGGCGCGAGATGCTGACGTCCAGCGCGGTCTCGATCTGGCGCAGGTGTTCGTCCAGCATGCCGCACAAATGCGCCAACCGGGCGTTGTCCAGGGGGACGAATTCATGTCGAAGTATCACGATTTGCTTGGCTTGTGTGTGAAGCTGCATTGTCGCCCGGGTGGACACCAGGGCGGCAAGGGGCTGCGTCCTGCACAATCATCCACCATGAAAAGTCCGTCCGCTGCCCCCCATCTGATCCGACTGATGGCCTGCCTGCTGTTCTTCAGCGCGGCGCTGGCCTGGCTGCAGGCGGCGCAGGCGCAGGCTCTGAGCCAAGACGCGCAATACCTGACCCTGACGCAGGCGCTGGCCGTGGCCAGTGATGCGCCGCTGTTTCCCGACAACGCCGTCGCTCGCGCTCAGGTCCTGCCCGACGACTGGGCGCAAAGCCGGCCTGGCTTCAGCGGTGCGGTCTGGTACCGCCTCGCCTTCGATACCGCCCTGCCCGTCCCCGGCCAGCCGCTGGGGCTTTACATCGACCGCGTCTGCTCCAACTACCAGTTGGTGCTCAACGGCATCAAGCTCAAAAGCGCCGGCTCGATGCAGGACCCGATCAGCGATCGCTGCTACGCCGCCCAGTTGCTGGAGCTGCCGGCCGGTCTGCTGAAGGCCCGGGGCAATGTGCTGGACTTGCACGTCGCCGGCTACGCGCTGCAACGCGTCAATGCCGTGCAGCGAGGCGCCGGCCTGTCGGTGCTGGAGCTGGGCCCGCAGGACGAGCTGGAGCTGCGCCACCATCGCAACAATCTGTGGCGGCAGGTGCTGCCGGCCCTGCTGTCAGCGGTGATGCTCAGCCTGGCACTGTTTGCCGGCGCGCGGGCGCTGATCAGCCAGCGTGAGCGTCATCTGGGCTATCTGGCCGGCATGGCCTTGCTCACCGCCCTGTTGAGCCTGCGCTTCTTCCTCGGCGAAGTGCCGCTGCCGCGCGACACGATGGAATGGCTGCTGGCCAGCCTGGTGCCAGCGCTGGTGCTGTGCGTGGTGCAGTTCCTGCTGCGCCAGATGGACTGGTCGCACCGTGCGCTGGACATGGCGCTGGTGCTGCAATGCGGGCTGGTGCCGGTCAGCCTGTGGTGGGCCGGCCCGCTGCACCACCACACCTTGAGCAATGCCTGGTATCTGGTACTGACGGTGCAGGTGCTGGCCGCGATGGCCTTCCACCTCTGGCTGGCCTGGCGCCACCAGCGCAAGGAGTTCTGGCTGATGGCCGGCATTCTGGGCCTTGCCTCTGCGGTGCTGGTGCTGGAGGTGCTGAGCCAGCACCGTTTGGTCGCCGGCCCGGTGGGCCTGGCGGCGGTCGCCATGCCGCTGTGCATGCTGCTGATCGGCTTGCGCCTGGGCGTGCTGCAAGCTCATGGCCGCAACCAGGCCGAGCTGGACCGCACCCTGCTGGAGCAGCGGCTGCGCGACACGGTGACCGAAATCGAGCGCAACTACGCGCAGCTGGCCGAGACCAAGGTCGAGCAGGTGACCGAGCGCGAGCGCAAGCGCATTGCCGCCGATCTGCATGACGACCTGGGCGCCAAGCTGCTGACCATCGTCCACACCAGCGAGTCGGACCGCATCTCGACCCTGGCGCGCGAGGCGCTCGAAGAGATGCGCCTGTCGGTGCGGGGCCTGACCGGCAAGCCGGTGCAACTGCTGGACGCCCTGGGCGACTGGCGGGCCGAGGTGGTGTCGCGGTTGAGCCAGGCCAATATCGTCGCCGAGTGGAAGTCGCCGCCCGAGGACATCGTCCACACGCTGCCAGCCAGAGCCTATGTGCAGACGACGCGCATCTTCCGCGAGTCGGTCAGCAATATCATCAAGCACAGCGGCGCGACGCACTGCACCATCAGTTGCGCGGTGCTGGGCACCGACTTCCAGGTCATGATCCAGGACAACGGCCATGGCATTTCGATGGAGCTGGACGGCCGGCTGGACCGCGGCCATGGCATGGCCAGCATGAAGTCACGTGCCAAGCAAATGCACGGTCAGTGCCTGGTCGAGTCCGGCCCGGGCTGGGGAACCGTGATCCGTCTCACGATTCCGCTCTGAGCGTGGTCCCTGCCCGCTTGATTCACTGACCGCGGCGTCGATAACCCCGTATCCCTACAAGGCGAGAGCAATGAACAATATTCTGCTGCTGGAAGATCTGCCCGAGATTCGCGCCTGGCTGAAGGCCTTGATCAAACAAGTGTTCCCGGCCTCGGAGATCATCGAGTGCGCGCGCATCCATGATGCGCTGCAGCTGGTGGCGGCACAGAAATTCAGCCTCGCCCTGCTCGACCTCGGCCTGCCCGACGGCTCCGGCGTCGATGTGGTCGCCGCCCTGCGCGATGCCCAGCCCGATGTGCAGTCGGTGATCGTCACCATCCACGACGACGATGAACACCTGTTCCCCGCGCTGCAGGCCGGCGCCTTCGGCTATCTGCTGAAAGAGCAGTCGCGCGAGCTGCTGGTGGAGCAGTTGCAGCGCATGAGCCAGGGCGAGCCGCCGCTGTCGCCGTCGATCGCGCGCAAGGTGATTGCCTATTTCACCGGCCAGCAGCGCCGTCCGCAGGCATCCAACACGCTGGTGCACGAGGTCTCGCTGACCGACCGCGAAACCGAGGTGCTGCTGCGCGTGGCCAAGGGCTACACGCTGCCCGAGATCGGTGTGCAGCTGGGCCTGTCCCGCCACACCATCGCCGACTATGTGAAACAGATCTACCGCAAGCTCAATGTGTCCTCGCGCGCCGAGGCTGCACTCGAGGCACAGCGTCTGGGGTTATTTGGCCGCGGTTGATACTCCCTGCGCCCGAGCGCCGGGCCGCCCCAAGCCGGGCGCCCGCAATAGATTGCCGGGTCGATTCCGGCAATCTATTGGCCCCCTCGGGGGGCGGCTCGCGTACCCGCGCGCGGAGGCCCCGATAATGCCTCCATGATCGGACGACTGACAGGCGTTATCGCGGAGAAATCGCCCCCGCTGGTGCTCGTGGACGTGAATGGCGTCGGCTACGAGGTCGATGTGCCGATGAGCACCTTTTACAACCTCGGCGGCCTGGGTGAGCGTGTCAGCCTGCTGACCCATCAGGTGGTGCG
The DNA here is from genome assembly GCF_963422335.1 of uncultured Roseateles sp. NCBI lineage: Bacteria > Pseudomonadati > Pseudomonadota > Betaproteobacteria > Burkholderiales > Sphaerotilaceae > Roseateles > uncultured Roseateles sp. Next base: position 39,352 of record NZ_OY729424.1, read on the forward strand.
CGAGGACGCTCATCTGCTGTTCGGCTTTCTCACTGTCGAGGAACGCACCACCTTCCGCCAGCTGATCAAGATCAGCGGGGTCGGCCCGCGCATGGCCCTGTCCATCCTGTCGGGCCTGAGCGTGCAGGAGCTGGCTCAGGCCATCACGCGCCAGGAAGCCGGCCGGCTGGTCAAGGTGCCGGGCATAGGCAAGAAGACTGCCGAGCGCCTGCTGCTGGAGCTCAAGGGCAAGCTCGGGCCGGATCTGGCCCTGCCGGCCAGCATTGCCAATGACGCGCAGGGGGACATCCTGCAGGCCCTGGTCGCGCTGGGTTACAGCGACAAGGAGGCGGCCAGCGCGCTGAAGGCGCTGCCAACTGATATCGGCGTCAGCGAAGGTATCAAGCAGGCGCTGAAAGCGCTGGCGCGCTGAGCGCTCAAAACCTGTATATCTGAACAGCTCGCGCACATAATGCGCATATGAGCATTCAAACCGATGAGTTCGAGCCGGCGCGGCGTGTGGTCAGCGCGGCCCCCACCTCGCCCAACGAAGAAGCGATCGAGCGCGCCTTGCGACCCAAGGGCCTGCGCGAGTATGTGGGACAGGCCAAGGCCCGCGAGCAGCTGGAGATCTTCATCGGCGCGGCCAAGAAGCGCGAAGAGGCGATGGACCATGTGCTGCTGTTCGGCCCGCCGGGCCTGGGCAAGACCACGCTGAGCCACATCATCGCCAACGAGCTGGGCGTCAATCTGCGCCAGACCTCGGGCCCGGTTTTGGAAAAACCCAAGGACCTGGCCGCCATCCTGACCAATCTGGAGCGCAACGATGTGCTCTTCATCGACGAAATCCACCGACTGAGCCCGGTGGTCGAGGAAATCCTCTACCCGGCGCTGGAGGACTATCAGATCGACATCATGATAGGCGAGGGGCCCGCCGCCCGCTCGATCAAGCTCGATCTGCAGCCGTTCACCCTGGTCGGCGCCACCACCCGCGCGGGCATGCTGACCAATCCGCTACGCGACCGCTTCGGCATCGTCGCGCGGCTGGAGTTCTACTCGGCCGAGGAACTGGCCCGTATCGTCACCCGCTCGGCCGGCCTGCTCAACGTACCCACAGACGAGGAGGGCGCGTTCGAGATCGCCCGCCGCTCACGCGGCACGCCGCGCATCGCCAACCGCCTGCTGCGCCGGGTGCGTGACTATGCCGACGTCAAGGGTGATGGCCGCATTGGCAAGCGCATCGCCGATCTGGCGCTGGCCATGCTGGACGTCGATCCGCGCGGCTTCGATGTGATGGACCGCAAGCTGCTGGAGGCGGTCATCCACCGCTTCGATGGCGGGCCTGTGGGCCTGGACAATGTGGCCGCAGCCATCGGAGAAGAGCCCGGCACGATCGAGGACGTGATCGAGCCCTATCTGATACAGCAGGGCTTTCTGCAACGCACGCCGCGTGGGCGCATCGCCACGCTGGCGGCCTTTCGCCATCTGGGCGTGACGCCCCCGAAAGCGGCGGCCGACCTGTTCGACGAATAGGCGCCAATAGGCGCTTTGCGCAGTAAGCGGACATAAAAAAAGCGACCCGAAGGTCGCTTTTTTCAACTCAGATCCGTAGATCAGAAGTTGTGGCGGATACCAGCGGCCAGCGAAGTGAAGTCGCCTGCCTTGTTCAGCGTGTTCTTGGTGTCCACAGCCGTGTAGTAGCCATACACCTTGGTACGCTTGCTCAGGTTGTAGTTGTAGCCCAGCGTGAACTGGTTGGCCTTGTTGGTCGACACGTTCTTGCCCGTGTTGCCGAAGTTCACGTGGAACTCGGAAGCACCCAGGGCATACATGCCAGCCAGACGCGAGATCGTGCGGGTCGAACCGCCGATGTCTTCACGCTGGACGTAGCCACCAACAGTGAACGCGCCCATTTCATACAGCAGGCGGCCAGCGAACTGCTTGGCATTGCCTTGCTTGCTGTAACCAGCGCCACCGTGCAGGGGGCCTTGGTCATAGTTCACCGACAAGTCAAACGACTTCTTGTCGCCAGGATTGTTTTCGCCAGCATGCACGGCAGCTTCAACGGTGAAGCCTTCGAAGCTAGGCGAGAACCAGCCCACCTTGTTCGTGGTGGTGAAGCCAGCACCCGAATACAGGGCGTCAGACGACGAACCCGTGTCATGGTTGTGCATGCTCACGTAGTCGGCGGTGGCGAAGTAGGAACCGGGGGTCCAGTTGCCCAGACGGATGGTACCGAAGCTGCCGCTCAGGTCGACGTGCGACTCACGGCCCCAGAATGCAGCAGCAGCCTTGCCGTCGCTGGAGTCAAAACCGCTTTCCAGCACGAACGAAGCCTTCAGGCCGCCGCCCAGGTCTTCCACGCCGCGGAAACCGAAGCGCGACGAGTTGTTGGCGACAACAATCTTGCGGCCCAGGTTGTTGACCTTCTGGCTCTCAACGGTGGTGTTGATGCGGCCGTACAGGGTCACCGAGCTTTGAGCGAAAGCGGGGGCGGAAATAGCTGCAATGGCAGCAACAAGAGCGATCTTTTTCATCGTTTGCCTTTGAGAGTTGAGGGTTTGCCGGGCTTTTCTCAGCCTGATCTTGTATTCGGAAAGTGGACGCAGTATAGAAGTTGCAGGGTTTACTCGGTACCCTTGGCGCAGCGTAAAAACAACAACCCCCTGTCAAGCCTGCCTTCCGAACCCTTTGGGCTCATCCGTCGAGACTATGGGACGGTTCTCCGCCCCGCCACTGAGCCATCCCAGCAGCCACAGGCCCAGGGCCAGCAGCAGGGCGAAGCCCATTTGCTGCACCGGCGGCAGGCTGTGCACCGTCCATAAAAAAACGGCCGTCAGTGTCAACACGACACCAAACAAGGTCAGCACCAACCCTTGCCGAAACGGGGGTATCGGCGGATCGAAGCGCTGCACGCGGGCGCTATCGAAGGGTTCGCGGGGGAAGCGGGCCTCAAGCTCGGCAGGTCGCCAGCCCGGTGGCTTGAACCAGATACGCAGCTTGTCCATCCAGCGACGGGCATGCCAGCTGTCCTCGGCGAGGGCGGCATAAACCTCCAGATTGGCCCATAGCGGGTTCCAGCTGCGCAGCGGCTTGCTCGTGCCGTAGATGCAGGGCTGTTCGTCCAACTCCGGTTGGAAGCTGCCGAACAGGCGGTCCCAGATGATCAGGATGCCGCCGTAGTTGCGATCCAGATAGATGTCGTTGACGGCGTGGTGGACGCGGTGATTGGACGGGGCGCAGAACCAGCGATCGAACCACCCCAGCTTGCCGATCTGCTGGGTATGAACCCAGTATTGATACAGCAGGTCGATCAGCGCGACGACGGCAAACACCAGCGGCGGGAAACCCAGCACGGCCATGGGCAGATAGAAGATCCAGCCGAGCAGCCACCCGCTGCTGGTTTGCCTCAGGGCGGTGGACAGGTTGTAGTCCTCGCTCTGGTGGTGCACCACATGGGCGGCCCAGAACACCGCGCTGGTGTGGCCGAAACGGTGATGCCAGTAGTAGAAGAAGTCGTAGAGCAGCAGGCCCAGGCCCCAGACCCACAGCGACTGGGCCGACAGCTGCCACAGGGCCAGGCGCTCAAAAGCCAGCGTGTAGATGCCCAGCTTCATTGCCGTGGCGAACACCTCGGCCACCTGGCTGAGCATGCCCAGGCCGATGCTGTTCACGGCGTCGTTGACGCGATAGGTATTGCGGCCACGCCGCACGCCAACCCACCACTCGAGCAGGATCAGGGCCAGAAACACCGGCGTGGCCAGGACAATGATTTGCGAACCTTGCATGGGTCGGCCCTTGATGGCGAGGAGTCAGATGAGGCAGCCGCGGGCATGGACGGGCCACAGGTGCGCCACCGCACCCTGCTCCAAGCCGCCGCGCACGACCACATAGCGATCATGCAGATTCACCGTCGGATCGCAGTGCCCCGGCACCAGCCAGACGGTGTCACCCAGTTCGGGCAGGGCGTCACCGCGCGGGCGCAGGATGCCGTGCTCGTCACCGCCGTTGGCGAACTCCAGGTCCCGCCCCCAGACCCGGGGCAGGCCGCTGTCTATCGCATGGGCCTTGTGGCCGGCATCGACCACTGCGTGGGACAGGCCCCGGCTGATGACCTGGCTCTTCACGAACAGTGCGTGCTCGAACACGGGCACGCCGCGCTGCGGCTCGTTGTCGGCATAGTCTCGGTCCATGAAGACATAGGAGCCGGCCTGCAGTTCGCCGTACAGGCCGCTGGCCGTTTCCAGCGCAAAACTGCCGGTGCCTGCGCCGGTCACCAAGGGACAATCCAGGCCGCTGGCCGTGACCGCCGCCTGGGCGGTGCGCGCCACCGTCACCGCGTGATGGATGGCGGCCTCGCGCTCGGCCACGCTGCGCAGATGCTGGGCCTTGCCGTGATAGGCCTGCAGACCGGCAAAGCGCAGGCCAGTATGTGCAGCGATCTGGTGCGCCAGCGCGCCGGCCTCGGTTGGTGCCACGCCACAGCGGCCCTGGCCGACGTCGATCTCGACGAATACGTCCAGCGAAGCGCCAGCCTCTCGCATGGCCGCGGCCAGGCGCTCTATGCCCAGCCGCGAATCGACGGCGATGGCCAAGGTCACGCGCTGGGCCAGGGCCGCCACGCGGGCCAGCTTGCGCCGATCTATCACTTCGTTGCTGATATAGATGTCGTCCACGCCGGCCGCGGCCAGCGCCTCGGCCTCGCTGAGCTTTTGCACGCAGACACCGACGGCCCCAGCCGCCCTCTGCAGCGCGGCGATATGGCCGCTCTTGTGCGTCTTGGCATGGGGCCGCAGCCGCATGCCATGGCTGCGGGCAAAGTCCGCCATCGTCTGGATATTGCGCTCCAGTGCGTCCAGGTCCAGCACCAGGGCCGGCGTGGCCACGGCCGAGACCGGGTCGCCCACTTGAACGGCATCGGCTGTCATGTCGTCAGTCCCTGGCGCTCGCCATCACTGAATTCATCCAGCGCTGGATCTTCGAGATGTGATTTGTCATTCCAGCCCACAAGAGTGAAGCCCTCGGCCATGAAGAGCAGGCGGTTGATGCTGGCGTTGCCCAGCTCCCAGCTGCGCGGCGCATGCAACTCCAGCCGGGAGGCCGCGCGGTACAGGCAATCCATCACACCGCCGTGGGCCACGACCGCGATGTGCTCGCCGGCATGACGCTCGGCCAGCGCCTGGACGGCTCCGACGCAGCGGGCATAGAAGGTCTGCAGGTTTTCGCCCCCCTCAGCCGCGAACAGCGGGTCGCGTTGCCGCCAGCGCAGGGCCTGATCGGGCCAGCGTTGCTCGATCTCCTTGAAGCTGAGGCCCTCGAAGGCGCCGAAGGCCCGCTCGCGCAGCCCCTTGTCGACACTCAAGGGCAGACCGACAGCCTCGGCCACGGCACTGGCGGTGGCATGGGCCCGGGCCAGGTCGCTGCAATAGATCGCGGCCAGATCCTCGCCGGCCACCGACAGGGCCAGGCGCCGCGCCTGCTCGCGCCCCTTGTCATTGAGCGGGATATCCAGATGTCCCTGGATGCGGGAATCGACGTTCCAGGCGGTTTCGCCGTGGCGTATGGCCAGGATGCGGGTCACGGTGGGATGGGTCATTGCTCAGACACCCCAGACCACGTCATGCTGCTTGGCCTGCGCGCGGCGCATCATCTCCAGCAACGGCCAGGCGCGCTGGCGCAGGCTCACCCCCTCGCGCGGCGGCAGCTGCACGCCCTCCGCCTTGGCCTCGGCCTGTGCCTGGGCATAGGCCGCCTCATCGGCGGCCACCGCCTGCTCGATGGCGGCCATCAGCGCAGGCAGATCGGCCGATTCAAAGATGCCCTTGGCCGTGACCGGACGCCCCAGCAGTTGGAGCAGATGGTCGCCGGCCGGCCCCATCATGATCACGTCGGCGGAGTCCTTGGACTTGAACTTGTAGAGCATGGCGGGCCTTTGCTGCAATGGCGTGTTGGCCGCCATTGTGCAACGCCCACAGCACCCGCTATTGGGGGCAGCGCCTCAAACGCCGTTGGCGTGCCGCATCATCCGCAGCGAGGCCGGCGGCTTGATGCGTGGCGGCGCGAATACGCGCTGCTCGAAGCTGGCGACGTCCAGTGCCGGGGCATACAGAAAGCCCTGGAACTCATGACAGCCGGCCTGGGCCAGGAACTCGCGCTGGGCGACAGTCTCCACGCCCTCGGCAATCACCTGCAGCTTCAGCGCCCGGCCCATCTGGATGATGGCGTTGGCAATGCCGACATCGCTGGGGTCGTCGGGCAGGCCCTTGACGAAGCTGCGGTCTATCTTCAGCCGCTGGATAGGGAAGCGCTTCAGATAGCCCAGGCTGGAGTAGCCGGTGCCGAAGTCGTCGATGGCCAGGCGCACGCCCAGATCGGCCAGGCCTTGCAGGCGTTGCAAGGCCTCGTGGGCGTCGTGGACCAGGATGGATTCGGTCAGCTCCAGCTCCAGCAAGGCGGCGGGCAGGCCGGCGGCCAGCAGCACATCGGCCACGTGCTCGACAAAGCGCGGCTGCTGGAACTGCAACGCCGACACGTTCACCGACACCGGCATGAAGGCGCCGCGCCGCTGCCACAGCGCCGCCTGGCGCACGGCCTCGTGCAGCACCCAGTCGCCGATAGCGATGATGAAGCCGCTGTCCTCGGCCACCGGAATGAACTCGGCTGGCGAGATGTCGCCACGCACCGGGTCGCGCCAACGTATCAAGGCCTCGGCGCCTATCACCCGGCCGTAGTCCAGATCGACCTGGGGCTGGTAGTGCAGGCGGAACTGCCCTTCCTTCAAGGCCTGACGCATGCTGTGGTCCAGCCGCATGCGCGACAGCAGGTCCACATCCTTGCGCGGCTGGTGGAAGCGGAAGCCCGCGCGGCCACTCTCCTTGGCACGGTGCATCGCACGGTCGGCGCTGGCCAGCATTTCGTCGGTGTTGGTGCCGTCACTGGGGTACAGCGCAATGCCTATGCTGGCCGTCACCGTGAAGCTGAGCTTGTCCAGGCAGAAGGGCTTGACCATGGAGTCGAGCACGCGCCGGGCGGTGGCCTCGGCACCGCGCGGGTCGGCCTGGTGCACCAGCAGCGCGAATTCATCGCCGCCGATACGCGCCACCGTGTCCACCTCGCGCAGGCTGCGCTTGATGCGCTCGGTGACCTCGACCAGCACGCGGTCGCCGAACGAGTGGCCCAGCGTGTCATTGATCTGCTTGAAGCGGTCCAGATTGATGCTCAACAGGCCGAAGCCCGAGCCCTCGCGGCGCGCCATCGCCACCGCATAGTCGATGCGCTCGCTCAGCGCGCGGCGGTTCGGCAGGCCGGTCAGCGCGTCAGTGTGCGACAGCTCCTCGATGCGCTGCGTGGCCGCCAGTTTCTCGCTCAGGTCGCGAAACGAAAAGACGCGGCCGATTGGCCGGCCCTTGCTCCACTGCGGCAGCGAAACCCGCTCCAGCACGCGGCCGCAATGCAGCTTGATGACATCGCTGGCCTGCATCAGCGGTGCGTCCTGGATCGCGGCCAGGCGGATGTTGTAGGCACTGCTCTCGGTCACGCTGCGCCGCATCCAGGCCTGCACGGCCTCGTCGTTCTTCTCGACCAGCAGATCGTCCGGAATGCTCCACAGCGAGGCAAAGCGCTGGTTGAACGAGCGCATGCGGCCGGCGAGGTCGGTCACCAGAATGCCGTCGGCGGTGGATTCCAGGGTGGCGCGCAACTCGGCCAGCAGGGTCTCGCGCTCGTCTTCGCTCTGGCGTTGGCGGGTCTGGTCGTGCAGGGCCACCAGCCAGTGGCCGGCACCCGCTTCGTCAGCGGCCGGCGGCAGATGGCTGATGCGCCGCGTCACCCAGACGGTGTGGCCGTCCTTGTGGCGTAGCAGGGTGTCGGAGAACAACGGCTCGGTGGCGCCGGCGCTGACCTGCGACCAGAACATCATGTCCTCGGGCGTGCAGACCAGCGACTCGATCGACACGCCCAGCAGTTCCGAGCTGTCCATGCCCAACATGCGGGCGCCGGGGGCATTCAACGCGATGATATTCAGTGTCGCGGCGTCCACCAGCCAGACGGCCTCGAGCAGGGCGCCGATCAGAGGCGCCCAGCGGCTCAAGACGCTGGGGCGGTCGCCCAGGGCGACCTGAGACACCGCGCCGAATGTCACGCAGCCAGCTCCTGATAGGTCTCTGGCCGGCTCACCACCGGTTCGAAGAAATAGGCCACCCGCTGACGCGGCGACAGATAGTCCAGCGCCGACTGGGGCAGCATCGCCGGCTTGAGGCTGCGGCGTATGCCCAGATCAGGCTGATTCTCCAGATTGAGTATCAAGGCCTCTTCGCGCGGAACCTTGGGGTCGTGGACCATCACCCTCGGCTTCAACGGCCGCGACGAGTTGACCGCCACGACCAGGGCAAAGCGGTCATCGGTCAGCTGCACCGCCGAACCCGGCGGATAGACGCCCATCATGCGGATGAAGGCGTTCAGCATGGTCGCGTCGAAGCGGCTGCGTCCTTGCGCGAACATCAGCGACAGCGCCTCGTGCGGCGTCATCGATTTGGCGGGAATGGCCGGATTGCACAGGCCATCAAACCGGTTCACCAGGGCCACGATGCGGGCCGCAGCACTCATGCGGTCCGCGTTCAGCCGCTGAGGGAAGCCGGTGCCGTCGGCATTTTCGTGGTGCTGGGCAATCACCAGCAGCGGGCCGGCGCTGAGGCCCATCTTCTGCGCCAGGGCCACGCCCTTGGCCACATGGGTCTGGTAGGCCTGCAACTCGGCGCTGGAGAAACCGTCATCGCGGCTGCGCACCCGGGCCGGCAGTTCCAGCTTGCCCATATCGTGCAGCAAGGCACCCACGCCCAGATCGGTCATTTCGTCAGCCGACATATTGAAGACGCGGGCCAGCAGCAGCGAAATGATGGAGACATTCAACGCATGGGCGGTGTTGCGGTCACCGGCACCTTCGCTGAGCAGGCGGATGTTCAGGTCGGTATCGCCCAACATCTTGGCCAGCAGGGCCTTGGTCAGCGCCTCGGCCTGCTCGCGCGAGACGGTGGGCTGACGTGGCACCATCTCGATCAGCTGCCGGAAGGCGCTCGACGCCTCGGCATACTGTTTTTCGCAGAGGTTCAGGGCGTCGCGCTGGGCCTTCAGGGCATTGCGGTGCGCCTGCTTGGCCAACTCCTCGGCACTGAGCGCGGCAGGGGCCGCCGCAAGCTCTGGGGAAGCGGCTCCGTCAGCCGCAGCAACAGGCACGGCAATCGGTTCAGCGTCCGCTTGCAGATCACTCTTGCTCGGGCTCCAGCGCACCTGCTTGAGCTTGAGGCCACGCACCGTGGCGAGCTGCTCCTCGGTGGTCAGCTTGAAGCTGCTCAGCGGAAAGGGATGCGACATCCAGCCGAGGTCGAGGTGGATGAACATCCCCACCTTGAGCTGGCTGACTTCAATCAACGGTTCGGAAGATCTGTCCTTCATTCAGATTAGGCGGCTCCGCTGATGAGCACGTCCTGACCTGTCTTCGGCAGCGCCTGGAGACAACTTGAGTGTGCTTGAACGCCAAAAATCGTCAAGATTTGGGACTCGTTCCCGACTGCTTTTTCTTGAGTGCCGCAAAGCGTGGAAAAGGCACGCATTCACCAGCCAGATCGGCAAAAAACCCGGCGCGGAGGGTCGAACCGGTCCTTCATCGCGCCCGAGCCTGCCGCTCAGTGCTTTCCCTCATATCGACCAAATCCGCTTCGTTTTTAGCGATTTTTCATCAATTGTTGCAATCGGACCGACGGGGCATGACCTGGCGCCAGCCCGTGGCATGCCTTGACCCCTGCCGGCAAGGCGGCATAGCATGCCCATCCCTCAGCTGCCCGCAGCCTCATGATCAACAAACTCGTGGCCACGCCGGACCAGGCGCTGGCCGATGTGCGCGATGGCGCGACCGTGATGATTGGCGGTTTCGGCACCGCCGGCCTGCCCAACGAGCTGGTCGAGGCATTGCTGAGCCAGGGCGCTCGCGAGCTGACCGTGGTCAACAACAATGCCGGCAACGGCGACACCGGCCTGGCCGCCCTGCTGGCCGCCGGCCGCGTGCGCAAGATCATCTGCTCCTTCCCGCGCCAGGCGGACTCTCATCACTTCGACAAGTTGTACCGGGCCGGCCAGATCGAGCTGGAACTGGTGCCCCAGGGCAATCTGGCCGAGCGCATCCGCGCGGCCGGGGCCGGCATCGGCGCCTTCTTCACGCCCACCGGCCACGGCACCGAGCTGGCCAAGGGCAAGGAAACCCGGCTCATCAATGGCCGGCACTATGTGCTGGAGTACCCGCTGGCGGCCGACTTCGCCCTGATCAAGGCCGAGCGCGGCGACCGCTGGGGCAATCTCAGCTACCGCATGACGGCACGCAACTTCGGGCCCATCATGGCCGCGGCGGCCACCACGGCGATCGCCAGCGTGCACGAGGTGGTCGAGCTCGGTGAGATGGACCCGGAGGCCGTCGTCACGCCCGGTATCTATATACAGAGGGTGGTGCAGATTCCGCGCGCCTCGACGCTTGCCGGAGGGGTCAAGTCATGAGCGCCTACCAAGCCTGGACCCATGCCCAGATCGCGCAACGCGTGGCGCAGGACATTGCCGACGGCTCGGTCGTCAACCTGGGCATAGGCCTGCCGACGCTGGTGGCCAATCAGATCCCGGCCGACCGCGAGATCATTCTGCACAGCGAGAACGGCGTGCTGGGCGTGGGCCCGGCGCCGGCCGCTGGCGCCGAGGACTATGACCTGATCAATGCCGGCAAGCAGCCGGTGACCTTGCGGCCCGGCGGCAGCTTCTTCCACCATGCCGACAGCTTCGCGATGATGCGCGGCGGCCATCTGGACATCTGCGTGCTGGGCGCCTTCCAGGTCTCGGTCCGCGGCGATCTGGCCAACTGGCACACCGGCGCGGCCGATGCGATACCGGCCGTCGGCGGCGCGATGGACCTGGCCCTGGGCGCCAAACGCACTTTTGTGATGATGGAACTGCTGAGCAAGAAGGGTGAGAGCAAAATCGTCGCCGAATGCAGCTATCCGCTCACCGCGCCGGCCTGCGTCAGCCGCATCTACACCGACCTGGCCGTGTTCGAGGTGGTGCCCGAAGGCCTGCGCGTGCTGCAGCGCTGTCCCGGCCTCGATGCGGCCGAGCTGCAGCGCTTGGTCGGCCAGCCCCTGCTCCCATCCTGAATTCCAACCTCCCCCATGACCATGAACCAAGCCTTTATCTGCGACGCCATCCGTACCCCTTTCGGACGCTATGGCGGCGCCCTGTCCTCGATCCGCACCGACGATCTCGGCGCGCTGCCGTTGCGCGCGCTGATGGAACGCAACCCGAAGGTGGACTGGGCCGCCGTCAGCGACGTGCTCTACGGCTGCGCCAACCAGGCCGGCGAAGACAACCGCAACGTCGCCCGCATGGCGGCCCTGCTGGCCGGTCTGCCTATCGAGCTGCCCGGCGCCACCATCAACCGGCTCTGCGGCTCGGGCATGGATGCCGTGGGCCAGGCGGCGCGGGCCATCCGCTCGGGCGAGGCGCAGCTGATGCTGGCCGGCGGCGTCGAGAGCATGAGCCGCGCCCCCTTTGTGATGCCCAAGGCCGAATCGGCCTTCTCGCGCAGCAATGCCGTCTATGACACGACAATTGGCTGGCGCTTTGTCAACAAGCTGATGAAGGCCCAGTACGGCGTCGATTCCATGCCCGAAACGGCCGAAAACGTGGCGACCGACTTCGGCATCGAGCGCGAAGCCCAGGACCGCATGGCCCTGGCCAGCCAGCTGAAGGCGGTGGCGGCGCAGAAGGCCGGCGTGTTTGATGCCGAGATCCTGCCGGTCAGCATTGCGCAGAAGAAGGGCGATGCGATTGTCGTCAGCAAGGACGAACATCCGCGCGAAACCAGCCTGGAGGCCTTGGCCAAGCTCAAGGGCGTGGTGCGCCCCGACGGCACGGTGACGGCCGGCAATGCCTCGGGCGTCAATGACGGCGCCGTGGCCCTGCTGCTGGCCAGCGAGGCCGGTGCCGCCCAGCAGGGCCTGACGCCCCGCGCCCGCGTCGTCGGCATGGCCGCGGCCGGCGTGGCGCCGCGCATCATGGGCTTCGGCCCGGCGCCGGCCACCCGCAAGGTGCTGGCCCTGACCGGCCTGACCTTGGCGCAAATGGATGTGATCGAGCTGAACGAGGCCTTTGCCGCCCAGGGCCTGGCCGTGCTGCGCGATCTGGGCCTGGCCGACGATGACGCCCGCGTCAACCCGAATGGCGGCGCGATCGCCCTCGGCCATCCGCTGGGCGCCAGCGGCGCGCGACTGGTGATGACGGCCGTCAACCAGTTGCACCGCACCGGCGGCCGTTACGCGCTGTGCACCATGTGCATAGGCGTCGGCCAGGGCATTGCATTGATTGTTGAGCGCGTTTGAGCACGCGTTAGACGCCAAAGCCTCATCAACGCCGCCCGATTGCCTAGCAGTCGGGCGGCGTTGTGCCTTGATACGGCGCAAAACCTCGCGCCCCAATATGGGGCATTGAAACGCAATTGACAGCGGTCGTGCGCATATCGCCCATATACGGCCGTCTGCCGGGGACAAACCCGGGCCACAGGCCTATAGTGAGTAGATTCTTGGTTCGCGCACCCCGATCCGGGCGATATGCGCACAACATAGCGACGCCCGATGTCATCCAACGACGAGCAAGACGATTTTTCGCCCAGCCCCTTCCCGGCAACCGCCTGGGAGTCACCCAGCACTGCCGTGGTCAGCAGCGCGCCGCTGAAGCGCGATCTGGTGGCCGGCCTTGAAAAAGGCCTGGCCGTGATCGAGGCCTTCGACCAGGAGCGCCCGCGCCTGACGATCAGCGAGGTGGCCACCCGCACCGGCCTGACCCGTGCCGCCGCCCGCCGCTACCTGCTGACCCTGCTGCACCTGGGCTTTGTGTCGCAGGACCGCAAGATGTTTGCGCTGACGCCCAAGGTCCTGCGCCTGGGTCAGAGCTATATGCACTCGGCCCGCCTGCCGCGCATCGTCGAGCCCGAGCTGCACAAGCTGGCCTATGCGCTGAAGGAAGCCAGTTCGGCCGGCGTGCTGGACGGCGCCGACGTGATCTGCATCGCCGCCACCAGCGCCGGCCGCGTCGTCTCGTCCACCCTGCAGCCCGGCACCCGCGTGCCCGCCTACTGCACCGCCAACGGCCGCATGCTGCTGGCCGCGCTGCCGCAGGGCGAGGTCGATGCCTGGATTGCGCGCCAGGAGCTGACGCCGCTGACGCCCTACACCATCACCCACCCGGACCGCCTGCGCATCGAAGTCGCGCGGGCCCGCGCCCAGGGCCATGCCTGCGTCGATCAGGAATATGAGCTGGGCCTGCGCACCGTGTCCGTACCGCTGAAGAACTACCGCGGCGACGCCGTGGCCGCGATGAATATCAGCGTCCACGCCTCGCGCATCAGCATGGATCAGCTGGTCGAGCAATGCCTGCCACCGCTGTTGCAGGCGCAAGCGCATTTGCGCATGCTTCTCTGACGGCCACAGCCCGCTGATCCTCGGCCACCGCAGCTCAGCGGTGAGTCTGATTTCGCCTTGCAGCCCTTGCCTATCAAGGGGAAGTCCATGACGACCAGAACCCAAGTCGCCATCGTCGGCGCGGGCCCGTCCGGCCTGCTGCTGGGCGCGCTGCTGCACCGCGCCGGCATTGACAACATCATCGTCGAGCAGCGCAGCGCCGACTATGTGCTGAGCCGCATCCGTGCCGGACTGCTGGAGCAGACCACGGTTGATCTGGTCGTGCAGGCCGGCGTCGGCGCGAACATGCTGGCCCATGGCCTGGAGCACCACGGCTTCGAGATTTCGTTCAATGGCCAGCGCCATCGCATCGATCTGCAGGGCCTGAGCGGCGGCAAGTCGGTGATGGTCTACGGCCAGACCGAGCTGACCCGCGATCTGATGGCCGCCCGCAGTGCCGCCCAGCTGCCCACGATCTACGAGGCTGCCGAGGTCGCACTGCATGACTTCGACAGCGCCGCGCCGCGGCTGAGCTACCGCAAGGACGGCGCCACGCACGAGCTTGCCTGCGACTTCATCGCCGGCTGCGATGGCTTTCACGGCGTCAGCCGCGCCAGCGTGCCGGCCACGGCGATACAGACCTTCGAGCGGGTCTACCCCTTTGGCTGGCTGGGCGTGCTGGCAGACACGCCACCGGTGTCCGACGAGCTGATCTACGCCCAGCACGCACGCGGCTTTGCCCTGTGCAGCATGCGCAGCAAGACGCGCAGCCGCTGCTATGTGCAGTGCAGTGCCAGCGACACATTGGAGCAGTGGTCGGACCAGCGCTTCTGGGACGAGTTGCGACGCCGCCTCGATCCCGAGGCCGCCGCAAGGGTTGTGGCCGCGCCCTCGATCGAGAAGAGCATTGCGCCGCTGCGCAGCTTCGTCGCCGAGCCGCTGCGCTTCGGCCGCCTGTTCCTGGCCGGTGACGCCGCCCACATCGTGCCGCCCACCGGTGCCAAGGGCCTGAACCTGGCGGCGGCCGATGTGCGCTATCTGTCGCAGGGGCTGATTGCCCACTACCAGGAGCACAGCGACGCCGGCCTGGACGCCTATTCGGCCAAGGCGCTGCGCCGGATCTGGAAGGCCGAGCGCTTTTCCTGGTCCATGACACGGCTGCTGCACCAGTTCCCCGACGAGGGCAGCTTCGAGGCCCGGCTGCAGCAGGCGGAGCTGACCTATCTGGTCGGCTCGACGGCAGCGATGACGGTGATGGCCGAGAACTACGTCGGGCTGCCGCTGGAGACCTAGCTAGATACTGTGCGCAAACGCCTCATGCCGCTCCCACAGCGCCAGGCCGCCGGCCAGCGAATAGCTGTTCGCGTGACCGAGGCGGCGCAGGCATTGCACCGCCTGGCCGCTGCGGTTGCCGCTGCGGCAGAAGAACACCAGAGGCCGCTGCGCATCGGCCAGCCAGGGCTGCAGGCCGTTGACCAGCCGTGACAAGGGCATCGCCTGCAGCGCCCAATCGGACAGCCTGGGCGTCTGGCTGAGCAATTGCTCATAGGGTTCGCGCACGTCAACGACCAGGGTTTCGGGGTGGCGGCGCAGAAATTCGGCCAGTTGCGCCGCGTCCAGCTCCACACCCGCCGCCTTGGCCGGCGCGAGCCGCTCCGCCGCCAAGGTAGTGGCGAAGCGATTGTCGAAATCATGTGCCGCGCACATCAGGGTCTGCGGGCTAGTCACGGCAGCGAGTTGCCGCAGTTGCTGCTCGCGCCGGGGATCGACGCTGCCGATCAGGCCCGGCATCAGCGCATCGCCACAAAATGCCAGCGTCACGTCGGCGGCCGCCAATTGCCCGTCGCGGGCCTTGCCCAGCAGATAGGACTGCCCCTCGGCCATGGTCAGGCGCGCCAGCCATTGCTCGCCCAGTTGCAGCGCCTGCGCCACCTGGCCGTCCGCCAAGGTCAACGATGTGGTCTGCGCCGGCCAGCCGGAGGCCTGCACAGTCTCCAGCACTGCCAGCACACGGTAGCCCTGGCAGCGCAGGTACTGCTCGACGCGCTCGGCCAGCTCAGGCTGCGGGTCGATGACCACGCAGCTCTGGCCGGCCTGGTCGGCCAGCAGCCAGGTGCAGGCGCCGCCGTAGTTCAGCTGCACGACGCCGTCGCCGGCCAGCGGCTCGTCATCGGCCCCGCTCAGGCAGGTACGGCGCAGCGCCTGGCCACAGGCATGGATGCGGGCCACCGCCTCGGAAATAAAGGCCTCATCAACGGCCGGGCCGAAGGACATGCGCACCGCCGAGGCCGTCTGCCACTCTGGCAGACCCATGGCCTGCAGCACAAAGCTGGGCAGGGCCTTGGACGCACTGCAGGCCGAGCCGCCGCTGACGCGCACATCGGCGGCGTCGAACATGTCCAGCAGCAGCTTGCTGCTCAGCCCTGGCACCGAGAAGTTCAGCGTGGTCGGCAGCGACAGGGCCAGCGGCGCATTGAACACCAGGCCCGGAAACGCCACCTGCAACGCCTCGGCCAGGCGGATGCGAAAACCCTCCAGCTCGGCATGGCTGCGAAAGCTCTTGCCGTCGTCCAGCGCGGCCAGCACGGCCCCTAGCGCGGCGATGCCCGACATATTCTCGGTGCCCGAGCGCAGGCTGCCCTCCTGGCCCCCGCCGGCCAGCAGCGGCGTGAACGGCGCGCCCTCGCGCACATAGAGCAGGCCTATGCCCTTGGGCGCATAGAGCTTGTGGCCGGAGAACGGCGCGTAATCGATGCGGGTCTGGCTCAGATGCAAGGGCAGTTTGCCCAGCGCCTGCACGCCATCGACCATCCAGTAGGCCCGGCTGCCGGTTTCGTCCAGCACCGCGGCGACGCCGGCCAGATCGCTGATCACGCCGGTCTCGTTATTGGCGGCCATCACGCAGACCATGCCAGCATCTGCCGCATGCTGGCGCAACCAGTCCAGGTCATGGCGGCCATCGCGGTCCACCGGGATCGCCAGCACCTGCAACTGCAGGCCCAGCAACTGGTTCCAGTGCTTCAAGGTCTCGGGCACGGCCTTGTGTTCGGTCGCGCCGTACAGCAAGAGGCTGCCGGTGGCCTCACCGCTCTCGCGGCGCTCGCGCAGCGCGCTCAGGGCCGACAGCACGGCCGTCTGTATGCCCTCGGTGGCGCCGCTGACGAAGAGCAGCCGGCCCGTGCCGGCATCGAGCAGTTGCCGGGCACGCTGGCGCACCGCATCCATCATCGCCCGCGCCTTCAGGCCGGTGCTGTGGATGCTGCTGGGGTTGCCGAATTCCTCGGCCATGGCCTGAATGGCGGCCACGCGGGCCTGGGCCAGCACCGGGGTGGTCGCGTTCGCGTCTAGGTAGATTTCCATCGGTTCGGCTGCTGTTTGAGCGGGAGTTTCGCCAATGGTACGTGCGCGACGCTATATTCAGGCCACCATGAGCAGCCGCGCCCTCACCACCCTGCCAGAAAAGACCGGCCTTGCCCATCAAATGGGCGAGGCGGTGCTGGGCTTCGTCAGCCGCATACCGTCGAGCAAGGAGGCGGTCAGCAGCACCCCGGCCGCTAGCGCCGAAGCGCTGACCCAGGCCGCCGCCCGCGCCGCCGCACTGACCGCCGGTGGCCTGGCCCTGCCGCCCGGCCCGCTGGGCTGGCTGACCCTGGTGCCCGAGCTGATGGCGGTGTGGCGGGTGCAGGCGCAGCTGGTGTCCGACATCGCCGCGCTGTATGGCAGACAAGCGACATTGACACGCGAGCAGATGATTTACTGCCTGTTCAAACACATGGCCTCGCAGGCGGTGCGCGACCTGACCGTGCGCCTGGGCGAACGCTTCATCGTGCGCCAGCTGACTACACAGGCGACGCGCGCGCTGGCCGGCGTGATCGGACTGCGCGTCAGCGAACGGGTGCTGAGCAAGGGCGTGTCGCGATGGTTGCCGGTGGTCGGGGCGATGGGCGTGGGCGCCTACGCCTATTACGACACCCGCCAGGTGGCGAAGACGGCGGTGGCGCTGTTCGAGCGCGAGATCGAGTTGGCACCGGCCGGCTGAGCAACGCCCATGCTGCGTCCCCTGCTGACCCTGATCACCGCCTGCGCGCTGTTGTCCGTCCTGCCGGTCGCCGCTGCGGGCCCCGGCACCGCCGCCAAGCGACTGCATCAGCTGATAGACACAAGCTGGGCCATGGACATGGCCGATTCACCGCTGTCCGCCACCTACTACGGTGAAAAGGGCTTCAACGACCGCTGGCCCGACATCAGCCCCGCAGCGATGGAACGGGGGCATAGGCAAGACCGGGATCTGCTGGTCCAGCTGTCACGCATCGATAGCAGGCAGTTGCCGGTCAGCGAGCGCCTCAACCATGAGCTGTTCAAGAAATCGCTGGAGTCCCGGCTGGCACTGTGGCCGCACCAGCCCTGGGCCTACGAGATGACGGCCCGCGACGGCCCGCAGGTGCTGAACGAAGCGGCCGAGAACATGCCCTTCGACACGGTGGCCGACTACGAGACCTGGCTGAAGCGTCTGGACACCCTGCCCGCCTATCTTGACCAATACGAGGAACGGCTGCGCGCCGCCGCCAAGACCGGCCGCACCCAGCCGCGCCTGCTGATGGCGCGTGTACTGCCCCAGCTGCAGGGCCAGCAGGCGGCCAGGCCCGAGGACAGCCCCTTCTACGCCCGCTTCAAGAGCTTCCCGGACAAGATACCTGCAGCCGAGCGCGAGCGCCTCAGCCGACAGGCGGCGCAAGTGATACAGAACAAGGTGCTGCCCGCCTATGCGCGCATGGAGGCGTTCTTCCGCACCGAGTACCTGCCCGCCTGCCGAGAGTCCGTGGGCATCTGGGACACGCCGGGCGGCGCGGCCTACTATGCCAACCGCGTTGCCGAACACACGACGACGAACCTGACGCCCGACGAGATACACCAGATCGGCCTCAAGGAAGTGGCACGCATCCACGGCGAGATGCGCAAGGTGATGGAACAGGTCGGCTTCACCGGCACGCGCCAGCAGTTCTTCGAGAAACTGCGCACCGATCCGCAGTTCTACTACGCCACGCCCGAGGCGCTGTTCAATGCCTATGTCGTCGTGGCCAAGACCATAGAGCCCGAGCTGCCCAGGCTGTTCGGCAAGCTCTACCGCACCCCGTTCGGCGTGCGCGCCATACCGATGACCAGCGCACCGAACACCACCGCCGCCTACTACAGCGGCCCGTCGGTGGACGGCACGCGCGCCGGCTACTTCTACGTCAATTTGTACCGACCCGAGATGCGGCCCAAGTACGAGATGGAGGTGCTGGCCTCGCATGAGGCCGTGCCCGGCCACCATCTGCAGATCGCGCTGGCCCAGGAGCAGGCCGCCCTGCCCAAATTCCGCCGCTTCGCCAGCTACTCGGCCTTCATCGAGGGCTGGGCCCTGTACGGCGAGGCCCTGGGCTATGAGCTGGGCCTGTACAAGGACCCCTACTCGCGCTTCGGCCAGCTGACCTACGATATGTGGCGCGCGGTGCGCCTGGTGGTGGACACCGGCATCCACAGCCAGCGCTGGACGCGCGAGCAGGCCATCGATTACTTCCGCGACAACGCCGCCAAGACCGAGACCGACATCGTCAACGAGGTCGACCGCTACATCGGCTGGCCCGGCCAGGCCCTGGCCTACAAGATCGGCCAGCTGCGCATCATGGCCCTGCGCGCCCAGGCCGAGCAGGCCCTGGGGTCAGGTTTTGATGTGCGCGCCTTCCATGATGCGCTGCTGGCTCAGGGGGCGTTACCGCTTGATGTGCTGGAGCAGCAGATGCAGGGCTGGACCCAGATGCGGCTCAACAAATTGGTTCATCGCCGATCTGCAGGGGCGCGCCGCTAGTCGCAGGAGGCTGGCCAGGCCCACAGCTCCGTGTCCCCCGGGCGCTGCGCGCCCTCCTCCTTTACCTGCGCTGCGGACCCACCCAGCCTCCTGCTTGTGCCACATCGCCGCACTTCGCCGCAAAGCGACGGCGGT
Source organism: uncultured Roseateles sp. (assembly GCF_963422335.1). NCBI lineage: Bacteria > Pseudomonadati > Pseudomonadota > Betaproteobacteria > Burkholderiales > Sphaerotilaceae > Roseateles > uncultured Roseateles sp. The sequence goes on from NZ_OY729424.1 coordinate 58,801, forward strand.
GGCTGGACTCGGGCTGTGGGCGTGCGCTGTTGCGCAGGTAGAGGAGGAGGCCGCAACGCGGCCGGGGGACACGGAGCAACAGCGTGCGCCCGCAGCTCGAGTCACGCTACCAGCCTGGCCGCCCAACGCCTCTGCTGCAGCAAGGGGCTAACGCGGTAGCGCTCACTGCGTGTCGCTTCCCACAGGCCATCCAGCACCTGGCAGACGGCCTCGACGCCGATCAGTGCCAGCCATTCGAACGGGCCCGCGGGATAGTTGGTGCCCAGCTTCATCGCCAGGTCGGCGCCCCGCTCGTCGCAGACGCCCTGGTAGACCGCATCAGCGCCCTCGTTGATCAGCATGCAGACGGTGCGTGCCACGGCAAGACCCGGCACGTCGCGCAGCTCCAGCGGCGTCCAGCCCAGCGCGCGCAGCAGGGCCCGGGCGGCCTCGCGGGTGGCCTCGTCGGCGCTGCCGGCAAAGGCCAGGCCCAAGCCCGTGATGCGGTCGGGCGCCAGCGGCAGATCCAGCACGGCCAGTTCGGGCTGGCTGCGCTGAGCCGCCAGCTGCATGGCACTGCGGCCGGTGCTGAAGTGCAGTTCGGCCTCGCCCAGTTGCAGGCCTTGCCAGCCTGACTCGGTCTCGCGAGCAAAGGCCTGGCCCTTGTGGGCCAACCAGGCAGCGAGCCCCTCGACCAGCGCGCCGTCGCCATGCAGCGTGATCGCCGGCAGCTGCGCAGCAACGACAGGCTCGGCAGCCGGCGCCACCGGCACGCCGTCATAAAAGCCCTTGCCGACCTTGCGGCCCAGGCGGCCGCCATCGAGCAGGGCCTTCTGCACCAGCGAGGGCATATAGCGGCGGTCGCCGTAATTGGCCTCGAACACCGACTGCGTGACCGAGTAGTTGATGTCGTGGCCGATCAGGTCCATCAGCTCGCAGGGGCCCATGCGGAAGCCCACGCCACGCAGCGCCTGGTCCAGCTGGGCGGGCGTGCCGGTCTGCTCCTGCAGCAGGGCCAGGGTCTCGGCGTAATAGGGCCGTGCGATGCGGTTGACGATGAAGCCCGGCGTGGATTTGGCATGCACGGCCGTCTTGCCCCAGGATTTGGCCAGGTCGAAGATCACCTGGGCCACCTCGGGCGCGGTCTCGGCGCCCCAGACGACCTCGACCAGCTTCATCAGCGGCACCGGGTTGAAGAAGTGCATGCCGACCAGGCGCTGCGGGTTCTTCATGCCATTGGCCAGCGCCGTGATCGAGATCGACGAGGTGTTGCTGGCGATGATGGCACCGGGTGCCAGCAGCGCGTCAAGATCGCGCAGCAGGGCCTGCTTGGGCGCCAGCTGCTCCAGGATGACCTCGACGACCAGGGCCGAGTCGGCCAGGTCGGCGATGCCCGCCGCCGGTGAGATGCGAGCCAGCACCGCCGTGCGCTCGGCCTCCTCCATGCGGCCCTTGGCCACCAGGCCGGCCAGGGCCTTGGCAATCTGCTCGCAGGCGGCCTGGGCCGCGCCCTCGCGCACATCGAGCAGGCGCACCGGATGGCCGGCCTGCGCCGCGACCTGGGCGATGCCGGCGCCCATGGTGCCGGCACCGACCACGGCGATCGGTGCCTGCTGCGGCGCGCCGGTCAGCATCCAAGTGATGGAGGGGGATGGAGTTTGGGATTCGCTCATGGTGGCCAGCTGCAATGAATGTCGGATGCTGGCGATTGTGCCCGGGGCGGCGAAGAGGGCCGCTTCCCCGGGTTTACATGCCGCATCAACGTGCGCTGGCCAGTCTAGGATGCGGCTTTCTGATCCCGGAGTTGCCCATGCCCGCCTGGTTGCTTGCCCTGGACCGCCACTTCCCGCTGCGCTACAGCCCCTGGCTGCTGTGCATCGTCGGCTGCCTGCTGTGCGCCTTTGTCTGGGTAGTCACCGGTCAGTTGGGCTTGGCGACGCTGGTGTTCGCGGGTCTCGCGGCCCTGGGGCTGCGCGATGTGCGCCAGGTCAAGCGCTCGGTGCTGCGCAACTATCCGGTCATCGGTCACCTGCGCTTTCTGCTCGAGTTCATACGCCCCGAGATCCGCCAGTATTTTCTGGAGAGCGACAACGAGGCCACGCCGTTCTCGCGCCAGCAGCGCTCGCTGGTCTACCAGCGAGCCAAGGGCGACTCCGACAAGCGCCCCTTCGGCACCCAGCGCGATGTGCGCGCCGCCGGCTATGAGTGGATCAACCATTCGATGGTGCCCACCGAGCTGGACACGCATGACTTTCGCATCACCATAGGGGCAGGTCGTGCCCAGCCCTACTCGGCCAGCATCTTCAATATCTCGGCGATGAGTTTTGGCGCGTTGTCGGCCAACGCCATCCTGTCGCTGAACTCCGGCGCCAAGCAGGGCGGCTTTGCGCACGACACCGGCGAAGGCTCGATCAGCGTGCACCACCGCCAGCACGGCGGCGACCTGATCTGGGAGATAGGCTCGGGCTACTTCGGCTGCCGCAATGACGATGGCTCGTTCAATCCCGAGAAGTTCATGGCCAATGCCCGCGATCCGCAGGTCAAGATGATAGAGCTGAAGCTCAGCCAGGGCGCCAAGCCGGGCCATGGCGGCGTGCTGCCGGGACCCAAGGTGACGGCCGAGATCGCCCAGGCGCGCGGGGTCAATATCGGCGAAGACTGCATCTCGCCTGCCTCGCACAGCGCCTTCGCCACGCCGATCGAGATGATGCGTTTCATCGACCGGCTGCGCGATATGTCCGGCGGCAAGCCGACCGGCTTCAAGCTCTGCATCGGCCACCCGTGGGAGTGGTTCGCGATTTGCAAGGCGATGCTGGAGACCGGCATCACGCCGGACTTCATCGTTGTCGATGGTGCCGAGGGCGGCACCGGCGCGGCGCCGCTGGAATTCACCGACCATGTCGGTGCGCCGCTGCAGGAAGGCCTGCTGCTGGTGCACAACACCCTGGTGGGGCTGGACCTGCGCGACAAGATCAAACTGGGCTGCGCCGGCAAGGTGGTCAGCGCCTTCGACATCGCCCGCATGCTGGCGCTGGGTGCCGACTGGTGCAACTCGGCCCGCGGCTTCATGTTCGCCCTGGGCTGCATACAGGCTCAGAACTGCCACACCGGCCATTGCCCGACCGGCGTGACGACGCAGGACCCGGTGCGCCAGCAGGCCCTGGTCGTGCCCGACAAGGCCGATCGGGTGTTCCGCTTCCACGAGAACACCTTGAAGGCCTTGAAGGAGCTGGTGCAGGCCGCAGGGCTGCAGCATCCTTGCGACATCTCGGCTACCCACATCGTGCAGCGCATCAACGCGCACGAGGTCAAGCTGCTCAGCGGCCTGCTGCCCTTTGTAGCGCGCGGCGCGCTGCTGCATGGCGAACTGCCGCACAACACCTTCAAGCTGTACTGGCCGGTGGCCAGCGCGCACAGCTTCCATGCCAGCGCGGCGCTGACGGCTGCCCCCTGAATCGGGGGGTAGTGCTTGCCCTTGCAGCACCGGGTCGGGGGGATGGCAAGCCGGACCGGCGCACCAACAATGTGCTGTTGCCCGCTACCCTCCCCGTTCCCGCCCCCATGTCCGAAGTCGTCGTTGTCAGAAGAACCCTGGAATCGGTTCAGCGCGCCCAGTCAGAATTGGCCGCGATTCCCGAACTGCACTGGGCCGGCGGCACCCAGAATCTCAGCCAGGCGGCCGAGTTGATACGGCTGCGCAAGCCGCAGCTGCTGCTGTGCGATCTGCGTCTGGTCGGCGGCAATGCGATGCATCTGCTGAAGTCGCTGCACAAGCTGCCGGTGGCCGATGCCGCGCCGCCCCGCGTGTTGCTGCTCACGCCCTCGGCCGATGACCAGCTGCTGTTCCAGGCCCTGTGCGCCGGCGCCGATGGCTATGCGCTGGATGCCGGCGACCCCGAACAACTGCAGCACGCGGCGATCGACTTCCTGACCGGCCAGGCCCCGATGTCACCGATGATTGCGCGCCAGATGCTGGAGTGCTTCGGCGAGCCGCGGACGCCTGTGCAACGCGCCAGCCTGCCGCCTCGGTGGCCTGTGATCGAGCCTGTGCACGACGGCGATCTGGTCGAGTCGGAGCGCAGCCTCTTGAGCCTGCTGGCCCATGGGCTGCTGGCCGATGAGATTGCCCGCTGCTGGGGCCAGGCACTGGAGCAGGTGGCGCGGCAGATCGCCGGCCTCTACCGCAAGCTGCACGCCGCGGCGCCCTGCCCGGCGCGGCCCGGCTGATAAAAGCCTCAGGCCGGCGGGCGGGTGTCGATGAAGCTCGGGCGCTGCGCCAGCTTCTCGTACAGCTTGGCCAGATTCGGGTGGTCGGCACGCCAGTCGATCTGCGGGAAGCGGAAGTCCAGGTAGCCCAGGGCACAGCCGACAGCGATATCGGCCAGCGAGAAATGGTTGCCCGAGCACCAGCTCTTGTCGCCCAGGCCCTGGCTCATGGCCTTCAGCACAGCGCTGATCTTGCCCATCTGCCGGTCGACCCAGACCTGCGAACGCTGCGCCTCGGTGCGACCGCCCCAGGTCTGTTCCAGGCGCGCCAGGATGGAGGCATCGAGCAGGCCGTCGGCCAGCGCCTCCCAGGTGCGCACCTCGGTGCGCTCGCGACCGCGCTCGGGAATCAGCTTGCCCACCGGCGACAGTGTGTCGACGTACTCGACGATCACGCGCGAGTCGAACACCGCGCCACTGATCGAGTCCTGCCCCTCCATCACCAGGCAGGGCACCTTGCCCAGCGGGTTGACCTTCAGAATGTCGTCGCTGGCCCAGACGTCTTCCAGCACCAGCTGATAGTCGAGTTTTTTCTCGGCCATCACGATGCGGACTTTGCGGACGTAGGGGCTGGTGAGTGATCCGATGAGCTTCATGTGGGGTTCTTGGGGACTGCAGTCCTCGTTGTGAAAACGATTCTAGCGAAGCATCTGTTGCGTGACAGTCTGTACAAAACAACTGATCTGGTGCAGAGACGGCGCCGGCATCCAAAAATAGAAAAGAAGTTCTAGACAAATTATTCTAGAACTTCTATTCTATCGAGCATGCAAACCCCGCCGCCCAAGCCCACCCCCGCCGAGCTGGATCTGTTGCGCACGCTGTGGCGCATCGGCCCGGCCACCGCCAAGCAGGCTCACGAAGCCCTGCTCGTCGACCGCCCGGACGCCAGTGACGCCACCGTGCTGCGCCAGCTGCAAATCATGCATGGCAAGGGCCTGCTGACGCGCGACGAAAGCCAGCGCTCCCATGTCTATGCCCCGGCGCAGTCGCAGGACGCGCTGCAGACCCATTTGCTGAAGGACCTGATTGCCAAGGCCTTCGCCGGCTCGGGCAAGGCCCTGGTGCTGGCCGCGCTGAAGAGTCATGTCAGCAAGAAGGAACGGGCCGAGATCGAGAAGTTTCTGCACGGGGACGAGGCATGAGCGCGCTCGATGACGTGCTGCAGCTCTGGGTGCCGGCGCTGGGCTGGGCGCTGCTGAATTTTGTCTGGCAAGGCCTGCTGGTGGGCGCCATCGCGGCGTTGCTGCTGCGCCTGCTGCGCAGCGCCGGACCGCGCAGCCGCTACGGCGTCTGCGGCGCCGCCCTGCTGCTGTGCCTGTTGCTGCCGGCGCTGCAGCTGAACAACGGCCTGCAGGCCATGGCCGATCCGCCAACGCTGGAGGCCAGCCCCGAGGTCTTGGCGCTGGCCCCGGACTGGCTGCTCACCCTGCAGTCCCTGCTGCCCGAGCTGGTGCTCGCCTGGTGCCTGGGCGTGGCCCTGATGGCGCTGCGTCTCGGCCTGGGACTGGCCTGGGTGGCGCGGCTGCGGCGTGCCTCGCATGCACAGCACCCCCAGTGGCAGGCCCGCCTGGATGGGCTGGCACGGCGCATGGGTCTGCGCGGCTCCGTGCCGCTGCAGGTGGTGGACCAGCTCGACAGCCCGTTGACAGTGGGCTGGTGGCGGCCGGTGATCCTGGTGCCGGCGGCCCTGATCAGCGGCATGCCCGTACCGCTGCTGGAGGCCCTGCTGGCCCATGAACTGGCCCATGTGAGGCGACTGGACTATCTGGTCAACCTGCTGCAGAGCGGTATCGAAGCGCTGCTGTTCTTCCACCCGGTGGTGTGGTGGTTGTCGAACCGCATGCGCCGAGAGCGCGAGCAGGTGGCCGATGAACTTGCCGCCCGGATGCTGGACGAACCCCGGCGGCTGGCCCTGGCCCTGCACGAATTGACCCTGACGATGCTGACTTCCCACCCCCTGACCCAATCTGCCCAAGGAGGCGACTTGCTCCACCGTATCCAACAACTGCTCGCACCCCGCCGACACACCTCGGCCTGGAAGCTGATGCTGCCCGCGCTGGCGCTGGCCATGACCAGCCTGCTGGTGCAGGCCCATGCCCCGCGGGCGGCCGACAAGCCCAAGCCGGTCACCGCCGAGGCGGCAAGCACCCCCTTCACCCTGCCGGTGAACGCCCGGCATGCGCTGGTGCTGGAAGACGGCACCGGCCGGGTCCTGATGGAAAAGAGTGCCGACGCGGTGGTGCCCATTGCCTCGCTGACCAAGCTGATGACGGCCATGGTGGTGCTGGATGCCAAGCCCAGTCTGAGCGAGAAGATCCGTATCGACCGCGGCGATGTCGACACGCTCAAGCACAGCGCCTCCCATGTGCCGGTGGGCGCGCAGATGCCGCGGCTGGCCGCGATGAAACTGGCCCTGATGTCGTCCGACAACCGCGCTGCCGCCGCGCTGGCCCGCACCTATCCCGGAGGGCTTGAGGCCTTCGAGCTGGCGGTGCAGGCCAAGATCCGGGCACTCGGCCTGACCCACACCTCGATCGCCGAGCCCACGGGGCTGTCACCGCAGAACACCTCCACCGCCGTCGAGGTGGCGAAGATGGCGGCCGCCGCGGCGAACTATCCCGAGATCGGCCAGATCACCAGCAACCGCAAGGCGCTGATTCCCATCAATGGCCGGCAGGTGGAGTACCGCAACACCAACCGGCTGGTCGGCAGCAAGGGCTGGGACATCCTGCTGTCCAAGACCGGCTACACCGACGAGGCCGGCCGCTGCCTGACGATGCGCATGAAGAGCGGCGGCAAGAACGTCACCGTCGTGCTGCTCGATGCCGACGGCTCGGCCGATCGCCTGCGCGACGCCGCCAAGATCCGGCGTTCGCTGGACAAGCTGCACGGCTGATCGCAGGGCCGGGCGGCGGCCGTCTGGCCGGGGCGCTTAAAATCCACGGGTTTGCCCCAGTCACCCTAGCGCCGCGGCCCCCAGCCGCCCCAAGCCATGAACCTCTCCGCCCTCTCCGCCCTCTCGCCCCTGGATGGCCGCTATGCCTCGAAAGTGGCCGGCCTGCGCCCGCTGCTGTCGGAGTACGGCCTGATGCACCGCCGCGTGCAGGTCGAGGTGGAATGGTTCATCGCGCTGTCGGATGCCGGCTTTGCCGAGTTCAAGCCCTTGAGCGAGGCCGCGCGCGGCCTGTTGCGCGGCTTTGTGCTGCGCTTCTCGGAGGCCGATGCCCAGGCGATCAAGGACATCGAGAAGACCACCAACCATGATGTGAAGGCGGTCGAGTACTGGCTGAAGGCCCGCTTCGAGCACCATCCCGAGATGAAGGCGGCCGGCGAGTTCGTGCACTTCGCCTGCACCAGCGAAGACATCAACAACACCAGCCACGGCCTGATGCTGAAGGCCGCGCGCACCGAGGTGCTGCTGCCGGCGCTGGACCGCATCATCGCCAAGATGCTGGACATGGCCCACACGCTGGCCGATGTGCCCATGCTCAGCCGCACCCACGGCCAGACGGCCAGCCCGACCACCGTCGGCAAGGAGGTGGCCAATGTGGTGGCCCGCCTGCAGGTGGCGCGCAGCCGCATCGCCGACGTGAAACTGCTGGCCAAGATGAATGGCGCGGTGGGCAACTACAACGCCCATCTGTCGGCCTGGCCCGATTTCGACTGGGAGGCCTTCTCGCAAAAAGTCGTCGAGCAGTCGCTGGGCCTGACCTTCAACCCCTACACGATTCAGATCGAGCCGCACGACTACATGGCCGAGCTGTTCGATGCGCTGACGCGTTGCAACACGATACTGATCGACTGGTCGCGCGACGTCTGGGGCTATATCTCGGTGGGCTATTTCAAGCAGCGCACCAAGGCCGGCGAGATCGGCAGCTCGACGATGCCGCACAAGGTCAACCCCATCGACTTCGAGAATGCCGAGGGCAATTTCGGCCTGGCCAGCGCGATGCTGACCCATCTGAGCCAGAAGCTGCCCGTCAGCCGCTGGCAGCGCGACCTGACCGACTCGACGGTGCTGCGCAATATGGGCGTGGCCCTGGGCTATGCGCTCTTGGGCTATGACTCGCTGCAGCGCGGCCTGGACAAGCTGGAGATCAACGAGGCCATGCTGGCCGACGACCTGGACCATGCCTGGGAAGTGCTGGCCGAGCCCATCCAGACGGTGATGCGCCGCTACAGTCTGCCCAATCCCTACGAGCGTCTGAAGGAGCTGACCCGCGGCAAGGCCATCACCCGCGAGGCCATCCGCGAGTTCATCGAAACCCTGGAGCTGCCCGAGCCCGAGAAGGCCCGCCTGCGCGACCTGACCCCCGGCAGCTACACCGGCAAGGCGGCCGAGCTGGCCAAGCGCCTGCGCTGATCTTCAGTCAGTTGGGTCCAGAGCGCTTCGCGGTCTGAACCACAAAATCTTAAGCACCAAACAGGAGACCCCACGCATGAACTTCATCGAGATGCTGCAACAGGCAGAGAAGCTGAATCACTCGATGTTGTGCGTGGGACTGGACCCGGAGCCCTCGCGCTTTCCGGGCGCCTGGCGTGGCGATGCCTCGCGCATCTATGACTTCTGCAGTGCGATCGTCGATGCCACCAAGGACTTGGTGATCGCCTTCAAGCCGCAGATCGCCTACTTTGCGGCCCAGCGCGCCGAAGACCAGCTGGAGCGGCTGATGGCTCACATCAAGCGGGTGGCCCCGGCCGTGCCGGTGATTCTGGACGCCAAGCGCGGCGACATCGGCAGCACCGCCGAGCAATACGCCCGCGAGGCCTTCGAGCGCTACCAGGCCGATGCCGTGACCCTGTCACCCTTCATGGGCTTCGACTCGATCGAGCCCTATCTGCGCTACCCGGACAAGGGCGCCATCCTGCTGTGCCGCACGTCCAACCCCGGCGGCAGCGATCTGCAGAACCAGCGCCTGGCCGACATCCCCGGCCAGCCCCTGCTCTACGAACACCTGGCCCAGCTGGCGCAGACGGCCTGGAACCGCAATGGCCAGCTGGGCCTGGTGGTGGGTGCCACCTTCCCGGCCGAGATCGAGCGGGTGCGAGAACTGGCCCCGAACCTGCCGCTGCTGATTCCGGGCGTCGGCGCCCAGGGTGGTGATGCGCGCGCCACGGTGCTGGCCGGCTGGCGCGGCCAGGGCGGCAGCACCACCGGGCCCGTCATCGTCAACTCGTCGCGGGCGGTGCTCTATGCCTCGGCCGGCGAGGACTTTGCCGCCGCTGCCCGTGCCGTGGCGCTGCGCACCCGCGACGAGCTGAACCAGGCCAAGACCGGCTGAAACGCCTGATCCGCCCCCACACGGGGCCGGAATGCGTACATAGATCGCATTTGCCCCCCATTTAGGGTGCCAGCCCTGGTTCCGCTGGACCGGGTTCTGGTTAAGACTGTGGGCCGCGCCGGGACAGGGTTCCCGCCGTGGGAGCCTTGGGAGCAATACGCGCAGTGAACTCAGCAGGACAACTCGAAGACTTGGGGCCACTGGAGGGCACGACCGTGCCCTGGACGTCACCGAGCCTGGACAGCACGGTGCTCGCCCGTTCCTGCCGGCTGTTCATGGGCACCTGCTCGGCGCTGTGCCTGCTCGTCACCGGCTTGCTGCTGCTCAGCGCCGAGGGCCAGCTGACCCATATCAGCACCCTGGCTCCGGCGGCGCTGTCCTTGTTCATCGCCTTGATCAGCCTGCTCGGCCTGTGGGTCGTGCCGCCGGCCCGCTGCCGCAATGTCGTCACTCTGCTGATGGCCCTGGTGGTGGTGCTGGCCGTCACCGTGGCGGTGCTGCGCAATATCGGCCTGGGCTCCAACACGCTGGGCCTGCTGGGCCTGATGGTGGCACTGGCCACGGCCCTCAACGGCCTGCACAAGGGTCTGGTCTTGACCACCTTCTGCCTGGTGCTGCTGGGCGGTGTGGCCGGCATGGAGTACCTGGGGGTGTTTGCACCGAATGTGCCGGGCTCCGGCCTGACCCGCAACCTGCTGGCCCATCTGGGGGCGCAGCTGCTGCTGCTGGGCACCGGCCTGGTGGTGGGTCTGGGCACCCTGCATATCATCACCAGCTCGCTGGCCCAGGCGGCCGACCGCAGCAACCGCTTCCGCCGCCTGCTGGCCATGGCCGCCGACTGGTACTGGGAGATGGACAGCGAGTTCCGCTTCACCCACGTGACCGAAGACAAACCCGGCGCCTCCGGGGTGGACCCCGATATGCGCCTGGGCAAGACGCCGTGGGAGATCGATGACCTGGGCCTGTCGGACGACGAACTGGACGCCCACCGCGCCGATCTCGAAGCGCATCGCGCCTTCTACGGCGTGGTCGCGCGGCGCCTGCAGGCCGACGGCAGCACGCGTTATGTCAGCATCAGCGGCGAGCCGCGCTTCGACGAACATGGCAGCTTCCTGGGCTTCTGGGGCGTGGGCCGCGACGTCACCCACGAGGTGCAGGCCGAGCAGGCCATACAGGCCACCGAGGGGCGCTACCGCGAGCTGTTCCGCCGCTCGCCCTCGCCCCTGGTGCTGCATCGTTGGGGCCGGGTGATCGACGCCAACCCGGCGGCGATGGCCATGTTCGGCTACACCCAGCGCAGCAGCATGATTGGCCAGGACCTGTTCTCGCACTACGAGCCAGGCGATGACGAGCGTGCCCGCCAGCGCGCCGCCAAGATCGAGGCCATGGCCTCGGGCACGATGATGCCGATGAGCGAATTCCGCCTGCGCACGCTGTCGCGCCGGCGCCTGCTGGTGCAGGCCACCAGCGTGCGCGTCGATGCCGCCAGCGGCCCGGCCACGCTGTCCTTCTTCGTGGACCAGACCGAGCAGGCGCGCGCACAAGACGCGCTGCGCCGCTCCGAGAGCCTGCTGTCGCACCTGGTCGCGACCAGCCCTGACGTCATCACCCTGACCGATATGCACACCGGCCGCTATGCCATGGTCAACAAGACCTTCGAGCGCCTGTCGGGCTACAGCGCCGACGAGATCATCGGCCGCACCGCCGCCGAGATCGGCATCTGGTCCAAGGACAGCGAGCGCGAGCGCATGGTCCAGCTGATACGCCAGCAGGGCCGCGTCAACGAGCTGCCCATGGCCTTCACCAGCAAGAGCGGCGAGAACATCTCTATGCTGCTGTCGGCCGCGCCGTTCGAGATGGACGGCCAGGACTATCTGGTCATCAACGCCCGGGACGTGACCGACAACGAGCGCACCCGGCTGGCACACGAGGCGATTCTGCAAAATGCCTCGATCGGCATCGCCTTCACCCGCGACCAGAGTTTTGTGCAGGCCAATCCGGCGGTCGAGGACATGTTCGGCTGGCCGCGCGGCAGCCTGGTCGGCCAGCCCGGCAGCGTGATCTGGCCCAGTGCCGAGGATTACGGCCGCATCGGCCGCGACCTGGGCCCCCGCCTGGCCAGCGGCGAGCAGGTCGAGGCCGAGCGCATGGTGCGCCGGCGCGACGGCAGCACTTTTCTGTGCCGGCTGCTGGCCAAGGCCGTGGACCCGACCCACCCCAGCCGCGGCGGCACGATCTGGATTCTGGAAGACGTCACCGAGCGCCGCCGCGTCGAGGGCGCGCTGGCCCAGGCCAAGGACGAGGCCCAGTCGGCCAACCGCGCCAAGAGCGCCTTCCTGGCCAATACCAGCCACGAGATCCGCACCCCGCTCAACGGCCTGCTGGGCCTGGCCCGCCTGGCTCAGCAACCTGATCTGGACGAAGACACGCGCCGCCAGTACCTGAACCAGATGCTGGACAGTGCCGAGAGCCTGTCGGGCCTGATCTCCGACATCCTCGACCTGTCCAAGATCGAGGCCGGCCGGTTGACCCTGGAGCACCTGCCCTTCGCGCTGCGCGACATGCTGGGCACGATGCGCATGGCCTATCTGACCCTGGCGCACTCGCGCGGCCTGGAATTCAAGGTCGATATCGACCCCGAAGTTTCGGCCTGGGTGGTGGGCGACCCGGTGCGCACGCGGCAGATCCTCAGCAACTACCTGACCAATGCACTGAAGTTCACGGCCCACGGCTCGGTGGCCATGCGGGTCAAGCTGCTGCCGGCAGGGACGCTGCGCTTCGAGGTGGCCGACACCGGCCCGGGCATTGGCGACGAGATGCGCGGCCGCCTGTTCCAGCCCTTCACCCAGGCCGATGAGTCCACCACGCGCCGCTACGGCGGCACCGGCCTGGGCCTGTCGATCTGCGCCGAGCTGGCCGAGCTGATGCACGGCAAGGTCGGCTTCGACAGCAAGCCCGGCGAGGGCAGCGTGTTCTGGGCCGAGCTGCCGCTGCCGGCGACCGCAGCGCCGATCAGTTCACAGACTCATCCGGCCCGCCGCCACAACGAGCTGCAGGGTGCCCGCGTGCTGATGGCCGAAGACAACCCGGTCAATATGATGATTGCCGTGGCCCTGCTGGAGCAATGGGGCATGGAGGTGGCCCAGGCCAGCGACGGCAGTCAGGCCGTCGAGGCGGTGGCCGCCGCCGACAGCATAGGCAAACCGTTCGACGTCGTGCTGATGGACGTGCAGATGCCGGTGATGAGCGGCCACGAAGCCACGCGCATCATCCGCAAGCATCACGATGCCCAGGAACTGCCCATCATCGCGCTGACCGCCGCTGCCCTGGTGTCCGAGCGCGACGAGGCCCTGGCCGCCGGCATGAACGACTTCCTGACCAAGCCCATCGACGCGCCGCGCCTGCGCCAGGTGCTGGTACAGCTGATCGGCCAGCGCGACCCTGATAGTCGCTGGGGCTGAACAAACCATCCACCCCGGCGGGTGGATACTGTCTGCCCCGCCCACAGGAACGCGCAATGAAAATCTCCGCCCTGGCCCACACCCCGGACAGCGGCCCCGTCGAGCTGCTGTACCTGCTCTATCACGGCGTCGGCGGCCGGGCCGCCGACATGGCACCGCTGGTGCAGCGCCTGGCCACCGAATACCCGCAGGCCGCAGTGGTCTGCATCGACGCACCCGAGCCCTTTGATGGGGTGCCCGGCGGCGGTGCCGGCTTCCAGTGGTTCTCGATCCAGGGCATCACCGAGGCCAACCGCCCCGAGCGCATCGCGGCGGCCCTGCCCGGCTTCATCGCCATCGTGCGCCAGCTGCAGCAGCATTTCGGCCTGCCCTGGGAGCGCACCGCGCTGGCCGGCTTCTCGCAGGGCGCCATCATGGCGCTGGAGGCGGTGCAGGCCGAAGACCAGCTGGCCGGCCGTGTGCTGGCCTTCTCGGGCCGCCACGGCACGCCGCCCGACCATGCGCCGCGAGATGTCTGCGTGCACCTGTTCCATGGCCTGGCCGATGCGGTCGTGCCCCACGGCCCGGCCCTCGACTCGGCCAAGCGCCTGGTGGCCCTGGATGCCGACGTCACCGCCGATCTGCTGCCCGGCATAGGCCACGAACTCGCGCCAGAGCTGCTGGACAAGGCCATCGCCCAGCTGCGCAGCTTCATCCCGAAGCGGCTGTGGCGCGAGGCCTATGAGCAGGCGCCGCTGGTGAACACGGTGGCCTCCAGCAAAGACCTGGGCTGACCGGCCGGGGCCGGTCCTGCGTGACGGCTGCCCGCACGCCACTGAGCCCATCGGACCACACCCAGCGGACCATGGCACGGTGGCCACTGTCTAGCGCCTGTCTTGTGCGGCGCGGACACTAGCGCCATCATGGCGAACCCTCAGCACCGATCACCTCCAGCCCGCAAGGCCTCACGCACGCGCCTCCGACCGGCCCTGGCGGCGGCCCTGCTGGCGGGCTCGGGCGCTGCCGTGCTGGCACTGGCCGGCGGCCGGCAAGCCGAGGCCCCGAGGCCGGCACTCCACACGGCCCTGTCGGGACTGAATCCCTCCGCAAGCCAAACGGCCGCCGCTGACCGCCTGTCCTTGGAAGAGCAGACCGAGGCGCTGAGCCAGCAGTGCGAGCGGCCGTTGCTCATCAATGCGCCCGACCTCGCCATCAAGGGCTGCGCACCGTTTCTCGACCACTCGACACTGGGCGCCCGCGCCCATGCTGCGTCCAGTGCGGCCTATATGCTGATGGACCCCGGCGAGGCACGAAAGTCCGCGCTCCATGCCGAGGCCGCCACCAGGCTGGGCAGCCCGGCGGGCAAGTATCTGTGGGCCTATCACGGCATGAATGGCGAAAGTGGCGTGCAGATGGAACCCGGGGCCGCCCGTCGCGCACTGGAAGAGGCCCTGGCCGCCGGCATGCCCAAGGCGACGCGGCTGTTGACGGTGCTGGATGAGTCGGAGGCCTGCCTGCAAACGTCGCAATTCCGTCTGCTGGATCTGCCCGCGTTCTGCCTGCTACGCCCCCAGCTCGATCGCTGGCTGAAGACCAGCGGCATGACGCCACGCCCGTCGCGGCAGGGCTGGACCGACGAATACAACACCAACACCCTGCTGCCCGAAGCGAGCAGCTTCGAGGTCAGCTACGACCGGGAACCCAGCACCGGCCTGTACCACCCGGCGACCATGAGCTACCGCTTCGCCCTGCGCGAGGGCCGCTCGGCAACCGAGCTGCTGGACCGACTGGGCCGCTCGCTGAGCGACAAGTACGGCCCGCCCCATCGCGGCAGCTTGCCGCCGGCACCGGGCGGCAGCACCGGCTGGCGCATGGCCGAGGGCATACAGGTCGAGCTGATGCGCAACACCAGCGGCGAACTGCGCGTGCGCTACCAGCACCCGCAGCGGGCCCAGGCCGCTCTGGCCCATGCCGAGGCGCTGCAGGCGCAACGCGATGAGAAGCGCGCCGAACTGACCCGCCGGGCGCTCTGATCAATCCAGGCTGACCTCGGTCCGGACCACGCCGGCGCGGTCGGCGCGTGCGGTCAGCGCCAGGCGTGTGCCCTTGGGCGCTCGCACCACCCATTCGCCGACGGCGCGGTCGGCGGTGACGTCGCGGTTGCCGAGGAAGGCATGCAGCGTGGCCTTGGGCGCATGGCCTTCGAGCTGCGGACCCTCCATGCGCTCCTTGCCACTGACCAGGCTGACGCCGCTGCTGGTGTCGTGGGGCAGGTGGATCTCGAAGATCACGCCGCGCACCACCTTGCGCTCCAGTGCCCGCTTGGTCACATAGGCCGGCAGCCAGCCGCTATTGGCCACGGCCAGACGGATGCGCCAGGTGTCGGGGCCCAGCGCGCGCACCTCGGTGCGCAGCAGCTCCAGCTTGGGCAGACTCAGCGCGATCTGGTTCATCCAGGCCGGGAAGCGGGCGGCCTCGCGCTCGCGCAACTCGGGCGGCGGATTGCGCCAGTAGTTCATCTTGTCCCAGCCGCCGATCTCGACCGCGCCGAGCTGCGGATGCTGGAAGGGCCGCCACTCCACATGGGCCTGGCCGCCGCACTGCTCGTCGCTCCACTTCAGGAGCTTCAGGTCATCCTCGACCGGATGCTCGCGGAACCAGTCTATCCACTTGTAGTCGGTGATGCCGGCTTCCTTGTTCGGCGACCACAGCTCGACCACCCAGAACAGCGCGCCCAGGTGCTCGTAGACCCAGTCCTGCGTGCCGGTGATGACTTCCTTGGGGTGGTAGCGGAAATCCTTGAAGATATTGACGGCCGGGTAGCCGGTGAGCTTCTCGCCCAGCGCCGAGAAGCGCTGGTAGGACCACAGGTCCTCGGGAATCATCTCGTCGTCGCTCTGCGCGCCAAAGGGCCGCAATATCACGCCGCTGTGGGTGTGATAGCTGATCGCGGCGCCGATATTCGGATGGCTGACGATGAACTCCACCATCGCCCGCACCTCGGGCTCGCTGGTCGGGAAGGCCCCGGCGCCGACCTGCTTGTACTCCTGCCGCCACTCGCTGGGGAAGTTGCGGTTCAGATCCAGCCCCTCGGCGTCCTTGTTGACGGTGACGGTCAGGCCGTCATGGTTCTTGATGAAGCCCTCGGGCAGCAGGCGGTAGTACTCGCCGCCGAACTCGCCGGGCTCGCGCGGCACCATCAGGCGCGGGTCGCCGGCGTGCTTCTTGTAGGCGCCATGCGGGTCGGGCACGCGCATGTAGAGGATGCGGCCATCGCCGTCCACGTCCTCGATGGTCAAACCGTCGACAGGTTCGTCCTCGAACGGGTAGCGCTTGGTCGAGGAGCGGATGTGGCGCGGCCGGTCGGCCAGGGCCAGCTCGGCACCGTCGGGGTTCAGACGCGGCACCATATAGATGGTGCGGGTGTCCAGCAGGTGGCTGACCTGGGGGTCCTGGCCATGCTGGGTGACCAGATGCTCCAGGTAGTACAGGCAGGTGGTGCTGGCCGTCAGCTCGGCGGCATGGATATTGCCGTCCAGCCAGAAGGCGGGCTTGTCGGTGTCCAGGCCGGTGGCGGTATTGGTCAAGACCAGCAGCCAGATGTCGCGGCCCTCGAAGCTCTTGCCTATGCTGCGCACCGAGACCAGGTTCGGATAGGCCTCGGCATAGCCGAAGATGATCTGCGTCAGCGCGTCGTGGCGGTGAAACTGGTCGAAGCGCGGCGCCGGGTGTTGGGGTGTTGGCATGGGTAGGCGGGGGTTGGGTTGTGACTCGGCGCCGCCGCTAAGGCCGGTCGCACTGCATCCGCCCAGTGTCTCAGGACTTCGCGTCCAGCGCGAGCGGGCCTTCCCTCAGGCGTGCGTGAGCCGCCCGACGCCGGTCAAGAGCTGGCCATCGACGAAAACCTTCAGCTCGCCGGGGGCGAAGGCGATCCAGGGCTCGTCGCGGGTCAGCGGTTCGGTGGCGATGACGGCAACGCGGTCGCGGGCTGTGGTCTCGGCGGCAAAGTCCACGCGCACGTCCTCGTCCTGCAGCTGGGCCGGGCCGAAGGGGTGCTTGCGCTCCAGATAGTGAAGCTGGGTCGTGCCATGGGCCCACAGGGCCTGGCCGTTGGACAGCAGCATATTGAAGGTGCCATGGGCGGCCAGGCGCGGCACCAGCTCGCTCAAGGTGGCGGTCAGCTCCTCGACGCTGGGCACGCTGGCATGGGCCTTGGCCAGCTCCTGCATCAGCCAGCAGAAGGCCAGTTCGCTGTCGGTCTTGCCGACCGGGCGGAAGGCACCGTGCAGCACCGGCGCAAAGCCCTTCAGGTCGCCGTTGTGCGCAAACACCCAGTAGCGCCCCCACAGCTCGCGCACAAAGGGATGGGTGTTCTCCAGCGAGACCACGCCCTGCGTGGCCTTGCGGATGTGGGCAATGACGTTGTCGCTCTTGATCGGATAGTGCTTGACCAGCTCGGCCACCGGGCTGACCCGGGCGCTGTGGTGGTCAACAAACAGACGCAGGCCGCAGCCCTCGAAGAAGGCGATGCCGAAGCCGTCCTTGTGCTCCTCGGCCCTGGTCGCCAGACCGGTGAAGCTGAACATCACATCGGTCGGGGTGTTGGCGTTCATGCCGAGGAGTTGGCACATGGCTACTCCAGAAACAAGCGTGAGAAGCCCTTGACGCTGATCAGATTGCCCGGGTTGCTGGTTTCGTTGAGCACGCCGCTCATCCGTGCCAGCAGGCGCGGGCTCTTGCGTGCGCGCCAGATCAGCAGATCGGCCAGCCAGGGGAAGGCATTGACGCGGTTGGCTCGGGCATAGAGCTGGAACTTCGGTTTCAGCGCCAGCAGGCCGGCCTCGTAGCGGGCGCGCACCGCAGCATCGCTCAGCTGTTCACGCCGGCCGGCCAGCACCGCATCGGCGGCCAGCATGCCGGTCTCCATCGCCTTGCCTATGCCCTCGCCGGTGAAGGAATAGGTGCTGCCGGCCGCCTCGCCGGTGACCATCAGGCCCGGGCGGCTCCAGCGCGCGCCCTCCAGGGTGCAGCGCAGCGGCGCGCCCTTCAGCTCTCCGACGAGGGTGCCCTTGCGCATCAGCTCGGCGGCCGGCGCATAGGAGGCGCAGAACGACTCAAACAGCTGGCGCAGATTGGCCTGGCCACGCTGGCCCTTGCCTTCGGCGCTGACGCTGTGGCTGTCGGTCACGCCGGCGCCGATATTGAAGATGCCGCCCGGGGCCGGGAAGATCCAGCCATAGCCCGGCCGCACATGCTTGTTCCAGATCACTTCCATGTGCTGGATCTTGCCCACCAGCTCGGGGGCATGGACATAGCCGCGCAGGGCCACGCCGGTGGGCGTGTGGCGCTCGCACATGCCGGCGGCGATCAAGGCCTTGGGCACGGCGCCGGTGGCCAGCAGCACCCAGCCGGCCTGGATGTCGTGCACAGCGCCATCGAGACTCAGCTGCGCGCCGATGACCTGGCCCTGCCCGTCCTCCAGCGCCCGCTCGAAACGTGCCGGCGCCAGCAGCCGGGCACCGGCCGCCACCGCGGCCTCGCACATCAGCAGGTCCAGCTCACGCCGCGGCAGCACGGCCAGGCTGCCCGGCACATCCAGCATGCCGCCTGCAGGGCCTACGCAACGCACATGGCTGACATGCTGGGCCCGCGCCATCACGGCCTCCAGCAGGCCCAGGCGCTTCAGCGCCGCATGGGCATCGGGAATCAGCCCGTCGCCGCAGATCTTGTCGCGCGGAAAGGCCTGCTGGTCGGCCAGCACCACGTCCAGACCGGCCTGAGACAGCACGCGCGCGGCGGCACTGCCGGCCGGGCCGGCGCCAACAACCAGCACATCGCAGCGTTGCGGAATTGCTTGAGCTTGTGAATTCATCGTGAGCACGATTCTAGGAGGCTGCCGTATCGATCAGCCATGAAAAAAGCCCGCAGCGTGAACCACGGGCTCCTGTGGGTGCCCCCGGCCTTTCGGCACGGGGTCAACGCTTCAATCAGCTCAGAACGTGTAGCTTCCGCGCACGAACAGGGTGCGGCCCATCGGATCCGTGTAACGGGGGTCATAGCCGCGCTGCGAGCGTGTCGACTGGTTCGAGAACGGAGGATCCGTGTCGAACAGATTCTTCACGCCCACCGTGACGCCCACGCCCTTGAGCAGCTTGGCCGAGACCGACAGGTCGACCAGGGTGTAGGAGCCCACGTCGCCGTAGAACGAGGCGCCGCCGACCACGGTTGCCGGAGCATTGTGGTCGCGGTAGCCGGACTGGTGACGCACGCCCAGACGCGAACTCCACATGCCCAGGTTCCAACCCAGCGAGGCGTTGTGCTTCCAGCGGAACACGGGGCTGCCATCGCTGTAGACGCCGACGTTCTGCTTGAACACATCGTCCGGGCTGTTCTGGTACTCGTACTTGTTGACGTAGGTACCTTCGTAGGCAAACGCGAAGTTGCCCAGCGAACCCAGCTTGGTCGTGTACGCAGCACTGAAGTCCAGGCCGTTGGTGTTCACGCTGCCGAGGTTGTCGGTCAGGGTGATCAGGTAGGCGATGGCGTTGCTGTTCAGGTTGTCGGCCAGGCAGCGGTTGATGTTGGCTTGCACCGCGACCGACACATCCTTGCATCGGATGTAGCGATTGGCATACTTGACCGGATCGTTGACCACCGAATCCTGCGGGAACGGAGCGATCTGATCGCGCAGCTTGATGTTCCAGTAGTCCACCGAGAAGGTCAGATTCTTGATCGGCTCGATCGCCAGACCGAACGAGAAGGTCTTGGACTTCTCCGGCTTCAAGTTGGGGTTGCCACCTTGCTGAACCTGGGGCTGGTTGGCGCAGTCGCGCGACTTCACGCCGCCCTTGCTCAGGTCAACCACACCCTTGGGGCACAGCAGCGGATCGTCGGATGCGCTGGTGGCAAAGGTGATGGTCTGGGGACCATACATATCGTCCAGCGACGGTGCACGGAAGCCGGTGTTGTAGGAACCACGCAGCAGCACTTCGGTCATCGGCTGGAAGCGGAAGCCCACCTTGGGATTCGTCGTCGTGCCGGCGTCGGAGTAGTTGTCGCTGCGCAGGGCCAGCTGCAATTCCAGGGTCTTGGTCAAGGGCAGCAGCAGTTCGCCACCCAGCGCCTTGACCTTGCGGTTACCGGCCACGTGGTTGACCGAACGGCCGGCCGACGGAATGGCCAGCACGACGTCGTCGTTCGAGTCGTTCTTGTAGAACTCCTCGCGCAACTCGCCGCCCAGCGAGAAGGCAGCCTTGCCGCCGCCCATGTCGAACAGCTCGCGCGAAACGCGGAAGTCAACACCGCGGGTCGAGCCGGTGGCCTGGGCGAACACACCCTTGCGCTTGGCCTGCTCGATGATGGCCAGCTGCGCTGGCGTGGCAGCGGCAAACGGCGTGATGTTGCCGGCAGCCACCTGGGCACGCACGAACGGTGCATTCACATAACCGTCGATCGCGGCGTCGCTGGCCGTGCTTTCGGTCCAGAACAGGCCGCCCTTGTAGTCGTAGCCGGCGTAGGAACCGGTCAGGTCGAACACGGCGCGGGTGGCGTTGGAGATCGACTCGTTGGTGCGGTTACCGGCTGGCACCATGCGCCATGCGGCGGTGACCGCCTTGGTCTCATCCAGGCCGGGATAGCCGTGAGGATAGAAGGGATTGGTCGGAGCGATGGTGATGCCACTGACCGGGTCCTGTGCGACGCGGGCCACGTTGCGGTTGTCATTGGCCATCAACTCCAGCGAGGCGACGTTGTCACCGGCCAGCTTGAGGGTGGTACGCGAGGCAAAGGTGCGCTGCGAGACATCGGGAATGATGTCGATGGTGGCGCTGAAGTCGAACACGCAGACCTTGGGGTCATTCGGGTTCGGCACCGACAGCGGCGCGGCGCAAGCCGGCGCCGTCAGATTGCCGGAGACGCCGGTCGAGTTCTGCGTGAAGTTGCCCGGGAAGGTGGTCGGCGAATTGCCGTTCACGCCCTTGGACGGGATGATGCCGGTGCGGGCAAAGTCGCGATCCAGCGCGCGCACACGCTGCGTGCGACGGTAGTCGGCCGTGGCCCAGAAGTTCACGCCGTCCTTGTCCAGGTCACCCATGCCGAAGGTGACCGAGCCACCTTCCTTGTCGCCGCCAGCGCCCGAGGGACGGCTGACTTCGGCGCTGATCTGGCCGCCACGGAAGTTCGTCTTGGTGATGAAGTTGATCACGCCGCCGATGGCGTCGGTACCGTAAATAGCCGATGCGCCGTCACGCAGAACTTCGACGCGATCAACCACCGCGAAGGGGATGGAGTTCAGGTCGACCGCGGCCGAGCTGAAGGCAAAAGCCGCGACGCGGCGGCCATTCAACAGTATCAGCGTGCGCTCAGGGCCGAGGCCGCGCATGCTGGCGTAGGTGGCACCCCCAGTGCCGCTGCCAATGGAGTTGACGCTGCTGGTGTTGGACTGACTGGACGACAGCAGGGCGATCACGCCCTCAACGCTGGTGACACCCGACTGACGCAGGTCTTCGACCTTCATCACGGTGATGGGCAGAGCGCCTTCATCGTTGATGGAGCGCTTGATGGAGGAGCCTGTGATCTCAACGCGATCAAGCTGGTTGCCCTGGGCTTGCGCATGGGCGGCAAACGCACTCAAGGCGACATAGACGGCAGCGCTGATGGCGCTGACCTGCGGCTTTTTACTGAACATTGCTGCTCCGGTGAATACTCTGTAAGAGTTGATTGATTGACCCAACGTCAGCACATCGACGGGCTCAGGTTTTGTAAACCTAAGTGAAGATGTCTGTCGAAATCCGTACGAATACAGATTGTCACAGTCGGTCCGGAGCTCGATTTAAGGGTATTCCTTGATGCGCCTTTTAGGGTATTCCTTGACAGCACATCAATGAATTTGTTGTAGCCCGCACAGCCGTCATCCGAGTCCTTGGGAAGCGCGGCCTACGCCCTGCAAATACGCGGGAATGTCGTTCCGGCGAGGCAAAAAGTCCGTGCCGGCGCGCAGACTTTTCAGCCGCTTTTCTACGGGAAAACCTGGACCTTTCTCGTTGCACTGCTGCAACAGGAAACGCGCCCTTTTTTCGTGGCTGCCCCCCCCTCCTAAAATTTCCACACAACTACACAAGATCAAGTTGTTGTCACGCTGTGCTTGCGCCCGCCTATCCGGCGGGAACGGCCTGACAGAGGGATCGCAACCACACCCCTATCTGGAGATACCATGTTCAAGAGAAACAAGCTCAGCAGCGCCGCGGCATTGCTGTTCAGCGGCATGCTGCCGGCACTACTGCCAGCAATGGCGCAGAGCACGGAGAAGGTCGAAAAGATCGAATCCGTGGTTGTGACCGGTTCGCGCATCATTCGTCCGAACCTGACCAGCAATTCCCCCACGGTGGCCGTGACCACCGAGACGATGGGTAATCTGGGCATCGAGAACTTCGCCGATATGGCGACCCAGATGCCTCAGTTCGCCCCGGCCTTTGGCGCCTCGCGTACCCAGTCCACGTTCTCCGGTGTCGAGTCCTCGGGCCTGAACAACACCAATCTGCGCAATCTGGGCACCTTTCGCTCGCTGGTGCTGGTCAATGGTCGTCGCGTGCCTGGCGGCACCTCCACCGACATGTCGGTGGACTTCAACACCATGCCTACCGCCAACATTGACCGCATCGAGGTCATCACCGGCGGCGCTTCGGCCATTTACGGCGCTGACGCCGTGGCCGGCGTGGTGAACATCATCACCAAGAAGAACTTCGAAGGCGTGCAGCTCGACGTGAGCTACGGCGCAGCCTCCAAGGGCGACAACAAGAACCCCAGCGCGTCGATCATGATGGGTGGCAAGTTCGGCGATGCCGGCCGCGCGCTGGTGACGCTGCAACTCGACAAGCAGGGTCAGGTCAGCTGCGCCGATCGCGAGATCTGCAATGACGACGTTGACTACCGCGACCCCAAGAACCTGATCAAGGGTCCGGGCGCCCGCTCGGGCGTTCCGATCGGCGGCCGCTTCTTCCCTGGCGACGGCAACAGCTATTCGATGCGCAACGGCAGCATCGTCGACGCCAGTGGCAAGCTGATGCCCTTCTCGCGCGAAGTCGACGGCTACAACCGCAACGCTCAGCGCGACCTGGCCATCCCGACCAAGCGCGTCATGATGGCGACTGACATCGAATACAAGCTGAACGACAAGGTCAGCGTGTTCAGCGAAATCAACTATTCGCAAGCCACCATCGACTCCAAGTTCGAGGGCCAACCCTTCCAGGGCGATGGCACCGACTCCTACGGCGACCTGGCCATCTCCATCCCCCGCAACAACCCCTTCCTGCCCGCCGCCCTGCGCGCAGCGATGCCGGCCGACTCGGACGAAGTGCAGTGGTGGCAGCGTTTCGGTGAAGCCAATATTCCTGGCGGCAACCGTGGCGCCAAGAGCGAGCGCAGCACCTTCCGTGCTGTCACCGGCCTGAAGGGTGAACTCGACAGCCTGGGCGGCTTTGGCAAGGACTGGCGCTGGGAACTGAGCCATGTCTACGGCCGTACCCGCGTCAACTTGGGCACTGAAGGCTCGCTGGGCCGCGCCGAGATGTACAACGGCCTGCGCGTCGTGGAGACGGCTCCGGGCTCCGGCGTCTATCAGTGTGCGGACTCTACCGCCCGCGCGCTGGGTTGCGTGCCGATCAATCCGTTCAAGCCCCTGACCAAGGCCATGTCGGACTACATCAGCAAGAGCACCAACTCCACCGGCGAAGGCGTGCTGAACGACTCGGTGGCCTCGCTGTCCGGCGCGCTGTTCGAATTGCCTGCTGGCGCGCTGCGCGCTGCGGTCGGCGCCGAGCGCCGCTCGTTCTCGGGCTACCTCGACCACGACTCGCTGATCAACTCCGGCCTGGTGACCGGCAACCAGGTCAATGACACCGCCAAGTCGAAGACGACAACCAATGAGTTGTTCGCCGAAATCCTGGTGCCCGTGCTGGCCGACAAGCCCTTCATCAACTCGCTGAACCTGGAGAGCGCGTTCCGCAACTCCAAGAGCTCGGGCAAGAGCTACGACACCTGGAAGTTCGGCGGCGACTGGGAGCCCACCAACGGTCTGCGCTTCCGCGCCATGAAGGCTCGCGCCGTGCGCACGCCAGTGCCTAGCGAATTGGGCGGCGGCGGCCAGACCTTCGGTCAGATCGGCGACCCCTGCACGGTCGACAACATCGGCCCGGCCGGTGGCATTCGCGCCAAGAACTGCCTGGCCGATGGCGTGCCGGTTGGCTACAAGCCTGACCTGTCGGTCGAGCAAAGCGTCTCCGGTCAGACCGGCGGCAACGCCAATCTGAAGCCGGAGCGCTCGACCTCGCTGACTTACGGCCTGGTGTTCCAGCCTTCGATGCTGAAGGGCTTCTCGATCGCGATCGACCGCTTCGAAATCGACCTGACCGACGCGATCGCTTCGGTTGACCGTCAGACCGCCGTGGATCTTTGCTACGACACCGCGGTTCGTGCGCTTTGCAATCAGGTCACACGCGGCTCGCATCCGCTGGTTGCCGGCAACTACGCCTTGCGCGCAGTTGATGAAAACCTGCAAAACATTGCCACGCAAGTCGTCAAGGGCGTTGACCTGGACGTCCGTTATGCCTTCAAGACGGGCCGCTTTGGCGACTTCGACTTGAACGGCACGATGACGATTTATGACAAGGCCACCTTCTTGCAATCGGCCGGGCAACCCATCCAGAACCTGCTGGGTTATGCGGGCGGCAGCACCATCACCCAAGGCTATATCCGGGTGACGGCCAACGGCAATATCGGTTGGAAGCAGGGCGCCTTCAAGGCCAACTGGAATGTGCGCTACATCGGCTCCGCCGAAATGGGCAGCGACACGGCCGGCAAGGGCTTCCCCAAGCTGCCGGCCCACATGTACCACAACGTGCGCGGCAGCTATCAGCTGAACAAGAGCACCGAGCTGTACGCCGGCGTGACCAACCTGTTCAACAAGCAGCCTCCGCTGTTTGCCGCGAACTCGTCGGGCACCCAGGCTCTGGACACGATCCCGGGCTACTACGATGTGTTCGGCCGCTCGTACTTCATGGGCGCCAGCATGAAGTTCTGATCTCGCATCAGGCCAATGGAAACGGCGCCCTCGGGCGCCGTTTTTTTTTGTGCCCGCCTGGCGCGGGCTGACCGGTTGACGGGCTGAGGGATCTCAGGCCGCTGCGGCCTTGACCTTCAGCCGCCAGGCATGCAGCAGGGGCTCGGTGTAGCCGCTGGGCTGCTCCTTGCCCTTGAAGACCAGATCCAGCGCGGCCTGGTAGGCGGCCGAGGTGGTGAAGTGGCCGGCCATCGGATGGTAGGCAGCGTCGCCGGCGTTCTGGCCATCAACGACCGCGGCCATGCGCTCGAAGGTGGCACGCACCTGATCCGCCGTGACCACGCCATGGTGCAGCCAGTTGGCGATGTGCTGGCTGGAGATGCGCAGCGTGGCGCGGTCTTCCATCAGGCCGATATTGTGGATGTCGGGCACCTTGGAACAGCCCACGCCCTGATCGATCCAGCGCACCACATAACCGAGTATGCCCTGCACATTGTTGTCCAGCTCCTGCTGGCGCTCGGCCTCGCTCCAGCGGGCCTCGGCCACCACGGGCACGGTCAGCAGGCGCTCCAGCAACTCGTCGCGCAGGGCATTGGCGTCCTGCTGCTCCAGTTCGCGCTGCACCGCGGCCACATTGACCTGGTGGTAGTGCAGCGCGTGCAGGGTGGCGGCCGTCGGCGAGGGCACCCAGGCGGTGTTGGCGCCGGCCCGTGGATGGGCGATCTTCTGCTCCAGCATCGCGGCCATCAGGTCGGGCATGGCCCACATGCCCTTGCCGATCTGGGCGCGGCCGCGCAGGCCGCAGGACAGGCCGACCAGCACATTGCTGCGTTCGTAGGCCTGGATCCAGGCGCTGGTCTTCATATCGCCCTTGCGCAGCATGGGCCCGGCCAGCATGGCGGTGTGCATCTCGTCGCCGGTGCGGTCCAGGAAGCCGGTGTTGATGAAGGCCACGCGGCTGCTGGCCGCGGCGATGCAGGCCTTGAGGTTGACGCTGGTGCGGCGCTCCTCGTCCATGATGCCCAGCTTCACGGTGCTGTCGGCCAGGCCCAGCACTTGCTCGACGCGGCCGAACAGCTCGGCCGCAAAAGCCACCTCGGCCGGGCCGTGCATCTTGGGCTTGACGATGTAGACCGACCCTTGCCGCGAATTGCGCAGCCCGTCGCGGCCATGTCGCTGCAGATCGTGCAGTGCGATGGTGACGGTGATCACCGCGTCCATGATGCCCTCGGGGATCTCCTTGCCGTCGGCGTAGAGGATGGCCGGATTCGTCATCAGGTGGCCGACATTGCGCACAAACATCAGCGAGCGGCCATGCAGGGCCAGCTCGCCACCCTGGGCGGCGGTGTAGCGCCGGTCCGGGTTGAGGCTGCGGGTGCTGGTCTTGCCGCCCTTGTTGATCTCCTCGGTCAAGGTGCCCAGCTGTATGCCCAGCCAGTTGCGATAGGCCAGCAGCTTGTCTTCGGCATCGACGGCGGCAACCGAGTCTTCCAGGTCGAGGATGGTGGACAGGGCCGCCTCCAGCACCAGGTCGCTGACGCCGGCGGCATCGCTGCGGCCGATGGCGGTGCTGCGGTCGATCTGCAGGTCCAGATGCAGGCCGTTGTGGCGCAGCAGCACCGAGCTGGGTTGGGCGGCCTCGCCCCGATAGCCGAGGAACTGGCTGGTGTCGACCAAGCCGGTCTGCCCGCCGCTCAGCAGGCTCACGACCAGGCGACCGCCCTCGACCCGGTAGCCACTCGCATCCCTGTGCGAGGCGTCCTCCAGCGGGGCGGCCTGGTCCAGCACGGCACGGGCGAAGGCGATGACCTTGGCGCCACGCACCGGGTTGTAGGCCGATCCCTTCTCGGCGCCGTCGGTCTCGGCAATGGCGTCGGTGCCGTAGAGCGCGTCATACAGCGAGCCCCAGCGCGAATTGGCCGCGTTCAGGGCATAGCGAGCGTTCAGTATCGGCACCACCAGCTGCGGGCCGGCTTGGCTCGCCAGCTCGGCGTCGACGTTGGCCGTGCTGATCTGCACCTGCTGCGGCTGCGCCACCAGATAGCCGATGCGCTCCAGAAACGCGCGGTATGCGGGCATGTCGGCAATCGGCCCCGGGTGGGCCAGATGCCAGGCATCGAGCTCGGCCTGCAGCCGGTCGCGCTCGGCCAGCAGGGCCGCATTCTTGGGCGCCAGCTCATGCACGATGGCGTCGAATCCCTCCCAGAAGGCGACCGGGTCCACGCCGGTGCCGGGCAGCACCTCGTCCTCGATGAAGCGGTACAGCGGCGTGGCGATCTGGAGGCGGTGGCGGGTGGTGCGGGCAGTCGTCATGGAGATCAACCTCAATCAAGAAGATAAGAAGCGGGCGGCGGCGTGAATCTGCCAGCCTTGCTCGCAATTTAAGCCTGTTTGGGCGCCGGATTCAGACGCCGCCCGGCAGGTGATACATGACTTTTTTGATTGCAGTCCGGTCAGAATTTGACTATTTACCCGAATCACAGCGCACAATTCCGGCCCATGGATCGCCTCAAACAGATGGAGTCATTCACCCTCGTGGCCACCAAGGGCAGCCTGACGGCCGCCGCCCAGGCCGAGGGGGTGGCACCGGCGGTGATAGGCCGGCGCATCGACGGGCTGGAGGAGCGGCTGGGCGTCAAGCTGCTGGTGCGCACCACCCGCAAGATCAGCCTGACGCACGAAGGCAGCGCCTTTCTGGAGGACTGCCAGCGCCTGCTCGGTGATCTGGCCAATGCCGAGGCCAGCGTCAGTGCCGGCGGGCTGAAGGCCAGCGGCTATGTGCGCATCACCGCCCCGGCCGGCTTCGGCCGCCGCCATGTGGCGCCGCTGATCCCGAAATTCCTGGCCCAGCACCCGGACGTGCATCTGTCGCTGAACCTCAGCGACCGGGTGATAGACATCGTCAACGAGGGCTTTGATTGCGCGGTGCGCGTCGGCGACCTGCCCGACTCCAGCCTGGTGAGCCTGCGCCTGGCCGACAACCGCCGCCTGTGCGTGGCCGCCCCCAGCTATCTGAAGCGGGCCGGCGTGCCGGCCCATCCGTCGGAGCTGACCCGCCACGAATGCCTGACCCTGAGCTCGGACGCCAGCCAGACCCGCGGCTGGGCCTTCATCGTCGACGGCCAGCTGACCCATCTGCGCCCGAGCGGCCGGCTGGACTGCAGTGATGGCCAGGTGCTGCACGACTGGTGCGTGGCCGGCCTGGGTCTGGCCTGGCGCAGCACCTGGGAGGTCGAGGCCGATATCGCGGCCGGCCGCCTGCAGCCGGTGCTGGACGCCTTCGCCGCGCCGCCGAACGGCATTTACGCGGTGTTTCCGCAGCGCAAGCACCTGGCTTTGCGCGTGCGGCTGTGGATTGATTTCCTCAAGGCCAGCTATGGGGATGAGGGGTACTGGCGCTAGCCAGCTGCCCCTCAGACCATCACTTGGCGGCGTCCGCCGCGCATTTTTTGACGAAGCTCGTCTTTGCTGCACCAGCCAGCTTCTTTTCGGCAGCCTGAGCTTCGCAAGCGCTCTGCGCGCCGTCCGCCTTGGTGTCGGCGCTGCACTTCTTGACGAAGCTGTTCTTGGCCGCACCGGCGAGTTTCTTCTCGGCAGCCTGAGCCTCGCAGGCCGCCGACGCGGTGGCGGCACCCGCTTCGCTCTGGCATTTCTTCATGAAGCTGGTCTTGGCGGCGCCGGCCAGCTTCTTCTCGGTGGCCTTGGCATCGCAGCTGGCATCGACGGCATGGGCCGCCGAGGACAGCCCGGCCAGGGCCACAACGCAAGCGATCAACAGATGTTTCATGGAGACTCCGTCCTGAGGGTGGGCATGATTGCCGTTGGTGATTGAAGCACAGCGGCCAACACCCGCGCTAGAGGATTCTCCGGGGATGCGCCAAAGCCTCATGCGCCGCATGCAGCCTGCGCACCAGCACGCGGATGAAGGCGCTGTCGAAGCGGTGCTGGCACTGCTCGCTCAACTGGCCCAGCGACTCGGGCGTGAACGAGATCGTCGTGCATTGCGTGGCCACGATCACATCGGTGCTGTGGCGGCGCAGATCGGGGTTGGGCGCCAGATAGGCCATCTCGCCGACCGAGGTGCCGGCGCCCAGCTGGGCCACGCGCTGGCCGTCGCGGAACACCTCCAGATCACCATGGGCGATGATGTGGAAGGTATTGCCCTCCTGGCCCTTCTTGTACAGCGAGTGGCCTTGATGAAACCGCCGCCAGCGCGCCCGGTGCACCACCTCCCACAGCTGCACATCGTCGAAACCGACGAAGAAATCCAGGCTGCGCAGCAGGTTGAAACGCTCCGAGTCCATCACCTCCTGGAACTGCGCCAGCGGCACCAGCTGCTTGGCCACCAGGTCGGACAGCGCCCGGCCAAAGCCCTCCCAGTCGTCGTAGCGGTCCTTGGGCTGCTTGGCCAGCGCCTTCAGAATCACCGCGTCCAGCTCCGGCGTCACGCCGCTGCGCTGGCCCTGCAGCGAGGCCGGCGCCTGGTTGTAGATCTGATGCATCAGGCTGGCCTGGGCCGGCGCGTCAAACGGCGGCCGGCCGGCCACCAGGTGGTAGAGCACGGCGCCCAGCGAATAGATGTCGGAGCGGCAGTCGAGATCGCCGCCATCGAGCTGCTCGGGCGACATATAGGCCAGCGAGCCGACGCGATGGATCTGGGTGCGATCCGAATTCAGGTTCAGCGCGCTGCCAAAATCGCTGACCTTGACATCGGTGACCTGGCCCTGGGCATCCAGCACGGCCAGCAGATTGGCCGGCTTCACATCGCGGTGTATCACGCCCTGGCGGAACACATAAGACAGCGCCATCGCGCACTTGAAGCCCACTTCCACCATCACATCCAGCGGCAGCAGGTTGTCGGAGCGGCAGAAGCGCCGCAAGGTCACCCCGGGCACGTACTCCATCACCAGATAGGGCTCGTGCGGATCGGGAAAGGCGTCAAGAATCTGCACCACATTCGGGTGCTGCAGCCGCCCGGCCAGCGCCGCCTCGTTGGCAAAGAAGCGGCTGGGGAAGTGGCCCGAGGGCCCGGTCTCGCCGCCGCCGGGGCGCACGCGCTTGATCGCCACCTCGGTTTCGCGGAACTCGTCGCGGGCCAGGAACACCTCGCTGGTCGCGCCCTCACCCAGGCGCTTGAGGATGCGGTACTTGCCCACATAGGCGGGCAGCGGCGGCTCACCGCCATCGCCACCGTCCAGCGGCAGGTCAAAATGATCGGGGTCGGAGTGGGTCAGGTCTGATTTGGACATCGGAACTGTCTATCTTCCCACCTCGAGAGCGACTGCCCGGCAGCGAAGATGTGCAAAAGTGCTGCCAGTCTCGGCTTTTGCTACCGTCAAAGCAAGCCAAGGGGCGTTCAAGCCGCAAACGTAGAATCGACCCATGATTCAAGCCAAGCAAGACCTGCTCCAAGCCCTGGGTGAAGTGATCCGGGAACTGAGCCCCACCGACGGCCCGGCGCTGTCCATTCCGATCGCCTTCGAGTCGCCCAAGCAGGCCAGCCATGGCGATTTCGCCTGCACCGCGGCCATGCAGATGGCGCGACCGCTGAAAAAGAACCCACGCGAGCTGGCCCAGGCGCTGATCGATGCGCTGCAGCGCCGCCCGACCGTGCAACGCTGGGTGGCCAGCATGGAAATCGCCGGCCCCGGCTTCATCAATCTGCGCCTCACCGACGCCGCCCGGCAGGCGGTGGTGACCGAGGTGCTCGCCGCCGGCGAGACCTTCGGCCAGCAGCCGGCCAATGGCCAGCAGCTGATGATCGAGTTCGTCTCGGCCAACCCGACCGGCCCGCTGCATGTCGGCCACGCCCGCCAGGCCGCGCTGGGCGATTCGCTGTGCCATCTGTTCCAGACCCAGGGCTGGAAGGTGCTGCGCGAGTTCTATTACAACGATGCCGGCGTGCAGATCGCCACGCTGGCCACCAGCACGCAGAACCGCCTGAAGGGCCTGAAACCCGGCGACGCCGACTGGCCCGAGGCCGCCTACAACGGCGACTACATCCAGGACATTGCCGACGACTTTCTGGCCAAGGCCACCGTCAAGGCCGATGACCGCGAGTTCACCGCCTCGGGCGACCCGGCCGACCTGGACAGCATCCGCCAGTTCGCCGTGGCCTATCTGCGCCATGAGCAAGACCTGGACTTGCAGGCTTTCGGTCTGCACTTCGACAACTACTTCCTCGAGAGCAGCCTGTACAGCAAGGGCCTGGTCGAGGCCACGGTGGCCAAGCTGATTGCCTCGGGCAAGACCTTCGAGGAGGGCGGCGCGCTGTGGCTGCGCACCACCGACTACGGTGACGACAAGGACCGCGTCATGCGCAAGCAGGACGGCAGCTACACCTATTTCGTGCCCGATGTGGCCTATCACATCAACAAATGGGAGCGCGGCTACAGCAAGGTCATCAACGTCCAGGGCACCGACCACCACGGCACCATCGCCCGCGTGCGCGGCGGCCTGCAGGCGGCCGGCGTGGGCATTCCGCCCGGCTACCCCGACTATGTGCTGCACAAGATGGTGACGGTGATGAAGGGCGGCCAGGAGGTGAAGATCTCCAAGCGCTCCGGCAGCTACGTCACGTTGCGCGACCTGATCGACTGGACCAGCCGCGACGCGGTGCGCTTCTTCCTGATCAGCCGCAAGGCCGACACCGAGTTCACCTTCGATGTCGATCTGGCGCTGAAGCAGAACGACGAGAACCCGGTGTTCTACGTGCAGTACGCCCACGCGCGCATCTGCTCGGTGATACGCCAGTGGGGCGGCGACGAGGCCACGCTGGGCGAGGCCGATCTGAGCCTGCTGACGGCGCCCGCCGAGGCCGCGCTGATGCTGAAGCTGGCCGATTACCCGCGCATGCTCAGCGGTGCCGCACAAGACCTGGCCCCGCATGATGTGGCTTTCTATCTGCGCGATGTGGCCGGCCTGTTCCACAGCTACTATGCGGCCGAGCGCTTCCTGACCGATGATGCGGCCCAGACCCGCGCGCGCCTGGCCCTGCTGACGGCCACGCGCCAGGTGCTGCGCAATGCGTTGACGCTGCTGGGTGTCAGCGCCCCCGATGTGATGTCCCGTGAGGTGGAGACTGAATGAGAAATTCTGCGAACAAGGCCCCGGCCGCCAAGAAGAGTGGCAACCAGAAGGGCGGCTTCGTGCTGGGCATGATCGTCGGCCTGCTGATCGGCCTGGCCATCGCCCTGGGCGTGGCGCTGTACATCACCAAGGTGCCGGTGCCCTTTCTGAACAAGGTGCCGCAGCGCACCGCCGAGCAGGACGCGCTGGAAACCGAGCGCAACAAGAATTGGGATCCGAACGCGCCACTGGCCGGCAAGAATGCAGCCAAGGCAGCCAGCGGGGTGATCAGCGCGCCCAAGCCCGTGATGGTCGAGGCCCCTGCACCGGCGCCCGCGGCAACACCGTCCCCTGCACCCGCACCCGCCGCCTCCAAACCGGCGCCCGTCGCCGCTGCCGCCTCCAAGGCCGTGGCAGCTGCGGCCTCCGCAGCCGCGGCCACCGACCCCTTCATCTACTTCGTCCAGGCCGGCGCCTACGGCAAGCCGGACGATGCCGAGCAGCAGCGCGCCAAGCTGGCCATGCTGGGCTACAGCGCCAAGGT
This sequence comes from uncultured Roseateles sp., assembly GCF_963422335.1. NCBI lineage: Bacteria > Pseudomonadati > Pseudomonadota > Betaproteobacteria > Burkholderiales > Sphaerotilaceae > Roseateles > uncultured Roseateles sp. The sequence goes on from NZ_OY729424.1 coordinate 91,435, forward strand.
GTTCGAGCGCGAACAGGCTGGCCGCACCGTCTACCGTGTGCGCCTGGGGCCTTTCGACAAAAAGGACGAGGCCGAAGCCCAGCAGCAGAAGCTCGAGGGCTCGGGCCAGGAAGTCCAGCTGGTGCGCGTGCAACGCTGAAACGCCGTCACAATTTGCCGGCGCATTGGAACCAACTGCGCCACCCCGACTCCACTGCAAGCAGCTTTCTCCAGACAGGACCCCGAATGAACCGTCGTGACTTCTCCACCCGCGTTGCGCTGACCACCCTGGCCGGCACCCTCCCCGGTTTGGCCCTGGCCCAGGGCGGACCGGTCGAAGGCCGGCACTACCAGAAACTGGGCACGCCGGTGCCGGTGGCGCCGGGCAAGATCGAGGTGGTCGAGTTCTTCTGGTACGGCTGCCCGCACTGCTATGCCTTCGAGCCGGTGGTCGAGGCCTGGACCAAGCAGTTGCCTGCCGATGTGGGCTTCCGCCGCTCGCACATCGCCTTCCGCGAGAACACCAAGACCCACCAGCGCACCTTTTTCGCACTGGAGGCGCTGGGGCGTGAGGCCGAATTCCGGCCGCGCATCTTCAACGCCATCCACCAGCAGCGCCAGGCACTGGACACCGCCGACAGCATGGCCGCCTTCCTGGCCAAGAACGGGCTGGACCAGGCCAAATTCCTGGAGGTCTACAACTCCTTCAGCGTGCAGTCCAAGTGCCAGCAGGCGGTCAAGCTGTCCGAGGCCTATCGCATCGACGGCGTGCCTGCCGTCGGCGTCGGTGGCCGCTTCCTGACGTCGCCGAGCATGGCCGGCCAGGGCGCGGGCGAGAACGTCTCGCTGCAGCAGGCGGTGACCACGGCCAACTTCCTGATCGAGCGGGTGCGCGGCGGCAAGGTGTGAGGCCGCCCCGGCTTACGCAGCCATGACAAAGGGACGCCGAGGGCGTCCCTTGTCGTTTTTGGGTGAGTGCCGGGCGCAAACCCTGGTCTAGAATGGTCTGCAAGAACTGTGCCGCCATGCTCAAGCCCTCAAAACTCCTCCTCGCCCTGACCGTCACCGCCGCCCTGCTACCCCTGGGCACGCACGCGGAAAAGGCCGACCGCCTGAAAGACCTGACGATAGAGGCCGACCAGCGCAGCGTGCTCGACCTGATACGCCGCCACTACGTTGTCAATGGCAATGTGGTGATGACACAGGGCACGCTGACGATGCACGCCCACCAAGCCGAGGTACGGGAGACGCCCGATGGCTACAAGAACGCGGTGCTCACCGCCGGTGCCGGCCAGATGGTCAGCTTTCGGCAGAAGCGCGACGGCGTCGACGAATTCATCGACGGCTCGGCCGAGCGCATCGAATACGACAGCAAGCTGGAGACGGTGCGCTTCATCGGCAGCGCCGTGGTACGCCGCTTGCGCGGCACGGCGGTGGCCGACGAGGTGACCGGCGCGCTGATCACCTATGACAACCTGGCCGAGGTGTTCTCGGCCGCGGGTGGCGCCACACCGGCGGCGAACGGCCGCGTCAAGATGACCTTGGCGCCCCGCAACCCGGAGGCGGCCGCTTCGGCTGCTGCGCCCAGCGCCAAGCCGGCCAGCGGACGTTGAACACGCCGATGAGCCCCCCCGTGCCGGAGTCCGCAAACGCCTCGCGCAGCCGCCTGGAGGTGAGCGGATTGCAAAAGACCTATGGCATGCGCAAGGTCGTGACCAATGCGCATCTGGCGGTGCACAGCGGCGAGGTGGTCGGCCTGCTGGGGCCCAACGGCGCCGGCAAGACCACCAGCTTCTACATGATCGTGGGCCTGGTGCGCGCCGATGCCGGCGAAATCACCATCGACGGCCAGAGCGTGCAGCGCCTGCCCATCCACCAGCGCGCCCGCCTGGGGCTGAGCTATCTGCCGCAGGAGGCCTCGATCTTCCGCAAGCTCAATGTCGAGGAGAACATCCGCGCCGTGCTGGAGTTGCAGATCGGCCCCGACGGCCGCGCCCTGCCCGCCAAGCGCATCAACGAGCTGCTCGAAGGCCTGCTGCACGACCTGAGCATCGAGAAGCTGCGCGACAGCCCGGCCCCGGCGCTGTCGGGCGGCGAGCGCCGCCGCGTCGAGATCGCCCGCGCGCTGGCCACCCAGCCGCGCTTCATCCTGCTGGACGAGCCCTTTGCCGGCGTCGATCCGATTGCCGTGCTGGAGATCCAGCGCATCATCCGCTTCCTCAAGAGCCGCGGCATCGGGGTGCTGATCACCGACCACAATGTGCGCGAGACGCTGGGCATCTGCGACCGCGCCTACATCATCAGCGAGGGCGCGGTGCTGGCGGAGGGCACGCCGGGGGAGATCGTCGAGAACGCCGACGTGCGCAAGGTCTATCTCGGCGAACATTTCCGGATGTGAGCCCCGGGGACGATAGATGAAGCAGTCCCTGCAGGTACGCCTGTCACAGCATCTGGCGCTGACGCCCCAGCTCCAGCAATCGATACGGCTGCTGCAGCTCTCGACCCTGGAGCTGCACCAGGAAGTCGAGCAGATGCTCGAACAGAACCCGATGCTGGAGCCGGAGGACGACGGCTTCGAACCGGCCGGCGTCCTGCCCGAGCGCATCGAGCCCCAGCACAACAGCACCAGCGAGACCGACGAGCCCAGCGCCCGCGAGAGCTCCGATGGCGCCGGCGACGAGCCCAGCGCCGAGCTGCAGGCCGGCGACTTCGGCGGCACCGAGCGCGAGGACTGGGAGAACGGCACCGAGAGGGAAGACTTCGACGGCATCCGCGAGACGCCCGGCAGCAGCAGCGGCAATGGCGAGTCCGACGATGGCATGGACCGCGAGCAGCAAAGCCCGGGCATCAGTCTGCAGGAGCATTTGCGCACGCAGATGGCCGGCATGCACCTCAGCGAAGCCGACCGCGCGGCGCTGATGTACCTGATCGAATCGCTGAACGAGGACGGCTATCTGCTCGACCCGCTGGAGGAGCTGGCCCAGGCCCTGGCTTCCGATGAGCCGGACAGCCAGGACGAGATCCTCGACCAGCTGCGCTGCGCGCTGAAGTGGCTGCAAAGCATGGAGCCGCTGGGCGTGGGCGCCCGCGATCTGTCCGAATGCCTGCTCTTGCAGCTGCGCGCGCTGCCGCGCAGCCAGGCGCAGACGATTGCCATCCTGATCTGCAAGCAGCACCTGGAGCTGATGGCACGTCGCGATCACAAGCGCCTGATGACCGCCACCGGCGCCGACGAAGACCTGCTGCGCGAGGCGCAGAACCTGATCACCTCGCTGGAGCCCAAGCCGGGCCGTGCGTTCAGCCACACCGAGGCCGCCGCGATCCAGCCCGATGTGCTGGTGCTGCCCGCCGGCAAGGGCTGGAAGGTGGTGCTCAACCCCGATGTGATGCCCAAGCTGCGCATCAACGAGCTCTATGCCCGGGCTTTGCGCCAGCAGCGCGGTGGCGCCAGCGGCTCGACCCTGGGCACCCATCTGCAGGAGGCGCGCTGGTTCATCAAGAACATCCAGCAGCGCTTCGACACCATCCTGCGCGTGTCCCAGGCCATTCTGGAGCGGCAGAAGGCCTTCTTCACCCACGGCGCGCTGGCCATGAAACCGCTGGTGCTGCGCGAGATTGCCGACGAGCTGGGCCTGCACGAGTCCACCATCTCGCGCGTCACCACGGCCAAATACATGGCCACCCGCTTCGGCACCTTCGAGCTGAAGTACTTCTTCGGCAGCTCGCTGAACACCGAGGCCGGCGGCAATGCCTCCAGCACCGCGGTGCGCGCGCTGATACAGCAGTTCATTGCCGCCGAGTCGCCGACCAAGCCGCTGTCCGACAGCCAGTTGAGCGACATGCTTGACGAGCAGGGCATACAGGTGGCGCGGCGCACGGTGGCCAAGTACCGCGAGGGCTTGCGGATCGCCCCCGCCAATCTGCGGAAACAGCTCTGACGGGGCGCGATGATAGTCAGGCCCGATAATCGCGTATGTCCGAAGCCCCCTTCCCCACCACCTTCTCCCTGTTCCTCCCCTGCGCCGCCGGCGTCGAAGCCCTGCTGGCCGAGGAGGTGCAGGCCCTGCTGCCCGACATCCCGGTCAACACGCTGAAGGGAGGCATTGGCCTGAAGGGCGATCTGGACGTGGTGATGCAGCTCAATCTGCACAGCCGCCTGGCCCAGCGGGTGCTGATTCAGCTGACCGACGGCCCCTATTTCGACGAGCACGCGCTGTACACCCTGGCCTGCCGCATCGACTGGACGCAGTGGATCACCCCGCACCAGACGATTCGCGTGGACACCACCGCCCACCGCTCGCCGCTGCAGAGCCTGAATTTCGCCACGCTGCGCATCAAGGACGCGATCTGCGACGTGCTGCGCGACGCCACCGGCGAGCGCCCCAGCGTCGATACGCGCTTCCCCGATCTGTCCGTCGTGCTGCACCTGGGCCCGGAGTGGGCGACTTTGTATGTCGACAGCTCGGGCGAGCCGCTGTTCAAGCGCGGCTGGCGCGAAGACAAGGGCGACGCCCCGCTGAAAGAAACCCTGGCCGCCGCCATGCTGGCCGCCGCCGGCTGGAAGGGCACGCCGGAGGCGGGTGGCGCCTTGCACGACCCCTGCTGCGGCTCGGGCACGATCGCCATCGAGGCCGCCCAGATCGCCTGCCAGATGGCACCCGGCATGGGCCGCCGCTTTGCCTTCGAGCGCCTGCTGCCCTTTGCAGGCCTGCGCTCGCGCTTCCAGCAGATCAAGGACCAGGCCAAGCTGCGCATACGCCCCTGCCCGGTGCCCATACACGCCAGCGACGTGGCCTTCCGCATGGTGGACTTCGCGCGCCGCAATGCCGAGCGTGCCGGCGTGGCGCAGTACATCCAGTTCAATGGCGGCGATGCGCTGGAGCGGCCGGCGCCCGTGCTGCCGGAGGGCATGCCCGGCACCCTGATGATGAATCCGCCCTATGGCGAACGCATCGAGGTGCGCGGCAAGGCCGGCGCGGTGCAGATGAGTCGCGATGCCGGAGGCTCCGAGGCACGCGATGGGGGCGATGACTTTTTCCCCCGCCTGTCGGCCCACTGGAAGCGTGCCTATACCCTGCAGACCCCGGGCTGGACGGCCTATCTGCTGACGCCGGACATGAAGCTACCCAGCAAGATGCGGCTGAAGGAGTCGCGCCGGGTGCCGATGTGGAATGGCCCGATCGAATGCCGGCTGTTCAAGTTCGATCTCGTCGCCGGATCGGCGCGTACGCCCAAGCCCGCCGCCGAATCGGCGCCCGAGTGATCAGTTCGTCGCGCCGAGCCGCCCCAGTAACTCGTTGACGCTGCCCAGGCCCCTGGGTGGCAGATGGCCCTGGGGCGTCAGCCGGTTGACTGCGTCGGGCAGCAGCTGGCTCATGCGCACCGCCACCTCCAGCTCCGACAGGCCCAGCTGATCGGCCATGCCCTGCAGGGTTTCGCGGCCCAGCACCTGCTGGATCTGGTGCGGCTCGACCGGCAGGTTCTCGCCGGGGCCTATCCAGGAATCCACCAGGTCTCCCATGCCGCTGGACTCGAATTGCTCCACCAGGCCGGTCACGCCCTCGCCGGGAGCGTCATGCCCCAGCAGGCCTGCCACCGCACCCAGCTCCGAATTCTCGAAGCCATTGCGGCGCGACAGGGCAATCAGCACGGCGTTCAGCAGTCCCATCATGCGTCTCCGGTGTTGTTGACGATGCGCGGGGGTGGACAACGAGTATTGCCGAGTTTCGGCCTATTTCAAGTCAAATAAAGGGCAGGGGTGTAACAGTTCAAACACGCGCCAAGCGGGGCCGCGTGGCCAGCCACAGCAGGGCCAGGCCAGTGGCTGCCAGCGGCAGCAGCGAGCCCAGATTCATCCAGGTCCAGCCACCGGTGGTGACCAGGGCGCCGGAGCTGAACGAGGTAACGGTCATAGTGGCATAAATGCAAAAATCCATCGCGCCCTGGGCGGTGGTTTTCTCCTCGGGCCGGTAGGCCTGGGTGAACAGGGTAGTGCCACCAATGAACAGAAAGTTCCAGCCCACGCCCAGCACCAGCAAGGCGCCGGCAAAGTGCATCAGATCGGTGCCGGACAGCGCAAACATCACGCAGCCCAGGTTCAGCAGTACGCCCAGGCCCATGATGGGCAGGGCACCAAAGCGTTTGATCAGGTTGCCGGTGAAGAAGCTGGGCACGAACATGCCCAGCACATGCCACTCCAGCACGATGGCGGCGTTGTCGAACGGGTGTGAGCACTGGGCCATCGCGATCGGCGTGGCGGCCATCAGCAGGTTCATCACGCCATAGCCCAGGGCACTGGCGGCAATCGCCACCACGAACACCGGCTGGCGCATCAGCTCGCGCACCGTGCGGCCGGCTGCCGCGCCGGGGGCCGCCACCGGCAGCGGCGGAAAGCGGATGAAGGACAGGGTCAGCAGGGCCAGCAGGGCCACGGCGATCAGCACCAGGTAGGCACCGGCAAAGGGCTGGACCAGCAAATCCTTGCTCGCCTTGGCCAGATTCGGCCCGGTGACCGCCCCCATGATGCCGCCGGCCAGCACCCAGGAGATGGCCCGCTCCTTGAACGCCGGCGCCACCAGCTCGGTGGCGGCAAAGCGGTACAGACCGGCATTGGCGTTGTAGTAGCCGGCCAGCACCGTGGCCACCACCACCCACCAGAACTGCTGGTGGCTGGCCGCCCAGGCGGCCAGCGCGCAGCTGAACATGGCCACGCCCAGGCCCGCCTGGAAGCCCCGCTTGCGACCCCAGGCGCGCTGATGGCGGGCCACAATCGGCGCAAACAGCGCGCCGCCGGCCACATAGCCGCAGACCGGCAGCGTGGCCATCCAGGCCTGCGGTGCCAGCGCCAGGCCGACCAGGCCGTTGATGGCGATGAAGGTGACGTTATTGGTCAGGAACAGGCCCTGGCAGAAGGTCAGCAGCAGCAGTTGCGGATTCATGAGGTCTGCAGCCCCAGCCAGGCCAGCACGGCCAGCGGCGCGGTGTCGGCGCGCAGGATGCGCGAACCCAGCGACGCGGCCTCGAAGCCCCGCGCCCGCGCAGCTTCTTCCTCGGCCGGGCTCAGGCCGCCCTCGGGGCCGCTGAGCACGATGGTGGCCCTGCCGGCCTGCTGGAACAGCTCCGGCAGCGGCTTGGCGGCGGTCGGGCTGAGCAGCCAGCGGCGCTGATTGCCGGCCGGCATCTCCAGCCCGGCCAGCCATTGCGCCAAGGTGCGCACCGGCGCGATCTGCGGCACCCGGGTGCGGCCACTTTGTTCGCAGGCGGCTATGGCCACGCCCTGCCAGTGGTTGATCTTTTTCTCGGCCCGCTCGGCGGCCAGGCGCAGCACCGAGCGCTCGCTCATCAGCGGCTGGAGCACGGCCACGCCCAGCTCGGTGGCCTTTTCGACCAGAAAGTCCATCCGGTCATTGGCCGGCATGGCCAGGGCCAAGGTGATGGCCTGGGGCAGCTCGCGCTCAACCACGTCATGCGCGCCCAGCATCACCTCGACTTCGCTGCGGCCCATGCGGGTGACGACAGCGGCCCATTCGCCACCCAGGCCGTTGAACAGCGTCAGCTCGGCCCCGGGCTGCAGGCGCAGCACCTGGGCATGGCGGGCGGCGGACGGGGGCAGCAGCAGGGTCACGCCGGCTTGCAGCGGCGTATCGACATAGAGGCGGGAGGGCATGGGGGAATTGTGCCCGACGGATAGGCCCGCTCGGGCCATGGCCCGTCGCGCCCGAGGCCGTGATTCCTTTGGCCGATGCCGGCCGGGTCCCGCCTGGCCAGAATCGAATCACCCTCTCTCACCCCCGAAGGACCGCCATGCCCAGCCCCAGCCGCATCTCCATGCTCGAAACCATGATGCTGATCCGTGCCCACGAGGAGAAGCTCGCCACCATTGCCGGACAATCGCCCGGCACCTGCACCGCCGTCGGCCAGGAAGCCGCCGCCGTCGGCGCGGTCTCGGCCCTGCAGCCGCAGGACCGCATCCTGACCAACCACCGCAGCGCCGGCCATCTGCTGGCCCGCGGCGCCGATCCCGGCCGCCTGATGGCCGAGGTGATGGGCCGGGCCACCGGCTATTGCAAGGGCAAGAGCGGCTCGCTCCACGTCTCTGCGCGGGAACTCGGTGTGGTGTTGACGTCCACCATCGTCGGCGGCGAGCTGTCGCTGGCCACCGGCGTGGCCCTGGCCCAGAAGATGGGCGGCGCCGGCACCGAGCCGGGCGGCATCACCACCGTGTTCTTCGGCGACGGCGCGGCCTGCGAAGGCATCTTCCATGAGTCGCTGAACCTGGCCGTGACCTGGCAGCTGCCGGTGCTCTATATCTGCGAGAACAACCAGTGGCAGGCCTTTGTGCGCCGCGACGAGACCATGCCGCACGAGCATGTGCGCCCCTGGGCCGAGGGCCACGGCCTGCCGGCGTTCACGGTGGACGGCAACGATGTCGAGACCGTCCATGCCGCAACCCTGGCCGCCGCCGAGCAGGTGCGCCGCACCGGCAAGCCCTACTTCCTGGAGCTCAACACCTACCGCACCCGCGGCCATTTCGAGCCCGATGACCAGGCCTATGTGCCGCCGGCCGAGCTGGCGCGCTGGAAGGCCCGCGACCCGATCGCGCTGCAACGCGACCGCCTGCTGGCCAGCGGCCTCCTGGGCCACGGTGAATACGCGCATATCGAACAGCGCGTCGCCGCCCTGGTCGAGGCCGCCTTCAGCTATGCCCAGACCTCGCCCTGGCCCGATCTGCGCGAGCTGACCACCGATGTCTACGCCTGAACGCTATCAAGGAGTATCCGAAATGCAAACCATCTCTGTAAGTGACGCCGTCGGCCAGGCACTGGCCGAGGAAATGCGCCGTGACCCCACCGTGCTGATGTTCGGCGAGGGCGTGGCCACCAAGCGCGGTGACCTGCTGACCGAATTCGGGCCGCAGCGCGTGCGCAACACGCCGCTGGCCGAGGGCATCATCGCCGGCACCGCCGCCGGGGCCGCGGCCATGGGCCTGCGCCCTGTCATCGACCTGCTGTTCGCGCCCTTTCTGTCCCTGTCCATGGACGGCATCATGAACAGCGCCGGCAAGCTGCGCTTTCTGTCCGGCGGCCAGTTCGACTTCCCCATGGTGGTGATGACGATGACCGGCGCCGGCTGGGCCGTCGGCGCCCAGCACAACCACAATCTGGAGGCAATGTTCGTCCACGCCCCCGGGCTGAAGGTGGTGATGCCCAGCAGCGCGGCCGATTTCAAGGGTCTGCTGAAGAGCGCCATCCGTGACAACAACCCGGTGCTGTTCTTCATGGATCTGGCCCTGGCCCACACGCCAGGCCCGGTGCCCGAGGGCGAGCATGTGGTGCCGCTGGGCCAGGCCGCCGTGCTGAAGTCCGGTCATGACGTGACCCTGGTGTCCTATGCCAAGACGGTGGGCAGCTGCCTGCAGGCCGCCGAGCAATTGGCCGCCCAGGGCGTGGACGCCGAGGTCATAGATCTGCGCTGCTTGAAGCCGCTGGATGAGGCAACGATTCTGCGTTCGGTGCGCAAGACCGGCCGTCTGGTGGTGGTGCACGAGGCCGCCGCGCCCTGTGGCGTGGGCGCCGAGGTGGCGGCCATCGTCAGCGAGAAGGCTTTCAGCGCGCTGAAGGCGCCGATCAAGCGCGTGACCGGGCCCGATGCACCGGCGGCGTCCTCCTGGGTGCTGGAGCAGGCCGGCGTGCCGCAGGCCGAGGCGGTGGTCAGGGCCGCTGTGGGCCTGATGGCCGAAGCACTGGCCGTCTAGACCCTGATGCCCAGCGCCAGGCGCAGCTGGGCGGCCGCCTCGGCGCCCTTGTTTTGCTGCACCCGCTCGACCAGGGTCAGCGCCAGCGCCTGCAGCGCGGCCAGGTCCTGGCATTGCTCGACCTCCAGCACGAACAGATAGCCCTTCATCAGGCCCAGCTGCTTGGTGGCATGGGTGCTCAGGTAGCTATACAGCTGTTGGTGGTCGAGCAGCGGCGCCTCGCCAAAGGCGCTGTTGGCTTGCGCCGGCGGCTTGGGCTCGGCCACGGGTTCGGGCACGGCAACCGGCGCCGGCGCGACTGCCGGGACAGCCCCGGTGCTGCCAATCAGCCCATGCTCAAGCAAAAAGGCGATGTCGGCCTCGGCCACGCCCTGCACCAGGCCCAGCCATTCGCGGGCGGTACGCGAGCCGTCCAGCACCAGCAGCAGATTGCGGGTGCTGCGCGACAAGGCCAGGGCGCGCGACTTGATCTCGGCGCGGCCCGCCTCGGTCTTGGTGTAGCACTGGTCCAGCATCGGCGTTGTCTCCCGCCGCGACCTTAGCGCAGGCCGGGCCGCTCAGGCGCCGGCCGGGCCCCGCGTAAACTCAATTCTTGTCGCGTAGTTCACGGCGCAGTATCTTGCCCACCGGCGTCTTGGGCAGCTCGGTGCGGAACTCCACCACCTTGGGCCGTTTGTAACCGGTCAGCGTGGTCTCGCAGTAGGCCCTGACTTCGGCCTCGGTCAGCGACGGATTCTTCTTGACGATCACCACCTTGACGGCCTCGCCCGACTTCTCGTCCAGCACGCCCACGGCGGCGCATTCGAGCACGCCGTCCATCTGCGTCAGCACATCCTCGATCTCGTTGGGGTAGACATTGAAGCCGCTGACCAGAATCATGTCCTTCTTGCGGTCGATGATGCGGAAGAAACCCTGGTCATCCACGGTACCCACGTCGCCGGTGCGGAAAAAGCCGTCCGGCGTCATCACCTTGGCGGTTTCGTCGGGGCGCTGCCAGTAGCCGGCCATGACCTGCGGGCCCTTGATGGCGATTTCGCCCGAGTGGCCCGGAGGCGCCTCGATGCCGTCATCGTCCAGCAGCCGCAGCTCGGTGCTGGGCAGCGGCAGGCCGATCGAGCCGGTGTAGGCCAGGCTGTCGGTCGGGTTGCAGGTGGCCGAGGGCGAGGTCTCCGACAGGCCGTAGCCCTCGCAGATCGGGCAACCGGTCTTCTCCAGCCACAGCTTGGCGGTGGCCTGCTGCACGGCCATGCCGCCGCCGACCGAGATGATCAGGCCGCTCCAGTCGACCGTGTTGAACAGCGCATGGTTGGCCATCGCGTTGAACAGCGTGTTGACCGCCGGCAGGCTGTGGAAGCGGTGCTTGCCCAGTTCCTTGAACAACGCCGGGATGTCTCGCGGATTCGGAATCAGCACATTGCAGGAGCCCATGTGCAGGCCCAGCATCATGTTCGTCGTGAAGCCGAAGATGTGATACAGCGGCAGCGCCGCAATCGACACCAGTTGCTCGCCGGCCGGCACCTTCTTGAGCGCCGGGCCATACCAGGCCTCGCTTTGCAGCAGATTGGCGACCAGATTGCGGTGCACCAGCACCGCGCCCTTGCTGACGCCGGTGGTGCCGCCGGTGTATTGCAGCACGGCAATGTCTTCCGGGCCCATCGTCGGTGCCTTGTAGGGCAGCTTGGCGCCACGCGACAGCGCGTCGCCCAGGTTCACCGCCGTCGGCAGTTCGAAGGCCGGCACCAGCTTCTTCACCTGGCGCACGACATAGTTGACGATGTAACGCTTGGGGAAGCCCAGCAGATCGCCCATGCCGGTGAGCACGATGTGCTTGGTCGGCACATGGGGCAGCACCTGCTGCAGCGTGGCCGCGAAGTTCTCGAGTATCACGATCGCCTTGGCGCCGGAGTCCTTCAGCTGATGCTCCAGCTCGCGCGGCGTGTACAGCGGATTGACATTGACCACCACATAGCCGGCGCGCAGGATGGCGGCTACCGCCACCGGGTACTGCGGCACATTGGGCAGCATCACCGCCACGCGGTCACCACGCTCCAGGCCCAATCCCTGCAGATAGGCGGCCAAGGCCTGCGACAACTCGTCCATCTGGCCAAAGGTCATGGCCTTGCCCATCATCTTGTAGGCAGGACGATCACGGAACTTCTTGAAACCTGACTCCAGCAAGGCCACCAGCGAGGGGTAGAGCTTGCTATCGATCTCCGCCGGCACGCCTGCGGGGTACTGCTTCAGCCAGATTTTCTCCATCAGCGCGGTCTCCAAGTATTGGGGACATTGTGACCAAGGAATGCGGTCACCGAAATCAGGGGATTCGATAGCGGGATTTTGGCGTTCTGCTCTAGGGAAAACCTAGGTTGCGGCCTCGTCGTGGCGGGTGTGCGGCGCGTCCAGCGGCAGCAGCAGGCGCAGCTCGGTGCCCGGCTGCGGCAGCCCAGGCTGCGCCGCGGCGGCATGCCAGCTCAGCTGCGCGCCCAGCCGGGCGGCGCGCTTGCGCATATTGCGCATGCCCTGGCCGGCGCTCAGCTCGGTAGGCAGGCCCCGGCCGTTGTCGCTGATCGACAGGCGCACGCCCTGTGGCTCCAGCTGGGTGGCGAACACCACCTCGGTGGCGCCGGCATGGTGCAGCACATTGTTGAGGGTCTCCTGCACGATGCGCACCAGCTCGCGCCCGCCGGTGCCGGCCAGGCAGGGCAGCAAGGGCGTATCGACCAGCTGCCAGCTCAGGCTCAGGCCGGCGGCAGCCAGGCGGGAGCCCAGCCGGTGGCGCAGATTGGCCAGCAGCTGGGTCAGGTCGCCATCGCTGACCGACAGCGCATCGACGGTGAGCCGCATCTCGTCGATGCAGTCATCCAGCAGGGCGGCGAGCTCGCGCCGGTCCAGCCCGTTCTCGGCGCCCAGCTTGGCCATCAGTAGCTGGGAGCCCAGGCCGTCGTGCATCTCCTGCAGCAGATGCTCGCGTTCGATGGCGGCACTGCGCAGCTGCTCGCTGTGCTGAAGCTCGCGAAAGCGTTGCTCCAGCTCCTTCGAGCGCGCCGCCACCTGCTGCTCCAGATCCTGCCGCACGCGCTGCTGCTCGCGCAGCGAGGCCACAAAGCGCTGCTGCAGGGCCAGGCCGGCCAGCAGCACCAGGGCGGCATAGCCGACCACATTGACGTCGAGCACCAGAAAGTAGGTGTTGAGTATCAGCGCGAACACGCTGACGTAAAGCCAGGTCCAGGTGGACAGGGCCACGGCCAACGCGGCCGCGGCGTCATCCAGCCGGCCGCTGCGCAGCGCCGCCTTCAAGGCCAGGCCGCTGGCGGTGACCAGTATCACCAGGCGGCTGCCCAGCGCCCACCAGGGCCAGGGGCGGCTGAAGTCGATCCAGGTCTGGCCGGTCAGTGCCGCCCAGGCGTCGATGGGCACACCCAGCAGCACATAGGCCAGGGCCAGATGCATGGGCCAGCGCGCCGGCCAGGCGACAAAGCGGGTCACCAGCACCAGCAGGGCGGCCTTGGACAGCACATCGCCCACATCCAGCACCATGCGCCACCAGGGCGAGGGCAAGGGTGCGGTGTTGAGCAGATAGGGCGACAGCAGCAGCGCCACCGACAGGCAGAACAGGCCGCCGACGCCATACAGCCACTCCTGGCGCAGTGCCAACCAGACCAGCAGCAGAAAGCTGCCGATGACCAGCCCGGCCAGTGCGGTGGCGGCGCGCATGGTCTGGCGCACGCTGCGCGAGGACTGCAGCGCCAGCATCTCGTCGGCCGGCCCGAGCAGCACCGTCGACAGCTTGGCGCCCTCGAAGCCCGGCGCGGCCAGGCGCACCAGCAGCGCATGGGGACCGGCGCCCAGCATATCGGGGGCAATATTGATCAGCACCGGCTGACGGCCCAGCCCCAAACTGCGCTGCAGCCGGCTGCCGGCATCTTCGGTGCCGGACTGCGCGACCAGGTACTGATCCAGAAACACCATCGCCTCGGGCCGGTGCTGCAGGCTCAGCAGATAGGGCTCGCGCACCGACTCGGCCAGCTCGAAGGGCAGCCGGTACCAGCTCGCGCCGTTGGTTGTGCCATCGGCCCGCAGCTCCGGCACGATGTCGGGCAGTTGCACCGGCTGTGGCGGATGAGCCGGCGGCAGCACCGTGCCGAACGGTGGCTGCAGCGCGGCATCGAACAGGCGCTCGCCTCGGTCCAGGCGCAGGACCTCGGGCGGCGCCGTGGTGTTGTAGTGCTGCGAGAGCTTGTGCACGCCCCACATCAGCAAGGGTGGCAGCAGCAACAACAACGCGGCCCGCAGGCCGCGTTGCCAAAGGGCGGTTGGGGCGGCGGGCACGGTGCTCATCGGACCCGCATCAGCCATCGCTCAGGGCCGGGAACCGCCCTACTCGACCGCCTTGACCATGTCCTCGACCACCTTCTTGGCGTCGCCGAACACCATCATGGTCTTGTCCATGTAGAACAGCTCGTTGTCCAGGCCCGCATAGCCGGCGGCCATCGAGCGCTTGTTGACGATGATGGTCTTGGCCTTGTAGGCCTCGAGAATGGGCATGCCGTAAATCGGGCTGCCCTTGGTCAGCGCCGCCGGGTTGACCACGTCATTGGCGCCCAGCACGATGGCCACGTCGACCTGTCCGAACTCGCCATTGATGTCTTCCATCTCGAACACCTGGTCGTAAGGCACCTCGGCCTCGGCCAGCAGCACGTTCATATGACCCGGCATGCGGCCGGCCACCGGATGGATGGCGTACTTGACGGTGATGCCCTTGTGCGTCAGCTTCTCGGCCAGCTCCTTGACTGCATGCTGGGCGCGGGCCACGGCCAGGCCGTAGCCGGGCACGATCACCACCGTCTCGGCATTGCCGAGGATGAAGGCCGCGTCATCGGCGCTGCCGCTCTTCACCGGGCGCTGCTCCTTGGCGCCCGCCGCCGGGCCGCCGGCCTCGCCGCCGAAGCCACCCAGGATGACGTTGAAGAACGAGCGGTTCATCGCCTTGCACATGATGTACGAGAGGATGGCGCCCGAGCTGCCGACCAGCGAGCCGGCAATGATCAGCATCGAGTTGTTCAGCGAGAAACCGATGCCCGCCGCCGCCCAGCCCGAGTAGCTGTTCAGCATCGACACCACCACCGGCATGTCAGCGCCGCCGATCGGGATGATGAGCAGCACGCCCAGCAGAAAGCCGAGCGCGATGATGATGCCGAAGTCCATCCAGCTCTGCGAATGCCAGAAGCCGAAGCAGAAGAAGGCCGCCGCCAGACCCAGGGCCAGGTTCAGCTTGTGCTGTCCGGTGAAGGTCACCGGTGCACCCTGGAACAGGCGGAACTTGTACTTGCCGCTGAGCTTGCCGAAAGCAATCACCGAGCCGCTGAAGGTGACCGCGCCGATGAAGGCGCCCAGCGCCAGCTCGATGCGGTTGCCGCCCGGAATCAACCCACCCTTGACGGTGATGCCGAAGGCATAGGGTTCGACCACGGCCGTGGCCGCGATGAACACCGCCGCCAGGCCGATCATGCTGTGCATGAAGGCGACCAGTTCGGGCATCTTGGTCATCTCGACCTTGTTGGCCATATAGGCGCCCATGCCGCCGCCGATGACCAGGCCGACCAGCACGTAGCTGAGGCCGAACAACTCGCCATTCGCCAGCTTGACGATCAGCGCGACTGTCGTCAGCGCCGCCACGGCCATGCCCAGCATGCCGAAGAAATTGCCGCGTATCGAGGTGGTCGGGTGTGACAGGCCCTTCAGCGCCTGGATGAAGCAGATGCTGGCGAACAGGTAGAGCAGCGTGACGAGATTGAGACTCATGGCTTGCCTCCTGCGGCCTTCTTGTCCTTCTTCTTGAACATCTCCAGCATTCGTCGCGTCACCAGAAAGCCGCCGAACACATTGACGGCAGCCAGCGCCACGGCCAGGGTGCCCATGGCCTTGCCCAGGTCGGTTTCGGTGAGGGCCGCGGCCAGCATGGCGCCGACGATGACGATGGCCGAGATTGCATTGGTGACGGCCATCAGCGGCGTGTGCAGGGCCGGGGTGACGTTCCAGACCACGTGGTAGCCGACGTAGATGGCCAGCACGAAGATGATCAGGTTGGTGACGGTGGGTGAAACGATGTCCATGGTGTTCTCCTTGTTCTATGGGCTTCAGGCGCGCTTGACCGCACCGCCCTGCGTCATCAGGCAGGCGGCCACGATGTCGTCATCCATCGGCACGGAGAAGCCCCCGTCTTTGGGCAGCACCAGCTTCAGGAAGTCCAGCACATTGCGGGCGTACAGGGCGCTCGCATCGGCGGCCACCAGGCCGGCCAGATTGGTCTCGCCGATGAGGGTCACGCCATGCACCACCACCGTCTGGTCGGCCACGCTCAGCGGGCAATTGCCGCCCACGCCGTTGGCGCCCTTGCCGGCCGCGATATCGACGATCACCGAGCCCGGCTTCATCGCCTTGACCATCTCCTCGGTCACCAGCACCGGCGCGGCGCGGCCCGGAATCAGGGCGGTCGAGATCACGATGTCGGCCGCGGCCACGCGCTTGGCCACCTCGACCTTCTGGCGGTCCAGCCAGCTTTGCGGCATAGCCTTGGCATAGCCGCCGACGCCTTCGGCCGCTTCTTTCTCTTCTGCCGTCTCGTAGGGCACGTCGATGAACTTGGCGCCCAGCGACTCGACCTGCTCCTTGACCGAGGGCCGCACATCCGAGGCCTCGATCACCGCGCCCAGGCGCTTGGCCGTGGCAATCGCCTGCAGGCCGGCCACACCGACGCCCAGGATCACGACGCGGGCAGCCTTCACCGTGCCGGCGGCGGTCATCAGCATCGGGAAAAAGCGCTGGTACTTGTCGGCGGCCATCATCACGGCCTTGTAGCCGGCGATATTGGCCTGGCTGGACAGCACGTCCATGCTTTGCGCCCGGGTGGTGCGCGGTGCGGCCTCCAGCGCGAAGCTGGTCAGGCCGGCCGTGGCCAGGCGCTGCAGACCGTCGCGGTCGAAGGGGTTGAGCATGCCGACCAGATTGGCACCTGACTTCATCAGGGTCAGTTCTTGCTCCGACGGGCTGCGCACCTTGAGCACCAGGTCGGCGCCCAGCGCCTCGGCCTGGCTGGCAATCTCGGCACCGGCGGCGACATAGGCCTCGTCGGTGACGCTTGCGCCCAGGCCCGCGCCCGAGGCCACCTTGAGGGTGTGGCCCTGCGCCTTCAGTTTCTTGGCCGTCTCGGGGGTCACGGCCACGCGTGTCTCCCCGTGGGCGGTCTCTTTAGGGACTCCGATCAGCATGCAGCACTCCTCGGGCTTGTTGTTGCTTGACTGACCCGGAGCTTACACAAAGATCGGGCCGGCGCCCTCGGTGCCGTACCCAGGGCGTGCAGCTAAGCCTTGCCCTTGGCCCGGGCGTCCGCCTTGACCTTCTTCGGCGGCTTGACCTTGATCAGTCCCTGCTCCTGCAGCGACTGTTTCTTGGCCTTGCGCTCTGCGTCCAGCTTGTGGCCCTCGGCATGCCAGGCGGCGAATTCGTCCGGCGTCTCCAGGCTGATGGCACCCAGCACGCCATGGCGGAAGTCGTGGATCACGATCTCGGCCGCCTTCTGCAGATTGGCCCGGCCCTTGCCCAGCAGCGGCGCGCGCTTGCGTGCCACCGCCTCCAGCACCTGCTCGTCGCTCTGGCCCTCGACCACCTCCAGCTGGTAGCGAGCCTGCAGCGCCGAGCCGTAGTTGGGGATCAGGTAGTGCAGCAACTCCAGCGCCACTTCCTCCTCGTCAAAGGCATTGCGGCCGATGGCGCCGCTGGCCGCCAGGTTGTAGCCGCTCTTGGCAACGATGATCTTGGGCCACAGCACGCCCGGGGTGTCGTAGAGCACGAAGTCGGGCGCCAGGTTGATGCGCTGCTCGGCCTTGGTGACGCCGGCCTCGTCACCGGTCTTGGCCGCGCGCTTGCCGGTCAGCGTGTTGATCAAGGTCGACTTGCCGACGTTGGGGATGCCGCAGACCAGCACCCGCATCGGCTTGGTCAGCCCGCCGCGCAGCGGCGCCAGCTCCTGGCAGGCCTTGATCAAGGCCTTGGCCGGCGCGGTGACGCTGGCATCCAGGCTGATTGCCCGCGTGTTCGGCCTGGCGTTGTAATGGTCCAGCCACAGCGCTGTGCGCGCCACATCGGCCAGATCCTGCTTGTTCAGCACTTTCAGTGCCGGCTTGGCCCTGGTCAGCTCGGCCAGCAAGGGATTGGCACTGGACCCCGGCAGCCGCGCATCGAGCATTTCCAGCACCACGTCGATGTCCTTGATGCGCTCGGCAATGGCCTGACGCGTCAGGTGCATGTGGCCGGGGAACCATTGAATCGACATCGCTTGCTGCTTTCTTGTGGGGGTCGGTGCCGGCAGCGTCAGGCCGCCGTCGGGTGCACATTGTCCACGCATCGGGACAAACGCCCGACCCGCCTCCGGCAAAGGCTAGGCAAGCTCGGTCGAGACCTCCCCCTTCAGCCGGCCAATCAGCTCGCGCATCACCGCATCCTCCTCGGTGCGTAGCAGGCCGCTGCGCAGCAGCGAATCGCGCTCCAGTTCGCGCAAACGCCATTCCAGCTCGCGCATCACCAGATTCACCTCCAGGTGCAGGCGGGGGTCGGGCACGGCGGCCAGTTCGCGCAGCAGGGCGGCAGGTTCGGCTGCATCGAGCCCGGCACTGGAGAAGGCCATCTGGATGCGCAGCATGCGCTGCACACCGGATTGCAGCAGCTTGCCGAGTTCGTCGCCTGCCTGGCTTCGGCGTTCATCGATCCAGCCGCGCAGGCGGGTGAACCGGCCCAGCACCGCGGCCATGCGCTCCACGCGTGGCAGCGCCAGTTCCAGCGACTCGGTGGACGCCGCCGCCACCTCCATGCCGGGACTGGCGCGCGCCGAGGCCGCCACCCACTCGAGCAACTCGCTGTTGAACTCGCCGGGCACCAGTTTGGTGGCAATGCTGGCGCGCTCCAGCGGTGAAACGCCGGATTCGATCATCGCCATCAGCCACTCGGCCGCACCAAGGATCTGGCCATCAAGCGAGAGGCGGTCGCCGCCAACGCCGTAGGGATAGCCAAAGCCGTCCAGCCGCTCGTGGTGCATCAGCACCGCATTGGCGACGGCCACACCGGCGCCCTGCATCTTGCCGAGCACGCGGTGGCCCACCACCGGGTGCAGCACGATGTGCTTCCATTCTTCGGGGCCCAGCCGGACGCCGCGGCGCAGCAGGGCCGGGTCGATATAAAGCTCGCCGACGTCATGCACCAGGCCGGCCAGGGTCAGCATGCGGTGATGGTCGATCTCGCCCGGCCGCAGCTGCCGGGCCAGTGCCATCGCGATCATGGCCACCCCGACCGTGTGCTGGAGGCGATCGCCCTGATGCTCGCCATAAACGGTCAGCAGGGACTGCAGGGGCAGGCTCAGCGGCAACCTGGCCAGCGAATCGGGCACGGCCTGCTGCCCACGCTTGCCAGCGCAGAGCGCGGCCAGCAGGGCATGCTGATCAAGCAAGTCCTCGGCAATGGCGGCAAAGCGCGCCGGGGCAACGCCATCAACGACCTGTACGCAGTCTTCCAGCGGCTTGCTCAGCTTGTGCTGCAGCAGCCGGTCACGCACGTCGACATTGATGCGTGAGCCCTTGGCCAGCAGCTTCATGCCGTTGCCGGCGATGATGTCCTCGCTGGCCTCAACCTCGTAGTCGCGGCCCGCAGCCACCACATGATCGAGGTAGTACGGATTGACGCCGTTGTCTGTGTCGCTGGACCTGGTCAAGGTCTTGCCTCCCGATTGCTGAGGCCATGAAAGCCGCCGGCGCCGCATGGCACAAGCAGGCCGGCGCATTGAAAAAAAGATAGCGGCATCCTAGCGCCGTACCCACCCGGATTGTGCGAACTGCGCGCTCTGCCGCCTTGATTCGCATCAAGCCCGATGAAGCCCGGCCACGACCGCTCAGGCGGCAGGTGCCAAGTATTGCCGGCAATGCTGTCGCGAATGTGACGAGACCCGCCAAATGCAGAGGACATGGCGTCCGCTCCTGGGTTTAATTGACAGCATGCATCAACCCTCGGGCATGCCTGCCGATATACAGGCAGCACGAGCCCGCGGCATGTCCGCATCGCGATCCTCAGGATTCACCCAGCTTTCCAACGGAGACAGTCAATGAAGTTTTTTTCAGTACTCAAGGGTTTTGTGTGCGCAGCACTGACGAGCCTCACCCTGCTGGGCACCGCCCAGGCCGCCGATCAAGGCACGGCGGCCGAGGCCGAGGCCATGGTCAAGAAGGCCGTGGCCTATATCAAGGCCAACGGGCCGGAGAAGTCGTACGAAGAGTTCACCAATGGCAAGTCCTTCAAAGATCGTGACCTTTACATCATTGTTTACGACCTGAACGGCAAGAACCTGGCGCAGGGCGCCAACCCCAAACTGGTGGGCAAGGACTTGATCGGCCTGAAGGACCCGGATGGCAAGCCGCTGATCCAGATGTTCGTCGATCTGGCCAAGACCAAAGGCAAGGGCTGGGTCGAGGGCTACAAGTTCCTGAACCCGACCACGCAGAAGATTGAAGGCAAGGCCATGTACCTGGAGCGGGTCGGCGATACGCTGGTCGGCTGCGGCATCTACAAAGGCTGAACCTCCGCGCCGGCCGCGCTGCTCTGCAGCAGGCCGGCCTCAGCAGGCCCGCAGCTGTGTTGCGGGCCTTTCTTTTCCCGGGAATCGTCACCGTCATGAATCTGCGTAACCTGAAGATAGGCGCCCGCTTCGGGCTGGGCTTCGGCGTGATCCTGGCCTCCGCCAGCGCCATGCTGGTGGGAGCCATGGTCAGCAATGCAAGCAGCCGTGGTGCCCTGCTGCAGACACTGCAGGTGTCGGCCGCGCAGGAGGATCAGGCGGTGGCCATGCGCCACGCGTTGCTCAGCAGCGCGGTGGCGGTGCGGAACATGGGCCTGCAGACCAAGGTCGAGGCGGTGCAGAAGGATGAGGCCGAGGCGAAGAAGGAACGCAGCAACTACCTCGCCACGCGCACCAAGCTTGAAGCCACCGAACTCGATGCCGACGAGCGCGCCGTGTTCAAGCGTCTGGGCGAGATCGACACCTTGATGGAGAAGCACTTCAAGGAAGCCGTCGATCTGGCCGCCCAGTTCAACACCGAGCAGGCCGGCGCCGTGATCACCGGCAAGATCGATCCCTTGCTGAACCAGGCCAATGCCGAGCTGGCCACCTTCATCAAGATGCAGAAGCAGCACACGGCCAATGCCACGGAGCAGGCCAACGCCAGCAACCGCAACACCGAGCGCACCATCACGGTCGCGGGCATCCTGCTGCTGGCCCTGGCCGCCATCACCGCCTGGCGCCTGACCATCAGCATCACCCGGCCGCTGCAGACCGCGGTTGATGCGGCGGCCCGTGTCGCCAAGGGAGACCTGGCTTCGGACATCGAACTCAGCGGCAGTGATGAAGCCACGCTGCTGCTGAGCGCGCTGCGCGATATGCGTGACAGCCTGGCGCGCATGGTCAGCGAGGTCCGCATGGGTGCCAATGCCATCGATGGCGCCTCGACCGAAATTGCCCAAGGCAATTCAGACCTGTCGTCACGCACCGAATCGCAGGCCAGCGCGCTGGAGCAGACCGCCTCCAGCGTCGAACACCTGACCAGCACGGTCAAGCAGAACGCGCAGAACGCCGCCCATGCCCAGGAGCTGTCGCGGGGCGCTGCCCGTCAGGCCGAGCAGGGCCATGAGGTGGTCAGCAAGGTCATCGGCACGATGAGCGCCATCAACGACAACTCGCGCAAGATCGGCGACATCACCTCGGTCATCAACAGCATCGCCTTCCAGACCAATATCCTGGCACTGAATGCCGCGGTCGAGGCGGCGCGCGCCGGCGAACACGGCCGCGGCTTCGCGGTGGTGGCCTCGGAGGTGCGCACGCTGTCGCAGCGCACCACCCAGGCGGCCAAGGAAATCGAGACCTTGATACGCTCGGCCGTGACCAGCACCCAGACCGGCTCGGACATGGTGGACGAGGCAGGCCGCACGATGAGCGAGGTGCTGCTGTCGGTGCGCAAGGTGGCCGACATCATCAGCGAGATCAGCTCGGCCAGCCGCGAGCAGACCTCGGGCATCGAGGAGGTGAATCTGGCGATTGCCGACATCGACCGCACCACGCAGCAGAACGCGGCGCTGGTCGAGGAGGCTGCCGCAGCGGCCGAGTCGCTGCGCGGCCAGACCCACCGGCTGACCGCCCTGGTGAGTGCCTTCGAGGTCTGACGGCACGCGCGCCAGCCCACGGCTGGTCGGTAGCATGGCCACACCATGCGTCTTGACCCCTTCTCGCTGAAACTCTTCATCAGCGTCGTCGAACGCGGCTCGATCGCCGCCGCCGCGACGCTGGAAAACGAGGCCGACGTCGGCATCTGCACGGCCAGCACGCCGGCGCTGGGGCTGGAGGTGTTTCCGTACCACGAGGACGAGCTGGTGCTGCTCGTGCCGCGCGGCCATGCCCTGGCGCGCAAGCGCACGGTGGCCCTGATCGACACGCTGGACCATGAACCAGCTGTGCCTGTGCATGCGCTCCGACGAGGCGATGCCGGTGGCAGCCAGGCGGCTGGTCGATAGCTTGCGCAGCCGCTCGCCACTGCGTTCGCGATCGCGATCTGCGATGGCGGCCTCGCCGGACACCGGTTTACGGCGCCCGGGGCTGCGTGCATCATGCACCGCACTCCCACCGCCGAGCCGACCATGAACTCCCCCTCCCTGCTTCCCCCTGGCGCACTCCAAGGCGTGCGCGTGATCGAGATGGGCCAGCTGATCGCCGGGCCGTTTGCCGGCAAGACGCTGGGCGACTTCGGCGCCGATGTGGTCAAGATCGAGGCGCCCGGCGCCGGCGACCCGCTGCGCAACTGGCGGCTGCTGAAGAACGGCACCTCGGTCTGGTGGCAGGTGTCGTCGCGCAACAAGCGCTCGCTGGCCCTGGACCTGCGCACCACCGAAGGCCAGGACATCGCCCGCCAGCTGATTGCCGAGGCTGATGTGCTGATCGAGAACTTCCGCCCCGGCACTTTGGAAGCGTGGGGCATGGGCTGGGAGCAACTGAGCGCGCTGAATCCGGGCCTGGTGATGCTGCGCATCTCCGGCTACGGCCAGACCGGCCCCTACCGCGACCTGCCCGGCTTCGGCGCCATCGGCGAGGCCATGGGCGGCCTGCGCCACCTGACCGGCGAACCGGGCCGGGTGCCGGTGCGCGTGGGCGTGTCGATCGGCGACACGCTGGCCGCGCTGCACGGCGTGATCGGCGTGCTGACCGCCCTGTACCACCGCAAGGTCAACGGCGGCCAGGGTCAGGTCATCGACGTGGCCCTGCACGAGGCGGTGTTCAACGTGATGGAAAGCCTGATTCCCGAGTACAGCGCCTTCGGTGCGGTGCGCGAAGCCGCCGGCAGCGCCCTGCCCGGCATTGCGCCGTCGAATGCCTACCGCTGCAGCGACGGCTATGTGCTGATCGCCGGCAACGGTGACAGCATCTTCAAGCGGCTGATGGAGGCTATCGGCCGCACGGACCTGGGCAACGCTGCAGATCTGGCCAACAACGCCGGCCGCGTGGTGCGCGTGAACGAGATCGATGCGGCGATCGAGCAATGGTCGCTGACCCGCAGCGTCGACGAGGTGCTGGCCCTGCTGGGTGCGGCGCGCGTGCCGGCCGGCAAGGTCTACACGGCCAAGGACATTCATGAGGACCCGCACTACCGCGCCCGCGACATGATCGTGCCGCAGCAGACCCGCGACGGCTACACGGTGGACGTGCCCGGCGTCGTGCCCAAGCTCTCGGCCACGCCGGGCAGCCTGCGCACCTCGGCGCCGCACCTGGGCGACGACACCGACGCGGTGCTGCGCGAGATGGGCCTCACGGCCGAACAGATCGCGCTGCTGCGCAGCAAGGGAGTGGTGGCGTGAGGCCTGCTTGGAGGGTACTGGTCGATGCCCCGCGCCGACCGTCAAGGCTTTTGCAAAGCCAGGGCGAGAATCCGTCCCCGTGACTTGCTACGGTTGGTGGCGGCGCAGGCCCAGCCCCACCAGCCGCCGGGCTTCAGTGCGGGGGTCGAGCCGGCCTGTGGCCGGCTCGACTGCCTTGCGGTGCTCGCGACTCGGGGCGGGCGCAGAACTCACTACGCTCGCTTTGCTCGCTGCGTTCAGACAACCGCGCCCAGTCAGTTTTTTGATCCGCCCGCTGACGCGGACTGCCCCGAGCCGCTCCGCTCCTCAGCCCCGCACAGGCGCCCGGCTGCTGGCGGGGCTGTGCCTGCGCGGAGGCACTGCGGCGACTCACGCAAACGCGAGGCCGAAGGCGAGCCGGCATATTTGCGGCGCCCCTTGGGTACTACGAGCCCCTTCCGGTGCTCACAAGCTGAGGGGCCTTTCACGCAAACTCGGCCCGGCCCAAGGCCTCAAACAGTGCGTGAACGTCGCGAGATACCGCTCCGACCACCGACTACTGCTGTAGAAAATCGTCGATTGTTTGATGGTTTTTTCACTTTTCGCAGTGGTGTTGTCGGCATGGACAATTTCCTCTCCGCGAAATATGAAATTGCAAACTTGCCAGCCAACGTAGCCGCCATAGCTACTCTTAGTATCGCTGACTACTTTGGGATACAAACATCCTAATCGCCGCTATTTTATGAAGCCACACAAAATGGCTGACTCTCCAAAAGAGGCACAAGCCTCTCTCTAATTCTTAATGATCTATCGATATCGAATGCTCCGGTCAATCTGTTTTTGCGATGTAACTGTGCTCTGCACTGCCCCTCTGCCTGGTTATATGAGAAGCGCAATTCATAGTCAGATTCACCCTTCGGAGTGAACGAGACCATCATCTGACAAGTCGTCACTAATCCGTATGTTCCAGATGCGTAGCCAGAATGGAATGCAATCTCCTTATCCTCTTTAACTGGTAGAGAAGCCAGCTTGCCGTCCTTAATATAGTCGCCTGGAATCTTTACGGGATTTGAGCAATTATCGCCATCCTCGAAGATTCTAAGAATGCTCATCGAGCTAGAGATGGATAGAGTGGGGGACTTTGAGGTTGTCGGTGGCACATATGTGTTGACACACCCAGACATTGTTGCGCAAAGAAATAAAATGATGATTTTTAGCATCGACCATCCGCCTAAGAATTGGGGCTTTAACGTGTAAGGCACCTAGTATTCCATAGGTTCCAGACGGCCCGGTACCGGGTTATCGAAGGGGCGTCGCGCTATTTCGTATGTGAAACACCCATTGCCAGCGGTCCCGGCTGGTTACACACCACGTTGAAGCAAAAGAAAGTGAGACCGCCGCCGGGACGTAATCCCGGCTCTCCGCAGTCACAACCAGCGAGGGAAGCGGTCAGTCAGCCAACCACCCCAGCCCGCTCCAGCATCGCATGCAACAACACATTGCACCCCGCCGTGATGTGCTCCGGCTTCGCGTCCTCGATCTCGTTGTGGCTGATGCCGTCTTTGCAGGGAATGAAAATCATGCCGGCCGGGGCGAGCTTGGCCATATAGACGGCGTCATGCCCGGCGCCTGATACGGCGGGCATGTTCGAGTAGCCCAGCTTCTTTGCCGCGCGCCCCACCGCCTCGACGCAATCCGGATGGAACGGCTGCGCAGGGTAGTGCGACACCAGCTCGATCGTGATGGGCAGGCCGCTCTCGGCGCTGATGCGGGCAGCGGTGGCGCGGATGTCGGCGTCCATCGCCTCGACCAGTTCGTCGGTGTTGTTGCGCAGGTCTATGCTGAATTTGACCTGGCCGGGAATGACATTGCGGCTGTTCGGATGCACATGGACCATGCCCACCGTCCCACGACCATGGGGCGGATGGCGATGGGCAACGGCCACCACCTCCTGCATCAGCTTGGCGGCGATCTGCAGTGCGTCCTTGCGCAGGGCCATCGGCGTGGGACCGGCATGCGCCTCCATGCCGGTGACCACGCAGTCGTACCACTTGATGCCCAGCACGGCGTTGACGACGCCTATGGTCACATCATGGTCTTCCAGCACCGGGCCCTGCTCGATATGCGTCTCGAAATAACTGCCTATCGGGTGGGCGCCGGGCTCTTCGCTGCCGATGTAGCCGATGCGCTCCAGCTCGCCCTGCACCGTCAGGCCCTCGGTGTCCTTGGCGGCGTAGGCCTTCTCCAGGGTGAAGGCCTTGGCGAACACGCCCGAGCCCATCATCACCGGCACAAAGCGCGAGCCCTCCTCGTTGGTCCAGAAGGCGACCTCGATAGGCGCCTCGGTCTCGATGCCGTGGTCATTGAGCGTGCGCACCACCTCCAGGCCGGCCAGCACGCCGTAGTTGCCATCGAACTTGCCGCCGGTGGGTTGGGTGTCGATATGGCTGCCGGTCATCACCGGCGGCAGCGCGTTGTTGCGGCCGGCGCGGCGCATGAAGCCGTTGCCTATCTTGTCGACGGTGACCGTCATGCCGGCGGCCTTGGCCCAGCCCAGCACCAGATCGCGGCCCTGGCGGTCAAGGTCGGTCAGCGCCAGGCGGCAGACGCCGCCCTTTTTGGTGGCACCGATCTGCGCCAGCTCCATCAGCGCGGCCCACAGGCGGTCGCCGTTGATGCGCAGGCCGTCGATATTCGTTTGGGTGGTGGTCATGTCCATGATCGTGTCCTTCGTTGGGGATCAGCGCGCCACCGGCGTGGGCGCCAAATCAGCCGTGCGCTTGGCCAGCGCTCCAAAGGCCGGCGCGAACGGTGGCCGCTTGATGTACTGCCCGGCTCCCTGCTCGGCCCGCAGATCGCCGTTGGCAAAAACGATCTTGCCGGCGCTGAGCGTGTGGCTGGGCACGCCCCTGACGGTGCGGCCTTCGAAGATGTTGTAGTCGCCCTTCGAGAACTGCGTCTTGGCCGACAGCGTCTTGGTGCCGGCCGGGTCCCACAGCACTACGTCGGCATCGGCGCCGACCGAGATGCTGCCCTTGCGCGGGTAGATATTGAACAGCTTGGCGGCGTTGGCCGAGGTCACGGCAACGAACTCGCTGGGCGTCAGCCGCCCGGTGTTGACGCCAGCATCCCAGATCACGGCCATCCGCTCCTCGATGCCGCCACAGCCATTCGGAATCTGCGCGAAGGCGTTGCGGCCCGCCGCCTTTTGCGCGGCGCAGAAGGTGCAGTGGTCGGTCGCCGTGGTGTGCAGATTGCCGGCCTGCAGATGGCGCCAGAGATTCTCCTGATGGCCCTTGGGGCGGAATGGCGGGCTCATCACATGGGCGGCGGCGGTGGCGAAATCGGGGTGGCGATAGACGCTGTCGTCTATCACCAGATGGCCGGCGAGCACCTCGCCGTAGACGCGCTGGCCGCGGGCGCGGGCGCGGGCGATCGCATCGGCCGCCTCGGTGCAGGAGACGTGGACGACGTAGATCGGCACGTTCAGCACATCGGCAATGGCGATGGCGCGCTGGGCGGCTTCTGCCTCAACCATGGGCGGGCGCGACAGCGGATGGCCCTCCGGCCCGGTGATGCCCATATTGGCAACCTCCTGCTGCAGCAGGAACACCAGCTCGCCGTTCTCGGCATGGACGGTGGGCATGGCGCCCAGCTCCAGCGCCCGCTTGAAGCTGTTCACCAGCGTTTCGTCATCGCACATGATGGCGTTCTTGTAGGCCATGAAGTGCTTGAAGCTGTTGACGCCCTCGTCGCGCACCAGCGTGCCCATGTCCTCGCGCACGCTGTCGGCCCACCAGGTCACGGCGACGTGGAAGCTGTAGTCACCGGCCGACTTCTGCGCCCAGTCGCGCCAGGTGCGGTAGGCCTCCATCAGCGGCTGCTGCGGGTTGGGGATGACGAAGTCGATGATGCTGGTCGTGCCGCCGGCCAGTCCCGCGGCAGTGCCGGTAAAGAAGTCGTCCATCGTCACCGTGCCCATGAAGGGCAGCTGCATATGGGTGTGCGGGTCTATGCCACCGGGCAGCAGGTACTGGCCGCTGGCATCCAGTTTGGTGGCGCCGGCCGGTACTTCCAGGTCGAGACCAACGGCGGCGATCTTGCCGTCGACGCACAGCACATCGGCACGGAACTCGCGGTCGGCATTGACGACGGTGCCGCCCTGTATCAACACGGTATTACTCATGACAACAACTCCTTCAGCACAGCTCAACCTTAGCGCTTCTTGGCCGTCAGGTAGTAATAGACCCCGGCGACGAACAGGCTGAAGAACCAGCCGAAGTCGAACAGGCTCACCAGCACCGGCGGCACGGACTCCTTGGTCAGCAGGCCCGACACCACCAGATAGCCGGGCAGGCAGGGCAAGACGCCCAGCGCAAAGGCCGCCAGCGCATGGACATTCCAGCCACCGCTGTACTCGTATTCGCCGCCGCGGCGGTAGAGGTCATCGACCTTCAGCTCGCCCTTGCGCACAAAGTAATAGTCCACCAGCAGGATGCCGGCAATCGCGCCCAGCAGGGTGCCGTAGCCGCCCAGCCAGGTGAACAGATAGCCGCCCGAGGTGGCCAGCAGCTTCCAGGGCATGAACAGCAGGCCTATGGTGGCGGCGATGAAGCCGCCGGTGCGAAAACTCACCCGGCTCGGCGCCAGCTGGCTGAAGTCGTACGAGGGCGAGACCAGGTTGGCCGCCACATTGGTCGTCAGGTTGGCCAGCAAGATCACCAGCAGGCCGAGACCCGAGGCGAAGGTGCCCATCTGCGTCAGCAGGCCGTCGGGGAAGAGCTGGGCCTTGCCGTACAGAATCGCCGAGGCCGAGAAGCCGATCACGCCGACCATTGAGAATAGCGCCATCGGAATCGGCAGGCCTATCGCCTGGCCCAGGGTCTGGTCTTTCTGCGACTTGGCGAAGCGGGTGAAGTCGGGGATGTTCAGCGCCAAGGTGGCCCAGAAGCCGACCAGGCCGGTCAGCGCACCCCAGGTCTTGGGGCCGCCCTCGACGATCTTCACCGGCAGGTTGAACAGCTGCCCGGCCGGCACCTTGATGATCAGATAGATCACCAGCGCGGCCGAGGCGGCAATCATCAGCGGCGCGGCCACGACCTCCAGCTTGCGTATCGATTCGGGCCCATGCCAGATGAAGTACAGGTGCAGGGCCCAGAAGGCCAGGAAGCAGAGGAACTGCGACATCGAGATCGTCTCGCCCGGGCCCGGGCCGGCCAGGTTCATGCCGATGACATTGAAGAAGCCATGCAGGGCCAGCGCGCCGAAATAGCAGTTGATCGAGAACCAGCCGCAGGCCACCAGGCCGCGCAGCACGGCCGGCAGGTTGGAGCCCTTCACGCCGAACGAGGCCCGCGCCAGGATGGGGAACGGGATGCCGTGGCGCGGCCCGACGCGGCCTATCAGCACCATAGGAATCAGCACGATGCAGTTGGCCAGCAGCACCAGCCAGACGGCCATCTGCCAGCTGAAGCCCTGGTCCAGCATCGAGCTGGCCATGGTGTAGGTCGGCACGCAGACGACCATGCCCACCCACAGCGCGGCGAAGTCCTTCCAGGTCCAGGTGCGATGGGCGGCCGGCGTGGGCTGCAGATCTTCGTTGCTGAGCGCGGCGTCGGCCGCTGCCGATCGAATCGCATGTGTGTTGCTCATGGGCTCTCCTGTTGATCTTGTGGTGTTGGACTTCTACTGCTGGGGCATGAAATCAATCTGGCCGGGGCGACCATCCAGGTGCAGCTGGTGCGTGGCGGCCGGGCCTTGCGCGACCAGCTTGCCGCGGCGCCAGACCTTGAGCCGCGTGGCGCGCAGCCGCAGCGCCTCGACCGGATCTCGCGCCTGCAGCAGCACCAGATCGGCATGGCAGCCGGCGGCGATGCCATAGCCGTCCAGGCCGAGTATCTGTGCAGGCGTGCCGGTGACGGCCTCGAAGCATTGGCGCATCGCCGCCTGGCCGGTCATCTGCGCGACGTGCAGGCCCATGTGGGCGACCTCCAGCATGTCACCGCTGCCCATCGAATACCAGGGGTCCATCACGCAGTCATGGCCAAAAGCCACCGGCACGCCGGCGGCCAGCAGCTCGGGCACGCGCGTCATGCCGCGGCGCTTCGGGTACGTGTCGTGCCTGCCCTGCAGTGTGATGTTGATCAAGGGGTTGGCGATGATGGACACACCGGCCTCGCGTATCAGCGGCATCAGCTTGGAGACGTAGTAGTTGTCCATCGAATGCATGCTGGTCACATGCGAGCCGGTGACGCGGCCGTGCAGGCCCAGGCGATGCGACTCGCTGGCCAGCGTTTCGATATGGCGCGACAGCGGGTCGTCCGACTCGTCGCAGTGCA
The DNA here is from genome assembly GCF_963422335.1 of uncultured Roseateles sp. Classification (NCBI taxonomy): domain Bacteria; kingdom Pseudomonadati; phylum Pseudomonadota; class Betaproteobacteria; order Burkholderiales; family Sphaerotilaceae; genus Roseateles; species uncultured Roseateles sp. Next base: position 121,423 of record NZ_OY729424.1, read on the forward strand.
TGTCCACGCGCAGGCCCCGCGCGGCGGCCTCCTCGCACAGCAGCCTGACGCTGGCCGCACCGTCGCTCATCGTGCGCTCGAAGTGCGGAATGCCGCCGACGACATCGACGCCCATATCCAGTGCGCGACGCAGATTCGCCAGCGCCGTGGCGCTGCGCAGCACACCGTCCTGCGGGAAGGCGACCAGCTGCAGATCCAGATAGGGCGCGACGCGCTTCTTCACCTCCAGCAGCGCCTCGACGGCCAGCAGGCGGTCGTCGCAGACATCGACATGGCTGCGTATCGCCAGCAGGCCCTTGGCCACCGACCAGTCGCAATAGGCCAGCGCGCGTTCGACCAGGGCCTCTTGCGTCAGCAGCGGTTTCAGCTCGCCCCACAGCGCGATACCTTCGAGCAGGGTGCCGCTCTGGTTGACGCGGGGCAGGCCGTAGCTGAGCGTGGCGTCCATATGGAAATGGGCATCGACGAACGGCGTGCTCAGCAGCAGGCCCTGGGCATCGACCGTCTCGTGCGCCGGCGCCTGCAGGCCCGGCGTCACTTCGACGATGCGGCCCTCGCGCACGGCCACGCCGATGTTGCGGCGGCCATCGGCCAGGGTCGCGTGGGTGATCAGCAGATCGAGTTGGGACATGGTTCAGCGCTCTCCCTTGATATAGGGTTTCATCAAGGCCTGCGGCGCGGCCGACCGGCGCGAGGCGACGATCAGCGCCGCGATCGACAGCAGATAGGGCAGCATCAGATAGAACTGGTAGGGCAGGCCACCCGCATTGGCCTGCTGCAGACGCAGCTGCAGCGCGTCGAAGAAGGCAAACAGCAGCGCCCCGAATAGCGCCTTGCCCGGCCGCCAGGCGGCAAACACGACCAGGGCCACGCAGACCCAGCCGCGGCCATTGACCATATTGAAGTAAAAGGAGTTGAAGGCCGACAGGGTCAGGAAAGCTCCCGCCACGCCCATCAAGGCTGAGCCCAGCACGATGGCCGTGGTGCGCACCTTGGCCACCGAGATGCCCTGGCTCTCCACCGCCTGGGGGCTCTCGCCGACCATGCGCAGGGCCAGGCCGGCCGGCGTGCGGTACAGGCCATAACCGATCAGAGGCACCAGCAGCAGGGCCAACAGCGTCAACGGCGTCTGCTGCTGCAGCACGGGGATGGGCAGCCATGACATCTCGGCAAACGGCGTGATCGTCGGTGGCGTGTTGACCTTGGGAAAAGCGACGCGGTAGCTGAAGTAACTCAGCGCCGTGCCCAGCAGCGTCAGGCCCAGGCCGGCGACGTGCTGGGACAGGGCCAGGCCGACTGTGAGCAGTGCGTGCAGCAGGCCGAACAGTGCGGCAACCGCCCCAGCCGCGATGACCCCGCCCCAGAGCGGCGCGCCGAGGTAGACGGCATACCAGCCGGAGAAGGCGCCGACGACCATCAGGCCTTCGATGCCGAGGTGGAGGACGCCTGAGCGTTCGCACAGCAGCACGCCGAGGGTGCCGAAGATCAGGGGCGTGGCGACGCGGAGGACGGCTACCCAGAAGGGGATGGTGGTGAGCATGTCCAGGACGGTGGTCATGTTGACTCCACTCTGAACGACCGTGCTTCGTGACGCGCTAGAGGGCCGGGATTGCGTCCCGGCGGCCGCTGGCCGAAGTCGAAGACTAGGCCACTCGCGACGATGCGAAGCGAGCCGAGACGAGTTTCCCGTATGCGGCGCTGAGGAGCGGAGCAAGCTGGGGTCGGAGCGGTATGCCCGCGACTTTCACGCACCTGTCTGAGGCCCTGTACCCGGGGCCGAGTTTGCGTGAAAGCCCCCCAGCTTGTGAGCACCGGAAGGCACCCCTTGTACCCAAGGGGCGTCGCATCCGGGTCGCCCTTTCTTTGCTTACTTTCTTTCGGCGAAGCGAAAGAAAGTGAGTGCGCTGCCGGGCGCACATCCCGGCCAGCCAACATAGGCAAGAGCAAAAACGCAAAAGCAGCGCTCATGCCGAAGCCCTCACCTCAAACCGAACCCGATACCGCGTCAGCATCGCAGCCACCAGCACGACCAAAAGCGCAGAAGCCACAACCGCATCCGCCAGATAACTAGGCACCCCAATCTGCCGACTCATGCTGTCAGCTCCCACCAGAACGCCAGCCACCAGCACGCTGGACCCAACGACAGCCAGCGGATGCAAACCCGCCAGCATCGCGATCACGATGCCGCTGTAGCCATACCCCGGCGACATGTCCAGCGTCACATAGCTGGTACGACCCGCCACCTCGATAGCGCCGGCCAGGCCCGCCAAGCCACCGGACAGCAGGGCCACCAACACAACCGTGCGCGTCACCGGCACGCCAGCAAACGCAGCCGCACGCGAGTTCGCGCCCAGCGCCCGGATGTCGAAGCCCAAGGTCGTGAAGCGCATGATCATCCACAGCAGCAGGGCGGCACCGACGCTCCACAGCAGGCCCGTGTGGACACGCGTCTTCTCGACCAGCTTGGCCAGCTCCAGCTCGGGCTGCAGCGCCACGCTTTGCGGCCAGCCCATGGCCAGCGGATCTTTCATCGCGCCGTCCAGCATCGCACCGACACCCAGCAGCACGATGAAGTTCAGGAGCAGCGTGCTGACCACCTCGTCGACGCCGAAGCGCAGCTTCATCAGCGCCGGGCCCAGCAGCAGCAAGGCGCCGGCCAGCATGGCGGCGACCATCATCGCGGTGAACAGCAGCGGGCCAGGCGTTGCCAGGCCGACGCCATCGTGCAGGCCGCCGACGGCCACCGCCGCCAGCGCGCCACCATAGAGCTGGCCCTCGCCGCCGATATTGAACAGTCGCGCCTTGAAGGCGACCGTGGCGGCCAGGCCGGTGAGCATCAGCGGAATCGAACGGGTCAGCGTCTCGCTCCAGGCGAACACCGAGCCGAAGGCGCCCTGTATCAACAAGGCAAAGGTCTGGGCCACCGGCGCACCGGCCGCGGCCACCAGCAGCGCGGCGATCAGTATCACAGCGGCGAACGAGGCGATACCAGCGATCAGCAGCAGCCGGGGACCAACCTGGGTGCGCGCCTCAAGCCGCATGGGATGCTCCCGCCATCGCCAAACCCAGCCGCTCGCGATTCCAGTCGCCACTCGGTAGCGCCGCGCTCAGCTGGCCGTGGTGCATCACCGCGATGCGGTCGGCCAGCAGCTCGATCTCGTCCAGATCGTCGGAGATCAAAAGCACTGCCGCACCGGCGTCGCGCGCCGCGCGCAGCTGGGCGTGAACGAAATTGACGGCGCCGATGTCCAGCCCCCAGGTCGGCTGGTGGGCGATGATGACCCCGGCCGAAGCCCCACCGGGGCGGCGCAGCACGCGGCCCAGTATCAGCTTCTGCATATTGCCGCCCGACAGCGCGCGGGTGCGGCGATCAAGGCTGGCACCCCGCACATCGAAGGCCTGCAGCACCGTGCCGGCATAGGCCCGCGCGGCGCGGCGGCGTATCCAGCCCCAGCGCGAGAACACCGGCGTGCGCAGGCCTTCGGCGCAGGCGTTCTCCCAGATAGGCAGATCGCCGACGATGCCCACCGCCTGCCGGTCTTCCGGTATCCGCGCCAGGCCCTGGGCGACGATGCGCGCGGGCGTCTTGGCCAGCGGCTGGCCATCGACCTGCAGCGTGCCGCCCTTGGCCGGCAGCAGGCCGAACAGCAGATCGGCCAGCAGCGTCTGGCCATTGCCCGAGACACCGGCGATGCCGACGATCTCGCCGGCGCGCAGGTCCAGGTTCAGCTCGCGCAGCGCGGCATGGCCGTCGCTGGCGTTGACCTGTTTCAGGCTGAGCCGTAGCGGCGCGTCGGGCTTCAGCACCGCCGCCTCGCGCTGCAGCGACACCACCGACTGCCCCACCATCCAGCGGGCCAGCTCGGCCTTGTCGGTGTCGGCCGTGTTGGCCTGCGCCACCACGGTGCCGCCGCGCAGTACCAGCACGCGCTGCGAGATCGCCATCACCTCGTGCAGTTTGTGGCTGATGAAGATCACCGCCAGCCCTTCAGCCACCAACTGGCGCAGCGTGACGAACAGCGAATCGGCCTCCTGCGGCGTCAGCACGGCCGTGGGCTCGTCAAGCACCAGGATGCGCGCGCCGCGATACAGTGCCTTCAGTATTTCGACGCGCTGGCGCTCGCCAACCGAGAGGCTGCCGACCAGTGCCTGCGGATTGACCGGCAGGCCGGAGCGCTGTGCCACGGCTTTCAAGCGGGCCAGCGCCTCGCCGCGCGCACTCTTCAGCGCAGCCAGGCTCTCGCTGCCCAGCATCACATTGTCGAGCACGCTTAAATTGTCGGCCAAGGTGAAGTGCTGATGCACCATGCCGATGCCGGCGGCCAGCGCGGCGCGGGTGTCACCGGGCGGCAGCGGCTGGCCGAAGACCTCGACATGGCCCTCGTCGGCCGAATAGTGGCCGAACAGTATCGACATCAGAGTGGACTTGCCGGCACCGTTCTCGCCCAGCAAAGCCAGCACCTCGCCAGAGCCCAGCTCCAGCGAGATCTTGTTATTGGCCACCAAGTCGCCGAAGCGCTTGGTGATGCCCTGCATGCGAAGCACGGTGGTATGGAGCCCCTCGCCCGACGAATACGTCGGTCGGTCCCCCGAGGGGACATGGGCCGGCTTGGGAGCGGCCCGGCGCTCGGCCCATGAGGTATCGGTCATGCAGGCACCAGGTCAGCGATCAGTTGAAAGCGGCTTTTGGCTGGCTGTCGTCGATCTTGACAGTGAACGTGCCGTCCAGGATGGCCTTTTCCTTGGCGCGCATCTTGGTCACCACATCGGCCGGCACTTTCTTCTCGAAGGTGCCCAGCGGGGCCAGTTCTGAACCCTTGTGCTTCATCATCGAATAGACGCCATAGTCCTCGGGGGCGAACTTGCCCTCCTTGGCCAGCTTGATCGCGCGGTCTATCGAGGGCTCCATATGCCACAGCGCTGAGGCGACCACGGTGTCGGGGTATTTGTCTTGCGTGTTGATGACATTGCCTATGGCCAGCTTGCCGCGCTCCTTGGCCGCGTCGCTGACGCCGAAGCGCTCGGCGTACATCACGTCGGCGCCCTTGTCTATCATCGCGAAGGCCGCCTCCTTGGCCTTGGGTGGGTCGAACCAGCTGTTGATGAAGCTGACCGAGAACTGCATCTTCGGATTGACCTCCTTGGCGCCGGCCATGAAGGCATTCATCAACCGGTTGACCTCGGGGATGGGAAAGCCACCGACCAGGCCTATCTTGCCGCTCTTGCTGACGCCGGCCGCCACCATGCCGGCCAGGTAGGAGGGCTCGTGGATGAAGTTGTCGAAGACCGAGAAGTTGGGCGCCTGCGGCTTGCCCGAGGAGCCCATCAGGAAAGACACCTTGGGGAAGTCCTTAGCCACCTTGCGGGCCGCGGCTTCCACGGCAAAGGCCTCGCCGACGATCAGCTGGTTGCCACCGGTGGCGTATTCGCGCATCACCCGCTCGTAGTCGGGGTTGGCGACGTTCTCGCTGGCCTTGTATTCGATCTCGCCTCGCGCCTGGGCTGCCAGCAGCGCCTTGTGCAGACGGCTCACCCATTGCTGCTCGAAGGGCACGGTGTAGATGGCGGCCACCTTCAGCTTGGCCTGAGCCATGGCGGCGGGCGCCAGCGACATCAGCGCGGCGGCGCCGGCGGCAAGGAGAGCGAATCGACGCGTGTTCATCATCATGCTGGCTTCCTGTGAGTGAATGGGTGTTTGAAGGTACGCCGCCGCCTCGGCCGGCCGCAATGGTGTTTACATCAGGCCGCTGTGCCTGCAGTGACGGCCGATGGGTTGTTGGGGTGCGTGGTCCAGTTCGCGTACTCGCCGCTGACCGTCTTGCCGGTGCGCTTGTCGATCTCGCCGGGCTGCAAGGCGCGCAGGCTCAGGGCGCCCGGCACCGGGCAGATCGCCACGCAGAGATTGCAGCCCACGCAGTCCTCTTCCTTGACCTCGAAGAAGCGCTTGCCGTCTTTCGTCGCACCGATGGCCTGGTGCGAGGTGTCTTCGCAGACCACGTGGCAGCGGCCGCACTGGATGCAGGCATCCTGGTGGATGATGGCTTTCTCGACATGGTTCAGATTCAGCAGCTTCCAGTCGGTGACGGTCTTGACCGCGCGGCCGCTCATCTGGTCCACGCTCTGGTAGCCCTGCTCGTCCATGAAATTGGACAGGCCGTCGCACAGATCCTCGACGATCTTGAAGCCATAGACCATGGCCGCGGTACAGACCTGCACATTGCCGGCGCCCAGGGCGATGAACTCGGCCGCGTCGCGCCAGGTGGTGATGCCGCCAATGCCCGAGATCGGCAGGCCGGCGGTCAGCGGGTCGCGGGCGATTTCGGCCACCATATTCAGCGCAATCGGCTTGGCACCGGGGCCGCAGTAGCCGCCGTGCGAGCCCATGCCGGCGGTGTTGGGGATCATCGCCATCGCCTCCAGGTCCACGCCCATGATGGAGTTGATGGTATTGATCAGGCTCACCGCATCGGCCCCGCCCTTCTTGGCCGCCCGCGCGGGCTGGCGCACATCGGTGATATTGGGCGTGAGTTTCACGATGATGGGCAGCCTGGAATACTGCTTGCACCACTCAGTGACCATCTGGATGTACTCGGGCACCTGCCCCACCGCCGAGCCCATGCCGCGCTCGCTCATGCCGTGCGGGCAGCCGAAGTTCAGCTCGACGCCATCGCAGCCGGTGTCCTCAATCATCGGCAGGATGTTCTTCCAGGCGGCCTCGGTGCAGGGCACCATCACCGAGGCCACGACGGCGCGGTCCGGCCAGTTGCGCTTGACGCGTGCCATCTCGTCCAGATTGGTGCGCAGCGGCCGGTCCGAGATCAGCTCGATATTGTTGAAGCCGATCACGCGGCGGTCGGCGGCGTAGATGGCGCCGTAGCGTGGGCCGTGGACGTTGACGACGCAGGGGTCCTCGCCGACGGTCTTCCAGACCACGCCGCCCCAGCCGGCCTCGAAGGCGCGCTGGACATTGACTTCCTTGTCGGTCGGCGGGGCCGAGGCCAGCCAGAAGGGGTTGGGGCTGCGGATGCCGACGAAGGTGCTGCTCAGGTCTGCCATGATTATTCGCTCCTGCTTGCTCTGGGGTCAGGTATGAATCAGCGTCCAGCCAGCCGCTGGTGCATTGCCGCCGCGGCCAGCTTGCCGTGCTGCACCGCCTCCACCGTCAGGTCACGGCCGCCGAAGCGGGCGTCGCCGCCGGCCCAGACCTTGGGCAGATTGGTGCCGCCCTCGGCATCGGTCTTGACGCGTCCGCCCTGCAGCTCCAGGCCGCTGTCCTCCAGCGCACTGGCCACAAAGCTCTGGCCGATGGCGCCCAGCACCCAGTCGGCAGCGAGCTTGAAGCGTTCCCCGGTTTCTATCAGCCGGCCCTCCTGCAGCGCCGTGCACGCAAACTCCATGCCACTGAGCGTCCCGGCCTCGCTGAGCACCGCCTTGGGCGCGGCCCAGTGGACGATGCGCACGCCGTTCTCCTTGGCCCAGCTTTGCTCATGGCCGCTGGCACCCATCGCCTCGGGGCCGCGGCGGTAGACGATGGTCACCTCGTCGGCACCGAGCTTGCGCGACTGCACGGCGGCGTCCACCGCCGTCATGCCGCCGCCTATCACCACCACCTTGCGACCCACCGGTAGTGCGGCATAGTCGGTGGCCTGGCGCAGCTCGGCGATGAAGTCGACGGCCGGGCGCACGCCGGGCAGATCGGCCCGGTCAAGGCCCAATTCATTGACGCCGCCCAGGCCCAGGCCCAGGAACACGGCGTCGAAGTCGGCCGTGAGTTGATTCAGATGGATGTCGCGGCCCAGGGCCTTGTTGCAGTGCACCGAGATGCCCCCGACCGACAGCAGCCACTCGACCTCGCGCTGGGCGAAGTCATCGACCGTCTTGTAGGTCGCCAGCCCATATTCGTTCAGCCCACCGAGCTTGGGCGCGGCATCGAACAGGCTGACCTGATGGCCCAGCAGCGCCAGCCGGTGCGCGCAGGCCAGGCCGGCCGGGCCGGCCCCGACAACGGCGATGCGCTTTCCGGTGTCCGCCGCACGCACGAACAGCGGCTTGCCCGGGTTGGCGAACAGCGCGTCGGTGGCATGGCGCTGCAGCATGCCGATCTCGACCGGCTTGTCCTCATTGGTGTTGCGCACGCAGGCCTGCTCGCACAGCACCTCGGTGGGGCAGACCCGGGCGCACATGCCGCCCAGCGGGTTCTCTTCGAGGATGGCGCGCGCCGCGCCGCGCAGATTGCCGTCGGCGATGCGGCGGATGAAGGTCGGGATGTCGATGCCGGTCGGGCAGGCGGTCTGGCAGGGGGCGTCGAAGCAGTAGTAGCAGCGCTCGGCCTCGATATTGGCCTGCACCGCATTCAGCGGCGGATGGGCGTCGCAGAAGTTCTGCTTCAGCTGGGCCGAGCTCAAGCGGCCGGCACGCACATCGGATTGCTTGGATTCACTCATGGGGAGTCGCTCCTGGCTGAATTTGACCAAATGGTCAGATAAGTGCAGCATTTGGCAAATAGGGCGAAACACCTAGGCCCCGGAACCCCCGGTTTGCTTAGGGTCAGAGGCAATGAGCGAGACGAAAAGACCGGATGAGTGAAACCCGCCACACCAAGCGCCTGGCGATAGAGACCAAGCTGCTGGCCGCCGCGCAGGAGCGCTTTGCCCGCCATGGCTACGAGGGCGTGTCGGTGGACGATATCGCCGCGAGCGCCGGCATGTCCAAGCAAAGCCTGCTGTACTACTTCGCGAGCAAGGAGTCGCTGTACCGCCGCGTCTTCAACGATGTGCTCGACGCCTGGGTGCAAGACCTCAGCGAACTGGCCGATCCGGCCTCGACGCCGCGTCAGGCGCTGGAGCGCTATGTGACGCAAAAGCTCCAGTTTTCGTTCACCAACCCGACCGGCTCACGCCTGTTTGCGCTGGAGATCATGGCCCAGGCGCCGCTGTGCGCCGCCGACATCGAGGCCAAGCTGCTGCCCGCCTTCAAGGCCGAGACGGCCCTGCTGGAGCAGTGGATGGCCGCCGGCCAGATCAAGCGCGTGCCGGTGCCGCATCTGCTGTTCACGCTGTGGGCGATGACACAGACCTACGCCGACTTCGCCTGGCAGACCGGCATGCTGCTGGGCAAGCCGACGCCGGACAGCGAGGAGTTTGCCCAGGCGCGCGAAACGATACTGGCCATGGTCAATGGCGCGCTGGGCTTGAACGACACGAGAGAATCATGAGCAACCAAGCATGAGCAACAACGATCTGCGCTGGAAACCCAGCGTCACCGTCGCCGCCATCATCGAGCACGGCGGCCGCTATCTGCTGATCGAGGAGCAGACGCCCGAGGGCCTGAAGCTGAACAACCCGGCCGGCCACCTGGACCCGGCCGAGTCGCCCGAGCAGGCGGTGGTGCGGGAAACGCTGGAAGAGACGATGCGACCGTTCAAGCCCGAGGCCTTGCTGGGCGTTTATCTGTCGCGCTTTCATCGCCAGGCCAGCGGCGAGGACGTGACGTATATGCGCTTCGCCTTTTGCGGCACCGTCGGCGATGAGCTGCCCGGCCTGCAGCTCGACACCGGCATCGTGCGCACGCTGTGGATGACGGTAAACGAGATACGCGCCAGCGTCGAGCGCCACCGTAGCCCGCTGCTGCTGCGCTGCGTGGAGGACCATCTGGCCGGGATTCGCCACCCGCTCGGCATGGTGATCACCGATGCCACGGTGTACGCGCCCGAGCTGCGCGACTGAATCCCCTGGTTTTTTTGCTCATCGGCGCTTTCCGAGCCCCGGTAGTAGCATGACTCGGGCTGCGGGCGCACGCTGTTGCTCCGTGTCCCCCGGCCGCGTTGCGGCCTCCTCCTTTACCTGCGCAACAGCGCACGCCCACAGCCCGAGTCCAGCCACCGTCGAGGGCAGGCGTTGCAGAGCACCGAAGTGGCACAAGCAGGAGGCTGGGTGGGCCCGCAGCGTAGGTAAAGGAGGAGGGCGCGAAGCGCCCGGGGGACACGGAGCTGCGGGCTCGCCCAGCCTCATGCGTCGTTCAGCACCCCTGCAGATCGGCGAAGAACCTATTTTTTGATCCAACGCTGGCCGTCGCGCCCGCGGCCCGCTACGCTGTGCCCTGTTCAACCTCAGGCATCAGCAGCATGAAGAGTTTGTGGCGGCCCGAAGACGCGCAGCGCTGTATCGACAACTACCCGCACGTGCCGGCGGAGCTGGCCCTGCGCACCTATTCGGCGCGGCTGCTGGGTGGCGACCCCAGCCTGGTGCTGCATGGTGGGGGCAATACCTCGGTCAAGCTGAGGCAGCGCGATATCTTTGGCGACGAGGTCGAGGTGCTGTGCGTCAAGGGCAGCGGCTGGGATCTGGCCAAGATCGAGCCAGCCGGCCATCCGGCGGTGCGCTTGGGCCCGCTGCAGCGGCTGCGTCAGCTGGCCCGGCTGTCCGACCCCGACATGGTCAATGTCTTGCGCCTGAACCTGCTCGACTGCAATGCGCCAACGCCCTCGGTCGAGACCCTGCTCCATGCCTATGTGCCGGCCCGCTACATCGACCACACCCATGCGGTGGCGGCGATGGTGATCGCCGACCAGCCCGACAGCGAGGCGCTGTGCCAGCAAATCTATGGCGAGCGGCTGATCTGGATTCCCTACGTGATGCCCGGCTTCGAGCTGGCCCAGGTGGTGGCCCGCGCGGTCGAGGCCCGGCCCGAGGCGCAGGGTCTGCTGTTGAGCCAGCATGGCCTGTTCTCGTTCGGCGACAGCGCGCAGCAGAGCTATGAGCGGATGATCGAATTCGTCACGCTGGCCGAGAACTTCATTGCCACGCGTGCCGGCCAGCCCGAGGCCGGCGAAGCGCCGCCGGAACACCTGGCCCGCATTGCCGACATTGCCCCGCATCTGCGCGCCGCCTATGCCGAGCAGTCGCCGCTGCAGGCACGCCACTGGGTGTTCGATCTGCGCGACTCACCCGAGGCGCGGGCGTTCTCCTGCGGCCTGGGTCGAAGCAAGGCCGCTCAGCGAGGCGTCGCCACCCCTGACCACGTGATCAGGATGAAGGGGCGGCCGATGGTACTGGAGGCCCCCGAACAGGGCCGCATCGCCGACTGGGCGCTGAGCCTGCGCGGCCACCTGGCGGGCTTCCAGGACCACTACCACGGCTATTTCCGCCGCAACAACACCCGGGTGGGCGGCATCAAGACCGAGCTGGACCGGCTGCCGCGCGCCATCGTCGTGCCCCATCTGGGGCTCGTGGGCGTAGGCCGCTCGGCGACCGAGGCGGCGGTCAATGCCGACATCATCGAATGCTGGATGCAGGTGGTGACGCAGGCCGAGGCGATAGGCCGCTACAGCCCGGTCGGCGAGGCGGACGAGTTCGACATGGAGTACTGGTCGCTGGAGCAGGCCAAGCTGGGCAAGAGCAAACCGCCGCCCGAGCAGGGCCGCGTCGTCGTCGTCACCGGCGCCGGCAGCGGTATCGGTGCGGCCACCGCGCGAGCATTTGCAGCACGCGGGGCCGAGGTGGCGCTGCTCGATCTCGATGGCGATGCGGCGCAGGCCGTTGCGCAATCGATAGGCCGCCATGCGCTGGCACTGCAGTGCGATGTCAGCGACGCGGGCTCGGTGCAGGCCGCCTTCGATGCAGTGCTGGGACGCTTCGGCGGCGTCGACGTGCTGGTGTCGAATGCCGGCATGGCCACGCCGGGCAGCATGCTGACCCTGGACGATGCGGCATTGCGAAAGAGCTTCGAGGTCAACTTCTTCGGCCACCAGAACGTGGCGCAGGCCGCGGTGCGTGCCATGCAGATCCAGGGCATGGGCGGGGCGCTGCTGTTCAATGTGTCCAAGCAGGCGGTCAACCCGGGCCCCGACTTCGGCGCCTACGGCACGGCCAAGGCGGCGCTGCTGGCCCTGGTGCGGCAGTACGCGCTGGAGCATGGCGCCGACGGCATACGCGTCAATGCGGTCAATGCCGACCGCATCCGCTCCGGCCTGCTGAACGACGCGATGATCGCCACCCGCGCCCAGGCAAGGGGCGTCAGCGAGGCCCAGTACATGGCTGGCAACCTGCTGCAGCAGGAGGTCACGGCCGACGATGTGGCCCAGGCCTTTGTGCTGTCAGCCCAGCTGGCCAAATCCACCGGCAACATCATCTGCGTCGATGGCGGCAATGTCGCGGCAATGCTGCGCTGATCGGAAAGCTCATGCGTATCAATGGCGAACCCTGGCGCACCATCTGGTGCGAGATCGACGGTGCGGTCGGCGTGATCGACCAGCGCGCCCTGCCCCACTACCTCGAGACGCAGCGCCTGACGAGCTGCGCCGATGTCGAACGCGCGATCCGCGACATGTGGGTGCGCGGAGCGCCGCTGATCGGCGCGGCCGCCGCCTACGGTCTGGCGTTGGCGATGCGCGAGGACAGCTCCGATGCGGTCCTGACCGAGGCCTGCACCCGCCTGCTGGCCACCCGACCGACCGCCGTCAATCTGCGCTGGGCGCTCGATCGACTGAGCCGCCAGCTGCGGCCCGCGCCGGCGGCTGACCGCATGCAGATGGCCTATCTGCTGGCGGCCGAGCTGTGCAACGAGGATGTGGCCATCAACCAGAGCCTGGGCCATCACGGCCTGGCCCTGATCAAGGCCGCCGCCGCACGCCATCCTGGGCGGCCCCTGAACATCCTCACCCACTGCAATGCCGGCTGGCTGGCCACTGTCGACTGGGGCACCGCCACGGCGGCCATCTACCAGGCCTTCGACGCCGGCATCGCGCTGCACGTCTGGGTGGACGAGACCCGGCCCCGCAACCAGGGCGCCTCGCTGACCGCCTGGGAGCTGGGCCAGCACGGCGTGCCGCACAGCCTGATCGTCGACAACGCCGGCGGCCATCTGATGCAGCATGGCCGGGTCGATCTGTGCATCGTTGGCGCCGACCGCGTCACCGCCCAGGGCGATGTCTGCAACAAGATCGGCACCTACCTGAAGGCGCTGGCGGCGCATGACAACGATGTGCCTTTCTATGTCGCCATGCCCTCCCCCACCCTGGACCTGAGGGTCAGCGACGGCCTGCGCGAAATCACCATCGAGAACCGCGCAGCGGACGAAATCTCCATGGTCAGCGGCATTGCCGCCGATGGCCGGCTGGAGAGCGTGCGCATCGCCCCGCACGGCAGCGCCTGCGACACCAACCCGGGCTTCGACGTCACGCCCGCGCGGCTGATCACGGGCCTGATCACCGAGCGCGGCGTCTGCGCCGCCAACCGGGCGGCGATTGCGGCCATGTTCGGCACGGCGGAGCAGCACCCATGAGCCCGATGATGGAACGACTGGGCCGCATCGAGGCCGCGCTGCGCAGGCACGGCGTGAGCGAGACCTTCGAGCTCGGCCTGATCCTGGGCTCGGGCCTGGGTCAGCTGGTGGACGCCATTGCCGACGCGCAGCGCATTCCCTATGCCGAGATCGACGGCTTTCCCACCTCCACCGCGCCCGGCCACGCAGGCCAGCTGGTGCTGGGCCGGCTGGCCGGCCGCAAGGTCGTGGCCATGCAAGGACGCTTTCATCTGTACGAGGGCTGGGGGGCGCAGGACGTGGCCTGCCCGGTGTACGCGATGCACCGGCTCGGTTGCCGGCACCTGGTTGTCACCAACGCGGCCGGCGCGCTGAATCCCGACTTCGCCCCCGGCCAGGTGATGCTGATCGACGATCACATCAATCTGCTGGGCGTCAGCCCGCTGACCGGCCCCAACGACGAGCGCCTGGGCCTGCGCTTCCCGGATCTGTCGCGGGCCTACTGGCCGGCGCATCGCGAGCTTGTTGCCGCGCAGGCTGACCGGCAGGGCATCGCGCTGCAGCGCGGCATCTACGTGGCCACGCCGGGCCCCTCGCTGGAAACCTCGGCCGAGCGCCGCTTCATGCGCGGGGCCGGCGGCGACGCCGTGGGCATGTCCACCGTGCTGGAGGTGATTGCCGCCAACCATGCCGGCCTGCAGGTGCTGGGCCTGTCGGCGATCTGCAATGTCGCCACCGGCTCCAAGCACCAGCAGCCCGACACGATAGAAGAAGTGCTGGCCCATGCGGCGCATGCCGGCGTGCATATCGCGCGGCTGCTGGAGGCCTGCCTGCCAGACCTGGCTTGAACAATAGCCCCGCGCCAGCCGGCCCGGGGGGCGGCCGATAAAATCCGCCGATGGTGATGAACAGTCAAAAGCAGCGGGTGGTGGTGGGTCTGAGCGGCGGCGTCGATTCCGCGGTGAGCGCCTGGCTGCTCAAACAGCAGGGCCACGAGGTGGTCGGCATCTTCATGAAGAACTGGGAAGATGACGACGACAGCGAATACTGCTCGTCCAATATCGACTTCGTTGACGCTGCCGCGGTGGCCGATGTGATCGGCATCGAGATCGAACACGTCAACTTCGCCGCCGACTACAAGGACCGCGTGTTCGCCGAGTTCCTGCGCGAGTACCAGGCCGGCCGCACGCCCAACCCCGACATCCTGTGCAACGCCGAGATCAAGTTCAAGGCCTTTCTGGACCATGCAATGCGCCTGGGCGCCGAGAAGATCGCCACCGGCCACTACGCGCGGGTGCGTGAGCGCAACGGCAGCTTCGAGTTGCTCAAGGGCCTGGACCCGCTGAAGGACCAGAGCTACTTTCTGCACCGCCTGAACCAGGCCCAGCTGGCCAGCACCCTGTTCCCGGTCGGCGAGCTGCCCAAGACCGAGGTGCGCCGCCTGGCCGAGGAGATCGGCCTGCCCAATGCCAAGAAGAAGGACTCGACCGGCATCTGCTTCATCGGCGAGAGGCCCTTCCGCGAGTTCCTGAACCGCTATCTGTCGCAGCAGCCCGGGGCCATCAAGGACGACCGCGGCCGCAAGCTCGGCGAGCACGTGGGCCTGAGCTTTTACACACTGGGTCAGCGCAAGGGCATAGGCGTCGGCGGGGTGAAGGAAAAGGGCGCGCCGCGAGGCGGCGGTGAGCACGAACCCTGGTTCGTCGCGCGCAAGGACATGGCAACCAACACGCTGTACATCGTGCAGGGTCACGACCACCCCTGGCTGCAGTACACGGGCTTGAGCGCCGACGACGTCAGCTGGGCGGCCGGCCATGCGCCGGTGGCCGGCGCCTACGCGGCCAAGAGCCGCTACCGGCAAAGCGATGCAACCTGCAGCTTCGAAGCGCAGGACGCCGGCTTCAGGCTGAGCTTCGCCGACAGGCAATGGGCGGTCACCCCTGGCCAATCGGCCGTGCTCTACGACGGCGAGGTCTGCCTCGGCGGTGGTGTGATCAGCGCAGCCTGGGCCTGACGGCCGCAAGCGACCATCCCTTGTTCCAGCGCAGTTCGCCGCTGCTGCCTTGGCCGCATACTTGACCGTGCCCGCGGGCCTTCTCCCGCGGCCAAGGAGCGGCAAACATGCACAAGCCCTGGCTCGTCCAGTACCCGCCGGGGGTTCCGGACGAGATCGACATGGAACAGTTCGCGTCGCTGAACGAGGTGCTGGCCTCCAGCTGCGCGCGCTTCGCCGATCTGCCGGCCTTCAATTCGATGGGGGCGGTCTTGACCTACCGGCAGCTCGACGCGGCCAGCCGCGCCTTTGCGGCCTGGTTGCAGCAGGTGGCCCAACTGCGGCGCGGCGATCGCGTCGCCCTGATGCTGCCCAATCTGCTGCAGTACCCGGTGGCGCTGTTCGGCGTGCTGCGCGCCGGCATGGTGGTGGTGAACGTCAACCCGCTCTACACGCCGCGCGAACTCGAGCATCAGCTCAGCGATGCCGGCGCCACGGCGGTTGTGGTGCTGGAAAATTTTGCGCACACGCTGGAGCAGGTGATCAAGGCCACACCGGTGCGCACCGTGATCACCACGCAGGCCGGCGATCTGCTGCCGCCGCTGCAGCGGCTGCTGACGAATATCGTGGTCAAGCGGGTGAAGAAACAGGTTCCGCCGTGGCGGCTCGAAGGCGCGGTGGAGTTCAGGCAGGCGCTGGCCACCGGCCGCAGGCTGGCCCTCGACGCAGTCACGCTCAGCCGTGACGACCTGGCCTTCTTGCAGTACACCGGCGGCACCACCGGCGTGGCCAAGGGCGCGATGCTCACCCACGGCAATATGGTGGCCAACGTGCTGCAGGTGGCGGCCTGGATGGCACCCAATCTGCGCGACGGCGAGGAGACGGTCGTCATTCCGCTGCCGCTGTACCACGTGTTCGCCCTGACGGGCTGCCTGTCCTTCCTCAGCAAGGGAGCGCAAATCGTGCTGATCGCCAACCCGCGCGACATGCCGGCCTTCCTCAAAGCGCTCCGGCAAACACCGTTCACGGCGATCATCGGCGTCAACACCCTGTTCCGCGTCATGCTCGACACGCCGGGCTTCGCCGCCATCGATCTGAGCCGCCTCAAGCTCGCCGTGGCCGGGGGCATGGCGGTGCAGCATGTGGTGGCACATCGCTGGAAGGAGCGGGCCGGCGTGCCGCTGGTGGAGGGCTACGGTCTCACCGAGAGTGCGCCGGTGGCGATCGCCAACCCGGTCACCGTCGCGGAGTGGAGCGGCCAGATCGGCGTGCCGCTGCCCAGCACCGAAGCCGCCCTCCTCGATGACGACGGCAAGCCCGTCGCGCCGGGCCAGGTGGGCGAGATCTGCCTGCACGGACCGCAAGTGATGAAGGGCTACTGGAACCGGCCCGAGGAAACCGCCCAGGTGTTCACGGCCCATGGCTGGCTGCGCACCGGCGATATGGGCCTGATGGACGAGCGCGGCAGCATCCGCATCACCGACCGCAAGAAAGACATGATCGTGGTCTCCGGTTTCAAGGTCTTCCCCAACGAGATCGAGGATGTGCTGACCCTGCACCCCGGGGTGCTGGAGGCCGGCGCGATCGGCGTGCCCGACGAGCGCTCGGGCGAAGCGGTCAAGGTGGTGGTGGTGCGCAAGGACCCGGCGCTGACCGAGACCGAGCTGCTCGCCCACTGCAAGCAGCATCTGACCGGCTACAAGATGCCGCGCATCGTCGAGTTCCGCGACGAGCCCCTGCCCAAGACCCAGATCGGCAAGATCCTGCGGCGCGAGTTGCGCAAGGGCCATGTCGCCGCAACGACCCAGGCCGCTGCGGGTGCCGGCGCCTAGCAGCGGCATGAAGCCGCCGCCACGTTTTCGTCCGCGGCGCATCGTCTTGCGCAATGGCAGCGAGGTGACGCTGCGCGCCATTGCCGAGGCCGATGCGGCAGAGATCGTCCAGGCCTTCGAGCGCCTGTCGAGCGAGTCGCGCTACAGCCGCTTCATGCAGCACAAGAAGCGCCTCAACGACCTCGCCCTGCACCGCGGGGTACGCCCGCAGCCGGGCCGCGAGTTTGCGTTCGTGGTCACGATTCCGGCCGCCGATGGCATCGACATCGTCGGTGCCGCGCAGTACGTTGCCGCGGGGCCAGACACCGCCGATACCTGTGAGTTCGCGATCACCGTGGCCGAGGACTGGCGCGGCAGCGGCGTCGCCCCCCGCCTGCTCGCCAGCCTGGTGCGTCGGGCCCGGCGCGATGGCTACAAGACGATGGAGGGCTGGGTGGTCGCCGGGAACACGGCCATGCTGATGCTGGCACGCAGGCTCCATTTCAAGGTGGAGCCGGTGCCGGGTGATGCCACCGTGTTGCGCGTGCAGCGCGCGCTGTAGCCCTCCATCCTTCAGTCCGGGCTGCGGGCCGCCACCGCCCCCATCACCTCCGGCATGGCCTGCCGTATCACTTCGACGAAGCGGCGCAGCCGGGCCGGGTAGAAGCGGGCATGCGGGTAGACCAGATGGATGGGCAGCGACGAGGCCTGCCACTGCGGGGTCAGCTGCACCAGGCGCCGCTGCGCGAGGTCTTCGGTCAGCAGCCAGGTCGAGGCCACGCAAACGCCCAGGCCCAGCAGTGCGGCGCTGCGCAGGGCGTAGAGGCTGTCACTGCTCATGCGCGGCTGAATGTCCAGCACGCAGCGTTCACCGCTGGTGGCATGGGTCAGCGCGATCTCGTTGCGGTAGAAGGTGCGCAACGCCAGCCAGGGCAGGCCGGCCAGCTCGGCGGCATGGGTGGGCAGCGCCGCGCCGCCCAGCACCGATGGCGCCGCGACGACGATGCGCGACACCTCGGACAGCCGTATCGCCACCACCGCCGGATCGCTGACCTCACCGACCTGGATCGCACAGTCTATGCCCTCGGCAATGAAGTTGGGCGTGCCATCGCGCAGCAGCCACTCCACCGACACCCGCGGATAGCGCCTGAGATAGCCTGCCAGCGGCCCCACCAGCTGCTGCTGGCCGAAAGCGTGGGGAGCGAGCACACGCAAGATGCCCTCGGGCTCATCGCCGTCACCGCGCAGATCGGACTCGAAGGCCAGCCAGTTGGCCAGCAGCTCCTTGGCCCGCCCGAAGCAGCGTTCACCGTCGGCGGTCAGCTTCATCGTGTGGGTCGAGCGCTGCAGCAGTGCCAGCCCCAGCAAGCGCTCCAGCGCCTGCAGCCGGCGGCTGATGGTCGGCTGGGTGGTGCCCAGCTGTGCGGCGGCGCTCGACAGGCTGCCGGCCTCGACGATGGTGACGAAGGTCTGCATCAGCGCGAGGCGGTCCGGAGAAGCGGTGAGATCGGTGCTCATACGCCAATCGTATAGAACAAGTGCAATTCAAGCGACTACCAAAGGTGCTCCAAGCCATCGACACTCGGGCCATCGTCAAACCAGCCAGGTAGTTTCCATGTCTTCCATTCAATCGCCGCATACTGCAACGCCGCTGCCACCGGCCCTGGTGCTGCTGCTGGCCACCGGCGCCGGCCTGGGTGCGGCCGCCATCTACTACAGCCAGCCGATGCTGGGCGTGCTCGGCGCGGACATCGGCGCGTCCGACCGCGCCATCGGCTTCGTGCCGACCCTGACCCAGCTGGGCTATGCGCTGGGCATCCTGCTGCTGGCGCCGCTGGGCGACCGCTACGACCGCCGCCGCGTCATCCTGGCCAAGACCGCGGCACTGGCCGTGGCGCTGCTGCTGGGCGGTGCCGCCTCATCGATAGGTCCGCTGCTGGTCGCCAGCCTGGCCATAGGCCTGGCCGCCACCCTGGCCCAGGACATCGTGCCCGCGGCCGCCACGCTGGCGCCCGAGGCCGAGCGCGGCAAGACCGTCGGCACGGTGATGACCGGGTTGCTGCTGGGCATTCTGCTGTCGCGGGTGGTCAGCGGCTTCGTCGCCGAACATCTGGGCTGGCGGGCGATGTTCTTCATCGCGGCGGCCAGCATCGGCCTGATCGGCGCGGCGATGTGGCGCGGCCTGCCCCGCTTCCAGCCCACCGCCCAGCTCAGCTACGGCGCCCTGATCGGTTCGCTGGCCAGCCTGTGGCTGCGGCATGGCGCGCTGCGCCGCGCCGCGCTGGCCCAGGGGCTGCTGGCGGTCGCCTTCAGCGCCTTCTGGTCCACCCTGGCGGTGATGCTGCACGGCGAGCCCTTCCATCTGGGCAGCGCGGCAGCGGGTGCCTTCGGCCTGGCCGGCGCGGCCGGGGCGCTGGCCGCGCCGCTGGCAGGCCGCCTGGCCGACCGCCGCGGCCCCGAGCTGGTGACACGCCTGGGCGCCGGCCTGGTGCTGCTGTCATTCGCGGCGATGGCGCTGGCGCCGCTGCTGCAGCCCCAGCATCGCCTGTGGCTGATCGTCGCCGGCACCGTGGGTTTCGACCTCGGCTTCCAGGCCACGCTGATCGCTCACCAGACCATCGTCTACGGCATCGATCCCGGCGCGCGCAGCCGCCTCAACTCGGTGCTCTTCGTCGGCATGTTCACCGGCATGGCCAGCGGTGCCGCCCTGGGCAGCCTGGTGCTGGCGCAGTGGGGTTGGGTGGCCGTCACGGCGCTGGCCGTCGCCGCGGCCTCTGCCGCGCTGATGGTGCGCCTGTGGCCGGCAGCAGGCTCCCGCGCACCGGCCCTGGCCGGCTGATCAGCGCCGCTTGGCCAGCACCTCGGCCACGGTCTTGAGCACGGTGGCGGCATTGAAGGGCTTGAGGATGTAGCCATCGGCCCCACCGCGCAAGCTGGCTTCTATCGTCTCCCGATCGTCGCTGGCCGTGATCATCAACACCCCGGTGCCGGGGGCGTAGATCTGCAGTTCGTTCAGCAGCACCAGGCCGCTCTTGCCGGGCATCTGGATGTCCAGGCAGACCAGGTCCGGGGCGAAATGCTGCACCAGCTTGAAGCCGACCTCGGCGTCCTTGGCTTCGCGTATTTCGGTATAGCCCTCATCCCGCAGGATGGCGCGCAGCACCGATCGCGTCAGCGCGTTGTCATCGATCAGCAGGACCTTGGTCTTCTTCGGTGCAGAATCGTGCGGGCCAGCCATGTCATTCACCTTCCGTGGAACCTGTATTGTCGCGTAGCCTTGCGGCGAAACAGGGGCGGCATGCCAGGGAGAGACCAGCACCCATGAAGTTCGGACAGACCGCGCGCGGCGCCGCCATCGCCATGACGGCTGCGGCGCTGATGCTGGGCCTTGCGCTCACGGCCACCGCTGTGTTCTGGGTGACCGAGCGCGGGGCCGCCGAAGCGCAGATCCAGTTCGACCGCCATGCCGAGCGCATCGAGGCCGAGATCGTGCGCCGCTTCTCGCTGCCGGTCTACGGGTTGAAGGGCGCGCGCGGCGTCTATGCCGCCTACAGCGGTATCAGCAAGGCCCAGTTCCAGGCCTATGTCGAATCGCGCAATCTGCCGGTCGAGTTCCCGGGAGTGCGCGGCTTCGGCTTCATCCAGCGGGTGATGCGCCCCGACCTGGAGCGCTTCACCGCCAGCGTGCAGGCCGACGGTGCACCCGGCTTTGTGGTCACGACTTCGGGCCAGGCCGAGGAGCTTTACGTGATCCGCTTCATCGAACCGCTGCGCGACAACGTGGTCGCCCTCGGTTTCGATGTCGGCTCCGAGCCGGTGCGCCGCCGGGCCATCGAGCGGGCGGTGGACACCGGCGAACCGGTGCTCAGCGAGAAGCTGAACCTGGTGCAGGATCGCAGCAGCGCCGCCGGTTTTCTGTACGTGGTGCCGGTGTTCCGTGTCGGCGCCAACCCGACCCGGCCGGAGCAGCGCCGTGCCGCGCTGGTGGGCCTGCTGTACGCGCCCATCGTGGCCCGGGAGCTGCTGGCCGGCGTGGCCGATATCGCCGACCGCGAGCTGGACATCCAGCTGCGGCTCGGCGACGGCAGCGACATCGACCAGCAGGTCTTCGATGCCGGACTGGACGGTGCCGGGAGCGCCGACCGCTCCGGCATCAGCGTCAGCCGCCACCTGGTCATCGGCGGCCGCCCGATGACGCTGCAGCTGAGTGCCGCCCCCACCTTCACCTCCGGCCGGCAGGGCCGCGCGGCGGCCTATGTGGCCGCTGGCGGTGCCCTGCTGAGCCTGCTGCTGGCGCTATCGGTGTGGCTGCTGGCCGCGGGCCGGCTGCGCGCCGAGTCGATGGCCCGGCGCATGACCCTGGACCTGGCCCGGCTGGCCCAGGTGGTGCGCAGCACCTCCAACGCGGTGATGATCACCGACTGTGATCTGCGCATCAACTGGATCAACGAAGGCTTCACCCGCATCAGCGGCTACGGCGCGGCCGAGGCGCAGGGCCGCACGCCGGGCGAGCTGCTGGGCAGCGGCAAGGCCGATCGGGCGGTGCTGCAGCGCCTGGCCGATGCCGCCGCCGCCGGCGAGCCGTGCCGCGTCGAGATACTGAACCGCGCCAAGGACGGCCGCGAGTACTGGATAGACACCGAAATACAGCCGCTGCACGATGCCCAGGGCCAGCTGACCGGCTTCATGGAAATCGGCAGCGATGTCACCGCGCAGAAGGCCGCCGCCGCCGAGCTGGCCCACGAGCGCCAGCGCCTCGAATACATCCTACGTGGCACCCGCGTCGGCACCTGGGAGCGGGTCGAGCCCACGCGGCTGACCGAGGTCAACGAGCGCTGGGCCGAGATGCTGGGCTACACCCGCGAGGAGCTGGGGCCCATCACCGATGCGGCCTGGTCCGCGCTGGCCCATCCGGACGACCTGCAGCGCTCCAACCTCGCGCTAGAGCGCCACTTTGCTGGCGATATCGACCACTACGAGTGCGAGATCCGGCTGCGCCACAAGAACGGCCGCTGGGTCTGGGTGCTGTCGCGGGGCCAGGTCTTTCAGCGCGATGCCGGCGGCCAGGTCGAGCGCATGGCCGGCACGCATATGGACATCACCGCCCGCAAGCAGGCCGAGGAGGAGCTGACACAGGCCAATGCCATGCTGCAGGCCATCCTGGACAACCTGCCCTGCGGCCTGAGCGTGTTCGATGCCGACCTGCAGATGCTGGCTCACACCCGTCAATTCCGCAGCCTGCTCGATCTGCCGGACCATCTGTTCGGCCCCGGCGGCACAAGTTTCGAAAGCATCATCCGCTGGAACGCCGAGCGCGGCGAGTACGGGCCCGGCGAAATCGACACCATCGTGGCCCAGCGCGTGGCCTATGCCCGCCAACCGACGGCCCACCAGTTCGAGCGCCAGCGCCCCGACGGCACGACGCTGGACATTCGCGGCGCACCGCTGCCCAGCGGCGGCTTTGTCACCACCTACACCGACATCACCGACCGCAAGCGGGCCGAGGAGGTGGTGCGCGACAGCGCGCACCTGATGCGTCTGGTGACCGACAACATCCCGGCACGCATCGCCTACTGGGACACCGAGATGCATCTCAAGTTCGCCAACAAGGCCTTCTTCGAGCGCTACGGCGGCGATGTCAGCACCCGGGCCGGGCACACCGCAGGCGAGGTGCTGGGCCAGGACCGCGTCGATGCCGCCGGCCCGCTGATCGAGGCGGCCCGCCGCGGCGAGCCGCAAAGCCTGGAGCGCGAGGAATGGTCTGATGGTGAGCCGGTGCATTCCCTGACCCATCTGATCCCGGGCTGGCGCGATGGCAAGGTGGAGGGCGTGGTGGCGCTGACGATGGACATCAGCTTCGTCAAGCGCGCCGAGGCCGATCTGCGCCTGGCCAACTATGCGCTGGAGGTGGAACGCGACCGCGCCGAGCAGGCCAGTCTTGCCAAGGGCCAGTTCGTGGCCAATATGAGCCACGAGATCCGCACGCCGATGAATGCCATCCTGGGCATGCTCAAGCTGCTGGGCCGAACGGCACTGACACCGCGCCAGCGCGACTATGCGAGCAAGACCGAGCGTGCCGCCCGCGCCCTGCTGGGCCTGCTCAATGACATCCTCGATTTCTCCAAGGTCGAGGCCGGCAAGATGGGGCTGGATCCGCAGCCCTTCGCCGTCAACGGCCTGCTGGCCGATCTGTCGGTGATTCTCTCGTCGACGCTGGGCGACAAGCCGGTGGAGCTGCGTTTCGAAGTCGACCCCGAGCTGCCGCCGTGGCTGGTCGGCGATGCCATGCGGCTGCAGCAGGTGCTGGTCAACCTGGCCGGCAACGCGATCAAGTTCACCGCCGCCGGCGAGGTCGTGCTGCGGCTGCGCCTGGTCGAGCGCAAAGCCGACACCTGCCGGCTGGAGTTTGCCGTGCGCGACACCGGCATCGGCATTGCGCCGGAGCAGCAGGAGCAGATCTTCAGCAGCTTCTCGCAGGCCGAGGCCTCGACCACGCGGCGCTTCGGCGGCACCGGCCTGGGGTTGTCGATCAGCCAGCGCCTGGTCGAGCTGATGGGCGGCCGCATCGAGCTCGACAGCCGGCAAGGTCAGGGCAGCACCTTCCGTTTCACCATCGGACTGCCGGTGGCCGAGGCCGAGCCGGCGGACGTGCACGAGGCCGGCCCCTCCTTCAATGGCCAGGCGCCCGGCCAGCAAAGGCTGCAGGGCCTGCGCCTGCTGCTGGTCGAGGACAACCTGAACAACCAGCAGGTGGCGCAGGAGCTGCTGGAGGCCGAGGGCGCCGCGGTGGTGCTGGCCAGCGATGGCCAGCAAGGGGTGGCCGCGGTGGCCGACACCGAACCGGGCTTTGACGCGGTGCTGATGGATGTGCAGATGCCGGTGATGGACGGCTTCACCGCCACGCGTCTGATACGCCGGCAGCCGGGCCGGGACCGCTTGCTGATCATCGCCATGACGGCCAATGCCAGCGCCGACGACCGCGCGGCCTGCCTGGCCGCCGGCATGGACGAGCATGTCGGCAAGCCCTTTGACATCGACGGCCTGGTGGCACTGCTGCAGCGGCGCATCGGCCTGGCACCGAGCCCGGCCGCGGCCGCCTCGACGCCCCCGCCGGGGCTGGGCGAAACCGCCCTGGCCGAGGCCCGGGCGCGCGGCCTTGATCTCGATGCGGCCCTGGCCCGCATCGGCGGCCGCACCGATGTCTGGGCGCGCTCGGCGAAGAACTTCCTGCTCAGACTGGATACCGTGGCCGACGAGCTGGCCGCCTCGCTCGAGAGCTCGCAGTCGGCCGAGGTCGCCCGCCTGCTGCACACGCTGAAGGGCGAATCGGCGATGCTGGGCGCCAGCCAGCTGGCCGCCTTGTCCGCGGCTGCCGAGCAGGCCTTCCAGGGTGGCGCGGGCAGCGCCGTCTTCCAGCAATCGCAGGCCGCGCTGACCCACCAGGCGGCGCAGACACGCGAGCACCTGGCCGCGGTACTGCAGCACTACCAGATGGCGCGGCCGGCGGGCGAACGCCCCCACGGCGACGCCGACCGGGCCGGCCTGCTGCACGAGCTGGGCCGGTTGGCGGCGCTGCTGGCCGACGACGACATGGCCGCCACCGATCAGTTCGCCGCGTTGCAGCAGGCCCACGAGTCCCACTGGGCCGATGCGCTGGCGGCGCTGGGCGAATCGGTCGCCGCGCTGGACTTCGCCCAGGCGCGCCTGGACTGCCAGGCCTTGATACGGAGCGTGTCGAACGATGAATGATGCCAAGCCCGCCGCTCAGGAGCGCCCGCGACTGCTGGTCGTCGATGACCAGCAGATCAATGTGCAGGCGCTGTACCGCGCACTGGCGGACGCGCACCAGATCTTCGTCGCCACCAGCGGCGAGCAGGCGCTGACCCTCTGCCTGGACAAGCTGCCGGACCTGGTGCTGCTCGACGTGGTGATGCCGGGCATCGACGGCTTCGAGGTCTGCCGCCGCCTGAAGGCCGATCCGCGCACCGCCCACATCCCGGTCATCTTCGTCACCGCCAGCAATGACGAGGCGGCCGAGACCCATGGCCTGGACCTGGGCGCCGCCGACTTCATCTCCAAGCCTATCAGCCCGGCGATTGTGCGGGCCCGCGTCAGGACCCAGCTGACCCTGAAGGCCCAGGCCGATCTGCTGCGCCAGATGGCCTTCATCGATGGCCTGACCGGCATCTGGAACCGCCGCGCCTTCGACGAGCGGCTGTCGATGGAGGGCCTGCGCGCCGGACGCAACAGGCAGACGCTGTCGGTGGTGTTGATCGATGTGGACTTCTTCAAACGCTACAACGACCGTTACGGCCACCAGGCCGGTGACGATTGCCTGCGCCGCGTCGCCAGCACCCTGGCAGCGCTGCTGAATCGGCCGGCCGACATGCTGGCCCGCTATGGCGGCGAGGAGTTCGTCTGCGTGCTGCCCGACACCGATGCCGTCGGTGCCCTGGAGGTGGCCGGCCGGCTGGAGCGCGGCGTGCGCGAGCAAGCCATGGCCCATGCCGACTCCGCGGCGGCCGCCGTCGTCACGGTCAGCCTGGGCGTGGCAACCCTGGCGCCCGATCGGCCCTGCCCGATGCCCGAGCTGCTGGCCCGTGCCGATGCGCAGCTGTACCGCGCCAAGACCGAGGGGCGCGGCCGGGCCTGCGGCGAAAAGGCAGGTCCGGCATGAGTCAGCAGGCAGCACGACGCTTCAGTCTGGCCATGATGGCGGCGCTGCTGGCCGGCTGCGCCTCCGCGCCCGCACCCCGGCCGGTGACACCCGCGCCACTGCCGCCGCCATCGGCCCCACAGGTGGACGCGCAGCGCCGCAGCGAATTCGACCGCAGTCTGGACCACTGGCATGGCGCACGGACGCAGGAGCTGTTCGCCAAGCTGGGGGCACCGAAATCGAGCACCCGTGGTCGCGACGGCACGGTGGTCCACCTCTACGCCAAATCGGCCCAACTCAAGGGCCCCACCGGCCCGGTGATGTTTTCCTGCGTGGTCCGCTACATCGTCAACGAACGCAGCGACCGCATCATCGACCACCGCATCGAGGGCTGCTGAGCCAACCTCAGCCCAGCCGCTTGTACCGCGGCTGGGCCTTCGCCAGGCGGGCCAAGCTTCCGCCTTGTCCGTCCGGGCTCAGTCCTGCAGGCCTCGCCCCAGATGCAGCACCCAGAACGGCTCGCCGCTGGCGCGGCCGGTCACACAGGCCAGGCCAACATCGGCGAAGCGGGGCTCCAGCAGATTGCCGCAATGCGCCGGGCTGGCCAGCCACAGAGCCAGCAGCTCGTCCAGCTGCTCGGGGCCGGCGGCGAGGTTTTCGCCGGCCAGGCGCAGGCGGTAGCCGGCGCCTCGAAAACGGTCGCGCAGCACGCTGTGGCGCAGCGGGTCCATCTGGTCGCGCTCGGCCAGCTCGCGGGCATAGCCCTGGGCCGATTGCGCCAGGCGATCGTCCCAGCGCAGGGCCGGCGCGGCGGCAAGCGCAACCCTGCCGCAGATCGCTCCACGGGCCCGCAGGTCATTGAGCTGACGCAAGGCCTCGGTCGGGGTGTTCAGGGCGGTGCACGGCGGCGGTTCGGCCATCACCAGCGGCACGACCAGGCACGGCAGCAGGCCCCAGGCCCGCGCGAGCGGCTTGAGGCCTTGCATCAGACGAGGCTTGAATCGTGTCATGGTCGGAGATGGTAGCGAGCCGCGGCCCGGGCCGTGCACAATGCGCTCACTTCAAGCTCAAGCGCACCGCACCATGGCCGAGAACTCGTCGCTGACACAGCTCAAGATAGACCGCAGTGCGCCGGTCGCCCGCAAGCGCCGCCGCTGGGTGCGCTGGGCCGTGGTGGCGGTGCTGCTGCTGGGGGTCGCGGCCGTGGCCCTGATGCCACGCTCGCAGGAGGTGCAGGCCACGGCCGTGCTGGTCAGCTATCCCTCGCAGCAGTATGTCCAGCTCACCGCCTCGGGCTATGTGGTCGCCCAGCGCCGTGCGGCGGTGGCTTCCAAGGCGACCGGCCGCCTGCTGGAGCTGAATGTGCGCGAGGGCAGCAAGGTCAGGAAGGGCGAGCTGATCGCGCGGCTGGACGCCAGCGATGTGCAGGCCGCGATGGCCGCCACCCAGGCCGGTGTGCGCCAGGCCGAGGCGGCACAGCGTCAGGCCGAAACTGGCGTGCGCCAGGCCCAGGTGGAGCAGCTGAACGCCGAGGCCGAGTTCAAGCGCGCCCAAGGCCTGCAGGGCCAGGGCTTCATCTCCGCGCAGAGTCTGGAGGCCACACAGCGCCGCTTCGATGCCGCCCGTGCCTCGCTGGCCACCGCCCAGGCGGCCGTGGCACAGGCCCAGGCCAGCGTCGCCCAGGCCCAGGCGCAGACCCGGGTGCAGCAGGTCAATCAGGACTTCACCGAGATACGCGCGCCCTTCGATGGCGTGGTGCTGGTCAAGAACGCCAATGTCGGCGACATCATCACGCCCTTCTCCAGCGCCGCCGGCACCCAGGGCGCGGTGGTGACGATGGCCGATATGAGCACCCTGGAGGTCGAGGCCGATGTGTCGGAGAGCAATCTGTCCAAGGCGACAATGGGCCAGCCGGTCGAGATCACCCTGGATGCCCTGCCCGAGCTGCGGCTGCGCGGCAAGGTCGGCAGCATCGTGCCGACGGTGGACCGCGCCAAGGCCACGGTGATGACCAAAATCCAGTTCGAGAAGCTGGACCCGCGCATCCTGCCCGAGATGAGTGCCAAGGTCAGCTTCCTGTCCCAGGCCGCCAGCGAGGCCGACCAGCAGAAGGTGCTGGCCGTCAACCCGGGCAGCGTGCTCGAGCGTGATGGCAAGAAGCTGGTGCTGCGCATTCAGGGCGAGCCGGGCGCGCAGACCGTCGAGGCGGTGGAGGTCAAGACCGGCCGCAAGCTCGGCGATGCGCTCGAGGTGACCGGCGCGCTGAAGGCCGGCGACAAACTGGTGCTCAAGCCCGATGCCAGGCTGCAGACCGGCGCCAAGGTCAGTGTCGCTGCCAAATGAGCGACGAGGCC
This sequence comes from uncultured Roseateles sp., assembly GCF_963422335.1. Lineage (NCBI taxonomy): Bacteria > Pseudomonadati > Pseudomonadota > Betaproteobacteria > Burkholderiales > Sphaerotilaceae > Roseateles > uncultured Roseateles sp. Next base: position 149,497 of record NZ_OY729424.1, read on the forward strand.
TTGATTTGCATCCGTGGGCTGTCCAAAGCCTACACCCGCGCCGACCAGCAGATCCCGGTGCTGCTGAACATCGATCTGGACGTGCCGGCCGGCGACTTCGTCGCGCTGATGGGCCCCAGCGGCTCGGGCAAGAGCACGCTGCTGAACCTGATCGCCGGCATCGACAAACCCAGCTCCGGCAGCATTCATATCGGCGGCGTGGACATTGCCACCCTGAGCGAGGGCGCGCTGGCCGACTGGCGCGCCGCCAACGTCGGCTTCATCTTCCAGTTCTACAACCTGATGCCGGTGCTGACGGCCTTCGAGAACGTCGAGCTGCCGCTGCTGCTGACCGGCCTGTCCTCGCGGCAGCGCAAGCAGCATGTGCAGGCGGCGCTGGAGATGGTGATGCTGACCGACCGCATGGACCACTACCCCAACGAGCTGTCCGGCGGCCAGCAGCAGAGGGTGGCGATTGCCCGTGCCCTGGTCAGCGATCCGACCCTGATCGTCGCCGATGAGCCCACAGGCGATCTGGACCGCGTCACCGGTGAAGAGGTGCTGAGCCTGCTCGACAACCTGAACCGGTCGCTGGGCAAGACCATCGTGATGGTGACCCACGACCCCAAGGCGGCCTCACGGGCTCGGCGCATGGTGCACCTGGAAAAGGGTGTGCTGGTGGACGACGCCCCGGCCTGAGCTGAACGGCGAATCACGATGTTCCTGTTCAAGCTGCTGCTGAAGAACGCGTTCCGCCACAAGCTGCGCACCGGCCTGACGATGGTCGGCCTGGTGGTGGCCATCTGCGCCTTCGGCCTGCTGCGCACCATCGTCAGCGCCTGGTATGCCGGCGTGGAGAGCAGCTCCAGCACGCGGCTGGTGACGCGCAGCGCGATTTCGCTGACCTTCAGCCTGCCGCTCAGCTATGCCGGCCGCATCAAGGCCATCGATGGCGTGACCGGCATCTCCTGGTCGAACTGGTTTGGCGGCATCTACCAGGAGCCGCGCAACTTCTTTCCGCAGTTCGCGGTCGATCCGCAAAGCTATCTGGCCCTGTATCCCGAGTACCAGCTCAGCGACGAGGAGAAGCTGGCCTTCTACCGCGACCGCAAGGGCTGTGTGGTCGGCAAGAAGCTGGCCGACAAGTTCGGCTGGAAGCTGGGCGACGTGGTGCCTATCAAGGGCACGATCTACCCCGGCACCTGGAACTTCACGATACGCGGCATCTGGACCGGCGCCGAGGCCAGCACCGACGAGAACCAGCTGCTGTTCCACTGGGCCTATATCAACGAAACCCTGCGCAAGCGCCTGGGCAACCGCGCGGACACGGTGGGCGTCTACATCGTCGGCATCAACGAGCCCAACAATGCGGCGCTGATTTCGCAACGGGTCGACGCCGCCTTCAAGAACTCGCTGGCCGAAACGCTGACCGAGACCGAGAAGGCCTTCCAGCTCGGCTTTGTGTCGATGAGCGAGGCCATCCTGGTGGCCATACAGGCGGTCAGCTTCATCATCGTCATCATCATCATGGCGGTGATGGCCAACACCATGACCATGACCGCCCGCGAGCGCCTGGCCGAGTACGCCACGCTGAAGGCGCTGGGCTTCCCGCCCGAGTTCGTCGTCAAGCTGCTGTTCGGCGAGAGCCTGTTCATCGCCCTGCTGGGCGGCCTGCTGGGCCTGCTGCTGACGCTGCCGCTGGCCAGCGGCTTCGGTGCGGCCGTGGGCAGCCTGCTGCCGCGCTTCCATGTCTCGGCCGCCACCATGGCCCTGCAAATGGGCGCCGCGCTGATCGTCGGCCTGGTGGCCGCCGCCTGGCCGGCGTGGAAGATGAGCCGGATTGATATTGTTCAAGGGCTCAGGCACGTGGCATGAGAGCGATTCCCATGTCCTACATCGCCCGCAATCTGTGGGTGCGGCGCGTCACCACCCTGCTGACGGCCGGCGGCATGGCCCTGGTCGTCTATGTGTTCGCCACCGTGCTGATGATGAGCGAGGGCATACGGGCGACGCTGGTGGCCACCGGCCAGCCGGACAATGTGATGGTGCTGCGCAAGGGCGCCGGCGCCGAGATCAACTCGGGCATCACCCGGGACCAGGCGGCCATCATCGAGAGCCTGCCTGGCATTGCGCTGAGCGCCGAGGGCCGGCCCCTGGTCAGCAAGGAACCGGTGGTGCTGAACAATCTGCCCAAAAGCGGCAGCGGAAAACCCAGCAATGTGACGGTGCGCGGCACCTCCGCGATCGGCCTGCAGCTGCGCCCCCAGGTCAGGCTGGTCGAGGGCCGCATGTTCCGGCCCGGCACCTCGGAAATCATCACCGGCTCGGCCGTGGCCCAGGGCTTTCAGGGCGCCAAGCTGGGCGACAGCATGCGCTTTGCCGGCCGCGACTGGGTGGTGGTGGGCGTGTTCGATGCCGGCCGCACCGGCTTCGACTCCGAGATCTGGGGCGACGCCAACCAGATGATGCAGGCCTTCCGGCGCCTGGCGTTTTCCAGCGTGGTGTTCCGCCTGGCCCGCGTCGATGCCTTCGATGGCATCAAGGCCACGCTGGACGCCGACCCGCGCCTGACCGTCGAGCCCAAGCGCGAGCAGCGCTTCTATGCCGACCAGTCCGAGGCGCTGGCCAACTTCATCAGCATCCTGGGCACCGCGCTGTCGGTGATCTTCTCGATCGGCGCCATCGTCGGCGCAATGATCACCATGTTCGCCGCCGTGGCCTCGCGCATCGGCGAGATCGGCACCCTGCGCGCGCTGGGCTTCCGCCGCGGCGCGGTGCTGATCGCCTTTCTGGGCGAGTCGCTGCTGCTGTCCCTGGTCGGCGGCCTGATAGGCCTGGGCTTTGCCGCGCTGATGCAGAGCGTGAATATCTCCACCACCAACTTCCAGACCTTCTCCGAACTGGCCTTCCAGTTCAAGCTGACCCCGGCCATCGTCGTGCAGACCCTGGCCTTCGCCCTGTTCATGGGCCTCTTGGGCGGTTTTGTGCCGGCCTGGCGGGCGGCAAGGCTGAAGATCGTCGATTGCCTGCGGGCGGCGTGACTCAGCCGCCTCGGCGGCCTCGTCTCGCTGTCAGGCTACCGATCCGCCTCCCAGATCAAGTGGGTTTCGATCGGCTTCCCGGCCATGTCGATGGGCCCGGATTTCGGCAGCGTGACCAAGCCGTCCTGGCTCAGCGCCTTCAACACATCATTCGCAAACAGTTCCGCCCGAATATTGGGTTGCCCATCGGCCAGGCCCAGCCGGACGCTGGTTTCCCAGACCAGGCGATTCACGGCTCCGCGCTGGTACAGGTCCACATCGAACTCGATGCCTCGCGTGGCGTTCTCGTACACATACTTCCTGGCCTTGACCAACAGGATGTAGGGCGCCGAGCCCTTGACCGCCACGGTGGGCTCTCGCGGCACCTCGGTCAGCGGCCCGGTTGCGCTCTGCAGCGAGCGAACCGCAACACCGTTCTTCTGCAGGATGTCGGGGAAACGCTTGAACATGGCCGCCTTGACCGGGCCGGCGTAGGTGGTCGCGGCAGTCGGCAAGATGGTGATGCCGCTGGGCATGTCGCCCATCAGGATGGCCACGTCCGCCTCGGCTAGCGGAGGTACGCCCTTCACCAGCAAGGTGGATTTGGGCACCACGGCGCAGCCTGACAGTGTCAGCACGAGCGCCAGCACAAGCAGAGGCTTCGCACCGAATCCGCGCCAACCCCCGAGATTGATGTTCTTGCTCTTCATCGTCCCTCCTCCTCACTCGTTGTTTGAACATTTCAATGGATCAAGCGGCGGCAATGCCTGACGGACCGGCACGTGGCGCTCGCAGTCCCGGCCTCAATCAGAACGGCGCAAACCTTGCAGCACCGGCAAGGCGTCCGCCTCGCCGCGACGCTGCAGGCGGCAGCTGTTCAGGAAGGCCGCTTGTCCACCCACGGCCTGCATGCCGTGGACAATCTCGGCCTGCACAAATGCGGTCTCACCGGGGCGCAGCGCCAGGCCGCGCTTCAGCGCTTCGCAACCCCTGACCTGCAGGGCAACAAAGGCGGCGGGGCCGCGATAGACCAGGCGCAGAAAGGCGCCGTTCTTCAGTTCGCCCATGGCTTGCCCGTCCAGCACCACATCGAAGCTGGACGCCGCGGCGCGAATGCCGGTCTCGCGGTACAGATAGACAAGGGCCTCGCCGTCGCGCGGGGGCTCGATGGCCAGGAAGGCCGGCCCACTCGCGCAGGCCGACAGCAGCAGTGCCAGGCACCCGCCACCGGCGGTGCGCCCGACAGCTGCCAAGGTGTGTCGCAGGCAGGGTTCCATTTGACGGTTCTTCATCGATTCAATGCATGCAATTGGGCCTGATCATAAACGCGTTGTTACGCGCACAAGACCGGAACGGCGCAGCGAGTTCCGGACGAAACCGGCCGAGGAGTTGCGGGTGGCGTGACGGGTTTCACGCCACCGCCCTGACAAAACGCCCCCAAACCCGCCGCCAACGCCTACCATTGCCTCCGACGCTGGCGCTATGCCAGACGTCCAGGGCAAATCCGGCGAAAGCCGGAGACGCAAAGCTTCCGGGCTACCCAGTACAGCAGCGCTGTGCTGTATGCCAGCGGGGCCGCCGCAAGGCTTTACCCCCTTGTGTTTCGGCGCTTGCCCAGATCGCTGTTTCAAGATCCTGGAGTTCGCCATGCAACGTCGTCACACCGCCCTGAGTCTTGCCATTGCCGCCCTCGCCACCCTGGCGGCGGCGCAGGCCCATGCACAGACGGCGGCGGCCACGGCGGAGTTGAGCCGCAGCCCCTACATCACCCAGATCAAGGCCGAAGCCGCCTATGCGCTCGGCGCCACCGGCAAGGGCGTGACGGTGGCGGTGCTGGACACCGGCCTGAATGGCCTGCACAGCGAGTTCGCCGGCAGCGGACGCCTGCTCACCGGCAGCAACTTCAGCGGCAGCGGCGCCAGCACCGACACCATGGACCGCAAGGGCCATGGCACCCATGTGGCCGGGTTGATAGGCGCCAGCCGCAACAGCATCGGCATGATGGGTGTGGCCTACGAGGCCACTCTGCTGCCGATGAAGGTGCTGAACGACCAGGGCTCGGGCAATACCGGCATGAGCGACGCGGCGCTGCGCGCCATCGCCGGCCGTGCCGACATCGCCAATATGAGCCTGGGCGGCAGCCAGGCCGGCGACACCAGTGCGATGAAGTACGCCATCGGCAAGGGCCTGCTGATCGTCGCCGCCGCCGGCAACGACGGCCTGGCCAACCCCGGCTGGCCGGCGCGCTTTGCCAAGGAGACCTGGGCCAACAACCAGATCATCGCCGTGGGCGCGGTGGACGCCAAGAACGTCATCGCCTCGTTCAGCAACCGCGCCGGCGACACCGCCGCCTGGTTCGTCGTCGTGCCCGGTGTGGGCCTGACATCGAGCTATCTGGGCACCAGCTACGCCAGCATGAGCGGCACCTCGATGGCCACGCCCATCGTCAGCGGCGCGGCCGCACTGATCAAGAGTCGCTGGAAGACGCTGCGCGCCGACCAGGTGGCCAACATCCTGTTCGTCACCGCCACCGATCTGGGCGCGCCCGGTATCGACGCCGTCTACGGCCGCGGCCTGATCAATGTCGAGAAGGCCATGCAGCCGGTCGGCAACGTCACCACCACCAGTTGGAACGGCCGCACGATCAAGGTCCTGGACAGCAAGATCAACCCCTCGCCGGCGCTGGGCGCCATCTGGAATCTGGCCAAGAACAACGGCTTGCAGGTGATTGCCTTCGACGATTACCAGCGCGACTTCCAGGCCGATCTGGGCGCCAATGTGATCAAGCCCCAGGCGCTGTCGCTGGACCAGATGCTGGCCGAGCACAACAGCCGGCTGCAGGTCACCGAGCAGGTGCTGGCCGATGGCAGCCGCTTCACCCTGGCGCTGCAACTGCCCGAAATCCAGCCCAGCGCCGCACCGCTGCCGTTCCTGGGCCGCAACAGCGTGCAGAAGCTGGCCGCCTTCGGCTACGTGAGCCGTGCCAAGGACGAGGGACTGGAGCAGGCCTTCGGCCTCGGTCTGGCGAGCCAGTATTTCGGCCTAGCCGGCACCGGTACCGGCGAGGCCCTGCGCGGCATCAGCGCGCTGGCCAATCCCTATCTGGGCCTGGTGCCCCACGCCGCCTATGCCGGGGGCAGCCTGCCGCTGGCCGGCGGCCTGCGACTGAAGGCGGGCGTGCTGAGCTCCAGACTGAAGCCGGCGCTGCAGGGCCAGTTCGGCATGATGGCCGACTCGAGCCGCGCCGAGGCCGCCGTGCTCGAACTGCAGCGCCAGTTCTCCCACATGGCGCTGAGCCTGTCGTGGACGGGCACGCAGGAGCGTGGCGCCTATCTGGGCAGCCAATCCAGCGGCGGCCTGGCCCTGGCGCCCCAGGCACGCACGCAGGCGCTCAGCGTCGCGGCCGGCTGGCAGCTCGCCCCGGGCTGGGCCCTGGGCGCCCAAGCCGCCTTCGGCCGCACGCCCGGCTACACCACGGCCGACAGCCTGATCACCGGCCTGAGCACGCAGCGCACCCAGTCCTGGTCGCTGGGCCTGGCCGGCGCCAACCAATGGCTGGACGGTGATCGCCTGACCGTCTCGCTGTCTCAGCCGATGCGCACCATCTCAGGCCAGCTGCAGATGAATGTGGTGGCGGGCCTCGACGAGTTCGGCCTGCCGCAGCGCAACCAGCGCGTGGCCAGCCTGGTGCCCACCGGCCGCGAGCAGTTGCTGGAGCTCAGCTATGGCCGGCCGTACAAGCTGGCCAGCGGCCAGGCGCTTTGGCTGGATGCCGTGCTGGCACTGCGCAGCCAGCCAGGCCACCAGGCCGACGCGCCCGGCGAAGCCGCGCTGATGCTGCGCGCGCAAGCCCGGTTCTGATCCGCCACCGACGCCGGGCTTGCCAGCGCCGAGGCGATGCCCGAGCATGGCGGCATGAAACCTCACCATCGCCAGCCGCTGCTGGTCTTGCTGGTCCTGCTCAGCAGTGCCTGCGCCAGCGCCCCGGAAACCACCACTCCCGAGACCAGCGCCGTGCTGTGGCCGCGCATCCTCGCCCAGGTGGGTGAGGCGCCCTGCGATGCGCCCGCCCAGTGCCGCAGCATCGGGGTCGGCTCCAAGCCCTGCGGCGGGCCCGGCGGCTATCTGGCCTGGTCGTCCAGGCAGACCGACGAGGCGGCGCTGAAGGCTCTGGTCGAACGCCATGCCAGGCTGCAAGGCGAAGAGCAGGCGCGCAGCGGCATGCTGTCCAACTGCCAGTACCTGCCCGACCCGGGGGCCAGCTGCGTGGCCGGCCGCTGCCAGCTGAACAGGGCAGGATCACCCGGCTCGAGTCAATGAAAAAGGGCCGCAAGCATCACGCCTGCGGCCCCTCGAAGAACCGGCCGCCGTGAGGCGGCCCTGAGTCACATCAGTCCAGCTTGGACAGCGCCTTCGGCGACAGGTCCTTGGCCGGCTCGGACAGCGGAGCGGCGCCTGTATCGACGCGCACCACGGTCGTGGCCTGCACCACACCGCCGGCGTCCTTGAACTGGGCACCACCGACATAGCGGCCATTGGCACCCAGGCCAGACCAGGCGAAGCCCACCGTCGAGGTGCCGGCAGCGAAGACCTGGCCCGGCAGCATGACGTTCAGACCGGCCGGATCACCGACACCCACCACCCAGCTGGACAGCTTGTGCGTCATCGTTGCCGCACCGCCGTAGGCCACCACACAGACCTTGTAGTTGCCGGCGGCCGGGCTGTCCACCTGCACGGCTTCGTTGGAGCCGTCGTTACCCGAATAGACCCAGGTACCGTTAGGCGTCAGCAGGCCCATATCGTTGTCATCACCGACGGTGCCGACGTCCGCATCGCGCAGGGCGAAGCGGGCGACGATGGTGCCGGCCGGGATGGCGACGTTGTAGACCTTGACGTTGGGCAGATCGACGCCGTTCGTGCAGGCCGTCTTCAGGCCGGCCGAAGTCAGGGCACCCGGGGCCAGACCAAACTGCGCACCCACCGTCACATTCTTCATGCCACCCTTGTTGGCGGTCATCTTGCCGGCAAAACCGGTCTTGACCGTCACCAGGCGGGTGCCCGATGTCGACGTACCGGTCAGCAGCGCCGGTGCGGTGATGGCCTTGCCAGCGCGAGCCGTGACCGGGATCTTGACGCTGTGCGTGCCGTCGCTCCAGGTCAGCGAGCCATAGCCCCAGACGTTTTCAACGGCGCCCGCAGCCGTCAGCTTGACGGTGAAGGTACCGGTGGCGCCAGCGGCCAAGGACAGCGAAGACGGCGAGACGACGACGGAGAAGCCCGTCGGTGCCACATAGGTCGGCGTGTAGGTGGCGGGGGAGCCGCCAACATTCGTCACCTTGCGTGTCACTGTCGTCGTGCCCGTCACCGCACCCACGGTGATGCTGGGGATGTTGAGGTTGTAGGTCTCGTCGATCGCACCCAGCGTCGCGCAGTTGTTGGGCGCCGGGGTGGTGACGCCCGCAGCGTTCACCTTGCACTGATAGCGAATCCAGTCGGTGGGGCCCGCGTCGTACACCAGGCCAGGATCGGTGGCCTTGTTAGGCACCACATGGCCGGCGCCCTGCGCCCAGGGCAGCAGGCCATTGGCCATATCGGGCTGACCGTCGTTCAGCGTCGAGACCGTCGTCGTCATCAGGGCGGACTTGATGGCGGCCGGCGACCAGGTCGGGTGCGCCTGCTTCAGCAGGGCGCCCAGACCGGCGATGTGCGGGCTGGACATCGAGGTGCCTTGATAGGAGGCGAAATCGGCGCGGGGCGTCAAGGTGCCATTGGCCACTGCGTCCTTCTCGGCCATCGTCAGGTCGGCGGTCACGCCGGCGATGATGTCCACGCCAGGAGCGGTCAGGTCGGGCTTGAGCAGGTTCGAGTCACCGGCATTGGGGCCGCGCGACGAGAAGCTGGCCATTACCGGAGCAGGCACGCTGCCGGCGTAGAAGGTCGACAGCGATGCGGTGGGGCCGACCGTCAGGGCATAGGCCTTGATCGCGTTGCCATCGGCTGTGCTGACGTGCACGGTGGGCACCGAATGGGCTTCGGCCACCAGACCGCCGCCGTTGTCGGCCATCACCATGCCGACGCCACCCGCCTGGGCGACCGCAAAGCTCTTGTCCACGCGGGCATTGTTGCCGCGGGTGCAGATGACGATCTTGCCGGCCACCTTGGCGGGATCCAGCAGCACCTGGCCGGCCGGGGGGCCGGAGCTGAAGCACAGATTGGCATTGCCGCCGCCCAGGCCTGCATCCTCGGCACGGATCATCGGCGACCAGCCCAGGGGGGTCACGTTCAGCGAGGCGCCCGAGTACTTGACGCCATTGCCCAGATTCACGTCCGCCTGGTTGAAGCGGTCATGCGTCGAGGCGGCCACCGTGGTCAGCCAGGGGCTGAGGTGGGCCACCGCCTGGGCGGGGCCGCTGTTGCCGGCCGACGCGGCGACAAAGACGCCGGCGTTGGAGGCGCGCAGGAAGGCCTGCTCGACAGGGTCGTTGACGCCGGTCTGGCTGCCGCTGATCGAGTAGTTCAGCACATTCACGCCGTCTTGCACGGCGCGGTCGATGGCGGAGACGCTGTCGGTCGTGTAGCAGGTGTTCTGGCTGCCGGTGCCGTCGGTGGCGGCGGCGTTCGGGAAGGTCCAGCAGACCTTGTACATCGCGACGCGGGCGCGCGGGGCCATGCCGGAGGCATTGCCCATGGGGATGCCGCTGACCGTGGCCGGGTTCAGGCCGTTGCCGCCTGCGGTCGACGAGGTGTGTGTGCCGTGGCCGCCATGGCCGCTGTTGCCGGCCGGGCCGCCGGACGTCGAGTCACGCGGCGAGTTGGCGAAGTCGGTCCAGTGCAGATTCGGCTGGTTGGCATTGAAGCCGGCATTGAAGAAACGCGCGCCGATCAACTTGTTGTTGCAATGGGTGGCAGGGTTGAAACCGGTGCCGGGGACGCAGCCGCCGCCCCAACCTGCGGGAGCGCCATAGACCTGTGTGCCATTCAGGTCATGGGTGGGCACGCCATTGCTATCGACGCGGTCGGCGAAGGCGGGATTCTCAGGCCAGATACCGCCGTCGATCACGCCGATGACGATGTTCTCGCCCTTGTTCAGGAAGCCGCCGCCCACGGTTTGCGACCACAGGCCGCCCGGAGCGCTGAGGCCCAGGAACCTGGAGGTGGTGGTGGTCAGCAGTTGACGGGGCTCGTCGGCCTGGATGTCGGCCACCAGCGGGCTGGCGCGCAGCTGCAGGACTTCAGCCTCGGTCAGGCTCAGGGCCATGCCGTTGAGCACCGTGGTGTAGTTGGCGATCACCGGAGCGTTGGCGACGATGGCCGCCACGCTGCGCTGCTTGCCCTGCAGATAGCTGACATAGGCCTGGACCGCGTCGTTCTGGTAGTTGAAGCGGGCGCCTTCGGCCGGGCGGGTGGCGGCATAGCCGTCAACACCACCGGCATAGCTGGCGGCAGGCTCGCCGGCCAGTTGGACGATGTAGGTGCGGCGCTCCTGGGCGATGGCTTGAGTGCTCATGCCAGCGAACAAGGCCAGGGCGGCCAGGGAAACGGGACGTAGTTTCATTGCAATTCCTTTGTGTTTGGCTAAAGCGGCAAGGCGGCGCTGATCGTCGGATCAGGCGGCGTTGCGGCGGCGGGCAAAGGCGCCAAAGGCGGCCAAACCAAGGCCCATCATCATCCAGGTCGATGCTTCGGGCACGGCCGTGGTGATGTTGTCCAGGGCGAACTGGGCCTTGTCGAGACTGCGCGAGCAGGTCGTCGCGGTCGTGCAGGCATAGCCGCGGAAGGCGATGTCGACGATGGGCGTGGCGGCGTTCGCGGCACTCAGTGCGTAGGTGGCGAAGCTGTAGGCACCAGCGGACGGGCCCGGCAGGTAGAAGTCTTGCTGGAACACCAGGGCCGTGGCCGAGTAGCCTTCGACGCGCAGCAGCAGCGAGGTCGGCAGGACCACATCGCCACTGGCCGCGATGAAGCTGGCATCGAACTTGGTGACCTGGAAGGTCTTGCCGTCGAGGCGGCCGATGTCGGGCAGGCCGTCGTTCAGGGCTGCCAGATAGTTGCTGGTGTTGTTGCTGGGGCAGATCAGCCCGGCGCAGGTGGCTGCATTGTCAGCGCCATTGACCAGGGCACCGACCAGATCGCCAGCGGCGGCACCCGCCTTGGTGTTGTACATATCAACCCAGAAGCCCTGGGTCTGAATCTCGTCCAGATGGCCCAGCAAGGGAGCGAACGGCGCGAACGTCGTGTCGATCGTGCCATCAAAAGTGAGGACGGCCGATTGCGCGGCGCCCATGCCGGCGAGTGCCGCGATGGCAAGCGCTGTTTTCAACATCTTTTTCATAGTCAAACCCTTTACCAATGGTTTTGGTGTTGCACACCACGGTTTGGCGCGAGCTGTGCAGCCTTGGCGGTACCAAGACATCAGCGAACCCGGCGATGCAATATGTGAAATATTCAAGAAAACATTCCACAACATTGAGGACTTGATTGTGGTTGTGTGGAATGCACTTGACATCGTGGCTTGCCCACCCCCTATCCATGGGGGGGATTAGGGTAAGTGCGGAGACCCCGCGATCGGCACTCGCGGCTTTCCGTGCCAGGGATTTCCCAGGGGCACCAGAACGCTCCCGGCAACGCCCTCGCGCGGTGCGGCAAGAGCACCGTTCTGGGCTGGACGAATGAAGCCGCAGCGCCGCGTCCGGCGATGGGCAGGGCCTACCGTGTCAGGTGTTGCCTGAAGCGGCTCGCGGCGGCGCCGAGGCGGCTGGCGCGGGCGCGGCGGAGGCACCGTCCGAGGCCAGGAATACCCATTCGGAGGCTTTCAGCATCGGGCTGCCATCGGGCCGCAGGCGGCGCATCAGCGGCTGCTCGGAGCGGCTGCGCACGCCGTGAAAGGCCAGCGGATTGGCCGGATCCGGGATCAGCACCCAGTCGGCCTTGCCGGTCAGCGGATCGGCATACAGCCGCCGCAGGTGATGGCGCGGCTTGATGCCTCGGCCATCGACCAGCAGATCGTTCAGGCTGCGCGGGAACTGCGGTGGCTGGTTCGCCTGGTCCGGGCTGGCCAGGCGGTAGGACTGGATCGCGCCGGCGATCTCCTGCCCGCGAAACTCCAGCTCGCGCTCCTTTTCGCGCTGCACGGCCGTGGTCCAGGCCTGGCCCAGCGCGGCCAGCGCGGCGCCGCTGATGGCCAGGAACAGCAGCAGGCCGATGTAGGTGAATCCGCCCTGGCGCCGGGTCCGGCTACCAGTCGGCATACAAACGTCCGTCGGCAGCCCGGCCCGCGGCACCGCTGCGCACGTCGTACAGCGCGCCCTTCAGCGGCAGGTCGGGCGGCGGGGTGACCAGCACCCAGGTCTCGACGCTGCCGGTCAGCGGATCCTCGGGCACGCCGCGGATGTAGCGCGCCTGGGCCAGCTCCTCCAGGGTCTCGGGATAGCGGCCGCGGTCGGCGGCGTACTGGTCGATGGCGTCGCGCATCACATTCAGCGAGGTGCGCAGCGCCGTCTCCTTGGAGCGCTGGATGCTGGCGAAATAGCGCGGAGCAACGATGGAAGCCAGCAGAGCGACGATGGTCATCACCACCAGCAGCTCGATCAGGGTGAAACCGCGGAGTGGCCTGGTCATCACCAGTCCTTCACCTTGCTGCCGTCCAGCGCCACGCGGTCCGAACGCGAGAACACGTCGAACACATCGCGGCCGGACTGAGGCGCATCGGGCGGGCTCTCGGAGCTGCGCAGGCCCCAGCTGTCTTCGGCCGGCACCGAGGGATCGGCGAACGGGTCACGGGGAATGCGGCGCATGAAATACAGCTTGATGTCCTTAGGCGACTTGGCATCGGGCACACCCTGCACCAGGGCCTGCAGGGTGGGGGGGTAGCCCGAGGCATCGGCCGCCACCGCAATGCGCCCGGCCTCGCCCGCCTTCTTGTAGGCGTCGATGCCGGTGCGCAGCGTGCGCAGCGCCTCGCGCAGCGCGAACTCCTGGTTGCGCTGCACCGAAAGCTCCAGAATGGGCCGCGCCGCCGCCGCCAGCACGCCCATGATGGCAAGCACGACCAGCATCTCGACCAAGGTGAAGCCACGCGCCCAAAGGGATACGGGCCGAGCGCCGGGCCGCCCCAAGCCGGCCCGGTGGGCGACGTGCTTGCCGTTCGATCCGGCAAGCATCGCCGTCCCCTCGGGGGACCGACCGGGCTCGCCCGCGTTCAGCGCGGCTAGACAGGGCGAGGGGCTCACTTTCATCTCACTGCGCCTTGCCCACCGTCGTCAGCCCCTGGCCATCGAGACGCACTGTCGGCGCCTCGCCGTTCTGGCCGTTGGCCGAAACGCTGACGATGTTGACCGCCACCATCTGGCCGGTGGCGGCCGGCAGCACGCGGAACACCACCACCCGTTCGCCGCGCGGGCCCAGTTCGAAGGGCACGCGGCCGGTGCCGGTGTTGGCCGCTGCCTGGGCAGGCGCCAGCAGGCTGGGGTCGAACTCGACCTCGCCGCGTATCGTGGCGCCACCGTCCTGTTTCAGGGTCACCGACAAGGTGCCGCCCGGCGCCACCTGGGGCGTGACGGCAAAGTTCAGCACCACCTCATCGGTCGGTGCCGTGCCGACCGGGGCTCCTGCCGGCACGGCCGTGAAGGTCGGAGCACCCGAACCGCCGCTGCTGATGCCGACCCCGGCCTTGGCGCCCGAGCTGCGCAGCAGGCTGCTGAAGGCGCCGGGCGAGCTGTCGGTGCCGCCCGCCAGCTGGGTGTAGCTGGCGTCCGGCAGGGCCAGATTGCGCACGATGCGCGGCGTGATCAGCAGCACCACCTCGGTCTTGTTGCGCGTGTCGGTCTGCAGGCCGAACAGGCGGCCGACCACCGGCAGCGAAGACAGGCCCGGCACGCCGGCCGCCGTGTGGCGGTCTTCGTCATTGATCAGTCCGGCCAGGATCTGGGTCTCTCCATCATTCAGCCGCAGGGTCGTGCTGGTGACGCGGGTGCCGACCTGGTAGGCAATCGAGCCCGCCGGCCCCTGCACCTGGCGTATCAGGTTGCTGACCTCCAGCGCCACCTTGATGCTGACGTCGTTGTCCAGCTGTATCGTCGGCTCGACATCCAGCTTCAGGCCCACATCCAGATAGGACACCGAGGCCGAAGTGCCGACGTTGACCGCCGTGGTGGTGGTGAACACCGGCAGCTTCTCGCCGATCTGCACCTTGGCCTTTTCCTTGTTGCGCACCCGTATCTTCGGATTGGCCAGCAGGTTCACATTGCCCGAGGTGCCGCGCAGCGTGGCCAGCAGGGCCGGGTTGGCGATGGTGGCGCGGAACTCGTTGCGCCGGCCGATCTCGACCTGGCCGGAGGCCAGACCGGTGACATTGCCGTTGAAGTCGCGGTTCAGCAGACCGAACTGCACCGAATCCGGCCATTGCAGGCCCAGCGCGTCCACGCGGTCGGTGGCCAGCTCCATCACCTCCACTTCCAGCATCACCTCGGGCTCGGGCAGATCGACCGAGGCGATCAGCCGCTCGACCAGGCGCATCACCTCGGGCGTGTCGCGCACCACCATCAGGTTCAGGCGCTCATCGATATAGATGTCGCGCACCTTGGCGATGGTGCGTATCAGGGTCTGCACCTGCTTCACATCGGCATTGGCCAGGTACAGGGTGCGGGTGATCAGCTCCTGGTGCTCGCGCTGCTTGCCCTGGGTGTTGGGGAAGATCAGCACCGAGCTCTCGTTCAGCAGCTTGCGGTCCAGCTGCTGGGTGTTGAGGATCACGCGCATCGCCTCGTCCAGGGTGACGTTGCGCAGGAAGATCGTGACCTTGCTGTCGCCGCGCACATCCTTGTCGAACACGAAGTTGATGCCGGTGCTGCGCGACAACGCCTCGAACACATTGCGCAGCGGCGCCTCGCGGAACTCCAGCGTCACCGGCTTCTGGAAGGCCGGCGACAGCTCGGTATTGAGCACCTCCAGCGGCTTGCGGTCATTCAGCTGCTGCGCCAGCAAACGCCCGCCCGGATGGCCAGGGGTCTCGATCAAGACCTCGCGCACGCGCGCCTCGGCCTGACCGAGCTGATTGGCCTTCAGCAGCTGGCGGGCTTCGGCCAGCAAGCGCTCCTGCTTCTGGCCGCGGATGATCTCTGCCTGCAGCTGGGCCAGGCGCGGATGCTTGGGCTCCAGCTGGCGCAGGCGCTCCAGGTACTCGCGGGCATCGTCCCAGCGCAGGGCCGAGCGGGAGGCATCGATCTGCAGCACCAGCTGCGAGCTGGCGCGGTCCCGCATGCGCAGCTGGGCGGCGCGCAGATTGGCATTGGCCGGCTCCTGCTCCAGCGCGCTGGTGAGCAGGGCATGGGCCTGCAGCGGCTGGTTGCCGCGGGCCAGCTCGTCGGCCTGCTTCAAAGCCGGGTTGGCGCAAGATGCCAACAGGGCCAGCAGGCTCAGCAGCAGCATGCCCAGCGTCAGGGAAAGTGGTGTTGAGCGTGTCATGAGGGTTTGAAGCTGAGAGTTTGGGGCAGCCCGCCGGGTATCCAGACGAGCTTCACACCGGTGGCGCTGACCTGCTCGACACGCCACTGGCCATCGACCACATCGCCGGCGCGCACGCCGAAGCTGCGCAGCGGACCGGACAGCAGCGCCTGGGCCACGCCGCCCTCTTCCATCCGGCCCATCAGCTGGTAGGGGAAGTTGGGCGCACGCGGGGGCGGCGGAGGGGGTGGGGGCGGGGCCGGCGGGGGCGGCGGAGGGGGTGGCGGCGACCAGGCGGCGAACAGCGGATCGGCCGGCGCCGGCCAGGCCTCGCGCGGCTCGGCGACGAGGCGAATCGGCCAGGTCGACGCGGCCTGGGTCGCCGGGGCGCTGGCGGCGACGGCGCGCGCGTCGGCACGGGACACAGCCTCGCGGCGTGTACCGGCGGTGGCGACCACGGCCTCCTCCTCCGGACTCAAGGCCAGCCAGGCCGTGGCGGCCACGGTGGCCGCCAAGCCCGCACCGAGAGCGATCTGACGCGGCGTCATGGTTGTTTGCCCTCGATGACGGCCGAGCGGGCGTGCAGCGACCAGACCAGCTCGGCCTCGATCTCGGTCGCCGCCGGGTTGTTGCGGCGTAGCTTCAGGCTGTCCAGGCTCAGGGCCGCATCCTGTCGCAGCGCCTGCTCGATGAAGCCGCGCAGCTGGGCATAGCTGCCCTGCACCGGCATGGTGATGCGCAGGCGCTCCAGGCCCAGCTTGTCGTCGCGGGTGATGCGGTGTTCGGTGCGGCTGCTGTTAAGGCCCTGTTTCAGTGCCAGGGTCAGCAGATCGCCCAGACGGGCCTGCCGGTCGCTGACCTCGGGCAGGCTGGCGACCAGATGGCGGGGCTGGGTTTCCTGCGGCGTCTCGACCACCACCGGCTGGCGGCGCAGCCTGGCGCGCAGGGTGTCGGCATCGGCTTGGGCTGCGTTGGCCTGGGCGTCCCAGCTGCGCGCCGGGCCCAGCAGCAGCACGGCCGCGACCAGCAGGCACAGCAGGCCGAAGGCGCCCGGCAGGCCGAAGCGGCGCAGGGTTTGGGTCAACTCGCCGCGCGTCATGGCCTGGCCTCTGCGGTCAGGCGTTGAGGCAAGAGCTTCGCGCTGACGTCCAGCCGCAGGCCGGCCAGGCCCTGGTCACCGGTCATCAGGCGGCTCAGCACCACATCCTGCCAGCCGGGCAGCGCGCTGAGCCGGTCCACAACGTCCAGCGCGGTCTTGCGATCGGCGCTCAAGCCCTCCAGCCGCAGCTCGGCACGCACCGCCGTGTAATCAAAACCCAGCCATTGCACCTGCTTGCCGCCGGCGGTTTCGACCTGGCTCAAGATCTGGCCCCAGGGCTCCTGCAGCAGGCCGGCGACCTCGCGCGCGGCGCGGGTGGCCTCCAGCTGGGCCTGCTGTTGCGAACTCGCCTGGGCGCTGCTGTTGCGCGCCACCGGTGCCGCCACCGCCGTCAACGCTGCCGGCCTACCGCGGGCGCGGTTCTGCAGCTGCGCCAACTCCTGCCGGGCGGTCTCTCTGGCGGCATGGCTTTCGCTGGCCGTCCAGGCGGCGGTCACCAGCACCAGCAGGCCGGTGGCGGCCAGCGCCCAGCCCAGCGGGCTGCTGCGCGGCCCGGTGGCCACGAAATCGGGCTGGGGCAGGTTGGCGCCGGCGGGCTTGGCCGGCGGGCTCAGCTGGGCCAGGGTCGGGGCATCGCCGTCCAGACGTCCGAGCAGGCGCACGCCAGGCCAAACGGGGAGGACCGGCGACGGGGCCGCGGCCAGGCCACAGCCCAGCACCAGCGTCTCGACGGCAGCGCCCTGGCCCTGCTCGGCGCGCAAATGGGTCAGCGCCTCGCCCAGCGACTCCATCGTCGCCTCGGTGAGCCGGGCATGGCGCAGCGCCACACAGCGGCCCTGCTGCAAGCCGACCCA
Source organism: uncultured Roseateles sp. (assembly GCF_963422335.1). Lineage (NCBI taxonomy): Bacteria > Pseudomonadati > Pseudomonadota > Betaproteobacteria > Burkholderiales > Sphaerotilaceae > Roseateles > uncultured Roseateles sp. The sequence goes on from NZ_OY729424.1 coordinate 166,890, forward strand.
GGTCACCAACTGGCCCTCGACAAAAGCCAATGCCGCCTGCGGCGCGCGCGCCCACTCGGGTTCGCTGGCCTGCAGCGCAGCCAGCGCCACGCTCCAGGCCGGACGCAGGCTGCGCAGATCGATGGCATGGGCAAGCGCCGCCGCCCGCAGCTGGGCCAGATCGGCCCCCTGCAGCGCGCAGGCGCCGCTGCGCTCACCCGAGCGCCAGGGCGCCAGCGCCCAGCGCTGGGCGGCGGCGCCAAAGTAATGCCCCAGCAACTGGCTGGCATAGGCGTTCAGCGCGGCGTCGTCCTCCAGCGGCATGCCGGCCTCGCCGACGAGGTGATGCAGCAGTGCGCCGCTGACCCAGACCTGGGCCGCAGCACCCGCATGGGCCTGGCACCAGCTGGTCCAGGGCTGCACGGCGCTGGCGCCGCCGGGCTGCAGCTCACACACGCCGTCGGGCTGCAGCCATAGCGTCTGCGGCCGGGCCCAACGTGCGCGCAGCCGCCGCAAGGCGCCGCCGAGGGTGGAGGTGGACTGCTCAGTCATCCAGGGTCACCCGATCCAGCTCTTCGAAAGTCGTTTCGCCGCGGCAAACCGCCGCCAGCGCGACGCTGCGCAGCGAGCGCATGCCACGCGAGCGCGCCGCCTCCTTGATCTGCGACATCGGCGCGCGGGCCGCGATCAGGTCGCGCAGGCCGTCGTCCAGCTTCAAGAGCTCGGCCACCGCGCGCCGGCCCTTGTAGCCGGTGCCGCGGCAATGGCCGCAGCCATCACCCTTCTTGAAAAGGCCCTCGCCCGGCTTCAGGCCATGGGCCACCAGCACCTCGGGTTCGGGCAGAAAGGGCTTGGCGCAATGGCTGCAATTCAGCCGCAGCAGGCGCTGGGCCAGCACCGCGTTCAGCGCCGAGACGACGTTGTACAGGTCCAGCCCCATATGCATGAAGCGGCCTATCACGTCAAAGGCGTTGTTGGCGTGGACGGTGCTGAACACCAAATGGCCCGTCAGCGCCGCCTGCACCGCAATCTGTGCCGTCTCGGGGTCGCGGATTTCGCCCACCATCACCCGGTCCGGGTCATGGCGCAGGATGGAGCGCAGGCCGCGCGAGAAGGTCAGGCCCTTCTTCTCGTTGACCGGGATCTGCACCACGCCGGGCAACTGGTACTCGACCGGGTCTTCGATGGTGATGATCTTGTCCTGGCCGGTGTGGATTTCGGACAGCGTGGCGTACAGCGTCGTCGTCTTGCCGCTGCCGGTCGGCCCGGTGACCAGCAGCATGCCGTGCGGCTGCCGCGCCAAGGCCCGCACGGCGGCGCGCTCAGACGCATCGAAGCCCAGCGCGTCCAGCGTCAGCTGGCCATGCTCCTGCTCGATATTGGCCCGGTCCAGCACGCGCACCACGGCGTCTTCGCCGAACACGCTGGGCATGATGGACAGGCGGAAATCGACCTCGCGGCCCTGCACGCGCAGCTTGAAGCGGCCGTCCTGCGGCAGGCGGCGTTCGCCGATGTCCAGCTCGGCCATCACCTTCAGCCGCGACACCAGCTGCTCGGCTACCGGGATGCCATCGACGCTGCGCACCATGGACATCACGCCATCGACGCGGAACCGTATCACCGCGCCGCGGGCCGTGCATTCGATGTGGATGTCGCTGGCGCCGTCCTGCAGCGCGTCGTACAGCGTCGCGTCCAGCAGCCGCATGACCGGATTGGCCTGCTCGCTCAAGGAGCGTGCCGACAAATCATCGACATTGTTGATGCCGCCGTTCTGCGCCAGCGATTCTTCGAGACCCGACAGCGCGCGGAAGTCGGCCTCGCCCGCGCCCAGCCAGTGCTCCAGCGCCGCGGCGTCCACACGCAACCAGCGCACCGGGCACAGCAGCCGCGACTCCACACTTTGCAGCAGCATCAGATCGGGTTCGCGGTCGGCCAGCAGCATGGGCACGCTCTTGGCGCCAGCCGCCAGCACCGCACGCCAGCGCAGCGCCTGGGCCTGCGGCCAGCGCTCGAAGTCAAGGTGCCAGGGGCCGGATTCGGCCGGCAGCCAGCTGGACAAGGCGGTCGAATCAATGATGCTCTCGCTCACTGGACTTGCTCCACCAGCTGAAATATTGGCAGATACATCAAGACGATGATGCCCCCGATGACCACACCCATGATCAGCATCAGGATGGGATTGATGGCGCGGGTCAGCAGCTCGGTCAGGCGCACGGCTTCTTCATCATGGAAGGCGGCGGCCCGCTCCAGCATCGCCGCCAGCTCGCCGCTGCGCTCGCCGACGCGCAGCATGCGCCGCGCCACCGGCGTGGCCAGATCCTGAGCCTCGAAGGCGGCGGACAGCCGTTCGCCCTGGGCCACCATATCGGCCGCGGCGGCCACCGGCGCACGCCAGGGCGGCGCGACCACACCGCGCACGATGCGCAGGGCGGCCAGCGCCGGCACACCCGAGGCCAGCAGCATGCCCAGGCTGCGGTAAAGCCGCGCCAGCGCCAGCACGCGCAGCCGCGGGCCCAGGCCCGGCATGCGCCAGGCCCAGTGAATCAGGGCCTGATGGGTGGACGGATGGCGCCAGACGGCCACGCCGGCGAACACCAGCATCGCCGCCCCGCCCAGCGCCAGGCCGGGATGCTCGCCGGCCACGCGGCCGAAGCTGATCAGCACTTGCGAGGCCCAGGGCAGCTTGTCGCCCAGGCCGTCCAGGATGCCGGCAAAGCGCGGCAGCACGAACAGCAGCAAAAACATGATCACCGCCCCGCCGACGATCAGCAGCAGCAGCGGATAGACGCAGGCCGCGACCAGGCGCGAGCGCAGCGCCTCGACCCAGGCCAGGTATTTGGCATGCTGGCTCAGTGCCAGGGCCAGCTGGCCGGTGCGCTCATTGGCCGCGACGATGGCGCAGACCAGCTCGTCGAACACCGCCGGCTGGGCCTGCATCGCGACAGACAAGGCCCTGCCCTCGCGCACCATCGCGATCACCGCGTCCAGCGCCTCTTGCACATCGGTGCGGGATTCCTTCTCGCGCAGCGTGCTCAAGGCTTCAAGCAGGGCAATGCCGGCGTCCAGCAGCACGGCCAGCTCCTGGCTGAACAGCTGCAGCGGAAAGCGCTTGGTGCCGCGCGCGGCCGGCCACAGCCTGGAACCGCCCGTCGACGCCGCACCCACCTCCTGCACGCTGAGGATGCGCTGCGGCGGCACGCCCAGCTGGGCGGCCACCGCATGGCGGTCGGGCGCGCTGATCCGGCTTTGCTGCACCCCGTTGACGGGGTCGAAGACGCGAATCAGGAAGTCAGGCATGGCTTGATGCCAGGGCCTAGGGTCACCAGCTCACCAGATCGGCGTCTTCGCCTTCGCCACCGGGACGGCCGTCCTTGCCGAAGGACAGCAGGTCATATTCGCCATGCTCGCCGGGCGAGCGGTACTGGAATTCGTGCTGCCAAGGGTCCTTGGGCACGGCCTTGCTCAGATAGGGGCCGGCCCAGCGCGGCTCGTCCGAGGGCTTGGTGACCAGCACGGCCAGGCCCTGCTCGGTGCTGGGGTAGCGACCCATGTCGATGCGGTACTGGTCCAGCGCCTTTTGCAGGCCGTCGATCTGGGCCTTGGCGGCCTTGACCTCGGACTTGCCGATCTGGCCGAAGAATTTGGGCCCCACATAGCCCGCCAGCAGGCCGATGATGACCATCACCACCAGCAGTTCCAGCAGGGTAAAGCCGCGCACGGGCGCACGCTGGGGCAACGCAGGACCAACAGACAGCATTGGATTCAAACCGGCACCTTCTTCAGTCTCGACAAGGCGGTGCGCGCCTGCGGCGCGACACCCGAACCGCGCACTATTGCAGCAGATGATGACAAGTTCAATAAGGGCAAGACCCGGGCACCCCGCGAACGGGTGGCCCAGGCCCTGCCGATGATTGTAGGCCCGGGACCGCGGGCCTCAGGCCGGGCCGGCAAGCAGCTGCTGCACGGCACGCAGCAGCTCCGCCCGCGTGAAGGGCTTGTCCAGGCCAGCGCAGCGGGACTGATCCAGGAATACCCGGGCGCTGGGCGACAACGTGTCGCCGGTGACGAACAGCATGCGCCGGGCCAGCGCCGGGTCGTGCTGGCGCACGGCACGCCACAGCGCCGCGCCATCGATATCGGGCATGCGCAGGTCGGACACAATCGCGTCGAAGCGCGTCTCGCCCAGCATGGCCAGGGCCACCGCGCCCGACTCGGCCACCGCCACGTCGTAGCCGGCGCCACAGAGAAAGTCGCGCATCAGCTCGGCGAGCTGGCCCTCGTCGTCGACCACCAGCAGGCGGGCGGCGGCCACGCTGTCCAGCGCGTCCAGCGGCGCCGCGGCCGAGGGCGGGCCGGCCTCGCCGCTGAGCGGCAGGCTGAGGCGGAAGGAGGCGCCGCCCGGCCCCTCCTCCAGCAGCAGGCTGCCGCCATGGGCCTGGGCGATCGAGCGCGACACGGCCAGGCCCATGCCGGTGCCCACGCCCTCGGCCTTGGTGGTGAAGAAGGGCGCGAAGATCTGCTCGCGCAACTCGGGCGGCACGCCGGCGCCGTTGTCGCGCACGCGCAACCACAGGCGGGGTTCGCGGTCGCTGCGACGCTGCTCCAGGCCGGTGCTGACGCTCAGGCGCCGCGGGCCCTCCACCGCCATCAGCGCCTGCTGGGCATTGACCAGCAGATTGAGCACAATCTGGCCAACCTGGTCCGGGTCGGCATGGATTTCGGGCAAATCGGGGCTCAGCGCCAGCTGCAGCGCGATGTCATGGCTGCGCAGCGCGTACTGCAGCATGTCGGTGGCGGCCTGCACCAGGTCGTTGAGCAGCACCGGGCTGCGCACACTGGGACGCTGGCGCGCCATGTTCAGGAAGGCACGCACGATGCGGCCGCAGCGTTCGGCAGCCTCGCGGATGCGCAGCGCATCGGCACCGTGGGGCGTGTGGGCCAGCTTTTCTTCCAGCAGGCTGGCCCGGCCCACGACGATGGCCAGCGGATTGTTCAGCTCGTGGGCCACGCCGGCCAGCAGACTGCCCATGGCGGTCAGCTTCTCGGTCTGGCGCAGGGCGTCGCGCTGGCGCTCGATCTCGGCCTGGGCGTCGCGCCTCTCGGTGAGGTCGAACATCGAGGCGGTATAAAAGGTCTGGCCGCCGACCATGGTGCGCCATAGCACCATCTCGACCGGGACCTCGGTGCCATTGGCGCGCAGCGCTGTCATCTCGACCCGGCGGCCCAGCAGCCGCGGCGCCCCGCCCTCGGTCACCCGGCGCATGCCGGCCTCGTGGGCCTGGCGATGCTGCATCGGGATGATCACCTCGGCCACCGGCCGGCCCAGCGTCTGCTCGCGCGACAGGCCGAACATCGCCTCGGCCGCCGGATTGAACTCGACCACCCGGCCCGCCGCGTCGGTGGAGACGATGGCCGCCAGCGCATGGTCGACGATGGATGACTTCAGCGCCTCGGTCGTCTCCAGCTCCTGCACCTTGGCCGACAACTCGGCCTCGCGCTGCTTCAGCGCCGTCCAGTCCAGGCTGATGACGATGGTGGCGTCCATAGGCGCATGGGCCGGCCCGCAGGGAATCAGCTGCTCGCGCATATAGCGCCGGCCACGCCCGGCCAGGCTGACCCAGCCCTCCCAGCTGACCGGCGCGCCCAGCTTGAGCCGCTCACGCAGCGGCGCATAGCCGGCATAGGCCTCGGGCCCGATGACACGCCCTATCGCCTGGCCCAGCACCTGTTTTGGATGCAGGCCGGTGAAGGCGAAGAACTCGTCATTGGCATAGACCAGATGTTCGGTGGCGTCCAGCACCACCACCCGGGCGGGAATGGCATCGAGCAGCATGCGCAGCAACGGCATGCCACCGCCCTGCAGCAGGCCCAGCTCGCCCACGCCGGGGATGGTCTCGGGCCTGAGGTGCAGCGGCTCGGTCATCGGTCAGGCTCCACGGCTGACCTTGAGCCGTCAACAAAAAAAGGCCCGTGACCGAGGGGCACGAGCCTTTTGCATGACATGCGGCTGACGTCAGGTCAGAACGGGATGTCGTCATCCATGTCGTCGAAGCCGGTCGACGACTTCGGTGCCGGGCGCGGGGCAGGGGCCGGTGCGCGCGCTGCCGGCGCGGCGCGGCGGGCCGGGGCCTCGCCATCGCCGGCGTCGCCGCCGCGGTTGCCATAGCCACCACCACCACCGCCGCCGTAGCTGCTGCCACCGCCGCCGCCTTCGTCACCACCGCCGGCGCCATCACGGCCGCCCAGCATCTGCATCTGTTCGGCGACGATTTCGGTCGTGTACTGGTCCTTGCCGTCCTTGTCCTGCCACTTGCGGGTCTTCAGGCGGCCTTCGATATAGACAGGGCGGCCTTTTTTCAGGTATTCGCCGGCGATTTCGGCCAGGCGGTCGAACAGCGCCACGCGGTGCCATTCGGTTTCTTCCTGGCGCTCACCGGACTCGCGGTTCTTGCTGCCGCGCGAGGTGGCGATGGCCAGGTTGCACACGGCCGAACCGCTGGGCATATAGCGAACCTCGGGGTCGCGCCCCAGGTTGCCGATGAGAATGACTTTGTTGACCGAGGCCATGGTGCGCTCCGAAGCGGTGAATCAGTTAGGCATGGGATTATGCCGCCCGGCCCACAGTTGAGGACAAGATCCCCGCATTTGGTCGCCGACCACCCCGTCCAGCCACTCCGTTCTCTACGATAGCGCCATGTTGTCCCCCGACGCCCCTCTCCCGACGCCCAACAAACCAGGCAATTGGCGCCTGTGGCTGGCCTATGCCGGGGTCTGGACCCTGGCCTGGCTGCTGTTCATGCTGGCCGGCGCGCAGGCAGACCTGCAGCGCGGCCTGTGGCGGCCATTCGAGGCCGCTTACCAGGCCACCTGGACACTGCTGCCGGCCGCCCTGTGGGGCCTGCTGGTGCTGCCCTGGGTGCGGCTGATGCAGCGGCTGGCACTGGCCCTGCCGCTGCAATGGGTCTTGCACATGGTGGCCGCGCTGTTGTTCAGTGCCCTGTGGCAGGGCAGCAGCTTCCTGGCCGCCTGGGGTTTTTTCGGACTGGACCATGCCGTCGCCACCCTGTTGCAGACGGTGCTGTGGCAGGCCATCTGGGGCCTGTTCGTCTACGGTGCGCTGGCCGCCGGCTTTTATGCAGTGCTGAATGCGCGCCGGGCGCGCGCCAGCGCGCTGGCCGCTGCGCAGGCCGAATCGGCCCTGGTGCGGGCCGAGCTGGCCGCGGTGACCGGCAAGCTGAACCCGCACTTCCTGTTCAACACGCTGAATTCGCTGATCGCCCTGACCCGCAAGGACGCCCAGGCGGCCGAGCAGGCGCTGCTGCGCTTCTCCGGCATGCTGCGCTATGTGCTGGCCACCAAGCGCGGCGGCAGCGAACGTGTGGCGCTGCGCGACGAAATCGAGTTCGTGCGTGACTACCTGGCGCTGGAGAGCCTGCGCCTGGGCCAGCGCCTGCAGGTCGTCTGGGAGCTGGACCCTCAGACCCTGGACGACGAGATCCCCCCTTTAAGCCTGCAGCCGCTGGTGGAGAACAGCATCCAGCACGGCATCGCGCCGCGCACCCAGGGCGGCCAGGTACATATCAGCGCCCAGCGTGACGCCATGACCCAAGGCCTGGCCCTGTGCGTGCGTGACGACGGCGCGGGCTGCGAGCCGGCCCGGCTGGAGGCCAGCCGCAGCGGCATCGGCCTGTCGGCGCTGCGCAAGCGCTTTGCGCTCGATTACGGCGGCCGCGCCCGCCTCAAAACCCATACCGCGCCCGGCGCGGGCTTTCGCACCGACTTATGGATTCCGCAATGAACCAGCCCCGCATACGCACCCTCATCGCCGAAGACGAACCGCTGGCCAGCGAGAGCCTGGCCGAGTGGGTGGCCCAATTCAGCGCCGCCGGCCTGCCCGGGCTGGAGCTGCAGGCGATCTGCGCCGATGGCGAAAGCGCGCTGGCGCAGATCCGCGTGCTGAAGCCCGAACTGGTGCTGATGGACATCCACATGCCCGGCCTGACCGGCCTGCAGGTGCTGCGCGAACTGGCCCGTGACCGCAGCGCCACGCCACCAGCGGTGATCTTCACCACCGCCTATGACGAGCATGCGCTGACGGCCTTCGAACTGCACGCGGTGGACTATCTGCTCAAGCCCTTCTCGCAGGAGCGCTTCAACGAGGCGGTGGCCCATGCGCTGCAGACGCAGCTGGCGCCACCCGATCAGCCCAGTCAAGCGAGCCAGCCGCTGCAGGCGCTGGAGGCCATCGAAGACGAGGCCGTGCCGACCCATGCGCTGGCCCGCATCCTGGTGCGCGACCAGGGCAAGATCTTCCCGCTCAGCACCGACGAGATCGAGTACCTGCGCTCCGACACCAAGTACACGGCGATCAACAGCCGTGGCAAGCAGTTCATGGTGCGCCTGCCTATCGCCGCCTTCGAGCAGCGGCTGGACCCGACCCGCTTTCTGAAACTGCAGCGCTCCTGCATCGTCAATATGGACTTCGTCGAGTCGATGACGCCCGACGACACCTCGCAGCTGATCGTCAAGATGCGCGACGGCACCAAGTTCACTGCCAGCCGCGAGGTGTCCAAGATGTTGCGGGGCCAGGCGATATGAAGACCCTGTGCGTTGCGCTGTGCTTGGTGTGCGCGGCGCTGCTGCCCGCAGCCCAGGCGCAGTTGGTGGGCCAGGCCACGCCCGCTGGCGTGACCTACACGCTGGGTGCCTTCAAGCGCGTCCTGCTCGAAGGCCCGGCGGACATTCGCCTGGTGCAGGGAGAAATCAATCAACTCGTGATTGAGGGCAATGCCGAGGTCCAGAAGCGCATCGAGGTGAACCAGAACGGTGGCAGCCTGCGCATCGAGCCATCAGGCAGCTGGAAGTTCTGGAACGCGCGCAAGCCGCTGGTGCTGATCACGGCCCGCGATCTGGAGGAAATCAACATCCAGGGGGCTGGCGATGTGATCGCCGACGGCCCGCTGAAGCTGGAGCAGCTGGCGATCAAGATTGCCGGTTCGGGCAATCTGCGGCTGGCCGACATCTCAGCCCGGCAGCTGGCCGTGACCATCAACGGCGCGGGCGACGCCAAGGTCGCCGGCAGTGTGCAGAACCTCTATCTGAGTATCTCGGGCAACGGCGACTTCGCCGGCGAGAATCTGCGCGCGGCCAAGGCCAAGGTATCGATTGCCGGGGTGGGCGACGTCAACATCTGGGTCACCGACGATCTGGTGGTCAGCCTCTCAGGCGCCGGCTCGATCCGCTACTGGGGCAACCCGTCGGTAAGAAAGGCTATCGCTGGTGTGGGCTCGGTCACGGCCAAGGGCGACAAGGTGCCGTGATCTCGTCAGGCCTCACCATCCCAGTAATCCAGTGTCTCCTTCGCCCGGCCCAGCACATCGAAGTCGGGTGGCGTGTAAGCCAGGTACTTGCCCGAATCGGGGTATTCGCAGATCTCGGGCTTCTCGCGCGTGCTGATGCTCAGGTACTTCAGCGCAGCGTCTGAGGTATTGATCAGCTGGTGCGGATACTCAGGACCGGGCGGGATGAAGATCGTGTCGCCGGCCCTCACCGGCAGCAACTCCCCGGCCACCCGCAAGGTGCCCTCGCCTTCGAGGATGATGAACATCTCCTCCTGGGCATGGTGCAGGTGGTAGGGGCAGCTGCGCATGCCGGGAGCCACGATGTCGATGCTGGCGCCCAGCTTCATGGCGGCGGTGCCGGCGGCCAGGCGCGCGCCCTGGCTGTCATACAGCGGCTCGCGTACCTCGTGCTTCATTGGCGCTTCGTTGAAATTGCGTATCAGTTTGGCGCGCAGCTCGGCGGCTTTGTCAGTCATGGCCTAATCCCTGTATGTCCCAGACTTCAGATCTTCACGCACCGCTTGGCATCCTGCAAGAGGTGTTCGGCTACAGCGCCTTCCGCGGCGAGCAGGCCGCCATCACCGAGCATGTGACCGCCGGCGGCGACGCCCTGGTGCTGATGCCCACCGGCGGCGGCAAGAGCCTGTGCTACCAGATTCCGGCCATTGCCCGCCACCGCCAGGGCCGCGGCGTGGCGGTGGTCGTCAGCCCGCTGATCGCGCTGATGCACGACCAAGTCGGTGCGCTGGAGGAAGCCGGCGTCCATGCCGCCTTTCTCAACTCCTCCTTGAGCAGCGAGCAGGCTCAGCACATCGAGCGCGAGATGATGAGCGGCCGGCTGGTGATGCTGTACGCCGCGCCGGAGCGCATCACCAACACCCGCTTCCTGGCCCAGCTCGACTCGCTGCACGAGCGCGGCCTGTTGAGCCTGTTCGCCATCGACGAGGCCCATTGCGTCAGCCAGTGGGGCCACGACTTCCGCGAAGACTATCTGCTGCTCAATGTGCTGCACGAGCGCTTTGCCGGTGTGCCGCGCATCGCGCTGACCGCCACCGCCGACGAGCACACCCGCGCCGACATCCTGGCCCGGCTGCAGCTCGAAGACGCGCGCATCTTCCTCAGCAGCTTCGACCGGCCGAACATCCGCTATGCCATCGTCGAGAAGGACAATCCGCGGGGCCAGCTCTTGCGCTTCATCCGCGACGAACACGAGGGCGAGGCCGGCATCGTCTACTGCCAGAGCCGCAAGAAGGTCGAGGAGACCGCGGCCTGGCTGGAGGGCGAGGGCATTGCGGCCCTGCCCTATCACGCCGGCCTGGACGCCGGCGTGCGCCAGCGCCACCAGGACCGCTTTCTGCGCGAAGACGGCATCACCATGGTGGCCACGATCGCCTTCGGCATGGGCATAGACAAGCCCGATGTGCGCTTCGTCGCCCATCTGGACCTGCCCAAGAACATCGAGAGCTATTACCAGGAGACGGGCCGGGGCGGGCGCGACGGCGCACCGGCCGATGCCTGGATGACCTATGGCCTGGCCGATGTGGTCAACCAGCGCCGCATGATCGACGAAAGCCCGGCGGGCGAGGAGTTCAAGCGCGTGCAGCGGGGCAAGCTTGATGCACTGCTGGCGCTGAGCGAGGCGCACGACTGCCGCCGTGTGCGCCTGCTGGCCTACTTCAACGAAGAGGCACCGCCCTGCCGGCCCTACCAGAACCTCTGCGACAACTGCCTGCACCCGCCCGCCACCTGGGACGCCACCGAGGCGGCACGCAAGGCCTTGAGCTGCATCTACCGCTTCCACCAGAACGGCGGACAGCGTTTCGGCGCCGGCCATCTGCTGGACGTGCTGCGCGGCAAGCGCACCGACAAGGTCACGCAGTACGGCCACGAGACCCTGAGCACCTTCGGCATAGGCGCCGACCTGAGCGAGCAGCAATGGCGCTCGGTGCTGCGCCAGCTGGTCGCGCTCGGTCATGTCGTCAGCGAGGGCGAGTACAACACCTTGGCGCTGAGCGACAGCGCCCGGGCCGTGCTCAAAGGCCAGGTCCAGCTGCTGCTTCGCGTGCCCGCCGAAGCGCCGAAGAAAGGCCGCGGCGGCAAGAGTGGCAGCAGTCGCAGTGCACCCAAGGCCGCCCCCGCGCATCTGGACGAAATCGCCCAGACCCGCTACCTGGCGCTGAAAACCTGGCGCGCCGAAGTCGCCAAGGAGCACGGCCTGCCCGCTTACGTGATCTTCCACGACGCCACCCTGGCCGAGATGGCCCGCCAATGCCCCGGCTCGCTAGCCGAGCTGGGCGAGATCAGCGGCGTGGGAGCGAAGAAGCTGGAGGCCTACGGACGGGAGATCCTGAGGGTGCTGGACGAGGGATGAGTCTCCTTAGCCTCAATGCTTGACAAGGTACCGACGCGCGGCGCTACAAGGCGTACCCAGCGGTGCTTTCGGCGTGCGGGTGGATGCGCACTCATACCCTGCGCACAGTGCGGCACTCGTGTTGCAAGCCGCGGTGGCCGGTAACACGCAGACCCTCATTTCATAGGAGTTGGCCCCTGCCATGCGCAATCCGCTACCGAAGTATTTCTACTGTGTTCCGAGTCTTGGCTTGAGTTTTTTCGCGGCAAGCGCCCACGCAGGACCATCCGAAGAGGGCTTTCATGGTTTTCTGGGGGCAGGTGTTGCCTATCGGGCCGACTACGATGGAGCCAAGGAGCGCCGGGCGCTCGCGCTGCCGGTGTCGATGCTGAGCTATCGCAAAGGGGCCTTCGATATCTCCACCAACGAGGGTCTGCGCTACTGGGCCGTGAACAACCCCGACTGGCAGGTCGCCCTGGTGTTGGGCGCGGACTTCGGTCGCTCAGAACGAAAGACGCGCTTCGGGCTGGGCAGCGAGCGCCTGGTTGGCATGGGTAAGTTGAAGACAACGCCAGAGATTGGCGTCAGCGCCACGTGGACAGGCGCAGGCATGCCGCTGAGCCTGGATCTGCTGCGTGCAGCAGACAACAAGGGCCATGGCGGCACCCACGGCAGCCTGAGCACCAATCTGCCCCTCTACGCCAAGCACAAACTCCAGCTGACCGCGAACGCCGCGCTGAGCTTCGGTGACGGCCGCTACCAGCAGGCCTACTACGGCGTCACACCGGAGCAGGCCGCCCGCACCGCGTTCAAGGCCTACAGTCCCGGCGCCGGTTTCCATGGCATGGATCTGAGCGTGTCGGCGCGCTATGCGCTCAATGAGCATTGGGGCGCGATGGGCAGCGTGGGCTATCACCGACTGCTGGGGGACGCCGCCAAGAGCCCGTTGACCGAACGCAAGGGCACACCGACGCTGTTCTTGGGCGTTGGCTACGCCTATTGAGGCGACCAGCCTCTCAAGCTGGGCTGACCAGATAGGCCCGCGCCAGGCGCACGATCTCGCGCGTGGCGCGCTGCAGCGACACGCCCGCGGGTCGATCGCGCACGATGGCGTGCACCACGGCATGCAGCGCATGGGTCAGCACGTAGGCAGCGAGGCGGATGTCATCCACCTTGATCTCGCTGCGGTAGCGCAACAGGGCGGTGGCCAGCAGTTCGCTGATGCGGCGGTCGGCCTCGCTGGGGCCCGACATCGGGTTCATTTCGCCAAACCGCTGATCCAGTGCCTGATGCAGATCGGCCTCGACGCGGTGCGCCTCGACCACGGTGTGGATCACGCCGACCAGGGCCTCGTCCAGATTCTCTGCCGTCACGCCTTCGAACGAGCGCTGAATCACCGACTCCATCTGCGCCGAGTGGCGTGCGCGCAGCGCCAGTATCAGGGCGTCCTTGTTCGGAAAATACTGGTACAGCGAGCCAACGCTGACGCCGGCCCGTTCGGCCACCGCATTGGTGCTGGTAGCGGCATAGCCGCGCTCGACCAGAACGCGAGCGGTGGCGTCAAGAATCGTGTTGACCGTGGCTTGCGATCGCGATTGGCGCGGCGATTTTCTGGGCGAGAGCGCGGGTTTCATGAGGCTTGTGGGGCGATTGAAAAATGCGAGTAGAAAATGTGATGGATTGCTCGCATAGTACGCCTATCACTTTGCTTGTCTCAACACCACGCTGCCATGAAACGCCCACTCACCTTCTTCATGCTGCTCAAGGCCTCACCGCACTGGCAGGCCCTGGACCGTGACGCCCGCGAGCGCTACCTCGATGATGTGCAGACCGAGTTGATGGACTCGTTCCCGGCATTGCGCATGCGCCACTTCCATGCCGAGTTCTTCCACACCCGCTGCACCGACATGGTGGTGTGGGAAACCGATGACATGCCGCAGTACTACTTTGCCTTGCATCATCTGCGCGACAGCGACTTCTTTGCCAAACCGCTGTTCGAGCTGGTGGACGTGATTCCGGCGGTGGAAGACAGCTGGCGCGAGCATGACTGGGCCGATGGCGGCCTGCAGCAGCGCCGGGACGTCGCCCACGCCTGATGCCAAGCCCTCAGGGCTTGGCCGGCGCGGCCCCAGGCCCGATGTGCTTGTCCAGGAAGCGCTCGACGCGAGTCCAGAAGTCGACGTTGGTCTCCAGCTTGCGCCAGCCATGGCCCTCGTCGGGATAGACGATCCATTCAACCTGCGGATTGTTCTTCTTCACGGCGTCATGGAAGTCGCTGCCATGCTTGAGGGGCACCCGGCGATCAGCGCCACTATGGGCCATCAGCAACGGGCGCCTCAGGCGTTGCGCCTGTTTCAACGGTGAGGTGGCGCGCAGCTGTTCAGCGTCCTGCTCGCGATCACCGACCAGCACCGGCATGCCAAAGCGCTTCCATTCATCGCTGAAGTCGCTCCAGTTGATCGTGTACATCAGCTCGATGTCGCTGACCCCCACCCATTCGAAGCCGCACTGGTAGAGATCGTGGTGCTTGATCAGTCCCATCAAGGTGGCATAGCCACCATAGCTGGCACCGGCGATGCACACGCGTTTGGCATCAACGAAACCCTGCTTGACGGCCCAGTCCAACGCATCGGCCACATCGTCCTGCATAGCCAGGCCCCACTGCTTCCAACCTGCCTGGAAGTGGGCAAAGCCGTAGCCGGTGCTGCCGCGGAATTCGGGTTCGATCACCACATAGCCGCGCGAGGCCAGAAACTGCGCCTGCGGCTCCCACTCCCAATGCGCGCCTCGTGCATAGGGCCCGCCATGCACCAGCACCACGGCCGGGCGCGGCCCGGCCGCCTTGCCCGCAGGCCGGGTCAATAGCAGGGGCAGGCTCAAGCCATCCCTGGCCTTGATGCTGAACATGTCGCGCAGGCCCATTTGCCTGGCATTGATCCAGGGATAGGACCGGGCGATGATGCTGAGCTTCTTGCTGTCCCGACGGTAGATGGAATACACGGGCGGCTGGGTGTCGGAATGCGAGCTGACCAGCATCACCGGCGAGGCCAGACAGTGCCTGCAGTCGATGCGATTCGCCATACCCGGCAGCAGGGCGTCCACCTCGGCCTGGACCTTGCGCAGTGTGGGGTCCAGCCACGCTGTGCTCTCGGCATCGGTCTCGAAATGCACGCCGACCAAGGCGCCGCTATCCATATCGACGATCAAATCGCCATCGAAGTCATAGCCCTTGAGGGTAACCAGGGGCTCGGGATCGAGTTGGCGGCTCACGGTATCGACGCGATACAGTGCACTGGTACCGGACTTCGAGGCGGCCACCGCCAGCACCGTGCCATCGCGGAGGAACGAATGGAAGCGCGGCAGCCCGAAGTCGTAGTTGCTGCCCTGCTGCCAGACCTCCCAGCCGCCCTGCGCATTGCGCCAATGGCTGGCATAGCGCCCCTGGCGCCAGCCCTCGCTGGCCACCGGTTTGCCCTCGCCATCGACCCACCAGTGCATCACATGGCTTTCACCGTTGCCACCCAGGCTGCGGGACTGGCCGGTACGCGTGTTCAGGCGCGCCAGCGAGGTGTCGTCCACAGTCTCATCGGGGCCAAAATGATGGTCCTGCACCAGCACATCATCCGACCCATCGCTCAATGTGCTGTGAAAGCGCCAATGCCAGGGCAGGCTGCGGTCGATGATCAGGCTGGACTTGTCGCTGATGAACTGGTCGTCGGCCCTGATCAGCTTGCGGGAGGCGCTGCCATCACGGTCAACCGCCCACAGGCCGGGTGGCGTCCACTCGCCGCTGCCGGCCTGCAAGTCGGTGATGGTGTAGGCCAGACGCTTGTCGTTCAGCCACCAGTAGCGCTGCACATCGGCGTCGGAGTAGTTGGCAACGATCTTGGAGTCTTGCAGGTTCTCCAGATCCAGCACGGCCAGGCGTATGCGTCCATCGTCGCCGGCCACGGCCGCCGCCAGATAGCGGCCGCTGGGCGACAAGGTCGGCTTGAGCATCTTGGCCGGACGGAAGAAGTCAGCCGCCGAAGGCAATGCCGCCGCAACCGCGCCCGCCTCCGCTGAGAGCGCCACCTGCTGGCCGCCCGCAGCAAGCAGCAGCACCGTCAGGCCGGTGATGAAACGTCGATGAATGCCGGCAATTGCCATAACCCCCCCTGTACTGATCTGTTATGCCGATCAGTATCGCCGCGGGTCAAGGGAACGGATACCCGGCCAATCCCGCAGCGCCGTCTGGACCATGTCCACCGGTACGGCAGGGAGAAAACACGCATCCCGCCACGACGCAAAAAAAACAAAGCCCGCAAAAGCGGGCCTCAACTGCCGATGGCATCCGGTGATCAGACCGGCCGTACTCGCATCGGGCTGCGTGGGGCGACGGTCTCGGCGCCGGGGGTGTCTGACACGACAGGCCTGATCTGCACCACCACCTGCTGCAGTTGCACCGTCTCGGGCTCGACCGTGGTGATCTTGCTGTAGGGCCAGAACAGCGCGGCGCCGACGGCCAGTGCGGTCAGCACCAGCAGGGCGCGAATCAGGCCCGAGGTTTCGGTGAGCGGAGCGGTATTCATGGCGGGTTCCTTGGTCTTGCACTGACGGGTCGTTGCTATCAGGGTGGTCAGTATCAGCAAGTCGGAGTGCGGGTGCCAGCGGCGTGCGACGAGTGGCGTTTTACGCGCCGCAAGGTGCCAACTGGCGGGACGAACGCCCTGTCATCAGATCTTGGCAGCAGCGGCGCGCGGGGCCTGTGCCAGCATCGTGTCGCCTTCGGCCGGCAGGCGCTTGCCGGTGATGACGACGCGGGGCAGCTGGGCAATCTGCTGTTCCTGCATACGCTTGCCGGTGATGACCACGCGCTCCAGCTGCACGACCTGCACGGCGGCTGCCGGTGTCGCGGGCTTGGCGAGCATCCAGCCCGCTGCGGCCAGCACGGCGCCAGCGATCAGGGCCTGGGTCAGTGTCTTTGCGGTGGTGTTCATGGTGGGCTCCGGTGGGCAGAAGAGACACGTTTTGCTGTGTCGATGAAGTCAGTATCGGCATCCACCTCGCGCGCCGCCAAGGCCTTGCGATGAGCCGCCGGTCCGGCGCGCCAAACTGCATTTGCACGCGATAAAGGGCAAGGCCGAGCGACGCACGAACCGGCGGATACACCGCAAAAGCCCCGCAAATGGCCGGGCAGCCTATGATCTAGGGTTCTCTTGCCTCCGCCCACCATGCCCGACTTCGATTCTTCACGCCCCAGCGCGGTGCGCATTGCCGCCGAAACGCCCGCCATCCGCGTGCGTGGCGCGCGCACCCACAATCTCAAGAACATCGATGTCGATCTGCCGCGCAACCAGCTGGTGGTGATTACGGGCCTGAGCGGCTCGGGCAAGTCCAGCCTGGCCTTCGACACCCTCTATGCCGAGGGCCAGCGCCGTTACGTGGAAAGCCTGTCGGCCTATGCGCGGCAGTTTCTGCAATTGATGGACAAGCCTGATGTGGACGTGATCGAGGGCCTGTCGCCGGCGATCTCGATCGAGCAGAAGGCCACCAGCCACAACCCCCGTTCGACCGTGGGCACGGTGACCGAGATCCACGACTATCTGCGCCTGCTCTACGCCCGCGCCGGCACACCCTTCTGCCCCGACCACCATCTGCCGCTGGAGGCGCAAAGCGTCAGCCAGATGGTGGACGCCGCACTGGCCCTGCCCGAAGACACCAAGCTGATGCTGTTGGCCCCGGTGGTGCGTGACCGCAAGGGTGAGTTCGCCGACCTGCTGGCCGAGATGCAGGGCCAGGGCTATGTGCGCTTTCGCATCGACGGCGCAACGGTCGAGGCCGGCGAACTGCCCGAGCTGAAGAAGACCGAGAAGCACGATATCGACGTGGTGGTCGATCGCGTCAAGATCAAGCGCGAGAACGCCGACGCCCTGCGCCAGCGCCTGGCCGAGAGCTTCGAGGCCGCGCTGCGCCTGGCCGAAGGCCGCGCGCTGGCCCTGGACATGGACAGCGGCGCCGAGCATCTGTTCTCCAGCAAATTCTCCTGCCCGGTCTGCAACTACTCGCTGGCCGAACTGGAGCCGCGGCTGTTCTCGTTCAACTCGCCGGTGGGCGCCTGCCCCAGCTGCGAGGGCCTGGGCCATGTCACGGCCTTCGTGCCCGAGCGCGTCGTCGCCTTCCCCAGCCTGAGCCTGGGCAGCGGTGCGGTGAAGGGCTGGGACCGGCGCAATGCCTACACCTTCTCGATGCTGGAGAGCGTGGCCAAGCACTACGCCTTCAATATCGAGCAGCCGTTCGAGGAGTTGCCCGAGCAGGCGCGCCAGGTGCTGCTGCATGGCTCGGGCACGGACGAGATCGAATTCGTCTACCAGGCCGAGGGTGGCACGGCACGCAAACGCAGCGTCAAGCGTTCGCATCCGTTCGAGGGCATCCTGCCGAACCTTGAGCGTCGCTACAAAGAGACCGACTCGGCCGCCGTGCGCGAAGACCTGGCCCGCTACCAGGCCGCCAAGGCCTGCCCGCAGTGCGAGGGCTCGCGCCTGCGCCGCGAGGCGCGCCATGTGCTGCTGCAGCCGGCCGATGCCAAGGAGGGTGAACAGGGCAAGCCGATCTACGAGGTCGAGCACGCGACGCTGCGCGAGGCGCAAGCCTATTTCGAGACCATCAAGCTCAAGGGCAACAAGGCCGAAATCGCCGACAAGATCGTGCGCGAGATCAGCTCGCGGCTGAAGTTCCTCAACGACGTGGGCCTGAACTACCTGAGCCTGGACCGCAGCGCCGACACGCTGTCCGGCGGCGAGGCCCAGCGCATCCGCCTGGCCTCGCAGATAGGTTCGGGTCTGACCGGCGTGATGTATGTGCTCGACGAGCCCAGCATCGGCCTGCACCAGCGCGACAACGACCGGCTGATCGCCACGCTGCGCCATCTGCGCGACCTGGGCAACAGCGTGCTGGTGGTCGAACACGACGAGGACGCGATCTGGGCCGCTGATTACGTGCTCGACCTCGGCCCCGGCGCCGGCGTGCACGGCGGGCGCATCATTGCCCAGGGCACGCCGCAGGAGGTGGCCGACCATCCGGACTCGCTGACCGGCCAGTACCTGTCGCGGCGCGTGCGCATCGAGGTGCCCAAGCAGCGCCGGCGCCTGGCGGACATGCCCGATCAGCAGAAGCTGACCGTCGTCAATGCCACCGGCAACAATCTGAAGGGCGTCACCGTCGACATTCCGGTCGGCCTGTTCACCTGTGTGACCGGCGTGTCGGGTTCGGGCAAGTCGACCCTGGTCAACGACACCCTGTATGCCGCGGTGGCGCGCAAGATCTACCAGAGCCATCAGGAGCCGGCCCCGCACGACACGATCGAAGGGCTGGACGCCTTCGACAAGGTCATCAACGTCGACCAGTCGCCGATAGGCCGCACGCCGCGCAGCAACCCGGCCACCTACACCGGCCTGTTCACGCCGATACGCGAGCTGTTCGCCGAGATGAACACGGCCAAGGAGCGCGGCTACGGGCCGGGGCGCTTCAGCTTCAACGTGGCCGGCGGCCGTTGTGAAGCCTGCCAGGGCGATGGCGTGCTGAAGGTGGAGATGCACTTCCTGCCCGACGTCTACGTGCCCTGCGACGTCTGCCACGGCAAGCGCTACAACCGCGAAACGCTGGAGGTGCTCTACAAGGGCAAGAACATCACCCAGGTGCTGGGCATGACGGTGGAAGACGCGCACGGCTTCTTCAGCGCCGTGCCGACCCTGGCGCGCAAGCTGCAGACCCTGCTGGACGTGGGCCTGGGCTATGTGAAGCTGGGGCAGAGCGCGACCACGCTGTCGGGCGGCGAGGCTCAACGGGTCAAGCTGGCGCTGGAGCTGTCGAAGCGCGACACCGGCCGCACGCTCTACATCCTCGATGAGCCCACCACCGGCCTGCACTTCGCCGACATCGCCCTGCTCTTGAAGGTGCTGCACCAGCTGCGCGACGCCGGCAACACCATCGTCGTGATCGAGCACAACCTGGACGTGATCAAGACCGCCGACTGGGTCATAGACATGGGCCCGGAGGGGGGCTCCGGTGGGGGCCAGCTGTTGCTGGCCGGCACACCGGAAGACGTAGCTGCCTTCGAGGGCAGCCATACCGGGCGCTATCTGAAGACCTTGCTCTGAGCCCGGACACAGGGCCCGGAAGGGGCATGTGCCTGGCGAAGGACAGTCGGCGATACAAGCCGACTGGCTGAGGCGCCGGCACAAAGCAAAAAGGGTCGCCGAGGCGACCCTTTTTTCATTCGGTGGCAATGCTCAGGCGCGGCGGTTGCGCCTCCAGGCCAGCGCGCCGAGACCCAGCAACATCAGCGCCCAGGTGCCGGGCTCGGGCACCGGGTTGGGCGGCACCGGCGGCGTCGGATTGCCGCCATCGGGAATGCCGCCCGGGGGTACGAGGCCGGTGCCAGGGAAGCCGGGACCAGGACCACCCGAGGGGCCGGGCCCGCCACCACCGATCAGGCTGGGGCCGGCATCGGAACCACCAGAGCCAGACATCTGAGAGAAGCTTGGCGGCGTCTGGCCACCGCCCGCACCGAGTGCCGGCACGCCGGCGCCGGGCGCCTCGGTGATCAGTTCGCTTTCGGCATCGTCGTCGCCCTCGCGGGCCGACGAGGCCACGTTGACGGCCTGGGCCGGCGCCTCGGCCGTCTTGCGCGGGGCCAGGCGCGTGATGCGACTGACATTGCGGCAGACCGTGGGCACCAGGATGCAGTGGCCATCTTCGCAATAGACCAGGCCGCGTTCCTCCATCTTGTCGGTCCACTTGGCGCGGGTCACCGTGGCGCAGACGCTACCGGCACCGAAGTGCATGTCGCGGATCTCGCTGGAGTAGAGCTGCTTGCCGTCGATGCCGTCGCGCTTGATGCTGACCATCTCGTCATAGCTGCGCGCCGTCATGCGGGCTTTCAGCTTGTTGCGCACGGCCACCGGAATGTCTTGGTAGCGGTCCACCGCCGCGACGACATCGCCCATGAAGGGATTGACCCCGGGCCTGTCCCAGGAGCAGTTGGGCAAGGTGGGCGAGGACACGGACGCGGCAAGCGCGAGAGAGGCAACCAACGACATAGTGTGTTCTTTTGTTGTGAGAGTCCTGCGACGCCGGAGCCTTCCCGATACAGGGGCCCTCTTCGCGCTGCTCTCTTGTGCCCAATCACCCTGGAGTCATCGGTGGGCAGATCCGATACAAGAAGTTTACAAAAGGCAAGCCCTACCAAGGGCGGCCCATCCCCCCGGATCGCGGGGAGCCGAAGCGGTGCTTTGTCACATCTTTTGGCCCCATGACGCCCCGCCGGCCCAAATGATGAAATCAAACTAGACTGCCCACTCCACTGCGCGCGGCAAGGAGCAAGTATGCCTGCGATACCTGTCAACACCCGACCCCGCCGTCAGATGGCCTTCGCGCTGATACCGGCCATCTTGCTGTTCCTGGGCTGCATGGCGCACGCGGCCGATGTGCCACCGCCCTACACGGGCCCCTTGTTCGACGCCCATCTGCACTACAACGTGGAGGCGCAGGAGCCGCATCCGCTGGCCGATGTGCTGGGCCGCATGCAGCGCAGCGGCGTGAGAGCCATCGTCGCCAACAGCCGGCCCAATGAGGGCACCCTGACCTTGGCCACAGCCAAGACGGCCACTGCGGCGGCTGGGGTCACGGTCGTGCCCTTTGTGCGCCTGTACCGCAACCGCGACGACTATTCGAGCTGGTTCCGCGACCCCAGCATCATCGCCATGGTCGAGCGCGAACTGGCCCAGGGCACGCCGGCCGGCCCCTACCGCGGCCTTGGCGAGTTCCATCTGTACGACAGCGCCAATGCCGACGGCAGCACCGCGGTGGCGCTGATGAAGCTGGCCCAGCAGCGCAATCTGGTGGTGCTGGCACACGTCGATGATATGGCGATAGCCAAGCTGCTGGCCCATGCGCCGCAGGCCAGGCTGGTGTGGGCCCACACCGGCATCGGCGGCGTGCCCGAGGCGCGCGTGCGCGAGTTGCTGCGGCGCCATCCGAGCCTGATGGGCGAGCTGTCCTATCGGCCCGGGCTGACCGAAAACGGCCGGCTCAGCGCCGCCTGGCGGGCGCTGCTGCTGGAGTTTCCGGAGCGCTTTCTGGTCGGCTCGGACACCTGGGTCAATCAGCGCTGGGACTACTACGAAGGGCTGATGCAGGAGGCCCGCGCCTGGCTGGGCGAGCTGCCACCGGCGGTGGCGCAGAACATCGCCTGGGGCAATGGCGCGCGCCTGTACGGATTGCCCATGCCCTGAGTGCCGCGCCGTTATGATCTCGCGCCGGCGCAAGTCAGAGGAGGAGTTCGCATGCACAGCGCTGATCTGGAGCTGAAGGTCTTGTACGTCGAAGACGATCGCCTCAACATCGTCTTGATGGAAGAGGTGTTCCGCGACGCGCCGCAGTGGGAGCTGCTCGTCGCCGAGACCGGCGCCGAGGCCCTGCAATGCGTGGAGGACGAAGCGCCCGCGCTGCTGCTGGTGGACATGAACCTGCCCGACATGAACGGCCTGCAGCTGCTGCAGGCGCTGCGCCTGCAGCAGCCGCGCGCCCTGCCGCCTTGCATCGCGCTGTCGGCCGATGCGCTGCCCGAGCAGGTGGCCGCGGCCCGTGCCGCCGGCTTTGCCGACTACTGGCTCAAGCCCATCGATGTGCCCGCCCTGCAGGCCGCCCTGCAGGAACGTTTGGCAAGCGCATAAAAAAAGGCCCGGAGATCCGGGCCTTTCTTGATCAGGGCCTGACGGTGCAGGCCGATCAGCCAATCATCACTTCAGGTGGCTGTTGATCAGCTTGGTCATCTCGAACATGTCGGCCTTGGCCTTGCCGAAGATTTCCTTCAGCTTGGCGTCGGCAATGATGATGCGCTTTTGCACTTCATCCTGCAGCTTGTTCTTCTTGATGTACTCCCACACCTTCTTGGTCACGTCCGTACGCGGCAGCGGGGTGCTGCCGACGATGGCAGCCAGGGCTGCGCTCGGGGTCATGGCCTTCATGAAGGCTGCGTTGGGGGTGCGCTTCTTTGCAGGAGCAGCAGCCTTCTTCGCGGGAGCCGCCTTCTTTGCAGCAGGAGCTGCGGCCTTCTTGGCCGGTGCTGCCTTTTTAGCCGCAGGTGCCGCCGCCTTCTTGGCCGGGGCGGCCTTCTTTGCCGGTGCCGCCGATTTCGCGGGTGCGGCCTTCTTCGCAGTTGCCATTTGGATTCTCTCCATCAAAAGTTAGTTGATGTGCCGGGCCGGGTGAAGGCCGCATAAGCCTTCATTTCTCTCTAGCACCCTGCGCGGGCAATGATACTGCGCACCCATGGGGTTGAGAAGGCTTTCATAGGGGAAGAATGAGGGATGTGCCCCTCAAATCGCCCTTGTTTACCCTGGTTTGTCGCGGCCTTGCATCACTCGGGGCCTACTTGCTGCGCTGCCAGAGCAAATGCGGGCCTGCATCGGCCGGTGTTTTGCAGCCGCACAGCGCCATCGCAATCTCGAATTCATCGCGCAAAAGTCGCAGCGCGTGGGCCACGCCGAGTGCTCCGGCTGCGGCCAGTGCGAACACATAGGGCCGACCGAGCAGCACCGCATCGGCACCCAGCGCCAGTGCCTTCAGCACATCGGTGCCGCGGCGGATGCCGCCATCGACCAGCAGCGGCACCGTGTCGCCAACTGCCGCACGCAGCATCGGTAACAGCTCGGCGGTAGCTGGCAAGGTGTCGAGCGTGCGGCCGCCGTGGTTGGAGACGACCAGGCCCGACACACCGCGCTGCAGCGCCTCGCGCGCATCGTCGGCATGGTTCACGCCCTTGAGCAGCAGCGGCAGGCGGCTGTGGGCACGCAACCAGTCCACCTCGCGCCAGGTCGCGGCGCGCGGCATCAGGCCGTCGAACATCATGCTCTGGCCCGGCGCCAGCTCGACAGGCTGCTTGCGCCCACCCAGATTGACGGCCCGAATATCGTCCGGCAGCTGGAAGCCGGCGCGGCGCTCGCGGTCGCGTGCGCCATGCACGGGCGCATCGACGGTCAGCACCAGAGCCTCGTAACCGGCCCGCTCGACGCGCTGTATCAACTCCAGCATGAAGCCAGGATCGGCACGCCAGTAGAGCTGGAACCACAGCGGGCCGCTCTGCGGCTCGTCGGCAAAGGCCTGGGCCACCGCCTCCATCTCGACGCTGGATTGGGCGCTGAGCACCATGCCGGCCGACTGCGCGGCTGCCGCATAGGCACTGGCCAGCTCGCCGTCTTCGTGCGCCAGGCGCTGGTAGGCGATAGGCGCGAGCAGGATGGGATGGGCCAGCTCGCGGCCCAGCAGCGGCACGCGGGTGTGGCCGCCGCTGAGGTCGCGCAGCACGCGCGGCTGCAGCTTGATCGCATCCCAGGCGCTGCGATTGGCACGCAGCGTCAGCTCATCGGCGGCGCCGCCACTCATATAGGCCCAGGCCTGCGTGCTCATGCGCTCGCGCGCCGGAGCTTCGAAGTCAGCCAGATTGATGACGCCATCGGGCAGCGTCTCCAACCTCATGTGTCGGCCCACATGCGCAGCAGGTTGTGATACGTGCCGGTCAGCTGCACGGCGGCCTCGGTCTCGCCATGCTGCTGGCGCAGCTTCATCAGGCTCATGTCCATGTCGTAGAGCAGGCGGCGCTGCTCATCGCTGCGCACCATGCTCTCGATCCAGAAGAAGCTGGCCAGGCGCTGGCCGCGGGTGACAGGCTCGACACGGTGGACGCTGGTGCCTGGGTAGAGCACCAAGTCACCGGCGGCCAGCTTGACGCGCTGCTCGCCATAGGTGTCGGCAATCACCAGTTCGCCGCCGTCGTAGCTGGCCGGATCGGCCAGGAACAGGGTGGCGCTGATGTCGGTGCGCACCCGCACGCCGGTGCCCGGCGCGTAACGCACCGCGCCATCGACGTGGGCGCCGTAGGTATTGGCCGCACCGCCATAGCGGTTGAACATCGGCGGCAGCACCTTCTTCGGCAAGGAGGCCGAGAAGAACAGCGGGTGGCGCTCCAGCACGCCCAGTATCAACTCCTGCAAACGCCGCGCCACTTCGCAGGTGGGCGGCAACTGCTCGTTGTTCTTGACCTGAGCGGCCTGGGTGCCGGCGCTGGCCGATCCGCTCTCCCACGGCGCTTCGGCCAGCCAGGCCTGGGCCTGGCGCAGCGCATCGGCATTCAGGACGGCAGGGATGCGTATCAGCATGGCGGCAGCGCCCAGGTCAGGCGGTCAGAATTTATAGGTACCGGTCAGCGCCAGGATGCGACCGGCGCCAGGAACATAGTGACCGGTGTAGAGCGAATCAGCATACAGCTTGTTCGTCACATTGCTCAGGTTGGCCTTGAAGATCAGGCGCTCCTGGATCACCGTGTACTCGGCCATCAGATCGGCGGTGATGAACTTCGGCGCGTACCAGCCCGGGTTGCGGTTGGGCGACTGGCCGCTGCGCGCATTCAGGCCGGCACCCAGACGCAGCTGGGGCAGCACCTGGTAAGTGGTCCACACGGTGCCCGAATGCCGCGGCGTCAGCGACGGACGCGTGCCCTGCCCCTCGGATCCGGCCACGCCGATGTCGATCTTGGCCACCGGCATCCAGGTGTAGGAGGCGAACACCTCCCAGCCCGGCATCGGTCGGCCGGCAAAGTCCATTTCGAAGCCGGCCACATGGCGCTTGCCCGACAGTGTGACCAGATCCACCAGCGGGTCGGTGTTGCGCTCGTGCAGCTTGGTGGAACGGAACAGCGCGAAGCGGGTCGTGAACTTGCCGTCGTTCGAATCGATCTTCGCCCCGAGCTCCAGGTTGATGGACTGCTCGGGCGGTATGTCCTGGTTGCTGGCCCCCAGCGAGTAGGCATCGCCCGAGGTGTTGAACGAGGTTGCGGCCGAGGCATGAAAGGACATGCGCTCATTCGGCTGGAACAGCAGGCCCAGGCGCTTGCTGAGCTCGGACACCTTCATCCGGTAGCTGGCCTTGGTGTCGGGCCCGGCCGCCGTATTGGGAATCGAGAAGGTGTCGTAGTCGCCGTTCAACTTGTCGTAGCGCAGACCGGCCAGCAGCTTCCATTCCGGTGTGAACTCGACCAGGTCCTGCACATACAGGCCGAAGCCTCGCGAGGTGTATTCGCTGGCGGTGCGCAGCACGCGCAAGTTCTCGTCGATCCAGGCGCCGTCATTGGGGCTGCCGACCGTGGTGTTGGGCTTGGTCAGATTGACGCCGCCCTGGGCCGCCGAGCGGGCAGCGAAGACCTGCTTCTTCTCCTGCGAGAAGTCTGCACCGGCCTGGAAGCCATGGCGCAGGCCCCAGGCCTTGAACTTGTCGCTGTAGTCGCTCTGCACGGCGACCGTCTGCATGTCCTGGATCTTGTTCTGTGTGCCGCGGGAGATCACCGTGTTCGGGCCGAAATTCGCCAAGGTCACGGCGGTGCGGTCAGGCTGGGCGCTAGCGCCCGCAAAGCGTACCGTGCCGGCGCGCTGGTCGCGGCCATAGTCGGCAATGCGCAGCTTGGTCAGCAATTCGCCGGTGGCACTGAAGCGGTGGACGTGGGTCACGGTGCCCTGGCTGACGTGGCCGTCATTGCGGTCACTGGCCATGCCGAAGTAGGCGGTCGGGTCCAGCGGGATCAGGGTGGTGTCGCCAACAGGCGAGGTCGGCGTCGGGCGGACCCAGGGCATGCCGTAGTTCATGCCGTTGTGGTTCTCCAGGTGGTACAGGCCCACCGAGACTTCATCGACCTCGCCGATACCGAAGCGGTAAGTGCCGGCGATGCCGGCCTTGTCCTGCGACGAGCCCGCACCGTCGTTGTCGGCGCGGGTGTACATCGTGCCCACACGCAGGGCCGAGCTTTCGCTCAGCTTGACATTGAAGTCTCCGACCGTGCGCAGGCCGTTGTGGCTGCTGAGTTCGACATCGATCTGGTTCTCGTTGATCAGGCGCGGCACCTTGGTGACCATGTTCACCGCACCACCGGTCGAGCCGCGGCCGAACAGCATCGAGGCCGAACCGCGCAGCAGCTCCAGGCGGTCGAGGAAGAAGGTGTCGCGTTCGTAGAAGGCCGGGTCGCGCATGCCATCCATGAAGATGTCGCCGGTGGCCTGCAGCGACAGACCGCGCAGGCGGATGTCTTCTTCGCCGCCCTCGGCAGCCATGAAGGTGATGCCGGCGGTGTTCTTCAACACCTCCTTCATGGTGTCGAGATTGCGGTCGTCCATCAGCTTCTCGGTCACCACGGTGATCGACTGGGGCACGTCACGCAATTCCTGCTTGCCCTTGCCGATGCGGGTCTCGATCGCCTGGTAGTCGTCCTTGCCGGCGCGCTCGGCGCTGGCTTTGGCCCGCACCACCGGCAGGGCGTTCTCGACCACCGGCTTGTTGGCCTCATCAACCGGCTGGGCCTGCGCGAAGGCGGCCGACGAGGCCAGGCCGAAGCCAGCGGCCAGGGCGCCCAGGGGCAGCAACACCCCGGGGCTCTTGCGACGATTCTTGTGTGACATGGGTTCTCTCTCCTGTGAATGCTTGGGGCGGCGAAGCCTTCGGGCAAGGCTCCGCCCAGGGTGGCCAGGGCCACCGGCGGAAATGGATCGTTGGAGGCCTTGACGGGGCCTAGGGACGCTCGGGCTCGCTGACGAAGCCGACCTTGCTCAGCCCGGCCCTGGAAGCGTCGCCCAGGGTCTCGGCCACCAGGCGATAGGCCACGTTCTGATCGGCACGCAAATGCACCTCAGGCTGTACCGGCTTGGCGCCCTCGGCCTGGAAGCGCTGGGCGGCCTCGGCGCGGCTGACCGGCTCGCCGTTCCAGAAGCGCTGGCCCTGGGCGTCGATCGCAAAGGCGATCTTGTCGGGCTTGAGCTCGTTGAGCTGGGAGCTGACCTTGGGCAGATCGAGCTTGACGGCGTGCGTCAACAGCGGCGCGGTGACGATGAAGATCACCAGCAGCACCAGCATCACATCGATCAGCGGCACCATATTGATGTCGGCCATCGGGGCGCTGCCGCGCTTGCTGTCAAAGGAGGCGAAGGCCATCTCTATTCTCCCGAATCAAGCGGTAGCCACACCGGGTTTCAGCGGCCGCACATTGGCGCTGGCCTGCTGGGCGGCGCCTGGCGCCTCGCCCAGGGTCAGGAAGCTGTGCAGCTCGTAGGCAAAGGCGTCGAGCCGGGCAGCCAGCACCCGGTTGCTGCGCGTGAGGGCGTTGTAGGCCATGACCGCGGGAATGGCGACGGCCAGACCGATGCCGGTCATGATCAGCGCCTCGCCGACCGGGCCGGCCACCTTGTCCAGGGTGCCGGAGCCACTCATGCCAATCGCCAGCAGCGCGTGATAGACGCCCCAGACGGTGCCGAACAGGCCCACGAACGGGGCGGTGGCGCCTATCGTGGCCAGCGTGGTCAGGCCGCTGTCCAGCCGCGTCGTCTCCTCATCCAGCACTTTCTTGATCGTGCGGGTGATGAAGTCGTTGGCCGTGCCCGCCTCGGCCAGCCGCGCCGCGCCGTGCCGCGCGTGATGGGCCTGGGCATGCAGCGCATGGGCGCTGAGGTGCGAGAACGGATCGCGGGCGCCATGGGTGCTGAGCTCGGCCTGCACGGCATCGAGCGAACGCGCGTTCCAGAAGAAATCCAGGAAGGCGGCGCTGCGCTTGCCGCGCAAATACTGCGTCAGGCCCTTGCCGGCAATCAAGGCCCAGGAGGCCGCCGACATGATGACCAGCACGGCCAGCAGGAATTTGCCGACGGCGTCGGACTGCGAGATGAAATGGGCAAAGCCCATGGCGGAAGTGGCGGTGGCATCCATGATGACTTCTCTGAATTGGGGTCGGAGTGGGATTACTGGTCGAGCTCGTAGGACAGCGGCGCGGTGGTTTCCCACTCGATCGGCTGGCCGTTCTCGGTCTGAGGGGCAAAGCGGGCCGTGCGAATGTCTTGCAAGGCCTGCTGGTCCAGGCGCGCAAAGCCGGAGGACTTCTTGACACTGACCTCCTTGAGCACTCCGCGCACATCGACCACGATGCGCAGGTAGACGATGCCCTGCTCGCCCAGCCGGCGTGACAGCACGGGCACCGTCATCCGCGGCTCGGCCAGGTAGCGCACGGCATTGGCCGGTATCAGCTTGGGCGCCGGAGGCGCGGCCACCACGGGCGGCGCCGCAGGTGCGGGCGGGGCCGGCGCCGCGACCACGGGGGCAGGCGGCACGGGCGCCGGTTCCGGCGCGACGAAGCTGGTCGCGGCCGGCGCAGGCATCGGCGCGGCAACGATCAAGGGCGCGGGTGCTGGTGGCGCCTTCTGCAGCTGGGCCGTCGGCGGAGGCGGCGGCGGCGGCTTGGGCACGTCGGGCGGGGTGATCAGATGGACCATCATCGGCGCCGCCTCGATCACGGCCTGACGCACGACGTCCACCTGCAGCAAGGCCCAGCCGCCCAGCAGGTGGGCGGCCAGCACGCCCCCGCTCAGGCAGCGACGGGCCACCGGCGACAACTCATCCGCCAGCTCCAGACGCCCAGGCGCCATCTGCAGCGGCGGCTGCTGCGGCGGCGGCAGCACAGTGGGCAGCGTGGCGGCAGCGAGCGGGTTGGGGACGGAGAAGGCTTGGGTCACGGCAGATGCGTACGGGGACGGTTTGAAGATTTGTTTCGCAAATCTTAACACCAATGCGAACCATTCTCATTAGCTTTTTACCCAAAACGCCGTCATCGCTGCGCCAGCGCGCCGATGCGGGTAATCGTTGATCCAAAGCCATAGGCGGGTGCCACGGGCCGCGGGTATGCTGGCGCCCATGAAAACCATTGTTCGCTGGCTGTTGCTGGCCGCCGCCCTGTTGCTGGTGGCCCATCTCTACACGGGCGTGCACGTCACGAGCTTCGGAGCAGCAATGGTTGCCGCGCTGGTGCTGGGCCTGCTCAACACCCTGTTGCGGCCGGTGCTGGTGCTGCTGACGTTGCCGGTCACGGTGATCACGCTGGGCCTGTTCCTGTTCGTGATCAATGCGCTGATGTTCTGGTTCGCCGCCAATCTGCTGGACGGCTTTGCCGTCGCCGGCTTCAGCGCCGCACTGATAGGCTCGCTGATCTACAGCCTGTGCGGCATGGCCATCGACGTGGTGGTCGAGCGCATCTTCCCCAGCGACGCCTGAGCCTGGAGAGCGTCAGCGGGTGACTGGCTCGTCCGCACCGGCCGGCACCTCCCGGCGCGGATTCAGGTCCTGCAGCTCCTGGCGACGCGAGGCCAGCAGCGCACGCAGGCGTGACTCGAGCACCGCCGCCTCGACCTGATCGGCATCGCGCCCCCGCGACAGCCGGATGCCCGAGCGCAAGCGGTCGATGCCGCCCACGATATCGCCCAGCGCCACGCGGGCCTCGGCCTGTGCGCGCACCGAGCGAAGCGAATGGTCCAGCCGCTCCCACAGCTGGGCGAGCAGGCCCCAGGCCTGAGCATCGTGAGGGTCCAGGGCCACCCAGGTCTGCAGCGTCTCGGCATTCTCGATCCATTGCGCCTTGTCGGCCAGGGCCAGCGCCAGCT
This sequence comes from uncultured Roseateles sp., assembly GCF_963422335.1. NCBI lineage: Bacteria > Pseudomonadati > Pseudomonadota > Betaproteobacteria > Burkholderiales > Sphaerotilaceae > Roseateles > uncultured Roseateles sp. Next base: position 197,063 of record NZ_OY729424.1, read on the forward strand.
GCGCGCGTTGCAGCACCACAGGCCTGGAGCGATCCTTGGCCAGGGGCAGCAGCGCCTGTTGCGCCTGCAGCGGCTGCGAGCGCGCCAGGGCGAGTTCGGCGCGCAGCAGGCTCAGCGCGCGGTGCACGCGCGGCTCACCGCTGACCAGGTCGGCGACCGCCTGGGCGCTGTTCAGCGCCGTCTCGGCCCGCGGCCAGTTGCGCATCTTGATCGACGCGTAGGCACTGGCATACAGCGCCGACAGGCGTTCGCCCACGCCCGGCTGGCGCACCCCGGCGTCCAGCGCCTGCAACTGCTGCCAGGCCTCGGCGCGGGCATCCATCAAGACCTTGGCACGCGCCTGAATCAGCGCGTGCTCCAATGAACTCTGCGGCAAGACTGGGGGCGCCGTGGCCAGGCGCTCGCGGGCATCGCCGATACGCTCGCTGGTCATCGGGTGGGTGCGCAGATAGGGGTAGCCGCCGCTGTCATTGAGGTGATAGGCCTGGTCCAGCTTCTCGAACATGCTGGCCATGCCCGAACTGGCGAAACCCGCCCCGGTGAGCAGACCGAAACCGACGCGGTCGGCCTCGCGCTCCATGTCCCGGGAGAAGTTCAGCTGGCCCTGCGCCGCCGCCGCCTGCGAGCCGACCAGCACGGCATTGGCCGCGTCGGGGCTGTGGCTGCGCGCCGCGGCCAGCAGGCCCACCAGCATGCCGGCCAGCGCCATCATCGACTGACGCGAATCGCTGGCAATGCGTCGCGCCACATGGCGCTGGGTGACGTGGGACAGCTCATGCGCCATCACCGAAGCCAGCTCGTCGCGGCTGGTGGTCATCGCAATCAGGCCCAGATGCACACCGACGAAGCCGCCGGGCAGCGCAAAGGCATTCACATTGCGGTCACGCACCAGGAAGATTTCCCAGGCGAAGCGCTCATTGGTCTCGGGCACGATATTGCCGTTCTGGCGCGCCACCGCCAGCAACGGCGTCCACAGCTGCTGGACGTATTCAAGCAGCAAGGGGTCGTCGAGATAGTCCGGGTCGACGCGGATCTCGCGCATGATCTGGTCGCCGATGCGCCGCTCGGTGCCCACCCCCAGCCCCTCGGAAACCGAATCGCCGAGGCTGGGCAGATTGATCTGGGCCATGGCCGGCGGCGCGTAGATGCTGGCCGCGGGACACAGCAGCAGGGCGGCAGCACTGGCGAGCACTCGCTTGCGGAACCCCATGACGAGGCGGCGGCGAGGCAAGGTCTTCAGGGACATCAGGAACTCTCTTCTTCAGCAGACGCCCGCAGCATAGCGCCAGGGCGACCCGTTCGACAGCGGGCACTCTCGTATCATGACAGCCCCAAGGTTTCGCGATTGTTGCTGCGATGAGCACCCCGCCCTCCCCACCCGCTGCCCCCACCTCCTCCCCGCTGACGCACTTCGATGCTCAGGGCCAGGCCCATATGGTGGACGTGGCGGCCAAGGCGGTCACGCACCGCATTGCACGGGCCACCGGGTTCATCGAGATGCAGCCCGCCACCTTGACGCTGATCAGCAGCGGCAGCGCCAAGAAGGGCGATGTGATCGGCATCGCCCGCATTGCCGCCATCCAGGCCGCCAAGCGCACCGCCGACCTGATCCCGCTGTGCCACCCGCTGCCGCTGACGCGCGTGGCGGTCGAGTTCGCCATCGACACCGCCCTGAGCCGCGTGCACTGCACGGTGCAGGCCGAGACGCTGGGCCAGACCGGGGTCGAGATGGAGGCACTGACCGCCGTGCAGATCGGCCTGCTGACCATCTACGACATGTGCAAGGCAGCCGATCGCGGCATGGTCATGAGCCAGATCCGGTTGCTGGAAAAGCAGGGAGGCAAGTCGGGCACCTGGGTCGCCGACTCGCCTTGACGCGCTGACCAGCTAGCGCATCTCCCGGAAGTCGAACACCCGCGTCACCGGCTCACACTGAAACGGCTGAGGCTCGCCCTCGGCCCGCGGCTCGCCGCAGACCGCCAGCCATTCATCGGCCTGGGTATTGTGGAACTCGCGCAGCCGCTCGACCACATAACGCGCCCGCTCATCGTCGCCCGTGGCATGCAGCGACTGCGCCCAGGCCATCATCAGGCGCACGTCAATCAGATTGTGGGCGGTCCGCCTGGCCGCCGCCAGCGCCTGTGGGCCGGGGCTGAGCGTGGTGGCCGCGGCATAGTCGGCCTGGGTGGCAAACAGAAGGCTTTGCTGGCCGCGGGCAATGCGCGACTCAAGCGATGTCGCCCCGGCCGGCGGTGCGTAGATCACCACCGCGCTGCGGTAGTCGACCAGGGTCAGCAGTCCGAGCAGCACCATCAACCCGCCGCACAACACCAACACGCCACCAGGCAAGGCCCAGGCCTCCCGAGGTGGCGCCGGCTCCTGCGGCGCGCGACCCAGGCACAGGCCCAGGAACAGGGCCGTGGGCAGCAGGAAATAGGCGTACCAGAGCGGGTATTCCAGCAAGCTGTGCAGCCCTATCATCAGCACCATCATGAAAGCGCAGCGCAGGGCCACGGCCGCGCTGCCGGTCTCCTGCCGGCTGGCCCGAAAAGCCCGCCACAGGGACCAGCCCATCAGACCCAGAACCAACAAGGCCAGCGGCAACCCGAGCTCGACCATCAGCTGCATCGGCAGATTGTGGGTGTGGTCAAAGAAGGCCGTCGGCCGCTGGGGAAAGGGCGTCATCGTCCAGGCCAGGTTGAACTCGCCCCAACCCACGCCCGTCAGCGGGTTCTGCTTCAGCAGCGTCCAGGCATTGGCCAGGATGGCCAGCCGCGAGGGCGAGCCCGCCCCCTCCGAGACCCGGTTGGCTGCCCCGAACGCATGGCCGCTGGCATCCGCCCAGACGCCCATCAGCAGCCAACTCAGGCCCAGCATCAACGGTGTGCACAGCAGGGCCAGACGCGAGGCCCGGCTCAGCTTGCGGTCCAGTGCGCCCCACAGCGTCAGGATGCCCACACCTATCATGCCGGTGCGGGAGGCGCTCAGCACCACGGTGAACACAAACAGCCCCAGCAAGGCCCAGACCGCCTCACGCCGCACCCGCCGCGCTTCGCCCAGCCAGACCGCCGCCACGCATGACCACATCAGCAGACTGGCCAGGTGATTGGGCTGGCGCATATTGCTGATCGCCCTGCCGGGCACCGTCGAACGGGCGATCCAGTCGCCATCGGCCCACTGCGGCAGGAACACCTGGATGCCACCGACCACGGCGCTCAGCAAGCCCGCCACCACCCAGCCCACACACAGCATCGTCAGCAAGGCTTCGCCATGCCCGCTCTGCCGCACGGCGCAACCGGTGAGCAACAGCACCGCAGCGCCCAGCAGCAACGCCAGGGCATGCAAAGCCAGCGACGGGGGCAGTTGCGACCCGAACACAGAGGCGCCAGCGGCCAGCATCAACAGCAGCAGGGCAGCCAGCGCCGAAGCCCCGGGCACAGGATCGACGCGCCGCGATGGCACATTGGCCAGCAGCAGCGCCGCAAATCCGCCCCAGGCCATCACCGCCGCAACCTGGTTGAACAGGGTCGCCGAGGGTGGCTGGTTGTAGGCGATCAGGCTGGCAAGACAGCAGGCGACCAGCGCGGCCAGCGAGAGTTCAGGCGTATGACGTGGTTCTGGACTGGTGGACAAGTGGCTCAACCCGGATGGCGAAGCACGTAATCTAACCGGACCCGGAGCGCATCAGTCCCGGACGTCAAAGCATGTCGCGGTAGGTGAAGGACCGGGTGGGGGGGGTGCACTGGAAGGGTTTGGGTTGGCCGGGTGCACGCACCACATCGCACTCTGCGAACCAGGGGAAAAAATCCTCGTGTTTAAACTCGCGCAAGCGCTGCGCCAGGAAACGCGCACGCTCATCATCACCTGTGGCATGAAGTGATTCGGCCCAAGCGCGCAGTAGCAATAGATCGACCAACCTGGGTGCAGCACGCTTGCTTGCGGCCAGGCCAGCTTCTCCGGGGGGGTAATTGGTCGCAAAAGCGAAGTCCGCTTGCGGCGCGAATAGCCAAGCCCCTTGTGCACGCTCGATGCGCTCGATCAAAGGCAAGGCTACGGCCTCGGAGTCATAGATCCGGGCGACGCGCATGAAGTCCACCAGGGTGACCAAGCCCATCGTCAGCACCAGCAGACCTGCCAACTTCAAAGCGCCGGTACGAATTGGCTTCGGTCGATCGAACGCCGCTCCGGCCGGTGTGCTGGCGCCAAGACACAGCCCCCATGCCAACGCCGTAGGCAGCAGGAAGTAGAAAAACCAGAGTGGGTACTCCATCAAGCTATGAATACCGACCAATAGCACCATCATGAAGGCGCAGCGAAGGGCCGTGCCTTCAGCCGCATGCGCTTTGTCACTAGCGGTGAACGCGCGCGCCAGTGCCCAACACAGGAGCCCGACGACCAGCAAACCAAGTGGCAGCCCCAACTCGGCAATCAGGTGCAAGGGCAAGTTATGTGCATTGTCAAACGTCTCCACCAGGCGATTGGCATTGGGTGTCAATGTCCAGGCAAGATTGAATCCGCCCCATCCGACCCCGGTTAACGGATGCTGTTTGATCAAGTCCCAAGCACTGAGCCAAACGCCAAACCTCGAAGACCCAAGACCGTCACCCACGCGGGCGGCTGCGCCCAAGGACTGTTCAGTGAACTGCGCCCAAATATACAAGCCGATCCAGGCAACAGCCATCATTGCCGGAGCCCACATGAGCGCTCGGCGTGATGGCGGCATCAGGCGTCGATCGAACCACGCCCAGATGGTCAGAACGATCAACCCGAACTGGCCTGTTCTGGATCCACTGAGCACGATTCCAAAAACAAGCACCCCCAACAACGTCGGAAGCCAACCTCGACGCAGTCGGCCTGCCTCGCTCAACCAAATCAACCCGACACATGCCCATAGAAGGTAGGTGGCCATTTGGTTGGGCTGTCGAATATTGCCCACCGCTCGGCCCGGAAGCGAGGTTGCGGCAATCCAATCATTGCCAGTGAGAGTTGGGGCGAACGCCTGCAAAATGCCGACGACGACCGACAGAAGCCCCAGTGCGACCCATCCCGCGCTGAGTGCAGTCATCAGCGAGTTTGTATATCCGGCCTGACGGGCCAACACTCCCGCATATATGAGGATCATCGTCGCCAGCAAACCTCCAGCCGACGCAATAGCCATCGAAAACGGCAGGAACGCGAAAATGTAGGAGCCCAGTACTCCGGCCATCAACAAGAGTAGTGCAGCCATCAAAGGCCCCGCCAGGCCCATCGATAGCGAACGCGATTGCTGAGAACTTGCCAAGCTGGTGGTGAACAGGCCCCATGCAATCAATGCTGCGACCTGATTCAGCACCGTCGTCGAAGGCCTGATGGTGCAAGCAATCATCGGTGCCAGCACGCAGGCCAAGGCTGCGAATAGGCATGGAAGCGTGTTCAGCGCCATCCCATCGGCATTCGGATCCCGCAAATTGAAACTGGGAGCTGTGTCTGGAGTGGCGGGGGTCAATTGCATACCTCAAAGCGTGCAGTAGACGTTGAGTCCATTCATCAGGACTGCACCCGACGAACGCCAATGGCAAAAGCGCCCACCGAAGTGGGCGCTTCTCGACAATTCGGTATGCATGCGGCGCCAGCGGCACGCCTTACCAAGAAACCAGATCAGGACTTCGGCAGGTACTTGGAATCAACGGTTCCGGTAACAGCCCAAGTCATCCCGGACTGGTTGCAGGTGCCGGTGTAGATGACCGTATCATCCAGTGCGACCTGGCTGCCGATCTTCTTCATCTTGATCGTCACCACGCCGGTAGCGGGTGGGCCGTCGGTGCCGGAGATGGCAACCGAATTGACGTTGTTACCCGATATGGAGGCCGGCAAGCCAAGGGAAGAGGCACTAACACTGGCACCCAGCGAACCTTCGCTGCAGGCAAGGCCCAACGCCGTACGTGCAGGCGCGGTCAGACCCGGCGCCTCGGAGACTTTAGCCTTCACCGTGTAATCCTGATACGCCGGCAGAGCCACTGCGGCCAAGATACCAATAATCGCCACGACGATCATCAGTTCGATCAGGGTGAAACCTTGTTGTACGCGCTTCATGCTCATGTGCAAATCTCCGTCAATGAGAGTGGGGTGGGGAGGGAACACCCCCCATGAATGCAGGGGTCGTGCCAGCCTGGGTTTTGGGCCATTCGTGAGAATTGGCACGATTTTTTGAGGCTTTTCTCGAATCGGGTGACAATTTTCGTCACCTGGGCTGCCGGATTTGGTCGCCTCGGCGGTGAAGCGACCATTTTTGTCAGTCAGTCACCGGCACTTGCCGGACCGAGAGCGTTCAGCGTGAAGCAGTAGCCCGCCTGCAGTGCATGCAATTCGTGGCTGGTGCTCAGTGCGGCGACCTCGGTCATCACCGCGTCCATCTCGCCGGGCTTGATGTGGGTGATGTGCACCTGGATGCGGCCGGGCAGATGGGCCAGTTCCTGGCCGAGCATGCGCGGGCAGAGATGGCGGCTGATCCTGGCGAGTTGGCACTCGTCGTCGCCAAAGGCGGTTTCAATGACCAGATGGGCGACACGCATGCGCTGCAACCGCTCCCACAGGGCCGGATTGGGGCCGGTGTCCCCGGTGTAGACCCAAAAGGCGGGCTCGCCGGCCAAGCCGACATGGGGCAGTTGCACGGCGAAGCCGACGGCCGGCACGGTGTGCAGCGCGCTGAGCACCTCGACGCGGCGCTCGCCTCGGGCGCCACGCAGGCTCAGCACCTCACCGGTGTCGAAGGGCACCAGTTGCAACGCAGGCGCCTCGGGGCTGGGCAGGCGGGTGAAATCGGGCCAGATGACGCCATTGAACACGTGCTGGCGCAGGGCATCAAGCGTCTGCGGCAGGCCGTGCACCTGGATCGGCGGGCGGCCGCGCTGCTGGCGCAGGCGCATCACCGCGTCAGCAAGCAAGGCGATGGCCAGCACATGGTCCAGATGCGAGTGGCTGATCAGGATGTGGTCGATGGCCGCCAGCGCCTCCAGCGGCAGATCGCCCACGCCGGTGCCGGCGTCGATCAGCACATCGTCGTCCAGCAGGAATGCAGTGGTCTTGTAGCCGGCGGCAATGGCGCCTGAGCAGCCGAGGACGCGAATGTTCATGAACCGTCCATCAATGCAGCGAGTCGCTGCCGCTGGGGTGGATTGGCCGTTCCGCAGGCGGGTGCCCGCGGGGCGTGAAAGTCTCAAGCCCTATGGTCGCGCCCACCCCCAAGCGACACAAGGCGGAAATCCGCATTTCTAGTCAGAACTTGGGACGGCGGACCGCACATCTTGCCAGGGCGTGAAATGCTTCACGGCGGCATCAATACGGCATCAAGCGACGCTGCACCCGGCGCTCCCGCGCCGGTTTCAAGCCGGCAACTCAGGCCTGGATGAACTGCATCTGCGTGCCGGCCAGCTCGATCACGTCGCCGTCCTTCAGCGGGATCGATTCGCCGGTCAGCGCCGCACCATTGACGCTGGGGCGCACGGCGCCCTCGACGTGGGCAAACACATAGCCACTGGGGCGTTTGGTGATCGAGGCCACCTGCACGCCAGGCTTGCCAACGGTGGTGACAACCTTGCTGAGCGTCACTTCACGGCCCGCTGCCGCGCCATTGAGCACCTTGATCGAAGCCGGCAAGGTGCTGCTGGCCAAGCCCAGGCTGGCGGCCGAGGTGCTCGGCGCAAAGGGCCGGGCGAAGCCACCGCTCATCGGCGTGCCGGGCTGCAGGATCATGGTCTTTTCGTAGTCGTGGCTTTCCTCGACCAGGTACTTGATCTTGTACTTGCCGATCTCGACCGTGTCGTGGTGGGCCAGCAGCTGCTTCTTGATCGCCTTGCCGTTGATATACGTGCCGTTGGTGCTGTTCAGGTCTTCGATGAAGACATCGGCACCCACCATCTGCAAGACGGCATGCTCACCGCTGACCGCCAGATTGTCGATCACGATGTCGTTGTAGGGACGACGCCCGAGCGTGGTCTTGTCCTTGGTGATCTGCACATCCTTGATCACCACCCCGTCGAGCGACACCACCAGCTTGCCCATGCTTGACCTCGAATCCGTCGTCTTGTGTTGCGATTATTGCCTGCGGCCCGCGCCCCGAAGCTGTGCCAAAGGCCTTGCTGCGCCTTTTGGCCTTGTCCGGAACTCCGGGCTCAGCGCCGTCCGAAGGGCCACCAGGAGCGCCCTCCAGCGCTCGTGCGACCCCCCATACGGGCAAGGATGACCGCGATATTATCCTTTCCGCCCATATCGTTGGCGGCGGCGATCAAAGCGGCCGCCGTCTCGGGCAGAGTGTTGTTGCTACGCAGCACCTGCGCGATGCTGTCATCGTCGAGCATGTCGGACAGGCCGTCCGAGCACATCAGGTAGATGTCACCCGGCAGGGCCTCGTGCAGGTGGGTCTCCAGCATGACCGTGTCTTCCACGCCCACCGCCCGCGTGACCAGGTTCTTGTTCGACGAGTAGGCTGCCTCTTCGGGCGTGATGATGCCGGCGTCAAGCTGCTCCTGCAGCAGCGAGTGGTCGCGGGTCAGCTGGTTCAGGCGGTCGTCGCGGAAGCGGTAAGCACGGGAGTCGCCCACATGACCCAGCAGCAATCGCTCGCCGCGGAACACGCCCACCACCAGGGTGGTACCCATGCCGGCGTACTTGGGGTTGCTGTTGGCGGCGTTGAAGATGGCGCGGTTGGCGTTGTCGACGCAGATGTCCATCGCACGCTTGACGTCGCTGTCACCGACGGTGCCTGCGGCCTCTTCCAGCCAACGGCCGAGTTCGGATTTGATGAAGGAGGTGGCCATGCCGCTGGCCACTTCGCCAGCGTTGTAGCCGCCCATGCCATCCGCCAGCACGGCCAGGGCCACGGCCTCGTCCAGAGCGACCGAGTCTTCGTTGTTGTCGCGCGCACGGCCCACGTCGGTGGCGCTGAAGAACTCGAATGTCATTCAGTACCGCCCGGCCGTCCGAAGGTACTGATGCTCCCCCTCGGGGGGCAGTGAACGAAGTGAACTCGGGGGCTGTTTCATCCTAGCGGTGTAAAGAATGCGTTTGGCGGCTACGGATTGTGCCCTGGATCGCGGACGTCCAAGGCCTGGGTTTGCGCAAAGGCGTCGACGTTTTGCCCGGCGGCGTGAAGAGTTTGCGCACCCGGCGCCTGCGTGCCGGCCAGATCGAGATCCAGCCCGGATTCGACCTCGACCCATTGCAGGGCCACGGCATCAAGATCATCGGCAAACTGGTCACCATTGGCATAGCGCAGCTCGGGACGCTTCTCCAGCGCCAGGGCCACGACCAGGGCCAGGGCCTCGGGCAGCTGGGGCCGCAGCCGACGCACATCGGAGGCCGGTTCATTGGCGATGGCATACATCAGCCGCGCCATCGACTCGGCCTGGTGGGGCAGTTGCCCGGTCAGCATCTGGAACAGCAGCACGCCCAGAGAATAGAGGTCGCTGCGGCCATCGACCCGCAGGCCGGCCAGTTGCTCGGGCGACATGAAGGACGGCGTGCCCAGCACCAGGCCGGTGCGGGTGCGGCTGCCGTCGGCGATGCGGGCGATGCCGAAATCACTGAGTTTCACGCTGTCATTGACGGGGTCGACCATCACGTTGGCCGGCTTGATGTCGCGGTGCACCACACCCTGGCGGTGCGCGTAGGCCAGCGCACGGGCCACACGGGCGGTGATCTTCAGCACCTGGCTCACCGGCAGCAGCTGACCGCTGCGCGTGTGGGCACTCAAGTCCTGGCCCTGCACCAGTTCCATCACGATCCAGGCGTCGGCGCCGGCCTCGCCGGAATCCAGCACCTCCAGGATGTCCGGGTGATGCAGGCTGCTGGCCGCCCGGGCCTCGCGCAAAAAGCGCTGGCGCACCTCGACCAGATCTTCGGGCGAGAACTCGCGCTGCAGCGACAGCAGCTTCAGCGCCACCCGGCGCTGTGTCTGCAGGTCGGTGGCGAGATAGACCGCGCCCATCGAGCCGCGGCCCAACTCGCCCTCGCGGCGGTAGCGCGCGAGACCCGACACGGGCGCCGGGGGCAGGGTTGACTCGGCCGGCGGCCTGGCCGTTGTGGCCGGCTCGGCCGCAGCGGATGCCTGGGGCACGGCCGGCGGGTTCGCCTTGCCCAGCAGCTTGCGCCAGAAACCGCTGCGCTCACTCATGGTGGCGCCGCCCGCGGCAGACGGGCGTTCAAGGGCGCTTCGGAGACAACACCGCTGGGCTGGGACATGCCCGATCTTAAGGGGTGGCGGCTTCCGCGCTTGCCTGTCGCTTGGCCAGGTACATGCCCAGACCGACCACGAAGGCGGCGCAGGCCAGGCTCACCGGCAACTCCATGCCATGCATGTGGGCGTCGAACCAGTCGTGGATGGCCATATCGGACACGGCCATTTCACCGGAGACAAAGCCCAGCAGCGCGGCACCCATCGTGATGATGAACGGGTACTTCTGCATCAGCTTCAGCAACAGGGTGCTGCCAAAGATGATCAGCGGAATGGACAGGCCCAGGCCGATGATCAGCAGCGGTGTGCGCATGGCCTCGGGCGCGCTGTTTGCCGCGGCGGCGACGGCGATGACGTTGTCCAGGCTCATCACCAGGTCGGCAATCAGGATGGTGCGCACGGCCGACCACAGCGAAGCGCTGGCCTTGACGTCGCCGCCATCGTCACCACCGGCCAGCAGTTGCACGCCGATCCAGATCAGCAGCACCGAACCCACCAGCTTCAAATAGGGGAATTGCAGCAGGGTGACGGCAAACAGGGTCAGCACCACGCGCAGCACGATGGCGGCGCCGCTGCCGGCAAACACGGCCTTGTTCTGCTGGTGTGGCGGCAGATTGCGCGCCGCCAGTGCGATCACGACCGCGTTGTCACCGGACAGCAAGATATTGACCCAGATGATTTTGAGCAAGGCGATCCAGAACGCGCCGGTGGTCAAATCCATGTGATTGGCTCCCGAATGAGGGTAAAAAGGCTGCGGCCCAGCGAGTGGCCGCGCAACGCTGAAGTGTCGCCGCTGGCGTGCTGCCCACGGTGCGGGGTTCTACGCATCTGCACCGGCCTTCAGCAACAAGAAAGCCGCCCGAAGGCGGCTTTGGCTATCGAAGCAGAACAGGCGTCAGAGCAAGGCCTTGAGCAGCTTGGCCATTTCCGACGGATTGCGCGTGACGGTGAAGCCGCAGGCCTCCATCACTTCCAGCTTCGCGTCGGCCGTGTCGGCACCGCCGCTGATCAGCGCACCGGCATGGCCCATGCGCTTGCCGGCAGGGGCAGTGACGCCAGCGATGAAGCCGACGATGGGCTTCTTCATATGGTCCTTGCACCAGCGTGCGGCTTCGGCTTCATCCGGGCCACCGATCTCGCCGATCATGATCACCGCGTCGGTGTCCGGATCGTCGTTGAAGGCCTTCATCACGTCGATGTGCTTCAGGCCGTTGATCGGGTCGCCACCGATGCCCACGGCGCTGGACTGGCCCAGGCCGATTTCGGTCAGCTGGGCCACCGCTTCATAGGTCAGGGTGCCCGAGCGCGAGACCACGCCGATGCGGCCCTTGCGGTGGATGTGACCGGGCATGATGCCGATCTTGATTTCTTCCGGCGTGATCAGGCCCGGGCAGTTGGGGCCCAGCAGCAGGGTGCGCTTGCCACCAGCGGCCTCCTTGGCCTTCATGCGGTTGCGCACTTCCAGCATGTCACGGACCGGGATGCCTTCGGTGATGCAGATGGCCAGATCCAGATTGGCCTCGACGGCCTCCCAGATCGCGGCGGCGGCGCCTGCAGGCGGCACATAGATCACGCTGACGGTGGCGCCGGTGGCCTTGGCGGCCTCGGTCACATTGGCGTAGATCGGAATGCCTTCGAAATCTTCACCGGCCTTCTTCGGGTTCACGCCGGCGACGAAGCAGTTCTGGCCGTTCGCGTAGTCACGGCACATGCGGGTGTGGAACTGGCCCGTCTTGCCCGTGATGCCCTGGGTGATGACCTTGGTGTCTTTGTTGATGTAGATGCTCATGGCGAATTCTTTCTAGTCAGTCTTGGGCAGGCGCTCAGGCGACGGCAGCAACGATCTTGGTCGCAGCTTCGGCCATCGTGTCGGCGGCAATGATGGGCAGACCGGACTCGGCCAGCATCTTCTTGCCCAGATCTTCGTTCGTGCCCTTCATGCGCACGACCAGCGGCACCGACAGGTTCACCGCCTTGCAGGCGGTGATCACGCCCTCGGCGATGGTGTCGCACTTCATGATGCCGCCGAAGATATTGACCAGAATGCCCTTGACCTCGGGGTTCTTGAGCATGATCTTGAAGGCCTCGGTGACCTTCTCGGCCGTGGCGCCGCCGCCGACGTCCAGGAAGTTGGCCGGCTCGCCGCCGAACAGCTTGATGGTGTCCATCGTCGCCATCGCCAGGCCGGCGCCATTGACCAGGCAGCCGATATTGCCATCCAGGCTGATATAGGCCAGGTCGAACTTGCTGGCCTCGACCTCGGCAGGATCCTCCTCATCCAGATCGCGGTAGGCCACGATCTCCGGGTGACGGAACAGCGCATTGGCGTCGAAGTTGAACTTGGCGTCCAGGGCAATCAGATTGCCCTTGCTGTCACGGTTCAGCGGGTTGATCTCGACCAGCGATGCGTCGGTGTCCATATAGCACTTGTAGAGCTTCTGGAACACGTCAACGGCCTGGTCCATCGACTCGGCGCCCAAGCCGATCGCAGCGGCGATCTTCCGGGCCTGCTCGGCGGTCAAGCCAGTCAGCGGGTCAATCACCTCGGTGATGATCTTCTCGGGCGTGGAGTGGGCCACTTCCTCGATGTCCATGCCGCCTTCGCTGGAGGCGATGAAGGCCACCTTCTGCGAGGCGCGATCGGTCACCAGGGAGACGTAGAGCTCCTTCTGGATGTCAGCACCTTCTTCGATGTACAGGCGGCGCACCTTCTGGCCTTCGGGGCCGGTCTGGTGAGTGATCAGCTGCATGCCCAGGATCTGTTCGGACAGGCTCTTGACCTCGTCCAGCGAACGGGCCAGCTTGACGCCGCCACCCTTGCCACGGCCACCGGCGTGGATCTGCGCCTTCACGACCCAGACCGGACCGCCCAGCTTCTGTGCCGCTTCCAGTGCTTCCTGCACGGTGAACGCGGCATGGCCTCGGGGCACGGGCACGCCGAACTGGCGCAGGATTTCCTTGCCCTGGTATTCGTGAATCTTCATGGGGGTCTCGCTTGGGAAAAGTTCAGGAAAGGTTTGACGCCCCGTCAGCCGTGGCGGCCGCGAGCGTGCTCGACGGTGCCCGGAACCAGCGGGGGTAGTAGGTCTTGACCGCCTCGCCATCGCGCCTCAGCGCATGGCAGCGGTCAAGCTGGAAGGGCGGCACGTCGCCGCCGGGGCCTTCGCGGGTGTCCAGCACCACGCCGGCAAAGGCCTGCATCACGGCGGTCGGCAGCACCTGGCTCATTTCGGTCAGATGGGTGCAGCCCTGCACACCGCCCAGGCGCGCCTTGACTTCGTGGCGAAAGCCCTTGAGCAGGTTCAGACCGACCAGGCGGGCGTAGGCATCGCCATGATCGTCGCAGCGGCCGGGGTAAGGCATGCGGCGCGTTTCCGCTCCGGCCTCGCGTATCGTCAGCTGGGTATCGACAACCAGCCGCAACAGCATGTCGTGGATCGGATCACCAGCCAGACGCACGCCCTGGGCCAGGGTCACATCGTGGGACTTGGTGTCGGACAGATGGGCATCGACCTCCCACAGCCCATCGTCGCGGGCATAGACGTGCACGTCTATGCTGCGTCGGTGCATGAGCTTGCGCTCGGGCGATGCGGGAGGCAGGGACATCAGGTCAACGAGCGGGAGGGCCGTCGGGGAGGGACGTGAAAACACCCCGGCGTGGGGGCGCCGGGCAACAGGCGGCAATGTAGCATGCTGCGCCGCACCAAGGCTTTCACCAAGCTTTCAAGCGCTTGATTGACCGCCCGGCCGTATCACTCGCAAGCGTCACTCATCCTCGAAGCCCCTCACAACCTTGCGTATCACCTCGGGCGAGAAGCCGCGACCGGCCAGAAAGCGCATCTGCTTGGCGAGGGCGGCGGGTTCGGTGGCAATTTCGCCGAATTTGCGCTGCCAGACCTGGCGCGCCCGGTCGAATTCGCTGTCTTTCAGCGCCTGCTGGCTGGCAGCGTCGGGCGCCACGCCATGCTGCGACAGCTCCTGCCGGATGCGCAGATTGCCATAGCGCTGGGCCCGGGCATTGATGCGCGATTCGACAAAGCGAGCCTCGCTCAGATAGCGATTTGCCTGCAGCCAGTCGAGCAAGGCTTCGACGGCCTCGGCGTGATTGACGGAGGCGGGAGCGTCATCGTCCGATTCGACATCTGCATCGGCATCGGCTGCTTCGTCAGCCCCCGCCTCCCGGCGGGCCTGACGCTCTTTCTCGTCCTGCTGGCGCGCAATGCGCAGCAGCTTGCGCTGCAACTCGCTGCGGCTGTGTTCGCGCTGGGCCAGCAGCGCGATCGCGCGGGCCTTCAGCGACAGCGGCTTCACGGAGCTGCGACTGAAGGCCGGGTGAGCTGCTTACTGCGCCTCGGCGGCCTGCAGCGGCACGCCCATCGCTTCACGCACCTTGTTCTCGATTTCCAGCGCGATGTCACGGTTCTCGCGCAGGAATTCGCGGGCGTTGTCCTTGCCCTGGCCGATCTTCTCGCCGTTGTAGGCATACCAGGAGCCGGACTTGTCGAGTATCTTGGCCTCGACGCCCATGTCGATGACCTCGCCTTCGCGGCTGATGCCCTCGCCATAGAGGATGTCGAACTCGGCGGTCTTGAACGGCGGTGCGACCTTGTTCTTGACGACCTTGACCTTGGTCTCGCTGCCGATGATCTCCTCGCCCTTCTTGATATTGCCGATGCGGCGGATATCCAGACGCACCGAGGCGTAGAACTTCAAGGCATTGCCGCCGGTGGTGGTTTCGGGGCTGCCGAACATCACGCCGATCTTCATGCGGATCTGGTTGATGAAGATGACCATGCAGTTGGTCTTCTTGATCGTCGCGGTCAGCTTGCGCAGCGCCTGGCTCATCAAACGGGCCTGCAGACCGGGCAGCGAGTCGCCCATTTCGCCTTCCAGCTCGGCCTTGGGCGTCAGCGCGGCGACCGAGTCGACGACGATCAGGTCCACCGAGCCGGAGCGCACCAGCGCATCAACGATCTCGAGGGCCTGTTCGCCGGTGTCGGGCTGGCTGATCAGCAGGTCTTGCAGGTTGACGCCCAGCTTCTGTGCGTATTGCGCATCGAGTGCATGCTCGGCGTCGATGAAGGCGCAGACGCCGGACTGCTTTTGCATCTCGGCAATCACCTGCAGGGTCAGGGTCGTCTTGCCCGAGGATTCAGGGCCGTAGATCTCGACCACGCGGCCGCGCGGCAGGCCACCTACGCCCAGTGCGATGTCCAGGCCCAGCGAGCCGGTGGAGACGACTTGAATGTCGGCAATGACCTCGCCTTCGCCCAGCCGCATGATGGAGCCCTTGCCGAACTGCTTTTCGATCTGGGCAAGTGCGGCGGCCAGGGCCTTGGCTTTTTCGGGGTTGACTGATTTCACTGGGGCGTCCATGGTGTGTCTCCGGGTTCGATGCCGAATTATGACTCAATCTGTATATTCGTACAGTAGTTTTCTGCGGTCAAGCCGAGCCTTTTGTGAGCGTCCCTAGAATTGGGGACGGTCCTGAACCCTGGGCTGAATGGGAGAGCGCATGCGCATATTGATTGCTGAAGACGACCAGGTGCTGGCCGACGGCCTGCTGCGCTCGCTGCGCAATGCCGGCTATGCGGTCGATCAGGTGAGCAGCGGCTCCGAGGCCGATGCGGCGCTGGCCTCGCATGAGTTCGATCTGCTGATACTGGACCTGGGCCTGCCGCGCATGCACGGCCTGGACGTGCTGCGCAAGCTGCGCGGGCGCGGCTCTTCGGTGCCGGTGCTGATCCTGACCGCGGCCGATAGCGTCGAGCAGCGCGTCAAGGGGCTGGACCTGGGCGCCGACGACTACATGGCCAAGCCCTTCTCGCTGCAGGAGCTTGAAGCTCGCGTGCGCGCCCTGACCCGCCGCGGCCTGGGCACCGCCTCCAGCGTGATCAAGCATGGACCGCTGAGCTTCGACTCCACCGGGCGCGTGGCCTATATCAACGAGCAGATGATAGAGCTGTCCGCCCGCGAGCTGAGCCTGCTGGAGGTGCTGCTGCAGCGCGCCGGCCGACTGGTCAGCAAGGACCAGCTGGTCGAGCATTTGTGCGAATGGGGCGAAGAGGTCAGCAACAACGCGATCGAGGTCTATATCCACCGGCTTCGCAAGAAGATCGAGCAGGGGCCGATACGCATCGCCACCGTCCGCGGGCTGGGCTACTGTCTGGAGAAAATATCCAGTTGAGTGCGGGTCGGACCTTGCCGCCTTGCAGCAAGCGCTGACCCCAACTGATCAGAAGATGCGCGCCGAATCCGACCAGCGCTCCCTGTTCGGCGAGATCCTTGACTGGATGCTCGCGCCGCTGCTGTTGATCTGGCCGATGAGCGTGTTCCTGACCTGGCTGGTGGCCCAGGGCATTGCCAACAAGCCCTACGACCGCGAACTCGGCGAGATGGCGCGCACGCTGGGCCTGCAGGTTTCGGCCGAGGCCAGCAAACCATCAAACGGCAAGGCGCGCTATGCGCTGTCGTCCGAGGCCGCGGCCCTGCTGCGCGCCGACGAGACCGACACCATCTACTACCAGGTGCTGGGCACCCAGGGCGAATTCCTCAGTGGTGACCGCACCCTGCCCCTGCCCAGCGAGGACGAACCCGTCGCCGCCTGGGAACTGCGCTACCGCGACGAGGAGCTGTCGAGCGACAGCGTGCGCGTGGCCTATCTGTGGGTCTGGCCCGAAGGCCAGGCCGGCGGCAGGATGATGCTGGTGCAGGTGGCCGAAACGCTGGGCAAGCGCTCGAGGCTGACCAACGAGATCATCAAGGGCGTGATACTGCCGCAGTTCGTGATCTTGCCGCTGGCCGTGCTCCTGGTCTGGCTGGCGCTGGCGCGCGGCATTGCGCCGCTCAACGAGCTGCAGCGCCGCATCCGTTCGCGCGACAGCTCCGATCTGAGCCCGATCGACGAACGCCGCATTCCCGACGAGGTGGCACCGCTGGTGCGTGCCATCAACGACCTGCTCGGCCGGCTCGACCAGTCGATCAGCGGCCAGAAACACTTTCTGGCCGACGCCGCCCACCAGCTGAAAACGCCGCTGGCCGGCCTGCGCATGCAGGCCGAACTGGCCCAGCGCGAGATCGACCTGGGGCGCAGCAGCCCGTCGGAGCTGAAGCTGTCGCTGCAGCAGATCTCGCTGTCCAGCCAGCGTGCCGCCCACATGGTCAACCAGTTGCTCGCCATGGCCCGCGCCGAAGACAGCGAGCATTCGGCCCGGCGCGTGGAGGTGAATCTGGTCGAGCTGGCGATGGAGACGGTGCGCGACTTCGTGCCCCGGGCGATGGACAAGCGTATCGACCTCGGCTACGAGGGCCCCGAAGTCAGCACCAGCAGCCTGCGCGTGCTGGGCCATCCGGTGCTGATACGCGAGCTGATACGCAATCTGGTCGACAACGCCCTGCTCTACACCCCGGCCAACGGCACGGTCACGGTGCGCATCATGGAAGACCCGTTCGGCCAGGTCACCGTGCTGCAGGTCGAAGACTCGGGGCCGGGCATTGCCCCCAGCGAGCGCGAGCAGGTGTTCCAGCCCTTCTACCGGTCACTCGGCACCAATGTCGATGGTTCGGGCCTGGGCCTGGCCATCGTGCGCGAGATCGCCCAGAGCCACGAGGCCGAGCTGAGTGTGGACGACACCCGACCGCGCAAGCCGGGCCTCAACACCGACGCCGAGGGCCAGGGCCCCGGAGCACGCTTCACCGTGCGCTTCCACGCCTATGCCAAGGCGGTTGAGCCAGGTGACGCCTGAGAGGTCAAGCCGTCATGACTGGATCAGGCGCCGACTCTTCGCGATCGACATCAGGATGCCCAGGCCCAGCCCCAAGGTCACCATCGCCGTACCGCCATAGCTGATGAAGGGCAGAGGTACGCCCACCACCGGCAGTATGCCGCTGACCATGCCCATATTGACAAAGGCATAGGTGAAGAAGCTCAGCGTGATGGCCCCGGCCAGCAGACGCGAAAACTGGGTCGGCGCGTCGCCGGCGATGATCAGGCCGCGGCCGATCAGGAACAGGAAACCCAGCATCAAGGCGCTGGCTCCGAGCAGGCCGAACTCCTCGCCGTAGGCGGCAAAGATGAAGTCGGTGGTGCGCTCGGGGATGAACTCCAGATGGGTCTGGGTGCCCTTCATGAAACCCTTGCCCGAGATACCGCCCGAGCCGATGGCGATCTCGCCCTGGATGATGTGGAAGCCCTTGCCCAGCGGGTCCTTGGTCGGGTCCAGCAGGGTGCAGACACGGTTCTTCTGATAGTCCTTCAGCACATGCCACTGCACCTCGGGCTGGCAAATCTTGTCCTCGCTCATCACCAGGGCGGTGATGCCGATGCCGCCGGCCACCAGCACCGGCAGGATCAGCTTCCAGGACAGGCCGGCGAAGAAGATCACATACAGGCCGGCGGAAAGCACCAGGATGGCCGTGCCCAGATCGGGCTGCTTGGCGATCAGGCCGACCGGCACGGCCAGCAGCACAAAGGCCACGCCGAAGTCCAGCAGGCGCAACTGGCCCTCGCGCTTCTGGAACCACCAAGCCAGCATCAAGGGCATCGCAATCTTCAGGATCTCGGAAGGCTGAATCACCACGCCGACATTGAGCCAGCGGGTGGCGCCCTTCTTCGTCACCCCGAACACCGCCGTGGCGATCAGCAGCGCCACGCCGACGGTGTACAGCGGCACGGCCAGCGCCATCAGGCGCTGGGGCGGCACCTGGGCAACCAGGAACAGGATGCCGCCGGCCAGCAACATATTGCGGCCGTGGTCGACAAAGCGCGTGCCGTGGTCAAAGCCGGCCGAGTACATGGTCATCAGGCCCAGGCCGACCAGCCAGAAGATCGCCAGCAGCAGCAGGCCGTCAAAACCCGACAGCAACGGGCGCAGGCGCCGCCACAGCGAGGGTCGGTCAAACACCACGCTCATGGCCGCGCTCCCGATACGGCAGGCCGGGCTGGGGCGCTGACGGGCATGCTGGCAGATGCCGACGCAGATGCAGGCGCCGATGCCGGCGCCGATGCGGCTCCGGTCGACGCCGCCGCAGCGACCGCCTCGGCCGAGCCCGGCAACGGCACGCTGGCAATCGTCCGCGGCACGCCCACCGGCGCCGTGGTCTGGCCTTTTTGCGTCAGTGCGATGTCTTGCTCGCTCGGGTAGTTGCCCTGCAGCAGGTAGTCGAACACGCGGCGCGCTATCGGTGCGGCCGAGGTCGAGCCGAAACCGGCGTTCTCGACAATCACCGCCAGCGCGATGGTGGGTGCCTCGACCGGCGCAAAGGCGATGTAGAGCGAATGGTCGCGCTTGCGCTCGTCGGCCTTGATATTGCTGTACTTCTCACCGGCGCGCAGGCCGATCGCCTGGGCCGTGCCGGTCTTGCCGCCGCTCTTGTAGGGCGCGCCGACGAAAGCCGCACGCGAGGTGCCCTCCTGGGTCACGCCGAACATCGCCTGGGTGATGATCTCCACGTTCTCGGGCTTCAGCTCCAGCGGCGGGAGCGCGTCGCTGGCCACACGCCGGGCCTTGCGATCGACCACATCCTCGACCTCGCGCACCAGGCGCGGCTTGAAACGCTGCCCGCCGGAGGCCAGCGTGGAGACGGCGGTGGCCATTTGCAGCATGGTGAAATTGTTATAGCCCTGGCCTATGCCCAGCGAGATGGTTTCGCCGGCATACCACTTCTGCTGCTCGGGCTTTTTGTAGGCGCGCTTCTTCCAGGCGGTGCTGGGCAGCAGGCCGGTGACCTCGCCCTGCATGTCGATATCGGTCTTGCGGCCCAGTCCGAAGGGTTCGAGCTGGTCATGGATCAGGTCCACCCCCATCTCATTGGCCAGGCTGTAGAAATAGACGTTGCTGGAGGTGACGATGGCCAGGCGCATGTCCTTCGGGCCGGAGCGATCGGTCTCGGGGCTGCCGAAGGTGCGGCCGCCGAAGCTGAAGGTCAGGTTGTCCATGATCACCGTGCTGGGCGAGCGTTTGCCGGTGTTCAGCGCGGCCATGGCCATGAAGGGCTTGAAGGTCGAGCCGGGCGGATAGGTGCCACGCAGCGCGCGGTTCAGCAGCGGCTTGTCGATGTTCTCGTTGAGGTCGCGCCAGCTGTCGGCATCGATGCCGTCGACGAACAGATTCGGGTCGAAGGTCGGCTTGCTGACGAAGGCCAGCACCTCGCCGCTGCGCGGGTCCATCGCCACCAGGGCGCCACGGCGGTCGGCGAACAATTCCTCGACCAGGGCCTGCAGGCGGATGTCGATCGACAGCACCAGCTTGTTGCCCGGCGTCGGCGGGTTGCTGCGCAGGCGCCGCACGGCCCGGCCGCCGGCGCTGGTCTCGACCTCCTCGAAGCCGGTCTGGCCATGCAACTCTTTCTCGTAGCTCTGCTCCAGGCCGAGCTTGCCGATGTAGTCCGTGCCCCGGTAATTGGCCAGGTCTTCGTCCGGCCAGTCCTCCATCTGCTTCTTCTCGGCCTGGTTGATGCGGCCGATATAGCCGATCAGATGGCTGCCCACCTCGCCCAGCGGGTAGCTGCGGAACAGCCGCGCCTTGATCTCGACACCGGGAAAGCGGAAGCGCTGGGCGGTGAAGCGGGCCACCTCCTCGTCGCTCAGCTTGGTGCGTATCGGCAGCGACTCGAAGCTCTTGCCCTCTTCCATCAGCCGCTTGAAACGCTTGCGGTCGCGCGCCTGCACCTCCACCACCTCGGCCAGCGCATTGATGGTCTGCTCCAGATCAGCCACCTTGGACGGCGTGATCTCCAGCGTGAAGGCCGAGTAGTTGCTGGCCAGCACCACGCCGTTGCGATCGACGATCAGGCCGCGGTTGGGCACGATGGGCACCACGGCGATGCGGTTGGCCTCGGCGCGGGTGGACAGCTCCTCGTGCTTGAAGATCTGCAGAAAGACCAGGCGCGCCGCCAGCAGCGCAAAGCAGAACAGCACAAAGCCGGCAGCGGCAAAGATGCGCAGGCGGAATCGGCTCAGCTCGCGGCCGAGGTTCTTCAGTTCGGTCATGTCGCGGCCATCATCGGCACAGGGATCAGCACGGCGCCGGGGCTCACAGCGGTCGGTGCTTGTCCGGGTCCGGCGGCCGGCGCTGGGGCGCCAGCAGCAGGGCCGATACGAAGGGCCACAGCAGGGCCTCGAACACCGGCGCGAACACCAGGCTCCAGCCCGGCCACATGCCACCAACCACCATGCGCACGATCAGCGACACCGCATGGGCGGCCACGAACAGCGGCAGCACGTGCAGCGCCTGCGGCAGCAGCGGAAACCACAGCAGCCGCCGGTGCAGCGCCACCGCGCCAAAGCTCAGCAGGGTGTAGGACAGCGCATGCTGGCCCAGCAGCGCGCCGTGGTGCACATCCATCACCAGGCCGAAGAAAAAGGCCAGGCCGACACCGACACGGCGCGACTGGTGCACATTCCAGAACACCAGCACCAGGGCCAGCAGATCGGGCATGGCCGGCTGACGGCCCATCGGGATCAGGTTGAAGCCCAGGGCGAGAGCCAGGCTGAAGGCGATGAACAGCGGGTTGGCCGGCAGCAGCAGCTGGCCATGGGCGCGCGGCATGATCATTTGTGGCCTGCTTTCTTGACTGCCGTGCCGCGCACCGGCTCGGAGGCGGCCGGCGCCACGGGCCGCGCCGGCAGCTGCAGGCCGACCGGGTCGAGCACCAGCACATGGCGCACGCTGTCGCTGTCGGCCACCGGCGCCAGGCTGATCTGGGCAAAACCGGACTCGGCGCGGCGCTCCACCGCCACCACCTTGGCCACCGGCAGGCCGGCGGGGTAGACGCCGTCCACGCCCGAGGTCGTCAGCAGATCGCCCTTTTGCACATCGGCATTGCCGGCCATGTAGCGCAACTCCATGCCGCTGCTGTCGCCATTGCCGAAGGCCGCGCTGCGATGCTGGGTGCGGGCATTGAGCACCGGCACCGCAGCGTCCTTGTCGATCAGCAGCGTCACCTCCGACGACAGCGGATAGACCCGCGTCACCTGGCCCAGCACACCGACTTCGTTGATCACCGGCGAGCCCGCCTGCACACCCTGGGCGCTGCCGCGGTCTATCACCACCTTGCGCGAGAAGGGGTCGGGGGTGTCGTACAGCACCTCGGCCGCCGCCACCTTGACCTGCAGGCTGGGACGCAACTCCAGCAGCGCGCGCAGCCGGGTGTTCTCTTCCTGCAGCTGGGCGACGCGCAAGACCTGGGCCGATTGCGCGGCCAGCAGCCGGCGCGACTGGTCATCGGCCTTGGTCGCGGCCTCCATGCTGTGCCAGTAGTCGATCATCGATTCCCAGCTCTCCACCGGCGCCAGCAGCAGGCGCTGCACCGGGTGCAGGGCAGTGGCCAGGGCGGCGCGCAGCGGATAGGTGACCTTGAAGCGCGTGTCCGCCACCATCAGGAACACCGCCAGCGCGGCAAACACCAGCAGCTTGGTCAGCGCAGACATGCCCTGCCGGAAGAACGGCGGGGGGGTGCGATCAAAGGAACCGAGCGACATGGCGCAAAGGGTTGAGGATCGCGGTTGACAAAAAACCTATAGGCCGTAGCGAGCGGCCATCAGGCTAGGCGGACGAAGCGCAGGAATCGGAGCGTACTTGCTGTACGTGAGGATTCCGAGCACCGCCCAACGACGCATGATGGTCGCGCAGTAGGCTCGCTCACTCGGAGGTGAAGATTGAGCCCAGGCGTTCCATCCGCTCCAGCGCCATGCCGCAACCGCGCACCACACAGGTCAGCGGGTCTTCGGCCACCAGCACCGGCAGGCCGGTTTCCTCGGCCAGCAGGCGATCCAGGTCACGCAGCAGGGCGCCACCACCGGTCAGCATCATGCCGCGCTCGGCAATGTCGGCGCCCAGCTCGGGCGGGGTCTGCTCCAGCGCGTTCTTCACCGCAGAAACGATCTGGTTCAGCGGATCGGTCAGCGCTTCGAGGATTTCGTTGCTGGAGATGGTGAAGCTGCGCGGCACGCCCTCGCTGAGGTTGCGGCCCTTGACTTCCATTTCCTTCACTTCGGAGCCGGGGAAGGCCGAGCCGATGTGCTTCTTGATCGATTCCGCCGTCGGTTCGCCGATCAACATGCCGTAGTTGCGGCGGATGTAGTTGATGATGGCCTCGTCGAACTTGTCGCCGCCGACGCGCACCGACCCCTTGTAGACCATGCCTCCCAGCGAGATCACGCCGACCTCGGTGGTGCCGCCGCCGATGTCGACGACCATGGAGCCCGATGCTTCCGACACCGGCAGGCCGGCGCCGATCGCCGCGGCCATGGGCTCCTCGATCAGATAGACCTCGCTGGCACCGGCGCCCAGCGCCGATTCGCGGATCGCGCGGCGCTCGACCTGGGTCGAGCCGCAGGGCACGCAGATGATGATTCTCGGGCTCGGCTTGAGCATCTTCGAGTCATGCACCATCTTGATGAACTGCTTGAGCATCTGCTCGGTGACAGTGAAGTCGGCGATCACGCCGTCCTTCATCGGGCGGATGGCCTCGATGTTGCCGGGCACCTTGCCCAGCATGGCCTTGGCCTCGCGGCCGACGGCCTGGATGGTCTTCTTGCCGTTGGGGCCGCCTTCATGGCGGATGGCGACGACCGAGGGCTCGTCAAGCACGATGCCCTTGCCGCGGACGTAGATCAGCGTGTTGGCGGTGCCGA
Organism: uncultured Roseateles sp.; assembly: GCF_963422335.1. Classification (NCBI taxonomy): domain Bacteria; kingdom Pseudomonadati; phylum Pseudomonadota; class Betaproteobacteria; order Burkholderiales; family Sphaerotilaceae; genus Roseateles; species uncultured Roseateles sp. The sequence continues at coordinate 220,909 of NZ_OY729424.1, forward strand.
GGTCGATGGCCAGGTCGGTGGAAAAGTAGCGGCGCAGAGATGCGAACATGGTATGTGGGTTGGCGCAGAGGCCTCGGCAAAGCGTCTTGGGAGAGAGTCGCCGTACAGCCTTTGCAGCGTGATTGGGAGGGCGGGTCGGCGCTCGTGATGCACAGCGCCGCATGAGTATGTGGATAACCGTAGATAATACCCGATCACCCCGCTATTTCGACCGATCAGGCGCTCTAACTGTCACAACGAAGAGCGCTTTGTTTTTGAACTTTTCGAGCTGCATCTCCATGGCCTTGACCCCGCAAGACGTCAGCCGCATCGCCCATCTGGCCCGCCTGGAACTTCAGGACTCCGAAGCCGCCGCGATGCTGACGCAACTGAACGGCTTTTTCTCCATCGTCGAGCAAATGAGCGCGGTTGACACCAGCGGCGTCGAGCCGCTGTACACCCCGCTGTCCGCCGTGCAGGCCGTGCATCTGCGCCTGCGCGAAGACGCCGTGACCGAGAGCAACCAGCGCGAACTGAATCAGCGCAGCGCCCCCGCCGTCGAAGACGGCCTGTTCCTCGTGCCCAAGGTGATCGAATGAGCAAGCCGCTGCACCACCTGGGCGTGGCCGAGATCGGCCGGGCATTGGCCGCCAAAACGCTGTCCAGCGTCGAGATCACGCAACATCTGCTCACACAATTGTCCGAGCAGGCCGGTCTGGGCACGCTGCTGGCGGGCAATCCGGAGCTGGCGTTGAGCCAGGCACGGGCTGCCGATGCGCGGCTGGCCGCCGGCGAGCGCGGCGCGCTGCTGGGCGTGCCGCTGGCGCACAAGGACATCTTCGTTACCAAGGATCTGCCGACGACGGCCGGCTCCAAGATATTGGCCGGCTACCAGAGCCCCTTCGACGCCACTGTCGTGTCGCGCCTGGCCGCCGCCGGCACCGTGACCCTGGGCAAGCTGAACTGTGACGAGTTCGCCATGGGCTCGGCCAACGAGAACTCGGCCTATGGCGCTGTGCTCAACCCCTGGGACCGCACGCGGGTGCCCGGCGGCTCGTCGGGCGGCTCGGCCGCCGCCGTCGCCGCCCGCCTGCTGCCCGCCGCCACCGGCACCGACACCGGTGGCTCGATCCGCCAGCCGGCCAGCTTCACCGGCATCACCGGCATCAAGCCGACCTATGGCCTGTGCTCGCGCTACGGCATGATCGCCTTCGCCTCCAGTCTCGACCAGGCCGGGCCCATGGCCCGTTCGGCCGAGGACTGCGAGCTGCTGCTGCACGAGATGATCGGCTTCGACGAGCGCGATTCGACCAGCGTCGAGCCCACCCAGTACCTGGCGGCCCGTGCTGCCGTGGCTGCCCGCGCGGCGCTGGCCGATCCGGCCCGGCCACTCGCCGGCCTGCGCATCGGCCTGCCGCGCGAGTTCTTCCCGGCCGGCCTGGCGCCGGACGTCGAGCAGGCGGTGCGAGCCGGCCTGGCCGAGCTGGAAAAGCTGGGCGCTACCCTGATTGACGTGAGCCTGCCGCGCACCGAGCTGGCGATTCCGGTGTACTACATCATCGCCCCGGCCGAGGCCAGCTCGAACCTGAGCCGCTTCGACGGCGTGCGCTACGGCCACCGCGCCGAGCAGTACGGCGATCTGCTGGACATGTACAAGAAGTCGCGCAGCGAGGGCTTCGGCCCCGAGGTGAAGCGCCGCATCATGATTGGCGCCTATGTGCTGAGCCATGGCTATTACGACGCCTACTATCTGCAGGCGCAGAAGTTGCGCCGCATGATTGCCGACGACTTCCAGCAGTGCTTCCAGCAATGCGACCTGATCGCAGGCCCGGTGGCTCCGACGGTGGCCTGGAAACTCGGCGAACAGGGCGACGACCCGGTCAAGGCCTATCTGGCCGACATCTTCACCCTGCCCGGCTCGCTGGCCGGCCTGCCCGGCATGAGCGTGCCGACGGGTTTTGGCGAGGGCGGCATGCCGGTGGGCCTGCAGCTGATCGGCAACTATTTCAACGAGGGCCAGCTGCTGCACACGGCGCGAGCCTTCCAGCAGGCGACCGACTGGCACCAGCGCGCGCCGGTAGGGTTCTGACCATGAGCACAACTAGCAAATTGATACGCGGTTACGAGGTGGTGATAGGCCTGGAGAACCACGTCCAGCTGTCCACCCAATCGAAGATCTTCAGCGGTTCATCCACCGCCTTCGGCGCCGAGCCGAACACCCAGGCCTCGCCGGTGGACCTGGCGCTGCCGGGCACCTTGCCGGTGCTGAACCGCGGCGCCGTCGAGCGGGCGATACGCTTCGGCCTGTCGGTCGGCGCGAAGATCGCGCCGCTGTCGATCTTCGCGCGCAAGAATTATTTCTACCCGGACCTGCCCAAGGGCTACCAGATCAGCCAGTACGAGATACCGGTCGTGCAGGGCGGCAAACTGGAGTTCTTCGTCGGCGACAAGAAGCACACGGTCAATCTGACCCGCGCCCACCTCGAAGAAGACGCCGGCAAGAGCCTGCACGAGGACTATCACGGCCTCACTGGCATCGACCTGAACCGCGCCGGCACGCCGCTGCTGGAGATCGTCTCCGAGCCCGATATGCGCTCCGGCGCCGAGGCGGCCGAGTACGCCAAGACGCTGCATGCGCTGGTGATGTGGCTGGGCATTTGCGACGGCAATATGCAGGAGGGGTCGTTCCGCTGCGACGTCAATGTGTCGGTGCGCAAGCCCGGCGCGGAGTACGGCACACGCCGCGAGATCAAAAACCTGAACAGCTTTCGCTACATCCTGCAGGCGGTCGATTACGAGGTGAACTGGCAGATCGACGAGATCGAGGACGGCCGCCAGGTGCAGCAGGCCACCATCCTGTTCAATCCCGACACCGGCGAGACCCGCGCGATGCGCAGCAAGGAGGACGCGGCCGACTACCGCTACTTCCCCGACCCCGACCTGCCCCCGCTGGTGATCGCCCCCGAGTGGGTGGAACGCGTACGCGGCGAGATGCCGGAGCTGCCGGCGCTGATGGCCGAGCGCTTCCAGAGCGACTACGGCCTGCCGCCCTACGACGCGGCGATGATGACGCAGAGCGTGGCGCTGAGCAGCTTCTTCGAGACCGCGGCCAAGGCCTGCGGCCAGCCGAAGCTGGTGGCCAACTGGCTGATGGGCGAGGTCTCGCGGCACTTGAACGCCGAGGAGAAATCCATTGGCGACAGCCCGGTCAGTGCCGCCACCCTGGCGGCGCTGATCAGCCGCATCAGCGACGGCACGATCTCGAACAATGGCGCCAAACAGGTGTTCGAGGCCTTGTGGAGCGGCACCGGCGAGGTTGACTCGCTGATCGACTCGCTGGGCTTGAAGCAGATGAGCGACACCGGCGAACTCGAACGTATCCTCGACGAGGTGCTGGCCGCCAATGCCAAGTCGGTCGAGGAGTTCCGCGCCGGCAAGGAGAAGGCTTTCAACGCCCTGGTCGGCCAGGCGATGAAGGCGACCAAGGGCAAGGCCAACCCATCGGCTGTCAATGAAATGCTGAAGAAGAAGCTGGGCGCGTAGCCGGGGGCCCGGACTCGGTCCGGGCTACTTCTTGGCAGGCGGCACCGGTGGCAGGCTGCCCGGCGCAGCACCACCCCACAACTGCTTGAGCCGCGCCAGTTCCACGTCGTACAGCGCGGTGATGCGCACCAGCTCGGACTTCTGGTTCTCGATCAGCTCGCGCTGCGCCTCGGCGGCGGCGTCATTGGCGTCGAGCTGCTGTTTGAGCTTGGGCGGCAGCGCCTTGCCCTTGTAGAACTCCTGCTCATTGGTCAGCGGCACGCGCTCCTGGGCCAGTTCCTTGAGCCGGTTCTGCGAGATGCGCATGGCCTTGCTGATGTCATCCAGCGCGGCGTCGCGCACCTTGCGGTGGGCGGCTTCGTTGGGGTAGCGCAGCATCAGGTTGCGGTCGCGGCGCTGGGCGTCGGCCTGGGCCACGCGCTCGGCGCTGCGCTTGCGGTCCAGAATTTCCTGGTCGGCCCGTTCCTCGGGCGACATCAGCGGCGGCACCACAGCCTTCAGCGAACCGTCGCTGTTGAGCACCCGCTGCTCGCGGGCCGAACACTCGGGAATGATGCGGTCCGAGGTCAGCTTGCGGCCATCGGGCGTGGTGCAGGTGTAGATGCCGATGATGGCGGCCTGGGCGGCGCCCACCACGCTCATGGCGCAGCACAGCAGGGCCAGCGCCGGCCCGACCTGTACGCCCATCACCCTGCTCCTGAACAAAACCTGCATCAGACACCGTAGCGTTGACGGTAGGCGTCAACGCGCTCCACATGCGCTCCCAGCGCGGAATTGCTGCCGGAGCGCAGATACTGGAGCAAGTCGGTCAGCGTCGCAATGGGGACCACCGGCAAGCCCAGCTCCCGGGTGACGTACTGCACGGCCGACCAGGGTTTGTCCACACCGCCCTCGGCAGCCTTTTCCTGGCGGTCGAGTGCGATCGTCACACCGCAGGGCGTGGCACCGGCGGCCTGGATCATGGCGATCGACTCGCGCACCGAGGTGCCGGCCGAGATCACGTCGTCGATGATCAAGACCCGACCCTTGACCGGTGCACCGACCAGGGTGCCGCCCTCGCCATGGTCCTTGGCTTCCTTGCGGTTATAGGCATAGGGCACATTGCGTCCCATGCGTGCCAACTCCATCGCCACCGCCGCGGCCAGGGTGATGCCCTTGTAGGCCGGGCCGAAGATCATGTCGAACTGCAGGCCGGAATCGACCAGGGTCTGGGCGTAGAACTGGGCCAGCCGGCCCAGCTTGGCGCCATCGTCGAACAGGCCGGCATTGAAGAAATAGGGGCTCAGCCGCCCGGCCTTGGTCTTGAACTCGCCGAAGCGCAGCACGCCGGCGTCGACTGCGAAGGCTACGAATTCCTGGGCGACGGCGGGGGAGGTGGTCATGTGGGTATTAACGCGTGAGGGAGCTCGGTGGATTGTAGGGGCGAGGTAACAGAATGAAAAAGGCCCGGGTTCTGGGGAGAACCCGGGCCTTGGATGGGAGAGAAGACTCAGTCAGTTGGGGACAGAGCTTTCGGGCGCGCCAGGCGCGCGTCTCAAGGTCTGTCCCGCAAGGTTTCTCATCTCGCCTAGAAACTCGCCTTGAACTGCACCCCGTAGCTGCGCGGCTCGTTGATGATGCCGGTCAGGTTGTTGAAGTCGATGGCGGCGATCACCTGCTGGCGGTTGGTGAGGTTGCGCACATAGCCGGCCACCTCGTACTTGCCGTTGCCCCAGCCATAGCCGACGCGCAGGCCGCCTTCGAGCATGGACTTGGCGCGGTACTCGACGGCCTCGTACAGGAACATGTTGTACTGGTCCTTGTAGGCCCAGTCGGTCAGCACGTAGAGATCGCCATTGGCGAACTCGGTGCTGTACTTCAACGTCCAGTTCACCACCCACTTGGGCGCGCGCGGCAGCGGATTGCCATTGACCAGCACGGTTCCCGGCACGGCGCCCGGGCGGGTGTCGGCCGGGTTCAGCACCGTGCAGCCGGTGTTGGGCTGCAGGAACTGGAAGGCGGCATTGCCGCAAGGCTTGGTCGCCAGGTTGGGATCCTTGATCTTGGTGTCGTTGTAGCTGACACCCAGAGTGGTCTTCCAGTCCCGCGCGATGATGGCCTGGCCGTCCAGCTCGAAGCCCTGGCCCTCGGCCTTGGCGGCGTTGACCAGACGGTTCTGATTGGAACTGCCGTTGCCCACCGTCAGCTGGGCGTCCTTGAGGGTGTACTTGAACACCGTGCCGCTGATGCGGGCGGTGTTGTCCAGCAGGTCGGTCTTGAAGCCGGCCTCGAACGACAGCGCCTTCTCGGCCTTGGCCATGGTCACCGGCGGGATGTTCTTCTCGGCCGCGGCGTCGAAGAACAGGATGCGGCCCTGGATGCTGGGCGCGCGGTAGCCGGTGGCAGCGCGGGCGAACAACGAGGTGTTCTTGTCCAGGCTGTAGTTGGCGCCCAGGTCCCAGCTCCAGTTGGTGGACTTGGGATTGGCCGTCACCGCGATGGCGGTGTTGTCGCCAATGGAAGGCGGCGTCTGCGCCGAGGTGCGCGAGGCGTCGAAGTCCTTCTTGTCGTCGGTGTAACGCAGGCCGCCACGGATCTTGAGGTCCGGCGTCAGCGCATAGCTCAGGTTGCCGAAGGCCGCCCAGGACTTGGACTTCTGATGCTGCACCGCATAGCCGTTCTGCGGATCGCCGGGCACCAGCGAGTCGAAGTTGAAGCTGTCGACCTGCAGGTTCTCGCTGAAATAGTACAGGCCGCCTATCCACTGCAGCGCGTCCTGGGTGGCCGACTGCAGGCGGAACTCCTGCGTGGTCTGGCGCAGATAGGGCATGCCGTCTGCCGTCTGCGCATCGAACGGGATCAGCGCCGGCTGGCCCGGATAGCTGGGGCCGTCGGGCACACCCTTGAAGCGGTGACCAAAGCCGCCATCCACATCGCCGCGGCTGTAGAACTTGGCGCGGTCGAAGGCCGTGATCGAGTGCAGTGTCATGCCGCTCAGGTCCCAGCGCAGGCGCGCACTGACGCCGCTGGACTGCAGCGTCTGGCTGTTGTAGCCGTCGGTCGGGTAGACCGAGGCATTGAAGCCGTCCACGATGTCGTTGGTACCGCGCTTGATGATGTTGGCGCGGAAGGTGGTGGCATTGCCGCTGTAGTCGCGGCCATGCAGATTGAGCAGGGCGTTGAAACTGCCGTTCTTGTAGGCGGCCTGCACGCGGGCGGCCTTGTCGTTATAGCCCTCGAGCGACTTCTCGGCATCCGGCAGCGGATTGAAGACGCGGTCGCTGGCGCGCTGCATCAGCACCGCGGCACGAAGCGACCAGTCGTCGTTCAGCGGTGTGTTGATCATCGCCTCGGCATTGACCGTGTTGTTGCGCCCAAAGCCGATCTGCGCATAGCCCTCGCGCCTCTTGCCCGGTTTGGCCGATTCGAACTTCATCACACCGGCCGGCGAGTTGCGGCCGAACAGCGTGCCCTGCGGGCCACGCAGCACTTCGACCTGCTCGACGTCGAAGATCGGGAAGCCCTTCAACATCGGGCTTTCCTGCACCACGTCGTCATAAACCAGGCCCACTGGCTGCGAGGCGTTCAGGTCGAAATCGGTATTGCCCAGGCCGCGGATATAGAAACGCGGGAAGGTGCGGCCGAAGTCGGACTCGATGTTCAGGCTGGGCACGCGGGCCGACAGCGCACGGATGTCCTGCCCGCTGGCGGTCAGGGTGTCCAGCGCTTCGGTGTTGATGGTCGAGATCGATTGCGGCACCTGCTTGACGTTTTCCGCGCGGCGGGTGGCCGTCACGATGACGGCTTCCAGCTGGGTGGCGCCAGACTTCTTGGCCTCGGGGGCGGCGGGCTCGGCGCTCTGCGCCAGGGCCGAGGAAACAGGAAACGCGGCAATGAGCGCGAGCGCGATCACTGTAGGTTTAACGCGGTGGTAGTTCATCACTGTCGTCCTTCAGTTGGGTGGTTGCTGAGCCAATTCCATCGACACCGATTCAAGCCTTGCCTGGAACGGTCGCGCCATGCGCCGACACCTTCATCCCACAGGCCGCTGGCCGGGCCAAAGCCCCCGCAGCGCCTTCGGTGTGCACTTCCAACCCCCGCAAACAGCTGGCAAAAATCACGCGCAAACGTTTGCGGTTTTTGGAAGTTTGAACTTTATCAATTCGGACAAAAATATGTCACCTCGCTGTGCGGTGCAGCATCGGACTGTTGCCAAAACACTGCAGACCAGAAGAAGCCAGAGGCGCTGCGATACTGACCACTTCCGCCAACACACCCCGGGGACATCTGCCGTGCGCTTCATCACTGCCAATCTGAACGGAGTCCGCTCCGCCGCCACCAAGGGCTTTTTTGACTGGCTGCCACAGCAGCAGGCCGACGCCGTCGGCGTGCAGGAGGTCAAGGCCCAGGACGAGCATGTGGCCGGCGTGTTCTGCAGCCCGGACGGGCTCAAGGGCCACTTCCACTACGCCCAGAAGAAGGGCTACTCGGGCGTGGGCCTCTACACCAAGGACGAGCCCAGCGACCTGATCCTGGGCTTCGGCGTCGAGGAGTTCGACAACGAGGGCCGCTGGGTCGAAAAACGTTTCGACAAGCCCGGCCGCAAGCTCAGCCTGATCAGCTGCTACTTCCCCAGCGGCTCCAGCGGCCCCGAGCGGCAGGAGGCCAAGTTCCGCTTTCTCGCCGCGATGTATCCGCACCTGATGGCGCTGAAGGCCCAGCGCGAATTCATTCTGGTGGGCGACGTCAACATCGCCCACAAGGAAGCCGACCTGAAGAACTGGAAGGGCAATCTGAAGAACAGCGGCTTCCTGCCCGAGGAGCGTGCCTGGATGACGCAGCTGACCGACCCTGCGCAGGGCGGCCTGGTGGACGTCTACCGCGCGCTGCAGCCCGACACCACCGACGCCTGCTACACCTGGTGGAGCAACCGCGGCGAGGCCTATGCCAAGAACGTGGGCTGGCGTCTGGACTACCACCTGGCCACGCCGGCCCTGGCCGCCCTGGCCAGGACGGAGGCCATCTACAAGGCCCAGAAGTTCAGCGACCACGCGCCGCTGACAATCGACTACGATTTCAAGCTCTGAACCCGGCGATTCGAAACACTTGCGATTGATTGCTTCATGAGCTTGCCGACGCTTGATCGTGTGCTGGATTTGGTCGTGCGGGTCGATGCCGAGCTCGACATCAAGTTCATCTCGGAGGCTGGGCGGCGCTGGCTTGGCGGTGTGTCCGCTGATGAGGCACCGCAGACGCTGGGCGAACTCGTCTGTGCGAGTGATCTGCCCAAGCTGCGGCATCTGCTCGGCACGTCGTCGGGCGGCTTTCACCTCGACGTGCGCCTCATCAGGGGCGACGCGGAGTCCTGGGTGCATCTGCGCGCCTACCCGCTGACCGGCATGCGCCAGCATGTGCTGTGCGCCCTGGACATATCGCCCTGGAAGAGCGACGACTCGGCCTATCGATTCGCCGCCGAACACGACGATCTGACCGGCCTGCCCAATCGCAGCCTGCTGCAGCAGGTGCTGGAGGCCCTGGTGCTGGACGAGCGGCCCTGCTTCTCCCTGGCGCTGATGGACCTGGATGGATTCAAGCGAGTCAACGACACCTATGGCCACCTGATAGGCGACGCGGTGCTGGTGGAGACGGCCAAGCGCCTGAGCCACTGCATCGGCCCCGACGATGTGCTGGCCCGGCTCGGTGGCGACGAGTTCGTCATCGTCTTCAAGGACAAGGACAGCGCCAGCGCGAAAAAGGCGCTTTCCGGCCTGTTGCACGCCATTGCCCGGCCGTTCGAAACGGCGCCGCACAACGCCTACCTGGGCATCAGCATCGGCCTGGCCGAGTTCCCCGCCCATGGCAGCGACTATCCAACACTGTTGAAACACGCCGATATGGCGATGTACCAGGCCAAGAACGCCGGCAAGAACCGGGTCAGCATCTACAGTCCCAGCAAATCCATGGGCGACTTCTCGATTCGCGCCGCGCTGCAGACCGGCATCGAGGAGGGCGAGTTCTATATGGAGTATCAGCCTCAATTCGACCATCGCCGCAAGCTCGTCGGCGCCGAGGCGCTGATGCGCTGGACCAGCGCCGAATTCGGGCCCATGTCGCCGGACAAATTCATTCCGATCGCCGAGGAGGCAGGGTTGATGCCATTTCTCGGCCGATGGGCGCTGCGCTATGCCTGCCAGCAGCTGCGGGAACTCCAGCGGCAGGCGCCCGGGTTTGTGATGTCGGTCAATGTCTCGCCGATCCAGTTTGGCGACGAGCACTTTGACGAGGTCGTGCTCGAGGCCGTCGCAGAAGCCGGTGTGGCGCCCAGCACCCTGGTGCTGGAAATCACCGAGTCCACGCTGATGCACAGCCAGGAGCGCACCGAGCAGGCCCTGGCTCATTTGCGCGACCGTGGCGTGCGCCTGTCCATCGACGACTTTGGCACCGGCTTTTCCAGCCTCGCCTATCTGACCCGCCTGCCCGTGTCCAGCATCAAGATCGACAAGTCCTTCGTCCAGGCGCTGGAAGCGGAGGACTCACCCACAGCGACGAATCGCAAGCTGGTCACGGCCATGATTGGCCTGGCGCACAGCATTGAGCTGAAGGTGGTGGCCGAGGGCGTGGAGAGCGAATCCCAGCTGGCCATGCTCAATGCCGCGGGCTGCGATCTGCATCAGGGCTATCTGTTGGGCCGGCCCATGGCGGCGGCGGCGCTGCATGCCCTGCTGCCGGGTCAAACGGGGAGTGCGTCATGAGCCAAGCCACGCTGGACCAGCTCTACGAGGCAATGCGCTCCACGCCGGGGTTTGTGGCCGTCGAGAAGGTCGCGACCCACATACTGCAGGCGCTGGACGGCGAGGGCTCCAGTCATCGCGAGGTGGCATCCTATGTGGCCGAAGACTTTGCGCTGACGCAGAAGGTACTCCGCCTCGCCAATTCGGCCATGTACGCGCCCTTCTCCAGCAATGCCGGGTCGGTGGTCTCGGCACTGCAGGTCATGGGGTCGGATGCCCTGCTGCATCTGGTGCTGGGCACCTCGGTGATCTCCGAAGAGGACCTGCAGCAGGATGTCAGCCTGTCGCGGACCCTGCTCGCGTCCGAGCTGGCCCGCAGCGCCTGCGCCGAGCGCGCCTCGGAGGCCTCGGTCGCGACGCTGATGTACGACCTGGGGCGGCAGTTGATGACCAAGTTCCTGCCGGCACAGGCGGCCCAGCTTGACCGGGAAATGCAGGCCGGCGCCGAGGTGGATGCCGCGGCGCGGACCGTGCTGGGCATGACGCTGCAGGAGCTGGGCGCCGAGGTGGCGCGCAAGTGGCGCCTGCCGGCCTCCATCGTCACCACCATAGACGGCACCGGAGACGCCACGCTGGTGGGTGTGGCCCGCTTCGCCAACACCGCCTCGTCCCTGATCTACCAGGGCAGGGCCGACGAGGTACAAAGGTTGGTCGAGACGCTGGACCTGCCCGGCGTCGACAAGGCGCGCCTGGGCCAGCTGGTGCAGCGGCGCCTGGAAAGCATCACGCCCCTGCCGATGGCCGCCCCGACCGCTGTACCCGCGGCCGCCTTGAACGCACTGCTGAAGAGCCTGCAGGCCGCGCCGCCGCGGACCGCGGAAGAGCTGAGCCACGCCATGTTCCCGGTGCTGTCGCAAACGCTGGGCATCGCACATTGCCTGCTGCTGATGATGACGCGCAGCGGCGAATTCCGGGTGCGTTTTGCCTACGGCAAAGGCATAGACGAGCTCAGATCCAAGTTCACGGTGTCGGCGGAGCTGCGGCCCACCGCCTTCCATGCGGTCATCAAGAACAATGTCGACGTCGCCATCACTGACGTCGCCAGGCTGAGCCCGTCGTCGCTGCCGGAGGGCTACCATGAGCTGCTGCCCCAGGTCAGGAAGTTCATCATCCTGCCGCTGGCAACGCAGCGGGTCTACGGGCTCTTCTACTGCGACTGGGATGCGGAGAGCGCCATTGGCGCCGAAGACATGGCCGCCTTGCGACAGCTGCGCAACCTGTTCCTGCCCTACCTGCCCAAGCCCGAGCCGTGAGGGCATGGGCGGGCGGCACCCCGCTCGCCGGCTCCGGATCGGCCACTCTTCAACGCGTGGGTATGGAAAAGCGGTAGTCCAGACCCAGGGCCAGCGTGTCGGCGCTGAAGTGCCCGCCGCCAGCGCTGCGCGCCACGATGTGACCGACGCTCAGATTCAAGGCCAGGCGCTCACCGAGGAGGTAGCGCAGGCCGGCACTGGCCTTGGCGGCCTTGCCGTGCACGTTCGCGCCGCCCATCAACTGGCCATAGGCTTGCAGGCGCTCGCCCGGCAACGCACGGGTCTGCAGGCCGATGCCACCCAAGATCTCGGCATAGCCCGGGTAGCCGAGATAGGCGGTGTAGGCACCCGATGCCTGCAGCGGCAGGTACCAGTGCTGCCCGACAGGCAGGTCGAGCTGCAGGCCCAGTATCTGCAGCGGCGCCCGGTCCACGTCACGGTAGCGCAGGTGGTAGTCCGTCTGCTGGAACACCGAGAGCCGCAAGCCCTGGTAGCGGGCCGGGCCGGCAGCGTCGGCGCCCTGGCCCGAGCGCAGATGTTGCGTCAGGCTCAGGCCAAAGGTCTGGTTGCGCGAGCTGCCCTTGGGCGCCGTCATGTAGCCAAGCGAGAAAGCCAGCCCCAGGTCGCGCGTCAGCGCGTACTCTGCGTACAGCTTCGGATACACCAGCAGCCCGGAGTTGGTGTCGATCTGCTCGGGCGAGTAGCCGCCAGAGCCCAGGCCCAGCTGTGCGTACAGCGTGATATCGGGCGTGAGCCGCAGGCGCTGCCCCAAGCCGCCCAGCAGCTGGTTGTACAGCGGTATGCCGTGATAGCCCATGCCCAGGGCGGCAAACCAGTAGGTGTCGGGGGCCAGGAAGTGCGCGTACTGCAGGTCGGCCACTCTCACCGTGCTCTTGTTCGAGCCCCTGGGGTCGAGTTGGCGGTAGTTGTCCAGCGCCAGGGTCAGCATGTTCTCGCCCATCTCCTGCCCGGCGCGGCCATCGTCGGCGGGCGGCAGCGGCTGGCCGTGGCCGGAGAACGGTCCGGTGAGGTAGCGGTAGGGCATCTCGATGAAGAGCGTGGCCTGGGAGCCGTCGATGATGGCCTGGTGGAACTTCAGCCTGGAGACCGTGGCCCCCAGCGTGAAGCGGCCGAAGTCGTAGCCCAGACCCAGATATCCCTTGGCGAAGCCGCCGCTGCCCGAGAGCAGCTTGCTGTGCTCGACGCTGCGCCCGCCGCCACCGCCGCCGGCGGACAGGCCCGCGATGCCCCACACCGGCCCCGCCAGTCGGCGCCGGACATGGGCGCCGATGTCCGCGGCCACGAAGCCGCCGTACTCGCCCTTGAACAGCGGCGCGTAGAAACCGGCGCCCAGGTAGATGCCATCGAACACCTTGTTGTAGACGTGAAAGCCGAACAGGTCGATGGGCCGGTCGCCCGGCACCTTGATGGCCTGGTATTCCAGCGTCAGCAGGGCCTCGCTCTCGCGCAGGCCGCTGGCCTGGACGGGCTGCGCCAGCGCGTTGCCGGCCACGAAACAGAGCGCCATGCAGGCGCTCGGGATGACGGTGTGTCGTGACGGGGTGCGGCGCATGCGGAGGTTCGGGGGGTCTTGTGGGTCGGCGGACCACGTCGTGCCGTGCAGTGCGGCGAGATGCCGCTGCCTAACGCACCGATGGTGGATATGCCGATGGTAAATGCCCTGGGCCGATGGCGTTGACAACACAGCGCCTCACCGCCTCAGTCCGGCCCCGGCAGGGCGGCGCTCATTTCGGCAGCCAGCTCCAGCGCCAGGCTGGCGGCCGGCGACAGGCTGCGCCCGCGCAGCCAGATCGCGTGCAGCTGAATGCTCAGTCCCGGCGGCTTGCCGGCCAGCTGCAGCCGCCGCAACCCGGTGGCCGCCAGCGCCACCGCATGGGGCAGCAGCACCAGGGCATCGCTGTCATGGGCCAGCCGCGCCAGCGTTGCGAAGTCATCGCACTCCAGCCGTATCGGCAGGGCCTGGGTCGGCGCCAGGCCGAAGCCCTGGCGCAGCATCTCGCGCAGCGTGGGTGAGGCCGACACGGTGGCAATGCCGTGCTCCAGCAGGTCCGGCAGCGCCAGCTCGCGCCGGCCGGCCAGCACATGGCCGCTGCGGCAGTACAGCCCGCCGTGGATGGCCCCCAGAAAGCGCGTCTGCAGGCGCGGGTCTACCGACAACATGCGCGGGTCGGCAATGAAGAAGTCGATCTGCTCGATGTGCAGCAGCGCCAGCAGGCTCTCGCCATGGCCGCTACGCACCCGCGTCATCACATCGGGTTGCCGGCGCTGCAGCGCCACCAGCAGGGGCGGCACGATGGTGGCCGCCGGCACCGGGCCGACGCCGAAACTGAGTTCACCCAGTGCGCCGCTGCGCAGCAGGTCCAGATCACGGTCGAAGCAGCGCTGCTCGAACAGCAGCTGCCGGGCCCGCTCCGCCACCACCCGGCCCGCGGCCGTCAGCTGGGCGCCCTTGGGCCCGCGGTCAAACAGGCGCAGCCCGATGCGGGCCTCCAGCGCCTGGATGCTGCGGCTGAAGGCCGCCTGACTCAGATGCACCTGCTCGGCAGCGACGACGAAGCGGCCGGTGTCGGCCAAGGTGATCAGGTGCTTCAGCTGGCGCAGATCCATCATGCGCTCCACGCAATGAATGACGATTCATTATGCATTGGACATTAGGTCGCCCCGGCCCGAAGCTGCGGGCTCGCCGGGCGCCTGCCCACGGAGACCTGCATGCTCAAGCCCCTCACTCTCACCCTGCTGGCGCTGATGGCCGCAGGCCTCTGCGCCTGCAGCAAATCCGGTGGCGGCGCCGGCAGCGAAGCCGCGGCCAGCACCCTGGCGGCCAACGCGCAGATGGCCAGGGAGCTGCCGCTGGCCGATCAGCAGGATTTCGAGGACGCCAGGCGCGGCTTCATCGCCCGGCCCAGCGGCCAGATCCTGGGCGCCGACGGTGAGGTGCTGGTCGACTTCAACGCCTTCAACTTCGTCGAGGGCAAGGCGCCGGACACCGTCAACCCCAGCCTGTGGCGCCATGCCGCACTGAACGCGCAGATCGGCCTGTTCAAGGTGGTGGACGGCATCTACCAGCTGCGCGGCTTCGACATCGGCAACATGACGCTGGTCGAGGGCAAGACCGGCTGGATCGTGGTGGACACGCTGACCGCCCGCGAGAGCGCCAGCGCCGCCCTGGCCTTTGCCCGCCAACATCTGGGCAACAGGCCGGTCTCGGCCATCGTCTTCACGCACAGCCACATCGACCATTTCGGCGGCGTGCTGGGCGTTGCCACGGCCGAGGAGGTGGCCGCGCGCAAGATCCCGGTCGTCGCGCCCGAGGGCTTCATGGAGGAGGCCACCAGCGAGAACGTGATGGTCGGCACGGCGATGGGGCGGCGCTCCGGCTACCAGTTCGGCAAGGACCTCGAACGCTCGGCCAAGGGCCTGGTGGACACCGGTCTGGGCAAGAACGTGGCCTACGGCAGCTTGGGCATCCTGCCGCCCACCCAGCTGATCACCGGCGCAACGCAGGAGCTGACGCTGGATGGCGTGCGCTTCGTCTTCCACAACGTGCCCGGCGCCGAAGCCCCCGCCGAGCTGACTTTCAGCCTGCCCGAGCTCAAGGCCTACGGCGGAGCGGAGAACCTGGCACAGACCATGCACAACCTGTTGCCGGTACGCGGCGCCAAGGTGCGCGACGCGCTGCGCTGGTCGCAGTACATGCAGCAGGCCCTGGACCAGGTCAGCGCCTCCGGCGCCGAGGTCTACTTCGGCCAGCACAACTGGCCGATCTGGGGCCGCGAGCGCATCGCCGCCTTCATCACCCAGCACCGCGATGTCTACAAATACACCCACGACCAGACGGTGCGCCTGATCAATGCCGGCCTGACACCGCGCGAGATTGCCGAGCAGATCCGGCTGCCGCCATCGCTGCAGGCCCACTTCGGCGCCCGCGGCTACTACGGCGACCTGCGCCACAACGTCAAGGCCGTGTACCAGCACTACCTGGGCGCCTACGACGGCAACCCGGCCAATCTGGACCCGCTGCCGCCGCAGGAATCGGCCAAGCGCTACCTGGCCCTGATCGGTGGCGCCGACAAGGCGGTGGCCGCCGCGCAAGAGGCCTTCGACAAGGGCGAGTTCCGCTGGGCCGCGGAGCTGCTGAACCAGGCCGTGTTCGGCGCCCCCGAGCACAAGGGCGCCAAGGACTTGCTGGCCCGGACCTACGAGCAATTGGGCTATCAGAGCGAGGCCTCGACCTGGCGCAACAGCTACCTGACCGCCGCCCACGAGCTGCGCAACGGCCCGCCGGCCAAGGGCGTGAACCGCGCCGCCTTCATCGAGATGCTGGCCCAGACGCCCACCGAGCGCTTCCTCGAAGCGATGGCAGCCGGACTCAACGGCCCCAAGGCCGAGGGCATGAACCTGACGATCAATCTGGTGCTCAGCGACAGCAAGGAGGCCTATGTGCTGTGGATAGAGAACGCGGTGCTGCACCACCGGCGGGCCGATCCGCAGGCGGATGCCAATGCGACGCTGACGCTGACCAAGCCCATCTTCGTCAAGATGATGGCCGGCACCGCCGGGGTGAAAGACACGCTGCTGTCCGACGATCTCAAGATAGCCGGCAGCAAGATAGACCTGCTGCGCTTCTTCAGCCTGATCGACAAGGCGCCGGGCACCTTTGCCATCGTCACGCGATGAAGCACGCCGCCCTCCTTCTGCTGCTGCTGAGCGCCGCGGCCCAGGCAGCCTCCCCCACGGCACAGCGGCCCAACATCGTCTTCGTGCTGATCGACGATGCCGGCTTCAGCGACCTCGGCCCCTACGGCGGCGAGATCGCCACGCCCAATATCGACCAGATCGCCCAGGCCGGCGTGCGACTGACCAACTTCCACACCGCCTCCACCTGCGAGGCGACCCGGGTGATGCTGCAGTCCGGCGTGGACAACCACCGCGCCGGCGCCGGCACGCTGCAGGTGGCGATGGCCGAATCGCAGAAGGGCAAGCCCGGTTACGAGGGCTACCTCAGCGACCAGGCACACAGCCTGGGCCGGTTGCTGAAGGACGGCGGCTACGCCACCTACTACGCCGGCAAGTGGAACATCGGCCTGGGCCTGGAACGCGGCCCGGGTGCCAAGGGCTGGGACCGCTACATCGGCCTGGAGCTGACCGGCGCCGACAACTACGAGGCCAAGGTCTACGCCCCCTTCAACACCGAGGCGCGCTGGTGGGAGGACGGCCGGCGCGCCACGCTGCCGCCCGACTTCTATTCGAGCAGGACCTATGTCGACAAGCTGATCGGCTATATCGACCAGGGTCGCGGCCAGGGCAAGCCCTTCATGGCGATGCTGGCCCTGCAGGCCGTGCACTCGCCGCTGCAGGCGCCGTCGGCCGACATCGAAAAGTACCGGGCGCGCTACGAAGGCGGCTGGGAGCAGCTGCGCCAGCAGCGCTACCGGCGCCAGGTCGAGCTGGGCCTGATGCCGGCCGGGCTCGAGCTGCCGGTCGCCAGCGGCCATCGGCCCTGGGACCGGCTGAGCGCCGAACAACAGCGCGAGTTCGCCAGGAAGATGGCCGTCTTCGCCGGCATGCTGGACAACGCAGACCAGCAGATCGGCCGCCTGCGCCGGCATCTGCGCCAGAGCGGCGAACTGGACAACACGGTCTTCATCGTGATGTCCGACAACGGTGCCGACGGCTTCGACCTGTCGCAGCTCAACCTGCCCTTCCGCGTCTGGTACCGGGCCAACTTCGCGCTCGGCTATGAGCGCATGGGCGGCCCGGGCAGCTATGTGCACTACGGTCAGGACTGGGCCGAGGCCTCCAACACGCCGCTGGCCGGCTTCAAGGGCACCTCGGCCGGCGGCGGCATGCGCGTGCCCTTCATCATCAGCTACCCCGCCCGGCTCAAGGCCGGTGGCAGCAGCGCCGCCTTTGCCTACGCGACGGACTTCCTGCCGACCATTCTCGACATCGCCGGCATTGCCCTGCCTGGCGACGAGTACGGCGGCAAGAAGCTGCATCGGCCCACCGGCCAAAGCCTGATGCCCCATCTGGAAGGCCGCGCCGAACGGGTGCATGCGCCGGACGAGGCGATAGGCTTCGAGAGCACCGGGGGGCAGGCCTTGATACGCGGCGACTACAAGCTGATGCGCAACGGTGCGCCCTTTGGCGACAACACCTGGAAGCTCTACCGGCTCAGCGATGATCCGACCGAGTCGCACGATCTGGCGGCCCGGGAGCCGGCCCTGCTCCAGACCATGCTGGCCGAGATCGAGGCCTACAAGCAGCGCGTCGGGGTGGTCGAGCCCGAACCGGGCTACGACCCGCTGCGCCAGGTGCTGAGGAACAACTGGCCGGTGCTGGTGCAGCAGCTGTGGCCGCTGCTGCTGGCGGCAACATTGGTGACCGCGCTCGCACTTGCCGGCCTGGTCTGGCTGGGCCTGCGCCGGCGCACCGCCGCGCGCTGAGGGCGGCATGGGGCGGCGCAGCAAAACGGCCCTGCTGCTGGTGGGTCTGCTGCTTGCGGGTCTGCTGCTGTCGGCTGGGCTGTTGCGGCCCACAGGCGAGCACGGCACGCCTCTCGCCCCGGCCGGTGCTGCGCACCCCGTGGCGAGCCACGTCGGCTCACCCGCCTGTCAGCGCTGTCACGCCGCCGAGTACCAGGCCTGGCAGGGCTCGCAACACCGGCGGGCGATGCAGCCGGCCGACGCGCAGCATGTGCTGGCGCCCTTTGCCGGCGAGCGCCTTGCCAGCACCCGCTTCAGCCAGCGCGAGGGCCGCTTCTACGTTCGCACCGAAGGTCCGGACGGCAAGCCGGCCGAGTTCGAGATCCGCCACACACTGGGTCTGGCGCCACTGCAGCAGTACCTGATCGCCATGCCCGGTGGCGGCCTGCAGGCACTGGACATCGCCTGGGACAGCCGCCCCAAAGTCGACGGCGGCCAGCGCTGGTTCCATCTGCAAGGCAGCGAGCGACCCAGGCCCGGCGACGAGCTGCACTGGACCGGCCGGCAGAACAATGCCAACACCATGTGCGTGGACTGCCACGTCACCGGCTTCCAGAAGCAATATGACGCTGACATGCAGCGCTATGCCAGCCGCTGGGCCGAGCCGGGGGTGGCCTGCGAGGCCTGCCATGGCCCGGGCTCGCGCCACATCGCCTGGGCCGACAGCGGCCCACCCCGGCTGCGCGACGACAGCAAGGGCCTGAGCCTGTTGCTCGACGAGCGCCGCGGCGTCAGCTGGCAGATCGACGCACTCAGCGGCAATGCCAGCCGCAGCCGGCCCGCCAGCGTGCAGCGCAAGGAGCTGGACCTCTGTGCCCGCTGCCACTCGCACCGCAGCACCCTCGGCGATACCCCACCGGCCGGCGCGCCGCTGCTGGACAGCCACCTGCCCTCGCTGCTGACGCCCGAGCTCTACTGGCCCGATGGCCAGATGCGTGCCGAGGTCTACAACCACGGCTCCTTCCTGCAGAGCCGCATGGCCGCCAGGGGCGTAAGCTGCAGCGACTGCCATGAGCCGCACAGCCAGCGGCTGCGCGCAGCGGGCAATGCCGTCTGCGCGCAATGCCATGCGCCGCAGCGCTTCGAGCAGCTCGACCATCTGCGCCATGCCAGCGGCAGCAGCGGCGCGCAGTGCGTGGCCTGCCATATGCCGACGCGAACTTTCATGCAGATCGATCCGCGGCACGAGCATGCCATCCGCGTGCCGCGCCCCGATGCCTCGCTCAGGTTCGGCACACCCAATGCCTGCACCCGATGCCATGGCGATAAAAGCGTCCACTGGGCGGCCGAATGGGCGAAGCGCTGGTATCCGAAACTGGGCCACCGCCCGCTGCCGCTGGCCGAGGCGCTGCGCGCCAGCGACAGGTCAACGGACGATGCGCTGCCGCGCCTGCTCGCCCTGCTGGGCGACCCGCAGCGCCCCGCCATCGAACGCGCCACGGTGCTGGCCCGCCTGCCGCTCCAGGACTTGCCGCCCGCTCAGCTGCAGGCCGCGCTGGCCAGCGACGATGCGCTGCTGCGCCACAGCGCGGTCGAGGCGCTGGCTCAGGCGCCGGCCGCGGTGCGCGCGGCGCAGTTGCCGGCTTTGCTCGGCGACCCGACCCGCGCCGTGCGCATCGCCGCCGCCCGCGCTCTGGCCGGTGCACCCGAGGCCCTGCTCGATCCTGCCCAGCAGGCCGGTCTGGCCCAGGGCCTGGCCGAGTACGCCGCGGTCCAGCGCCACAGCGCAGACCGGCCCGAGGCGCTGAACAATCTGGCCTTGCTGGAGGCCGAGCGCGGCGATCTTGCCGGCGCCGAGCAGACGCTGCGCAGGGCGCTGGCGCTGGCGCCGGACCTCGCGGCAACCCAGCTCAATCTGGCCGATGTCCAGCGCGCGGCCGGTCACGAGCAGCAGGCCGAGGCCCAGCTCAGGGCACTGCTGAAGCGCGAGCCACGCCACGCGGCGGCCTGGCACGCGCTGGGTCTGTCACTGCTGCGGCAGCGGCGCGGCGACGAGGCGATCCGGGCCCTGCAGCGCGCCAGCGAGTTGGCGCCGGGCACGGCGCACTTCGCCTATGTGCTGGCGGCAGCGCGGGCCGCCTATCGACGCTGAGCCTCGGCTCAGACGAAGGCCTTGACCGCCGTCACCAGACCCGACACCGCGGTGTAGGCGGTGCGCGTGGTGTTGGCCACGGTCAGCACGCCGCCCGCGCCGGCCATCACCTTGCTCGAGTCCAGGCCGCGCACGCCGGACACAAAGCTCTTGAGCTTGTCCAAGGTGGTCGAGTCATCGACGGCGATGTTCAGTGCCTGGATCTCGGCCTTGGCGCTTTCGGCATAGGTCTCGCGCCCGCGGAAGTACTCGATCGCCTCCTTGCAGGCCGTCTTCAACTCCTGCAGCTTGGGCCAGGCCTTGACGGCCTCGTTGATCGACGATTCGCGGAAGGTCTCCATCGCCTTGCTCATGGTCTCGAAATGCTTGTCCAGCGCATTCAGCAACTTGCCCAGCTCGACCAGGTAACGCAGCCGCACCGACTCGGGCTCCTGGGCCACATCCTTGCCGGTCAGCTTCTTGATCTTGGCGGTGATCTTGTCCTGCGCCAGCGAGGCGGCGTCGCCCAGCGTGCCCAGCGTGCCCAGCACCGTGCCGGACTTCAGCTTGTTGTCCTTGTAGGCGGCCTCGACCTCGGCCAGCAGGTCGTTGGCACTGCGCTTGTACAGGTCGATGGACTTGTCCAGCTCCGCGGCCGCGGCCTCCTCGGTCTTGGCGAAGTCCTTGATCAGGGTGTAGATGGAAAAACCGCAGGTGACGATGCTGCCGTAGGCGGTGACGTCCGCGCCATGGCTGGCGGCCAGGCGCGCAAAGGCGGTGGCCAGCTTGATGGTGGTGACCACGGCCGTGCAGGCGGCCTTGATCTTCCACTCCTTCACATGCTGCTTGAGGTTGGTGTCCTTCTGCGCCATCGCCAGCACGATGGCCTCGAACTCCTTGGCCACGGTCGCCGAGTCGAACAGCTTCTTCAGCTGGGTGTTGGCGTCGTCGGCGACCTCCTGCAAGCTGCGGCTGCTGCGCACGGTCAGCTTGGCCAGTGTGGCGGCGGCCTCGTCGGCAATCGCCTTGGCGTCTTTCTGATAGCGCTCGCACAGGCGCTTGTGCTCTTCGGTGACGCGGCCTTTCAGGCCGGAGTTCTCGGCCACGCCCTCGACCTTGATCTCCAGGGTGATCTTGAAGCCATCGCCAACGTCGAGGTACTCGTTGAGCAGCGGCTTGCAGTCACCACTGGACAGCGCGATATAGGTCGGGAACTTGATCGTCTCAGTGACCTTCGCCGGCTCGGCCGCCCCGGCTTTCTTCAGCTCGCATTTCTTCAGCAGCAGCGCGTCTTGCTGGTCATAGCCGAGGATCTGGGCAATGCCTTTTTCCTTGGCCTTGACGCGCAGCACCAGGTCGCTGCCGATCAGGCCGATCTTGAAGTAGGTGTCCTTGACGGCATCCTTCTTGGCGATCGCCTCCTTGATCAGTTCATCGGCATCGCGGGTCTTGATGCTGCCGAGATCGCCATCGACAAAGGGCATCAGGATCTTGTCCAGCTGACCTTTGATGCCGGCCCACATCGCCAGCTTGGCGTGGCCCCCGGGCGGCCAGACCACGTTCTTCTTGTCCATCGTCTTGCCCGAGGTGTCTGCCATGGCCCTGCTCCATTTTTGGATTTGCGCGATCTTGCCCGATCAGGGGCGCTCAAGCGAGATCAATTGCAGCGCCGCGAGCTGGGTGCGCAGCATAGGTGCCAAGGTCTCGCGCAGCAGGGCCGGGCGGCCACCCGGCGGCAGCTGGCTGTCGAACTGGCCGGCCAGGGCCAGATGGGCAAAGCCGTGGACGACGGCCCAGACCGACAGCAGCGCCTGCATCTGCGCCGGCGCCAGTGGCTCGGATGCGGGCGCACCACAGAGATCGCGCACTCCCTGCTCCAGGGTCTGAAAAGCGGCCCGCCCGCTCAACTCCAGCGCCTCACCCCGGTGCACGCCGCAGCGGAACATCAGACCGAAGCGCCCCGGGTGCGCCAGCGCAAAGCCGACATAGCCCAGGCCCTGCTCGACCAGGCGCGCCAGCGGGTCGTCACCGCCCTGGGCATTGCCGGCCTGCAACGCCGCGGTCAGGCCGTCGAAAGCCTGGGTGGCCACGGCCTCCAGCAGGCCGGCGGCATCGCCGAAGTGATGGGCCGGGGCCGCCGGCGACACGCCGGAACGGCGCGCCACCTCGCGCAGCGAGAAACCCTCGACCCCGCGCTCGGCCAGCACCGCCTCGGCGGCCTCGATCAGCGCCTCGCGCAGCGCGCCGTGGTGATAGCCATCGCGGTGCGTGGCCGGGCCGGAAGTGGGTAGGGACATGGTGAATGCGATCCGTGGCCAAAGTTGAACTTGACAGCGTTCAGATCATACTTTATCGTTTATCTGAACAGTGTCTAGATAATCCACCGGAGTCACCCCACATGCTCACACTGACCCCCAGTTGCCCTCGACCGCTGCGCGCCGCGGCCTGGTTGACGCCGCGCTTGATGACCGAACTGCTGGCCCGCGAACGCCGGCTGGCACTGTTTGCTGCCCTGCTGTTGGCACTGCTGCTGCCGCTTGGTCTGGCCTGGGGCCTGGACGAGCGCGTGTTGCGCGGCGCCAATGTCTGGATCAAGCCGATCAAGTTCGCCCTGTCCATCGCGGTGCTGGCGCTGACCACGGCCTGGTTCATCGGCCATCTGCCAGTGGCGCAGCGCCGCGGCCGGGCGGTCAACCGCATCGTCTGGCTGCTGATCACCACCGGCAGCTTCGAGCTCGCCTACATCACCCTGCAGGCGGCACTGGGCCAGGCCTCGCACTACAACGTCGGCGACGCCTGGCATGGCCTGATGTACACGTTGATGGGCATCGCCGCGCTGGCGCTGACGGCCACCCAGCCGCTGCTGGCCTGGCAGCTCTACCGCCATCCCGACCCTCGCCGGCCGGCGGCCTACCGCCTGGCCGTGCTGCTGGGCCTGGTGCTGACTTTTGCGCTTGGCGCCGGCGTCGGCATGCTGCTGGGCAATCTCCAGCCACCCGATGGCGGCGCCGCCCTGCCGCTGCTCGGCTGGGCGCTGGGCGGCGGCGATCTGCGCCCGGCGCACTTCATCGGCATCCATGCCGGGCAGTTGCTGCCGCTGGTCGGCCTGGCGGCGGCAGCGGTCGCCGGACGCCACGCGCGGCCGGTGGTCTGGGTGTCGGCTCTGGCCTACGCCATGCTCTTCGCCGTCCTGCTGGCCTGGGGCCTGAGCGGACGAGCCTGATCGAGCCTGCCGCTCCAGGCCGTCAGGCCCCAGGCTGCCAGCACCACCAGCGCGCCTATCCAGGGAAGATGGCGCAGGCCGATGCCGTCAACGATCAGCCCACCCCCCCAGGCGCCCAGCGCAATGCCCAGATTGAAGGCAGCGATGTTCAGGCCCGAGGCCACATCGACCGCGCCCGGAGCAAAGCGCTCGGCCTGCTGCACCACATAGACCTGCAGGCCGGCGACATTGCCGAAGGCCACCGCGCCCCAGGCCAGAACCGTCAGCACCATCAACACCGGGCTGGCGGCGGTGAAGGTCAACACCGCCAGCACCAGGGCCAGCAGCGCGAAGATCAGTTTCAGCGCGCCGATGGGCCCGCGCCGGTCGGCCAGCCGGCCGCCCCAGATATTGCCCACCGCCACCGACACGCCATAGGCCAGCATCACCAGCCCGACCGCACTGGCCTGGAACCCGGTGACCTGTTGCAGCATCGGCGCCAGATAGGTGAAGGCGACAAAGGTGCCGCCATAGCCGACGGCCGTCATCGCGTAGACCAGCAGCAGGCGCGGCTGCTTGAGCACCGCCGCCTGGCTCAGCAGCGAGGCGGGCTGGCTGTGCGCCAGCTTGCGCGGCATGAACAGCACGCTGCCCAGCATCGCGACCACCCCCAGCGCAGCCACCGCCAGAAAAGTGGCCCGCCAGCCGAAATGCTGACCGATAAAGGTGCCCAGCGGCACGCCGGTGACCAGGGCCACGGTCAGCCCGCTGAACATCGTCGCGATCGCGCTGGCCGCCTTGTCTCTGGGCACCAGGCTGGTCGCGAGGGTCGAGCCGATCGAGAAGAACACGCCATGCGCCAGGCCGGTCAGGACGCGCGCGGCGATCAAGGTCTCGTAGCCCGGCGCCTGCCAGGCCAGCAGATTGCCGACGGTGAACAGGACCATCAGGCCCAGCAGCAGGGCCTTGCGCGGCAGCTTGCCGGTCAGCGCCGTCAGCACCGGCGCGCCGACAGCCACGCCCAGCGCGTACAGGCTGACCAGCAGGCCGGCCGAGGGCAGGCTGACACCCAGATCGGCGGCAATGGTGGGAATCAGGCCGACGATGACGAACTCGGTCGTCCCGATGGCAAAGGCGCTGATCGTCAGCGCCAACAAGGCTAAAGGCATGGAGTGACTCCGTGGACCAGGAAGGGCCGCAGTGTCGGGCGCCAAACCCGTGAGATAAAGCCATGGTCGAGCACATAATTCTTGATCAGGAGTCAAGAATGAAGACGAGTCTCGACGAATTGCTGGCCTTCACCACCGTGGTAGATGCCGGCTCGATCAGCGCCGCGGCCGAGCAACTGGGCCAGACCAGCTCCGGCATCAGCCGCGCGCTGAGCCGGCTGGAGCACAAGCTGGGCACGACACTGCTGCGGCGCACCACGCGCAAGCTGGAGCTGTCGGAGGAGGGCCAGCTGTTCCTGGCCCATGCCCGGGCCATCCTGCAGGCGGTGGAGACCGCCGAGGACCAGCTGGCGCAGCGCCGCCACAAGCCCGCCGGCAAGCTGCGCGTCAACGCCGCTTCGCCCTTCATGCTCCATGTCGTCGTGCCGCTGGTGACGGAGTTCCTGGCGCAGTACCCCGAGATCGAGCTGGAGCTGCACAGCAGCGACAACATCATCGACCTGCTGGAGCACCGCACCGATGTCGCCCTGCGCATCGGCGCGCTGCGCGACTCGACCCTGCACGCCACGCCGCTGGCCAGCTTCCCGCTGCGCCTGCTGGCCAGCCCGGCCTATCTGAAACAGGCCGGTCGCCCGGCCCGGGTGCAGGACCTGGCCCGGCACCGGCTGCTGGGCTTCACCCAGCCGGACAGCCTCAACACCTGGCCGCTGCACCATGTCGACGGCGATGGCCTGGCGATACGGCCAGCAATCCATGCCTCCAGCGGCGAGACCCTGCGCCAGCTGGCGCTGGCCGGTGCCGGCATCGTCTGCCTGTCGGATTTCATGACCGCCGCCGACCGCGCGGCCGGTGATCTGGTGCAGCTGCTGGTGAGCGACACCCTGGAGCAGCGCCAGCCGGTGCACGCCGTCTACTACCGCAACACCGAGCTGGCCTCGCGGATCCGCTGCTTCGTGGATTTTCTGGCCGGGAGGCTGAACGCGGGCTGAGGCGCCACACATGAGCTTTTTGCAAGCGCGGTCTGGCGTAAGTGGATACGGGTCGTGCAAGACGGCCTCAAGCGTCCAGCCCACCTCAGGAGAGTTTCATGTCCGCAGCAAGCAGCAAACCCCTCGCCCGCCCCGCCAGGCGCAATCTTCAACATCTGGCCGCCCTGATGGCCAGCGTCGCCCTGGTGGCTTGCGGCGGCGGGGACCCGGACCCCGCCCCGGTGGCCGCAGCGCCCACGCCGGCCCCGACACCAGCCCCTGCTCCCACACCTGCGCCGGCTCCCGCGCCCACTCCGGCGCCAGCGCCAGCGCCAGCACCTGCGCCGGCACCGGCACCGGCTCCCGCTCCAACGCCTGCACCCAGCCCGGCGCCAACGCCCGCGCCCGCTCCGACGCCGGCCCCAGCTCCCACACCCGCGCCGGCGCCAGCCCCGACACCGGCACCTGCGCCGACACCTGCTCCCGCACCCACCCCTGCGCCAGCCCCCTCCGGCAACGAATGCGCGCCGCTGGTCGCCAAGGCGGGTGACTCGGTGACCTACCGTCAGACCAGCTCGATCGCCGGTTCGACGCCCTACACCGTCAAGTACGACTTCAGCTCGGGCAGCTACAAGGGCGCTGCGGCCACCGTCGGCACGGTCACGGTGACCGGCGTGACGGCCGCCTCGGCCGGTCTGGCCAACTTCTATCTGGACCCGGTCACCGGCGCGGCGCTGGGCCAGGACGCGGTGGCCGGCGGTGCCAATGACACCGTCACCACCTACGAACCGGCCGACTGGCAGCAGCGCTTGACCAATGCCGGCATCGTCAACGGCGGCAGCGGCAAGATCGCCGTCACCGCCACGATGACCGGCAAGAGCGTGACCGACGGTTTTGCCGCGCTGGGCGGCGCCACCGCCATCGTCATGAAGTACGAGTTCGCCATCAACCGCGACCCGAACGAGACCGTCACCACCGCCGCCGGCAGCTTCGCCAACTCATGCAAGTTCCGCGTCGAGTTCCAGCTGAAGGACTTCCAGGTGCAGGGTCCGGCGGCATCCAGCCCGCTGCTGGCGCTGACCCTGCCGCTGTTGCAATCCAGCTTCGCGGTGCCGACCAATATCACGCTGTGGGCGACCAACGCCGTGCCCTTCCAGCTGCCCAAGACCGTGACGGTGACGACCCTGCCGGCGCCCACCGGCGCGGTGACAACGACGCAGGAGCTGATTGCGGTGACGAAGACCGCCCGCTAAGCGGGTGCTGCTTCCGGTGGCTCATGGCAGGCGCAGGCCTCGCCATGGGCCGCCGACACCAGCTCATGCAGGATGCCGCAGCCATGCTGCGCATGGTTGGCATCGCACTGCGCCCGCAGCGCCACCAGCTGCTGCTCCAGCGCCTGCATGCTTTTCAGCCGCGCCTGCACGCGCTGAAGCTGCTGCTCGATCAGCCGGTCCACGCCATCCAGATTGGCCCCCGGCTGATCGACACAGGCCAGCAGCTGGGCAATATCGGCCAGCGACATGTCCAGCGCCCGGCAGTGGCGGATGAAGGCCAGCCGCTCCAGATGTGTCTGGGCGTAGTCGCGATACCCGTTGTCGCTGCGCGCCGGGCCCGGCAGCAGGCCCTGCTTCTCGTAGAAACGTATGGTCTCGATGTCCACGCCGGTGGCCTGGCTGAGGGCGCCTATGCGCATGGTGAGCTCCTTGGATGCGGCCACAGGCTAACCCCAAACGCCGCTCGCTTGTGCGATGCCGCGTTCGCCCGTTTGTCGGCCTGCCGCGCGCCGGGTTAGAGTCCGGGCATCATTCCTACGGAGACCGCCACCATGCAACGCCGCAGCTTCTGTGTGGCCGGCAGCGCGCTGATTGCGCTGCCCGGCTTTGCCACTGCCCAGACGATTGAAAAGCCCAAGGTGACGATCGCGGTCGGCGGCAAGAACCTGCTGTACTACCTGCCGCTGACGATTGCCGAGACGCTGGGCTACTTCAAGGCCGAGGGCCTGGACGTGACGATCGCCGACTTCGCCGGCGGTTCGCGTGCGCTGCAGGCGGTGATAGGCGGCAGCGCCGACGTGGTGTCGGGCGCTTTCGAGCACACCATCAATATGCAGATCAAGGGCCAGCGCCTGCGCGCCTTTGCACTGCAGGGCCGGGCGCCGCAGATCGTGCTGGGCGTCAACCCCAAGACCATGCCCAACTTCAAGACCGTGGCCGACCTGAAGGGCAAGAAGCTGGGCGTCACCGCGCCGGGCTCGTCGACCAATGTGCTGGCCAACTTCGTGCTGGCCAAGGCCGGGCTGAAGCCCAGCGACGTGTCCATCGTCGGCGTCGGCGCCGGCAGCGGTGCGGTGGCGGCAATGCGCTCCGGCCAGATCGACGCGATCAGCAACCTTGACCCGGTGATCACGCTGCTGCTGCGCTCGGGCGATCTGAAGGTGGTGTCCGACACC
The DNA here is from genome assembly GCF_963422335.1 of uncultured Roseateles sp. Taxonomy (NCBI): domain Bacteria; kingdom Pseudomonadati; phylum Pseudomonadota; class Betaproteobacteria; order Burkholderiales; family Sphaerotilaceae; genus Roseateles; species uncultured Roseateles sp. Next base: position 248,819 of record NZ_OY729424.1, read on the forward strand.
CGCGTCGTGGCCGATGCCGACAAGATCTTCGGCGGCCCGATGCCGGCCGGCTGCATGTACGCGCCGCAGAGCTTTCTGGACAAGAATCCCGGCACCGCCCAGGCCATCGCCAATGCCATCGTGCGCGCCGACAAGTGGATACAGCAGGCAGGCGCCGGCGACATCATCAAGGCCGTGCCGGAGAGCTTTCTGCTCGGCGACCGCGCGGTCTACATCGACGCCTTCCTGGCCGCCAAGGGCGCGCTGTCTGTTGACGGCATGTTCCCCGAAGCCGGCGCCGAGACCGCCCGCCGCGCACTGGCCAGCATCGACAAGGAAGTCGCCGAGGCCAAGATCGACCTGGCGGCGATCTACACCAATGACTTCGTCAAGCGCGCCAACGCCAAGTATCCAAAGGGTTGAAGCAATGACCGCTCCCGCGCTGCAGCTCGACAACGTCTCCTGCACCTTCGTCTCCAAGGATGATCCGAGCCAGCGCTACACCGCCGTGCGCGACGTCGCGCTGACGGTAGGCGCCGGCGAGTTCGTCTCGGTGGTCGGCCCCACCGGCTGCGGCAAAAGCACCCTGCTCAACGTCGCCGCCGGGCTGTTGGCGCCCAGCACCGGCAGCATCAAGGTGTTCGGCGAGCCCCTGGTCGGCATCAACGCCCGCGCCGGCTATATGTTCCAGAGCGAGAGCCTGATGCCCTGGCGTACAGCGCTGCAGAATGTGATGGCCGGGCTGGAGTTCCGCGGCGCGGCCGATGCCCGCGAACAGGCCGAGGAGTGGCTCAAGCGCGTGGGCCTCGGCGGCTTCGGCAACCGCTACCCGCATCAGCTGTCGGGTGGCATGCGCAAGCGTGTCAGCCTGGCCCAGACCCTGGTGCTGGACCCCGACATCATCCTGATGGACGAGCCGTTCTCGGCACTGGACATCCAGACCCGCCAGCTGATGGAGAACGAGGTACTGGCCCTCTGGTCGGCCAAGAAAAAGGCGGTGCTGTTCATCACCCACGATCTGGACGAGGCGATCGCAATGAGCGACCGCGTCGTCTGCCTCAGCGCAGGCCCCGGTTCGCGGCCTATCGGCGAGTTCGCCATCGACCTGCCGCGCCCGCGCGACGTGGCCGAGGTGCGCGCCACGCCGCGCTTCGTCGAGCTGCACCAGGCCATCTGGGCTGTGCTGCGCGAAGAGGTTTTGAAGGGCTACCAGCAACAGCTGGCCGCTTAGGACGCACGCATATGTGGAAGTTTCTGAAACCCCGCCATGGCAATCTGCTGGCCTGGCAGCTGGGCCTGCTGGTTGCCCTCTTCGCCCTCTGGCACGTGGCCACCAAGCCCGGCCTGATCCCGCCCATCGTGTTCGAGAACGACCAGCAGGCAGCCTTCTTCTTCGGCGAGCCGCTGAAGATTTTCGGCCGCGTCTGGGACTGGTTCGTCACCAATGCCGACATCTACCAGCATCTGTGGGTGACCCTGCTGGAAACGGTGCTGGCCTTCGGCATCGGCACCGTGCTGGGCCTGGCCTGTGGCCTGTGGCTGGCGCTGAGCCCGCTGGCCGCCGCCATCTGCGACCCCTACATCAAGGCGCTGAACAGCATGCCGCGCGTGATACTGGCACCGATCTTCGCCGTCTGGTTTGGCCTCGGCATCGCCAGCAAGGTGGCGCTGGGGGTGACCCTGGTGTTCTTCATCGTCTTCTTCAATGTCTATCAGGGCGTCAAGGAAGTCAGCCCGGTGGTGCTGGCCAATGCAAGGATGCTCGGCGCCTCGCAGCGCCAGCTGCTGCGCCACGTCTACCTGCCCAGCGCCACCAGCTGGGTGTTCAGCTCGCTGCACACCAGCGTCGGCCTGGCCTTCGTCGGCGCCGTGGTCGGCGAGTACCTGGGCTCGTCACGCGGGGTCGGCTACCTGATCCTGCAGGCCGAGGGTGCCTTCGACATCAACACCGTGATGGCCGGCATCCTGGTGCTGACCGTGTTCGCCCTGGCGCTGGACGCCGGTGTCGGCAAGCTGGAAAAGCGGCTGATGAAGTGGCAGCCGAAGTCGGGCGAGACGGAGAAACTCTAGACATTGCGGGTTGGACCTGACGGGTACCCCCGACAGCTCCGACCCCAACTGCTCGTAGCTGTTGGCTGCTGACCTCAAAACCAGGGCTGCAGCACCGACTCCTGGGCCACATGCAGGCTGCCATCCAGCACCAGGCAGGCATGCTCGTAGCCCTGCTGCTCGATCTCGTCGAAGCGCTTCCACTGCAGCATGCCGACGCGGTCCAGCGGCGGGTTCATGTAGATGTCGGTCAGCTTGCGGGCCTGGCGCTGGCGTGAGGTGCTGTACAGAATCGTCACGTTCATCAAGTACGTCGCCAGCGAGGGCAGACGGTAGCGGCGCTTGGCGCGCGGGCGCAGCCGGTCGCGCAGCAGGGCCCAGGTGCCGGGCATGTCGGCATGGTCCATGCGGCGCAGGCGCTTGAAGCTCAGGTCCACGCCTATCACCTTGCCGACACCGCGCAGGCCGCGCATCACGTCGACCGGGAAGTTGTTGAAGGTGCCTCCATCGCAGAGCAGATCGCCATCATGTATCAGCGGCGGCAGCGCGCCGGGGATGGCAATGCTGGCCAGCATCGCATCGAGCAGCGGGCCCCGCTTGAGCACCTGCTCGCTGGCCTGCGAGTAGTTGGTGGCCACGCAGTAATAGCCCTTCCACAGGTCCTCGATCTGGGCGCCGGCGCCGCCAAGCTCCGCCAGCGCCTGGCCCACGATGCGGCGCAGCCGCCGGCCCTTGATCAGGGACAGCATCGGAATCAGATTGATGTCACCGGTCGGCCTGCCCGCGAAGGCCTTGCGTGCGGTGGCGGTGACGGTCGAGACCGGCTGGTCCAGCGCCACCAGGGTGGCCATCACCGCGCCTATGCTGGTGCCGCCAACGACATCGATCTCGACGCCGCGCTCCTGCAGCGCGCGAAACACGCCGATATGCGCCAAGCCGCGTGCGCCCCCTCCGGCGAACACCAGGCCGACGGCGGTGCGGCTGATCAGCCGCGCCAGCCGGGCCAGGTCACGCTCCAGCGCCGGCCGGATGTGCACCGGCTCGGCCAGCGGGCGGTGCTTCAGCCAGGCCTTGGTGCCGGTGGGCATGTGGAGCTCGGCCGGGTGCAGGAGCACCAGCATCTGCGAAGCCTCGCTGGCCTGGCCGTACGGCGGGTGACGCACCAGGCATTCCTTCTCGATCGCATGCAGACGCACCGGCTGGTCGGCGTTGGCCAGCAGCAGCAGCTCGTCGCAATGGCGGCTGCAGCGCGAGGTCCAGGGCGTGGGTGTGGTGTCGCCGAGCAGCAGCACGAAGTCGTGTGCGGCCTCGATCGCATCCAGCTGCATCGCAATGCGGCGGTTCGCGTCGGCATCGCTGGCCGGCCGCTCGGTGATGCCGGGCTCGCCCAGCTCGGCATCGAGCCGCGCGCGGTCGAGCACCGCCACCCGGCCCTGCCGCCGGAGTTGAACGGCCAAGGCTTCGGCAAATCCGGCCAGATCCGTGCCCTCGGTGATAGGCAACAGCCCTATCGTGACCGGCCGGTCGTTGGTCGTCGGCGCGCTCTCGGTCTGCAGCCGCCGGATGATCTGCCTTGTGAGCGCAATCGAGACCTGGGCGCTGATGGCCAGCAGACGCTTGAACTCGGCCTTGGACAGCCGCACCAGCACCGAGTCGCGTATCGCCACCAGGGTGGCCGAGCGCGGCTCGTCGGTGTACAGGCTCATCTCGCCGACCACTTGGCCGCGCGTGACCTCGCGCACCATGCGCTGGTGGCCATCGTCATCGGCAATATAGGTGCGCAGCCGGCCGCTGACGGTCAGGTACATCGCGTCGCCGGGCTCGCCCTGGCGCATCAGGGTCTCGCCGCCGGCCAGCTCCACCCACTGCAGATGTTCCAGCAGCAGAGCCATCGCGCCGGGCTCCAGCTCGCCCAGAAAGGTGCGCAGATGCTGCTGCAGCAGGGCGTCGAGGTAGTGCGGACGGCTGTCTGATACCTGTTCCATGAGCCCGGTTTGTTGTCAGGGTCGCGACCGCGCCGCGCCCGAGACTACTGTAACCGAGCCCTCGCTTGCGGTGGCTCAGGCAGCGTGCGGATTCCCCACCCGCGGCCAGTAGTTCAGGTCGCGGGCCTTGTAGCCGATGTGGGCAAAGTCCGGCGTGATCGCGCCGGGTGTGGACACGTAGATCACCTGCTTGGCGATCGGCGCGAACTCGGCATGGAAGTGCTGGGTGGACTTGACCACGATGATGCGTTTGTCGGCCAGGCTCAAGCCCAGGCCGGTGAAGGCATCGGTGCCGAACACCTGGCTGCGCACCGAACACAGCAGCAAGTGCACATCGTTGGCCGCCTCGACCCAGACGCCGACGCCAAAGGGCGCGCGGTTGCCCATCGCGCTCTGCTCGTGTTCGTTGACAACCGCACGCACCGTCACGCGCAGATCGACCGGGTTGCCGGAAGCGGGGCCGCACTTGCCGCCGACGCGCAGATCGACCACCGAGCCGACACCGGCGTCCTTGCAGATCTGGATCGCACCCAGGTCCCAGAACGCGCCGAGCACCGCTTGGCCGACACCGCGCTCGAGCAGGCGCTTGAGGATGAAGGTGCTGTCGCCCGGGGCGCCACCGCCGGGGTTGTCGGCCACATCGGCCAGCACGGCCGGACCCTCGGGCAGTGCCAGCGCCTGGTCGATGGCGGCGTCGATGCCCACCGTGGTCGACAACGTCGCGTCGCGCAGCGCCCAGAACTCGCGGCCCAGCAGATCGGCCACCGCCTGCGCCTGAGCCGGGTCGTTGTCGGTCACCACCCAGAGCTTGGCACCTGACTCGGGTACGTCACCCCAGGGGAAGCCATGGCCCAGCGACACCGACAGCACGCCATCACGCCCTTCAAACGCTTGCATCCGTTTGACGAAGCTGATCATCGGCTCGCGCGTGGTGTGCCACAGGCCGACCATCTTGCAGTCGAACACCGCCGTGGTCGGGCGCACGCGCTTGGCCACCGTGTCCTTCAACAGCTGGTAGAGCTCGCGCGCCCGGTCCTCGCCGTCGATATGCGGATACTCCTTGAAGGCGATGATGATGTCGGCCGACACGCGCATCAGCTCGGTGAAGTGGCAGTGCAGATCCAGCTCCACGCCGATGGGCACGCCCGGGCCGACGATCTCGCGCACGCGGGCGATCACGTCGCCCTCGCAGTCGTCGTACCCCTCGGCCACCATCGCGCCATGCAGCATCAGCTGCACCGCATCGACGGGCAGGGCCGCGCGCAGATCGGCCAGCATGCGGTCGCGCAGCTCCTCGTAGACCGCGCGCACCGTGCGGCCCAGCGGCTGGGCGAAGGCGCAGACGCTTTCGGCCATCTGATGACCATCGGCCTCTATCATGTCGCGCAGAAAGCGCATGAACGCGCCCGTGCTTTCCGGCACCCGGGTGCTGGCATCGCCGAAGTAGATGCCGTATTCCTCGAAGCCGCCGCGGCCGGTGGGCGCATAGGCAAAGGTATTGGTCTCGGTGGCCAGCTGGCTGACGAAGATCTTCATGTTCCGGTCCTTTGGGTCGATTGAAGCTCAGGCGGCAACGCGCTCGAACAGCACGTGGCGGGTGCGCGGGGTGTTGACGCGGAAGCCCTTGACCGCGCCGTTCACCCGCTCGACGCTGAGCACGCCACGCAGCGGCAGATTGCCGGCGCCCCCTATCGCCCAGCCGAAGACCTCGGCCGAGAAGGCCGTCAGCTCCATCACATTGGTGGCAAAGGCGCCGAAGACCTGCAGCTGCAGCTTGTCGCCATCGAAGCTGATCTGAGCGTCGGCGTCCAGATCGGCGGCGCGGTAGCGGCCGATCAGCGGTGCCCCGGCCTCGGCCAGGGCAGGTGGGGTCTCAGGCAGGCGCTCGAAGCGCTGTGCGCGCCCGGCCTCGCTGATCTGCAGCGAAGCCGGTGCGGCCCCCTCACCGGCCAGATCGGCGGCCTGCAGCACCAGTTCGCCGGTGGCCATGTCCTCGAAGCCCAGGCGCAGGGTCGCGCCCTCGTCGCGCAGCGGCACGGCGGCTGGGCCGTTCAGGACCTCCAGGCCCAGCTTGCCGCCGGCATCAGCAAAGCCGACGACAAAGCCGCTGGCCGGCGCGACATAGCGTGCACCCAGCATCCGCTTGAAGCGCTCGCTCGGCGCCTTGGTCTCTGCCGCGCCCAGTGCGGCCTCGCCCAGCATCGTGTCGATGATCTGGTTGGCGAGTTCGACCGGGTTCACCATTGCGCCATTGGTGATGATGATGATGTCCAGCCCATGGCTGGGCACCGTCAGCATCTGGCAGCTGCCGCCGATCACGCCGCCGGCGTGGTGAATGACCTCGACGCCGCGGTAGCCATGGCGCATCAGGCCCAGCGCATAGGGCGCCTTCAGGCCGTTGTTCAGTGTGGCCGTGGTCAGCATCTGCTGCCAGGTCGAGGCGTTGCCCACGGTCTTGGGCTCGCGCAGATGGGCCAGCCAGCGCAGCATGTCGTCAACGGTGGAGATCATCGCGCCCTCGCCGCGCACCTCCTCGGTCGGGAAGATGCCGCGGCGGTAGCCACCGGTCGGCAACGGCACATGCAGGGTGGCCATGCCGCGCTGGATCTCGAAGTCGCTGGGCACCGAATCGGTGTCCACCATCGCCAGCGGCGTGAAGATGCGATCCTTCAGGAACTGCTCGAACGGCTGGCCGCTGATGCGCTCGATCACCAGCGACAGCAGGTGGTAGCCGCCGTTGCAGTACATGATGTTGTCGCCGGGCGCGAAGTTCACATCGATCTGGCGCACCTGGGTGGCCAGGGCCACGCCCTTGGGCTTGATGGCCATGCCGTCGGCCAGAAAGCCCACGTCCAGATAGCAGCGGTAGCCGCCGGTGTGCGACATCAGCTGGCGCAGCGTCGGCTCACGCTCAGCCTTGGGCAGTTCGGGCAGATAGGTGCGCACGCTGGCATCGACATCGAGCTTGCCGTCCTCGGCCAGCAGCAGCGCGGCCAGGCAGGTGAAGTGCTTGCTGGTCGAGCCAATGCGCATGCGCGTCCAGGGCGTGTTGGCCACGCTCAGCTCGACGCTGGCCAGGCCGAAGCCGCGGCGGTAAAGGGTCTTGCCGTGTTGGGCCACGCCGACCACCAGGCCCGGCGCATCGCTGCGGTTGACGGCCTGGAACAGATCGTCGAGGGCGGCCACGCCGGTCTTGGCAGGGGAGGCTGTGGTCTTGTAGCTTGCTTCGCTCATGATGTGAAAACTCCTGGTTGGAACAGAGGGCGGATCCGGTCAGATCAGCTCGGGATGAAAGGTCTTGACGCTGCGCACAAAGGCGGCCTCGGCGGTCTGTGTCAGCGCCGCGGCCAGCAGCAGACTGACGGCGCCGACCCCGGCAACGGCCGTCAGCAGGCCCTGCGGCGAGGCCTTCAGCGCGTCCGACAGCGTGCCCACCAGCACCGGGCTCAGCGACTGCAGCGCAACCATCACCACGGTGCCGACGGCGATCACCCGCGAGCGCAGCACCGCCGGGGTCATGTCTTGCAGCAAGGTCGGCGCCAGCACGCTGCCGGCCAGCAGGGCGGCCACCTGCAGGCCGAACAGCAGGTAGAGCTCGGTGGCACTGCGCGCCCACAGCAGCAGCAGGCCCGCCACCGCGGCGCCGGCCAGGCCGACCACGATCACCCGTATCGGTGTGGCCACGCCCAGCCGCCGGCGCAGCAGCTTGACGCCGCCGACGCCGACCAGCGCGCCTGCCACCGTGCCCAGCAGATAGGCCGCGCCAACGCCCTGGCCCACTTCCACGGCCGAGGCACCGAAGCTGCGGGTGGCGATGATGGGCACCCAGTTGCCGCTTGCCGCCAGGCCCAGCCCGGCCAGACCGACCCCGCCGAACACGCCGACCATGGTGCGCAGATGGACGCGCACATAGTCGCTCAGCGAGGCGTCGGCGGCCTGCACCTGTTCATGCGCGGTGGCGCGCTGAGGATGCAGGCGTATCAGCAGGATGGCCGCCGCAACCAGCGGGCCCGGCAGGGCCACAGCCAGAAAGGCCAGGCGCCAGGATTCGAGTCCGCTCAGACTGGCCGGCAGCAGCAGCCGGATCGAATCGAGGCTTTGCACCAGGGTACCGCTCAGGCCTATGCCCAGGCCGGCGCCCAGGATGGCCGCCAGCGCGTAGATGCCATTGGCCAGCACGCGGCGGCGCTCAGGCACGATCTCGGGGATCAGGCCGTAGACGATGGGGGCCAGGCCCGCCTCGCCTATGCCCAGCCCCGCCGCGGCCAGGAACAGCGCCGGAAAGTCCTGCGCCAGCCCGCAGGCGGCGGTGGCCCCCGCCCAGACCAGCACGCAGACGGCCAGCAGCAGGCGCCGGCCGTAGCGGTCGGCCAGCCAGCCCAGCGGCACGGCGGCCACACCGGCGAACAGCGTGATGCCCACGCCCTGCAACAGGCCCAGCTTGGTGTCCGACAGCGCCAGCGAGTGGCGCATCGGCTCGGCCAGCAGGACCAGGATCTGGCGATCCAAGGCCCCGAACACGGTGGCGATGATCAGGACCAGCAATCCATACCAGGCCACCCAGCCGGTGCCGGCACGCGAGGTCGGCACGGCAGCGGGCAGGCCACGCAAAGCAAGAGGTTCCATTGGGGAGTCAATCTGTCAGGGCGCGCGGGAAGGCGCTGGGCGGTGCACGGCGGCACCGGCTGCCGGTTGCGTCAGAACGTCAGGTTCAGGCTCGCGCCCAGGGTGCGCGGCTGGGCCATCACCACCCACTGCGGCCCGCCCAGCGGCACCAGCAGGCTGTTGGCCGAGACCTGTGCCCGTGCGTCGAACAGGTTGCGCGCGAACAAGGACAGGCTGATGCGCTTGAAGGCGATGCCGGCCTGCAGATCGGTCAGCGAGTAGGCCGGCACCTTGTAGTTGGGCACGGTGACGCTGCCGTCGAAGCCGGCATTGCGCTCGCCGACATAGCGCTGCGTCAGGCCGACATAGGCCGGCTGCCCCAGCCAGGCAAAGCTGTAGTTGGCGCTCAGCGAAGCGGAGAACCGGGCGCTGCTGGGCAGCCGGGCTCCGGCGCTGGCGCCCAGGCCCGGGGCGTCTTCGCTGAGCTTGGCGTCGATCAAGGCGCCGCTGGCGGTCACGGTCAGATGCTCGCCGGGCCGGTAGCTCAGCGACAACTCGGCACCCTGTACCTTGGCCTTGCCGGCATTGGTGATGACCGAGATGCCATTGACGAGGTAGTACTGCTGCAGGTTGTCCCAGTCAATCCGATAGGCCGCGGCCTCCAGGGACAGCGTGCGGTCCAGCAGATCGGCCTTGTAGCCGAGTTCGTAGCTGGCCAGCGTGTCCGGCTGGAAGGTGGTCGATGCCAGCGGTGCCCCGCTGACCGGATCGCGCGCCACCGCGTTCGGGCCGCCGGGCCGGTAGCCGGTGGCGCCGCGCACATAGACGCCGCTGGTCGGCGTCAGCGCGTAGCGGGCGGTCAACAGCCAGGTCTTGCTGGTGTCGCTGGAGTCGGCCGCCAGCGAGGTCTTGCCGCCCACCAAGAGGCCATCGCCCTCCTGCTCAAAGTGCTGCTTGTTGCGGGCGATGCGCAGGCCGCCGGTGACCGACCAGGGGCCGGTCTTCCAGGTCAGGTCGCCGTAGGCGGCCAGCTCCTTGTAGTCGGCCGGCAGCGATGCGGTGGCCAGATCGGGACCAGCCGCTCCGCTGGGCAGACTGCTGGCCACCAGCTGGTGGTTGCCGGTCTGCTCATGGGCATAGAACAGGCCGCCCAGCCATTCCCACTGCTTGTCGGCCTTGGAGGTGAAGCGGAATTCCTGCGTCAGCTTGCGATTGTCATTGACCAGCAGGGCCGAGGCCGAGCCGAGGTTCATGCCGAAGCCGGCGAGCAGCGGCAGATAGCCCGTGCTCAGGTCGTTCAAGGTACGGACGAACTGCTTTTGCTGCGCCGTGATCGAGTTCACGCGCATCCAGCCCAAGTCGTACTCCAGATCGGCGGAGTAGAGGTTGACCTTGTTCGAGTACCCCTCCGCGGCGAACAGGCGGCGCCTCAGCTCGCCCTCGACGGGCTGGCCGGTCTTGTTGTCGTAGTCGACGAATTCCATGCCCTCACGGCGTATCTTCTGCGTCGTGGCGGTGAGCCGCACCTTGAATTGCCGGCTCGGGCTGATCAGCGCCGAGGCGCGCAGGCCGGTGGTGTCGCCGCGATCGGCGTCGGCGCGGGCGACCGGGCCGACAGCGTCCACATAGCCACCGGCACGGTCCTTGAAGGCCGAGACGCGCAGCCCGGCCACATCGTCTTTCAAGGGCACGTTGAGCACCGCGCTGGCCGTGCTGCTGATGCGGCCGTGGCGGGTGTCGGCGGCAGTCAGCGTGCCGGAGCCCGAGAACTCGCCCGTGTCGGGCTCATTGGTCACGTACTTCAGCAGGCCGCCCATCGCGCCGGCACCGTACAACGTGCCCTGCGGGCCACGCAACAGCTCGATGTGGTTCAGGTCCAGCAGGGCCATGTCCAGCGCGAGCTGGGCCCCCTTGGCGAAGGCGGTGTTGGAGCCGACCGAGACATCATCGACATAGACGCCCACGGTGGCGATGGTCTGGTTGCCGGTGGTCACGCCACGCATGCTGATGCTGCCGACGCCGGCGCTGCCAAAGCTGTTCAGATCGACGCCGGCCTCGTTGGACAGATAGTCCTTCAGGCTCTTGGCGCCCGAGCGATTCAGCTCGTCGGCCGACAGGATATTGACCTGCATCGGCACCTCGCGCACCGGCTCGCGGCGGCGGCTGGCCGACACCACCACGGTGCCCAGCGCATGGGGACCGTCGTCGGCCTCGGCACGCTTGTCGGGCTTCGGGCCGGCATCGACATAGATCACCACCGCGCCCGAGGGGTCGCGCCGCACCTTCAGCGCGGTGCCGTCCAGCAGCAGGGTCAGAGCATCCTCGGCCGAGGCCAGGCGCTTGAGGCCCTTGCTGGCCAGGCCCTTCACGTCCTCGGTCTTGTAGATCAGCTGCGCGCCCGATTGCGCGGCATAGGCATCGAGCGCCGCCTTCATGTCGCCGGCGGCGATGTCGAAGCTGATCACCTGGGTTTGCGCACTGGCGCAGAACACCAGGGCGCCCGCGGCACAGGCCGAGAGTCGGGGCAGGTTGCTGAAGCGTGTCATCAAAGTCATCGTCTTCTCCAGTATGGCGTGATTGCCTCTTGCCAACCAAGACGAGGCCGCCGCGGCATTCCGGTACGCGCCAGGGCCACACCGGGGGTAATCACCGACACGATTTCCGCGGCGCCGGCGATTTACGATGGTTGTTGCCGCGCGGATACCGGATTCTTCGCGGTCCTTCGTCTTCAGAGTTGGCGGGGTGTCTCCGCCAGCAGATCAAGAAGAAAGGTACCGGTGTGACGCAAGACGAGTTGAGCGCCTGGTTTGTCGATGAGGTCCTGCCCCTCGAGCCCGTGCTCGAGCGTTTTTTGCGCCGCAACTGGCGCGATGTGGACGAGATCGCCGACCTGCGCCAGGAGGTCTATGCCCGCGTGTTCGACGGCTGCGCCCACGGCCGGCCGGACTCGGCCCAGGCCTTTGTACTGTCAACCGCCCGCAATCTGCTGATAGACCGCGCGCGCCGGGCGCAAATCGTCTCGATCGAAACCTATGCCGACATGGATGCCCTCACCCCCACGGTGGACCACCTGAGCCCCGAACGCCACAGCGCCGCACGCAGCGAGCTGCGCCTGCTGCAGGCGGCGCTGAACCTGCTGCCGTTGCGCTGCCGCGAGGTCATCGAGCTGCGCAAGATCGAGGGCCTGTCGCAGCGCGAGGTGGCCACGCGCATGGGCATCACCGAAGACACGGTCGAGCGCCAGGTCTCCAAGGGCGTGCGCGCCCTGGCGCTGGCCTTGCTGCAGACCGGCGCCGGATCGAAAGACGAGAAAAAGCCCGAGTCCACAGCACATCGGTCCGGGAGGGCATTGTCATGACACCCAACGATGTGATCGAAAGCCAGGCAGCCGACTGGCTGGCCCGCAAGGACGGCGAGCGCTGGACGCACGAGCAACAGCAGGCGCTGGACGACTGGCTGGCCGCCTCGACCCTGCACCGCGTCGCCTATCTGCGGCTGGACAGCGCCTGGCAGCGCGCCGACCGCCTGCGCGCGCTGCAGGCGGCCGAGCGCCCTCAGCCCCAGGTGCAGCAAGTGCCCCAGGTGCCCGCGGCCCTGCTCGCCCGCCCCTGGGCGCGCCGCTCGCTGGGCGGCCTGGCTTTGGCGCTGATGGCCTGGGTGCTGGTGGGCGACTTCAATCTGGGCAAGCCCGACACCGAGCGCTACGCCACCGCCGTGGGCAAGCGCGAAGCAGTCGCCCTGGCCGATGGCTCGCGGCTGACATTGAACACCGCCACCCAGGTGCGCACCGCGGTGACGGCGCAGGAACGCAAGGTTTGGCTCGACCAGGGCGAGGCCTTCTTCGACATCGCGCACGATGCCTCGCGGCCCTTTGTCGTCATCGTCGGCACGCAGCGGGTCACCGTGCTGGGCACCAAGTTCTCGCTGCGCCGCGATGGCGAACGGCTGCAGGTGGCGGTGCTGGAGGGCCGCGTCAAGGTGCAGTCCGATGGTGCCCAGGCCACTGTGCTGACGCGCGAGGACGCGGCCGTGGCCGACGCCCGCAATCTGCTGGTGACCAAGAAGACGCCGCAGCAGTTGCAGGCCTCGCTGAGCTGGCTGCAGGGCAAGCTGATCTTCGACCAGATCAGCCTGGCCGAAGCCGCCCAGCAGTTCAACCGCTACAGCCACCAGCAGCTGGTCATCGCCGACCCGGCCGCGGCGCAGATACGCATCGGCGGCAGCTTCGACGCCGGCAATGTCGAAGCTTTCGCCCGGCTGCTGCACGTGGGCTTCGGCCTGGAGGTGCAGCAACAGGGCGACGAGATCCGCGTCTCCAGCCCGGCCTCCTGATCACTCCTCTTTCCTGAAGAATCCCATGACAGTTGAATGCGACTTTCTCGTCATCGGTGCCGGCATTGCCGGCGCCTCGGCCGCGGCCCATCTGGCCCTCGAAGGCAAGGTGATCGCTCTCGAGGCTGAAGACCAGCCCGGCTATCACACCACCGGCCGCTCGGCGGCGCTGTTCTCCGAGATGTATGGCAATGACACGATACGGGGCCTGACCCGGTCCAGCCGCGCCTTTCTGTTCGAGCCACCGGCCGGCTTTGCCGAGGCGCCGCTGGTCTCGCCACGGGCGACGATGTACTTTGCCCGCGCCGACCAGATGGCGGATCTGCACCGCTTCCGCGACAGCCCGGACGTGGCCGCGGCCACCGAACTGCTCACGGCCGAACAGGCACAGGCGCTGGTGCCGGTGTTCGCGCCCGGCTATCTGGCCGGCGCGGCAATCGAGCGCGGCTCGGCCGACATTGATGTGCATGGCCTGCACCAGGGCTTTCTGCGCCAGCTGCGCGCGCGCGGCGGGGCGCTGCAGCTGAAGGCCGGCGTGCAGACAATGAAGCGAAGCGGCGGGCGCTGGGTGGTGACGACGCCGGCCGGCGAGTTCAGCGCGCCGGTGGTCATCAATGCCGCCGGCGCCTGGGCCGATCAGGTGGCTGCGCTGGCCGGCGCGCGGCCGGTGGGGTTGAAGCCAAAGCGCCGCACCGCGCTGCTGATCGAGGTGCCCGAAGGCCTGGACGCCCATGCCTGGCCGGCCGCCGTTGACATCGACGAGCAGTTCTATTTCAAGCCCGACGCCGGACTCCTGCTGCTGTCCCCGGCCGACGAGCATGACAGCCCCCCCTGCGATGCCCAGCCCGAGGAGCTGGACGTGGCCGAGGCAGTGGACCGCTTCGAGCAGGCCAGCGGCCGCAGCGTGCGGCGCGTCAAGCACCGCTGGGCGGGCCTGCGCGTGTTCGCCGCCGACCGCACGCCGGTGATCGGCTTCGACCCGGAGGTCGACGGCTTCTTCTGGCTGGCCGGCCCCGGCGGCTACGGCATCCAGACCGCACCGGCCCTGGGCCGGGTGACGGCCGCGCTGGCCCAGGGCCGCGAGCTGCCTGCCGATGTGGCGGCCCGGGGCGTGACGGTGGCCGCCCTGTCACCCGGCCGGCCGGGCTTGACTCTGGAGTGACTACAGGGATTTCAATGGGTGCCAGAAAGGTTGCACCCAACGATGCCCCACGCTTCACACGACCACGCGCATGACCACTGCTGCCATGGCGCGCCCGTTCCCCCGGTCACGCCGTCGGCACCCTTGCCCGACCTGCCAGCCAACACCCAGTTCAGCCTGCTGCGCATCGCCGCGATGGACTGCCCGACCGAAGAGGCCCTGCTGCGCAAGACGCTGACGCCGATGTCCGGTGTGCGGGCGCTGGACTTCGATCTGATGGCGCGCACGCTGCGTGTCGCCCATGAGCTGACCGACACGGCGCCGCTGCTGGCCGCCGTGGCCCGCGTCGGCATGCAGGCCGAGCTGCTGCAGCCCGGCGCCCCTGCGCCCGCGCTGGAGACCGGCCCCAGCGTGCCGGTCGCGCTGCGCTGGCGCATCGCCGCCGCCGGCCTGCTGGCCATCTCCAGCGAAGCCATTGCTTACATCAGCGGCAACGAGACCAGCCTGCCGGTGGCGCTGCTGGCGCTCGGCGCCGTCGCCCTGGCCGGCCTGCCGACCCTGCGCAAGGGTTTCATCGCGCTGCGCAGCCTGGCGCTGAACATCCATCTGCTGATGAGCCTGGCCGTGCTGGGCGCCCTGGCCCTGGGCCAGTGGCCCGAGGCGGCGATGGTGATCTGGCTGTTCGCCGTGGCCGAGATGCTGGAGGCGCTGAGCCTGGACCGGGCGCGCAACGCCATACGCAGCCTGGTCGCGCTGGCCCCGGCTCAGGCGATGGCCTTGCAGGCCGACGGCCAGTGGGCCGAGCAGGCCGTGGCCCAGTTGAACATCGGCGCCCGGCTGCGCGTGCGCCCCGGCGAGGCAGTCGCGCTGGACGGCCGGGTCGTTGCCGGCGCCTCCAGCGTCAACGAGTCCAGCATCACCGGCGAGAGCCTGCCGGTGCCCAAGGCGGTGGGCGATGCGGTGCTGGCCGGCACGGTCAACGAGCAGGGCCTGCTGGAGGTGGAGGTCACAGCCACGCAGCCCAACAGCCTGCTGGCCCGCATCGCTCAGTCGGTGCAACAGGCCCAGGGCCAGCGGGCGCCGAGCCAGCGCTTCGTCGATCGCTTCGCCGCCATCTACACGCCGGTGGTGGTGGTGTTTGCCCTGCTGCTGGCCGTGGTGCCGCCGCTGATGCTGGGCCAACCGTTCGCCGAATGGGTCTATCGCGCACTGGTCATGCTGGTCATTGCCTGCCCCTGCGCGCTGGTGCTCTCGACGCCGGTCACCGTCGTCAGCGGCCTGGCCGCGGCGGCCCGCAGGGGAATGTTGGTCAAGGGCGGGCTGTATCTGGAGCAGGGCCGGCAGATCAAGACCCTGGCACTGGACAAGACCGGCACCCTGACCGAGGGGAAACCGCGGCTGATCGATCTGCTGCCGCTGGGCGATGTGACCAGCGACGAGGTGCTGCACCTGGCCGCCAGCCTCGATGCGCTGTCCAGCCACCCGGTGGCGACCGCCATCGTCAACGCGCAGGCGGAACGTGCCCCGCAGCAGGCCCTAGCCGCGGTCATTGATTTCGAAGCCCTGCCCGGCCGCGGCGTGCGTGGCCGCATCGATGGCGCGCTGCTGCAGCTGGGCAATCACCGCCTGCTCGAAGAGCTGGGCCTGTGCACGCCGGCCATCGAACAGCAGCTGCAGGGCCTGGAGGCCCAGGGCAAGACGGTGATGATCTTGAGCCGAGGGCACGACGTGCTGGGCCTGCTGGCCGTGGCCGACACCCTGCGCCCGCACAGCCGCGAGGCCATCGCCCAGCTGCAGGCCCTGGGCATCAGGACGGTGATGCTCAGCGGCGACAACCAGCGCACGGTCGATGCCGTCGCCGCCCAGCTGGGCCTGGACGACGCCCGCGGCCAGCTGCTGCCCGATGACAAGCTGCAGGCCATTGCCGGGTTCTCGGCGCAAGGCGTGGTCGCGATGGTCGGTGACGGCGTCAACGACGCGCCGGCCCTGGCCCGCGCCGACATCGGCATCGCCATGGGTGCGGCCGGCAGCGCCACCGCGCTGGAAACCGCCGATGTGGCGCTGATGCAGGACGATTTGCGCAAGCTGCCCGAGTTCATTGCCCTCTCACGCCGCACCGCCATGGTGCTGCGCCAGAACCTGGTGCTGGCCCTGGGGCTGAAGGCCGTGGTGTTCGTATTGAGCCTGATGGGCCTGGCGACGCTGTGGATGGCGGTGTTCGCCGATGCCGGCGCCAGCGTGCTGGTGGTGCTCAACGGCCTGCGGCTGTTGCGCGCAGGACGCACCTGAGCACGGGCCATCGGTTACCCTAGCCGGCTGACTTTGCCTGACCTCCCATGACCTACTGCGTTGCCATGCGGCTTGATGAAGGCCTGCTGTTTGCCTCCGATTCGCGCACCAATGCCGGCGTGGACCATATCGCCACCTTCCGCAAGATGACGGTGTTCGAGCTGCCCGGCGAGCGGTTGATCGTGCTGCTCAACTCGGGCAATCTGGCCACCACGCAAAGCGTCATCAGTCTGTTGCGCCAGCGCCTGCACGGCGAGGGCGAGCATCTGATGAATGTGCCCACCCTGTATGACGCGGCCGAACTGGTGGGCCGCACGATCAAGGAGGTGCTGGCCCGCGACGCCGAGCCGACCCTGGGCCAGGGGGTCGATTTCGGCGGCCACTTCCTGCTCGGCGGGCAGATCCAGGGCGAGCATTGCCGGCTGTTCCATGTCTATGCCGAGGGCAACTTCATCGAAGCGTCGAAAGACACGCCCTATTTCCAGATCGGCGAATCGAAGTACGGCAAGCCCATCATCGACCGCGTCGTCCAGCACGACACATCGCTGGCCGAGGCCGCCAAGTGCACCCTGATCTCGTTCGATTCGACGATACGCAGCAATCTGTCGGTGGGCCTGCCCATCGACATCCTGCTCTACCGCGCCGGCAGCTTTGCTGCCGCCCGGCCGCAGCGCATCACCGGTGACGACCCCTATTTCAACCGGCTGCGCCGCGGCTGGGGCGAGGGCCTGCGCAAGGTGTTTGCCAAGCTGCCCGAGGCCAAGTGGTTCGAGCAGGAGTAAAGCTGAGCCGATCTAGGCTGCGATCAGCTCGCAAAACCGCGCCAGATCGACATTGCCCCCGCTGAGCAGCACGCCGATGCGCCGGCCGCGCAGCTGCTCCTTGATCTGCCGCGCCGCGGCAAAACCCAGGCAGCCGGTGGGCTCGACGATCAGCTTCATGCGGGCGGCGAGAAAACCCATGGCGGCCACCAGTTCCTCGTCGGTCGCCGTCAGCACGTCATCGACATCGCGGCGGATGATGGCAAAGGTGTGCTGGCCCAGGTGCTGGGTCTGCGCGCCATCGGCAATCGTCTTCGGCGTATCGATGTGCACGATGGCGCCGGACCGGAACGATTGCTGGCCGTCATTGCCCGCCGCCGGCTCGACGCCGTAAACCTTGCAGCCGGGCGCCAGCGCGCGGGCCGACAGGGCCGAGCCCGAGAGCAGACCGCCGCCGCCCAGCGGCGCGAAGAAGGCATCGAGCGGGCCGACCTCCTCGAACAACTCCTTGGCCGCCGTGCCCTGGCCGGCAATGACATCCGGGTGGTCGTAGGGCGGGATCAGCGTCATGCCATGCTGCTCGGCCAAGCTGCGGCCGATCTGCTCGCGGTCCTCGGTATAGCGGTCGTAGCTCACGACCGTGCCGCCATACCCCCGGGTGGCCGCCACCTTCATCGCCGGCGCGTCGTGCGGCATGATGATGGTCGCCGGCATGCCCAGCAGCCGCGCCGACAGCGCGATCGCCTGCGCATGGTTGCCGGACGAAAACGCCACCACCCCGCCCTTGCGCTGCGCCTCGCTGAAGCGCGACAGCGCATTGAAGGCGCCGCGGAACTTGAACGCCCCCATGCGCTGCAGGTTCTCGCATTTGAAGAACACCTCGGCGCCCAGCTCCTCGTTGACGGTGCGCGAAGTCAGCACCGGGGTGCGATGGGCATGGCCGGCGATGCGATGTGCGGCGGCCACGACATCATCGAAGGTGGGAGGTATGTTGTTCATGGTCGGGCAAGATATGAGTTCACCGCCATTCTGCATGGCCGCCCGCGCCACCACTTTGGCAAGCGTCTGGTACAACAGCAGCCGGCCTTCCCTCGCAGTGACACCCGGAGCCCACGATGGACGACATCCACATCCTCATCATTCCCGGCAGCGTGCGCAGCGAATCGCTCAACGCAACCCTGGCTGCATTCGCGTCGCGCAAAGCCCACGAGCTGGGCTTGAAGACCACGCTGATGGACCTGCGCAGGCTGGAGCTGCCGGTCTACGACGGTGACCTCGAAGCCTCCGCGGGTGTGCCCAAGGGCGCGCACCGGCTGCAGCAGGCGATTGCCGGCTGCGATGCCGTGCTCATCGTCACGCCCGAGTACAACGGCTTCCCGACGCCCCTGGTCATCAACGCCTTCGACTGGTTGTCCCGCATCGTCGCCACCGAGTCGCAGACCGCCGGACTGTCGACCACGGCCAACAAGCCGGTGGGCCTGCTGTCGGCCTCGCCAGGGCCGGGGGGCGCGCTGCGCTCGATGAACTTCCTGCGCCAGTACCTGCAGATGGCCTTCCAGATGCTGGTACTGCCGCAGCAGTTCGCGCTGGGCCGCGCCCATGAGGCCTTTGACGAGGCCGGGGAGCTCAAGGATGCCCGCTCGGTGCAGTCGGTGAAAACGGTGCTGACGGCGGTGGCCGCGCTGGCGGGTTCGCTGCGCGCGGCCCGCTCGGGCGAACAACGCTAGGAGGACAGATGAACACCCAGACATTCGTGGTCCGCAAAGACCAGCTGCAGACCGCCGAGCTGCGCTCCCTGCCCGCCGCCCCCTTGGCTGAAGGCCAGGTGCGCGTGGGCATAGACAGCTTCGCGCTGACCTCCAACAACATCACCTACGCCACCTTCGGCGAGGCGATGAACTACTGGCGCTTCTTTCCGGTCATTGGCGCGGATGGCGCCGCCGACACTGCCTGGGGCCACATCCCGGTGTGGGGCTTCGGCACGGTGGCCGAATCGCACCATCCGGAGATCGCCGTCGGCGAGCGTCTCTACGGCTATTTTCCAATGGCCTCCAGCGTGGATCTGAGCCCCGCACGCATCTCGCCGCTGTCGTTCAGCGACAGTGCGCCTCACCGCGCGGAGTTGCATCCGGTCTACAACCAGTACCACCGCTGCAGCGCCGACCCCTTCTACACCGCCGAGTCGGAAGACCTGCAGTCGCTGCTGCGGCCGCTGTTCACCACCTCCTGGCTGATTGACGACTTCCTGGCCGACAACGACTATTTCGGCGCTGCCGCCGATCCCGACCGGCGACCGCTGATGCTGCTCTCCAGCGCCTCCAGCAAGACGGCCTATGGCACGGCCTTCCAGATGGCTCAGCGCAGCGGCATCGAGGTCGTCGGTCTGACCTCGGCGCGCAATATCGCCTTCTGCGACAGCCTGGGCTGCTACAGCCGTGTGCTGAGCTACGAGCAGCTCGATGACATCGCCGCAGACGCCCCCGCCGTGTATGTCGACTTCGCCGGCAACGCGGCCCTGCGCAAGGCGGTGCACGCCCACTGCAAGGCCCTGGCCTACAGCAGCTCGATAGGCGGCACCCACGTCGGTGAGCTGGGCAGCGGCCGCGATCTGGCCGGCCCGAAGCCGGTGCTGTTCTTCGCCCCGGCCCAGATCAAGAAACGCAGCGGCGAGTGGGGCCCGCAGTTGCTGGGTCAGCGGCTGGTGGCCTCCTGGCAGCGCTTCCTGGCCGCCGTCGGCGACAAGCAACGGCCCTGGCTGCAGGTGCAGCGCCACCAGGGCGAAGCCGCGCTGGCGGCGACCTATCGCGAAGTGCTGGCCGGTCAGGGCGACCCGCGCACCGGGCATATCCTGTCGCTGTGATGCAGGACTGATGGCAGCTAGGCCATCAACCGGGGCATATTGCCCATGGCCGGCATGATGCAGCTGCGCAGCCGAGCCAAAATCGCCTGCTTCTCGGTATCGGCCTCCGCCTTGGCCACCTCGGCCACCATGGCGGCAAAGGCGTCGAGCCGGGAAGCGCGCATCCACTGGCGCAGGGCCTTGTCCTGCGACCAGTGGTACTGGTTCATCATGCTGACCTGCATGGCGCGCGCATAGCCCGCCAGGTTCTTCGGGAACGGCACCGGCGTGCACATCAGGTTCTTGCCGGCGTCATCCGCCCCGTGCACCTCGACATAGGCGGTCAGCGCCGCGCTCAGCACCACCAGCGGGGCGCGCAACAGCTGGACCACGATGCGCTCGCCCTGGAACACCGGCTCGTTGGCGCGCTGCTGGATGGCCGAGGCGGTGCAATCGATGAACAGCGTGTCCGGGGCAACCGCCACCCGGCCCCGCTCCAGCAGCATCGCCTCGGGTTCCAGTGCCTGCACCCGCCCCAGGCGAATCACCCGCGTGATGCTGCGCAACATGTCCACCTCGCCGGTGGACAGCGTGGCGTAGTGAAACATCGTCGGCAACTGCGTCGGATCGATGCGCAACATCTGGCCCCGGGCCTCCAGCCGCAGGAACAGGTCATCGATGGTCGCCGCCTCGGCGAAGGCCGCCAGCTTGTCGGCCTCGCCGCCGATGCTGTCAGCAAAGAACTCCAGGCCGGGCTGGGTGTGCAGGCGGTTCTGCACCCAGGAGTCGCGCGGCACAACCCATTGAATGGCCTCGGGCGCGGCGCCGTGGCGCAGCAGCCAGACGGCGGCATCCATCGCCGTCTTGCCGGCACCGAGGATGCAGAACTGCCGCGGCGTCGCCTGCCCGGCCCGCTGCTGCCACAGCTGGGGCAAGGCGTTCGGCGGCACCAGGCGCACGCCGTCGGCGATGCGGAAGTTCGGTGTGTGCGTGGCGGGAATGGCGGGCGACATGAAGGTGGCATCGACCGTCTTCCTGCGCACGGCCACCTCGGTCTGCGCCCCCGACAGCAGGCTGACGATACGGCCATCGCCCAGGTACTCGCTCATCGGATGAAAGCTGACGCGACCGCTGGGCAAAAATCGCCGCCGCATCACCTGGTCGAAATAGGCGCTGACCTCGGGGCCGCCGGCCAGTTCGTACATGCCGGCGTTGGGGCCATGGTCGTCCTTGCGACGGCTGCCCAGCTCGGTCGAATTGACCCCGTAATAGGCCGAGGGCTGGTGCAGGCCGACGAAGGCGTAGGCATCGTTCCAGTGGCCGCCGGGGGCCGCGCGACGGTCCACCAGGGTGATGTGCGCGTCGCTCTCGTCGAGCAGGGTATCGGCGAAGGCCATGCCAACCGCGCCGCTGCCGATGATCAGATAGTCGGTCTCCATCGCCGTCCGCCTCCCTAAGCTGGTTCGGAGTTTAGGGCCAGCGCCCGCAGACGCAAATGGGCTTCATCCTCCGGGTCCGGCGGCACGCTTTGCCGGGCGCGCAGGTAGCGGCTGCTGAAGACGTCCAGATAGGCCTCCAGCGTCTGCGCCGCGTGCAGGTCGCCGGCCAGGGCCAGGCACAGGGCGGCCACTTCCGAGGTGCAGAAATGGTGCTCGTGGGTGGAGCGGCGCAGGCGATAGCGCGACAACTGGTCGGGCCGCAGGCTCAGCACCGGCAGCGCGTTCAAATAGGGGCTCTTGCGGAAGATCTTGCGCGCCTCTGACCAGGTGCCGTCGAGCAGGATGAAGAGGGGCCGGCGCTGTGAGGCCGGGGGCAGCTCGGTCACCACCCGCTCGGGCGCGGCAAACTCCCCCGGGAACACCACATAGGGCTGCCACCGGGGATCGGCCAGCAGAGCCAGCAGCGCCGGGTCCGCCGCCAGGCGTGACCAGCCGAAGGCCAAGGTGTCGGGCACGACATCGGCAATCAGCCAGCCGGTGTTGCTGGGCTTGAGCGGCTCGAACTCGGCCATGATCAGGCACACGGCCGCGCGCGTGGGCACCACCGGCCGCAGGGCGCACATGCAATGGCCGGGCGGCAGGCGGCACCGGGCGCAGCGTTCCTTGCGCGGGCCGCCGCGATCCAGATAGGGCACGGTGCGGCTGTGCGCCAGGCAGGCGGCGCGCAAATGCGATACCGCGTGAGGCCCGCTGCTCACCGCCCCCCGCTGCGCAGAGGCTTCAGCAGATCGCTCAAGCCGTTGTGGTCAATCTCGTGCATCAGGGCCAGCAGACGGCCCATCTCGCCCTTGGGGAAACCCTCACGGGCAAACCAGTTCAGGTAGTTACCGGGCAGATCCGCCAGCAGCTTCCCCTGGTGTTTTCCGAATGGCATGGTCAGGGTGACGAGTTTCTGCAAGTCTTCAGGGTTCATGGTGGCTTCGGCCTTCGGCCGGTGGAGGGCCCTGGCGCTGGGTTCAGCAGGGCGGTAGGTCGCGAGCATGCCCCATCGGGTCCGACTCTGTCGAGCGCCGCTGCAGCGCCCGGCTGCCCTGAGCGATGAGCAGGCCGACCAACAACAGGGCCGCGGCAACCGCGAACGTGACCCGCATGCCCGCGGCAACGGCCGCGGGGCCAGCTACCGTGGCGTCTGCCCCGGCGGCGAGGGTGAACACCACGCCCATCACCGAAGCCCCGCTGATGAGGCCCAGATTGCGCGCCAGATTGAGCAGGCCGGAGATCACGCCACGCCGCCCGGCGGCAACGTCGCGCATGACGGCGCTGTTGTTGGCCGCCTGGAACAGCGCATAGCCGGCGGTGGTGAGGGCGATGGGGGCCACGAAGCCGGCAATGCCCCATGCGGACGGCACCGAGGCCAAGGCCACGCAGCCGGCCATCATGCCGAGCAGCCCGCCGACCGTGGTGGCCTGGGTGCCCAGCCGATCCACCAGCCGGCCGGCAGGTACACCGGCCAGCGTGGCGACCACCGGCCCGGCCGACATGACGAGGCCCACCAGCGCCATGCCGAGGCCCAGCGCGCGGGCGAGATAGAAGGGCCCGACCACCAGCGTCGCCATCATCACCGTCGAGACCAGGGCGCTCATCGCCAGGCTGGCCGTGAGCCGCCGTTGGCGAAACAGCGTCAGCCAACCCAAACCGTCGAAGCGGAGGCGCCACGCGCCCGTCGGTGCCGCAGGGTCGGCCGGCAGGCAGCGCAATACCAGCAGCAGCGTCAGCAGGCCCAGCGGCACGCTGACGAGAAAGATCGCCCGCCAGCCCAGGGCGGCAATCAGCAGGCCGCCCAGCGTCGGGCCCAGCGCCGTGCCTGCCGCTGACATCGCGCCCAGCAGCCCCATGGCGCTGCCGGTGCGGGCCTTGGGCACCGCCTCGCCGACAAAAGCCATCGTCAAGGCCATCATCAGCGCCGCACCCAGCCCCTGCAGCGCGCGGGCGGCAATCAGCCAGCCCAGGTCAGGCGCGACGCCGCTCAAGCCCGAGGCCAGGGTGAACAGGGCAAGGCCGACCATCAACATGCGCCGGTGACCCAGCAGATCACCCAGGCGCCCGGCCCCGACGATCAGCGCCGTGGTGGTCAGCAGGTAGGCCAGCACCACCCACCGGACCTGCTCGAACGTGGCATCGAAGGCCTCGGCCAGGGTCGGCAGGGCAACATTGGCAATGCTGGTGCCCAGCGAGGGCAGCAGCATGCACAGGGCCAAGCTGGCAAATACCCAGGCCGGCGCCGGCCTGCGGTCTGCGGCATCGGCCGCGGTTTGATCTGCTTGCGTCATCGGAACCACCTGTCTGATGGCTCCGCAACGGGAGCCCACCCACAGACGATAGGGTCTGGTGTGATATAGCGGAAGACGCAGCGTTTGCACTTCATTCATGCACACAACGCCATCCCACACCGCAATGCCCGGACCGACACCATGGCCAGACCCGATCTCAATCTGCTGTTCACCCTCGATGTGCTGCTGGCCGAGGGCAGCGTGGCACGCGCGGCCCGCCGTCTGCACCTGAGCCCCTCGGCGATGAGCCGGGCGCTGGCCCGGCTGCGCGAGGCCACCGGCGACCCGCTGCTGGTGCGCGCCGGGCGCGGCCTGGTGGCCTCTCCCCGGGCGCTGGAGCTGCGCGAGCAGATCGGCCCGCTGGTCGATGCGGCCGAGGCGGCGCTGCGGCCGGTCCGTCCGCTGGAGCCCGCACAGCTGAGCCGCAGCTTCACCCTGCGCACCCGCGAAGGATTCGTGGAGAACTTCGGCGCCCGGCTGCTGGCGCGCATCGCCCACGAGGCGCCGGGCGTGCGCCTGCACTTCCTGACCAAGCTCGACAAGGACAGCGCGCCGCTGCGCGAGGGCGGCGTCGATCTCGAGACCGGCGTGATCGGCCGCTCCACCGGCCCGGAAGTACGGGCGCAGGCCCTGTTCCGCGACCGCTTCGTCGGTGTCGTGCGCCCCGGTCATGCGCTGAGCGAGGGCGAGGTCAACCCGGCCGGCTACGCCGCAGCCCGCCACATCCTGGTCTCGCGCCAGGGACTGGACCGGGGGCCGATCGACCAGGCCCTGGCCACGCTCGGGCTGGCGCGCGAGGTCGCCACCACCGTGGGCAGCTTCGCAGCCGCGCTGGCCCTGGCCCGAGCCACTGATCTGGTGGCCAGCGTGCCCGAGCGGCACACCGGCGATCTGCGCACCGGCCTGCACAGCTTCGAGCTGCCCCTGCCCCTCGCACCGTTCACGGTGTCACTGCTGTGGCACCCGCGCCTGGAAGGCGATCCGGCGCACCGCTGGCTGCGCGGCTGTGTCCGGGAGGTCTGCGCCGAAGGCGCTGGTCAGACACCGTCCCCGGGCCTCACAATCAATACGATCAAGTAATTGTCATGGAATAGAGGCACCATGGTGCAAGCCCGGTACAAGCTGGTGGTCGACAGGCTCGCGGCCGAGATACGCGGTGGCCGGCAGCGCCCGGGCACGCGCCTGCCGACACATCGGCAGCTTGCCGCGCGCGAGGGCATGGCCCTGGTGACGGCGAGCCGCGTGTATGCCGAGCTGGAGGCCATGGGCCTGGTCAGTGGCGAGACCGGCCGGGGCACCTTCGTGCGGGAAGCGGCGCTGCCGCGCGGCCAGGGCATCGATCAGCACGCGGTGGCCGCGGACATGCTGGACCTGAGTTTCAACTACCCCTCGCTGCCCGGACAGGCCGAGTTGCTGCGGACCGCGCTGCGCCAGCTGGCGGCAGGCGGCGACCTGGAAGCCCTGCTGCGCTATCAGCCGCACGGCGGCCGTCCGCATGAGCGCGCGGCGGTGGCGCGGCATCTGGCCCGCCGCGGGCTGGCGGTGACGGGCGATCAGGTCCTGCTGGTCGATGGCGCTCAACACGGCCTGGCGACAACGGCGATGGCCCTGCTGCAACCCGGTGACCTGGTGGCCGTCGATGCACTGACCTATCCCGGCTTCAAGCTCTTGGCCGAGGCCCACCACCTGGAGCTGGTGGCGCTGCCAGTCGCCGGACCGGGGCCGGATCCGCAGGCGCTGGACGCGCTGGCCCGACGGCGCCGGGTCAGCGCCGTCTACACCATGCCCACGCTGCACAACCCCCTGGGCTGGGTGATGGGCGCGAGCCACCGGCACGAGCTCGTGGCGGTGGCGCGGCGGCACGGCCTGCTCGTCATCGAGGACGCGGCCTATGCCTTTCTGGTGGAAGACGCCCCGCCGCCCCTGGCCGCGCTCGCGCCCGAGCTCACGGTCTATGTCTCCGGCTTCTCGAAGAGCGTGGCCACCGGGCTACGCGTTGGCTGCGTGGCCGCGCCGCTGGACTGGGTGGGCAAGATCGCGCGCGCCATCAGGGCCACGACCTGGAACACGCCTGGCGTGATGACCGCCATCACCTGCGGCTGGATCGAAGACGGCACCGTCGACCGGCTGGAAGCCGAGAAGCGCAGCGATGCGCGGGCCAGACAGCAGATGGCCGCCTGCATCCTGGGGCAGCACCCGCGCCTGAGCCATCCCGCGTCCTACTTCGTCTGGCTGCCGCTGGGGGAGGACGTGCGCGGCGACCTGCTGGCCATGGCGCTGCTGCGCGAACGGATCTCGGTCTCCACGGCCGAGCCCTTCGCCACCTCGGCCCTGGTCCCCCATGCCATCCGGCTGGCCCTGGGATCGGTGGACCTCGGCACGCTGCGAAGCGCCTTGACCCAGGTCGCTGCGGTAATGGACGCCCAAGGCTACTGACGGCGCTGCCGCCGCGGCGGCAGCGAAGTTCGATACATTGGCGCCCACGCCCCTACTTCAAAACCGCTTCCAGCATGGCCCTTCGCTACCACACCGTACCAGTCACCGCCTTCCAGCAGAACTGCTCCATCGTCTGGTGCGACGAGACCCTGGAGGCCGCGGTGATCGATCCGGGCGGTGATCTGCCGCGCATCCTGCAGGCAGTGCAGCAGCGAGGCCTGCAGCTCAAGCAGATCCTGCTGACCCACGCCCACATCGACCACGCCGGCGGCACCGCCACCCTGGCGCGCGAGCAGGGCCTGCCCATCATCGGACCGCAGCAGGACGACCAGTTCTGGATCACCGGCCTGCCGCAGCAAAGCCAGATGTTCGGGTTTCCGCCGGCCGAGATCTTCACACCGACACGCTGGCTGCAGGACGGTGACAGCGTCAGCGTCGGCCGCTGTAACTTGCAGGTGCGGCACTGCCCCGGCCATACGCCCGGCCACGTGGTGTTCCATTCGGTCGAGGCCAGGCGCTGCTTCGTCGGTGACGTGCTGTTTGCCGGCGGCATCGGCCGCACCGACTTCCCGCAGGGCGACTTCGACACCCTGATCGCCAGCATCACCCAGCGCCTGTGGCCGATGGGTGATGACACCGTCTTCATCCCCGGCCACGGCCCGGAGAGCAGCTTTGGCGCCGAGCGGCGCAGCAACCCCTTCGTCGGCGGCACCTGAAGCGCCGGCCCGGGAAAGGTGAATTTCGCACAATCGGTGCGGCGCATATTCACCGCCAGCGGCAGGCCCCGGCTCCTAGTCTTGCTCTGTGGCGCGGCACTGTCCGCCCCGGCCATTCACAGGAGTAGCACCATGTTCGACACGCTGGAAAAGCCCCAGGCCGCGCGTCCGTCAGACAAGACCGAGCCCGGCGAATCTTCCTCCTACCGCGGCCCGGAGCGCCGTGCCACCAACGGCCTGCGCAACGAGCCCTGGCTGACCCTGATGCTGGACGAGATCGACTACGGCATGCTGGTGCTCAGCCCCGAGGGCCATCTGCTGCACGCCAACCACACCGCCCGCGCCGAGATGGACGCCTGCCATCCGCTGCAGCTGCTGGGCACCGAGCTGCGCGCCCGCCACAGCGCCGACGTGGCACCACTGCGCGAGGCCCTGCAGGGCGCGTCGGAGCGCAAGCTGCGCCGCCTGCTGACCCTGGGCCCGGCCTCGCACGGCCTGAGCGTGGCGGTGGTGCCGCTGGCCGCCCAGGAGGAAGCGCCGGTGACCGTACTGCTGGTGTTCGGCAAGCAGCGCGTCTGCCAGGAGCTCTCCACCCACTGGTTCGCCCGCCAGCATGGCCTGACCCCGACCGAAACCCAGGTGCTGCAGGGCCTGTGCCAGGGCCGCCTGCCCGGCGAGGTCGCCAGCCAGCACAGCGTCGCCCTGTCCACCGTGCGCTCCCAGATCAGCAGCATCCGCGCCAAGACCGGCGCACAGAACATCCGCGATCTGGTGCAGAAGGTCGCCTCGCTGCCGCCGCTGGTGAGTGCGTTGCGGGTGGCGATGCGTTGAGCGCTGGCGACGGAATAGTCAAGGCTGCGCTTCGGTGGCCGGCATCGGCAGCCAGTAGGCGCTGGTCCAGTAGGATTTCTCAGAGGGCTTAATCGATGCTCCAGGATAGTCCTTGGCCAGCTCGCTGAGCAACTGCTGTTTGCCCCTCAGGCCTCGGCGAACCATCAGCAAAGCCATGCGCCGACCAACGACCGGGGCAGCCAGTGAGGTTCCCTCCGCGAACAGATCTCCGTCAGGCTCAAGCGGACGCGGAGAGAAGAAGCCGCAGCGCCCGACACCCAGGCGCACGGTTTCGCGACGCAATACCGCAGGCCCGCACATATCCGGCCCGGCTCGAACACCGGAGGAGATGTCGGCCGGGAGCATGGCACTGCCGCTGTCTTCGTACATTTGATAGGTGCCGGTCTCAAGATCGAAGTCATATCCCCCAACGACCACCGTGTTGCGACTCCAGGCCAGGCCGCTCAGGGTTCCCTCAGGTCGAATAAGGCCCGCTGCCATCTGTGACGCTGTAAACGCCAAGTGCCCGCGCGGCACGCTGTTGCCGGTTCCCACGCCGTCATCGCGGGCAATCCAGGCCCGCACCGGCACATCGGCCGGCGACTGATTGATCACGCGAATGCACCAACGCCCGAAAGGGTTGGCAGGCAAGCCAGGCCCCTTGGTATTGCTGCCTTGAGACAAGCCCACCAGAGCCTGTACCCAGTGACCCGAAGGTGTTCCCTCCTTTGCATCCAGATTGCTGCGGGCAGGCTGGTGTCCATTGGGCGACCCATCCGGTGAAGAGACGTACAGCATCGCAATCGGCGCACCACCGCCACCAGCCCGAGAGACCCGTGTGGCAGATCCGGTCAGCGGCACGGCAACGCTCGTAGGCCCTCTCGTATCGGGCCTCAACTCGAACGTCAGCTTGTCGGTGTGGATTGAGTTGAACTGAGCCCAAACCTCAATGAAGTTCGGTGTTTCGTCGTTGCGGTCGCCATCGACCCACAGTTCGGCTGCCTCACCTTCATCTGTCGTTGATGCTGACAGCGTGAACTGGGCGTGCGCACCGACGAGACGGCTGTTGCCAGCTGCCACAACCACGGTCAGGCGCCCCCCCTCGCGCTCAATCAAGGCATCAATCGCACGCTCCAGCATGCCGGAGCCGTCATGCGGCCCGCTGTGGCCACCCAGACTGATATTCACAAGCACCGGAGCCTGCGGCGGCGCCTTCCGGAGGATGTAGTGCAAGCCGTCAAGCACATAGACGTTCAACCAGTTGCCGTGGGTATTCTGAAAGGCCCTGTGCGGCAGCTGCACCACAACAATCGGTAGCTCGCCCGCTTCATCACTGACCCCAGACAACGGGTCCACGCGGCCTGCAAGCAGCGAAAGCACATGCGCGCCATGCGTCCACCTGCTCCACGCCTGACCAAGGGACTGGTATGCGCCGATCTCGGTCTGGCCGGCACTCAAGCGATCCAGCCAGTCATTGACGGCGCCCTGACTCAACTCGCGTCCATAGCCCATGTCCGATGGGGACCAGTTGGCAACGACGGGAGCATCCGACTGATCCCACAGGCCGAGGATGCGGCTGCGCCCGTCTTTGTCTCGAAGCTGCTGGTGCAAGAACCCGATGCCGTCGTCTATCACGGCCAGAACCGGTGTGCTCCACGAACTATCGTTGGAGCGTTCGACCTCTGCCCAGGGAAGCGCTGCATCGTGCTTCATGTCACAGGCCCTCGGAGCCACCGACCGATGGGCCGTTGACGGTCAAGGCAGACAGGTCGAGCGCTGCGTTCAAGGTCAAGCTCTTGCGAGCAGTGAAGAAGCGGGCATCTTCCCCATAGACGGGAGGAACGTCCCAGCCCGCGGCGCGCATTGCCTGCGGCGTCATCCCCTCAGCCGACTCACAAAGCAGCTGGTAGCGCGTGTTTTCGCCGAAGCGCTGCAACGCCCACAAGGCCCACGGGTCGGCGCTGACTGCCTTCAGCGTGGGATCAAGATCACTCCATTCATAGTCGGCCATAGCCCCTCCCGAATCAGACTCGACCCTCAGGGTTTGAAACCCCATTCGGCGCGCGCCGCTTTCCAGAGCCACTGCAGCTGAACATTCAATGCAGGCTTCAAGGTATCTGCGCCAAGAACCTCATAGAAATCGGTCAACCCAGGGGCCGGTCCGTCCGGATTCAGCATGGCGTCATTGATCTTGCCTTTGCCATCAAAGGCGCATGGCTGCACGGCCACACACCCGGTGCAGCGGCCGACCATGAACGCGCCCAGCGTTTCACCGAGAATCTGGCCTGCAACGCTGTCAACCACATAGTGCACACCGGCGGACACGCGGTTGGCGGCGACCCGCTGGGCCAATGCACGCAGGGCCGGGCCGTAGTCAGAGGACTCCCTGTCGGGGCTCGGTGACAACAGATGCGCCAATATCGTGGAAACCGTCGAGCTTTCGGTCGCGTGGCCGCTGGGCAGACTGCCATGCGCCGGCGTGAGGATGACCGGGTGACAGCCGCTGTTCAACTCGTAGGGCCGGGGGCATGCCAGCGCGTGCTTGAATCGAAGCACTACATTGGTCGCGAACTCCAGCCCCAGCTGCATCAGTTCCAGCGTCTTCGGATGGCGATCAGGGTGGAGCGGAATGATGGCGCTCCAGAACGAAAACGCGGGGCTGATCTGGCTCAGCACCTCATTCAATTGCATGGTTATCGGAGTTCCGGTCGTGACCTGCACGCGCTCTCTCAGCGTGATCAGTGCCTGCAGACGCAGCTCCGGCAGCGACGGACGCACGATTCGCACCAGCGGCTTGCTCGCCATCTGAAGCTCATAGAAGAGCGCGCCGGCCTCGGTCTTGCCAGGCGAAAACCCCAGATCGGCGGTTAGCTCCCACCCCAACACACGAAGGCGTATGTCGGGTTGCCACCGTGCCAATGAGGTGGGCTGATCCAGTGACTCAGGCATCAAGGCGTGTTGAGGGCCATAGGGGCCCTGCTCCAGCGGCCCCAACTTCTTCGCCACAATCATCGCGGAGGACTGTACGCCGCAGGCCAGCATCGGATTGGCCAACCCGCCCGAATATCCCGCAAAGCCGTTGACCAGGCTCGGCCCAGGAATGGTGCCTGTCGTACCCGTTGTACCGGTGGTTCCGGTCGTGCCTGTAGTACCTGTAGTGCCCGTTAAGCCTGCCATGATGCCTCCTTTGGATTGTCGGAAAAGGCAGAACGAATCAACGGGGTATACCCGCCATCGTGAGCGCCTCTGCCAGTCGCTCAACCTGCCCCTGCTGTTGTCCCGGATAGCGGTCTCTGAAGCCGGCGACCGTCAGCGTAGGTTCGATGCGCAGCAACTCCAAGGCGTTGGCGCGCGCTTCGTCGAGCTGCCCGCCCAGCGCCTGTGCGATCACGATGACCCGCAGCGTAGATGCATGGGTACGGTTGCCACGCAAGGACTTGAATCCAGTTTCGATGGCGCCGGCATAGTCACCCGCCAGCAGATTTGCCAGCGAGATGAAATGATCGAAGTAGTAGCGCATTGGGTCAATGGGCGACAGACGCTTCGCATGGATCGCCGACTCAACGGCCGACTGATGCTGCCCGCGATAACCCAGCATGGCTGAACGGTACAGCCATGCCAGGCTCTCGTTCGGGTTGGCTTCCAACGCGCTGTCGTAGCGTTGCTCGGCCGTGGTCAGATCCTTGCGGACATAGCCGGTGACGAAACCATCCAGTGCGAGGCTCAATGCGTGGGTAGGCGAAAGATCCAGGGCGCTCGAGGTCATCCAGATCGCCCGTTGCCCATCTTCTTTGGGATCGGGCGACCAGCCTTGGCCGATCCGCATCACGTGCCATTTCCCGAGCCAGGCCTTGGGCACGGGAGATCGCGGATGTCGATCGGCCAGATGCTCCAGCATTTCCCGCGCTCGATTGAAGTCGTGCAATGACAGGCGATGGAGAAGGCTGATTGCCCCGAACAGCAGGGTGTAGCTCTCCAGGGAGGGCAGGATCGAGGTACATGCTCGCCCCGCCTCCCGACCGACGAGGGCACGGGCAATTTGCGCCGACAAGCCCGAAAAAACCTCGTCTTTGCCATCGAGAACCGCCTTCAAATCTGCCTGCTCGGATCCCGCCCAAATCACTTGATGAGACAGGGCGTCGGTCAACTCAACGTGCAGGCGCAGATTGCCCCCGGCGGAGGTAAAGCTCCCCAGCACCAGGAATTTCGCGCCCAGTGCCTGGGACAAACCGGGGACAGACAGGTTTCTCAGCCCCAAGCCCATGGTGGACAGCCGGGAAATCGCGACCAGATAGGGCACGCGCGACAGGCAGGACAGCAACTCGTCGGCAACCAGTTCGCCAATCATCCGGCTGTCACCCGGGTCAGTGGCGGCAAACGGCAGCACGGCCACACTGGCCTGGAGCCCGTTGCCGACCGATGGCGCCACCGGACGTGATCCCGACGGGACAGCCGACAGCCGCCAGGTCCTGATCGGGGCGTCAAGGCCTTTGACCCAGCATTCACCGATATCCTCCAACTCGGCGTCCAGGCCGTCGACCAGGTGTTTGCGGACGTCCATGGATACCGCGGTGCCTCCCGGCGAGGCCAGGGACATGAGTCGTGCCGCCAGATTCACCCCGCTGCCATAAACGTCGTCGTGATCACTGACAACGTCGCAAAGGTGAACGCCGACGCGCAACTCGAAGCAGGCCTCCGGCTCACGACCGGCGTTGTAGCCGGCAATGCGCTTGTGCATTTCCTGAGCGGCATTGACTCCAGCAAGCACGTCATCGAACTCCAGCAACATCCCGTCCCCCAAGCTCTTCACCATGCGCCCCTGATGGACGGGCAGGAGCTGGGTTCGGACCTCGTGCACAAAGCGCCGCCAGCGGTCGATAACGTCGGACTCGTAGGCCTGCATCAGGCGCACGGATTCAACGACATCGACGATCACGATGGTCTTGGTGGCCCGAACCAGTTCGGGCCAGTCCTCTTCCCCTGAACCGGCGCTACTCATGGTGGTCACGCTTGTTGTTGTTCGCATCCCCATTTTGTGGGATGCGCGTTACAAGTGTGTCGGTATTTGCGCTCGGTCAGCGACACCGCTGCGAGGAACCCGGGCTGGAGGATCAGCCGGCCGCAGGCCCTTGCAGGCTTGGCGCCACCTCAAACCGCTGCGGCGGCTTCGACGCCCGCTCGAACAGCGGCTGGACCTTGGCCAGATTGGCTTCGATGTCGCGGATGCGGGTCGGCCCGGCCGGGTGGGTGGACAGCCATTGCGGGGGTGCACCCTTGGAGGCCTGGCCCATCTTCTGCCACAGGCTCACGCCGGCGCTGGGGTCGTAGCCGGCGCGGGCGGCCAGCTCCATGCCGACCAGGTCGGCCTCGGACTCGTCTTCGCGGCTGAAGGTCAGGGTGAGCAGCTGGCCGCCCATGTTCAGCAGCGCGTCGCCGGTATTGCCCAGGCCCAGCAGGCTGGACAGCACATTGGCACCGATGCGGGTGGCCGCCGTCTTGCCCATGCGCTCACGGGCATGTTCGCGCAGCGCGTGGGCCACCTCGTGGCCCATGATCATCGCGACCTCGTCGTCATTGAGCTTCAGCTGGGCCAGGATGCCGTAGTAGAAGGCGATCTTGCCGCCAGGCATGCAAAAGGCATTGAGCTGCTTGTCGCCGAGCAGGTTGACCTCCCAGCGCCACTGCTTGGCGCGCTCGTTCCAGGGCAGTGCCACCGGAATGATGCGCTTGGCGATCTCGCGCAGGCGTATCAGCTGCGGGTGCTTGTCGGGCGCCAGGCCGCGCTGCTGCGCCGCCTGCTGCATCATCTGCCGGTATTGCTGGGCCGCGGCCTGCTCAACCTGCTCGGCCGGCACCAGCTTGGCGAATTTGGAGGTGCCGCCGACCTCGACACCCTCGCGCGCCAGCGCCGGCAGTGCGGCCGTGGCGCCACCGGCCAGCAGCAGGCCGGTGAACAGGCGGCGCGAATGCAGGGCGCAGGTGCAGCGCGGCACATGGCTCAATTCAAGCGTGCCGTGGGGATCGAAGTCGGGTGTCGGGTGCATGGGGCGTCAGAGCAGAGTGGCGGCGGCCGGTTCCGTATTTTGGGTCAGGTGCTCAATCGTCAAGGGCGGGCCCACCCGCGGGCACTTCCAGCGCGCGCACGCTGTCACGCAACAGCCACAGCATCACCAGCGCCGGCAGGGCGAGCACGGTGGAGGTGATGAAGAAGCTGGGCCAGCCAATCGACTCGGCCAGCACGCCGGCCAGTGGCCCGACCCAGACCCGCCCCACCGAGGCAAAGGCCGACAGCAGCGCGAACTGGGTGGCGGTGAAGCGCTGGTTGCACAAGCTCATCAGCAGGGCCAGAAAGGCGGCCGTGCCCATGCCGCCGGAGAGGTTCTCGAAAGCGATCACCATCAGCAGACCGCCATCCACGGGCGTGCTCTGGGCCAGCTTGACAAAGCCCCAGTCGAAGGCCGGAATCGTCAGGCCGCCCATCGCGCCCTGGCCGTGCAGGGCCAGCCACCAGAAGCCGAGGTTGCTGAGCATCTGCAGCACACCGAACACCAGCAGCGCCCGCCACAGACCCAGGCGCAGCATCAGCAAGCCGCCCAGCAGCGCGCCGCCTATCGTCAGCCACAGGCCGATGACCTTGTTGACGACGCCGATCTCGGCCGTGCCGTAGGCCATGGCCTTGATCAGGAAGGGCGTCATCAGCGAGGCGGCGAAGGCGTCGCCGAGCTTGTACAGCACGATCAGCGCCAGGAAGGCACCTGCGCCGGGCATGGAGAAATAGCTGCGCAGGCCACCCAGCAGGGTCTCGAAACGCGCACGCCGCGCCGCCCAGGCGGCCAGCGGCAGCGTGAATGCCAGGCCCAGCAGCAGGGCCAGCAGCTCCACCCAGCGGCCCTGCAGCGCCGCGGGCAGGCTGGTCAGCTGCAGCAGCGGGCCCAGCAGCGCGCGGGCCAGCGTCAGGCCGAACAGGTCGCTGAGCTGGTAGCCCACGGCCACGGCCACGAGCACGGCCAGGAACCCCAGGATGTCGTTGCGCGCCACGCTGCTCGGCACCGACACGGTCTTGAGCTTGGGCAGGCACAGTGCCGAGACCACGGCCGCACCGGCCATCAGCGCGGCCATCACGCGGTAGACCTCGGGCCAGGTCCAGCCGCCGCCCTGGGTCGGGTCCACCCAGATGAAGGCCACGCCGCCGGAGACGATCATGGCCAGCCGGTAGCCGAGCACATTCAGCGACGAGCCCATGCCGCGTTCGTGGGCGGCCAGCAGGTCGGTGCGGTAGGCATCGATGACCACGTCCTGCGAGGCCGAGATGAAGGCCGCCAGCACCGCCAGCAAGGCAAAGGCGCGCGTGGCCTGCGAGGGCGAGGTGGCAGCCAGCAGCAGCAGGGCGCCGGCCATCAGCAACTGGGTCAGCACCAGCCAGCCGCGCCGCCGGCCCAGCAGCGGCAGGTCGAAGCGGTCCATCAGCGGGGCCCACAGGAATTTGAAGGTGTAGGGCAGGCCGACCAGGCTCAGAAAGCCTATCGTCGCCACATCGATGCCCTCGACGCTGAGCCAGGCCTGCATCGCCTGGCCGGTCAGCGCCAGTGGCAGGCCGGAGGCAAAGCCGAGCACGACGACGACGACGAGACGGTGCAGGGCGGCCAGGCGCTGGGCGGTGGTGAGGGCTGCGGTGGGGGCCACGGAGGCCGATGCGGGGAGCTGAGGCATGGCGCGATTCTATGGACCTGGGCACGGCCCCACCCCAGGGCGGCAAGCGCGGGGCAAAACACCGACAATGCCCGCATGACTGCGCCCGGATCAGCCCCCTCCCTTCCCACCGACGCCGCGACCGCCTTCAGCGCCGCTGACTTTCGCGCCGCCCTGGGCATGTTCGCCACCGGCGTGACCATCGTCACCGCGCGCGGCGCCGATGGCAGCCTGGTCGGCCTGACCGCCAACTCGTTCAACTCGGTCTCGCTGACGCCCCCGCTGGTGTTGTGGAGCCTGGCCCAGCGCGCCGGCTCGATGCCGGTGTTCAGCCGCGGCTCGCACTATGCGATCAACATCCTCGCCGCCGACCAGAAAGACCTGGCGCAGCGCTTTGCCATGCGCGACATCGACCGTTTTGCCGGCGTGGCCTGGCGTGAGGGCGCGGGCGGCGCGCCGGTGCTGGATGGCGCCGCGGCGGTGTTCGAGTGCGCCAACCGCAGCCAGTATCAGGAGGGCGACCATGTGATCTTCGTCGGCGAGGTCGAGCGCTGCAGCTGGGCCGCCCAGGCCCAGCCACTGATCTTCCACGGTGGGCGCTACTACACCGAGCTGCCGATCTAGTCGCTGCCGTGCTGCGGCGCCTGGCGCGGCAGGCTGATCAGGATGCGCGTGCCGTTGCCCGGTTCGCTTTCCACCTGCACCCGCCCGCCCAGCAGCCCGGTCACCAGGCTGTGCACGATCTGCATGCCCAGGCCCGAACCGCCCTGGCCCAGCTTGGTGGTGAAGAAGGCCTCGAACACGCGCAGACGCACTGCCTCCGTCATGCCCTCGCCATCGTCGCTGCAGATGATCTGCACGCGGTCGTCACCCAGTGCATGGCACTGCACCGCCACCTTGCCGTGCTCGCGCCCGGCCAGGCCATGCAGCAGGGCGTTCTGCACGACATTGCTGATGACCTGGCCCAGCGGGCCGGGGAAGCTGTCCATGCGCAGGCCGGGTTCCAGCGCCACCTCGAGCCGATGCGGCGAGTGGCGGAACATCGGCTGCACGGTGGCCAGCAGTTCGCCGATGACCTCGTGCGCCAGAAAGCTGCGCCGCATGTCGGTGGTCTGGTCCAGCGCCAGCTGCTTGAAGCCGCGGATGATCTCGGCGGCGCGGCGCACATTGTTCACCACCAGGGCATTGCCTTCGATGGTCTTGCCGAGCATGCGGTCGAACTCGGACTTGCGCAGCTGCCCGGCATGCATGGCCTCGCACAGCTGGGTCTGCTCGGCCTGCATCGTCGACGCCGCCATCAGCGCATTGCCCAGCGGCGTGTTCAGCTCATGCGCCACACCGGCCACCAGGCGGCCCAGCGAGGCCAGCTTCTCGGCCTCGATCAGCTGCTTCTGCGCCTCGCGCAGGGTGTCCAGCGCCTGCTGCAACTCGCGGTTGGCGCCGCTGAGCGAGCGCGTGCGCTCCTCGACGCGCTCCTCCAGAGTCAGCGCATGGCGGGCCAGTTCGTCGTTTTTCTGCTGCAGCTCCTGCTCGCGCAGCTCCAGGCTTTGCATCATGCCGTTGAAGACCTGGGCCATCTCGGCGATATCGCGCGGCCCCTCGACCGGCGCGCGCAGGCCCAGCCGGCCCTCGCCGGCGTGGGCCATCACGGCGGCCAGCTCGCCCAGCGGCCGGGTCAGCCGGCGGGCCAGCTGGCGCAGCGCCCACAGCAGCAGGGCCGACAGGGCCAGACCGACGCCGAAATTGATCGCCACCAGCCGCCCGACCAGTTGCACCAGCGCCGCCTTGCCCTGAGTCACGCGCACATAACCCAGCAACTCGGTCTGCCCCGAAGGGCCTTCGAACGGCGAGGCCTCGACGGGGCGGATGCGCACCGGCGCGACAAAGGTCCAGGCCTCACCGGTCTCGCCCCCCAGATAGGGCTCGACGGCGTCCGGCTGCGGCGACGCAGGCGCCGCCGTCGGCGGCACGCCGCGCGCCAGCAACTCGGCGCCATCGGGGCGCAGCAGCTCCACGCGCAGCACATCGGGGAATGACAGCGCCCGCTCGACCGGCTCGCGGGCGTTCTCGGCACCATCGGTCAGCAGGGCCAGCTGGCTCTGCTGGGCCAGGCTGGTGGCCAGATTCAAGCCCTGGCGCACCAGGGTCTCGCGCACCTGCACGCTGCCCTGCCAGGACGACAGCACCGCCGACACCGCCGCCACGCCCAGCACACCGCCAGCCACCGCAAGGGTCAGCTGCCGGCGGAAGGTGGCATCCCGCAGGCCATTGCGCCAGCGCTTCACCAGCACCTTCATCGTTCGGGCAAGAGCAACTCGAAGCCGCGCTGCAGCTGAGGGCTCAGGTCCAGGCCCAGATGAGCGGCCGTGCGGGTGTTCAGCGCCGCGTGCACATCGCGCAGCGGCGTGGCGCCGCGCGGCGCCGTGCTGCTGGCCAGGCGCGCCAGCGCCGAGCCGCCGAGGCTGCGGCCCAGCTCCAGATTGTTCGGGTAGAGCGCGAACAGTGCGCCGCGCCGCACATGGGCCAGGCTGCTGGAGAACAGCGGCACGTTGCGGTTCCAGGCCTCCTGAAGCACCAAGGGCAGCACCGCCGATTCGTCGACGGCCAGCGGGTCCTGGGGCAGCCACAGCGCATCCTGGGCCGAGGCCTGGGCAAAGAAGTCCTGGTAGTGACGCAGCGCGGCCTTCAGGTCACCGACCTCCTGCAGCTGCAGTTCCAGCCCCAGCTGGCGGGCGGCGTCCTGGGCAAAGCGCATCAACCAGGCGCTGTGACGCACGGAATAGGCCGCGCGCACCCGCTTCACGCCGGGCAGCAGGGCCTTCAGACGCTGCATCAGCAGCAGCGGATCGGGCGCCAGGCTCAGCACGGTGGCGTCGCGCGCCTCGGCCTCGCTGGGGCTGATCACGCCGCCGGCCACGACCTCGATGCGGCGGTCCAGCGCGCTGGCCAGGCGCAGGCCGGCACGCCCCAGGGCAATCACCAGCCTGGGATCGCGGCGTTGCATGTCGGCAGCCAGCGCGGCCAGATCGGCCTCGGCCGGCACCGCGACTCTCAGGATGCGGGCCTGCAGCCGGTCGTCTATGCCCTCGAGGATGGAGGCGAAGACGGCACGGAAGGGCTCGCCGATCTCGGGATACAGCACCGCCAGCGCATCGGAACGCGAGCTTTGCGCACGCGCACCCACCCACGCGCCGCCGACGCACGCTGCCGCAGCCAGTCGGCGCAGGCAGGCTCGCCGGCCTTCGCCCGTCGCTGATCCTTGCAATGCTGCTGTGTCCACAAGCCTTCCACTAGCCCCAGCCCCGCACCGGGTGACCGGCAGCGCCGGGAGGGGCGCCAGGAATGAAGTCTAACGGGGCCAGCCACGCCGCACAGCATCAAACGGCAGCTGCCATCTCGGTCTCGAACTGCAGCCGCCGCGCCCGTTGCGAGCGTCCGCCATAGCCCCAGGCCGTGGCCGGCAGCTGCTGCACCACCGCATAGCTGGCCGGATGCAGCGGGCCGAGCTGCTCGCCCATCAAGCCATGCACGGCCTGCAGCCAGGCGGCGATCTGTTCCTCGCTGTTGGTGCCGGCCGTGACCTGCAGCTCCAGGTGGTAGCTGGCCAAGCCCTGTTCGGCCAGCGAGCGCCTGGCCACGAACCAGTCGTCGGCCGGCACGCGGCTGAGGCGCACGGCCGTCAGCTGCGGGTCCTTGGCCAGGTGCTCGGCCGTCAATTCATTCAGGGCCTGGGCCAGCCGGGCGCGATCGGGTTCCCGGCCGGGGGCGGGGCTCAAGCTGAGGTGCAGATGGGGCATGTGTTACTCCAGAAGGTGTTTCGGAGCCTTCATGTTATGTTTTCAAATTCGCACAAACAACTGCGCAACCCGCACTTCAAGATTGCAAATTTGCACAATGACGCCGACCCAAACCACCGGCATACCTGACTGGGACGATTTGCGCTACGCCCTGGCGATTGCCGACCACGGCTCCCTGAACGCTGCCGCCCAGGCCCTGGGCGTGCGCCACACCACCGTGCTGCGGCGGCTGAACGCGCTGGAGCAGCAGTTGGGCGCGCGCCTGTTCGAGCGCCTGCGCCAGGGCTACCAGCCGACCGAGGCGGGCGCGCTGATGGCCCGGCAGGCACGCGAGATGCAGCAGGCGATTGGCGAGATGCAGCGCCGCATCGTCGGCCGCGACCTGGAGTTGCAGGGCGCACTGCGGCTGAGCACCGCCTTTGTCGCCACCCTGCACCTGCTGCCCGAGCCGCTGGCGGCGTTTCGCCGCGCGCACCCCGGCATCCAGGTCGAGGTCAGCGAGAACTCGG
Source organism: uncultured Roseateles sp. (assembly GCF_963422335.1). Lineage (NCBI taxonomy): Bacteria > Pseudomonadati > Pseudomonadota > Betaproteobacteria > Burkholderiales > Sphaerotilaceae > Roseateles > uncultured Roseateles sp. The sequence continues at coordinate 288,546 of NZ_OY729424.1, forward strand.
CCCTGGTCGACATGTCACGCCGCGACGCCGACGTGGTGCTGCGCATGAGCCGCCGGGTGCCCGAGCACCTGGTCGGGCGCAGCGTCGGCGAGCTGCGCATGCGTGTCTATGCACAGCGCGGCTCCGCCACACTGCCGCAGACGCTGACGCCCTTGCCCGAGCTGTGCCGCAACCACCCCTGGATTGGCTACGACGGGGAGCGCCGCAGCCGCTTCTTCGACCGCTGGATGCTGGACCACGTGCCACCCGGGCAGGTGGTGATGCGCCTGGACCTGCTGCATCCCGCCGTGGCCATGGCCCGCACCGGTCTGGCGCTGGCCCTGCTGCCGACGGTGATCGAGGCCAGCGAGCCCGGGCTGGTGGCGGTGTCCGAGGTGCTGCCCGAGGTCAGCACCCCGGTCTGGCTGCTCACCCATCCGGACCTGCGCCACACCGGCCGCGTGCGCGCCTTCATGCAGGAAGTGGGCGCGGCGCTGGAGCAGCGCCTCAAGGACGCGCCTTGAAAACCGCAACCGCCACCCAAGATGCAAAGCCTGCGCCGAGGAACCGCCATGCTGATCACCTGCCCCCACTGCCAAGCCAAGAACCGCGTGCCCGACGAACGCACGCAGCAAGACCCGGTCTGCGGACGCTGCGGCCTGGCGCTGCTGGACGGCACGCCTATCACCCTCAGTGATGCCAGCTTCGACGCCGTCGTCAAGGGCAGCGAGTTGCCGGTGCTGGTGGACTTCTGGGCGCCCTGGTGCGGCCCCTGCCGGCAGATGGCGCCGCAGTTCGAGCAGGCCGCCGCCGAGCTCAAGGGGCAGGCCTTGCTGGTCAAGGTCAACAGCGACGACAACCCGCGCCTGGCGCAGCGTTTTGCCATCCGCAGCATCCCGACCCTGGTCAAGATACGCGGGGGGGTTGAGCAGCAGCGCATCTCGGGCGTGTTGCCGGCGGCGCAGATCGTCGGGCTGGCGCGCGGCTGAGGCCTTGATCAGCGGCCGATGTTGCGACCGGCCGGCAAGGCCTGAGGCCAGGCCCGCAACTGCCGCCAGCGCCGGCGCAACAGGCCCAGCCAGACCGGCAGCGCCAAAGGCAGGGCCAGCCAACGCGGCCAGGCCAGCGCATCGAGCACCACCGCCAGGCTGATGGCCAGCAGGACACCGCCACCGATCAGGGCCACGTACCAGAGCCCGCGCGGCAGGCCGCGCCGCGAACCGTCGGCCCACAGCGAGACCGACAGCAGCAGGCCCACGGCCACCATCAGCGCACCGTTGTTCAGCGCCTGCGAGCCCAGCAGCAGCCGCAGCAGGAGCAGCGCCATCAGCAGGGCGCCAACGGCATGCCACATCTGGCGCCGCGCCAAGGCTTGGTTCAGCGCCGCGCCGCGAGGCATGCCCGGCAGCAGCATCAGCAGGGCCTGTTCACGGCGCGACTGGTGGATCGCGGCCGGCAGACCCAGCAGCGGACTGAAGCAGCCGCTCATCACCCCAATCGTCATGCCGGCCACACCCTTGCTGCGCACCAGCTCCCAGGTCGCCGGCGTCCCCGCCACCACGCAGACCGCCAGCAGCGCGACCAGTGCCATCACCAGCAGCACCGCACCGAGATGGGCGCTCCAGTGCGAGTTGCCATACAGCACCAACTCGGCGCGCGCCAACACGCTGCGCGACTGCAGCCGTGCATGGGCCAGCAGGCATCGGTGCCACAGGCCGTACAGCCAGTTGAAGGCAGCGCCGATCCCGCCGGAGCCCGGCATTTCGGCCAGACTCCAGCGGGTCGAACGGGCCTTGCGCCGCCACTGTGCCGCACGGGCCTGGGCACGCCGGTGCCCGGTGCCGCCGGCCAGCACGATGCGGCTCAGCAGCCAGGGCAGCACCAACAGCGCGCAGGCCGCCAGGCTCAGCGGCTGCTCGGCATGCCACTCACGCAGCGCGCCGCTCAGCAGCCTCCAGGCCGCAGCGTCGGACCACCACCAGGCCGTCGACGGCACGATCCACAGCCACCACCAAACCTCGGGCCAGCGCACGCTGATGCCGATCAGCAACAGGCAGACCCCAGCCCCCAGTGACCAGACCAGCGGCTGGCCCAGCGCGGCCCCCATCAACAAGCCGCTGGCCGGCGCCAGCACCAGCATCAGTATCGCGGCGCAGGCGCGCAAATGCTGCAGATGGCCCGGCACCAGGCGGGCCGCATGGGGATGGTTCTGCTGCACCAGGCTGATCAACAGGGCCAGGCCCAGCAACTGCAGATAGACCGCCGGTATCAGCAGGGCCAGCACCGTCGCCGCCTGCGCACCCTTGAGATAGGCCAGCAGGGCAACCGGCAGCAGCCAAGCGGCCGCCACCAGGGCCGGCCAGACGCGGCGTGAAGTCGCGCAGGCCGACCACCAGGGGCCCAGCAGTATCTGCGCCTGGGGCACCGCAGCCAGCGCGCGCATCAGCTCAGCTCCATGAACAGGTCTTCCAGATTCAGCGACTGCAGCGGCGCCCCGGTCGGCACGCCCTGCGGGAAGCGCAGCAGCCATTGCTCGCGCCCCGCAGCCAATGGCTGGCGGCGCAGCAGCTGCGCGGCATGGGCCGTCTGCAGGGCCTGCAGCTCGGCTGCGCCGCCGACCGCGATGCGCACCTGATCCAGCAGGTCTTCCAGCGGCGCCTGGCAGGCGATGCGTCCCTGCTTCAGAAAGGCCACATTGAAGGCCACCCGCTCCAGGTCCGACAGGATGTGGGTGGAGAACACCACCGTCGTGCCGCGGTCCAGCACGCGCTCGACGAGCTCGCGCAGAAAGTCGCGCCGGCCGGCGGGGTCAAGACTTGCTACTGGCTCGTCCAGCACCAGCAGATCGGGCTCATGGGCCAGCGCCCGGATGATGGACAGGCGCTGCTGCTGGCCGCCCGACAGCTTGCTGATGAGGCGCTCGCGCGGCACCTCCCAGCGCGACATCAGCCCCTCGACCTTGGCCTCGTTCCAGCGGGGATAGAAGCTGCGGAAGTAGGCCAGCAGCTGGCCGGCGGTGAAGCCCTCGAACAGGTCCGACTGCTGTGGCACATAGCCGATGCGCGCGCGCAAATCATCGTCCAGCTGCGCCACCGACCGGCCGAACAGCCGCACCTCGCCGGCATCAGGCTCGCGCAGGCCCAGCAGGCACTCCAGCAGCGTGGTCTTGCCGGCGCCGTTGCGGCCCAGCAGCCCGACCACCTGGCCCGGCTGCAGCACCCATTCCAGTCCGTCAAGCACTGCCTGCGCGCCATAGCGCAGGCTCAGGCCGCTCAGCCCCACCGAGGCCTGGGGGGCCAACGCGGCCTGTGGGGGCAGGTCGCTGGCGGCGGCGACGGCGAAGGTGGTGGTCATGATTTCGGCTCCTCGGCTTGAAGAATCTCTTTGAACAGGGCCAGCGCCTGCGCGGTGGACAGCTCCAGCTGTCGCGCCTCCTGCGCGGCGCGCTCCAGGCTGGGCCGCAGCAGCGCGGCACGGTCCAGCGGCGCCTGGGCGCGCTGGTGCTGCGGGGCCACGCGCATCGCCAGGCCGCGGCGGCGCTCCAGCAGCCCGTCCGCCTCCAGCAAGCCATAGGCCTTGGAAATCGTCATCGGATGCACCACCAGCCCCTGGGCCAGCTCACGCACCGACGGAATCTCGTCGCCGGCCTTCAGCTGACCGCTGGCCACCAAGCGCCGCACCAGCTCCACCAGTTGCCGGTAGATCGGTTCGGTAGAGCCGGTGTTGATGTGGAAGAGATCCAGGGCGGGCATGGTTTGATCTATTCAGGTGTACCAGTACAGTAGTACACATGCATGCCAGCTGTCAAGCGGCGCGCTAGCAGATCGGGATGTTCAGCGTGGCGACGCGACCGGCGTCGTCAGCCGCAGGCTCAGCAGAATGGCCCTGGCCTCGGCCAGCGCGGTGGCGTCCCGAGCCTGGGCCAGCAGGGTCAGGCCCAGCGGGCCCATCACCGATTCACCCACCTGGGGCAGGTGCAGGCCGACAAAGTGGCGCACTGGCGCCGGCTGCTCGACCCGCCAGCTGACCAGGCGCGCCGGCCGGCCATCGATCGTCACGGCTCGCTCCTCGCGGCCGCTGATGCCCTCGCGTGCCAGCAGGGGGTCGGCATTCAGGCCAAGGTCGTAATCGATCTGCAACGCCGCGCCGACCAGCCGGCCGGCATGCGAGTCAATGCCACCGGCCTGCTGCGTTACCCCGGCCGGCAGCTGCAGCGAAAAGCCGCCCAGCTCGCGGCGCGAGGGCGGATTCGCCACGGCCCCTGCGGCCAACAGCAAGGCCAGCAGCGCCAGCCGTGATCGCGCCATCAGGCGGCGAGAGCGCCCCGGCGGGCACGCGCCACGCCCGCCACCACCGCCCCGCCGCACAACAGCAAGGCCCACTCGGCCGGCTCGGGCACCGGCGCGGCGCCCAGCACGGCAATCGGCTGGATGGTGATGAACTTGCCTGCGGCATCGCTCTGCACCAGGGCGCTGGCAAGGATGTCGGTAATCTGGCCCGCCGTCAGCTTGAAGCTGGTCGAGATGGTCGGGTTCATCAGATTCGTGCCGTCATCAGGCAGCAGATGGGGCAGGCTGAGGTTGTGACCCAGCTCATGGGCCGCCAGATCGCCGCCATAGGTGGCGTTGGCCGCCCAGCTGGAATCGAGTGCCAGCACATTGCCCGGCGTCTTGGCGCAGCCTATGGTGGTGAGCGAGGCCACGCCGCACCACAGGATCTTGTCCACAAAATACATATTGACCGTCGGCGAGGCCCGATTGCCGGCCAGGCCGGTGAGCTTGGTCCAGTCGGCGCTGTCATCGATGGTCGTCAACGTGGCGTCGACGATGCTCGTCTCGCGGTTGAAGCGGATGTCGATCTTGTCCGCGGCGGCGAAGCCCGCCTGCGAAAAGATCGCGTCGAGCTTGGCTTCGTTGGTGGTCACATAGCCATCGGCGGCCATGGCGCCGGCCTGCAGGGTGAACAGGGCGGCGGCGCAGATCAGGTGCAGGCTGCAAGTAGGGTGCTTCATGCTGTTCTCCAGCAAAGAGGATGGACTGGGCGAACGACTGCGCCGACAGACCGCTACAGTAGGCCGCGCGACGTGCCGGGTCAACTCCATGAATTTGGGGGTCAGAAGCTCAGGGCCGCCTCGAAGCCTCGCCCATGCTGCAGCGGCGAGCGCAGGCTCAGCGTGGCACCGGTCTGCTGGGCGATCTTGCGCACCAGGGGCAGGCCCAGGCCGGAGCCGCCGGAGCCCGTGGACGGGCCCGCCTCCGGGCCCTGCGGCAACGCCGCACCGGGGCCGTCATCACGGACGAGCAAGCTCCGCGGCTCGACGAAGACCTCGACGCGCGCCGCCGGTCCGGCATGGCGCAGCGCGTTGTCCACCAGATTGCGCAGCGCAATGCCCAGAGCGTCGAGGTCGGCCAACACCACGCAGTCCTGCGCGCTGGCATGCAGGGTCAGGCGGCCGGCCTGGCCGTCGGCCGCGAACTCATCAAGCACCATCTGCGCCAGCAGCTTCAGATCGACGGCCTCGCGGCGCAAGGCCAGACCGGCGTCGACACGGGCCATCTGCAGCAAGCGGCTGGCGAGCGCGGTGACGCGGTCGATCTGACGCAGCAGCACCTGCACGCGCTGATGGGTCTTGCGGGGATCGGTGTCGCTCAGCAGGCGCTGCGCATGGGCCCGCGCCGCCGCCAAGGGCGTGCGCAGCTCGTGGGCCATCCGGGCAGCAAAGGCGCGCTCCGCCTCGACCTGGTCCTGCAGCCGCTGACGCATCTCGTTCACGGCACCCAGCAAGGGCAGCAACTCCTGCGGCATGCCTTGCAGCGGCAGGGCTTCACGACGCTCCAGCGCCTGCCGGGCCGGGCTCAAGGCACCGAACACGCCGCGCAAGACCCGGTGCAGGCCGACGGCGCCCAGTGGCAGCACCAGCAGCAGCGGCAGCAGCAGCCACAGGCAGGTCTCCCACAGCACCTCGCGGCGGTGCGCCAGGGGCTCTGCCACCAGCACGCGGCGGGGCCCCGCCTGCAGCGCCGCGACCCTCCAGCCGCCCTGCTCGCTCAGGCCCCGGGCCTGCGGCGGAGCAAGCGGCTGCACCGGCGCCTGGTGCGAGCGCAGGTGCATCCGCCCCTGACTGTCGAAGACCTGGTAGACCAGGTACTCCCGGTGCGGACCGAAGCCCGCCGGCACATCGCCTGCGGCGCCGGGATCGAACGCGACACCGGGCAGGTCCAGCAGCAGTTGCGCGGTCTCGATCAGTGCGCTGTCCAGCACCTCGTCGGTCTCCTCGCCCACGCTGGACAGGGCCAGGCCGGTGCCCAGGGCCCAGGACAGCAGCAGCAGGCCGCCCAGGCGGCTGCGCAGCCGCCGCTCCAGACGCCAGGCGCCGGCCTCAGCGCTCAAAGCGATACCCCAGGCCGCGGTGGGTGCTGATGCGGCCGGCACCGAGCTTGCGGCGCAGGCGGCTGATCATCACCTCCAGCGAGTTGCCGCTGGAGGGCGCCAGCTGATGGGGGGCCAGTGCGTCCTCCAACTGGCTGCGCGCGCAGATGCGCCCGGGCGGTGAAGCCAGCACCGCCAGCAGGCCCCACTCCATGGCCGTGAGCTCCACCGGCAGGCCGTCGCGGCAGACCCGATGCTGCAGCAGATCCAGGCTCAGATCGCCCAGTTGCAGCAGCGGCTGCGGCCGACCTCGCCGCCACAGGGCTTCGACGCGGGCCAGCATCTCGTCCAGATCAAAGGGCTTGACCAGGTAGTCATCGGCGCCGGCCCGCAGGCCGCGCACGCGGTCGGAAACCTGGTCCCGGGCGGTCAGCACCAGTACCGGCAGGCTCAGGCCGGCGGCACGCCAATCCCGCAGCAGTGCCAGGCCATCGCCATCGGGCAGATTCAGATCCAGCAGCGCCAGATCGGGCGGCGCGGCACGGTTGGCCTGGCTCAGCAGCTTGCACCAGTGCACGCCATGACCGGCAGCCTGCAAGTGCTCGGCCAGCGCCTGCCCGAGATCGATGTCGTCTTCCAGCAGCAGTATCTGCATGCTGCGATCATCGCAGCTTGAGGCTCAGCGCACCGGTCGCCGCCGGTGCAGCAGGCCCAGGGCGCTCAGACCCAGCGCCAGCAGCAGGCCGGAGGCCGGCTCGGGCACCACGGCCACATTGCCGTTCAGGTTGATGGCGGCGTTCTGCGCGCCCATGTAGTCGCCGATCTCGCTGGGATCGGGGTGCGAGTCGCCGAACATCGGCAGCGCCTCATTGTCCTCGGCGTTCAGCGCTCCGGTGTAGTGGAAGAACTCGTAGCGCCGCACCACCGCCTCGGCATGCTCGCCGACGGCCCCCATGCCACCGTTTTCCAGCATGCCCGAATTGGGGTTGCCGGGATCGGTCTGCAGCAGCTGCCACTCGATCTCGGTATGGCTCTTGGCCAGCACGATCTTGGCGCCATTGCCGACCAGTTCCTCCAGGCCCACCGGCCCCTCAGACTCGGTGGTGTAGACCTTGACCCAGATCGGCAGCCCGAACTGCGGCTCGCCGGGCTCGGGCTTGGGTGCCTGGATGCGCGCCACCACCACCGGCGGCTGGGCCGGCAACGGCGAGGGCGTGACCACCCACAGCGGCGCCGGCAGCGCGGCGGCCACCGCTGTCAGCAGGCCCGAGCCGGGCGCGGAGTCGACCAGCCAGCTGTAGCTGATCTTGCTGGCATTGCCCACAGTGCCGACGCCGAAATGGTCGCAGGGCGTGCCGGGCCCGTAGCCGATGCCGCCGCCGGTCCAGCAACTCTCGCCAGGGGTGTTGAACACGCCGCTGGGCGTGCCCACATTCCAGACACCGCCCGCGAACGTGGCCTTGTAGGTGACATGCACGCCGAACACGCCGCCGAGGCTGTATTCGCTGACCTCGGGCGAGCCGTAGCGCTCCACCGTGGTCGGGAACCCGCGGCCGGCACCGCCGAAGGTATCGGTGACGTCCGACAGGTGCAGACCTTCAAGTTCGATCTCGAAGCCATGCGCCTCGTGGCCGGTGTCGTTGACGACATCGAAGTTGCCCAGGGTGCCGAACACCGAGGCCTGAGCCATCAGGGGCAGCAGCAACGATGCCGCCATCAGGGAAGCGAGAGGGGTGAGTCTGGGCATAGGGCCTCCGTTTGCAAAGCAGACGGGCCCATCGTGCAAAGCGAAGGTGAACCGAAGCTGAACGGGCACGCCGCCCGTGCCATGTCTTTGATCGGCATCAAATCCCGCCTCGCTGCGCAGCAAACGTAACGATATCCGCACATCTCAGGACCGAATTTGAACGACCTTCCTCAAATGCTTCCCATAGTTTGTACATTTGTAACTTCTCGTAGACTGGCCTTCCAACTGAGCAGCTCAGCCACTCACCACCCAGGAAAACCATATGATTCGTGAACTCAAGCTGTTTGCTGGTACCGGCTTTGCCTTGCTGACCGCCCTCGCCTCGGCCGACCCGATCACTTTTACCTACAAAGCAGATGCCGCGCAAGGCTCCGTCAACGGCGTAGCCTTTGGCCCGGGCGCAACCGTCGTTATCACGCTGACAGGCGAAACCAGTGCCGCCGCAGCCTGCACGCTTCGCGCTGTCGCTGGCAACTGCATCCCGGCGACAAGCGGCACGCTGTCCATCGACAATGGCGCGACCAGTACGGCGATCACGGGCCTCAACGGCATTCAGATCTGTGCCACACCAGATGGTCAGTGGGTAGGTCCCTGTGTCAATGGCACCGCGCTGTACTCGCTGGGCAACATCAACGTCAGTTCGGGCGGCACCGTCAGCTTGACTGCGTCGTCGGGTCCGTTCGCCTATGCCGCCGGCGCGACCCACACCCATCCTTCTGGGCCAGGCACGACATTCTTCAGCGTCGCCGCAGGGCCCGTGCAGATGTTCAACCCGGAAACAATCAACACCGCAGCATCCGTCGTGAGCTGGGTGGTCGCAGCAGCCAGCCCGACACTGGGCGAATGGGCCAAGATCACGTTCGCGCTGCTGTTGGTCGGCTCCGGCGTGTATTACTTGCGTCGCCGTCAGGCATGAACGGTGCTTGCCTCTGCTGATCCGCGACCCGGAACTTCCGTCGTCCGGTTCCTGCTGACGTTCTCTCTCCTCGCGCTCGCCGGCTTCGGGCTGGAAATAACCCTCTGGGTCGATGACCACGTCATCAAACCGCTCACAGGGGGAATCGCCTGGCTGGCAGGACAGTCCATCCAGTGGGCGGGTGGTTCGGCGAAGGTCGCGGGCAGAGTCATCCAGCACCCGGACGGATTTGCGATCTCGATCTCGAACGGTTGCAGCGGGCTCGAGGCGGTGATTCTGCTTGCTGCAGCCATTCTCGCCTTCCCTGCCTCATGGGCAGCGCGACTGCGAGGATTGCTGCTGGGGACGGTGGCCATCATGGCCCTCAACCTGCTGCGAGTGATCAGCCTGTACTACATAGGCCAGTACTCGCGTGCGTGGTTCGACTGGGCTCACCTCTATGCCTGGGATATCCTGATCATGCTCGACGGCCTGATCGTGTTCCTCCTGTGGATACGGCAATTGCCAGCGCCTGGACGTCATGCGCCGGCCTGATCGCCTCCGCTGGTTTGTTCTGCGCGTAGCAATCTGGCTGCTGCTGTTCTACGGGCTCTGGCTGCTCATTGCGCCCTATCTGCTGCAAAGCTTGTGGCTGCTGTCGGACACCTTGTGGCCACAGATGTTTTTCAGCAGCGAGAGGGCCAGGATCGATATCGTCGAGGCCGGCTGGCGCGTGCACACGGCCTGGCCGATTGCATCTCCGGCCGACGGGACTTCATCACAGGCCGTGACAATGATCGGCCAGAACTCGCTCAAGCGCATGGTCAGCGGCTTCCCCCTGCTTATGGCCCTGCTGCTGGCAACGCGCGGGATCACCGTGCTTCGTACTCTCGCCGCCCTGGGATGCCTTTGGTTGATCTCATGGCTGACGATCACCGCCGCCCTGTGGCATAGCCTGGTGGTCATTTCCGGGACGCACAGCGAGTTCTTCACCGCTGTCAGGCCCCCTCCGTACACAGTGCTGACCGAGGCTGCCCCGATGTGGCAGTTCTACTTGAGTGGCTACCTGATGTATCTCGCCCATCTCATCATCCCCTTTCTCGCGCCGGTCATGCTGTGGGCTGTTCTGATGCGTCGCCATGTGACCTTGATGGTCATGCGCTTGCAAAGCCTCCATCGCGCGCGCAAAACCGCTCAAGCGATAACGGCCTGACGGGACGCGATCTCGCCCGCGGCCGGCGTGCCCTATCGTCAAGCGGCTGAACGCCGCTCCGCAAGCGCCCCAGCAAACGCCACGAACCAGTCCACACAGTCGGCATTGGCCATCGCGTCGCGTTTGAGCACTGTGTCGGGGCTGGCGCCCTGCAGCAGTTTCTTCACCGGCAACTCCATCTTCTTGCCGGACAGGGTGCGGGGAACGGCGCTGACCTGGAAGATCTCATTGGGCACATGACGGGCCGACAGCGCCTGCCTGATCGTCTCGCGCAGGCGCCGGGTCAAGGCCTCGTCGAGTTGCAGGCCCTCGCGCAGCACGACGAACAGCGGCATATAGCTGTCGCGGCCCAGGTACTCAAGGTCGACGACCAGGCTGTCCAGCACCTCGGGCAGGGCCTCGACGGCGCGGTACAGCTCGGCCGTGCCCATGCGTATGCCGTGGCGGTTGATGGTGGCGTCCGACCTGCCGTAGATGATGGCGCCACCCTCGGGCGTGATCTTCAGCCAGTCGCCATGGCGCCAGATGCCCTCGCCCCGCGGGCCGCGGTACATGTCGAAATAACTCTCCAGATAGCGGGCATGGCCGGGATCGTTCCAGAACATCAGCGGCATCGATGGCATGGCCCGGGTGCAGACCAGTTCGCCCACCTGATCGAGCAGCGGCTGGCCGCAGCCCTGAGCATCGGGCTCGCCAAAGGCCTGCACGGCCGCACCCAGGCAGCGGCATTGCATCTGGCCGCGGTGCATCGGCAGCGTGGGCACGCCGGCCAGGAAGGCACCGGCAAAGTCGGTGCCGCCACTGATGCAGCTGATCCAGATCGGCCGTCCATCGACCTGGGGCAGGCTGCGCCAGATCCAGTCATAGCACTCGTCGGCCAGCGGCGAGCCGGTCGAGCCGACGGCGCGCAGCCGCGACAGGTCAGCCCCCTGCCGGGGCGCCACCTCGGCCTTCAGGCAGTTGGCATAGAAGGCCGCACCGGCGCCGAAGAAGGTGACGCCGGCGCGGGCGGCAAAGCGCCACAGCGTGCTCCAGTCGGGCCGCTCCCGCGGTCCACCCGGGTTGCCGTCGAACAGGCAGATCGTCGTGCCGCCCAGCAGGGCATTGACCTGGCAGTTCCACATGATCCAGCCGGTCGAGCTGTACCAGTGGAAGCGGTCGCCATCCTGCGCGCTGGCGCCGACATTGTTGTGCAGGGTGCCCATCTTCAGCGCCTCCAGCACGATGCCGCCATGGCTGTGGACGATGGGCTTGGGCAGGCCGGTGGTGCCGCTGGAATAGACGATCCACAACGGGTGATCGAAGGGCAGCGGCATAGGCGCCAGCAGCGGCGAACCCGGGGCGATCAGTTCGGTGAACAGCTGCGCGGCGCGGGCCGGGCCGGCCAGCAGCTGCGGCTCGGCATCGGCGTTCAGGTAGGGCAGGAGCACGACCTGCCTCACGCTGGGCAGGGCCGCCAGCAGCTGGCGCAGCAAGGGCATGCGGTCAAAGCCTTGGCCGCCGTAGGCATAGCCGTCGACGGTGATCAGGGCCTTGGGCTCGATCTGCGCGAAGCGGTCCAGCACCGCCACCGGCCCCATATCGGGCGAGCAGACGGACCAGATCGCGCCCAGGCTGGCCACGGCCAGAAAGGCCACGGCTGCGGCCGGGATGTTGGGCAGGTAGGCGACGACGCGATCGCCTCGTTGCACGCCCAGGCGTTGCAGCGAAGCGGCCAGCGCGCCGACCTGGCGCCGCAGCTCGGGCCAGCCCAGTTCGGCCACCCGATCCTGCGCCAGCATCGCCTCGTTCGCCCAGACAATGGCCGGATGTCCGGCGGCCTGGGCCGCGTCGGCATGGCGCAGCACCTGGCTCGCGTAGTTCAAGGTCGCACCGTCGAACCAGCGCGCGCCGGGCATGCTCTCCTGACACAGCGCCCGCTCGAAAGGCGTCGCCGACTGCAGCTCGAAATAGTCCCAGATACTGAGCCAGAAGGCATCGAGTTCGGTGATCGACCATTGCCACAAGGCGTCATAGCTGGCGAAGTGCAGGCCGCGCGTGCGCGCCAGCCAGTCCTGGTAACGGGTGATATGGGGCGTTGGCAGTGTCATGCTCCCAGCTTCGCCCCCGCCGCTGCCCGGGTCAAGCGGGGAAGACGCGGCTTGTGCTCACACCGGACCGGCGCCGGCGCCCTGCGAACCTAGGGGGCCGGCGAACTGGCCTTTTCGCGGCCGCGGTCGTACGCTCGGCCGCTGCACATGCACGCCGGCGGGTCCGGCTCGAACCAGGAGAAAGCATGAACCGACTGATGCGTCTCGCCCTGCTGGGCGGCTCCCTGCTGGGCAGCACGGCTTGGGGCCTGCCGGTGTTCACCACCTTCGAGGCCGGCGGCGCCAATGCAGCGGCCATCACGGCGACGCGTGACGCATTCCGCGCCGCCGTCGGCGGTGGCTCCGTTGCAGCAGCCAACGGCTCCTTCGGCGGCCTGCGCCGCGAGATCAACTGGGACGGCGTGCCCGCCGGCAGCAGTGATCCGAATGCCCTGGCGGCCAACTTCTTCAATGTCAACTCGCCGCGCGGCGTCGTCTTCAGCACACCGGGCACCGGCTTTCTGGTCAGCGCCGCTGCTGGCGGGGCCACGCCGGCGCTGTTCGGCTTCGCTGGCGACTTCCAGGCGTTCAGCGCACAGAAGCTGTTCACCGCGGTCGGCAGCAATGTCACTGACGTGAACTTCTTCGTGCCCGGCACGGCGCAGGCCGCCACCACCACGGCCTTCGGCCTGATCTTCGTCGACGTCGAGATCGGTGGGCTGACCAAGCTGGAGTTCTTCGACGCGAACAATGCGCTGATCTACTCGCGTGAGGCACAGGTCGCCGGCAACCAGGGCCTGAGCTTTCTCGGCGCCACGGTCAGCGGCGGCGCCATCAGCCGGGTGCGCATCACCTCGGGCCTGAACACCATCCTCGCCAACGGCCAGCTCGGCAATCCGGTCGACGATGTCGTCGTGATGGACGATTTTCTCTATGCCGAACCGCTGGCGGCCGTGCCGGAGCCGGCGACAGCGCTGCTGGCCGCGGCCGGCCTGGTCTTGGTCGGCGGCCTGGCCCGGCGGCGTCAGAGCAAGTCGACGTAGCGCCAGTAGTCCCTGGCGAAGGGGTGCCGCAGGAAGCCGCGCACGCGCGGCTGGCACAGATCGGTGTTGATCGTGTGCAGATGCGGGATGTAGGGCATGTAGGCCAGCAGCAGCTTGTTGGCCTGGTGCATCAGGGCCAGGCGCTCCGGGCCGTCGGGCAGACGGCGCTGGCGTTCGTAGAGCTTGTCGAAGGCCGGCAGCCTGAAGCGTGCATCGTTGGACTGCTCGGCATTGGGCCCATAGCCCATGCCCAGAAAGAAGTCACCGTCGGGCGTGCCGGCGGTCCAGGTGAAGCCCCACATCATCAGCTTGCCGGCCAGCGCCCGCTTGATCTGCTCGCCGAAGGTGCCGTCCTCGAACTGCATGCGCAGGCCCACCGCGTCCATGCTCTTCTTCCACAGCTCGTTGATCTGGCGCTGGCGCTGGCTGCTGGTGGCGGCCATGCGCAGTATCAGCGGGCTGCCGTCGGGGTTCTCGCGGAAGCCGTCGCCGTCCTGGTCGGCATAGCCGTAGAGGTCGAGCAGCGCGTTGGCCCGGGCGGGATCGCTGGCGCTGAGCTCGGTCTTCAGCGCCGGATCGTAGCCATAGGTGTGCGGCACCAGCAACGACTGCGCAGCCAGCGCCCGACCCTGGAAGACCCGCTGCGCCTCGGTCGGCGCGTCGTAGGCCATGGCCATGGCGCGGCGCAGCGCCACCTTCTCGGGCGTGTAGCCGCCGACCTGAGGGTCGTCGAAGTTGAAGTAGCTGTGCTTGACCTCGGCGCCCACCTGGCTTTGCGCCCGCACGCCGCGCAGGGCCAGATAGGGCGCCAGCTTCCCCCCGGGCATGGCCAGCGAGGCGAACTCGGGGGGCAGCAGCAGCTGGTCGAGTTCGCCGCCCAGAAAAGCCAGCCAGCGCGGCTGACTCTCGATGATGATGCTGACCTCGATGCGATCCACCAGCGGCAGCCGGCGTCCGCGCAGATGCGCCGCCATCGCCTCGGCCTGGGCATCGCCCGGCGGCGCGATGCTGTCGAAGATCTGTTCGCGAAAGCCCGGGTTGCGCTCCAGCACCACGCTGGAGCCGCGCCGCCATGCTTTCAGCCTGAACGGCCCGGTGCCGACCGGATGCGCCATCAGCTCGTCGCCATAGGCCTCGACGACCTCGCGCGCCACTGCGCCGCTGTAGCCCGGTGCGGCGAAGACATGGATGAAGCGCGGGTCAGACTCGGCGAGTGTGACCTCGAAGCGGTAGCGGTCCAGCACCTTCAGGCCGGCCACCGTTTCGTCATACGGAAACGGTTGCTTGCTCTTCTGCACCCGGCGGCGCAGCTCGGACAGGCCCAGCAGCTTGGCATTCTCGAACTGGTACAGGTGCTCGGTGCGCACCTGGGGGTCGTAGTAGCGCTTGATGCTGTAGACGTAGTCGGCCGCCACCAGCTCACGCGGCTTGCCCTTGAACACCGGATCGTCGGCAAAGAAGATACCGGGCCGCACGGTGAACACCAGGCGCTTGAAGTCAGCCGAGACCTCGGGCAGGGCCGCGGCCGTCAGCGGCCGCAACAGCGCCGGCCGGGCCAGGCAGTCGTAGGTCAGCAGCGCCTCGAAGATGTGCGCGTTGATGACCACCGAGGCCTGGTCCGAGACCAGCGGCGGATCGAAGCCGACCTCGCCGGTGTTGAAGGCCACGCGCAAGGTCTTGCCGCCACCCTCGCCGCCACTGCGAGCACAAGCCCAACCGGAGCCCAGAAGGGCCGCGCCACTGGTCAAGAGCTCGCGGCGTTGCATGGTGCGCTTCAGTTGCGGCGCAGGCTGTTATCAATGTCCACGTATTGCCACCAGTCGTACCAGGCGACACCACGGCGGTAGCCGATCACCCAGGGCTGCGTCAGATCGTTGCTGAAGCGGTGCACGGTGGTCTTGTAGGGCATATAGGCCACCGACAGGCGCTTGGCCTCTCGAAACAATGCCTCACGCTCGGGCCCGTCGGGCAGCAACGACAGCTGCTTGTAGATGGCGTCGAACGCCGGCAACTTGAAGCGAGCCAGATTCTGCGAACCGGACTCCGGACCGTACATCCGCGCCAGGGAGCTTTGACCGTCCAGGCCTGCCGCCGACGAGCCCAGGGTCCACAGCATCAGCTTGCCCGCACGCGCTGCCTTCAGCTGCTCGGGCCACTTGCCCGCGAAGAACTTCACGCGCAGATTCACCGCCTCCATATTCTTGGCCCAGAGCTCATCGAACTGGCGCGACAGAGCGTCGGGCTGGGTAGCGACCTCGATGACCAGCGGGCTGCCGTCGGGCAGATCGCGCCAGCCGTCGCCGTCCTTGTCCACATAGCCGTAAAGGTCCAGCAGGGCCTTGGCTTTGGCGGGGCTGAATTCGCCGTTCTCGGAGCGGAACTTGGGGTCATAGCCGCTGGTGTGCGGCACCATGATGGACTGCGCCACGATGGCCTGGCCGCGGCGCACCTGGGTGATCTCGCGCTGCACATCCATGGCCAGCGCGACGGCGCGGCGCAGTGCCACTCGTTCAGGCGTGTAGCCGCCCATGACCGGGTGTTCCATATTGAAGTAGGTGAAGGCGGAGTCGGCGTTCACGACGCGGAAGGCCTGGATGCCGCGCTTGGCCAGATTGGGTGCAAGCCGTCCGTTGGGCATGGCCAAGGTGACAAACTCGCCGGGGACGTTGATGTAGTCGATCTGCTCGTTCAGGAAGGACAGCCAGCGCGGCTGCGACTCTTCGATGATGGAGACCTCGACCCGGTCCACCATGGGCAGTCGGCGGCCCCTCAGCCGCGCCAGAATCGCCTGGCCCTGCACATCGTCGGCCGCTGGCCTGGCGTCATACAAGACCTCGCGATAGTCGGGGTTGCGCTCCAGCGCGATCAGCGAGCTGCGTCGCCACTGCGCCAGCTTGAACGGGCCCGTGCCCACCGGGTGCTCGGCAATCTTGTCGCCATAGGCCTCGACCACTTCGCGCGCTACCGCGCCGTGCAGGTCGCTGTCGCTGATCAGGTCGAGGAAGCGCGGCCGCGGCTCCTTGACCTTGAACTGGATGGTGTAGCGGTCGAGGGCGCGCAGGCCTTCGATTTCGCGGTCGTAGTCGAAGGGCTTCTTGCTTTGCTCGGCTTCGGTGCGCAGCTCATTCAAGCCGAGGATGTTGTATTCCTGCACGCCGCTGACGGTAGGGCTCTTGTTGGCCGGGTCCAAAGGGCGCTTGAAGGCATAGACAAAGTCCTGCGCCACCAGCTCGCGCTTCTGACCCTTGAAGACCGGATCGTCAGCGAAGTAGATGCCCGGGCGAATCTTCACCGTCCAGGTCTTGAAGTCGTCCGAATGCGTGGGCATGTCCTGCGCGATCAGCGGGCGCACCACCGGCGGACGAGCCAGGTGGTCAAAGGTGTACAAGCCCTCGAAGATGTGGCCGGTGACTATGCGCGAGTACATGTCCACGATCTGCGCCGGATCGAAGCCCGTCTCGGCAATCGGGAAGGCATAGCGCAAGACCTTGGGCTCGGCGGCGTGCGAGCCCAGCGAGGTGGCGGCCAGCAACAGGGCGGCCAGGGCCTGGCGCAGGCCGCGGCGGCTTGAATTCACGACGGACATGGCTAACTCCTCCGGTCTTGTTCTTATTGCTGCTTGGGCTGGGCCGCCGTGTCGATGTCAACGAAGCGCCAGAAATCGCGCATGAAGATATTGCGCTGATAGCCCTTCACCCAGGGATGGGTCATGTCGGTGAAAGTGCGGTGGGCATGGACCTTGTATGGCATATAGGCCACCAACAGCTTCTTCGCCTCGGTCATGACCTGCAGGCGCTCGGGGCCGTCGGGCAGACGGGCTTGCTGCTCGTACAGCTTGTTGAAGGCCGGCAGGTCGAAGCGCGCATGGTTGGCCTGGCCCTTGTTGGGCCCGTAACCCAGGGCCAGGAAGGTGTCGCCATCGGGCTGGCCAGCGCTCCAGCCCACGCCCCACATCATCAGCTTGCCGGTGCGCGAGGACTTCAGGTTCTCGGGCCACTTCGCGGTCTTGAACTCGATCTTGATGCCCAGCGCATCCATGCTCTTGCGCCACAGTTCGTTGGACTGGCGCGAGACCTGATCGGGCTGGGTGGAGTAGGTCAGCAGCAGCGGCGAGCCATCGGGCAGGTCGCGCCAGCCGTCGCCGTCCTTGTCGACATAGCCGAAGGTATCGAGCAGCGCACGTGCCTTCTCGAGGTTGTAGTCGCTCATCTCGGACTTGAACGTGGGGTCGTAGCCCCAGGCCCCGGGGCTGATGACCGACTGTCCGGGGATGGCCTGGCCGCGGCGCAGGATGCGGATTTCCTTGTCCAGATCGATGGCCATCGAGATCGCCCGGCGCAGCGCCACCTTCTCGGGCGTGTAGCCGCCCACCACCGGGTTCTCCATGCCGAAATAGGACACCGATACGTCGGCACGCGGATAACGCACCATCTGTATGCCTTGCTTGGCCAGGTTCGGCGCCAGCTTGTTGTTCGGGATGGCGATGGTGGCGAACTCGGCCGGCAGCTGATCCAGCAAGTCCCCCTGCTTGTTCAGAAAGCTCAGCCAGCGCGGCTGGGCTTCTTCGATGATGGAGATCTCGACCCGGTCCAGCATCGGCAGCTTGCGGCCCTTGAGCTGGGCCACCTGGGCCTTGAGGACGGCGGGTGCGTCATCGGGCACCTGTTCGTCGTAGAACTCGTCGCGGTAGTTCGGGTTCTTCTCGAGCACGATGCGCGAGCTGCGACGCCAGTCGGCCAGGCGCCAGGCGCCGGTGCCCACCGGATGGGCCATGATCTTGTCGCCATACATCTCGACCACCTCGCGCGCCAGGGCGCCGGTGAAGGAGCCGTCGGCAAAGTTGTAGAGGAAGCGCGGCGTGGGCTCACCCAGCTTGATCTGGAAGGTGTAGCGGTCGATCAGCTTGAGCCCTTCGACCTCGCGGTCGTAGTCGAAGGGCTTCTTGGCCGCCATCAGCTCCTTGCGCAGCTCGGACAGGCCGAGGATCTTGGCGCTCTCCAGGATGTAGAGATTGCCGCTCTTCCACTGCGGGTCGTAGTGGCGTTTCAGCGAGTAGATGTAGTCGGCCGCCACCAGTTCGCGCTTCTGGCCCTTGAAGGCCGGGTCGTCCGAGAAATAGATGCCGGGCTTGATCTTGAAGGTAAAGGTCTTGAAGTCCGGCGAGATCTCGGGCATGGCCGCGGCGGTGGCCGGCTTCATGCGGAAGGGCCGCGCCAGGTACTCGAACTGCAGCGGCGCCTCGAAGAGGCCCGAGGCGATGGTGCGCGAATACAGATCGGTGATCTGGGCCGGATCAAAGCCGGTCTCTGCAATCAGGAAGGCATAGCGCAGGGTCTTGGGGGCCGGGGCCTCGCCCTGGGCCACTGCTGACAGGCCGGTGGCCAGCATCAGGCCGCAGATCAGCGCGCTGAACGCTTTGTTGACACGAGCTCGCATTACTTCATCATCCTTGTCCTGGGTCGCGCCTCGTGGGCACGTTCATCCGGTGGCGGCTGCTGGCAGCGCCTACCGTCCAAGGCGCGGAGTCTAGTGCCCCCGCAGCCCGCCGCCTATGCGGTGCAAGCCCTTAGGCCATGCCGCTTGCGCATTTTTTCGATCCGGACCCACGATGGCTAGGGTGTAACCCGTAGCCATTGCGGGCAAACGTGAGTGGGCGCTGCGGGCATCTGGTCTAGACTCGCGCCTGCTTAAATCTTGCCTGCCCCGTGGCCACAAGCCACCAGCAGGCAGTCTTGTCGAAACCACGACGTCCCTTTGGAGATCCGACAGCAATGGCGGCATACCTCATACGGCGCCTGTGGCAAATGATCCCGACCTTGCTCGGCGTCGTGCTGCTGGTGTTCTTTCTCTTCAAATATTTCGGCGGCGATCCCGCTGAAATTCTCGGTGGCCTGAACGCTTCGCCCGAGCAGATCCAGTCGATACGCGAGCAGTTGGGCCTGAACAAGCCGGTTTGGGAGCAGCTGTGGATCTTCGTCAAGCAGATCGTGACCTTCGACTGGGGCAAGAGCTGGGCGACCAATGAGTCGGTGGCCAGCCTGTTCTCCAGCCGCCTGCCGGCGACCTTGACGGTGATGATGCCCATCCTGATCCTCGAGGTGCTGGTGGCGATTCCGCTGGCCCTGGGCGTGGCCTATGTGCGCGGCTCGCTGAGCGACCGCGTGGTGATGATTCTGACCACGGTCGCGGTGTCGATCTCGCTGCTGGTCTATGTGATCGTCGGCCAGTATGTGTTTGCCTTCCGCCTGGGCTGGTTCCCGGTGCAGGGCTGGACCGACAGCTTCTGGACCAACCTCACCACCTACGCGCCGCTGCCGGTGCTGGTGGCGGTGTTCGTGGCGCTGTCGCCGTACACGCGCCTCTACCGCACCTTCTTCCTCGACGAGATCGGCCAGGACTATGTGCGCACCGCCCGCGCCAAGGGCCTGACCGAGAAGACCATCCTGCTGCGCCATGTGCTGCGCAACGCGATGATCCCCATCCTCACGAATGTGGCCGTGGCCCTGCCCGGCGTGTTCGTCGGCAGCTTCCTGCTCGAGGTGTTCTTCTCGATTCCGGGCCTGGGCCGCGAGATCCTGCTGGCGGTGAACCGCAGCGACTATCCGGTGATTCAGGCCTTCGCCATCTATATCGCCGTGATCACGATGGTGATCAATTTGCTGACCGACGTGATGTACAAGCTGGTCGATCCACGGGTGGTGCTGAAATGAGCGCGGTTCTTTCCTCCAAACCCCAGGCGCCGGCGAACGGCTCGCAGCGCTCCGAAGGTGTCTGGCACGCCGCCTGGCGCCGCATGCGCGCCGACCGTTTAGGCATGTTCAGCATGGCCATCGTCGGCGCCTTCATCATCCTGATGGTGCTGGCCGGCACCGGCCTGGTGGCCCGCGACTGGACCAAGGAAGTGGCCGTGCCGAATGCGCAGCCGACCTTCATGGGCCCGACGCCCAAGGACGCCACCGGCGTGATCGCCGGGCCCACGGGCCCCAACGTCGACCTGACCGACATCGACCCGCTGGCTCCGCGCTACAAGGAGTGGGCCGAGCGTGCCGCCAAGTTCAAGACCACCGACAGTGTCAAGGCCGACACCCTGCCCTTCGGCGCCGACCGCCTGGGCCGCGATGTGCTGGCCAAGGCCGTCAAGGGCGCCGAGGTCTCCATCCTGGTGGGCCTGCTGGCCGCCCTGCTGGCCACGCTGATCGGCACCGTGCTGGGTGCCATCAGCGGTTTCTTCGGCGGCAAGATCGGCGACCTGCTGGAGTGGGTCTACAACGTCTTCACCGCCATTCCCGGCATTCTGCTGATCTTCGCCTTCGCGGTGATCTTCGGCCGCGGCGTGATGTCGGTGGCGCTGATCCTCGGCCTGGCCGGCTGGACTGGCATCTACCGGCTGATACGCGCCGAGTTCCTGAAGCACTCGGTGCGCGACTATGTGCGCTCGGCCGAGGCGATTGGCGCCAGCCAGATGTCGCGCATGTTCAAGCACATCCTGCCGAATGTGTCGCATGTGGCCCTGGTGCAGCTGTCGCTGCATGTGGTGGGTTTCATCAAGTCGGAAGTGATCCTGTCCTATCTGGGCCTGGGCGTCGGTGTCGACCAGGTCTCCTGGGGCACGATGCTGGCCGAGGCGCAGTCCGAGCTGATCCTGGGCCACTGGTGGCAGCTGGTCGCCGTGACAGCCTTCATGGCGGTGTTCGTGACGGCCTTCTCGCTGTTCACCGATGCGCTGCGTGATGCGCTGGATCCGAAACTCAGAGGCCTGGAGTGAGCATGTTGTTGAGTATCAAAGATCTGCGCGTGCAGTTCCGCATGGGCAAGAACGATGGCGTGCAGACCTATGCACAGGCGGTGGGGCGGGGTGATGTGGGCGTCAGCTTCGACATCCCTGAGAACGGCACCGTCGCCCTGGTCGGCGAATCGGGTTCGGGCAAGAGCGTCACCGCGATGTCCATACTGAACCTGCTGCCGACCAATGCCGAGCGCCTGGGCTCCATAGACTTCCAGGGCCGCGATCTGCTGAAGACCTCGCTGGCCGAGCTGCAGGCGCTGCGCGGCAAGGAGATTGCCTGCGTGTTCCAGGACCCGATGACCTCGCTGAACCCGGTGTTCACCGTCGGCGACCAGATCGTCGAGACCCTGGTGCGCCATCTGGGCATGAACCGCCGCGAGGCCCTGGCCAAGGCCGAGAGCCTGTTCGCCGAGGTCGGACTGCCCGAGCCGAAGCGCCGGCTCAAGGCCTATCCGCACGAGTTGTCCGGCGGCCAGCAGCAGCGGGTGATGATTGCGATGGCCCTGGCCTGCGAGCCCAAGCTGCTGATCGCCGACGAACCGACCACGGCCCTGGACGTGACCATTCAGCGCCAAATCATGGAGCTCTTGGCCAAGCTGAAGGACAAGCACCGCATGAGCATGCTGTTCATCAGCCACGACCTGGGCGTGGTGGGCGAGATTGCCGACCATGTGGTGGTGATGCGCAGCGGCACCGTGCGCGAGCAGGGCGCGGTGAGGGACATCTTCAACCACCCGCAGGACAGCTACACGCGCGCCCTGCTGGCCTGCCGCCCGACCCTGGACAACACCGCCGCGCGGCTGATGGTGATCGACGACCACATCGCCGTGCAGCAGGGTGGCGCCACGGCCGCCGCGGTGCAGGGCAAGGCCAAGGATGCGAATGCGCCGGTGCTGGTCGAGGCCACGGCCCTGACCAAGAGCTTCTGGCTGAAGAGCGGCGTGTTCGGCCGCAAGGAATTCAAGGCCGTGGGCCGCGAGGGCCGGGGCGTCAGCTTCCAGCTGCGGCGCGGCCATACGCTGGGCGTGGTCGGCGAGTCCGGCTCGGGCAAGACGACGATGGGCCTGGCCCTGCTGCGCCTGCACGAACCCAATGGTGGTGCGGCCGGGGGTCAGGTGGTGTTCCACGGCGCCGATGGGTCGCATGACCTGATGAAGCTCAGCAAGGCGGCCTGGCTGCCGATGCGCCGGCGCATACAGATCGTGTTCCAGAACCCCTACGCCTCGCTGAACCCGCGCTTCACGGTGGGCCAGACGCTGATCGAGCCCATGCAGATCCACGGCATTGGCGCCAATGACGCCGAGCGCGAGCAGCGCGCCCGCGCGCTCCTGGTCAAGGTCGGGCTGGACGGCTCGGCCATGCACAAGTATCCGCACGAGTTCTCCGGCGGCCAGCGCCAGCGCGTGGCCATCGCCCGCTGCCTGACCCTGGACCCGGAAGTGCTGGTGCTGGACGAGGCGGTGTCGGCGCTGGACGTGTCGGTGCAGGCCCAGGTGCTGAACCTGCTGAAGGACCTGCAGGACGAGCTGGGTCTGGCCTATATCTTCATCAGCCACGACCTGGCCGTGGTGCGATTCATGGCCGACGAGGTGCTGGTGATGAAGGACGGCGAGGTGGTCGAACAGGCCAGCGCCGAAGAGATACTGGCGCACCCGAAGCAGGACTACACCCGTCGTCTGCTGGGAGCGATCCCGCGCGGCTACCAGGCGGCTGCCTGAGGCGACGACGCATCACGACCCTGGGGCGCCCAAGCTGGGCTGCCACTTGCAATTTCGCACGGCCGTGCTAAATTAGCGTCCATGGAAGCCAAGACCCAACGCAGCGAGCTCACCCAGCAGGCCATCGTCGATGCCGCGCTGGCAATGGCCTGTGACGAGGGGCTGGACAGCCTCAGCATCGGCGAACTGGCCAAGCGCCTGAGCCTGTCCAAGAGCGGCGTGTTCTCGCGCATCGGCTCGCGCGAGACCTTGCAATGCGCGGTGCTCGACGAGTTCAACCGGCGCTTTGTGGCCGATGTGATGGAGCCGGCCCTGCAGCAGCCCCGCGGCCTGCCCCGGCTGGACATGATGGTGCGGCGCCTGTTCCGCCGCGCCGTCGATGCCGAAACCTATGGCACCTGCCTGTATTGCTCGGGCGCCTTCGAGCTCGACGACATCGAGGGCCCGCTGCGCGAGCTGCTGCTGGGCAATCTGCTGCGCTGGCGCCAGGCCTTGTTGCGCACTGTGCAGCAGGCCATCGGCGAAGGCCATCTGAGCCCCGACACCGATGCCGAACAACTGGCCTACGAGCTGGACGGCCTGTTCGTGGCCCTGATGCGTGAGGCCCGCTTCATGCGCAATCCACAGGCACTGGAGCGCTCGTTGCGAGCGTACCGCCGGCTGATAGACCGCAGCCCGGCCTGAGACCCAAGGAGCGTATCGATGCCGCCTTGCTTTGCCCTAATTTCGCACGATCGTGCGCGAAATATGCCAGATTTTGCTGCGCCGCACAAAAGTTGGCACGAGTCTTGAATGACTGCTGCATCCACCGACCTTCAAGGAGCCCCTCCATGGCACCCCTGTTCTTCATCTTTCTGGGTTTTTCCGCATTGGCTTTGCCGGTGCTGGCACTCAGCCGTCTCACCCGTCTGCTGACCGGTGTGCCCGACAGCAATGAGGACTTCGTGCTGGACTGAGCTGGGCCCTGGCCAGCCCGACGCACGCCAGCCTGGTGCGCGTCGCGGTGGGCGACGCACAACAAAGGCGCCCAGGCGCCCGCAAGCCCTGCCATACCCCGGGAAAGCGCATAGGCGAAACAGCCACCGCAACTGAGACAATCTGCACAAATCGAACCGCGTCACTGGCTCAAGTCACGCTGCAGGGGCGTCGATAAAACTTGATGCTAAGGGTCTGGGTGGGTGCTTTGGGGTGGACAAAGGGTTCGGGCTTGAGCGAGTCACTGTGCTTACGGCGCCATTGGAAAACCGTCATCGCCCTGTGCTCGGCCTGCCTGGTGACCTGTTTCGTGGCCTGCAGCCCCGAGACGACCGGCCCGACACCCGACACGCTGGACCCCGGCCCCGCGGAGCTTGAACAGATCGAGCGCCGCGGCATTGCCAACCCGGCCGCCTCGGCCGAGAAGGCCGGGACCCTGTATGCCAAGGCCGCGCCCGGAAGTTTCGCCGCCCTGAATATTCTCGGCGTCCGTGGCACCCTGCTGGCCGAGGCCCACGACGACGCCGCGCTGGCCGAAGTGGCGGCCACGCTGGAGGCCTGGCCCAATCAGCAGCTCGACGCCGCCGCCAAGGCAACCCTGCGCTTCGTGCGCGCCCGCCAGCTGTGGGCCGCCAACAATCTGCGCGAGGCCGAGGTCCATCTGGACGGCATCGACAAACAGGTGTTGCTGACCGGCCCGGCGCCGCTGCGCCTGCGCCTGCTGCGTGCGCTGGGCCGGCTCAAGGATGGCTCGGGGCGCATCGATGATGCGATCTCGCTGCAGTTGCAGGCCCTGGCCCTGGCCGAGCAGAGTGGCCAGCGCTGGCTGCAGGCGCTGTGCCGCGGCGAGCTGGCCCAGGCCTATCTGCATGCCCAGCAGTCCGACCGGGCCCTGTCCATGGTGGACGAGGCCACCCGACTGGCGGAACTGGACCGCGACCCCATCACCCTGCTGCGCGTCTACACCCTGCGCGGCATCGTCTACGCCCAGCTGGAAAAGCCCGAGGAGTCGCTGCGCTCGGCCGAGGCCGCCATCCGCTACGCCCGCGAGGCCAACTCGCCCCGCGATCTGGCGCTGAGCCTGGCCAATCTGGCCGACAACTACCTGCGCAAGGCCGACTTCGCCAAGGCATTGACATTGTCCGAGGAGGCGCTGCCGCTGGCCCGCCAGGCCAAGGACCGCACCGGCGAGCTGGTGGCCTTGACCAATATCGGCCTGGCCAAGATCTCGCTGGGCCAGATTGCCGAGGGCAAGCGCTTTGTGCAGCAGGCCATGGTGATGGACAAGCAGGGCGGCGGCGTCAGCTCGGTCGGCGACACCCTGAACGAGCTGGGTCTCTATCTGGAGCGGGCCGGTGACGCCGCCGGCGCGATCGAGGCTTATCACGGCTACCGCCAGATCTCCGACGAGGACCTGAAGCAGGAGGACCGCAAGGCCATTCTGGAGGCCCAGGAGCGCTTTGACAGCGAGCGCCGCGCCAAGGAGATCGAGCTGCTCAACCGCGACAACGGCATTGCCGCCGAGCAGTTGCGCCGCGGCAGTCTGCAGATGCGCTTGTGGGCGATTCTGGCCGGCTGTTTTGTTGTTTCCGGCATTCTGCTGGCCCTGCTCTACCAGCGCGTGCGCAAGACCAATGCGGCACTGGCCACCAGCAATGAACAGCTGAAGATACAAAGCGAAATCGACCCGCTGACGGGCCTGGCCAACCGCCGGCATTTCCAGCTCGCCATCAAACGCCTGGCCGATGACGGCAAACTTCGCGGCACGGTGTTCCTGATCGACATCGACCACTTCAAGCGCATCAACGACCGCTTCGGCCACGCCGCCGGCGACGCGGTGCTGATCGAGGTCTCGCACCGCTTGCGCGAAGCCCTGCGCGCCGATGACCTGGTGGTGCGCTGGGGCGGGGAGGAGTTCCTGATCGTGGTCGAGTCGCGCAGCGCCGAAACGGTGCAGGCCCTGGCCCAGCGCCTGCTGGACATGCTGGGCACGCCGCCGGTCAGCTATGCGGGCCAGCCCATCACCGTCACTGCCTCGATCGGCTTCGCCAGCTTCCCGCTCGCGCCGGGCGAGCTGGCCGTCAACTGGGAGCGTGCCATCAATCTGGTGGACACCGTCATGTACATGGCCAAGGCCCACGGCCGCAACCGCGCCTACGGCATCGAGCGGCTCGATGTGCAGGACGAAACCTCGCTGGACGAACTCGCCCAGGGCATGGATGCGGCCTGGCGCGAAGGCCGTGTCGGCCTGAGTGCGCTGCAGGGTCCGCAGATCGAGGCGGTGGCATGATGATGATGATGCTGCTGCGCCACGCCCTGTTTGCGCTGCTGTTGCTGTTGCCACAGCAGGCCGTGCGCGCCGGCACCGAGCTGGAGAGCCGGCTCGACCAGCTGGCGCTGGTCGGCCACGATCAACCCGAGGCCGCGCTGCGCCAGTTGCAGGCCCTGCAAGCCGAGTTCGGCCACGCCCCGCAAAACCAGCGCCTGGTCTGGTACACCCAGGCGCAGATCGAAGCCTCGCGCGGCAGCGGCGCCGGCAAGGCCCGCGCCTTGGCCGATCAGCTGCGCGCCCAGGCCACCGAGGCCAAGCTGCCGGCCCTGGCCGCCTGGGCCGATCTGATCGGCGCCGTGGTGGCCGATACCGCTGGCCAGTTCGATACCGCCGGCGCCCTGGCGGAGCGCGCGCTGAGCGTGCTCGAGCCCGACTGCGCCGGCAGCGGCGCCTTGCCCGAGGCCTGCGACTACCGATCGGTCTGGCGCGCACTGCGCATGTCGGAGCGCTTCCGTGCCAGCACCGGCGCGCGCGCCCAGGCCGATACGCTGCTGCTGCGCTCGCTGGCACTGGCCGAACGTGCCGGAGACAACTTCCGCCTGGTGCAGTCGCTGGGTGCGCAGGCGGTATCGCTGATGCATCAGCGCGAAGATGCCGCCGCCGAGCATCTGATGGCCCGTGCCCAGATGCTGGCCGGCGACGATCCGCAGTCCCTGGCCCGCTTAAAGATGGCGCAGGCGCTGATGAGCGACTACAAGGGCCAGGTCGAGGCCAGCCTGCGTGCCCGGGTCGAGGCCGTGCACCTGGCCGACAAGGCCGGCGCCGTGCGCCTGGCGGCGCTGCAGCGCATCAACGCCAGCGACAACTACCTCAAGCTGGAGCGCCCGGCCGAAGCCCTGCGCGAAGCGCGCCTGGCCCTGCCGGTGGTGCAGGCGTTCCAGGATCAGCGCGCCGAGCGCATCCTGCGCCTGAACATGGCCATGTCCTACACCGCCCTGGGGCAGATCAATGCGGCCCTGACCGAGATCAGCAAGGGCCGCTCGCTGGGCGATCCCGGCAAGGGCGTCGATCAACAGGCACGGGAGCTGCGCGAGCTCGGCGAGGCGATGGCGCGTGCCGGCCAGCCCAAGCATGCGCTGGCGCTGTATCACGAGGAGCGGGCGCTCAGCGCGCAGGCGCACAACGCACTGCGCGAAAGCGCCATGCAGGAGTTGAGCATCAAGTACGACAGCCAGCGCAAGGCCGCCGACCTCGACCTGCTGCAGCGCGACCATCTGCTGCAGGCCGAGGCCCTGGCCAACCACAGCCTGGCCCGCCAGGCCTGGATGGCGGTGGCACTGCTGATGGCCCTGTCCCTGGTGCTGGCCGTGGTGATGGTCAAGCGCGTGCGCGAGGCCAACCGCCGCCTGGCGGCCAGCCACGCACTGCTGCGCGCGCAAAGCGAGCGCGACCCGCTGACCGACCTGGCCAATCGCCGCCACTTCATGGCGGTGATGGAGCAACAGGCGGCCGAGCATTTCGAGGGCGCCCTGCTGATGGTGGACATCGACCACTTCAAGCACGTCAACGACCGCCACGGCCATGCCGCCGGCGATGTGGTGATCTGCGAGGTGGCCCGGCGCCTGAACGAGGCCGTGCGCACCGAGGACCTGGTGGTGCGCTGGGGCGGCGAGGAGTTCCTGATCTTCGCCCCGGCAGTGCCTGCCGACCAGCTGGAACTGCTGGCCGAGCGCGTGCTGTTCAAGATCTGCGACACGCCGGTGACCCTGGACACCGGCCCGCTGGACATCAGCGCCTCGATCGGCTTCGCCCGCTTCCCGCTGCCCCCACACCAGGTGCCGCTGCGCTGGGAGCAGGCCGTCAACCTCGTGGACATGGCGCTCTACACCGCCAAGAGCCAGGGCCGCAACCGCGCCATCGGCATCAGCAGTGTCCACGTGCACGAGGCCGGCAAGCTGCAGGCCATCGAGTCCGACTTCGAGCTGGCGCGCCAGAACGGCCTGGTCGAGCTGCAGCAGATCGTCGGGCCGGTGCGCAGCACGCTCAGCACTGCCTGGGCGGTCTAGCTTCGCCGCTCTGCCACCGCCATACCGCGGCAGAACGCCTCTTCGAACACCGAATAGCCAGCCAGGTCGGCATGGGCAAAGCGCAGCCGGCCCCGCAGTGCCGACAGCGACAGCAACGCTGCATCGGTGTGCAGGCCGGGCACGGGGATGCTCATCGCATGGCCATAACGCATCAAGTCTATGCGCTCGGTCTTGGCCGGCAGATCCGGATGCAGGGCGCGCAGATCGGACATCACCCGCCCGGCCCAGTCCGACCAGGGCTGGCTCAGCAAGTCACCCCGCTGAGCAGCGGGCAGCGCGTGATAGGCGGTCAGCACCGTCGGCCCGGCGTAGGGCAGCAGGCCCTGGTGCGAGGCATCGACATAGCCCAGTGCGGTGGCGCCGCCGCCGTAGGCCACATTGTCCCAGGCCGGCGCAGCACCGACACGCTGCAGCAGCGGTTCGCGCAAGCGCAGATTCGCCACCAGCCATGGCGCGTAACGCATGCGTGGAGCGGCAGTCTGCAAGGCCGGCAGCGATGAGCGCAGCAGGCGCCCGGCAATGAACAGCGGCAGCGCGAACACGACGGTCTGCGCCGTCCATTGCTCGATGCGCTGCGCGGCCTCGTTCCAGGCCAGCACCTCGACCTGGTGGCGCTGCTCGTCGACCTGCAACACCGTCATGCCGGTGTGCAGGCGCTCGCGCTGCGGCGCGGCGAGGCGCTCGGCCAGCCAGGCATTGCCCTCAGGCCAGGTCAGCACCGGCTCGGGCTCGGCCTCCTCGCCCGGGGCATGGAAGCCATGGCGGCTGGCGAAGTAGTGCAGTCCGGCCCAGGCCGACACCGTGTCGGTGCCGGCGCCATAGTCGTCGCGGCAGCAATAGTCGAGATACCAGCGCAGCCTGGCGTCGCCCAGGCCCTCGCCCTGCAGCCACTGCGCAAAAGGCATTGCGTCCAGGCGTGCCAGCCCCGGGGAGCTGTGCGCGCGCAGGCTGGGCATGGCAAAGCTCAGCTGCGTGCGCACCTGCTCGACCCGGTCGGCAAAACGGCGGTACTGGGCCAGGGTGGTGGCGTCACCATCGGCCGGCGGCAGCAGGCCCTCGATCCAGGCACCCTGGTAGAACAGCCGCTCCTGCGGGCTGTGGCAGAGATGGCGCTCGTCGTAGACCCGCCGGCCGAATTCCAGCTTGGACAGGCCGAACTCCTCCAGCAACTCGACCACCTCGGGCGCCTGCTCGCCGGGCAGCGGCAGGTAGTGCGCACCCAGCGGGCAGCGCAGGCCGCCCATCTGGTGGCCGCGGGCGTTGCCACCGGCCCGGTCCTCCAGCTCCAGCAGATGCAGATCGCTGACGCCGGCCCGTGTGAGACCGCGCGCGGCGGCAAGACCTGACACTCCAGCGCCCAGTATCAGCACCTGGGTGCGATGCCGGGCCTGCGGTGCCGGCAGCGCGCCGGACTTCAGCTCACGCAGCCGGTGGCCACGCGCATGCGAGGCGCCGACCCACTCGCCCTGCAGCACTGCGGCGTCCGGGCGGCAACCCAGCAGACCGGCTGCGGTGCCCAGCAGCAGGCTCCGTCGAACCGGATTCAATGCACCTTCCCCCACTCTTCCTCGAAGGTGTGGACCAGCACCTGGCTGGACAGGCGGTTCGCCTCGGTCGGCACGCGCTCCATATCGGGAGGGAAGTCGAACAGCGAGGGCAGACCAGCCAGGGTGACGAAGCGCAGCCCCTCCGGCAGCACCGCCGGCTGATGCCAGGGCCGGTGGCTGGCCAGGATGAAGCCCCACTCACCAAAGCTGGGCACATGGGCGTGGTAGGGCGTGGCGCTCAGGCCCACCGTCTCTATCGTCGTCGCCACGGTCCAGAAACTGCGCCGCGCGACCAGCGGCGAGGTGGTCTGCACCACCGCATAGCCATCGGCCGACAGGTGCTGGTCGATCAGCTGGTAGAAGCTGGTGGTGTAGAGCTTGCCCAGCGCGAAATTGGTCGGGTCGGGGAAGTCGATGACGATCACGTCGAAGCTCTTCTCGTGCTGCTCCAGCCAGGTGAAGGCGTCGTCGTTGACGATTCTGACCTTGGGCGAGCGCAGCGCGTCGTGGTTCAGCGTGCGCATCAGCGGCTGCTCGGAGAACAGCCGCGTCATGCGCGGGTCGAGTTCGACCAGGGTGACCTGCTCGACACTCGGGTACTTGAGGATCTCGCGCACCGCCAGGCCATCGCCGCCGCCCAGCACCAGCACCTGGCGCGGCGCGCCGTGGGCGGCCATCGCCGGATGCACCAGGGCCTCGTGATAGCGGTATTCGTCACGCGAATGGAACTGCAGATTGCCGTTCAGGAACAGGCGCACGCCAGCCGGCCCGCTGGTGACGACGATGCGCTGGTAGTCGCTGCTCTGGCGCAGGATGATGCTCTCGCCGTAGAAACGGTCCTCGGCCCAGGTGGTCAGCGAGTCGGCCCAGGCCAGCCCCAGCAGCAGCACCGCCGCCGCTGCGGCGCAGGCCAGCGCATGGCTGCGCAAGCGCCGCAGCTCGCCGCGGAACAGCCACAGCGCCCACACCGCCACGCCCACATTGAGCAGGCCGAACAGCAGGCCGGTGCGTATCAGCCCCAGCTGCGGCACCAGGATCAGCGGAAAGGCCAGCGCCACCACCAGCGCGCCCAGATAGTCGAAGGTCAGCACCTGAGAGACCAGATGCTTGAGCGCGTAGCGCTCGCGGAAATGGCGCTTCAGGATGCGCATCACCAGCGGAATCTCCAACCCTACCAGCGCGCCAACCAGCAGCACCAGCGCGTACAGCAGTGTGCGGAACGCCCCCTGCGCCGCACTCGGCAGCAGGCTGTGCGCGGCAAACAGTGCCGCCGGCATCAGCCCGCCGATCACCCCCACCAGCAACTCGATGCGCAGGAACTGCGCCACCAGCTGCCGTTCGACAAAGCGCGACAGCCACGAGCCTATGCCCATCGCGAACAGATAGGTGCCTATGACGGTGGAGAATTGCAGCACCGAGTCGCCCAGCAGATAGCTGGCCAGCGCACCCGCCGCCAGCTCGTAGATAAGCCCGCAGGCGGCGATCACGAACACGCTGGCGAGCAGCAGGACTTCGGGGAGGGAGGCCCGGGCAGGCGCTGGGTCGGTGGTCATCCGGGAAGCGTAACCCAGTATCGACAGCCGGCCGGCGCCCTCAGAGACGGCGCGGCCCGGACGCGGACCTCAGTCCCACACCTTCAGCGGCATCGGCAGTCCGTCGAGCAGGCCTTGATCCAGCTGCATCGTCGACCGCATGCCACCCGCCGTCGGCAGCGAAAGCAGCTGCCGGGTGTGCTGCAGGCAGTGCCAGGCCGTGCGTTCGAGGAACTGGTGCTGAGTCTGCACACCGTAGTAGACATCGGCGCGGGCCTGCCAATCAACGGCGTCGCCGTGCAGCAGCCACCGGTTCGCGACACGCGCCTGCACCCGGACGGCATAGTCGAGCAGGTCGTCGCGCCCGCCGCGGCCTGGCAAGGGCAGGCGGTTGTAGGCCGCATAGGTCAGCACGGTCCCCTCGCCGAGCTCGACCCAGGCGTCGGCGACATTGAAGATGTGGAAAGCCAGCTCCCCCCATGTGCGCGGGCGGTCCGGTAGCGAGGCCGCCAGTTGGCCCTCGTCGAACTGGCGCAGCCCCGCCTGCGCCGTGGCCAGCCCGATCCGCAGCCGGCGCAGCAGCTCGGCCGGCGGCAGCAAGGAGAGGCCCGGCGTGTCCAGCCCGACCAGGCGCGCGACATCGGCCAGCACCTGGCCGTCGGCATAGCGTCCGCCGCGGGTGATGATGGGAACCCGGCGCAGCCCCAGGTGCTGCAGTTCGGCATAGGCCTGCGGGTCAGCCAGCACATTGCGTGAGACATAGGGCAAGCCACGCGCCTCCAGATATTCCTTGAGGCGCAGGCAGCTGCTGCAACCCGGCTGCCAGTAGACGCGCAGGTCCGGCGGGCCGGCGTTGGCGGGCACTGCCACCATCGCCCGGACTACGACAGGGCTGGCAGCATCGCCAGCGCCTCGTCGGCCATCACCACGTCGCCGTACTTGAGATTCAGGTCGCGCAGATTGGCCTCGTGGGCCTGGGCGTCGCGGTCGCCGCAGGCGTCACGTGCCACCAGCAGGCGGAAGTTGCTCTGCAGGGCGTCCACCGCCGTGGCGCGCACGCAGCCGCTGGTCGTGAAGCCGCAGACCAGCACCGAGTCGACATCCTGGGCCACCAGCAACTGGCGCAGCGGACTGTCGAAGAAGGCGCTGGGCACGCCCTTGCGGATCACGATCTCGCCGGCTTGCGGCGCGATCACCTCGGCGATGGCGGCGATCGGCGTATCGGCAACGAGCAGGTTCAGCAACGGAATCTTCTCGCGGAACACGCTGGCCTCGGCCGGGTGCCGGTAGGCATTGACGGTGTAGACCACCGGCAAGCCGCGTGACCTGAAGCCGGCGAGCAGCCGGCCAATCACGGCCAGCTCACGGATGCTGTCGCTGCCCAGCGGCGACGCCGGATCGGTGAAACCGACGGTGGCGTCGACGATGATCAGCGCGGGTCGCCGGCCCAAGCCGATGCGCCCGCTGGGCAGTGTTGCCATGCCATTCCCCCTCTCGATTCCGGACCATGGGGTCGGCCTTGGCGCCGACCCCGACAAGCCCAGCTTACTGCCCGGCTGCTTCCAGCTTGCCCAGCGTCACGTCTTCGGCCTTCACCGCAGTGTTCGTCTTCCACGACGGATGCGAGATGAAGACCGTGCCGTGCTTGCGCTTGAAGTCCAGCGTATGCCCCTGGTTCGAGACATAGTTGGTCACCCCGTCATCGCCCTTGATCGCGCGCGTCGAGTAGCTCATCCACTTCCAGAACTCGCCCTTGCGGTCGTAGGCCTCGCCGAAGTGCACGCGCGGAATCTGCGTGTCCAGGTAGATGGTCTTCTTGCTGTACGGGTGCTCGGCTGGCGGCGTGGCCTCGATCACATGCACCTCGCGCGGCTCCCATTCGTCCTTGGGGTTCCAGAACGGCGCGTTGGCCAGGTCGACGGTCGGGAACTCATCCGGCGTGCCCTTCTTCGTCTCGTCCCAGGCGCGGCTGCCATTGGCAATCGCCAGCACCCAGCGCTTGGTCACGTACTTGTAGCTCTTGTACCAGCTGGGGCGCGCGTTCCAGACTTCGATGTCGTCGTTGAGCTGGTCGGTGCCGCCGATCGGGTCCATCCAGGCGCCGCCCGCCAATCGCCGCGTGCGGCGCGCGTTCTTGATGTAGACCCACTGGTCCTCGTACTGCGGGCCGTCGTAGCGGATGGTGTAGGTGCCCAGGCCGCGGATGTCCTGCGGAAAGGTCGCGAACAGCAGGGTGCGCGTGAACTCCGTGCCATCGCCGTCCACCGGCGCGGCCGCACCGGTCAGGCGGTTTTTCATGAAGTAGCGCATGAAGAACCAGTTCTGCTGGCGCTCCAGGCCCTTTTCCTGGTCGATCAGCAAGAAGGCGAACTTCTTGAAATCCATCACCTGCCCGGTCGGCGAGGCGTAGTACAGATTCCACACCAGCTTGGCCGCGTAGTTGGCGTCATCGGGTTTGACATCGGGAAACGGCAGGCCGGCCTTGTAGCCACTGACCTCGTTCTTCGCCGCGTCGTATCTGACTTCGCCTGCGTACTTGCGGGTGGCCTCCACCGCCTTGGGGTCCAGGGCCGTCGCCGACGTCTTCTTCAGCTTCAGGCTCAGGCCGTAGTTGCGGATCTGCATCTCCAGCCGCTCGGGCAACATGCTGGCGATCGTCTTGCCCTCGAAGGTGTCATTCCTCACCTGGTCGAGATTGGCCTTGCTGATGGTGGTGCCGGCCGGCAGCTCGGCGGCCAGCAACGGGGTCATGCCGGCGGCGAGCAGCGCGGCCATGCCGAGCTGTATCGAATGCTTGTGGTTCATCGCGGTTCCTTGCGTTGATATCTTCGGATCAGAATTGACGCGTCAGGCGCAGCAAGGCCTGGTTCGAGCCGGAGAAATAGCCCAGCAGGCCCGCGCCGCGGCCCTGCTCCTCGAGGGCGAACGTGGCCGGATTCAGGTAGCGCTGCTTCTGGTTGCCGGCGCTGTAGAACAGGTCCAGCTCGGCCTTCAGCCGCCACTTGTCACCCAGCACCCACTCGACCGCCGGGATGATGAAGCCGCCGCCATAGCTGACGTCCCACCCCGCCGCCAACGACGGGTTGATGCGGTCGTTGCTGTAGTTCATCGCCAGGATGCCGGTCAGCAGCGCGGAGTTCTTGGCACGCGTGCGGTTCCAGTAGGCCAGCTGGACGATTTCATCGCTGGCCTTGTAGTTCAGGATCTGCGTGTTGAAGAACTGGATCGAGCCGAAGGACGGCCGGCTGGTGCCGATGATCTGGGTCAGATCGACGTTGTGGTCGATGCGGAACATCATCGTCAGCACGTTCTTCTGGATGATGCCGAAGGCGCCCGGCGTGATATTCGGACCGAACTTGCCGCCGTCGACGCCATAGTTGAACGATCGGTCTTTCTGGAACGCGATCTCGGTCGACAGCACCGAATCCAGCGCCGTCGAATAGCCCGAGGCGGTGATGCCGAGGATGTCCGTCTTGGGGAAGATCCAGTCGCCGAACTCCAGCGGGTTGCCGAACGGGCCGGCCCCGGCGAAGCCGCAGGCCTTGGGTGCCTGCTTGAAGGTCTTGTAGGTGCTGGCCTGCCCGGCCGGAATCGCCGCGCCACCGTACAGTGCGGCCAGCGTGGCGCCACAAGGGTTGGTCACCGGATCGTTGTTGAAAGTGCGCAGATAGGCCACCGAGTAGTTGATCGGGCCGGCAATGCCCTGCCAGCGCAGGCCACCGGTCACGTCCTTCTGGCTGGCGCCCTCGCTGCGGTAGTTGTACGAGGTGGCGTAGAGGAAACTCGCGCCGCGCGTGGGCTGTGAAGCCCAGCGGCCGCCGGCCAGATCGTAGGTATTGCCGATGTCGCTGTCGCGATCCCAGCCCGGACGCACGAACATGTCCAGCGAGCCCTTGGCCTCGGGCACCTGGATCATCGCCCGGGCCATGATCAGCGGCTTGCGCAGTTCCTCGTTCTCGACCTCGAGGAAGGAGCGCCACGTGTAGTTGAAACCATGCACGACGTCGAGTGCACGGAAGAAATCCGTCTCGCCCCAGACGATCTGCTGGCGCCCGACCTTGACTTTGACGCGATCGCTCAGGTCGGCCTCGGCCCACCACTCGCGCAGCTCCGAGTTGTCGTAGAACTTGCGCAGGCCGCCGACATTGCCGCCCGCATTGGTCGAGAACACGGCTGCCGTCGAGCCCGCTGGCTTGTCGCCGGGCGGCGCCTCAAGCGACTTCAAATAGTCGGTCATGTACTCGCGGTCAATGCGCGCGATCGCCTTGAAGCGCAGTGTGCTGCTGGGCTTCCAGTCGGCATCGAGCAGCAGTGACGCCCGCGCCGTGGACAGCTTGTAGCGGTCGTTGCCCTTGGTCTCGGGCTGATCCTGCAGGTTCATCGACGCCCAGCTGCGCACGTAGCCGCCCAGCGTGAAGGTGCTCTCCGGGGCGTCCGCTGTGGCCTCGGCGGCCATCGCCAGGCCCGAGCCCAAGCCTGCCAGCAAGGCGACCATGACCGGCTTGGCGCGGGACGGCAAAGCCCCCTGTCTCGACCGACCATTCGATTCTGCGTTCAGATTCATCAAGATCTCCTCTTTGGGTGGGTGTTGGGGCCGGACCGGGCCTTGGGGTGATGGCTGGCGGCGCTCATGCGCTGACGGCCTGGGTGCGAGGGCGGGACTTCCGCGCCTGGCGGGCGGGTTCGAAGATGAAGTCGGGCTTCAGGATCACCACCAGCGCGGGCATCAGCAGCAGCGAGCTCAACGCGGAGATGAGCAGCCAAAGAGCCATCAGCAGCCCCATCTCGGCCTGGAAGCGGATCGACGAGAAGTACCAGATCACGACGCTTGTGATCAGCGTGGCGGCCGTCACCAGCACGCCTCGGCCGGCGCCCAGCATCGAGCTGTTGACCGCCTGCTCCAACGTCAGCCCGCGGCGCAACTCCTCGCGGATCTCGTCGATCACGTAGAAGGCGTAGTCCACGCCCAGGCCTATGCCCAAGGCGGCAATGGGCAGGGTGTTGATGTTCATGCCGATGCCCATCAACTCCATGAAGCTGAAGGTCAAGGCGTTGGACAGCAGCACCGGCACCATGAAGAACATGCCGGCCGCCAGCGAGCGGTAGGTCACCGCGCAGCAGACCACCAGCACCAGCAGGGCCAGCGCGATGCTCTCGATCTGCTTGGCGAAGATGATCTCGTTGACGGCGGCCAGCACGCCGACCAGGCCGCCGGCAAGCTGGATCTTCACCGGGCTGTCGGGGTGTGCGGCAATGAAGGCCTCGACCCGCGCCACGGCCGCGCGGATGGTCTCGCCGCGGTGGTCGCGGAAAAACACGGTCACCGAGCCGTCCTTGTACTGAGGCTCAACGAAGCGGTCGATGTCGCCCGGGTCGCTGGACGAGGTGAACAGATACATGATTTCGCCGTTGTCGGCGGCGCTGGAGCCGAACTCGCGGTAGCGCGGGTTGTCCTCGCGCAGCACGCGCTTCATCTCGGGCACCAGATCCGCCATCGAGACCGTGCCGCCGACCTCGGGCTGGCTTTCCAGAAAGGCCTGCAGCTGGGCCATGGTGCGCAGCGCCGCTGGCTCCTTCAGCGCATCGGTTTTGTCGCCCGAGACGACGACGAACATGCGGTCGGCGCCCTGGAAGCGCTTGTTGATCGCCGCCGCGTCCTGGTTGTAGGTCGAATCGCCCCACAGGATGGGCGAGCCGGGGTTGGCGTCGCCGACCTTCAGATTGAACGCATACAACGTGCCGCCGACGAACAGCGCCGCCGTGGCGCCCACCGCCACATAGCGCCGCGGCGACAGCGCCAGCGCGGCGCAACGCGTCAGCACCGTGCGCATCGCCGGCTGGATGTTCAGGCCGTGGGCGTGGCGGCGCGGATGCTTGATGAAGGACAGCAGCACCGGCGTCAGCACGCAGGCGCTGACGGCGATCGTCAGCACCCAGACGGTGCCGATGATGGCCACCTTCTGCAGCAGCGGAATCGGCACCAGGATGACCACAATCATGCAGCCCGCGTCGGCCACCACGCCGAGCATGCCGGGCTTGAACAGCCCCCGCATGGCGGCCATGGCGGCGACGGTCGAGTTCGGCGCGCCGCGCTCCAGCTCGTCGTCGAAGTGCGAGACCAGTTGCACCGCATGCGAGATCGCCCGCGCCATGATCAGAAAGGCCACCACGATGATCAGCGGGTCCATATGGAAGCCCAGCAACCGGGCCGTGCCCAGCGCCCAGATCGAACTCACCGCGCCGGCCAGCAGCGGCAGCAGCGTGCCGCGCCAGGTGCGCGCGGTGATGAACAGCAGCGCGATCAGCGCCGCCAGGGTCAGCAGGAAGATGCGCAGCGTCTCGGGCAGGTAGTGGCTGACCCAGCCGTACAGGATGGGCTCGCCGACCATGCGCAGGCTGACGCCGTCGCCCTCGACCGAGCGATTGATCGCGCTGATCTGGGCAAAGACCTTGTCGTACTTCAGCTCCGCATCGTAGAAGTCCACCGTGATCAGCGCGGCCTTCAGATCGGCCGACACATAGGCGCCATAGACCAGCGGATTGCGCAGCACCGAGTCCTTGAGTTTGGCAATGCCCTCCTTGCTGCTGGGTGGCTCGGGCCACATCAGCGGCGTGATGTCGATGCCCTCGGTCGAGGCCCGCACCTCCTTGAGCTTCTTGGCCGCCAGCGAGATCACCTGGAACTGGTTGACGCCATCGACCCGCTGCAGCTCCTTGGTGATCCGGGTGATCTTGGCCAGCACCGCAGGCGTGAAGATGTCGCCGTCCTTGACCTCCAGCATGATGCTGACGAGGTTGGAGCTGCCGAAGGTCTGCTTGAATTGCTCGTGAACCTTGATGTAGGGGTGGTTCTCGGGCAGCAGGTCGCTGAAGACGGTCTTGATCTCGATGCGCACGGCCAGGGCGGCGAACATCAGCGTCAGCAGCGAGATCAGCACGATCACCAGCACGCGCTGGCGGATGCAAAGGGCGACGAAGCGGTCCAGGCGGCTGGAGCCGCCACCCGGATGGGCGAACAGGCTGGCGGGTACGGCGGACGGAGGAGAGCTGTTAGTCATCAGAACCGGGTCAAAGTTTGGTCAAGGTCGCGGCGCGCGAGTTGTGCGCCGGCCAGATACAGCGAGCCGTCCACCGGCAGCACCTGGGTGTGCCAGGCGTAGCTGGTGGGGCTGATGCGGGCGCCGCTCCAGCGGCCGTCGGCGTCGCCCCGCAGCAGCGCGCCCTTGTCGCCCACGGCCACCCAGCCGCTGCCCTGGCGGGCCAGGTCGAACAGGTGATCCTTGGTCGGAGAGGCTTCGCTGTGCCAGCTCTTGCCGCCGTCGGCGGTGCTCAGCACCACGCCGTCCAGCCCCACCGCAATGCCCTCGCTGGCATCCCGGAAGCCCACGGCGGTGAGCGTGGTCTTGACCGGGCTGGTCACCTCGCTCCAGCTCTGGCCCGCGTCGGTCGAACGGCGGATGCGGCCGAACTCGCCGACGATCACCAGCGTCTGCGCGCTCGGCTCGGCAATGTCATGCCAGGCGATGTCTTCGCTCTTGCCCAGTGCCTGCCAGGTGGCGCCCTTGTCGGCAGACGCCAGCACGGTGCCGAACTCCCCCACGGCCCGGGCCAGGCCGGCGGTGCCCAGCCGCACGCGGATCAGCTTGCGCGCCTCGCTCTGGCTGGGCACACCCGTCACGGTCTTCCAATGCGCGCCGCCATCGGCCGTGGTCAGCACGGTCGAGGCATTGCCGACCACCACCGCCTCGTTGGCAGTCCAGGCAGCAATGGCCTGCAGGTTCTCGGCCGAACCCGTGGCCTGCAGCTTCCATTGGCGGCCGGCATCCTCGCTGCGCACGACCTTGCCGTCGCGGCCGACCGCCCACAGAGTCTGCGGCGCCGGGGCCGCAATACCGTAGAAGGTGTCGCGCTGGCCGATGACCGCCGCCTCGATATTGCTGACGGGTACGGCCGGCTTCACGAACAGTCCGGCGTAGAGCAGGCCGGCGATGATGGCCAGCGGGGCCACCGACGAGCTGAGTTGTCTGACGTTGATCATGGCTTCAACAGGTGGCGGTGGAGGAAGCTGCCGCCGCCGCAGTGCGCAGGTCCTGCGACTGCAGCCAGCGCGCCGTGCGCCCGCCAAGCGGGTAGCCGACCAGGCGCTCGGCCAGGACGATGGCGCGCCGCAATGCAGGCACGTCAATGCCGGTGTGCAGGCCGCATTGCTCCAGCATCAGCACCAGGTCCTCGGTGGCGACATTGCCGGCAGCGCCGGGGGCGAACGGGCACCCGCCCAGGCCGCCGAGGCTGCCGTCGAAGGTGCGGATGCCGGCCTCGACGCTGGCCCAGACATTGGCCAGCGCGAAGCCGCGCGTGTCATGGAAATGCGCGGCCAGATGGGCGGCACCCAGTTCGCCGGCCAGGGCTGACATCAGCCGGCCGGTGGCGCGAGGATCGGCCGCGCCGATGGTGTCGGCGATGACGATCTCGGCGGCGCCTGCGGCGCGCATCTGCGCGGCCAGGCGCATCACCACGGCCGCATCGACCGCACCTTCGAAGGGGCAGCTGAAGGCCACCGCCACATAGGCCTTGGTGCGCAGGCCGGCGGCGGCAGCAGCGGCCAGCGTTTCGGCCGACACCTCGGCGGCGCGTGCCAGGCCCATGTTGATGTTGCGCTGGTTCATGGTCTCGGTGGCCGACAGCACCACCGCGATCTCGCGCACGCCAGCCGCCAGGGCCCGCTCCAGCCCGCGCAGATTGGGCACCAGGGCGGAATAGCGGATGCGCTCGGGCGACGGCAGCTGAGCGAACAGCGCGTCGGCATCGGCCATCTGCGGCACGGCCTTGGGCGAGACGAAGCTGCTGACTTCGATCGCCGGCAAGCCGGCCTCGACCAGGGCGGTGATCAGGGCCAGCTTGTCGGCTGTGCTGATCGCCACTTTCTGGTTCTGCAGGCCGTCGCGCGGCCCGACTTCGTTGATGAGCACCTGGTCGGTCATGGCGTCGTTCCCGGGGTTGTCAGGGCCGCGCTCAGGCCGGCAGGCCTGGCTTGGCAGCGCCCATCCAGTTGGCGAACTTCGGCGCCCGCGGCGGCTCGAAGCTGGTCTCGGCCTTGCAGCGCGCCTTCAGCTCTTCGATCGTGCCGCCGCGGTTGAACAGCTCGATGGGCGGCCGGCTTGCGGCGATCTCGGCACGCAAGGCCTCGGTGGCGGAGATGTCAACGCTGAAGTCCTCGCCCACCACCACGCCGTAGAGCCGTGCGCCGGCGCGGGACACCAGGCCGCGCTCAACGTCGGTGGCCACGCGCTCTGCCGGACGCTTCAGCGGGTCACCCCAGCCACCGCCACCCCAGGTGTTGAAGTACAGGACATCGCCCGGCACCACCTTGATGCGGTCGCATTTGGCGGGCAGCCATTCGCGGCTGCCATCGGCGCGCACCAGCTCCTTGTTGCTGCGCCCGCCGGGGTTGCCGCCGTTGACGCCCCAGGGATAGGTCAGCCAGCGGTCGTCGTGGATGGAAATCTCGCCCGGCTCCAGGAATTCGTAGGCGGTGCACACGCCGTTGCCGCCGCGATGCAGCCCGGCGCCGCCGGAGTCGGCGATCGCCTCGTAGCGCACGATGCGCAGCGGGAAGTAGCTCTCCAGGAACTCGTTGGGCACGTTGGTGAAGGCGGGCCACAGCGAGTGCCCGTCCGGGCCGTCACCGGAGGGCCGGCCGGGCACGCCGCCGAAGCCGATCTGGAACAGCTGATACCACTCGCCGTTCTTGTCGTAGCCGGAGTACATCAGGTGCGGGCTGTCGGAGAAGCCGGCGGCGTTGAGCACCTCGGGCGAGCCCTGACCGAGCAGGCCGCCCATGATGTCGAAGATGCGGCCCAGCAGGTGGGTGCGGCAGGACAGCGCGGCCGGGCGCTTGGGCTTGAGGATGCTGCCCTCGGGGATCGTCACCTTGACCAGATCGTAGAAGCCGTCGTTGAAGAGGATCTGCGGGTCGAAGATGTTGATGAAGAAGGCACCCAGGAACATCTTGAACATTTCTTCGTTGAGGAAGAAATTGACCGAGCTGATCGACTGCGGGTCAGTGCCGGTGAAATCGAAATGCGCCACATCGCCTTCGCGCCAGAGGCTGCAGGCCACCTTGTAGGGGCCCATGCCGACGCCGTCGTCGTCGATGTAGTCCTCGAAGTAGGCCTTCTTCTCAGGTATCACCATCTTGATGATGGCGCTCATCGCATGGCGGTTGCGCTCCAGCATCTCGGCCATCGCCGCGATGTAGTGATCGACGCCGAAGCGCGTCACGATCTCGTGCACGCGGCGCTCGGCCAGGCGCAGCGAGGCCAGGATGGCGTTGAAGTCGGAGCGGTTCCATTCCGGCACGCGCGAGTTGCGCAGCAGCAGGTTCAGCAGCTCCTTGTTGAGCTGGCCCTTGCGCACAATCTTCACCGGCGGAATCTGCAGGCCTTCCTCGAAGATCTGCGCCGCGTCGGTAGGCAGGCTGCCGGGCACCTTGCCGCCGTTGTCGGTCATGTGGCCGAACATCGCGGCCCAGCTGACCAGGCGGCCGTCGTGAAAGATCGGCATCATCGTCAGCCAGTCGTTCAGGTGGCTGACCGCGCCGTTGCACGAGTAGGGATCGTTGGTCAGGAAGACGTCGCCCTCCTCGATCGTGTCCTCGTACTGAGACACGAAGCCGTGGATGAAGGAGCCGAACTGGCCGACGACCATCTTGCCGTCGTTGTTGGCGATCATCGGGAAGGCATCGTGCTGCTCGCGGATGCCGGGCGACATGGCGGTGCGGAACAGCACGGCGTCCATCTCGGCACGCGCATTGCGCAGCGCGTTCTCGATGATGTCCAGTGTGATCGAGTCCAG
Organism: uncultured Roseateles sp.; assembly: GCF_963422335.1. Lineage (NCBI taxonomy): Bacteria > Pseudomonadati > Pseudomonadota > Betaproteobacteria > Burkholderiales > Sphaerotilaceae > Roseateles > uncultured Roseateles sp. The sequence continues at coordinate 330,632 of NZ_OY729424.1, forward strand.
CTCGACCGATTGGAACGGCGCGCTGTTGGTCTGGATGATTTGTGCAGTCATGTCAGTGTCCTGTGGGTGGCGTTGGCGGCGGTCAGCAACGGGCTCAGGCGTTGGGACGGATGAGGATGTTGGCGACGGCGTCGACCTCGCCGGTGTGACCGGGCAGGATCAGCGTGGTCGTGTCCATCTGGCAGACGATGGCCGGACCGGGGACCCGGTCGCCGGCCTTCAGTCGTGCCCGGTCATAGATGCGGGCGTGGCGATCGGCGCCGTCGACGAAGACCATGGCCTCGTCGATCACCGCCTCGACCGGATCGCCATTGCCACGCGGCAGTTGCCCGGCGCGCACCTTGGTCTCCGGCCCCTGCACCACGGCGCGCAGGTTGACCACCTCGTGCGCCGCATCCAGGGCGAAGGTGAACAACTGCGTGTGCATCGCGTCGAAGCGCTGCGTCACGCCCGCGATGCCGTCGCGGACAAACTCGTCGCGCGTGACCGGCAGCGTCAGCCGCATGCCCTGGCCGCGGTAGCGGACGTCGATCTGGAACTGCACACTCTGCTGCGACGGCAGCAGGCCTTCGCCGAGCAGTGACTGCGAGGCGGTCTGGGTCAGCTCGTCGAGCAGGCCGATCAGCTCTTCATCGGTGGTTTCGGAAACGCGGCGCACAAAGGTGCGGGAGGCCTCGTCGCGCAGCCGGGTCGTCGCATCGCCGTAGGCGCACAGCACGCCCGGCGCCGGCGGGATGATCACCGGCCAGGAGCCCATCAGCCGGCCCAGCGCATTGGCGTGCAGGGGGCCGGCGCCGCCGAAGGCCACCAGCGCAAAGTCGCGCGGATCATGGCCTTGTTCGATGGACACAAGGCGCAGCGCGCCGAACATGTTCTCGTTGACGATGTTGATGACACCCTCGGCCGCCTCCTTGATCGACTTGCCCAGCGGCGTGGCAATCGTCGCCATGGCGGTCTCGGCCAGCGCGCGGTCGATCTTCATGTCGCCGCCCAGCCGGGATGACGAGGGCAGATAGCCCAGCACGACATTGGCGTCGGTCACGGTCGGCTTGTCGCCGCCCTTCATGTAGGCCGCCGGGCCAGGCGAGGCGCCGGCGCTTTGCGGGCCGACGCGCAGCGCCTTGGTCAGGTCGGGCACGTAGGCGATGGAGCCGCCGCCCGCGCCCACGGTGCGTACGTCGATCGACGGCGCACGCACGGTCACGTCGGACACCCGGGTCTCGCGCCGGGTCTGCGCCACGCCGTTCTCGATCAGCGCGACGTCGGTGGACGTGCCGCCCATGTCGAAGGTCAGCAGATTGCCAAAGCCGGATTCGCGTGCGATCCACTGCGCACCGGCCACACCGCCCGCGGGCCCGCTCATCAGCAGGTTGACCGGGCTCTTGCCCGCCGCCTCGACCGAGGACAGGCCGCCGTCCGAGCGCAGCACATGCAGTTGCACGTCCTTCATCTTGGATTTCAGCTCGCGGTGCAGGTTGTCGATGTAGCGGGACACGACCGGGCGGATGTAGGAGTTCACGACCGTCGTCTCGGCCCGTTCGTACTCATACATTTCGGGGATCACCTCCGACGAGATCGACACCGGCACGCCCGGCATCACCTGCTCGGCAATCTCGCGCACCTGCTGCTCGTGGCTGCCATTCGCATAGGCATTCACCAGGCAGACGGTCAGCGCCTCGATGTTCTTGGCCTTCAGCGCGGTGAGCGCCTTCTTCATCGCATCGACGTCGAGCGCTTTGACCACCTCGCCGCGCGCATCCAGCCGCTCATCTGCCTCGACGGTCAGCTCCAGCGGCGCCATCAGCGCGCGCTTGTTGTAGATCACCCAGCCGCCCAGACCGCCCGGCACGAAGGAGCGCGCGATCTGCAGGACATTGCGGTAGCCGGAGGTGGTGACCAGGCCGACCCGCGCGCCCTTGCCTTCGAGCACGGTGTTGGTGGCGACCGTCGTGCCGTGCATCACATGGGTGATGTGCGAGGGGTCGATGCCGTTTTGCTCGCAGATCTTGGCGATGCCGTTGAGCACGCCGATGGACGAGTCGGCCGGAGTTGAAGGCACCTTGGCCGAGAAGGTCTCGCCACTGGTTTCGTTGATCAGCAGCAAATCGGTGAACGTGCCGCCGACATCGACGCCGAGTCGGTACGGGGTCACAGCGCTCTGGCTCATGGGGCTCTCCTGGAATTGAGGGGATGTATCGATGTGGCGGTCGGCGGCAGGTGCGCGCTCATTGGATGACGCCCTTTTCGCGCAACTCGGCCAGACGCTGGCCCGGGTAGTGCAGCAGTTCGCGCAGCACGGCGTCGGTGTGTTCGCCGATCAGCGGCGGGGCGGTGAAGGCCTGCTCCGGCTCGCCGGCGAATTTGATTGGATTGCCGGGCATGCGCACCACCTCGCCCGACTGCAGGGTCACATCGACGACCATGTTGCGGGCCAGGATCTGCGGGTCGTCAAGCGCCTGCTCGAAGCTGTTCACCGGGGCGCAGGGAATGCGCGCGGCGCGCAGCCTGGCCAGCCAGTGATCGGCCGTGCCCGTCAGCAACTCGGCCTCGATCACGCTGTCGATCAAGGCCATGTCGGCAAGCCGAGCGGGCTGCTTCAGATACCGCTCGTCGCGCAGCGCCGGGCTGTTCAGCACGGTCAGCAACTGCTCGAAGAAAGCGTCGCCGATGCAGGCGATGATGATGTGATTCGTCTGGGTGCGGTAGGTGTTGTAGGGCACGTGCACGAAGTGCCCGTTGCCCAGGCGCCCGGGCACGTTGCCCGACATCAGGTACATCGTGGCCATGTAGTTGAGCAACGAAATCTGCACGTCGAGCATGGATACGTCGACATGCTTGCCCACCCCGGTGATGTTGCGCGACACCAGCGCGGCCAGCACACCCATCGCACCGAACACACCGCCCCCCAGATCGCCGATCGGTATGCCCGAGCGCACCGGGCCGCTGTCTTCGGTGCCGGTGATGGACATGCCGCCACCCATGCCCTGCACGACTTGGTCGAATGCCGGCCTCGCGGTCTCGGGCCCGGTCTCGCCAAAGCCGGAGATCGAGCAGGTGACGATGCGCGGATTGATGGCGGCCAGCGTGTCGTGATCGATGCGCAGGCGGCGCGTCACGCCAACGCTGAAGTTGTCGATCACGACGTCGGCCTGGCGCACCAGGTCGTAGAAAACCGCCCGGCCCTCATCCGACTTCAGGTCGACGCAGACGCTTTCCTTGTTGCGGTTGAGCGTCAGGAAATAGGCGCCCATGCCTTGTCGCGAATACTCGCTGCTCTGCGCCAGCAATTGCCGCGTGCCCTCGCCTTTGCCGGGCGGCTCGACCTTGATCGTGCGCGCGCCGAGATCGGTCAGCAACATCGCGCCATACGGCCCGGACAGCATATGGGTGAGGTCCAACACCACCACATCGGCCAATGATTTCATTAGGGTTCCACCTAGGTTTGACCGTTACATAGAAACTACTCAAGGAACATATAGCAATCAACATGCCAGCACTCTTGAAATTCTCTAAGTTATTGATTTACATATAAATTAAATATAAAACTTGAACTGTATTGTTCGACCATGTTTCAATACAGCGTTCACTGAAACATTGTTAAACGCTTAGTGAAACACCGGGTTTTCCCGTGATTCAACCTCGCTTGAGTAAGGTTCCAGCCATGCAGAAACTGCCCACCGGCCCGCTGCCTCGAATCTGCGTGATCGGCTACAAGGGCCTGACCCGGGTGGTCCACTCGGTGCTACCCGAGTACGTGGGGCGTGCCGAGATCGAGGTCATCGACGAAGTGTTCGAACAGGCCAATCTGGCGGCCAAGCAACGCGAACGGGACCGTCTGGCGGACGTGTTCATCTCCGCCGGAGCCAATGCCTCGATACTCAAATCGACGCTGGCGACGCCGGTGGCGGTGATCAAGGTCAGCGGCTACGACATCCTGGTGGCCCTGCTCAGGGCGCGCCAGATCTCGGAGCGTGTCGGGCTGGTGACCTACCGCGACACCGTGCCGGAGCTGGCGTCGATGAAGGCACTGCTGAACCTGGATATCGACCAGCTCGCCTACCAGACAGCCGATGAGGCGCGCGATTGCTTCATGAGCCTGGCGGCGGCCGGTCACACGGTGATCGTGGGCTCCAGCGTCGTGGTCGAACTGGCGGAGCAGCGCGGCATCCACGGCATCCTCACCTACAGCGCGGCTGCGGTGCGCCTGGCGCTGGACGATGCACTCGAACTGGCCCACGTCTCCCGCCTGGAGGCGGGGCGCCACGAACGGCTTCACAGCGTGCTGCAACACCTCCAGGAAGCGGTGCTGGCCACTGACGAGGAGGGGCGCATCACCGCCGTCAATCCACCCATGGAGCAGTTGCTGGGCCTGCCCGCACCCGATGCGGTCGGCAAGCTGCTGAGCAATCTGGCACCGACGCTGTCGCTGAAGGCGGTGCTCGATTCGGGCAGGGACGAGATCGCACAGGTGATCGAATTCCGGCAGCGGCCGTTCATCGCCAACCGCATTGCCATCCGCGAGCGCGGCGGTCTGGCCGGCGCGGTGCTGACACTCTACGACGCCAAGAACATCCGCAACGCAGACACCCGGCTGCGCGTGGCTGCCCGGTCGCGCAAGCCGGTCGCACGCTACTTCTTTGACCAGATCGCCGGCGCCAGCCCGGCCTTGGTCCGCACCAAGGCGATGGCCAAGAGCTACGCGGCCACCGGCTCGACAGTGCTGCTGACCGGCGAAAGCGGCACCGGCAAGGAATTGTTTGCGCAAGCCATTCACAACGCCAGCCCGCGCAACGACAAGCCCTTCGTCGCGATCAATTGCGCGGCCTTCCCGGAGCCGTTGCTGGAGAGCGAACTGTTCGGCTACGAGGAAGGCGCGTTCACCGGCTCACGCAAGGGCGGCAAAGCCGGGCTGTTCGAGGTGGCCCACACGGGAACCGTGTTCCTGGACGAAATCGGCGACATGCCGTTGTCGCTGCAGACTCGGCTGTTGCGCGTGCTGCAGGAGAAGGAGGTGGTCCGGCTGGGCAGCACCGACACGATTCCGGTCGACGTGCGCATCATCTCGGCCACGCATCAGCCGCTGATGGCAATGGTCAGGCTGCGCCAGTTCCGCGAGGACTTGTACTACCGCCTGAATATTCTGAACCTGCACCTTCCGCCGCTGCGCGAGCGGGCCGAGGACATTCCGGTGCTGGCCGAGCAGTTGCTGCAAGCGGCGCTGCAAAGACTGGGTCTGCCCCATGCCGCCGAGGCCGTGATCGAGGACATCTCGTCCATGCTGTGCCGCTACCAGTGGCCGGGCAACGTTCGGGAGTTGGAGAACGTCGTCGAGCGCTTGGCCGTATTCCTCTCGGCGCAGCCGGCGTCCGAGGCAGGCGATCAGCAACTGCTGCGCGTGACTTTGCCGGAACTCTTCGAAAACGCCAGTGAAGCGGACAGCGACGCGCGCGCGCCCCTGAGCGACCAATCGATACGCGACGCGCTGGCCGCCTCCCGTGGCAACCGCCATGTTGCCGCCCAGCGCCTGGGCATCAGCCGCACGACGCTGTGGCGTCGCCTGCGCGCGATGTCCTGACGGACCCCGCTAGCCATGTATCGCCGCAGCCACGATCTGCCCGATCGAGATGCACATCGCGCCGACGACGATGGCCAGGGCGACGTTCTTGTGATGGACGATCTCCTCCCACAGCTTGTAGGGGGTCAGCTTGTCGATGATGACGAAGCTGATCCAGAACACCAGCACGCCGATCAGGGCGTAGAGGATGGAACCCAGCACGATGCCGGGCTTGAGCCATTCAAAGCCTTCCATAACCTTCTCCTTGAAAAGATGCTTGGGTTGAAAACTATTTGTGGCCGCCGCCACCGCTGCTGAAGCCGCCGTAGGAGCCGCCGCTGGTGCGCAGGCCGCTGCCACCCGAGCGTTGGCACTGGCGGTACTCGGCGCTGTCGGCGCCATAGGTGTTGCGGTAGCCGTCGCAGTCGTCGCTGCCGCAACGGGTGACGGCGATGATGACGATCACCAGCAGACCGAAGATCAGCAGCGGCTTGAGCAGGCCGCCAGCCGATCCCAGCACATCGCCGATATCGCCCAGGCCGGTCGGCGCCGCGTCGCGCTGCAGCGCGGCCAGGCGGTCGTCGGGCAGCTTGAAAGCGCGGGCGATGGCGCTGGCATCCAGCTTCTCGCCGGCCGACCAGGTGACCTCGCTGCCGGTCTCTTCGCGGTTGAGCTGCTTGCGTGCGGCGCTGCCCTGGCCCTGGTAGTCGGTATTCAGGCTGCGCTGGTCGCGCGTCACGCGCCAGTAGAACTCGCCCAGCACATAGCTCACCTTGGCCGGATAGCTGTAGCGCTTTTGATAGCTGTCGCCCTCGAACTGCAGGCGGTCGCCGCGGCCGGTCGGTGTGCCGGTCAGCGGCCGCACCCAGGACCAGCCATCCTCGGCATCGACCAGAAAGGCAAAGCCGGCACGCTGGTTGTAGAGCAGGTACTCGCGCCAGAAGGTCTGCTCGTCGTCACCGTCAGGCGCGTCGCAGCGCTCCATATAGCCGACCACTGCCCAAGGCAGCGGACCGAGCTTGCCAAAAGTCAGCACGCCGTTGCTGCCCAGCGGCAGCAATGGCTCCAAGGTGTTGGCGGCCTGGGCGTAATGCTTCAGGTCGGCCCCGACGCCCTGCGACAGATCGACCACCGCATGGCATTGCTGGCAGACGATGGACTGGGTGCTGTCCAATGTGATCTGCAGCGAGGTGCCGCAGCTCGGGCACTCGGCCGAGCGGCCCTTCAGCGTCTTCTCGGCGCCTTCGGCCAGGCCCGTCATCGCCAGCTCGGACAGGGCAACCGCCCGGCCCACGCTCCAGGTCGGCTGCGCCGGATCAGCGTAGTCCAGCGTGCCGACCTCGGCGCGCTCGTTGCGCAGATCGGCGACAACGAACTCGCTCGTCAGATTCGGCGCATGCGGCAGTTCGCCCTGCGCCGCCAGCAGCTTGACGCGGGTGACCGAGGCCACGTCCCAGGCCAGCCCGGCAACAAGCCGGCGCTCGCCGGCGCTCAGTTCGACGGCGGTCGGCACCTCGCCGCTGAGCGGAAGCTCGAAGCTGAAGACATAGGCGCCGTTATCCTCGGACAGCCAGGCCGACTTCTGCGCGCCGTCACCGCCGTCGAACAGCGCATGCCATTCGTTCCAGGTGCCCTCGGCATAGCCGTACTGCAGCCGGCCGACCAGCGTGAAAGCGGCGCCCTGGTAGCGGCCCGAGGCGCCGAGCTGCAAGGGCGAATGATCATCGAACAGCTCGGCGCTCTGGCCGATGCGGCGCAGCGCATCGCCCTCGCGCAGCAGGGTGCTGCGGCAGAAGCTGCAGACGGCGCTGGCCGAAGCGGCCGAGCGAAAGTCCACCGGCGCCCCGCAATTGGGGCAGGCGGCGCGGTAGCTGCGTTGCGGGGAGGGTTCGGTGGCCAAGAGCTGGAATACCTAGTCAGTTGGGGACAGAGCTATCGGCCGGGCAAGCCCGGCTCTCAAGGTCTGTCCCGCAAGCTATCAGACTAATTTCTTCAGTAGCTCCGCCTTCTTGGCCGAAAACTCTTCCTCGGTCAGTATGCCCTTGCCCTTCAGATCGGCCAGCTTTTCCAGCGTGGCCATGACCTCGTCGGGCCGCAGGCTGGCCGGCGCCGCAGCAGCGGCGGCCGCCGGCGCGCCTTGCAGGCCCTGATTCAGCTGCTGGGCCATCACCTGGCCCAAGGCAACACCTGCCCCCAAGCCCATGGCATCGCCGACCACGCCGCCACCGGCCGCGCCTTCGGCGAACTTCGGCAGCGACTGCGCGGTCTGGTATTGCATGAACTTGCCCATGTCGTTGCCGACCATGCCCATGCCTATCTTCTGGTCGAGGATCTTCTGCAACTCCTCAGGCAGCGAAACGCTCTGCACCGTCACCTGGTCCAGGCGCAGGCCCAGCTTGGCGAACTCGGGCTGGTTGGCTTCCTGCAACTGCTTGGCAAACTCGACCTGGTTGGCCGCCAGGTCCAGAAAAGGAATGCCGCTGCCCGCCACCGCATCGCTGATGTGCTGCAGCATCAGGCCGCGCAGCTGGCCTTCGAGGTCGGCCACCGTGTAGGTGTCGCGGGTGCCCGAGATCTGGGTATGGAACAGTTTGGCATCGACGACGCTGTAGGCATAGTTGCCGAAAGCGCGCAGGCGCACCGCGCCGAAGTCCTTGTCGCGTATGGTCACCGGCTGGGTCGTGCCCCAGCGCTGGTCGATCTGCTGGCGGGTGCTGACGAAATAGACGTCGCTCTTGAAAGGGGACTCGAACAGCTTGTCCCAGTTCTTCAGATAGGTCAGCACCGGCAGGGTCTGGGTGGTCAGCGTGTGCATGCCGGGGCCGAACACATCGGCCACCTTGCCCTCGTTGACGAACACCGCCAGCTGGGACTCGCGCACCGTCAGCGATGCGCCATACTGGATTTCGCGGTCGGCGATGGGGAAGCGCCAGGCCAGCACACCGTCGCCGCTCTCCGTCCACTCGATGATGTCGATGAACTGTTTCTTGATGAAATCCATCAGTCCCATGATCCACTCCCTGAACCACCCCGGAAATTCGGGTGCGGCCAATAATACGCGTCCTTGAATGCAGCGAGATGTCGGATGAGCGCCCTGCCTGAAACCCTGCCTGAGTCCCTGCATGACGCCGCCGCGCTGCGCATCGCCGTGATCGGTGCCGGCCCGGTCGGCCTGGCCCTGGCCCTGCATGCGGCCGCCCAGCTGCCGCGGGCGCAGATCAGCCTGTTCGACGCCCGGCCGCTGGAGAAAGACATCTCCGGCGATCCGCGCACGCTGGCCCTGTCGCTGGGCAGCGTGCAGCTGCTGCAGCGCCTGGGCGCCTGGCCGGCGGCCCAGGCCCAGGCGATACGCGAGGTGCAGGTTTCGCAGGCCCCGCCCACGCCGCGCCGCCTGCTGGGCCTGGAACTCGGGGAACCGGAGGTGCGCATCACCGCCATGGAGCAGGCCGTGCCGCAGCTGGGTGCCGTGCTCAGCTACGGCCAGGTGCTGGCGCCGCTGCAGCAGGCCTGGCTGGCCTTGCAGGCCCAGCAGCCGCAGCGCCTCGTCAACCGTTTCGGCGAACCGGTGCGGGGGCTGAAGGCCACGGCCGGCGGCGTCGAGGTCGATGCCGGCATCGCCGAGCCCTTCGATCTGGCCGTGGTGGCCGAGGGCGGGGTGTTCGCCGAGCAGGCACGCAAGGCGATCACGCACGACTATCAGCAGACCGCCTGGGTCGGCACCGTCACCCTGGCCCCGGGCAGCCCCGAGGGCGTGGCCTACGAGCGCTTCACGCGCCAGGGCCCGCTGGCCCTGCTGCCGCTGAAGCCGCTGGACGGCCAGCCGCGCGCGGCCCTGGTCTGGTGTGTCGATGCGCGAGACGATGATGTGGCGGGCCTCAGCGATGCCCAGCGCATCACGGTGCTGAACCACCTGCTGCACGCCAGCACCGGCCGCATCACCGGCATCAGCCCGCTGAAGTCATTCCCCCTGGGCCTGAACGCCGAGCGCAGCCTGGTGCAGGGCCGCACGGTGCGCATAGGCAATGCGGCGCAGACCCTGCATCCGGTGGCCGGCCAGGGCATGAATCTGGGCCTGCGCGATGCGTTTGCGCTGGTCCATGCGCTGAAGCACGGCGATGTCGACGCCGCGCTGAGAAGCGTGGAGTGGCAGCGCGCCCCGGACCGCTGGAGCACCCTGCTGGCCACCGATTTTCTGGCCCGCAGCTTCACCTGGCGCTGGCCGGGCCTGCCGGCCGCGCGGGGCCTGGGGCTGGCGGCGGTGCAGGCGCTGCCGGGGCTCAAATCGGCGCTGGCGCGGCAGATGATGTTCGGCCGACGCTAGGCTTCAACACTCAAAGGCAGATCCAGCACAAACACCGCCCCCTCGCCCGGGCTGCTGCTCACGCTGATCTGCCCCTGCAGCAGCGAGTTGACGATGTTGTAGCTGATGCTCAGGCCCAGGCCGCTGCCGCCCTGGCCTAGCCGGGTGGTGAAGAAGGGCTCGAACACCCGCTTCAGATGCTCGCTGGCGATGCCGCGGCCGTCGTCGGCAAAGCGCATTAGCACGCGTGCGGGCTCGGTTGCTTCGGCCGTCAGCCGCATCTGGCCGGGCACGCCCTCGGCAAAGCCGTGGAGCAGGCTGTTGTCGATCAGGTTGTTGAGGACCTGGCACAGCGGGCCGGGGTAGCTGTCCAGCTCCAGCTCGGGGGGAATGCCGACGCTCAGCTGATGGCCGGCCAGCCTTACCTTGCTGGTCAGCGACTTGGCCACGTCCAGACAGGTCTGCTGCAGATTGAAGCGGCGGCGCTGCTCGCTGGTCTGGTCCACCGCCACCTGCTTGAAGCTGCTGACCAGGCTGGCGGCGCTGGTCAGCCCCCGCATGATCAGTTCGAAGCCCTCGGTGGCCTCGCTGACGAAGGCATGCAGGTCGGCACGCTTCAGGTTAGGCCCCTGGGCCATACCAGCCAGTTGATGGGTCTTGTCGCGCAGGCTGCTGGCGATCAGCAGACCATTGCCTATCGGCGTGTTCAGCTCATGGGCCACGCCCGCCACCAGGGAGCCCAGCGCGGCGAGCTTTTCCTTGTCCACCAGCTTGTCGCGCGCCTGGCGCAGCTGGGCGTGGGCCTGGGCGTTGTCCAGTGCAATCGCGGCATAGGCGCACAGCGTGCGGCAGACCAGGCGCTCGCGCTCGCCATAGGCCTGGCCCGGCAGCGCCTGCAGCGCCATCACGCCCAGCAGCCGCTCGCCGATCAGCATCGGCGCCAGCAGCCTGCACCCCGCCTCCAGCAGCAGCTCGCGCCGTTCGCGGGCGCAGCGGGCGGCGGGCTGATCGGCATCGCCCAGGGCCACACGGGTGGCGGCCGTGGCCTGGCCCGCCTCGATATGGAAGACAGCCTGCAGATGCCGGCCATCGGCCGCGGGCAGATAGAGGGCAAAGGCGTGGGCGTCGAGCAGGCCATGGACATGGCGGGCCAGCGTCTGCACCACGTCGGCACCGTCGAGATGGGCGGTGATCTCCTGCCCCGCGGCGCTGAGCCGCTCCAGGGTCGCACTGGTCTGCTGCAGCACGGCGGCGCGCTGCGCTTCGGCCACAGCCAGGGCGCGATGGTGCTTCAGCTCGACCTGGGCCCGCTCGGTCTGGTGGCGGATCTCCATCGCCGTGGCCTGCTTGCCGGTGCTGCTGCCGTGCAGGGCATTCATGACCTCGACCGTCTTGATCATCAGCTCGTAGGCCCGCAGGTGCTGGCCCAGGCGGGCATGCTCGCGCGCCGCGGCCTGCAGCATGTCGGGCTTGAGGCTCAGGCCGGCATGGTTGTCGGCCAGGGCCATGGCCTCATTCAGGTACACCAGGGCCATGCTGGAGGCGCTCGTGTCACCGGGCACGGTCGGCTGCGCCTGCGCATGCAGGTCGGCCAGCACGCCCAGGGCGGCCACCTGGCGGGGCACGTCGACGCTTTGCCTGGCCAAATCCAGGCTTTGCTGGGCCAGGGCAAGGGCCTGCTCCGGCCGCCCCAGCAGGGCCAGCGCGCGGGCCTGGCCGCCGCGGCAACCGATCTGGAAGTCGCGGTAGCTGCTGGCATCGGCCTGCTGCTGCAATTGCTCGAAAAGGCGCAGGGCGGTTGCGGCATCACCATGGTCCATTGCCACCTCGGCCAGGTACATCGTGGCCATGGCGGTCAAACGCGATTCGCGCAGCGGCTCCAGGGTCTGCAGCGCCTCGCGCAGCCAGGCCTGGGCGGAGTCGAGCCGGCCCAGCATGCGCAGGGTCTCACCGGCCTGCAGCAGGCTCAGGCCCATGCTGGTGGGCCAGGCGGTGGGCCGCGCCAGCTCCAGCGCGCGCTGCATCCATTCGAGCGCAGCCTCGTGGTCGCCCAGGGTGTTCAGGCCGGTGCCGATATTGGTGGCAATCAGCACTGCGCGCAGCAGCTGGCCGCTGGCCTGCGCCGCCTCGAAGGCTGCCGACAGGCAGGCCGTGGAACGCACCAGATCGCCGGTCTGCGCGGCCAGCAGGCCGTGAAAGTCCTGCACCCAGGCCTTCACCGCCGGGTGGCAGGTGAGCGTCGCGGCCGGGTCCCCCGACTCGGCCACGACCCAGCGATCGCCCCAGCGCGCCTGGGCCGCCTGCGGATCGCGCAGCACCGACAACCGGGCCTGGGCGGCCTCGATGACCTCGATGCGCAGCGGGTCCCGGGCGACAAGCGCATGCTCCTGGGCGGCCTGCAGCAGGGCGTCACGGCCGCGCACGTCGCCGGCGTCGGCGCAGACAAAACCCAGCAGCCAGCAGGCATCGGCACAGCCGCCCGCATCGCCGGCCGCGGCAAAGCCCTGCTGGGCTTCCCAGGCCAGATGGCGCGCCTGATCGAGACGCGCACCGAGCCAGGCCGCTTCGGCCCGCACCAGGCCCAGCCGGGCCGCCAACGCGCGGTCGGGCTCGGCGCCATCGCGGCTTGCCTGGCCTGCTTCGTCACACAGTGCCAGCGCGCGCCGCGTGTCCCGCTGGCGCAGATGCCAGGCCAGGCGTACCAGGGCCGGCCGTCGCGCCGGCCCCTGCAAGTCGGCCAGGGCGGCCGACGCGGCCAACACCCCCTCGTCGGGCACAAACATCTCAACTGCTTCGTTCATGCCTCTGGCCTTGCTGCTGAACCGGTAAACGGCGCTCTTGCGGAGACCCGCGTTCGGGAAAGGGTAGCGGAGCCCGCCGGCTTGCGCCCTCGGTGTTTCCGCCCGCCAGGCCTCCCCCTCGCGAACCGGGTGCGCCGGCGCTGCGCGCCAACCGCACCCGAGTTCGGGGCAAGGCGCATCACCCGGGCGGAATCAGACCCCGCGCCCAGGGACCCTCAAAAATGGGGAAGTTGCTCCAATACTGCTCCAATTTACTGCAATTTATTGCATTTCAATGCCAAAAACCCAGGGCCGATCCCGCTCCCGGCTCGGTCGAATTACGGGTTTTCCCTATACGTCTTTCGTCACAGACCCGTCACAGCCCTCATGGTTTACTCGGTAAGGCATCCAGGCATGAGCCGCTATAACGGCCAGATTCGTGCCATTTGTCACACCTCACGCACGATTGCCGGGCGCTTCAACGCCCACCGCCATCCGCCGGCCAGGGCTTGCTGCCCTGGTTCTTCACAGCCACCTCAACCCCTCAAGTCAATGAAACTCAAACCTCTTGTCTCACTCATTGCCGCCGCCTTCGCGGCCCCCGCAGCGCTGGCTGCCGGCGGCATGGTCATCAGCCAGGTCTATGGCGGCGGTGGCAACAGCGGCGCCGTCTACAAGAACGACTTCATCGAAGTGTTCAACGCCAGCGGTTCGCCGATCAATGTGGCAGGCTGGTCGGTGCAATACACCTCGGCCACCGGCACCGGCACCTGGTCCGTCACCAACCTGCCGGCCGTGATCGTGCAGCCCGGCCAGTACCTGCTGGTGCAGGAAGCCATTGGCGCCGGCGGCACGACCAATCTGCCCACACCCGACGCCACCGGCTCGATTGCGATGTCCGGCACCACCGGCAAGGTGGCCCTGGTGTCCAGCACCACGGCGCTGAGCGGCGGCAACCCCAGCGGCGCGCAGATCATCGACGTGCTCGGTTTCGGCCCCACGGCCACCGCATTCGAGACCGCACCGACCGCCCTGCTGAGCAACACCACCGCTGCCTTGCGCAAGGGCAAGGTCGCAGGCGTCAACGATGGCTGCATCGACACCAACAACAACAGCGCAGACTTCGCGATAGCCGCTGCCGCGCCACGCAATTCTGCAGCGCCAGCAAACGTTTGCGAGGCTGTCGCCGTCAACCAGGACATCGTCCCCGCCTGCCAAGAGGCAGTTACCGTGGCCGGCGAGCCGGGCATCGTGGCGATGCGCGCCAGCGACCTGGACAGCATGGTCAACGGCGCGGCCTTCGTCGTCACACCGGATGCGGGCTTCAGCCTGGGCACCTTCAGCGCCGCCGAGGCCGATGGCGGCACGGCTGTTCAGCGCATCCAGGTGGCCGGCGACGCCGCCGCCGGCGCGCACACGCTGAACCTGAAGTGGACCAATGACGAAGGCCAGAGCGCGACCTGCGCCGTCAACATCACGGTGGCCAACACCGTCAAGCCGATCTACGACATCCAGGGCAGCGGCAGCACCAGCCCGCTGGCGACGCAGAACGTCGTCACGCGCGGCGTCGTGACCAAGCTGATGAGCAACGGCTTTTACCTGCAGGACAAGAACGGCGACGGCAACCCCGCCACCTCGGATGCCATCTTCGTCTTCAGCACCAAGCCGAACAGCCTGGAAGTGGGCCAGGAAGTCGCGCTGCGCGGCTTGGTCAGCGAATTCAACACCGGTGCCAGCGCCCAGTCGGCCGCGCACACGGTGACCGAACTGACCAATGCCACCAACCCGGTCCTGCTCGGCTCCGGCTATGCCATCACGCCGGTGGAAGTCGATCTGAACACCCTGCCCACCGACGGGCTGGAAGCCTATGAGGGCATGCTGGTGACACTGCGCGGACCGCTGACGGTGCAACAGAACTTCTTCCTCGGCCGCTATGGCCAGTTGACGATGGCCGCCGGCGGCCGCTTGTCCGCGCCGACCAATATCGTGCGCCCGGCCGACGCCGGGGCCATGCTGGCCGACAACCAGCGCCGCAGCATCATCCTCGACGACGGCAGCTCGGCGCAGAACGTCAACCCGACACCCTATATCGGCGAAGACAACACCATACGCGCCGGCGACACCACCGAATCGATCACCGGCATCGTCGACTACGGCCCGGCCACCTCGAGCAACACCGGCCTGGCGATGTACCGCCTGCAACCGGTGGAAACGCCGATCTTCGCGCGCAGCAACCCGCGCACCGCCGCCCCGGAAGCACCCGGCGGCAATGTGCGCGTGGCCAGCGCCAATGTGCTGAACTTCTTCACCACCTTCACCAATGGCCAGACCGCCGCCGGCGGCTCCGGCGAGGGTTGCAGCCTGGGCAGCGGCACCTCGGCAGCCAATTGCCGCGGCGCCAACAGCCTGGCCGAATATGTGCGCCAGCGCGACAAGATCGTCGCCAATCTGCGTGCCGTCAATGCCGATGTGGTCGGTTTGATGGAGATCCAGAACAACGGCAACCTGGCCGCACAGACCCTGGTCAATGCGCTGAACAACGCCATCGGCAGCCCGGTCTACGCAGTGGCACCGCTGCCGTCAGACACCGGCACCGACGCGATCCGCGTGGCCATGATCTACAAGCCGGCAACGCTGGGCCTGATCGGCAGCACGACCTTGGCCGATTCGAACCCGATCAACAACCGCCCGACCTATGCCCAGGGCTTTGTGGCACCGAACGGCGAACGCTTCGCGGTGCTGGTCAACCACCTGAAGTCCAAGAGCAGTTGCCCGGGTGCCGGCGATCCGGATGCCGACCAGGGCGACCAGCAGGGCTGCTGGAACGCCACCCGCGTGCTGCAGGCCAAGCAGCTGCGCAACTTCGTCGGCCAGGTCAAGGCAGTGGCAGGCACCTCCGACGTGATACTGCTGGGCGACTTCAATGCACTGGCCAAGGAAGACCCGATCTACGAGCTGACCCATGACGACTTCGTCATCGACCAGCCCGGACGCTTCGATCCGGCCGCCTACTCCTACGTCTTCGACGGCATGACCGGGCGCCTGGACCATGCGCTGGCCACACCCTCGATCACGCCCAAGATCGTCGGCGCCCACCACTGGCACATCAACGCCGACGAGCCGACCATCATCGACTACAACCTGGAGTTCAAGCAGCCGGCCTGCGCCGACTGCGGCCCGGACTACTACAGCCCGACGGCCTACCGCTCGTCCGACCATGACCCGGTCGTGCTGGGCCTGAACCTGGTCAAGTCGATCAAAGGCTCGACGGGCCGCGACACCATCGTCGGCACACCCGGCGACGACGTGATCGAGGGCGGCGCCGGTGCCGACACCTTGACCGGCAATGGCGGCCGCGACCAGTTCGTCTACAGCAGCGCGCTCGACGGCGGTGACACCATCACCGACTTCAAGCCGGGCCTTGACCTGCTGGTCCTGACCAAGCTGCTGCAAAGCCTGGGCATCGTCAGTGCAGACCCGTTGGGCCAGGGCTTTGTGACCTGCGCCATGTCGGGCACCAGCGCCGTCGTCGGCTTCGACACCGATGGCGCCGCCGGCCCGAACAAGAGCCGGCCGCTCGTTTCACTGAAGAACGTCAGCTGCGCCGCACTCACCGCCAGCAGCTTCAAGTTCTAAGCCATTCGTTTCTTTAGGAGTATCACGATGATTCGCAACACCTTGCTGGCGCTGGCCGCCACCCTGGCCTTGGGCGTCGCCCAGGCCGCCACCTTCAGCTTCACCGGCATCACCGATAGCAACGGGCCCCTGCCCAATGCAGCCTTCAGCGGCAGCTTCAGCTACGACGAATTGACGCTGACCAATAGCGGCGACGAGACGCTGGCGCTGAGCAGTTGGACGCTGAACGCCTTCAGCCAAATCTTCTCGTTCGCTGGCGCCGACAGTGCACCGATTGCGGTGTTCACGGACGGCGTGCTGCTGGGGGTCGAGGTCAGCTACTCGGGCAGCACGCCCGGGCTGGCCATGGTCAGCAGCCCCTTCGGCATCGGCGACGCCTATCTGTCCTACACGACTGCCAATGGCGCCGGCACCGGCAGCTACACCCTGACCGCCGCCGTGCCCGAGCCCGAAAGCTATGCGCTGATGCTGGCCGGCCTGGCGGCGCTGGGCTTGATGGTGCGGCGCAAGCGCGCGTAATCCGGCCCGCCGGAGCCGGAACCTTGCCTCACGGCAGGGTTCCGGCGCGCCAGATTATTTGACTTGCGGCAGCGAGTTCGCCGTGCCGGGCGTCAGCAGCCCGACCTGGGAATAGGTCATCAGCTTCTCGCGGGTGTCGACGATGTCGAGGTTGCGCATCGTCAGCTGGCCGATGCGGTCCTGTGGCGTGAAGGCGCCCTCGACCTTTTCCATGCTCAGGCGCTCGGGCTTGTAGGTCAGATTGGCCGAGCGGGTGTCGAGCAGCGAATAGTCGTTGCCGCGGCGCAGTTCGATGGTCACCTCGCCGGTGACGGCGCGGGCCACCCAGCGCTGGGCGGTCTCGCGCAGCATGATGGCCTGCGGGTCGAACCAGCGGCCCTGGTAGAGCAGGCGGCCCAGCTTGCGGCCGTTATCGCGGTACTGCTCGATGGTGTCTTCGTTGTGGATGCCGGTGATCAGGCGCTCGTAGGCAATGAACAGCAGGGCCAGGCCCGGAGCCTCGTAGATGCCGCGGCTCTTGGCCTCGATGATGCGGTTCTCGATCTGGTCGCTCATCCCGAGGCCGTGCCGCCCGCCGATGCGGTTGGCCTCCATCAGCAGATCCACCGTGCTGGCGAAGGTCTGGCCGTTCAGCGCCACCGGCATGCCCTCTTCGAAGCGCACCGTGACTTCTTCGTGCTTGATTGCCACGTCCTCGCGCCAGAAGGCCACGCCCATGATGGGGTTGACGATCTTCATGCCGCTGTTCAGGAACTCCAGGTCCTTGGCCTCGTGGGTGGCGCCCAGCATGTTCGAGTCGGTCGAGTAGGCCTTCTCGGCCGACATCTTGTAACCGAAACCGGCCGCCGTCATGAAGGCCGACATCTCGGCGCGGCCACCCAGCTCGTCGATGAAGAGCTGGTCCAGCCAGGGCTTGTAGATCTTCAGCGCCGGGTTGGCCAGCAGGCCGTAGCGGTAGAAGCGCTCGATGTCATTGCCCTTGTAGGTGCTGCCATCGCCCCAGATATTGACGTCGTCCTCCTTCATCGCCTGCACCAGCATCGTGCCGGTGACGGCGCGGCCGATGGGCGTGGTGTTGAAGTAGGTCGCACCGGCGGTGGTGATGTGGAAGGCGCCGGCCTGCAGCGCGGCAATGCCCTCGCTGACCAGCTGCGAGCGGCAGTCGACCAGCACCGCCTTCTCGGCGCCGTACTGCATCGCCTTGCGCGGGATCTCGTCATAGTCCGGCTCGTCGGGCTGGCCCAGATTGGCCGTGTAGGCGTAGGGAATCGCGCCCTTGTTGCGCATCCAGTGCAGGGCCGCGCTGGTGTCCAGGCCGCCGGAGAAGGCGATACCGACCTTCTGGCCGGCGGGGAGGTTTTGAAGAATGGTAGACATGGGCAGGAAGGACGAGGTTGGGTGACCGTTCGGGGGTTTCCCCCCTATTTTCTGTCAAATCGCTATGCGCACCGATTCAGGCCAGCTGCATGAGCAGCAGATGGCCCATCACGTCGGCGCCCTGATTGCGCCGCAGCGCCGCGGTTTCGGTGCGCAGCAGGGTGAAACCGTACTGCTCCGCCAGCCGCTGCAGATAGGGCAGCGCATGGCGGTAGCGGCGCGTCTGCGCCAGCTCGACCTCATCGACCTGCGCCGCCTCGACCGAGAACAGAAAACGCCCGCCGGGCCGCAGCAGCCGCCGCACATCGGCAAACACGGCGCTCAGATCACCCAGGTAGACGAACACATCGGCGGCGACGACCAGGTCGAAGCGCTCACTGCAGGCCTCCAGCCAGGCCGTCAGCTCGGCAGCGTCGAGTGCGTCGTAGAGCCCGCGCTGGCGAGCCTTGTCCAGCATCCTGTCGGACAGATCGACGCCCACCAGCCGCGCCGCCAGCGGCCGCAGCCAGGGCCCGCACAGGCCGGTGCCGCAGCCCAGGTCGAGCACCATCAACGCCTCGCCTGGTCCGTCATCAGCCAGCAGCTCGGCCAGCAGCTGCGGCGTGCGGTAGTCCAGCTCCTGCACCAGCGCCTGGTCGAAGCCCTCGGCATAGCCGTCGAACAGCTCCTTGACATAGGCGGTGGGGGCTTGCTCAGGCATCGCGTCCTCGCCCACGGTGGCCAGCACAAAGCGCATGTGCTGAGCGCGCTGCGGGTCAGCACCCAGGGCCAGCGCCCGCTGCAGCAGCTGCACGCCTTCGTCGTGCCGGCCCAGCCGCAAGAGCACATCACCGCACTGCATCAGCGAGATCACGCAGCCGGGCTCCAGCGCCAGGGTCGCGTCATAGCCGGCCAGTGCCTCGCCCAGGCGACCCAGCGCATACAGGCTGCGGGCACGACCGCGGGTGGCGAACAGGTCCCCGGCCTGGCTGGCCAGCACCACCTCGAAGCTGGCCAGTGCCGCATCCGGCTGGCCAGCCGCCAGCTGGGCATTGCCCAGATTGGACAGGGCCGGCAGAAAGTCCGGCCGCTGCGCGGTGACCCGCGTCAGCAGCTCGACCGCCTCGCCATGCCGGCCCTGCTGGCCGGCAACAATGCCCAGCAGATGCAGCGCATCGAGATACAGGCCATCGTCAGGCGCGATTGCACCGTAGGCGGCCGCGGCCTCGTCCAGGCGACCGGCGCGGTGCAGGGCAAAGGCCGCATCGAGGCTGCCCCCGCTCACGCCAGCACCCTATGCGTCAACGCCGGCAGCTGCGTGCGCACCGCCGCCAGCCGCGCCGCATCGACCTCGGCCACCACCACGCCCTCGCCCTCGGGCAACACGGCCAGCACCTCGCCCCAGGGGTCGACAATCATGCTGTGGCCCCAGGTGCGGCGGCCGTTCTCGTGCTTGCCGCCCTGGGCCGCGGCGATGACATAGCACTGGTTCTCGACCGCCCGGGCGCGCAGCAGCAGCTCCCAGTGGGCCTGGCCGGTGGTGTAGGTGAAGGCGGCGGGCACGCTGATCAGATCGCAGGGCGCGGCGCCCGGCGCAAAGCTCAGCGCCCGGTACAGCTCCGGAAAGCGCAGGTCGTAGCAGACGCTCAAGCCGACGCGCAACGGCCCGGCCTGCACGGCGGTGGGCGTGTCGCCCCGCTCCAGCACGCGGCCCTCGTCATAGTCCTCGCGGCCGTTGTTGAAACGGAACAGATGGATCTTGTCGTAGCGCGCCGCCTGAGCACCGTCGGGCGCGAACACCAGGCAGGCATTGCGCACGCGGGCCACATCGGGCGTACGCAGCGGCAAGGTGCCGGCGATCAGCCACAGCCCGTGCTCGCGGGCGGCCTGGCTGAGCATCTGCTGGATGGGGGCGTTCAGGTCGCCGGGCTCCTCGGCAATCTCCAGCTTGTCGGTATCGGCCCGGCCCATCAGGCAGAAGTACTCGGGCAGGCTGACCAGCTGCGCGCCCTGGGCGGCGGCCTCGGCGATCAGGCGCTTGGCGCTGACCAGATTGCGCGCCACATCGGGCGTCGACACCATTTGAACGGCGGCCAGCTTCATTGCCTGCTCCTGATTCAGTTATTGGGGGCGGAGGCTGCCTCCGCAGCCCCTTCGACCTTGTGCTCCACCCGCTCGACCTTGGGATCGGCCCAGGGGCCGGTGACATGGAATTCGCGCGTGCCGGCCGCCATCATCGGCTTTCTCAGCAGCAGCTGCGCGAACAGGGTGCCCAGGCCGATGGCCGGGTTGATGGCCGCATAGGCCAGCGAGGCGGTGGTGGCGCTGATCTCGGGCACGACGATGACGCGCAGGTCCTGCGTCTCGCGCGCCAGATCGGTCAGCCCCTCCATCAGCACCACGGCCGAGACGCCACGCATGCGCAGATTGTTGGTGCTGGCCAGGCCCTGGTTGATCTTGACGTTGCCGCTGAAGCTGTCGAAGGCAAAGCCCTCCTGGAACAGATCGCGGAAATCCAGCGTGAAGCGGCGCGGCAGCGACTGCAGGCTCAGCACCCCCAGCAGCCGGCCGACGCCGGGGTCGGCCTTGAGGAACTGACCGGCGTCCAGCGCCACCGCGACCTGGCCGCTCATGCTCGGGTAGTCCGGGCTCAGCGGCGAACCGAGCCAGCTGACCTGGCCCGACATCTCGCCCTTGCCACCGCGCACCACCCGGCCGAGACCCAGGCGCTCGAGCAGATTGCCGGCGTCGGCAATCTTCATCTTGAAGTCCATCTGCGCGCGCCGCCTGGCCTGGCCGGGCTCGGCCGTCCAGGTACCGGTCGAGGTCAGCGTGGCATCGGCCTGGGCCAGCTGCAAGCGGCTCAGCCGCCACTCGCGTGCCGCACCGCTGTGCTGGGCCTCGACCTCCAGCTTGCCCAGCTTCAGGCCACGCAGCTCGAAATCGTCGATCACGATGTCCAGCGCCGGCACGCTGCTGGGCTGGCTGTCGAGCAGGCTCTCGACCGACTCGGCATCGGACTTGGGCAGGGACAGCCGCGCCAGCCGTGCGTAGACCCGCCCGGCGCCGCTGCGTGCGTCCCGGTATTCGACATAGCCGCTGAGCTGCTCGGCATCGATATTGGCCCGCCACAGCCCCTGGTCGGCGGCGGTGCTGGCCGAGCCGCGGTTGAGGGTCGCGCTCAGCTTGTTCAGCTTGCGGCCGCTGAGCTGCAACTCCTGGGCCCGCAGCGTCACGGCGCTCGGCGCATAGCCGGCATCCAGCACCTCGGCCGCACCATTGCTCGTACCCAGCACACGCTGCGCCAGCGTCTGCCAGGCATCGACATTGGCCACGCCCAGATTGGCGCGGGCGTGCACGCCCGAGGGCGGCAGGCTGGGCAGGCTGTCCTGCACGGCGATCACGCCGCGCAGCACCCGGGGCTGGGCGGCGCTCAGATCGCGCTGGTATTGCAGCTGCAGCAGATTGCCGAGCTCGAAGCGCAGCGTGTCACGCGGGGGCTCGCGGCTGCCGGGCGCACGGAACTCGGGCGACAACTGGGTCTGGTAGCGCAGGGGCAGGGCGGTGTCGGCGTCCTTGCGCAGCGGTGCGGGCAAATCCATCGCCAGGCCTTGCAGGCTGGAGCTCAGCTGCACCTCGGTCACGCCACGCACAAACCCCAGGTCCAGGCGGTAGGCGGTCTGGCCGCTGAAGGATTGCGCCAACCGCGACAGGGCGCCCAGCTCGCTGGCGCGGCGCAGGCCGTCGGCGCTGGCCGTGCCCTGGGCCGTGAAGCGCAGGTTGCCGTCGGGGGTGCTGCCGCCTTCCAGGCTGGCGTCGCCACCCAGGGTGCGCAGCGTGGCCCCCTGCACGGTGACGCCTTTTTGAGTGAAGTTGATGCGCCCTTTGACATTCGTCATCTGCGGCACGTCCGGGCGCAGGCGCAGGTCATTGGCGAGCAGCTGCACGGTGCCTTTGACAGTGGATTTGAGCGAGTCCGCCAGCGGTATCTGCAGCCCCAGGCTCAGCTCGGCGTTGCCGCCACCGGTCGCCAGGGTCAGACCTTGCCCGGTCCAGTCGGCCACCGGCGAGCTGCGCACAAAGCGCAGCAGGTCGTTCAGCGGCCCGCGGCCGGTGCCGTCCAGCACCAGCACAGCGTTATGACTCAGGTCGCTGATGCCCCCCTTCACGCCCGCCAGCTCGACACCGAAGATGCGTGCCCGGCCATTGCGTATCTCCATGCTGCTGCGGTCGAACACCAGATCGGCATTGAGCTTCTCCATCGCCGGCCAGGGCGATTCGAAGGCCGGACGCCCCTCGGCCGCGGCACGGCTGGGCACATACGCAAACTGCAGGTCGCGGGCCTTGGCGGTGATGTGAAACTGGCCCTGGCGGCCGGCGTCGAACGGGAAATCCCACAGATCACCGCGTACCTTGAAGGTAGCGTCCTGGGCGCTGCCGGACTGGATCGCGTCGCGCACCCAGTGGCGCGTGTCGGCCGGGATCTGCAGCGGCAGGTAGCGCGCGGTGGCGCTGGCGCGGCCCTGGTCCAGGCGCCCGCTCATGTCCAGCACGCCGGGGAAGCGGCCGCCGCGCCCGGTGCCCGTGCCGGCGCCGGTGGTCCAGGTCGCTCCAAGCTCGCCATGGGCATCGGCATTGGCGAACTTCACATCGCTGAGCTTGAGCTCGATCTTCGGCGCCTGGTCGGCGGGCTTGCTTTCGATCTGCCAGACGAGGTTGGCGCTGAGCCTGTCCAGCTCGATCAGCGGCTCTTCGAACACGCCCGGCAACTCCAGCGCACCGTTCTGTATCAGCAGCCGGCCCTCGCCGCCGCGCTCGGTGGCGCTGAGCTGCAGCTGGGCGTTGCGCAGCCCCGGGCGGCCGGCCACCTTGGGGTCGCCGGGCTGGTGCGAGGCAAAGCTCAGGCCGTTCAGCTGGGTCTTGACCTTGTAGCTCAGCGGCTGGTCCAGCGGCCCCTCCCACTGCGCCGTCACGTCCCGCGCAATGCCCTTGGCCTGCAGCTCGACCAGCAGCTGGCGCAGCGCCTCGCCCATGGGCAGGCGCGAGCCGATCTGGGCCATCACCGCCAGATCGAGCTGCTGGGCGCTGAACTCGCCACCGCTGACGGCCGCCAGCGAGCCGTCGGCCGCCTGAAGCTGCCGCAGCTTGATGCCCAGATCGGAGCGCGGCCAGACCAGGCCATCGCCGGTGACGAAGCCCAGCTGGGTGGCCGTCACGCTCAAGCCCCTGCTGTCGCGCTGCAGGGCCAGCCGCCCCTGGATCTGCTCCAGATCGATGGCCTCGGCCTTGGGCGCCAGCCGCATCTGTACCGCGCGCAGGGCCAGATCGACGGTAGCGCCGACGGCCTCGCCCTCCTTGACATCGATCCAGGCGCGCAGCGCGCCATCGCCCTCGCTGAGCTCGAACGGCAGCTGCACATGGCGCTTGAGCTCGCGCACATCAGCGCGCGGCAGATCGGCATGCAGCTGGCCGCTCCAGTGGCGCAGCTCGCCGGGCCGCTTCAGCAGCGATTGGCTGAAACGCCCGCGCAGGCTCAGGCGCTCGCCCCACAGCGGCGGCGGCGTGGCGTCCAGCCGCAGCTCGTGGCTGCGCAGGCCGTTGCGTATCACCAGATTCACATCGCTGAGCTTGAGCGGCGGTGCGTCATGAGCCTCGTCCAGCCAGCGCAGGGTGCCATGCAGCACGACGAATTCGTGCTGGCTGAAAAACCAGTCGGCCAGCTCGGCGCCATCGGTCGAGGCTCGGTCGGAGTCGTCCAGGCTCAGGCCGGCGACGAAGATCTTGCCCTGCTTGTCGCGCCGCACCTCCAGCTGCGGGCCGTCGATCAACAGCTGCTCGAAGCGCAGCTCGAAGGCCAGCAGCGAGCGCGCCGACAACGCCGCCGACACCATGGGCAGGCGCAGCACCTCGCGGCTGTGGGCGTCGGAGAAGCGCAGATCGCGCATTTCTATGGCCGGCACCCAGCCGCCGGAGCGCACCTGGATGCTGCCGATGCTCAGCTTTAGCCCTAGTGCCGCCGAGGCCTGAGTCTCGATGCGGCCGCGCCAGTCGTCGATGTGCGGCAAAATTGCCCAGTGCAAGACCAACCAGGCCACCAGCACCAGGCTCCATGCCAATAACATCAGCGCCACCGCCCAACGGGCCAGGGCGCGCAACAGGCGGCCCGGTCGGCGGGTCGCAGCAAGAGCGGACGTGAACAAAGACATGAATTCGGGGGCACCAGCAGTGGTACGAACAACAACGGCGCCGACGCACAGGCGGTCGGGCGATACACCCGCTCCTCCCTTCGCCCCCGGCTGCGGGCGCCAGCAATCTAGCACAGCGCCGCAGCTGCCATGAGTCTGGCCTCCACCAGCCCCAACCCCGCCCTGGCCGAGCACAGCCGCTTCGTGCAGCGCGTGCGCCGCCGCTATGCCGCCGAGCTGGCGCTGTTGCCGCCCGGCCTGCCGGATCGCGCGCTGATCGAAACCCTGGTCGCCACCCTGCAGGCCGCCGGCCGGCCGCTGGCCACCGCCCTGCGCGTGGCCCGCCATCTGGTGCTGGAGCGACTGGCGGTGCTGGACATCGAGGCCGGCGCGGCGATGGAAGACATCACGGGGGTGATGACCACGCTGGCCGAGGTCAGCCTGTGCCTGGCCCTGGCCGATGCCAGGGCAGCGCAGGACGCCATCCACGGCGTGCCGCGCGACGCCCAGGGCCGCGAGATCGAGTTCTGGGTCGTCGGCATGGGCAAGCTGGGGGCGCGCGAGTTGAACGTGTCGTCCGACATCGACCTGATCTACGTCTACGAAGACAGCGGCCAGACCGACGGCGCCAAGTCCATCAGCGCCCACGAGTATTTCTCGCTGGTCGCCAAGCGCCTGTATGCCCTGGTCGGCGACATGACGGACGACGGCAACGTCTTTCGCGTCGATCTGGCCCTGCGCCCCAACGGCAACTCCGGCCCGGCCGTCGTCAGCCTGGCGATGCTGGAGGAGTATTTCCTGGTCCAGGGCCGCGAATGGGAGCGTTTTGCCTGGCTGAAGAGCCGCGTGGTGGCGCCGCTGGCCAGCGTGACCAATGGCAGGGCCCTGGCCCTGCGCGATCTGGTCACGCCCTTTGTCTACCGCCGCTATCTGGACTACGGCGTGTTCGAGGGCCTGCGGCAGTTGCACCGCAAGATACGCGACGAGGCACAAAAGCGCGCCGCCGGCCGGCCCGAGCGGGCCAACGACGTCAAGCTGTCGCGCGGCGGCATACGCGAGATCGAGTTCACCGTGCAGCTGCTGCAGGTGGTGCGCGGCGGCCAGTTCCCCGAGATCCGCACCCGCTCCACCGTCAAGGCCCTGCACCGGCTGGCCGCGCGGGGGCTGATGAAGGTCACCGCCGCCGAGAAGCTGGCCGAGGCCTATGTCTTTCTGCGCCGGGTCGAGCACCGCATCCAGTTCCTCGACGACCAGCAGACCCATCTGCTGCCCACCGGCGACGGCGATCTGAACTGGATCGCTGCCAGTCTGGGGCTCACCTGCCGCGCTGACGCCTGCGAGCTGCTCGACAAGCTGTGCGAGATCCGCGAAATCGTTGCGATGGAGTTCGACGCGCTGCTGCACGACGGCAATGCCCCGCCGGCCAGCAAGGCCGGTGGCTGCAAGGGCTGCGGCGGCCCGCCGCCGACCTTGGATTCCGAAGACCTGCTGGAACGCCTGCCGCTGGACCTGGCCACGCCGGTGCGCCGCCTGGCGCTGACACCCAAGGTGCAGGGCCTGCGCGAGGAGTCGAAGCTGCGCCTGGGCAAGCTGGTGGCCCGCGCTGCGCAGGCGGTCGAGCAGGGCCAGTGCAGCATGGTCGCGGCGGTGCGCTTTGTCGATTGGATAGAGCCGCTGCTGCGCCGCGAAACCTATCTGGCCCTGCTGGTCGAGCGCCCCGCGGTGCAGACCCGGCTGCTGCGCCTGCTGGGCCTGGCCCGCTGGCCGATGCGCTATCTGATGCTGCACCCGGGCGTGATCGATGAGCTGGCCGACGAGCGGGTGATGCATGACCGCTTCGACGGCACGGCCTTCGTCGCCGACCTGGAGGCCCGCCACAAGGCCTGGCAGCGCGCCGGCGAGGCTGACGAGGGCGCCCTGCTCGACTCGCTGCGCCGCGCCCACCATGCCGAGGTGTTCCGCATCCTGGTGCGCGACGTCGAGGACCACATCAGCGTCGAGCAGGTGGCCGACGAGCTGTCGGCCCTGGCCGACGCGGTGCTGCAATGCACCATCACCTGGGCCTGGGACCGGCTCAAGCAGCGCCACCGCGAGGTACCCCGCTTTGCCGTCATCGCCTATGGCAAGCTCGGCGGCAAGGAGCTGGGCTACGGCGGTGACCTGGACGTGGTCTTCCTCTATGACGACGAGGACGAGCGCGCCTCCGAGGTCTACGGCGCCTTTGTGCGCAAGCTGATCACCTGGCTGACCCTGCGCACCGCCGCCGGCGAGCTGTTCGACATCGACACCGCGCTGCGACCCAATGGCAACTCGGGCCTGCTGGTGACCTCACTGCAGTCATTCGCCAACTACCAGCAGGGCCGCGGCAGCAATGTGGCCTGGACCTGGGAACACCAGGCGGTGACGCGCGCGCGTTTCAGTGCCGGCAGCCCCGAGCTGGCGGCCGGCTTCGAGGCGGTGCGCCGCGCGGTGATGACGGCGCCCCGTGACGCCGCCGCGCTGAAGGCCGAGGTCAAGGCGATGCGCGAGAAGGTGCGCGGCGCCCATCGGATTGCCGCCGAGCTGTTCGACGTCAAGCACAGCCCCGGCGGCATGATGGATGCCGAGTTCGCCGTCCAGGTGCTGGTGCTGCTGCACGGCGCCGCCCACCCGGAGCTGCTGGACAACGCCGGCAATATCGCGTTGCTGCAACGAGCAGAAGCCGCCGGTCTGCTGCCGGTGGGCGTTGGCGTGGCCGCGGCCGATGCCTACCGCGAGCTGCGCCGCGCCCAGCACCGGGCCCGCCTGGACGAGCAGCCGACCTCGGTGCCGCCCGAGCGCATGGCCCAGCAGCGTGATGCGGTGCTGGCGCTCTGGCAGGCCGTGTTCGATTGAAGTTCAGCGCCTGGACGGCGGTCTGCCTGCTGCTCGCCTGGGGCGCGGCCCTGGTGTTTGCGCTGCCCTCGGCGGCGCTGGACTGGCAGCCGGTTGAGGTCCATCAGATCTGGCGCTGGTGGACGGCCGCCTGGGTGCACTGGAGCGCCCAGCACCTGATGGCTAATCTGGCCGGCACCCTGGTGCTTGCCGCGCTGGGCTGGGCCGCCCGGCTGCCCAGGCGCGCCGCGCTGGCCTGGGCCCTGGCCTGGCCGCTGACCCAGCTGGGCTTGCTGACCAAGCCCGAGCTGCTGCACTTCGGCGGCCTGTCCGGCGTGCTGCATGCCGGCGTGGCGGTGGCAGTGGTCTCGCTGGCCTTTGCCCAGCGCCGCAGCGAACGGCTGTGGGGTCTGGTCATCGGCCTGGGCCTGCTGATCAAGATCGTGCTGGAGCAGCCGCTGGGCCCGGCGCTGCGCCAGGTGCCCGGCTGGGACATCGCCATCACGCCGCTGGCCCATGCCACCGGCGCGCTGGCCGGGGCGTTATGCGCCCTCCTGGTGCATTTCGTGGCCCACCGCAAACACCGCTACTGACTCAAGCGGGCATCATGCCGGGCCCTGTGCCTCACGCTGCCATGCCTAGAAAACCTCATCTCGACACCCTGGCCCTGATCACCCTGCTCGCCTGTTGCGCGCTGTGGGGGCTGAACCAGGTCGCCAGCAAGATCGCCCTGGCCGAGGTGCCGCCGCTGTGGCAGGCCGGCCTGCGCTCTCTGTGCGCGGCCGTGCTGCTGCTGGGCTGGTGCGCATGGCGCGGCATCCAGCTGTTCGGGCGCGATGGCTCGCTGGGTGGCGGCCTGCTGGCGGGCAGCCTGTTCGGCCTGGAGTTCGCCTGCATCTTTGCCGGCCTGCAATTCACCACCGCCTCGCGCATGATTGTGTTCATCTACCTGGCGCCCTTTGTCGTGGCCCTGGGCATGCCCTTCATCTCCAAGGCGGAGCGGCTGCGGCCGCGGCAGACGGTGGGTCTCTTGCTGGCCTTCGGCGCCGTGGCCTGGGCCTTTGCCGAGGGCTTCGGCCTGAGCGATGCGCCGCCGCGGCAGTGGCTGGGCGACACGCTGGGCGTGCTGGCGGCGCTGTTCTGGGGCGGCACGACGCTGGCGATACGGGCGACGAAGCTGTCCAGCCTGTCCGGCGAAAAGACCCTGTTCTACCAGCTGTGCGTCTCCGGCGTGGCGCTGAGTCTTGGCGCATTGCTGCTGGGCGAGCCCTTCCCCACCAGCCTGTCGCCACGCATCTCGGCGATGATGGCTTTCCAGATCGTCGTCATCACCTTTGCCAGCTATCTGCTGTGGTTCCGGTTGATGCGCCAGTACCCGGCGACGATTTTGGCTTCGTTCACCCTGCTGACGCCGCTGTTCGGCCTGCTCGCCGGCGCGCTGCTGCTGGGCGAGCCGGTGACCCTGCGCCTGGTCGTCGCCCTGGTCGGGGTGGCCGCGGGCATCGTGCTGGTGAACCGGCGCTGATTGTCACGTTGGCTACAGGCATGACCCGGGCTCGGGTCTAGACTGTTGGCCACCACCCCAACCTCGACAGGACCAAACCATGATCACCTTGTGCGGATTCAGCGCCTCCAACTACTACAACAAGGTCAAGATGGTCTTGCTGGAAAAAGGCATTCCGTTCGAGGAAGAGATGGTCAAGACCGGCAGCACCGACGAGGCCGTGCTGAACTGCACGCCGCTGGCCAAGGTGCCCTTCATCCGCACGGAGCAGGGTGCGATGTGCGAGAGCCAGGCGATTGCCGACTATCTGGAGCTGGCCTATCCGCAACCGGCCCTGCTGCCCGCCGATCCCTGGGCCGCCGGCAAGGTGCGCGAGCTGGTCGTCTACGTCGACTGGCACCTGGAAATGGTCGCCCGCCAACTCTATTACGCGGCCTACTTCGGCGGCACCATCAGCGACGAGGCCAAGGAGAAGGTGCGCCTGCAGCTGGTCAAGAACATCGCCGCCTTCAAGCGCCTGGCCAAGTTCTCGCCCTATCTGGCGGGCGACACCTTCACCCAGGCCGACGTGGCCGCCTGGGTCAGTCTGCCGCTGATCTCGATGTCCACCAAGGCCATGTACGGCGAAGACCTGCTGACCGCCGGCGGCATCGATTGGAAGCCCTACGCGAAGATGATTGGCGAACGTGCCAGCGCGCAGAAGATCACCGCCGACCGCAAAACCGACCAGGAGAAGGCGGCGGCGGCCAAGACCTGAGCGTCCGGTCCGCTCAGCCTCCGCTTATCCCCCACTGAGCGCGAGCACGACGGCCACGAAGTCCTCCGGCTTCAGGGCATGCCGGAGGTCCCGCACCCCGAGGCCGTTGACGAAGATGCGCATATTCGGCCGCAGCTGACCCTGCTCGTCGACGACGCGAAAGCGCAGCCCGGGGTAGCGGCGTTCGAGTTCCTCGAACAACGCGTCCAGCGAGTCGCCCTCAGCCTCGACGTGAGACTCGCCGGTGTACGAGCGCAACGCCCCAGGGATCAGTATCTTCACGCGAGCTCGGCCACTTCGACCGCATAGATCTCCGGCAGGTGCCGGGCGATGTTGATCCAGCTCGCGCCCTCGTCCCGCCCTATCCACAGCTCGCCGCCGGTGGTGCCCAGGTACAGCGCCGGCTTGGCCTGCGCATCCACCGTCATGGCCTGGCGCTTCACGGTCCACCAGGCCTGGCTGGCGGGCAGGCCCTGGTCCAGCCGCTGCCAGGTCTTGCCGGCGTTGCGCGTGACGTAGGCTGCCGGTTGCCCGGCAGGACTGGTGCGCGGCCAGACATTGGTGCCATCCATCGGGAAGACCCAGGCCGTGTCGGCATCGCGCGGGTGCACGACCATGGGAAAGCCGACATCGCCCACGCGCTTGGGCATCTTGCGGCCGATGCGCTGCCAGACATCGTCGGACGGCCGCCCCGTCCGGTCGAGCCGGTAGATGCCGCAGTGGTTCTGCTGGTACAACCGATCCGGGTTGTCCGGGCACAGCCGCATGCAGTGCGGGTCGTGGAAAGTGACGGTGGACGCATCGAAGCCCTCGACCACCTCCATGCCCTGGATCAGCGTCGTCCAGCTGAGGCCGCCATCGCGCGACTCGTGGACGCCACCACCCGACATCGCGAAGTACAGGTGCTTGGCGTCCCGCGGGTCGACGATCACCGAATGCAGCTTCGGGCCATCCGGCGTGCCGTCCTGCGCCGAGCCCATCCATTCGCGGAAGCGCGGGTCATCGTTGACGGACGGCAGCGGCTTCCAGCTGACGCCGGCATCAATCGAGCGGAACAGGCCCTGCGGCGAGGTGCCGGCATACCAGCTGCCCGGCTCGCCGGCGTGGCCTGGCGTCAACCAGAAGGTGTGATCGACCGAACGGCCGGGCAGCCCATTGCTCGCCGGAGCAAAGGCCGGCGGTTGCTGCGCCTCCTTCCAGCTGCGGCCCAGATTGGTCGAGCGAAAGACCGTCGGGCCCAGGTGGCCGGTCCTGGCTGCGGCCAGCAAGGTGCGGCCGTCGCGCGGGTCCAGCCGCACATGGCTGATGGTGTGGCCCAGGAAGTGCGGCCCGTCGACCGTCCAGACCTTGCGTTGGCCATCGCTGTGGAAGAACCAGGCCCCCTTGCGCGTCGCCACCAGGACGACAAGGCGCGCAGCGGCTTTCTTGGCGGACGCAGGGGAAGAGGCAGATGTTCGGCTCATGGCGGCTCCTGGCTAAGGGCAAATGAAGGGGGCTTCCTACTCACTCCACGACGATCGAGTGGAGCCGAATTCGACAAGCTGAGCGAGAGAGTTTTCACCCAGCCATCGTCCAGGCCCTGCAGTTCGTCCGGCCTTTGTGCAGTTCATCGCAGCGCCGTTGGGGCCGCCAGACCCCGGTGATATGGTGTGCTACATCGCTAACACACCAGGTCAGACATCATGCAGACATGGACCTCCAATGCACCGATTTACCAGCAGCTGGCCGAGCGCCTGGCCGGCCGCCTGCTCGACGGCGAACCCGATGAGGGCGAGGCCATGCCCTCGGTGCGCACGCTAGCCAGCGACTATGTGCTCAACCCGCTGACCGTCAGCCGCGCGCTGCAGACCCTGGTCGACGAGGGCGTACTGGAGACGCGGCGCGGCGTCGGCATGTATGTGCAGCCCGGCGCCCGTTTGCGGCTGCGCCTGGCCGAGCGTGAGAAGTTTCTGAAGGAAGAATGGCCGGCGATCGTCGAGAAGCTACGCCGGCTGGGCATCAAGGCCCATGAACTGAATTGGGAGATCTGACATGAGCGCAGCATTGATAGAAGCCAGCAACCTGAGCGTGCGCTACGGCAGCAAGGCGGCCGTGGATGGCGTCAGCTTCCAGGTGCCCAAGGGTCGCGTCGTCGGCCTGCTGGGCCATAACGGCGCTGGCAAGACCTCGCTGATGAAGGCCCTGGTAGGCCTGAGCAGTTTCGACGGCAACTTGAGCGTGCTGGGCCTGAACCCGCTGCGCGACCGCGAGAAGCTGCTGGAGCAGCTGAGCTACATCCCCGACGTGGCCATACTGCCGCGCTGGGCCCGCGTTGATCAGCTGATCACCCTGATGAGCGGCATGCACCCGCGCTTCTCGGCCGAGCGCGCCCGCACCCTGCTCAAGCGCACCAGCGTCGGCCCGCGGGACAAGATCAAGACGCTGTCCAAGGGCATGGTGGTGCAGCTGCATCTGGCGCTGATGGCGGCCATCGATGCCAAGGTGATGATTCTCGATGAGCCGACCCTGGGCCTGGACATCCTGTCGCGCAAGTCCTTCTACGAGATGCTGATCGACGAGTGGTGCGACGGTGAGCGCAGTGTGCTGATCTCGACCCACCAGGTGGAAGAGATCGAAACCCTGCTCAGCGACGTGATCATGCTCAACGAGGGCAAGCTGGTGCTGAGCATCAGCCTGGAAGACATGGACACCCGCTTCGTCGGGCTGAGCCACGACCCGGCCCAGGCCGAGCAGATCGCCGCCGCCCACCCGCTGCTGCGCTACCGCCAGCAGGGCCAGTCGGCCGCGCTGTTCGACGGCCCGCCGCCGGAGCACATCACCGCCCTGGGCCAGCGCTTCCGCCCCAGCCTGGTGGACCTGTTCGTGGCGCTGACCCGCGCCCCCGAACGCAGCCGTCAACAAGCCTGAGCGCTCAAGGAGAACTCACAATGACTCAATTCAAGACCCTGATGCAGCGCGAGTGGATGCAACACCACCGCGGCTGGCTGCTGATGATGCTGGTGCCACCGGTGCTGCTGTTGCTGGCCGTGATGTTCGGCCAGATCGAGGGCCTGCACGAGGGCGATGGCGCCGAGTTCGCCTCCAGCCCGCTGGTGCTGATGATGATCAGCACCGGTGCGGTCACCGCCCTGGTGCTGTTCATCACTTCGGCAGCGGTGGGCCTGCAGGCACCCGGCCAGGCCCGGCGCGACCAGCAGGACCGCTCGATCGAGTTCTGGCTGTCGATGCCGGTCAGCAACAGCGCCAGCATAGGCGCCACGGTGCTGATGCAGTTCTTCCTGGTGCCCCTGCTGGCCGTGGGCATAGGCTGGGCCTGCTCGCAGCTCATCGGCCTGGTGGTGGTGGCCCGCTTCATCGGACCCGGCGCCTGGTTCAGCCTGCCCTGGGGTGCTCTGCTGAATGCCGACATCGCCCTGCTGCTGCGCCTGGCCCTGGGCGTGACGCTGTCGATGCTGTGGTTTCTGCCGCTGCTGCTGCTGAGCATGGTGGCCTCGGCCTGGCTCAAGCGTTGGGGGGTGCCGGTGATGATGGCCGCCATCGGCGCCGGCGGCCTGGTGCTGGACAAGCTCTACGGCATCACCTGGGTGTTCGACACCATCAAGGCGCTGACCTTATTTGGCTCGCACGCGCTGCTGCACATCGGCCGCAAGGACGAGGTGGACGTGCAGATACACGGCGCGGATGACGTGCTGCCCATGCTCGGCCA
Organism: uncultured Roseateles sp.; assembly: GCF_963422335.1. NCBI lineage: Bacteria > Pseudomonadati > Pseudomonadota > Betaproteobacteria > Burkholderiales > Sphaerotilaceae > Roseateles > uncultured Roseateles sp. Next base: position 363,782 of record NZ_OY729424.1, read on the forward strand.
CCTGCCGGGCTTCCTGGCCCAGGACGGCCTTGATGCCTTGCGCGACTGCGCCCAGCCGCTGTTCCTCGGGGCGCTGCTGTTCAGTGCCGGCTGCTTTGCACTGCTGGTGCTGCGTCGACGCAAAGGCGCTTGAGGCTTGCGGAAATGACAAGGCCCGCAGAACGCGGGCCTTTTTCATTCTGCGACCGAAACTCAGCTGGCGGCCGGGGTCGGGTCGGCCGGCTTGGCAATGCGCGCCGCCATCTCCTTGCGGAAGCGGTTCAGCTCCTGGACGCTGGCGAAGCTGCGCTCCATCAGCAGGCTCATATTGTGGAGGATGCGCTCGACGACCTTGTTCTCCCACACCGCATCGAACTGGATCTGCGTGTCAAGCCACTGCTCCAGCCACTCGGGATCGGGCACCCGGCTCTGGATGGTGTCGCGCGGGAACAGCTTGGCATTGACGTGCAGATTGGTCGGGTGCAGCGCCTGGGCGGTGCGGCGCGCGCTGGCCATCAGCACGCCGACCTTGGCAAAGGCCGCCTTGGCCTCGTCACCGAACTTCTGCATCGCCCGCTTCATATAGCGCAGATAGGCACCGCCGTGGCGGGCCTCGTCGCGGGCCAGGGTCTCGTAAATCGCCTTGATGACGGGCTCGCTGTGCCACTCGGCGGCGCGGCGGTACCAGTGGTTGAGCCGGATCTCGCCGCAGAAATGCAGCATCAGCGTTTCCAGCGCCGGGGCCGGGTCGAAGTCGAAGCGCACCTCGTGCAACTCGGCTTCGGTGGGCACCATGTCGGGGCGGAAGCGGCGCAGATACTCCATCAGCACCAGCGAATGCTTCTGCTCTTCGAAGAACCAGACGCTCATGAAGGCGGAGAAGTCGCTGTCATCGCGGTTGTCGCGCAGGAACATCTCGGTGGCCGGCAGTGCCGCCCACTCGGTGATCGCATTCATCTTGATGGTGCGCGCCTGATCATCGGTCAGCTGGCTGGCATCGAACTTGTCCCAGGGGATGTCGGTGTCCATGTTCCAGCGCACGGCTTCCAACTGCTTGAAGAGTTCGGGATAAAGCATGATCCGTCCTTGAATAGCTGCAGAGATTCTATGCCGTCCGTGTGACAAGCTGCCGTAAACCCTCGGCCCTCCTGTCGACCTCAGACAGGCCTGGCGGCAGCTGCAGTGAGCGCACGCCAACGCCCCAACTCGGCACCCACTTCAACCAGGCCGGAGACCCGCCGCACGCCCGGCACCTGACGCCGGCGCAGGCTCTGGGCGGTGCCGCCGACCCACAGCTCCAGCCGCTCGGGCAGCAGCTCGCGCATGCGTCCCAAGCCCTCCAGCACCTGCTTGGCCGGCAGGAAGCCGGTGAAGCTCAGCGCCACCACATCGCTGCGGTGCACGGCGGCGGCCATGGCAATGTCCTGCAGCGGCGTCTGCGTGCCCAGCGACAGGCACTGGCAACCCTCCAGCGCCAGCAGCGCCTCGACCATCAGCAGCCCCAGGCCGTGGGCCTCGCCGGGCAGGGTGGTCAGCAGCACGCGGGGCCGGCCGGCCTCGGCCGCCACCGGGATGCTCTGTATCGCAGGGCGCAGCACGCTCTGTATCGCCTCCGAGTAGATGTGCTCCTCGAAGACTTCCAGCTCGCGCTGCATCCAGGCCTCGCCGACCTGCGTATTGAGCGGGGCCACCACTTCGATCACGAAGCGCGCCAGCCCCAGCCGCAGCAACCACTGCGACAGCTGACGCCGCACACCGTCCACATCATGACCGCGCAGCAAGCCGAAGAACCCCGCCAGGTCATGCGACTCGGCATTGACCGGCGCCACCAGGGCCGGGCTGCTGCGCGCCTGCTCCAGCAGGGCCTCCAGCGCCGGCACCTCGCCCGAGACGATGCGCCCCGGCCGGTGGCCCAGCAACATCAGCCGCTTGATCAGCCTCAGCTTGTGCAACTGGGCCGGGCCGTAGACGCGCTCGCCCTGGGCGTCGCGCTCGGGCGAGGGGAAACCATAGCGCCGCTCCCAGACACGCAGGATGTCCTTGCTCAGGCCCGTTTCCAACTCGACGGCCGCTATGGGCAAACCCGCGTCTTCCATCAGGGCTGCACCGTGGCCTCAAATCGGCAAAACCATTTTTTGTCCAGGACAAACATAAGACAAATCCTTTTAATTGGCCTAATATAGCGTTGCCAAGTGCATTTGCCTAGGACAAACATGTTCACCCAAGCTCTCTCACACCCCCTCTCGCCGCGCCGCCTCGCCATTCTCGTGCTGGGCATGGCGCTGAACGCTACGGCCTGGGCGCAGACGCCGCCGGCCTGCCCCGCACTGCTGAACCGCGAGGCGCCGCGCCTGCAGGACGAGAAGCAGCAGAACCTCTGCCAGTACGCGGGCAAGGTGGTGCTGGTCGTCAACACGGCCAGCTACTGCGGCTTCACCTCGCAGTACAAATCGCTGGAGACGCTGTACGGTCAGTACCGCGAGCGCGGCCTGGTGGTGCTGGGCTTTCCGTCGAACGACTTCGGGTCCCAGGAACCTGGCAGCAACAAGGACATCGCCGAGTTCTGCGAGAACACCTTCAATGTCAAGTTCCCGATGTTCGCCAAGTCCCATGTCAAGGCGGGTGACGCCACGGTGAACCCGCTGTTTGCCGAGCTGGGCAAGCGCACCGGCAAGACGCCCAGCTGGAATTTCCACAAATACCTGATCTCGCGCGACGGCCGCGAGGTGCAGAGCTTCGGCTCCGTCACCGATCCGATGAGTAACGGCGTGGTGCGCGAGGTCGAGCGCCTGCTCAGCGCCCCCCAGTGACGCCTGAGCAGACTCCTCAGCAATGAAACTTCACGCTGTGCCGATGGAACTTCACTCCGACCGCCCGGTCACACCGGCCGGTTCGCGATGTGTTGCGGCGGAATGGTTCCGGACGGAAGTTCGGACTTCGGCCCCAACTCCCTTGAATATTGAGCGATTTCAAGGTAAAAATCGTGATATTGATTTTACTGTTTTGCTGTCGCACGACCGGCCTGCATCAGGCACAGCAATCCCGAGGCCCTTCTCCTCCTCCTCCCTCCCTCCCTCGTTGGCTTCGGGGCGTCGTGCGGCACTCTTTATGACCGGGGCTTCCGCTGACAGCGGAAGCCCTTTTCCTTGGTCTGAACCTTGGTCTGAACGCCTGCTTGAGGGCCGGCCATGAACTGGCGCCGCAAGGTCGCCGTGGTCGGATCCGGCATCTCAGGGCTTTCCGCCGCCTGGCGGCTGGCCGGGCATGCCGACGTCACGCTGTTTGAGGCCGGCAGCTATTTCGGCGGCCACACGCACACGGTCGATGTCACGCTGGAGGGTGTCACCCACGGCGTCGATACCGGTTTTCTGGTCTTCAACGAGCGCACCTATCCGCAACTGATTGCACTGTTTGCCGAACTGCAGGTCGAGACGGTGGCCAGCGAGATGTCGTTCTCGGTCCAGCACCCCGCCGCCGCGCTGGAGTGGAGCGGCAGCGATCTGAACAGCGTCTTCGCCCAGCGCCGCAATCTCGTGCGCCCGGGCTTCTGGCGAATGTTGGCCGACCTGCTGCGCTTCAACCGGCTGTGCACCGAGCTGGCCACGGCCGGTGAGGAGGCCAGCCTGGCTCAGCCGATTGCCGACTTCCTGCGCGAACACCGCTTCAGCGCCGAATTCCGCGAGTGGTATCTGCTGCCTATGGTGGCCTGCATCTGGTCCTGCCCGACCGCGCAGATGCTGCAGTTCCCGATCGCCACGCTGATACGCTTCTGCCACAACCACGGCCTGCTTCAGGTGGCGAATCGCCCCCAATGGTTCACCGTGCGCGGCGGCGCCCGGCACTATGTGGACAAGATGCTGGCCCGCCTGCCCGATGCCCGGTTGAACACGCCGGTGCGCCGGCTGCGCCGCACGGCCACCGGGGTGGACCTGAGCACGGACCAGGGCACCCAGCATTTCGACGAGGTCGTGCTGGCCTGCCACAGCGATCAGTCGCTGGCCCTGCTGGACGATCCCAGCGCGGCCGAAAGCCAGCTGCTGGGCGCCATCGGCTACCACCGCAACCGCGCCGTGCTGCACACCGACGCCAGCCTGCTGCCGCAGCGCCGGCGTGCCTGGGCGGCCTGGAACTACGAAAACGCCGGCAACGACCGGGAGCGCTCGGCCGTCTGCCTGCACTATCTGATCAACCGGCTGCAGCCGGTGCCCTGGCAGCAGCCGGTCGTGGTCTCGCTGAACCCGGTGCGCCAGCCAGCCGCGGCCACCGTGCTGGGCGAGTTCGACTACGCGCACCCCGTGTTCGACCAGGCCGCGATTGCCGCCCAGCAGCGTCTGAGCGAGATCCAGGGCCGTGCCCACACCTGGTTCTGTGGCGCCTGGACGCGCTATGGCTTCCATGAAGACGGACTGATGTCGGGCCAGGCAGTCGCCCAGGCACTGCGGCAGCGCTGGGCACAAGCAGACGCGCGCCTGATGAGCGTGGCCGCCTGATGGACGGCACCCGCCTGCCCACGGTGCCGCTGCTGGGCATGGGCCGCGTGCACCACCGCCGGCTGCGGCCCAGCCCGCACCGCTTCGACTACCCGAGCTACTTCCTGATGCTGCCGATGCGCAGCCTGCGCGAGCAAGCGGATCGGGCGGATCAAGCCCCGCTGCGTCGCAACCGCTTCGGCCTGCTCAGTTTCCACGACCGCGACCACGGCGACGGCGGCCCCGACAGCCTGCAATGGCTGGACGGCCTGCTGCTGCAGCACGGCGTCGCCGACGCCCAGGGCGAAGTCTGGCTGCTGTGCTTTCCGCGCGTGCTGGGTTATGTGTTCAAGCCGGTCAGCTTCTGGTACTGCCACCGTGCCGACGGCAGCCTGCGTGCCATCGTCGTCGAGGTCAACAACACCTTCGGCGAGCGCCACTGCTATCTGCTCGACAGCCCACAGCTGGCCTACGGGCACGAGCAGCAGGCCGACAAGGTCTTCCACGTCTCGCCGTTCTGCGCCGTGGCCGGCAGCTACCGCTTCAACTTCATGCACAGCCAGACGCAGGGCCTGCGCACCGTCGCCCGCATCACCCACGAAGACGGGCAGGGCCCACTGCTGCTGACCAGCATCAGCGGCACGCTGGCGCCGCTGAGCCCGCAACGCGTTCGACAAGCCTTCTTCGGTATGCCGCTGATGACCGTCGGCCTGATCCTGCGCATCCATTGGCAGGCCTTGCGGCTGTGGCTCAAGCGCGTGCCCCTGTTCCGCAAGCCCGCGCCGCCCCAATCCTTTGTGACTCGTTGACTCCCATGCGATCCACCCTGACTGCCCCTTTCAGCCTGCCCCAAGGCGCGCCCGCTGCGGCCCGACTGGTCGTCAAGCTGCTCAAAAGCCTGCGCCATGGCACCATGGAGTTGCGCATGCCCGACGGCAGCCACGCGCATTTCGGCGATGCCAGCACCGGCGACGGGCCGCGCGCCGCCATCAGCCTGCGCAACTGGGATGTCTGCAGCGCCGCGCTGCAATCGGGCGACATCGGCTTTGCCGAAACCTATGTCGCCGGCCACTGGACCACGCCGGACCTGCTGGCCCTGCTGAACCTGTTCATCGCCAACCGCGAGGCGGTGGAACAGGTCATCTACGGCCGCTGGTGGGGCCGGCTGCTGCACCGGGTCAAGCACCTGCTGAACCGCAACTCGCGCGAAGGCAGCAAGCGCAATATCCATGCGCACTACGACCTGGGCAACGCCTTCTACCGGCTCTGGCTCGACGAGACCATGAACTACTCCAGCGCCTGGTTCGACGGCAGGCTGGACCAGCCCATGGCAGACGCGCAACAGGCCAAGATCAGGCGTGCCCTGGGCGAGTGCGGTGTCGGCCCCGACACCCATATGCTGGAGATCGGCTGCGGCTGGGGCGCGCTGGCCGAATGCGCGGCGCGCGAATTCGGTGCCCGCGTCACCGGCGTGACCCTGTCCAGCGAGCAGCTCGCCTACGGTCGGGAGCGCCTGGCCCAGGCCGGACTGAGCGAGCGCGCCGAGCTGCGCTTCCAGGACTACCGCGACATCCCGGAGACGCAGTTCGATGCCATCGCGTCGATCGAGATGTTCGAGGCCGTGGGGCGCGCCTACTGGCCCAGCTTCTTTGCCACCGTTCGCAACAAGCTCAAGCCTGGCGGCAAGGCCTGCATCCAGTCGATCACGATACGCGACGATCTGTTCGAGCGCTATGCGCAGGGCAGCGACTTCATCCAGCAATACATCTTCCCGGGCGGCATGCTGCCCAGCAGCAGCGTGTTCCATGCAGAAGCGGCCAAGGCGGGGCTGACGGTCGTCAACCAGCTCGAGTTCGGCACCGACTATGCCGAAACCCTGCGCCGCTGGCGCGAACGCTTCCACAGCCAGGACGCAGCGGTGCGCAAGCTGGGCTTCGATGACCGCTTCATGCGGCTTTGGGAGTTCTATCTGGTCTATTGCGAGGCGGCTTTCGCCAGCGGCAACACCAACGTCGTGCAGTTCACCCTGCAGCGCGACTGAAATGAACCGGCGCAGCGCGCTGCTGCTGAGCCTGCCCGCCTGGATGGGCGGGCCGGCATGGGCGCAAGACCAGGCCCCGGCCGAGGTCCGCGCCGAGCTGCCCCAGGCCAGGCGCCAGGGGCAGGGCCTGATGCGCTTTCTCGGCCTGAGCATCTACACGATCCGGCTGTGGGCGCCGGATCCGGTCAGCGCCGAGACCTGGTCGGAGCGACCGCTGGCACTCGAGATCGAGTACGCGCGCAGTCTGGACGGCACCGAGATCGCCCGGCGCTCGCTGAAAGAGATGCAGCGCGTCGGTGACTTCACGGCCAGCCAGGGTGAGCGCTGGCTGGCCGCGATGGGCGAGGCCTTTCCGGACGTGCGCAGCGGCGACCGCATCACCGGCTTTCAACGCCCCGGCCAGATGGTCCGCTTCTACGTCAACGGCCGGCCGGGCAAGGACATTGCCGATGCCTTGTTCGCGCGCCTGTTCTTCGGCATCTGGCTGTCGCCCCGCACCTCGGAGCCAGGCCTGCGCGAGGCGCTGCTGGGCCTGCGCTCGTGAACGCTGCGCCCATCAGCCCGGTGGCTGCGGCCCGCTATGGCGCGCTGGGCCTGCCGCTGGCCTTCGTCGCCTTGCCGCTGTACGTGATGCTGCCCAGGCATTACGCAACGCAGTTTGGCGTGCCGCTGGCCGCCCTGGGCCTGCTGCTGCTCGCCGCGCGGCTGTTCGATGCCCTGGTGGACCCGTGGATAGGCCGGCTGGCCGATGCCGCGCTGGGCCGCTCCAGCCGGCAGGCCTGGTGGCTGGCACTGGGCGCCAGCGGGGCGCTGCTGACGGGCTTCCTGCTGCTGTTCTTCCCACAGGTGCGCGGCACCGGGGCGCTGCTGCTGTGGTGCGCTGCGGCCTTGCTGCTGACCTATCTGGGCTATAGCGTCGTCAGCGTGATCCACCAGGCCTGGGGTGCACGGCTGGGCGGCGACGAGTTGCAGCGTGCCCGCGTCGTCAGCTGGCGCGAGGGTCTGGCCCTGGTGGGCGTGCTGATGGCCAGCGTGCTGCCCAGCCTGGCGGGTCTGGCCGTCACCAGCGGCAGCCTGATCCTGCTGACCCTGCTGGGCCTGTGGCTGTTGCGCCTGGGCCCGGCGCCGCAGGCCGGCGCGCAGGACCTGCCGTCGGGCAGCCTGACACTGCCCTTCAAAAGCCCTGCCTTCCGCCGCCTGTTGGCGGTCTATCTGTGCAATGGCATTGCCAGCGCGGTGCCAGCCACCCTGGTGCTGTTCTTCGTCCGCGACCGGCTGCAACTGCCTCAGCACGAGGCCCTGTTCCTGGGCAGCTATTTCGCCGCCGCAGCGCTGTCGATCGCGCTGTGGCTGCGTTGCATACGCACCATCGGCCTGGCGCGCAGCTGGCTGTTGGCGATGGGGCTGGCCGTGCTCAGCTTCGGCTGGGCGCTGGGCCTGGGCGCGGGAGACCGCCTCGGCTTTCTGGGTGTCTGCCTGGCCAGCGGTGCGGCGCTGGGCGCCGATCTCGCGGTGCCCGGCGCGATGCTGGCCGGCGTGATCCAGTCGGCCGGCCACGCGCGCCGCGCCGAGGGCGCCTACTTTGGCTGGTGGAATTTCGCCACCAAGCTGAATCTGGCCCTGGCCGCAGGCCTGGCCCTGCCGGCCCTGCAATGGCTGGGCTATGCGCCGGGCGGGCAGGACGCCGCCGCGCTGACGGCCCTGAGTTCGGTCTATTGCGCGCTGCCCTGTGTGCTCAAGCTGCTGGCCGCCGGCCTGCTGTACGGACTGTGGATACGAAACGAGGCTCCCCGATGAAGAAACGCCACCTACCACTGTTGCTGTGCGCAGGGCTGATATTGGCCAGTTGCGCATCGGCCCCCGTGCCCTCCGACTATGCGAGCGAGAAGCCGACGCTTGACCTGCCCCAATACCTGAACGGACCGCTCACCGCCCACGGCCTGTTCACCGACCGCAGCGGCAAGGTGGTGCGCCGCTTCACCGTCGCGCTGAAGGGCACCTGGCAGGGCGACAAGGGCACGCTCGAAGAAGACTTCAGCTACAGCGACGGCAAGAAGGAGCGCCGCGTCTGGACCCTGCAGAAGCTGGGCAACGGCCGCTACACCGGCACGGCAGACGACGTGATCGGCGTGGCCCAGGGCGAGGTGGCCGGCAATGCGCTGCGCTGGGCCTACACCCTGCGGCTGCCGGTCGACGGCAGCGTCTACGAGGTGCAGTTCGACGACTGGATGTACCTGATGGATGACAAGGTGATGCTGAACAAGGCGGTGATGAGCAAGTTCGGCGTCAAGCTCGGCGAGGTCACCCTGTCCTTCCACAAACCCTGAACCATGGCACTGAATCCCAAGCTGCAGGACTGGCAAGGCCGCTGCGTCTGGCTGGTCGGTGCCTCCAGCGGCATCGGCGAGGCCCTGGCCCACGAGCTGCATAGGCACGGGGCCTTCGTCGTCGTCAGCGCCCGCGGTGTCAGCAAGCTGCAGGCCTTCGAGCGCTCACATCCCGGCAGCCTGGCTCTGCCGCTGGATGTGACCGACGCCGCAGCGATCCGCAACGCAGTGCGCACCCTCACCGAGGGTCATCGCGCCATTGACCTCACCGTCTTCTGCGCCGGGCACTACCAGGCCATGCGCGCCACCGACTTCGACCTGGGCGAGGCACACCGGCATCTGGAGATCAACTACGGCGGCGCACTGAACCTGCTGGACGCGCTGCTGCCCCAGCTGGTGGCCCAGGGCCGTGGTGGCCGGGGCGGCCACCTGAGCCTGGTGTCCAGCGTGGCCGGCTACCGCGGCCTGCCGAAGTCGCTGGCCTACGGGCCGTCCAAGGCCGCACTGGCCAATCTGGCCGAGACCCTGTATCTGGATCTGCATGGCCTGGGCCTGGGCATCTCCCTGGTCTGCCCGGGCTTTGTGGCCACGCCGCTGACCGCCGGCAACGACTTCGAGATGCCAGCTCTTCTCACCCCCGAGCAGGCCGCACAGGCCATGCTCGACGGCTATGCGAAGGGCCGCTTCGAGATCCACTTTCCGAAGCGCTTCACGCTATGGCTCAAACTGCTGCGTGTGCTGCCCTATCGCCTGTACTTTGCGCTGGTCAGCCGCGTCACCGGAGTCTGAGGCATGCTGCAACACCCGATCCTGCTCTCGCCATCACCCTCACATGCACCAGAAGACGCGCGGCTGCAGGCCGTCATCGACCTGTTCGAGCAGCTGAAGTTCGAGGACGTGGAACGCCTGGGCCACTGGTACAGCGACGATTGCTTCTTCAAGGACCCGTTCAACGAGGTCCACAACCTGGCCGCCACACAGCGCATCTTCGCCCACATGTTCCGCGAGCTGCTGGAGCCGCGCTTCGTCGTGCTCGACGCGGTGGCCCGCGGCGATCAGTGCTTTCTGACCTGGAACTTTTTGTTCCGTCTGAAGAGCCGGCCGCTGCAGCTGCAGACCATCCATGGCAGCAGCCATCTGCGCTGGAACGCGCAGGGCCGTGTCAGCTACCACCGCGATTACTGGGACGCGGCCGAGCAGTTCTACGAGAAGCTGCCGCTGCTGGGCGGCTTGCTGCGCTGGATCAAGAAGCGGCTTGCCGCCTCCTGAGCCATCAGCGCAACCAGCCTTTGCGGCGGAAGTAGATGAAGGGCGCGGCCACCGAGCCCAGCATCAGCACCAGCGCAAACGGATAACCCCAGGCCTGGTCCAGCTCCGGCATGTACTTGAAGTTCATGCCGTAGATGCTGGCAATCAGCGTCGGCGGCAGCAGCGCCACGCTGGCCACCGAGAAGATCTTGATGATCTTGTTCTGGTTGATGTTGATGAAACCGACCGTGGCATCCATCAGGAAGTTGATCTTGTCGAACAGGAAGGCAGTGTGCGAATCGAGCGAATCGATGTCGCGCAGGATCTGCCGCGACTCCTCGAACTGCTCGGCATTGAGCATGCGGCTGCGCATCATGAAGCTGACGGCGCGGCGCGTGTCCATCACATTGCGGCGTATGCGGCCGTTCAAGTCTTCCTCGCGCGCGATCGCCGCCAGCACCTCGCCGGCCTCGGCATCGTTGACGTCCTTCTTCAGCACGCTGGCACTGACTTTCTCGAGGCTGTCGTAAATGCCCTCCAGCGCATCGGCCGAGTACTCGGCGTCGGCGTCGTAGAGCTTCAGCAGCACATCCTTGGCATCCTCGATCAGGGCCGGGATGCGCCGCGCCCGCAGGCGCAACAGGCGGAACACCGGCAGGTCTTCGCCATGGATGGAGAACAGCACGTTGTTGCGCACGATGAAGGCCACGCGCACATTGCGCGGCGTCACGTCGTCGTCGATCAGGAAGTCGGAGCGTATGTGCAGCTCGCCGTTGTCTTCCTCGTAGAAGCGCGCGGATTCCTCCAGGTCGTCATCGACCGCATCGGCCGGGATGATCAGACCGAAGTGGTTCTCGATCCAGCCTTTTTCTTCGACGGTGGGGTCTTCAAGATCGACCCAGACGGGCTGCACATGGGCAAGCGCGTCCAGGCTTTCAATCTCTTCCTGAAACAGCCGGCCATTGGCCAGCGAAAAGACGTTGAGCATGAGAGCTCCAGCAGAGCTGACGGCGCTCACGCGCCGCCGGGGCCAAGTAGTGAAACGGGAAGGCTCGCAACCGTCTCACTCCGGCGCCTCGGCGCCTATCGCAGGCGCTTGAGCCTGCGTGGAGTGGACGGCTGCCGAGAAGGGGGCACGTCCAATTCAAAACTCCGGGAAATCAAGATGCGAAATTATGTCACCGCCAGCGACCCGGGCTGACGACCGGGCCCCGCGTGGCGATGACGCCAGCTCAGGTGGCGGCAGGCGCGGCCAGCGCTGCCGGCACGCGTTCGCGCACCAGCTGCTCCAGCTCGGCAAAGGGCACCGGCTTGATGAAGACCTTGACGCCATCGGGCAGGCCCCCGCGGTTCTCGATGTCCTGAGGGCCCAGCGCCGTCACGGCCACGATCTCCAAGGTCTCCAAGCCCTCGCCGAAATTGCGCAGCGAGCGGATCATGCGGAAGCCATCCATGCCGGGCATGTTCAGGTCGGTGATCAGCAGGTCCGGGCATTGCTCGCCGATGCGCACCAGCGCCTCGAAGCCATTGGTCGCCGTGCGCAGTGCCACCGGCAGGCCCCAGTCCTCGATCACCATGGTGAACAGGCGCAACAGATCGGGCTCGTCTTCCACGACCAGGATGCGGAAAGGCTGCGGCGTGTCGGGCTTGGCGACTTCGCCATTGATTGCCATGCGACGCTCTTCGAGCAATTTCTCGACGGCGGACTTGGCAATGCGGCGGTGACCGCCGGCCGTCTTCCAGGCCGGCAACACGCCGCTTTCCACCCAGAGCTGCACGGTACGCAGCGCCACACCCAGGCGCTCGGCGGCGTCACGGGTGGACATCACATCATCGTTTGCGGCACTCTTTCTCATCGGTGCGACCCGTTTCGTGGCGCTTGATGGGCCGGTACGGCCCTCAGTAGATCAATCAACTTTATCATTTTTCTATCTGTGGTTGTTCTGCAGGGCCCCTCACCCCAACGTTGCTGATCATGCCATGTGCCCAGCCCCTGGCCGATGCACCGGAATTGAGCGCATCGGGCGAGCGTATTCTGGGCCTTGCCGCGCCTCTTGTGTACCCGCACAGCCCGCTTGCGAGCAAGACTTGCCCCACGCACCCGGCGGCGGCGTGCAACTGTCCACGCCCGACAACCTGAGTGTCGACGTCAATCAATTTGTCAAGGCACAAACTGTCACGAAATCGTCCTCGAACTCATGGCTTTCCTGCATCGTCACCGGCTTGTCACATCAAGGGTTCAGGCGCACACTGAGTTCGCGATAGGTGAATCAAGTGGAACTCCCTCCTCCTGCATTCGTCCCACCGTGCTCTCGTCCCAATCCTGTGAAAGGAGGCTTTATGAACCTGACTATCAGTGGCCACCATCTCGAAGTAACACCGGCTTTGCGTGAGTATGTGCTCACCAAACTGGACAGGGTGACCCGCCACTTTGATCAAGTCGTTGACATCAACGTCTTGCTCACCGTGGAAAAGCAGAAGGAAAAGGATCGCCGTCAGAAGGCTGAAGTGACGGTACATGTCAAAGGCCGCGACATCTTTGTCGAACAATCCCACGAGGACCTCTACGCCGCCATTGACCAGTTGATGGACAAACTCGACCGCCAGGTCTGCCGACACAAGGATCGATTGCAAGACCACCACCACGCGTCCGCCAAGCGTCTGGACGTGCCTGCGCCGTAGCGCCCCCATTCCTTACACGAGGAGGCGGCCCAAAGGCCGCCTTTTTGTTGGCCAAACGCTTTGCGTGCCGCCCAAACCGGTGCTTGTTGCTGCGCCGCCGCAAATTTGGTGCAATCCTCTATCCGCGGGGCGCACACAGGCCAGCATCAAAGCCGCAGGCTTCCTATAATCCCCAGACCTGACATTGAACAAGCGTCCCGCCCAAGGCCTATCGGCCGAAATCGGCGCTGCGACCCGATGAACCGTCTTGCCGCCATCCTTCCCATCAGCAATGTGCTGGTGAATGTGGACGCCTCCAGTAAAAAACGCGTGTTCGAGCAAGCGGGGCTGCTGTTCGAGAACAACCACGCCATATCCCGCGCCTCGGTCACGGACAACCTGTTCGCCCGCGAGCGACTGGGCTCCACCGGCCTGGGCCATGCCGTGGCCATTCCGCATGGCCGCATCAAAGGCCTGAAGAATCCGCTGGCGGCGGTGGTGCGGGTGCAGCACGCGATTCCGTTCGATGCCCCGGACGACGAGGCCGTCAGCCTGCTGATCTTCTTGCTGGTGCCCGAGGCGGCCACCCAGCGCCACCTGGAAATCCTGTCCGAGATCGCCGAAATGCTGTCGGACCGTGAATTGCGCGAGCGCCTGATGCAGACCGATCAGTCCAGCGAATTGCACAAGCTGATCTCGGCCTGGGAACCGCTGAAGTCGGTCGCTTGATGAGTCGCCTGAGTTTGGCGGGCCCCTTGATCACCGTATCCGGCGGCCGAGGGGCCCCATGAAGCCCACCTCCATCAGTGCCGAGCGGCTGTTTGAAGAACACCGCGAGGCCATGCGCTGGGAGTGGATCGCCGGCCATGCGCACCCGGAGCGCCGTTTCGACGAAGCGGCCGTGCGCGACGCCCAGTCCGCTGCCGACCTCGTCGGCTACCTGAATTACATCCACCCCTACCGGGTGCAGATCGTCGGCCGCCGCGAGGTGGCCTATCTGCAGGACTGCTCGCCCGAGGACCAGGAACGGCGCATCTCGCGCATCGTGACCCTGGAGCCGCCGGTGCTGATCGTGGCCGACAAGCAGGTGCCGCCGCAGGCATTGGTGGCCATGTGCGACCGCGCCGACATTCCGCTGTTCGTCACCGCCGAATCCGCCGGCCATGTGATCGACGTGGTGCGCAACCACCTCAGCCATCTGTTCGCCAACCGCACCACCCGCCACGGCGTGTTCATGGACATCCTCGGCCTGGGCGTGCTGCTGACCGGCGAATCGGGCCTGGGCAAGAGCGAGCTGGGCCTGGAGCTGATCTCGCGCGGCCACGGCCTGGTGGCCGACGATGCGGTCGATCTGTACCGCGTCTCGCAGATCTCGCTGGAGGGCCGCTGCCCCGAGCTGCTGATGAATCTGCTGGAGGTGCGCGGCATCGGCCTGCTGGACATCAAGGCCATCTTTGGCGAGACCGCCGTGCGCCGCAAGATGCGGCTCAAGCTGATCGTGCACCTGGTGCGCAAGGAAACGCTGGAGCGCGACTTCGAGCGCCTGCCCTACGAGCCGCTGTACGAGGACATCCTCGACGTGCCGGTGCGCAAGGTGGTGATTGCCGTGGATGCCGGCCGCAATCTGGCCGTGCTGGTGGAGGCGGCGGTGCGCAACACCATCCTTCAGCTGCGGGGCATTGACACCTACAGCGAGTTCGTCGAGCGCCACCAGCGCAGCATGACCCAGCCCGATCCGGATCGCTGAACGCTGGTTTTACCGCGCGCCGCGATGCGGGCAGTCCTTGGTCTGGCAGGAGGCGTAGAGCGCCAGCGAGTGCTCCTGCAGCGCAAAGCCCTTCTGTTCGGCAATGGCATGCTGACGCTGCTCGATCTCGGCGTCGAAGAACTCCTCGACCCGGCCGCAGTCCAGGCAGACCAGATGGTCGTGGTGATGGCCCTGGTTCAGCTCGAACACCGATTTGCCGGTCTCGAAGTGGTTGCGTGACAGCAGCCCCGCCTGCTCAAACTGGGTCAGCACGCGGTAGACGGTGGCCAGGCCGATGTCGGCGTCTTCCAGCAGCAGGGCCTTGTAGACGTCCTCGGCCGTCATATGGCGCTGGTTGGTCTTCTGGAAGATTTCCAGGATCTTGATGCGCGGCAGGGTGGCCTTGAGGCCGCTGTTCTTGATTTCTTCGGTGCGGTTCATATGTGGGCGGGGCAGGCGGGGATGGAGGCAGGCGGCCCCCACGGGCCTGCCGCTAGAATGGACCCATCATATCCAGCTTGCTCCCGTACCGGGTGCCCAAAGCCACACGCCATGCATCCCCTCTCCAGAATTGCTTACTGTGCGCGCCTGCTGGGCGCAGGCCTTGCGTTGTCGGCTCTTGGCGCCTGTTCCTATATGCCCTCGGTCACCGCCGACCGGGTACTGGGCATCGTGACGCCCTACAAGGTCGAGGTGGTGCAAGGCAATGTGCTGACCAAGGAAATGGTCGCCCAGGTCAAGCCGGGCATGAACCGCAGCCAGGTGCGTGAACTGCTGGGCTCGCCGCTGCTGGCCGACATCTTCCATGCCGAGCGCTGGGACTATGTGTTCACCATCCGCCGCCAGGGCGCCGAGCCGCAAAGCCGCAAGGTCATCGCCCTGTTCGATGGCGAGAACCTGAAATCGCTTGACGTGCCGAACGACCTGCCCGGCGAGAGCGAATTCGTGGCCTCGATCACCACCTTCAAGCGCCGTGGCGACCTGCCCAAGCTCGCACTGACCGAAGACGAGCGCAAGGCACTGCCGGCGCCGGCCAAGGTGGACGTGCCCGTGGCCGAGCCCGTGGGCGCCGTGCGCAGCTACCCGCCGCTGGAACCCAAGTCGTGAGCGCCTTGCGCATTGCCGTGGCCGGGGCCAACGGCCGCATGGGCCGCATGCTGATCGAGGCCGTGACACAGGCGAATGACTGCCAGCTGGCCGGCGCCCTGGGCCTGCCGGGTAGCCCCGAACTGGGCCAGGACGCCGCCGCCTTCCTGGGCCGAGCCAGCGGCGTGGCCATCACAGCCGACCTGCGTCAAGGCCTGGCCAAGGCCGATGTGCTGATCGACTTCACCCGCCCCGAGGGCACACTGGCCCATCTGGCCGTGTGCCGAGAGCTGGGCGTCAAGGCCGTGATCGGCACCACCGGCTTCAGCGACGAGCAAAAGGCGCAGATCGCCGAGCATGGCCAGCACATTGCCCTGGTGATGGCACCGAATATGAGCGTGGGCGTCAACGTCGTGCTGCGCCTGCTGGACATGGCGGCCCGTGCGCTGAATGAGGGCTTCGACATCGAGATCGTCGAAGCCCACCACCGCCACAAGGTCGATGCCCCCAGCGGCACGGCGCTGGCGATGGGCGAGGTCGTGGCCTCGGCCCTGGGCCGCAATCTGAAGGAATGCGCCGTCTACGGCCGCGAGGGTGTGACCGGCGAGCGTGACCCGTCCACCATTGGCTTTGCCACCGTGCGCGGTGGCGACATCGTCGGCGACCACACGGTGCTGTTCGCCGGCACCGGCGAGCGCATCGAGATCGCCCACAAAAGCTCCAGCCGCGCCACCTATGCCCAGGGCAGCCTGCGCGCGGCGCGCTTCCTGAGCGGCCAGAGCGTCGGCCTGTTCGGCATGGACCAGGTCCTGGGCCTGGGCTGATCCGGCACATGAGCGGCTTCTCCACCTTCTGGGAGCAGGGCGACTGGGTGCTGCACAGCGTCACCCTCTTGCTGCTGCTGATGTCGGTCAGCGCCTGGGTGGTGATCTTCTGGAAGGGCTGGGTGTTGAACCGGGCCCGCAGCGACCTGAACCGCGCCGTGCCGGCCTTCTGGGCCGCCGCGTCCCTGCCCGATGCACGCCAGGCGCTGGCCAATTTCGACCGCGAGTCGGTGCTGATTCCGCTGCTGGACGCCGGCATGGCCACGGCCCCCAAGGGCACCTTGGAGACTTCGGGCAAGCGCGAATCGCAGCTGACCCGCCGCCTGCGCGACGCGCTGCACGGCGTGCTGCAACAGCTGCAGTTCGGCCAGGTGCTGCTGGCGTCTATCGGCAGCACCGCTCCCTTCATCGGTCTCTTTGGCACCGTCTGGGGCATTTACCACGCGCTGGTCAGCATCTCGACGGCCGGGGCGATCACGATAGAGAAGGTCTCGGGCCCGGTCGGCGAGGCGCTGATCATGACGGCCGCCGGCCTGGCCGTGGCGATACCGGCCGTGCTGGCCTACAACATCTTCGGCAAGCTGGTCGGCGCCTGCGAGGCCGAGCTGGAAGGCTTTGCCCACGATCTGCGTGAAATGCTGGGCGACGACGCCCCGGCCCGGCCGGAGTAAGCCCCATGGCCTTCGGTCGGCTTGAGCGCACCACCGGCCCGACGCCGATGAGCGACATCAATATGACGCCGCTGATCGACGTGATGCTGGTGCTCTTGGTGATCTTCATGATCACCGCGCCGCTGATGAGCTCCAGCCTGCGCCTGGACCTGCCCAAGACCGAGGCGGCCACGCCCAGCGATGCACCGCAGTTCCTGATCGTGGCGCTGACGCCCGATGGCAGCCTCTACCTCGGTGACCAGAAGCTCGGCGCTTCCGATCTGCGCCAGCGCCTGGCCCAGGCCGCCCAGCGCACGCCCGGCATCGAGCTGCAGCTGCGCGCCGACAAGATGGTGCCCTACGGCCAGGTGGCCGAGCTGATCGGCTGGGCCCAGGACGTGGGCCTGAACCGCATCGCCTTCGTGGCCCAGCCCAGCGAGCGCTGAGCCCGGACACAAAGGCCGGAAGGCGTTTGTGCCTGGCGAAGGCCCAGGCGCGATACAAGCGACTGGGCTGAACCCGGCGAGGGTCGGCCTGCAAACGCCTCCTACAATCGGAGGCACAGAATGCCGCATCTCCCCGCGGCCAGCAGCCCACCATGAACGACAAGTACAGCCCTTCCGAGATCGAAACCGCAGCGCGCGCGCATTGGCAGCGCCTGGACGCCTATCGCGTCAGCGAAGACCAGAGCAAGCCCAAGTACTACGCCTGTTCGATGCTGCCCTACCCCAGCGGCAAGCTGCACATGGGCCATGTGCGCAACTACACGATCAACGACATGCTGGCCCGCCAGCTGCGCATGAAGGGCTACAACGTCCTGATGCCCATGGGCTGGGACGCCTTCGGCCTGCCGGCCGAGAACGCGGCGATCAAGAACAAGGTGCCGCCGGCCAAGTGGACCTACGACAACATCGCCCATATGAAGGGCCAGATGCAGGCCATGGGCCTGGCGATCGACTGGTCGCGCGAGGTCGCCACCTGCCAGCCCAGCTACTACAAATGGAACCAGTGGCTGTTCCTGAAGATGCTGGAGGCCGGCGTGGCCGAGCGCCGCACCCAGGTCGTCAACTGGGACCCTATCGACCAGACCGTGCTGGCCAATGAGCAGGTCATCGACGGCCGCGGCTGGCGTTCGGGCGCCCTGGTCGAGAAGCGCGAGATCCCTGGCTACTACCTGAACATCACGAAGTACGCCGACGAGCTGCTGTCGGCCGTGGCCAATCCGGAAGACCCGAACTACCTCAGCGGCTGGCCCGAGCGCGTGCGCCTGATGCAGGAGAACTGGATTGGCAAGAGCGAGGGCGTGCGCTTCGCCTTCCCGCACCAGATCGCCGATGCGAGCGGCAAGCTGATCCAGGACGGCAAGCTCTACGTCTTCACCACCCGCGCCGACACCATCATGGGGGTCACGTTTTGCGCCGTGGCACCCGAGCATCCGCTGGCCACCCATGCGGCGGCCGGCAATGCCAAGCTGGCCGCCTTCATCGAAGAGTGCAAGACCGGCGGCAGCACCGAGGCCGAGCTGGCCACGCAAGAGAAAAAGGGCATGGCCACCGGCCTGTTCGTCACCCATCCGCTGACCGGCGCCCAGGTCGAGGTCTGGGTCGGCAACTATGTGCTGATCAGCTATGGCGACGGCGCCGTGATGGGCGTGCCGGCGCACGATGAGCGCGACTTCGAGTTCGCCAAGAAGTACGGCCTGAAGATCCAGCAGGTGGTGGCCGTCGAAGGCCAGAGCTACAGCCTGGAAGCCTGGGCCGAGTGGTATGGCCAAAAGTTCAATGAAGGGCAGCGCGGCGTCTGCATCGAGTCCGGCGTACTGAACGGCCTGGCCTACAAGCCGGCCGTGGACAGGGTTGCCGAGTTGCTGGGCGCCCAGGGCCTGGGCGAGAAGAAGACCACCTGGCGCCTGCGCGACTGGGGCGTCAGCCGCCAGCGCTACTGGGGCACGCCGATACCCATCATCCACTGCGAGGCCTGCGGCGCAGTGCCGGTGCCCGAGAAGGATCTGCCGGTCGTGCTGCCCGAGGACGTGGTGCCCGATGGCAGCGGCAACCCGTTGAACAAGCATGCCGCCTTCCTGAACGTGGCCTGCCCGTCCTGCGGCAAGCCGGCCCAGCGCGAAACCGACACGATGGACACCTTTGTGGACTCGTCCTGGTACTTCATGCGCTATTGCGATGCCGGCAATGAGCAGGCCATGGTCGGCGCCGGCACCAAGTACTGGATGCCGATGGACCAGTACATCGGCGGCATCGAGCACGCCATCCTGCACCTGCTCTACGCCCGCTTCTGGACCAAGGTGATGCGCGACCTGAAGCTGGTCGACATCCACGAGCCGTTCACCAAGCTGCTGACCCAGGGCATGGTGCTCAAGGGTGCCTTCTCGCACAAGCCCGAAGGCGGCGGCAAGCACTACTACTGGGAGCATGAGGTCGAGGTCCAGACCAACGAGCATGGCCAGATCGTGGGCGGCAAGCTCAAGGCCGATGGCACGCCGCTGGACTATGAGATGACGACCATGTCCAAGTCCAAGAACAATGGCGTGGACCCGCAGCAGCTGATCGACCAGTACGGCGCCGACACGGCCCGCCTGTTCGTGATGTTCGCCTCGCCGCCCGAGCAGACGCTGGAGTGGAACGATGCCGGCGTCGAGGGCGCGCACCGCTTCCTGAAGCGGGTCTGGGGCTATGGTGCCAAGCAGGCCGAGCTGATTCCGACCGCCGGCCGTGACTTCGCCGCGCTGAACGACGAGGGCAAGGCCCTGCGTCGCGAGGTCCATCTGGTGCTCAAGCAGATCAGCTACGACTACGAGCGCCTGCAGTACAACACCGTCGTCTCCGGCACGATGAAGCTGCTGAATGCGCTGGAGGGCTTCAAGGCCCAGGGCCAGGACGCTGCCGTCCGTGAAGGCTATTCGGTGCTGCTGCGCGTGCTCTACCCCGCCTGCCCGCACCTGACCCATGCGCTGTGGCAGCAGCTGGGCTATGCCACCGAGCTGGGCGACCTGCTCGATGCCCCCTGGCCGCAGGTCGATGAGGCCGCCCTGGTGCAGGACGAGATCGAGCTGATGCTGCAGGTCAATGGCAAGCTGCGCGGCGCCGTCAAGGTGGCCGCGGCGGCCGACAAGGCGGCGATCGAGGCGGCCGCGCTGGCGCATCCCGAGTTCATCCGCTTCGGCGAGGGCAAGCCGGCCAAGAAGGTCATCATCGTGCCGGGCCGTCTGGTCAACGTCGTCGTCTGATGGTCGCCATCACCTCGCGCCGCACCGTCATCATCGCCTCGCTGGGCGCGGGCCTGCTCGCGGCCTGCGGCTTCGAATTGCGCCGCCCGCCGGTGCTGCCGTTCGAGCGGCTGGCGCTGCTGGGCTTCAAGGCCGACTCACCGCTGGGCCTGGAGCTGAAGCGCCAGCTGGCCCTGAGCGCCAACACCCGCGTAGTCGACAGCCCGGCCCAGGCCGAGGTGGTGTTCGAGGCCCACCGCGATCTGCGCGAGAAGGTGGTGGCCGCGTCCACCGCCGCCGGCCAGGTGCGCGAGCTGCAGCTGCGCGTGCGGCTGGAGTTCAGCCTGCGCAGCGCCGCCGGCAGGGAGCTGATTCCGCGCACCGAGCTGCTGCTCAAGCGCGACATGAACTACAACGAGCGCGACGCGCTGGCCAAGGAGCAGGAGGAGGCCCTGCTGTTCCGCGCCATGCAGGCCGATGTGGTGTCGCAGGTGATGAGCCGTCTCGCGGCGGCCCGCCCGTCCTGACACCATGCAGCTGAGAGCCGACCAGCTTGCCGCCAGCCTCTCCAAGGGCCTGCGCAAGATCTACACCGTCCATGGCGACGAGGCCCTGCTGGCCCAGGAGGCCGGCGACACGGTGCGCGCCGCCGCCCGCGCCGATGGCTACAGCGAGCGCAAGGTCTTCACCGTGGCTGGCGCCTATTTCGACTGGGGCCCGGTGCTGGCCGCGGCGCAGGCCATGAGTCTGTTCTCCGAGCGCCAGCTGATCGAGATCCGCATCCCCTCGGGCAAGCCCGGCAAGGACGGCTCCGAGGCCTTGCAGCGCTATTGCGAACACCTGCCCGACGATGTGGTGACCCTGATCACCCTGCCCAAGCTGGACCGCCAGCAGCAAAGCAGCGCCTGGTTCACCGCGCTGGACGGTGCCGGCGTGGTGCTGCGCGTCGATGCCGTTGACCGCCAGGCCCTGCCGCAATGGATTGCCCAGCGCCTGGCCCGGCAGGAGCAGCGCGTGCCCGCCGGCGAAGCCGGCCAGCGCTGCCTGGCCTTTTTTGCCGACTGCGTCGAGGGCAATCTGCTGGCCGCCCACCAGGAGCTGCAGAAGCTGGCCCTGCTCTATCCCAAAGGCGAGCTGACGTTCGAGCAAATCGAGGCGGCGGTGATGAATGTCGCCCGCTACGACGTGTTCAAGCTCAGCGAGGCCGTGCTGGCCGGCCAGGTGCCGCGGCTGATGCGCATGCTCGACGGACTGCAGGCCGAGGGCGAGGCCGCCGTGCTGGTGCACTGGACGCTGGCCGAGGACATACGCGCGCTGAAGCGCGTCAGAGACGCGATCGACCAGGGCAAGCCCATGCCCATGGCCCTGCGCGAGGCTCGGGTCTGGGGCGTCAAGGAGCGGCTGTTCGAGCGAGCCGTGCCGCTGCTCAGCCCGCTGAGCCTGGCGCCCCTGGTCGAGGCGGCGCAGATCTGCGACGGCATCGTCAAGGGCCTGAAACACCCCGAGTGGCCGCACGACCCCTGGTCGGCGCTGCAGCGGCTGGCCCTGATGCTGGTGCGCTGCACCCAGCACCCGAACAAGCAGGCCGCGCGCCCCGCGCTCTAGTCAGTTGGGGACAGAGCAGATGCTTCGCATCAGGTCTGTCCCGCAAGTCATTAGTTCTGCACCTGCAGCGACAGGTGCCAGCTGCGCTGCCCTGTCTTGTTGGCGATCTGGCCCATGTCCACCCAGGCGGCGGTGAGGCTGACGTTGCGCATAGGCCACCAGGCGACGAAGAGGCTGCTGGCATCCTGCTCGCGGAACACGCTCAGCAGATCCGGCTTGCTGCGCCACTCGGCGCCGATGGCCAGGTTGTCGCGCGGCAGCACGGCCAGGGCGGCCTCCACCTGCAGCTTGCGGCCATCGCCCTTGTCGCCGCCAAAGCCCAGCAGGCCGAACTGATTGGCCCGCGTCGCGCGCAGGCCGGCGCTGGTCAGGAGGTTGTAGCCCCCGGCGCCGCCCAGCCAGACCTTGGTGGCCACCGCGTAGGGCTCGACATCGCTGCCATGCCGGGCGCCCAGGGCCGTCGGCACCGTCATGTCGCGGTTGCGCTTGTACTGCAGACCGATGCTGATCTGCGGCATCGCGGTGTCGGCGTCATAGACCGCATCACCGGCCACCCGCCACTTCACCCCCAGCACATCCATGCCGATATGCTGGCCGGGCACCGTGTCCGACAGGCCGAACCGCCAGCGCGAGGCCGAGAGCTCCACTGTGTCGTACACACCGATCGCCACGCCGGCCGTCGTCAGATCGAAGCCACCATCGGTGCGCAAACGCGTCACCGCCGCCGAGCCGCCGAGCTGGTTGCGGCTGCCGCCGCCGGCAATCAGCGCCCAGGTCGTCAAGCCGCCGCCGGCCGCACCTTCCACCTGTGTCACGCCCGAAGTGGCCAGCAGCCGTTCACCTGCGTGGGCAATCGGTGACAGGCCCATGGCGCCTACGAGGCTCAACAGTGCAGAAAGCGAGCGCTTTCGCCCACAACTCAACAGAATTCTCATCAGCTCTCCCCAGGTGGAATCAAGTCAGGCATAAGATGGGCCGATAGCTACAGGCGCACCCCAACATCACCCGGTTTCGGCATCGCGCCGGGCCGCTTGAGCCCCGGGCCCGCTTCTCGCATACAAAGCCGCCTCACCAGATGAACTTCGCACACACCTTGTTCCATCGCCTGTCAATTGCCGGCCTGTCGCTGTGCCTCAGCAGCCTGCTGCTGGCCTGCGCAGCCACCGACGCACCCAGCCTGTACACGCGGCTGGGCGGCGAGAAGGGCCTGACGACGCTGGTGGACCGCACCATCAACCGGGCTGCGCAAGACCCCCGCACCCTGCGCAGCTTCGACGGCATCAAGCTGGCCACCGTCAAGCTGAGCATCGTCAAGCAGCTGTGCTCGCTGAGCGGTGGAGGCTGCACCTACGAGGGCGAGACGATGGCCCGCTCGCACAAGGACCTGAAGATCAGCGCCTCGGAGTTCGACGCACTGGTGGACATCTTGCGCGAAGAGCTGGACAGGGCCGAAATCGGCGCCGCCGCCAAGAATCAGCTGCTCAGCATGCTGGCGCCGATGAAGCGTGACATCGCACCGCAATCACCCTGAGGACCCGCCGCTCATGCTGGCTTGCACACAGCTCACCAAGGCCCTGAGGCCTGTTGCCGCCGGGCTCTTGCTGACGGCCGCCCTGGCCGGTTCGCCGTTGCTGGCGGCGCCGCTGACCGTGCAGGTGCGCAACAGCCTGGGCCAGCCGCTGGCCGACGCGGTGGTGGCCGTCGAGGTCAAGGGCGCGCGCCGCAGCGGTGCCGCCACCACGGTGGCACAGATGGCGCAGAAGGACCGGGAGTTCCAACCCAATCTGCTGGTGATACAAACCGGCACCGCGGTGAACTTCCCGAACTTCGACACCGTGCGCCACCACGTCTACTCGTTCTCGGCTATCAAGACCTTCGAGATCAAGCTCTACGCCGGCACGCCCACCGCGCCGGTGGTGTTCGACAAGCCCGGCGTGGCGGCCCTGGGCTGCAATATCCATGACCGCATGAGCTCCTTCATCATCGTTGTCGATACGCCGCTGTTCGGCCGCAGCGACGCCAAGGGCCTGGTGCAGCTCGACGTGCCCGCCGGCGAGCATCAGCTCAAGGCCTGGCATGGCGGCATGGGGCCCGAGGCCGGGCTGCAGAGCCAGGCGCTCACGGTGGCGGCTGGCGGCGGCCAGGCGACGGTGAGCCTGCCCATCAAGTGACTGCCATGCGCTGGCCGGGCTTCTTGAATCTGCGGCGCCTGGAAGGGCGCATCGTCGCCCTGTTCCTGTCACTGCTGCTGGTCGTGCAACTGCTCAGCTTCGGCCTGATTCGCAACAGCATCGAGGGCAATGCCCAGGCCTCGATCACGGCCGAGCTGCTCAATGGCGAAAAGCTGCTGCAGCGCCTGCTGGCCCAGCAGGCCGAGACACGCACCGATGCCGCACGTCTGCTCGCGGCCGACTACGGCTTCCTGACCACCATCGCCACCCGCTCTTCGGCCCAGGACATCGAGACCATCAAGGATGCGCTGCTCAACTATGGCGAGCGCATCGGTGTGTCGGTGGCGGCCTACACCGATCCGCAGTTCCAGCTGATCGCCGCCACGCATGACAACGCCGGCCCCTTCGTCCAGGAAGCGCAGCGCATCGTCGCGGCCGAGAAGGCGCTGAAGGCCAAGCCGGCGGCCGGGGCATCGAGCCCGGCGGCGGTGGCCGAGCCGGGCGTGGACCGTGCCCAGCTGGTGCTGATTGCCGGCGAGCCCTACCAGGTGGTGGCGGTGCCGGTGAAGGCGCCGCAGCTGGTCGGCTGGGTGTTGATGGGCTTTCGCCTCAGCGTCGAGCCGCTGCAGGATCTGGCCGAGTTGTCTTCGCTGCACAGCCTGGTGCTGACGCGCGCCGGCGATGGCGGCTGGCATGTGGCCCTGCGCGCGCTGGCGCAAAGCAATGTCGACCCCGAGCTCAGCCGCATCAACCCCCGCGAGACCAGCTTTGCCATGCTGCTGGGTGACGAGCAGCAGCGGGCCCGCTACGTGCCGCTGATGCGGGCCGGTGCCGGGCAAGCGGCGCCTCTGGGCGCCTTGCTGCTGCGCTCGTTCGACGAGGCTGTCGCCCCCTACCGCCAGCTGCAGCTGACCCTGCTGGCGCTGACGGCCATCGGCGTGGCCGTGTTCGCGCTGGGCAGCGTGCTGTTCGCGCGGCGCATCACCGGGCCGATCACGGCGCTGTCGCGTTCGGCCGAGCGCCTGGGCAAGGGCGACTACGCCACGCCGGTGCACATCGAGGCCCGTGACGAAGTCGGCGACCTGGCCCAGGCCTTCGAGACCATGCGCCAGGGCATTCGCGCCCGCGAGGCGCAGGTCGAGCGACTGGCCTACTGGGACACGCTGACCGGCCTGCCCAACCGCGAGCAGTTCGGTCAGCAGCTGCAGCTCAGCCTGGAACGCGAGCGCGACAGCGGCCGCGGCTGCGCCGTGCTGATGCTGGACCTGGACCGCTTCAAGCACGTCAACGACGTGCTGGGCCACCACTTCGGCGACCGCCTGCTGTGCGGCGTGGCCGCGCGCCTGCAGCAGCCCTCGGTGTGCAAGGACGGCTTCATCGCCCGGCTCGGCGGCGACGAGTTCGCCGTGCTGCTGGACGGTGCCGACCTGGAGCAGGCGGTGGACGTGGCGCAACGCATCCTCAGCGCCTTCGAGGAGCCGCTGACGATTGATGACAACACCGTCGACCTGGGCGCCGGCATCGGCGTGGTCGGCTGCCCCCAGCACGGGCGCGAGGTACAGCTGCTGCTGAGCCGCGCCGAGCTGGCGATGTACACCGCCAAGCATAAGCAGAGCGGCACCATGGTCTACCACCCGGGGCTGGATGCGCACAGCCAGGAGTCGCTGTCCCTGCTCAGCGAGCTGCGGCGCGCCGTCGAGCGGGGCGAGCTGCGCCTGTTTCTGCAGCCCAAGGTGGACCTGCACACCGGCCGTATCCTCGGTGCCGAATCGCTGGTGCGCTGGCAGCATCCGCAGCGCGGCCTGGTGCCGCCGATGCTGTTCATCCCCTTTGCCGAGCAGACCGGCTTCATCCGCACCTTGACGACCTGGATCATCGAGCAGTCGGCCCGGGCCTGGCGCGAGATGTATGCCAACGGCCTGGACCTGCGGCTGAGCATCAACCTCTCGACCCGAGACCTGCTCGATCAGGACCTGCCGGTCAAGCTGGAGCAGCTGATCAAGCAGCACGACATGAATGCCCAGGTGCTGTGCCTGGAGATCACCGAGAGCGCCATCATGGACGACCCGCAGCGCGCCCAGCAAACGCTGGAGCGCCTGCACGAGCTGGGCTTCAAGCTGTCGATCGACGACTTCGGCACCGGCTATTCGTCACTGGCCTATCTGAAGCGCCTGCCGGTGCACGAGCTGAAGATAGACAAGAGCTTTGTGATGGCCATGGAGCGCGACCTGGACGACGCCAAGATCGTCCGCTCCACCATCGATCTGGCCCACAACCTGGGCCTGCGCGTGGTCGCCGAGGGCATAGAGACGGCCAAGGCCTGGAAGCTGCTCGACGCCCTGCACTGCGACGAGGGCCAGGGCTATTTCATCGCCAAGCCCATGCCCGAGCAGGAGTTCGTCGCCTGGGTGAAGGCCTGGCAGGCACCGGCGCTGGAAGACGAGACGCTGGAGAGCGCGTTCGCGAAGCTCGCCTGAGCTGACACCGCCCCCAAGGCCGCCGCCTTGCGGCGTCCGCCCCCCCGAGGGGGAGCAAGGAAACTTGGGGCGGCCCGGCGTTTCCTTGATTCAGTAGCCCCGCTGGCGCGCCACCAGATGCGCCAAGGGCCGGTCTTCGCGCAGCGCCGCCAGATTGGCCCTCACCACCTCGGCCGCGCTGCGCGGGTCGGTCTGTGCCGCGGTGTGCGGCAGCACCGTGATCTTCGGATGGCCCCAGAACGGATGACTCGCTGGCAGCGGCTCGACGCTGAACACATCGAGCACGGCGCGGCTCAGCTGGCCGCCATCCAGCGCCGCCAGCAGATCGGCCTCAACGACATGGGCGCCGCGCGCCAGATTCACCAGCGTGCTGCCACGCTTCATCGCCGCAAAACGGGCGGCCGCGAAGAAGCCTCGGGTCTGATCGGTCAGCGGCAGCAGATTGATCACCGTATCGGCCTCGGCCAGCAACAGCGCCAGCTCAGCCTCGCCATTGCCGGTGTGCACGCCGGCTATCGTCACCGGGCGTGTGCTCCAGCCGCTGACGGCATAGCCCAGCTGCGCCAGGGTGCCGGCCACGCGGCCACCCAGCTCGCCCAGGCCCAGCACCAGCACCTTCCACTCGTGGGCACGGCATTGGGCGGGCGCCTGCCACAGCGCCTGCTGCTGCTGGCGCTGCACCTCGTAAAAGCCCCGGTGCAGCGACAGCACAGCCCACAGCGCCGTCTGCACCATGGCCTCGTTCATCGCCGGGTCCACCATGCGGGCCAGCGGCACCTCGGCGGGCAGGCTCGTGTCGGTCAACAGCTTGTCCACGCCGGCCCACAGCGACTGGATCAGGCGCAGCCCGGGCAGGTTCAGCAGGCTGCCGTGCGGCGGGTTGGCGACCACGGCCACCTCGATCTGCGCTTCCTGTCCGGGCGTGACCTGCTCGACCCAGTCTTCGTCGGGCATCGCCCGCTGCAAGACCTGCAGCCATTGAGCGCGTTCCGCCTCGTCCTTGGCATTGCCGCGCTGCCAGCCACCAATGAAGAGCAGGCTCATGAGCCCGCCTCCAGCCGGGCCTGCGCCAGCAGCGCCTGCAGCGCGCTGACCACCGTGGCCTCGCGTACCTGGGCGCGGTCACCGCCGAACTGCTCGCGCCAGGCGCGCTGCACGCCGCTCCTGCCGGCCAGCGCCAGCCAGACCGTGCCGACCGGCTTGTCGGCCGAGCCGCCGTCGGGCCCGGCGATGCCGGTGACGGCCACCGTGTAATCCACCGGCGCCCGGGCCAGCAGGCCGCCGGCCATGGACCGCGCGACCGGTTCGCTGACGGCGCCGTGGGCCTTGATCAGGTCCATATCGACCCCCAACAACTCGGCCTTGGCCTCGTTGCTGTAGCTGACCACGCCGCGCTCGAACCACAGGCTGGACCCGGCCAGCGAGGTGCAGGCCGCGGCAATCATGCCGCCGGTGCATGACTCGGCCGTGGCCATCGTCTTGCCCCCGGCGCGCAGGGCGGTGGCCAGCGCATGCAACAAGTCATCCATCAAAAGCTCTCCACAAGGCAATCACCAGCAGCGTGCACAGCGCCGCCACCAGATCGTCAAAAATGATGCCGAAGCCCTGGGCCCAGCCGGGCGGCACACCGGGCCGGCCCTTGAACAGCCGGTCGGCCCAGCCCACCGGTCCGGGCTTGGCGGCATCGAAGAAGCGGAACAGACCGAAGGCGATGACCTGGCCCCAGAAGCCCATGGGCATGCACAGCCAGAGCACCAGCCAGAAGGCCAGCACCTCGTCCCAGACGATAGCGCCCGGGTCGGGTGTGCGCAGATTCCGCGCCGTCACCGTGCAGGCCCACCAACCGACCAGGGTGCCGACGGCCAGCACCCAGCCCCATTGCGACTCGCTGAGCCAGCGGTCCAGCACCAGAAAGGCGACCCAGGCCCACAACGTGCCCACGGTGCCCGGCGCCTTTGGCGACAGGCCGCTGCCAAAGCCCAGCGCGATCCAGTGCGCCGGATGGCCCAGCATGAAGCGGCCGGTGGCGCGGCGCGGGGCGCCGGTCAGGGTGGCGTCTTCGACCGGGCTGTTCATGACTTGAAGTGGTCGAAGGAGCCGTAGCTGTTCGGCAAGGGCTGGCCCTGGGCGTCGATCAGCCTGAGCGAGGGTTCGGCATCGATGCGGCCGATGCGGGTCACGGCCACACTGGCGCCGGCCGCGGCGGCCTGGATCGCCTCGCGAGCCGACTCTGGCGCGGTGAACACCAGCTCGTAGTCATCACCGCCGGCCAGGCCGAACTGGCGTTGCAGCTCAGGCGGCAGGGTCTGCAGCCAGGCGCTGCGCGGCAGGCTGTCGGCCTGCACCGTGGCGCCCACACCCGAGCGCTGCAGGATGTGGCCCAGATCGCCCAGCATGCCGTCCGACACATCGACGGCGCTGCTGGCCAGCCCCCGAAGCGCCTGGCCCAGCGCCACCCGCGGCTGCGGCAGCTCCATCGCCCGCCGCACCTGCTCGAAGCCTTCACCGGGCAGGCTCAGCGTGCCGCGAAACACTTCCAGCGCCAGCCGCGCATCGCCCAGGCTGCCGCTGACATAGATATCGTCACCGGCCCGCGCGCCACTGCGCAGCAAGGCCTGGCCGGGCGACACCTCACCGAACACGGTAATGCAGAGATTCAAGGGCCCGGCCGTTGTGTCACCGCCGACCAGCTCGATACCGTGCTCATCGGCCAGCGCGAACAGACCGCGCGCAAAGCCTTCCAGAAAAGCCTCGTCGATGCGCGGCAGGGCCAGCGCCAGGGTGAAGGCACGCGGCGTGGCGCCGCAGGCGGCCAGGTCGCTGAGGTTCACCGCCAGCGCCTTGTGGCCCAGGCGCTCCGGCGCCACCGTGCTGAGGAAGTGCCGGCCCTCGACCAGCATGTCACTGGAGACGGCCCATTGCAGGCCGGCCGTCGGCACCAGCAGCGCGCAATCATCGCCAATGCCCAGCACCTGGGTGCTGGGTCGCGTGAAGAAGCGCTTGATCAGATCGAATTCACCCATGGGGGGATTGTGTCAGCCCGGGGCGGCCGAACTGCGCTGGGCACGAGCATGGGAGCCTGCACGCCAATCGTTTGATTCACTCAAATTTGCAAAAACAATAAATTAATTGCAATGCCGCGGCAAGAGGTATCTGATGCCTACCCACACGGTTGCTCCTGCGGCTCCTGGTTCGGCTCGGGGCGAAGCGGCGGCAAGTGGGTCGGGGCATTGCCGCGTTTCCCGTCTCAAAAACGCGCCGCAACAACTGTCAAGGAACTCCCATGAGAATCAAAGAAGTCGGCCGACGCTGGGCGCAGCGCTCGGTGAGCGGACTGGCATTGATGGGCTTGTTGTGCTCCGCGGCACTTGCCGACGCCAATGACAACAACTGGCCATCGGCGGGACAGAATCTGAGCAACACCCGCTATCAGAACCAGAGTGGCGGAATCAGCGTGCAGACGGTGGGCGGACTGACCCAGAAATGGGTCTTCACCACCGGAGGTGATGTCTCGGCGACACCGGCGGTCGATGCCACCCGCGTCTACTTCCCGGACTGGGCAGGCAACCTCTATGCCGTCGATCGCAAGACCGGCAAGGAGATCTGGAAGGTCTCCCTGCCCGCCATCACCGGCGAGGCCAGGGACAAGGCCCGTGCCACACCGGCAATAGCCGGCGAGAAGCTGATCATCGGTACGCAGGGCGGGCGCATCGCCGGCGGCGGTCAGGGCGGCAAGCTGCTGGCCCTCAACAAGAACACCGGCGCGCTGATCTGGTCCACCCAGCTCGACACCCACTATGCGGCCATCATCACGCAGTCGGCCACCGTGCACGGCGACCGCGTCTTCGTTGGTGTCGCCTCGATGGAGGAGGCCTTGGCCGGCATCGTCGGCTTCTGCTGCAGCTTCCGTGGCAGCCAGCTGGCGCTGAATGTGGACACCGGGGCTATTCTCTGGAAAACCTATGTCGTCCCTGATGGCTATACCGGAGGAGCGATCTGGGGCAGTTCCCCGGCCGTCGATGTGCGTCGTGGGCAGGTCTATATCGCCACCGGCAACAACTACTCGATTCCGGACAGCGCACGGAGTTGCGTGATCGCCGCCGGCACCGACAGCAACGCCGTTCGCGCCTGCCTGGCGGCGGACAACTACTTCGATGCCGTGCTTGCGCTGGACATCAAGACCGGCGCCATACGCTGGGGTACCAAGGCCTTGCCTGCCGACACCTGGATCGCCGCGTGCATAGGCTTCGGCGACCCCAGCGCCTGTCCCAGCCCGACCGGGCCCGACCACGATTTCGGTCAGGCCCCAGCGCTGTTCAGCACGCAGGCGAACGGCAACGCCAAGTCGAGGGAGCTCGTCGGCGCCGGCCAGAAGAGCGGCAAGTACTGGGCGCTGGACCCGGACACCGGCGCGGTCCAGTGGGTGACCCAGGCCGGGCCCGGCGGTACAGGCGGTGGCTTGCAGTGGGGATCGGCGGTCGACGGCAAGCGCGTCTACACCGCCAATGCCAACAGCGACCTCGTACCCTGGCCGGCGCCCAACGGCCCGACCAGCGGCGTGTGGAGCGCCATCGACACCGGCACCGGTCAGCTGCTGTGGCAGACCCGCCCGTCCGGCGGCGGTAGCACTTCGGGTCCGGTGACGACGACCAACGGCGTCGTGTTCGGCTGCTCGCTGGACCGGACGAATGGTTATATGTACGCGCTGGACGCCGCCACCGGCACCGAACTGTGGAAGTTCTCCAGCGGCGGCTCCTGCCTGTCCGGCGCAGCGATCTCGCAAGGCGAGGTGTTCTGGGGCTCAGGCTACAGCAACCTGTTCGGCGCCTTCGGCGGCCCCAACAACAAGCTGTACGGTTTCTCGATACGCTAGCGCGACGACGAACCGAGGGCCGACGGTGCAGCCATCACCTTGAGCAGCGAGCTGGCGGTGATGAGCTCCACGCCATCCACGCTCACCCGCCCCTGCATGAACACCAGGCTGCCCGTCGCCTTGACCACCCGGCCGCGAGCCTCAAGAAACTGGCCCTCGCGCGCCGCGGACAGAAAGTGCGTGTCCAGCTGAACGGTCACGCAGGCGCGGCGCTCGAGTGCCTCCCAGGCGATGGCGCTGAGGGCGTGGTCGATCAGCGTTGTCAGCAGGCCGCCGTGGACGACGTTCGCCGGGTTCAGATGGTCCTGGGTGGCGAGCAGGCCGTAGGCCCAGCTGTGCTCTTCCTTGCGTGTCCACAGCGGGCCGACCAGGCCGGCGAAGCCCGGCAGCGTGCGCTGGCGCCAGCCTTTGGCGCTCAGGGTTTCGGGTGTGGTGACTTCCATTGCATCAACCCTTGCTTGCCATCAGCTGTGACAGCGCCTGCGCCTCGGCCTGCAGGTCCTTGGCAAGGGCGGCGCTCTTGCTGCCGCCCAGCAGATCGGCAACGCCGGCGGCGACCAGCGAATGGGTCATCCGGCCCCGCGCGTCGAACACCGGCACGGCGATCACGGCGATGCCGCTGATGTAGTTGCCGCGGTCGATGCTGAAGCCCTTGCGGCGCACCGTCTCCACGTCCTTCTTCCAGGCCTCGAGGTCCGGCGGCTGATCCCAGCGCAAGGCCTTGAAGCGACGCTCAACTTCTTCGTCAGGCAGCTCGGTGAAGGCGGCCACCAGCCGGCCGGTGGCGCTGAGCAAGGCCGGGAAGCGGCTGCCGACATCGACGTGCAGGCTGAACGGCGCACTTGAGCGAGACAGCGCCAGCACCACCATGTGATCGATGCCGGTGACCTCGACGCCGATGGCGGTGATGTTCCAGGCGCTGGCCAGCCGGTCCAGCACCGGTTGCACCAGGGCCGGGAACGGGCTGCTCTCGATCACGCTGCGGGCCAGCGCCAGCATGCCCACGCCCAGGCCATAACGCTTGGTGCCAGCGTCGACCTTGACCAGGCCCTCCTCGACCAGCACCCGCAGGATATGCAGGCAGGTGCTGGTCACCATGCCCAACTCCTGCGAGATCGACTTCAGCGTCTGCGGCCCTTCGCTGCGCCCCAGCAATCGCAGGATGGCGATCGCGCGGGTCACGGCGGGAACAGGGCGCACGCGGGGGCCGGCGGCGACTTCCGGCGCTTTGGCAGTGGACGGGGCCATCTCTTTCTCCATTTGTACGCAGTCAAGCATAAGGGCTGCAACCCGGTGCTTGTGGGGTGCAAAGCGCTCTTTCTTAATTGTATATATACAATCAATGAGCGCTATTGACAATTTATGACGGTGCGCGCAAAGTTGCTTCCACTGGCTGCAAAGCAAACGAGGCCCACGAAATGACCAAGCTGACCGAGTACACGTCCTACGCAGACGCCCAGGCGCACTGCAGCACGGAGAAGCTGTGGGAGCTGTTCGATGGCAATCGCGAGCAGATGAACATCGCCCACGAGTGCATTGACCGCCATGTCGACGGCGACCGCACGGCCATCATCCTGGTGCAGGCCAGCGGTGCCGATCAGTTGCTCAGCTTCCGCCAGATCTCGGAAGAGTCGTCCCGCTTCGCCCACTACCTGGTCGAGCGAGGCATCCAGCCCGGCGACCGGGTGGCGGTGATGCTGGAGCCCTCACGCGAGTTCTACGTCGCCATGTTCGGCGCCATGAAGATGGGGGCGATTGCGGTGCCCCTGTTCACGCTGTTCGGCCCCGACGGCATCCGCCTGCGCGTGCAGGACTGCAAACCGAGCATCCTGGTCACCAATGCCGAGAAGGCGCCGCTGGTCGCCAACACGCCGGAGCTGCGGCTGCTGGTGGCCGACAGCAGCTTCATGGATTCGCTGGCCGGCTTCCCATCCGAGTTCACGCCGCGGACGCGCGGCGATGACCTGGCGATCTTCCAGTACACCTCGGGCACCACCCGCGAGCTGCCCGATGCCGTCAAGCACACGCATCGCTCGCTGGTCACCCTGATGCTGGCCGCCCTCTACGGCACCGGCGTGCGGCCGGGCGATCGATACATGTGCCCCTCGTCGCCGGCCTGGGGCCACGGCCTGTGGCACGGCACCCTGGCACCGCTGGCCATGGGCGTGACGATTGGCGCCTATGCCGGCAAGTTCAATGCCGAGCGGCTGCTGAAGGCGCTGCAGGACCATAAGTTCACCAATATCTCGGCGGCGGCCACCCACTACCGCATGATGCGCAACTCGGGCGTCGCCGCCAACTACCGCTACTTTTTGGAGAAGGTGTCCTTCACCGGCGAGCCTATCGACAGCGAGACCGCCGACTTCGTCGAGGCCACCTTTGGCCGGCCCGTCTGCAGCATGTATGGCACGACCGAGATCGGCGTCTGCCTGGTGAACTATCCCGGCGCCGCTGACTTCGCGGTGCGAGCGGGCTCGCTGGGCAAGCCGATACCCGGCCTGAAAGTCGAGGTACAGGATGCCAACGGCGCCCCCTGCGCCCCGGGCTTGACCGGCGAGCTCAAGCTCTGGCGCCGCGGCGAATGGCTGGCGACCAAGGACCTGGGCCGCGTCGATGCCGACGGCTATCTCTATCACGGCGGCCGGGCCGATGACGTGATCATCTCGGCCGGCTGGACCATTGGCGCGGTCGAGGTCGAGGACGCCATCCTCAAGCATCCCGATGTGACCGAGGCCGCCGTGATCGGCGTGCCCGACCCGCTGCGCGGCCAGGTCGTCAAGGCCTTTGTCGTCTCGCCCCGCCGCGGCGACGACGCCTTCGTCCAGGAAATCCAGGACGGCGTACGCACCCGCCTGGCCCAGCACGAGTACCCCCGCCAGGTGGTGTTCGTGGCCGAACTGCCGAAGACGCCGGCCGGCAAGATTCACCGAAGAAAACTGCGGGAACAAGAGCTCGCCAACACCCCAGCGGCGTCAGCCGTCCATTGATATCGCGACCCAGGAGACACCATGTCGAACACCACCGAAAGAACCTTCCCCAAGATCACCGACAGCGGTCTGGACGATCTGCGCCGACGCATAGGCGTCAAGATCGGCAAGACGGTCGAGCCCTGGTGCTACGAGGCCACGCGGGACAATATCCGCCACTATGCCCATGGCATCGGCGACGACAACCCGCTGTGGTGCGACCCCGACTACGCGGCCACGACGCCGCACGGCGGCATCATCGCCCTGCCCAGCTTCCTGTTCTCGACCAGCCGCATCGTCTCGGGCTATGTCGGCGGCCTGCCCGGCGTGCACGCAATGTGGTCGGGTGCGGACTGGACCTGGCACAAGCCGATCAAGCGCAACGATGTGATCTCGACCGAGGCTTATCTGAAGGATCTGGTCGAGCACCAGACCCGCTTCGCCGGCCGGGCCATCCAGCAGACCTACAACGTCAAGTTCTACAACCAGTCCGGCGACTTCATCGCCGAGGCCGACAGCTGGTGCTTCCGCACCGAGCGCGACCATGCCCGCGAGCAGGGCACCAAGTACAAGGAAGTGCGCGCCCGCGAGCCGCGCCGCTACACCGACGAGGAACTCGCCGCCGCCTACCAGCTGTACCGCGAAGAGTCGGTCCGTGGCGCCACGCCGCGCTACTGGGAAGACGTGACCGAGGGCGAAGCGCTGCCGGTGATGTTCAAGGGCCCGATGACGGTGACCGGCTTCATCGCCTATGCCCAGGGCTGGGGCGGCCTCTACATCCGCGCCAACAAGCTGGCCTGGAAGCTGCACGACGAGCACCCCGGCACCGGCATCAAGAACCGCTTCGGCATTCCCGACTGCCCCGAGCGCGTGCACTGGGAAGAAGACTTCGCCCTCGAGGTCGGCGCACCGGGCGCCTATGACTACGGTCCCGAGCGTACCTCGTGGATGACCCACCATCTGACCAACTGGATGGGCGACGCCGGCTTCCTGCGCAAGGCCAGCTGCAAGATCCGCCGCCACAACCCGGAGGGCGACATGCTCTTCATCAAGGGCAAGGTCAAGCGCAAGTTCGTCGAGGACGGCAAGCACCTGGTCGAGATCGAACAGGAGGCACGCAACCAGGACGACGAACTGTCGGTGCTGGCCACGGGCATCGTCGAGCTGCCGTCGCGGGGCTGAGCACCCGCGATGATCGGGCTGGACTCAACGAGATCAACCATGTCTGACTCAGCAGCAACGCCCTCCACCGGTGCCCTCGCGGGCATCCGGGTGATTGACCTGTCCCGGGTGCTGGCCGGGCCCCTGTGCACCCAGATGCTGGCCGATCAGGGGGCCGACGTGATCAAGGTCGAGCCGCCCGCCGGCGACGAGACCCGCACGCTGGGCCCGCCGTTCAACGAGGCCGGCGACGCGGCCTACTTCACCGCCGTCAACCGCGGCAAGCGCGCGATGGCGCTGGACCTTTCACATCCCGACGGCCAGGCGACCTTGCTCCAGCTGCTGGAGACGGCCGATGTGCTGGTGGAGAACTTCATCCCCGGCACCATGGCCCGCTGGGGCCTGGACTTCGATGCGGTGCTCAAGCAGCGCTTCCCGCGGCTGATCTACTGTTCGATATCAGGCTTTGGTGCGGACGGCCCGCTGGGCGGCCTGCCGGGCTACGACGCCGTGATGCAGGCGATGTGCGGGCTGATGAGCATCAACGGCGATCCGGCCTCGGGGCCGACGCGCATCGGCGTGCCCATCGTCGATCACCTCACCGGCTATACCGCCATGAGCGGCATCTTGCTGGCGCTGTTCCATCGCGAGCGCAGCGGCCTGGGCCAGCGCGTCGAGGCCACGCTGTTCGACTCGGCGCTGAGCCTGCTGGTGCCCCATGCCGCGAACTGGATGCAGTCGGATCGCACGCCCGAGCTGCTGGGCAGCGCGCACCCGAATATCGCGCCCTACGACAAGTTCGCCTGCCGCGACGGCGCGGTCTTTCTGGGCATCCTCAACGACCGGCAGTTCCGGCGCTTCTGCGAACACCTCGGCCTGCTTCAGCTGTCCGCCGATGCGCGCTTTGCGACCAACAGCCAGCGCCTGCAGCACCGCGACGCGCTGCGCACCGAGATCGAGGCGGCGCTGGCACCGCTGTCACGCGAGGCGGTGTGCCAGGAGCTGATGCGCCAGGGCGTGCCGGTGGGCCCGGTGAACACGGTGCCGGAGGCCTTCCAGCAGGCCCATGTCGAGCACCGCCAGATGCGCGTGGCGCGCGATGGCTACCGAGGCGTCGGCGTGCCGACCCGGCTGTCATCCACGCCCGGCCAGGCGGCCTGCTCGCCACCCGGCTACGGGCAGCACACCGACGAGGTGCTGCAGGAGCTGGGCCTGAGCGAGCACCGCATCGCGGAATTGCGCGCCAGCGGCGTGCTGCCGCGCCGGCCGGGCAGCTAGGTTTCAACAACACCGTTTGCATAGAACAAACCGGAGACAAGCATGAAGATACCGACCCTCATCGCCGCCATGGCGGCCACTCTAGCGCTCGCGCAGCCCGCCACGGCGCAGCACTACCCGACCCGGCCGGTGAAGATCATCGTCGCCTACCAGCCGGGCCAGGGCACCGACGTGGCCACGCGCTACCTGGCCGAACATCTGGGCAAGGCGATGGGGCAGACCTTCATCGTCGAGAACCGGGCCGGCGCGGGCGGCAATATCGGCACCTCGGAGGCCGCGCGCGGCGCCCCCGACGGCTACACCCTCGTCATGGGCACCAACGGCACCCATGTGCTGAACCAGTTCCTGTACGCCACCATGCCCTTCGATGCGGAGAAGGACTTCGAGCCGGTGATGCTGGTCAGCACCTTCCCCATGGTGCTGCTGACCAACCCGACGTCGCCCTACGGCACGCTGGCCGAGCTCCTGGCCGCGGCCCGGGCCAAGCCCGATGCGGTGGACGTCGGCCTGCCCAGCACGACGGCGCGGCTGGTGCTGGAGCTGCTGAAGCAGCAGAGCGGCACCAGCATTCGTGGCATTCCCTACAAGGGCTCAGGCACCTCGATGACCGACCTGATCGGAGGCCAGGTGCCGCTGGCCATCGATACCGTCAGCGCCTCACGCGCCTTCGTCGCCAGCGGCAAGCTCAAGGCCCTGGGGGTGACCTCGCTGAAGGAGTCGGCCCTGCTGCCCGGGGTCAAGACGGTGGCCTCCCAGGGGGTCGAGGGCTTCCAGGTGCTGGCCTGGAACGGCCTTTATGTGCCCCGCGGCACGCCGGCGGCCATCGTGCAGCGGCTGAGCACCGAGCTGGGCAAGATACTGGCCAAGCCGGAGGTCAGGCAGCGGCTGCTGGAGCTCGGCCACGAGCCCGAGGGGGGCACACCGGCCGAATTCGCCGAGTTCGCCCGGTCCGAGCGCAAAAAGTGGGGTCCGCTGATCGCCAAGGTCGGTCTCAAGGCGGAGTGAGCCGCATCAGGCCGGTATCAGGCAAGGCAGGACCGCCCCTGTTTGAGGGGGACTGGGGAAGATAGGCGCACCAAAAACCGCCGCAGCTGAAACAATGCGGTCCGATGAGCCCTACACACCACGCCCCCCGCTCCTGCAATCGCCGCAATGCACCACGCCGTCTCGCCGCGGCCCTGGCGGCGGGCTCGCTGCTGACCCTGGGGCTGGCAGCGGCCGACGCTCAGACGCTGCCCAGCGGCCTCAACGTCGTGCAGGGCCAGGCCAGGGTCAACACCGTCGGCAACCAGATGACGGTGACCAACTCCAACGGCGCGATCCTGAACTGGAGCAGCTTCTCGATCGGCGCCAGCAACGTGGTGCGCTTCGAGCAGGCCAATGCCAGCAGCCAGGTGCTCAACCGGGTGCTGGGCAACGACCCGTCCAACATCCTCGGCCAGCTCAGCAGCAACGGCAAGGTCTGGCTGCTCAACCCCAACGGCGTGCTGTTCGGCCAGAACGCCCGCATCAATGTCGCCGGTCTGGTGACCAGCACCCTGAACCTCAGCGACCGGGACTGGACCGCCGGGCGCTACAACTTCAGCGGGACCGGCACGGCCGACATCGTCAACCAGGGTGAGCTGCGCACGACACTGGGCGGCCATGTGGCCCTGGTCGGCGCCAGCGTCAGGAACGAAGGTCTGATCGAAGCCCCGGGCGGGCAGATCCTCCTGGCTGCGGGCCAGAGCGTCGAGCTGATCGACACCGGCTCGCCCAATCTGAGCGTCAAGGTCACCGCGCCGCAGGGCCAGGCACTGAATCTGGGCACCCTGGCCGCGGCCGGCGGGCGCATCGACATCCACGGCGCCATCGTCAACCAGCAGGGCATTGTGCGGGCCGACTCGCTGCAGGGCACGGGCGGCGACATCGTGCTGCGGGCCAGCCAGACGCTGATGCTCAGCGCCGACAGCCGCACCAGTGCCGACGGCGGCGATGGCGGCAAGGGCGGCCAGATCCAGCTGCTGGGCCGGCAGGTGGGCCTGACGGACCGTGCCGTGGTCAGTGCCTCGGGTGCGGCAGGAGGCGGCCAGGTGCTGGTCGGCGGCGGGCAGCAGGGGCTGGACGCCAGCGTGCCCAATTCGGAGGCGGTGTACTTCGGCAAGGACGCCAGCATCCGGGCCGATGCCACGGCCAACGGCGACGGCGGACGCCTCATCCTGTGGAGCGACAAGGCCACGCGGGCCTATGGTTCCCTGAGCGCACGGGGTGGCGAGCTGGGCGGCAATGGCGGCTTCATCGAAACCTCGGGCGGCTGGCTGGACGCCAGGCCCGCCCTCGTGCGCACCGGCGCGCCCAGGGGCAGCTCGGGCACCTGGCTGCTCGATCCCTACGACATCGTCATCGGCAACAGCGGTACCGACAGCAATTTCAGCACCAACATCGGCACCGAGACCTCCTTCTCGTCGACCGGCACACCGTCCTTCATCCTGTCATCGACGATCAATACCGCACTGAACGGCGCCTACGACGGCGCAGGCCACATCCGTATCATCACCACCAGCGGCGGCGCCGGCAATGAAGCCGGCAACGTCACCTTCCAGGGAGCCACGATCAATGGCGCCTACACCGGCGGCTCATCGCTGCTGGTGAACGCCGCCGGCTCCATCACGGTCAACAACTCGAGCTTCACCAACGGTAGCGGGCTTCCGGTTGACACCATCAAGCTGCTCTTCGACGCTGGCGGCAACGTCAGCTTCTCGAACGTCAGCATGCCCAAGTCCGCGGGCCTGAACATTCGCGGTGCCGACGTCACGCTGCTGAACACCAATGTGTCATCGCAATTCATTGCCATCGACATCGCGGCCACCGGCACGCTGACCCTGGGCACCTCGACGGTCCTGAGCTCGGACATTTCCGGCACGGCCATCAGGCTGCAGGCGGCCAAGTTCCACAACAACAACTCGGGCAGCCAGGCGCTGCGGACGCCCACGCCGGGCTCGCGCTGGCTGGTCTATGGCGCCGATCCCGCCAACGGCACCGATTTCGCCCCGGGCAATCTGAGCTATGCCTTCAAGCAGTACGGCGGCGGCAGTGTTCTCGGCAGCGGCAATGGCTTCATCTTCTCCAAGCTCGAGTCGGTACAGCTCAGCAGCGACCCCGTCCAGAAGGTCTACGACGCCAACACCGGCGTTCCCTCGATCACCAATCTGCAGGCCACACCGGCGGTTTCGGGCGACAAGGTCGGCGGCACGCTCTCGACCGCGGGTGCGGCCTTCGGCAACAAGAATGTCGGCGTCGACAAGGCCATCTCGCTGCCCAATCTGAGCCTCAGCTTCAGCGACGCCAGCGACAAGCCTGTCTACGGCTACACGGTGGCGCCGCTGACCGGCACCATCACCCCGGCCACGCTGATCGTCTCCGGCGTCAGCGCCAACAACAAGGTCTACGACGGCAGCGCCAATGCCACCTTCGGCGGCACGCCCAGCTACACCGTGCTCGGTAGCGACGATGTGCAGATCACCGGTCTGGGCTCGGGAACCTTTTTCACCAAGTTTGTGGGCACGGCCCGGCCGGTGCAGTTCTTCGGTTTCACCACGGCCGGCGCCGATGTCGGCAACTACAACATCGTGCCGGCCAACAGCATGAAGGCCGACATCACGCCGGCACCATTGCTCATCAGCGGGCTGAGTGCTGTTGGCAAGGTCTATGACGGCACCACCGTGGCCGTGCTGAGCGGCACAGCCTCGCTGTCGCCGATAGGCGCCGACCAGGTCTTTGTGGTCGGCACGCCCGAGGGCCAGTTTGCCGACAAGAACGTCGGCACCGCCATTCCGGTGACTGCCTCGTCCGGCCTGACTCTGGGCGGGGCGGATTCCTTCAACTACACCCCGGTGCTGCCCTCGGGCCTGACGGCGGACATCACGCGGCGACCGTTGCAGTTCAGCCTGCAGGTGGCCAACAAGGTCTATGACGCGACCACCGCCGCCACCGTCACCGGCCAGATCACGAGCGGGCTGGTGAGCGGCGAGAGCCTGGGCATGAGCACCGGCGGCGAGTTCGTGTCGAAGAACGTCGGCGAGGCGATCTTCGTCAGTCCCCATGTGCAGCTGCTCGATGGCGCCGGCGGTGGCCGGGCAAGCAACTATGTGCTCGACAACGGCAACATCGCCGTCGACTATGCGGCCAGCATCACACCGGCCACCCTGACGCTGACCGGCCTGACGGCGCTGAACAAGGTCTACGACCGGACGACGCTGGCGCCGCTGGCGGGCCAGGCCGGCATCGCGCCGTTGGCCGGCGATGAGGTCACGCTGCAGGGCAGCTTGAGCGCCAACTTCAACAGCAAGAACGTCGGCACGGCCAAGCCGGTGCTGCTCGGCGGCCTGACCCTGGCCGGCGCCGACGCCGGCAACTACGTGCTCGCCCTGCCCCAGGGCCTCAGCGCCGACATCACCCCGGCAGCGCTGGCGCTGACCGGCTTGACCGCGGCCAACAAGGTCTACGACGCCGGCACGGCGGCCACCCTGTCGGGTACGGCCCAGATCGCTCCGCAGGGGCAGGACCAGCTCTTCCTGAACGGCGTGGCGGCGGGCAATTTTGCCGACAAGAATGTCGGCACGGCCAAGCCGGTGACAGTGTCCGGCCTGTTCCTGGACGGCGCCGACGCCGGCAACTACAGCCTGCAGACCTCGCTCAGCGCCGACATCACGAAGCGCAGCCTGAACATCAACGGCCTGACCGTGGCCGACAAGATCTACAACGCATCGACCGCGGCGCAGGTCGGCGGTACGGCCAGCGTGACGCCACTGCCTGGCGACAATGTCGGGCTGGGCGAGATCACCGGCTACGGGGCTCAGTTCATCGACAAGAACGCCGGCCTCGGCAAATCGGTGACCGTCACGCCGATGCTGGGCTCTGTCCCGGGTACGTTCAACCTGAGTGGCGCCGATGCCGGCAACTACAGCGTTGCACCGACGCTGACCTTGTCGGCCAATATCGCCAAGGCCGATCTGGCCATCAACGGCCTGCAGGCCAGCAGCAAGATCTACGACGGCACGACCGCCGCCACGCTCAACACCAGC
Organism: uncultured Roseateles sp.; assembly: GCF_963422335.1. Classification (NCBI taxonomy): domain Bacteria; kingdom Pseudomonadati; phylum Pseudomonadota; class Betaproteobacteria; order Burkholderiales; family Sphaerotilaceae; genus Roseateles; species uncultured Roseateles sp. Next base: position 405,631 of record NZ_OY729424.1, read on the forward strand.
GGCGTGGTGCTGGCCCCGCTGGGCAACGACCAGCTCAGCATTGCCAGCGGTGCCAGCGGCGAGTTCGCCAACAAGAATGTCGGCCTGGGCAAGGCGGTCAATGTGACCACCTTCTCGCTGACCGGTCCGGATGCCGCGAACTACAACCCTGTCGTACCGCTGACGCTGTTCGCCGACATCACGCCGCGCACGGTGCAGCTGACGGGCGTCAGCGCCAGCAGCAAGGTCTATGACGGCCAGACCGGGGCCGCCATCGCCGGCGGCAGCGTCGGCAGCCTGGTCGAGGGCGATCAGGTGGCGCTGTCCGCCGGCACGGGCGACTTCTCGGACAAGAATGTCGGCCGGAACAAGACCGTGGTCCTGCAAGGCTTCGGCCTGAGCGGCGCGGACGCGGGCAACTACACCTTGGCCTTCGCCGGAGCGCTGCGCGCCGACATCACGCCGGCCAGCCTCTCGGCCAGCGGCCTGACGGCGAATAGCAAGGTCTACGATGCCACCACGGCGGTCACGTTGTCCGGCACCGCACGGCTTGACACGATAGGCGGCGACCTGGTCACGCTCAGCGCCGGCACGGCCAGCTTCGTCGACAAGAACGTCGGCACCGACAAGACCGTCGTGCTCAGCGGCTTCGGCCTGGGCGGCGCCGACGCCGGCAACTATCAGCTGGACCCTATCGCCAACCTCAGCGCCAGCATCACGCCGGCGGCGCTGACCATCAGCGGCCTCACGGCCAGCAACAAGGTCTATGACGCCGGCCGCGGCGCGACGCTGGCCGGCACCGCCGCCGTCAAGGCCCTGGGCAACGACAGCGTCAGTCTCGGCGGCAGCGCCGTGGCCAGCTTCAGCGACAAGAACGTCGGTGCGGGCAAGAGCGTCAGCGTCACCGGTTACACGCTCAGCGGCAGCGATGCCGCCAACTACACCGTCGCCCAACCCGCGGGCCTGAGCGCCAGCATCACGCCGGCCACCCTGGTGATCAGCGGCCTGGGCGCGGCCGACAAGGTCTACGACGGCGGCACCGCCGCCGAACTCACAGGCGGCGCCAACATCCGAGCGCTGGGCAGCGACATCGTCAGCGTCGACATGGCGGCGGCCAGTGCCCGCTTTGCCAACAAGAATGCCGGCGGCAACAAGAGCGTCAGCGTCGCCAACCTGGCACTGGCCGGTGCCGACGCGGGCAACTACCTGCTGCAGGCGCCCGGCAATCTGACAGCCAGCATCATCCCGGCCAACGTCACGCTGAACGGCCTGACGGCCAACAACAAGGTCTACGACGCCAGCACGGCCGCCAGCCTCAGCGGCAGCGCCATTGTCGACGCACTGGCGGGTGACCGGGTTGGCCTCAGCGGCACGGCCGTGGCCCGCTTCAGCGACAAGCAGGCCGGCACGGGCAAGAGCGTCAGCGTCAGCGGCATCACCCTCAGCGGCGCCGACGCCGGCAACTACAGCCTGGTGCTGCCCGATGAGCTGCGGGCCGACATCACGCCCGCCACCCTGGTCATCAGCGGCCTCAGCGCCAACAACAAGGTTTACGACGCCACCCGGGTGGCCAGCCTGAGCGGCAATGCCGCGGTGCAGGCGCTGGCCGGCGACAGCGTGGTGCTCGGCGGCAGCGCCAGCGCCAGCTTCGCCGACAAGAATGTGGGCAACGGCAAGAGCGTCAGCGTCAGCGGCTTCACCCTCGGTGGCGCAGACGCCGCCAACTACCGGGTGCTTGCCCCCAGCCTCACGGCCAGCATCACCCCGGCCAGCCTGCAGTACCTGGCCAACCCGGTCAGCAAGGCCATAGGCGACGCGGTGCCGCCGCTGAGCGGCAGCGTCACCGGCTTTGTCGGCGGCGAGACGCAGCAGACGGCGACCACCGGCACGCTGAGCTTCAGCAGCAGCGTGGACGTGCAGACCCCCGCGGGCAGCTATGCCGTGCAGGGCGCAGGCCTGGCGGCGCAGAACTACAGCTTTGCGCAGGCGCCCGGCAATGCCACCGCCCTCACCGTCACCGGCGTCAGCGCGGCCAGCACACTGAACCAGAGCAGCGCCGTGGCCGCCAACACCGTGGTGAGCGCCCCCACGATCACGGCCAACAGCGCGGCCGGCGGCCTGCTTGATCTGCTGCAGGCGCCTGCGGCCGGTTCGCCCGCGGCCGCGGCAGCGGCACCGACCGCAGCGGCCGTGGCGGCCATTGGCAGCACCAGCGGCACGGCGGCCACGCCGTCCTTCTCGGGCATGCGGCTGGGCGATATGTCGCCGGACGCGCTGGCCGGCATGCTGGCCTCGCGCGACCGCTACAAGAAGTCGCTGTTCGCTGACGCCACCGCGCGGCTGGAGCAGAACGCCGCGCTGGCCGATCTGCGGATCTGCAAGACCCAGGCCGAGGTGGCCGCCGGCGACTGCCTGCTGACCGATGAGCTGAAGCGCCAGCTGCAGGCCGCCAAGGCGGCCGAAGACCTGGCGCAGATGCAGCGGCCCGGCACGCCGCCGGACGGCAGCAAGACCGCCGCGGCCCAGCCCCAGCCCAAGGGCCTGACGATCAACCTGGGCCTCAAGCGCCGGGTCAAGAGCGCCGCGCTGCCGCAGATCGAGCGCAAGGTGGCCGTCGTCATCGGCGTCGACAACTACCAGGACAAGAGCATCCCCCAGCTGGACAACGCGGTGAAGGACGCTCAGTCGGTGGGCAGCCTGTTCGATGGCGTGCTGGGCTACGAGACCGTGGTCATCCCCAATGCCAGCAAGCAGGCGGTGGTCAGCGCGCTGAACAAGCTGGCACTGGAGCTGGGCCCCAGGGACTCGGTGGTGATCTACTACGCCGGCCACGGCGAGCTGGTCGAGTCCACCGGCCTGGGCTACTGGCAGCTGGCCGATGCCGATGCCAAGAAGCCCGAGACCTGGCTGTCCAACGCCGACATCGGCCGCATGATTGCGCAGATCGGAGCCTCCCAGGTGGCGCTGATCTCGGACAGCTGCTACTCCGGCTCCCTGGTCTCGGACGAGCGCATCCGCGCCACGCCCGGAGGCACTGACCCTCAGGCCCTGCTGGCACGCAAGTCGGTGGTGGTGATGTCATCGGGCGGCAACGAACCGGTGTCCGACGAGGGCAAGGGCGGCCACTCGCCGTTTGCCTGGAACCTGATGAACCAGCTCAAGCAGGTCAACAGCTGGCAGGCCGGCGGCAATGTGTTCGAACGCGTGCGCTTCGCAGTGGCCCGGGAGTTGCCGCAGCGGCCCAAGTACGGCTCGAGCAGTGCCGCGGGCCACCAGGCCGGGGGCGACTATCTGTTCGAGCAGCGCCAGCTGGAGACCGGCGCGCAGTAAGGCGTGGTGGCTGGCCCAGGGGCTCAAGCGCCCCTGAGCTCGGTCTTGCGCTCGATGATGCGCGACACCAGCCCGTACTCGACCGCTTCCTCGGCCGACATCCAGCGGTCCCGCTCGATGTCGGCCAGCACCACCTCCAAGGCCTTGCCGGTCTCGCGTGCGATCGTGCGCGCAATGCGCTCGCGGGCCTTGACGATCTCGATCGCCTGGATGGCGATGTCGCTGGCCGGCCCGCCCGCGCCACCGCTGGGCTGGTGGATCAGGAAACGCGTGTTGGGCAGGCAGTAGCGCCGCTCGCGGGGCACCGCCAGGTACAGATGGGTGGCGGCGCTGCCGACCCAGCCGGTGCCTATCATGTTCACCGGCGCGGCAATGAAGCGCAGGATGTCGTGGATGGCGTCACCGGACTCCAGATGGCCGCCCGGCGAGCTGACGAGCACATCGATGGGATCGGCACTGTCGGCGTCCAGTGCGATGAGCCGGCGCGTTGCATCGGCCGCCGTCAGATCGGTGATGGTGCCGAAGATCAGCAGTGTGCGCGCCTTGAAGGCCTTTTCCTCCAGGTAGGAGGTGCGCGGCTCGGTGGCGCCGGACGGCGCGCTGGTGTCTGGGGTGTCCATGGTGGGAGTCCTCGTGGTTGAAGAGCCTTGACGAACGAGGCACGGTTTGCGTGACACCAAACCCGCGGCCGGGCTGTGGCATGCTGAGCGCATGCACGAAGAACACCCGCTGGCCCTGATCGACACCGACCACCGCCGCCTGGTGCGCGCGGCGGCCCGGCTGCTGGGCCCGGCAGACGCAGAGGATGCCGTGCAGGACGCCTACGTCCGTGCGCTGGAGGCCGACACGCTCAAGCTCAATGCCGCCCAGGCCTGGCTGCTCACCGTGGTGCGCCATCTGGCCATCGACCGCCTGCGGCGGCGCACCTGGATGCAGCAATGGTTGGCCGAGCTGACCGACGGCGACACCACACCGGCAGCGCCCTCGGCCGAGAGGGATGCCGCGCTGGCGCAGGAAGTCACCCGCGCCCTGCGCCTGCTCGCGGCCCGCCTCACCCCGGTGGACGGCGCCGCGGTGCTGCTGCACCTGGTGTTCGAGGCCGGCCATGCCGAGATCGCCAGGGCCGGCGGTAGGTCCGAGGCCGGTAGCCGCCAGCAGTTGCGGCGGGCGCTGTTGCGGCTGCGCCAGGCGGATGGCGCCCCGGCGCCCCGACCCCGGGCCGAACCCGATCCCGGCGAAGAGACCGTCTTCCGCAGCTACCTGCAGTCACTGCAGCTGCGCAATCCGCAAACGCTGTGGGCGATGCTGCGTCAGCCCGCGATCACTGCGCTGGCAGCGGGTTCCACGGTGGCCGCCGCATCGGCGCCGCCGGCAACCGCCTGCGGCGTCGTGCAGGTCGGCGGGCAGCTGGGCCTGGTGCTCACGCTGGACGGCGTCACGCTGTGCGTGCTGCCGCTGGGCGTGCAGTGCACATCGTCCGCGGACCGGGACGCTCATTTCGCATGAGCCCGCTGCATGCCAGAGGAGGTTGCCGATGAGATCCGATGAACAAGCAGAGGCTCAAAACGAGACCGTCCGTTGCACCATGCGCCCCCACCGCCTGTACGCCAGCCTTCTTGCATCGCTGCTCGTCTGCGGGTGCAGTGCCTGGCCGGATCCCGGCCGGCATTCGGTCGTGTCCCTGCCGTTGAACTTCGCCTGGATGGACGGGCGAAAGGTCGAGTACATCACCACCGATATCTCCGACCCGGCCATGGCACGGGCGCTCGGGGTCAATCTCGTGCCCCGGCTGGCACAGGCCCTCCCGGCCCCCGGCAGGCCCTCGGTGGTCGAGCGGGTCTACAAGTTCGCAGACGACACGCAGATCACCGTCTTCCAGTCGGCGCCTTCGCCGACGGGCCCCGCCAACGCCGACGCCTCCTATAGCCCACTCTGGCGCATGGTGCTGCTGCGCTGGACCCAGCCCTCGCAGGCGCGGGAACTGACATCCGAGGAGCAGATCCTGAGCGCCGTCGACGCCAACGAATTGTCGATGGCGATCACCGACATCGTCGTCAACTGTCCGATCACGCGTTCGGTGGACGGCCACTCGATCGCAGGGACAGAGCGGCGGTAGCCTCCGCTGAGCCCTTGATTCACAGGGCCGTTTCGGGTTGACGTGGCCGCTGCTGCAGTGCAACAATCGCCCACTTTCATTTCGGAGCCCCGTGCGTGGACAGTGCCAGTTGTATCAGTGATGTGAAGCGTGCCCTGGTGGGCGGCGCAACGCACTCGGCACCGTAACCCAGGTCTCCTGGCTGCGGCGAGTCCGTCGCAGCCCGCAAGCTTGCTGTTCAGCAAGCCCATCCCCCAGGCAGGTTTTGTATCGCTGACGCCCTTCGCGTCGAGTGCAGGCCTTTTCATGGCTGCGCCCGCCGTTCCGGTTGCACCTTGCCGATCATTCGCACCAGGCTTCTTCGCTGAGGAGGAGTGCTGTGATGTGCCAAGCCAAGACGACTGTTGCCCGCCCTGTGCAGGGCCCGCGTCCACCCGTCTCGACGCAGCGCATGGTGGGTGGCCTTGAGGCACTGGACCAGTTGCAGCTCTGGTCCACGCGCCGTGTTCGCATCGCCTACCTGACTCAGCCCAAGCCACTGGCAGGCTGAGCCCAGACCGCCGAACGACGGTTCGACAACACAGGAGGCTCCATGGACCCAGACCCTAGTTGGCGCCTTGTCGCGCTCCGTTCACACTCAAAGAGTTCAATGCAATCGGCGCAGTCTCAGCGGCGCTCCTCGGTTTGATGACCGGAGGACCTTGAGGCGCCGAGCGCCGCGAGGAATCCTCATGAAGAAGACCAACAAGACCTTCCCGGCCATGGCCCTGTGCGCATGGCTGGCCGGCACCGCGTCCCCGGCGAGTGCCGCAGGTGGCCACTATGCGGTGGACGATGCCGCCATTCTCGAGCCGGGCCAATGCCAATTGGAAACCTGGCTCGAACGCGAGGCCGGCAACGCCCGGCGCTTGCTGCACGTCGGCCCGGCCTGTCGCCTCGGGCCCGTGGAAATTGGCCTGAATCTAGACCGGGTGCGCCTCGGAAGTTCCAGCACGACTTCCGTTCTGGGTCCGCAGCTCAAGTGGGCCAGAGCCCTCACCGAGCAACTGAGCATCGGCCTTGCCGCGGCCGCCAGCTGGCAACACCATGCGCCACACTATCTCGGCAGCACCCTGGTGGTTCCCATCAGCTACCAGCTGTCCGATCGATGGCTTGCGCACATCAATATCGGCCGGGATTTCCGCGCAGGACAAGCCGATGGCAGCCGAGCCGGTGCCGCGCTGGAGTGGTCACCCGACGCTGCCTGGTCGCTCATTGGCGAGCGCTTCCGCGACAGCGGCGCCAACTCCTGGCGCCTCGGCGGCAGGTGGAACCTGACGCCGAGCCTGAGCCTTGACCTCAGTCGCGCCAAAGGCCTGGGCCCCAGGCCGCCAGCCTGGTGGTCACTTGGTTTGAACGCCGTCGTCGACCGCTGACCTTCCCTCAGCTACAGCCTTGCGCTGGCGGGAGCCTGCCGGCGCACCACCCCATTTCGGTTTGCCAAGACCGACCTGTCCGCCTCCACAGCGAGGCCAGGAGCAGCTCATGAATTTCACCGTCCTGAAGGAGCTGTTCGCAGCCTTTCTGCGCACCCACCACCTCGGCCGCCACTTCCGCCGCCTGGCCTTGTTCGAGAGCATCGCCGGCACCACCGTCAGCCGCGAGCTGCCACCGACACTGTCGCAGACCCTGATCGCCGCCTCGGCCCTCGACGCCAATGCCCTGTTGGCCTCGCTGCACTCCAGGCATGAGGGGCTGCGCGGCGAAGAGGCCGACACGATCCGCGCGGAGGTCGGCTCGAACGAGGTCGAGCATGAGAAGCCTCTGCCCTGGTGGGCGCATCTGTGGCATTGCTACAGGAATCCGTTCAACCTGCTGCTGACGCTGTTGGCCGGGGTGTCCTGCTGGACCGACGACATGAAGGCGACCGTCGTCATCTCCAGCATGGTGCTGCTGTCGACCCTGCTTCGCTTCTGGCAGGAAGTGAAGTCCAACAAGGCGGCGGATGCCCTCAAGGCCATGGTCAGCAACACCGCGACCGTGCTGCGTCCGGGGGCCGGCATCAGCTCGCACGCCACGTCGGCGCTGCAGATGGCGGGCCGTGCCGAGCTGCCCATCCAACAGCTGGTGCCTGGCGACCTGATTCTGCTGTCCGCCGGCGACATGATTCCTGCCGATTGCCGTCTCCTGAGCGCCAAGGACCTGTTCGTCAGCCAGGCCGCCATGACCGGCGAATCGCTGCCGGTGGAGAAGTTTGCGCTTCACGCCCGTCCGCACGACGCCCAGACCCTCAACCCGCTGGAGCTGGAGCTGGTGCTCTTCATCAACGGCTTCACCAAGGGCGACTGGACCGAAGCGCTGCTATTCGCACTGTCTGTCGCGGTCGGACTGACGCCCGAGATGCTGCCGATGAACGTCACCTCGACCCTTGCCAAGGGTGCGTGTTCCTGTCGCGCAAGAAGGTCATCGTCAGCGTGACGATCATCATCTGCTGATTTGCAAGGGTGCTGTCGAGGAAGTGCTGGCCGTCTGCACCCAGGTTCGACATGGGGACGCTGTTGAAGCGATGGCTGCAGCCCCGCTGGCCCGCATCCGGCAGGTGACGGCCGGCCTCAACGACGAGGGCCTGCGCGTGGTGGCCGTGGCGGCCAAGGAGCTGCCCCCGGCCAAGGAGGCCTACGGCCTGGCCGACGAGGGCGCGCTGACCCTGATCGGCTATGTCGCCTTCCTCGACCCCCCGAAGGAGAGCACGGCGCCAGCACTGAAGGCCTTGGCCGAGCATGGCGTGACCGTCAAGGTGCTGACCGGCGACAACGAGCGGGTCACTGCCAAGATTTGCAGCCAGGTCGGGCTGGCCCGCCAGGGTGTGATGCTGGGCTCCGACGTGGAGCGCATGACTGATGCGGAACTGGCCGTGGCCGTCGAGCGTGCCAACGTCTTCGCACGGCTGACGCCCGCCCACAAGGAGCGCATCGTGCGCCTGCTCAAGGCCAACGGCCATGTGGTCGGCTTCATGGGCGACGGCATCAACGATGCGCCGGCCCTGCGCACGGCCGACATCGGTATCTCGGTGGACTCGGGCGTGGACATCGCCAAGGAAGCAGCCGACATCATCCTGCTGGAGAAGAGCCTGATGGTGCTGGAGGCGGGTGTGCTGGAGGGCCGCCGCACCTTCGCCAACATGCTCAAGTACATCAAGATGACGGCCAGTTCCAACTTCGGCAATGTGCTGTCGGTGCTGGTAGCCAGCGCCTTCATCCCCTTCCTGCCGATGGGGCCCCTGGCTCATTACTTCAAGCTGCAGGCATTGCCGCCCTTGTACTTCGTGTTCCTGCCGGCGATCCTGCTGGCCTACATGGGGCTCACGCAGGCGATGAAGGGCTTCTACATCCGGCGCTTTGGCTGGCAGCAGGCGCGGGTACCGTGCACAGACCGTAGGGTGGGCAGCGAGAGAAGCAAATTCGAGCCCGGTGTTGGCGCCGCATAGGCTGCCGCCATTCCGTTCGGTGCCAAGGTCAGCCCTATTGTTTCGGTGGCGCCGACGACAAGGCCGTGATCACGACAGGACGGGTCGACAGCGCGCTCGCTGCCATCTGTGACTTGCCCTCGTTCAAGGCCACGCTGTCGGACAGGATGCTGACCGCCTCATTCAGCAGAACGTCGTTGGCGGAGTCCTGGGTCTTCTCCATGGCCAGCTCCTTGCTGAGCTTGCGCTCGTTGAACTGCAAGCCATCGTCCGTCAGCGCACCACCCGCACCCGTTCCGGCAGAGCCCAGCGTGGCGCTCAGGCGCGTCTCCAAAGCGGAGCGCTCCTTGCGCCGTGCCGCTTCGTTGAGTGAAATCACATTGTTCTTGCGAAGCTCTCGTGCCTTGGCAAGATCCTCCAGCAGACTCTGGTAGTCACGGTCGCGCTGAACGCGACTCTCATGCCACGACTGCAGGCGCGGAAGCTGTGCCGCGATGTCACCCACAGGTGCGTAGTCGGCCGCCTTGACGCGGGTCCACGGCAAAGCATTGTCATAGCTCGATTCGCCGAACAAGGCGTCGTCGCCGCCTTGCAAATAGCCGATGTCCGGTGTCACGCCACGCAATTGCGTGGTGCCGCCGTTCACCCGGAAAAACTGCGCGACGGTCAGCTTCAATTCGCCGTACACCGGATTGGCATTCTTGGCGACCTGGTCAAGGTTGGCCACGGTCTGGACCGTGCCCTTGCCAAAGCTGGGCTCGCCGATGACCAGGCCGCGGCCGTAGTCTTGAATCGCCGCCGCGAAGATTTCCGACGCTGAAGCCGACGACCTGTTGATCAGCACGCCCATGGCTCCGTCCCAAGCCAAGCCGGTAGTGACGTTTTTCTCCACGCTGATGTCGCCTTTGGCATTGCGTGTCTGAACCACCGGCACCTTCCCGACGAACAGTCCCGTCAGGCCAATCGCTTCCCGCAGCGAGCCACCACCGTTGTTGCGCAGGTCCATCAAGACGCCATCCACCTTCTGGGCCTTCAGATCCGCCAGCAGCTTCGCCACGTCGCGCCCTGCGCTCCGGTAATCCTTGTCGCCCTTTCGAAGCGCGTCGACATCCTCGTAAAACGATGGCAAGGTGATCACACCGATCAGGCGCTTGCCCTCACCCGTCGTCACCGAATAGACCTTGGCCTTGGCCGCGCTGTCCTGCATCGTGATGGTGTTGCGGACCAAGACCACGGTCTTGCTCGGCGCGTCGGGCCCCTTGTCGGCGGGCAGGATGTCCAGACGCACCGTCGAGCCCACCGTGCCGCGAATGAGTGCCACCGTGTCATCCAGACGCCAGCCGACCACATCGTCCATCGGGCGGGTCTCGCCTTGGGCGACGCCCACGATACGGTCGCCCACCTGCAACTGTCCCGACTGACTTGCCGGTCCACCCGCCACCAATTCCCGGATGGTGGCGTAGCCGTCGATTTCGGTCAAAACTGCGCCAATGCCCACCAGTGACAGCCGCATCGCGATGCCGAAATTTTCTGCGGCGCGCGGCCCCAGGTAGTTGGTATGGGGCTCGATCGCCATCGTGTAAGCATTCATGAAGGCCTGGAAAGCGTCGGCGCCCGTGATCTTGCCCAAGCGCTTGGTGGCGCTGTCGTAGCGCTTGTCGAGGATCTTCGCGATGGCCGCGTCATCCTGGCCAGCGAGCTTGAGTCGCAACCAATCGTTCTTCACACGCTTGCGCCACAGGTCCAGCGAATCCGCCTCGGTCGCGGGCCAGGGCTGGTCCTTGCGGTCAATCATCAGCGTTTCGTCGTTCTTGAAATCGAATCCCTTGCGCAGCAGGTTGCGGGCATAGGCCATTCGCTCGACGGCCCGGCGTTCGTACAGGTTGAAGATCTCGAAGGGCGCGCGCAAGTCGGCGGTCAGGATCGCATCGTCAAGCCGGGTCCGGTCGACGGCCAGGCGGTCGATGTCGGTTTGCACAAAGTAGACCTTCTCGGGGTCGAGTGCTTTCAGGTACTGGTCAAAGATCTTGCTCGACAAGGCATCGTCGAGCGGGACGGCCTTGTAGTGGTAGCGCGAAAGCAGTTCCGCAGCCAGACGGGCAGCCTGGGCCTCCTGCACCGCCGGCTTCAGCAACGGCGGGTAAGCAAGCTCCGAATCCGTCGCGACAACCTGCGTTGTGAGCGCCAGGCTCAGCAAGAACCAAATCAGCTTTTGTTTCAATCTCACTCCACTGCGGTTGAACGAAAAATCTCAAGGTCGAAACCGCCTGTGGCAGCTTGCATTTCCACACCATGATCGTCGATCAGTACCGAAGGATATCCTTGGCGGCCTTGCGTTCAAACCTCTCCAAGGTGGCGCTACTGTTGTTCATCGCCAGGATCAGCGAATCCAGGGCGGCTCGCAGGTCGTCCGTGCCCCGGATATGGGCATGCAATTTTTCTATCGCGTGCACGATCCGCGCGCATCAGCAGCTCATGGTGGCCACAGATCATCGCGGAGCCGTTCCCCGTCGAGGAAGCCAGCCAACTGCGTTCTAATGCCCCCGTTCGAATCCACCCGCGCCTTCTGCCATGCACTACCTCAGCTTCGACCTCAGCGAAGACACCGAAGGCGTCACCACCCTGGAGGCTCTGGCCTCCACCTCGGCCGAGCAGCATGGGGCGGTGATGGCCGAGGTGCAGCAGGTGCTGGACTGGGCCTGGCGCCAGTTCCCGCACACCCACGGGCCGGTGGATGAGGGAATGGACTGGGACCATGACCTGCAGGTCAGCGTCGAGCCAGGCGGCTGGCATGCCGTGACCTTGACACTGACAGGCTCGCCACACTTTGTCGAAGAGTTCTTTGCCCGGTTTGGTGAGCCGCAAGGCTGAGCCCGCACGGACGACCCGGAAGGGTCGGCCCGGCTGGCGAAGGACTTGCGGCGATACAAGCCGCAAGGCTGACAAAAGCACTGGCATTCGATAGCGGCGACACTAGCCGCACCGCCATCCCTCACTGCCGCCCACCTTGAATTCCATCGCCCCCCGCCTCGCCACACTCTCCAACGGTCTGCGCGCCGTCGCCATCGAGATGCCCTGGCGCGCCACCGTGTCGCTGAGCGTCTTCATCCGCACCGGCAGCCTGCACGAGAGCGCGCGGCAAGGGGGCATCAGCCACGTGGTCGAGCACATGGCGTTCAAGGGCACGGCCACGCGGGACTGCCAGCGCATCAATCTCGATGCCGAGCGGCTGGGCGCCGAGGTCAATGCGCACACCGACAAGGACCACACGGCCTTCCATCTCGAAGGGATGCCTGGCGACCTGGACGCCTTTGTGGCGATGCTGGCCGACATCGTGCTGAACAGCAGCTTTCCGGCCGACGAGCTGGAGCGCGAGCGCCGCGTGATTGCCCAGGAGTTCAGCGAGTTCGACGACGACCCGACCACCGTCGCCTTCCAGCTGTTCGATCGTGCCTGCTACGGGGCCGTGCATCCGGCCGGGCGGCCCATCATAGGCACGCAGGCCAATATCCTGCGTTTCAGCCGCAAGGACCTGCTGGACTATGCGAAAGCCCAGTACACGGCCAGCAATGTGGTGGTCGCGGTGGCCGGCCCGGTGCCCTTCGAGCCCTTTGTGCGGGCGGTCGAGGCGGCCTTCGGCGCAATGCCGGCCGGGGCACCGAACGAGGTGGCGGCGCCGGCCTGGCTGGGCGGGCTGAAAACGCGCCGCATGGCCGGCAGCGGGCAATGCCAGGCGGTGCTGGGCTTCGAGGCGCCGGCGCTGGACGAAGGCGAGCAGCACGTGCCCTATGTGCTGGCCGCTGCCCTGCTGGGCGAGGGCATGAGTTCACCGCTGCTGGACGAGATCCGCGAGCGCCGCGGCCTGGCCTATCACGCAGCCTGCACGGCCGACATCGGCCCGCTGGCCGGCCAGTTCGTGATCGAGGGCTCGACGGCGCCGGCCCAGGCCGAAGAGTTCCTGACCGCGGTGGCCGGCCTGCTGCGCCAGCATGCCGACGGCGGCATTGATGCCGTCGGCCTGGAGCGCGCCCGCAAGCAGCTGACGGTGCGGGCACTGCGCGCGCTGGAGCAGCCGTCAAGGCAGCTGGAGACGGCCGCGCAGGACCTGTTCACCTTCGGCCACCTGCGCGACCCGCAGCAGTGGCTGGCGCAGTTGCAGGCCGTCACGGCGCAGGATGTGCACGGGGTGTTCACCCGCCTGCTGGACCCGCAGCGCCCGCTGGCGATCGCGCTGGCCGGCACTGTGCCAGCGCGGGCGCGGGAGCGGGCGGCAACGCTGTTCGCTTGAGCTGGTTCAGCTCTCCCGCAGCAGATTCGACAGCTCGACGGCCGACTTCACATCCATCTTCTCGAACACCCGGGCCCGGTGCACCTCGACCGTGCGCACGCTGATGTTGAGGTTGTCGGCAATCAGCTTGTTGGGCAGGCCCTGCACGACCAGGGCCATCACCTCGCGCTCGCGCTCGGTCAGCTCGGCCATGCGCTGGCCCATCGCGCGCATCGCCTGGCGCCGCGCAATCGCCTGGCCGCTGGCGGCCAGCGCCTGCTCGACGCGGTCCACCAGCGCGTTGTCCGAGAACGGCTTCTCGACAAAGTCGAAGGCGCCGCTCTTCACCGCCGCCACCGCGGTGGGCACATCGCCATGGCCGGTCAGGAAGATCACCGGCAGCACCGGCGTCAGACCGCGCTCGGCCAGGCGCTCGAACAGCACCAGGCCGCTGATGCCGGGCATGCGCATGTCCAGCACCAGGCAGGACGGGGCCTGCGGCCAGTCCCCGCCGACGCGGGTGTCGGCGCGGCCATCGAGCATGGCCTCGAAGGCCTCGCCGCTGGCAAAGCCCTCGGACAGCAGGCGGCGCGAACGCAGCAGCCAGGCCAGCGCCTCGCGCACCACGTCTTCATCGTCAACCAGATAGACCATGGGCAGGCCCATGGCAGGGTTCGCGTTGCTGGTGCTCATTGGGTAACCTCCGTGCTTCGCACTGCGGTGCGAGCGCCCTTCGGAACGGCCGGGCGGGCGCTCATACCTCGCTCCTCGTAGGCTCGGACACGACCTTGGCCGCATCGGCCGGCATATCCGCAGGCAGGGTGAAATGGAATTCGGTGCCGGTGGGTCGGTGCTCGGTGGCCACGGTGCGGCTCTCGAAGTCCAGCGCCCCGCCGTGCTGCTCCACCACCGTGCGGCACAGGCTCAGGCCCAGGCCCATGCCCTCGCTGCGGGTGGTGAAAAAGGGCGTGAACAGGCGCTTGGCCACGTCCGGCGCAATGCCGGGCCCGCGGTCGGTGACGAAGAAGCTGACCCAGCGCCCCTGCTGACGCACCCGCAGCGTCAGCAAACGGCTGGCCAGCGGCGTGGCGTCGCCATCCATGGCCTGGATGCCGTTGCGCGTCAGGTTCAAGAGCACCTGCTCCAGCATCGTGCGGTCGCAGCGCATGCGCGGCATCGGCGTCGGCAGGTCCAGCTCGACGCGGGTGCCGCTCTTGCGCGCCTGCAAGCGCACCAGGGGCATCACGGCTTCGATCAGCTGGTCGGCACCGACCGGCTCGCGGGCCTGCTCGCGTCGGCGCACAAAGTCGTGCACGCTCTTGATGATGCGGCCGGCCCGCTCGGCCTGCTCGGCAATGCGGCCCAGCGCCTGGTGCAGCATCTGCGGGGTTTGCGGGTCATTGGCCTCGCGTTCGATCAGGTTCAGCGAGCCGGTGGCATAGCTGGCGATGGCCGCCAGCGGCTGGTTCAGCTCATGGCTCAGCAGCGAGGCCATCTCGCCCATCGTCGCCAGGCGGGCCGTGGCCTGCAGCCGCTCCTGCTGCTGGCGCGAGATCTCTTCGACACGGCGCTGGGCGCTGACGTCGAGCACGGCACTCATCCAGCCGCGGTGCCGGCCCTGCGGATCGAGCAGCGGCGCCTCGAACAGCAGCACCGGAAAGCGCTCCTGGTTCTTGCGCATGAACACGGTCTCGAAGCCTGCGCGCGGGTCCTGCTGGGCCTCCAGCCGCCGGGCCAGGCTCTTGTAACGCTCCTGGTACGACTCCCGGTACTCGGGCGGCCAGTAGGGCGGCACGGTGGTGCCCAGCATCTCTTCGGCGCTGAAGCCGACCATGGCGCAGAAGGCCGGGTTGACGTAGGTGATGTTGCCGTTCAGGTCGCGGGCACGCAGACCGGTGATCAGCGAATCCTCCATCGCCTTTCTGAATGCCAGCGCCTCGGCCAGCGCCGCCTCGACCTGGGCGCGGCGGCGCACGTCGCGGGCCAGCAGCAGCACCACGGCGAACAGAGCCAGCGACAGGCCCAGCACCAGGGCGGTGGCCAGATTGGGAATCAGGCGCGGCGCGCCGGAGCCGCTGTCCACGCGCAGCTGCAGCGTCAGGCCGGGCAGATCGACCAGGCGCTCCATCTGGTAGACGCCGGCACCGCGCGTCAGGCCGGCGCGGGCCAGCCGGGTGCCATCACCCTCGACGAAGCTGAATTCGTGGCCGCGCGAATGGTCGTTGGCAACCGACTCCTCCAGCAGCATGCGCAGGCTGATGGTGGCCACCAGGTAGCCGGCAATCTGGCCGGCACGCATCTGCGGCAGGCACAGGTCCACCACTTCCAGCCCCTCGCCGCCGGGCATGGGCACGAAGTAGCTGCGTGAATACAGCTGGGTGGCCTGGCGGCGGGCCGCCACGCAGGCCAGCTCGGGCTCCAGGCCTATGGCCTCGCGCGGCAGCAGCGTGAACAGCGGCTGGGCAAAGGGGCTGTCCACCGCTTCATCCACCCCCAGATTCAGATTGCGCTGCTCGATGCGCAGCAGCGGCCGGTGCTCGCGCAGCAGCTCGACCGCATGGCTGCGCCACGGCACCGGGCCCGGCTCGCGCAACCACATCAGGGCCTGCAGGCCCTGCAGATAGCGCGAGGCACTCTGCTTGATGCGCCCGGCGACCTCGGAGGCCACCTGTTCGACCTGCTCCTGCGAGCGGGTTGCCTCGTAGCTGAGCGTCAGCGTCACCAGCAGCGATTGGGCGATCAGCAGCAACCCCACCAGCGCCGCCCACAGCAGCGGCCTGCGCCAGCGCCGGGCGCGGCCAAGCAGGGGTTCGGAAGGGCGGGGGCTGGGCATGCGCTTGAATGTAGGCGGAAGCAGGCAGTATCGGCGCACGGGCCTGGTGCGGCATGCGCAGTTCCGCGTACCCGCTCGCTCGGCGACACTCCTACAATCCACCTCCCTGCCGTCTAGCGAGCCACGCCCCATGATCAACTCAGAAGAAAAGAGTGCCCAACTTCGTCAAGCGGCGCTGGAGTATCACGAGTTCCCGACGCCGGGCAAGATCGCCATCGCCGCGACCAAGCAGCTGGTCAACCAGCGCGACCTGGCCCTGGCCTATTCGCCGGGCGTGGCCTATGCCTGCGAAGAGATCGTGGCCGATCCGTCCAACGCCTTCCGCTACACCTCGCGCGGCAATCTGGTCGCCGTGGTCACCAACGGCACGGCGGTGCTGGGCCTGGGCAATATCGGCCCGCTGGCGTCCAAGCCGGTGATGGAGGGCAAGGGCGTGCTGTTCAAGAAGTTCGCCGGCATCGATGTGTTCGACCTGGAAATCCAGGAGAACGACCTCGACAAGCTGGTCGACGTGATCGCCGCGCTGGAGCCCACCTTTGGCGGCATCAACCTCGAGGACATCAAGGCGCCCGACTGCTTCTACGTCGAGCGCAAGCTGCGCGAGCGCATGAAGATACCGGTCTTCCACGATGATCAGCACGGCACGGCCATCGTCGTCGGAGCGGCCTTTCTGAACGGCCTGAAGGTGCTGAACAAGGACATCAAGCAGGTCAAGCTGGTGACCTCGGGCGCCGGCGCTGCGGCGCTGGCCTGCCTGGGCCTGCTGATGAAGCTGGGCCTGCCGCGCGAGAACATCTGGGTCACCGATCTGGCCGGCGTGGTCTACGAGGGCCGGGTCGAGTTGATGGACCCGGACAAACAGCAGTTCGCCCAGAAGACGGAAGCGCGCAGCCTGCGCGACGTGATCAAGGGCGCGGACGTGTTCCTGGGCCTGTCCGCCGGCGGCGTGCTGAAGGCCGACATGGTGGCGACGATGGCCGAGCGGCCGATGATCTTCGCGCTGGCCAATCCGACCCCGGAAATCCTGCCGGAAGAGGTGCACGCGGTGCGCAGCGACGCCATCATGGCCACCGGCCGCACCGACTATCCGAACCAGGTCAACAACGTCCTGTGCTTCCCCTACATCTTCCGCGGCGCCCTCGACTCGGGCGCCACGACGATCAATGACGAGATGGAAATCGCCGCCGTGCGCGCCATCGCCGAGCTGGCCCAGGCCGAGCAGAGCGAGGTGGTGGCCGCGGCCTATGCCGGCGCCAATCTGAGCTTCGGCCCCGAGTACCTGATCCCCAAGCCCTTCGACCCGCGGCTGATGATGAAGATCGCGCCCGCCGTGGCCCAGGCCGCCGCCGACTCCGGCGTGGCCCTGCGCCCGGTCAAGGACATGGAGGCCTACCGCGAGAAGCTGCAGAGCTTCGTCTATGCCTCGGGCACGACGATGAAGCCCATCTTCAACGAGGCCAAGCGCGCCAAGAACAAGCGCGTCGCCTACGCCGAGGGCGAGGAGGAACGCATCCTGCGCGCGGTGCAGGTGGTGGTCGACGAATGCCTGGCCCGCCCGACGCTAATCGGCCGGCCCAGCGTGATCGCCGAGCGCTGCGAACGTTTCGGTCTGCGGCTGAAGGAGGGTCTGGACTATGACGTCGTCAATGTCGAGCAGGACCACCGCTACCGCGACTACTGGCAGACCTACCACCAGATGACAGAGCGCAAGGGCGTAACCGCCCAGCTGGCCAAGATCGAGATGCGCCGCCGCCTGACCTTGATCGGCTGCATGATGCTGCACAAGGGCGAGGTCGACGGCATGCTCTGCGGCACCTGGAGCAACACGGCCATGCATCTGCAGTACATCGACCAGGTGATAGGCAAGCGCGCGGGCGTCAAGACCTTTGCCTGCATGAACGGGTTGATACTGCCGGGGCGCCAGGTCTTCCTGGTCGATACCCACGTCAACTACGACCCGACGGCCGAGCAGCTGGCCGAGATCACCATCATGGCCGCCGAGGAGCTGATGCGTTTCGGCATCCGCCCCAAGGCCGCCCTGCTGTCGCACTCGAACTACGGCTCCAGCAACCAGCCCTCGGCGATCAAGATGCGCGAGACACTGGCCCTGGTCCAGCAGCACGCGCCCTGGCTGGAGGTGGACGGCGAGATGCATGGCGACACCGCCCTGGACGCCAAGTACCGCGCCGAGCTGATGCCGCGCAGCACCCTGACCGGCGAGGCCAATCTGCTGGTGCTGCCGAATATCGACGCCGCCAACATCAGCTACAACCTGCTGAAGACGGCAGCCGGCGGCGGCATCGCCATCGGCCCGGTGCTGCTCGGCGCGGCCAAACCAGTCCATGTGCTGACCCCGTCGGCGACCGTTCGACGCATCGTCAACATGACGGCGCTGACCGTGGCGGACGCCAACGCAGCCCGCTGAACCCGCGCCAAACCGCCTTGCCGCCGCTCAAGCGGCCTGCGACAACGCCCCAATATGGGGCGTTTTTTCATTGGTGGTCGCCGTGCATAAAATTTGTTTGCGGGCGCTTACCCGAAGGTGACAGCTCCATGAAGTGATTGAAAACAATCGCTTTCAGTCACTGTGTGCGCACACTCACAAAGGCTCTATTCCCCGGCTTGGCGCAGGACAGCCTTGAGCTTTTCGCCCTCATTCTGTACCATGTTGCTTTCAGGATTCAGGGTAAACCCGTGTCTTTGCTCAACAGACCCGCAACGTGGTCCGGCCTTCTCAAGCTCAGCGTCACCATCACCCTGGTGCTCGCCAACGGTTTGGTCGGCATGGCCCAAGCCAAGGAACGGGCAGCAGACGAGACGGTGGCCTTGACGGCACTTCCGGTCGAGGCGCAAGCCACGCACCGCCTGGTTTTGGCCGGGGGACCCTTCCCCTACAGCAAAGACGGCACGGCCTTTGGCAATCGTGAACGTCTGCTGCCCGCCAAAGTCAGAGGGTACTACCGTGAATATACCGTGCCCACGAAAGGCGCCCGCAACCGGGGCGCTCGTCGGCTGGTGTGCGGCGGCCAGCCACCCACGAAACCTGAGGCGTGTTTTTACTCCGACGACCACTACGCAAGCTTCAAACGCGTGCGGCCGTGAATCGGCGGGGAGTCGAGTTTCGTGAACAAGTTTTCGTGACTAAAGGAGGATCGTGACCATGCTGTTGCAGACCGTCCGTCCAAACATCGTGCAGTCCATACGGGCTTATCGAGTGGAGGATTTGATGCAGGCGGCCCAGGAGGCCGGCCAACATTTCCTCTATGCCAATCTGACTTCAGCGCAGTCAAAACAGGATGTGCTGGAGGGCATTGCCCAGTCCTTCCTGTTCCCGGCGCACTTTGGCAAAAATCTGGATGCCTTGTACGACTGCATGACCGACCTGGTCCACAAATCGGGCGCTCAGCCCGGCTTTGTGGTGGTGCTGGAGCAGATCCCCGACAGCGTCAAATTTGACCGCGAGGCCAGGGAACAACTGCTGGATGTATTCCGGGACGCCGCCGACTACTGGGCGGATCGAAAGATACAGTTCAGGTGTTTCTATTCTTTTCAGTAGCCCGCTCTCAAGAAAATGGGTCATGGGAGCGGGCTACTGAGGTGGCCCCCAGCGTCAGCGACAAGCCGGCGCCGAAAAGCACATCAAAGGCGGCAGCCAATGCCACCTTCGGCATGAATATGCCCATGATGAGCAGTGCGTTCGACACCGCGATGTGGTTGAACGCGGCCTGACCTTCCGTCAAGCCAGCAACAAAAAAGCGACCCTCGGGTCGCTTTTTTGTTGGCCAATCTGGACTGCGGGATCAGGAAACAGCCAGCGCCAGCGCCAGATATTCGGCCACCGGCACCTCCTCGGCACGCCGCTGCAGGTCGAACTGCCCGCCAAAGCCGCGCTGCTCCAGCCAGGCGCCCAGCGTGTTGCGCAGGATCTTGCGGCGCTGCGAGAAGGCCACGGCGACCAGCTCGCCCAGCAGTTTCTGATCGACCGCCGCCGGCTGGGGCAGTGGCAGCATGCGCACGATGGCCGAGTCCACCCGCGGCGGCGGATCGAAGGCGCTGGGCGCCACATCCAGCACCGACTCGATCTGGTAGCGCCACTGCAGCATCACCGTCAGCCGGCCATAGTCCTTGTTGCAGGGCTCGGCGGCCATGCGGTCGACGACTTCCTTTTGCAGCATGAAGTGCTGGTCCTGCACCTGATCGACGAAGTCCAGCAGATGGAACAGGATGGGCGAAGAGATGTTGTAGGGCAGGTTGCCGACCACGCGCAGCTTCTTGCCATGCTCGGCCGCCAGCGCCGCAAAGTCGACCTTCAGCACGTCGGACTCGACCACGTTCAGGCCGGGGCGCTGGCGCAGCCGTTCGGCCAGGTCGCGGTCCAGCTCGATCACGGTCAGCGGATTGACGTAGGCCAGCAGCGGCATCGTCATTGCGCCGAGACCGGGGCCGATCTCGACCATGGCGTCGCCGGCCTGGGGCTTGATGGCCTGGACGATGTCCTCGATGACGATACGGTCGGTCAGAAAGTGCTGACCGAAGCGCTTGCGCGCGATATGGCGCGTCACAGGGCGCTCACTGCGAGGCGTCGCCGCGCATTTCGATGAAGGCGCGTCCGCGCAGATCCTTCACCCAGTCGGTGAAGGCCCCCTCGTACTTCTGCTCGCGCAGGGCCGCCTGCGCCTGGGCGCGGACTTGCTTGGGATCGGGCACGGTGCTGCGGCGTTCCAGTACCTGGATCAGGTGCACGCCGAAGCGCGACACCACCGGCGCCGAGATGCCGCCGAGGCTCAGCGCATTCATCGCCTCCTCGAACTCGGGCACGAAGCCACCCGGCGAGGACCAGCCCAGATCGCCGCCATTCGAGGCGCTGCCGTCTTCGGAATTCTCGCGGGCCACGGCCTCGAAGCTGATCTTGCCGGCCTCGATATTGCGCTTGTACTCGGCCAGGCGGCGCGCGGCCAGCTCGGCCGTCAGCTGCGGTGACACGCGCAGCAGCACATGGCGGGCGCGGGTCTGCACCACCGTGCCATCCGCGCCGTCCAGCTTCTCGACCAGCTTGAGGACATGGAAGCCGGCGCCGGACCGCATCAGCTCGGGCGCGACCTCGCCCGCCTTCAGGTTCTTGACATGGGCCAGAAAGGCGTCGGGCAGCTTGGCCGCAGGGCGCAGGCCCAGCTCACCGCCCTTGTCCTTGTAGGCGTCCTCGGACACCTGCTTGGCCACCACCTCGAAAGCCTCGCCGGCCTTGATACGGGCCAGGGCGGCCTCGGCCTTGGCCCGCTTGTCGGCCACCACGGCCGCACTGGCGCCCTCGGGCACGATCACCAGCACCTGGGCGATATTGAACTGTGCATTGGCCTTGCCGGCCTCGCGCTGCTTGGCCAGGAATTCATCGACATCGCTGTCGTTGACGCGGATGCGGCCCTGCACCTCACGTTCGCGCACGCGCTCGACCATCATCTGGTCGCGCAGGTTCTCGCGAAAGCGCCGGTACTCGATGCCCTCGGTCTTCAGCCGCTCCCGCAGCTCGGGCAGGGTCAGATTGTTCTGGGCCGCCACATTGGCGACCACGCGGTCCAGCTCGACCTCGTCGATCTTGGAGCCGGCCTCGCGGGCATAGGTCAGCACGACGCGCTCGTCGATCAGTCCGTCGAGCGCCGTCTTGCGCAGCTCGGCAGCCGTCGGCAGGGCGACGCCACGGCGCTTGGCCTCCTCGCGGGCGCGCTCGGTGCGCTGCTGGACCTCGATCTCGGTGACAAGATCCTGGTTGACGATGGCGGCAATCGAATCGGCCGGACGGGTGGCTGCCTTGGCGGACTGCGCCTGCGCCGGGGGCGCCAGCAGCAGGGCGGCCAGTGCGGCGGCGAGAAGAGCGGGCTTGAGAGAGGTCGACAGGTCAGTCATAGGAGGCATCTGTGAGCGCCGCGCGATCCTCGCGCAGCAGGCGGTAACCAGGGATATTGTCCCTCAAGACATTCAGGGGGTTATTCCCCAGCCGGCCCAGGCCCACCAGCTCGAGCTGGAACATCCAGCGCGTGTTGGCTTCGGCACGTCCGGTGGAGCGGCGCTCCACCACCACACGGCCAATCCAGCAGCCGGCATCGTATTCGAAGCCGACCAGCGAATCGGTGACGCGGCGGTCCTGCATGCTGTAGAGCACGCGGCCGACGCTGTACCAGCTGCCCGAGCAGGAGCTGCCACCGGTGGCCTTGCGCACCGCACCCTCGGCGGTATGGGACGCCGCCGGGCCCGACAGCGGCCATTGCCAGCCCAGCTCGGCCTGCTCGCTCTGGCCGCGGGCGAGGCGGTAGGTGGCGTTGACGGTGCGGAAGGGGCCGGGCGAATAGCGCAGGCTCATCACCGAGCGCACGGTGCGGTTCAGGTCCGAGCTGTACTGGATGGCGCCATCGGCCCACCACTGCGGGTTCAGGTGCGCCGAGCCGAGCAGCAGCAGGTCGGACAGTTTCTGGGTGTTGGGCGTGCCCTCGGGCGTGATGCGCTGATCGCGGAACAACACCCGCTGCACCACGCCCAGGCGCAGCAGCTCGCTACCGTCGCGCAGCGAGGTCAGCCGCGAGCTCACGCCCACCGTCAGCTGGTGCGCATCCGAGACGCGATCGATGCCGGAGAAAGCGTTCTCGGTGTAGATCGAGTCGAAATTGAAATCCTTGGCCGCCGAGTCGAAGTTGGGCAGACCCAGCTGGTCACGGAAGGGCGTGTGCACATAGAACAGACGCGGCTCCAGCGTCTGCAGCAGCGAGCGGCCGAAGTACTCGGTCTTGCGCTCGAACAACCAGCCCTGGTCGATGCTGAAGGTGGGCACCACCCGTGACGCCGAACGGCGCCCGTCGGCCAGCGATTGATCCAGCTGATAGCTGGCGGCATTGAAGGACAGGCGCGGCTTCAGCCACCAGCCGGTATCGCCCAGCGTCCAGCCCAGATGACCCAGCGCATGCACGCGCGAGCCGGTGGGCAGGGGCAGCGGCGCGGCATTGCGCGGCAGGTCGAAGCGGTTGTATTCCAGGCTCAGGCCGGCATCGAAGCCCTGCGGCAGCTGCTCGGCGCTCCAGCGCGCGCCCAGCTGGGGCGAGCGCTGGTAGGGCGTGTCGATGCGCGCGGCCGGGTCCAGGTCCTGCAGCACCTGCCACTGCTGCAGGCGGCCGTAGAGCTTGAGCTCGCCGATGGCCGGCGTCCAGCTGCGCGAGGCGCCGAGGTCGGTGGCCAGCAGGCGCGGC
Organism: uncultured Roseateles sp.; assembly: GCF_963422335.1. Taxonomy (NCBI): domain Bacteria; kingdom Pseudomonadati; phylum Pseudomonadota; class Betaproteobacteria; order Burkholderiales; family Sphaerotilaceae; genus Roseateles; species uncultured Roseateles sp. The sequence goes on from NZ_OY729424.1 coordinate 428,812, forward strand.
GTCAGGCTGGTGATGCCGTGCGGGAAGTCTTTCCAGTAGATGTCGTCGGACACCCGCTCGGCATTGAGCCGGTAGCGCCAGTCCGCCGCCGCCGTTCCGCTCTGGTTCAGGCCCCAGGCCCAGCGCGTGTGGCCGGTGATGCGGTCGTTGGGCAGCAGGTCAACCGACACCAGACCCTGGTAATTCGGCTCCAGGTAGCGGAACTCGCTGTCCAGGCCCGCGCCGCGGCGGGTGATGATCTTGGGCGTCAGCGTGGCATCGCGCTGCGGCGCGATATTCCAGTAATAGGGCACGCCGAACTCGACGCCGCTGCGGCTGTCCAGATTGAACTTGGGCGGCAGCCAGCCCGATTTGCGCCCGTCGCCGAGCGGAAAGCTCAGGCGCGGAGCGGCCAGTATCGGCACACCGTAGAAGCGCACCACGGCACCGTCGGCCACGCCCTCGTTGGTCTCGAAGTCCAGCCGGATGCTGCGGGTGCTCAACTCCCAGGCAGGGGCACGGTCCGGGTCGTCGGCTCGGCAGCTGCTGTAGGTACCTGCCAGCGCGCGGCTGCGGTATTCGTCGATGAAGTCGACCTGCTGGGCCTTGCCGCCCGCCCCGGTGCTGGCGAAGAAATAGGTCGGATTGAGGAACTGGCCCTCGAAACGCTGCACATACAGACGCAGCTCGGGGCCGGTGAAGCGGTTGCCGTCGCGCTCGATGCTGACCGAGCCCTTGGCCGTGGCCAGGTCGGTGGCCTGGAAATAGCCGAGGCTGTCGGCCTTCAGGGTCAGGTCTCCACGACGCAGCACCGCATTGCCCTCGGCGTGGGTCTCCTGATCCAGGCGGCTGCTCAGGCTGTCGGCATCGAGCAGCACCGGCTGGTTCTTGTCGGCTTCCGAGCGCGACAGGGTCTTGCTGGCCGGCTTGGCGATCTGCCGCACCTGGGTGCCGACCTGGGACTGGCCCTGAGCCCAGGCAATGCCCGGCCCGGCCAGGGCGAGGCAGGCGGCCAGCGCCAGCGGCGTGAGCCCGGGCAGCAAAGAGTCGGCAGAGTGGGTCTTCAAGGGGCGCAGCACGACAGCAGCAGCGTCGGTTCGGATTCGTATGCCGCGAGCGAGTCGGGCCGGGTCAAGGGGAAGGCTCGCCGGGCCATGAAGCCTGTGGGCAAACCGGGGGTTTGTAGAATTGATTATCCATGAGGCCTGTTGTTTTGTCGGCAGGCACCGCCTGTACCTTCACGGTATCCCTCTCAGCTGCCCCCTTCATGACCGCAATTGCCTGGCCAGACGACACCCGCCGCCAAGACTTCGAGGCCTGGCTGGCCCCGCTGGTGCAAGCCCACCAGCTGCTGCCCCAGAGCCTGCGCCCGGCCTCGACCGACGCCAGCTTTCGCCGCTATCTGCGCATAGCCGCCAGCGACGGCCAGTCCTACATCATCATGGACGCCCCGCCGGCGCAGGAAAACTCGCGCCCCTTCGTCGAGGTGGCGGGCCTGATCGCCCAGGCCGGCCTGCATGGCCCGGCCGTGCTGGCCCAGGACCTGGGGCACGGCTTTCTGCTGCTGGCCGACCTCGGCGAGCGCCTGTATCTGCAGGAGCTGCAGCAGGCCACGCCGGGCCAGGCCCACAAGCTGATGTGCGATGCCATTGACGCCCTGGTGCAGTGGCAGACCCGGCTGGACGGCAGCACCCTGCCCGCCTTCGACGAGGCGATGCTGCTGCGCGAGCTGGCCCTGTTCCCCGACTGGTGCGTGGCCCAAGAGTTCGGCGTCACCTGGGACGCCGCCCAGCGCGAGCAATGGGACAAGATCTGCCGCCTGCTCGTCGACAGCGCACTGGCCCAGCCCCAGGTGCCGGTGCACCGCGACTACATGCCCCGCAATCTGATGGTGACCGAGCCGAATCCGGGCATCCTGGACTTCCAGGACGCGGTGCGCGGCCCCATCAGCTATGACATCGCCTGCCTGCTGCGCGACGCCTTCCTGTCCTGGGACGAGGAGCGCGAGCTGGACTGGGCGATACGCTACTGGGAGCAGGCGCGCAAGGCGGGTCTGCCGATAGACGCCGATTTCGGCGAATTCTGGCGCGCGCTGGAATGGATGGGCCTGCAACGCCATCTGAAGGTGATGGGCATCTTCTGCCGCCTCAAGCACCGCGACGGCAAGCCGCGCTACAGCACCGATCTGCCGCGCTTCTTCGCCTATGCCACCAAGGTGGCCCTGCGTTACCAGCCGCTGAAGCCGCTGCTGGCGCTGATTGAGCCGCTGTCGGGCGACGCGCTGCAGACGGCTTACTTCTAGTCGTTTTAATCGGCAGCGACCAGCGCCTGGGCCTTGGCTGCGGCAATCGCCGTCGGGCAGCCGGCGGCGATCAGCCAGGGGTCCTGGGCCAGGCCGCCGAAGGTCTCGACCAGAAAGTCCAGGAAGGCCCGGGTGCGCTGCGGCAGGTAGCGCCGCGACGGCAGCGCCGCATAGACGCTGTAGGTGACCAGGCTCCACTCGTGCAGCACCCGCACCAGCTTGCCCGAGCGCACCGCGTCTTCGATGATGAAGCTGGGCAGGGCGACGATGCCCATGCCGGCGATGGCCGAGGCCATCAGCGTGTCCGGGTGGCTGGAGGTCAGCACTGCCTGCATCATCGGCGCTTCCTGCATATCGCCATCGTCCAGATGGGCGGCCCCTATGGCATGGCTGGCGCAGTTGCGGCGCAGCTTCCATTGCTTGGGCACGTCGGGCAGGTCCACCACCAGGCCGTCATGCTCGGCCAGCTCCTCGGCCTGCTTGGGCGTGCCGCGGCGCTTCAGGTAGCTGGGGGCGGCGCACAGCACGACCTCGGACTGGGCCAGCAGCCGGGCGACGAAGTCTCCCGACAGCGGGCGAAAGCCCTCCAGCAGAATCGTCAGGTCATGGTCTTCATCGGGCACATCGGGATTGCGTATCGCCGTGATGTCCAAGGTGACCTGGGGGTAGCGCTCGCGAAAGCGCGGCAGGTGCTTGGCCAGCTGGTTGACGACGAAGGACGGCGAGACAGCAATATGCAGCCGCCCGCCCGGCGTGCTGGTGGCGTCGCCGGCCACCTGCTCGGCCTCCTCGATGCGCTCCAGCACGTCCTGCACGCGCACCAGGTAGAGCTCGCCGGTCTGCGTCAGCGCCAGGCGGCGCGTGGTGCGGTTCAGCAGGCGCGCGCTCAGGTGCTCCTCCAGATCGGCCACCAGCCGCGTGACCACGGCCGGCGACAAGTCCAGCGCCCGCGCCGCGCCGGAGAAGCTGCGCAGCTCCGCCACCTTGGCGAAAACGCGCATCGATTGCAGGCGGTCCATCGGTCGCCTTACGGGTGGGCGGCCATCACCTGGGCCACCGCGGCGGTCAGGCGCTTGCCATAGGGCACATGGAGGAACTCGTTGGGGCCGTGGGCATTGCTCTTCGGGCCCAGGACGCCGCAGACCATCATCTGCGCCTTGGGGAAGCCCTTTTGCAGCATGCTCATCAGCGGGATCGTGCCGCCCTGGCCGATATAGCCCAGCGGCGCGCCGAAATGCGCATTCGAGGCCTCGTTCAGCGCCTGGTCCAGCCAGGGTGACAGCTCGGGCGTGTTCCAGCCGGTGGCGCCCAAAGCGCCGGCGCGGCCGTCGGGCACGAAGGTGACCTTGGCGTTGTAGGGCGCGTTGTCTTCCAGCAGGGCTTTCAGCTTCAGCGAGGCCTCGTTGCCGTCGATCAGCGGCGGCAGGCGCAGCGAGAGCTTGAAGGCGGTGTAGGGCCGCAGCACATTGCCGGCATTGCCCAGATCGGGGAAGCCCTCGACGCCGGTGACGCTCAAGGTGGGCCGCCAGGTGCGGTTCAGCAGGCCCTCGACCGGATCGGTGGTGGTCGGCAGCGTGAAGCCACCGTCGGCGCCGCAGGACCAGGGATAGCGCTTCCAGACCTCGTCCTGCAGGATGGCGGCGGTGGCGCGGGCCTGGGCGACGCGGGCGGCCGGCACCTCGCAGTGGAAGCTGTCGGGCAGCAGGCGGCCGGTCTTGCTGTCTTCCAGCCGGTCCAGCACCTGACGCAGGATGCGGAAGCTCGACGGCACCAGGCCCGAGGCGTCACCGGAGTGGATGCCCTCGGTCAGCACCTCGACCTTCAGCACGCCGCTGACCATGCCGCGCAGCGAGGTGGTCAGCCAGAGCTGGTCGTAGTTGCCGGCGCCGCTGTCCAGGCAGACCACCAGGCTGACATTGCCCAGGCGCTCGCGCAGCAGGTCGATGTAAATGGGCAGATCGGACGAGCCGCTTTCCTCGCAGCTTTCGATGATGCCGACGCAGCGCGGGCGGGGAATGCCCTGCTTGTCCAGCGCCAGGATGGCGGTGATGGAGGCGTAGACGGCATAGCCGTCATCGGCACCGCCACGGCCGTAGAGCAGGCCGTTCTCGTACTTGGGTGTCCAGGGGCCCAGATCGCTACGCCAGCCGCTGAATTCGGGCTGTTTGTCGAGGTGGCCGTACATGCAGATCGTGTCGGTGCTGCCCGACTTCGTCGCCGGCACCTCGAAGAAGATCACCGGCGTGCGGCCTTCAACGCGAATCACCTCCAGCTTCAGGCCAGGCACCTTCTTGCTCTCGACCCAGGCCGCAGCGTCGCGTATCACGCGGTCGATGTAGCCGTGCTTGGCCCAATCGGCATCGAACATCGGGCTCTTGGCCGGAATGGCGATGTAGTCGGTCAGCGCGGGGACGATTTCTTCGTCCCAGGTGCGGGCGGCAAAGTCGGCCAGGCCGCTGAGTTCGTCGGCTTGCAGGGGCAGGGAGGGGTCACGGGCATTCATGGGGGGCGTCTCCGTCGATCAACGGTCATGGAGCGCGAAGTTTATGCCTCCCGGGAAACTCCTGCATCGTCAGGGCCAGCGAGCCCCCAGCCATTCGCCCAAAAGAGCCATCACCTGGGCCTGCTCGGGTTCGTTGAAGAGCTCGTGATACAGCCCGTCGAAGCAGCGCGCCTGCAGCAGCGTCTGTGGCAGGGCGGCGGCAAAGGCGGCGCTGCCGCGCGGCGCCACGCAGCGGTCGGCACCGGCCCACATCAGCAGGGTGGGCACGCGCCAGGTCGGGCACAGCTCCAGCACCTCCTCGCCCTGGTCGGCAATCATGCGCACCAGGGTCGGCGTGACGCGGTCATGCACCAGCGGATCGGCCTGGTAGGCGGCCACGATGGCCGCGTCCCGCGAGATCCAGGCCGGCTTCAGCCCATTGCCCACCGCCAGGTGCGGGGCGATGGGCCCCAGCAGCGCCAGCGCCAGCTTCTGCAGCGGATTCATGCCGGGGTCCAGCGCCGGCGAGCTGAGCACCAGGCCATCGACGGCCTGGAACCAGCTGGGCATGGCCTTGCCGACATTCGCGCCCACGCCCTCGGCCACATAGCGGGCGGCGACCAGGCCGCCCATGCTGTGGCCCAAGAGCACCAGCGGGCGGGCGGCCAGCTGCGCGTCGCTGCGCACCAGCTGGATGACACGGCCCAGGTCTTCGACCAGTTGCAGCGCATGCGGCGTATCGCCCCGCGCACCGCCCGAGGCGCCATGGCCGCGCTGGTCATAGGCCAGCACCAGCCAGCCCTGTTGGTTCAGGAATCGCGCCACATGGTCGTAGCGCCCGACATGCTCCCCCAGGCCATGCACCAACAGCACGCAACCCTTGGTTGCCGAGACTGGCGCCCACTGGCGCAGATGCAATTGAAGCCCGTCCTCGGTGCTCAATGTTTTCATGCGCTGCAGTGTAGGCAGGGCCATCGCACTCGCCCCCCGGTGCTTGCCCGGGGTTGTGGCACCCCACAGCTGTCGCCTACCTGATTGACATGCGTATTGACAGAGGGAAAGATGGGCCGCCTCAATGAATTAGGGATGGACAAGCAGCATGAATGACTTCTTCAGTCTCGATCAAGCGGAGCCGGGTCTTGCCCATCTGCAGCTGAACCGGCCGGAGCGCATGAACACCATGAGCCCGGCCTTCTTCCCGGCTCTGCGCGATGTGGTGCGCACCCTGCATGACCAGGGCGGCACCCGGGTGCTGGTGATCTCCAGCACCGGCAAGCATTTCTCGGCCGGCATGGCGCTGGACACCTTTGCCGGGACCGATGCGATGCTGGCCACCGGCAGCGCTCGGGCCCGGCTGAGCTTCCAGGACTCGCTGCGCCGCCTGATGGATTGCTTCACCGCCATCGACGAAGCCCGTTTCCCGGTGTTGTGTGCGATCCAGGGTGGCTGCATCGGCGGCGCACTTGATCTTGCGGCCGCGTGTGATTTGCGTTATGCGACCAGCGATGCCTTCTTCTGCGTGCAGGAGATCAATATCGGCATGGCCGCCGACCTCGGCGTGCTGCAGCGCCTGCCCAAGCTGATACCACCCGGCGTGGCCCGCGAGCTGGCCTACACCGGCGAGCGGCTGGGCGCCGAACGCGCGCTGAGCCTGGGCCTGGTCAACGCCCTGCTGCCCGATGCCGATGCGCTGCTGGCCCATGTGCTAGCGGTGGCACGCAGCATCGCCACCAAGTCGCCGCTGGCCATTGCCGGCTCCAAGCTGGCGCTGAACCATGCCCGCGACCATGGCACGGCCGCCAGCCTGCAGCATATGAGTGTGCTGCAGAGCGCCATCTTCGACACCGCCGAGATGGCCCTGGCAATCGATGCCTGGAAGCGCAAGCAGGCCGCCGACTTTGCGCCGCTGGCCGAGGTCGGCCATCCCTGAGCCCCGCAAGCCCGTGAGCCGGCAGTCGCCCACCCGCACAGTCCCCTATGGGCGGGCGGGACCCATCTTCCTATACTGAAGCCAGACGCCGGCGCAATGACCCGGCGCGTCACCGTTGGGTATACCGAGATGAACAACTCTGCCGTCTATTCCCTGCTCGGCCCTGCCGAGCCCGCCGTGCCCGTGGTGCTGGACTCTCCGCACTCGGGCCACCACTTCCCGGCCGACTTCGGCGCCCAGGTCGGCGAGTACGATCTGCGCGAGAGCGAAGACACCTATGTCGACGAGCTCTATCTGCCGGCCACGACCAAGGGCGTGGCCCTGCTGGCGGCCAACTTCCCGCGCACCTTCATCGACGTCAACCGCCACGAGGGTGATGTCGATCTGGCCCTGCTGGACGGCGCCTGGCCCCATGAGCTGCGGCCCAGCGGCAAGGCCGAGATCGGCAAGGCGCTGATCTGGCGCACCCTGTCAGACGGCCGCGACATCTATGCCGCACGCCTGCGCCCCGAGCAGGTGCAGCAGCGCATCGCCCAGTACCACCGGCCCTATCACGAGGCCTTGCAGCGGCTGCTCAATGCCAGCATGGCGCGCCACGGCCAGGTCTTTCACATCAACTGCCATTCGATGGCCTCCAGCGCCGGGGTGATGGGCGTGGGCCAGGTCGGCGAGCCCCGTGCCGACTTCGTGCTCGGCGACCGCGACGGCACGAGCTGCGGCGCCGCCTTCACCGAGCTGGTCTATTCGCAGCTGCGCGCCAAGGGCTATGACGTGGCCATCAACAAACCCTACAAGGGCGTGGAACTGGTGCGCGCCTACTCGAACCCGGCGCAGCGCCGCCACAGCCTGCAGATCGAGGTCAACAAGCGCCTGTACATGGACGAGACGACCCGCGCCAAGACGGCCGGCTTCGCCGTGGTGCAGAAGGACTTGATGGAAATGATCCAGGTGCTGATCGCCTTCACCGGCCAGGGCGCCCAGCCACTCCGCCAGGAGTTGCAGCATGGCTGAGTACCAGGTCGAATTGACGCCGCCCGACATCGGCCCCTACCGCGCTGGCAACACCGGTGTGGATTGGGTGCACTGCCTGGACTCCGGGCGCCCGGGCCCAACGGTGATGATCCAGGCGCTGACCCATGGCAACGAGCTTTGCGGCGCGATCGCACTGGACTGGCTGCTCAAGCAGAACATCACACCGCTGCAGGGCAGGCTGGTGCTGGCCTTCGCCAATGTCGAGGCCTATGCACGCTTCGACGCCCAGAACCCTTCGGCTTCGCGCTTCTGCGATGAAGACCTGAACCGCGTCTGGGCCGATGAGGTGCTGTTCGGCCCCGGCGACTCGATCGAACTGCGGCGCGCCCGCGCGCTGGTGCCCTTCGTCGATGCGGCCGACTGTCTGCTCGACATCCATTCGATGCAGGAGGCCTGCCGCCCGCTGATGGTCTGCGGCATGCTGGACAAGGGCGCCGACTTTGCCAAGCGCCTGGGCCTGCCCGGTGACCTGCTGATAGACACCGGCCACCCCTCGGGCCTGCGCATGCGCGACCGCGGTGGTTTCGGCGATCCGCTCAGCCCGCGCAACGCCCTGCTGATCGAATGCGGCCAGCACTGGGAGCAGAGTTCGGCCGATGTGGCCGTCGACAGCGTGCTGCGCTTTCTGGCCCTGACCGGCATGGTTGATACCGCCTGGGCCGACGCCCATCAGCGCCTGCCGCTGCCGGCCAGGCAACATGTGATTCGCGTCACCGAGCCGGTCGTGGCGCGCACCGCCTTCTTCCGTTTCCTGAGCGCCTTCCAGGGCCTGGAGGTGATCCCGAAGGCCGGCACGCCGTTCGCGCAGGATGGCGAGCAGGTCTGGGTCACGCCGTATGACAACACGGTGATGGTGATGCCCTCGCTGAACAACGCCAAGCCGGGCACGACACGGGTAAGGCTGGGGCGCTTCGAGAGTTAGAAGACCTTGCGGGACAACTGACCGGACGTCAGTCGGCGCAGACCATCCGGTCGCGCCCCGAGCGTTTGGCCTCGTACAGAGCCGCATCGGCACGGCTGAACAATTCCGCCAGGGTTTCGCCGGCGCGGGCCTGGGCCAGACCCACCGAGCTGGTATAGCCCCGCTGCGGCGCCTCGGCCAGCGGCCGGGCCTGGCGCACCCGCTGCAGCAGCCGCTCGATGATGGGTGCGGCCTGGGCCAGCTCGATGCCCGACAGCAACAGCATGAACTCCTCTCCGCCGACGCGGCCGCAACCGTCCTCGCGGCGCGTGCTGGCCTGCAGATGACAGGCAAAGTCGCAGATCACCCGGTCGCCGGCCGCATGACCCAGTTGGTCGTTGATCTGCTTGAAATGGTCCAGATCCAGCACCGCCATGCACAGCGGCCAGCCGCGCTCTGCGTCGCGCACCAGCGCCTGCTCGACCTGCTGCATCAGGTGGCGCCGGTTGCTCAGGCCGGTCAGCGCATCGGTCTGAGCGGCGCGCAGGGCCTGATCACGGGCCTGACGCAATGCACGGCCGTCCTGACGCAGGCCGGTGATGTCGCTGGCCACGCACAGCATCCAGTGCTCACCGGGCTCGACGGCCTGCACGGTCTCAGTCATCCAGATCCAGCGCCCGTCGCAGAGGTCAGCCTCGAAGGCGCGGAAGGGCTGCTTGCCACGACGCGACCTTGCCGATGACAACCATGCCTCGAAGTCGCTGGCGCTGACCACCGAACCGCGGCCGCTGCGCTGGTTGCTGCGCATCATGTCGGCCCAGGTGGTGTGGCCATCCGGCGCCGTGTCAAACGCCTGCCGGAAGGCCGGGTTGGCAAAGCGCAGCACGTCCCGCCCATCGTACAAGGCCACCAGTTGCGCGCTGGCCTCATGCAGGGCGAGCAGCCGCGGAGCCAGCGCCCCAAGGGGGTCCGCCGGCTCAGCCGACACAGAAGGCGTTGAGCTTGTTGCCATCCAGATCACGGAAGTAGGCGGCATAGAAACCCTCGCCACGCGGGCCCGGCGCGCCTTCGTCCTTGCCGCCGAGCGCCAGCGCCTTGGCATGCAGGGCATCGACCTTGTCCTTGCTGTTCACCACCAGGGCCACCATCACGCCATTGCCCACAGTGGCGGCCTGGCCGTCGAACGGAATCATCACGCCGAAGCCAGGCTTGTCCATGGCCACGCCCCAGGCGTAGCCACGGCCGAAATCCATCATGCGCTTGATGCCGATGACGGCAAACAGCTCGTCGTAGAAGGCCGCAGCGCGCGGCAGATCATTGGTTCCGAGGGTGGTGTAGCCGATCATGAGGGTCTCCTGCAGCGCAAGGCTGGCTGTGTGGGAAGCATGATTGTGGCCCGAGTGCAGCGCTTGCGCGAGCCCTGCCGCCGCTCAAACCGGCAGGGTATAAACCCGGGCCTCGCGGCATTCGGCCTCGCTGTGGCCCCTCAGGGTCGAGCCCCAGAACTCCGGGTCAGCGCCCTCGGTGGGCTGCAGGCCGGCCAGCATGCCCGGAATCTCTTCGGTGGCCGAGTCGAGGTCGGCGACATGGCGGCGATCCGCATCAAACAGGCGCGCCTGCATTGCGCCGGCGGCCTCGATCAGGATCAGGTACTTGACGGGTGGGCTGTGCACGATGTGCTGCCTCCTGAAGTTGCGATCAGCATAGCATCGGGGCTTATTGCAGCACCACATCCGCCTTGAGCACGTCGACCGGGTAATAGCGTTCCAGGCTGCGCAGCAGGCTGCCGTCCCGCGCCGCCCGTTGCAGCAAATCCCTGAGCAGATCGAGATCGGCCCGGGCCAGCGCCTGCGGCGACAGATAGGCCCCGACTTCGGAGCGCGACAAGCCATCCAGCGCACGATAGGCCAGATCGCCCAGGGGCTCGGCGGGTGCTGCCGGGTCCTGCAAAGCCGAGTGCATCAGCGTGGGTGGCAGTATCGTGAAATCGACCCGGCCGCTGCGCAGCATCAGGCCCACGGTGCGCAGGTCCGTGACGTAGTCGACCCGCTTCTCGGCCTCCAGCTGGCGCATCAACGCGTCGTACTCGTCGCCCCAGCTGTAGGAGCGCACCACCGCGGCACGCAGCGTGCTGCGGCCGAGCAGGCCGCGCACATCGGTAACCGTCAGCGCACGGGCACGCAGACTGATCAGCGTGGGGGTGAGCTTGAGCATGGGCACGAACTGGGCCTTGGCATCACGTTCAGCGGTGCGCGAGGCCGGTATGAAGACATCGGCCTCCTGGGTGTCGAAGAACATCATCGTCACCCGGGCCCGAGGATAGATCGGAAAGCTGAAGCGGCAGCCGGCCGTTTCACCGAGCGCGCGCAGCAAGTCGGGATAGACGCCCTGCACCAGCTCGCCATTCACCTGCACATTGAAACCGGTGGGCGCCACCGGCACGGTGATGGCGCGCGAACAGGCCGCCTGCGCGGCCGCGCCACACAGGACGCTCAGGCCAAGCAAGACAGCGCAAAGGCCGGCAAGGTGCGGGGCAGTGGCAGGGAGCGGCAACATCGACCAAGCCTCCTACAAAGCTGTGACGAGCATAGCAGCGGCGGTCCGTCAAACAGGCCGTGACGGCGCTCAGCCGCGCTCGAACTTGAATACCGCCATGCTGGACATCAGGTTGGGCAGGCGCCGCACCGTGCGCCCGGCCTGGATGCCGAAGCTGTCGAGTATGCGCAGGCGGTTCTTGCGGGCCAGGATCTCGAAGTCGGCATAGGTGCCGACGCGGATATTGGGCGTGTCGTACCACTCGTAGGGCAGCACCCGCGTCACCGGCATGCGGCCCAGCATGACCTGCAGGCGGTTGGGCCAGTGCGCGAAATTGGGGAAGCTGACGATGCCCAGACGGCCCACGCGCGCGGTTTCGCGCAGCATCGCCTCGGTATTGCGCAGATGCTGCAGCGTCTCCAGCTGCAGCACCACATCGAAGCTCTGGTCTTCGAATATAGCCAGACCCTCTTCCAGGTTCAGCTGGATGACGTTGACGCCGCGCTGCACGCAGGCCAGCAGATTGGCATCGTCCAGCTCCACGCCATAGCCGGTGCAGCCCCTGTGCTCTTGCAGATAGGCCAGCAGCTCGCCGGTGCCGCAACCCAGGTCGAGCACGCGCGAGCCTTCAGGCACCAGGGAGGCAATCGTCTCCATCACGCTGAGCTCACTCATGACAACTCCCCCGCGATACGCTTGAAATAGGCGCGCAGCACGCCGTGATAGCGAGGGTCTTCGAGCAGGAAGGCGTCGTGGCCATGGGGGGCATCAATCTCCGCGTAGGACACATCGAGCTTGTTGTCGAGCAGGGCCTTGACGATCTCGCGCGAGCGCGCCGGCGAGAAGCGCCAATCGGTGCTGAAGCTGGCCAGCAGGTATTTGCAGCGTGCGCTGGCAAAGGTGCGGCTGAGGTCGCCGCCATGCTCCAGCGCCGGGTCGAAGTAGTCGAGCGCACGGGTGATCAGCAGATAGGTGTTGGCATCGAAGTAGTCGCTGAACTTGTCGCCCTGGTAGCGCAGATAGCTCTCGATCTGGAATTCGATGTCCTGGGTGCTGTAGCCCAGCTCGGTGGCACGCAACTCGCGGCCGAATTTCTGCTCCATCACGTCGTCGGACAAATACGTGATGTGGCCGATCATCCGCGCCACACGCAGGCCGCGCTTCGGGATCACGCCATGCTCGTAGAAATGGCCGCCGTGGAAGTCCGGATCACTGATGATGGCGCGGCGCGCCACCTCGTTGAAGGCAATGTTCTGCGCCGACAGATTCGGCGCGGTGGCAATCGCGATGCAATGGCGCAGCCGGTCGGCGTAGCGCAGCGACCAGTCCAGCGCCTGCATGCCGCCCAAGCTGCCGCCCAGCACCGCGGCCAGCTGGCCGATGCCCAGGTGGTCGAGCAGCCGCGCCTGGGCATCGACCCAGTCCTGCACGGTGACGACCGGAAAGTCGGCGCCGTAGACCTTGCCCGTCGTCGGGTTGACATGCATGGGCCCGGTAGAGCCGAAGCAGGAGCCGAGGTTGTTGACACCGATGACGAAGAAGCGTTCGGTGTCCAGCGGCTTGCCGGGTCCGATCAGGTTGTCCCACCAGCCCTCGCTCTTGTCCTGGCCCTCGTAGGTACCGGCCAGGTGGTGGCTGGCGTTCAGCGCGTGGCAGACCAGCACGGCGTTCGACTTGTCGGCATTCAGCCGGCCATAGGTCTCGTAGACCAATTCATAGCTGTGCAGCTGCGCACCGCTCTTCAGCGGCAGCGGCTGCTCGAAGCGCAGCGACTGCGGCTTCACATGACCCAGGCTTTCCATGGGATGCCTCCAGAAAAACAAAACCGGCGCCGCTGCTGAGGTGCGGACGCCGGCGTGAAGTCGTGGCATCCCTCTTTAGCGGCATTTTTAAAGCGCCCGCAATTCGGAACAAATCGGCGCTGTGGGGTGAAGTATAGCCAAGGGCCGCCGAGGGCCGCTACGGGCCATATTGGTAAAGCAGGCTCAACAACAGCAGCAGCGCATACGGGAAGGCCACCGTCGGCTTGATGGCATTGCCCAGGTACTCGCGTATCAACCCACCGTGCCGGGCCGCCCCGCCAGCCATTCGCTGTGCAGCTGGAAGGCCGGCGCGGTGACGGCGGGCCTCTGCAGCAGCGCCTGCTCCACCCGCAGCAGCCGCAGGCTCAAGCGCGACTGGAAGGCGCGGTAAATGCCCTCCTGCAACCACAGCATCAGCAGCACCGGCGCCAGCCACAAGGCGTCGAAACCCAGGGCCATGCCGGCCAGGCACAGCACAAAGGCCAGCAGCTTGATCATCAGACCGCTGCGCTCGTACTGCTCGTGGTCGTGTTGCAGCTGGGTCCATTCCTGGCCCAGCGCTTGATGCAGATCCATGTCGTGCCCTGTTTCCTGTCTGAGCGCCTATCTTGCCTTGTATCCTGCCTGCTGACGTGACCGCAATAGGACCAAGCATGCGCGAGTATCGACTCTGGGTTGCCCTGCTGAGCACCCTGGCCATCACAGGCTGCGGCAAGCCGGCGGCGCCCGTCTGGTCCGGCTATGCGGAGGGCGAGTATGTCTATCTGTCGTCGCCTGTGGCCGGCAGCCTGCAGACGCTGAATGTGCAGCGCGGCCAGCAGGTGGCCCAGGGTGCGGCGCTGTTCACACTGGATGCCGAGCTGGAGCGTGGCGCCAGCGCCGAGGCGAAGGCCCGGCTGGATGCGGCCCAGGCCCAGGCCGCCAACACGGTGAAGGGCAAGCGCAGCGACGAGATCCAGGTCGTGCAGGCGCAGCTGGCCCAGGCCCGCACCCAGGCCCAGCTGGCCCAGCGCGAGCTGGCCCGTCAGCAGCAGCTGGTCGCCCAGGGCTTTGTGTCGGCCGCCCACCTGGACGAGGCGCGCACCGCCGTCACCACCGCCCAGGCGCGCGTGACCGAGCTGAGCGCCAGCCTCCAGGTCGCGCAGCTGCCGGCCCGCGTGGACGAGCAGCGCGCCGCCCAGGCCCAGGGCGAGGCCGCGCGCCAGGGACTGCAGCAGACGCTGTGGCGCGAGCAGCAGAAGCAGCGCAGCGCCCCCGCCGCCGGTCTGGTCGCCGATACCTTCTTCCGCGTCGGCGAATGGGTGCCGGCCGGCCAACCGGTGCTGGCCCTGCTGCCGGCCGGGCAGGTCAAGCTGCGCTTCTTCGTGCCCGAGGCCGAGCTGGCCGGCATCGCCCCGGGCCAGGCGGTGACGGTGGGCTGCGACGGCTGCGGTGCGGCGATCAAGGCGCACATCAGCTTCATCGCCACCCAGGCCGAGTACACGCCGCCGGTGATCTACTCCAACGCCCAGCGCAGCAAGCTGGTGTTCATGGTCGAGGCCCTGCCCGAGGGGCCGGAGGCGGCCAGGCTCAAGCCGGGCCTGCCGGTCGATGTGCGCAGGGCCGCACCATGAGCGAGCTGGCCATCGACGTGCGCGGCCTGAGCAAGATCTACGGCGGCCGTGCCGTTGTCGACAAGGTCGATCTGCAGGTCAGGCGCGGCCGCATCTGCGGCTTTCTGGGGCCCAACGGCAGCGGCAAGACCACGACGATACGGATGCTCTGCGGCCTGCTGACACCCGACGCCGGCGAGGGCCAATGTCTGGGCCTGGACATCCGGCGCGAGGCCGCCCAGATCAAGCGCCAGGTCGGCTATATGACGCAGAAGTTCGGCTACTACGAAGACCTGTCGATACGCGAGAACCTGGATTTCGTCGCGCGGCTGTTCGAGCTGCCTGCTCGCCGCCAGCGCGTTGACGAGGCCTTGCAGCGCCTGGGCCTGGTCGAGCGCCAGCAGCAGCTGGCCGGCTCGCTGTCGGGCGGCTGGAAGCAGCGACTGGCCCTGGCCGCCTGCCTGCTGCACAACCCGCAACTGCTGCTGCTCGATGAGCCCACCGCCGGCGTCGACCCTAAGGCGCGGCGCGACTTCTGGGACGAGATCCACCGCCTGGCCGACCAGGGCATCACCGTGCTGGTCTCGACCCACTACATGGACGAGGCCGAACGCTGCCATGAGCTGGTCTATATCGCCTACGGCAAGGTGCTGGCGCGCGGCACCGAGGCGCAGATCATCGCGCAGGCCGGCCTGCATGTCTGGTCCATCCAGGGCCCGCTCAATGGCCAGATTGATGCGCTGAAGGCCGCGCCGGGCGTGCTCAGCGTGGCCGCCTTCGGCAATTCGGTGCACCTGGCCGGCCAGGATGCGGCCCTGTTGGAGCAGGCGTTGGCGCCGCTGCGCACCCAGCCCGGCCTGACGATCACCGCCGCCGATGCGAACCTCGAAGACGTGTTCATCAGCCTGATCGCCCAGGCGCCGGACAACTTCGCTGCGAAGGTGTCGGCATGAGTGTTCGCTTCTCGTGGCCGCGCACATTGGCCGTGTTCATCAAGGAGTTCCAGCAGATGATGCGCGACCGCCTGACCTTCGCGATGGCGGTCGGCGTGCCCATACTGCAGCTGGTGCTGTTCGGCTATGCGATCAACACCGACCCCAAGGGTCTGCCGACGGTGCTGGTGGCGCAGGACAACGCGCCGATGGCGCGCAGCCTGGTAGCCGCCTTGCAGAACACCGGCTACTTCCAGATCACCGCGGTCAGCGGCAGCGAGCGCGAGGCCGAGCAGATGGTCGATGACGGCAAGGTGCAGTTCATGATCGTCATACCGCCGGACTTCTCGCAGCGCCTGGTGCGCGGCGAAAAGCCGGCGCTGCTGGTCTCGGTCGATGCCACCGACCCCTCGGCCTCGGGCAACGCGATCGCGGCGCTGGGCCAGCTCGGCCAGCAGGCGCTGCGCCACGACTTGACGGGGCCGCTTGCACAGCTGCAAGCGCAGGCTCCGCCATTCGATTTGCGCATCCACCGCCGCTACAACCCCGAGGGCCTGTCTCGCTACAACATCGTGCCCGGGCTGATAGGCACCATCCTGACGATGACCATGGTCATGCTGACCTCGCTGGCCATGACCCGCGAACGCGAGCGCGGCACGATGGAGAACCTGCTCGCTACGCCGGTGCGCCCGGCCGAGGTGATGGTGGGAAAGATACTGCCCTATGTCGTGGTCGGCTATGTGCAGCTGGGCGTGATACTCGGCGCCGCCTGGCTGCTGTTCGAGGTGCCGATGGAGGGCAGCTTCGCACTCCTGATGGCGATGATAGGCGTGTTCATGCTCGCCAATCTGGCCGTCGGTTTCACCTTCTCGACCCTGGCCCGCAACCAGCTGCAGGCGATGCAGATGACGTTCTTCTTCTTCCTGCCGTCGATGCTGCTGTCGGGCTTCATGTTCCCCTTCCGCGGCATGCCGCAATGGGCCCAGTACCTCGGCGAGGCCCTGCCGCTGACCCACTTCCTGCGCATCGTGCGGGGCATCCTGCTCAAGGGCAATGAGGCGGCGCAACTGCTGCCGGAGCTGTGGCCGATGCTGCTGTTTTTGCTTTTTGCCGGCGCGGTGGCGCTGAAGCGTTATCGGCAGACGCTGGATTGAACCGAAGTCAATCGCCGCGCAACAGCTGCTGGCGCGTGACCCGCTCCGGCGCGAACGAGGCCTCCAGCCTTGCCATCAGCCGCTGCGCCTTGGCCGAGTTGTCGCCGCCGAAGTTGCAGACATAGACATCGAGCGTGACAGCCGCCTTCTCGGGCCAGGTGTGGACGGCCAGGTGGGATTCGGCCAGCAGCACCACGCCGGTGATGCCGACGAGCTGGCCCGGGACGGCTGGCTGGAAGCGATGGAACAGCTCGCCCACGGCCAGCAGGCCAGCCTCGGCGACGGCGGCCAGGCACAGCATGCGCAGGGCGGTGATGTCGGTCAGCGGGGCCAGGCCGGCGGGGCAGCCATGGAGGTCGGCCGTGAGGTGCAAACCTTGCATGGTCAGCAATGTAGGGGCTTGTGCGGCATGCGGCACTATAGCCGCGCGTCTTCGGGTAGGCTGCGCGCTCGAATCTTTGGAGAACCACCGTGCAATACCGACGTCTGGGCCGCAGCGGCCTGCAAGTGAGCGAGCTCTCGCTGGGCTCCTGGGTGACTTATCACAACCAGGTGGACACCAAGTCCGCCACCGAGATGCTGGCCGCGGCCTTCGACGCCGGCGTCAACTTCTTCGACAACGCCGAGGTCTATGCCAAGGGCCAGAGCGAGGTGGTGATGGGCGAGGCCTTCAAGGCCCTGAAGTGGCCGCGCCTGAACTACATCGTCTCGACCAAGTTCTTCTGGGGTCTGGACCGCGAGGGACACGCCACCAACCGCCGCGACACCTTGAATCGCAAGTACCTGATGCAGGCCATCGATGGCTCCTTGCAGCGCATGCAGCTGGACTTCATCGACCTGATCTACTGCCACCGCCCCGACCCGCACACGCCTATCGAAGAAACCGTGCGCGCGATGAGCGACATCATCAGCCAGGGCAAGGCGCTGTACTGGGGCACCAGCGAGTGGAGCGCCGCCGACATCCGCGCCGCCTGGGAGATTGCCGAGCGCCACCATCTGCACAAGCCGGTGATGGAGCAGCCGCAGTACCACCTGTTCCATCGCAACCGCGTCGAGCAGGAATATGCGCGGCTGTACGACGAAATCGGCCTGGGCCTGACGACCTGGAGCCCGCTGGCCTCGGGCCTGTTGACCGGCAAATACCTCAAGGGCGTGCCCGAGGGCAGCCGCGGCGCGATGGAGAGCATGAGCTTTCTGCGCGACGGCCTGACCGACCAGGCCAAGAATGCCGCCGTGGCCCAGCTGGCCGAGATCGCCACCGAGCTCGGCGGCAATGTCGCTCAGCTGGCGATTGCCTGGCTGAACAAGAACCCGCGCGTCAGCACGGTGATTCTGGGCGCCAGCAAGCTCAGCCAGCTGCAGGACAACCTCGGCGCACTGGAATTGACGCCGAAGCTGACGCCCGAGGTGCTGGCGCGCATCGACACCATCGCCAAGCCGCTGGCCGTCTGAGGCAGTTGCGGGCTAGATCTTCTGCGTGAAGCCCTGCTGCTGCAGCAGGGCCTGCAGCTCGCCGGAGATCTTGCCCATCGCGATCGGGCTGTACTTGAGTTCACTGGTGTAGAACTGCGCCAGCGACTTGATGTCATGCTCGGCAAAGCGGGCCGCCATATCGGGGCCCATGCTCAGGTAGCGGTTCCAGCCGCTGACCTCGCGGGCCTCGTACAGCGCGTCGATCTCGGCCTCGCTGTGCGGCTGGTAGACCTCGTCGTGCACATAGGCGCGCAGCGGCAGGCGGTCGCGGGCCTTGGGCGCCTCGTCGGGGTAGCCCACCACCAGGCTGGTGACAGGGAACACCGTTTCGGGCAGCTGCAGGAACTCGGCAATCGCCGGCGCCTGGTTCAGGGTCGTGCCCATGTAGCAGATGCCCAGGCCCCGTGCCTCGAAGGCCAGGGCCACCGTTTGCGACAGGATGATGGCGTCGAAGGCCGCCACCATGAAGCCGTGGAAGTTGTTGAAGTTGTCGCGCGCCTCGCGCATCTGCAGCCACTGCCGCGTGCGCGCCGTGTCGGCATTGAAGGTGATGACCAGGGGCGCCTGCAGCACCATGTCCTGCTCCAGGTGCAGCTCGAACAGGCGTTTGCGGCGCTCTTCATTGCGCGTCAACACCATGCTGAAGGTGTTCAGATTGCCCGAGCTGGAGCTGCCGGCGATTGCCTCGCTCAAGACCTCGTCGATCAGCGCCGGCGCGATGGGCGTGCTCTTGTATTTGCGTATCGAGCGGTGGGCGCGCAGCAGCGGCGAGAGATCGGTGGTCGTCATCGTTGTGTGCCAGGGTCAAGGGTGGTTGAGGGCATTCAGGCGTTCGACGGTGCCGACATCGGTCCAGGGGCCTGGGTACAGCTCGGCGGCTATGCGCCCGGCCGCGATGCCAGCGTCCAGCAAGGGCCGCAACGCCATGCGCGTGCCGGCTGCGATGCTGCCGAACATCGCGGCGCGAAACAATCCGACGCTGCCCCAGGTATATCGTTGATCGTTTTGCTGTTCGCCCTCTAGCGCGGCCCGGCCGGCCGGCGAGATCGCGAAATCGCCCCGCGGATGGTGAGGGGCATTGGGCACCAGCCACAGATGCGCATCGTCCTGACCGGCGGCGAAGCGCTGCGCCAGGGTCGCGTCGAAGCGGAATTCGGGCAGAAAGACATCGCCGGAGACCACCCAGAAGGCCTCGTCGCCATCTGCTTGCAGCAGCGGCAGCGCGGTGGCGATGCCGCCGGCCGTCTCCAGCGCGCCCCCAAACGCTGCCTGCTCGTCGGAATAGTGCAGGCGCACGCCCAGACGGCTGCCGTCGCCCAGCCGGGCCGGGAACTGCCCGCCCAGCCAGGCGGTGTTGATGACGATGTCGCGCACGCCACCCGAGCGCAGCGCCTCGATATGCCATTCGATCAGCGGCCGGCCGCGCACGACCAGCAGCGGCTTGGGGGTGTGGTCGGTCAGCGGGCGCATCCGTTCGCCCCGACCGGCCGCCAGTATCAAAGCTCTCATGCACCCGAGTCTAGGGTGTGAAAGTAGGCGGGCTTGGGTCCGCCGCCGTCCGGCCCGTTAAAATCAGTGGTTTTCCCCAACCCCAACACGGATCTCCCATGGGCCAAACCGCTGACAGTTCCACTTCCTTGATGGCAAACGCCATCCGCGCCTTGGCCATGGATGCCGTGCAACAGGCCAATTCCGGCCATCCCGGCGCGCCCATGGGCATGGCCGAAATCGCCGTCGCGCTGTGGCGCCGCCACCTGAAGCACAACCCGGCCAACCCGAGCTGGGCCGACCGCGACCGCTTCGTGCTGTCCAACGGCCACGGCTCGATGCTGATCTACGCGCTGCTGCACCTGACCGGCTATGAGCTGCCGATCGAGGAGCTGCGCAACTTCCGCACGCTGCACAGCAAGACCCCGGGCCATCCGGAACTGGGCATCACCCCGGGCGTGGAAACGACCACCGGCCCGCTGGGCCAGGGCATCAGCAATGCCGTGGGCATGGCGCTGGCCGAGAAGCTGCTGGCCAAGGAATTCAACCGTGATGGCCACGCCATCATCAACCATCACACCTACGCCTTCCTGGGCGACGGCTGCCTGATGGAGGGCATCAGCCACGAGGCCTGCGCCCTGGCCGGCGCCTGGAAGCTGAACAAGCTGATCGCCCTGTACGACGACAACGGCATCTCGATCGACGGCAAGGTCGCCCCCTGGTTCATCGACGACACGCCCAAGCGCTTCGAGGCCTACGGCTGGAACGTCATCGCCAATGTCGATGGCCATGATGTGGACGCAGTGGACGCTGCCATCGCCAAGGCCAAGGCCAGTAGCGACAAACCCACGCTGATCTGCTGCAAGACCAGCATCGGCAAGGGCTCGCCCAACCGCGCCGGCACGGCCAAGGCCCATGGCGAGGCGTTGGGCGCCGAAGAGATCAAGCTGACCCGCGAGGCCCTGGGCTGGACCTACGAGCCCTTCGTCATCCCCGAAGAAGCCTACGAGGCCTGGGACTGCCGCCATACCGGCCTGGCCGCCGAGACCGCCTGGGTCGATGCCTTCGAAGCCTATGGCAAGGCCTACCCCGAGCTGGCGCTGGAACTGAACCGCCGCATGAACGGCGAACTGCCGAAGAACTTCGCGCAAGTCGCGGTGGATGCCGCCGTCGCCGCCCACACCAAGGGTGAAACCGTGGCCAGCCGCAAGGCCAGCCAGATCGCGCTGGAAGCCTTCACCGGCGCCCTGCCCGAGCTGCTGGGCGGCAGCGCCGACCTGACCGGCTCCAATCTGACCAACACCAGCCACACGCCGGCCCTGCGCTTCGAGGCCGATGGCGCCTCCAACGGCGGCCGTCACATCAACTACGGCGTGCGTGAATTCGGCATGGCCGCCATCATGAACGGCGTGGCTCTGCATGGCGGCTACATCCCCTACGGCGGCACCTTCCTGACCTTCAGCGACTACAGCCGCAATGCGATCCGCATGGCCGCGCTGATGAAGCTGCGCGTCGTCCATGTCTTCACCCACGATTCCATCGGTCTGGGCGAGGACGGCCCGACGCACCAGAGCATCGAGCACGCGGCGTCCTTGCGCCTGATCCCCGGCCTGGACGTCTGGCGCCCGGCCGACACGGCCGAAACCACGGTCGCCTGGACCATGGCCATCGGCAACAGCACCCGCCCCAGCGCCCTGCTGCTCAGCCGCCAGAACCTGCCCTATGCGCCCAAGCGCGGCCTGGACGAGATCGCCAAGGGCGCCTACGTGCTGGCCGAGCCCAGCGAAGTGGGTCTAAAGAAGGCCAAGGCCGTCATCATCGCCACCGGCTCCGAGGTGCAGCTGGCGATGCGCGCCCAGGAGCTGCTGGCGCTGGACGGCATCGCCGTGCGCGTGGTCTCCATGCCCAGCACCTCGGTGTTCGACCGCCAGGATGCGGCCTACAAGAAGAGTGTGCTGCCCGCCGGCCTGCCGCGCATCGCCGTCGAGGCGGGCGTGACCGATTACTGGTGGAAGTACGGCTGCGCCGCCGTCGTCGGCATCGACACCTACGGCGAATCGGCCCCGGCCCCGGCCCTGTTCAAGCATTTCGGCTTCACCGCCGAGAATGTGGCCGACACCGTGCGCGTCGCACTCGGCAAGAAGCGTTGATTGATTTAGAAGGGGTGCACAGCGCCCCTTTTTTGATAGGTTTCTACTTTTTGTTCTTCAGGAGACTCAGATGACGATCAAGATCGGTATCAACGGCTTCGGCCGCATCGGCCGCATGGTGTTCCGCGCCGCCATTGCCAACTTCAAGGAAATCGAAGTGGTCGGCATCAACGACCTGCTCGAACCCGACTACCTGGCCTATATGCTCAAGTACGACTCGGTGCATGGCAAGTTCGACGGTGAAGTCTCGATCGATGGCAATACGCTGGTCGTCAACGGCAAGAAGATCCGCCTGACCCAGGAGCGCGATCCCGCCAATCTGAAGTGGAACGAGGTCGGCGCCGACATCGTCGTCGAAGCCACCGGCCTGTTCCTGGACAAGGCGGGCGGCGAGAAGCACCTGGCCGCCGGTGCCAAGAAGGTCGTGATGTCCGCACCGTCCAAGGACGACACGCCGATGTTCGTCTTCGGCGTCAATGACAAGACCTATGCCGGCCAGGCCATCATCTCGAATGCCTCGTGCACGACCAACTGCCTGGCTCCGCTGGCCAAGGTGCTGAACGACAAGTGGGGCATCAAGCGCGGCCTGATGACCACGGTGCACGCCGCCACGGCGACGCAGAAGACCGTCGACGGCCCGTCGAACAAGGACTGGCGCGGCGGCCGCGGCATCCTGGAGAACATCATCCCCTCGAGCACCGGCGCCGCCAAGGCCGTGGGCGTGGTGATCCCCGAGCTGAACAAGAAGCTGACCGGCATGTCGTTCCGCGTGCCGACCTCGGACGTGTCGGTGGTCGATCTGACCGTCGAACTGCTCAAGGAAGCCAGCTACAAGGAGATCTGCGCCGAGTTCAAGGCACAGAGCGAAGGCGCGCTGAAGGGCGTGCTGGGTTACACGGAAGACAAGGTGGTGGCCACCGACTTCCGCGGCGACGCCCGCACCTCGATCTTCGACGCCGACGCCGGCATCGCGCTGGACTCGACCTTCGTCAAGCTGGTGGCCTGGTACGACAACGAGTGGGGCTACTCGAACAAGGTGCTGGAGATGGTGCGCGTCATCGCCAAGTAATCAAGCCAGCCTGCCAAGGCATGCTCTGAGGCCCCTTGCGGGGCCTTTTTTTCGGCTCATCACCGATCTGCGGAGGCTTTTAGCGACGCAGGAAGCTGGGCGGACCCACAGCTCCGTGCCCCCCGGGCGCTACGCGCCCTCCTCCTTTACCTACGCTGTGGGCCCGCCCAGCCTCCTGCTTGTGCCACATCACCGAACTGCGACGCACAGCCCGGTGGTGGCTGGACTCGGGCTGTGGGCGTGCGCTGTTGCGCAGGTAAAAGGAGGAGGCCGCAACGCGGCCGGGGGCCACGGAGCAACAGCGTGCGCCCGCAGCCCGAGTCACGCTAGCACTGGCTGCCGCGCAGATCAGCGATGGACCCTTTTTCATCGCTCAGCCCAGGGCTAAGATGCCCACCTCATTCACTCCCAGCGGCAAGGACCGACAACAATGACCATCGCCTGGAACCTGTTCACGCCGGGCTCGGCCCTGGTCGGCGGCCTGCTGATCGGGCTGGCGGCTGCCCTCTACCTGCTGGGCAATGGACGGATCGCGGGCATCTCCGGCATCGTCGGCGCTCCGTTGCGCGCGTTGACGGCGCGCAACGAGCTGAGGTCGCAGCGCCTGAACCTGCTGTTCCTGGCCGGCCTGCTGCTGGCGCCCTGGGTCTGGCGGCTTGCTGCGCCGTTGCCTGCGGCAGTGGTCGACGTGGGCCCACTGGCGCTGGTGATCGCCGGGCTGTTCGTCGGTGTCGGCGTGCGCATGGGCCAGGGCTGCACCAGCGGCCATGGCGTGTGCGGGCTGAGCCGCTTCTCGCTGCGCTCGCTGGCCAATGTGCTGGCCTTCATGGGCGCGGGCTTCGCCACCGAGTTCGTGCTGCGCCATCTGCTCTGAGGCCCGGACATGCTGCGCTATCTGATTGCACTCTGCAGCGGCCTGGTCTTCGGCCTGGGCCTGATTGCCAGCGGCATGACCAACCCGGCCAAGGTCAAGGGCTTTCTGGACCTGGCCGGCGCCTGGGACCCGAGCCTTGCCCTGGTGATGGGCGGGGCCATTGCGGTGGGCCTGTGCGCCTTTGCCGTGGTCAAGCGCCGCAGCCGTTCCTGGAGCGGTGACCGATTCGACATCCCGACGGGAACCACGATAGACCGGCGCCTGATCGCCGGCGGCCTGCTGTTCGGCATCGGCTGGGGCATTGCCGGCTTCTGCCCGGGCCCGGCCCTGGTGTCGCTGGCCGGGGGTCTGCAGGCCGCCTGGATCTTTGTGCCGGCCATGCTGCTGGGCATGTGGGCCCACGACCATTTCACCGCGCGCTGAGGAGTAACCGATGCTGATCTTCCGCCAACTGTTCGACCCCACGTCCTCGACCTACACCTATCTGCTGGGCGACTCGGCCTCCGGCGAGGCCGTCATCATCGACCCGGTGTTCGAGCACGAGCGCCGCGACGTGGCCCTGCTGCGCGAGCTGGGCCTGCGCCTGGTCGCCACCCTGGACACGCATGTCCATGCCGACCATGTGACCGGCGCCTGGCAGCTGAAGCAACGCTGCGGCAGCCAGATCCTGCTGTCGGCCGACTCGGGGGCCGGCAATGCCGATCGCCTGCTGGTCCATGGCGATCACGTCAGCTTCGGCAACCGCCATCTGGAAGTGCGCGCCACGCCGGGCCACACCAGCGGCTGCCTGACCTATGTGCTGGACGACCAGCGCATGGCCTTCACCGGCGACAGCCTGCTGATACGTGGCTGTGGCCGCACCGACTTCCAGCAGGGCAGCCCGGGCCGGCTCTACCAGTCGGTGCAGCAGCAGATACTGTCGCTGCCGGCAGCCTGCCTGCTCTATCCGGGCCACGACTACCGCGGCCTCACCGTCACCAGCGTGGCCGAGGAGCGGCGCTTCAACCCGCGGCTGGGCGGCGATGTCAACGAGGCCGATTTCACCGGCTATATGAACCACCTGGGCCTGCCCCATCCGAAGCTGATGGATCTGGCCGTGCCGGCCAATCTGCGCTGCGGCAGGCCCGAGTCCGACGGCCAGGGCAGTGACAGCGCCGACTGGGCCGCGCTGACCTGCACCTTCAGCGGCATCTGGGAGATACAGCCCACGGCGCTGGCCGAGCGCATCGCCGGGGCCGGCGCCGGCGAGATACAGGTCATCGACGTGCGCGAGCCGCAGGAGTTCACCGACGTGCTGGGCCATATCCCGCAGGCGCGGCTGCTGCCGCTGTCGGAGCTGGCGGCGCGGGTCGGCGAGCTCGATGCCGAGCGGCCGGTGGTCGCCGTGTGCCGCTCCGGCGCCCGCTCGGCCCAGGCCACGGTGCTGTTGCAGAAGTCGGGCCTGAAGCGGGTGGCCAACTTGGCCGGCGGCATGCTGCGCTGGCGGGCGGAGGCGCTGCCGGTCGAGGGTGGCGCCGAGTAGGTCGACTTGTAGCGGCGCTTGTACAAGCCTGTAGCCAATGTGTGAACAGAGGTAAAGCGGCCCATATTTGGCGCTTTTTGGCTTTCAAAGCGGCGCCGACTCGGGTCTGATGGGAGGATGATCGTGGCCTGCCAGTCCGCAGCCACCCACCCGACAACGGAAGGGCTCTTCGCCATGAAGTTTCTGCGCTCACTCTTGCTCGGCACCGCGTTCTCCGCCGTGCTGCCCCTGCTGCCTGTCCCGATTGGCGTCGCCCAGGCGGTCACCACGGCGGCAACCGCCGGCGAACCGGACGCCCGGCTGATCGTGCGCTTCAAGGCCACGGCCGCCAGCGTGCGCGCCAAGGCACTGTCGACCAATGCCAGTGCCAGCGACGCCGCCAGCACCACCCAGAGCCGGGCGCTGAGCCTGGGTCAGCGCATGGGCCTGACCCTGGCCGGCGGCCGTGCAGTCGATGAGCGCACCCAGGTCGTGACGGCCAGCGGCATGGCCGCCGCTACCCTGGTCAAGCGCCTGAGCCAGGACAGCGAGGTCGAATGGGTGGCCGTGGATCAGCGGCGCAAGCACTATGCCCTGACCACCGATCCGCTGTTCGAGACCGTGCCCGTCACCGGCTCAGGCAACGGCGGCCCCGCCAGCGGCCAGTGGTACCTGAAAGCTCCGGACGCCGGCAATGCAACGCGCGAGGGCGGCAACATCGCCTCCAGCATCAATGCCCTGGGGGCCTGGGACCGCACCACCGGCAGCGCCAGCATTGTCGTGGCGGTGCTCGACACCGGCGTGCGCTACGACCATCCGGACCTGGCCGGCAAGCTGCTGCCCGGCTACGACATGATCAGCGAAAAGCTGGTGTCGAACGACGGCGATGGCCGCGACAGCGATGCCAGCGATCCCGGCGACTGGCTCACCAGCGCCGAGAAGGCCGCCAACACCTTTTACAAGGACTGCGATGTCGAGAACAGCTCCTGGCACGGCACCCAGGTATCCGGCCTGATCGGCGCAGCCAGCAACAACGCCATCGGCATGGCCGGCGTGAGCTGGGGCTCGAAAATCCTGCCGGTGCGGGTGCTGGGCAAGTGCGGCGGCTATGACTCGGACATCGTCGCCGGCATGCAGTGGGCTGCGGGCATCGCCGTGCCCGGCGTGCCCGCCAACCCGAACCCGGCCCGGGTGCTGAACATGAGCCTGGGCGGCGTGGGCTCCTGCGACCCCGCCACCAACAGTGTGGCCTCGGCCTACCGCGATGCCATCGCCGCCATCACGGCCAAGGGCGCCGTGGTTGTCGTCGCGGCCGGCAACAGCACTGGCCACTCGATCAATCTGCCAGCCAACTGCCCGGGCGTGGTCGGCGTGGTCGCCCTGCGCCACATCGGCACCAAGGTGGGCTTCTCCGACATCGGCCCCGAGGTGACGATTGCCGCACCGGGCGGCAACTGCGTCAACATCGACGCCGGCGCCGCCTGCCTCTACCCGATGCTGAGCACCTTCAACGCCGGCACCACCGTGCCCGGCGCCTCGACCTACACCGACAGCTTCCGCGCCGCCGTGGGCACCAGCTTCTCGGCCCCGCTGGTCAGCGGCACGATCGCCTTGATGCTGTCGCAAAAGCCCTCGCTGGCCCCCGCCGAGATCATCAGCCTGCTGAAAAGCACGGCGCGTGCCTTCCCGAGCTCGGGGGCGGCCGACAACGCCGATGGGTCAAAGGTTCTGGCCTGCCACGCACCTAACGGCACCGACCAGCTGGAGTGCTACTGCACCACCAGCACCTGCGGCGCCGGCATGCTCGACGCCTCGGCCGCGGTGGCCGCCGTCACCGTCGCAGCGCAGGCCCGCATCACCTCGACCCCGGCGGCACCGCAGGCCGGTGATGCCATCCAGCTCAGCGCCAGCACCAGCACGGCCGCCACCGGCCGCACCCTCACCGGCTATGCCTGGACCCTGGTCAGCGGCGGCGGCATCGTCAGCGGCTTCAGCAGTGCCACCAATGCCAGTACCGCCGCCCTGGCCGCCGCCACCGGCGCCGGCACGGTGACCGTGCGCCTGCAGATCACCGACGACCAGGGCGCCGCCACCACCAGCGATGCCACCATCACGGTGGCCGCGGCGCCGGTGGTCGTGCCCCCGGTGGTCACCCCGCCGGCCACCTCCTCGGGCGGCGGTGGTGCGGTGAGCTGGGGCTGGTTGCTGGGCCTGGCGCTGGCCGCTCTGGGCCTGGCCCGTCAGCGCAGCCAGTTCCGGATTTAATCCGGGGAGGTCAGCGGCTGGCCGCCGAGGCGGCTGCCGCTGCAACGGGCGCCTCGCAGCGCGCAAAACCCGCGCCCTGCAGCTTGGTCAGCCAGGCCGCATCGGCCTGCTCCAGGCGCAGCCGGTGCTGAGCAAGTGCCGGGCTCAGCTGCAGCACGCGCAGGCCCTTGATCAGGCGCTGGCTCAAGCCCTCCATCGCCTTCTCGGCCGCGGCCTCGGAGTCATGGCGGCTGATCAGCAGGCTGGGGTCTTCGGCCGGCAGGCCCTTCAGCGGTTCGAAGGGCACGTGCATGCGCTTCAAGGTCTCTTCCTTGCGGGCCTGGAAGTCGCGGTTGGGCATCTTGATCGTCAGCACGGCCCAGACGCCGGGGCGCTCGCTGCGCTGGTCGGCGACGGCGCCGGCCGGCACACCGGCACGCTCCAGCGCGGCATTGGCGCTGCGCAGCGCCTCGTCACCGGCCAGCAGGGCCGACTCCAGGCAGATCGGCGCGGCCTTGGCGGCACTCACTGCTGAAGCGGCCGGCTGAACCGCTGGCGCCACCTTGATCGAATCGGGTGCCAGCTGCCGCTTGAGCCGCTCCGGCTCGCGGCCGCCGTGGGCGGGCTGACCGCTGAGCTGCTCGACCCAGCCGGCGCTCCAGGCGAGGAAGCCCAGGTTCAGCACCAGCAGCGTCACCACCAGGGCCCGCAGCATTTGCGTCACAGTGTCGTTTGGGTCAGCCGCACGCTGACCTCGCCGCCACTGATGACCTGCTGGCCCTGGGCGGTCTGCAGCAACAGCTCGCCCTGGGGCGTCACGCCCTGGGCCAGCCCCTCCAGCGCGCCGGCGGTGATGGCGCGGCCCTTCAACGCGTCGCGGCGCTGGTAACGCTCCAGCCAGGGGGCAAAGCCCTGGGCCTGGAATTCGAGCAGGGCCTGGACCAGGGGCTTGGCGACCAGGGCCAGGACTTGCGGGGCACTGGCGTCCAGGTCGAGCTCCTGCATGCAGGCGAAGCCGCTGCTCAGCGCGTTGAGGCTGTCGGTGTCGCGCCAGGCCGGGGCGATGTTCAGGCCTATGCCTATCACCGCCATGCGATGGCGGCCCGCGGGCACGGTTTCGATCAGCACGCCGCCGAGCTTGCGCCCGTCCAGCCACAGGTCATTGGGCCACTTGAGGCTCAGGCGCGGGGCCTCACCCCCCTCCTGCCAGGGCTCCAGCGCATCGGCCAGGGCCACGCCGACGACCAGGGACAGACCTGACCAGTCGCTGACCTCCAGCGGCACAGCCAGCGAGAAGGTCAGCGAGGCGCCGCTGCTGGAATGCCAGGCCCGGCCCATCCGGCCGCGGCCATGGGTCTGATGCTCGGCCACCAGCAGGCAGGGTTGCAGATCATGCTGGCGGCGGCCGAAGGGCTGGGCCTCGCCGGGGTTGCGACCCTCGGCACGCACCCGTTCGATCAGCGTGGAATTGGTGGATTCGGTGCGGGCAACGACCTCGACGCTGAGCCCCGGCAACAGCGGCTCCAACTGCTGCCAAAGGGCCTCGCCTCCCCAGTGCTGATGCGGTTGCGGCGGGTGCTGGGACTCGGTCATGCTGGGGAGCTGCAGATCGTCATGATTTGGGTGCCAACATGGTGCCACGACACTTCTTCGCACCGCAACGGCATTCGAACTGTTTTTTCAACTTAGGGGTGTAGCGCTCATCGATGACCAGGCCGTAGTCGTAGAACAGCTCCTCGCCCGGCTTGATGGCGCGCAAGGCCTTGATGAAGATGCGGCCATCGGCCTCGTCGGCTTCACAGTTGGGCTGGCAGGCATGGTTGATCCAGCGCGCCGCATTGCCGCCCACATTGGCGTCGATGACGCGTTCGTCATCGATGTGGAAGTAGAAGGTGTGGTTGGGCTGGCTGGGATCGTGCGGGTGGCGGCGCAGCGCCTCGGGCCAGTCGATGACCTGGCCCTTGTACTCGATGACGACCTCGTCGCGCTGCAGCGCGGCCAGCGCGAACACGCCCTTGCCATGCACGCCGGAACGCCTCACCTGGATGCGGCGCCCTCCGGTGGATGTGGCAACCGGAGATTGGAGGACCAGGCTTTTTCGTGAGGCTGCTTGCGTCATCGACTTGTTTGGGTACATTGAATTCATGGGTGCGCGCGTGCGTGTGCGTGCGCGCAAGAGCCCGGATTGTAGGCAGGTGTTGGAAGACACCGGTTTCATCACTAAGAAAGAAACATGAGCAAGTCACTCATCATTGCGGAAAAGCCCTCGGTGGCGCAGGACATCGTGCGCGCACTCACGACCACATCGGGCAAGTTCGACAAGCACGACGAGTACTTCGAGAACGAGCACTACGTCGTCAGTTCGGCCGTCGGCCATCTGGTGGAGATCAAGGCGCCGGAGGAGTTCGACGTCAAGCGCGGCAAGTGGAGCTTTGCCAATCTGCCGGTGATACCGCCGCGCTTCGACCTGAACCCGATCGACAAGAGCAAGGGCCGGCTGAATGCCCTGGTCAAGCTGATACGCCGCAAGGACGTCACCGACCTGATCAACGCCTGCGACGCGGGGCGCGAGGGTGAGCTGATCTTCCGCCTGATCGTGCAGTACGCCGAGCCGGCCAAGGGCCCGCTGAACAAGCCGGTGCAGCGGCTGTGGCTGCAGTCGATGACGCCGGCCGCCATCCGCGACGGCTTCGAGAAGCTGCGCAGCGATGCGCAGATGCTGCCGCTGGCCGATGCCGCGCGCTGCCGCTCCGAGGCCGACTGGCTGGTGGGCATCAACGGCACGCGGGCGATGACGGCCTTCAACTCGCGCGACGGCGGTTTCTTCCTGACCACCGTCGGCCGGGTGCAGACGCCGACCCTGTCGATCGTTGTCGAACGTGAAGAGAAGATACGCAAGCACATCTACCGCGACTACTGGGAGGTGCGCGGCAATTTCGACGCGCAGGCCGGCCAGTACATCGGCAAATGGTTCGACGCGAAGTGGAAGAGGAACCCCGACGACGCCGAACAGCGTGCCGACCGCGTCTGGAGCCAGGCCGAGGCCGACGCCATCGCTGCCGCCGCGCTGGGCCAGCCCGCCACCGTCACCGAGGAAAGCAAGCCCAGCACCCAGGCCAGCCCGGGCCTGTACGACCTGACCACCCTGCAGCGCGAGGCCAACTCGCGCTTCGGCTTCTCGGCCAAGACCACGCTCAGCATCGCCCAGGCACTGTACGAGAAGCACAAGGTGCTGACCTACCCCCGTACCGATTCGCGCTATCTGCCCGAGGACTATCTGGCCGTGGCCAAGCAGACCGCCGAGATGATTGCCAGCGAGGACCTGCCGGGTCCGCTGCGCGAGCTGGCGATGCATGCCAAGAAGGCGCTGAAGGAAGGCTATATCAAGCCGACCAAGAAGGTGTTCGACAACACCAAGGTCTCTGATCACTTTGCCATCATCCCGACCCTGCAGGCGCCGCGCAGCCTGAGCGAGATCGAGGCCAAGCTCTACGATCTGGTGGTCAAGCGCTTTCTGGCGGTGTTCTTCCCGGCCGCCGAGTTCCAGGTCACGACCCGGATCTCGACTGTCAAGGCCCAGGGCCAGGATTACAACTTCCAGACCAATGGCAAGGTGCTGGTCAAGCCGGGCTGGCTGGCCATCTACGGCAAGGAGTCGCAGACCGACGACGCCGCCGACGGCAGCGGTGCCAACCTCGTGCCGGTGCAGCCGGGCGAGGTGGTGCGCACCGAGAGCGTGGACGTGAAGGCCCTGCAGACCAAGCCGCCGGCCCGCTACACCGAAGCGACGCTGCTGTCGGCGATGGAGGGCGCGGGCAAGCTGATCGACGACGACGAATTCCGCGAGGCCATGGCCGAGAAGGGCCTGGGCACGCCAGCCACGCGGGCAGCCACCATCGAAGGCCTGCTGACCGAGAAATACATGCTGCGCGAGGGCCGCGAGCTGATTCCGACCGCCAAGGCCTTCCAGCTGATGACTCTGCTGCGCGGCCTGGGCGTCGAGGACCTGACCAAGCCCGAGCTGACCGGCAACTGGGAGCACCAGTTGGCCGAGATGGAGAAGGGCAAGCTGAACCGCGCCGTCTTCATGGCCGAGATCGCGGCCATCGCCGAGCGCGTGGTGCAAAAGGCCAAGGAATACGACCGCGACACCATCCCCGGCGACTACGCCACCTTGAAGGCCCCCTGCCCGAACTGCGGCGGCGTGGTCAAGGAGAACTACCGCCGCTTCACCTGCACCGGAAAAACAGGGGACGCCGAGGGCTGCGGCTTCTCGGTCGGCAAGATCCCGGGCGGGCGCAGCTTCGAACTGCACGAGATCGAGCAGTTCCTGACCCACAAGAAGATAGGCCCGCTGGAGGGCTTCCGCTCCAAGGCCGGTTGGCCCTTCACCGCCGAGCTGGCCCTGGTATTCGATGACGAAATCAAGAACTGGAAGCTCGAGTTCGACTTCGGCGAAGACGCCCGCAAGGCCGAGGGCGACGGCGAGCCGGTGGACTTCAGCGCGCAGGAGAGCCTGGGCGCCTGCCCCAAATGCCAGGGCCGCGTGTTCGAGCATGGCAGCAACTACGTGTGTGAGCACAGCGTTGGCGCCCACGTGACCTGCGACTTCAAGACCGGCAAGGTGATACTGACCCAGCCTATCGAGCATGCCCAGGTGCACAAGCTGCTGACCACCGGCAAGACCGATCTGCTGGAGAACTTTGTCTCCAACAAGACCCGCCGCAAGTTCAAGGCCTTCCTGGCCTATGACAAGAAGGAGGGCAAGGTCAGCTTCGAGTTCGAGCCGCGCGCGGCCAAGCCGGGGGCGAAGACCTCAGCCAAGCCTGCGGCCAAGACAGCCGACGCTGCGGCGGAGAAGGCGCCGGCCAAGGTGGCGGCGAAGAAGGCACCGGCCAAGAAGGCGCCGGCGAAAAAGGTCGCCGCAAAGAAAGTGGCGGCCAAGAAGGTGGCGGCCAAGAAGGCCTGACGAGGTCCCGGGCGATGGGGGCAGGTCTTGCCGCCTACCCCGGCCTTTAGCCCGCCCGGGCGAACATCTGCGGCCCATGTTCTCGCAGCAGGGCCAGCAGGCGCTGCGCCGCCGGCGACAGATAGCCCTCGCGCCGCTGGCTGACGCCCAGCCGCCGCGTCAAGGTGGTATCGGCCAGCGCCACCTCGCGCAGGCCTCGCCCCTGGCCCAAGGTGTGGCGCGACACAAAGCTCAGCAAATCGGTGCGGGTGATCAGCTGCGGCAGCAGGGCGATCGAATTGGCCTCGATCTGCGCCGTCGGCGGCGGCAGGCCACGCAGGGCAAAGGCGGCGTCCAGCCATTGGCGGCTCGGAATGGTCCTGGCCGGCAGCACCCAGCTGTAGGCCAGCAGCGAGCGCATCGTCGGCGCCAGCAGCTGGAACACCGGATGCCCGGCGCCGGCCGCCACCACGACCACGTCCTCGACGATGGGGTGGCACAGAAACTCCTCATCGGCCTCGGGCATCAGGCCCATCAGCAGGTCGATCTGGCCGCGGCGCAGTTGCTCGCGCAGGGCCACGCTGGGGGCCACCGTGATCTCCACCGTCACGCCCTTGACCTGGGCCAGCAGCAGGCGGCAGATCTCGGGCAGCACGTCTTCGGCTGCGATAGGCCCGGTGCCTATGCGTACGTGGCCGCTGTGACCCTGGGCGAAGTCGCTGACCTCGCGTATCGCCTCCTCGGCCGAGGCGCGCAGCAACCGGGCCCGGGCCAGCAGCACCTCGCCCACCGGCGTCAGCCTGATGCCGCGGCCGGCACGCTCGAACAAGGGGCTGCCGAAGGCCTGCTCCAGCCGCTGGATGCTCTTGGTCAGCGCCGGCTGGGTGCGGCCCAGCGCCTCGCCGGCCTGGCCCATATGGCCCAGGGTCGCCACCGTCTCGAAGTACTTCAGGTCGCGCAGCTGCAAATCCATGGCCAGCTCTTCATTCATCAATCTTTGGAATGAAAGAATGATAACTATCGATTGGACGGAATGAGTCGGGCAGCAGAAACTGCGGCCACAACAGGAGACAAAGCCATGATCAGCCTTCGACACATCGCCGCCAGCCTGGCCTTGCTGGCCGGCGCGGCCGCCGCCCAGGCCCCCTGGCCCGCCAAGCCGATACGGCTGATCGTGCCCTTCCCGCCCGGTGGCGGCACCGACTTCATCGCCCGCGTCATCGGCGAGCGCCTGTCGACGGCCTTGGGCGCCACACTGGTGATCGACAACAAGCCCGGCGCCGGCGGCAATATCGGCCTGGACGCGGTGGCCAAGTCGCCACCCGATGGCTACACGCTGGGCCTGGGCCAGACCGCCAATCTGGCCATCAATCCGCATCTCTACGCCAAGATGCCCTACGACGCGCTGAAGGACTTCACGCCTGTGGCTGCCGTGGCCTCGCAACCCATGGTGCTGGTGGTCACGCCGCAGTCGGCCATGCACTCGGTGGCCGATGTGGTGACGGCAGCCAAGGTCAAGCCCCAGGGCGTGCGCATAGGCCTGGCCGGCAGCGGCACGGTGGGCCATCTGGCCGGCGAGATGCTGGAGCGCCGGGCAAATCTGCAGCTGCTGAACATTCCCTACCGCGGTGCCGCGCCGGCGCTGAACGATCTGCTCGGTGGCCAGTTCGAGATCTACTTTGGCAATGCCGCCTCGGTGCTGCCACAGATTGGCGGCGGCAAGCTGCGGCCTCTGGCCGTGACCTCGGCCACCCGGCTGCCGGCGCTGAAGGACGTGCCGACGATGATAGAGGCCGGCTACGCGGGCTTCGACGCCGTCACCTGGTCGGGCCTGGTGGCACCGGCCGGCACCCCGCCGGCCATCGTTGCCCGCATCAATGCCGAGGTGCAGAAGATCCTGAAGCAGCCCGAGGTGCTGGCCAAGCTGGCCGCCGAGGGCAGCACCGCCACCGGCGGAAGCCCCGCCCAGTTCGGCGACACGATACGCAGCGAGCACCAGAAATGGGGCACGCTGATACGCGACGCCGATATCAAGATCGATTGAGGAGGCACGGTCGTGAGCCACACCATCCTCGTCACCGCGCCCAAGCTGGCACAGGCCGGTATCCAGCGCCTGCAGGCCGCCGGCTGCCGCGTGATCTATCTGCCGGAGGGCGCCGATCTCGACGCGCTGATGGCCCGCGAGCCCGTCGACGCGGTGATCTCGCGCACTGTTGACCTCGGCGCCGCGGCCATCAACAGCTGCCCGACGCTGAAAGTGATCTCCAAGCACGGCGTAGGCGTCAGCAATATCGCCGTCGAGGCAGCCACCGCGCGCGGCATCCCGGTCTACGTCACGCCCGGCGCCAATGCCACCTCGGTGGCCGAGCTCACGCTGGCGCTGATGCTGTCGGCTGCCCGGCGGGTGGGCCAGATGAACAGCGAGCTGCACGCCGGCCGCTGGACCCGAGCGCAGGACGGCCTGGAGCTGCACGGCCGCACGCTGGGCCTCGTCGGCTTCGGCCAGATCGGCCAGCGCGTGGCCACCGTCGGCCTGGCGCTGGGCATGCAGGTGCTGGCCTTCGATCCCGGTCTGCAGGAACGAAACTGCCCGCTGGCCGGCGTGCGCCTGTGCGCCACGCTGGAGGAACTGTTGCAGCACAGCGATGTGCTGAGCCTGCATGTGCCGCTGACCCAGCACACCCGCGGCCTGATAGCTGCCGGGCAGCTGGCACTGCTGCCCAGGAACGCAATCCTGATCAACACCGCGCGCGGCGAGGTCGTCGACGAAGCGGCACTGATAGCTGCCTTGCGCAGCGGCCATCTGTTCGCCGCCGGCCTGGACACGATGAGCGTCGAACCGCTGCCCGCCGACAGCCCGCTGCTGACCCTGCCCAATGTCGTGCTGACGCCGCACGTCGGCGGCTCGACGCCGGCCGCCTTGGCGGCGATGGCTCTGGGCGCTGCCGACAACGTGCTGGGCTATCTGAACGGCCGGCCACCTGCCGCCACCGCCTGCGTCAACCCGCAGGTACTTTGAAACGAGATGCATCATGAGCAACACCTGGCCCCCGGGCTACCGCATTGAACCCCGCGCCGCCGGCCCTGCCGCCGAACTGGTCGAGGCCTTTCGCAACATCCCGGTGGCCGTTGCAGGCGATTGCATGGGCCGCAGCGTCGGCGCGATCGGCCTCAGGCCCTATCACGGACGCCTGGCCACCGTGCTCTGCGGCCCGGCCGTCACCGTGCGCGTGCGCCCCGGCGACAACCTGATGATCCACAAGGCCTTGATGATGGTGGAGCCCGGCGACGTGCTGGTCATCGACGGCGGTGGCGATCTGACCCAGGCCCTGGTCGGCGGGCTGATGCGCACCACCTGCATCTTCAAACAGCTGGGCGGCCTGGTCATCGACGGCGCCGTCCGCGACCTGCTGGAATGGGCCGAGGACGGCATGCCCCTGTTCGCCCGCGGCCACACCCACCGCGGGCCCAGCAAGGAGGGGCCGGGCGAGATCAATGTTCCGGTCGCCTGCGCGGGCCTGGTCGTGCAGCCGGGCGACCTGGTGCTGGGCGATGCAGACGGTGTGATCGCCATTCCGGCCGCCGAGGTCGCGGCGTTGCTGCCCGCCTGCCAGGCCCATCTGGTCAAGGAGGCCAAGATCCGTGCCGCCAATGCCGCCGGCACGGCCGACCCGGAGCGCTTCAACGCCCTGCTGCGCAGCAAGGGCCTGCCGGTCTGAGGCGGCGACTATGGAAACTCGGCAGGCGAACAGGTGGGGCGGATGGTGCAGCGCTGACTCAGGCCGGCCCCAAGCCCCCGCCCTGCAGAATCGGCTCCCGCCGCAGCCGCTCCGCGGCAAAGTCCACAAACGCTCTCACCTTGGCCGGCGCCCGTCGCCCGGCCGGGTAGACGATGTGCACCGGCACCGGCGGCTGCTCGTGCTCGGCCAGCACCAGGGTCAGCGCGCCACTGCGCACCTGCTCGGCCGCCTGGTAGGCCAGGCAGCGGGTCAGGCCCTGGCCGGCCAGGGCCGCGTTGATGGCGACCTCGCTGAGGTTGCAGATCCAGTCAATCGGCGGTGTGACGGTTTGCTGGGCCTTGCCCGCGCCGAACTGCCAGGGCTGGGGCACCAGGCCATCGAACGAGAAGGCGATCGCGCGGTGCCGGGTCAGGTCTTGCGGCTCCAGCGGCGTGCCGTGGCGGGCCAGGTAGTCGGGTGAGGCGACGATGACGCGGCGCAGTGCCCCCACCTGCAGCGCCGTCAGGCCGGAGTCGGGCAGGTGGGCGATGCGCAGCGCCACATCCATGGCCTCGTCGAGCAGATGAACCAGCCGGTCGACGAACAGCGTGCGCAGTTGCACCCTGGGCTGGGCGAGCAGAAAGTCCTGGGCGATAGGCGCCACATGCAGGCGGCCGAACATCTGCGAGGCGGTGATGGCCAGCTGACCCTGGGCCTCGCTCTGTACGCCGGAGGCCGCGCCCTCGGCCTCGTCCAGATCGGCCAGGATGCGGCGGCAGTCGTGCAGAAAGCGCTCGCCGGTATCGGTCAGGCGCACGCTGCGGGTGCTGCGCTGCAGCAGCAGCACGCTCAGGCGCTGCTCCAGCGCGGCAATGCCACGCGTCACCGCCGGCGCGGAGAGGCCCAGGCGCCGCGCCGCCACGGCAAAACCCTGGGCCTCGGCCACGGCGACAAAGCAACGCAGGCTGTCCAGATGGTCCATTGATGCAAATCCTGTAATTCTGAATGGTGGACTATGAGGATTCCAATCGTTCAGCGCAATACCTAAGCTGGAGGCCGGTCATTCTTCAACCCGGAGCCCGCCCCATGAAAACCCCGCTGCGCCTGCACCGCTTCGCCATTTCCGGCCACTGTCACCGCGTCGAACTGATGCTGTCGCTGCTGGGGCTGCCCCATGAAACGGTGGAGGTGGACCTGTTCAAGCGCGAGCACAAATCACCGGCCTTCCTGGCGATGAATCCGCTGGGCCAGGTGCCGGTGCTGGAGGATGGGCCGCTGGCCCTCAGCGACAGCAATGCCATCCTGGTCTATCTGGCCCAGCGCTACGCGCCCGACGACGGCTGGTTGCACAGCGACCCGGTCGCAGCGGCACACCAGCAGCGCTGGTTCATCCTCGCCGCCAGCCTGCTGGACAACGGCCCGGCTTCGGCCCGTTTTGGCGCGCTGATCGGCCGCGAAGTCACGCCGCACAGCCAGGCGCTGGGCCACAAGCTGTTCGCGCTGATGGAGGCCGAGCTGGCCCAGCACCCCTTCCTGGTCGGCGATGCGCGCAGCCTGGCCGATATCTCGCTGTACAGCTACACCTCGCAGGCGCCCATCGGCGGCATTTCGCTGGCCGACTATTCGCACATCCGCACCTGGTTGGCGCGCGTCGAGGCGCTGCCGGGCTTCATTCCGCTGCCGAGCACCTTGTCATGAGCGCCTTCCATGCCGGCGAACAGGCGCTGCAAGAGCGGGTGGGTGTGCGCGAGCGCCTGGAGCGCGGCGCGCCCGCCTTCATGCGCGACCGCATGCCCGACCAGCACCGCGAGCTGTTCAACAAGCTGCCGACGCTGCTGCTGGGTGCGCTGGATGCGCAGGGACAGCCCTGGGCGACGATGCTGGGCGGCGCGCCGGGTTTCGTCAGCACGCCGGAGGCCCGGCAGATGCACATCCAGCTGGGCAGCCAGCGCGACGATCCGGTGCTGCAGCAGCTGAAACCCGGCTCCGCCGTCGGCGTGCTGGGCCTGGAGCCGCACACGCGGCGGCGCAACCGGATGAACGGGGTGATCGAGTCCATCGGCGGGCAGGGCCTGAGCATCGAGGTAAGGCAGAGCTTCGGCAACTGCCCCAAATACATCCAGGCCCGCGAACCACTGAGCTTGCACACACCGGAGGATGGGGCGGCCGCCCGGTCGCTGGGGCCAGGTCTTGATGCAGGGGCATTGGAGCTGATCCGCGGCAGCGACACGCTGTTCATCGCCAGCGCTTCGGCCGCCAAACCGGGCAACGAAGACGGCGAGGGCGTCGATGTCTCGCACCGCGGTGGCGAGCCGGGCTTTGTGCACATTGACCAGCAGGACAGCGCCACCGTGCTGACCCTGCCCGACTATCCCGGCAACCAGTTCTTCAATACCCTGGGCAATCTGAGCGCCATCCGCTGGCCGGCCTGCTGATGGTCGACTATGCCAACGGCCATCTGCTGCATCTGGCGGCGCGGGCCGAGGTGCTCTGGCCGCAGGACGCGCCCTTCGCCTTCCATCGCTGGCCCGGCGCTCAGCGCCTGCTGCGCTTGCGCGTATCGGCCGGCCTGTGGCGCCCGTCGGCCCTGCCCTGGCGCTGGAGCGAGGCACAGCCGGCGCCGCAGTTTCAGGCCCTGAGAGCCCAGGGCTGAGCCCGGCATCGACGCGGCCCGATGGCGGGCGCATAGCGCGCAGCCGCATACTCGTCAGCCATGACGAGCGACCTTTGGATCAAGCTGCTGGTGCTGTTCGTGGTCGTGGCCATGGGCTGGACGGCCGGCCGCACCCGTTTGCTGGGCGGTGCCGACACGGTGCGCGTGCTGTCCAATCTGGCCTTCTATCTGTTCACGCCGGCGCTGCTGTTCCGCGCCACCGCGCGCATCGACTTCGCCACCATGCCCTGGGGCACGCTGCTGGCCTTCTTCGTGCCGGCGGTGGTGTGGATGCTGCTGGTCTATGCCCTCAACAAGCGCAGGCCCGGCCTGGAGCCCGCAGCCCCGGCCGTGCGTGCCATCAGCGCCAGCTTCGGCAACACCGTGCAGCTGGGCCTGCCCTTTGTCGCGGCGCTGTATGGCGACGCCGGCCTGAGCATCCATGTGGCCATCATCAGCCTGCATGCACTGACCCTGATGAGCCTGGCCACCCTGCTGGTCGAGCTAGACATGGCCCGCGCCGCCCACCATGCCGGCCAG
This sequence comes from uncultured Roseateles sp., assembly GCF_963422335.1. Taxonomy (NCBI): domain Bacteria; kingdom Pseudomonadati; phylum Pseudomonadota; class Betaproteobacteria; order Burkholderiales; family Sphaerotilaceae; genus Roseateles; species uncultured Roseateles sp. The sequence continues at coordinate 468,112 of NZ_OY729424.1, forward strand.
GGCGCGGCCCTGCTGGCCACCTTGGGCCAGACCGCCCGGAACACCCTGATACACCCGGTCATCCTGCCGGTGCTGGCCGGGCTGATCTGGAATCTGCTGGGCCTGCCGATCTGGCCGGTGCTGGACGCCGGCCTGCAGATGCTCGGCTCGGCCGTGGTGCCCATGTGCCTGGTGCTGATCGGCCTGTCGCTGGCGCACTACGGCGTCAAGGGCGCGGTAGGCATAGGCCTTGCGCTGACCGTGGGCAAGATGCTGTGCATGCCGCTGCTGGTGCTGGCCGTTGGCCACGGGCTGCTGGGCCAGAACGGCGTACCGCTGGCGGTGATCGTGCTTGGTGCGGCGCTGCCGGTGGGCTCCAACGCGCTGCTGCTGGCCCAGCGCTACCAGACCCAGGAGGCCCAGGCCACGGCCGCGATCGTGATCTCGACCCTGGCCTTTGTGGTGGCGGCGCCGGCCTGGCTGTCGGTGCTGGCCTGGCTGGGCTAGGAGCCCCTGGGGATTGCCGCAATAAAGGAATGATATTCCGACTGATAGAATTTATATCATCCCCCATTCCTTCGGCGTAGGCTGGCAGTGAAACGCCGGCCACCGCACCTTCCACCATGAAGTCCACCTTGCGCCTCTCCCGCAGCCTCATCGTGCTGGCATCGCTTGTCGCTGTCTCAAGCGCCATCGCCCAGGACTTCGCGCGCGCGCCGCTGCCCGAGTCATACCCGCTGCTCGGGCGCTGGAGAACCGAGCTGCCCCATTCGAAGTGCGTCGAGGAGTTTGAAATCCGTGCGGATGGAACCCGGTCCGCCGTGTCGGCTCAGGAGCAGAGCGAGTCCGAGTTCCGGATGTCTTGGGGGCCCAGCGGAGAAGACTTCTTCAAATGGGAAGACAAGGTCGTCAAGACCAATGGCAAGCCCGGTTGCTCCGGAGCGCCTGCCCAGGCCGGCCTTGTCTCGGTCAGGTATGTCCGCATACACCCCGACGGGGGCCGGTTCTTGCTATGCACCAGGGAAGACATGAATTCCTGCCTGGCCGAATTCTTCTACAAAGGGCCCTGAGGCCAGGCTCGGGGCATCACCGTGCCCGGGCACGGCGGCCTGGGCCTGAACGCGCTCAAGCCCGCGCCGTCAGCTTGAACACCGAGACCGTCTGCGCCAGGCTGGCGGCCTGGTGCTTCAGGCTCTCGGCCGCGGCAGCGCTTTCCTCGACCAGGGCGGCGTTCTGCTGCGTCACCTGGTCGAGCTGATTGACGGCGTCCCCGATCTGACCGATGCCGGTGCTCTGCTCGACGCTGGCGGCGCTGATTTCGCTGATCAGGTCGTTCACACGCTTGACCTGGGTGACGATCTCGCCCATCGACTGGCCGGCCTCGTGGACCAGGCGCGAGCCGTTTTCCACCTTCTCGACGCTGGTGCCGATCAGGGTCTTGATCTCCTTGGCGGCCTGGGCCGAGCGCTGGGCCAGGCTGCGCACCTCGGAGGCCACGACGGCGAAGCCGCGGCCCTGCTCCCCGGCACGGGCTGCCTCCACGGCGGCGTTCAAGGCCAGGATATTGGTCTGGAAGGCGATGCCGTCGATGACGCCAATGATGTCGGAGATCTTGCGGCTGCTGTCGGTGATCTCGCCCATCGTCGACACCACCTGCTCGACCACACGCCCGCCCTGGGCCGCGGCGCTGGAGGCACCGCCCGCAATCTGGGTGGCCTGGCGCGCGGTGTCGGCGTTCTGCTTGACGGTGGCCGTGAGCTGCTCCATCGAGGCCGCGGTCTGTTGCAGATTGCTGGCCTGCTCCTCGGTGCGCTGGCTCAGATCGGCATTGCCGGTGGCGATCTGGGCCGACCCGGTGGCGATCGAATCCGCGCTGTTGCGCACCTGACCGACGATGCCGACCAGGTTGTCGTTCATCTTCTTCAGCGCGGCCAGCAGCTGGCCGGTCTCGTCGGCGCTGTCCACCCTCACGTCCGAGGTCAGGTCACCCGCAGCCACCGTCTCGGCCACCACGACCGCACGGGCGATCGGGCCGGTGATGGAGCGGGTGATCAGCAGGGCCAGCACAGCGCCCAGCACCAGCGCACCCAGCATCAGGCCGACGACGGCAATGCGGGTCGAGGCATAGGCACTTTGCGACTCCTTGTAGGCCTCATCGCCCCCCTTGGTCTGGAAGTCGACGTCCTTGTCGATGGCCGCCATCACGGCGGTGAAGGGAAGACGTGTGGCGCTTTTGTACATCCCCTTGACCTTGTCGATATCCTCCGGACTGGTGCTGGCCCGTGACACGGGCAGCAGCTTGGCCAGCGCGTCGAAATAGGCCTGTTGCGTCGACTCGATCTCCTTGGCGAACACACGTTCGTCGTCGGTCGTGACGGTCTCGGAATAGACCTTCCAGGCGCTTGCCGCCTTGGCCTTGTCGTCCTGAATGCGCTTTTCCTCCGCCTCGAACTCCTCGCTCTTGGTGGACATCACATGCAGCGCCTCAGCACGGCGCACGGCGGTGATGGCCGAGCGGTATTCGCCCAGCGAGCGCATGGCGACGAGCCAGTTCGTGGCCAGGTCACTGGTGGCCTCATTGACCTTGCCGATGCGGTTGATCGCAAACAGGCCGACGACCAGGGTCAGCACCAGCACACAGGCAAAGCCCAGCAGCAGGCGCGGGCCTATCATCAGGCGGGTGAGGATGTTCATGGTGCTGAATCTCCAGGTTGAGCCAGGGTCGGTCGGCGGCTGCCATCAGATGAGCGGATACTAAGTTTGGCGCACCCCGCTGTCTGTAGGGGAGGTCAGTAGCTGATGCGAAAGCGTTGGCCTTTGAACACCAGCACCGCGCCGCGGAGCTTGATCTGCTCCAGCACCAGGTCGGGGGTGATCTTGTCGCCCTCGTGAAAGAGCTGGCCGTTGATGATCAGCATGCGGTTGGCGGGGGCGTCGGAGTACATCGCGCCACCTGCCGCCAGCGGCGGCAGCTGCCGGCGCAGCTCTTCGGGCAGGCCGCTCGCCAGAGGCACGGGAAGGTCTGCGACCGGGCTTTCCGTGCGTGGCAGCGGCGCTGCCGGCGGGGCTGGGCGCTGCGTGGCGACCGGTGCGACCGGCTGCGGTGGCGGCTGCCGCGTGAGGGCTTCGGGAACCGTGGCGGCGGCGAGGGGCGGCGGTGCTGGCGGCAGTGCCTGCGCCGTTGGCGGGCTGGCAGGCATCACGGTGGGCATCGTGGCGGGCGCCGGCGCAACAGGCGCCGGCAAGACCGGTGGCTCGCGCTCACCCCGAAGCAGCCATGGCGCGCTACCCGCACCGAGCAGCACGATCACCCCGACCACCCAGGCCCACAGGCGGGAGCGCGGGGCGCCTGCGCCGCCTTCGGTCAGGTCCGCCGGCCCGGGGTTGGCATGCAGGGTGGGCACGGTGCCGCGCTCGCGTTCGGAATCGGCGCGCCTCAGTGCTTCCAGGATGTAAGACATGGGCGATCCTATTGGGCTGTGGCTGGCGCCGGGACGGGCTGCAGGCGAGGTTCATCTACCCCCGCGGCGCGGCTCAGCTGCATCAGCGTGATGGGGCCGGCCAGGCCGTCATCGGCCAGGCCCTGGGTGCGCTGGAAGGCGGCCACCTTGGCTTGCAGGGCCGCGTCGTAACTGCGCCTGCCCGCCAGCGCAGGATGCCCGAGGGCCTTGGCCAGCTGTGCGTCGAGCCAGTCCAGGGTCGGACCGGCGCTGACCCGGGTTTGATAGGCCGGCGGCGCGCGCCACAGCGTCGCGAACTCGCCGCGCCATTGCTGGCCCAGCGTCAGCAGGCTCACGGTTTGCGTCGTGCTGCCGACGCGCACCCTGGCGTGCTGGCTGCCCAGGCCCAGCAGCACCACGTAGCTCGGTTTGCCGGCGCCATCGTGCAGGGTCAGGATGCCGGGCCGGTCCAGCAGACGCAAAAGCGCCAGTCCACCGTCGCTCTTGAAGCACTGCACCTGCTGACGCTTCCACGCCGCGCAGGGCTCGCCCTCGGGCAGGGCCAGTTGCCAGGCTGGCGCCAGTGCCTGCCAGGCTTCGCGCTCGCTGCGCAGGCCCACGGTGATGCGCTCGGCCAGCTCGGTCGGTACAGGCCGTGCAGCCACCACCGGCGCACTTGCCGCAACGGCGCCGCTGGCCGGCGTGCTGGCGGCCTGAGCCGCCCGTGCAGGGGCCACCACGGCGGGCGGATGATGCACACCGCCATCCAGCGCCCGCGTGGCCAGCACCGAGGCCGCGACCAGGCCAGCGGCACCGGCCACGCCAGCGGCCCACAGGAGGGCCGGGCGGCGGCCGGGCGGCCGAGTCCGGTCAAACACCTCGGCGGCGGCACGCTCCACAATGGCGCGACCGACCTGCCTGCGGCCCTGCGCATAGGCCCCCAGCAGCGCCCGGTCGCACAGCAGATTGATGCGCCGCGGCACGCCACCGGTCAGCCCGAAGATGCGCCGCAGCGCCCCACGGTCGAAGGGCAGAGGGCCGCTGAAGCCGGCCACGCCGAGGCGATGGTGGATGTACTGCGAGGTCTCCGCCTCTGACAGCGCCTGCAGATGAAAGCGCGCGATCACGCGCTGGGCCAGTTGCTCAAGCTCGGGCCGGGCCAGCAGCGTGCGCAGCTCGGGCTGGCCGATCAGGATGATCTGCAGCAGCTTGCGCTCATTGGTTTCGAGATTGGTCAGCAGGCGCAGCTGCTCCAGCACCTCGGCCGACAGGTTCTGCGCCTCGTCGATGATGAGCACGGTGTTCTGCCCCACCGCATGGGTGCGCAGCAGGAACTCGTTGAGCGGGTCCAGGTACTGCTTGACCGTCTCGCCGGCACCGACCGGGTGTTCGTGCTGGATGCCGAATTCCTCGCAGACCGTCTTCAGCAACTCGTTGACGGTGAGCTTGGGATTGAAGATATAGGCCACATTGCAGCGCTTCGGAATCTGCTCCAGAAAGCAGCGGCAGACCGTGGTCTTGCCGGCGCCGATCTCGCCGGTCAGCAGCACAAAGCCGCCGCCGCCGCGCAGGCCGTACAGCAGGTGGGCCAGCGCATCGCGGTGGCGCTCGCTCATGAACAGATAGCGCGGATCGGGCGCGATCGAGAACGGCTCGTGTTGCAGGCCAAAGAATTTCGCGTACATGCTGGGGAAGGGCGGCCGTGTCAATGCGCGCGTTGATCGTCCTGGGCCAGGTGCAGGATCAACGGCCTCTGGAAGCTATCGTAACGGCTCGGATGTCGCCGCCCGATCAGCCCGCCCGGCGCAAGGTCGAGCCGCATCGGTGAAAATGCCGGCATGACTGCCTCCATCCACGACCTGAATGCCTATATGGCCGAGCTGGGCGCCGCCGCGCGCCGCGCCGCCACCGCCATGGCCGCCGCACCCACCGCCGCCAAGAACACCGCCCTGCTGGCGCTGGCGCGCCGTCTGCGGGCCCAGGGCCCGGCCCTGCAGGCCGCCAATGCCAAGGACCTGGACGCCGCCATCGCCGCCGGCCTGGCCGCCCCGATGGTGGACCGCCTGCGCCTGAGCCCCAAGGTGCTGGAGACCGTGGCCGAGGGCTGCGAGCAGCTGGCCGCCATGGCCGATCCGGTGGGCGAGATCACCGGCGTCAAGCGCCGGCCCTCGGGCATCAGCGTCGGCCAGATGCGCGTGCCGCTGGGCGTGTTCGGCATGATTTACGAGAGCCGGCCGAATGTGACCATCGAGGCTGCCTCGCTGGCCATCAAGAGCGGCAATGCCTGCATCCTGCGCGGCGGCTCCGAGGCGCTGCAGTCGAATCTGGTGCTGGCCGCCCTGGTGCGCAATGCCTTGGCCGAGGCCGGCCTGCCTTCGGACGCGGTGCAGCTGGTCAACACCACCGACCGGGCTGCCGTGGGCCACCTGATCACGATGCCGGAGTTCGTGGACGTCATCATCCCCCGCGGCGGCAAGGGCCTGATCGAGCGCATCAGCCGCGAGGCCAGGGTGCCGGTGATCAAGCATCTGGACGGCAACTGCCATGTCTACGTCGATGCCGAAGTGGACCTGGAGCAGGCATTGAAGGTCACCGACAACGCCAAGACCAACAAATACAGCCCCTGCAATGCGGCCGAGTCGCTGCTGGTGCACGAACAGCAGGCGGCCGCCTTTCTGCCCCGCATCGGCGCGATCTTTGCCGCCAAGGGCGTGGAGATGCGCAGCTGCCCAATCAGCCGCCGCATGCTCAGCGACGTGCCCGGCGCCAAGGTGGTGGCGGCCACCGAGGCCGACTGGAGCGAGGAGTACCTGGCGCCCATCATCAGCATCAAGGTGGTGACCGGTCTCGACGAGGCGATCAGCCACATCAACCGCTACGGCTCGCACCACACCGATGCGATCCTGACCACCAACCACCCGAACGCGATGCGCTTTCTGCGCGAGGTGGACTCGGCCAGCGTGATGATCAACGCCAGCACCCGCTTTGCCGATGGCTTCGAGTACGGCCTGGGCGCCGAAATCGGCATCTCGACCGACAAGTTCCACGCCCGCGGCCCGGTGGGCCTGGAGGGGCTGACCTCGCTGAAATGGGTGGTGCTGGGGCAGGGTGAGGTGCGCGGCTAGCGTGCGGCAGCGTACAGACCGCAGCGTCTGAAGGTCCTACAACGCAGGCTTGTCGCGGCATTCGCCGCGATCACGCTCTGCGCAAGGACCTCACCATGCAACCGCTACGCACGTTCTTCAATGGCCTGAACCTCGGAGCCTGCAGCGTAGCGATCGCCGCACTGTCAGGCTGCGGCGGCGGCAATCTCGACCCGGTCCTGGGCACACCCGACATCACCCGCGTGCCCACGGTCACCGTGACCTCGCCGGTGGCCAGTACCCCGTTCGTGACCGGCGTGGACACCCATGCCAAGGTGATGGTCACCTTCAGCAAGGCGATGAAGGCCTCATCGCTGACCACCAGCAGCTTCACCGTGAATTGCCCGACCGGCACGCCGGTGGCCGCCAGCATCAGCTACGACGCCGCCACGCTGATGGCCACCCTGACCCCGGCCGCACCGCTGCCACCGACGACCACCTGCACGGCCACCGTCAGCACCGGCGTGCTGGACACCACCGACGTGCCCCTCGCCAGCGCCTTTGTGTGGAGCTTCGTCACCGCCACGGCCGCACCGCTCGACACGACCCGGCCGACCGTGACCTTCACCGTGCCCGCCGCAGGCGCCACCGCCGTCGCGGTCAACACCAAGATCAACGCCACCTTCAGCGAAGCGATGGACCCGGCCACCCTGACCGCGACCAGCTTCAACGTCACCAACACCACGGCGGGCACCGCAGTGGCAGGCGCCGTCAGCTATGTGGCGGGCTCCAGAACCGTGACCTTCACGCCCGCACTGGCGGCCTCGCTGGCCAGCGGTTCGCTGTTCACGGCGACGATCACCACGGCCGCCACCGACCTGGCCGGCAATGCACTGGCCGGCAACACCGCCAGCCTGCCGGCCGCCGGCAACCATGTCTGGACCTTCACGACCGGTGCAGCTGCCGACAGCATCGCCCCGACGGTGACGGCCATCAGCCCGGCCGATGGCAGCACCTCGGTCTGCCCGCTGACAGGCAGTGCCAGCGCCACCTTCAGTGAAGCGATGGATGCGGCGACGATCAACGCCGGCACCTTCACGGTCACCGACAACGGCGTGGCCGTGGCCGGCACCGTGAGCTACAGCGCGCTGACCCAGGTGGCCAGCTTCGTGCCCACCGCCGCCACCGGCTTTGCGGCGAGCCGCAGCTTCGTCGTCACCGTGAAGTCGGGCAGCACCGGCGTCAAGGACCTGGCCGGCAATCCCCTGGCTGCCAACCGGGTCTGGGGCTTCACGACCGGTGGCGCGGCCTGCACCACCACGGTCACGACCGTGAACCTCGGCACGGCCGCCTCCTTCGGCGCCTTTGGCGGCGGCGCGGGTGTCACCAACCAGGGCATCAACACCGTGGTCGGCGGCAATCTGGGCACCACCGCGGCCTGCTCGCTGGTCACCGGCTTCCATGACGCCAGCAACGTCTACACGCAGACGCCGCTGAACGTCGGCGCGGTCAACGGCAGCATCAACTGCGGCCCGCCCGCCCCGGGCACCACGGCCTCACTGGCCGTGGCCACGCAGGCCCGCGCCGACGCGCTGGCGGCCTACAGCCTGATGGCGGCCCTGCCGCCGGGCACCGACCCGGGTGCCGGCCAGTTGGGCGGCCTGGTGCTGGCCCCGGGGGTCTACACCTCGGCCGGCGGCACCTTCGACGTGACCTCGGGCGACCTGACCCTGGACGGCAAGGGAGATGCCAACGCCTCCTGGGTGTTCCAAAGTGCCTCGGCGCTCACCGTGGGCCTGCATGCCACACCGCGCCGTGTGCTGCTGGTCGGCGGCGCCCAGGCCAAGAACGTGTTCTGGCAGGTCGGCAGCGCGGCCCGCATCGAAGACGGCAGCACCATGGTGGGCACCATCATCGCGCCGGCCGGCGTGACCTTTTCCACCGCTGGCCAGACGATACAGACCACCTTGATCGGTCGCGCCATCGGCCTGACCGCCTCGGTGACCCTGGTCAACACCACGGTTGTTGCGCCATGAACGCGCGCATCCCCGCCCGGTTCAAGCGCGTCTCAACGACTGCCCGAAAGCACACGATGATCACCACCCACACCCTGCGATACCTGACCCTGGCCGGCCTCGGCTCGGTGCTCGCGACAGCCGCCCTGGCCCAGGACGACAGCTACTACTACGGCGGTCTGTCCATCGGCTCGGCCCGTGCCCGCATCGACCAGGAGCGCATCAGCAACGCCCTGGTCGGCAACGGCCTCACCGTCACCGGCTTCAACCGCGACGAGCGCGACACCGCCTACAAGCTGTTCGGCGGCTACCAGTTCAACCGCAACTTCGCCGTCGAGGCCGGTTATTTCGATCTGGGCAAGTTCGGCTTCGTCTCCACCACCACACCGGCAGGCACGCTGAACGGCCAGATCCGCCTGGCCGGGCTCAACCTGGACCTGATCGGCAGCCTGCCACTGACCGAGAGCCTGTCTGCCTTCGTGCGGCTGGGCGCGCAGCATGCGCGGACCCGCGATCATTTCAGCGGCAGCGGTGCGGTGGCCGTGCTGAACCCGAACCCGCGCAGCCGCGAGGTCAACTACAAGGCCGGCGCGGGCCTGCAATACGCCTTCGGCCCCTCGCTGCTGCTGCGCGGCGAGGCCGAGCACTACCGCGTCAATGACGCGGTGGGCAACCACGGCGGCGTCAATGTGGTGTCGCTGAGCCTGGTGTTTCCGTTCGGTCGCGCACCGACGGTGGCACCACGCGTCAGCGCCGCACCGGTCTATATGCCGCCGCCTGCACCGGCGCCGGTGATCGTTGCCGCGGCGGCGCCACCGCCGGTGGTCGTGTCGGCCGCTCCACCGCCGCCCAGGCGCGTCAGCTTCACCGCCGAGTCCCTGTTCGGCTTCGACCAGTCGACGATCAAGCCCGAGGGCCGACTGGCACTGGACCAGTTCGCCTCCGAGACCCGCGGCACCCGCTACGAGGTGATCATGGTCGAGGGCCACACCGACCGGTTGGGCTCTGCGGCCTACAACCAGCGCCTCTCGACGCAGCGCGCCGAGGCGGTGAAGGCCTATCTGGTCGCCTCGGGTGGCATCGAGGGCAGCAAGGTCAACGCCGCTGGCAAGGGCGAGACCATGCCGGTCACGCAGCCGGGCGACTGCAAGGGCGCCAAGCAGACGCCCAAGCTGATCGCCTGCCTGCAGCCCGATCGCCGCGTCGTCATCGAGGTGACCGGCACGCGCTGATCAGCGCTTGCGCGCCAGGGTCAGGCCGTCGCTGAACGGCAGCAGCGACAGGTCGATGCGCGCGTCGCCATGCAGCTTGATGTTGAGCGCCTGCAAGGCCTGGGTGTCGATGCTGTCCGACACCTCGGCCACCTCGCCGCCCCACAGCGTGTTGTCGATGGCGATCAGGCCACCGGGGCGCACCAGCTGCAGGCAGCGCTCGTAATAGCCGTCGTAGCTGCGCTTGTCGGCGTCGATGAAGGCAAAGTCATACTGGCCGGCCTCACCGGCGGCCAGGCGGGCGTCCAGGGTCTCGAGCGCGGGACGCAGTTGCAGGTCGATCTTGTGGGCCACGCCGGCCTGGGCCCAGAAGGGCTGGCCGATGCGCGTGTATTCATCGTTGATGTCGCAGGCCAGTAGCCGCCCGTCCTCGGGCAGGGCCAGCGCCACGCTCAGCGCGCTGTAGCCGGTGAACACGCCGATCTCTAGGGTTCGGCGCGCGCCCAGCAGCTGGATCAGCAGGGCCATGAACTGCCCCTGCTCGGCGGCGATCTGCATGCCGGCATAACGGTGCGTGCGGGTGGCCTCGCGCAGCGCGGTTTGCGCCGGGTGCTCGCGCAGCGAGTGGTCGAGCACGTACTGGTACAGCCTGTCGGTGAGTTGCAGGGTGCGCATGGTCGAGGCTCCTTGGGTTTTAATGGTTGACATTATCCCCCATCAAAGCGATTCATTCCGGCGCGGTAAAGCCCAGCTGCCGGCTCGCCGCCTTGGCTTCCCGCCGCACGGCCGTGGCAATCTCGCCCTCGGGGGCCGGGTCGAAGCCGCCCGTCGCACCCAGCGCCGTCAGCACCGCGCAGACGCGGCCGGCATGGTCGTAGAGCGGCGCGGCCACGGCGCTGATGCCCCGCAGATAGACGTCGCGCACGGTGGCGCAGCCGGCGGCCTGCACCTCGCGCCGTAGCTGGTCGATCGGGTCGGCGGCATCCAGCTGTGCGCGCTGCTCCAGTGGTGCGGCGGCCAACTCCTCTTCGGCAAAGGCCCGCACCCGCGTTTCATCGAGAAAGCCCAGGAAGGCACGGCCGCTGGCCGACCACAGCATCGACAGCACCGAGCCGGCGCGCACATTCACCGTGACCGGCAGGCCGGGCTCCTCCATGCGCACGATGGTGGGCCCCTTGTTGCCCATCACCGCCAGAAAGCAGGTCACCTCCAGGCTTTCGCGCAGGCGCACCAGGGCCGGCTCGGCGGCGCGTATCGGGTCGGCCTGGCGCATGGCGGCCAGGCCTATCTGTATCGCCTCGGTGCCGAGGTAATAGGCCTGCGAGCCGGCGTCCTGCGCCACCAGGCCCTCCTCGACCAGGCTGGCCAGATAGCGGTGCACCTTGGCCGGGCTCTCGACCACATGGGCGGCCAGCGCCGTCAGGCTGGCGCGGCCGCCCAGCCGGGCCAGGCCCTTGAGCACAGCCATGCCGGTTTCGGCCGATTGCACGCGCTGGCGGCGGGCACGGGGCGCGATGTCGTCGTTGAAGTCCATGGACGCCGATGTTAAGCAGTTGGGGAGCCGGGCTCGCCTTGATTCAAATCAAGGGTTTTCCCTTGATGCGTTAATTACGCAATGCGAATGATACTTACGCATTGCGTGATCAAAATCAAGGAGACCTGATGAAGAAGCACCTAGTTGGCCTGATCCTGGCCCTGCCATTGCTGAGTTCGATGGCCACGGCCCAGAGCTTCCCCTCCAAACCGATACGCTGGCTGGTGCCCTATGCGGCCGGCGGCGGCTCCGATTTCCTGGCGCGCACCATTGGCCAGACCCTGTCCGCCCAGGTCGGCCAGACCGTGGTCGTCGACAACAAGCCCGGCGCCAACACGGCCATCGCCGCGGCCGAGACAGCCCGCTCGCCGGCCGACGGCTACACCGTGCTGTCGGCCGACAACGGCACCCTGATCTTCAACCCGGTGCTGTACAAGACGCTCAGCTACAACCCCAGCAAGGACCTCGCACCGGTCACCCTGATGGGCCGCTTCCCGATGATTCTGGTCGTAGGCCCCAGCCTGCCGGTGGCCAGCGCCAAGGACTTCATCGCCAAGGCCAAGGCCACGCCGGAAGGTTTGAACTACGGCTCGGCCGGCGCCGGCAGCCCTCACCATCTGGCGATGGAGCTGTTGAAGGTCGAGACCGGCCTGACCATGACCCATGTGCCCTACCGCGGTGCCGCTCCGGCCCTGGCCGAGGTGGCCGGTGGCCAGGTGCCGGCGATGATGGTGGACCTGGCCGCCGGTGCGGCCTTCATCAAGTCGGGCAAGGTCAAGGCGCTGGCCGTGGCCAATGCCAAGCGCCTGCCGCAGCTGCCCGATGTGCCTACCTTTGCCGAGCTGGGCTACAAGAACGTCGAGGCCGCTGCCCTGGTGGGCATGGTCGTGCCGGCGGCCACACCGACGGACGTGATCACGGCGCTGAACAAGCAGGTCGTCGCCGCCATCAACGAGCCCGGTGTGCACAAGCGCCTCAGCGAGTTCGGCGTCGAGCCGGTCGGCAACACGCCGGCCCAGTTTGCCGAGCTGCTGAAGAGCGAGACGGCGCGCTGGCAGAAGCTGATTCGTGATCTGAAGATCACCCTCGATTGATTGATTAGTTGACCGAACCGGAGCACCCGCCATGGCCACCTGCCCCTTCCCGCATGCTGCCGTGGCGGCCAGCGCCTGCCCGGTCAGCGCCCAGGCGATCGCCTTCGACCCCTTCGGCGACGGCTACCAGCAGGACCCGCCCGAGTACGTGCGCTGGGCCCGCGAGCAGGAGCCCACCTTCTTCAGCCCGCAGCTGGGCTATTGGGTGGTGACGCGTTACGACAGCATCAAGGCGATCTTCCGCGACAACCTGACCTTCAGCCCCTCGATCGCGCTGGAGAAGATCACGCCCACCGGCCCCGAGGCCAATGCGGTGCTGGCCAGCTATGGCTATGCGATGAACCGCACCCTGGTCAACGAGGACGAGCCGGCGCACATGCCGCGCCGCCGCGTGCTGATGGAGCCGTTCACGCCCGAGGCCCTGAAAGCTCACGAGCCCATGGTGCGCGAGCTGACCCGCCAGTACGTGGACCGCTTTATCAACGACGGCCGGGCTGACCTCGTTGATCAGCTGCTGTGGGAAGTGCCGCTGACGGTGGCCCTGCACTTCCTGGGCGTGCCCGAGGAAGACATGGACGCGCTGCGCCGCTACTCGATCGCCCACACCGTCAACACCTGGGGCCGGCCCAAGCCGGAGGAGCAGGTGGCCGTGGCCCATGCGGTGGGCAATTTCTGGCAGCTGGCCGGCCAGATCCTGGCCAAAATGCGGCAGGACCCCTCGGGCCCGGGCTGGATGAAATACGGCATACGCCAGCAGGTGCTGCACCCCGAGGTCGTCACCGACTCCTATCTGCACTCGATGATGATGGCCGGCATCGTCGCCGCCCACGAGACCACGGCCAATGCCACGGCCAATGCGATGAAGCTGCTGCTGCAGCATCCGCGGGCCTGGGCAGACATCTGCGAAGACCCCAGCCTGATCCCCAATGCCGTCGAGGAATGCCTGCGTCACAACGGCTCGGTGGCGGCCTGGCGGCGCCTGGCAACGACCGATGTGGTCATCGACGGCATCGCCATTCCGGCCGGCTCCAAGCTCCTGATCGTGACCTCGTCGGCGAACCACGACGAGCGCCACTTCGCCGATGCCGATCTGTTCGATATACGCCGCGACAACGCCAGCGAGCATCTGACCTTCGGCTACGGCGCCCACCAGTGCATGGGCAAGAACCTGGCCCGCATGGAGATGCAGATCTTCCTGGAGGAGTTCACGCGCCGCCTGCCCCACATGCGCCTGGCGCAGCAGGCCTTCAGCTATGTGCCCAACACCTCGTTCCGCGGGCCCGAGCATTTGTGGGTCGAGTGGGATGCCGCGCTGAATCCCGAGCGTCGCCGCCCGGAAGTGCTGAGCACGCTGCAGCCGGTGCGCATCGGCGAGCCGTCCAAGCATGCCATCACGCGGCCGGTGGTGGTCGAGTCGGTCACGGCGGTGGCCGAGGGCATCGTCAGGCTGCGCCTGGTGGCGCCCGATGGCGAGGCCTTGCCGCGCTGGGCGCCCGGCGCGCACATCGATGTGGAGTGCGGCAGCGCCGAGCTGTCGCGCCAGTACTCGCTGTGCGGCGACCCGGCGGACGAGTGCGCGCTGGAGATTGCCGTACTGCGCGAGGACGAGGGCCGCGGCGGCTCGGCCTGGGTCCATGGTCAGGTCAAGCCCGGCGACCGGCTGAAGATACGCGGGCCGCGCAACCACTTCCGGCTCGACGAATCGGCGCAAAAGCTGATACTGATTGCCGGCGGCATAGGCATCACGCCGGTCAGCGCAATGGCGCGCCGCGCCCAGGTCCTGGGTATCGAATATCGGTTGCACTACTGCGGCCGCTCGCGCGCCGGCATGGCAATGCTGGACGAGCTGACGGCGCTGCACGGTGAGCGGCTGCGGTTGCATGTCAGCAGCGAGGGCAGTCGCCTCGACGTGCCGGCGCTGCTCGCCACACCCGAAGCCGGCACGCAGATCTACGCCTGCGGTCCGGTGCCCCTGCTCGATGCGCTGGCGCAGGCCTGCGCCGCCTGGCCCGAGGACGCGCTGCGCGTCGAACACTTCGTCTCGACCGTCGGCACGCTGGACCCGGCCAGGGAGCAGGCCTTCGAGGTCGAGCTCAAGGACTCCGGCTTCACGATTCCGGTGCGCGCCGACCAGACCCTGCTGGCCGCGCTGCGCGCCGCCAATGTGGACATACAGAGCGACTGCGAGGAGGGGCTTTGCGGCTCCTGCGAGGTGCGCGTGATCAGCGGCCGGGTCGATCACCGCGATGTGGTGCTGACCCGCGCCGAACGCGAGGCCAACCGGCAGATGATGAGCTGCTGTTCGCGCGCCTGCGGCGGACAGAAGCTGGTGCTGGAGTTGTAGATCGCGGGTTCAGCCACAATGGCCGGGCCCCCACCCGCGGTCACCGCCTCTGCCGAGCTGAACCATGACCGAAACCCGCTGTGCCGATTGCCCCCTGCGGCCCCTGCCCCTGTTTCTGGAGCACAGCACCGATGAAGTCGAGTTGGTGCAGTCGCTGAAACGGCGCGAGATCCAGCTGGGCGCCGACGAGACGCTGATACACGAGGGGCAGACGGATGCCCCTCTCTACACGCTGCGCGAGGGCTGGGCCTTCCGCTACAAGACGCTCAGCGACGGGCGCCGGCAGATCCTCAGCTTTCTGCTCGCCGGTGACTTCATCGGCGTGCAGCAGAAGATGGGCGATGCCGCCGCCCATGGCGTTGACACACTGACGCCGGCGCTGTTCTGCGTTTTCCAGCGCGATGCGCTGTGGGAGCTGCACCGCCGCTCGCCGACGATGGGCTTCAACATCACCTGGCTGACGGCGCACGAGGAGTCGCTGGTCGACGACACGCTGCTGTCGGTCGGGCGGCGCAGCGCCGAGGAGCGCATCGCCATGCTGCTGATACTGCTGTTCAAGCGGGCCGCGGCGCTGCAAAAGAACGATGGCGCCAACGGCGTGCCGTTTCCGCTCACGCAGCAGCATGTGGCCGATGGCCTGGGCCTGTCCCTGGTGCACACCAACAAGACGCTGCGCAAGCTCGAGCGCCGCGGCCTGCACCGCATTGCCGACGGCCGCCTGTTCATGCGCGATGTGAAGGCGCTGGCACGCCTGGCCGATCTGTTCGGCGATGGGCGTCCGCCGCCGCGACCGCTGATCTGAAACCCGCGCCGGCGGGCTATGTCTTTGTACATATCGAGATGGCGGACCGCGACCTACATTGCGGACGCCCAAAGCGGCAGGCAGTCCGGCCTGCCGGTGATCGAGGGCGATTCACGCTCACCCACCGTCGCCGATGTCGCCCAAACCCTCGCAGAACAAAATCCTGTCGGCCCTGCCGCTCGCCGACTGGGAGCACTTGAGCCCGCAGCTGGAATGGATCGAAATGCCGGCCGGCACCCTGCTGCACGAGGCCGGCAGCCTGATCAGGCACGTGTACTTTCCGGTCACCGCGGTCGCTTCATTGATCTCGACGATGAAGAGCGGCGCCGCGGCAGAGATCGCCGTGGTCGGCAACGAAGGCATGGTCGGGGTCTGCGCCTTCATGGGCGGCGCGCCCTCGCTCAGCAGCGCGGTGGTGCAAAGCTCGGGCTATGGCCTGCGCATGGGCGCTGCGGCCCTGCGGGCCCAGTCGCAGCGCAGCGAGCCACTGATGCAGCAGCTGCTGCACTACACCCAGACGCTGTTCGCCCAGATGACGCAAACCTCGGCCTGCAACCGGCATCACGGGCTGGACCAGCAGCTGTGCCGCTGGCTGCTGCAGCATCTTGACCGGCAGCAGGGTAACGAGATGGTGATCACGCAGGAGCGCATCGCCGCGATGCTGGGCGTGCGCCGCGAGGGCGTCACCGGCGGCGCGCTGAAACTGCAAAAGGCCGGGCTGATCCGCTACGGCCGCGGACACCTCACGGTGGTGGACCGAAACGGCCTGGAGGCGCGCAGCTGCGAGTGCTATGCGATCGCCCGCGGCGCTGAGCCCACCGGCCCCAGGGCATGGTCCGTTGCTGCGCCAGCCTCACAAATACGTAAGCAGGCGCAAACGATGTAAGCAGGGGCAGCCGGCCCGCCCAGCGCCCGGGCGTGGCGGTCAAATCACGCGGTAGCGGCCATGTCTTTTGACGTACGGCCCGCCCGAGACGCTCACTACATTCCCGCCACCGATCACGAACTTCCGCCCCCGGCGGCACGAGCTCATGTACTCCACCCAACAGCCCCGCTTGCCCTACTTCGCCGCCGCCGACGACGGCCATGAACCCTGGCGCCGTGCGACGCAGCCGCCGTTCTGCCGCGCCAAGCAAACGCCAAGCCAGTGCAGCGCGCTGCCGGTGAAGCCGCCGCCGCCGGCCGCCCAGGACTGGGACCTGATGTTCAACGCGGTCAAGGCGCGGCTGCGAGCAGTGGCGCAGGGCGGACAGGACGCCGCCTCGATGGCGGGCTCGGTGCTGGAATGCGTCGAGGCCCTCGAGCAACTGCATCGCCTGCTGGAGTCGCAGCGCACGACCGGCAGCTAGCAGCTGCCGCCGACCCTGGCACACTCGGGCAACATCTGACGAGCCGCTGCCATGAAGTCGAATCCCGAAGCCAATTCCAACCGTCGTGCCCTGGTGCTGTTCTCCGGCGGCCAGGACTCCACCGCCTGCCTGGCCTGGGCGCTGGAGCGCTATGCCGAGGTCGAGACCGTAGGCTTCGACTATGGCCAGCGCCACCGCATCGAGCTGGCCTGCCGGCAGACGGTGCGGCGCGAGATCGCAGCGAAATTCCCGGCCTGGGCGGCCAAGCTCGGCGAGGACCATTTGCTGGACCTGCGCCTCTTGGGCCAGATCTCCGACACGGCGCTGACCGAATCGCGCGCCATCGAGATGCAGGCCAATGGCCTGCCCAATACCTTTGTACCGGGCCGCAATCTGCTGTTCCTGGGCTTTGCCGCCACCCTGGCCTACCGGCGCGGTGCCTCGGTGCTGGTGGGCGGCATGTGCGAGACCGACTACTCCGGCTACCCCGACTGCCGCGACAACACCTTGAAGGCCATGCAGGTGGCCCTGAGCCTGGGCCTGGACACGGCGATGACGATAGAGACGCCGCTGATGTTCATCACCAAGGCCGAGACCTGGCGCCTGAGCGAGCAGCTGGGCGGCGCGGCCTTGAACGAGCTGATCATCGAGCACACCCACACCTGTTATCTGGGCGAACGCGGCCTGCGCCACAGCTGGGGTTACGGCTGCGGCAGCTGCCCGGCCTGCGAGCTGCGGCTCAAGGGCCATGAGGAGTACCTCGCCGCCAAGGCGACAAGCGCGTGAGCGCTTTCTCGTGGCTACTCGTCGGCCTGGTGGCGGTGCTGCTGTTCTGGGGCATAGGGGCCTACAACCGCATCATGCGGCTGCGCAACAAGATCGGCGAGGCCTATGCCCAGCTGGACCAGCATCTGGTGGCACGCAGCAAGCTGGTGGCCAGCCTGATGGATCTGCTGCGGCCGGAGCTGGTGACCGAGCAGGCCGCCTTCGACGCGCTGCATGCCGCCCAGGCCGATTGCGATGCCGCCGCCGCCGCCGTGCGCGCCCGGCCGGCAGCAGCCGATCCGGTGGCCCAGCTGGCGGTGGCCGTGGCGGTGCATGCGGCGGCACTGACGCGCCTGCTGGCCCTGCTGGACCAGCACCCCGAGCTGCGCGCCAGGGAGGACATCCAACCGCCGCTGGACGAGCTGCGCGCCACCGAGCAACAGCGCTCGTTCGCACGCCAGCTGTTCAACGAGGCGGTGCGTGTCTACAACGAGGCCACCCACCAGTTCCCGACGCGGATACTGGCCGGCATCTACGGCTTCAAGGAAGCACGGTCGTTGTAGGACAGGTGCACGGCCTTGCGGCTTGTATCGCCGCAAGTCCTTCGCCAGGCACAAGCCCCTTCCGGGTCTTGTGTCCGGGCTCAGCTACAAACTATTGCGCCCGAGCTCACCAGCTCGTTGAACAAGGCCATCAGCGCATGGCCCGACATGTGATACGGGTCGAGCTTGCCGGTCTCGCAGTACTTCAGCACCAGGCCGGGGTTCAGGCGCGACAGCGTCACCTGACCCATGGTCCAGCCGGCGAACTGTCGCTCGGTGATTTCCTGATAACGCAGTATCACGACGTCGCTGTGGCGCGGGTCGGTGACGATCTGCTTGTACAGCTCGTTGACCACATCGCGCCCACCCTCCAGCACCTGCATGAACAGGCCGTCGGAGTAGCACAGCACGCCGGTCACCCCACGCTCCGGGTTGTGGGCGCGCGATTGCTTGAGTATCGTGTTCAGCTCGTCGGGGCTGAAGCCGCTGACGGCGCGGCTGGCGTAGAGAAGGCGGACTAGCATTTGGATCTCCAGATCACTTGATCAGGGCAAGGAATTCGCGCCGCAAGTTGGCGTCCTTCAGGAACGCCCCGCGCATCACGCTATTGGTCATCTTGGACTCGTCGTCCTTGACGCCGCGCCAGTGCATGCAGAAGTGGTCGGCCTCCATCACGATGGCCAAGCCGTCGGGCTGCACGCGCTCCTGCAGCTCGTTGGCCAGCATCGTCACGGCCTCTTCCTGGATCTGCGGGCGGCGCATGATCCATTCGCAGATGCGGGCATATTTCGACAGGCCGATCAGGTTGGAATGCTCATTGGGCAGCAGACCCACCCAGACCCGGCCCATGATGGGGCACAGATGGTGCGAGCAGGCGCTGCGCACCTTGATGGGCCCGACGATCATCAGCTCGTTGAGCCGCGTCACATTGGGGAACTCGGTCACCGCCGGGGCGGGCCGGTAGCGGCCCTCGAAGACCTCGCGCACAAACATCTTGGCCACGCGCTTGGCGGTCTCGTTGGTGTTGTGGTCGCTCTCGGTGTCTATCACCAGCGCACGCAGCACGCCTTGCAGATGCTGCTGCACCTCGGCCTGGATCTGGTCGAGCTCGCCCTCCTCGACAAAGGCCGAGATATTGTCGTTGGCGTGGTAGCGGCAGCCGGCATTCACCAGCCGGTAGCGGATGCGCTCGGAGGTCAGCAGCGCGCCGCTGCCACCGATTTCCGACTCGCTGGGGGGCAGGTTCTCGAGCGTATCGCCGGTCATGGATGCCTCATCATTCTTCTCGGGGGGAATCCGCCATTGTGTCCGTATCGGCAAGACCCTGCCCGGCCACCACCAAATGATCGATGAACACCCGCACCTTGGCCGGCAGATAGGGCGTTGGCGGGTAGAGCAGCAAGACCTGGCGCGGCCGGTAGGCGCCGCCTGGCTGCCAGTCCGGCAGCAGGGCCTGCACCGTGCCCTCGCGCAGCGCCGGCGCGGCGGTGAAATCCGGCAGCAGGGCGATGCCCTCGCCGGCCTGGGCCAGGGCCAGCATGGCCAGGGTGTTGGAGACGGTGATGCGGCTCTTCATCTGCAGCCGCCGGGTCTCGGCACCGCGGCTCAGCACCAGCTGATCGTCGAACGAGCCGTAGCCCAGGTACATCAGCTCGCGCGGGTCCAGCGCCGCAGGCTCCTGCGGCAGGCCCCGGCGCTGCAGCCAGGCGGGCGAGGCCACCAGCCGGTAGCGGGTCTCGAACAGCGGCCGGGCGGCCAAGCCGGGTGGCGGGTCGGTGGTGATGCGAATCACCGCGTCGACCGACTCGTTGACCAGATCGACCATGCGGTCCTGCAGCATCAGGTCCAGCTCGACCCCGGGCCAGGCGTCCAGAAAGTCCGGCAGCAGCGGCGTCAGCCAGACCTGGCCCAGCACCGCCGGCGCGCTGATACGCAGCCGTCCCATTGGCGCCGCCCTCTGGCTGGCGGCCAGCGCCTGCACCTCGCGGGCCAGGGCGGCAATCTGCACGCAGCGCTGATAGACCTCGCGGCCCAGCTCGGTGACGCTGACCGAGCGGGTGGTGCGCTGCAGCAGCCGCGCGCCGACCTGCGCCTCCAGCCGGCCGACGCTGCGGCTGACCGCCGAGGTGCTCAGGCCCAGCTGCCGGGCGGCGCTGGAAAAGCCCTGGGCATCGACCACGCGGGCGAACACCAGCATCTCCGGAACCAGCTCCATGGCAGGCCTCACTGTTGCGTTTGATTCAACTATATTGTGAATCAAAGCCATATTGTTGGTTTTCAGGCCTTGACCGAAAGTCCTTCCACGGCGCCCTGTTGGCGCAAGGAGTGGCAAAAATGCAAGTCAACACATCGGGCGGCGGCTGGCGCATGGGCCTGGCCATGGCGCTGTCGGGCACCATAGGCCTGCTGGTCACCGAGAGCGGCCAGTCGCCGCTGGCGGTGGTGTTCTTCCGCTGCCTGATCGGCGGCGCCGGCCTGCTGGCCTGGCTGAGCGTCGGCCGCGGCTGGCGCCCGCTGACGGCCACCCACTGGCGCTGGATCGCCATCGGCGCGCTGGCCCTGGTGTTCAACTGGGTCTGCCTGTTCTCGGCCTACCGCTACAGCAGCGTCTCGGTGGCCACCGTGGTCTATCACACCCAGCCCTTCATGCTGCTGGTGCTGGCGGCCTGGGTGCAGGGCGAGAAGCTGGACCGTGCCCGCCTGCTCTGGCTGGTGCTGGCCTTTGTCGGCGTGGCTTGCAGCGCCGGTTTCACGCTGGACGGCATGTCGCAGCAGGGCTTCTGGCCCGGCGCCCTGCTGGCCTGCGCCGCCGCCTTGCTGTACGCCGTGGCGACGCTCGCCGCGCAGCGGCTGAAGGGGCTGCCGCCGGCCCAGATCGCCGGCCTGCAGATGCTGATAGGCACCGTGGTGCTGGCACCCATGGCCCTGCCGCTGGACCAGACACTGACCGTGCCCGGCCTGGCCGCCCTCTTGACCCTGGGCCTGGTGCACACGGCTTTCATGTACACGCTGATGTACGCCGCCTTCCAGCGCCTGGCCGCGCAGCAGGTGGCGGCCCTGTCCTTCATCTATCCGCTGGTCGCCCTGGTCGTCGATCTGGCCTACTTCCGCGTCAGCCTCAGCGCCGCCCAATGGGCCGGCATGGGCCTGATACTGCTGGCGGTGGTGGCCAACCAGCGCGGCTGGCGGCTGGGCCCTACGCAGAAGGCCCGGGCCCTGCAACCCTGAGGAAACGGACGGGGCCACTACACTGGCGCGGTGTCCCCAACAAGCCCATCCCCCACTTCCCAGCCCCTGTCGCAACTGCTGAGCCGCACCGCCGATGCGGTGCAGGCGGTACGCGAGGGCCGCTCGCTGACCGATGTGCTGGCCCGCTGCCCGGCCGAGCTGCGCGGCGGCACCCAGGCGCTGAGCTTCCATGTGCTGCGCTGGATGGGCTCGGCCCAGGCCGCCGCCAAGCTGATGGTGCCCAAGAACCCGCCACCGGCCGTCGATGCGCTGCTGACCACCGGCATCGCCCTGCTCTGGCCAGTCAAGGATCCGCCCTACCCCGATCACACCTTGGTGGACCAGGCCGTCACCGCGGCGCGCAAGCGCACGCCCGCCAATGCCGCCTTCGTCAATGCCGTGCTGCGCCGCTTTCTGCGCGAACGCGAGGCCCTGGTCGCCGCCGCCCAGCGTGATCCACAGGGGGCCTTCAACCATCCGCCCTGGTGGATAGAGCGGGTGCGCAAGGACTGGCCGCAGCAGTGGCAGGCCGTGCTGCAGGCCAGCAACGAACATCCGCCGATGACCTTGCGCGTCAACGCCCGCCATGGCACGGCCGAAGCCTATGTGGCCCGGCTGGCCGAGCGCGGCATCGCCGCCCGTGTGCTGGGCTCGCTGGCGCCGCAGGCGGTGGTGCTGGCCCGGGCCGTGCCGGTGACCCAGCTGCCCGGCTTTGCCGAGGGCGAGGTCTCGGTGCAGGACGCCGCCGCCCAGCTGGCCGCGCCCCTGGTCGTCGGCCGCAACCTGCCGCCCGAGGCCGGCGCGCCGCTGGCCGCAGGCGCCCGCGTGCTCGACGCCTGCGCCGCCCCGGGCGGCAAGACCGCCCACCTGCTGGAGCTGGCCGATCTGGACCTGCAGGCGCTGGACAGCGACCCGACCCGCCTCACCCGCGTCAAGGACACGCTGGACCGCATCCGGCAAAGCGCCCAGCTGAGCGCCGCCGATGCGCGCCAGCCCGGCAGCTGGTGGGATGGCAAGCCCTTCGACGCCATCCTGCTCGACGCCCCCTGCAGCGCCTCGGGCATCGTGCGCCGCCACCCCGATGTGCGCTGGCTGCGCCGCAACAGCGACATCGGCAATCTGGTGCGCACCCAGGCCGAGCTGCTGGAGGCCCTGTGGCCGCTGCTCAAACCGGGCGGACGCCTGGTCTATGCCACCTGTTCGCTGTTCAAGGACGAGGGCCAGGCCCAGGTCGATGCATTTTTGCAACGCCATGGGGACGCAAAAAGCGTGCAAAGCCTGCCCTTCACCGGACATCTGCTGCCGCTGCCCGAAAATCCAGGCATGGCCGCCGAGCCGGCGGCTTACGATGGGTTCTTCTACGCCCTGCTGGTCAAGACCTGACGCCGTCGACGCTTCATCCATCCCCCGCCCGTGCAAGCAGTTTCCTCATCGCCAGCCTCCTGCGTGCGGCGTGCTCCCGGCACGCCGGGCGCGCTGCGTGGTCTGCTGCTGGCCTGGGCCCTGCTGCTGTGCGGCTGCCTGCTGCTCGCGCCCGCTGCCCGGGCCCAGGGCATAGAGCTGGCCACCTTGAAGGCCGAGCGTGACGAAGACGCACTGAGCCTGAGCTTCAACACCGTCTACGAGCTGCCGCGCCCGGTGGAGGAGGCGCTGCAGAAGGGTGTGCCGATCTACTTCACCGCCGAGGTCTCGGTCTATCGCGGCCGCTGGTATTGGCGCGACGCCCGCATCGCCCGAGTCAGCCGCAGCTGGCGCCTGGCCTGGCAGCCGCTGACGCGGCAGTACCGCGTCAGCACCGGCGGCCTGAACCAGACCTATGGCTCGCTGCACGAGGCGCTGAACACGATGCGCGGCGCCCAGGGTTGGCGCATTGCCGAGCTCAACCAGCTCGAGGACGACGCCAGGCACTACCTCGAATTCAGCTACAAGCTCGACACCAGCCAGCTGCCGCGGCCGATGCAGATCGGCCTGGGCTCGCCCGAGGGCTGGGTGATGCAGGTCTCACGCAGCATGACCGTGGACCTGGCCGTGCGCGGCACGCCATGACCAAGTCCGCGCGTTGGGTGTGGCTGGTCGCCGTGGTGGCCGTGACGGGGGCTTGCGGTGTGCTGGCCTTCCTGCTGTCGATCAGCGCCACCGCCGAGCGTGGCTTCTTCGAGCGCCACTATGTCTGGCTGTTCTGGGTCAATATGGCGGTGGCAGCCGCCTTGGTGGTGGTCATAGGCCTGGCCGCCGTGCGCCTGGTGGTGCGGGTGCGCAGCGGCAAGTTCGGCAGCCGCCTGCTGCTGAAGCTGGCCGGCATCTTCGCCCTCGTCGGCGTGGTGCCCGGGGTGCTGATCTACACCGTCTCCTACCAGTTCGTCTCCCGCTCGATCGACAGCTGGTTCGACCAGCGCCTGGCCACCGCCCTGGACGCCGGCCTGAACCTCGGCCGCGTCACCCTGGACGCCCTGGTCAATGACCTGGGCACCAAGACACGCAGCACCGCCGAGCGCCTGTCGGAACGCTCCAACGAAGGCATCAACAGCCCGCAGCCGCTGCAGCTGGAGCGCATGCGCGAGCAGTTGTCGGCGCAGACCCTGTCGCTGATAGGCGCAGGTGGCCAGATCCTGGTCACGGTGGGCGGCGATGCGCTGTCCCTGACACCCGACCGCCCCGCCACCTCGCTGCTGCGCCAGGTGCGCCTGACCGGCGTGGTCAGCCAGCTCGAGGGCCTGGATGAAGACGCCGCCACGGTGCAGGGCCGGGCCCGCATCCGTGCCATCGCCCTGGTGCCCAATGCCGAGCTGTCGCTGGGCAGTGGCGACCGCTATCTGATGGTGGTGCAGCTAGTGCCGGCCGGCATCGTCAACAACGCGCTGGTGGTGCAGACCGCCTTCCGCGAGTACCAGCAGCGTGCGCTGGAGCGCGACGGCCTGCGCCGCATGTACATCGGCACCCTGACCCTGGTGCTGATACTGGCCGTGTTCGCCGCACTGCTGCTGGCCGTCACCCTGGGCAACCAGCTCGCGCGGCCGCTGCTGCTGCTGGCCGATGGCGTGCGCCAGGTGGCCAAGGGCGACCTGACACGCAAGCCGGTGCTGACCTCGCGCGACGAGTTGGGCGGCCTGACCCGCAGCTTTGCCGAGATGACCGAACAGCTGGCCGATGCCCGCGGCATGGTCGAGCTCAGCGTCGCCCAGCTGGAGGGCGCGCGCACCAATCTGCAGACGATTCTGGACAACCTCACCGCCGGCGTGATCGTGTTCGACCACGAGCGCCGCATCGAGACCGTCAACCCCGGTGCCACGCGCATCCTGCGGCTGCCGCTGTTTGCCTACCGCGGCCGCAAGCTCGAGGAGGTGCCCGAGCTGGAGGCCTTTGCCCAGGGCGTGTGGCAGCGCTTCGATCAGCACAAGTCCAGTCCCGAGGACGGCGAGCGCGACCTCTGGCAGGACAGCTTCGAGCTGCAGACCGGCAAGGAGCGCGACGTGCTGACCCTGCTGGTGCGGGGTGCGGTCTTGCCCCAGGACTCGCGGCTGATGGTGTTCGACGACATCAGCGAGGTCGTCTCCGCGCAGCGCTCGGCCGCCTGGAGCGAGGTCGCCCGCCGCCTGGCCCATGAGATCAAGAACCCGCTCACGCCGATACAGCTCTCGGCCGAGCGCCTGCAGCACAAGCTCGAAAGCAAGCTCGAAGGCGCCGACCAGGCGATGCTGGTGCGCTCGGTGGGCACCATCGTCAACCAGGTGCAGGCGATGAAGCAGCTGGTCAACGAGTTCCGCGACTACGCCCGCCTGCCGGCCGCCAATCTGTCGCCGCTGGACCTGAATGCCCTGGTCGCCGAGGTGCTGACGCTTTATGCACCGGCACAGGAGGCCGGCCATCTGGTCGCCGAACTGGCCGTGGCGCCGCCGCAAATCGTTGGCGATGCCACCCAGCTGCGCCAGGTCATCCACAACCTGGTGCAAAACGCGCTGGACGCCACCGCCGAGCAGGAACAGGGCCGTGTGCGCGTGCGCACCGAGGTGGCGACCAACGAAGCCGGCGAATTGCGCGCGCTGCGCCTGCAAGTCATCGACAATGGGCCCGGGTTCCCGGAGAAAGTGCTCAAGCGCGCCTTCGAACCCTATGTCACCACCAAGGCCAAAGGCACCGGATTGGGCCTGGCGGTGGTGAAGAAAATCGCCGACGAACACGGCGCCCGCATACGCATCACCAACTTGCACGACCGCGGCGATGAGGCCCAGCCGGTGACCGGTTCGCAAGTTTCGTTATCATTTTCAAAACTCGCGACTGCACCGAGCCCCGTCAGCCCCGCTGACGAGCCCAGGCCCGCGTGAACAGCAGGCACTCATGGCAACCATACTTGTAGTCGATGACGAACTGGGCATACGTGCCCTGCTCTCCGAAATTCTCAGTGACGAAGGTCACACGATCGAGCTCGCGGAAAACGCCGCTCAGGCCCGCGCCTGCCGCGAGCGGATGCGGCCCGACCTGGTGCTGCTCGACATCTGGATGCCCGATGTTGACGGCATCAGCCTGCTCAAGGAGTGGGGCGCCGCCGGTCAGCTCAGCATGCCGGTGATCATGATGAGCGGCCACGGCACGATAGACACCGCGGTCGAGGCCACCAAGTTCGGCGCCATCGCCTTCCTGGAAAAGCCAATCACCCTGCAGAAGCTGCTACGCGCCGTCGAGCAGGCCCTGGTCAAGGCCGCCCCGCGCCCGCTACCCGGCGCCGTCAGCTACACCCGCGTAGACCTGATGAGCAACGGCATCCCCGGCAGCACCGGCCCGATGACCAGCACCACCCAGCCGGCCATGGTCAGCATGGGCCTGCAATCCGAACAGGTGTTCGAACTCGATCGCCCGCTGCGCGAAGCCCGCGACGCCTTCGAGAAGTCCTACTTCGAATTCCACCTCGCCAAGGAACACGGCTCGATGACACGCGTGGCCGAAAAAACCGGCCTGGAGCGCACGCACCTCTACCGCAAGCTCAAGCAATTGGGCGTCGACCTCAGCCGCAACAAGAAAGGCGTCTGATCCGGCGCCAGCTTTCTGGTGTATACTGCAAGGCTTCACGCGATGGCCGCAATGCCTGACCGTCGATAGAAATAAAGGCCTGGTAGCTCAGTCGGTAGAGCAACGGATTGAAAATCCGTGTGTCGGTGGTTCGATTCCGCCCCAGGCCACCAGAATTTACTAAGGCTGATAAGCACTTAGGCGAGAGCCCCGCACAGGAAACTGGTCGGGGCTTTTCTACAATTCGGCAGAGCATCTACAAATCGCCGAGTCGGGCGCCTTGCTTGCTGAACTTCGAGGGGCGGCGATGAGTGAGAACACGAGCTCGACGGAAGACGACGATCCGCAGGCCGACGAGTACGTCATTGGCAACTATTGCGTGAGCTTTGTTGACCTGCTGGGGCAACGCGATGCGCTGCGCGGCCAGGGCCTGCTTGTCGAACCTACATCTGCTGAGGAGCGAGAAAGGCTCCATGCAACGCTGCGGGCAAGCATCGGGTCAATCGCGAAACTGCAGAAGAGGGCTGAGGACCTGCTCGCATCGAGCAAGCCAAAAATTGACTCTGCCCGTCGAGCTGAACTCACCCCTGCGGAGCAAGAGCAGTGGGATGCAATGCTGCGCTCGAACGTGACAACTCAACGATGGTCTGACGGTCTGATGTCGTTCGCGTGCCTGGGAGACACCGCTGTTAAATGCCACTTGAACAACGTATTTGCGTTGTTCGGACTTGCTGGATCGCTCTGCTTCATGGGCCTTGCTGCAAAACAGCCGATTCGAGGCGCGCTGGAGATTGCGTGGGGCATCGAACTGCACAAGGGTGAGCTCTATGGCGCCGCCGTTGCCAGGGCTTACGAACTAGAGAGCGAGGGCGCAAGCTATCCGCGGATAGTCGTCGGGCCGGAGCTAATCCGGTATCTAGAGTTGCATGCCCAGAGACCGGACACCGACGCTTTCGCGGCCTACGAGCGAACTCTTGCGGCGATGTGCCGGAGCATGCTCCTTGAGGATGTGGATGGGCGGTGGTTCATCGACTACCTCGGCGATACCTTCCGACGCGCGATCACGAACGCAGTGCACGCCGATCTGTACGAGCGAGCGCGGGCATTTGTTCTGACGCAGGTGGATCAACATCGGAACAGCCAGAACGCGAAGCTTGCATTCCGGTATGTACATTTGCTCAAGTACTTTGATTCATTCCCACCCGCAGGATCGAACGAGTCATCCACCAGCTAGGCCGCCCAGCATCGGTCATCGGAGGGGCGCAACCCTTTCGCCAACTCGGGCGCGCACGTAGTGCTCGGTCATCTCACGATTGCGATGCCCGAGCAGCTTCTGCGAGTGCGCCAGGTCGCCCGTGTCGGTCGCGGCTTTCGCCCTCAGATCCCGAAACTGAAACGACACGCCGGCCGCCGTCCTGGCCTTGTCAAAGCGCGAACGCAATGCAAAGGTGCCCAGGGGCTTGCCGTCATCGTCCTGGATCAGCCAGGCGCTCGTACGTACGCGCGGCCGGGCGTTGATCCGCTCGATCAACTGGGCCAGCTCGCCGGTTAACTCGATTGCGCGCTTGGCGCCGGTCTTGTTCTGCACGATCCACAGCGCGCCGTCGTGCAAGTCTGCCCGCTTGATCTTCAGCACATCGGCCGGCCGCTGGCCGGTCAACAGCGCCAAGTCCATGGCATCGCGCACGGTTTGCCCGGCCTTCTCCCACACCGCCTGAAACTCGGCGTCGCTGACATAGCGATCACGCCCGGTTTCCTTGAAGCCCTTGACCCCTTGGCAGGGGTTCGGCGCATCGGTGTAGCCCCATTCCCGGGCCTTGTTGATGATGTGGCTGAGCAAAGCCTTCTCGCGATTCGCTCGGGCCTTGGCTTGCTCGCCGCGCTTGTCGAGATAGGCGCGCACATGGTGCGGCTTGATCGAGTCGATCAGCACCCGGCCGAACACCGCGCGCAGGCGCTCAAGCTCTTTCAGATTGTCGGTCTGGGTGCGCCTGGCCTTGGTCGGGATCACCTCAAGCTCGTATTTCAGCGACACCACAGCAAAGGTCTTCACGCTCGGGTCGGGCTGGGCGCCCTCCATGCGAGCCCAGATCAGCAGCGCCTGCGACCGGTCGCGGCCCAGCGCCGTCCACTTGCGCGGGGCAACCGTGGTCACATGGTAGTAGCGGCCATCCTTGAGCGCCATGCCCCGGGGGAGGTCTTTGTTTGTGGTGCGCGAGCGGCCCATGATCAGATGCGGTCCAAGGCAGAAAAGTCAGGTTCTTCTAGGGCTGCAGCCTGGTTTACCTTGTCGGAGAAACCGGTTTGACTGCGCGGAATACCCATGCGATCCAAGAAGTAGTCCCGGGCCACCCGGGGCTGTTCGCTGCGGGTCAACACATAGCGCCAGCGATAGCGATCAAGCCAGCGCACATGCCCCTTGGTTTGCTTGAAGCCGGTCAACTCCACCAACTCGGCCGGGGTCAGAAACAGGGCGCTCATTTGCCGGCTCTGCGCAGGCGGCGCAGCTTCAATGCGAAAAGCCGGCCGGACGGCGTGCGCCGGTCCTGCTTGATGGCCTTCGCCACATGCAGGCGAAAGCGCTGCGCGTTGTGGTCGATGGAGAAAACCCGGATCAACCGAAACCCGCTGTCGGTTTTCCACTTGCTGGTGCGTGGTTGCTTGGTCATATGTACGTACGTAGGAGGTGATGGGTGCACCGCTCAAATCGAGCAGTTGCACCGGGCGGTTTGCAGCTGGTCAAGCTGGGCTTTCAGCTCGGCGATCTCGGCCGCATGCCGGGCCTTCATGTCGCCGATCTCGCGGGTCAAGCTGGCGGCCAAGGCGGCCTGCAGCACGGCCCCGTTGTGGGCATCGGTATGCACAAGCGACGTGCCCCACTGGGTCATCCAGAACAGCGCCAGCATCGCCGTCTTCGACGCATTTCCGGTCGCAAGCCAGCGGCTCACTGTTCGAGGGCTGACCCCAAGCGCCTTGGCGAGCTGCCGCGCTGACGGGCGACCAATATCGGCAAGCATCAGGTCCAGGGACGGGAGATTGCGGGGCAATTTGGACAGGTACATGGCGGCGCTCCGGTGGTTCGTTGGTTGAAGTTCTTGCGTCGATCCAGCCAGGCGCTAAGCTGCGCCCCTGGCTGATCTCCCATAGCCTCGTCCTGCATCGGGTAGCGGTGCCCGGTGCAGGACACCCTCTACCTCTGGCCTCTTCTGGCCGAACTCCCCAAACCCTTCAAAGTCTTCCGGCAACGCGCCCGGGAAAAGTTCTTTGAAATCAACGGGTGCGGAGTTATTGAATCGAGTCCAAGGGGAACCCAAGGCCGGGCTTGCGCCCGCAGATACCGCATTCAAAGGTGCGGCCTTTGCACGCGGCTGGATGTGCCAGATGTCGCAGCGCGTCACCAGTGACAGCACGCCGCCCAGGTCGCCGCCCTGAACCGACAGGCCTTGAATGGCCTTGGTCGTTTCTCCGCGATAGCGCGTGCTCTGGCGCTCGCTGTAGAGCACCCGAAAGCGCAGGCCGTGCAGCTCGCTTGCGGCCAGCCAGGCGGCGTAATCGTTGGCCTTGCAGGCCTGGTGCAGCTCGGGCAGCGCCAAGCCCGGCAAACTGGCCTCAGCGACGCGATACAGCTCTCGGGTGGGGGTGATAGGCGGCACGCCGAAAAACTGGAACTGGCGCACGCCCCAGGTGCGCGCCCAGGCGATTTGCCGGCGGGCAGCGCTGCGCCCGTCGCTGTCGCTTTCGTTGTCGGCGTCCACGCCCTCCCCGTCGATGCTCTTGGACACGTACTTGGCGACATAGCCCACGGCGCTACCTTTGGCCGGGTCGATGCGTTCGACCACGAAGCGGCGTTCATCGGCGCCCGGCTCGTCGGGACTGTCGGCCAGCGCATAGGCCCGCATGTTGCTGATGAAGTCCTCGGCCTGGTCGGCCGGCGTGAAGGCCAACAGATGCCAATGCGGGCAGGCGTCGTGATGGGGTTCGACCACGCGCAGGC
Source organism: uncultured Roseateles sp. (assembly GCF_963422335.1). Classification (NCBI taxonomy): domain Bacteria; kingdom Pseudomonadati; phylum Pseudomonadota; class Betaproteobacteria; order Burkholderiales; family Sphaerotilaceae; genus Roseateles; species uncultured Roseateles sp. The sequence continues at coordinate 498,496 of NZ_OY729424.1, forward strand.
CGTAGGCACTCAGCCCCAGGTGCGCGGCGCGGCGCATGGCCTTGCCCCAGACCCGGCGCAGATGGGCCTGCGCACGGGTCGGGTAGGTGCCGTCATAAGTGGGATTGGGGGCGCCGCTCTTGCCATAGCGCGCGTGCATGCGGCTGGGGCAAGTGATGGTCAGGAACAGGCCGACATGGCCCTTGGCTGTGGCGCTGGCTTCGATGCCTTTGATTCGCGCCATCAGCGCGTTACGCCGATTCACCGGGTTGGACAGGCTTTTCTCGATCAGGTCGGGCATGTGGATTACCTCGCCCGTCGCTTGATTCACCGCCTCCATGCCGGCCATCTGCCGGGTCAGCCTGGCCGCGTTGCGCTCGTGGCGCCGCATGGCCTTGGCCGACACGTAGGGCGAGGCGTGGCGATGCACGGCCCCGCTTTGAATCTGGTGCAGCTCCACTGCCTGGAAGCGCTGGCGCAGGGCGCGGCGCCACCAACTCGGGTCGCGCATCCGGTTGACGATTTCCGGCAGCGTGGCCTTGTTTGGCAAGCGGATTGCGTGACGCTTGGCGATGCGGCGGATCCGATGCATCACGAAGTTGTCAGGAGAGCCGGCAAGGATCCAGGCGTCGGCCAGCCGCTGTACAGCTTGGGCCGCCAGTTCGGCCTGCTCGCCCAGGTCATCGTCTGCCAGGTCGAAGGCCACCGCCAGGCGGGGCAGGTAGTGCGGGATCATTTGAGGGGTTTGCATGATCAGTGCGCCCCCTGGCCGCTGTGGGCCTGGTGGTAGGCCCGAACATGCAAGCGCACGCCGGTCGCATCAATGAGGTCTTGACCAAGGATCTCCGCTTGATCGTCGCCGAGGCGCAAAGCACCCTCGGCGGTCGGGTGGGTGGTGAACGTGCCCCGAAGAAGATCGACGCTGCGCACGTAGGTGCGGAAGTCTGGAAGCCACAGAACACAGGGCATGGCTGGCAGCTTGTGCGTGCTCTTACCGGGCGTTGCGATTGTGGCGTGGAGGTGTGACAGGAGAGGCGCGGCCCATGCGGCGGCGCGGCTAGAAGTGCTGTTCATGGCGTGAATTCCCATAGAGACAGAGGCGGCGAATGCGGTGCGCCGGCCCTCTGTCGGTTGTTACGGAGTGGTGCGGGCTTTGGCTGGCGCCTTGGTCGGGCTGGCCTTGATAGAGGCGACCACGGCAAGGCCGACAAGAAGGCCGAGGACAAGGGCGGTGTTGCCTTTGCCTGCGAACCCGGCGAGCATCGAAACAGGTGCATGCATGGTGCTCACTCCTGTTCGACGGTTGCGCTGGAGGCCGAAGCAGCGACATGGGCAAGGCCCTTGTTCTGCACCCATTGGCCGAGGTGGTCCCCCACTGTCTCGGCCTCGTCACGGGTTGCCGCAATGATGTTGCGGCCCTGTAGGCAACGAAAGCGCAGGTGATTGGCGGCCAGATGGCCGAACAGCTCTTGCACCATCGTTTCGGTCTCAGCGGTCATGCCGCCGAAGACACCCGACTTAACCCCTGTCTTGACGAGTTCGGCGATTCGCTCGTCCGAGGTTTCCATGTCGCCCATGAGCTGGTCCACCACTTCGGGGGAGAGCTTGGGGGAGACAAGGAAGCCGCAGCGCGACACCGCACCATTGGGGGAGTCATCACCCGTTTGGGTGGGCTTAGGCGCGTAGAAGCCGGCCTCGATTTCGTCGAAGCTCAGGCCCTTTTCATCAGCGGCGCTGACGTAGAAGTCGCGCAGGGTGCGCAGGTCGCTGACGTTGATGTCTAGGCCACGCGCCTCCCATTGCTTGAGCTTGTAGCTCGGGAGGCCGGTGCCTTCGATAACGTCTTTTTGCGAGAGGCCAAGCTGACGTCGGGCCAGCTTGGAGAGTTCGGCCGTCAAGGCCGGGAAGGGTTTGGCTTGCAATTGCAGCTCCATCAAACCCGGTGGAAATCACCAGGATTGACGGATACTACTGCTGGATCACCAGTGAGTCAACAAATTCGGTTGAAATCGTCGAATTTGGTTACTGAGCTGGTTTGCGTGCCTCGGCCAGGCGCTGCGCACGTTCTCGTTTCCGGTGGAATTCGATGGTCGTATCGACTATCCCTCCCAGTGCAAACTCTGGATTACTTTCCGCGATCACGCGCCGCAGTGCGGACAAGAGTAGCTGCTCTGCGTCGGACTTCCCAGACACGTCAAGTTCGCCATAGATCAGCCATTTCGGGGTCACGTCCAGGGCATCACAAAGAAGCCGCAGCTCGCGAACGCCGGGCAGGTTTTCGCCAGCCTCATACCTCGCAATCGACGGCGGAGAGATGCCCTTGCCAGTGGAGTCAAGGCCCTTCACGAGTCTTGATAGAGCCTCGACGGTGAGCCGATAGTGCGCTCTAGCAACGCCAAGCCTTCGGCCTAGGAGTGACTCCGGCGATTCGCCCACTGGCGCGCGCATAGGGGCTGGCTTGAACGGGGCCTCTTCGGCCAGTTGCAAGTTTTCATCGGGTGGAATGTTGGCCGGCTCGGACATGGTGCGCGCAGATTGTTGATGGCAGATTCTAGGCTCCATTTTTGGTGGAAATCCATCTACAAAAGCTGACAGTGCGACGCAATCTAGCGTCCAAGCAATCCACCAAATTTGGTGGATTTAGGCATCAAAATGGCGCTAAGCCATTGTCGGCATTGGCCTTTTCTGAGCTTTGAAAATCCGTGTGTCGGTGGTTCGATTCCGCCCCAGGCCACCAAACGGAAACGGCTCCCCTAACGAAAGTTGCGGGAGCCGTTTGCGTTTGGGGGTGTGGGGCGGATGAGGACCACCGAGTGGTTCGCTCTGTGACAGTCCGGTGGACTGTCACAGGACGTTGCGCAGCAACGGTCCGGAGTGCCCGTGAGGGCACGGAGGATGACCGGATCGGCCTGAGCCGAGACGGGCACATTCCGCTGTCGGCTACACTGACTCGAATGCCCACAAGCACTTAGGCGAGAGCCCCGCACAGGAAACTGGTCGGGGCTTTTCTACAATTGTGGCGTTGCTCTACAAAACAGTGCGAAGGGCTCAGCCCTAGTACGGGGAGAGGCACATGTTTGAAAAGGCTGTGTTGCTTGGAGCGCCGCGCAGCGGTGGGCTCACCGCGGGTCAGATTGCGGAGGCATTGCTCTTCTACCGCAGCGTGCATCTTGTCCTTGATGCTGGGGCCGTCCTAGCACTTCTGCCTGCATTGGGTTGCGACGGCCTGGTTGAGTTGCTCAAACGCGATGGGGTAACCGCAACGTTTGTTGAGGGCATACCGGTAACGATAAGCAACGCCGTTGGCCCCCTGACTGCGCACTCGTTTGCCTTCGTTTCACACATTGCCAAAGACCTGCCGTCAGGGCTGATTAAGGGCCGAAAGCAAAGCAGGATGGCATCGCTCGCAACGATGCTCTTGCGCAGTGGCGTCTCAAAGGTAGATGCCATGAAGCTCATCAAGGCGATGGCTGATCTAGTGCCGAACAAGAGCCTCGGCAACGGCGACTTTGGGGCAGAGCTGCCAACGCTTGCTTTGGCAGACCTCAAGGACGAAGCGTTTAGTCAACCAGCGATTCAGCAAGTGCTCGCCAGGATGGTCCCTGAAGAGCTAGTCCCGAACGACTTCAAGATCAAGATACAGGAGTCCGACTTGGGCTTCTACCTTTTTGGCGACTTGCGAATTGCTGGGATCGAAGCGGCCAGAGTAAAACGCGGCCTGCCGGGCGAGCCGATCACAGAGGCTTTGGTAATCGGCAAGCTACTACAGGCAAGGGTCGATATGACGGTCGGCGCCTACTATGGTGGAGACTTCTATACGTCGCCTGAAATCAGCTCTCTTATCAGGCTTCGATTCGAGTCGCTGTTGATGCGCGCCGGCTTACACCAGGCCGAAATCGCTGCATTTGAAGACATTGTCTTGGACGGTTGCCCTAGCGTCGCCGAAGTTATCGATTCCGGTGAGCGGTCATTTCACGAATTCCTATCTCTGCTTGACAAGGCGGGATCATTTAGGAAGTGGGCTCATGCAGTTGGCCCTGATCGGAAGCTGGTGACGGCCTACCTTGAAGAAGTTTCTAGACAGACCTGGCTCCAGACATCAAAGGGCAAAACGGTGCGCTATGTGCTAGGTCAAGCTACAGGTCTTGACGCAGTGGCGAGCGTTGCGTTTGCAACGCTGGATAGCTTCGGTCTGGATTCGGTCGCGGAGCGATGGCGGGCGAGTCACTTCGTTAACAAGCGATTGAAGCCGTTTCTGGAAGATTGAAACTTCTGCCTAGCGCTGTGGCTGAACTCGCTCGTCGACACGCTGCCGGAGTAGTTGTTGCGCAGTAACGGTCAGCAGTAGGCGTACGGTCATCTCGCCAGTCACGCCCCAAGCCTGCCCGCCGCCCCCCTCAACCCCTCCAGCACACTATCCGCCACCTGCGCCGGAAAATCCCCAGGCAGCTGCGCCCGCACCGCGCTCACCACCCGCGGCACCTCCGCGACCAGTTCATCGACGAGGAATTGAACTTGTCGGCCGTCCTCGGTCGTCACCCCGTGACGCGTACCGACCGCCAGCCAATGCCGGCGAAGAATTTCTCGCATCTTCCAGTGTGAATTCTTCGAGCGCACGGCCATCGCCATCCTGGCCTTGAACGGTGAAATCTGGGCGGGGCCTTCGCCCAGCACGGGGTAGGCGGACAGCACGTCGTACAGCGGGGTGAGCTGGTAGCGGCCACCCGGTCGGACGAACAGGCTGAAGTTCTTGGCATGCCCGTCCGTGGCGCTGAGCATCCAGAACACCAGCTGCGCCTTGAAGAAGGTGCGCCGGTCTTGCTCGCGTGTCATCGAGCCATCCAGCACATCGAGGATGCGGTCCATGCCGGGCCCGCCATCGGTCTCATATTTCGCCCGGGGTGGCACGCCGGTGGCTTGGCACAGGTCCTCCTGCGGCAGGCGGATGAGGCGACGATCGCCTGCGGGGCTTGTCCACCAGGCGCGGTCGAAGCGTTCGACCACCAAGGTCTTCATGTCTTCGAACTGCATGGGCTCGCAGGCCGCCACGGGCAGGCCGAATTCCTTCAGGACCAGGGAGCACAGCCATTCGTTCTCGACCGAGTCGCGCATGTCGATCTTCATGCCGCCGATCAGCCCCAGCGGCAGCTTGAAGATGTGCGTCGTGGGCGAAGCGCCGCGCGGCAGGCACCAGCGGCCGTCGAGGCGCAGCAGTGCCGTCTTCTCCTGGGCTCCTGCGATGGAGATGCGGAAGTCGTCATCGTTGGCGACAAGGCCCAGGGTGCCGGGCGTCGTGGTGCCGCGCAGCGCCTCGGCGACTTGCGCATCGCTCAGCGGTAAGGCCTGCAAGGGCGATGGGCCTGCGGACATCTGATCGCCCGGCAATATCTCCAGCGCCCCTGCGCAGTCGCGGCCGGTCTCAGCCAGCAGCTCGAATGCGTCGGTCGAACCCGTCTTGTACCGACGGGCCATGCGCTCGCGGATGTCCTCGCTGTCTGGCAGCAGGTTCTCGAAATAGGCTCGCACCTTGCCGCCACGGTGGGCCGTGTTGCCCGGGGTGAAGGGCAGCGAGAGGGAAAGGGGGCGGCCTTGCTCGGATGCCGCCCAGGCCTGGTCGTATTGCAGCATGTCAGGTGCGTTTGGAGCCAGGCTCCAGGTGCCCACGAAGGCCCCGTTCATCCAGAGCCCCAGCGAGCGGGCGTGTGAGCGGCGGCCCATGGGTCACCAGTTCGGCTTGTGGGATTCTGGCTCGGTCGGCAGCAGCTTGGGGCTGGGGGCTGGCTGGCTCAGCACAAGCTCCACGCCCAGGATGCCGAGCAGTTTCAGGAGCCGTGCCGCCCCTACCTTCTCGGCGTTGCGCTCAAGCGCCGAATAGGTCTGCTGGGTCACCCCGAGGCGCACCGCGATCTCGCTTTGCGTCAGGCCGGCCTCCTTGCGAAACGCCTGCAGCAAGGTTGGCAACTGATCGGCGGTGCGTACGGTGAATTCACTCATGCAAGTGATGCGCTGTATTTTCAATTTACAGATTGTAATGCGTTAATTTATTTTACGCATCATGAGCTGTATTTCAATTAAACAGCTTTTGATATGTATTCAAAGAATACAGCATACAAACCGTTTACAGCAGCGTCGCGCCGATCGACCGATCGCCGAAGGCGCTTACGTCACCCAGCCACTGCCACCGATGCCGCCGCAGCGCGGCGCCTGGCGCCGATCACCAGCAAGCCCATGCCCAGCAAGGCATAGCTGCCAGGCTCAGGCACGGCGCTGGGCACGTTCGTCGGCCCGAAGGTATACCACCAGCCCGAGACCGAGGTGGAGCTGCTGTTGGTCACGTCCATCATGGCCAGCTTGTCGTAGAAATGGGCGTCGCTGTGCATGAAGATCAGGGCCGAGGCGTTGCCGGGGCTCAGCTGCTCCAGCGAGTTGCCCGGGAAGTACAGGTCGCCCGGTTTGTAGAACTGCACATTGAAGCCCGGGCTGCTGGCCCAGGCTCCGTACTGGTAGGCGCTGTTCGGGGCAATGTCGCCGCCCAGGTCGGAGCGCCAGTTGAGGTCTATGGCCGAGGGCTTGGTGCTGAAGCCGCCGATGCGCAGCTGGCCCACGCCGGCCAGGGACGCGGGTGAGTTGAAGACCTGCCAGTAGAAGTCCAGCGTGCCATCGGTGCGCCGCACCACCGACGAAGCCACCTGGCCGGTGGCGATGGGCAGGTTCTGATAGGGCTTGTAGGTGAAGCTCGTCATCATGCTGTCCAGCAGCACACCACCCGCCAGCGCCGGATTGTTCAGCGCCGAGACGCCCGGCAGAAAGACGCTGTGATCGGGCGTCAGCGTGACCGCCTGGGCAGCAGTGAAGGCCAGCGCCAGGGCGGCACTCAGGATTGTTGTTTTCATGGGGGTTCCGGTGGTTGGACCCCCAGCATGGGCAGGCCGGGTATCAGCGCGGCTTCCATTCGGCACCGGGCCGGTATCGTTTGTTTCAATCGCGTCTTGGGGCCAGACCTGAAGCTCTGGAGTACCCTGCGTATCTGCAGTCGCCGCCCATCAACCCGCCACACCACGCACACCATGACCACCCGCATTCCCGCCACACTCATCCCCGGGGACGGCATAGGCCCCGAGATCGTTGACGCCACGCTGGCCGCGCTCGATGCGCTGAACGCCCCGTTTGAGTGGGACCGCCAGATCGCCGGCCTCGGCGGCGTGCAGGCCCATGGCGACCCGCTGCCGCAGGCCACGCTGGACAGCATCCGCCGCACCCGGCTGGCGCTGAAGGGGCCGCTGGAGACGCCTTCGGGCGGGGGCTATCGCTCGTCGAACGTGCGGCTTCGCGAGGAATTCCAGCTCTACGCCAATGTGCGGCCGGCCCGCACCATCATCCCGGGCGGCCGCTTCGACAATATCGATCTGCTGGTGGTGCGCGAAAACCTCGAAGGGCTGTACATCGGCCACGAGCACTATGTGCCCATCGATGGCGACCCCCATGCGGTGGCCATGGCCACCGGCGTCAACACCCGCCAGGGCAGCCGCCGCCTGCTGGAGTACGCCTTCGAGCTGGCGATTGCCACCGGCCGCAAGAAGGTGACCATCGTCCACAAGGCCAACATCATGAAGGCGCTGACCGGCCTGTTCCTGGAGACCGGCGAGGAGCTGTGGGCGCGCAAGTACAAGGACCGCATCGCGCTGGACACCGTCATCATCGACGCCTGCGCAATGAAGCTCGTGCTCAACCCCTGGCAGTTCGACGTGCTGGTGACGACCAATCTGTTCGGCGACATCCTGTCCGACCTGGTGGCCGGCCTGGTCGGCGGCCTGGGCATGGCGCCGGGCGCGAACATCGGCGCGGACGCCGCGATCTTCGAGGCCGTGCACGGCTCCGCCCCCGACATCGCCGGCTTGGGGCAAGCCAACCCGACCGCTCTGCTGCTGGCCGCGGCGATGATGCTGGACCACTGCAAGCTGACCGACGAAGCGACGCGGCTGCGCCAGGCCATAGACGCGACGCTGAACATCGACAAGGTGCGCACCGGCGACCTGGGCGGCAGCGCCAGCACGGCCGCCTACGCGCAGGCGCTGGTGAGCCGTATCAAGAACGGCTGAGGCTCAGAAGCTCAGCACGAAAGCCGCCCCGCCCTCCAGCGGCCGCACATGGCGCACGCGGCCGCCCATGCCGTGGACGAGCTGGCGCACCACCGTCAGGCCTATGCCCTGGCCGCCCTCGCGGGCGCTGAAGAAAGGCAGGAAGATCTTGCGCTCCAGGCCGGCGGGCACGCCGGGGCCGTTGTCGCGCACGCTGATCTGCAGGCGGCCGCCCCGGCCCTGGCGGGCCTGCACCCACAGCCGCGGCGCGGCCTGCCCCAGGGTGGCCTGCTCGGCGTTGTTGAGCAGGGCCAGCAGCGCCTGCTCCAGCTGGCCGGCATCGGCCTGCAGGCGCAGGCTGGGCGAGGCCAGCTCGAAGCTCGCCTCGCCGCCGCGCGCGGCCCAGGCCGGGGCCACGGCCTGCTGCAGCCGCTGGAAGAACTCGCGCAGATCGACCGGTGCCATCTCCGGCGCCGGCCACTGGCTGACGCGGCGGTAGGTGCGCACAAAGCTGGACAGGCCCTCGGCCCTGTGCTCGATGGCATCGAGCGCGATGCGCAGCTCGGCCTCGCCGCCGGGCTCGTCGAGCAGCATCAGCGCCGTCTGGCTGAGGCTTTTGATCGGCGTCAGCGAGTTCATGATCTCGTGCGTCAGCACCTGCACCAGCTGCTGCCAGGCCTGCAGCGATTCGGACTCCAGCTCGTTCTCCAGCGGCACCAGCACCAGCAGGGCCTGGGCCTGGCCGTCAAGCGACAGCGCCTGGCGCTGCAGCTGCCAGCGCTCGCTGCCGCGCTCGGTGTCGAGCACCACCGGGCCGCTGTGGCTGGCGCCGCGCAGCAGCTGCAGCAGGGCCTCGATATCTCGCACGCCGCCGGGGGCGGCCAGGCGGCGGGCGCGGCTGCTCAACGCCAGCAGGCCATCGTCGACCTGGGCCCAGGCGGCCACAGGCAGATGCTCCAGCTGGGCTTGCAACACGGCCAGTCGATGCAGGTCAGGCAGGGGGGCGGGCTCGGGCACTGCGGGCGCCGCGGCGCGGGCGCGCGAGGCCCTCCAGGCCAGCGGCCCGCACAGCACCAGGCCCAGCAGGGCCAGCAGCACGGCACCCACCCAGGCGCGGGGCGCATCGGATGCGGTCCAGGCCAGCGCCCCGGCCGCGGCCCACAGCAGCGCGGCGGCAAGCAGGCGCAGCAGCTCAAGCACCATGGTCAGAGCCCATGCTTGTCCAGCCGCCGGTACAGCGCCGCCCGAGACAGCCCCAGCAGCCGCGCCGCCGCGCTGAGATTGCCCTGGGCCTGGCCAATAGCCGCCAGCACGGCGGCCCGCTCCTGGGCGGCCAGCGAGCGCAGCGGCTCGGCGGCGGCCGGGGCAGGCTCGCCGGCCATCGCCGGCAGCGCGCGCTGCAGTGCCTCGCGGCAGGTGGCGATCAGGCGCACGTTGTCCCAGGGCTTGGTGATGAAGTCGAAGGCGCCGCGCTTGAGCGCCTGCACGGCCAGATCGATGTCGGCATAGGCCGTCATCACGACGACGACCGGCGGCTGCGGCCGCGCCTGCACCTCGGCGAGCAGGCGCAGGCCCTGCTCGCCATCGGTGCGGCCGGGGCCGAAGTTCAGGTCCAGCAGCAGCAGGGCCGGCTGCAGGCGGTCAAGCGCCGCCATCAGCTCGGCCGGGCGGCGCAAACAGGTCAGCGGCGCCACGCGGCGTTGCAGCAGCAGCTGCGCGGCCAGGCCCACATCGGGGTCGTCGTCGAGCAGGAGAAGGGTGGTTTCTGTCACGGTGCGCATCTTCGCAGGCCTGCGCGCCCGCGCGCCAGCCCGGTGTCCGGAAGCGGACAGGGGGCTTGGCCAGCGCCCGCCCAAGCCCGAAGCTGCGAAGCGTGACGACGCCCACCCACCCCAAGCTCCACGCCCTGCCCAGCGGCGCCGCGATGGACCGCCCGCTGCCGCCGCCGCCACGCTGGCGGCGCTGGCTGCGGCGCTGGCCCCTGCACCTGCTGGCGCTGCTGGTGCTGGCCGGCCTGCTGCTGGCCTGGCAGCGCGTGCCGCAGCTGCAGAAGCTGGCCTCAAGCGCCCAGCTGGCACCGGTGCGCGAGGGCGAGTTTCGCGACGAGCTGCCGCTGCGCGCGCGCGTGGAGCCCCTGCACTCGGTGCAGCTCGACGCCGCCGAGGCCGGCCGGGTCGAGGCGGTGCTGGCCCACGACGGCCAGTGGGTCGCGGCCGGCGCGCCGTTGTACCGGCTGCACAGCCCCGAGCAGGAGCAGCTGCTGATGCAGCGCTCGTCCGAGGTGGCGCAGCAGATGGCCAATGTGTCGGTGCAGCGCAGCGCCCAGGCGGCCAGCCTGGCGCAGAACCGGCGCGAGCTGGCCCAGCTGCAGGCGGCACAACAGCAGGCCGAGGCCGAGCTGGAGCGCCAGGCCCAGCTGGCGGCGGCCGGCTTTGTGTCGCTGGCCGTGCTGGAGCAGGCCCAGCGCCAGCAGCGCCTGGCCGCGCAGCTGCTGCAGCAGGCCCGTGCCGATCAGCGCCTGGAGGCCGAGACCCGCGAGCAATCGCTGGCCGAGATGGGCCGCGCCGTGCAGGGCCTGCAGCGCGGCCTGCAGCTGCTGGAGCGCTCGCGCGAGCGCCTGCAGCAGCGCGCGCCGATTGCCGGCCAGCTCAGCGGCTTCGAGCTGCAGGTCGGCGCCAGCGTGCGCCCCGGCGACCGGCTGGGCCGCATCGACGACCCGAACGGCGGCACCCAGCTGGTGGCCGAGGTCGATGAGTACTATCTGCCGCGCCTGCAACCAGGCCTGGTGGCCAGCAGCGCCAGCGGCATGCTCAGCCTGGCCCAGACCCTGCCCCAGGTGCAGGGCGGCAAGGTGCGGGTGCTGCTGCGCTGGCCCGAGTCGAAGGCCCCAGCCGATCTGCATCCCGGCCAGGCGGTCGAGCTGCGCCTTCAGCTCAGCCAGCCGACACCTGCCCTGCTGCTGCCCGAGGGCCCCGGCGTGCAGACCCAGCTCTATGTGCGCAGCGGCGCAGAGCTGCGCCGCCGCAACGTGCAGTTGGGCCGGCGCGCGGCCGGCCAGGTCGAGGTGCTGTCCGGCCTGCGGGCCGGCGAGCAGGTCTTGATTTCCCAACCCCCATCAGAAGCCGAAAGGCTCGCCCTCCCATGATCGAACTGAATCAGCTGAGCAAGCGCCACCGCAGCGGTGACGTCGAAACCACCGCGCTGGACGCGATCGATCTGCAGATCGAGGCCGGCGAATACGTGGCCATCACCGGACCTTCGGGCTGCGGCAAATCGACGCTGCTGGGCCTGTTGGGCCTGCTCGACCGGCCGACCAGCGGCCGCTATCTGCTGCTCGGTGAAGACGTGGCGGCCAAGAGCGAGCGCGAGCTGGCGGCGCTGCGCCGCGGCCGCATCGGCTTCGTGTTCCAGAGCTTCAACCTGGTGGACGAATTGAGCGTGCAGGCCAATGTGCAGCTGGCGCTGCGCTACGGCTCGTTGTCCGAACATGCACAGCGGGCCCGCGTGGCCGAGGTGCTGGAGCGCCTGGGCCTGGCCCACCGCGCCGCCCACCACCCGAGCCAGCTCAGCGGCGGCCAGCAGCAGCGCGTGGCGATTGCCCGCGCCATTGCCGCGCGCCCGGCCCTGCTGCTGGCCGACGAGCCCACCGGCAACCTCGACAGCGCCCATGGCCAGGAGGTGATGCGCCTGCTGCGCGAGCTCAACGACGAGGGCACGACCCTGGTGATGGTGACGCACAGCGCCGAGCATGCAGCCCTGGCCTCGCGCACCGTGCGCCTGCTCGACGGCCGGGTGCTGGTCGACGCCCAGGCGGAGCAATACGCATGAAAGCGCTGCTGTTCGACGCCTTGCGCAGCCTGCGCGCCCGCAGCGGCGCCACCGCGGTGGCCGTGGGCGGGCTGATGCTGGCCCAGACCGTCTGCCTGCTGGTAGGCCTGCTGGCGTTGGCGCTGGCGGCCACCGACCCCGGCATTCCCGAGCCCGAGCGGGTGGTGATGCTGGACTTCCGAGGCAATCCGCCGGGCCAGCCCAGCCCCTGGTTCACTGCCTCGCCGGTGGCGTTCGGGCCCATGCTGAAGGAACGCCTGGTGCCGCTGGACCTGATCAACCGCAGCAGCGAGGAGGCGCTGACCGTGCAGATGCAGGGCAGCCTGCAGCTGGTGCGTGTGCTGGCCGCCGACCCCGAGCTGGTGCCGCTGATGGGGCTGAAGGCCCTGCATGGCGATCTGATGGCGGCGCTGCAGCAGCGCGACGGCATCGCCATCACGCCCGAGCTGGTGCGCAAGCTCTGGGGCGATCTGCCGCCGGCCCAGGCCCTGGGCCGCAGCTTCGACTCGCGCGGCAAGGTCTACACCGTGGCCGCCATCATCCCCAAGGCCGATCCGCGCAACCCGCTGGGCCGGCAGGACGCGATGGTCAGCTATGCCCGGGTCGGCGTCGATCTGGTCGGCAATATCGCCAACGAGGAGGACCTGCGGGCCATCTACCGCATCAACGGCCGCGTCTATGCCCGGCTGCGGCCCGGCATCGGCGTCGAGCAGGTCGGCGGCTGGATGCGCGAGGCCTTTATGGCCAGTCCGCTCTTTGCCCAGCTGCCGGCCGAATGGAAGGCCGACGCAAAGGGTCCGCGCGAGGCGGCCTACTTCCGCGGCGTGGCGCTGACCGCGCTGCCCTTCGAGGGCGAGGACAACCAGCTGCGCTGGCAGCTGCTGGGCGCCCTCGGTGCGGCCAGCCTGCTGCTGCTGCTGCTGGCGGCCTTCAACACCATGAATCTGCAGACCGCCGGCCTGCTGCAGCGCCAGCGCGAAACCGCGCTGCGCCGCAGCCTCGGCGCCAACAGCGCCCAGCTGCTGCGGCTGTGGGGGCTGGAGACCCTGCTGCCCCTGCTGGCCAGCGCCGGCGGCGCGCTGCTGCTGGCCTGGCTGGCGGCGCCGGCGATGGGTAACTGGGTCGGGCTGTCGCCAGCCCACCCGCTGGCCGATCCGCTGCCACCGGAAGCCCTCTTGGGCCTGGCCGCCTGCGTGGGCCTGCTGCTGCCGCTGACCCTGGCCCTGCCGGCCTGGATGGCCCTGCGCCGCCCGCCGGCCCCGGCCCTGCAGGGCCGCACGGCCAGCGAAGGCCCCTGGGGCCGGCGCGTGCGCCAGGGCCTGCTGACCCTGCAACTGGGCGGCGCCCTGCTGCTGCTGTCCATGACCGGCGTGCTGGCCCTGCAGCACCAGCACCTGCTGCACGCCGACCGCGGCTTTGCCACGCACAACCGCCTGGTGCTCAGCGCCATGGTGGAGCCCGGCTTCATCCCCAAGCTGGACGCCTTCGTGGCGGCGGTGCGCCAGCATCCGGCCATCCAGCACTGGGGCTTCAGCAGCGCACGCCCGGCGCGCGATACCGACGGCCAGACCGAGCTGCATGTCCGCGACGGCGCGCAGCCGGGCGCCGATCAGCACAAGCAGCTGCTGCGCATGACCACGGTCTCGCCGGGATACTTCGAGACCTATGGCATGAAGCTGCTGGCCGGCAGCCTGCAGACCGGCAGCGGCGAGGGGCGCCTGGTGCTCGATGCCAAGGCCGCGGTGGCACTGGGCTTTGCAAAGCCGCAGGACGCCGTCGGTGCGCTGCTGCGCGGCGGCGGCGGCTGGATGCAGGAGGGCAAGGACCTGCGACGCGTGGTCGCGGTGATAGGCGATGTGAAGCAGGAATCGGCGCGCGCGCCGGCCAAACCACAGGGCTTTCTGCTCAGCGACGAGCCGCAATGGGACCTGACCGTGCACGGCCCCGACGTGCCGGCGATGCGCCTGGCGCTGGAGCAGATCTGGAAGACCCATGGCCCGCCGCTGCTGACCGTCATCGCCACGGCCGACGAGCAGCGCGCCGAGGCCTATCAGCAGGAGGCGCAGCTGACCTGGATGCTGGCCGTCGTGTCGCTACTGGCCGTGGGCGTGGCCATGCTGGGCGCCTACGCGCTGGTGGCCGACACGCTGCGCCGCCGCCGCACCGAGCTGGTCCTGCACCGCCTGCATGGCGCCGGGCCCCGGGCCATCGCCGCCCAGGTGGCGGCCGAGTTCGCCGCGCCGCTGGGCTGGGCTGCGGCCATCGGCCTGCCGCTGGCGGCCTGGCTGGGCCATCGCTATCTGAGCGACTTCATCGACCGCATCGATCTGGCCACCGGCCTGGCCCTGCCGCTGGCCGCGGCCAGCGCGGCGACGCTGGCCGTCACGGCCGTGGCCGCGCTGCGCCATGTGCGCCAGGCGCTGGCACTGAGGCCTGTCGAGGCGCTGCAGTGAGCGGCTGACATCGGTGCCTCCGGGTTTGCCCGGGTTCGAAGCGCCAAGCAGATTTGTATGATGACCCGATGAATTCAGCTTTCCGGGTCACTTTGTCATGAGCGCGCTGATGCCAGCCGGCCCGCGTCTGCAGGCCAGCCGCCTGTCGGACCGCCTGGCGGCGCTGCTGGGCGATCAGGTGCAGGCCGGCACGCTGGCGCCGGGCGATCGGCTGCCCACCGAGCAGCAGCTGTCGGAGCTGCATGGCGTGTCACGCACGGTGGTGCGCGAGGCGGTGCACCAGCTGAAATCGCAGGGGCTGCTGATCTCGCGCCAGGGCTCGGGCGTCTATGTCGCGCCGCCGGCCACCAACAAGCCCTTGGCCTTCGACCCCGAGGTGCTGGAGTCGGTGCAGGCGGTGGCCCAGGTCGTCGAGGTGCGCCGGGCGCTGGAGGGCGAGATTGCCGCGCTGGCGGCCGAGCGCGGCAACAGCAAGCAGGTGGCGGCCATCAAGCGGGCCGAGAAGGCACTGGAGGCGGCTGTGGCCGCAGGGCGCGATGGCGTCGATGAAGACCTGGCCCTGCACCGCGCCATCGCCGAGGCCTCGGGCAATCCGCAATTCGGCCGGCTGCTGGGCTTTCTGGAGCAATACCTGCGCGAGGCGATGCGCGTGACGCGGGGCAACGAGGCCCGCCACCAGGGCTTTGCCGCCGCGGTGCGTGAGGAGCATCACGCCATCGTCGAGGCGATTGCCGCCCGCGACGCCGCCACCGCCCGGCGCGCGGCCAGCAATCACATGGTGCAGGCAGCGCGCCGGCTTGAAATTGCCGGCGTGCTGACCGCGCCTGCTGCAGCAAAGGACAAACGGAAATGACAAGCAAGACTCTGGGCGTCGTGGGCCTTGGCTCGATGGGCTATGGCGCCGCCGTCTCGGCACTGAGGCGCGGCGTGCCGACCTGGGGCCTGGACACCCGGGCCGAGGCGCGCGAACGCTTCGTCGCCGACGGTGGCCGCAGCACTGCCTCGCTGGCCGAGCTGGGTGCGCACTGCGATGTGGTCGTGGTGCTCGTCGTCAATGCCGCGCAGACCGAGGACGTGCTGTTCGCCGAAGGCGGCCTGGCCGCCACGCTGAAGCCGGGCTCGGTGATCGTCACCTCAGCCACCGTGGACCCGACCCTGCCGCCGCTGTGGGAGGCCCGCTTGGCCGAGCGCGGCCTGTGGCTGATTGACGGCCCGGTCTCTGGCGGGGCCAAGAAGGCGGCCGAGGGCCAGATGACGGTGATGGCCTCCGGCAAGCCCGAGGCCTTTGCAGCGGCCGGCGTGCTGCTCGATGCGATCGCCGGCAAGGTCTACCGGCTGGGCGACAAGGCCGGCATCGGCTCGACGGTGAAGATGGTCAATCAGCACCTGGCCGGCGTGCACATTGCCGCCGCCTGCGAGGGCATGGCCCTGGGCATGCGCGCCGGCGCCGACCCGGAGCAGCTGTACGAGGTGATCTGCAACTCGGCCGGCATGAGCTGGATGTTCCAGAACCGCGTGCCCCACATCCTGGCCGGCGACTACACGCCGCTGTCGGCGGTGAACATCTTCATCAAGGACCTGGGCATCGTGCTCGACGCCGCGCGCAAGCTGCAGTTCCCGCTGCCGCTGGCCGCACAGGCGCATCAGCTGTACCTGGCCACCGCCGCCGCCGGCCATGGGGGCGAGGACGACTCGGCCGTGATCAAGTTCTATGCGCAGCTGGCCGGACTCGAATTGCCACAGGCGCGAACATGAGCATCATCCTCGGCGTCATTGCAGACGACTTCACCGGCGCCACCGATGTGGCCAGCATGCTGGTGCGCGCCGGCATGCGCACGGTGCAGGTGATTGGCGTGCCGGCGGCAGATGCCGCGCTGCCCGATGCCGACGCCGTGGTCGTGGCGCTGAAGTCGCGCACCACACCGGCCAATCAGGCGGTGGCCGAATCGCTGGCGGCCCTGCGCTGGCTGCAGCAAGCCGGCGCGCGCCAGTTCTATTTCAAGTACTGCTCTACCTTCGACTCGACCGCCGCCGGCAATATCGGTCCGGTGGCCGAGGCGCTGATGGAGGCACTCGGCACCGACTTCGCCATCGCCTGCCCCGCCTTCCCGGAAAACGGCCGCACGGTGTTCCGCGGCCATCTGTTCGTGGGCGACCAGTTGCTCAGCGACTCGGGCATGCGCAGCCATCCGCTGACGCCGATGACGGACTCCAACCTGGTGCGTGTGTTGCAGGCGCAGGCCAAAGGCCAGGTCGGCCTGCTGCGCTACGACACGCTGGCGCTGGGCACGGTCGCCACCTGCGAGCGCATCGAGGCGCTGCGCAGCGAGGGCGTGCGCCTGGCCGTGGCCGATGCCGTCAGCAACGATGACCTGCGCGTGCTGGCGCAAGCCTGCGCCGACCTGCCGCTGATCACCGCCGGCTCCGGCGTGGCCCTGGGCCTGCCCGAGGTCTATGCGGCGCGCGGCTGGCTGCAGCCCGATGCACAGGCAGCGAACCTGCCCGCCGTGGGCGGCAAGGCCGCTGTGCTGTCCGGCTCCTGCTCGACGGCGACGAATGCCCAGGTGCAGCACTGGCTGCAGGCGGGCAAGCCGGGCTTTCATGTCGATGCACTGGCGATGGCCGAAGGCAATGATCTCGCCGCGGCCGCGCTGGCCTGGGCCGCTCAGCAGCAGGAAGCGGTGCTGATCTATGCCACCGCTGCGCCGCAACAGGTGCAGGCGGCGCAAGCGGCGCTGGGTGTGGAGCGGGCAGGGCAACTCGTCGAGCACTGCCTGGCGCAGATCGCGCAAGGCCTGGTCGAGGGCGGCGTGCGTCGGCTGGTGGTGGCCGGCGGCGAAACCTCGGGCGCCGTGGTGCAGGCACTCGGCGTTCAGTCGCTGCGCATCGGCGCGCCGATAGACCCCGGCGTGCCCTGGACGCAGGCCCAGGGGCGGCAGCTGCTGCTGGCCCTGAAGTCCGGCAACTTCGGCGGCGTCGACTTCTTTGCCAAAGCCCTGGCGCAGGTGGCGTGATGGACTTCGAACACAGCGCCCTGCGCATCGAGATCTGCCGCGTCGGCCGCTCGCTGTTCGAGCGCGGCTATGTGCATGCCACGGCCGGCAATATCAGCGTGCGCCTGGCCGAGGGTGAGGGCTTTCTGATCACGCCCACCGATGCCTGCCTGGGCTTTCTGAAGCCGGACGATCTGGCCCATGTGGCCGCGGACGGCCGGCAGCTGGCCGGCGCAACGGCCAGCAAGACCCTGGCCCTGCACCGTCGCATCTACGAGGCCGAGCCTCACGCGCACTGCGTGATCCACACCCACAGCACCCATCTGGTGGCGCTGACCTTGGCCGGCGTCTGGACCGAACATGACATCGTGCCGCCGATCACGCCCTACTACGTGATGAAGGTCGGCCATGTGCCGCTGATCCGCTACCACCGGCCTGGCGACCCGGCCGCGGCCGAGGCCGTGGCGGCGGCCATTCTGCGTGCGCAGCGCAGCGGTGCCCCGTTGCGCGCCGTGATGCTGGACCGGCTGGGGCCCAACGTCTGGCACGAATCGCCGGCCAGCGCGATGGCCGTGCTCGAAGAGCTGGAAGAGACGGCCAGGCTGTGGCTGATGACAAAACCCGCGCCGCTCAGCGACGCCCAGATCAACGAATTGCGCAGCCAGTTTGGTGCGCGCTGGTAAGCAAGAGAACAAGGAAGAAAGCATCCATGCCCCGTTTCGCCGCCAACCTGACGATGATGTACACGGAGCACGGCTTCCTCGACCGCTTTGCTGCTGCGGCGGCGGACGGCTTCCGCGCTGTCGAGTACCTGTTCCCCTATGCATTTGAAAAAGCGGAACTGGCGCAACGGCTGGCCGACAGCGGCCTGCGCCAGGTGCTGTTCAACGCTCCGCCCGGCGACTTCGAGGCCGGCGAGCGCGGCATCGCCTGCCTGCCCGGGCGCGAGGACGAGTTCCGCCGCGGTTTCCTGGAGCAGGCCCTGCCCTATGCCGAGGCGCTGGCCTGCCCGCGCATCCATCTGATGGCCGGTCTGGTGCCCGCGGGCGCCGACCGTGCCGCCCTGCGCGCCACCTACCTGGCCAATCTCGTCTGGGCCGCCCGGCAGGCCGCCAGCGCCGGCCGCGAGGTGCTGATCGAACCTATCAACACGCGCGATATCCCGGGCTTCTTCCTGAACCGGCAGGACGAGGCCCATGCCGTTGTCGCCGAGGTCGGCGCGGCCAATCTGAAGGTGCAGATGGATCTGTACCACTGCCAGATCGTCGAGGGCGATCTGGCGATGAAGCTGCGCCAGTACCTGCCGACGGGCCGCGTCGGCCATATCCAGATCGCCGGCGTGCCGCTGCGGCACGAGCCCGACCTTGGCGAGATCAACCATCCCTATCTGTTCGCGCTGCTGGACGAGCTGGGCTACGCCGGCCATATCGGCTGCGAGTACCGACCGCGCGGGGCCACGTCTGAAGGCCTGGCCTGGTTCGCCCCCTACAAGGACTCCCAATCATGAAGTTGCTGATCACCGGCGGGGCCGGGTTTCTCGGCGCACGGCTCGCCCGCACGCTGCTGGCCCGCGGTCAATTGAACGGTCGCAAGATCAACACCCTGGTGCTGGCCGATCTGTTCCCGCCACCGGTCGACCTGATGGCAGATGCCCGGGTGCAGGCCCGCACCGGCGCGCTGCTGGACCAATGCACGGCCCTGGGCACAGAGGGCTTTGACGGCGTGTTCCACCTGGCCTCGGCGGTATCGGCCGAATGCGAGCTGGATTTCGAGCTGGGCCTGCGCTCCAATCTCGACACCACCCGCGCACTGCTCGACGCGCTGCGTGCACACACCCAGCGGGGCGCCGCGGCGCCGCGGCTCGTCTTCGCCAGCTCGGTGGCCGTGTTCGGTTCAGACCCGGCCCTGCCGCTGCCGGCCGTGGTGCAGGATGACACCCTGCCCACGCCGCAGTCGTCGTACGGCGTGCACAAATTCATCTGCGAGCAGCTGGTGGCCGACTACACGCGCAAGGGTTATATCGATGGCCGCACGGCGCGGCTGATGACGGTGTCGGTGCGGCCCGGCCGGCCCAATGGCGCCGCCTCGGGCTTTCTGTCCGGCATCATCCGCGAGCCGCTGGCCGGGCTGGACGCCGTCTGCCCGGTCGCCCCCGAGACGCGCATCGCCCTGGCCTCGCCGGCCCGCACCATCGAGGGCCTGATCGCCGTGTTCGAGGCCGATCGCGAGGCCTTCGGCGGCCGCACCGCGCTGAACCTGCCGGCGCTGACCGTCAGCGTGCAAGAGATGCTGGACGCTCTGGCCGCCGTGGCCGGCCCCGAGGCCGTGGCCCGCGTGCGCTTCGAGCCCGACACCGGCGTGGCACGCATGGTCGGCGGCTGGCCGGCGCGCTTCGAGTCGGCCCGGCGCGAGCGCCTGGGCCTGCGGCCCGACAGTGACTTCAAGAGCATCGTGCTGCAGTATGTGCAGGACAACCCGGCGGCCGTGACGATCCCGCTGCGCGTCTGAACACTTTCCCAACCCATCCACCAAAACCTAGAGACGGAGACAAGCATGACCACGACATTCAAGACCACCCTGATCACCGCCGCGCTGTGCGCGCTGGCCGGCAGCGCCGCCGCACAAACCGTGCTGAAGATTGGCTATGCCACCAGCAAGGAGTCGCATTACGGCGTGGGCTCCACCGTGTTCTGCGACGAAATGGAGAAGGGCACGGCCGGCCGCTACAAGTGCCAGCAGTTCCCTTCATCGGCGCTGGGCGGCGAACGCGAGCAGATCGAGGCCGTGCAGCTGGGCACGCAGGATCTGACCAATACCTCGACCGGCCCGCTGGGCAACTTCGTGCCCGAGGCGAAGATCTTCGACATTCCCTTCCTGTTCCGCGACTACGACCATGCCCGCCACACCATGGATGGCCCGATCGGCCAGGATGTGCTGAAGAAGCTGCAGGGCAAGGGCCTGATCGGCCTGGCCTGGACGGAGAACGGCTTCCGCCACATGACCAACAGCAAGCGCGCCATCGTCCACGCCACCGACGCCTCCGGCCTGAAGCTGCGCACGATGGAGAACAAGGTGCATATGGAGGGCTACAAGACCTTCGGCCTGCTGCCCACGCCGATGCCCTTCCCGGAGTTGTTCACCGCGCTGCAGCAGGGCACCGTCGATGGCCAGGAGAACCCGATTCCGGTCATCCTGGCATCCAAGTTCTCGCAGGTGCAGAAGCACTTGTCGCTGACCGGCCACGTCTACTCGCCGGCGGTGCTGCTGCTGTCGCCCACCGTCTGGAACAAGCTGTCCGACGCCGACAAAAAGGTCTTCGTCGACGCCGCCAACAAGGGCGCCGCCGCGCAGCGCAAGAAGGTCAATGACGACGAGGCCACCGGCATCGCCCAGCTGAAGAAGGACGGCATGCTGGTGGTCGAGAAGGTGGATGGCGAGAGCTTCCGCAAGGCCGTGGCACCGGCCTATGTCGGCTTCGCCAAGGAATTTGGCGCCGACAAGATTGCCGCGATCCAGGCTGTCAAGTAAGTCTCGTTCAACCAGAATCCGGGCGGCGCTCACTCGCGCCGGCCCGGTTTGACCAGGAGGCGCCATGCGCACTCTTCTGCTGGCGGTCGACCGCCATCTGAGCAATTTCGCCCTCAACGTGGCCTGTGTGCTGCTGGCCGTGATCAGCGCCCTGGGCCTGTGGCAGGTGGTGACGCGCTTCGTGCTGTCGCAACCGTCGACCTGGACCGAGGAGTCGATGCGGCGCCTCTTGATCTGGTGCGTGATGCTGGGCGTGGTGGTGGCCTTCCGGCGCGGCGCGCTGGTCTCGGTGGACCTGATGCTGCGCATGAGCAAGGGCGTCTTCCATCAGGCGGTGCGCTGGCTGATCACGCTCAGCTCGCTGGCCTTTCTGAGCGTGCTGCTGTGCTACGGCATCAACCTGGCCTGGCGCGTGCGCTTCCAGACCTTCGCCAGCATGGAGCTGTCGATGGCCTGGGCCTATGCCGCCCTGCCGGTGGGCGCCGCGCTGGCCCTGGTGGCCGTGCTGGCCCAGCATGTCGATCCGATGAACGAAGAGCTGGAAAACGCTCAGTAGACCAGCCTGGAAGCGACCCACATCATGTCATTCACCCTGCTCATCACGATGCTGCTGGCCTTTGCCTTCAGCGTCTCCATCGCCGTCTCGATTGGCGGCTCCGCCATGCTGGGCCTGGCCTTCTTCGACCCCGAACGCCTGGTGCTTGCGCCCAAGGAGATGTTCACCGCGATCGACAAATTCCCGCTCGCGGCCGTGCCCTTCTTCATACTCGCCGGCAATCTGATGGAGACCGGCGGCATCTCGCGCCGCCTGGTGGACTTCGCCAAGTCCCTGGTCGGTGGTGTGCAGGGCGGTCTGCCCATGACCTGCGTGCTGACCTGCATGATCTTCGCGGCGGTGTCGGGCTCGTCGGTGGCCACCACCTTCGCCATCGGCTCCATCCTGATACCGGCGCTGATCAAGCATGGCTACCCGCGCGAATACGCGGCCGCGCTGCAGGCCACTGCGGCCGAGCTGGGCGTGATCATTCCGCCGTCGATCCCGATGATTCTGTTCGGCGTGTCGGCCGAGGTGTCTATCGGCGAGCTGTTCATCGCCGGCTTCGGGCCCGGCCTGCTGATCGGCGGCGTGCTGATGCTGTTCGTGCACCTCTACTGCCGCTGGAAGGGCTGGGGCCTGAAGGATGGCGACGGCCGCCTGAGCGTGGGCACCGCCACCTACAAGGCCGGCTTTGCGCTCTTGATGCCGGTGATCATTCTGGGCGGCATCTACGGCGGCATCTTCACGCCCACCGAGGCCTCGGTGGTGGCGGTGTTCTATGCGCTGATCGTCGGCCTGTTCATCCACCGCGAGCTGACCTTCAAGGACCTTGTCCCGGTGTTCCGCAAGTCGGTGATCTCCAGCGCGGTGATCATGTTCATCATCGCCAACGCCGGCCTGTTCGCCTTTCTGATCACCCGTGCCGGTGTGCCCGAGGCGCTGGGCGCCTGGCTGACCGAGGTGCTGCAGTCGCCGATGTGGTTCCTGCTGGGCGTGAATGCCGCTCTGTTCGTGATCGGCATGTTCATCGAGACCTCGGCGGCCATCATCGTGCTGGCGCCGATCCTGGTGCCGGTGGCCCGGCACTTCGGGGTCGATCCGGTGCACTTCGGCACCATCATGGTCGTCAACCTGGCGCTGGGCATGATCACGCCGCCCTTCGGCGTCAATCTGTTCGCCGCCTGCACGGTGGCCAAGATCTCGCTGGACCGCATCGTCAAGTACCTCTTGCCCTTTGTGCTGGTGATCATCGGCTGCCTGATGCTGATCACCTACATCCCGCAGATCAGCCTGGCGTTGCGCGATCTGGTGTACCCGCCGGCGGTAGTGGCGCCGGTGCCTTCGATCGCGCCGCAATGAGGCGTGAACGCAAGGGTTTACGCCATAGATGATGTGACGTACTCATCATACCATTAGACCAACAGACTCCGAAGAATTGGAGTCTGACCCCACTTCTGGTCTGGAGGTTTTGATGAGTGCAACGATTGCGCTGTTTGGCGCTGGCGGCAAGATGGGGGTGCGGCTGGCCCGCAACCTGGTGGGCTCGGCCTACAAGGTCCGGCATGTGGAGCCGGGCGCGGTGGGCCGGCAGCGGCTGCAGGACGAGCTGGGCCTGGCCTGCGTCTCGGCCGAGGCGGCGCTGGACGGGGCCGATGTGGTCATCCTGGCCGTGCCCGACACCCTGATCGGCAAGCTCTCGCACGAGATTGCGCCGCTGCTGCAACCGGGCACGATGGTCATGACCCTGGATGCCGCGGCGCCCTTTGCCGGCCATCTGCCGGAGCGGCCCGATCTGGTCTATTTCGTCGCCCACCCCTGCCACCCGCCGATCTTCAATGACGAGACCACGCCCGAGGCGCGGCGCGACTTCTTCGGCGGAGGACACGCCAAGCAGTCGGTGGTCAGCGCGCTGATGCAGGGCACGGATGCGGACTTCGCGCTGGGCGAGGACATCGCCAAGGTCATCTACGCGCCCATCCTGCGCTCCTACCGGCTGACCGTCGACCAGATGGCGTTGCTGGAGCCCGGCCTGTCCGAGACCGTCTGCGCCACCCTGCTGGACGTGATGCGCGAGGCCATGGACGAGGTCGTGGCGCGCGGCGTGCCGGCCGAGGCCGCACGCGACTTCCTGCTCGGCCATATGACCATACTCGCCGCGGTGATCTTCAAGGAGATCCCAGGCCAGTTCTCCGACGCCTGCAACAAGGCCATCACCTTCGGCAAGCCCAGGCTGATGCGCGAGGACTGGAAGCAGGTGTTCGACCGCGCAGAGATCGCCGAAAGCATCCGCCGCATCACCTGAGCCCTTTTCGCCTTCTCGCCCAGCTGCCACAGAAGCGGCGGGTGATCCGTTCCGTCCTTCCCAGGAGACAAAATGACCCACGCTTCCCTGCTGCGCGTCAGCGCACTCGCCGCCACCCTCGCCCTGAGCCTGGGCAGCGCCTCGGCCCAGACCGTGCTGAAGATTGGCTACACGCCGGCCAAGGACTCGCACTACTGGGTCGGCTCGGTGACCTTCTGCGACGAGGTCGAGAAGAACACCCAGGGCCGCTACAAGTGCCAGCAGTTCCCGAACTCGGCGCTGGGTGGCGAGCGCGAGCAGATCGAGGCGGTGCAGCTGGGCACGCAGGACCTGGTCAATGCCTCGACAGGCGCCCTGGGCAACTTCGTGCCCGAGACCAAGATCGTCGACATCCCCTTCCTGTTCCGCGACTACGACCATGCGCGCCACACGATGGACGGCCCCATCGGCCAGGACCTGCTGAAGAAGATGGCCGCCAAGGGCCTGATCGGCCTGGCCTGGACGGAAAACGGCTTCCGCCACATGACCAATAACAAGCGCCCCATCATGACCGCCAGCGACGCCTCCGGGCTCAAGCTGCGCACGATGGAGAACAAGGTGCATATGGACGGCTACAAGACCTTCGGTCTGCTGCCCACGCCGATGGCCTTTCCGGAGCTGTTCACCGCGCTGCAGCAGGGCACCGTCGATGGCCAGGAGAACCCGATTCCGGTCATCCTGTCGGCCAAGTTCGCCCAGGTGCAGAAGTACCTGTCGCTGACCGGGCACGTCTATTCGCCGGCCGTGATCATCCTGTCGCCCAACATCTGGAACAAGCTGTCGGATGCCGACAAAAAGGTCTTCGTCGAGGCCGCGCAGAAGGGCGGCATCGCCCAGCGAAAAAAGGTCAACGAGGATGAGGCCAACGGCATTGCCCAGCTGCGCAAGGACGGCATGCAGGTGATAGAGAAGGTCGACGGCGAAAGCTTCCGCAAGGCCGTGGTGCCCGCCTACGCCCAGTTTGCCAAGGAGTTCGGAGCGGACAAAATAGCCGCCATCCAGGCTGTCCGATAAAGGAAGGAATCGATATGAAGACCTTGGCCCCGCAACAAAACCTGATCGCCGGCGAGCGCTGCGCCGCCGCCAGCGGCGCGACGATTGAGGTGCTCGACCCGTCCGACGGCCAGGTCTTCACCACCCTGCCGCGCAGCGATGCCCGCGATGTCGATGCCGCGGTGCAGGCCGCGCGCGCCGCCTTCCACGGCGCCTGGGGTCGGCAGACGGCCACCGAGCGAGGCCGCATCCTGTCGCGCCTGTCGGCGCTGATACTGCAGCACCACGACGAGCTGGCCGAACTGGAATGCGGCGACACCGGCAAGCCCATGCAGCAGGCCCGCGCCGACATCACCGCCTGCGCCCGCTACTTCGAGTACTACGGCGGCGCGGCCGACAAGCTGCATGGCGAGACCATTCCCTATGCCCAGGGCAGCACGGTGATCGCGATGCGCGTGCCGCACGGCGTGACCGGCCACATCATTCCGTGGAACTACCCAGCGCAGATCTTCGGCCGCTCTGTCGGCGGCGCGCTGGCCGCCGGCAATGCCTGCGTCGTCAAGCCGGCCGAGGACGCCTGCCTGACGCCGCTGCGCATCGCCGCACTGGCACTCGAAGCCGGCCTGCCGGCCGGCGCGCTGAACATCGTCTGCGGGCTGGGCATTGAGGCCGGCGCCGCGCTGGCCGCCCACACCGGCATCAACCACATCTCGTTCACCGGTTCGCCGCAGACCGGCACGGCCGTGGCCCAGGCCGCCGCCGTCAACCACGTGCCGGTGACGCTCGAATTGGGTGGCAAATCGCCGCAGATCCTGTTCGCCGACGCTGATCTGGACAAGGCGATGCCGGTGGTCGTCAACGCCATCGTGCAGAACGCCGGCCAGACCTGCGCCGCCGGCAGCCGCGTGCTGATCGCACGCAGCATCTATGCCGATGTGATGGGCCGGTTGAAGGCCCGTTTCGAGGCGCTGAACACCGGCGCCGGCATCGCCAATCTCGACTGCGGCCCGCTGATCAACCGCCGCCAGCTGAACCGGGTGGCCTCGATGATTGAAGCGGCCACCAGCGACGGCGTGCGCGTCGCCGCCCGCGCCAGGCTGGCTTCCGATGCACCGGCCGGCGGCTTCTTCTTCCCGCCGATGCTGCTGGACGCCGTGCCGGCCCAGCACCCGGTCGCCCAGGGCGAGGTCTTCGGCCCGGTGCTCGCGGCTTTCGCCTTCGATACCGAAGAAGAAGCAATCGATCTGGCCAACGGCACGCCGTTCGGCCTCACCGCCGCCGTCTGGACGCGCGACGGTGCGCTGCAGCTGCGCGCCGCCCAACGCATCGAGGCCGGCCAGGTCTTCATCAACAACTACGGCGCCGGCGGCGGCATCGAGCTGCCCTTCGGCGGCATGAAGCATTCGGGCTACGGCCGCGAGAAGGCTTTTGAAGGCCTGCGCAGCTTCACCACCATCAAGACCATCGCCATCCAACACGGCTAAGGATTTCCAAATGACGGACAAGAAACTGCAAGATCGTGTCGCCATCGTCACCGGCGGCGGCAGCGGCTTCGGTGAAGGCATCGCCAAGCTGTTTGCCGAGCTCGGCGCCAAGGTCGTCGTCGCCGACTGGCGCATGGACGCCGCCGAGAGAGTGGCTGCAGAGATCGAGGCCGCCGGCGGCAAGGCGATTCCGGTGCACGCCGACGTGACGAAGAACGAGTCTGTCGGCGCCATGGTGGCCGCCACCGTCAAGCACTACGGCCGGCTGGACATACTGATCAACAACGCCGGCACGACGCACAAGAACCAGTCGATGCTGGAGGTCGACGAGGCCACCTTCGACCGCGTCTATGCGACCAATGTGAAGAGCATCTATCTTGGCGCCATCCACGCCGTGCCGCTGTTCAAGCAGCAGCGCAGCGGCGTCATCATCAATATCGCCTCCACCGCCGGCCTGCGGCCGCGGCCTGGCCTGAGCTGGTATGCCGGCACCAAGGGCGCGGCCATCACCCTGACCAAGGGCATGGCCATCGAGCTGGCGCCGGACGGCATACGGGTCTGCGCGATCAACCCGGTGATGAGCCCCACCGGCCTGATCCAGGACTTTCTGCCCGGCGAGGACAGCGCGGAGACCCGCGCC
Source organism: uncultured Roseateles sp. (assembly GCF_963422335.1). Taxonomy (NCBI): domain Bacteria; kingdom Pseudomonadati; phylum Pseudomonadota; class Betaproteobacteria; order Burkholderiales; family Sphaerotilaceae; genus Roseateles; species uncultured Roseateles sp. Next base: position 525,351 of record NZ_OY729424.1, read on the forward strand.
AAGATCATCGCGACGATTCCGATGGGCCGCATGTCCACGCCGCTGGACATTGCCAAGGCCACCGCCTTCCTGGCCAGCGACGATGCCGAGTTCATCACCGGCGTGGCCTTGGAGGTCGATGGTGGCCGTTGCATCTGATCCTCAGCGGATTCACGCCAGCTATTGGCTGGAGACAGGTGACGACCCCGCGCGCGCCGCCGAAGTCATCGCTGGCGAGCAGTCCAGCGGCACCTTTCTGAAACTGGCCAATGAGACGCCGGAGCTGAAGGAGCGCTCAGGCGCCCGGGTCGAGCGGCTGGAGGTGATAGACACCAGCGCCACACCCAGCCTGCCCGGCGGCATGGCCAGCAGCACCTACACCCGCTGCCGGCTCGAGCTGAGCTGGCCGCTGGAGAATCTGGGCCCGTCGCTGACCAATTTGATGGCCACCGTGGCCGGCAATCTGTTCGAGCTGCGCCAGGTCAGCGGCCTGCGCATCACCGACCTGAAGCTGCCGCCGGCCTTTGCCGCGGCCTATGCCGGCCCGGCCTTCGGCATCACCGGCACGCGGCGTTTGGCCGGCGTGGCCCAGGGTCCGCTGATAGGCACCATCATCAAGCCCAGCGTGGGCCTGAGCCCCGAGCAGACGGCCGAGCAGGTGCGGCTCCTGATAGCCGGCGGCATTGACTTCATCAAGGACGATGAGCTGCAGGCCGATGGCCCGCATTGCCCCTTCGACGAACGGGTGCGCGCGGTGATGGACGTCGTCAACGACGGCGCTGAAGCGCTGGGCCGCAAGCCCATGGTCGCCTTCAACATCACCGGCGATCTGGACCAGATGAAACACCGCCACGATCTGGTGCTGGAGCTGGGCGGCACCTGCGTGATGGCCAGCCTGAACGCCATCGGCCTGGTCGGCCTGATCGAGTTGCGCCGCCACTCACGCCTGCCCATCCACGGCCACCGTGCCGGCTGGGGTTGGTTGAGCCGCAGCCCAGCCCTGGGCTGGGACTACGGCCCCTGGCAGCAGATCCAGCGCCTGGCCGGCGCCGACCATCTGCATGTCAACGGCCTGGCCAACAAATTCAGCGAACCCGACGACAGCGTGATCGCCGCCGCGCGGGCCGTGCTCAAGCCGATGTTCGACGGCGCGCCCATGGCAGCGATGCCGGTGTTCAGCTCCGGCCAGACCGGCAAGCAGGCGCCGGGCACCTTTGCCGCCCTGGGCACCGCCGACCTGATACACGCGGCCGGCGGCGGCATCTTCGGCCATCCGGGCGGCGTGGCCGCGGGCGTCACCGCCTTTCGCCAGGCCTGGGAGGCGGCGATGGCGGGCACGCCTTTGCAAGACCACGCGGTCAAACACGCCGAACTGCGCCAGGCCCTGGAGTTCTGGTGACTAGGGCCTGTCACCATATGGAAAACCCCTGCGCCGGGGCTACAAGGCATGCAGCGCTAGGCGTGGGCTGCAGCCCGGGGTGGGCCCCCGGGCAAGGCCCGCAACGACGCGATGCGTGCCTTGCAGCCCCGGCCCTACGGGTAGCGCCCCCAAGCGGTCGCACTCGTCGTTGCAAATGCTCACCGGGGGGCCTACCCCGGTTCCGCTTTGCGCCTAGATTGCGCCCGCTTGGGGGTGCTACGCAGGGGTCTTCCATATGGTGACAGGCCCTACGACCTGGCCCGACGGCCTGCTGCTCAGCTACTACGGTGACGACTTCACCGGTTCCACCGATGTGATGGAGGCCTTCACCGCCGCCGGTGTGCCGACGATGCTGTTTCTGCGCCCGCCAGAGCCGCGCGATCTGGCCCGCTTTCCAGGCCTGCGCTGCGTCGGCCTGGCCGGCCAGTCGCGCGGCCGCAGCCCCGAGTGGATGGCGGCCGAGCTGCCGGCGGCCTTCGAAAGCCTGGCCCGGCTCGGCGCGCCGCTGCTGCAGTACAAGATCTGCTCGACCTTTGATTCGTCGCCCAGCACCGGGTCCATCGGCTGCGCGATCGCGCTCGGCGCTCCGTTGATGGCGGGCACCTGGTCGCCCATGGTCGTCGGCGCGCCGCGGCTGAACCGTTATCAGCTGTTCGGCAATCTGTTCGCCGCGGTGAACGGCGTCGGCCATCGGCTGGACCGCCATCCGACGATGTCGCGCCATCCGGTCACGCCGATGGCCGAGGCCGATCTGCGCCGGCATCTGGCCGAGCAAACAACGCGCCGGATCGAGCTGATCGACATGCTGCAGCTGCGCACAGGCACTGCCGCCGAGCGGGTGCAGCAGCTGGCCGGCGACGATGTGCCGGTGCTGCTGATCGACGTACTCGACGACGAGACGCTGGCCGAAGCCGGCCAGCTGATCTGGGAGCAGCGCGGCGCGGGCCTGTTCAGCGCCTCGTCCTCGGGCCTGCAGTACGCGCTGGCCGCCCATTGGCGCAAGCAGGGCCTGGTGCCGATGCTGGCCGGCCTGCCCAGAGCGAAGCCGGTGGAGCAGATCGCCGTGGTCAGCGGCAGCTGCTCTCCGGTTACCGCCACGCAGATCGCCACCGCCGCACGCCGGGGTTTTGCCGCCGAGCGTCTAGATCTGCCCCGTCTGCTCGCCGAACCTGACACCGAAATCGAGCGTGCCGTAGCCGCTGCACTGGCGACGCTGGTCAGAGGCGAAAGCCCGCTGATCTACTCCGCCGCCGGGCCCGACGACCCGGCCGTGACAGGCTTCGACGCCCTGGCTGCCGAGGCCGGTCTGAGCCGTGAACAGGCCGCCCAGCGCGTCGGCCAGGGCCTGGCCCAGGTGATGCGCCGGCTGCTGGACCGCAGCTCTTCGCTGAAACGCATCGTCGTCGCCGGTGGCGACAGCTCGGGCGAGGTGGCCAGCGCGCTGGACATCGCCGCGCTGAGCGTGGTGGCAGGCCTGGCGCCCGGCGCGCCGCTGTGCCGGGTCTGGTCCGACCGGCGCGAACGCGACGGGCTGGAGGTCGTGCTCAAGGGCGGCCAGATGGGTGGCCCAAGCTTCTTTGCCGATGCGCGGGCCGGGGCTGTTGTGGTAAGTTCCCCGCCGCCATGACGACCACCGAACCGATACACCGCCGCAAGCTGTACCAGGAAGTGCTGGACCGGCTGCTGGAGCGCATCCGCAGCGGCGAGATCGCACCCGGCGCCCAACTGCCCTCCGAGCGCGAGCTGATGGAGTTCTATGGCGTCGGCCGGCCGGCGGTGCGCGAGGCGCTGCAGTCGCTGGAGCGCTCGGGCATCGTCGAGATTACCCACGGCGAGCGGGCCCGCGTGCTGCTGCCCACCGCGCAAAGCCTGTTCGACCAGATCGCCGGCAGCGCCCGTCACCTGCTGCGCATGCAGCCCGAGACCCTGGAGCATCTGAAGGAGGCCCGGGTGTTCCTCGAGTGCGGCATGGCCCGCCAGGCCGCCGAGCGCGCCAGCGAGGCCGACGTCGCCCGGCTGCGCGAACGCCTGGCCGAGCACCGCGCGTCGATGGCCAATCTGAGCAAGTTCCTCGAGCACGACATGGCCTTCCACCGCGAGATCGCGCTGATCAGCGGCAACCCGATCTTCCCGGCCATCGTCGAGGCCCTCTTCATGTGGGCCAGCGAGTACTACCAGCCCTTTGTGCGCGCCCCCGGCGCCGAGGAGCTGACCCTGAGCGAGCATCTGCGCATCGTCGAAGCGATTGCCGCACGCCAGCCCCAGCAGGCCGAGCAGGCGATGCGCGAGCATCTGACCCGGGCCAACGAGTTGTACCGGCAACTGGCGCCAGGCTGAGCCAGACAGACGAGCGGGCGCGAGAACGCAGGAGGGCGGGCAGACCTGCTGCTGCGTGTCCCCCGGCCGCTTCGCGGCCTCCTCCTTTACCTCCGCATCAGGCCAGCCCACCCTCCCGCTTGTGCCGCGATGGAGTTTTGGTGGTTTTGCCACAGAGGCACGGAAGTGAATGCGCCTGGAGGTGGGTACGTGCGTTTGCGCAGGTAAAGGAGGAGGGCCGCCTGAGGCCCGGGGGACACGGAGCAAACGCATGTGCCCGCCTCCTGGCGAGCGCTCGGCACGAGCAATGCGTTAATTCAAAAGCAAGACTCGGGGTGTTCCCGCAAACACGGCGGCCTACAGTGGCTCATCGCATCAACCAATAGCATTGATCATGAGTAACAAGACCGAACTCCGCGCCGCCGCCATCGTGGCCGACCCGCGCTGGCCCCTCGTCCAAGCCCGTGACAAGGAAGCCGACGGCCGCTTCTTCTATTCGGTGCGCAGCACCGGCGTCTATTGCCGGCCCAGCTGCGCGGCGCGCCCGGCGCGGCCCGAGAACCTGGCCTTTCATGCCACGGCGGCCGAGGCCGAGCGGGCCGGCTTCCGTGCCTGCAAGCGCTGCCGGCCGAACCAGGCCAGCCTGGCCGATCAGCAGGCCGAGAAGATGGCCGCGCTGTGCCGCTACATCGAGGCCGCCGAGCAGCCACCGACGCTGGACGAACTGGCCCGGCATGCCGGTATCAGCGCCTACCACCTGCACCGGCTGTTCAAGGCCGCGACCGGGCTGACGCCCAAGGCTTATGCCAATGCCCACCGCACCAAGCGTGTACAGCAGCAGCTGAAAAACAAGGGTGCCACCGTCACCGAGGCGATCTACGGCGCCGGCTACAACTCCGGCGCGCGCTTCTACGAGAGCGCCGGCGATGTGCTGGGCATGACGCCCACCGCCTACCGCGCCGGGGGTGCGCAGACCGAGATCCGCTTCGCCATCGGCCAATGCTCGCTGGGCGCCATCCTGGTGGCGCGCAGCGAGCGCGGCGTCTGCGCCATCCTGCTCGGCGACGATCCCGATGCCTTGGCCCGCGATCTGCAGGACCGCTTCCCGCAGGCGCAGCTGATTGGCGGCGACGCCGGCTTCGAGCAATGGATGGCCCAGGTGGTCGGCCTCGTCGATGCGCCACGCCAGGGCCTGAACCTGCCGCTGGATCTGCGCGGCACGGCCTTCCAGCAGCGCGTCTGGCAGGCGCTGCGAGCGATACCACCGGGCCACACAGCCAGCTATACCGAGATCGCCCAGCGCATCGGTGCACCCACCTCGGCACGGGCGGTGGCGCAGGCCTGCGGCGCCAATACGCTGGCCGTCGCCATTCCCTGCCACCGCGTGGTGCGCAGCGACGGCGACCTGTCCGGCTACCGCTGGGGCGTCGAGCGCAAGCGGGCGCTGCTGGACCGCGAGGCGCTGGCATGAGCCAGGACATTGCTTCCCGGCTGAGCGCGATCGATTGGCAGCAGACGAATGACGAGCTCGGCGCCGAAGGCCATGCACTGCTGCCCGGCCTGATCACGCCCGGCGAATGCGTGCAGCTGGCCGCGATGTACAGCAGCGACACGCTGTTCCGCAGCCGCGTCGTGATGGGTCATCACGGCTTCGGCCAGGGCGAGTACCAGTACTTCCGCTACCCGCTGCCCGATCTGGTGGCGCAGCTGCGCGAGGCGCTCTACCCGCGGCTGGCGCCCATCGCCAACCACTGGCATGCGCTGATGGGCCTGGATACCCGTTTCCCGGCCACGCACCAGGCCTTCATAGACCGCTGCCATGCGGCCGGCCAGCAACGGCCGACGCCGCTGCTCCTGCGCTACGGCCCGGGCGACTACAACTGCCTGCACCAGGATCTGTACGGCGACGAGGTATTCCCGCTGCAGGTGGTGCTGCTCCTGTCCGAGCCCGGCCGCGACTTCGAAGGCGGCGAGTTCGTGATGACCGAGCAGCGCCCGCGCATGCAGTCGCGCCCCATGGTGCTGCCGCTGCGCCAGGGCGATGCGGCGGTGATCGCCGTGCACCACCGCCCGGTGCAGGGCACACGCGGGACTTACCGCGTAAACCTGCGCCACGGCGTGAGCCGGATCCGGTCGGGGCAACGCTTCACCGCCGGCATCGTCTTCCACGACGCCGCGTGAAGAGCGCCGGCAGGCGTCAGACTGCGCAGTAGCGCTCCTGGATCTCCCGGTCGGCCAGCAGGTCCTCGCCGCTGCCGGTGTGCACGATCTGGCCCTGGTCCAGGATGTAGGCGCGGTCGGAGATGCGCAGCGCCCGCTCGACGTTCTGCTCGACCAGCAGAATGGTCGTGCCGGCCTGCTTCATGCGCGTGAACAGATGGAACATCTCGTCGACCAGCAGCGGCATGATGCCCTCCGACGGCTCGTCGAGCAGAATCATCTTCGGCCGCGCCATCATCGCCCGGGCGATGGCCAGCATCTGCTGCTCGCCGCCGGACATCGAGGTGGCGTCCTGGTTCAAGCGCTCCTTCAGCCGCGGGAAGGTGGTAGCAATTTCCTCGATCATCGCCGCCATCTCGTGGCGGTTGCTGCTGGCGGTGATGCCCAGCTGCAGGTTCTCGCGCACGGTCAGGCCGGCGACGATGCGCCGCTCCTCCGGCACATAGGCCAGGCCCGCATGGAAGCGGGTGTGCGCAGCGTCGGCCAGCATCTCGCGGCCATTGAACTGCGCGCTGCCGCTGCGCTTGGCCACCAGGCCCATCAGGGTGCGCAGGGTGGTCGTCTTGCCGGCGCCGTTGCGTCCCATCAGCGTGACGATCTCGCCGGCCTTGACCTCGAACGACACATCCTGCACCACATGGCTGCGGTCATACCAGGCGTTGAGCCCTTGTACCTTCAGCATGACTCAGCCCTCACCCAAATAGACACGCCGCACTTCGACGTTGTTGCGGATCTGCTCCGGCGTGCCCTCGGCCAGAAACTCGCCGTGGTGCAGCACGATCAGCCGTTCGCACAGCCCCATCACCAGCTTCATCTTGTGTTCCACCAGCACCAGCGTGCGCTCGGCCGCCAGCTGCCGTATCAGGCCCATCATCACGCCTGTTTCCTCGGGCGACATGCCGGCCGTCGGCTCGTCCATCAACAGCAGCACCGGATCGCTGGCCAGGGCCATCGCGATCTCCAGCGCACGCTGCTGGCCATGGGCCAGGTCGGCGGCGGTCTTGTCGCGCAGATTGGCCAGGCCGACCCGCTCCAGCAGCGCATCGGCCTTGTCTATCAGCGCACGCAGGCTGGCCCGCGGGCGCAGCAGCTGGAAGCGCGACTCGCGCATCTGCGCGGCCACGCGCACGTTCTCGTGCGCCGACAGCTGCTTGAACACATTGGTGATCTGGAAGCTCTTGGCAATGCCTATGCGCGCGAACTCATGCTGGGCCAGGCCGGTGATGTCCTTGCCCTGGAAGCGCACGCGCCCGGAGCTGGGCGGGAAGGCCCCGCTCAGCACATTGAAGAAGGTGCTCTTGCCGGCGCCATTGGGGCCGATGATGGCCGTCAGCTTGCCGGGCTCGAAGGCCACGCTGACGCCGTTGAGCGCAACGAAGTTGCCGAAGCGCTGGCTGACGTTCTCGACTTCGAGAATCGGTTGGACGCTCATGCCGCACCCTCCTTCGCCAGGCCATGGCGCTTGAGCCAATGCATGGCCGAGCCCCAGACACCGCGCGGGAAGAACAGCACGAAGACCATGAAGATCACACCGACCGCGGCCATCCAGTGCTGGGTGAAGCTGGTGGCCACGTCTTCGAGATAGAGAAAGGCCGCCGCGCCGACGAAGGGCCCGAAGAAGGTGCCCATGCCGCCCAGCAGGCACATCATCACCGCCTGGCCCGACTGCAGATAATGCAGCGAGTCTATGGGCACGATGGACAGGTGCAGCGCCCGCAGCGCACCGGCCAGGCCGCACAGGGCCGCCGACAACACGAACACCAGCAGCTTGGCCCGGGCCACGTCGTAACCACAGGCGGCGGTGCGCTTCTCGTTCTCTCGGATGGCCTCGATCACCGCGCCGAACGGTGAGCTCAGCACCCGCGACACGAACCACAGGGCCGCGGCGACGAAGGCCAGTATCACGTAGTACTTGGTGATGGGGTTGACGAAGTCCAGCTTCCAGCCCAGCAGGTCTATGGTCTCGACGCGGATGCCGCGCAGGCCGTTCTCGCCACCGGTCCAGCGCTCGGCCTTGTAGAAGGCGTAGTAGACGATCTGGCCCAGGGCCAGCGTGACCATGGAGAAGTAGATGCCCCGCGTGCGTATCGCCAGATAGCCCATCACCAGGCCGACCCCGGCCGAGGCTGCCACGCCGGCGGCGATGGCCGCCCACCAGGGCCAGCCACCGCTGACGATGGCAATGCCGCACAGATAGCTGCCCACACCCAAAAAGGCCGCATGGCCGAAGGACAGCATGCCGGTGTAGCCGAACAGCAGGTTGAAGCCCACCGCGTAGAGGCCGAAGATCAGGATGTTGATGGCCAGCGCCTCGTAGGGCATGACCAGCGGGAACACCAGCAGGCAGGCAATCACCGCGGCCACGCGATGGCGGGCGATCAGGTTCAGTACTTTGCTCAGTTCCATCAGCTCATCAACCCCGCTTTGCCGAAGAAGCCCTGGGGCTTGATCAGCAGCACCACCGCCATCAGCACGAAGATCGACAGCTCGGCCAGATCCGGCGCGAACAGCGAGGTCATGCTGAACACCACGCCCACCAGCAGGCCGGCCACCACCGCGCCGGGCAGCGAGCCCATGCCACCGACCACCGTCACGACAAAGGACTCGGCCAGCACCGAGATGCCCATCTCGGGATTCACCGCCCGCGTCGGCGCGGCCAGCACGCCCGACAGGCCGGCGATCGCCGTGCCGATGCCGAACACCAGCAGCCAGACGCGAGAGATGTCTATGCCCAGCACGCGCACGATCTCGGGGTCGCGGGAGCCGGCGCGGATGATCAGGCCGAAGCGCGTCTTCTCGATGAACAGCCACAGGGCCAGCACCACCAGGGCGGTGGCGACTATCAGGAACAGCCGGTACAGCGGGAAGAAGCCGAAGCCCAGGTTCACCGCGCCGCGCAGCTCAGGCGGTGTGGAGGTGGCCACCCCCTCGATGCCGAAGGCCACACGCATCGCCTCTATCATCACGTAGGACAGGCCGAAGGTCAGCAGCAGCGGATAGTCGATGCCACGCCCGTACAACGGCCGCACCAGAAAGCGCTCGGCCACCAGGCCGATGGCGCCCACGGCCAGCGGCGTCAGCAGCAGGCTGAACCAGAAGTTGCCGGTCAGTCCGAGGAAGTAGACGCCCAGAAACGCGCCGACCATGAAGAACGCGCCATGGGCGAAGTTCACCACGGTCAGCATGCCGAAGATCAATGACAGGCCCAGCGCCAGGAGCGCGTAGACCGCGCCCAGTGCGATGCCGGTCATCAGCTGCGAGAGCAGCAGCGAGAGGGTGAGGTCGGCCATGGTGGGTCAGGTCGAGATCTTGTGGCCCATCTCGTCGCAGCTGCGCAGATTGGCTTCGTTGGCGTCCTCGATGGCCAGCACATTGAACACGTCGTACTTGTCCTTCATGTTCTTGGACTTCGACTCGACGATGATCACCGACTGCACCGACTGGTGGTCGCACTTGCGATAGAACTGCTCGCCCTTGTACCAGTTGTATTTCAGCTGGCGCAGCGCAATGCTGACCGGCACCGACTCGGTCGATTTGCTGTTCAGCACCGCCTGCAGCACGCTCCTCACACCGGCATAGCCCAGTGCGCCGTAGTCGGACGGCACGGCGCCGCCATGGGCCTTGCGGAACTTGTCGTTGAAGGCCTTGGCGGCCGGGATCTTGTCTTCCATGCCCCAGTAGTAGGACGTGCCGCCGAGGATGCCCTCAAAGGCATCGGCGCCGCCGGCCTGGCGCGAGGTGTAGAGCAGCACCGGCGCGATCACCTTGGTATTGGCCTTGAGGCCGAAGTCGGTCACCTGCTTGGCCGAGTTGACCAGGTCGCGGCCGAAGTTGCACAGCACCAGCACATCGGGCTTCAGCGCCTGGATGCGCGGCAGAAAGGCCGAGTAGTCGGCCACGCCCAACGGGTGACGGATGTCGGCCAGGGTGGTCGCGCCCAGCGGCGCGCCGGCGCGCTGGAAGCCGCGCACCATCTCATGGCCGTAGGCATAGTCGGCCGTCAGGTAGACGATGCGCTTGCCGAACTTCGGGAAGGCATAGCGGGCCACGGCGCCGGCCGTCAGATGGGGGTTCAGCGCCTCGTGGAAGGTGTAGAGACTCCAGTCCTTGGCCTCGTTGATCGCGTCGGACTGGCTGATGGAGTTGAACAGCACCTTGCGGTCACGCGCCACCGCATTGATGGACAGCTGCGTGGCCGCCGACAGCGAGCCGACGATGAAATTGACCTTGTCCTTCTCGATCAGCTCCAGGGTGCGGGTGGCTGCCTCGCCGGGGTTGAGCTTGTCGTCGCGCACCAGCAGCTCGGCCTTGCGGCCACCAAAGCCGCCGGCATCGTTGAAGTCCTTGATCGCGATCTCGGCGGCGCGCACCTGGTCCTGGGCCTCGGCCGAGAACGCGCCGGTCAACGGCACCGGGAAGCCGATCTTGATGTTCGCCCCCTGGGCGCGGGCGATATTGAACATGAAGGGTGAGGCGGCGACGGCGGCGCCACCTGCGATCAGGGTGCGGCGGCGGGTGTCTATCGGTTGCTGGCTCATGCTTGTCTCCTGGTGGAAGGGATGGTCTTCTGCGGACCTATGTGGGTGGGTGTTCGGGGTCGATCGCGGTCTCGCGCAGCACGGTCTCGGCGTCGCGTCGGGCTTCGGTGCCGGGCTGGCCACGGTCCTGCCCTTGAGCCTGCATATAGGCACCCAGCCGGCGCGCGCGCTGTACCACCGCCTGGCCCGTAGGCAGCCGCGCTGCCTCGAAGGCGCGCAGGGCCGCGGCCGTGGCACCGTGCTCACGGATGCAATCGACGAGTGCCATCGCATCCTCGGCAGCCTTGGTCACGCCCATACCCACATGGGGCCGGGCGACAAAGGCGGCATCGCCCATCAAGGCCACACGGCCAAAGGCCAGGCAATCGGAACACACGTCGTAGATCGGCTGCAGAAACGGCTGGGCAGTCTTCTCGATGATCTCGGCGAACTGCGGCGCCAGCAGCACCCGCGCCGCCTCGCGCATCGCCGCCACCTGGCGCCACGACACCTTGTGCGGTGGAATGCCCAGCGGGTGGTGCTCGCCATCGGCATCGGTCAACAGGGCCGGTAGCGCCGTTTGCTCATCGGCCGCGCGATACCAGACGAAGTTGTAGCGCCGCCGGCCGCGCGCCGTGGCATTGCCGCTGCCGGCCACCGGGTAGCCGATCAGCTGCTCGCCGGCCGGCAGGCCGAAGCCGAATTGCTCGAACACGCTGGAGAGCGTGAAGCGCGACAGCAGCGCCTCGTCGCAGACGCCGCGCCAGGCGATGTAGCCGGCGTACTGAGGCTGCGCCTCGGGCGCGCACTGCGCCCGCACCGCCGAGCGTATGCCGTCGGAGGCGATCAGCAGATCGGCCTCGAAGCGCTCGCCCGATTCGCAGCTGACGCGCACGCCCCCGGCCGCCTGCTCGACACCCTGCACCACGCGCCCTTGCAGATAGCGTTCGGCAGGAAAGGCCTCATGCAGCAGCGCGTAGAGCCGGCTCCAGGAAGTCAGCACCTGCGGCATCGCCAGGCTTGCCACCGCTTCACCGCTCGCATCGAGCACCACCCGCGAGGCGATGCGCACGCCCAGGCTGTCATCGATGATCACGCCAGCCCGCGCCAGCCCCCGGTTCAGCGCCGCATGGGTGACGATGCCGGCGCCGCGCCCGTCCAGCGAACCCGTGGCCTTCTCCAGCACCTGGACCTGATGCCCCTCACGCAGCAGCATATTGGCGGCCAAGAGGCCGCCCAGGGATCCACCGGCGATCAGGATGCGGGCCATGATGAGCGGCTCAGCCGCCCGCCTGTTCGGAAGCGGGATAGTTCAGCTCGATGACCACGCCCGAGGGGTCGTCGAGAAAGAGCTGGTGCAGGCCTATGGACGGCACGGTGCGCTCGCGGAAAGGCACGGCCCGTGCCTTCAAATGCGCATGCATCGCGGCCAGGCCGTCGGCGAAGAAGGCGATGTGGTCGACGGCGCCCGAGCCGACCAGCGCCACCTCGTCTCTATCGCCCAGATAGGCCTTGAGCCCGGCCGGGTCGTTGTGGTCTATGCCGATGATGTGCACCACCGCATTGGCCACATCGTCGTGCGGGCCGCGGTACATCCACAGGCCCGGAAACGGAAAGGCCGGGCGTGGGCCCACCGTCAGACCCAGCACGTCAGCGTAGAACGCGCGGCTGGATTCTAGGTCGGTGGTGCGGATCGAGAAGTGGTTCAGCGTCAGTGCCATTTCAGGCGCTCCTGGTTCGGGCGGTCTTTGCAGACCTGGCGGCGGGCCGTTCGGCGTACAGCACATCGTTGACCGACAGCAGATAGCCCTGCACCCGGTCGCAGATATAGGTCTCGTCATGCTCGGAGGCCTCGGCGCCGTGCACGGCCTGCTCGTAGACCCAGCGGCGCAGGCCGATGTAGAAGATGCCGCCGTGAAGCCCCATCAGCAGCTCCAGCTCGCGGGCACTGGGCTTGGCGCGGCTGACCACGCCACAGTGGCGGCGGGTCTCGCGTATCAGCCGCGGGAACAGGCGCTCGCGCAGCAGCACGAAGAAACGGTCGGGGATGTAGCGGTCGCTCAGGCCCGAGAACACCAGGATGCGCACGAAGTCGCGCTGGAAGATGGCCTTGGCGTAATCGCAGTAGAAGCGGGTGAACTTGGTGTACGCGTCGAGTGCCGGATCGTCGAGAATCTGCTCCCACTCGGGCTTCCACAGCCCCTCGAACAGCTCGACATAGACGCGGTCGATCAGCGCCTGCTTGGTCGGGAAGTAGTGGTACAGCAGCGCGTGGGTGACGCCTATGTTCTTGGCCAGGTCACGCAGCTGGCCGTCCAGACCGCGGTCGGAAAAGAAGCGGATGGCGCCCTGCACGATCTGCTGCTCACGCTCGGCCGTGGACAGGCGCTTGCGTGCGGCAATGGGTTCGGTGGGCGGGGTCTTGGTCATCTCGTCGTGTCGCTTCGAGGTCCGGGTAAGTCCGGGGCTTTTCTTATTTACCAATTGATCAACGTTGCGTAGCATTGTTGATCGGATGGTAAATAGCATCATCCGTGGAAACCCCAGAACTCGGCAGAATTCAAAAAGGCAGGCCATGGAACTGAACGGTGACATCCTGATCACTGCGACGCGAGAACGCGTCTGGCAGGCGCTGAACGATCCGCAGGTGCTGCTGGCCAGCATTCCCGGCTGCGAGGAGGTCAAGCAGCTGTCGCCCACCGAAACCCATGTGCGCGTGCTGATCAAGCTGGGTCCGGTGCGGGCCCGCTTCGTCGGCAAGATACTGATGAGCGAGGTGCGCGCCAACGAGGGCTGCGTGCTGAACTTCGAAGGCTCGGGCGGTGCGGCCGGCTTTGCCAAGGGCCGCTCGACGGTGAGCCTGGCCAGCGAGGGCGCTGGCACCCGGCTGAGCTACACGGCCGAGGCCTCGGTGGGCGGTAAGCTGGGCCAGATCGGCGGCCGCATGATAGACGCCTCGGCCAAGCAGACGGCCGACCAGTTCTTCCAGGCCTTCAGCGCGCAGCTGGGTGCACCAGTGGCCGCTGCGGCGGTGACAACCGAAACCCAACCGATGACTGTGGCCACGCGCACCGCCACGGCGCCACCGGCTGCAGCCACCGGCGAGGGCGTACGCGTGCTCTGGTTCGCGCTGGGCGCCGCCGCCACCGCCTTCGGTTTCTGGATCGCCAAGGCCCTGGGCCACTGAGGAGCGCGCAGCATGAAAGCCCCCGCTTTCGATTATCTGAAACCCCGCTCGCTGGACGCGGTGTTCGAGCTGCTGGCCAGCCATGGCGACGAAGCCCGGCTGCTGGCCGGCGGCCAGACGCTGCTGGCGACCTTGAACATGCGGCTGTCCGAGCCGGCGCTGCTGATCGACATCACCGCGATCGAGGCGCTGAAAGGCATTTCCGTGCAAGGCCAGGTCTTGCGCATCGGCGCGCTGGTCACCCACAGCGAGATCGAGGCCTCGGCGCTGGTGGCGCAGCACGCACCGCTGCTGAGCCTGGCCGTGCCCCACATCGCCCACCGGGCGATCCGCAATCTGGGCACCTGGGGCGGCTCGATCGCCTATGCCGACCCTGCCGCCGAATGGCCCTGCTGCCTGGCCGTGCTGGACGGCGTGGTCGTGGCACGCAGCGCCCGGGGCGAACGGCGCATTGCCGCCAAGGACTTCTTTCTCGATCTGTACACCACGGCGCTGGCCGAGGGTGAAATCGTCACCGCCTGCGAGCTGCCGCTGGCTCAAGCTGCGGACCTGTTCCGCTTCGATGAGCTGGCCCGCCGCCATGGTGACTACGCCATCGTCGGCCTGGCCCTGGCCGCGCACAGCGTGCCCGGTGGCCTGAGCCAGCTGAAGCTCGCTTTTCTGGGCCTGGGCACGACACCGATACGCGCGCGGCGCACCGAGGCCCTGTTCGAGAGCACGCCGTTCACGACGATGCAGCTGGGCGCGCTGATGGACTCGCTGCTGGACGAGCTGCAGCCCCTGGCCGATCTGACGAACTCGGCCGCCACCAAGCGGCACCTGGCCGGCGTGCTGACCCGGCGCCTGCTGGCCAGCGCCCTGGCCGTCTGAACGAACCGCGAGAAGCAATCATGGACGACAAGCGAACCATCCATCTCAGCGTCAACGGCGAGAGCCGCCACTGCGCGGTGGCGCCGCGCCAGCACCTGGTGGACTTTCTGCGCGAGGACCTGGGCCTGACCGGCTCGCACCTGGGCTGCGAGCATGGCGTCTGCGGTGCCTGCACCGTCAAGCTGGACGGCCAGGTCGTGCGCGGCTGCCTGGTGCTGGCCGTGCAGGCCGACGGCCGGGCGGTCGAGACCGTCGAGGGGTTGACCGAGGGCGGCACGGTGCGCGATCTGCAGGACGCCTTCGTCGCCCGCAACGCGCTGCAATGCGGCTACTGCACCTCGGGCATGCTGATGGCCGCCGCCGAGCTGCTGGAGACCCAGCCCAACGCCACCCGCGAACAAGTGCGCGCCTGGATCTCCGGCAACTACTGCCGCTGCACCGGCTACCAGGCCATGGTCGATGCGATCTGCGACGTGCTGGCCAGCCGCCGTGCCGCAGGAGTGCCCGCATGAACGCCCCGGAAAAGCACCCACCCGAGCTGCGGCCCATCACCGACGATCCGCGCTACATCGGCGCAGCCGTCAGCCGGCCCGGCGCACGCCGCCTGGTCGAGGGACGCGGCACCTATGTCGATGACATCAAGCTGCCGCGCATGGCCCATGTCGTCTACTGGCGTTCGCCGGTGGCGCATTGCCGCATCGTCGCCATCCAGCGCGACTACGCCCGGCTGATGCCCGGCGTGCTGGCCATCTTCGACGGTGCCGATGTGGCGACGATCTGCAAGCCCTGGGTCGCCACCCTGGGCCATCTGGCCGGCATGAAGTCGGCGCCGCAATACCCGCTGGCGATGGAGCGCGCCTGCTGGCAGGGCGAGCCGGTGGTGGCGGTGGTGGCCGAGACCCGCGCCCAGGCCGAGGATGCGCTGCAATACCTGCAGGTCGAGTGGGAGGCACTGCCCGCCACCACCGAGATGGAAACGGCGCTGGCCGCTGGCACGCCCGTCATCCACCCCGAGCTGGGCGACAACCTCTGCTTCACGCGCAGCCTGGACACCGGCGGCGTGGACGCCGCCTTCGCCGCCGCCGACGTGGTGGCCGAGGCCACCTTCCACTTCGGCCGCCACACCGGCGTGACCCTGGAGCCGCGCTGCCAGATCGCCGACTGGAACCCCGGCGAGCAGCGCCTGACCGTCTACCACTCGCAGCAGGCGCCGCACATGATGCAGGACCTGTACGCCCGCCAGTTCGGTCTGGCCGAGTCGGCGGTGCGGGTGATCTGCAAGGACGTCGGCGGCTCCTTCGGCATCAAGGTCCATGCCTATCCGGACGATTTCGCCACGGTGGCCGTGGCCATGCTGCTGAAGCGCCCGATCAAGTTCGTCGCCGACCGGCTGGAATCCTTCACCAGCGACATCCACGCCCGCGAACACCGCATCCATGGCCGCATCGCCGCCAGCAAGGCCGGCGACATCCTGGCCTTCGAGATCGACGATCTGACCGGCATAGGCCCCTACTCGATGTTCCCGCGCACCAGCGCGATCGAGGGCAACCAGGTCGTCAACCTGACCGGCGGGCCCTACAGGCACCAGCAGTACCGGGCCAAGCTCGACGTGGTGTTCCTGAACAAGCCGCCGACCTGCCAGTACCGCGGCGTCGGCCACCCGATTGCCTGCGCGGTGACCGAGGGCCTGGTCGATCTGGCCGCCGCCCAGCTGGGCATGGATGCGCTGGCCTTCCGCCAGCGCAATGTCATTCCCGACGATGCCTACCCGACCGCCGGCGCCTCGGGCATCAAGCTCGAGGTGCTTTCACACGAAGAGTGCCTGCGCAAGATGGAGGCGCTGATCGATTACCCGGCGCTGCTGGCCGAGCAGGCGGCGCTGCGCGACAAGGGCGTCTACCGCGGCATCGGCTTTGCGGCCTTGATCGAGTTGACCAACCCCGGAGCGGCCTTCTACGGGGTCGGCGGCGCGCGCATTGCCGCGCAGGATGGCGCCACGATACGGCTGGAGCCCACCGGCGCGATCACCGTGCTGTGCAGCGTCGGCGAGCAGGGCCAGGGGGCCGAGGGCATCTTCGCGCAGATCGCGGCCGATGCCGTGGGCGTGGCGATGGATAAAGTCCGCGTCGTCACCGGCGACACCGACGTCACCCCCTACGGCGGCGGCACCTGGGCCTCGCGTGGCGCGGGCATTGGCGGCGAGGCGGTGCTGCAGGCCGGCCTGGCGCTGCAGGCCAATATCGTCAAGGTCGCGGCCGTGATACTGAACCGCGAGGTCGGCGAACTGGCCGTGCGGCGCGACGAGATCATCGAACAGGCGACCGGCGCCGCACTGCTGCCGCTGGCCGAGCTGGGCCGCGTCGCCTACTTCAGGCCCGACACCCTGCCGCCCGGCTTCACGCCCGAGCTGATGGTGACGCGCCACTACGCCCAGCGCGACTACCCCTTCATCTTCACCAACGGCGTGCAGGTGTCCTACGTCGAGGTCGACATCGAGACCGGCTTCGTCAAGCTGTTGAAACATTGGGCAGTGGAGGACTGCGGCCGCGTCATCAACCCGATGCTGGTCGACGAGCAGATGCGCGGCGCCATCGTCCAGGGCATAGGCGGGGCGCTGTTCGAGGAGTGCCTGTACGACGCCAGCGGCCAGCTGCTCAACGGCAGCATGGCCGACTACCTGGTGCCGATGTCCGGCGAGATGCCCGACATCGTCGTCGCCCACGTGCAAACGCCCACCGCCAGCTCCAAGCTCGGCGCCAAGGGCGCCGGCGAAGCCGGCACGGCCGGTGCACCGGCGGCGGTGATGAATGCGATCAACAACGCCTTGCAGCCTTTCAAGACCGCGGTGTTCTCGCAGCCGTTCACGCCGGAGAAGATTCTGCGGGCGCTGGGCAAGGTGACCTGAGGGGCGGACGGCATCGAGCGGCACAGGGCTGCAGCGGCGCCGGCCCAGCGGCGATACTCTCCCCACCGGCATTCCGGTGTGGAGGGCAGTTCCGATGGGCGTGGCCAGCAACTTCTTCGCGACTCGATCAGCAGGCTTGGGGCCGGCATGACCGAGCCCGAACGCGTCCTGAACTGGCGGGGGCCGCCCGAGCCGCTGGCCGCCGAGTCGGCCCTGCACCGCCTCGATCCGGCGCTGCTGGCGCTGACCCTGGAGCACATCAGCACCCGCGTGGCGGTGATCAACCGAGAGTACCGCTACACCTATCTGAACCGCGAGGCGCTGAAGTTCATGGGCCTGCCGGCCGGGCAGGTGGTCGGCAAACACATGTCCGAGGTGCTGGATGCGGCGCTGTACCAGAGCTTCGTGCCGCTGCTGGAGCGCGTGTTCGGCGGCGAGACCCTGCATATCGAGGGCTGGGTCGACTACCAGCGACAGGGCCGGCGCTTTCGCGAGCAGACGTTGTTCCCGTTCACCGCCGCTGATGGCAGCATTCCGGCCGTCATCGTCTGCGGGCTGGACCATACCGAGCAGCGCCTGAACGAGCAGCTGTGGCAGACCAGCGAGGCGCTGAAGTCGGAGCAGATCGCCCGCCAGCGCGATGCGCTGCGCCAGAGCGAGAAGCTCAGTGCCATGGGCAGCCTGCTGGCCGGCGTGGCGCACGAGCTGAACAACCCGCTGGCCATCGTGATGGGCCGCGCCAGCCTGCTCGAGGAGCGGCTGCAGGACCGGGGCGCCGATGCCCAGACCTGCGCCGACCTGCAGCGCATCCGCGAGGCCGCCGAGCGCTGCGGCCGCATCGTCCGCACCTTTCTGAACATGGCGCGCAGCCGCCCGACCCAGCGCAGCACCGTGCATCTGCATGAGCTGGTGCAGGCCGCGGCCGACATGCTGGCCTACAGCTACCGCAGCCACGGCATCAACCTGGATCTGGCCCTGGCGCCCGACCTGCCCAGCCTGCAGGCCGACGGTGACCAGCTCGGTCAGGTGGTGCTGAACCTGATGGTCAATGCCCAGCAGGCCTTGACCGCCCACGAGGGCGAACGCCGCGTGCGGGTCAGCACCGGCCTGCGGCCCGCGGTCGATGAAGAGACGCCGGCCCAGCTCTGGCTGCGCATCGCCGACACCGGTCCCGGCATAGCCGCCGCCGCCCGCGCCAAGCTGTTCGAGCCCTTCTTCACCACCAAGGCCGAAGGCAACGGCACCGGCCTGGGCCTGTCGCTGTCGCGCTCGCTGGCCCGCGAGCATGGCGGCGAGCTGGCGCTGGAGCCCGCCGATCTGGCCGGCGGCGCCTCGTTTGTGCTGACGCTGCCCTTGCCGCCGCGGCAATGACGGCGGCCCGCCGCCCTCCCGCTCAGTCGTGAACTTCTGCGTGGCTGGCATCGGTGGCCGGCAGCACGCGCGGAAACTCGATCTCGTAGCGCAGCAGCGGGCCTTCCGTCAGGCAGCGCAACTCGCCTTGAAGCATGGCGTCCACCAGGTGGCGCACGACCTGCTGTTGCAGGGTCAGGCTGGGGCTTGCGGCATGGGGCAGGATCAGGCTCAGCAAGGCCTGATCGCCCTGGCGGCTCAGCTCCAGCCTCACCTCGGCGCCCCGCTGCAGGCTGTTGGCGCTGACCGGCAGCAGGTTCTCGAGCAGTTGGTTGAGCACCTCCTCCAGGGTGGCTGCGCGGCCCTCGCAGGGCAGGCTTGCCGGCAGCTGCAGGCTCAGCCGCACGCCCTGAGCCTGCAGCCGCGAGGCATAGGCGCGCAGGCACTTGCGCAGCAGCTGGGCCAGGTCCTGCATCCGCGCATCGCTCGCGTCCTGCGGTGCCGCCAGACCGGCCACCGCCTTGAAGCGGTCGCTCAACTCGGCACTGCGGTCCAGCTCGGCCTCCAGCGTCGCACAGTCCTGACCCAGGGCCTGCACCGCGCCCTGCAGCGACGAGCGTGAAGCGCGTTCGGCATGCAACTGCTCGCGCAGGGCCTGCGCCTGCCGCTGCAGCCCGAGCACGGCCTGCCGGGCGCCTTGCGCAGGCTGGGCCAGCGCCTCGGCCAGGCTGCGCATCAGTTGCCCCAGCGAGGCGATCTTCTCCTGCCGCAGGTAGCGCTCGACCGCGTCACCGAGCTCGGCGCTGCGCTGCTCGATCAGGTCCTCCAACCGCTCATGGGCCTGGTGCAACTCGGCCTCGGCGCGGTGGCGCTGAGCCATCTCGCGGTCCAGCTGCAGTATCAGTTCGGCCAGCGCCTCGTTGCGCTGGGCCAGCGCCTGGCCCAGTGCCGCGCCGCGCCGGCCCAGCACCTCGTTCTTGGCCTGCAGGCGGGCCATGCGCTGCTGCTCATCCAGGTCATTGAAAAACCATTCGCTGTGCTCGATGCGGCGCCGGCGCTCCAGATCATGCAGCCGCTTGGCCGCGGCGAGGGCGATGTCGGGGCGGCCGCAGGCCTCGGCCACATGCCAGAGCTGCAGCGCCAGCGCACGCAACTCGCTCTGGCTGGCCTGCGGCTGCCCGGCAAGATCGGCCAGCGCCTGCTGCAGCAGATCCAGCGCCAGCGCGCCATCGCCCTGCATGGCCTTCACCAGGGCCTCGGGCGTGCGGCCATGCTGCAGCACCACCTCGGGCAGGGCATGGTCACGGCGCAGCGCCTGCATGGCCTGCCAATGGGCCATCGCCGGCCCATGCTGGCCGGCGCGGTACTTCCACTTCAGCAGACTGGCATGGGCGGCGAATTCGATCTGCGGGTGCTCACCGCCCTGCACCAGCTGCAGCCCGCGCTCGGCACTGGCAATCGCCCTCGCGCAGGCGCCGTCCAGCCGCCCCTCCAGCGCGGCATAGGCGCTGGCGATATGGGCCAGCACGATGAACTGGCTGGTGGCGTCGGGCGCCTGCGGCAGCTGCAGGCGCTCGGCCAGCTGCTCCTCGCCGACCTGGATCAGCTCGGCATAGCGCTCGGCATGGAACAGCAGGGTGCAGAAGAAGGGCAGCATGAATTGCGCGTCGGCATGGTGCTGCTGCTGCTCGAACAGCTGTTGCGCGCGGCGCGCCTGCTGCAGCGCACTGCCGTAGCGGCGCTGCCGGCGCATCACCACCGCCTGGGTCAGCAGCGCGGCGGCCTCGGCCGCGGCATCGCCGTCGCGCTCGGCCCAGGTCAGCAGATCGCTGGCCCGCAGCAGCAGCTCGGGGCCCGGCGCATCGACCGCGCGCAGATGCAGCTCGCAGATCGCCAGCCGCTGCAGCCAATAGCCGTCGCCCTGTGCCTGCGCGCGCAGGGTCGCCGCCAGCTGCTCGGCGCCGGCCAGCTGCAGCGCGGCGATGCTGGCACGCATGCGGCGCAGGCCGTTGCTGAGGTCTGCCTGCTGCCCGACCGGCAGCGCCGACAAGGCCGAGCTCGGGTCAGCGGCCATCGGCGAGCGCCTCGTCGGGGGCGGTGGCATGGCGCGGAAAGCGCAGCACGAAGCGAGCACCGCCGCCCTCACCGGCCTGCAGGCCAAGCTCACCGCCCAGCCGCTGCCGCGCCAGCTGATGGGCCAGATGCAGGCCCAGGCCCGAACCGCCCTGACCGAAGCGGGTGGTGAAGAAGGGCTCGAAAACGCGCTCGCGATGCGCGGCGACCAGGCCGCAGCCATCGTCGGCGACGCTGAGCTCGAGCTGCTGCGCCCGCTCGAGCAGCTCCAACCTGACATGGCCACCCGGCCGCTCGTGCAAGCCATGGCGCAGGGCATTGTCCAGCAACGTGGCCAGCACCTGGGCGAAGGCCTGGGCGTCGCCGCTGCAGGCGCAGGTGGCCGGCGCCTCAAGGCTCAGCGTGGCCTCCATCTGCAGGGCCAGGTCTTGATGCTCCTGCAGCACGCGGGCGGCCCAGAGGCTGGCGTCGAAGTGCTGCACCGAAGGTCGCTGTGCCTCGTCCGCTTCGCCCTGCAGCTTGTCGGCCAGCTGCTGCAGGCGCTGCAGGGCTTGCAGCAGCAGAGCGACGCCGCCCTCGGACTCCTGCACCAGCGCCAGCAGATGCTCCCGCCGCAGGCTGCCGCTGTCGATCTGCTGCAGCAGCCGGGCCGCCCGGTCATGCAATGACGAGGCCACCAGGCGGGCATTGCCTATCGGGGTGTTCAACTCATGGGCCAGGCCGGCGCCGAGATTGCCGAGGGCGGCGAGCTTCTCCTGGCGCGCCAGCATGCGCCGCGCCTCGTGCAGGCTCTGCGCCCGCGCCTGGGCCTTGCGCTCGAGTTCGTCATGGGTGCTTTGCAAGGCCGCCTCGGTGGCGCGCCGCAGCTCGACTTCGGATTGAAGATGGGCCAGCGCCGCGGTCAGCTCCTGGTTGCGCTGGGCCAGCGCGCGCTCCAGGCCGTCGCCATGGCTCAGCAAGGCCTCGTGCTCGGCGTCGATTCGGGCCTGCCGGCTGAGGATGGAGAAGTCGCTGACCAACTGGCGGATGTGCTCCTCGGCCAGTTCCTGATCAAAGGCGTGCAGCCGGTGCGAGGCGGCCAGCGCCACGTCCAGCCGGCCGGCCTGCTCGGCCAGGCGCACCCGGGTCGCAGCGATGTTGTTGCGCAAGCGCATCAGCATCTTGTCGGTGATGCGGTCCGCGGTCTGCTCCAGGGCCGCGAACGCCTCGTCATGCCGGCCCTCATGGAAGGCACAGATGGCCTGCACATAGCGCTGGGCGATCGGGTACTGCTCGCGCAGGCTTTGAAGCCGGATATTGCCGCGCCGCTTGATCAGCTCGCCGACGGTGGCCAGGTGCTGGCGCGCCGCCTCGACCTGGCCCAGCAATGCCACATTGGTGGCCAGATTCAGCCGTGTCAGGCACTGGGCGTAGAGCTCGCCGCCAGCCTCGGCCAGCGCGAGCGCACGCTGGTTCAGCGCAATGCAGCGCTCGCGGTAGCCGGGACTGTCCCCGCTCTCCAGCAGGTAGTAGTAGCCGGAGGCGGTGTTGCTCAGCACATTGAGCAGGTCCTCCAGATGCAGCGCCGTCTCCTGCAGCAGCAGGGCCTCGCCCAGCTCGACCAGCTGGCCATACATGCCGGCCGCGAAGTAGACGCGCAGCCGGTGGGTCTGCGTGCTCAGCAGCGCACCGGTATCACCCAGCTCCGTGTACAGGGCCTCGGCCCGGGCAATGCAGCGCAGCGCATCCGGGATCAGGCCGGTGTTGCGGTAGCCCACCGACTCGGTCAGCCGGCACTCGGCCTCGGCGCGCAGCCGCGGCGCCGGGTCGGTGCCGGCCGGCGCCTCCAGGCCGGCAAGCGCGTCGGCCTCGCGGCCAAGTTGCTGAACCTGGGGGAGCAGCTCGCGCGCCGCCTTCATGCTCGCCGACAAGCGCAGATGCAGCTCCAGCGCACGAAAACGCAGCTGGGCCTGCAGCGGCGCATCGACAGCGGGCCGCAGCGCCGGGACCCGCGCCCAGGCATCGGCCTGCTGGCCGCGGGCAATCAATCGGGCCCACTGGCGCAGCGCCGCTTCACCATCCTCGACCGCCCCCTCCGCAAGAGAGGGCGCCTGCCGCCTGTGCCGTTGCGAAGGGACTTTCTTCACCGCATCCCCGCGTTCAATTGATAAAACTGAACAGGCATTACATCACGTCAGGCCCCCGGGCTGCACCCTTGATCGGGTGGCTTGGCAAGCAAGCATCAATAGTCCAGCCACTCCAGCTCGCCCATCAGCGGCGCGCCCTTGATGCGCAGCAGCGTCTGCGTCAGCACCTCGATATTGTTATCAAACGAGCCGTGGCTGGATACCGCCTGGTCGCCCATCCGCGTCTGGCGGATCTTGGGCGTGGTCACCGTTGTCAGCGCCAAAGCACCTTCGGGCGAGCTCCAGGCCTTTTGCCACTGCTGGACAAAGGGCAGCTCGGCGGCCTCCCATTGCGTGGCATCCTTGGCGAAGGCCGGCAGCAGCGCCCGCTCCATGCCCAGCAGCGGCATCTTGCGGGCATCGTCCAGCGCGCGCGACACCAGGTAGAGCAGCGACTTGCCGTAGACCGGCCGCTCGGCGCTAGGCAGGCCGTCGCCGCGCTCGTTGGCATCGCTGAGCTGGTACAGATGCAGCTGCTTCAGGCTCAGCACCCCCTGGCTGTCGGCGGGCAGATAGTGCTCGACGGCAAAGCGCACCGAACAGGCGGCGGCATACAGGGTACAGCTGCTGGCCACAGGCCGCTGGGCACTGGCCGGCAGCTTGCCCAGCACGGTCAGCAGATGGCCCAGCAGGATGGAGCCGGCCGAGTGGCCGATCAGGTGCAGCTCCAGCTCGCACTTGTTCTTCTGCAACGCCTGAGCCAGCGCCTGCAGCTGCTGGGCCAGCAGGTCCAGCAGATGGCCGGCTTCGGTGCCTGAGGCCGCGTTCTCGCGCATCTCGCCCCAGATGCCCTTGCCGACCACATGGCCCAGCGCCTCGATTGCGCGGTCCTTGGCTTCGCCCAGGTCCAGCCAGCCGCCGGCGCGCTCGGCGTCGGGGCCGAAGACCTTGCGCGCCCAGTCCTCGACGATGTCCGACAGGGTCTCGCCCACGCCCGTCTTCCAGCTGATGAACAGGGGATAGATGCCATTGGCGGCGAAATACGGTGCCAGCACGCGGATGCGCGCGATCGAATCGGCCTCGCTGTTGAGGCCGCCATGGGCATACAGCGCCAGCTTGAGCACCTTCTCCTTGCGGCCCTTGAACCAGGCCAGCGGCTGGTCGACGACGATCTCCTGCGCATGGCCGGCGGCGTCACTGGCAGGGCGGGTGATGTCGCTGACCATCAGCCGGCCCTCGTTGCCGGCCACCAGAGTGTGCAGATAGGCCTGGTCGGTGGACCAGGGCTCATGCTCGGGTCGCAGGAAGGCATGGTCCAGCGGCCAGGCATCGTCCACCGGGTTGTTGGGCTGGCGGGCGCTGCGGTCAAGCTCGTTGACCGAGCGGCCACTGGCCACGCGCCAGCGCGAGGCCTCCTGCGAACGCATGCCCCCCTGGCCGTCGGGCAGGGACAGGGCCACCCCGAGCGCACAGGCCCAGGCGTCGGTGGCATGCAGGGCCCAGTCGTCGTAGGGCAGGATGGCAAAGCCCGAGGCGCCCCAGAGGGTGCCCCAGGAGTTCTGCACGATGAAGCCGCGCTCGTTGTAGCCGACCAGGGCAAAGGCATGGCCACCCTTGCTCTTGGGGTCCTTGACCGGCGCGATCACCGGCAGCTGGCCATGGTGGGCGGCCGGCGGCTTGGCCTTGTCGTTCAGCAGGCCGTCCCAGCCATCGTGGGCCTCGGCCGAGACATAGACGGCACCGATCTCGGCAATCGCCGCCTGGATGTCCACCACCGAGAATTTGCTGACGCGGTAGTAGACGCCCAGCGGCCGCCGGGTGGCATCCACCGCCCAGGAGTCCTTGGGCCGCTCGAACACCGGCTCGTTGTTGGCATTGAGCGGATAGGGCCACAGCCTGTTGGCGCACACGCCATGCTTGTGCCAACCCTTCAGTGCACCTCGGCAGCTGGAGCCGTCATAGTCCTGGCCCGGCCATTCGTCATAGCGCTTGGCCAGCTCGTAGAACATGCGCGGGCTGACCGATTCGAACTTGGCCCGGCTGCCGCTGCCCAGATGGCGCACCCACAGCAGATAGTTGGCCACGCAGGCCAGGCCGAAACCGGTGCAGGCGCCCTCGGTGCCCTGGTTCAGCACCAGGCCCTGCTTCACATAGCTGCCCAGAAAGCGCTTGATCTCGTCATTCGACGGAAACACCGCCGGCAGCGAGTGCAGCGGCGGGGCATAGAGGCGATCGCGGAAATCCAGCCGGTCGGGGCGGGCGTCGAGCACACGGCCCATGCTGGTGGTGCTTTCGGCCACCGCGGCAGCCGGCCTGGCCACCTTTGAAGCCTGCTTGACCGGTGGTTTGGTTGCGGGCTTTGGCGCCGTCTTGCTGCGGGTGGTGGCCATCTGCGTCCCCATTGTTGTGGTGGCGCGCATCTTGACCGGCCCGGCCGGCGAATGCCAATCCCTAGGAGGCTGCCGGGCCCGACCCCAAACCCGACAGCCTCCTAGGTACGGCGTCTGTTCTTCTGTGACGGCGCCGCGTCATCGCCCTCCTCATCGGGCACCCCACCGAGGCGCTCGATGACCGCATCCAGCGTCGCGTACAGCGCGTCAAGGTCCTCGCGGCCCAGCTTCTGCTCGATCAGCGCGTACTGCTGCCGCATGCCGGCGCGCATGCTGTCGAACAGGGTCTCGGCCTTGGGCGTCAGCGCGACTATCCATTTGCGCTGGTCGCCCTCGAAGCGGCTGCGGGTGACGAAGTTGGCCTGATCCATGCGCGTCAGCATGCCGGTCAGGCTGGGGCCGTGCAGCGAGCAGATGTTCGCCAGCCGCCCCATCTCCATCGGGCCACCGTCCTGCAGCGCGCGTATCACCCGCCACTGCTGCTCGCTGACGCCATGCTCGCGCAGCAGCGGGCGGAAATGGCTCATCACCGCCTCGCGGGTCTGCAGCAGCAGCAGCGGCAGGCTGCGGCGAGCCGGGCGCTCGGCCGTCTTCTTCTGAATCTTTGTCATGGGTCAAATGCTCGCACGGAGTGCTTGCGCTTTTCGGTGGCTGCATTATCATGTTATTTAACTTATTAAATAACTTGCCCGCCCAGCCCCATGCAAATTCCCACCCCAACCGGCACGGTGTACGGCACCCTGCTGAACCACCAGGCCAATGTGGCCGCGCTGCAGGCCCAGGGCGACCTGGCCGCCAGCGTCTACAAGGCCCTGCCCCAGGCGCCGGTGCTCTACATCAAGACGGCCAACACCGTGGTCGGCCCCGATGCCCGCGTCGAAGTGCCCGCCGACGCCCCCGAGCTGGAGGCAGGCGCCACTCTCGGCCTGGTCATTGCCCGCACCGCCACCGCGGTGAGCGCAGCCCAGGCGCTGAGCCATCTGGCCGGCTATGTGCTGATCAATGATCTGACCGTGCCCCATGCCAGCGTGCACCGGCCGCCGGTCAGGCACCGCAACCGCGACGGCTTCTGCCCTATCGGCGCGCTGCTGCCGGCCAGTGAGCTGGCCGACCCGCAGCAGCTGGAGATCGCCGTCAAAGTCAATGGCCAGGAGCGCCAGCGCTTCAAGCTCGATGCGCTGGTGCGCGGCCTGCCCCAGCTGCTGGCCGATGTGACCGAGTTCATGACCTTGCAGGCCGGCGATGTGCTGCATGTGGGCGTGCCCGAAGGCGCGCCTCGTGTGCGGGCCGGCGATGTGGTGACGATTGAGGCTGCGGGCTTTGCGCCGCTGACCACGCACCTGGTGGCGGAGGGCTCGATATGAGAACCGCCCGCATCGTTTTCGACGGCCAGACCCACACCGTCACACCGCACGCCGATGGCGTGCAATTACCCGATGGCCGTGTGCTGGCCGAGAACCAGGTGCAGTGGCTGCCACCGCTGGTGCCCGGCACCATTTTCGCGCTGGGCCTGAACTATGCCGACCATGCCAAGGAGCTGGCCTTCAAGCCGCCCGAGGAGCCGCTGGTGTTCCTGAAGGGCCCCAATGCCTTGAACGGCCACCGTGGCCAGACGCGCCGGCCGGCCGGCGTGAAGTTCATGCACTACGAGTGCGAGCTGGTGGCGGTGATGGGCAAGACCGCGCGCCGCGTCAAGCGCGAGCAGGCGCTTGACTACGTCGGCGGCTACACGGTGGCCAACGACTATGCGATACGCGACTATCTGGAAAACTTCTACCGCCCCAATCTGCGCGTGAAAAACCGCGACGGCTGCACGCCGCTGGGGCCTTGGCTCGTCAGCGCCGACGAGGTGGCCGATCCGCAGGCACTGGCCTTGACGACCACAGTCAACGGCAAGCTCACACAGCAGGGCAGCACCCGCGACATGGTGTTCTCGATTGCCGTGCTGATCGAGTACCTGAGCAGCTTCATGACCCTGAAGCCCGGCGACATCATCCTGACCGGCACGCCGGACGGCGTGGTGGACTGCCAGCCCGGCGATGAAGTCGTGACCGAAATCGAAGGCATTGGACGCTTGGTCAATACCATCGTCTCGTAATGGAGTGCAAGACATGATTGAACATCTGATCAACGGCAAGAACGTCGCCAGCAGCGAGGTCTTCGAGACCGTCAACCCGGCCACGCAGGAGGTGCTGGCCGAGGTGGCCTCGGGCGGCGAGGCCGAGGTGGCGCAGGCGGTGGCCGCGGCCAAGGAAGCGTTCCCGAAATGGGCCGGGTTGCCGGCCGCGCAGCGGGCCAAGATCATGCGCAAGCTGGGCGATCTGATCGCTGCCCAGGTGCCGCAGATCTCGGAGATGGAGACGCGCGACACCGGCCAGGTGATAGGCCAGACCAAGAAGGCGCTGATTCCGCGCGCGGCCGACAACTTCTACTACTTCGCCGAAATGTGCACCCGCACCGACGGCCACACCTACCCGACCGAGACGCATCTGAACTACACGCTGTTCCATCCGGTCGGCGTGTGCGCGCTGATCTCGCCGTGGAACGTGCCCTTCATGACCTCGACCTGGAAGGTCGCGCCCTGCCTGGCCTTCGGCAACACGGCGGTGCTGAAGATGAGCGAGCTGTCGCCGCTGACGGCCGCCCATCTGGGCCAGCTGGCGCTGGAGGCCGGCGTGCCCGCAGGCGTGCTGAACATCGTCCACGGCTATGGCCGCACGGCT
Organism: uncultured Roseateles sp.; assembly: GCF_963422335.1. Classification (NCBI taxonomy): domain Bacteria; kingdom Pseudomonadati; phylum Pseudomonadota; class Betaproteobacteria; order Burkholderiales; family Sphaerotilaceae; genus Roseateles; species uncultured Roseateles sp. Next base: position 553,406 of record NZ_OY729424.1, read on the forward strand.
GGCGAGTCGCTGGTCAAGCATGCGGACGTGAGCGCGATCTCGTTCACCGGCAGCACGGCCACCGGCAACCGCATCATCCAGAGCTCGGGCCTGAAGAAGTTCTCGATGGAGCTGGGCGGAAAGAGCCCCTTCGTCGTGTTCGAGGACGCCGACCTGAAGCGGGCGATGGACGCGGCCGTCTTCATGATCTTCAGCAACAACGGCGAGCGCTGCACGGCGGGCTCGCGCATCCTGGTGCAGCGTTCGATCTACGACCAGTTCGCCAAGGAGTTCGCCGAGCGCGCGTCGCGCATCGCGGTCGGCGACCCGATGGACGAGAACACCATCATCGGCCCGATGATCTCGCCCGAACATCTGGCCAAGGTGCGCCACTACATCGAGCTGGGCCCGACCGAGGGCGCCACCCTGCTGACCGGCGGGCTGGAGGCGCCCGAGCTGGCCGCCCATCTGAAGCGCGGCAACTTCGTGCGGCCGACGGTGTTCGCCAACGTCAGCAACGAGATGCGCATCGCCCAGGACGAGATCTTCGGCCCGGTGGCCTGCCTGATCCCCTTCGACGACGAGGCCGACGCCATCCGCATCGCCAACGACACCCGCTACGGCCTGTCGTCGTATGTGTGGACGCAGAACCTGGGCCGCGCCCACCGCGTGGCCGCCGCCGTGCAGGCCGGCATGTGCTTCGTCAACAGCCAGAATGTGCGCGACCTGCGCCAGCCCTTCGGCGGCACCAAGGCCTCGGGCACCGGCCGCGAGGGCGGCACCTGGAGCTTCGAGGTGTTTCTGGAGGCCAAGAACATCTGCGTCTCGACGACCGACCACCACATCCCGCATTGGGGTGTTTGAGAACAATAACAGCAGGAGACTTCCATGGGCAAGCTGGCTCTAGCCGCCAAGATCACCCACGTCCCGTCCATGTATCTCAGCGAGCTGGACGGCCCGCACAAGGGCTGCCGCCAGGCCGCCATCGACGGCCACAAGGAGATAGGCCGGCGTTGCCGTGAGCTCGGCGTGGACACCATCGTCGTGTTCGACGTGCACTGGCTCGTCAACTCGGAGTACCACATCAACTGCGGACCGAAGTTCGCCGGCAACTACACCAGCAACGAACTGCCGCACTTCATCAAGAACATGGAGTACGCCTACCCCGGCAATGCGCCGCTGGGACACCTGATTGCCGATGCCGCCAACGAGCTGGGCGTGAAGAGCCGGGCGCACAGCGACACCTCGCTGGACCTGGAGTACGGCACCCTGGTGCCGATGCGCTACATGAATGAGGACCAGCATTTCAAGGTCGTGTCCGTGGCCGGTTGGTGTGTCTGGCATGACCTGAAGGAGAGCGAGCGCTTCGGCCTGGCCGTGCGCCGCGCCATCGAGGAGCGCTACGAAGGTACGGTGGCCGTGCTGGCCAGCGGTTCGCTATCGCACCATTTCGCCAACAACGGCACGGCGCCCGACTTCATGCACAAGGTCTGGGACCCGTTCCTGGAGCAGGTGGACCGGCGCGTCGTCGAGCTGTGGCAGCAGGGCGACTTCAAGACCTTCACCGAGATGCTGCCGATGTACGCCGACAAGTGCTGGGGCGAGGGCGGCATGCATGACACGGCGATGCTGCTGGGCCTGCTCGGTGGCGAGCAGTACACCGGCAAGGTCGAGGTCATCACGCCCTACTTCGGCAGCTCGGGCACGGGGCAGATCAATGCGATCTTCCCGGTCACGCCCCTGCCTGCCTGAGAGCCACACCATGCCCCATCTGGTGATCTACTACACCGGCCAGCTCGACGCGCTGACCGACATGAGGCAGCTGTGCCGGGCTCTGGCCGACACGATGCAGGTGCAGCGCGACGAGGCCGGCAAACCGGTCTTCCCCACGGGCGGCATACGCGTGCTGGCCTATCCAGCCGCGCACTGGGCCGTGGCCGATGGCCAGGGCGACTACGGTTTCGTCTACCTGAATCTGCGCATGGGCCGGGGCCGCAGCGAAGCGGTGCACAAGACGGTGGGCGAGGCGCTCAGCGCCGTGGCCCGCGAGCACTTTGCCCCGCTGATCGCCAGCCGGCCCGTTGGCGTGACCTTGCAGATCGACGTAGGCCCCGAGGTGTTTGACGCCAAGCACAGCAGCCTGCATCCACTATTCAAATGACTTGCGCGCCAGACCTTGGCGGTACGCCGACAAGCTCTGACATCAACTGACTGACTCCCATGCTTGACCACAACATCATCGAAGACCTGGCCCGCCAGCTCGAGGCCGCGCGCGTCAGCCGCACGCCGCTGCGCCATTTCTCCAAATCCCACCCGACGATGACCATCGAAGACGGCTATGCGATCCAGCGCGAGTGGGTCAAGCTGCGCCTGGCCCAGGGCCGCGTCATCCGGGGCCGCAAGATAGGCCTGACCTCGCGGGCGATGCAGCAGGCCTCGCAGATCACCGAGCCCGATTACGCGCCGCTGCTGGACGATATGTTCTACGAGCAGGGCGGTGACATACCGATCAGGGACTTCATCGCGCCGCGGGTCGAGGTCGAGCTGGCCTTCATCCTGGCCAAGCCGCTGAAAGGCCCTAACGTCACCCTGTTCGACGTGCTGTCGGCCACCGACTACGTGACGCCGGCGATCGAGATCATCGACGCCCGCATCGAGCAGTTCGACCGCGACACCAAGCAGATGCGCAAGGTCTTTGACACGATCTCCGACTTCGCCGCCAATGCCGGCATCGTGCTCGGCGGGCGCCCTGTCAAGCCCATGGAGGTGGATCTGCGCTGGGTCGGCGCCCTGCTGCACAAGAACGGCGTGATCGAGGAGACAGGCCTGGCCGCCGGCGTGCTCAACCACCCGGCCACCGGCGTGGCCTGGCTGGCCAACAAGATCGCACCCTATGGCGAGCAGCTGAATGCCGGCGATGTGGTGCTGGCCGGCTCCTTCACCCGGCCCACCCCGGCGGCGGCCGGCGATACCTTCCATGTGGACTACGGCCAGCTGGGAGCAGTGGCATTCCGGTTTGTTTAATTCCTTGTGGGACGGACCTTGCTGTACTTCAGCAAGCTCGGTCCCCAACCGATCAAGATCAACATGCAATTGCCTACCAACACCTTCAAGCAGGCCCTGGCCGAGAAGCGCGCTCAGATCGGCCTGTGGGTCGGCTTGGCCGATGCCGGCGCGGCCGAGCTGCTGGCCGGCACCGGCTATGACTGGCTGCTGATCGATGGCGAGCATGCCCCCAATGACGTGCGCTCTGTCATGGCCCAGCTGCAGGCGGTGGCGCCCTATCCGGTACACCCCATCGTGCGGCCGGTGCAGGGCGAGGTGGCCCTGGTCAAGCAGCTGCTCGATGTCGGCACCCAAACCCTGCTGGTGCCTATGGTGGACTGTGCCGAGCAGGCCGCCCAGATGGTGGCGGCCATGCGCTATCCACCTCAGGGCATACGCGGGCTGGGCAGCGCACTGGCGCGCGCTTCGCGCTGGAACCAGGTCGAGGGCTATCTGCATGCGGCAAACGCACAGATGTGCCTGCTGGTTCAGGTCGAAACAGTGCTGGGCATGCAGAACCTGGCACAGATCGCCGCCACCGAAGGCGTGGACGGCGTGTTCTTCGGCCCCGCCGACCTGTCGGCCTCGATGGGCTATCTGGGTCAACCGGGCCACCCCGAAGTGCAGCGCGTGATACTGGACGGCATTGCCACCGTGCGCGCGGCCGGCAAGGCGCCCGGCATACTGGCCGCCGACCCCAAGCTGGCTCGCCAATACCTCGAGGCGGGCGCACTGTTTGTCGCCATCGGAGTGGACACCTCGCTGCTGGTACGCGCCGCCACCGATCTGGTGAAGCAGTTCAAGTCGGCAACACCCGGCCCCGATGCCACCCCGCGCAGCAGCAGCGGATACTGAACCAGGATACATGATGAGCGACACCCCAGGCCCCCACACCCGCCCCGCCCGCTTCAGCCCCGCCGAATGGGAGGCGCGTGTGCAACTCGCCGCCGCCTACCGCATCTTCGACCGCATGGGCTGGACCGAACTGATCTACAACCACATCTCCTTGCGCGTGCCGGGCGAGCCGGGCCACTTCCTGCTCAACCCCTTCGGCCTTCACTACTCGGAAGTGCGGGCCTCGAACCTGGTCAAGGTCGATGTGCGCGGCAACATCGTCGGCCATTCGGACTGGCCCATCAACCCGGCCGGCTTCACCTTCCACGGCGCCATCCACGAAACCCTGCCCGAGGCGCACTGCGTGATGCATGTGCACACCACACCGACGATGGCCGTGTGCTGCGCCGAGAACGGCCTGGAGTTCAGCAACTTCTACGCCGCCCAGCTGTTCGGCAAGGTGGCGTACCACGACTTCGAGGGCATCACCGTGCACCTCGAGGAAGGCCAGCGCATCCTCGCCAGCGCCGGCGACAAGCCGGTGCTGCTGCTGCGCAACCATGGCCCGGTGACCATAGGCTTCAATCTGGCGAACTGTTTCTCGCTGATGTGGCTGCTGAACCGCGCCTGCGAGGTGCAACTGGCCACGCTCAGCATGGGCCGGGCCCGCGCGATACCCGAGGAAGTGCTGAAGGGCTGCGTGCGAGATTCGCTCAACTTCAACCCGAAGTTTGGTGCAGGGCAGGATGCGTTCGATGCGATGCAGCGGCTGATAGACCGCGAGGATCCGTCCTACCGAAGCTAGCAGGAGGCATCGCCCGCGCGATACTCGGAGCATCCTGTCCCAACCCCTACTCACCATGAAGATCTGCATTGTCGGCGCCGGCGCCATCGGCGGCTGGTTTGCCGCCCACCTGGGTCACCGCGTCGCATCTGAAGTCCAGCTTTCCGCACTGGCGCGCGGTGCCACCCTGGCGGCGCTGCGCGAGCACGGCCTGCGCATGGACTCCAACGGCGAGCGCATCCAGCTGCCCATCACCGCCAGCGAGCGGCCCGAAGACCTGGGCCCGCAGGACCTGATCGTCGTTGCTGTCAAAGGTCCGGCCCTGGCCGCCGTCGCGCCTGCCGTCAAGGCCTTGCTGGCTCCCCACACCAAGGTGCTGGTGGCGATGAACGGTGTGCCCTGGTGGTTCTTCGACGGCCTGGGCAGCCCCTGCGAGGGCCTGCGGCTGGAGTCGGTGGACCCGGGCGGCCTGGTCGCCGCGGCCATCCCCAGCCATCAGGTGATCGGTTGCGTGGTCCATGCCGCCTGCGCCGTGCCCGAGCCGGGTCTGGTCAGGCATGTGATGGGCATGGGCCTGATCATCGGCGCGCCCGAGGGCGGCCGGCCCGAGCACATAGCCCAGCTGGCCGCGCTGCTGACGCGGGCCGGCTTCAACGCCACCGTGTCCGAGCGCATCCAGAAGGACATCTGGTACAAGCTCTGGGGCAATATGACGATGAATCCGATCTCGGCGCTGACCGGGGCCACCTGCGACCGTATCCTCGACGACGAGCTGGTGCGCGGCTTCGTCAGTGCGGTGATGCTGGAGGCCGCGGCCATCGGTGCCCACATCGGCTGCCCGGTCGACCAGACCCCGGAGCAGCGCCACGAGATGACGCGCAAGCTGGGCGCCTTCAAGACCTCGATGCTGCAGGACGCCGAGGCCGGCCGGCCGCTGGAGCTGGCCGCCCTGGTCGGCTCGGTGCGCGAGATCGGCCAGCACATCGGCCTGGCCACGCCGCACACCGATGCCATGCTGGGGCTGACGCGGTTGATGGCGCAGACGCGCGGCCTGGTCTAGCGCCTGCAATAGAACAGCCGGCGAATCGCCGCGCTGTTCCGGCTTTATCGCCGCTGTTTGTGTCCAGCTCGGTACAAAGCAGCAAACTGGGGCTCACATCCGGTTTCAAGAATGGGTTGTCGCCATCCGCGCCTCGCGGGCCTGGTGACACCCCTCCCTCTTGAAGCAAAGGAATCACCATGAGCACCCTCAGCGGGATCGGCGGCGCAAGCAGCTGGTCCTCCACCCAAGCCGGCAGCACGGCGCGGCGGCCGGAGCGGCCGGACCCGGACAAGATGTTCGCCAAGATAGACAGCGATGGCAGCGGCGCGGTCGACAAGACCGAGCTGCAAGGCATGCTGGACAATATGGCCACGCGCAGCGGCAAGACCGGCAAGCTCAGCGCCGACGAGCTGCTGGCCAAGGCGGACGCCAACGGCGACGGCAGCTTGGACAAGACCGAGCTGGAACAGGGCATGAAGAGCCTGATGCCTGCGCCCTCGTCAACGATGGCGTTTGCCCAGGCCCGGGGCGGCTCGGGTGGCCCCGGCGGGCCGCCTCCGCCCGCGGACGGCGAGTCCACCGATACCAGCACGCTGGACCCGCTGGACAGCAACCAGGATGGCACCGTATCCGAGCAGGAGCGCGCCGCCGGCGAGATCAAGGACGCGATGAAGACCCTGCTGAAAGCCCTGAGCAGCGAGGGCGGCCAGCAGTTGCTGAAACAGTACGCCGAAGCCGCCAACACCAGCGCCCGGCCAGCCACGGGCAGCACGCTGAGCGTGGCTGCCTAGCTAGCGCTCCATCAGGGCGGCCTGCAGCTCGGCAAAGAACTGGCCGACATGCAGGCCGTCCATCAGCGCGTGATGCACGTCCACCGACACCGGCATCCAGACGCGATCGCCCTCGCGGGCAAAGGCGCCAAAGGCCAGCTTGGGCACCGAGTCGATACCGTCCATAGCCCGCGCGTGGCTGAAGCTGGTGAAGCTGAGCCAGGGGATGGTGGTCATGTGAACCAGGGCCAGATCGCCGGGCGTGTCGCCCAGCTCGGGCTGATCGGGCCGCTTGGCCGCCTCCAGCACCGGCCGCGCACGTTCGACAAAGCGTGCCAACTCGGGCTCGTAGGGCAGCTGGGTGAAGCCCAGGGTCTGATCCTCGCGCAGCACCGCGGCGCCGGCGTGGACCACCTCGTGCACGCGCACCCTCAGGCCCTCGGGCCCCGCCTCCAGCCGGTAGCGAAAGGCCTCGACCGCATGGACGGCACGCAGCGCCGCGTGGTGATAGGCCAGAAACGGCGTGGCGCCCGGCAGCTGGCGCACGCGCGCCAGCATGGGCCCGACCTCGACCCGCCCGCACAGGCTGAAGAAGGGATTGCCCAGGCGGCGGAAGTGCTCGAAGGTGTTGCGCCGCGGCCAGCGTTCGAGGTCCAGATACTGCGGCATGGTCCTGCTCAGGCGAACGGCCTGACCCCGATCAGCAGGCCATGGGCCCAGAAGGCAAACAGCGCCCAGGCCGCCACGCCAGCCACCACGGCCAGCACCGTGTTGGCGGCGGTGCCAGGGGCGGGGGGCGGGGCACCGGCGCGGTCGCGCTGGCGGCAAGACCGGAAGTCCAGCACCGCCCAGACCAGGAAGGTGCCAAACAGCAGCACGTCGGCCAAGGTGTTGTTGGCCAGCAGATGGGCCAGGGCCCAGACCTTGACCCCCAGCAGCATCGGATGGCGCAGCCTGGCCTTGATGTGGTTGCGCGGCAGTTGCGAGGCGGCCAGCAGCACAAAGGCGATCAGCGTCAGCAGCGCCGCGAGATGGTTCATGCCTCGCGGTGTCGCCCACAGCACGACCGGCGTCTGCCGGGCCTGACCATAGCCCCAGCAGATCAGCGCAAAGCCGGCCAGCGACAGCAGGCTGTAGGCCCCCTTCCAGGCCGATTCGCCCAGCCGCGCGCGCTGGGCGCTGCGCCAGTCGTCGGCCACGATGCGCACCGAATGCACGCCCAGGAACAGCAGCAGTCCCAACACCAGATATGCCATGGTCTCTCTTCCTTGCTGGTTGACGGATCGCGGCCACCGTTGACGCACAAATTCCGACGCTTGGCGGCCAGAGCGCAGGCAGAAGCCGGCGCCGAAGGCTACATTGCAGCACGAACCTGCCCCGGCCTCCATCATCGCCTTGATTGCCTTCACCGACTGGCCCAAGTCCCACCCGCTGCTGCGCGCCTGGCCGCTCGTCGCCCAGGCGCTCCTGTTCTGGGCCTTTGCCGCCGCCCTGCTGGCCTCGGCCATGCCGGGCCTGGGAAGCTTCGGCCGCCTGCTGCTGATCAGCGAATGCGTGGGGCTGAGCATGCTGGGCTGCGCGGCGTTGCTGGGCCGCTGGCTGAGGCCGCGGTTGCGAAAGCCCTGGGTCTCGCTGCTGCTGGCCTGGCTGGCCGCGCTGCCGCTGGGCTATACCTTGGGCCATGGGCTGGCCTTTGCGCTGCTCGGCGAGCCGGTGCTGCTGGTCGGCCGGGTACAGGATCGCATGGTGCCCATTCTGTTCACCGCGCTGACCGGCGTGCTGGGCCTGCTCTACTTTGCCACCCGCGACCGGTTGGCCCGCGAGCAGGCCATGGCCGCGCAAGCCGAGCTGCGCCTGCTGCGCGCCCAGCTTGAGCCGCATATGCTTTTCAACACGCTGGCCAATCTGCGGGCGCTGATGGAGGAAGACGGCGAAGGCCCGCAGGCGCTGGCCATGCTGGACCAGCTGATCATCTATCTGCGCAGCGTGCTTGCCGCCTCGCGCGCCGAGACCTGCAGCCTGCGCACCGAGTTCGCCCAGCTGCGCGCCTATCTGGAGATCATGCGGTTGCGGATGGGCCCGCGGCTGAGCTACGAACTGGACCTGCCCGAAGTGCTGCAAGACCTGACCCTGCCGACGATGCTGCTGCAGCCACTGGTCGAGAACGCCATCCGCCATGGCATCGAGCCCAGGGTCGGGCCGGGCCGCATCGAGGTCTGCGCCCGGCGCTCATTCGCAGGGCTGGAGATCGTCGTCCGCGACACCGGTCCGGGGCTGGACCCCGCCCTGCCGTCCGGCTATGGCTTGCAACATGTGCGCCAGCGCCTGCTGGCCAGCTACGGGTCCGCGGCCGGCCTGAGCCTGGGCAACCGACCGGGCGGCGGCCTGGCCGTGACGATACAGGTGCCCTTGTGAACCCCGCCCGTGCGCTGATCGCCGAGGACGAGCCGGCCCTGGCCCGCACCTTGAGCCGCCTGCTGGGCCAGGCCTGGCCCGAGCTGCAGATCGTCGCCCTGGCCGAGGACGGCCTGGCCGCCACCGAGCTGGCGCTGCAGCTGCTGCCCGATGTGCTGTGGCTGGACATCCAGATGCCAGGCCGCTCGGGCCTGGACGTGGCCGCCAGCATTGCCGACGACTGGCCCGAGGACCGCCCGCTGCCGCTGATCGTCTTCGTCACCGCCCACGACGAGTTCGCCCTGCATGCCTTCGAGCATGCGGCGGTGGACTATGTGCTCAAGCCGGTCAGCGCCGAGCGCCTGCAACGCACGGTGCGGCGCCTGCAGCAGGGCCTGGCCGGCCGTGCAGCGTCGGCCGGCCCGGAGCAGGCGGCCCTGGTACAGCGCATGCAGGCTCTGGCGCCCGAGGCCGAAGCCCAGCCGCCCATCAAGGTGATACGCGCCGGGGTCGGCAATGTCGTGCGCATGATTCCGGTGGCCGAGGTGATCTGCTTCGAGGCCACCGACAAGTATGTGAACGTCGTCACCGCCGGCGGCGAGGCCCTGGTGCGCATCAGCCTGCGCGAGATGATGGCGCGCATCGAGAGCGCCGACGACTTCATCCAGGTGCACCGCAGCGTGATGGTCAACAGTGCCCGGATCCTGAGCGCCACGCGCGACGAGATAGGCCACTACCACCTGCAGCTGCAAGGCCTGGCGCGGCCCATCAAGGTCAGCCGCGCCTTCGGCCATCTGTTCCGGCCGATGTAGTCAGCGCGCGAGGAACTCGGCGATCGCCGGGGCGGCGACCAGCAGGCTGGCGCCCAGCGCATCGGCATGGCCGCCGGGCAGGTCCAGCTCCCGGAACTCGGCCGGCGTGCCCTGGGCCTGCAAGGTCGCCACCGCGCGCCTGGACAGCGCCGGCGGGAAGATCAGGTCGGAGTTGATGGCCAGGAACAGCGAACGGGCCTTGATGCGCGCCGGCTGTGCGGTCGGCAGCTGCAGAGCCTTCAAGGTGTACAGCCACATGTTTGCGTCCATGCCCTTGGCCCGCGCCTCGCCGATCTTGGCCAGGGTGGCGTCGATGGCGAACTGGTGGTCCAAGGCGGCGCCGGGGTTCAGCGCGGCATCGGCCCAGCGCACGCCGAAGGCCTTGTCGGCCCAGGCAAAGCTCAACGCGTCGAAGGTGACCAGACGCATCGCCTGCGCCAGGCCGGCCTGGGGTTCGGCCTTGCCGTAGTAGTCGCCACCGGCCCAGTTCGGGTCGGCCTTGACGGCAGCGCCCCAGGCACTCATCTTGGCAATCGCGTAGGCCGGGCTTTCGACCCCCGGGCCGACGATGGACAGCAGGCGCTGCACCCGCTCTGGATAGGCCGAGGCCCACTCCACCGACAGCCAGGCACCGGCCGAGGCGCCAACCACGGCATGGACCTGGGTGATGCCCAGCGAGTCGAGCAGGGCCCGCTGCACCTCGACGGTGTCGCGTGCGGCCAGCACCGGAAAGCGCAGGCCATAGGGTTTGCCGGTGTCGGGGTCCAGGGTTGCCGGGCCGGTGGTCACCACCGTCGGTGACTTGCTGTTCGGATTGGCCAGCGAGTCGGTGGCGACGACGAAGAAGCGGTCGGTGTCTATGGCCTTGCCGGCGCCTATCAGTGCGTCCCAGTAGCCCGGCGCGGCATCGCCGGCCGCGTACTTGCCGGCGGCGTGCGAGGTGCCGGTGATGAAGTGGCTGATCAGAATCACGTTGTCGCGCGCGGCATTCAGCCGGCCATAGGTTTCGTAGCCGATGCGCAGCTGCTTGATCGCCTGGCCGTTGACGGTCTGGTAGCTGGCCAGGACTAAGGTCTGCTTGTGCACCGGGCCGTCGTAGGCCTGGGCCAGCGGGGAGCAAAGAGCGGCGCAGAGCAGGGTCAGGCGGCGAAGAGTGGGTGTCATGGGAGTCCTTGGCGGGTGAGGGGAGGCCTCACTGTCGCGACGCGGCGCGCGACATGCACCCGCCTTGTCGGTCAACGGTCAGGCGGCGGCCGCCAGCGGTCGCTGGCAGTGACCGAATGGCGAGGGCGCGCTATATTCCTCCGATATATCAATCCTCAGCTGGAGTGCGAAATGACTGTTGGCGTCGGCGGCAAGACCGCGGAGCAGGCCCTGGCGGGCCTGGAGAACATGATGGCCGGCGCCACGCCGATCGGGCTGGACGAGCACCGCCAGCGCATCGCCCGGGCCCAGGCGCGGATGCGCGAGCTGGGCTGGTCAGCGATCTACGCCCACGCCGGCACGAATATGACCTACTTCTCCGGCACCGTCTGGCACCCCAGCGAACGCATGGTCGGCGTCATCATCCCGGCCCAGGGCGAGCTGGAATACATCGCCCCGGCCTTTGAGGAAGGCACGCTGCGCGACTACATGCTGGTGCCCGGCGGCGTCAATTGCTGGCAGGAGCACGAGAGCCCCTACGCGCTGCTGCACCGTACGCTGGCCCGCATGGGCATCCAGCCCGAGGGTGGCGCCAAGCCGGTGGTGGGCCTCAGCGAGGACTGCCCTTTCTTCACGACAGACGGCCTGGCCCAGGCCGGCGAGGCCTACCAGTGGAAGAACGCCAAGCCGGTGACGGCCGGCTGCCGGATGCGCAAATCGGCCAACGAGATCGCGCTGATGCAGCGCGCCCACGACATGACGATGGCCGTGCACCAGGCCGCGGCCAGCATGCTGAAGGCCGGCATCTCGACCCTGGAAGTCGAGGCCTTCATCGCCGAGGCGCACCGCCGGGTCGGCGCCCGCGGCTCCTACTTCTGCATCGTGCTGTTCGGCGCGGCGACGGCCTTCCCCCATGGCGTGAAGGAAGCGCAGATCCTGAAGGACGGCGACATGGTGCTGATCGACACCGGCTGCCTGGTGCACGGCTATATGTCGGACATCACCCGCAGCTATGTGTTCGGTGCGCCCAGCGAGCAGCAGCGCCGCATCTGGAACCTGGAGAAAGCCGCCCAGGCCGCCGCCTTCGAGGCCGCCCGGCTGGGCGTGGCCTGCAAGGAGGTGGACCGCGCCGCCCGCCGTGTGCTCGCCGCCGGAGGGCTGAGCGGCGGCTACGAGCTGCCCGGCCTGCCCCACCGCACCGGCCATGGCTGCGGCCTGGACATCCATGAGTGGCCCTATCTGGTGGACAGCGACGACACGCCGCTGGAGGCCGGCATGTGCTTCAGCAACGAACCGATGATCTGCATGCCCGGCGAGTTCGGCATCCGCCACGAGGATCACGTCTACATGACGGCCGAGGGCCCGCGCTGGTTCAGCCAGCCGGCGCGGTCGGTGGATGATCCTTTTGGTTTGAGCTGATCAACAAGGCCTGCAACGCGTCGGCCGGCATCGCCCGGTGGAACAGCCAGCCCTGGGCCTCGGTGACGCCCAGCGCCAGCAGGGCCTGGCGCTGCTGCTCGGTCTCGACGCCCTCGGCCGTGATGTCCAGGCCCAGGCTTCGGGCCAGCGTGATGATGGTGTGGACGATGGCGCGGCTGCTGGCGTCATGCGGCAGGTCGGAGACAAAGCTGCGGTCTATCTTCAACCTGTCCATCGGCAGGCTTTTCAGCTGGCCCAGCGATGAGAAACCGGTGCCGAAGTCGTCCAGCGACACGCGCACGCCCAGGTCACGCAGGCTGCTGAGCACGCGGCGCATCGCCGCACCGTTGCCGAACAGGCTTTCGGTGACCTCGACCTCCAGCCGCTCCGGCGCCAGGCCGTAGCGCTGCAGGGTGGTGCGTACCAGCTGCAGCACGTCCTCCTGCTCGAACTGGCGCACCGAGATGTTCACCGCCACCCGGGCCAGGCCCTGGCCGGCGTACTGCCAGGCCGCCGCCTGGGCGCAGGCCTGGTCGAGTACCCAGGCGCCGATCGGGCAGATCAGGCCGGTGGCCTCGGCAATCGGGATGAAACGGTGCGGGGGCACCGCGCCCAGTTCCGGATGCTGCCAGCGCAGCAGCACCTCGGCCCCCAGCAGGCGCCCGCTGCCCAGCTCGACCATCGGCTGCCAGTGCAGGCTCAGCTGCTGCAGCTCCAGCGCGCGGCGCAGCCCCTGCTCCAGTTGCAGATGGGCGGCGGCCACATCGGCCAGCGCATGTTCGTAGATGGCGGCGCGGTTGCGCCCGCGGGCCTTGGCCTCGTACATCGCCGCATCGGCGGCCTTCAGCAGACCATGCGCCGTGCTGGCGTGCTGCGGGTACAGGGCCACGCCTATGCTGGCGGTGACACTGACCGACTGCGTGCCCAGGCTCACCGGCTTGGCAATCGCGTTGAGCAGCTTCTGCGCCAGCAGCAGGGATGCGCCGTTCTGGCCGGGGTCATGCATCAGCACCACGAACTCGTCGCCACCGAGGCGGATGGCCAGGTCATCGCGACGCAGCAGGGCCTGCAGGCGGTCGGCGACGGCCATCAGCAAATCGTCACCGCAGTCATGGCCCAGCGTGTCGTTGATGTTCTTGAATCCATCCAGGTCGATGAACAACAAGCCGAACGGTGCCGCGGCGTGAGGCGAGCGCACCGTGCGCGAATGCAGCGCCTCCTGCAGCTGCAAGCGGTTGCCCAGGCCGGTCAGCGGATCGTGCAGGGCCTGGTGGCGCAGCTCGTACTGGGTGGCACGGATCTCGCTGATGTCGGAAAAGCTCAGCACATAGTGGCTGATCCGGCCCTGCTCGTCGAGCACGGCACACAAGTGCTCCAGCGCGGGAAACAGGCTGCCATCGGCGCGATTGCACATCACCTCGCCCTGGCGCGGCCCAGGGGTCGATTCGCCGGGCGCGCCGGGGTGATCGGCATGGCGACGGGCATAGAGAAAGTCCTCGGGCCGGCGGCCGCGCACCTCGGCCTCGCTCCAGCCGGTCATGCGGCTGAAGGCCGGGTTGCAGCTGAGCACCTGCTGGCCGGCGTCGAGAAAGAGGATGGCCTCCTCGGTGGCATCGAACACCACCAGGGCCTGACGCAGCCGGGTCTCGCGCTCGACCCGGGCCGAGACGTCACGCACCATGCCCATGATCAGGCGCTCGGCGGCAAAGCGCCGCGCATGCAGCTCCAGCCAGCGCGCCGGCGCGTCGGCGCCCTGCCAGCGGCAGGTCAGGTCGATTGGCTCGCCGCGCTGCAGCAGGGCATCAAAGGCCTGCCGGCCGGCGTCGTCCAGGCCGGCCAGCAGGCCGCCCAGGCCCTGGGCGCCGGCCAGGCCGGCGAGGTCGTCGCTGAGTGACTGGCCGCTCCAGTTCAGGCTCTTGCCGCCATCGTCGAGCTCCAGCACCATCAGCCGGGCCGACTCCAGCGCCAGCTGCAGCCGGCGCTGGGCGCTCTCGGTCTTGCGCTCCTCCTGCCGGCGCACCAGGGCCATCTGCACGGTGGCATTGAGCTCGCGCAGCTCGAAGGGCTTGAGCAGATAGCCATAGGGCGCGGCCTTGGCGGCGCGGGTCAGGGTCTCGGGCTCGCCATAGGCGGTCAGGAAGACCACCGGCACGGCCAGCCGCTCGCGTATCAGCCGCGCCGCGCTGATGCCGTCGCTGCCATCGTCCAGATGGATGTCCATCAACACCAGGTCCGGCAGGGTGGACTCGGCCATGCGCAGGGCATCGGGCTCATTGGAGGCAATGCCGACGACGTCGAAGCCCAGCTGCTCCAGGCCGCTGCGCAGGTCCAGCGCGACGATGCGCTCGTCCTCGACGATTTGCACGCGCAGCGGTCGGTCAAGCAGATCCAGCATGTTGTACTCCCTGTGGATTGATCTGCAGCAACAGGCGCCAGTGCGTGCCCGGCCTGTCGCCGCTGTCCAGCAGCTCCAGGCTGGCCCGGCACTGCTCGGCCAGCACCGGCAGCAGCTGGAAGCCCAGGCCGCCGCCCTGGCCAGGCCGCACGCCCTCGGGCAGGCCGGTGCCGTTGTCGCCGACCTCCAGGCTCACCTGGCCCTCGGCATCGGCCGCCACACTGACCACGATCAGGCCCGCCGCAGCGCCGCGAAACCCATGCTTGATCGAGTTGGTGACGAGCTCGTTGACCAGCAGCCCGCAGGGGATGGCACGCTGCAGATCGATGCGCAGGCCGGCATCGGGCGCGTCGATCTGCAGGCGCACGGCCGTGCCGGCGCCCAGATAGGTGTCGCGCAGCAGGCCGCCCAAGCGCCGGATGTAGGGCCCCAGCTCCAGCGCACTGAAGTCGGCGCGCTCGTAGAGCAGCTGGTGCATCAGGGCCATGGCGCGTACGCGGCTCTGGCTGTCCTGCAAGGCCAGCTTGACGCCCGGCTCGGCATTGCGCGCCTGCAGATTGAGCAGGCTGGAGATGATTTGCAGATTGTTCTTGACCCGGTGGTGCACCTCGTTGAGCAGCACCGTCTTCTCGCGCAGCGCGCGCTCGATCTCGAGCTGCGCGGCGCGCCGGTCGGTGACATCGATGATGGTCGCCAGCACCTGCTGGTCATTGCCCTCGCGCAGCGGGTTCAGCGCGATCTCGACCGGGAACTCGCTGCCGTCGCGGCGCAGCGCAAACAGCTCCTGGCGCTGCGCCATCAAGCGCCGCTGCGGCTGCTGCAGAAACTGGCGCACCAGGCCGACATGGCCGGCGCGCTGGCGCAGCGGCACCAGCTCGTGCACGCGCATGCCCACCATCTGGTCGGCCTCGTAGCCGAACATCTGCGCCATGCTCCAGTTGGCGACCAGGATGGCGCCATCGCTACCGACCAGGCACTTGCCCATGGTCGAGCCCTCGAACACGCGACGGTAGCGGTCTTCGCTGTCACGCAGCGCGCGCTCGCTGGCCAGGCGGGCACCGATGTCGATACCGGAGGCGATCAGATGGGTGATGCGGCCACCGGCATCGCGCAGCGGCGCAAGCATGAAGTCGGCCATCATGCGGCTGTCGCCGGCCATGCGTATCTCGACATCGCTGCGGTGCACGTCGCCGGCGGCAACGCGACTGACCACGCCGCGCAACCACTCCTGCTGCGCCGCATCGTGCGTCCACCAATAGGTGTCCCACAGCAGCCGGCCGCGCACCTCGTCGATCTGCAGCCCGCCGGCCTCCAGCGGCCCGCGGTTGGCCTCCAGCAGCACGCCCTCGGGGCTCAGCACACCGACGAAGACAAACAGGTTGTCGAGCACGCGGCGCAGCCATTGCTCGCCGTCCTGCTTCAGGCGCTCGGCCTGGCGCTCCAGCGAGTGGTTGACCGCCCGCACCAGCACGCCGATGACCTGGCCCCGGGCGTCGCTGATCGGCTGATAGCTGGCCTCCCAGTCGGAAGCTTCGCCGGGCAGGCTGGGCACCTCGGCGGCAACGCGGAAGTTCGCCCGCCCCTCGCCGCTGTCCAGCACCGCCTGCAGCAGCGGCTCGAGCCGGTCCGCAGCCTTGGGCAGCACCTCCCGCACGCTGCGGCCCAGGTGCTCGGCGATGCTCGGGCCATTGGCATGGGCCAACAGGGCATTGATCTGCACATAGCGCAGCTGTGTGTCCAGCACCGCCAGGCCCACCGGCAAATCGCAGCCCATCAGGGCTTGCAGACTCGCGGCCGCCAGCGTCAGGTCCGCCCGCTCAGATGACGACATACAACCCCCTTGACGGCGCCAAGCCCGCATGGGCCACGCGTCGCGTGGAGGCACCGGGTCAGAACCGGCAGCGCTGCAGAAAGAGAGTTGATGACAGCGTTATGGGAGCACGCACTGCAACCCGGGGCCTCGCTTGGGTTATATCAAGGAAGCCGGCCACGTGCACGTCCGCAGTGCGCCCTTGGTCGCAGCCGCGCGCCCGGGCACGCTAGAAAACGTGCCGCAAGCTCCACAGCAGGGCCGGATAAAGTACGCCCCAGGTGAAGGCCAGCACGATCAGTGCCTTGGCGGGCACCAGCAGGCGCTGGCTGCGGCCACGCTGGACGACTTGGTGGACATTCATGGCTTGCACGGCAGGCTCCTTCAATCGGATCCACTCCATCACGCAAGAGGCATGCCAGCCATGGGCCGCTGCCAGGCACGGGCTCGTGCCGCAAAAGGGTGCAACTCGGGCCCCGGTATCAACTTGGCATCAACTACCGCGCACCAAAGTGGCCATGGCCTACCAGGGCTGGCGCGGCCAGGCCAGCGGCAGCGACAGCTCCGCCGCCTCGCTACCACCCGTCCGCAGCCAATCACCCAGCAGGCCGGTCTGGTTGCGATCGAACAGCACCGGCGTGTGGCCGGTCTGGGGAATGTGCACCAGGGTCATGTTTTGCGTCTGCTGCATGCGGCGCAGCGTCGACGGCAACAGCGCATCGGATTGCATGCCGTGCAGCACCAGCAGCGGGCATCGCAGCCCGCGCCAGGCCTGCCACTGATCAACGCCGTACTGGGCGTCGGCACGGTAGGCCTGCAAGGCCCGCGGGTCCAGCCGGTAGACGCGGCCGGCGTCCTCGTCCGACCAGCGCGTCTGGTGCCAGGCCAGAAACAGCCGGATGTCATCGGGCACCGGGCCATCGTTCTTGTGCGAGGCGCCGACGCGCCGCATGATGTCCTCGGGCGAACGGAACACATAGTGGCGCGCCAGGGTGTTGGCGCGCTTCAGGCGCCGCGCCCGCGGGATGTGCGGGCCGACGTCGTTGAGTATCAGCCGGCTGACCAGGGCCGGCTCGCTGGCGGCCAGCGCCATGCCGACCGAGCCACCCATCGACGAACCCAGCAACGCCACCGGCCCGCCGCCCAGGTGGACGATCAGCTGACGCAGCTGTTCGACATAGCTGTCGCGCAGGTACTCGCACTGGTCGGCCAGCCAGCCCGACCGGCCCCGGCCCAGCCAGTCCGGGGCGATCACACGCCAGGCACCGGCCGGATGCCGGGCCAGGTCCGCGGCCAGGAAGCTGAAGCGCATCGCCGTGTTGGCCACGCCGCCGCAGCAGATCAGGACGGGCGCATCGCGCGGCCCCCAGTCTGCATAGGTCACCGGCGTGGCGTAGGGCCGCTGCAGGCGCCGGGGCACGCCCTGCTGAAGGCGCAGCGGCTGGCGGTAGTCGAAGCTGCGCAGCTGGTAGAGGCCGGCAAAGCGGCGGTCCAGGCGCTCGGCGGCGGCGGTCCAGTCTTGCCAGACACCGTTGGGCAGTGTCATTCCCTGGGACTCCCGCCGTGCTCGCGCTCACGTTCGCGCTGGCGCAGCACGTCGATCATCACATTGAAGGTGCGGGCCAGCAGGCCGATCTCGTCGCGGCGCTTGACGGTGACGGTGGCAGCGTCGAAGTCGCCATTCTTCAGCGCCTGCGCCGCCTGGGTCAGCTGCTTGATGGGCCGCACGATGCTGCGCGCGAACAGCAGGGCCAGGCCCAGGAACAGCAGGCCGACCAGGCCGACGCTGATCAGCAAATGGGTGAACAGGCGCTGCAGCGGCGCCTCGAACTGCTCGCGGGCCTCGCTGACCACCACCGTCCAGTCATGACCCGGCACCGGCGCGAAGCCGGCCACCTCGGCGCGCCGGGTCACGGCCGAGAGATAGTCCACATGACCCATCGCCCGCGTGCTCTTGATGGCCGCAGCCAGCCCGGGCAGGTCGAGGCTGGCGATCTCGTTGCGGCGGAAACGCTGGTCGGCGCGGATGCGCGCCAGCGTCTCGGCGTCCAGCGGCACCAGGCTGCGGTAGAGCAGATCGTCACGCGGGTGGTAGATCAGCACACCGTCGCCGTCGATCAGCATGGGCACCCGCTTGGCACCGTCCTGCACCTCGTCGAGGATGCTGGCAAAGCTCGCGGCACGGATGCGCAGCACGACGGCACCAACGACCTGCTGCGAGGCATCCAGCACCGGTTCGGCATAGAACATGCCCGCCGCACCGGCCACCGCACCGACGACGATGCCGGTCACGAAGGGCTGGCCCTGCATCGCCGACTTGAAGTACTGGCGGAAGGCGAAGTTGCGGCCTATCAGCTCGGCATCGCTGGACACCAGGGCCGTGCCCTTGGCGTCCATCACCATGATCAGGTGGATGTCGCGGTTGGCCGCCACCAGCCGCTCCAGCTTGCGTTTGATCGCGTCGCGGTGAGCCGGCTCCGGATGGGCCAGAAAGGCGGTGAAATCATCGTCGGTGCCCAGCGAGCGGGCCAGGTGCTGGCTGTCGACGATCAGCTGCGCCATGCGCCCGGCGGTGCTGCGTGCCAGCTGCTCCAGATTGCGCAGCTCGCTGGTCGAGACCGCGGCCAGGCTGCCGTTGAGGTTGTAGTAGGCGGTGATCAGCATCGGCAGCAGGGCCGTCAGCACCATGGCCAGCGCCATCTTCATGGCCAGCGGCCAGGCGCTGGGGTGCAGCACCTGCAACATCGCCCTGACCGCGCGTTTGAGCCCCTGGCGCGGCTTGCGCACCAGCGCCTGGGCGGCCTCCTTGCCGCCCTGCAGCACCTCACCGGAGCGCAGCGCGTCACGCAGGCTCAGGTTCGACGCCTGCGCCGCGAACAGCAGGGTGCGCCATTCGGCCACATCGCGCGGCCGGGCCTTGGGATCGGGGTTCAGCGCCCAATCGATGGCCTGCAGAAAGCTCTCGCTGTAGCGGCCACGGCCCAGCTCCGCGGCGGCCGGCATCGGGTCGCGCGGCTGGTGGGTGGCGCTGGGGCTTGATTGCGAAATCATCCAGCGGCTCTCGGCATCGGGCGGCTTCTTGCCGCTGACCATCCAGTACAGCGTCGCGCCCAGCGCGTAGATATCGGTCCAGGGGCCCTGGTCGCCCAGGCCGTACTGCTCGATAGGCGCATAGCCGGGCGTCACCACCACGGTGGCCGGGTCGCTGACGGCCACCGCTTGGCCGGCCGAGCCGAAGTCCAGCAGCACCAGGCGGCCATCCTCCTGGCGCAGCTGGATGTTGTCGGGTTTGATGTCGCGGTGCAGAAAGCCGGCGGCATGAACGACGGCCAGGCCATCCAGCAAGGGCTGCAGCAGCCGCGCCAGGCCCTTCTCGCCAATCTCGCTGTGCTGCGGCCACCAGCTCTTCAGCGAGGCGCCCTTCTCGTACTCGAGCACCATATAGGCCGTGTCATGGGCCTCGAAGAAACGGGCCACGCGCACGATATTCGGGTGGCGGAAGCTGGCCAGCGTGCGGGCCTCGACCAGAAAGCTGTCCAGCCCCTGCTGGTAGCGTTCGCGGTGCTCGCTGGCATTCGGCGACACGCTGCGCGTCGATGAGCGGAAGGCGATGTCCTCGGGCAGGTACTCCTTCACCGCCACCGGCGCATTCAGGTTCACATCGGTGGCCAGATAGGTGATGCCGAAGCCCCCCTGGCCCAGCACCGCGTCGATGCGGTACTCGTGCAGCCGAAAACCCACCGGCAGCGCGATCGCATTGCCCTTGGGCAGCGGCGGGCGGCGGGCCGGTGGCGCCGCGGCGATGGGCGCGGCCCCCGGCCCGGGCAGCACCTGGGTGACACGCGGCTTGATGACGGTCGCGTCCTCGTCATGGCGAGGTATCTGCGCGCGGCGCCGCGAGCTGTCAAGAATCGTGGCGTCGGGATCCTCCGCCGCGGCCACACCCGAGCGCCCCTGGATCACCGTGGGATCGTCGTTCGGATTCGAGGCGGGCGGCTGGGCCATGGCGGCGATGCAGTGGGGGGCCGAACATCATGCCGCAAGCGCCTGCTTTTGTTACGCCATCCGGTCGATGCGTACCGCCAAGACCACCGAGGTGGTGGTTTTGATCACGCCTTCCATCTCGCCGATCTCGTCGAGCAGCGCATCCAGCCGCGTGGTGGACTCGGTGCGCAGCAGGGCCATGTAGTCGAACTCGCCGCTGACCGAGCTGAGCTGGCGCAGCTCCGGCAGCCGGGTGAGGCGCCTGATCACCTCCTTCGCCGCCTTGGGGCTGATGCTCAGGCCGACGAAGGCCTGCACCGCCCGCTCGGCCGCCTCGACGCCCAGGCGCACGGTGTAGCCGACGATCACGCCTTCAGCCTCCAGCCGCGCCAGCCGGGCGACGATGGTGGTGCGCGCCACGCCCAGCTTGCGGGCGAGGTTGGCCGTGCTTTCGCGGGCATTGGCCTGCAGCAGGGCGATCAGGTCGCGGTCCAGCTGGTCTTTGGGCGCGCCCGGCGCGCTGGGAACGGGGGTGGAAGCATCGCTCATGGATAACCCTTGAATCGGGCGAATCGATTGAATGACATGACGATACGTCAAAGAGATCAGCTTATACGTCGAACTCGTGCTTTCTTTCGTCACTGGCCACTTCTAGACTGCGGCGCAACACCACCCGTTTTTGGAGACCCCCATGAAAGTTGCACTGCTAGGCGCCGGACACATCGGCCAGACCATTGCCCGTTTGCTGCAGGGCAGCGGCGACTACCAGGTGACGGTGATGGACAAGAGCGCCGCGGCGCTGGCCAAGCTGGCACCGGTGGGCGTGCAGACCCTGGTGGTGGACACCGAGGATGCCAAGGCCTTGTTCGCCGCGCTGAAGGGTCAGCAGACGGTGATCAATGCCTTGCCCTACCACCTGGCCATCACCGTGGCCCACGTCGCGCTGGAGGCCGGCTGCAACTACTTTGACCTGACCGAGGACGTGGCCGCCACCAAGGAGATCAAGCGCATCGCCGAGGGCGCCAAGACGGCCTTCATGCCGCAGTGCGGCCTGGCGCCGGGCTTCATCGGCATCGTCGCCCACCACCTGGCCAAGAGCTTCGACTCGCTGCACGACGTGAAGATGCGCGTTGGCGCCCTGCCCGCCTTTCCGACCAATGCGCTGAAGTACAACCTGACCTGGAGCGTGGACGGCCTGATCAACGAGTACTGCCACCCCTGCGAAAGCATCCACGACGGCGAGACCATCGCCGCCCTGCCGCTGGAAGGCCTGGAGCACTTCTCGCTGGACGGCACCGAGTACGAGGCCTTCAACACCTCGGGCGGCCTGGGCACGCTGTGCGAAACCCTGGCCGGCCGCGTGCGCAACCTCGACTACAAAACGGTGCGCTACCCCGGCCACCGCGACCTGATGATGATGCTGTTGCACGACCTGCAGCTGAAGAGCGATCAGGAAACGCTGAAGAACATCATGCGCAAGTCCATGCCCGCGACGATGCAGGACGTGGTGCTGGTGTTCGTGACCGTCTCCGGCATGCGCGGGGGCAGCCTGGTGCAGGAGGTGTTCGCCCGCAAGATCTTTGCCGACCGCGATGAGGCGGCGCCGCTGTCCGCCATCCAGATCACCACCGCCGCCGGCATCTGCGCCGCCGTCGATCTGTTCCGCTCCGGAGAGCTGCCCCGTGCTGGCTTCATACGCCAGGAGCAAGTAGAGTTGCCGGCTTTCCTGGCGAACCGCTTCGGCAAGGCCTACCAACAGTCCCGCCAAGTGGAATCGATAGGCTGATTCCGGAGCAATACGATGACGACACAAGTGAATGATCTGCTGAACGCCCTGGGCGTCAGCGAAGCCGCCCGCAGCGGCGGCACCCTGGCCGTGCGCTCGCCGATCGACGGCGCGCAGATAGCCGCCGTGCACGAAGCCACGGCCGCCGACATGCAGGCCGCGATTGAACGCAGCCACGCTGCCTTCCTGGTCTGGCGCAATGTGCCGGCACCGAAGCGTGGCGAGCTGGTGCGGCTGTTCGGCGAGGAGTTGCGCGCGCACAAGAGCGCCCTGGGCCAGCTGGTCGCGCTGGAGGCCGGCAAGGTCACCAGCGAGGGCGACGGCGAGGTGCAGGAGATGATCGACATCTGCGACTTCGCGGTCGGCCTGTCGCGCCAGCTCTGCGGCCTGACGATAGCCTCCGAGCGTCCCGGCCACCGCATGATGGAGCAGTGGCTGCCGCTGGGCGTGGTGGGCATCATCAGCGCCTTCAACTTCCCCGTCGCCGTCTGGGCATGGAATTCGGCTCTGGCCCTGGTCTGCGGCAATGCCTGCGTCTGGAAGCCGTCCGAGAAGACCCCGTTGACGGCACTCGCCACCCAGGCCCTGTTCGAGCGCGCGCTGGCCCGCTACGGTGCCGACGCGCCAGCCCATCTGTCGCAAGTGCTGAACGGCGGTGCGGCCGTAGGCGAGGCACTGGTCGAGCATCATCAGGTCGCCCTGCTGTCGGCCACCGGCAGCACCCGCATGGGCCGCGCGGTCGGCCCCAAGGTGGCGGCACGCTTCGGCCGCAGCCTCTTGGAGCTGGGCGGCAACAACGCCATCATCGTCACGCCCTCGGCCGATCTCGAACTGGCCGTGCGTGGCATTCTGTTCGGCGCCTATGGCACGGCCGGCCAGCGCTGCACGACGACGCGCCGGCTGATCGCCCATGAAAGCATCCACGACGAGCTGGTCGCCCGCCTGGACCGGGCCCGCGCCAGCCTGAAGATAGGCAGCCCGCTGGAGGCCGGCACCCTGGTCGGCCCGCTGATCGACAAGGCCTCGTTCGACCATATGCAACAGGCGCTGCAGCAGGCCCGCGCCGAGGGCGGCGAGGTCAGCGGTGGCACCCGCGCGCTGGCCGAGCAGTACCCGAACGCCTGGTATGCCGTGCCCGCCCTGGTGCGCATGCCCGCGCAGACCCAGGTGGTGCGTCAGGAGACCTTCGCACCGATTCTGTACACGCTCAGCTACAAGACGCTGGACGAGGCGATCGCGATGCAGAACGATGTGCCCCAGGGCCTGTCGTCGGCGATCTTCACCAATGATTTGCGCGAGGCCGAGACCTTTCTCAGCGCAGCCGGCTCCGACTGCGGCATTGCCAACGTCAATATCGGCACCTCGGGCGCCGAGATCGGCGGCGCCTTCGGCGGCGAGAAGGAGACCGGCGGCGGCCGTGAATCGGGCTCGGACGCCTGGCGCAACTACATGCGGCGTGCGACGAATACGGTCAACTACTCGCGCTCGCTGCCGCTGGCGCAGGGCGTGAAGTTCGACATCTAGTTCGACACCGGGTTCGACATTCAGGCGGCAAGGCGCCGACGCGCCAGTCCCGCCGTCATCAGCAGCCCCGAGGCCAGCAGCGCCCAGCTGCCGGGCTCGGGCACCGGCACGCTGGGGCCGGCGTTGTACTGGGCCAGCATGGCCTGCTGGCTCAAGGTGCCGGAGTAGATGCGCAGGTCGTCCAGATCGCCATTGAACTGGCTGCCCCAGCCGGCGATTTCGCGGCCGATGCGCGCCGCCTGGCTGGTGTAGCAGCAGGGATAACCGCCCTGGCCGCCGGCACTGATGTACTGGCCGTTGATGTACAGCGTCACCCAGGTGTGGCTGGTCACGGTGGTGTACAGATTCCACTCGCCCACGTCAGCCACCGTGCCCCAGGCACCGCCGCCCCAGCCTGAGCGGTTGGTGGCGGTAACGCCGCCGCTGCCGTCGGCATTGGGGGTCACGCCCAGCGTGTAGTCGGGCATGTAGTTGCCGAGCGAGCCCTGGCTGACCAGGGCGGCAAAGGTGCCCACCGAGGAGGGCGCCTGGCGTGCCCAGACCGACACCGTCCAGCTCGACTGGTTGTAGTCGCCTGCCACCGGGATGATGGGTGCCAGATCGACATAGGCCGCGCTGCCCTGCAGATGCAGCACGCCGCCGGCGATGGAGGCACCGCCCACCATCGTGCCGGTGGCCGTGGTCAGGCCGTTGACGGTGCTGGCGGCATCGGTGCCGAACTTGAATTCGTGCACCAGAGTCTGAGCCGAGGCGGCCAGGCAGGCGCTCGCAAGGACGGTGGCGGTGAGGACGTGGCGTACGGTCATGGTGGCTCTCGCTGAGGGGCAGGTTGTGCTGCCGGGCCAGTCTAGGCAGGGGGTGCGGCCGTGCCCAGACCGGGGACGCGGGGGGTGGGCGGTGAGCTTTTTGCGAGGGCTTTCCTGCGTGGTCGGCACCAGGATTGCGACAGAGCGAAACACAGCTGAAACATTTCTTGATCTGCGCGAAGCGGCCATGAAACAAGCGGCGTCCATCATTCAGCCATTCCCCTTGGCTTGCCTGAAGGACACCGCCATGAACAGGCTCCCGTACTCGCATCCAGCCCCGCAGCCACTGCCGGCGGGCTCCCGCACCGAGTCGGGCACGGCGCGCCGCCCCTCCCTGGGCGTCGGTCAGCGCTCGTCGGAAGACCTGTTCGTGCCGATGCCGCCGCTGAACGCCGGCACCTTTGCCGCCGCCGTGGCGGTGACCTCGTTCCTGGCGATGGTGACCGTGCTCGCCTGACGGCCTCTGGCCTTGGCGGCGGTCTATCGCCGCCGCCTCGTCAAACGCCTACTTGCTGAGATACATCTGCTGGCCGTCCAGGCACTGGACAGCACCCAGCTGGGCCAGCAATTGACGCGGCAGTGGCCTGATGCCGAGCCGGCCTCGCCGGCGGTGGCTGTGCGCTGCCGTGAGGCGCTGATCCAGCTGCCGCCGGCCGATCTCTGGCTCGGCCGGCTGCTGGACGGCTTCATCCAGGGCACCTGGAAGATGGCGTGCAAGGACCGGCAGGCGATGCTGGAGATCGCGCCATTTCACCCACTGAGCCGGCGCGAACGGCAGGCACTCGGCTTCGCCGCCCCCGAGGCCACGACTCGCGAGCTGCGGTTCAATACGGCCCATGCTTGACGCGCCCGGCGATTGCCCGGACGATGGCCGCAACAGGAGACACCGTCGATGACACAAGCGCCCACGCGATCAGATGAATTCAGCGCCGAGGGTGGCTGCACCTGCAGAGCCCTGCGCTACCGGCTGACGAGCCGACCCCTGTTCGTGCATTGCTGCCATTGCCGCTGGTGCCAGCGCGAGAGTGGCAGCGCCTTCGCGTTGAACGCGATGATAGAGGCCGCCCGCGTGGAGCTGCTCGATGGCACACCGGAGCGGGTGCACACGCCCTCCAACAGCGGCAAGGGTCAGGACATCATGCGTTGCCCGCAGTGCCGCGTTGCCGTCTGGAGCCATTACGCCGGCGCCGGTGAGGCGGTAAGCTTTGTGCGCGTCGGCACGCTGGATGATCCTGACCAGCTGCCGCCCGACATCCATATCTTCACGATGTCCAAGCAGCCCTGGGTGCAGCTGAACCCGGTTACGCCGGCCGTGGCCGAGTACTACGACCGCAAGCAGTTCTGGCCCGAAGACAGCCTGGCAAGGCGGCGAGCCCTGCTGGGCTGAAGGTGCGCCCCATGGCCTCGAACTGGCTGGAAGATGCGAAGCAGGCTCTGGGCTCGCTCAAGCTGAAGCTGGCCCTGACCGGCGCGCTGATCATAGGCGCCAGCGTGGCCGTCACCGTGGTGCTGGTGCTGCGCGACGCCCAGCGCCGGGCTGAACTGTCGCTGACCGACTCCGGCCTGGGCGTGGGCATCATGAGCCGCACCTTGTCGGCCCGGGTGGTGGAGCGGCAGATCGCGCTGGCCAAGGCCGCGGCCCTGTGGCCGCACAAGAGCCGTTCGCAGGCCGCCACCGAGTTCGAGGCGGTGGCGGCCTATCTGGCCAGCCAGTCCGTCTTGCAGGGGCTGTTCTTCAGCACCTTTCTGGCCGCCGAGGATGGCCGCGTCGTCGCCTCGTCCGACCAGGATGCCGTGCGCCCCGTCAAGGTCGACGTCAGCCACCGGGACTACTTCAGCCGTACCCTGGCCGAGGGCCGGCTGCTGATCTCCGAGCCGCTGCACAGCCTGCGCTTCGATGTGGTGGAAATCGTTCTCAGCGCCCCGGTGCGGGACGCCGAGGGCCGCGTCACGGCGGTGCTGTGCGGCGTGCTGCGGCTGGGCGCCAACAACTTCCTGGCCGACATGACCCAGGCCATAGGCAACGAACACGACTCCAGCCAGACGGTGATCGCCGACGGCCGGGGCCGCATCGTCGCCCACCCCGAACCGGGCTGGCTGTTGAAGGACCTGGCGACGGAGCCACGCCTGGGCCCGATTGCTCGCCGCTGGGAGGCCGAGGGCCGGCCGATGGAGCCCCAGGCGCTGGCCCAGCGCGTGGGCGACCAGATCGTGGCCATGGCCGCCGTGCCCGACGCCGACTGGATGGTGTTCCGCACCGCCTCGGCCGAGGTGCTGCTCGGGCGGCCGGCCAAGGCTCGGGTCGAGGCGGCCTGGTTGGGCCTGGGCGTGGCGCTGACCGGTGCGCTGCTGATCTTCTGGGCCATGGCCTGGGTGTTGCGGCCCCTGCAGCAGCTGGAGCGGCGGGCCTTGAGCCTGCTCGACGAGCGTGTCCACCCCGATCAGCCCTGGCCCACCGGCGAAGGCGAGATCGGCCAACTGGCGGCCGTGTTCCAGCATGTCATCGAGCAGCGTGCCGCCGGCCAGCGCGTCGCCAACGACCTGCTGGAGCGCATGCAGGCGGTGATGGTGAATGCACCGATAGGCATAGGCTTCACCCGCAGGCGCAAGTTCGAGCTGGTCGGCCAGCACTATGCCTCGCTGTTCGGCTACACGCCGGCCGAGCTGGTGGGTCGCCAGCACGGCATGCTCTACCCCTCGGAGGAGTCCTACCGGGCCCTGGTCAACCGAGCCGGCGAGGCCTTTCTGGCGAGCCGGGTGCACGCCGAGGAGATCGAGTTCCAGCGCCGCGACGGCAGCCGCTTCTGGGGCTATCTGCAGGGCTCCGCCGTCAGCGCCGGTGACCCGCTGGCCGGCACGATCTGGATCGTCTCGGACCACACCGCCTTTCGCAAGCAGCGCGAGCAGCTGTCCTGGACGGCCACCCACGATCCGCTCACCGACCTGGTGAACCGGCGCGAATTCGAGGCGCGCCTGCAGCAACAGCTGCACGAACGCCGCCGCAGCGAGATCGGCTCGGCCCTGTTCATCGACCTGGACGGTTTCAAGGCCGTCAACGACACGGCCGGCCATGCGGCGGGCGATGCCATCCTGAAAGACGTGGCTGCCATCCTGCTGCATCGCGTGCGCGAGGACGACACCGTGGCCCGCCTCGGTGGCGACGAGTTCGCCGTGCTGCTGCGCCGCTGTGACCGCAGCACGGCCGAGCAGGTGGCCGAGCAGATACGCGCCATGGTCGCGGCCCACAAGCTGCCGTGGCAAGACCTGGCGCTGGGCGTGACGACCAGCATCGGCGTGGTCGAGATCGACGACAGCCTGGACGATGTGGCCGCCGTGCTGGCCGCCGCCGACGCCGCCTGCTACGAGGCCAAGCGGGCCGGGCGCAATGTGGTGCGGGTCTGGCGCGGGGTCAGCCCGCTGCCAACCTAGGCCTGACGCTTCAGGTCGCGGAAGGCCGCGAACAGCCAGGACCGCATCGCCACCACCAGCGTGTAAGGCCGGCGCTGGTCGGCGGGCAGCTTCTGGTCGGCCAGATGCTGCTGGGCAAAGTCCTGGCCCACCCGCTGCAGCCGCTCGACGAAACCGGCTGCCAGGCTCCTGCCGATCTGACCGTGGACCAGCATCAGCGTCTCGCCCTCGCCGTCGAAGCCGCCGCTGAAATAGTCGTCCGCGACATGGGTGCGGAAGTACTGCATCACCGGTCCGTTGGGCCGCCACTGGAAGCCCTTGGCGACCTTGAGCCGGTAGCGGTTCAACGGCCGCAGCTCGATGATGCCCAGGCGGTCCAGCTGCAGCAGGTAGCGCAGGCATTCGGCCTCGGTGAAGGTGTAGGTGGTGACCATCTGCTCGAAGGTCCACTGGCTGAAACAGCAGATCGCCAGCAGCAAGAGCTTGCGGTCGGCGACCACGGCCTCCTCCTGCTCGGCCGTCAGCGCCCGGCGCAGGGGCTGGGCGTCGGCCACCTGGCGGGCCAGCTCGGCAAAGTCCATCTTCAGCAGGCGCAGCACCTCGTCGATGCGTGACAGCGGCATGTCACCGCCCTTGGCGAACATGCGCTTGATGCTGGACTCGGCCATGCCCAGCGCCTCGGCCAGATCGGCATAAGTGATACCAGCCGCCTTCAGCTCGGTCTTCAGTGCCGCCACCAGATCTTGTGTTGTGCTCATGCTTCATGCGTTTCAACGGTTTCAACAACTGCGTCAAAGTACCGCTGCAAGATACCATCGGTCGGCGCTGAAGCCACCCGATACGGCACAGTTGAAGGGGCGCGACCTAGCGCCCAAGATCAACGCACAACCACTTCGGGGACCTCATGCAACACCAACTGATACGCCGCGACACCCGCGCCTGGAAAACCCAGGTCTGGATCTCGTTTGCCGCCGCCATCACCCTGTGCGGCACCGGCCTGGCCTATCTGCCCGGGCAAGACCTGGATCGCGCCTTCATGGTGATGGGCTATATGTTCTGCCTGTCCACCGCCTTTGCGCTGGCCAAGTTCGTGCGCGACAACGAGAACCGCAAGACCGACACGCCGATGTGGAGCCTGGTCGTCTGGGGCGGCTTCGCCCTGGCCATGGCGCTGACCGCCTGGGGCCTGTGGCGCATGGAGGTGAACCCGACCTACAAGGCCTTTCTGGGCGTGTGCTGGCTGTTCCTGATCTCCAGCGTGTTCACGCTGGCCAAGACGCTGCGCGACGCCCACGAGGCCGATCTGGCCGAGGCCCGCCGTGAAGGCATGAGCCGCCGCAACGAACTCAATGACCAAGGAGTCACATCTTGAACACGCTTATCCGCAGCCTGGTCGCCGCCGGCCTGGTGGCAGGTCTTGCCACCACCCAGACCACGGCCCAGGCGCAGCTGTCCGAGGCCAGCGTGCTGTCGGGCCTGCCGATCGCCGTGTCGGTGGCCGCACCGGTGATGCTGCTGTCGGCCGGCGCGATGCTCACCGTGGTCGCCGTCGAGGCTTCGGCCGCCGGCACCGTCTGCGTGCTGGAGCGGGCCTCGGATGGCGCTCGCGCCTCGATCAAGCTCAGCGGCCAGCTGGCCGGCGGTGTCTCACTGGTGGCGGGCACGGCGGTGCTGGTCACGGCCATGAGCACCGGCTATCTGCTGTCGGCCGCCGGCGCGGCGGTGGCTTTCATCCCGAACGAGATCGGCAAGGCCCTGCTCTACAACGAGCGAGTGACGCGGTGAAACGCCACACCCTGCTGGGCAGCCTGCTGCTGGCGCTCAGCCTGAACGCCCATGCCGGCCGCAGCTGCGAGGCCAAGCCGCCCAGTGTGAGCTCGGTGCAGCGCGCCATGACGCTGGCCGAGCACACCGCCGCCAAGCTCGACGCCAGCGGCGCCCAGGTGGTGATGCTGGCCCGCGTCGGCCAGAACCTCAGCGAATACGGCCTGCGCTACTCGCATCTGGCCTTCGCCTACCGCGAGGGCTCGCAGTGGCGTGTGATGCACAAGCTCAACCAATGCGGCACCCCGCACGCGGCGCTGTACCGCCAGGGCCTGGGCGAGTTCTTTCTCGATGATCTGTACGACTTCGAGGCCGGCCTGGTGGTGCTCGCGCCCGACGTGCAGGCCAGGCTGCTGCCGCTGCTGCGCGACAACGCCCAGGTGGCGCGTCTGAACACCTCGGCCTACAACATGCTGGCCTACCCCTGGGCACTGACCTACCAGCAGTCCAACCAATGGGCGATAGAGACCCTGGCGATGGCGCAGGACCCCGGCGCCACCAGCCGCGAGCGGGCCCAGGCCTGGCTGCGGCTGAAGGACTATCAGCCGACCACGCTGAAAATCTCGGCCATGAAGCGCCTGGGCGCGCGGGTGACGGCGGCCAATATCGCCTTCGATGACCATCCGAGCGCCAAGCGTTTTACCGATCGGATAGAAACCGTCACCGTGGACTCGGTGTTCGCCTGGCTGCCTCGTGCGGGCCTAGGCGAGGCAGCACAAGTGATACGGTAACAGCAAGAACACCCTGGAGCTATCTTGAGCGCACACGACCATCCGAACCAGTTCGCCCTGCTGTCGCAGCGCCGCTTCGCGCCGTTCTTCTGGACCCAGTTTCTCGGCGCCGGCAACGACAATCTGTTCAAGTTCGCCTTCACCGTGATGGTCACCTACCAGCTGCAGGTGGCCTGGCTGCCGCCGGCACTGGCCGGACTGGTGATCGGCGCGCTGTTCATACTGCCGTTCCTGTTCTTCTCGGCCACCAGCGGCCAGCTGGCCGACAAGTACGACAAGACGACCTTGATACGCTTCGTCAAGACGCTGGAAATCGGCATCATGATGCTGGCGGCCACCGGCTTCGTGCTGGCCCAGGTGCATCTGCTGCTGGCCTGCGTGTTCCTGATGGGTCTGCACTCGACGCTGTTCGGCCCGGTCAAGTTCGCCTACCTGCCCCAGCACCTGAACGAGCGCGAGCTGACCGGTGGCAACGGCATGGTCGAGATGGGCACCTTTGTCGCCATCCTGCTGGGCCAGGTGGCCGGCGGGCTGCTGATCGCCATGCCTGTGGTCGGCGCCCAATGGGTGGCCGCGGGCTGCATAGGCGTGGCGGTGCTGGGGCGCATCACCGCGCAGATGGTGCCGGCCTCGCCGGCCACCGACCCGAGCCTGCGCATCAACTGGAATCCGTTCACCGAGACCTGGAGCAATCTGAAGCTGGCCCACGGCAATCTGGTCGTGTTCCGCTCGCTGCTGGGCATCTCCTGGATGTGGTTCTTCGGTGCCGTGTTCCTGTCGCAGTTTCCGTCCTTCGCCAAGGAGGTGCTGCATGGCGACGAGCATGTGGCCTCGCTGCTGCTGGTGGTGTTCTCGGTCGGCATAGGCACCGGCTCGCTGCTGTGCGAGATGCTCAGCAAGCGCCATGTCGAGATCGGCCTGGTGCCGCTGGGCGCCATCGGCATGAGCATTTTCGCGATCGACCTGTACTTCGCCTCGCGCGGCCTGCCCGCGGCGCCGATGATGTCGGCCGGCGCCTTCCTGGCCCAGCCGGCGCACTGGCGGGTGATGGCCGACCTGGCCCTGCTGTCGCTGTTCGCCGGCCTGTACAGCGTGCCCATGTATGCGCTGATACAGCTGCGCTCGCCGGCCACGCACCGGGCCCGCATCATCGCCGCCAACAACATCCTGAACGCGCTGTTCATGATTGGCAGCAGCGTGATCGCCGGTGCCCTGCTCGGCGCAGGCTTCAGCGTGCCCCAGGTGTTCCTGTTCACCGGCATCGCCAATGCGGTGGTGGCCGTCTACATCTTCCTGCTGATGCCCGAGTACCTGCTGCGCTTCATCGCCTTCATCGCCTCGCGCTGCATCTACCGCTTCAAGGTCACGGGCGACCAGAACATACCGCTGCAAGGCCCGGCCATCCTGGTCTGCAACCATGTCAGCTTCATCGACGCCATCCTGGTGATGGCGGCCAGCCCGCGGCCGATACGCTTTCTGATGGACCACCGCATCTTCCAGCTGCCGGTGCTGGGCACCCTGTTCAAGCTCGGCAAGGCGATCCCGATCGCGCCGCAGAAGGACGACCCCGCCGCCTACGAGCGCGCCTTCGCCGAGGCCCGCGCCGTGCTGGAGGATGGCGAGATGCTGTGCATCTTCCCCGAGGGTGGCATCACCCGCGATGGCAGCCTGGGCGAGTTCAAGGGCGGGATCATGAAGATTCTGCAAACCCATCCGGTGCCCGTCGTGCCGCTGGCGCTGCAGAACCTCTGGGGCTCCTTCTTCTCGCGCGTGCACGAGGGACAGGCGATGGTGCGGCCTTTCCGCCGCGGCGTCTGGAGCCGGGTCGGCCTGGTGGCCGGCACGCCGGTCGATGCGGCCACGGTCACGCCGGCGGGCCTGCGCGAACGTATCGCCGGCCTGCTGGCGAATTGAGGAGAGACGACGATGTTGGACAAGCTGAACCAGCTGACCGAGTCGCATGGCGCGATGCAGCGCGGCCACGGCCTGGTCTCGGGCGTGATCGCGCTGACCCTGGCCATCCTGTGCTTTCTGGGTGTGCTGGCCTTTCACTTCCCCGAGTACCTGACGACGCCGCAGCTGCGCAAGTCCTATAACGTCGATGTGCTGCGCATCGTCATGTACTGGTCGCTGGTGGTGTCGGGCGGCATCGCGCTGTTCAATATCGCCTTCAGCCGCATGCGCTGGCTGTCGGCCGCGGCCTTCGTGCTGATCGGCCTGACCCTGGCGCTGGGCGGCCACAAGGTGCCGGTCAATGACTTCCCGGACAACACGCCCTACATCGGCCTGGACTGGTTCATCCTCGACCTGCTGGGCTCGACCCTGATCTTCGTCTTCATCGAAAAGCTGTTCGCGCTGCGCCGCGACCAGCCGGTGTTCCGCCCCGAGTGGCAGACCGACTTCCACCACTTCATCGTCAACCACATGGTGGTCGGCTTCGTGCTGCTGGCCACCAATCTGTTCGTGCACAAGCTGTTCGGCTGGGCGGCCAAGGATGGCATCCAGGCCTGGGTGCGCGACCTGCCCTTCGTCGTCGCCGTGCTGCTGATCGTGCTGGTCGCCGACCTGGTGCAGTACTGGACCCACCGCGCCTATCACGAGGTGCCCCTGCTGTGGCGCCTGCACGCGGTGCACCACAGCGCCAAGCATATGGACTGGCTGGCCGGCTCACGCCAGCACATCCTCGAAGTCATCATCACCCGCACCATGGTGCTGGCGCCCATCTTCGTGCTGGGCTTCAGCAAGGAGGTGATAGACACCTATATCGTCATCGTCGGCTTCCAGGCGGTGTTCAACCATGCCAACGTCAGCGTGCGCCTCGGGCCGCTGCGCTACGTCATCGTCACGCCCAACTTCCACCACTGGCACCACTCGCAGGACGATGAGGCGATAGACAGGAACTACGCCGCCCACTACGCCTTCCTCGACCACCTGTTCGGCACTGCCGTGCAGGCCGAGCGCGCCTGGCCCAGGCAATACGGGGTGGTGGGCGACTACATGCCGAACGGGTTTTGGAAACAGCTGCTGTTTCCGTTCACGTGGAAGGGCTGACGATTTTCTACTGCGCGACCGCCATGCGTCGTTGGCCGGATGCTCGGGATCCTCACGTACAGGAAGTACGTTCCGGTCCCTGCGCTCCGTCCGCCTAGCCTGACAGCCGCTCGGTACAAAAATGCCTCGCCCTCCAAATTCAGAGCCAAGGCCCGGAAAGGGCGCCCACATGTGTGGCGGTGGACGAGCCGCCTATGTTGGACTCCAATGGGAAAAGGGCGCTTACCTGGTTGTTAATTGACAATCCAGGGCGAACACCAGATCAAAATAGGAATGACGCCGTTGTCGGCTATCTAGAACTGTTCATTCGCGCATGAATATGCATAGCCAGCTCAATGTGAAAGCCGTCGGTCGAGATAACCCTCACTTGAGTTCAGAGGGCGATGCATCATGTAGTGCGTTACTCGCTACGCCTTTTATCTAGGTAGGCATCACCAAATGCACCCTCGCGAGATCGAACGATGGACCCTCAGGGTCTCGGACCAAGTCACCGATCGCAGTCATGCAGAAGACTCTTTGGTCGAGTTGAAGGCCAGTTGGCCCGAGGCCGCCGACGCAGCCAGAAAGATTGCTGCTCACGCCAACGCGGCCCGAGGCGCCACGATTTTGTGGATCATCGGCATTGATGAGGAGTCCGGTGCATGTGGTGCGCCTATTCTTGAAGTTGCCGACTGGCTCGCCGCGGTGAGGGCCCAATTTGACGGGGTCTATCCTGACGTGACTGACGTGAACGTCCCCATTGGCAACAAGACCGTGGTCGCGCTCGCCTTCCGCACAGATCGAGCACCGTATGTGGTCAAGAACCCAAGATTCGGGCAGCCAAACGGCGGCTCAATCAATTGGGAAGTGCCTTGGCGAGAAGGCAGGAGCACACGAACAGCGACTCGACAAGATCTCCTGCGTCTGCTGGCTCCACTCGTTCCGCTACCGGACGTCGAATGTTTGGAATTCAACGTACGCGTCGCTGAAGAATGGACTGACCGTGTGCTCCGAGTCCACAAATGGTATGCGGAGGGCAGTCTGTATGTCGCTCCCGCCCCGGGGGTGACAGTCACCCTCCCCACACATCGTGCGTCGCTGAAGGCGCGCTCATCAGACGTCTCAGACGAGTTTCACTTCGGACAGTTCTTCTTCTACGTACAAGACACAAGTGCAGGCAATCCCGTCGCCGCCAATCACGCGGGCGCGACAATCAGAAGTCCAGGAATTGTCTTCTTTTCCGCCTCGATCTCCACACCGGTTTCGGACGGAACATATCCAGAAAGACTCCTCTGTGAGTTGCAGCTTCCGATAGTCGGCGGGCTTGTCCCTTGTCGCATTAATGTCAGCCTCGACCCCAAGAAGCATGGCAATAGCGAAGTCGCCCATTGGGGACTGCAGGGTGACACCTAGACCCTCGATCAAGCGGAGCGTCAACGGCAGGCCACTGGGTCCAGTCTGGCGATACGCGATACATTTTCGCTAGGCTAGGCTAGGCTTGGCTTGCTACCGTCATCGGCCGCTTAGCCCAAACGTCTAGCCGTCTAAAAAGGAAGATGTCGAATGAGCCCACCCAGTGAGAAGGCACTCGACCACGAACTTGCGCTAGCCCTGCGGGAGAACGCGAAGTTCCGGGATTGGTTCCTCAGCAGAACCAAATTTGATGGTCGAACTTCAACCTGTGTTTTGGTGCGGTCTGACTATCCATGGACCACCGTGACAATCAAGACACCAAACCCGACTACCGTCGTAACCGTCCGGCCAACCCATCTTGAAGTTGACCGCTGAGGCGGCAAGGATCATGTCCACGATCAGACGATGGTGGACACGATGACAAGCGACAAACCGGTTAAGCGACGGCACTACAGCGAAGCACTGAAGGCGCAGGTGATGGCCGAGTGCGAAGCGCCGGGCGCCTCGGTGGCGAAGGTGGCCCTGGCCCATGGCATCAATGCCAACGTCGTGCACCGCTGGCGCCAACTCGCCCGCGAAGACCAGCCCGCTGTGCCCGCGATCTCAAGCGGCTTCATCCCGGTGCCCCTTGCCCCATCGCCCATACCGCCAGTGGTGCCGGCCAGCTCCGACATCCAGGTCCAACTGCGTCGAGGCGCAACAACGATGACGATCACCTGGCCGGTGTCGGCCGCTGCCGACTTCGCCGCCTGGACCCGCGAGTTGCTCCGATGATCCGTGTGGACGCCGTGTGGCTGGCGGTCGAGCCGCTGGACATGCGCGCTGGCACTGAGGCTGCACTGGCTCGCGTGGTGCAGGTCTTCGGCGCTGCCCGGCCCCACCATGCCTACCTGTTCGCCAACCGCCGGGCCAATCGCATGAAGGTGCTGGTGCACGATGGCATTGGCGTCTGGCTGGCCGCCAGGCGACTCAACCAGGGCAAGTTCGTCTGGCCCCGCGATGCCGGGCTGACCCTGGCGCTCACGCAGCAGCAGCTCGGCGCACTGGTGCTGGGCCTGCCCTGGCAGCGCATCGGCGAAGCCGGCATCATCAGCGTGCTGTAGGTGCCTTGACGCGGCAACCCCGGTCGCAGTTCCACGCAATTGTCGAATGTGCTGATGCGCACAGGCTCGACCGCTGGCACGATCAACTCCCGTGATCGCCACCGACCGCATCGACACGCTGACACCCGAGCAACTGCGCCAGGCGCTGCATTCGGCGCTTGCCGAAGTCCAGCGTCACGAGCGCCAGGCCGCTCACGACCGCGCCCTCATCGACAAGCTTACGCACGAGATGGCGGTGCTCAAGCGGCTGAAGTTTGCCGCCAAGTCCGAGAGCTTCAACGCGGAGCAGAAGAGCCTTCTCGAAGAGGCGCTCGACGCCGATCTGGCTGCGCTGGCGCTGGAGATCGAGCAGCGCGAAGCTGGCAAGCCCAACTCCACCGAGAAACGCCAAGCCAAGCGCACCGCACTGCCGGCCGAACTGCCACGGCGCGAAGTGCGTCATGAGCCTGACAGCCTCACATGCGGTTGTGGCTGCCAGCTCAAGCGCATCGGCGAAGACGTGGCCGAGAAGCTCGACTACGTGCCCGGCGTCTTCACGGTCGAACGCCATGTCCGCGGCAAGTGGGTCTGCGGCCGGTGCGAGACCCTCGTGCAGGCGCCTGTCGCGCCGCACATCATCGACAAGGGCATCCCCACCACCGGGCTGCTGGCCCAAGTGCTGGTGGCCAAGTACCTGGATCACCTGCCGCTGTACCGGCAGGAAGGCATCTTTGGCCGGGCCGGTCTGGCCATCCCGCGCTCGACGCTGGCCGAGTGGGTGGGCCAATGCGGCGTGCAGTTGCAGCCACTGGTGGATGCGCTCAAGGCAGAGATGCTGGCCCGAGCCGTGCTGCACGCTGACGAGACACCGGTGGCCATGCTCAAGCCAGGCCACGGCAAGACACACCGGGCCTATCTGTGGAGCTATTGCACGACGGCCTACGACAGCCTGCGCGCTGTGGTCTTCGACTTCGCTGACAGCCGGGGCGGCCAGCACGTTCGGGCCTTCCTAGGCTTGGGGGAGCCAAGCAATTCGGGTTGGTGCGGCAAGCTCGTCTGCGACGACTTCTCGGGGTACAAGGCCTGCTTCGAGCTGGGCGTGACCGAGGCCGGATGCCTGGCCCACGCCAGACGCAAGTTCCATGAACTGTGGGCCAACCATGGCAGTCCAGTCGGCGAACAGGCGCTGAAGTTCTTTGGCGAGCTTTACGACGTCGAGCGTGAGGTCCGAGAACTGGATCCCGATGAGCGCAAGCGCATCCGGCAACTGCGCTCGCGACCCGTGGCCGATGCCTTGCGGCAGTGGTTGAGCGGGCAGCGGCAACGGGTCCCTGAAGGCTCAGCCACGGCCAAGGCCATCGA
This sequence comes from uncultured Roseateles sp., assembly GCF_963422335.1. Lineage (NCBI taxonomy): Bacteria > Pseudomonadati > Pseudomonadota > Betaproteobacteria > Burkholderiales > Sphaerotilaceae > Roseateles > uncultured Roseateles sp. The sequence goes on from NZ_OY729424.1 coordinate 590,783, forward strand.
CTACAGCCTCAAGCGTTGGCAGGCGCTGACGCGCTTCATCGACGATGGCGAGCTGCCTGCGGACAACAACTGGGTCGAGAACCAGATCAGGCCCATCGCCCTAGGTCGAAACAACTGGCTATTCGCTGGCAGCCTGCGTGCGGGTCAGCGTGCGGCTGCCATCATGAGTCTGGTGCACTCGGCGAGGCTGAATGGGCATGAACCGCATGCCTACCTGCGCGACGCGCTGGAGCGCTTGCCCACGCAGCCGGCCAGTCGGATCGCCGAGTTGTTGCCGCACCGCTGGAATCCCGCCGCCATCTGATCTGGCCATCGCCGTCAAGATGGGTTTGGCGGACGCTTACCTACCGGCGAGCTGCAAGATGTCCGACGCCAAGGCGAGACTGATGTACTTGTTGTCTTTCAGGATGACATAGGTCGCAGATTCGCGGTGCACGTCGAGAACAAGACAGCAGGCGGAACGTTCACCAAGTATCAGCCGGAAGGCTACCCCAAGCGCGCGGAGAAGTGGGTTGGCCAAGAGAAGTACGGGAATTACACAGAGTGGACAACGGTTCTTGTTGCCCCGACCGACTTCAGAATTCGCTTTGAAAGGCAGGCACTCATGTTCGAAGCGTTCATCTCTCACGAAGAAATCGCCGCACACATTCCATCGTTTGGCTCAGTCGCGTGAAGACGGCCGACCATTCCATGGAGGGGACCAACAACGGCGGTCTTGCTTCGCGCTCGTTGCTCAAGCTGATGCCACTGTCGCTTGCCCCGCATTTCAAACGCTAGGCTCCCAAAACCAATGCCCATCGACCCGACTCGAGACCCTGAGATGGTTGCGAAGCTCTCGCGGGTTATGTCCGAGTGCGTTCCAGAGCTCGCAGCGCGATCAACCGTTGGCATAGTTGCGTCGACCAATCAGCATATTCGGCAGATTGGCACCGGCACGCTTGTGGCGGTAGCTGACCATCGATTTGTTGTGACCGCCGCGCACGTCGTTCACCAGGGTGCACTTGCAGAGGCAACGCTAGGTGTTTCGGGCACGATCAACGGTCAGTTCGCGGCCGCGGCGGGAAGCTGGATCCTATCTGGCGATAGTGCTGACCGCGCGTCAGACGAGCACGATATCGCTATCTACCAGTTTTCGAATGAGCAGGCGAAGCGGTTTGCCGACGAAGCGTTCGTCCGAGTGGCGGACGCCGACTTCCCTGCCGACCTGTCCCATGCATTCTTTGTCGTTTGTGGCTTTCCAGCAGTGTGGTCAACTTCACTCTCACCGTCGGATACGACTCTGTTGACAAAGATGCTTCAGTACGGGACTTTCACCTTGCAAGGGAGCGTCGCGGGCCTCGCCGGATACAACCCTGCACGCCATTTCCTCCTAGAGGCATCACAGGACATTCTGTTAGACCACAACGGGAACAACGTCTCCTTTCGAACAAGAAGTGGATACCCGGCGCAGATGCCGAGAGATCTGGCTGGAGTCAGCGGCTGCAGCGTTTGGATGCTGGGCGACCTTCGCGAGCCAATCGAGAGGTGGTCGAAGAAGACAGCGCGCTTGGTCGGCATCGAGACATCGGTCTACGAAAGGCGACGGGCCATCAAAGCCACTCGATGGAACGGGGTGACCACCCTGCTGCACGCCGCGTTCCCGCAGACTCGCCCTGTCTTGGAGATGTATGCACGTCAACATGGCGGGCCGTAGCGCGAGAGTTCCAGCATGACATCCGAGCCCGTCGACACCCTGCTCGCAGACATTCGCCTCCTGAGCGAAGAGCGCTACCAGATCGCTGCAACCGTTCGCGCCCCGGTGAAGCAACACTTCAAGCCCTTGGCCGAAGAGGTCAAGTATGGCGGCATCCTATTCGCCTCGAGCGTGCAGTTCTGCGGGGTATTCGTCTAAAAGGAACATGTGTCCGTCGAGTTCGGCCATTGGGCGGCCATCGATGACACTTTCGGCCATCTCGAAGGTGGCGGAAAGTTCCGTCGCCACGTCAAACTCCGGGCTATGGCCGACATCGAGGCGAAGCAGCTTGCCCGCTACCTACCGCTCGCACTGGAGGCGGCGAAGAAGAATCCCAGCTAGACATCATGGTCGCCGCCGGAGAGGGTGGCCGCAATACAAGCGGCGGGGCTGAGCTCGACACCATAAAGCTCTTCTTCGCGAGCATCCTGTCGATTTGCCAAGCCCACAAAACGTGCATACAATCTGGTCGTGCAAATTACCTTCGATCCGGGTAAGAGCGAGCGAAATAGGCGTGAACGCAATTTGCCGTTCGAGCGGGCTGCTGAGTTCGAATTTTCAACGGCCTCCATTCATGTGGATTTGCGCCATGACTACGGTGAGGCGCGTTACATCGCTGTGGGTCGGCTTGATGGTCGCCTGCACGTGCTGTGTTTCACGGAGACGGCCGAAGGCATTCGTGTCATCAGCTTGCGCAAAGCAAACGAGAGAGAGGTCAAACGTCATGCCAAAGTCCAAGCCCATGATTGACGCCGAAGGCGAAGTACGCGAGTTGACTGCCGCTGACTTGAAGCGCTTTCGCCCCGCAAATGACGTACTGCCCGGTACTTTGCTGGCAAAGATCAAGGTGCGGGGCCCGCAAAAGGCTCCCGTCAAGGAGCGGATCACGATTCGGCTTTCGCCTGAAGTGGTGCAACCCTTCCGGGCCACGGGGGATGGGTGGCAGACAAGAGTTGATGCGGCACTGAAGGACTGGCTGAAGTCGCACACACCTGCCAAGGCGTGAGCAAAAGCTGCCGCCTTCAGCCGCGAGCCCAGCAGCGGTCGACCATTTGCGCTGGCTTCACCTTGCATTGGCGTTGTCCCGCGCATCGAATACGGCCGCTCCAGGCGCTCGTTCCGGTCTGCCTGCGAGTCGAACTGTGGTCTTCTTGATGGCTGCCGCCCGCCGAACGCGCGTCGTCAAGAAACTGCTGTGGATAGACGGCGCCGCCGCGGCGCTCGCCGGCGTCGCTGTGCTGTCATTCAGCGGCGGACTCAGCCAATTGCACGCAATTCCGCAAGACCTGCTGCTGTTCATTGGTGCGATCAACCTGCTCTATGCTTGCTATTCGTGCTCCCTCGCCGTACGTGCCCGACGGCCAATATCCTTGATCAAGCTGCTGGTCTTCGCCAACGGATTCTGGGCTCTGATCTGTCTCGGGCTCGCCGTGATGTTTGCAGGAACCGCGACGATCTTCGGGCTTGGTCACCTGCTCGGCGAGGCCCTGTTTGTCGGTGGCTTGACGAGCTTCGAATGGAGATGGCGTGAGCGGTTGCTCACGGCGGCCTGACGCCTATCGGGTTTCTGAAATGTCCTTGCTCACCTTCTCTCCCGTCGCCGCGACCGACCTTGACGAACTGACAGCCTTCGAATTCCGCAACCGCGACTTCTTCGAATCCTGGATCAATGCCCGCCCCTCGGCCTACTACGCGCCGGGTGGCGTTGAAGCGGCGATAGCCGCGGCGCTGCAAGACGCGCAGCGGGACCTGGCCTACCAGTACCTGCTGCGGGAGGATGGCGTTCTTGTCGCCCGGGTCAATCTCACGCAGGTCAAGCGAGCGCACTATCACTGCGCCTCATTGGGCTATCGCGTAGGTGCCGACCACAATGGTCGCGGCATTGCCAAGGCGGCCGTGCGCCTGGCAACAGAGCAGGCCTTTTCGGCGCTCTCGCTGCATCGGATAGAGGCCACCTGCCGGCCGGAGAATCCGGCTTCGATCCAGGTGCTGGCCGCCAACGGCTTTGTCGAGTTCGGGCATTCCAGGCGCTGCTTCCAGCTGGGCGCCTCATGGTTCGACCTCTTGCACTTTGAAGCCCATGCACAAACCATTTGATGGGTCCCAGACCCGCTGACAGGCTGGACTCTCGATCGCCCCATCACCTTGAACACATTCAGACGGAGATCCCCATGATCCAAGGCTCATGTCACTGCGGTGCGGTCCAATGGACCTTCAAGGGCATGCCCGAGGGCGCGACGGCCTGCAACTGCACGGTCTGTCGCCGCTATGGCGTGCTGTGGGCCTATAACTATGAAGGCGAGGGCATCCATGTCTCGGGGCCGACCCAGGCCTATGTGCGCGGCAAGGCGATCGAGTTCCACTTCTGCCCGAGCTGCGGCTGCGTGTCCCACTGGCGGGCGCAAACCCAGGGCGACGACGGGCGCCGGCGGATTGCCGTCAATCTGCGCCTGACCGAGCCAGGGCCCATCGCCCAGGTGCCTATCGACCATTTCGACGGCCTGGACACCTTCGATGACCTGCCCCGCGACGGCCGATGCGTCGCCGACTACTGGTTCTAGACGGGACCCGGCCAATGAAGATGATTCTGACCTCGGCCACCAACCCCGACGAGCACATCGCCGGCCTCGCCGGCTGGCAGCGAAGAGTCTCGCCGTTGGCGATCCGACAAAGGCGGCAGCCCAGGTAGGCGGCTCAGCCCGCCAGTGCCTCGCTCCAGCGCCGCTGCATCTCCTCCGGCGACACCTCCTGCAGCCGGGTGGCGATATGCCAGCGGTGGCCGAAGGGGTCGGTCAGCATGCCGCAGCGGTCGCCGTAGAACTCGTCCTTGGCGGCGCGCAATGTCGTGGCGCCCAATTCCTCGGCGCGCGCCATCGTCGCATCGGCATCCGCCACGTACAGATGGATGGACACCGGCGTGCCACCGATGCTGGCCGGGCCCAGCGCGCCGAAGTCGGGGTATTCGTCGGCCAGCATGAATTCGCTGTCGCCTATGCGCAGCTCGGCATGGCCGATCTTGCCGCTGGGCTCGGCCAGGCGGAACAGCTCGGCGGCGCCGAAGGCCTGCACGTAGAAGTGAATAGCCCGCGCGGCGTCGGCCACGACCAGATAGGGCTTCAGGCAACCGGCGGGTACTTTGTGGTCAGCACTCATGTTCGCTCCTTGGTAAACTGTGAAAGATGAATTACGTTACGTATCGTTCAGTAAACATGGTTCCATAAATGCCTGAAGACGTCAAGCCGAAAGATGCCGACAAGCCGCGCGCCCGTGGCCGCCCCCGCAGCCTGGCCTCGCGCGATGCCATCCTGAAGGCCGCCCGAGAGTTGATGGAACAGCTGGGGCCCTCCGGCGTGACGATGGAGGCGGTGGCGACCCGCGCCGGTGTGGGCAAGCCCACGGTCTATCGCTGGTGGCCCGACCGCCATGCGGTGGCCATGGCGGCGCTGATGGAGGCTCAGCCTGCTGCCGCGGCACGGCCCGCCGCCAAGCGTACGCGCACCCTGCAGGCCGCGCTGGAGCAGCAGATGCAGGGTATTGCCGACACCTTCGCCAGCCCCAAGGGCCGCAGCGTGGCCAGCATGATTGCCGCCTCGGACCCGAACACCGAGCTGTCCAAGGCCTTTCGCAACCACTTCGTGCTGGCGCGGCGCGAGGAGGGCCGGGTCTGGCTTCAGGAGGCCTTGCAGCGTGGCGAGCTGCGCGAAGGCCTGGATCTGGACGTGACCCTGGACCTGCTCTACGGCCCGCTGTTCTTCCGCTTGATGCTGGGCCATGCGCCGCTGGACGCCGCTTTCGTCAAGCAATTGCTGAGGCAGGTGCTGCTGGGCCTGCGAATCGACAGCAAAATCTAGACTCGAGGCAGACGGAAACCCGCCCATGCAGACCCCGACCTTCGCCCGCGTCAAGATCCAGCCGCCCCGCCCACGGCCGGGGCTGATCGTGCGCAGCCGGCTGGACCGGCCGCTGGCGGCGGCACTCGCCAGCTGCCGCCTGGTGCTGCTGTCGGCCCCTGCCGGCTTTGGCAAGACCGCGGCGCTGACGCAGCAGATCGCCGCCCTGCCCGCCAGCACCGCCCTGGCCTGGGTGGCGGCCGATGCCGATGACGATCTGAACCGCTTTGCCGCCTGCCTGGTGGCGGCGCTGGACCCGTTCGACCTGCCCTGGCGCAGCTCGCCCGAGGCGATGGTGGCGACGCAGGACGGTAGCCGCACGGCCCGCCAGGCGCTGGCTTCGGAGCTGCTGAATGCGCTGGACGCCACCGAGGTGGCCCGGGGCCTGATCGTCATCGACGATGCCCACCGCATCGAGGACCCGGCCGTGTTCGACTGGCTGAACCTGCTGATCGCGCGCCTGCCGCCGCACTGGGGCCTGGTGATCTCCAGCCGCATCGACCCGCCGCTGCCGCTGGCCAAGTGGCGGGCCGCCGGCGAGCTGGCCGAGTTCCGCCAGGAGGACCTGCGTTTCGACCACGGCGAGGTCGAGCACCTGGTCGCCTCGGCGGGCCATCAACCGGCCGAGGCCGACAGCCTGCTGCAGCGTACCCAGGGCTGGGCCGCCGGCCTGAGCCTGGCCTTGAGTGCGCGCCAGCGCGGCGGTGGCGCCACCTTGACCACCCGCCATATGTTCGACTACATGGCGTCCGAGGTGCTGGACGATATGCCCGAGGCGCTGCGCCTGTTCCTGCTGCGCTGCTCGGTGCTGCCCGAGCTGACGCCGGCACGCTGCGCCGCCGTCTCGGGTGATGCCCAGGCCGCCCTGCTGCTGGAGGAAGTCGAGCGGCGCGGCCTGTTCGTCAGCGTGCTGGTGGAAGATGGGGCCGAGGGCGGCCGCACGCTGTGTCTGCACGATCTGTTCCGCGACTGCCTGGACGACCGCCTGCGCCGCGAGCGCCCGCAAGAGCTGGTCGAGCTGCTCAAGCGCGCCGCGCGCAGCGACGACGATCCGGCCCGCCGCATCGGCTATCTGCTGCGCGCCGGCGCCTGGGAGGAGGCCGAGCAGGTGCTGGGCGAGGTCGGTGCCGATCTGCTGACGGCGGGCGCCGTGTCCACCGTGCAGCGCTTTGTCGAGCAGTTCCCGGCCGAATTTCGCGACCAGGCGCCGCTGCTGCAGCTGGTGCGCGGCCTGGTCAGCTGGGCGCGCTGGGACTGGCCCAGCATGTGCGAGGCCACCCAGCTGGCGGCCCAGGGCTTTGCGCGGCGCGGCGAACGCAATCTGGAGCTGCGGGCGCTGTCGTACCACGCGGTCGCCCTCAGCGGCCTGGGCGACGAGCCCGCGTCCCGGGCGGTCTACGAGGCCTTGATCAGCCAGCCCATAGACACCGAAACCCGTTGCCGCGCCCAGCTGGCCGCCTGCTGGCATGCGCTGGGCGATGGCCAGCGCAGCCGCTTCGCCCCGCTGTGGCACGAGATCGTCGACGGCCTGGAGCAACTGCCCAGCCTGGCCCGCTGGTATGAATGCTCGCCGCTGCCAACCTTTGTTGGCGCCCCGGGCATGCGCGCACCGATGCAGCGCTATGTCGATGGCGTGTTCGCGCGCCTGCCCGACGGCACCACCGCGCTGGGGGCGGTCAATCTGATGCTCGGCGGCTGGCTGCAGCTCTGGGCAGGCGACGTGGCGGCGGCCGAAGCCTCGGCCGAGCTGGCCGATGAGCATTGCCGCTGGCTGGGGCGGCCGGCCAATGTGCATGCCATGGTCGGCATGTTCCACGCCATGGTGCATGCGGTGCGAGGCCGGCACGAGGCGGCCAGTGCCTGCATGGGCAACTTGATCGTCGAGATGAATGCCGGCCAGGCCGAGCTGAAGCGGCCGCAGCAGCGTGCGTTCGCCTTGTTCCACGCCATCCGCGTGGCCGTCGTGGCCGAAGACAGCGCCACCCTGCAGCGTCTGGCCGGTGTGCTGCGCGCCAGCTATCCGGCGTCGGAATGGGCCGTCGGCGTCGATCAGCGCATGACACTGCCCGCCCACCTGGCGATGGCCGAGGGCCGGTTGGAGCAGGCCTGCGCGCATTGGCGCCGGGCACTGGCGCATGAGGAATACATCGATGTCTTCGGCCAGGCGCTGGAAACCCGCTTCCGCCTGGCCGACGCACTGCTGCAATCGGGCGGCCCGGCCGAGCGCGCCGAGGCCGCTCGCACCCTGGCCCCGGTGTTCGAGCGCGTGCGCAGCAGCGGCGAATGCGGCGGCGTGCTGATGGCCGGGCCGCAGGTGCTGGCCCGCCTGGCCGAGCAGGACTGGCAGGCCGCCCTGCCGGCGGCCGATGCTGCCCAGCTGAGCGCCTGGGCCGAGCTGGCTGTCGCGCTGCGTGCCCCCACGCCGCCGGAGAACCAGGCACCGTCACTGGCCCAGGACGCGGCCCAGACACTGAGCCCCCGCGAGCTGGAGGTGCTGACGCGCATCGCCGCCGGCGACAGCAACAAGCTGATCGCCCGCGCCTTCGATCTCAGCCCGCACACGGTGAAGCGCCATGTGGCCAATATCTTCGACAAGCTGGGCCTGTCGTCGCGCGGCCAGGCGGCGGCCTGGTTGCACGCGCGACAACAAAGCTAGGGTTGCCACCAGGGATCACTCACCAACGTGCCTCCGGATGGTTCTTTCGGGCGATGTGTTCGCGACAAGCCATGCGCAGACTGCGGACACCGCCACCCCGATCGCCCGCCATGCTCATCGTCAACCATGCCGTCCTGCCCGTGGAGCCGCATCCCGGCTGGCACAGCCAGTGCGTGGCCGGCCCGGCCCTGGGCTGCGCCGGCTTCGAGGTGCGCCAGATCGAACTCGAGGCCTGGGCCAGCGCGGATCTGAGCGTGCATGCCGGCGAGCGCGTGTTGCTGGTGCAGGCCGGCAGCGGCAAGCAGCGGCTGGACGGCCAGCCGCAGGACTTCCACGCCCCCTGCACCCTGCATGTGCCGGCGCGGGCGCGGCATCAGCTGTGCAACTGCGGCGCCACGCCGCTGCGGGTGATCGAGATCCGCGCGGTGGCCGACTGCCGATGAGGCCCGGCCTCGGCCCGCGGCTGCGTCTCCTGCCGCACCGGTCACACACTCATCAACATCTCGAAGCCGCCGTAGATCAGGCGCTTGCCATCGAAAGGCGGGGTCTGCCCCGACTGCATGCGCGGGTCGGCCATCATCTTGGCCCAGCCCGCGTCGCGCACCTGGCGCGAGGGCCAGGTGACCCATGAGAACACCACGCTCTCGTTGTCCTCGCGCTTGACGGCCATGGTGAACGAGGTCAGCTTGCCCTCGGGCACATCGTCGCCCCAGCATTCGACGACGCTCAGCGCGCCACACTCCTTGAACAGCGGGGCCATCATGGCGGCATGCGCGCGGTAGGCCTCCTTGTTGGCGGTAGGTACGGCGGCCACGAATCCATCGACATAGCTCATTGCGGTCTCCTCTGCACGGGTTGTTGAAGGGCAGGCAACAGGCATGCCCGCAGACACACGACGAACAGGGCGGGCCGAATTCGACGGCCCGCCGAAGAAATCAATCCGGCTTGATCTTGGCCCGCGCGATCACCGGTTTCCAGCGCAGTTGCTCCTGATCGATGAAGCGGGCGAACTCTGGCGCGGTACTGCCAACAACGATGGCAGCCTCGCTCTCCAGCAGCTTGACCGCCGCGGGCTCCTTGATGGCACGGGCCGCCGCCAGCGCGAGCTTGTCGGCATGGGCCTGGGGCAGCGAGGCGGGCGCCAGCAGGCCGTACCACTGCGTCATCTCGAAGCCGGGGAAGCCCTGCTCGGCCACCGTGGGCACATCGGGCAGCTGGGCCAGGCGCTGACTGGTGCCGGTGGCGATGCAGCGCAGCTTGCCGGTCTTGATGAACTGCATCACCGCCGGCGCGCCGACGGCCGCGGCGTCCAGCCGCCCGCCCATCAGATCGGTCAGCTGCGGACCTGTCCCGCGATAGGGCACGTGGAGCACGAAGATGCCGCTTTCCATCTTCAGGTACTCAAAGGCCAGGTGGCCGGCGCTGCCGTTGCCCGCCGAGCCATAGTTCAGCTGCCCCGGCCTGGACTTGGCCAGCGCGATGAACTCCTTCAGGTTCTTCACCGGCAGATCGGGCCGCACCACGTAGAGGCTGGGCACCTTGGACAGCAGCGAGATCGGCCTGAAGGCCTTGTTGCCCTCGTAGGGCAGCTTGTCGAAGATGAAGGGGTTCACCGCCAGGGTCCCGATATGGCCCAGGATCACAGTGTGCTGGTCATCGGCGCGGGCGACCTCGCCCATCGCCACATTGCCGGCCGCGCCGGGCTTGTTGTCCACGAACACGCTCTGGCCCAGCAGCTTGGACAGCTCGACGGCCGTGGCCCGCGCCACGATCTCGGAACTGCCACCAGGGGCAAACGGCACGACGAAGCGCACCGACTTGCTGGGCCAGGCGGCCTGGGCACGGGCCACCAGTGGAAACAGCGCGGCCACCGCAGTGGCGGCACTACCGAGGCGAAGCGCCTTGCGACGTGACAGATGAAGTTCGATCATGGAACGGTCCTGGCTTGTGTTGGCAGCGGCATATTCGCACGCCCGGCGCACCTGGGCTGCAGGCAATCTCCAGGCCTGCTCGCGGTTTCAACGACAATAGCGCCGCCCGAGATGGTCGGGCATCACTTGAGAAAAGACTCTGGAATGAACAAGACCGAACTGATTGAACACCTGGCCACCAAGCATGCGCTGACCAAGGCCGAAGCCGGCCGCATCCTCGAGACGCTGCTGGACGCCGTCGTCACCACGGTGAAAAAGGGCGGCGCAGTTGCCATCCCTGGCTTTGGTTCGTTCAAGCAGCACGCACGTGCCGCCCGTTCGGGCGTGAACCCCAGCACCGGCGCCAAGATCAAGATCGCCGCCGCCAAGCTGCCCAAGTTCACCCCGGGCGCCACCTTCAAGGCTGCCGTTGATCCCAAGGCTGCTGCGCGCAAGGCCGCCAAGGTCGCCGCCGCTCCGGCCAAGGCTGCCAAGCCCGCCGCCAAGGCTGCTGCAAAGCCGGCTGCCAAGGCTGCCGTCAAGAAGGCCAAGAAGTAAGCAGGGTTCATCCCTGCAGCGAAGCCGGCGTCCGCAAGGATGGCCGGCTTTTTCTTTGTTCTTCGCTGATGCGCGGGGATGCGGATACTGGCGAGACTCGTGGCGCGGGCGCACGTTGTTGCTCCGTGTCCCCCGGCCGCGCTGCGGCCTCCTCCTCTACCTGCGCAACAGCGCACGCCCGCACCCCGAGTCTGGGCACCGCCGTCGCCGTGCGTTGCAGAGCGACGATGTGGCACAGTGCTCCCCTCACTAAAGGATCAAGCCCCGTGGCAAGCAGAGCAGGTTCAGCACCGACGATTGTGGATGTGGCCGCACAGGCCGGCGTGTCGATCAAGACGGTGTCGCGGGTGCTCAATCACGAGCCCGGCGTGCAGGAGGCCACGCGCGAGCAGGTGCTCAAGGTGGTGGCGGCGCTGAAATACCGGCCCAAGCTCTCGGCGCGCAGCCTGGCCGGTGCGCGCTCCTTCCTGATCGGACTGCTGTATTACGATCCCAGCGCGGCCTTTGTGGCCGGCGTGCAGAAGGGGGCCACGCTTCGCTGCCGCGAGGCCGGCTACCACCTGGTGGTGGAGTCGCTGCACAATGATGCGGCCGATATCGACCAACAGGTCGAGCGCATGGTCTCGGCGCTGCGCCCCGATGGCATGGTGCTGACGCCACCGCTTTGCGACAACCCCAAGGTGCTGAAGGCGCTGCGCGACAGCCAGACGCCCTGCGTGCTGATGTCACCCGGTCGTCAGGTCAAGGGCCAGCCCAGCGTCTGCATGGACGATGTGCATGCGGCCGAGGAGGTGACCAATCTCTTGATCAGCCTGGGCCACGAACGCATTGCCTTCATCAAGGGCGCAACCGATCAGGCGGCCTCGGCGCGGCGCTACCAGGGCTTCGCGAACGCGATGCGCGCCCACGGGCTGAGTGTCGATGCCGAGCTGGTGCACCAGGGCGACTTCACCTTCAAGACCGGCGTCGAGGGTGCGCACCAGTTGCTGAGCCGGCGCGTGCGGCCCACGGCCGTGTTCGCCAGCAATGACGATATGGCGCTGGGCGTGCTCGCCGCGGCGCAGCGCCTGGGTCTGGCCGTGCCGGCCGATCTGTCGATTGCCGGCTTCGATGATTCACCGGCCGCCGGCCTGGTCTGGCCGCCGCTGACCACGGTGCGCCAGCCGGTGGACCAGATGGCACGCACCGCCGTCGAGATGCTGATAGGCGCGAACCGCAGCGATGCCGAGCCCCCGACCGAGGCCAGCCTGCACCGCGTGCTGCCCTACGAGCTGGTGGTGCGCGACTCGACCAGCGCGCCGTTTGATCGCCCGGCACGTGTGGCCGGCAAGGCCCGCAAACGCTAAACCGCCGCGCGTGCGCACATGCGCTCGACCAGCGCGCGGTGCGTAGGCAAGTCGGTCAGCGCGTGCTCGCCCAGCTGCCGGATCATCTGGAACTCCTTGCGCGCGTCATCGATGCGCGGATAGGCGGCGCGGCTCGCGCCGATGTCGCAGCCGAACTCCATGCCATGCAGCACGTACTGCCAGCTCGAGGGCGGGTACATCTCCAGGTCGGTGACGAAGTCCAGCCGGTGCGGCGGCCGGCAGCGCCACATCGCCAGCTTCTCGCGCAGCGAGTCGGGCACCGAGCGCGGGTCGGCGTTGTCGCGCCAGAAGGCGGTGTCGGTACGCTGCGTCAGGCAGTAATGCATCTTGACGAAGTCGACGATGCGCTCGTAGCGCGCCTTCATCATCTCGTTGAACTGCCGGGCCGCCGGCGCGGTGTTGCCATCGGCTGGGAACAGAAAGCCGACCAGATAGGCAGCCGTTTCGATCAGGCCTATGCCCGATGATTCGAGGGGCTCCAGGAAACCCCCGCTCAGGCCCACGGCCACGCAGTTCTTCACCCACTGCACCTCGCGGTAGCCGACATTGAGCTTCAGGAGCCGCGGGCTCAGCGTCTCGGCGGCCGGGCCGATGTAGCCGCGCAGCACGTCCTCGGCGCGGCCATCGTCGGTGTGGCGGCTGGAGTAGACGTAGCCCACGCCACGGCGCTGCTGCAGGCCGATGTCCCAGGTCCAGCCGGCCTCGTGGGCGGTGGAGATGGTGTAGGAAGCAATCGGCCGGTCGGGCCGCTCGTAGGGCACTTGCACGGCCACCGCGCGGTCGACGAACAGCTGGTCGTCGATATTGCGGAACGGCGAGCCCAGCGCCGTGCCGATCAGCGCGGCGCGAAAGCCGGTGCAGTCGATGTAAAGGTCGGCGGTGAGCGAGCCATGCTCGCGCGTCACGACCGCGCCTATCGCACCGTCCTCGGCCAGCTCGACCCGCTCCACCGTGCCTATCAGCTGCTTCACGCCCAGCGACTGGCCGTGTTCGCACAGCAGCGCGGCAAAGCGGCCGGCGTCGAAGTGATAGGCATAGTTGAGCGGGCCGATGAAGTCCGCATCGGTGATGCGCTTCGGGCCATGCGAGGCATCGGCCACGCGCTTCTGCAAGGTCGCCGCCTCGGCAAACTGTGCGTCGCCTCCCGCTGCGCCGAGCAGCCAGTAGGGCAGCAGCTCAGGCCCGCCGGGACGCTGGCTGGGTGCGCTGAACGGGTGGAAGTAGTGGTCGTGGCCGGCAGTGCCGGGCGGCCGCACCCAGTGGTCGAAGCGTATGCCCTGCTTGAAGGTGGCATTGCAGGCGCGGATGAAGCGCGCTTCGTCAATGCCAATGGCCGCCAGCGTGCCCTTGATCGACGGGAAGGTGCCCTCGCCGACGCCGATGATGCCGATCTCGCTGGACTCGATCAGCCTGATGCGCACCCCGCCTGCGGCCGTACCCAGCGTCTTGGCCAGAAAGGCGGCGGTCAGCCAGCCGGCGGTGCCGCCACCGACGATCAGGACCTCTTGGATGGGCTTCATGCGTTTCACCTTTTTCGAAACAAACCATAGCGGACACTGCTGCAACTGTAGTGTTGCCTGGCCCTTCTGAATCGCCGGACTAGGGAAAACGACAACGTTGTCATTTTTCAGCACAAAGTCAATTGACAACGTTGTCATTGGCTGATTACCATCCGCCCCGGATCATGAGAAAACTCGCCGCATCAGGCGAACAAGACCGACAACAGGTCAAACGCTGGGTGCCATGCGCCCATCCACAACAGGAGACAACATGACGACTCGCTCACCCAAGCCCCGGATGTTTCTGGGCACGCCCGTCCAGCTGGCCGTGATCACGCTGATGGCCGGCGCCGGCTCGGTCTACGCGCAGACGGCTCCGGCCGAGGGCTCGGCGGCCGATCCCACCAAGCTGCCTGTGGTCACCGTGACGGCCACCAAGAAGACGACCTCGCTGCAGAAGACCCCGGTGGCCGTGACGGCCGTCACCGCATCGGCGCTGGAAGACGCCCACGCCCAGACCCTGCTCGACGTCTTCAACCTGGTGCCCAGCCTGCAGGGCACGGGCCAGGGTGACCATGGCATCGTCAGCATCACCCTGCGCGGCATCGGCAATGACAGCGCCAAGACCGAGTACGCCGACCCCGAGGTTGCGCTGTTCGTCGATGGCGTGTTCTCGCCGCGGCCCGAGGGTGCCTCCACCCTGCTGTTCGACCTGGACGGCCTGGAAGTGCTGCGCGGCCCGCAGGGCACTCTGTGGGGTCGCAACTCCACCGTTGGCACCATCAATCTGAAGACCGCCAAGCCGATGCTGAAGAGCCAGGCCGGCTATTTCGAGGCTGGCGTGGGCAGCTTCAACCGTCTGGGCGGGCGCGGCGCGGTCAACATCCCGATCAGCGACACGCTGGCGATGCGCTTTGCATTCGTCCACGAGCAGCATGACGGCTATGTGGACTATCAGCACTCGCCCCAGCTCTCGCTGGCCAGCCAGCAGGCCGCCTACGCCGCCGGCAACGGCGGCAGCCTGACCGGCTTCCAGGCACTGAACCCGAACCTGTTCGTGCAGGGTGGGCCGAAGTACAACGCACAGAACCAGAGTGCAGCGCGCGTCAGCTTCCTGTTCAAGCCCTCCAGCGAGCTGCGCTGGGACCTGTCGCTCGAGCAGTTCCGCGACCGCGGCACGCCGTCCATGAGCGTGATGCAGACGCCCCGCGCCGGTGAGAAGTTCTGGTCCGCATTGATAGACACGGCGCCCTCGCTGTCACGCGACTCCACCGCCGTGCGCAGCCGCGTCGAGTACGACTTCAACGACATGAGCCTGGCCTACGTGGCAGGCATCGGTCGCTTCAAGGGATCGGGCACCTACGACCAGGATCTGGGCGTGCAGATACCGACCAGCTTCACCACCGGCGCCAATCACCAGGAAGACAACACCGTCTGGTCCAAGTACAACAACTACAGCCATGAGTTGACCCTGCAGTCGACCGGCAAGAAGAACCTGGACTGGCTGCTGGGCCTGTACTACGCGGCCGAGGACAACGGCATCCGCTTCGACATCCCCATCATGAACGGCACCCAGCAGGGCACCGTGGGTTGGCAGGGCTCCTTCATCCAGCCCAAGGAGACGGTGGACACCAAGGCGGTGTTCGGCCAGCTGACCTTCAACGCCAGTGACGCGCTGCACGTGACCGGTGGCGTGCGCTACACCCACGATGACCGCAAGAACATCGGCGGCCGCGGCTGGTTCTGGGCCTATGACGCTACCGTGCCCCAGGTGCCACTGAATGCCGGCCTCGACCCCACCAAGCCGGGCAATGGCTACAACGCCGGCAATATCAACGACGCGCACTACACCGGCAGCAAGAGCACCTATCTGCTGCGCGCCAACTACGACCTGAGCCGGGACATGATGGCCTATGCCAGCATCTCCACCGGCTACAAGTCGGGCGGCTCGGGCGACGGCGGCCTGCACTACGGCCCCGAGACCCTGACCAATTACGAAGCGGGCCTGAAGAGCACGCTGATGGACGGCCGGATGACCTTCAATCTGAGCGCCTACCACATGAAGTTCAAGGACTTCCAGTTCAGCGCGCCGGTGATCGTCAACGGCAACCGCCAGTTCGCCTACAGCAATGCCGAGGGCGCCAAGGTGTCGGGGCTGGAGGCCGAGCTGGCCGCCCGCGTCGGCCAGGACGGCAAGCTCGGACTGACCCTGTCGTACACAAAGACCAAGCTCGGGGAACTCGTTGCCGCATCGAACGACTATCAGCTGCCGGCCTGCTTCGACCCGGCGCTGGGCGGCAACTGCCTGAAGGTCACCGGCAACGAGCTGCCGCACGCGCCCAAGTTCGCGCTGCAGCTGCAGTACGAGCACACCATCAATCTCAGTGATGGCAATTCGCTGGCCCCGCGCATCAGCTACCACTACCAGACGGCGAACTGGCTGTCGGTCTTCAACCTCGGTGACGGTGACCGTCAGAAGGCTTACTCGACCGCCGATGTGGGCCTGCGCTACAGCGCCAAGAAGAACTGGTACGTCGATGCCTTCGTGCGCAATCTGTCCGACGCCAAGGTCAAGACCAGTGCCGGCAGCGCGGGCTCGTTTGCCAATCCGATCTGGACGGCTCAGTACATCGCACCGCGCACCTTCGGCGTCAATGCGGGATACAACTTCTGAGCGAGGCAAGGGATTGTGCGTATGCCCGGGCTTTGGCCCGGGCCCTTGAAACCTCTCCGTTGAGGCTCTAATCCGAGGAAACCTCAATGGAGACCGCCCCCATGTCCATGAAGCTCGTCACCCTGGCCCTCCTTTTCCCCTTGTCCGCCGCCCTGCTTGCCCCGGCGCAGGCGCAACAGAAGACCACGCTGACCGTGGCCACCTTCCCCGATCTGGACCGCGCTGCCAAGGCGGCCGTGCCGGCCTGGAACAAGCAGTATCCCAACGTCGAGCTGAAGATCATCTCGCTGCAGTACGCCGACCACCACACGGCGATGACCACCGCCCTGGCCACCGGCTCGGGCCTGCCCGACGTGATGGCACTGGACCTGCGCTTCATCGGCAAGTTCGCCGAGAGCGGCGGCCTGGAAGACCTGGCCCAGCCGCCGTTCAACGGCCTGGCCCTGCGCGATCAGTTCGTGCGCTACACCTACACGCAGGCCACCAGCAGCACCGGTGCACTGGCCGCCATGCCCACCGACATCGGCCCGGGCACCCTGCTGTACCGCAAAGACATCATCGACAAGGCCGGTGTCACCGAGGCCGACCTGACCAAGGACTGGGCCAGCTACATCGCTGCCGGCAAAAAGATCAAGGCCACCACCGGCGCCTACCTGCTGGCCGATGCCGCCGACCTGCGCGACATCGCCCTGCGCGCCGGCCTGAAGGACGGCGAGGGCATCTACTTCGACGCCAAGGGCCAGGTGCTGGTCGATAGCCCGCGCTTTGTGCGCGCCTTCGAGCTGGGCCGCGAGGCCCGCCAGGCCGGGCTCGACGCCAAGGCCACCTCGTGGACGAACGAATGGGCGGCCGGCTTCAAGCAGGGCCGCATCGCCACGCAGATGATGGGCGCCTGGCTGACCGGCCATCTGAAGAACTGGCTGGCGCCCGACACCGCGGGCAAGTGGCGCTCGGCCAATCTGCCGGGCGGCTTGTACGGCTCCTACGGCGGCTCGTTCTACGCGATACCGAAGAAGGCCGCGCACAAGCCCGAGGCCTGGGACTTCATCCGCTTCATGACCGCCAACAAGGACACGCAGCTGAACTCGCTGCGCGTGCTCGACACCTTCCCGGCCCTGATTGCCGCGCACCAGGACGCCTTGATGGACGAGCCCATCGCCTTCCTCGGCGGGCAGAAGGCCCGGCTGCTGTGGCGTGACATCGCGGCCAAGGTGCCGGCCATTCCAGTCAGCAAGTACGACGCGGTGGCCACCGACATCATCCGCGACGAGTTCGAGAAGGTGGTGGCCGAGGGCAAGGACATCAAGACGGCACTGGCCGACGCGAAGTCGCTGATAGCCCGCCGCGCGCGCCGCTGAGGTGGTGATGAAGATGCGTCAACTCAAAGCCCGCGACGTCGCGCCCTACCTGTTCATCGCGCCCTTCTTCGTGCTGTTCCTGGTGTTCGGTCTGTTCCCCTTGGGCTTCTCGATCTGGCTGTCGCTGCACCAGTGGGATCCGGCCGCCGGCTTGGCCGCGATGCGCTGGGTCGGAGTGGAGAACTACGGCTACGCCTTGACCGACCCCTGGTTCCACAAATCGCTCTACAACACGCTGTGGTTCGCCATCGTCTCCGGCCTGCCCCAGCACCTGCTGGCCCTGCCGCTGGCCTACTTCATCAATCGCAGGCTGAAGCGCTCGCGCAATGCGGTGGTAGGGGCCTACTTCCTGCCCTACATCACGTCCAGCGTGGCGATTGCGCTGATCTTCAGCACGCTGCTGTCCAAGGACTATGGCGTCATCAACGCGCTGCTGGCCGAACTGACCCGCCTGCCCTTGCTGGGCAGCCTGATGCCCGCCGAGAGCATCGACTGGCTGGGCCAGGCCGCTTACACCAAGCCGGCCGTGGCCTTCGTCGTGTTCTGGCGCTTCCTGGGCTGGAATGTGGTGCTCTATCTGTCGGCGCTGCAGGTCATAGACAAGGATCTGTTCGAGGCCGCGACGCTCGATGGTGCCGGCGAGTGGCAGCAATTCCGCTACATCACCCTGCCGCTGCTCAAGCCGATGATGTTCTTCGCCGTCACGCTGACCATCATCGGCAATCTGCAGCTGTTCGAGGAGCCCTTCATCCTGGTGGATATCGAGAAGGGGGTCAGCCAGTCGGTGATGACCACGGCCATCTTCATGTACCGGCTGGCCTTCTCGGACGGCGACTTCGGCACCGCCTCGGCCGTGTCCTGGCTGCTGTTCATCGTCATCGCGGTGCTGACCTGGCTGAACAGCCGGCTGTTCGGTCGTCAGGTCGGAGGTGAACATGCGGCGCGCTGACACCACCTCCACCGCCATGGCCTGGCTGCTGGTCGGCGCCGGCGCGCTGATACTGATCGCGCCGTTCTACTTCACCTTCGTCTTCGCCACCCATCCGCGCACCGAGATCTTCAACTCGCCGCCGCCGGCCTGGTTCGGCACATCGGCGTTCAGCAATTTCGACCTGCTGCTGGAGCGCCTGCCCTTCTGGCGCAATCTGGGCATGAGCCTGTACGTGGCCAGCATGACGACGGCGCTGAACCTGCTGCTGTGCTCGCTGGCCGGCTATGCCTTCGCCACCTACGAGTTTCGCTTCAAGCGCGAGCTGTTCGCCGTGGTGCTGGCCTCGATGATGCTGCCCAGCTTCCTGAACATGATCCCCAGCTTCATGGTGATGGACTTCCTCGGCTGGATAGACCAGCCGCGAGCGCTCTACATCCCGGCCGCGGCCGGGGCGCTGGGTATCTTCATGATGCGCCAGTACATAGGCTCGGCAATCCATCGCGACCTGATAGACGCCGCGCGCATGGACGGCTGCGGCGAGTTCCGCATCTTCTGGAGCGTGGTGCTGCCCCTGCTCGGCCCGGCGCTCGGCACGCTGGGGCTGATCACCTTCATCTCCTCGTGGAACAACTTCGTCGCGCCGCTGGTGGTGATGCGCTCGGCCGAGAACTACACCCTGCCGCTGGCCCTGCGCTCGATGCAAAGCCCCAACAACACCGAGTGGGGCGCTCTGATGATGGGCAGTGCCATCGCGATGCTGCCACTGCTGATCGTCTTCTTCTTCAGCGCCAGGCGACTGGTGGCTGGCCTGACCTCGGGCGCCGTGCGCGGCTGACCCTCCGACTTTGAACTGAATCCATGAACGCCACAGACAACACCCCGGTCTCGATCGCCGAACTGGCGCGCGCCTTCAAACCCGACTTCCAGTGGGGAGCGGCCACCAGCGCGGCGCAGATCGAAGGCGCAGCCCTGATCGACGGCAAGGCCGACTCGATCTGGGACCGCTTCTGCCGCGAGCCCGGCCGCATCAACGATGGCTCTAACATCGACATCGCCTGCGACCACTACCACCGCTACAAGGACGATGTGGCGCTGATGAAGGGGATGGGCCTGGACGCCTACCGCTTCTCGTTCGCCTGGCCGCGTCTGCAGCCCCTGGGCCGTGGCGCCTGGAACGAGGCCGGCTTCGCGTTCTACGACAGGCTGATCGACGAGTTGCTGGCCGCCGGAATCAAGCCCCACGCCACGCTGTACCACTGGGACCTGCCCGCCGCCCTGCACGACGAATTCGGCGGCTGGGCCTCGCGCCAGATCGTGCCGCTGTTCGCCGACTATGCGGCCGAGGTGGCGCGCCGCTTCGGCGACCGGCTGGCCAGCCTCTCGACCCTGAACGAGCCCTGGTGCGTGGCCACGCTGGGCTACGAGACCGCCCAGTTCGCCCCGGGCCTGACCAGCCGCGCCGTTGCCGCCCAGGTGTCCCATCATCTGATGATGGCCCATGGCGCGGCGATACAGGCCATTCGTTCCGTTTTAGGGCCGCTGACCAAGACACCGCTGGGCGTGGTGCTGAACCACACGCCGGCCTTCCCGGCCCAGGCCACCGAGGCCGACCGCCGCGCCGCCCGCATCGACGATGGCCTGAATGTGCGCTGGTATATGGACCCCATCTTCCGCGGCCAGTACCCGGCCGACGTGATCGAACATCTGGGCGAGGACGCGCCAGTCATCGAGCCGCAAGACCTGGCCCTGATCCAGCAGCCGCTGGACTTTCTGGGCGTCAATTTCTACACCCGCAGTTTCATCAGCACCCGGCTGCCGGCCGTGCCGGCCCCGGGCAAGCAGGGCTTCACCGATATGGGCTGGGAAATCTACCCCAAGGCCCTGACCCAGCATCTGGTGCGCATCACCCGCGAGTACTCGCCGCCGCCAATCTACATCACCGAAAACGGCATGGCCAATGCCGACACCGTGGTCGATGGCCGCGTCACCGATCACGAGCGTATTGCCTATCTGCGCGAGCACCTGCGCGCGCTGGCCAGTGCGATCGATCTGGGCGCCGATGTGCGCGGCTATTTCTACTGGAGCCTGCTCGACAACTTCGAGTGGAACTCGGGCTACACCAAGCGCTTCGGCCTGTTCCATGTGGACTACGCCACCCAGCAGCGCCTGGCCAAGGACAGCGCGAACTGGTACCGCGAGTTCATCGCCGCCCACCATGGGTTGAAGGCCTGAAGTGATGCCGCCCCTCGTCCAAGGAGTACCTTGGCCGGTCCCCCGCGGGGACGGCGATGCCCGCGGCATCGAGCCGCGGGCACATCGCCAGCGCGGGCCGGCTTGGGAGCGGCCCGGCGCTCGGCCCGCAAGCCTCATATGTCACGGGTGCCGCGTTCGCGGGATGGAAAACTGAGATGGCTCAACTGCAGTTCAAAGGTGTCAGCAAGGCATACGGCAACAACGCAGCCGTCGTCCGCGATCTGAACCTCGACGTCCGCGACGGCGAGTTCATGGTCCTGGTCGGCCCCTCGGGCTGCGGCAAGAGCACGTCCCTGCGCATGCTCGCCGGCCTGGAAGACGTCAGCGCCGGCCAGATCTTCATTGGCGAGCGCGAGGTCACCGAGGTGGCACCGGCCCAGCGCGGCGTGGCCATGGTGTTCCAGAGCTATGCCCTCTACCCGCATATGACGGTGGCCGAGAACATGGGCTTCGGGCTGAAGATGGCCGGCGCGTCCAAGGCCGCCGTCAACGAGGCGGTGTTGAAGGCTGCTCGCAGCCTGCAGCTGGAGCCGCTGCTGGCGCGCCGGCCCAAGGAGCTGTCAGGCGGCCAGCGTCAGCGTGTGGCCATAGGCAGGGCGATAGTCCGCGAGCCGCAGGTGTTTCTGTTCGACGAGCCGCTGTCGAACCTCGACGCCTCGTTGCGCAACGAGATGCGGGTCGAGCTGTCGCGCCTGCACGAGCGGCTGGGCGCCACCATCATCTACGTCACCCACGACCAGGTCGAGGCGATGACCTTGGGCGATCGCATCGCCGTGTTCAACGGCGGTCGCATCGAGCAGGTCGGCCCGCCGATGGAGGTCTATCGCCGGCCGGTGAACCGTTTCGTCGCCGGCTTTCTGGGCTCGCCAAGAATCAACTTCCTGCCCGCCGCCTTGATGCAGTGCCCGCTGCCCGCCGGCACCGCCAGCGTTGGTCTTCGGCCCGAGCATCTGCGCTGCGTGGCCGGTGACGCGGGGCCGGGCCTTGCCGGTGCGCTGGAGCTGGTCGAGCACCTGGGCGACGCCTGCCTGGCCTATGTGCGCGTGGTCGGGGTGGACGACATCGTCGCCGTCAAGCTCGGTGCGGCCGAGGGCCTGCAGCTGCAACGCCACCAGCCGGTGCGCTTGCAGTTCGAGCCCGAGCACGTGCTGGCCTTCGATGCCCAGGGCCTGACGCTGTTTTCCTGAATTCGGAGTATCGCAATGATGAAGTCGAACAGCTTTCCCCGCCTGGTCGCCGATGTCGGCGGCACCAATGTTCGCTTTGCCAGCCAGTACGTGGCCCAGGGCCCGCTGATGGGCATGGCCAGCTATGCCTGCGCCGACTTCGCGACCCTGTGGGACGCACTGCAACACCATCTGGCCGCCCGTGGTGAGGGCCGGCCGCGCTGGTGCGCGATCGGCATCGCCACCGCCATCACCGGCGACCATGTGCAGATGACCAACCACCACTGGGGCTTCTCGATCGCCGCGCTGCAGCAGGCACTGGGTGCCGAGCGTCTGGTGGTGCTGAATGACTTCACCGCGCTGGCCCTGTCCCTGCCGGCGCTGGCCCCCGAGGCGCGCCGCCAGGTCGGCGGCGGCGCGGCGGTGGACGGCGCGCCACTGGGCCTGGTCGGCCCCGGCACGGGTCTGGGCGTCAGCGGCCTGCTCGCCGGTCAGCTGGCCATCGGCGGCGAGGGCGGCCATGTGACGCTCAGCTCCTGCGAGCCCGAGGAAGACGCGGTGCTGAAGGTCCTCCAGCGCCGCTTCGGCCATGTCTCGGCCGAGCGGGCGCTGTCGGGGCCAGGTCTTGAGAACCTGTATCAGGCCCTGGCCGAGGTGCGCGGTCAGCCCTCCGCGCCGCTGGACGCCAAGGACATCAGCAGCGCCGCGCTGGACGCCAGCAACCCGCTGGCCGTGGCCGCGCTGCAGCTGTTCTGCAGCCTGCTGGGCAATGTGGCCGGCAATGTGGCGCTGACGCTGGGCGCCCGCGGCGGCCTCTACATCGGCGGCGGCATCGTGCCGCGGCTGGGCGAGTGGTTCGACCGCAGCCGCTTCCGCGAGCGCTTCGAGGCCAAGGGGCGCTTCCGCAGCTATCTGCAGGCGATCCCGACCTATGTGGTGCAGGCCGGCGACCAGGCCGCGCTGCTGGGCGCCAGCCGCGCGCTCGACTCCTAGAAAGTCACCGGCTGTCCGCTGGCGAAGGACTGCGCCGCCGCATCGGCCAGACGCTGGGCCGCCACGCCGTCGCGTATCGTCGTGCGGAAGGCACCACCGGACTGCAGCTGCTCGAAGAAGTGCGTCAGCTCCAGACGGTAGGCCTCGCGATAGCGCTGCAGAAAGAAGTTCTCCGGCAGGTCGGTGCGCACGCCCTGGCCGTCCATCTGCAGCACCTCGGTGGGCCGGTGGTTGCCGCAGGCCAGCAGGCCCTTGGAGCCGAGCAGCTCGAAGCGCTGGTCGTAGCCGTAGGCGGCGCGGCGGCTGGTATTGATCTGGCAGAGGCGCCCGCTGCGCGTGCGCAGGGTGACGGCGGTGCTGTCCACATCGCCGGCGGTGGCTATTGCCGGGTCGGTCAGGCAGGCGCCGGTGGCGCTGAGCCAGACCGCCTCGTCGCCCTCCTCGCACAGCATCCAGCGGAACACGTCGAAGTCGTGTATCAGCATGTCGCGGAAGATGCCGCCCGACTGCCTGATGTAGTCCACCGGCGGCGCGCCAGGGTCGCGGCTGGTGATGACCAGCATCTCCGGTGTGCCGATCTCGCCGCGCTGCGCCCGCGCCTTGGCCTCAACAAAGGTGGGGTCGAAGCGGCGCTGGAAGCCAATCATGCAGGCGACATTGGCGCTGGCGATCGCATCCGCGCAGGCCTGGGCGCGTGCCACCGACAGGTCCACCGGCTTCTCGCAGAACACATGCTTGCGCGCAGCAGCGGCGCGCAGTATCAGGTCGCTGTGCGTGGTCGTCGGCGAGGCGATCACCACCGCGTCTATGGCTGCATCGGCAAACACCGCATCGATATCGGGGGCCACGTCGGCACCGTGCAGGGCGGCAACCTCGCGGGCCGACTCTGCCATCGGATCACTGACGGTCTTCAGCCTGATGCCCGGCAGGGCCGCGAGATTGGCGGCATGGATGCGGCCGATGCGGCCAGCGCCGAAGAGGGCGACGTTTTTCATAGCGATTCCTTGGAGGTTGATGGGAATGAGGGAGAGGTTGGGGCGAGCTTGAACACCGCCACCGACTGCAGCAGATGTGCCGCCTGCTGCTGCAGCGACAGCGCCGCGGCGGCGCTCTGCTCGACCAGGGCGGCGTTTTGCTGGGTGGCGTGGTCCATATGGGTGATGGCCTCGCCGACCTGGGCCACGCCGCTGCTTTGCTCGGCGCTGGCACGGCTGATGTCGGCCACCAGGCCGCTGACGCGCCCGATGGCCGCCACCACCTCCTGCATCGTCGCGCCGGCGCGATCAACCAGCAGGCTGCCCTGCTCGACGCGGCCGACGCTGACGTTGATCAGTCCGCTGATGGTCTTGGCCGCCTCGGCGCTGCGCTGCGCCAGGCTGCGCACCTCGCCGGCCACGACGGCAAAGCCGCGGCCCTGGTCGCCGGCACGGGCGGCCTCGACGGCGGCATTCAGCGCCAGGATATTGGTCTGGAAGGCGATACCGTCGATCACGCCGGTGATCTCGGCAATGCGGCGCGAGCTGTCAATGATGTCCTTCATCGTCGCCACCACCTCGCCCACCACCGCACCGCCGCGCAGGGCCACGGCGCTGGCGTCCTGCGCCAGCCGGCTGGCCTGGCCGGCCTGCTCGGCGTTGTTGCGCACCGTGCTGCCCAGCTGCTCCATCGCCGCCGCCGTCTGCTCCAGCGCACCAGCCTGCTGCTCGGTGCGGCCCGACAGATCCTGATTGCCCTGGGCAATCTCCTGGCTGGCGGCAGCCAGGTGCTCGGCATTGCTGCGCACCTGGCCGACCACGCCGGACAGGCCGACCTGCATCTCGGCCAGCGCCTGCAGCAGCTGCGCGGTCTCGCTGCGGCCTGGCGCTTCGATGGCCAGGCTCAGATCACCGGCCGCCACGCCACGCGCCAGCCGCACCGCCCGCTGCAGCGGACGCGTCGTCGTGCGCACGATCCACCAGGCCAGCAGCAGGGCCAGCAGGAGGGCGAACAGGGCACCGGCGGCAATGCCCCGCTGCAACCGCGTTGCGCTGGCGGTGGCCTGCTCGGCCGCGGCCGCCATGGCCTCGGTCTCGTGGCGCAACAGCTCCTGCACGCCGGCCTGGAACACCGCCTCGGCCGGAATCACCTCGGCCTTCAGCAGATCGCGGCCATCATCGCTGGAGCCGGCATTCACCAGGTCCTCGAAGCGGCGCTGCAGCAGCAGATAGGTCTTGCCCGCCTGCTGCATGCGGGCCAGTATGGCCAGGCCCTCCGTGGTGGTGATGCGCGCCGCCACCGCCTCCAGGTCCTGCCCCAGCTGCTTGCGCGCCGCCTGCACCCTGGCCGTCTCCTGCTTGATCTCGCGGATGTCGTTCCACAGCAGCAGATTGCGCAGCGAACGGCCCATCTCGCGCACATCGCGCTCGACCTCGCCGACCAGGGCCATGCGCGGATACTGGCCCCGCACCAGCTCGTCGACCCGCGCATTCAATGCGCCAATGCCCAGCCAGCCGGCGGCGCCGAGAGCCGCAATCAACAGCGCCACGCTGCCGAAGCCGGCACTGAGCAGGGCCTTCAGGGACAGTTCGTCCAGTCGCCAGTTGCTCATGTCTTGTTCAGCATCCATTCGTGGGCCGGGTCGTTCATGAACACCCAGTTGCGCGTCGGCCCGGCCATCACGTTCAGGTAGTAGAGGCTGTAGCCGTGGGGCGCCACCACAGGGTGGTAGCCCCGCGGCACCATCACCGTGTCGCGATCCTCGACGGCCATCGCCTCGTCGAGGCTGCGGTCGTCGGTGTAGACGCGCTGGAAGCCGAAGCCCTGCGGGGGGTCGATGCGGTGGTAGTAGGTCTCCTCCAGCTGTGTCTCCAGCGGCGCGGCGTCGCGGTCATGCTTGTGCGGCGGGTAGCTGGACGAATGGCCGGCCGGTGTCAGCACCTCCACCACCAGCAGGTGGTCGGCACCGGGGTCGGTGTGCGGCAGGATGTCGCAGACATGGCGCAGATTGCTGCCCTGGCCGCGCACGCTGCGCTGCATCGCCGCCGGGTCGATCAGGCGCAGCGGATGGCGGCCGCTGGATGGCGCGGTGGCCAGCGCGATCTCGGCCTCGCCCTGCGCGGTGATGACCAGCGGCTGGCCCGGCGGCACGTAGAGCGCGGCCGGCGAGACTGGATCGAACACATGCTCGCGCGTGCCCAGGCCGACAAAGGTCTGGCCGCCCACGGCCACATCGACCTTGCCGCTGAGCACCACCAGGCACAGCTCGCGCTTGCCGGTGGACAGCGCCTCGCGCTCGCCGGCGGCCAGGCGCAGCGCGCGGAAGCCGACGAACTGCCAGCCGGCCGATTCGGGCGTGATGTTGACGATCTCGCGCCCGGTCTTGCGGGCTTTGTTCAGCAGACTCACGGTGTCTCCTCGGGTTCGAAAAGGGGGTTGGTCGATCAGATGGGCCATGCCGACGGCAGGCGCAGCCAGTGGTTGTCGAGGCGCAGCGCGGCCTCGGGCAAGGGGGTTGATGCGTCAGTCAGGCCCGCGCGCCAACGGCCCAGCGCATGGCCGCCGGACCACAGCGCCTGCGCATCGCCGGCCAGCGCGCAGGCCCCGGCCGCGGGCCGAGCGCCCAGCCAGCGGCCGTCGGCCTGCCACCAGGCCAGCACGTCGGCGCGCGGGCAGCTGACGGCCCAGCGCGCACCGTCGAAGGCGATGTCGCCGCCGTAGCCGGCGAGCGAAACGCCGGCCGGCTGGGGGCAGGGCGCCAGACGCTCGCCATCGAACAGCGCCAGCACCGGTGCGGCCACGCGCGCGGCCGCGTCGTCATGTTCGGCCTGCAGGGCGATGCCGAGCAGGCGGCGGCCGCTGGAGTCGGTGCCAGCCCAGGCCAGATGGCGCGGGCTCAGCCGGGCATCGCTCAGGCGCCACTGGCCCAGCAGCGCGCCATTGCGCCCGTCCAGCCGCACCAGCGAGGCATCCATCGTCGCCCGCTGCAGTTTCAGCCGGCCGGTCTCCGCCTGCATGGGCAGACCACCGTTGGCGACCAGCAGATGGCCATCGTCGTCCAGCAGCAGCTGGTGAGGGTCCAGCCCCTGCGTCGGCCATTCGGCCAGCTTCTCCAAGGTCGCGGCATCGCGCACACCGATCAGGCCCTGGCCGCTGTCGAGGTCGGTCTCGCTGCTGAACAGCCGGCGGCCATCCGGGCTGAGCAGCAGGTGGCCGTTGAAGCAGCGCTGCGGCTCTATCCACTGCCGCGCTATCACCTGGCCATCGGCGCGCCAGCGCAGCAGCCAGTCGCCGGGCCGCCGTGCCACGGCCAGCAAGCTGCCACCCGGCTCGGCCAGCAGGCCGTGGGCACGGGTGGGCAGATCGATGGCGGCGGCAACCTCGGCGCGCCCCTCCTGCACCCGCAGCAGGCCCAGCTGATGCTGGCTGCCGCTGGCCCAGCTGGCAGCCAGCAGGGGCGCATCCGCTCGCGCATGGGCCTGCGGCAGCGCCAACGCCCCGGCCCAGATCAGGCAGTCACGTCGGCGCACGGCTCAGTCCCCGTCTTCATCGAAGAAGCTGATGACGAAGTGCAGGGCGGTCGCCATCTCACCCTCGGCAAACTGCTGCAGCGCCTTCAGCGCGGACACGGTCGCACGGGCCTGCGCGGCCTGCGCGACATTCGCCGGAAGCTCCAGTGCCGCCATTGCGCGATCGACCTCGAGCACCTGTTGCTGCAGCTTGTCGGCGGCCTCCGGCTGGCCGTTGGCGCGCAGATAGGCGCTGATCGACGGGCCACCTGCCTCCACACCCAAGGCCAGCTGGCGCAGGCCCAGCCACTGCCCGCGCCAGCCGGTCAGGCTGTGGCCGCTGAGCGCGCGCGAGAACAGCGCGGGCCGGTTAGGTGCCGCCTTCTGCAAGGGTCGGTCCAGCTCCTCCCACCAGAGTTTTTGCAGGCCGGCGTCCCAGAGGTTGAGGAACTCGTACATCGCGTACTCGGCCTCGCCGTCATCCCAGCCCCGCGCCAGCGCCAGCTCGTAGGCCCGCTGCAGCAGCTGCGCCTCGGCGGCCACGGCGGCGGCGGCCTGTTGCGCATAGCGGCAGCTCGCCGCATCGAGGGGCGTCGCGCCGGCCCACAGCAGCCACTCCAGCGCCGGCAGGCCCTTGGCCGGCGAGCCGATCTGGTCCATCGCCGCGGCATCCGCCGGTGCGCGCCGTATCGCCTTGGCAATCGCCTCGGGCCGGGTCGGCATGAAGTCGATCTCGCGCGGCGAGCGGCGCGCCAGCAGGGCACCGCCGCGCACCGCCGAGAAGCGCTCCCAGCTGCCCACCGTCTGCAGCCATTGCGTGCGCAGCGCGGCGGTGTCGGCGCAGTCGCCCTGCAGCACCGCGGCCAGACGCCGGCTCTGCTCGGCGAACTCGGCGCTGCGCGGCACATACCAGTGCTGGTGCAGCTGGCGCACGAAGGCGGCGTAGGCCGCGTAGGGAAGCGGATCGGCGGCCCACACAGCAGGGCCGGCGAGCAGCAGGATCAGGCAGACGATGAGGCGGCGCATCACAGCGACTCCACGAAGCGAACGAGGGCCTGCCGCTCGGCGCGGCTCATCGCCAGCACCTGCTTGCGGCTGGCCTCGGCCTCGCCGCCATGCCACAGCACAGCCTCCAGCACGCCACGCGCGCGGCCGTCATGCAGCAGGCGCTGGTGGCCGTTGACGCCCTGGATTAGGCCCAGGCCCCACAGCGGCGGCGTCTTCCACTGCCGGCCGCTGGCCAGAAAGTCGGGGCGGCCATCGGTCAGGCCCTCGCCCATGTCATGCAGCAGCAGGTCGGTGTAGGGATGAATGGTCTGACCGGCCAGGGCCGAGCTGCTCAGACGCGGGAACGGCGCCTGCGCAGTGACATAGCTGGGCCGGTGGCAGACCGCACACTGCGCCTGCTGGAACAGCTGCTGGCCGCGCTGCACCTCGGCCTCGCCGGCATCGCGGCGCATCGGTGGCGCCAGCGTGGCGGCGTAGAACACCACCTCGGCCAGCACGTCGTCCTCGATCTCGGGCTCGCCGCCGCTGGGCGCAGCCAGGCACTCGCGCTGGGCGGCCGTGCAATCGGTCAGCGGGAACAGGCGGGACGTGATGCCCATATCGCCGGCGAAGGCCGCGGCGGTCTGGTGCACCAGGGTGGCGACGTTGGCCTTCCAGCCGAAGCGGCCGATGCGCTCTTGCCCGCTGGGCGCGTCCCAGACCCGGTTGGCCTGGCCGCGGATGGCATCGCCGCGTGCCGCCTGGGCGGCGGCATTGGCCTCGATGTCGGCCTCGGCAATGGCCTCCAGCAGGCCCAGGCCGATCAGCTGCGGCGCGATACGCGGGCCCAGCAGTGCCTGGCGGTCCAGCGGCCCTTGGCTCAGCGCGGCAAGGCGGTAACTGGGGCGGTGCAGCGTGTAGCGCGTGCCGTCAGCGAAGCGGCCGCGCTGCGCCTGCTCGGTCATCAAGAGCCGCCCCTCGACCGGCACGCCAGCCACCGCCTGCGTGGCCAGCTGGCCGCCATAGCGCGGCTCGGGCAGCGGGCCGCCGTGGGCGTCGCGGCCGGGCACCGACAGGCGCAGCAGCAGGCCGGCCTCGCCAGGGGCGGCGCGGCCATCGTTGACATGGCAGCCGCTGCAGGAGCGGGCGTTGAACAGCGGCCCCAGGCCATCGCGTGCGCCGGTTGACGCGGGCGCGGCGACCCAGTTGCGGCGGAAAAAGGAGTTGCCGACGGCAAAGCGCGTCTGCTCCTCAGCCGTCAGATTGGCGGCGGCCAGCGAGAACGCGCGCCGGCCTTTGACCTCCACCGTGGTGGCGCCGCCGGGGCGCTGCTGATCGTCGACCGCCACCTGACCCAGTGCCGCGCCGACCAGCGTGGCGACCAGCAACAACGCGATGCCGGCCCTCATGGCTTGCGCACCCAGTTGAGTTTCTGTATGCCCAGCGCCCGCGCGGCTTCGACCAGCGAGCTCGACTGGCGCAGCAGTGCATCGATGACGCGCTTGATGCGTTGCCGCCCGGGGGCATCGCTGCCGCCGAGGATCTCGCGGTCGAATGGTGGCTCGATCGCCTCGGCGGCCTGCAGCGATTCGTCTATCTGTGTCGTCAGCCGTTCGGCCAGCGCCGCATCGCGGGCGCCCACCAGCTCGCGCAGCGCCGGCCCCTCGAGCCGCTGGCCATCGAGGCGCACATAGCGCCCCAGCCAGGCGTTCTGAATGCCCAGCGCGTCGCCGACGATGTCGCGGTGCGTGCTGTCCGAAAAGCAGGACTGCTCGTCCTCCTGGTCGCGGCTGGCCAGCGCCACCTCCAGCCGCTCGCCGGCCAGCTCGGCGCGCGACAGCGAACCAAGGCCGACGATGAGGCCGCGCAAGGACTCCTGATCACCCTGCTCGAAGCGCCGGCGGTAGTTGGCGCGGGCCGGCGCCCAGGCCCGCTCCAGCCAGGCCATGTCATCGACCAGCAGGGCGGTGACGGTGACGAGATACAGGCGGCGCCGGTCGGCGTTGGCGGCCCGGCCATCGAGGTAGTCGGTGTGCGGCCTATCGCCGGGGCCGTCGGCGCTGAGGTCCTGCCCCCACAGCAGGTACTCGATCGCATGCCAGCCGGTGGCCACGTTCTCCTCGCCGTCGCGGGTGTTCAGCGCGCTCAATGTGCGTTTGCTGATGGGCTGCCGGCGCTGCGCGATCAGCGCATCGATGTAGGTCTCGTCGACCGGCCAGGCGTTGAGCCGGGGCTCCGGGCCGTCGTCGCCATCGATGGGGCCGCCGTGGAAGCGGAAGGCCTCGGTCAGCGCATAGCGCTCGCGCGCCTGCAGCCAGGCCTGGCGGGCATCAGCCAGTGCCGCGGCCGAGGGTGCCTGCGTGAAACGCCGCACCGCCTGTTGCAGGCGGCGCGCCAGGGTCAGCGTGTCGGCATAGGTGGCGTGGACCAGGGCGGCATGGTGCTGCAGCACCGGGCGCAGCTCCTGCGCCGTCGGCGCGGCCGGTTGAGCCAACGCCGCGGCGCCGGCCAGCAGCCCTGCGATGAAAAATGCCACCCGCCCGCGCATCGCCGTCAGGCCGGGTTGATCTGCGCCACCAGGCGGGCCAGCGTCTGGAAGCCCTTGGCCGCGTACTCGTAGCTGGGCGCCACGGCCGGGTCCTGCTCGGCCTCGACGACCAACCAGCCCTCGTAGCCGCCGCCATGAAGCGTGCGCAGCACGCGCTCGAAATCGATCACCCCATCGCCGGGCACGGTGAAGGTGCCGTTCAGCACACCGTTCAGAAACGACCAGCCATCGTTGCGCGCCATCGCCACGACTTGCGCCCGCACATCCTTGCAATGCACGTGGACGACGCGCGACAGATGCTTCTTCAGCAGCGCCACCGGGTCCTGGGCGCCGCCGTAGTAGGCATGGCCGGTATCGAACAGCAGGCCCACGGTGGGGCCGGTCACGGCCATCAGACGGTCCACGTCCTCGGGCGATTCGACATAGGCGCCCATATGGTGGTGATAGGCCAGGGTCAGGCCGTAGCGGGCCTGCAGGTGCTCGCCGAAGCTGCTCAGGCGCTGGCCATAGGCCTGCCACTGCGCGTCGTCGGCAAAGCGCGGGCGCTGGGCCAGCGGCACATCTATAGCACCCTGGATGGAGCCCGCCACCTCGCCATAGACCACCACCTTGCAGCCGTTGTGCTGCAGCTTGGCCATATGCTCATGGCAGCGCGCGATCTCCTCCTCCAGCCCACCCTCGGCGAGCCGGCCCGAGTACCAGCCCGACACGCAGGCCACGCCGTACTCGGCCAGCTTGGCCTTCAACGCCTCGGGCTCGCGCGGGAACTTGTTGCCCAGCTCGAAGCCCTGATAGCCGATCTCGGCGCCCTCGCTCAGCGCCGTGTCCAGCGAGGTTTCGCCGCCCAGCGCCGGCAGGTCGTCATTGCTCCAGGAGATCGGGTTGATGCCGATGCGGACGTTCCAGGGTTTCATCTTGTGCTGCTCTTTCATCATCATCAGGGTCGCTGCTGCGCCTTCTGGGCGCGGTAAAGAATCTGGGCCTCGCGCACCTCGGCGCGTGTCGAGACTTCGGGAATGGCCACCTCCCACCAGCAGCCGCCATCGGGGGTGGTGCGCTCGGCGGTGGTGTCGATGACGATGACCTGGGTGCGGCTGGCGGCACGGGCGCGGACAAGGGCCCCGCGCAGCTGGGCCAGATCGGCCACATGGCAGGCCTCGGCGCCCAGGCTGGCCGCATGGGCGGCGAAGTCAATCTGCGGCAGGCTGCCGCCCTCGGGCACGCAATCGTCCAGCATATTGTTGAAGCGCGGCCCGCCGCTGGCCCGCTGCAGCCGGTGGATGCAGCCATAGCCGCGGTTGTCCAGCACGACGATGATCAGCTTGTGGCCCAGCATCACCGAGGTGGCGATCTCCGAGTTCATCATCAGATAGGAGCCATCGCCAACCATGACGATGACCTCGCGCTCGGGCAGGGCCATCTTCACGCCCAGGCCGCCGGCAATCTCGTAGCCCATGCAGGAGTAGCCGTACTCGACGTGGTAGCTGGCCGGGGCGCCGGCGCGCCAGAGCTTGTGCAGCTCGGCGGGCAGGGTGCCGGCGGCGCAAACGACGACATCGTGGGCCGGCGAGTCCGGCGTCGAGTTGCGCACCGCGCCTATCACTTCGGCGTCATAGGGCAGCTGATGCTGGGGTTCGGCCAGGGTCAGCTCGGTGACGCGCCGACGCCAGAGCTCGGCCAGGCGCTGCGCGTGCGCGGTCCAGGCCGGCACCGCCTGCCAGTCGCGCAGGGCAGCGTCGAGCTGCAGCAGGCCTTCGCGGGCATCGGCCACCAGGGCCTGGCCGTGCCATTTGGCGGCGTCCAGCGCCTGCACATTCAGGCTCAGCAGTGCGGCCTGGCTGAACAGCGCATGAGAGCCGGTGGTGAAGTCCTGCAGGCGCGTGCCCACGGCCAGCACCAGATCGGCGGTGCAGGCCAGCTCGTTGGCCGACGGCGCCCCGCTGACGCCGATGGCGCCCAGGTTCAGCCCATGGTCCCAGGGCAGGCTGCTCTTGCCGGCCTGGGTCTCGACGACCGGAATGCCATGCCGCTCGGCAAACTGACGCAGCGCCTCCCAGGCCTGGCTGTAGAGCACGCCACCGCCGGCGACGATCAGCGGCCGGCGGGCGGCACGCAGCTGCTCGACCGCGCGCTGCAGCTCGCGAGCGTCGGCCATCGGGCGGCGCAGGCGCAGCAGGGCCGGCTGCAGAAAGTCTTCAGGGCAGTCAAAGGCCATGGCCTGCACGTCCTGCGGCAGGGCCAGGCAGACCGGGCCGCACAGCGCCGGATCGGTCATCACCTGGATCGCGCGCGGCAGCGCCGTCAGCAGCTGCTCGGGCCGCATCAGCCGGTCGAAATAGCGGGTCACCGGGCGGAAGCAGTCGTTGGCCGACAGATCGCCGTGGTGGAAGTCCTCGATCTGCTGCAGCACCGGGTCGGGTGCGCGCGAGGCGAACACATCGCCGGGCAGCAGCAGCAAAGGCAGCCGATTGACATGGGCCAGCGCCGCGGCCGTGACCATATTGGTGGCGCCGGGGCCGATCGAGCTGGTGACGGCCATGATGCGCTGGCGGTGCTGCGCCTTGGCATAGGCAATCGCCGCATGGGCCATGCCCTGCTCGTTGTGCGCGCGGTAGGTCGGCAGCGCCTCGCGCTCGGCCCACAGGGCCTCACCCAGGCCAGCCACATTGCCGTGACCGAAGATGGAGAACACCCCGCCCACATAGGGCTGCACCGAACCATCGGCCAGCTCGATGCGCAGCGCGGCCAGATAGCGCACCAGCGCCTGGCTCATCGTCAGGCGGACCGTCTTGCCGCTCATGCCATCACCTCAGCACGTGCGTCACGGGCATTGCGCCAGGCCTCGACCAGGGTGGCGAAGTTGCCGCCTACCTGGTGTATCAGGCCCTCGTCATCCAGCCCGCCGCGCAGCCAGTCCAGCGCGGGCCCGGCCCACAGGCTGCGGCCGACCATGAAGCCCTTGACGATGGGATGGCGCGCCCGGCCAAAGCCCTCGGCCAGCTCGGCCAGCGGCTTGTTCAGGCCCAGTATCACGGCGCCGCGGCAGTGCGGATCGCGCTCGGCGATCAGCGCGGCCAGTGCCTCCCAGCCGGCCGCCGACATCGGTGCCAGCTTCCACCACTCCGGCTTGAAGCCGAGGTTGTAGAGGCGCTTTACGCTGCGCAGCACGGCCGTATCGGCGGTGCCGGGCGGGGTCATGGCCGGCGGCGCGATCAGCTCCAGCAGCAGCTCGTGGCCGCTGGCCCGCGTCGCGTCCCAGACGTGGCGCAGCTGCAGCTCCTGGGTCAGGCGCAGGTCGGTGGCGTCGTCCGGGTGGTAGTGCACCAGGCATTTGACGACCTGCTCGGCCGGCCATTGCTGCAGGCGCGTGGCCAGCGACGCGCCATGCTCGAAGCGCAGCGGCCGCGAGCCGGGCAGCTCGACCGGCCGGCCGATCCACCAGCCCCGGCCTGTAGCCGAGGCCAGCGCGTCCTCGCCGTAGACGTCATCAATCAGCACACCGACCTGGCCTTGCAGGCGGTGGCTGGTCTCGATGCGCTCGGCTGCCCGCACCAGCAGCTGCTTCAGTGCCGGCAGGCGCACCGGGTCGGCGCCGGCCTGGCGCGTCAGCTCGAAGAACTGGCTGCGGTGGTCGAAGGCCAGCACGCAGAGCTGGGGCCAGGCCTTGCGTGCCGCGGTCGTGCGGTGCAGGTGGGCCAGCTGCGCGTCGGCATCGACCCGCGGCAGCCGCTGGCCGCTGAACCAGTGCTCCAGCTCGGCCGGCGTCGGCATGGCCGGCGCGCAGCCATGGCGCGAGACGACGATGGCGCCGCAGGCATTGGCCAGGCGTGCGGCCTGCTCGAAGCCCTGGCCGCGCAGCAGGCCTGTCATCAGGCCGGCGGCGAAGGCATCTCCTGCGCCCAGCACGTTCATGACCGCTATGCGCTCGCCGCGCACGGTGACGGCGTCGGCTAGCCGCTCAGGGATCTCCCCATCAATGAAACAGCATCCGGCCGCGCCGAGCTTGACGACCAGCGCGGCCTGGGTGACGGCTCGCACCGCGCGCAGCGAGGCCAGCAGATCCCCGGGCACGCCGCCGGCGATCAGGAACTCCTCCTCGGTGCCTATCAGCAGGTCGAACTGCGGCAGCACCGCCTTCAGCCGCGCGGTCACGGCCGCGTCGGCGACAAAGCGGTTGGCGCCCTCGCCGCGGGCCGTCAGCCCCCACAGTACCGGGCGGTAGTCGATGTCGAGCACGCGCAGCACGCCGTGGCGCTGCGCAAAGCCCAGTGCCCGCTCCGAGGCGGCCAGCACCGTGGGCGTACTCAGGTGGGTGCCGGTGATCAGCAGCGCGCGGCAGCCGGCGATGAAGTCTTCGCTGATGGCGTCGGCGGCCAGCGCCATGTCCGCGCAGTTCTCGCGGTAGAACAGCAGCGGGAAGGTGTCGCGGTCCTTCAGGCCCAGCAGCACCAGCGCGGTCAGGCGCTGCGCATCGATCTGCAGCTGCGTGGTGTCGCAGCCCTCGCGCTGCAGCGTCTCGGTCAGGAAGCGACCCATCTGTTCGTCACCGACGCGCGAGATCATGGCCGCGCGCAGGCCCAGCCGCGCCGCGCCGAAGGCGATGTTCGCCGACGAGCCGCCCAGGTATTTGGCAAAGCTGCTCACGTCTTCGAGGCGGCTGCCCAGCTGCTGGGCATAGAGGTCCACGGCCAGGCGGCCGAGGCAGGCCAGGTCGTGGCGGCGGCCTGAAGGGATGTCGGAAAGTCTCATGGCGGGGGCGATACAACAGAGGGTCGGACGGCGGCGAGCACGGCGCCCGCCGCCGGGGTCGGAACAACGATCAGAACGAGTGCCGCACGCCCAGCTGGTAGGCGTTGATCGTGGCGGCGTTGTCGGCCCGGGTGTCGGACACCGAGGCATACAACGCCGTGCGCTTGCTGAGGAAGTGGAAGTAGCCCAGGCCGTAGACCTCGGTCTTCACGTTGACCAGCTTGCTGCTGTTGTAGAGCACGCGGGCCTCGCCCTCGGGCGTGACCTGGTAGCCGGCGCTCAGCTGCAGATCGGTCTGCTTCTTGTTGCCACCGACACGGGTGGACGTGGCCCAGGTGCCGAACAGGCGGAACTTGTCAAAGGTGTAGCGGCCGCCGATGCCATGGGTCTGCACATTGGTCGGGCTGCGCTGGGTCGAGAGGCTGGCGCTGAGGCCGCCCATCTCGTAGATCAGCGAGAAGCCCTGGCCGCGCACGGTCTTGGCCACGCCCTCGCTGGGCGACACGCCGACATTGATGCTGAAGCCAGCCAGCACCGGCGAGGTGTAGTTGACGGCGTTGTCCCAGATCTTCTGGCCGCCGGCAATGCGCGAGTAGCTGGAGGCAACCGTGTCGCCGTCCCAGACCTCGTAGTCGCTGCCGGTGGCATCGTCCAGCGGCGACTTTTGATGGCCCAGGCGGATGTCGCCGAAGCGGCCCTTGATGCCCACGTAGGAGTAGTACCAGAACGGGCCCGAGCGCGGCTGGCCGGTGTCACCCAGGAAGCGGTGCTGCAGATAGCCATAGGCCTTCATGCCGTCGCCGAGATCGTCCTCGGCCTTGAAGATGATGCGGTTGGCCGAGCCATGGGTCAGCTGCCAGACGCCGGGCGAGCTCTTGACCACGCTCTGGTCGATGCGGCCGCTCAGGCTGACCTGGGCCTGGGCAGCGCCGAGAGCCAGCAGGGCGGCCAGGGCCACGGCGAGTTTTTGATGGGTTTGCATTTGTCTCGTTCTTTCTGAATATGGTTTTTGATGTGCTTACAGCTTCAGTGCGCGTGCCAGGCTGGTGGCCTTGGCATCCCGGTTGCTCAGAGGCTTGAGTCCGAAGCGCTCCTCGATCAACCGCAGGATGGACACGGTTTCGTACGGGGTGTGATCGACCTGGCCGCCCTCGCTGAACGGCGAGACCACCAGCGCCGGAATGCGCGAGCCCGGGCCCCAGCGGTCGCCCTTGGGCGGCGCGGCGTGGTCCCAGAAGCCGCCGTTCTCATCGGTGGTGACGATGACGACGGTGTTCTGCCACTGCGGGCCGTTCATCACCTCCTGGACGATGGCCACCGCCTCGGCATCGCCATCGGCGACGTTGCCGCGGCCCGGGTGCATGTTCTTGCCGCCGGTGGGCTTGTAGAACGACACCGGCGGCAGCCGGCCGGCACGGGCGTCGGCGATGAAGTCCTCGCGGTCCTTCAGGTGGGTGGCCCGCTGCGCCGGGCTGTCGATGAAGCGCTTGAAGAAGGTGAAGGGCTGGTGGTGGTAGGAGAAGCTCGACAGCCCCTTGCCCGCCGCCGTGGCCGCCACCGCGCGCTGGTAGTCCTGGGCGTAATAGGCCCAGGCAATGCCCTTGTCGCTGAGCCGGTCGCCTATCGTCGGCAGGCTTTGCGGCGGCAGCAGTGCCTGCTTCTTGGTCGGGTCGTAAAGCCAGGTGCCCTGCATCGTG
Source organism: uncultured Roseateles sp. (assembly GCF_963422335.1). Taxonomy (NCBI): domain Bacteria; kingdom Pseudomonadati; phylum Pseudomonadota; class Betaproteobacteria; order Burkholderiales; family Sphaerotilaceae; genus Roseateles; species uncultured Roseateles sp. The sequence goes on from NZ_OY729424.1 coordinate 628,235, forward strand.
TTGACCGCATGGCCGTCGGTCGTGACATAGGCCTCCTCGTGGCTGCCCGGCACATTGCCGGCCTCGTCCACCGCCTTGATGTCGGCCGGGGCGCCAGGGAACACCGGCGTGCAGGCGCAGACCAGCCAGAAGTGGTTCAGGAACGAGCCCCCGAAGGCCGACTGGAAGAAGTTGTCGGCCAGGGTGAAGCGCTGGGCCAGCTTCCACAGGCCCATCTGGCTGCCGTCGTAATAGCCCATCAGCAGGCCGCCGCTATTGCCCTCGGCGACGAAACGGTCGTTGCGCCCGCCATTGATCTGGCGCTGATTCGCGTAGTAGGCGTGGATGGGGCTGAACATGGGCTGGTTCAGCGCCACCCGCGGCTCCAGTGCAAACGGGCCGTTGGGAATGGGATCGAGCAGCCGCGCATCGGGCTTGCCGTTCTTGTCGGCCAGCGGCACGGGCAGCTGGGCATAGGGCTTGCCGTCCCTGTCGGTCTGCACGGTGCGGCCCTCGGCCCTGGCCTGGGCCAGGCCGTTGGCGCCGGGGTAGAGGCCGAACAGATGGTCGAAGCTGCGGTTCTCCATGTAGACGACGACGATCTGGCCGATCTTGGCGAGCTTGGGATCGGGGGCCGGGTCTTGCGCCGAGGGGCCGGTCGATGCGGCACAGCCGGCCAGCAGCAGGGCGACGGCAGCGGCCAGCGCTGCGGCGCTGAGTCTTGATTTCATTGGGGTCTCCTTGGGAGCGAAGGGGCTGCGGCTCAGGGTGCCGGCGTGTGGCCGTAGCAGGCCTTCAGCTTGGTGTAGTCGTAGAAGTGGCTGTTGGCGGCATAGCGGGCGCCGTCGCAATCGGCCTTGAAGTCGGTTTCCTTCTCGTTGAAGAGCATCTTCACGAGCAGGGCGCCGCTGGCGTTGCGCACCACGTCCCACTGCATATTGGCCGCCATCGGCGACACGTAGTCGCCGCGCCAGGGGTTGTTCTCGTAGCTGTACATGGTGGCCAGCGGCACCTGCTGCAGCACGTTCTTCAAGCCCATCTTGGAGGCGAAGGGAATGATGATCTCGGCGTGGGCGAAGCGCAGCTTGGCGACCTTGCCCAGCTGGCCCTTGGCGATGGCGTCGACCTGGTTGAAGAAGTCATCCTCCAGGTGCTGGGCCATCTTCCAGGTGACGCTGCCCTTCTCGGTGATGCCGGGGCCCATCTTGTAGAAGTCGGCGGCGTCCTGGGTGAAGGCGAAGTACTTGGCCTGCTCCAGCGGCATGTACGGCGCGAAGTCGACGCCGGCCTCGGCCTTCATCGCCGGGGCGATCACATACAGCTCGTAGATGCGCGAGGCGGCCTCGGCCAGATTGCCTATCGGTGTTTCGCCATCGCCGGTGAGGGTGCTGGTGAACTTGCCGTCGGCGCTGCTGAAGGTGAAGCTGCCGGTGTTGGCAAAGCTGTAGGCGCCCGATTCGATCTTGTCGACGAAGGCCTTGGTGAACAGCCGCTCCAGCACGACACGGCCGGCGGTCTTGGCCGCCGGGTCGGCGAGTATGGCCGCCTGCTTGGCCGCCAGATCGGTGTCCTTCAACCACTTCTGGAAGGCCAGGCTGTCCTGGTAGGTGGTGTAGAGCGGGTCGCTCGCGCTGCTCACCCCATCGGTGGCCGCCACCAGCTTGTGAAAGTAGAGCAGGAAGCGGTCGGTGCCGGCCGGCTGGGCGACCGGCGCGCTGACCGGGTAGGGTCCGGGCGCGGCCGGGTAGCTGACCAGGTCGGCCAACTTGGGCTGCGTGGCCAGCATGCCCTTGACGAAGAAGGCGCCGCTGTCGACGGCGCGATCGACGCCCGAGGTCACGACCTCGATGCGGCGCGGGCTGGTGGCGGCCGCGCCGACCACCTGCTCGAACAGCGCGGCATGGCGGCTCAGCAGGCGCTTGGCCAGATTCGTGTGCTCGTCGATGCCCACCTGGGTCTCGTTGCCATAGCCGGGCTTGCTGATGCCGGGCACGCCGTAACCGAGCAGGAAGTTGGCCTTCATCAGCTTCAGCACATCGGGGCCCAGCTTCAGGCCCAGATCGGTCAGCGCGCCCTCGGACGCCGCCTTCAGCCACATGTTGTAAACGGCCAGGTCGTACTTCAGGCTGGACAGTCCACGCGAGCCATGGCGCGCCACCAGCTCGGTGTAGACGGTGCTGTAGCCGCTGGGCGGCGCCTCGTAGCTGGCCGCGTCCTGCTGCGGCGCGTAGGGCGTCTTGGTCTGGTAGTAGAAATTGGTCGGCGCGGCGGGCGCAGGGGGCGGTGCCGGGGTCGGCGCGGGCGCATCGTCACCGCCGCCGCAGGCCGCGAGGCCCAGGGTCAGCGAGGCGATTGCCCAGGTCTGCAAAAACAGTCTGGCTGTGGTCTTCATCGTCTTGTCTCCGTTGTGACCGCCATGGTTTTTTGGCTCGGGCGGCATCGAGGTACTCAATTCATCTGCACACGTGTGCACTCACGGGCTTAAAAAATCGCTGCCGCAGCGTTGGTCTGCAACAGACCGGCGGGCTCGGGCGAGATCAGCGCCAGCAGCTGCGGAAACAGCGCCGGGCCGGCGGCGATGATGGGATTGCCGCGCTGCAGGCCGCCATTGGCGAGGAAGTCATTGACCGCGCCGCCCGCCTCCTGCAGCAGCACGATGGCGGCCAGGCAGTCCCAGGCATTGATGTGGGGCTCGTAGTAGCCGATCAGGCGGCCGGCGGCCACATAGGCCAGCATCAGCGCGCCCGAGCCATTGCGGATGAACATGCCGCCGGCTTCGAGCACGCGGTCCAGAAAGGGCACGAAGGCGCTGACCGGCACACGGTGCGAGAAGCCCACACCCAGCACGCCTTCGCTGACCGCGGCGGCCTCAAGCACCTTGATCGCCTTGCTATTGACGAAGGCGCCCTGCCCCTGGGCGGCGTGGAACATCTCGTCGCTGTTCGGGTCGTAGACGACGCCTATCACCGGCTGACCCCGATGCAGCACGCCGATGGACAGGCACCATGAGTGCATGCCGTTGACGAAGCAGGCCGTGCCGTCTATCGGGTCGATGACCCAGAGGAAGTCGGCGTCGCCACGGTCCAGGCCGCCCTCTTCGCCGAGAAAGCCGTCGGCGGCAAAACGGGCCTGCACCTCGGCGCGGATGAAGGCCTCGGTCTCCTGGTCGGCGGCGCTGACCATGTCCTGCAGGCCCTTCGATTCGATCACCAGCTCGTCGCGGCGGCGGAACATCGCCAAGGCCTGCAGGCCGGCCTCGCGGGCGATGCTGCGGGCGAGTTCGTAGCGGTCCATCAAGGCTGCGCTCATGCCCGACCTCCGACGATGCACACGCCTTGATCGGCAAAGCCTATGCCCACCGAGGCACCCACCGCGAGTGGCAGCCGCACATCGGACTGGCGCACGAACAGCTCGCCCAGCGGCGAGGCCAAGGTGTATTGCATCTCGGTGCCGAGGAAAGCCGCATGCAGCACCTGGCCGACCAGCGGGTCGTTCGCCGCGGCCGGGCGCAGGCGCATCGCATCGGGCCGCACCGCCACCCGCACCTCGCCACGGTAGTGGCGCGGATTGGCCAGCTGCAGGGCGACGCCGCCGACATGGCAATCGCTGCCGCGCAACTCGCCGGCGACCAGATTGGCGTCGCAGATGAAGTCGGCGACGAACTCGTCGGCCGGGGTTTCGAACAGGTCGCGCGGGCTGCCCTGCTGGGCCACTTTCTGCTTGTTCATCACAATGATCTGGTCGGACACGGCCAAAGCCTCTTCCTGGTCATGGGTCACGTAGACGGCGGTCAGCCGCAGGCGTTGCTGGATTTCACGGATCTCGTCGCGCACGCGGCGGCGCAGCTTGGTGTCGAGGTTGGACAGCGGCTCGTCAAGCAGCAGCACCTGGGGCTCCAGCACCAGCGCACGGGCCACGGCCACGCGCTGCTGCTGGCCGCCGGACAGCTCGCTGGGCAGGCGCGGGCCGTAGTCGGCCAGGCCGACCAGGCGCAGGCCCTCGATGGCGCGCTCCCGCGCCTCGGCCTTGCGTGCGCCGCCGACCTCCAGGCCGTAGGCCACGTTCTCCTGCACCGTCATGTGCGGGAACAGCGCGTAGGACTGGAACACCATGCTGACATTGCGCTCGATCGCCGACTGGCGAGTCACGTCCTGACCCCCGATCAGGATGCGGCCGCGGCTGACATGCTCCAGGCCGGCGATCAGGCGCAGCGTGCTGGTCTTGCCGCAGCCGCTGGGGCCCAGCAGGGTGACCAGATCGCCCTTGGGAATGCTGAAGGAGACGTTGTCAACGGCGGTGACCGAGCCGTACTGCTTGGTCACCTGGTCGAACACCAGCGCGCCGGAGGCCAGGCCGGCCTCGCTGGCGGCAGAAAATGCGGCACTCATGATTGGACCTTCTTCAAGATGAATTCCTTGGTGGCCGGTGCGGGCTGTTCGCCCTGCACTCGTTCAGTGCGGCGCAACCGGCGCTGGCCGACCAGCTTCTGCGCCGCCAGCACGCACAGCAGCATGACGACGATCAGCGCACTGGCGTAGGCGATGGCAATGCCGTACTGGCCGTTCTCGACCAGGCCGACGATGTAGGCGGTGGCCATGTTGTATTTCGCGCTGACCAGGAAGATCACCGCGCTGATCGAGGTGATGGAGCGCACGAAGCTGTAGACCAGGGCCGAGGTCAGTGCCGGCCGCATCAGCGGCAGCACGACGCGCCGCGCGGTGGTGAAGCTGTTGGCGCCCAGCATCGTCGAGGCCTCGTCGAGGCTGCCGTCCAGCTGGCTCATCGCCGCCACGCCGCCACGCAGGCCCACCGGCATATTGCGGAACACAAAGCACAGCACCAGGATGGCGCCGGTGCCGGTCAGCTCGATGGGCGCCGCATTGAAGGCCAGGATGTAGCTGATGCCTATCACCGTGCCCGGTATCGCGAAGCTGAGCATGGTGGCGAACTCGAACGCCGCCTTGCCGGCAAAGCGCTGGCGCACCAGCAGCCAGGCGGCGAGCAGGCCCAGGGCCGCGGTCAGCGGCGCCGAGATGCCGGCAATGGCCAGGGTGGTGAACAGCGAATCCCAGGCCGTGCCGACCCAGCGCAGACCCTGCTCGCCAAAGCTGATGCCGAAGGCGTCGCTGTAGTGGCGCAGGGTGAAGCTGTTGTCGCGCCCCCATTGATGGACGAAGCCGCCGGCCAGAATCATGCCGTAGAGCACCAGGGTGAAGGCCGTCCACAGGCTTACCAACAGGGCCAGCGCGATGGACATGCGCTTGTCCAGCCCGGCATGCTGGCCGTTGTCGGCCTTGCCGGTCACCGTGGCATAGGACTTCTTGCCGACCCAGCGGCGCTGGGCGATGAAGGCGGCGACGGCGAAGCTGAGCAGTATCAGACCCAGGCCGGCGGCGCGGCCGGCATCGTTCTGCGCACCGACGATGGCGAAGTAGATCTCGGTGGACAGCACGCCGTAGTTGCCGCCCAGCACCATCGGGTTGCCGAAGTCGGCCATGCTCTCGATGAAGGCAACCAGGAAGGCATTCGCCAGGCCCGGGCGCATCAGCGGCAGCGAGATGCGCCAGAAGGTCGTCCAGCGCGAGCCGCCCAGGGTCTGCGAGGCCTCCTCGACCGAGGGGCTGACACCCTCGACGACACCGATCAGCACCATGAAGGCAATCGGCGTGAACGACAGCAACTGGGCCAGCCAGACGCCGTAGAAGCCATAGAGGCCGCGCCCCGGCGCCACATCGAACCAGGCCGAGACCCAGGCGGTGACGACGCCGCTGCGGCCGAACAGCAGTATCAGCGCCAGGCCGATCACGAAGGGCGGCGTGATGATGGGCAGCACCGTCAGCGCGCGCAGCACTTTCTTGAAGCGAAAGCCGGTGCGCGTCACGACCAGTGCAAAGGCCAGGCCCAGCAGCGTGGCGCCGGTGGCCGTGGCCAGGCCCAGGAACAGCGTGTTCCAGGCCACACCGCAGCGCAGGCCGCTGACGCAACCCAGCGACCAGATGCGGGCATCGGTGGTGCGCGACCACAGCGCCGTCAGGCTGAAGGCGCCGTCCTGCTCGAAGGCACCGGCCAGCACGCGCAGCACCGGGAACATCACGAACAGGCCGACCAGGGCCACCAGCAGCGCGATCACGCCGCAGACAAAGACATCACCGCGGCAGGCGCCGCGCCAGGCCGCACCGGTGCTCAACACGAACAGCGCCGCGGTGGCAAACAGCAGGGCGCCCCAGCCCAGCGCCGGCTGCATCGGGCCAGCGCCCCAGGCCAGCCAGCCCAGCCACAGCAGCGCCGCCGTGGCCAGCGCCATCAGGGCCGCGCCCAGGCCGGGCCGCGACAGACCTGCCAGGCTCAGCAGGCCCGCCAGCACCGGCATCAAGACCAGGGGCAGCAGCTCCGCATGGCCCAGGCCCAGCACCTGCCACAGCGCTGAGGCCGTGGCCGCGTCACCGGGCCAGGCGGCGCCCAGCCAATCGCCGGCCAGCAGCCCGGCCTCCTGCTGATGCCAGGGCAGCAGCAGGCTGCTCAACAGCGCCAGCAACAACCAGGCGCGCAATGATTTGTCCACGACAGCGTTCCTTGTGTCTTGCTCAGCGCGGCAGGGCGAAGATCTCGTCGTCCCAGCGCTTGAGCAGGCGCTTGCGCGTCTCCTCGCTGCCGTACTTGGCGAAGTCGTAGTTGATCGTCTTGACCGTCTCCAGGCGCGGCGCGCGCGGCGGTATCGTCGCCGTCTTGTTCGACGGCACCTGGAAGGCATTGGCCTTGGCCGCCAGCGACTGCACGTCGGCGCGCAGCGCGAACTCGTAGAAGCGCTTGGCGCTGGCCATGTTCTTGGCGCCCTTGACGATGCTCATCGAGCCGACCTCGTAGCCGGTGCCCTCGCAGGGCGAGACCACCTCGACCGGGAAGCCCGCCACCGTTTCCTTCAGCAGATCATGCTGGAAGGTGATGCCCACGCCGATCTCGCCCCGCGCCAGCGCCTTGGCCGGCGCCGAGCCGCTCTTGGTGTACTGGTTGACGTTGTCGTTCATCTTCTTCATGAAGGCAAAGGCCTCGGCCTCGCCCTGCAGCTGCACCAGCGTCGCAATGGCGGCGTAGGCGGTGCCCGAGGAATTGGGGTTGGGGATCTGGATCTCGCCCTTGTAGGCGCTGCTCAGCAAATCCCTCCAGCACTTGGGCAGCGGTGCGTTCTTGCGCTTCAGCACCTCGGGGTTGTAGCCAATGCCCAGCAGGCCGGCATAGACGCCGACGGTGCGGTAGCCCGAGATCTCGGCCTGCTTCTGCGCCCAGGGCTGCAGCTTGTCGAGCTGGGGCGACTTGTAGACCTCGGTGAAGCCGGCGGCGGCGGCCTGCAGATGGGGGTCACCGGTGCCAGCCCACCAGATGTCGGTCTTGGGGTTGCCGGCCTCGGCGCGGATCTGGGCGAAGATCTCGCCGGCGCTCTTGCGCACCATCGAGACCTGGATATTGCTTTCGCTCTCGAAGCTGTTGCGCATCAGCTCGCACCAGTCGTTGTCGGCGGCGCACAGCACGTTCAGGCGCTCGGCGGCCTGGCTGCTCAGCGGCAGGGCGGCAAGGGAGGCGAGCAGCAGCCCGCCGATCCGGTTGAACTTCATTGTCTGTCTCCTGTATCGGTGTCCGGCATCGCTGGCCGGGCCCCTGTGTTCTGTGCATCATCATCTGATTGCACACGTGTGCAGTGCACACGTGTGCAATGTACCTACCGCCGCCGAAAATACAAACCGGGGTATTCCCTAGGGACCCTCTGCAAAACCCCCATGGGCCGCGTTTGCGAGAGAACGGGCCGGCTCGTAGGCGCAGCGCGAAGGTCGGGCTCCATGCCCGACTGCCGAGCGCTGCAACGCCCGAGGCAGCCCGTTATCTCGCAAACCCTTCGGGGCGGGCCTTTGCGGGCGCCGGCCGGCGTTGCGAACCTGGCCCAGACATCAGTCTGGGCGGCGGTTCGCGCCTTGGCCTGCATCCCGCAAAGATCCCGCCGCGGCCCATGGGGGTTTTGCAGAGGGTCCCTAGGCCGCCGACGAAGCGACGCGGCGACGGCGCGCAGGCGCGGTGTCCGTGGCAACGCCTGTGGGCACCCCGGACGAGCGCCGCTCCACCAGGCTGACCGGCAGCTCCAGCAGGCGGCTGGGCATGTCGGGCTCGCCCATGCGCTCGGCCAGGCAGGCCACGGCCCGCCCGGCCAGGGCGTCGATGTCCTGGCGAAAGGTGGTCAGCGAATAGGCCGCGTACGAGGACATCGGGATGTCATCGAAGCCAACGACCTTCAGATCCTCGGGCACGCGCAGGCCGAACAGTTCGCGCGCGCCGTCGATCAGGCCGCAGGCCAGCGCGTCATTGGTGCAGAACACGCCGTCGGGCCGCGTCGCCGGGTCGGCCAGCAGCTGGCGCGCAGCCTCGAAGCCGCTGGCGTGGCCACCGCCGCTGGCATTGACGCGGCGCAGCTGTATCGCACCCCGCCTGACCTCGGGCGCCAGCGCCTGCTCGAAGGCGGCACAGCGCTCGCTGGCGCTGTGCGTGGCCGAGGGCACATGCAGAAACACCAGCCGGCGCGCCCCGGCGCGCTGCAGCAGGCTGGCCGCCATCGCCCCGCCCTGGCGGTTGTCGCTGTTGATCACGTCGACGCCCTCCAGCGAGGGCTCGCGGTTCAGCATCGCCACCGGAATGCGCAGCCGCAGATACTCCTTGGCCAGCGCGATCGGCGGCGTGCCCGAGGTCAGCACCACACCAGCGATGCGGTACTGCAGCAGGTGGCGCAGGCTCTTGGACAGCTGCTCGGGCTCGCTGGCATCCATCAACAGCGGCGCCTGCGAGCGCATCGCCAGCGCGTGGGTCAGCGGGCCCAGCAGGCTCAGCAGAAAGGGGTTGTCGAAGCCCGACACCACCACGCCGACCAGATTGCTCTGCTGCTGGATCATGCTGCGCGCCAGCATATTGACCTGGTAGCCCAGGGCCTCGGCCGACTTCAGCACCTTGGCCCGCGTGTCCGGCGAGACGCTGGCGCCCTCGGTGAAGGTGCGCGACACGGCCGAGCGCGACACCCCGGCATGGCGGGCGACATCGGCGGCGGTGACCCAGGCGGAATCTTTGTCTGAACTCATGAACGATGGCCGCTTGTCGTGACCGGGAACTGTGTCGCCGGAAGCTTACACGCATCGGCTGGGCGGCTGCCGCTCACCCGACACCTGGCCGCGGCGGCGGCAGCGCTAGACTGGCCTCGTCTCTTCAGCGCGAGCCCACTCATGACGACACCTGCCCCCGCCTTCGAAGTCCTGCCCCGCGATCTGTCGCCCTACAAGGCCGGCAATGTCGGCATCGACTATGTGCACCGCTTCGAGTCCGGCAAGCCCGGGCCGCACGTGCTGATCAATGCGCTGACCCATGGCAACGAGTTCTGCGGCATGGTGGCCGCGGCCTATCTGCTGGACAACGCGGTGCGGCCCAAGATCGGCACGCTGACGGTCAGCTTTGCCAACGTGCAGGCTTACGAGAGCTTCAACACCGACAAGCCCTTCGACAGCCGCCAGATCGACCACAACCTGAACCGCATCTGGTCGGCCGAATGGCTGGACGGCGGCGAGGACAGCATCGAGCTGCGGCGCGCCCGCGCCTTGCGCCCGGTGGTGGCCGCGGCCGATCACATCCTGGACATCCACTCGACCTCGCAGGATGTCGTGCCCTTCTGGGTCTATCCCGACTACGGCCGCAATGCCGCGCTGGCCGGCGCGCTGTCGCAGCCGGCCGTGCACCTGGTGATGCCCAGCGGCATGCAGTCCGGCACACCGCTGATTCAGCATGGGCGGCACGGCCAGGCCGATGGCCTCGGCGCGGCCCTGGTGGTCGAATGCGGCCAGCATTTCAAGCAGTCCAGCGCCGACACGGCGGTGGCCGTGACCCTGGAGTTCCTGGCCCACTTCGGGTTGATTGATCAACCCAGTGATCGCCCGAAAGCCACACCGGCCGCAGCGCGCCGCTACGCGCTGCTGAAGACCCATGTGGTGCAGAACGCCGACTTCCGCTTTGCCCGCCCGGTGGTGGGCCTGGAGGTGTTCGCCGAGGGCGAGCTGATCGCCACCGATGGTGATACCGAGATCCGCGCGCTGTGCGAGGGCTGCACCATCTTCATGCCCACGCGCAGCCCCATCGTCGGCCGCGAGGGCGTGTATCTGACCCGGCCGCTGGGCTGAGCCATTCAGGGCGCTGGCGATGACGGTCGATCTGTTCGCCGACCAGCCCCGCAGCCCCTCGCGGCTGACCCTGGCCGATGGCGCCTGGGTGCTGCAGGCCTTTGCGCAAGACCTGCAGCAGGCCCTGCTGGACGAGATCAAAGCCTTGCTGGCCCAGGCCCCGCTGCGCCATCTGCTCACGCCCAGCGGCCACACGATGTCGGTGGCGATGAGCAATTGCGGCGCCCTGGGCTGGGTGTCGGACGCCCGCGGCTACCGCTACGACGCCGCCGATCCGCTCAGCGGCAAGTCCTGGCCCTCGATGCCGCCGCTGTTCGAGCGGCTCGCCCTCGAAGCCGCCGCGGCGGCCGGCTTCGAGGGCTTCGTGCCCGACGCCTGCCTGATCAACCACTATGTGCCCGGCGCGAAGCTGAGCCTGCACCAGGACCGCGACGAGCGCGACCGGCGCCAGCCCATCGTCTCGGTGTCGCTGGGCCTGCCGGCGGTGTTCCAGTTCGGCGGCCTCACGCGCAGCGGGCCGCTGCAGCGCACCCGGCTGGAAAGCGGGGACGTGGTGGTGTGGGGCGGGCCCTCGCGGCTGGCCTATCACGGCGTGGCGGCATTGGCCGAGGGCGAGCATGGGCTGACCGGCCGCTGTCGCTACAACCTGACGTTTCGCAAGGCCGGTTGAACTTGGCCTGTGACGGAATGCACGCTAGGCCCGCGCCGCGCCCATGAGTCCCCGTGTTCGCGGGGTGTTGCCGCAACGGCCCAGCCCGGACACTGGCGCCAGGCCTGCAAATTGAAACGAATGCGCAGGGCACGCCAACCAACACGGGACTCCCTATGCAGCACCTGAAGACCATCGCACTGGCCGCAATCGCCTTGATCGCCAGCAGCGCCAACGCCACCAACCTGATCGCCAACGGCGACTTCGAGACCCCTGGCGTGGCCGGTTATGCGGCCTTCGGTTCCGACTACATCAAGGGCGGCAACGCCTACGACCCGAGCGTGGTCAATATCGGCAGCAACCCCATCGACTTCCACGGCGGCTGGGCCAGCTTCAATGCGCTCAGCGGCAGCGGCATGCTGATCGTCAATGGCGGCACCGACGGTGCCCACAACATCGTCTGGTCGCAGACGGTGAACCTGACGGCCGGCACCTATGACTTCAGCGGCTCGGCCGCCAGCACCTATGGCGGCAACCCGTCCAAGCTGCAGGCCGTGGTCAATGTGCTGGGCAATGACTACCTGCTGGGCAGCGCTGTGCAGCTGGGCAGCACGACCGGCCAGTGGCAGACCTTGAGCGGCCAGGTCACCGTGCCCTTCAACGTCAGCGTGCAAGTCAAGCTGCTGAATCTGAGCACCGACTACAGCGGCAATGACTTCGCGCTGGATGCGATCTCGCTGACCGCCGCCGTGCCGGAACCCGGGACCTATGCCCTGATGCTGGCCGGTCTGGGCGCTGTCGGCTTCGTGGCGCGCCGCCGCCAGCGCAACTGATTTCAATTCTCAGGGGTGAGGAGCGCAAGAGGCCTTCGGGCCTCTTGTCGTTTGCGCCGCCTCACACGCGCCGCAGCACCAGCTCCCAGGCCCACTTCGGATGCTCGTAGCGGCCTATCACTCCCTCGTTGCAGCTCAGCGTCGACCAGCCTTCGGCAAACATCAGCGCCACGTCGCCGGCATCGAAAAACCGCTTGGGGAAGCCGTCAACCCGATAGTAGTGGGACGCGATCTCGGGGTGGCCGACCGCGCCATAGTGCACATCGCGGGTCGAGTTGAGCCGGCACACCAGCAGGCCGCCCGGCGGCAGCCACTGGTGGATGCGCCGGGCCAGGGCCAGGGTATCGGGCCAGCTGAAGTAGTGCAGGCTCAGCGAGGCCAGCGCTACCGCGCAGCCCTCGGCCTCGGGCGGGAAGGGGGCTTGCAAGTCCTGGCAATGGATGCGGGCAGCCGGGGCCCTGAGGCGCGCCTCGGCAACGGCGTCTGCCGAAAGATCAAGCGCCACCACGTCCAGGCCATGAGCCAGCAGCGTGGCGGTGTCGCGGCCGCTGCCGCAGCCCAGTTCCAGCACCGGCCGGCCGGCGCTGCATTCGCTCATCAGGGGCAGCCAGGCTTGCAGCCAGGTATCGTCGTTGTCCATCGGTGCCAGTCCTCGGCGCACGGGGGCAAACATCATGGCACAGGCAACCACTGGCGCCGCGGCGCAGACGCCTCGCGCCGTCTTGCCCCTGCTTGATCGCATCGCGCTGGCAGGCCCGGCCGCCAACGACGACAGTTCACTCCATCGAAGGCGCTGTTGCTCTTCGACACCAGCCCAAACGGAGTGAACCACCATGACTTCCCTGAACACCTTCTCCCGCAGCACCGTGCAATTCGTCCTCACCGCCACGCTGGCCGTGCTGGGCAGCCTGACCCTGAGCCAATCGGCCCTGGCCGACGACGCCGGCAAGACCCGCAGTGCCGTGCAGGCCGAACTGGCCCAGGCCCGCGCCGATGGCACGGTCGCCAGGCTGGCCAGCGACACCGAGATGGCGCCGCCGGTGCAGGCCTTTGGCGGCCGCTCGCGTGCCGATGTGATTGCCGAGCTGGTGCGCGCCCGCGCCGAGGGCATGATGGCCAGCAACAACGAGGCTGACCCGTTCACCACGCAGAACCTCGCCGCCGCGCGGGCCGAGAACGCCGCACGCCAGGAAGCCAAGGCCGGCAAGACCAGCCGTTGATGGGCCGCAGTGGCGCAATACCTGGCCCCTTGGCCGTGACCCGGCGCATGCCCGGCTCCCCGCGGAGCCGGGCATAGCTTCTTTACATTGCGTTCACACGCCCGCCAGACGCTTGCGGCACATTGGAGTCTGGGCGCGCGATGCGCCGAAGGCAGCCGATGATGAAGTCCAAGTTCTCGCAGTTCAAACCCGCGGCCCTGCTTGCCGCCGTCCTGATGGGGCTGGCCGGCCCGGCGGCGCAGGCCCAGGAGCGCCATGGCGGCTATGTGGGCCCGCAGCGCGGCGCCGAGTTCCGCTCGCCCCACTGGCAGCTGGACCACCGCTACCACCACGACCACTACTATCCAGCCCGCGGCTATGTGTCCATCGGTCTGCCGCCGGGCGCCATCAGCATTGGCTACGGCGGCGGCAGCTACTTCTTCCACGGCGGTGTCTGGTTCAGCCCCTTCGGCGCACGCTACCGGGTGGTGGCGCCCCCCTTCGGCATCGTCGTGCCGTTGCTGCCCCCGGCCTACACGCCGCTGTGGATAGACAGCACCCGCTACTACTACGCCAACGGCACCTACTACACCGCCGCCACCGAGGGTGGCTATGTGGTGGTGGCGCCACCGCCCGGCGCCGAGCAGGCCAGGCCGCTGCCGCCGCTGCCCGAACCCAAGCCGGCGCCCGAGCCCATCATCTACCCGCGCTCCGGTCAGAGTACCCAGCAGACCGAGACCGACCGCCAGGAATGCAACCGCTGGGCCACCACCCAGCCCGCAGCCCAGGCCGATGCCAGCGTGTTCCAGCGCGCGGTGGCGGCCTGCATGGATGGCCGCGGCTACACGGTGCGCTGATGCGATTCACCGCGGCCCTGACCCTGCTGACAACCCTGCTGATACTTGCCGGCTGCGCCCACCATCCCGAACAGGAACGCCTGCGCGCCGAGCAGGACGCCGCCCAGCGCTTCGCTGCCCAGGGCTACCAGGCGCGGCGCGACGAAGCCGTCAATGCCGCACGCCACCGGCTCAGCCTCGGCGGCGTCAACACCGAGTTCGAACTGCTCACGCCCAAGAGCGCTCGCAAGGCTGCGCTGATCGTCTATCTGCCCGGTCTGGGTGAGGCCCCTCAGGCCGGCGAGCTGTGGCGCATGGCCTGGGCGCGTGCCGGCTATGCGGTGCTGTCCGTGCAGCTGCTGGCCGACGACGCCAACGCCTGGCAATCGGAGCTGGCCCGCACCGGCGAGTTCAGTGCGCTGGGCCGCCAGCGCTTTGCCGATGCCGCGATGCTGCACCGCCTGCAGGCCCTCACCACCGTGCTGCAACAGGCAAGCCGCGAGGCGGCCGATCCGGTCTGGAAGGCTGTCGACCTGAGCGCCATCGCCCTGGCCGGCTTCGACCTCGGCGCCTACACGGCGATGGTGGCGGCCGGCGAGCAGCTGCCCGGTCAGGCCGCGCCCACGCTGCCCATGCCGGTGACGGCGGTGCTGGCCTTGAGCCCCTACGCCCAAAGTGGCGCGGGCGCTGACCGCTATCGGGCCCTGCGCATGCCCGTGCTGTCCGTCACCGCGAGCCAAGACTTCGACCCCCTGGACCTGATGCCCGACACACGGCTGCGCCGCCAGCCCTTCGAGCAGATGCCGACGCCGGACAAATACCTGCTCGCCCTGGCCGGTGGCGGCCATGCCTTGCTGGCCGGCAACCCGCAGCTGCTGAAGGAACGCGCCAGCCGCGAGGCCGCCGGTGGTGAACACCGCGGCGGTGGCCGTCAAGGCGGCTCACAGGGTGGGCCACCCGGCGGCGGCGGCATGGGCGGCCACAAAGGTGGCCGGCGCGGCGGCGGTGGTGGTGAGGGCGGGCCCGAACAAGGCAATCGAACAGAACAGGGTCAGCGGCCCAGCGCCAATATGACCCTGCTCAGCTCGGCCGTGCAAAGCGTGTCGACCGCCTTTCTGGATGCCTATCTGGGCCGGGAGCCTGCGGCACGGCAATGGCTGGACAGCAGTGCCGACAGCTGGCTGGCCGGCCAGGCCCGCCTGCAACACAAGTGATTCATCAGGCCTGCGCCGTCAGGTAGCGCCGCTCCCAGGCGCTGACCTCGCGCTCGTAGCTGTCGAACTCCAGCGATTTGACGGCCGTGTAGGCCTGCACGAAGTCGTCGCCCAGCAGCCGGCGCGCCGATGCGCTGGCCTGCATCTGCGCCAGCGCCAGACCGAAGCTCAGCGGCAGACGGTGCACGGTGGCCTGGTCATAGGCATTGCCCACCACCTGGGCGCTTGGCGTCAAGCCTTCCTCGATACCCGCCAGCCCGGCCGCCAGCGAGGCGGCAATGGCCAGATACGGGTTGGCATCGGCGCCGGCCACGCGGTTCTCGATGCGCCGTGCCGCCGGGCCGCTGAGCGGCACGCGCAGGCCGGTGGTGCGGTTGTCCGCGCCCCATTGCAGATTCATCGGCGCCTGGCTGTTGCGCACAAAGCGGCGGTAGGAGTTGACGTGCGGCGCCAGCACCAGCATCAGGTCGGGCAGATAGGTCTGCAGGCCGGCCACATACTGACCGAAGAGGGCGCTGTCGCTGCCGTCCGCATTGCAGAACACATTGCGGCCCTCGGCATCGACCAGGCTCTGGTGCAGGTGCATGGAGCTGCCGGCCTGGCCTTCGATCGGCTTGGCCATGAAGACGGCGTTGAGCCCATGCTTGAGCGCAACCTCCTTGGCTGCGTACTTGAACAGAAAGGCCTGGTCGGCCACCTCGACGGCATCGCCGTGCAGCAGATTGATCTCGTACTGCGTCAGCCCGACCTCGTGTATCCAGGTGTCGGCGCGCACGCCCAGGGTCAGCAGGGCCTGCTGGAATTCGTCCCAGAACGGCGCCAGCTCGTTGAGCATGTTCAGGCTGAAGGCCGACTGGCCGGCCTCGGCGCGGCCCCCGCGCGTCACCGGCGCGGCAAAGGGCGCCGTGGGGTCGGTCATCGGCGCGGTCAGATAGAACTCGAGCTCGGGCGCCACCACCGGGCTCAGGCCCAGCGCCGCGTAGCGCGCCAGCACCCCCTTCAGTACGGAGCGTGGCGCGAAGGCGCAGTGGCGCCCGTCCAGCTCCAGGCAGTCGTGGATGGCCAGCGCGCGCGGCCGGGCAGCCCAGGGCACGGGCTTGACGGTGGCGTAGTCGGGAGCCAGGCGCACATCGGGGTCGGCGTCGGCAAAGATGGGGTCGTAGGAATACTCGCCGGTGATGGCCTGCATGGCGATCGCCTGAGCGATGCGCAGCTCGGTGCCGGTGGCAAAGCTGTCGGCCGGCATCAGCTTGCCGCGCGGATAGCCCGACACATCAGGGTAGATGCACTCGACCTGAGCAATGCCCTGCCGCTCGAAACGTGCCTTCAGATCGGCCGGGAGAATGGTGCCGCTCATGACGTCAGGACTTCGCCACCAGGCTGAAATGCTCGACGTGCGGCGGGCTGGCGAAGAAGGGGCCGATGATGGCGCGCCACTGCGGGAACAGCGGACCTTCGCGGAAGTCCACGGTGTGATTCTCCAGCGTCTCCCAGAACACCATCAGCACATAGAGCTCGGGGCTCTCGATGCCGTGGTTGATCTTGTAGCCCTTGAAGCCCTTGGCGTTGGAGATCACCGTGCTGACGGCACGCTGGATCGCCTCTTCAAACGCGGCCTGCTGGCCGGGGGCGATGTGGATGTTGGCGATCTCGAGAATCATGCAGGGCTCCGGATGGGGGATGAACAGTCCCCCATCGTAAGGGCAGGCCGCGACTCAACGCCGGCGCAGGCGCATCCTCAGCCCCAGCGGCGCCATCGTCAGGGCCAGATGCTCGGCCGGCGGCTGGCCATCGGCGGTATCGACGCCCGCAATCTCGAAACGGCTCAACAGGCAGAACATCACCATCTTCATTTCCAGCAGGGCCAGGTAGCGCCCCGGGCAGATGCGAGGGCCGGCGCCAAAGGGCATGGACAGGCGCTTGGCCGAGCTGGCCATGGCGCCCGGCCCGCCTTCGCCGAGCCAGCGCTCGGGCTCGAAGGCGGCGGCACGGGGCAGGTGGGTGTCGCTGACGCTGTCTCGGCGCAGCAGGCTGATCACCACCGTGTGGGCAGGCACACTCACATCGCCGATCTGCACCTCGTGCAGCGACTGCAGCGGCAGCATGGGCGCCACCGGCTTGAGCCGCATGGTCTCGTGGGCGCAGGCCTCCAGATAGTCCAGCTGGGCCAGCTGCTCCTGGCTCGGGCGCAGGCTGTCGCCCCCGACGCGCCGCACCTCCTCGGTGGCACGGGCCAGCGCCTCGGGGTGCTGCCACAGCAGGTGAATCATCCAGGCCAGGGTGTTGGCCGTGGTGTCCTCGCCGGCCAAGAGCATGGTCAGCACATTGCCGGCGACCTGGTCGTCGTCGATGCCGCTGCCCTCCTGGTCGGCGGCCACCAGCATCGCCTCGAGCAGGTTGTTGGGCCGCTCGCGCAGGCCCGGGTCGGCCTGCAGGCGCATGCGGGCCTGGCTGATGAAGCCGGCCACCGCCGCATTGATCTCGACGATGCTGCGGTCCAGCCGGCGGTCGGCCGGGCTGCGCACGATGCGCCAGGTCGGCACCGGCGAGAAGATGCGCTTGAACAGCGCGGGAAAGAGCTTGTCCAGATGGCGCTGGATCACGTCCTCGTCGGACTCCAGCGTGTTGACCTCGGCGCCGAAGGCCAGGCCAGCGATGGTGTCGACGGTGAAGCGCATCAGGTCGGCTTGCAGATCGATCGCCGCACCGGCGTCGGCGGCCCGGTTCCAGCGCGCCACCAGTTGCTCGCCAACGCGTTGCATCGCCGGCAGGTAGCGCTTCACATGGGCCGGGTCAAAGCCGGCCATGACCATGCGGCGCTGGCGCTTCCAGACCTCGCCATGGGCGCCGAACACGCCCACCGGCAGGCCCATCTCGGTCCAGATTTCCTGCAGCCGGGTGGTGCGGCGAAAGCCGTCGGGCCGGTCGCGCAGCACCGTGGCCACCGCCTCGTGGTCGCCCACCACCATCACCTGGCGCTTCATCAGCTGCAGCTTGAAGAAGGGGCCGAACTCCCGCGCCCAGGCCTCTAGCTGCTGGTGGAAGCGCGGCGTCTCGACCTGCAGCGCATTGCCGAAAAAGGGCAGGCCGCGCGGGCCGGGCAGATCGTCAAAGCGCCGCAAGGCGGGAGCTGTCTGCGCGGGGCGAAGCTCTTGTGTGCTGGCTTCCATCGTGTTCCTCCAGTGCCTGGACGAGGCAGGGGCTAGGGTACGTGGAAGTCGCGCTCAGCTCAAGCTCAGATCGGCAATGCCTCCACCCGCACCGCCGTGACCTTGAAGCCAGGGATCTTGCCGACCGCATCGAGCGCGTCGCCGGTCAGCAGATTGGCCGCCGCCTCCCAGTAGCAGAAGGGCAGGAAGACCTGGCCCGGCTGCACCTCGCGCGACAGCTGGACCTGGGCCTGCACCTGGCCATGGCGCGAGCGCAGGTCCACCGTCTGGCCGTCGTGCAGGTGCAGGCCGGCGGCATCCTCGGGGTGGATATTGATCTGCGGCGCCGGCGCCAGCGCCTCCAGCGCCGTGGCACGGCGTGTCATCGCGCCGGTGTGCCAGTGCTCCAGCACGCGGCCGGTGGTCAGCACCAGCGGGTACTGGGTGTCGGGCTGCTCCGGGCCGGGCGTGAAGGTGGCGGGCACCAGCAGCGAACGGCCATCGGGCAGCGGGAAATGGTCGTGGAAGACGACCCGCTCGCCCGGCTCGTCCTCGCGCGCTGCCGGGGTGGTGACGGCGCTCTCGCGCTGCAGCCGCGACCAGGGCACGCCGGCCAGCGGCGCCATGGTCTGGCGCATCTCCTCGTAGACGCGGGCGGTCGGTGCCTCGGCGGCGACATGGCCCTCACCGTCAGCATCCGTCCCGGTGTTCCTCCAGTAGGCCCAGGGCAGGCCCAGCCGGCGGCCCAGCTGTTCGATGATCCACAGGTCCTGGCGCGCGTCTCCTGGCGGCGTGATCGCCGGCCGGCCCAGCTGTATCAGCCGGTCGGTGTTGGTGTAGCTGCCCCATTTCTCGGCATGGGCCGAGGCCGGCAAGATCACGTCGGCCAGCAGCGCCGTCTCGGTGGCGAAGATGTCCTGCACGACCAGATGCTGCAGGCCGGCCAGGGCCCGGCGCGCATGGTCCAGATCGGGGTCCGACATGGCCGGGTTCTCGCCCTCGACGAACATGCCCTTGATGCGGCCCTCGCTGGCGGCGTGCATGATTTCCACCACCGTCAGGCCGGGTGTGGCGCTCAGCGGCACGGCCCACAGCGCCTCGAACTGCTCGCGCACCTGGGTGCTGGCCACACGCTGGTAGTTGGGCAGCATCATGGGGATCAGGCCGGCGTCGGACGCCCCCTGCACATTGTTCTGGCCGCGCAGCGGATGCAGGCCGGTGCCGGGCCGGCCGATCTGGCCGGTGATCATCGCCAGCGCGATCAGACAGCGGGCGTTGTCGGTGCCATGCACATGCTGGCTGATGCCCATGCCCCACAGAATCATCGCGCTGCGGGCCATCGCATAGCAGCGCGCGACCTCGCGAATCACGTCCGGCGCGATGCCGCAGATCTCGCTCATGCGCTCGGGCGTGCACTCGGCCACCGAAGCCTTCAAGGCCTCGAAGCCGTTGACGCGGGCGGCGATGAAAGCCGGGTCGGTCAGACCCTCCTTGATGATGGTGTGCAGCATGCCATTGAGCAGGGCAACATCGCTGTCCGGCCGGAAGGCCAGATGCCAGCGTGCGAAACGGGCCATCGGCGCACGGCGCGGGTCGGCCACGATCAGGGTGCTGCCGGCCTTGACGGCGTTCTTGATGAAGCTGGCCGCCACCGGATGATTGGAGCTCGGGTTGGCGCCGATCAGCAGAATCACCTCGGCCTGGGCCACGTCGGCCACCGGATTGCTGACCGAGCCCGAACCAATGCCCTCCAGCAGGGCCGCCACCGAGCTGGCATGGCACAGCCGCGTGCAGTGATCGACGTTATTGGTACCAAAGCCCTGGCGCACCAGCTTCTGGAACAGATAGGCCTCCTCGTTGCTGCCCTTGGCCGAGCCGAAGCCCGCCAGCGGGCTGTCGGCGCCCAGTGCGTGGCTGTCGCGCAGCTGGCGCAGACCGGCGGCGGCAAAGTCCAGCGCCTCGTCCCAGCTCGCTTCACGGAACAGGTCGCTCAGCGGCTTGAGCCCCTGGCGCACCAGCGCGATATCGGCCGGGTCCTTGGCCACGCCCTCGCGGCGCATCAGCGGCACGGTCAGGCGCTCGGCGCTCTGCACATAGTCATAGCCATAGCGGCCCTTGACGCACAGCCGGCCGTGGTTGGCCGGGCCATCGCGTCCGACTGCCTCGATGATCTTGTTGTCCTTGACCCGGTAGTCGAGCTGGCAGCCGACGCCGCAGTAGGCACAGACCGAGGCCACCACCGCGTCCGCCACCTGCAGCGCCGCGCCATTGGCCGGCGTCAGCGCACCGGTCGGGCAGGCCTGCACACACTCGCCACAGGCCACGCAGGAGCTGGCACCCAGCGCGTCATCGGCATCGAAGCTGATGCGGGTCTCGGCGCCCCAGCCGGCAATGCCCAGCACATCATTGACCTGTTCGTCGCGGCAGGCACGCACGCAGCGCATGCACTGGATGCAGGCATCGAGCTGCACGCTGATGGCCGGGTGGCTGCGGTCGGGCGCCGGCTGCGGCCGGGCCGCGAAGCGCGAACCGGTCACGCTCAAGGCGTCGCACCACTGTGTCAGCTCGGACGCTCGCGTGTGCGGCGTCTGCGGCTGGTTGGCCATCAGCAGCTCCAGCACCATCTTCTGCGAGCGTTGCACGCGGGCGGTCTGCAGATGGATTTTCTGGCCGGCCTTGACGGTGCGGCAGCAGGAGGCGGCCAGGGCCCGCTCGCCCTCGATCTCGACCACGCAGGCGCGGCAGTTGCCGGCCGGCGTCAGCCCGTCCATATGGCAGAGATGGGGGATTGCATGGCCGTGGCGCTGGGCGACGCTGAGCAGGGTTTCGCCTGGCTCGGCCTCGACCTGCAGGCCGTCAATCGCTATCGTGACGCCGCTCATGCGAACTCCTGCGGGAAATAGCGCAGCGCGCTGCGCAGCGGGTTCGGCGCGGCCTGGCCCAGGCCGCAGATCGAGGCATCCATCATCACCTGCGACAACTCCTCCATCAGCTCGGTGTCCCATTTGGGCGCACGCATCAGCTGCACCGCCCGCTGCGTGCCCTCGCGGCAGGGCGTGCACTGGCCGCAGCTTTCATGCTCGAAGAACTCCATCGCGTTCAAGGCCAGTTCGCGGGCCCGGTCGGCTTCGGAGAACACGATGATGGCCGCCGAGCCGATGAAGCAGCCGTGGGGCTGCAAGGTGTCGAAGTCCAGCGGCAGATCGGCCATGCTGGCGGGGAAGATACCGCCCGAGGCGCCGCCGGGGAAATAGCCGTAGAGCTCATGGCCGTCCTGCATGCCGCCACCGTACTCGTCAACCAGCTCGCGCAGCGAGATGCCGGCCGGGGCCACATGCATGCCAGGACTCTTGACCCGGCCCGACAGGCTGAACGAGCGCAGCCCCTTGCGGCCGCGCCGGCCCTGGCTGGCAAACCAGTCGGCACCGCGCTCCAGGATCTCGCGCACCCAATGCAGCGTCTCCATATTGTGCTCAAGCGTCGGCCGGCCGAACAGGCCGACCTCGGCCAGATAGGGCGGGCGCTGGCGCGGCCAGCCGCGCTTGCCCTCCAGCGATTCGATCATCGCCGACTCCTCGCCGCAGACGTAAGCGCCGGCGCCGCGCCGCAGATGGATCTCGGGCGCGTCCGGTCTTGCGGCGCGCAGCGCGGCCAGCTCGCGCTGCAGCAGCGCGCGGCAACCGGCGTATTCGTCGCGCAGATAGATGTAGATCGCTTCGATGCCGACGCAATGCGCCGCAATCAGCGCACCTTCCAGAAAGCGGTGCGGATCGCGCTCCAGGTAATGGCGATCCTTGAACGTGCCCGGCTCGCCCTCGTCGATATTGATGGCCAGCAGACGCGGCGCTGGCTGGGCGGCCACGATGGACCACTTGCGCCCCAGCGGGAAGCCGGCACCGCCGAGGCCGCGCAGGCCCGAGTCGGTCAAGGCCTGAATCGTCGCCGGCACCTCGCGCCGGCCGCCCAGCAGCTCGTCCAGCAGCCGGTAGCCGCCCTGGGCGCAGTAGGCCTCGTAGGCTATCGCATCAGGAGTCGGGTCTTGCCTGTCATCGGCAGCGATGGCCGCTCGGACAGCGGTCGGCGTGGCCGAAGCGATCGGCTTCTGGCCAACCACGGCCACCGGTGCTTCGGCGCAGCGGCCGACACAGGGCACTTCGATCACGCGCAGGCCAGCGCCGGCCGTCGCGCGCAAATCGTCCAGCAGCGGCCTGGCGCCTGCCATCGCGCAGCTCAGCGAATTGCAGACCCGCACGGTCAGCACCGGTGGCGCCGCCTCGCCCTCGCGGACGATGTCGAAGTGGTGATAGAAGCTGGCCGTCTCGTGCACCTCGGCCTGCGACAGACCCATCTCCTCGGCCAGCGCCGCCAGCATGTCCACGCTGAGGTGGCCCCGGGCATCCTGAATCTTGTGCAGATGCTCGATCAGCAGGTCGCGCGCGCGCGATTCATCGCCCAGCAATGCGCGCACGGCCAGCAGCGCCGCGGCCGTCGGTTGGCGGCCGCGCGGCCCGCCGCCACGTTGGCGTTGGGGCAGGGCAATCGGCTGGGCGGTGAGGGGGCGGTCTGCTGACAAGAAGCGGTCTCCGGATCTGAATTCGGCGCATCATAGCCAGCGTCAGTGGCTTGCCAAAAACGCCGCGCTGTGCGCAATCAGCGCATCGGGCTGCTCGCGCTGCGGCGAGTGGCCGCAGGCCGGCAACACGCACAGCTGGGCCTGCGGCAGCCGGCGCTTGATCGCATCGAGCTGAGCCAGCGTGGCGTACTCGTCATTCTCGCCCTGCACCGCCAGCAGCGGGCAGCTGAGGGTGGCTATCTCGGCCTCGATATTCCACCGCCGGAAGGCCGGGTTCATCCAGGCATCGTTCCAGCCCCAGAAGGGCGAATCGGGGTCGTCATGCTGGCGCGCCAGCTTGGCCCGCAGGCCGCCCTGCAGATAGGCCTCGCGGGCCACGGCCAGGCCGGCGACGGTGACATCCTCGACGAAGACATGCGAGGCCACCGCGATCACGCCGGCCACGGCCGCAGGGTAGCGCGCGGCGTAGAGCAGCGCGATCGAACCGCCATCGCTGTGGCCGAACAGCCAGGGCTTGTCCGCCATGCCCAAGGCATCGAAGAAGGCAGGCAGGAAGGCATGGGCCTGGCGGTGCAGATAGTCCATGCCCCAGGCCTCGCCGGCGGCGCGCGGTGTCGAGCGGCCATAGCCCTGGCGCGAGAACACCAGGCCGCGCAGATCGGCGGCCTCGCACAGCCGCGCCGGGAAGTCGCGCCAGGCGGCCAGCGAGCCCAGGCCCTCGTGCAGAAACACCAGCAGCGGGCGGTCGCAGCGCTCGGCGCGCAGCCATTGGAATTCGATCTGGTCCTGGCGCCCGGCCCAAGTGACGGTAACGACGGTGGTGGTGTTGACTGCTGTCATATCCTGCTGCTGCGTCATCGGGGCAAGCCCTCAGCCAGCGACCCAGGGTTTGCCCCAAACTAAGGAGGTAGATACCAAGGAGACATCATATGCAGCACCCGATCAACCGTCGCCACGCCCTCATCACCAGCGCCGCCGCCCTGGCTGCCGCGCCCTCCAGCCTGTGGGCGCAAGGCCCCTGGCCCAGCAAGTTCGTGCGCATCGTCGTGCCTTTCGCCGCCGGCGGCACCACCGATCTGCTGGCCCGCGCGCTGGCGCCGGAGCTGCAGCGCGTGTTCGGCCAATCGTTCGTGGTCGACAACAAGCCCGGCGCCGGAGGCAATCTGGGCGCCGCCGACGTGGCCAAGTCGGCCGCCGATGGCCACACCCTGTTGATGGGCACGGTGGGCACGCACGCGATCAACCACGCGCTGTATCCCAAGCTGCCCTTCGACCCGGTCAAGGACTTCGTGCCCGTGACCCTGGTCGCCGCCGTGCCCAATGTGCTGGTGATGAATCCGGCCAAGGCCCAGCAGTACGGCATCAACAGCGTGGCCGACCTGATCCGCTATGCCAAGGCCAACCCGGGCAAGCTGAACATGGCCTCCAGTGGCAATGGCACGTCCATCCACCTGGCCGGCGAGCTGTTCAAGAGCATGACGGGCACCTTCATGCTGCACTTCCCCTACCGCGGCTCAGGGCCGGCGCTGATGGATCTGATGGGCGGCAACACCGACCTGATGTTCGACAACCTGCCCTCGGCCCTGCCCCAGATCAAGGCCGGCAAGCTCAAGGCGATCGCGCTGACCAGCAGCAAGCGCAGCGAGGCCTTGCCGGGCGTTCCGACGATAGAGGAGGTCGGCGGTCCGGCCTTGAAGGGCTATGAGGCGACCTCCTGGTTCGGCCTGCTGGCCCCGGCCGGCACACCGATGGACATCGTCAACAAGCTGCAGCAGGAGACCGCCAAGGCGCTGGGCTCTCCGGCGCTGAAGGAACGCCTGCTGTCCCAGGGCGCCATTCCCAGCGGCAACACCAGCGCCGAGTTCGCTGCGCTGATCGCCGCCGAAACGAAGAAGTGGGCGCAGGTCGTCAAGGTCTCGGGGGCCAAAGTCGATTGAGCCGGCGGGGCTGCCTATACTGGACAGCCCCCCAACAAGCGCCCTGACGCACCGACCTCCCCATGTTCCTGACCCGCTGGCGGCAGTACCAAGCCCTGGCACTGCGCGAGGACCTGCTGGCCGCCCTGGTGGTCAGCGTGCTGCTGATTCCGCAAAGCCTGGCCTATGCCCTGCTGGCCGGCCTGCCCGCCCACGTGGGCCTGTATGCCAGCCTGCTGCCGCTGGTGCTGTACGCCGCTTTCGGCTCCAGCCCGAATCTGGGCGTGGGTCCGGTGGCAGTGCTGGCCTTGATGATTGGCCAGACGCTGGCACTGGCACCTGCCGGGGTGAGTGCGTCGGACGCCGCCCTGGTGCTGGCCGCCGAGGTCGGCCTGTTGATGGCCGCGGCTGCGTTGCTGCGGCTTGATGCGCTGGCCTCGCTGCTGAGCGTGCCGGTGCTGCATGGTTTCGAGACCGGCGCGGCGCTGTCGATCGCGATGAGCCAGCTGCCGGTGCTGCTGGGCAGCCCCGTGCATGGCAACAGCATTCCGCAGCTCTGGGAGCAGCTGCAGCAGACCTGGCAGTCCGGCGCCCGCGCCTGGCTGCCGCTGACCGCCGCCTACGGCCTGGCCACGGTGCTGGCGCTGTGGCTGGCGCGGCGCCACGCGGTGGGCCTGCTGCTGCACTGGATGCCCGCGGCGCGGGCCACCATGCTGGCCCGCCTGCTGCCGCTGCTGATACTGATCGTCGCCATCGTGCTGGCAGCCGCCACCGGCGCGGCCGGGCAAGGCGTGGCCCTCGTCGGCCCCTTGCCGGCGCTGCATGTGCCGCTGAGCCTGCCGATGGCCGACTGGGCGCTGTGGCGGCAGCTGTTCCCTGGCGCGCTGCTGATCGCCCTGGTCGGCTATGTCAGCAGCCTGGTGGTCGGCGAATCGCTGGCGCGCAAGCGCGATCAGCGGGTGGACCCCAGGCGCGAGCTGGCCGGCCTGGCCGGAGCCAATCTGGCCGCGGCCTTCACCGGCGGCATGCCGGTGGCGGCGAGTTTCTCGCGCAGCGTGCTGATGCTGGACGCCGGCAGCCGCACCCGCATGACCGGCGTCTGGACCGCCGCCTTCATGGCCATCGCCATGCTGTTCCTGAGCGCGCCGCTGGCTGCCCTGCCCACCGCCGTGCTGGCCGCCACCATCGTCGTGGCCGTGCTGTCGGTGATCAGCCTGACGCCGTTTGTCGAGGCCTGGCGCTACTCGCGGCCCGAGTGCGTGCTGATGGTGGGGGTGGCGGGGCTGACCCTGCTGTGGGGCGTCAGCGCCGCGCTGGGCCTGGGCGTGCTGGGTTCGGTGGCGCTGCTGCTGCAGCGCACGGCCAAGCCCCACGTGGCCCTGATCGGCCGCGTGCCCGGCACCGAGCATTACCGCAATGTCGAACGCCACGAGGTCGAATGCCTGGACGAGGTGCTGGGCCTGCGCATCGACGAAAGCCTGCTCTTCACCAACGCGCGCAGCCTGACCGATGTGGTGCAGCAGCATCTGGTCCAGCACCGCGAGGCCAGGCGCGTGGTGCTGCTGATGTCACCGGTCAACAGCATCGATCTCAGCGGCCTGGAGGCGCTGCGCGATCTGCACGCCACCTTGGCGCGCCAGGGTGTGCGGTTGGATCTGAGCGAGGTCAAGGGCCCGGTGCTGGACCGGCTGAAGGCCAGCGATTGGCAGCGCTGGTTCAAGGGCCGGGTGTTCCTGAGCCACCACCACGGCATGATAGAAAGCTGAGCACCCGTGCCGGGCTCACGGCTTCGGCATGGGCCCGAAGCTGATGTCGCTCTGCGCCGCCAGCCAGCTCATCACCGCCCAGGCGGCCACATTCTGGCGCAGCTTCAGCGGGTCGATCTTGTCCAGCGTGTCATTGGCGGTGTGGTGCCAGTCAAAGTAGTCGCTGCCGTCCTGGCTCAGCTCCAGTGCCGGCCAGCCGTTGCGGCGAATCAGGAAGCTGGCATCCGGGCCCGGCGTGGCCTCGTTGTGGCCCAGGGCGATGCCCAGCGGCGACAGCTGTTCGGCCATGGCCCGCACCACGGCCAGGGCCTCGGGCCGCACCCGGCTCTGGAAGCGATAGACCCCGCCGGCACCGAGATCGCTCTCGCCGACGAACTGGTGCACCTGGTCCTTGTAGCGGGCGGCATAGCCCAGCGCACCGTCGAAGCCGTTCTCCTCGTTGGCGAACAGCACCACGCGTACCGTGCGGCGGGGCCTGGCGCCGCTGTCGAGTATCAGCTTGGCAGCGGCGGTGACGATGGCCACGCCGGCGCCATCGTCGACCGCGCCGGGCCCCAGGTCCCAGCTGTCCAGATGGGCGCCCAGCATGACAATCTCGTCGGCCTTGTCGACGCCCGGGATCTCGGCAATGACGTTGTGCGAGGTGCCGGCGATGCCGCCCTCGGCCTGCAGATTCAGGTGCATCTTGACCGGCTTGCCATAGCGCTGCAGGCGGGCGATCAGATCGGCATCGGGCACCGACACGGCCAGCGCCGGAATCGCCGCCACGCCGTCGGCATAGCGGGTGGCACCGGTGTGGGCCAGGCGGTCGCGGTCGGTGCCTATCGAGCGTATCGCCACCGCCACCGCGCCGCGCCTGGCGGCCTCGGCCGGGCCGGCGGCGCGGGCAGCCACCGCGCGGGCATAACCACGGGCGTCCTGGGTGCGCTCGGTCTTCTGGTCGATGAAGACGATGCGGCCCTTGGCACGCTCGCCGGTGTCGGCCTTCAGCGCCTCCAGATCGGCGTAGTAGGCGATCTCGGCATGCAGGCCTTCCTTGGGCGTGGCCACGCTATTGCCCAGAGCGGCCATCACGATGGGCTGCGGGAACGGTGCGGTCAGGTGGGCATGGGCCTCGCCGCGTTTCCAGGCCCGCAGCGCCACCTCCTCGGCCCGCACATTCGAGAAGCCCAGCGCCTTGAGCCGCGCCAGCGCCCAGGCCACGGCGCGGGCGTCATTGGCCGAGCCGGCCGGGCGGGGCCCGATCTCGGTCACCAGCGAATCGACCAGCTCGTAGGCCAGGCCGCTGTGCTCAGCGGCGCGGGCCAGGGCGGCACCGGTCTGCAGGTCGGCGGCGCTGAAGCCCGGCTGGGCCTGAGCGAGCGTCTGACACAGCCCCACGACCAAGGCCAGATGCTTGAGGCTGAGGCGCATCAATCGCCCCAGATGATCTTCTTCCTCGAAGCCACCCAGGTCTCGTAGCGGGCCGCGAACAGGTCCTCGATGCGGTTGCGCTTGACCTTGAAGGTGGGCGTGATGCAGCCGTTGTCCACCGTCCAGGGTGTCTTCAGCAGCACCAGGCAGTCCATCTGCTCATGGGGGTCCAGGGCCGCATTGACGGCATCCAGATGGGCGGCAAAGCCGGCCTCCATCGCGGCGCGGGCGGCCGGGTCGGTGGCGCGCTGTGCGGCGTCGGCCGAGAGCAGGGCAATGCCCAGCGGCTGGCCCAGATTGGCGCCGGTGACGACGCAGGCCTCGACATCGGGGTGCTGCATCAGCCTGTCCTCGATAGGCGCAGGCGCCACATACTTGCCCTTGCTGGTCTTGAACAAGTCCTTGACGCGGCCGGTGATGTGCAGGCAGCCCCTGGCATCGATGCGGCCCTTGTCGCCGGTGCGCAGCCAGCCGTCGGCCGTCATCGCCTGGCGGGTCAGCTCGGGCTCCTTGTAATAGCCCAGCATCAGCGCCGGGCTGCGCATCTGCAGCTCGCCGCTGTCGGGGTCGAGCCGGGTGTCCACGCCGTCATAGGGTTTGCCGACCGAGCCGCGCTGGTTCTCGCCCGGCGTGGTGATGTGGCTGACGGCCAGGTTCTCGGTCATGCCATAGCCCTCGTTGATAGGCAGGCCCAGTCGGGCATACCACTCGAGCAGGGCCACCGGCATCGGTGCGGCACCGCCGACGGCGATGCGGCATTGATCCAGCCCCATCGCCTTCTGCACCTTGCGGCGCACCAGGCCACCGATCAGCGGAATCGACAGCAGGCGCTGCAGCTTGGCCGGCGGCATCTTGGCATGCACGCTTTGCTGGAACTTGACCCACAGGCGCGGCACCGAGAAGAACACGGTCGGTTCGGCGCGCTGCAGATCGGCGGCAAAGGTGTCCAGCGACTCGGCGAAGTACAGGCGCACGCCGGTCAGCAGCCAGCCGTGCTCGACCAGCACCCGCTCCACCACATGGGCCAGCGGCAGATAGGACAGCATGCGGTCCTGGGCGCCGAAGGGAATGCGCTTCACGCCGGCATCGAGCGCCCAGGAGAAGGCCTCGAAGCTGTGCATCACGCCCTTGGGATTGCCGGTCGTGCCCGAGGTGTAGATCAAGGTGGCCAGATCGCCGCCTTCGCGCAACAGCTCGCCCTGCAGCGGGGCGGTGCGCGCACAGATGGCGTCCCAGTCTTCATAGTCCTTGCGCACATCGGCCGGCGACAGCGCATAGCCTATGCAGGGCAGGCCCATCGGCACGCCGGGCTTCATGCCCTCCCAGCCGTCAAGCTTGCCGATGAAGCAGGCCCGGGCCTCGCTGTGCTTGAGGATTTGCGAGATCGTTTCCGGCGCCAGGGTCGGGTACAGCGGTACCGAGACATAGCCGGCCATCCAGATCGCCAGATCGCTCATCAGCCACCAGGCGCAGTTCTTGGACAGGATGGCCACCCGCGCGCCGGGCTCCCAGGACTGCTCGCGGCCCATGGCCTGCAGATGGGCGGCCATGCGCCGCACCTGGTCGGCGACCTGGCCCCAGGTGAAATCCTTCACCGCGCCCGCGCCCATGGGCTGGGTCAGGGTCACCGCGGCCGGGCTGCTGCGCTCGTAGTGGTAGAGGCGCTGCAGCGCCAGCTTGGAAGGATCGACAATCGCCATGCAGGTCTCCATCTGTAGGTGTTTTACCCCAGCCTAACGGCACGCAACGGCGCAGACCAGAGGGCTTTCCGCAACATCTTGTGGACAGGGCCCTCTACTGGCCCGCCGCAGGGGCAGACCTTGCCGCAGATCAAAATTGCCACCCGTAGCGGCCGCGCAGCCACTACCATGCAGTTTTGCCATCATCAGCCCAGCAATGAATTGGCTTCCGGTGATCAGCGTCGGCTTGAACCTGATGATGGGCGTGGCGCTGCTCATGCTCTGGAGCCAGGACCGGCGCTACCGCTACGTGCTGCTGTGGGGTTGGAGCTGGATGCTGCTGTCGCTGGGCCTGCTGCTGGGCCCGATACTGATCGATGACCGGCAAAGCCAGGCCCTGCAACAGGCCGAGGCGCTGGGCTCGGCCATGGCGCTGATGGGCTCGCTGCTGCTGCAGGTCGCCGGTGCGCTGGACTACCGTGGGCGCAGCCTGAGCCTCAAGGTCTGGCTGCCGCTGCTGCTCGCCATGGTGCTGGCGCTGGCCCTCATTGCCGGGCGCAGCCAGGTGCAGGCGGTGGCCCTGGGCGCCCTGTTCCTGGTCGGTGGCGCGCTGTTTTCCGCTTTCTGGATGGCCCGTGGCGGCAGCCCGATGGAGCTGTGGGTCGGCGTCGGCTTTGTGCTGCTGGCCGGCGTGCATGGCAGCTCGCCCTTGCTTCACGAGATGGGTCGCTCGCCGATCACCAGCACCTTGGGCATCTTTGCCCAGACCCTGCTGAGCCTGAGCCTGATCCTGCTGGCCATGGCGCGCGCCAATGACGAGATCAGGCGCCAGTCCAAGCGCTTCCAGAAAATGGCCCAGCACTCGCTGCAGGGCATGGCCGTGCTGCAGGATGGCAGGGTGCAGTATGCCAATCCGGCGGCGCTGGCGATCTTCGGCTACCACGACCGGGAGCGTGCGAGCGGTGAAACCGGCATCGACACCTTGGTCCCGGTCGAGCAGCTGCAGGCCTCGGCGGCGCGGCACCGCGCGGTGCTGGCCGATCCGATGTCACGCATTCCCTGGGAGGGGCCGCGTCTGAACCGCCTCGGCCACAAGCTCTATCTGCGCGGTCTGTCCAGCTATATGGAATGGGATGGCCGGCCCGCCGAGCTGGTGACGATGATGGACGACACCGCCCGCCAGGCGGCGCTGAAGGCCTTGCAGCGCCAGGCCATCCATGACGAGCTGACCAACCTGCCCAACCGCAACTTTGCCGTCGAGCGTCTGCAGCAGCTGACGGCCGAGGGCGCGGCCTTCGCCGTGATCTCGGCCGATCTGGACCGCTTCCAGCTCGTCAACGAGACCCTGGGCCACGCCACCGGCGACGCCCTGCTGCGCGCCGTCGGCGAGCGCCTGCGCCTGGAGCTGCCGCCCGAGGCCAGCGTCGCCCGGCTGGGCGAGGACCAGTTCGTGATCCTGCTGGAGGGGGCGGCCAAGGCATCGGCGGTGCAGATCCTGGTCGAGCAACTCCTGGCCCTGCTGGAGCGGCCCTTTGCGCTGGCCGGCACCGAGCTGCAGGTGCATATGTCGATAGGCGTGGCCCTGTTCCCGCAGGATGGCGACGACGGCGACGCCCTGCTGCGCGGCGCCGATGCGGCCATGCACATGGCCAAGCAGCGCGCCGGCTCCAGCTACGAATTCTTCGACGCCGGCATGAACCGCGCCTCCCAGACCCGGCTGCAGGCCGAGCAGGCGCTGGCCAAGGCGATCGAGACCCGTGAGTTCTTTCTCGAGTACCAGCCCAAGTACCGCGCCGGCTCGCGCCAGCTGTGCGGCTTCGAGGCCCTGGTGCGCTGGCAGCCGGCCGGCGGCGCGCGCGTCAGCCCGGTGGACTTCATCCCGGCGGCCGAGCGCACCGGCCATATCCATGCGCTGGGCGATCTGATCTTGGCCATGGCCACCGCCCAGCTGCGCCGCTGGCAGGACCAGTTCGGCCAGTTGCTGCCGGTGGCGGTGAATGTGTCACCGCTGCAGTTCGAAGACCTGCTCTTCGTCGAACGGCTGATGGGTCATCTGGAAAGCCAGCGGCTGCCACCCGACTGCCTGGAGGTGGAAATCACCGAGACCGCCGCCATCGGCCATGTGGACCGGGTCGTGCCGATGCTGCAGCGCCTGCACGAGCTGGGCGTGGAGAGCGCGCTGGATGACTTCGGCACCGGTCAGTCCTCGCTGACGATGCTGCGCCGCCTGCCGATACAGACCATGAAGCTGGACCGCAGCATGATAGATCCGCTGCCCGCCGCCGACGCCAGCGCCGTGGTGCAGGCGGTGTGCCTGCTGGGCCAGTCGCTGAAGCTGCAGATCGTCGCCGAGGGCGTGGAGAACGAAACCCAGGCCCAGGCCGTCGAGGCCCTGGGCTGTACCCAGCTGCAGGGCTTCCACCTGTCGCGGCCGCTGAGCTCAGCGGCGGCCACGACCCTGCTGAAGGCAAGGTTGACCCGCTGGCAGACGACGACGCCGATGTAGCGCGCCCGGCGCTACCTCGCTCAGTTCTGGCCCGCCGCCGCGCGCAACTGATGCACCAAGCGTGCCTCCTCCTCGGCTGCGAAGGCCATCGGATACAGGGTGCGCACCTGGCCCACCAGGTCGGGGCGACCGCCAAAACGGGCGATTTGCCCGCGAATATGCTCGAACTCGACGCACAGCAACACGGCAGGGGCCTGCACCCGCAAATTGGTACGCTCGGGGCTGCAGACCTTGAAACCCAGCATGCGCCGGTAATACCCTGCATGCCTGGGGTTCACCTCGACGGCAAGAATATCGAAACCACGCAGCAAGTAGGCATGGATATAGGCCATGTGGAACAGCGCAGCCAATATCTGCTGCGAGGGCAATTCGCCCTCCAGCGCCAGCTTGGTGAACTCGCAGACCTTGCGGCCGGCCTTGCGCAATGCATCAATCTCCAGTCCGAACACTTCGTCAGCATGCAGGCCCTGTTCGGAATCGAAGCGCACTGTCAGCGTACCCAAGGTGCTGTGCTGGTCACCCGCGTTGACTGTCACCTGGTTGCTGGCGACCTGGGCCGGCACTTGAGCCGAGAAGCGGTAACCGCGTTCGGCGTAACGGCGCCCAACCAGCGCGTGAGCCCTGCGTTGATGGCAGGGTGTATGGGCCGTGTGCACAACCATCGGCGCAGGTGGCGCGCTGGCGCCACGCCACGTAATGTGAGACGAAATACCTGTGCTCATATAGCTCCGACAAGGGATTGCTGCAGATCTGGAACCAAGTATAGCCACACCCCCATTCGAGGGGGTTGAATGGACTTTTACTTACTTATCTGACAGGATTTTTACGAATCGGAGACATCCCTCGGCCAATACTTTTATGTTAGGGATTGATGGCTTCAAAATATAATGATAATTACGTCAACAAGTATCGGCGGCCTATATATATCGTAGGCAGCCGATCCCGCCTCTGATGCGATAGGCCGGCGATGCAGCACTTGGCAAGGTACAGTTCGTCGATCCATGCCCCAGATCACCCCGCTCGCAGACCCCGCTGTCTCTCCCGCGTCCAGCCCGGACACCCGCAACCCTGACGCGCCCGCCGCCAAGCCCGCGCCGCCGTCTTTGCCGATCGCGGCACACCTGAAGCGCCTGCCGCCGGAGATCACCCCGGAGCAGCTGGCGCAGATCCGCCAGGCCGCCTACAACCTGCCCCAGGTCGTCACACCGGCCGATTTCATTGCCGAGCACTCGCCCGGCTTCGAGGAGTACCTGGACGGCAAGGGCTTGATCCTGTTGCAGAAGGCCGTGCCCGGCGCACGCCCCAGCCGCTGGATCGAGCCGGCGCTGATGGGCGAGGCCCTGCTGCATCTGCAGGCCATGCACAAGGTCAAGGGCAGCGGGCGCATCGTGCGCACCCTGCTGCTGGAGCGCACCGCCCTGCTCGAGGGCTTCGGCCTGCAGCGCCGCGGCAGCGGCTGGCTGCGCCTGGCCAAGCAGGGCCTGAACCTGACCCTGCCCAGCGGCGCGGTCTGGCGCATTCCGGTCGCCTTCGAGCGGCCAACGGACGCCGCGCCGATCTGGCAGTTCTATCGCGATGGCGACCATGCGGCCCTGCTGCGGGCGCTGGGAACCATGCCGATCTACACCGAGGCCCCGGCCCTGGCCGCCCACCTCAGCGGCCTGGTCACCCAGGGCCTGGCGCGCAAGGAGCTGCAGATCGACTCGCTGCTGCCCGGCCTGCTGACCGAATGCGCAACGCCGCAAGAGCTGGCCCCGCTGATGGCCAGCTGCACCCGTGCGCTGGAACGCTGGCAGCACCGCGTCGCCGAGCTCGACACCCTGGAAGGTTTGAACACCGAGCTGGCCTTCCAGGGCTACCCCGACACCTTCCAGCGCGCCCGCCGCATGCAGCGCCAGATCACGCTGTTCGTCGGCCCGCCCAACAGCGGCAAGACGCACGCCGCCTTCGAACGCCTGGCCCGGGCCGAGAATGGCGCCTACCTGGCGCCGCTGCGCCTGCTGGCCCTGGAAGGCCGAGACCGCCTGCAGGCCCGCGGCGTGCCCTGCTCGCTGCGCACCGGCGAGGAGAACGTGCCGGCCGAGCAGGCCCGCGTGGTCTCCAGCACCATCGAGATGGTCGGCACCTCCGAGCCGGTCGAAGTGGCGGTGATAGACGAAGCGCAGATGATCTTCGACCCCTACCGCGGCTGGGCCTGGACCCAGGCCATCGTCGCCGTGCCGGCCGAGGAGGTCATCATCATCTGCTCGGCCTATGCGGTGCCGGCGCTGCAGAACCTGCTGGGCCTGTGCGGCGAGAGCTGCGAGGTGCGCCAGTTCGAGCGCAAGCAGCATGTGCAGTTGCTGCCCGCGGCCGTGCCGATCGCGATGCTGAAAAAGGGCGATGCGGTGGTGGCCTTCAGCCGACGCGAAGTGCTGATGCTGCGCGACCAGATCGCCGCCGATGGCAAATCGGTATCGGTGATTTATGGCGCCCTGCCGCCCGAGGTGCGCCGCCGCGAGGCCGAGCGCTTTGCCGAGGGCGCCTCGCATGTGCTGGTGGCCACCGACGCCATCGGCATGGGCCTGAATCTGCCGATACGCCGCGTGCTGTTCAGCACCCTGACCAAGTTCGATGGCGAGGCCGACCGCACCTTGAGCATCTCCGAGGTGCACCAGATCGCCGGCCGAGCCGGCCGCTACGGCATGCACGACGAAGGCTTCACCGGTGTGCTGCGCGAGGCCGAGCCTGCCGCCGCGCGCACCCTGAAAGACCTGCTGGAACGCCAGCCCCGCGCGCCGCGCGACTTCAAGGCCCCGGTGGCGCCCAACTGGTGGCATGTCAACACCATCGCCACCCGGCTGGGCAAGACCCAGCTGCGCGAGGTGCTGGGCGTTTTCATGGATCAGCTGCGCCTGGACAACCAGCATTTCGAGGTCGCCGAGCTGGAACAGATGCTGGAGCTGGCCGAGAAGCTGGATCACAGCGCCGGTGCCTTGAGCCTGCGCGACCGCTTCATCTACGCCCAGGCGCCGGTGGACACCCGCACCGTCGGCCAGGTCGAAGAATTCCTGGGCTGGACGCAGGACCATGCCAAGCGGGGCCAGGCCTCATCGCCCTGGTTCCTGGCCGAGGTCGACGAGCACAGCCGCCTGGACCGCATGGAAATGGCGCTGCGCTCCTGCACCCTGTGGCTGTGGCTGGATCTGCGCTTCCCCGGCGTGTTCGGCCTGGTGGATGCGGTGGTCGATCTGCGCTCGCGCCTCAACGACGGCATCGAACGCCAGCTCAAGGGCAAGAAGGCCTTGTGGCAGCGGGGTGGGCGGCGCTGATTCGGATCAGATTGCGCTGCTTCTTGGCCTCTTGAAATCCGGGACGAAGCCAATATTTCGGTGAGCAGATGCCGGCGGCGCATGGGGCGCCCGGTGTCGCACCCACTGAAAGGAGCTTCGTCATGTATGAATCAATGCTCAGCTTCCCTGGCGCGGTGTTCGGCGATTTCGAACGTCTGCGCCGCGAACTCAACGAGGCCTTGGCGCCGACCGGCCTGCCCAGCAGCATCCGCTCGGTCGCGCCGGGCAGCTTTCCGGCGGTGAATGTGGGCAACACGCCCGCCAGTGTCGAAATCTACGCCTTCGCCCCGGGCATCGACGCGGCCAAGATCGAGGTCAGCATCGACCGCGGCGTGCTCACCCTGGCCGGCGAACGCCTGCTGACCGGCGCACCCGATGGGCAGAAGGCCAATGTCTACAGCCGCGAACGCATCAGCGGCGCCTTCCGCCGCGCCATCAGCTTGCCCGACGATATCGACGTGGACCAGGTCCAGGCCAGCTACCGCGACGGCGTGCTGCGCATCAGCATCGCCCGCAAGGCCTCGGCCCAGCCGCGGCGCATCACCGTTCAGTAACCCTCGTTAACCCTGGAGGCCATCATCATGAGCAACAAGCAAGAACTCGCCACCAGCGCGGCGCCGGACGAGCGCGCCCTGGTGCCCCGCGTCGATGTGTTCGAGGACGATGCCGGCATCACCCTGCTGGCCGACCTGCCCGGGGTGCCCAGGGATCAGCTGGACCTGAAGGTCGATGGCGACACCCTGTCGATCGAAGGCAGGCTGGGCCAGTTCGCGCCAGAGGGGCTGGAGCCCGTCTATGCCGAGGTCCGTGTGGGACGCTACCGCCGTGCCTTCACCCTCAGCCGCGAACTGGACCCGGCCCGCATCGAGGCCAATCTGAAGGACGGGGTGCTGAATCTGCGCATCCCGAAGCAGGCGCATGCGCAGCCGCGTCGCATCGAGGTTCGGGTCGGCTGAGAGGCTGACCCCAAGCTGGGTTAGGCTGTGGCCTCTGCACTGTTGGAGGCCCAGCCATGACCCAGCAAGACATCCGCATCACCCTGGTGTTCTCGCACGAGGACCAGTCCTGGATACGCCGCGAAGGCATCCCCGTGCCGGCCTTCTGGCAGGGCCACACGGTGGCCCCGGCCCTGGGCGACGTGGTGCGCGTCGGCGGCCGCCAGTTCGTCATCGAGGCCCGCGTCTGGGAGCATGACGGCAGCCAGCCGGTGCTGCAGCTGTTCGTCGGCAGCAGCCATGCGCAGAGCGATACGACTTTTGGCTGAGGTGCTCCCCCGCCACAGCCCACGCACCACCCTGCGCCAACTGGCCGCCAGTGACCTCGGCGCCTTCCATGCCTACCGCTGTGATGCCGAGGTCGGTCGCTACCAGGGCTGGACACCGATGACCCGCGAGCAGGCGCAGGCCTTTCTGGCCGAGATGAGCGAAGCGCCGTTCTGCCTGGACGGGGTCTGGTTCCAGCTTGCCATCGCCGAGCGCGCCAGCGGGCGGCTGATCGGTGACATCGGCATCTGCGTCCATGCCGGCGACGACGCCCATGCCGAGATCGGCTTCACGCTGGCGCCACAGGCCCAGCACCAGGGCTTGGCCACCGAGGCGGTACGCGCGGCCGTGGACATGCTGTTCGAGCACAGAGCCATCAAGCGCGTCATAGCCATCACCGATGCCCGCAATATCGCCTCTCTGCGTCTGCTCGAGCGCATCGGCATGAGCCACACGCAGACCCAGGACGCCCTGTTTCGCGGTGAGCCCTGTACCGAACTGCTGTGCGAACTGCGGCGTCCGGCCTAGATCCTGGACTGATACCGCACCCCTATACTTTGCCGACAAGAACAAGGGCGTTGGGGTGCTGTTTGATGTTGATGATGTCGATTGCTTCCTCATGGCAGGCCGAGCCTGGGTCCGGGCCTGATGCGCGGCGCTGATTTCGTCCTCGGTGACTGGGCTGTCCAGCCCGGCGCCAACCGGCTGGAGTGTGGCGATCAGGTACGCCAGGTCGAGCCGCGGGCGATGGACGTGCTGGTCGCCTTGTGCGAGCGTCCCGGCGAGGTGCTGAGCGCCGAAGACCTCTTGACCCAATGCTGGGCCGACGCACCGCTGGGTGACAACCCGGTGCACAAGACGATTGCCCAGCTGCGCCGCGCCCTGGGCGACAGCGCCACCGAGCCGCGCTATATCGAGACCATACGCAAGCGCGGCTATCGCGCCGTGGCGGCGGTGCGTTCGCTGGATGGCGGCATCGAGCAGGCGCGCGAGGGCGCCTGGGCGGGCGGCTCGCCGTTTCGCGGCCTGCTGGCCTTCGACGAGGCCCATGCCCAGGTGTTTTACGGCCGCGAGCAGGCCACACAGGCCCTGCTGCATTGCGCCCATCAGCAACTGCTCAGCCAGCAGGGCATGTGCCTGGTGCTGGGGCCCAGCGGCTCGGGCAAGACCTCGCTGGTGCTGGCCGGCCTGGTCCCGGCCCTGACACGGCCCACGGGCTTCGACGGCGTGCGCGCACTCAGCAGCACCAGTCTGGACCTGGGCGACGTCGGTGCGCAATCGTTGCTCACAGCGCTGGCCGCGGCGCTGATGGATTGGGAACTGGGCGAGGGCAAACCGATGTTCCCCGGCACCAGCGCCAGCTCACTGGCCGCTCATTTGCAAGATGGCATGGACATGGTGCTGTCCGAGCTTGAGTGGGCACTGAAGCGTGAAAGCGGTCAGGACGACGCGCCCAAAGCGATCCAGCTGCTGTTTGTGGACCGGCTGGAGGCCCTGTTCGTCGCGCCCGAGTTCGACGAAGTCCAGCGCCAGGGCTTTCTGGACACCCTGCAGGCACTGGCCCGTGGCGGCCGCGTGCTGGTGGTGGCCGCCTGTCGCAATGACTTCTATCCGCGCCTGGCCGAATACCCGCAGCTGATGGCCAACAAGGCCCAGGGCGCACATTTCGACCTGGCCCCGCCGACGCGGGCAGAGATCACGCAGATGATCCGCCTGCCCGCCCGCGCCGCTGGCCTGAGCTTCGGCTTCGACACCGCCACCCAGACGCGGCTGGACGATGTGCTGTGCGACGACGCCGCCCACAGCCCCGACGCGCTGCCGCTGCTGCAGTACACGCTGGAGGAGCTCTACCGCCAGCGCGGCCCGCAGGGCGAGCTGAGCTTCGAGGCCTACCGCCAGCTCGGCGGCCAGCCGGGCGGCTCGGCTGGCGGGCTGGAGGGCGCGATCGGCCTGCGCGCGGAAAGCCTTATCGCTGCGCTGCTGCCCATCCAGCAGGAGGCCCTGCCCCATGTGCTGTCCCTGCTGGTGATGCTGTCCGGCGACGAGTCGCGGGTGACCAGCCGGCGCGCGCTATGGGCCGAGCTGCGCGGACCGGCCGAGCGCGAGCTGGTGCAGGCGCTGGTCGATGCCCGGCTGCTGGTCAGCGATCTGATCGACGGCCAGGCCGGCTTTCGCGTCGCCCACGAAGCCATCCTGCGGCGCTGGCCCCGGGTCACCGACTGGATCGCCGCCCATCTGCAGGCCCTGCAGCTGCGCAGCCGCCTGCGCTCCCAGGTGCAGCGCTGGCTGGACGAAGCGCGCAGCGCCGAATACCTGCTGCCCAAGGGCAAGCAGCTGGTCGAGACGCGAGAGCTGCTGCAGCGCGTCGAGTTCTCGTTCAGCCAGGCCGAGCAGGACTTCGTTCAGGCTTCGCTGCGCCGCGCCCGGCTGGGCGAGCGGCTGCGCCTGTCGGCGGTGATAGGCATCGCCGCGCTGGCCGTGCTGGCGGGGACGCTCGCCTGGCGCGCCCACCGCGCCGAACAGATCGCCCAGCAGCGCAGCGCCCAGGCCGACGACCTTGTCGGCTACATGCTCGGCGACTTCGCCGACAAGCTGCGGCCGATCGGCCGGCTGGAGCTGCTGGACAGCGTCGGCACCAAGGCGATGGAGCATTTGGCAGCGGCACAAGCGGGGGATGGCAACGGCGATGCGCGCAGCATCCTGCAGCGGGCCAAGGCGCTGACGGTGATTGGCGAGGTGCGCGTCTTCAAGCGTGAGCTGGATGCTGCGATCGAGCCTCTGCAAACCGCACGAGGTTTGCTTTCTGCCGCGCCGCCCGAGGGCCAATTGACGGCGGATTGGCGCAAGGCGCAAGGCACGGCTGCATTCTGGCTGGGTCATGTGCATTTCACCAAGCGACAGTTTGATCCGGCACGTGTCGAGTTCGAGGACTACCGCCGCTACAGCGCCGCCTGGTTGGAGGCAGCACCGACACAACTCGAGGCCACAGCGGAGCTGTCCTACGCGCAAAACAGCCTGGGAACCGTGATGCTGACCACCGGTGATCTGCTCGGTGCGACCCAACAATTCCGCGAATCGATCGCCTTGAAGCAGCAGGTGCTGAACCAGCGCCCGCAGGATCTGACGCTCAGGGCTGGGGTGGCCGACAGCATGACCTGGCTGGGCACCACCCTGCTGTGGCAAGGCGAGTTCCGGCAAGCCCAGCAACTCTTCGCCGACGGTCTGCAAGGTGTTGTCAGCGCCCGCGCCTCGGCCCCCAAGGATCTGGAGTGGGTGTACCGCGAAGCACTGGCGCGCTGGTGGCTGGGCAACGCCTGGCACCGGCTGCGCGACCCGGCACAGGCCCGTAGCGAATGGTCAAGCGGTTTGGCGCTGACCCGAGAGTTGCTTCAGCAAGAACCGAAGAACCGCCGCTGGCGGTTGATGCAGACCCGCCTGGAAGTGGCGCAAGCGAGCGCAACAATTGGCAGCATGGGCTCGCAGGCCAGCCGCTTGCGCGAGCTGAGCGATGAAATGGCAGCGCTGGACCAGGGCGCCCTGTCCGGCGCAGCCCTGCAGCGCCTGCCGCTGCGAGTGCAGACCCAGCTGGCGCTGGCCAGCGCCCTGGAGGCGCAGGGGCAGCAAGCCCAGGCCATGCAGTTGCTGAACGACCTGCTGCCGGTGGTGCAAGACGCCATTGCCCGCCAGCCCGAAGATCTGCGATTGCGGGTCGAGCGCGGCCGTTTGCGCTTGGCCCTGGCGGGAGCCCGCCCCACGAACGCCGCCGCGCAAGCACAGTGCACCCAGGTATTGACCGAGTTAAAAGAACTGGACCCCTTATTGCGGGTTCATTTCGATATTACCGAGGTCTGGGTTCAGGCACATTCCTGCTTGGGTCGAAGCGGGCAGGTATTGCGCGAGCAGGAATGGTTATCAAAACGCCTACCGCCCGGCGTTTGATCCAGGATCAAAACCCACACGCCAGAGAGGAATACCGTCATGCCCAATACCTATTACGTTCAGGCCCAGGTCAACGCCAACCAGATTGCTGTTGCCAACTACTATATTGACAAAAAATGTTCGCAACCGGCCACTCTGCCGCTGAGCATTGCCCTGAGCGCCGGCGCCTGCACCATTGTTCAGGCCACCGATTCGACGCTGACCCTGGTGGGCGCCGTATTCAAGACCATCGGTGGCGTGCCAGTGCTGACGCCCAATAACTTCTTTCCGGCCGTACAGGGCTCGGTTTCGATCAGCATGCCCACCGACGACACCGTGACCAAGGGCGTGGTCCTGCTGTTCTCCGACCCCTTGCAGGTCAACGGCCTGTATCCGACCTCGGACCCGCAAATCATCAACGACGACTGAACCGGGTGGCACGTGATACCGGGCTGATGTCGAACTGAGCCCGACATCCGCGCCGTCAAGGCGCACACTTCATTTCGGTCTTGCAGCGTGCGTACTGGTCTGCCGCGCTGATATAGGTCCGCAAAACCCAAGGGTTATCCCTTGGGTTTTGTCGTTTCTGGGGTCCGGAAGCTTTCCGGAAGGTGGCATGTTCGCGGTTTTCCTAGAGTGCGTTAGCGCTTGGGGCGGATGGCTCCGGGCAGACACCGGCCACCAACGGCCGGTCCACAAAACCCATGTTGGGGCCGACCATGACCAGTTTTGATCAACCACAGCAGTTCGATTCCTCACCCTCGAACCCAGGCGCAACCGCCTCGGCAGCAAAAGCCAGCGCCTCCAAGGGCCGCGTCTTCCTCGTCACCGAAGTATTGAAGGATTTGCGCACCGAGCGTCTGCAAAGCCAGGAAGAAATGGCCCATGCCTGCAGCGACGGCAAATTCAGGGTGTCAATTGCCACCATCAAGCGCGCAGAAACCGGCCGCGCCGTCGTGTACCGGGTGGCACGTGAATTGGCTCGTTATTTTGGCGTGCCGGTGCGGCACATCATCAAAACATCCGACAAATCGGGCATGCAGTGATAGAAAAACAAACTCTGATACTTACTTGATACCAATATGATCTGGTCGGCGACAAGTCCATAAACCAGACTCTTCAACTGCTCAGGGGAATTTCAATAAATGGGGTCAAACCCCATCGGCATATACAGGTCCGGCAGTATGGGTGGTGCATCCCACTCAACTGCTGGAGCCTGTTCGGCCCCATCTGCCAATATTCGATGACGGGTCGGGGACCGGCCCGTCCAGGGTATCGAGTACCGCATTCA
Organism: uncultured Roseateles sp.; assembly: GCF_963422335.1. NCBI lineage: Bacteria > Pseudomonadati > Pseudomonadota > Betaproteobacteria > Burkholderiales > Sphaerotilaceae > Roseateles > uncultured Roseateles sp. The sequence continues at coordinate 669,949 of NZ_OY729424.1, forward strand.
AAGGCGCCAGCAGCGCGCCCAGATCTGCCTCGCTGAATTTCACCGCGCCGGCCGCGTCATGGCCCAGCACGCCCTGGGCCAGGGCCAGCTTGCGGGCCTGCAGCTCCAGCATGCGCTCCTCGATGCTGCCCTCGACGACCAGCTTGTAGACGAACACCGGCTGATCCTGGCCGATGCGGTGGGCGCGCGCCGTGGCCTGCTCCTCGACGGCCGGGTTCCACCACGGGTCCATATGGATCACGGTGTCGGCGGCGGTCAGGTTCAGGCCCACGCCGCCGGCCTTCAGACTGACCAGGAAGATCGGCGCCTCCAGGCTCTGGAACTGCCGCACCACGGCGCCGCGCTGCTGGGGCCGGGTCTTGCCGGTGAGGCTCAGGAAGGGCAGCTGCAACTCGGTGAGTTGCTCGGCAATCAGCTCCAGCATCTCGGTGAATTGCGAAAACACCAGCACGCGCCGGCCCTCGTCGACCAGGGCCGGCAGCATATCGGCCAGCAGCTCCAGCTTGGCGCGTTCCATGGTCTTCGGGGTTTTCGTGCCCTTGACCAGATGGGGATCGCAGCAGACCTGGCGCAGCTTCAACAGCGCATCGAGGATGGTGATCTGCGCGCCCTGGAAACTTTGCCGCGCCAGCACGCGCCGCACCTGCTCGTCGGCCGCGGCGCGCACGCCCTCGTAGAGCTGGCGCTGCTGGCCCTGCAGCTGCACGCGCTTGATGACCTCGGTGCGCGGCGGCAGTTCGCTCGCCACGTCCTGCTTGCGGCGGCGCAGGATGAAGGGCCGCACGCGCTGGGCCAGCAGCTGCGCGCGCAGGGTTTCGCCGTTCTCCTCGATGGGCTTGCGCCAGCGGCGGGCAAAGTCCCGCGCGTCGCCCAGAAAGCCGGGCATCAGGAAGTCGAACTGGGCCCACAGCTCGCCGAGATGGTTCTCCAGCGGCGTGCCGGTCAGACACAGGCAGTGGCGGGCCTGCAGGCGGCGCAGCGCGCGGGCGCTGCGGCCACCGGCGTTCTTCACCATCTGCGCCTCGTCGAGTATCAGCAGATGGAAGCGCTGGGCGGCCAAGCGCTCGATATCGCGCCACAGCAGCGGATAGGTGGTCAGCACCAGATCGTGATCGCCCATCTGCTGGAACAGGGTGTCGCGCGCTGGCCCCTGCAGGGTCAGCAGGCTCAAAGATGGCGCCATGCGCCGCGCCTCGGCCTGCCAGTTGAAGATCAGCGAGGTCGGCAGCACGACCAGGGTCGGCAGGTCCAGCCGCCCGGCCTGCTTCTCGACCAGCACATGGGCCAGCGCCTGGGCCGTCTTGCCCAGGCCCATATCGTCGGCCAGGATGCCACCCAGCTGCTGGGCCCGCAGATACTGCAGCCAGGCCAGGCCCTCGAGCTGGTAGGGCCGCAGCTGCACATTCAGCCCCTGGGGCGCCGCCACCGGCTGAGGTGCACCCAGCGCCTGCAGCCGCCGCGCCAGGCTGGCCAGGCCGGCCTCGCCCTCCAGCTGCCAGCCGCTCTGGTCGCCAACGCGATGGGCCTGCACCAGGCCCCAGCGCAGGGCCTCCAGCCGGCGCGCCTCCCAGGCACCCAGACGCAGCGGGCCCTCCTGGTTTTGCGCGCGCAGCGGGTCGGTCAGCAGATCGACCATCGCGCCGATGATGGCCTTCAGCGGCGCGGCCGGTGCCTCGATGCGGCGGCCCCCGGGCGCACGCAGCGAGATCACCGCGCGGTCGTCGATGGCGGCGATCTGCGCGGCGCTGAGCCAGCGCGTGTCGCGCTTCAGCAGATCGGCCAGCATCGGGGCCAGGTCCAACGTCTGGCCATCGATCTCGACACCCAGGCTCAGCAGCCAGGAGCCCTCGCGCTCGGGCAGCTTGAGCTTGTCGACCGGGCGCTGGCGGGCGGCCAGAGGTTCGTCCAGCGCCTTGCCCAGCAACTCACCGGTGTCCGGGCTGACGATCAGCTTCCAGCGCTGCACCGGCACGCTCTCGTGCGCAAAGCCGGGCTTGACGACCACCGTCCAGCCCAGGGCCTGCAGCCGCGGCACCTGCTCGGCCCAGAAGTCGCCGAAGAACTCCTCCTGGGCCAGGGTCCAGACCGGGCCCAGCTGCTCGCCGGCCTCGCGCCTGCGCCATTGCAGATGGCCAGCAGGCACCGGCACAAAGCCCAGCTCCCAAACCAGATCGATCGCATCGGCCTCGGCCGCCAGATCGCGCCGCATCAGTTGAACCGGCCCCCCGGTGTCGTAGAGCGCCTGCAGCGGCGCGGGCCGGCGGTTCAGCACCGAGTTCGGGGCCTCGGTCTGCCAGCGGGCGCCAGCCTCGGTGCGGTAGGTCCAGGTGATGTAGGCCACCGTCACCTGCTCGCCGCGCGGGCCCAGCTTGCCGCTGGGTTTGAGGCCCAGCAGGCCGTCGCCGCGACTCAGCGTCTGCAGGGTCAGGCAGGGGCGGAACTGGCCGCTGACGGTGCCGGGTTCGGGGTCCTCCGGTTCGGGCGCCTCAGCCGGCAGCCCCTCGGCCTCGCCACGCAGCAGGGCCATCACGCGGGCGGCGTCCTCGTCGGCCAGCGTGGGCAGGCTTTTCAGCGTCGCCGCATCGGCCTGGCGGCGCAGCGCGTCCACCCAGGCGGCCACGACCTGCTCGCGGCGCTGCGCGGTTGGACGGTCTGGCGGTGGTGGGTGGCTCATGGACGGCGATTGTGCAGCCCCTACACTGCCGCCCCATGAAGCCCAGTGACTCGAACCGTGCCCACTCGCTGGCCTATGCCCAGCGCATGAACAGGGTGCTGGACCACATCGACCGCCACCTGGACCAGGCGCTGGACCTGCCCAGTCTGGCCGAGGTCGCGCATTTTTCGGCCTTCCACTTCCATCGCCTGTTCGCCGCCTGGACCGGCGAGACGCTGGGCGACTATCTGCGCCGCCGCCGGCTCGAGGTGGCGGCCGTGCACCTGGCCAATCATTCGCGTCGGCCGGTGCTGGACGTGGCGCTGGCGGTCGGCTTCGGCTCCGGCGAGGCCTTTGCCCGCGCCTTCAAGCTGCGCTTCGGCTGCACGCCCAGCGCCTGGCGTGAGCAGACGCCGCAGCGCTGGGCCGATCAGCTGGAGGCCGTGCGCGCCCAGGCGGCACAGAGCAATCTGGATCAGGCCGACCGCAAGCCCGGTCAGGCGACGGGCGGGCCTTTGACCCATCCTGAGTACTCCTCAAACCCGGAGCTTGCTATGGAAGTGAAACTCAACACCCTGCCCGGCACACGCGTCGCCTATCTGCGCCACACCGGTCCCTATGGCCCCAGCGTCGGCCGCTTCTGGGCCGAGACCTTCTTCCCCTGGCGCGCCGCCCAGGGCCTGGGGCATGCTCCCTGCTACGGCATAGGCCATGACGACCCCAGCGTCGGCGACCCGGCCAAATTCCGCTACGACGCCTGCGTCGAGGTGCCGGCCGACTTCGTCGCCAAGAGCCCGGCCGGCATCGCCGATCTGCCTGGTGGCCGCTATGCGGTAGCCGCCTTCTACGGCACCGGCGCCGACATCGGGCTGGCCTGGACCGAGTTCCTGCGCGACTGGCTGCCCGCCAGCGGCCTGGAGCCCGACGGCAGGCCCTGCTTCGAGTACTACCCGGCCGATGGCCGCTACGACCCGGCCACCGGCGCCTTCGAGTGCCAGCTGTGCCTGCCGGTGCGGGCACGCTGAACCCGGTTGCTCGGGCCGCACGGCCTATCATCGGCGTCATCTCAGCTATGCGGTGCCCGCCATGAACAGCTTGCAGCGTGACGTCGTCATCATCGGCACCGGCACCGCCGGCATGACGGCCTACCGGTCGGCGCTGGCGCACACCTCCAGCGTGCTGGCGATCGAGGGCGGGCCCTATGGCACGACCTGCGCCCGTGTCGGCTGCATGCCCAGCAAGCTGCTAATCGCCGCGGCCGAGGCGGCGCACAGCGCCGGCGAGGCCCACCGCTTCGGCGTGCATGTGGCGCCGCCGCGCATCGACGGCGCCCAGGTGATGCAGCGGGTGCGCGACGAGCGCGACCGTTTTGTCGGCTTCGTCACCGAGGCGGTCGACAAATGGCCGGCCGAACACCGGCTGCAAGGCCATGCCCGCTTTGTCGCGCCGGGCGTGTTGCAGCTCGACGATCACACCCGCGTCGAGGCCGGCCGCATCGTCATCGCCACCGGCTCGACGCCCGACGTCAACCCGGCCTGGCGCCAGACCCTGGGCGAGCGGCTGATCATCAACGACGATGTGTTCGACTGGCAGACCCTGCCGGCCTCGGTAGCCGTGATGGGCACCGGCGTGATCGGCCTGGAGCTGGCCCAGGCGCTGCACCGGCTGGGCGTACGCGTGCGGCTGTACGGGCGCTCGGGCCGCGTCGGGCCGCTGACCGATCCGCTGCTGCAGGCCTTGAGCGCCAAGATCTTCGCTGCCGAGCTGCCGATGACGCTGGGGGCCGAACTGGCCGTGGCCCGCGACGGCGACCAGGTGCTGGTGACGACCCCGGCCGGCACCGAGCGCTTCGACTACCTGCTGGCAGCCACCGGCCGCAGGCCCAATGTCAAGACGCTGGGGCTGGAACATGCCGGCCTGCCACTGGGCGCCAACGGCGTGCCCATCGCCGACCGCAACACCGGCCAGATCGGCAACAGCGCCGTGTTCCTGGCCGGCGATGCCGGCGACGAACACATGCTGCTGCACGAGGCTGCCGACGAGGGCCGCATCGCCGGAGACAACGCCGGCCGCTATCCCGATGTGCGCGTGCGCCCGCGCCGCGCGCCGCTGGCCGTGGTGTTCAGCGATCCGCAAATCATGCTGGCCGGGGCCAGCTACACCCAGCTGCTGCACCAGGGCCTGGCCTTCCAGACCGGCCAGGTTTCGTTCGAGGACCAGGGCCGCAGCCGCGTGATGCTGAAGAACCAGGGTGCGCTGCGCCTCTATGCCGAGTGCGGCAGCGGCCGCTTCCTGGGCGCCGAGATGATTGGCCCCGCGGCCGAGCATCTGGGCCATCTGCTGGCCTGGTCGGCCCAGCGCGGTGACACCGTGCAGCAGATGCTGGACAGCCCCTTCTACCATCCGGTGGTAGAGGAAGGCCTGCGCAGCGCCCTGCGTGAACTGCAGCGCGCGCTGCATATGGGGCCGCCGCCGGTGGAGCGTTGCCTGGACTGCGGCCCGGGCGCCTGAAGTTCACTCGCCGCCGGGCTGCTCCCGCTTGCGCCGCGCAAACGCGCAGCCGCCCAGCAGGGCCACCGCCATGCCCCAGAACAGCGGCGCGATGCCCAGCGTGGCGCCGACGGCGCCGAAGATCAGCGGCATCACCGTCTGGCTGGTGTTGATCAGGGTGGTGCGCAGGCCGAGCGCCTCGCCGGCCCGACCCTGTGGCGCGGCCTGGTGCAGCAGGCTCAGCACCATGGGCTGGGGCGCCCCCAGGCCCAGACCCAGCAGAAAGGTGATGGCCATCAGCACGCCGACGCTGTTCGTGAACGGCACCGCCACATAGGCCAGCCCAGACATCAAGAGCGAGGCGGCCAGCATCGGCCAGGGCTCCATGCGCTGCACGATGAAGGGCATGGCCAGGCGCACGGTGAAGGTGGCGGCGGCGAACGCACCCATGACGATGCCGATCTGCGAAGCGCTCAGGCCGATGTGCGTGCCATAGACCGGAATGGCGAAGTTGTAGACATCCCAGGCCACGGTCAGTATCGCCATGGCGATGAACAGCCGCCGCAGCTCGGGGTTCTTCAGCATGTCGAACACCGGGCCCCGGGGCGCCGCATCGTGCTCGTCGCGCGGATGGCCGGCCGGCAGCAGCTTGCCGGCCAGCGCCACGATGGGCAGCACGGTGAACAGGGCCAGCACCAGAAAGGTGGCACGGTAGCCCAGCGTGTCTATGCACACACCGGCCAGCATGGGCGCGACAAAGGCCGAGGTCGAAAAGCCCAGCGCCAGGTAGCTGAAGTTGACGGTGCGATCCTCCGGCACGCTCATGCCACCCACGGCGTGATAGGCCGCCACATTGATCAGCATGAAGGACATGCCCACCACCACGGCGGTGAAGTACAGCGCCACCGGATGCGGCAGCAGGAACGGCGCCAAGGTGCCGACGCTGACGCCGATCGAGCCCAGCAGCATCGGCCGGTTGACACCGATGCGGTCTATCCAGCGCCCGGCCGTGACCGACATCAGCGCCGGCAGCAGCGCATACAGCGCGATCAGTATGCCCACCGTCAGCGGCGACGAGCCCTGGTGGATGGCGAACAGCGACACCGCGATGCGGCTGCCGTTGAAGGCCACATGGTTGAGTACCGTCAGGATGATGATGAAGGGCAGGGGGCGCATGGCAGCTTTGCTGGGGTCCAGGATCAGGGCGCCTTTTCCGCCAACCAGGCCTCGAAGGCATCCGGCGCCATCGGTCGGGCAAACAGATAGCCTTGGGCGTAGTCGCAACCCGCCTCGACCAGCAGGTCGCGCTGCAGCGGGGTTTCCACACCTTCGGCAATCACCTTCATCCCGAGTTCATGCGCCATCACGATGATGGCCCGACACAGGGCCATGTCCTTGGCCAAGGGGTTCAGCCCTCGCACAAACGATTGGTCTATCTTCAGATAGTCGATGTCGAACTTCTGCAGATAGGACAGCGAGGAGTAGCCGGTGCCGAAGTCGTCCAGCGACACACCGATGCCGGCCGCATGCAGATCCATCAACCGGGTCGCCACGTCGGCGCTGCCGTCCAGCAGCAGGCCCTCGGTGATCTCGACCACCAGGCTGTTGCCGGGCAGGCCCAGGCCCTGCAGGTGCCGGGCCCAGCCATCGCGGTTCTGCGCCTCGACACGGAACTGCACCGGCGACTTGTTGATGCTGATCTGGAAATCCGGGTGCAGCGCCGCCCGCCAGCGGCCCACCTGGGCGGCCGCCTGGCGGAACACCCATTCGCCGATCTCGATGATCAGCCCGCTGGCCTCGGCAATCGGAATGAACTGGGCCGGGCTGACCGGCCCGCGGGTCGGGTGCTGCCAGCGCAGCAGGGCCTCGGCCTTGTGCACCGCGCCACCGTTGAGCTCGACGATGGGCTGGTAGTGCACCTCGAACTGACCGCCGGCCAGCGCCACGCGCAGGTCATTGGCCAGACGCAGCCGGTTCTGCGCCGCCGCCTGCAACTCGGGCGTGAAGTAGCTGAAGCGCTTGCGGCCGGCATCCTTGGCCACGTAGAGGGCCTGATCGGCATGCTTGAACAGGTCTTCGATCAGTTCGGCGTCCTGCGGATAGAGGGTGATGCCAATGCTGGCCGACACGAAAGACAGCTCGTCGCCCAGCTGAAAGCCCGCCGCCAGCGCGTCCAGGATGGCCTGGGCCACCGGCTCCACCTCGCCGCCATCGACCAGCCCCGGCATGACGACGGTGAACTCGTCGCCGCCCATGCGCGCCACCGTATCGCCCTCGCGCAGGCAGTCGGTGATGCGCTGCGCGGCCTGGACCAGCAGCAGATCGCCCTTGTCATGGCCCAGGGTGTCGTTGACTTCCTTGAAATGATCCAGGTCGATGAACAGCAGGGCCAGCCGCCGGCCACTGGCCGCACAGCGGGCCATGGCCTGGGCCAGGCGCTCGCGCAGCATGCGCCGGTTGGGCAGGCCGGTCAGGCCGTCGAAATGCGCCTGATGCCAGATCAGCGCCTCGTCCTGCTTGCGGCTGGTGATGTCGGTGTGGGTGCCTATCATGCGCAGCGGCCGGCCCTGCTCGTCGCGGCTGATGACCATGCCGCGGGTCAGTATCCACTTCCAGCTGCCGTCCTTGCACTGCACGCGGTGCTCGTTGATATAGGTCGGCGTGCGGCCCTCGATATGGGCCTGGCGATCGCGCCGCAGCTGCTCGATATCGTCAGGATGGGTGCGCTTGTCGAACTCCTCGGGGCGGCTGGTCAGCTCTTGCTCGCTGTAGCCATACATCTCGATGAAACGGCGCGAGAAGATCTCGACCCCGGTCTGCGGGTACCAGTCCCAGACACCGTCGCCGGCGCTCTCCAGCGCCAGCTTCCAGCGGTCCTCGCTCTCGCGCAGGCTTTGCTCGGCGCGCTTCTGGGCCGTGATGTCACGCACCACGCAGATACTGCGCCCGTCGGCCGTGCGCTGCCAGCGCCAGGCCAGATCGCGGTGAGAGCCATCGGCGCAGGCAAACCGGGCCTGCACCTCGAAACCGGGCGCCTGCGTCGGAGCCACCTCGGCTGCCCGCTCCAGCAGCGCACGCTGATCGGCATGGGCCAGGTCCAGCCAGTGCCGGCCCAGCAACTGCGGCTCCGTCCACCCCAGGGTCTGCGCCCAGGCCGGATTGACGCGCTCGAAGCACCCCTCGGGCGTCAGCACGCACAGCATGTCCAGCGACAGCTCAAAGGCCAAGCCCGCCAGACGCGCATCGTCGTCCGGTTCGTTGGTCTGGCTGAGTGAGTTCATACCGCTCCCGTCCGGTTCAAAGTCTGCGGCTGCTCAGCATAACCGGGTGTCCGCCAGACCCTCATCCGGTAAATATTGCAATAGCCGCAAGATTTTCTCGTTCGGTTTTTTCAGATGCTGCATATCGTCAACAAACAAGGCCCGAGCGCCCGCGGGAAGCCCGCAATTCCGTCCGGATTCAGCGAGAATCGTGCCCCATCGAGAGCTTGATTTCGTCAACGACACAGGTGTTCCAAGTCGCGCAGAGGCAGGGAATCGCAGATGCCATCGGGTTTGCCGCCAGACGGGCCCACACATCGCGCTCCGGCAAACGCAACTCATCCCCGAGATTCGTTGATTCGTCGCACTTGAGATGATTTTTGACGGCACCCTGCTTAAGGTGTCAAACAGAACAGATGGGCTGGCAGCATGGTTCACGGATCCCGCACAGGGGCCAGGTCTGAACCTTGTACTGAAATCCAGAAGCCCGCATCCAGAGTGGTCGTACCGCCGTTCAGGCTTGCCGTGTGCAAAGCTGGAACCGCGGTATGGATCGGGCCAAAACAGTGAATTCGGCAATTATGAACATACCATCGAACAAGCGTGATGCCGCAGGCCTTGAGAGCCGGCGGCTTGAGGGCGTCAAGCTGTTGAAGCAGGGCATGAGCCAGTCCAATGTCGCCCGGCAGCTGCAGGTGTCGCGCCAGGCCGTCCATCAATGGGCCTCCCAGCTGTCCGAGGGCAAGGAGCAGGCGCTGAAGGCCAAGGGCTTCGGCCGGCCGACCCGGCTCAGCGCCGCCCAGGTGATCGAGCTGCGCAACTGGCTGCAGCGCGGCCCGCGCGCCGCCGGCCTGCCCCACGACCACTGGACCATCCAGCGCGTGTGCATGCTGATACACCGCCGCTTCGAGGTCGAATACAGCGGCCCCGGCTGCTGGGGCCTGCTGCAGCGCCTGAAGATCTCGCTGGAGGCGATGTCCTCACCCGCTCAGGAAGACGGTGCCTCGCCGGAGGCTGCGGCCAGCATCGAACCGCGGCCCACCAATCCGGCACGCAGTTTCGACTATGTGGTGCACACCCTGTCGCAGCGCGGCCCCACCGCCCGCGATTCCTATTTCCGCATGGGCAGCCAGTAAGCGACGGTTGCCTCAGCCGGCGGTCTGCATGCGCAGCCGCCGCGCCGCATCTTCCGCGCGGGCGTCGTCGATCTCGCGCAGCACGCCACCCAGGTCCACCGGGCCGGCCTTGCGCTCGTGGCGGCCGGTCAGCGGCGTGTCCAGGTGCAGGGTACCGCCCTGGTACAGCGCCCAGATCTCGGCGCCGAACTGGGTCTGTAGCAGGTCCGGCGCGAAACCACCGAAGAAATCCCGCAGATTGTTGACATCGCGCTGCAGCATGCGCTGGGCGTGGTTGTTGCCGGCGGCATCCACCGCCTGCGGCAGGTCGATGATCACCGGCCCGTCTGCAGCCAGCAGGATGTTGAACTCCGACAGATCGCCGTGCACGACGCCGGCCAGCAACATGCGCACCACCTCGCGCAGCAGGCTGGCGTGGTGGATGCGCGCCTCCTCGGCGGTGAACAGCACATCATTGAGGCGCGGGGCGGCGTCGCCGGCCTCGTCGGTCACCAGCTCCATCAGCAGCACACCGTCGCAGAAGTTGTAGGGCCGGGGCACGCGCACGCCGGCGGCGGCCAGGCGGTACAGCGCGTCGACCTCGGCGCTCTGCCAGGCCGCCTCGCTGGCCTCGCGGCCGAACTTCGTGCCCTTGGCCATGGCGCGGGCCTGGCGGCTGTTCTTGACCTTGCGGTTCTCGGTGTAGTCGACGGCCTGGCGAAAGCTGCGCTCGGTGGCTTCCTTGTAGACCTTGGCGCAGCGGGTGTCGTCGCCGCAGCGCACGACGTAGACGGTGGCTTCCTTGCCGCTCATCAGCTGGCGTACCACCGTGTCGATCAGGCCTTCTTCAATCAGGGCTTGCAGCCGCTTGGGTGGTTTCATGGGACGGTATTCTGCGCCCGGCCCGAACTCAGCCCTGCCGCTCGTATCGCGTCCGGGCTCAGCCGCCGTGGCTCTCTCGCTCTTGTCGCTGCTCCAGCAGCTTGCGCACCGCGCGCAGCACCAGCGTCTCGTCGAGCTGGGCCTTGGGTGCCAGCGCCGAGGCCAACGCTTCCAAGGTGTCGGGGGCCGTGACCAGGGCCTGGGCCAGTGCCGACAGCACGCAGACGGCCGGACGCTGCACGGCTTCGGGAATCGGGCCGCTGGCCTGCACCGTCACATGGTGGCGCACGCTGGCCACCGCCGGCGCCGACAGGCCCCAGCTTTCGCACAGCGCGGCGCCCAGTGCATCATGGCTGACGCCGAAGGCGCGCTTCTCCAGCTGCACCAGGTCCATGTCCTGCTCGACGGCGCGCAGCATCGATGGATAGTGATCGGGCGCGTGGCGGTACAGCACCGCCTTGCCGCATTCCTCGAACAGGCCGGCCGAGTGCGCGGCCCAGGGATCGACGCCCAGCATCTGGCCCATGCGGCCCATCAGCACGCCGCGCTCGGCGGCCCGCTCCCAGATCGGCTCCAGCTCCTTGGCCGGCGGAAAGGCGGCACGCATGCCCATCTCGAAGGTGATGGCGGCGACCTCGCGCATGCCCAGATAGGTCAGCGCCTGGTGCACGCTCTGCACCCGTCCCTTCAAGCCATACAGCGAGGAGTTGACCGCCCGCAGCACCGACGAGGCCAGGGCCATGTCCGACTCGACCAGATTGGACATGGCCTGCAGATTGACCTCTTCCTCCGCCATCAGCAAGGACAGCTTGACCAGGACCTCGGGCTGGGACGGGATGTCGATTTCCAGCGTGCGCAATTGGGGATCAACAGACATGAACTTCCACCTTAGCTAGCGATTCTCTCAACCATAGGGTACGCCCGGGCACAGCGTCAACGCACAAATCCATCCCAGGCTGTCTTCAGTATCAGCGCTGTGACCACGACGATGAAGGCCAGGCGCACAAAGCCCGCGCCATGCTTCAGGGCCATGCGCGTGCCGATCAGGCTGCCCAGCACATTGGCCACCGCCATCACCGCTGCGATATGCCACCAGACATGGCCCTTGCTGGCGAACAGCACCAGTGCAGCGAAATTGGTCGCCGTGTTCAGTATCTTGGCGCTGGCCGAAGCATGCAGGAAATCGAAGCCCAGAAAGCGCACGAACAGGAACACGAAGAAGCTGCCGGTGCCCGGGCCGAAGAAACCGTCGTAGAAACCAATCAGCAGGCCGATGGCACTGGCCACCCAGATCTCGGTGGCGCCCGACAGCCGCGGCGCATGCTCCCGGCCCATGTCTTTCTTGGCCAGGGTGTAGATCAGCACCAGCAGCAGGATGAAGGGCAGGGCCAGGCGCAGGCCGTCGGCCGGCACCTGGGTGACCGTCCAGGCGCCACTGAAGCTGCCCAGCAGCGCGGCGGCAAAGGCCGGCAGCAGCGCATGCCAGGGCAGGGTGACGCGGCGGGCGTACTGCAGGGCCGCCAGCGCCGTGCCCCAGATCGCCGCCCCCTTGTTGGTGCCGAACAGGGTGGCCGGCGCGGCAGTGGGAAACACACCGAACAGCGCCGGTATCAGCACCAGCCCGCCGCCCCCAACCACCGCATCGACAAAACCGGCCAGCAAGGAGGCCAGGGCAATCACTATCAACTCGGTCATGGGCGGGCGCGGGGGTTGTGGGCAGGGAGCTGCCGCAGCGGACCCCAAAAAACAAAGGGCGCCAAAATGGCGCCCCGGAATTGTGACACCCCCGAGGCGCCACCTTGTTTTGTTATTCGATCTGCTTTATTTGTCTCCTCGAACCCACCCCCGTAGCTGCTGGTCGAACCAAGCACTGCAGCGGTGCACGCACTCTAGTTGGGCGCGCATTCTGGTGCACTTGGGGTTTTCCAGCCCGGGCTAGTACCGAGGAGCTTCGGTTGAGTTAGCGATCACTCTGGCTCCACGGCTTCTCGCACGTGGGATTCAGTCAGCGCCGGCACACACTCCTGCAGGAAGCGATACGCAAAACCACGCAAGAAGTGGCCGCGCCGCACCGCAATCAGGGTGGTATTCGGCTCAAAGATGTGTTGTGCAGGCAACAGAACCAGGCCTTGATCGCGTTGCGCCTCGAAAGCCATTGACGCGACGATGCCCACGCCCAGGCCGACGCCGACATAGGTCTTGATCACGTCGGCGTCCAGTGCCGACATCACGATGTCGGGCGTCAGTCCGGCCTTGGCAAAGGTCGCATCGATGCGGGCCCGGCCGGTATAGCCCTCGTGGTAGGTGATCAGCGGATGCTCGGCCAGTTCTTCCACCGTCAACGGTTCGTGGCGGTTGACCGCCAGCGCATGGCCCTCGGGCACGACCACGGCGTGGTGCCAGCCGTAATACGGGAAGGTGACCAGGTGCTCGATCTCGTCCAGCGCCTCGGTGGCGATGCCGATGTCCGCCTCGCCCGACTGCAAGAGCGCAACGATCTCCGCCGGGCTGGCCTGGTGCAGCACCAGGTGCACGCGCGGGTACGCTGCCTTGAAGCGCCTCACCACCTGGGGCAGCGCGTAGCGCGCCTGCGTGTGCGTGGTGGCAATGGTCAGCTGGCCCTGCTCGCTGTTGGAGAACTGCTCGGCCAGGCGCTTGATGTTCTTGGCGTCCAGCAGCATCCGTTCGACGATCTGCAGCAGTTCCTTGCCCGGCTCGGTCAGGCCCAAGAGGCGCTTGCCGCGGCGCACGAACAGCTCGATGCCCAGCTCGTCTTCCAGATCCTTGATGTGCTTGCTGACGCCCGACTGCGAGGTGTACAGCGCGTTGGCGACCTCGGTCAGGTTGAAGTTGCGCTGCACCGACTCGCGGATGATGCGCAGTTGCTGGAAATTCATCAGGCGGCTTTCTGTAGATTCGTGTCTGGCGCGGCGAACAGGCTCAGGCGCGAGGGCTGCAGCCAGACATGCTGGGCGAACTGCAGATTCAGCGCCTGCGCGCGTTCGCGGCTCAGCTCGGCCTCCAAGTGCTGGTCATTCGGGCCCAGCAGCTCGACGCGGGCGCTGGCGCCGAAGCTCAGCACGCGCACCACGCGGGCGGCGATCGCATGCTCGGTGGCCACCAGGCTGATGTCCAGCTCGTGCGGGCGGGCGTAGGCCAGCATCTGCGCCCCGGGGGTCAGATCTGAAGCACCGTGGACGATGCGATGCTCGCCGACATGGAGCAGGCCGCCATCGGCCCTGCCCTCGAAACGGTTCACCGCGCCAAGGAAGCCATAGACAAAGGGCGTGGCCGGGTGCTCGTAGACCTCGTTGGGTGTGCCGACCTGCTCGACCTGGCCATGGTCCATCAGCACGACGCGGTCGGCCACTTCCAGCGCCTCTTCCTGGTCGTGGGTGACGAAGAGGCTGGTGATGTGCAGCTCGTCATGCAGGCGGCGCAGCCAGCGGCGCAGCTCCTTGCGCACCTTGGCATCCAGCGCACCGAAGGGCTCGTCCAGCAGCAGCACGCGGGGCTCGACGGCCAGTGCGCGGGCCAGCGCGATGCGCTGGCGCTGACCACCGGACAGCTGCGAGGGGAAGCGGTCGGCCAGCCAGTCCAGCTGCACCAGCTGCAGCAGCTCGTGCACCTTACCCTTGATCACCGCGTCGCTGGGCCGTTGCGCGCGGGGCTTGACGCGCAGGCCGAAGGCGACGTTGTCGAACACCGTCATGTGGCGGAACAGCGCGTAGTGCTGGAACACAAAGCCGACCTGGCGCTCGCGCACATGGGTGTCGGAAGCGTCTTCGCCATCGAGCAGCACCTGGCCGCGATCGGCCGTCTCCAGGCCGGCGATGATGCGCAGCAAGGTCGTCTTGCCGCAGCCCGAGGGGCCCAGCAGCGCAACCAGCTCGCCGCTGGGGAAGTCCAGGCTGACGTCGCCCAGGGCGACGAAGTTGCCGAAGGACTTGTGGATGTTCTTGACCTGGATGCTCATGCTTGCTCTTCCTTCACCGCCGAATGGGCTCGCCACTCGACAAATTGCTTCAACACCAGAGTGACCAGGGCCAGGATGGCCAGCAGTGACGCCACCGCGAACGCGGCCGCGAACTGGTATTCGTTGTAGAGAATCTCGACGTGCAGCGGCAGCGTGTTGGTCATGCCGCGGATATGGCCCGACACCACCGACACGGCGCCAAACTCGCCCATCGCGCGGGCATTGCACAGGATCACGCCGTACAGCAGGCCCCACTTCACGTTCGGCAGGGTGACATGCCAGAAGGTCTGCCAGCCCGAGGCGCCGAGCACCGTGGCGGCCTCCTCCTCGTCGCGGCCCTGGGCCTCCATCAGCGGAATCAGCTCGCGGGCGACGAAGGGGAAGGTCACGAATACCGTCGCCAGCACGATTCCCGGCACGGCGAAGATGATCTTCAGGTCGTGCTCCTGCAGCCAGGGGCCTATCCAGCCCTGGGCGCCAAACATCAGCACATAGATCAGGCCGGCCACCACCGGCGAGACCGAGAACGGCAGGTCGATCAGCGTGATCAGCAAATGCTTGCCGCGGAAGTCGAACTTGGTGATGGCCCAGGCCGCCGACACGCCGAACACCAGGTTCAGCGGCACCGAGATCAGCGCAGCGGCCAGGGTTAGCTGGATGGCCGACAGGGCGTCCGGCTCGACCAGGGCCGCGATATAGGTGCCAAAGCCCTTGCGCAGCGCCTCGCTGAACACCGCCACCAGCGGCATCAGCAGGAACAGCGCGAAAAAGCTCAGGGAGACGGCCAAGATCGTCCACTTGACCCAGGGCGCTTCGCGCGTCGCCGGGTTGGACTCGTAGCGCTGCGCGCCCCGCCTCAACGCCGGGATGCCCAATGCTGCTGCCGCCGCGCCCGCCATTACCTGACCCTCCCGGCGCCGTTCAGGCGCGAACTCCAGGCCTGCAGCCCGTTGATGACGAACAGCAGCACGAAGGAGAACACCAGCATCACCGAGGCGATGGCCGTGGCGCCCTGGTAGTCGTATTGCTCCAGCTTGGTGATGATCATCAGCGGCGTGATCTCGGACACCATGGGCAGATTGCCGGCAATGAAGATCACCGAGCCGTACTCGCCGACGGCGCGGGCAAAGGCCAGCGCAAAGCCGGTCAAGAGCGCCGGCGTCAAGGTCGGCAGGATCACGTAGCGGAAGGTCTGCCAGCGCCGGGCGCCCAGCGAGGCGGCGGCCTCTTCCAGCTCGGTTTCCAGGTCTTCCAGCACCGGCTGGACCGAGCGCACGACGAAGGGCAGACCGATGAAGGTCAGCGCGACCAGGATGCCCAGCGGCGTGAACGCCACCTTGATGCCCTGCGGCTCCAGCAGACTGCCCAGCCAGCCGTTGCGGGCGTAAAGCGCCGTCAGCGCGATGCCGGCCACGGCCGTGGGCAGGGCGAAGGGCAGATCGATCAGCGCATCGACCAGCTTCTTGCCCGGGAACTCATAGCGCACCAGCGACCAGGCCAGCATCAGCCCGAACACCGCGTTGATCGAAGCAGCCAGCAGCGAGGCACCAAAACTCAGCTTGTACGAAGCCACGACGCGCGGCGCGGTGACCACATCCCAGAAATGATCCCAACCCATGCCGGCGGTTTTCAGGAACACGGCGCTCAAGGGAATCAGCACCAAGAGCGACAGATAGACCAGGGTGTAGCCCATGGTCAGGCCGAAACCGGGCAGCACGTGCCGCGGCTTGCGGCGCTCACCGGCGGGCAGGCTGGCGCCCGCGGGGGCAAAACCATTCAATGATGCTGCGTTGCTGCTCATGCTCCGGGGCCGGCCATCAGGCCAAAAGGATCAGGAGGCGGAGCTTAGGCGGCAGTCTTTAGATCAGGAACAACAGATTTCGTATTTCCTTATCCGTGAATTAGATATATGGAATTCTGCGAAGCCAGGCCGGAAATGAAACAGGCCCACCGAAGTGGGCCTGTGTTTGAGGCTGGGGGAGCCGTTTTTATCAGCGCTTGCGGTCCATGCGGATGGCGCGGGCGACGCTGCGTTGGTCGCCGTTGATCTTGCCGCTGTCGAAGGGCTCGTATTTGCGGCCCTTCTCCAGTGTCCACTCCGCCGGTTGGCGCTTGGCGGGAACTTGATGCGTGTGCGGTGCGAGATTCATGATGACTTTTTGCCTTCTTGACCGGTCCCCGGCTGCTGCCGCTTCGGACCTACCGTGGCAAAACGTCGCTCAAGAAACAGTGGTTGACACAGGGATGCAAGTTTTTGTGTCTGACTTGCGGGTTTGTGCACTTTGCGCACTTTGTCACGAACCGCAGCGCCGGCTCAAAGCGCGTAGTTCAACCTCACTCCGAATGTGGCCGGCTGGCCGGACGCCGCCACCTTGGCGTCGATGAAGAAATTGCGCGTCTGGTCGTACTTCTGGTTGAACAGATTGCGGCCCCACAGGGTCACCGTCCAGGGTGAGGACGCCGGCGTCAGCGACAGGCTGGCGTCGGCCAGCCAGTAGGACGCGACGTCGTACTCGGGCGTGAAGATCAGACGCGTGGCTTCCAGCTTGTCACGGTAGCTGTAATGGCCCTCGGCTCGCAGCTTGTAGCCACCCGCCAGCCATTGGTAGGCCACCGCGCCACCGTAGCTGAGCTTGGGAAAACTCAGCGAAGTGCCTGCGAAGTCTTTGCTAACTTCCTTGCCAGCCGCTATGGATGCTTGCGCATCGACGCTGGAGAACTGCGTGTACGAGCCCTTTTTGTAGCCCAGGTACTGGGCAATTTCCAGCCCGGTGCTGGGCTGCCACTGCAGTTCCAGCTCGAAACCATCGATCTTGGACTTGGGCGCATTGGCGATACGACCGATCGGCCCCTTGGACACCGGGTCGTAGACGGTGGAAAGCACCTGCTGGTTGCGGTAATCGTAGTGGAAGACCGCACCGTTGATGCGCAGGCTGCGCGTCGGCTCGCTCTTGAAGCCGGCCTCGTAGGCCCACAGCACTTCGGGCTGAAAGGCGGCCAGTTGGGCGACGTTGGTGGTGTTGTAGGCGGTGAAGCCGCCCGATTTGACGCCGCGGCTCAGCGAACCGTAGAACAGCAGATCGCGCGTCTGCTGGTATTCCAGCGCCAGCTTGCCCGAGGGTTCCTTGCTGGACAGATCGCGGTCGGTGGGCGGCACAAAGGCGAACGGCGGGCTGATGAAGCCGGTGGTCAGGCCACGCAGCTCGCGCTTTTCATGCTCGTAGCGCAGACCGGCGATCAGCTTCAGCTGCGGGCTCAGGCGCCAGCTGCCCTGGCCGAACAGGGCGCTGGCCTGGGCCTGCTGGCGGTAGCGGGTCAGCGCCGAGGCGCCGATGCCGGGCACATGGCTGAAGTCCGAGAAGAACTGCTCGTCCAGCTTTTCCTTGGAGAAGTAGGCGCCGGCCACCCATTCGAATGCCTGGTTGCCGGTCGAGGCCAGGCGCAGCTCCTGCGAGACCACCTTGACCCGGCTGTTGAAGAACTCGTCCGACTCGGCAAATTGCGAGGCGTCCCAGTCGCCCAGCTCCTTGCGGCGCAGGCGGCTGTAGGCGGTGATGCTGCTCAGCTCGGTGGCGCCCAGGTCCAGCTTGGCGGTCAGGCTGGCGCCCTGGTTCAGGTTGTCGCGCTGCGGCTTGGCGTCGGCACTCAGGCCGATCTGCTGCGCGAACTCGGGCCGCAGGCCCCAACCGGTGGCGCGCCGGCTGGTGTCAGCCGGCAGGCTGGGGCCGGCGCCGCCGCCGCTGGCAAACGGTGCGAACAGGTACAGGCCCTGGCCGTCGGATTTATCGCTGGCGCTGTGCACGGCCAGCAGCAGGTTCAGCGAGCGGGTGGCGTCCCATTCGAGCTGGCCTCGCAGCGCGAGCTGGTCCTTGTCGCCCAGCTTGTCGCCGGTCAGCCGGTTGAACTGCCAGGCACCGCCCTGGGCCGTGGCCACCGACAGACGGCCGCGCAGCTCGCTGCTCAGCGCACCGCTGACAAAGCCCTGGGCGCTCAGCGCGCCGTGCGAGCCGTATTCCAGGCTCAGGCCGGCATGGGTGTCGGCCGTCGGGCGGTTGGTGATGAAGTTGACGGCGCCGCCGGTGCTGTTGCGGCCGTACAGCGTGCCCTGCGGGCCGCGCAGCACCTCGACCCGGGCCAGATCGAACAGCAGACCCTGGGTCTGGATGGCGAACGGCAGCGCGACTTCGTCGATGTAGATGCCCACCGTCGAGGTGTTGTTCGAAGCGTAGTCCGAGAAGCCGACGCCGCGCAGCCGGAACTGCGGCTGGCCGCCGCCGAAGGCCGGCTCGGCCTCCAGGCTGGGCGTGTGCTTCTGCAGGTCGTTGACATTGAGTACGCCGCGCTCCGTCAGCTCCTGGCCGTTCAGCACCGACAACGCAATGCCCACGTCCTGCGCGCCCTCCTTGCGGCGTTGGGCGGTGACGACGACCTTGTCGAGCTGTGTGGCCGAGGCCTGTGGCGCGTCGGCCGGGGCCACGGCCTGGGCGATGGCGGTGAGCGGATGGATGGCGCTGGCCAGGCCCAGGGCGCCGCCGAGTATCAGTGTCTTCATGGTCATCCTCAGAATGCAGGGATCAGGGAGCCGTCGAGCGTGCTCTCAACCAGCTTTTTCACCTCGGGCGACTGGAAGGCGCGCACCAGCTTGGGCACCCAGGGCTTGTCCTTGTCTTCGGTGCGCACGGCGATCAGATTCGCGTAGGGGCCCTTGGCGTCCTCGATGGCGATGGCGTCGCGTGTCGGCACCAGCCCGGCCTGCACCGCGTAGTTGGTGTTGATCGCCGAGGCGTCCAGGTCATCCAGGGTGCGTGGCAGCTGGGCCGCCTCGACCGGAATGATCTGCAGGCCGCGCGGGTTGTCGATGATGTCGCTCAGCGAGGCCGAGATGCCGGCCGTGGGCTTGAGCTTGATCAGGCCGGCCTTCTGCAGCAGGTTCAGCGCCCGGCCGCTGTTCGACGGGTCGTTCTGTATGCCCACCTTGGCGCCCTTGGGCAGATCGTTCAGCGATTTGTACTTCTTCGAGTAGTAGCCCAGCGGGGCCGTCACCGTGTAGCCGACGCCGCTGATCTTGTAGCCGCGTGCCTGGATCTGCGAGTTCAGAAAGGGCAGATGCTGGTAGCTATTGGCCTGCACATCGCCGGCATCGAGCGCCGCATTGGGCTGGATGTAGTCGGCGAACTCGACGATCTGCAGCTTCAGGCCCTCTCGCTCGGCGACCTTCTTGGCCACTTCGGCGATCTGCGCATGGGGGCCGTTGGTGACGGCTATTCTGATGGTGTCCTGGGCAAGGGCCGGGGCGCTCAGGGCGAGGCTGGCCAGGCCGGCCAGCAGCAGGCGTTGGATGATTGTCATGGTGGTTTACTTACTTCAGGGCTTGTTGGTAGTCGGTCTTGACGAAGCCGGCGAAGCGGGTCTCGGTCACGGCCAGGAATTCGCGCGAGCGGTAGGCATCGGCGATGTCCTTGACCCAGGGCTTGTCCTTGTCTTCGGTGCGCACGGCCACCAGGTTCTGGTAGGTCGGGCCGGTCTTCTCCAGCGCCAGCGCCTCGGTCAGCTTGAGGCCGGAGGCGAGCGCGAAATTGCCGTTGACGAAGGAGTAGTCGGTGTCGTCCAGCGAGCGCGGCAGCTGGGCGGCCTCCAAGGCAATCAGCTTGATCTTCTTCAGGTTCTGCGCCACGTCCTTGTCGGAGGCGCGTATCGGGTCATAGCCATCGCGCAGCTTGACCCAGCCGATCTGCTCCAGCACCACCAGCGCGCGGGCGGCATTGGTCGGGTCATTGGGCAGGGCCACCACATCGCCCTCCTTCACCTCGGCCAGGCTTTTGTGCTTCTTGCTGTAGATCGCGATCGGTGCGGTGGGCACCTTCAGCAGCTCGCTCAGCGCCAGCTTGTTGTCGGTCGCGAACTTGGTCAGGTAGACGATGTGCTGGAAGGCGTTCGCGTCGAGCGCGCCTTGCGCCAGCGCATGGTTGGGCTGGATGTAGTCGTTGAACTCGACCACCTTGACCCGGTAGCCCTTCTTCTCGAGGATGGGCTTGATGCCCCATTTGATCTGGTCGGCATAGGGGCCGGCGGTGGCACCGATGACCAGTTCCTTCTTGTCCTGGGCCTGGGCCAGACCAGCCGCCAGTACGACGGCAGACAACAACAACGAGCGACGCAGCAACTTCATCAGAGTATTCCTTGGTTGATCAACGTTTGTCCAGGCGGCGCGCCAGCGCATTGCCCGTGAATTGAATGCCTTGCACCAGCACGATCAGCACCACCACGGTGAGCACCATCACATCGGTCTGGAAGCGGTAATAGCCATAGCGGATGGCCAGGTCGCCGATGCCGCCGCCGCCCACCACACCGGCCACGGCCGAGTACGACAGGAAGCTGATGGCCAGCACCGTCAGCGCCAGCACCAGGCCGGCGCGGGCTTCCAGCACCAGCACGCGCCAGACGATCTGCAGCTCGCTGGCGCCCATTGCATGGGCGGCCTCGATCACGCCGCGCGGCACGTCGCGCAGGTTCTGCTCGACCAGGCGGGCGAAGTAGGGAATGGCCGCGAACGACAGCGGCACGGCCGCCGCGATCGGGCCTATCGAGGTGCCCGCAATCGCCCGCGTGAACGGCACCAGGGCCACCAGCAGGATGATGAAGGGGAAGGAGCGCACCGTGTTGACGAACCAGCTCAAGACCTGGAACAGCAGCGGCCGCTGCAGCGACTGGCCCGGGCTGAGCAGGAACAGCAGCACGCCCAGCGGGCCGCCCAGCAGCACCGCGGCGCTCAAACCTATGGCCAGCATCAGCAGGCTCTGGCCAATGGCCACCCACAGCTCGGGCAGGATGGCGGCAATGTTCTCAGGCATAGGCCGCCTCCAGCACTTCCTGGTCCAGCGCATCGCTGGCCGTCAGCTTGGCCAACGCACGGCCCAGCACCGTCCTGCGCACGACCTGGCCCTCGGCAGCGCCGGGGTTGACGGCGAACTGCTCGGCCACGCGGCCATCCTCCAGCACCGCGACCTGGCGGCACAGGCGCCGCACCACCGACAGCTCGTGGGTGACGATGACGATGGTCACGCCCAGGCGCTGGTTGATCTCGCGCAGGATGTCCAGCACCGAGCTGGTGGTCTCGGCGTCCAGCGCCGAGGTCGGTTCGTCGCACAGCAGCACCTTGGGGTTGGAGGCCAGCGCGCGGGCAATCGCCACGCGCTGCTTCTGCCCGCCCGACAACTGGGCCGGGTGACTGTGGATCTTGTCGCTCAGGCCCACCAGCGCCAGGCATTCGCGCACCCGTGCATCGACCTCGGCCCGGCCGTGACCCTTGTGGATGCGCAGCGGGAAGGCGACGTTGTCGAACACGCTGGCGTTCTGCAGCAGATTGAACTGCTGGAAGATCATGCCCATCGATTGCCGCGCCTCGCGCAGCGCGGGCTTGGCCAGCGCGGTGATGTCGCGGCCGGCCACCCAGATGCAGCCGCTGTCGGGCTGCTCCAGCCGGTTGATCAGGCGCAGCAGGGTGGACTTGCCGGCGCCGCTCTTGCCGACCAGGCCGAAGATGTCGCCCTCGCGTATCTGCAGCGAGACAGCCTTGACCGCGTCGAAGCGGTCGCCGCCGGGCAGGGCGAACGATTTGCTGACCGATTCGATGCGTATCAGTGGTGGCGGATTGGGGTCCAGGGGGGTGACGTTGCTCATCGGGCTTCAGGAGTAGGGGGTGGGTTCGGGCAGCGCGCCGGTCAGCTGATGGCGGCCGAGGTCGCGCAGCTTGTAGTCGATCGGGTCGTGCAGGGTGTGCACGCGGGCGTTGCGCCAGAAGCGGTCGAAGCCATGGCGAGCCGAGGTGGCGCGAGCACCGGTCAGCTCGAACAGCTGCGAGCTGACCTCCAGCGCGGCGCGATGCGCCAGCACCTTGGCCTCCGCCACGGCAATCGCCACCGCGCCGCGCTCGGCCGCGCTCAGCGACGCGCCCTTGGCATAGGCCTCGTCCAGCCGCGCCGCCGCCGCATCGGCCAGCACCTGGGCCGGACGCACCAGCAGCCACAGCTCGCCGTAGCGGTGCTGGACAAAGGGGTCATCTGTTGCCAGCGTCTGGCCCGAGGCCGGCCAGGCGCGGGACTGCTCGCGGGTGTAGCGCCGAGCCTCGTCGAACGCGCCCTGGGCAATGCCCAGATAGAGATTGACCAGCACCAGCTGCGCGACCTGGGCGCGCAGGGTGTTCTGCGGCGTCACGGCCACACCGGGCGGCAGCAGCACGTCTTCATGCGAGATCAGCACCCGGTCGAACTCCACCGTGCCGCTATCGGTCTGGCGCTGGCCGAAGGCATCCCAGTCGGCCTGTACCTGCACGCCCTCGCGGCGCGTGGGCAGCACGGCGATCAGCGCCGTCTGCGTGGCCTCATGCCAGGCCGAGATCGTGAGCCGGTCCGAGCCCACCGAGCCGGAGCAGAAGCTCTTGGTGCCGCTGATCAGGTAGCCGCCCGTCACCTCGGTGGCCACGGCGCGGCGGTCCAGCGGGTTCAGCGCATTGCCCCAGAACAGGCGTTGCTGGGCAGTCTCCTGCAGATGGCGGGCACGCTGCGTGCCATTGCCATAGAGCGCCAGACTGGCCAGCTGCAGATGATGAAAGGCGAACAGATGGGCCAGCGCGCTGTCCACCTCGGCCAGGCGCCGCACGGCGCGGAAGACGGTGGCCCAGTCGGCACCCAGGCCGCCATGCTCGCGCGGGATGCTCAAGGCCAGCAGGCCGCTGTTGCGCATCAGCTCGCGCTCGGCCTTGGCATGGCCTCCCGCCTGGTCGCGCTCGACCGCCGTGGCGGCCAGCTGTGTGGCCAACTGCTCGACCGCGTCCTCGATGCTCAGCGCTCGGGCCAGGGCCGGGCTCAGTGCTGCCGGAGCTGTGCGGGAGGGCTTGAAGTCGGGATGAGAGGCGATTGGGGACAACATCAGAGTCAGTGTTGCCGTCGATCAGCGGTTTGTGAACCAATCAAATCTGCTGAGCATTTGCAAAATATGCATGTGAGTCGCGAGCAATGCCGGTGCGATAGGCGCAACAAAGCGCTCATTTTGTTTGTTACCTATCGGTCTTCCGTGGCGAATCCGGCAAACTGCATGCAGCCTGATTCAGGGAGAAGAACATGGCAAATATTGCATTCAGCGTCAGGGCCCGCTTGGGTCAACTGTTCGCCGCCACCGCCCTCTGCGGCTTGGCGGCCTGCGGCGGCGGCGGCTCTGGCAGTGAGCCGGCACCACCACCGCCCGCTCCGGATCCCTTGGTGACCGCGGCCGAGCAGGCCGCCTTGAGCTGGACCTACCGCCCCAGCGACAAGCACCTTGAGCTGCGTTGGAAAGACATGTTCAGCAGCGAAACCGGCTACCAGGTGGAACGCCAGGACAATGGCAGCTGGACGCCGGTGGAAACCGTTCCAGCCGTGGCGGGCAGCGGAAGCACGGTGACCTGGGCAACCACCTTGACCCAGCCGGTGCCGCTGCGCGTCAGCGCCGTGCTGCCGGGCCGGCAATTGCAGCTGCGCACGCCCAGCCTGGCCACCGAAGTCCAGCTGGGCAGCAATGTGGCCGCCCTGACGCTCGATCTCGACATGGCCGAGCCGGTCAAGAACACCGTACAGCTGAGCGTGGGTGGCGCCACCGGCGCAAGCTCCGTCAAGTACTTCGCCGACCTTGCCGCGCTGGGCACGTCGTCAGCCGGGCCCGCATTCAGCTATGCCTGGGACTCAAAGAGTCTGGCCGACGGCAGCCACCTGCTCCAGGCTGTGGTCGAGCTCGGCGGCGGAGCGTTCGTCGAACTGCGCCGAACCGTGCTGATCGATAACCCGAGTGTCACCGCGACCACCTACGTCACTGCGCTGCCGCAGCAGACGCAATTCGCCGTCAGCGCGAGTTCGGACTCGCCCATTGCCACAGTGGAACTGCGGGTGGACGGGACCTCCCAGGGCATACTGACCGCGACCAACGCCTGCTTGAAGCCGTATCTCTGCCACACGAACCCCGTCTACCAATGGGTGATAGCCAACAGCACACTGGGCTTTGGTGACCATACATTCCGCCTGCTGGTGACAGACCAGAAGGGGGAGGTGCTGGACCGCAGCCAGGTCGTGACGGTGAACAGCAATCCGGCGGTACAGATCACCAGCCCCTATAACGGCCAGATCGTGGGCGGCACCCTGGTGATTCAGGGCAGCGTCACCGACGATAGCGGCCTGGCCGAGGTCGAGGTCAAGTTCGGCGACGTGAGCTTGCAGAAGTCTGCATCGGCCAATTTCGATCTGAACTTCAGCCTGGCCGGCCTGGCCAATGGCAGCTATGTGCTGCAGGTGATTGCCACCGACAAGCAGCAGCGCTCGACCACCGAAACGCGCCTGGTCCAGGTGCAGAACAATGCCGTCTTCAGCTACCAGCGCATCGCCACACTGGAAGGCGACTCCGAGTTGCTGGCCGTTGACGGCGCCACGGCGCTGGTGCGGCAGATCGGCAACTACGCCTTGCTGAAACCGGGCGCGGCGGTGGACCGGATGGCGCTGCAGGACACGGCTATCGTCAATGTGACCGGATGGCAGCTCAATGGCGGCCGCGTGGTGGCCAGCGGCATTGGCAGTGACTCCGGCGGAGTCCCTCACGTCTATCTGTGGAAAGCAGACGGTCAGCGGGTCAATCTGTCCAAGCTCTCGGGCCATACGACCACCTTCAGCGAACACCCGACGATCATGGGCGCCTGGGTGAGCTGGAATGTGACCTCGCCAGACGGTGGCTTTTTCGTCATCAGGAATATTGACACCGGCGAGCAGCAGCTCGTGCCCAGGCCCACCGAGGCGCAGCTGATGATCAACAACGGCTTCTCGCTGATCACGGGCACCGGTGGGCCCAAGTTGCTGTACTTTGCCCAACTCGTCAGCTCCGACATTGACTACGCCGTGTATCTGTACGACACCCAGACCCAGGCATCCAAGCGCCTGTCCGCGCCGGGCAAGCGCGCCCTTTATCCGATGACGGACGGCACTCGCGTGGTTTGGCAGACCAGCCCACCCGGAGACCCCAACGCCGGCGTGGAGCTGCAGGTGACCCGTCTCGCAAACCTGGCCGAGGTGACGACCATCACAATTCCTCAGGGGCTGTTCCTGCTGAGCGACGGCTTGCTGGCCTGGCGGGACGGCCCCATCACAGCCCAGGTCATACGGGCGGACGACGGCAGCAGCCGATATCTCATCGGCGCTGGCAACTTCTTCAGGAATGGCGGCGGCGGCCTGCTTTACACGACGAACGCCGGCAACAAGCTCTTTGCCTGGACACCGGCCAGCGGGTCACGGCCGCTGATAGACGCCCTGCCCACGACGTACTTCCCCACCCAGGGCTGGTACTACTTTGTTCTTGGCGGGCAGCTTTACAGGGCGCCACCTTGAGGCAGCGGCAAACTGACTGACGAAACGACTCAAGGACACAATCCGCACATGCCCGACAACGCCCTCGCCGAACACATCAAGTCGCTGGAGCTGCAGCGCACCCAGGCCCTGGTGGCACGCGACATCGCGCTGGCCGCAACGCTGCATGCTGATGATTACCAGCTGATCACCCCGGCCGGCAAGAGCTTCACCAAGGCGGCCTACCTGAGCGCGGTCGAGACGGGCGACCTGATCTACACACGCTGGGAGGCGGGCGAGATGGCGGTGCGCGTCTCGCCGGCCATGGCCATCGTCCGCTACCCGGTGACGCTGGCCTTCCCATCGGGCAATACCGTCCACTGCTGGCATACAGACTCGTACGAGTTGCGCGATGGTCAATGGCTGGCCGTGTGGTCGCAGGCCACGGCCATCAAGACCTGACGCCATGCGCCAACAGATACGCGACGAGATTGAAGCCATAGCCCCGCTGGACGACTTGGAGGCCGCGCACCGGGTCGATGCACTGGCCTGGGTGGACTCGGGTGCGCCGCTGTGCCGCACGGGCAAGCCGGCGACGCCGCCCAAACATCTGGTGTCGTACTTTGCCGTGGTTGATGCACGCGGCATTCTGCTGGTGGACCACCGCAATGCCGAGCTCTGGCTGCCGGCCGGCGGGCATGTCGAGCCCGACGAGCATCCGCGCACGACGGTCGCGCGCGAGTTGCTGGAAGAGCTGGGCTTTGCTGCGCCGCATGACATAGCCCCGCCGCTGATGGTCACCTGCACCACCACCGTGGGCCAGACGGCAGGGCATACCGATGTGTCGCTCTGGTACGTCGTCCGCACCGAACGCGCCCAGCCCATCCGCTACGACGAGGGTGAATTCAAGGCCGTGCGCTGGTTCGACTTCGAGGCCGTGCCGCATGAGCGCAGCGATCCGCACTTGCACCGGTTTCTGGCGAAGCTGGTCGCCCATAGTCACGCAGACTGAGCCGTCCCGGCTCAGGTAACAATGTCCGCATGACCAAGACCGCCGCCGCCCCGCTTCCCCACACCCTCAGCGCCGACGATTTGTGGGCCTTTGAGCGCATAGGCCAGCTCGCGCTGTCGCCCGACGGCGAGCGCGCCGTCTGCTCGGTGGCCCGCAGTGCCATGGACGACAACACCTCGTCCAGCAGCCTGTGGTTGCTGCCCACGCGCAAGCGCGCGGCACGCCCGCTGACCCACTGTGGCGACAAGGACGGCCAGCCAGCCTGGTCGCCCACCGGCGAGCACATCGCCTTCCTGGCGCGGCGCGAGCAGCAGGGCAGCAAGGACGACACGCCGCAGCTCTACCTGATCGCGCCCGACGGCGGCGAGGCCCAGCGCAAGAGCGCCTTTGCGCCGGGCATCGAGTCGTTCAAATGGCTGGCCGATGGGCGGCGCATCGTGTTTGCCGCCTGGGTCTGGCCCGAGCTGAAGGGCGCGGCCGCGCAGGCCAAGGCATTCAAGGCCTTCAGCGAACGCAAGGAAAGCGGCTACGCCACCAGCGAGGCGTTTTACCGCCACTGGGACCACAACGTGCCCATGGGCCGCGTGCTGCACCTGCTGCTGCTCGATACGGGCAGCGGCCGCATCACCGATCTGTTCGAGGGCACAGGGCTGGAGCTACCGCGCGACGCTGCCGGCAACGAGGTCTACGACCCCAGCCCGGACGGCAGGCGCATCGCCTTCGCCCACGACCCGGCGCCGACCCAGGTGCCCGGCAACCGCCAGGTGCTGGCCGAGATCGAGATCGCCAGCCGCCGCGTCAAGACGCTGGCCGACGACCCGGCCTGGGAGTTCAGTGCGCCGCGCTACCGCCCCGACGGCAAGGCCGTGGCCGTAATCGCCGCCCATACCGGCAGACGCCACACGGCCACCGGCCAGCTGGCCCTGGTCGAGGCCAGGGGCTGGCGCCTGCTCGGCGATACGCCATGGGACCACCATGTCGACGCCCCGCTGCGCTGGGCCGGCGACGGCAGCGCCCTGTTCTTCACCGCCCAGTCGCAGGGCCGCTGCCACCTCTGGCGCCACGATCTGGCCGACGGCAGCATCACCATCGCGGCGGAAGGCGGCTGGGTGCAGGGCTTCGACGTGGCCGGCGACGTGATCGTCACCGCCAGCGACAGCGCCTTGCATCCGGTGCAGGTGCATGCACGCCGCCCTGGCGCGGCGCCGCTGAGGCTGGAGCGCTTCAACCAGGCGCTGCTGGCCAAGCGAAGGCTGGGCGAGGTGCGCGAAGTCACGGTCACTGGCGCACTGGGTGACAGCATCCAGATGTGGCTCACCTTCCCGTCCGGCTTCAAGGCGAAGAAGAAGCACCCGCTGATGCAGGTCATCCATGGCGGCCCGTTCGCCGCCGCCGGCGACACCTTCGGCTACCGCTGGAACCCCCATGTGCTGGCCTCGCGCGGCCATGTGGTGGCGCAAGTCAATTACCACGGCTCCAGCGGCTTCGGCTTTGCCTTTCGCGACAGCATCATGGGCCGCCAGGGCGAGCTGGAGCTGCAGGACATCGAGGCCGCCAGCGACTGGCTGCTAGCCCAGCCCTGGGCCGACCCGCAGCGCTTGAGCGCCACCGGCGGCAGCTACGGCGGCTTCCTGGTCGCCTGGATGAACGGCCATGTGCCGGCCGGCCGCTACCGCAGCTATGTCTGCCATGCCGGCGTGTTCGACCGCGTGGCCACCTTCAGCGCCGACTCCTACGTCGAGCGCCCGCGCGACCTCGGCGCCCGCTACTGGGAGGACATGCCCCGGGTGCTGGCGCAAAGCCCGCACAGTGCCGCCGCGCAGATGAGCACGCCGACGCTGGTGATACACGGCGCGCTCGACTACCGCGTGCCCGACTGTAACGGCCTGGCCTACTACAACACCTTGAAGGCCCGTGGCGTCGATGCGCGGCTGCTGTGGTTCCCGGACGAGAACCACTGGGTGCTCAAGCCACGCAACTCGCGGCTCTGGTACCGGGAGTTCCTCGACTGGGTGGTGGCACATGACGCCCCAGCTAAGCGAACCCGGCCCAAACGCTCCAAAGCATAATTTCGACATGAGCACCGACACCCCCTCATCCGAATCTGCCGAGGCCGACGACCTCGGCTTCACCTTCCGCAGCCGCAAGGGTGGCGATGTCGAGGTGCTGCACCGGGGCCGCCTGGCCTCCACCTTGCGCGGCGCGGACGCGATCGACTTCCTGACCGAAGTCGAAGCTGGCACGCACGCCGACGGCCAGCAGTTGATGGCCCGGCTCACCGGCAACTACAAGCGCGGCAACGAACGCAAAGCCAGCCAACACCCGCGCAACCGCCGTTGAAACGCTCAGGGCCACGCCATGCAGACTGCCAATCTCTCCGTCGTCGAGGTCAAGGCCTTTGTGCCGGCGCGGGACTTCGAGCGCTCGATGGCCTTCTACCAGGCCCTTGGTTTCAACCGTGCCTCGGTGGGTGGCGGCATTGCCTACTTCCACCATGGCCACGCGAGCTTTCTGCTGCAGGACTTCTATGTGCGCGAGCATGCCGACAACTTTCTGATGCACCTGCTGGTGGAGGACGTAGCGGCCTGGCACGCGATGGCCAAGGCGGTGGCCCAGCAGTTCGAGGTGCGCATAGGCGAGCCGGAGGACCAGCCCTGGGCCATGCGCGACTTCGTCCTGTTCGACCCCAGCGGCGTGCTGTGGCGCATCGGCCAGAACCTGCCCAAGCCCGCTTGAGGAGGGCCTCGCCATGGCCAGCGCAAACCGCAAACTGGGCCCCGCAGACAGCAGTGCCGCCGTCGACGAGTTGATGGCAAGCCTGGCGCATCCGCACCGGGATGCGATAGCCGCCCTGCGCGAGATCGTCCGCGGCGCGGACGCCGGCATCGCCGAGGGCGTGAAGTGGAACGCACCCAGCTTTCGCACCACCGAATACTTCGCCACCACGCACCTGCGTGCCAAGACCGGCATAGCCCTGATCCTGCACCTGGGCGCCAAGGTGCGTGACATCCCCTCGCTCACCGTGGATGACCCCCAGGGCCTGCTGAGCTGGCTGGCCAAGGACCGGGCCATGGTCAGCTGGGCAGTGCTGCCCGAGCTGCAGGCCCAGGCCCCGGCTCTGCAGGCGCTGATACGGCGCTGGATCGCCTTTGTCTGAACACCGCGCCTGTGCTTCAATCGACCGGGTGGTTCCCCCGGCGGCATCTTCGATGCCGAGGTTGCGGGGCCGCACAACGAAAGCCAAGCGCATGAACCCGATCCGACTGATTGCCATCGTCCTCTTGATTGGCGGCACCCTGGCCCTGGTCTATGGCGGCTTCAGCTACACCAAGGACACGACGGCCGTGAAGCTGGGCCCGATCGAGCTGTCCGTCAAGGAAAAAGAGTCGGTCAACATCCCCATCTGGGCTGGCGTGGGCGCCATTGTGGCCGGCGGCCTGCTGCTGGCCTTTGGCGGCCGCAAGGGCTGACCGACCTACCATGGATCTCGGGCTCAAAGGCCTGCGGGCCGTCGTCACCGGGGGCTCGGCGGGCATAGGCGCCGCCGTGGTGCGGGCGCTGGCGGCCGAGGGCTGCGATGTGGCTTTCTGTGCCCGCACGCCGGCCCGCATAGCTGACGCGCTGACGGCGCTGCAAGGTCTGCCCGGCCGGGTGCAGGCTCAAGCCGTGGACGTGACGGACACGGCGCAGTTCCAGGCCTGGCTGGCCGGGCTGGGCGGCTTCGACATCTTCGTGGCCAATGTCAGCGCCCTGTCGGGTGACTGGGCCGCGGCGCTGGCCACCGACATCCGCGCCACCGTCGATGCCACCGAGGCCGCCCTGCCCTGGCTGCAGCGCTCGCCCCATGGCGCGTTGACCTATATCGGATCCAAGGCCGGGTCGCTGGCCGCGCCGAACTCGGCCGCCTATGGTGCGGCCAAGGCGGCGATGGCGCATTACATGAAGTCGCTGTCGGCGCGGCTGTTGCCGGCGGTGCGCGTCAACACCGTCTCGCCCGGAGACACCCTGTTCGACGGCGGCCTGTGGGACCGCGTGCGCCGCGATGAGCCCGAGGTCTATCAAAAGGTGCTGCAGCGCAACCCGACGCAGCGCCTGGCCACGGCGGAGGAGGTGGCCCGCGTCGTCGCCTTTGTGTCCAGCCCGGCCGCCAGCTTTGTGGCCGGGGCCAACTGGTATATCGATGGCGGTTCGGTCCAGCATGTGCAGATCTGAGCGATGACCATACTGATACCCATGACGGAGGCCGGCTTCGACCGCTATCTGGAGGCCGCCATTGCCAGCTTCGCCCAGGAACAGATCACCGCTGGCCGCTGGACGGCCGAACAGGCGCCGGCCCTGTCCCGCGAAGACTTCATGGGCCTGCTGCCCCAGGGCCTGGCCACGCCGGACCAGCACCTGTTCGAGATCCTCGACGAGGCCGGCGGCACGACGATAGGCTGGCTGTGGTTTGCGGTGATGCGCAAGAGCGGTGTGCGCATCGCCTATGTCTATGACCTCGAGGTGATGCCCGAACACCGCCGCCGCGGCCATGCGCGCGCCGCCTTCAAGGCGATGGAGCCGCTGGTGCGGGCGCTAGGCCTGGCCAGCATCGGCCTGCATGTGTTTGCCCACAATCCCGGCGCCCAGGCCCTGTATGCCTCGCTGGGCTATGAGGTGACGGGCATCAATATGCTCAAGCAGCTGGGCGGCGCAGATGGGCGTTGATTTCATCGCCCTGCTCAGCGCGGGTCAGATCGCGCCACGCGACTGCATCCAGCCAGTGGCAGCCGCGCGCCTCACGATGGAGCCGCAACGGGCCGAGCATGCCGAGGCGATGTTCGAGGTCCTCAGCGACCCGGCCCTGTATGAATACGAAAACGCGCCGCCGGCCTCGCTGGATGCGCTGCGCGAGCGCTACCGCCAACTCGAGTCCCGCGTCTCGCCCAATGGCGCCGAGCTGTGGCTCAACTGGATCTTGCGCTTGGCCGGCGGCACGCCTATCGGCTATGTGCAGGCCACCTTGCGGCCGCAGGGCCGCGCCGCCATCGCCTACGAGCTGGGCAGCGCCTGGTGGGGCCAAGGCCTGGCCAGCGAGGCCGTGCAGGCGATGGTGGACGAGCTGGCGCAGCACTACCAGGTGCACCATCTGTTCGCCGTGCACAAGCAGCAGAATCAGCGCTCGCACCGGCTGCTGCTGCGCCTGGCCTTCACCCCCTGTTCGGCCGAAGAACATGCGCAGCGTGGGGTTGACGCCGATGAATTGCTGATGCAAAAACAGCTGCCCTGACAGGAGCCCGCCATGCCCGATATTCGCTACGTCGTCATGCACCACCCCGGCCCGCGCTGGCAGGCCGGCGTCCCGCTGTTCGAGCAGCAGGGCTTGCAGGCCCATGTTGAGCACTACCGGCAGTTGCTGGCCCAGGGCAAGCTGGCACTGGGCGGGCCGTTTCTCGATGCGGCGGCCGGCGGCATGATGGTGCCGACCGCAGGGCTGGACGAGGCCGAGATCCGAGCCTTTGCCGAGGCCGATCCGGCCGTCGTCTCGGGCCTGCTGACGTTCGAGCTGAGGCAGTGGATGGTGGGCATGCGGGCATGAGCGAAGCGCCACCAGCTGGTGCTGGGCGAGAAGCCGCGGCCGCACGATGTGGCCGTGCACACCAACCTCAAAGGAAGCCACAGCTCATGCCTCTGACCCGCCTTATTGCGCTTGTCGCCCTGAGCTCGGCGCTGTCCCTGCCCACCCAGGCCCAGCTGCCGGTGCAGGCCAACCCCGACCACGCCGCCCTGCTGGCCAGCCCCGATGCCCGGCTGGCCGCCAACAAGCGCCTGGTCTATGACTTCTGGCGCGAGGTGTTCGAGGGCGGCCATATGGAGCTGGTCGACAAGTATCTGGCCGAGGGTTATATCCAGCACAACCCCACCGTGCCCACCGGCCGCGCCGGCTTTGTTGCCGTGTTCTCGCAGTTCGCCAAGCCCAAGCCGATACAGGACAAGGTGCGCGCGCCGCTGGTGGCCATCATCGCCGAGGGCGATCTGGTCGTGCTGTCATTCGCGCGCACCGGCACCGACCCCAAGGACCCGCAGAAGAAATACAGCACGACCTGGTTCGATATGTTCCGCATCGAGGGCGGCAAGATCGCGGAGCACTGGGATCCGGCGACGCCTTGAGATGGCCCACCGCCCATGCTCCCGCTCGCGCTCGTCCTGCTCATCACCACCGGCCTGGCCCACTCCTACCTGGGCGAACGCTACCTGCTGATGCGGCTCTTCAAGCGCCAGGATTTGCCGAAGCTGCTCGGCAGCACCGCGTTCACCATCGGCACGCTGCGTTTTGTCTGGCACCTGACGACCGTGGCCTGGTGGGGGCTGGCCTACCTGGTGTACTTCGCCTGGAGCGGCACGGTAGGCAAGGATCAGGTGCTCGCCGTCATCGGCGTCACCTCGCTGGTGTCGGCCGCGTTCCCGCTGTACTTCACGCGCGGCAGGCATTTGTCGTGGATTGTCTTTCTGCTGATTGGGGTTTTGGCGCTCGCGTCGAGGGTTGGCCCGTGAGACGTTTTTTTGTAATCGATGCAATTCACTGACCTGCCCATCAGCAGCCATCCGCGGGTCGCGCTGCGTCCGCTGACAAGCGAAGACCTGCCCGCCTGGTACGCCTATCTGTCGCAGCCACTGGTGTATGAGCACACCAGCTGGAATGTGCAGTCGGCCGACGACTTGCAGTCCTATGTCGGGATTGACCCTGCCGCAACGGCGCCGCTGCGCTTGGCGATTGCCCCGCGCAGCAGCGACCAGCTGATCGGCACGGCTGGATTCCACACGGTATCGCCGCTGAACCGCAGCGCCGAAATCGCCTACGATCTGGCGCCTGGGCATTGGGGTCAGGGCATTGCCACTACGGTGTGCCACACGCTGGTGGACTGGGCCTTTGGCCACCTCGGCCTGCTCAGGGTGCAAGCCACCTGCCTGGAATCGAATGAGCGGTCGAGCCGGGTACTGGAGACCTGCGGCTTCCAGCGCGAAGGGATGCTGCGCAGCTATCGCATGGTGCGGGGCACACCGGGCAATTTCTGGATGTTTTCAAGGATCACTGCGCCATGACCGACAGCACCCACCCCCACCTGATACAGACGCTGGCCCAGCTCGAAGCGCTGTTCGGCAGCGTCGGCGAGGCTTCGATGAAGAAGGAGGTGGCCTATCTGCACCCCAGCTATGCAGCGCTGATCAAGGCCTCGCCCTTTGCCACGCTGGCCACGGCCGGCCCGGAGGGGTTGGATGCCTCGCCGCGCGGCGATCCGCCGGGTTTTGTGCAGGTGCTCGATGAGAAGACCCTGCTGCTGCCCGAGCGCCGCGGCAACAACCGCATCGACAGCCTGCGCAACATCATGGCCGACCCGCGCGTGGCCCTGCTGTTCCTGATACCCGGCATCGGCGAGACGCTGCGCGTCAACGGCCGGGCCCGCATCAGCGTCGCGCCGGAGCTGCTGGAGCGCTGCGCGATGGCGGGCAAGCTGCCGCAGTGCGTGATCGTGATCGATATCGAGCGCGTGTTCTTCCAGTGCGCCCGGGCGATCCAGCGCTCCCGGCTGTGGGACACCGGGGATGCGAAGCCCGAGGTGCCCAGCGCCGGCGCGATCCTGGAAGCGTTGACCGACTCCTCGATCAACGGCGCAGAGTACGACCGCGAGGCGCCAGCCCGGCAGGCCAGGACACTGTACTGAGCCAGCCCGCTCAGATGCCGATCTTGCCGACGTAGAGCACCGGCCCGGTCGGTGCGCCGGTGGTGGAGCCGCCGGACGGCTCAAGGCTCACCGCCAGCGCCGCCGTACCGACCGGTACCCGGCTCTTCTGCACCAGCGAGGCGCCCTGAGCGGCGATCAGGCCCAGCGAGCGCGGGGCGCCCTGGGGCGGCACGGCCCACAGCTCCAGCGCGCGGTCGGCCTCCAGGCTGACCGGCTGCAGCGCACGGGTGACCACGGCGCGGCCATCGGGGCTGATGCTGGCAACGAAGCGGGCGTTCATCACACCACCGGCCGCGGCTTGTGTCGATTCCTGGGTCGACTCCAGCACCACCACGATGGGCGGTTGCACCGGTTCCGGCACGGCCAGCAGCACGGCCAGGCCGACGACGGCCGCGGTGCTCAGGCCCGACAGCGCGCGCCAGAAGCTCACGCCCTGCCACCAGCGCTGCACGGCCGGGGCGGGATTCAGATGGCCCAGCTGCTGCTGGATGCGCTGCCAGACCACCGGCGGCGGCGTGACCGGCGGTACGCTGGTGCTCAAGGGCATCAGCCTGGCCTGCCAGCTGTGCAGCGCATGGCGCAGCGCCGGATGGGCCGGCAGCAAGGCCTCATAGCGACGGCGGGCCGGGCCGCGAAGGGTACCGGCGGCATAGGCGGCGGCCAGGCGGTCGGCGAGTGGGGGGCGGCTGTAATCCATGTTCAGGCCTGACCTGCAGGCGAGCCCGCGTTGACATCACGCAGCTGCGCATGTTCCAGACAATTCTTCAGCGACAGCAGCGCGCGCCGCACCCAGCTCTTCACCGTGCCCAGCGGCTGGGCCATTTTTTCGGCCACCTCGGCATGGCTGAGGCCATCGTAAAAAGCCAGGGCCAGGCTTTGCTTTTGCATCGCGTTCAGATCCTGCATGCAGTGGTTCAGTGCCCTGGCCTCGGTGGCGCGGCTCAGCAGTTCCAGCGGCCCGGGCGCCTCGTCGGCGGCCAGATCGACGGCATCGGGAGCGTCGTCGTCATCGTCGCTGCGCCGGCTGACCTGGACCTGAGGCTGGGTCTGCTGGCGGCGCAGACTGTCGATGGCGGCGTTGCGCGCCACGCTGGTCAGCCAGGTCAGCGGCTGGCTCTGGGCGGCATCGAAACCAGCGGCGGAGCGCCAGACCTTGACGAAGACCTCTTGCAGAATGTCCTCGGCCGCGGCCTGGTCGCGCTGAATGCGCAGCACCACGCCGAACAGCCTGGCGCTGCTGCGCTCGTAGAGCCTGGCAAACGCCTCGCGGTCACCGAGGCCGACGCGGGCCAGCAGCTGCGACAGCTCTTTGCTGCTTTGTGACCAGTCTTGGGCAGGCAGGGGCATGATGGGTTCCAGAAGGGCTGAACGAACTTGTACGCGATCTGCGACGTTTTGGATGCAGCGCTACGGGCAAACCCCGCCCGGGCAAGCCTCGGGGTCCGCCCCCCAGCCGCTAGACTGCCGGCAATCCCCCCGAGAAAAGCACCCATGCATGCCTTCCTGCCTTTGCTGTTGATCGCGCTGCTCGGCCCGGCCCATGCCGCCGAGCCACCGGTGGTGCTGGAGAACTCGCTGGGCATGAAGTTCGTGCGCATCCCGGCGGGCGAGTTCGTGATGGGCAGCGTCGAGTCGCCCGAGCAGCTGGCCAAGGCCTATCCGCAGTACGAGCCCGAGCGCTTCACCCAGCTCGGTGATGAGGGGCCCCTCCATCGGGTGCGCATCACCAAGCCCTTCTACCTGGGCCAGCACGAGGTGACGGTGGGGCAGTTCCGGCGCTTTCTGGCCGCCTCGGGCTATGTGCCCGAGTCGATTGCCGATGGCACCGGCGGCTATGGCTACAACCCGGCCTATGACCCCGCCACGTCGAAACGCGGCGACGCCTTCGAGGGCCGCGACCCCAAATACTCCTGGCAAAACCCCGGTTTTGCCCAGACCGACCAGCACCCGGTGCTGAACGTGACCTGGAACGACGCCGTGGCCATGGCCGCCTGGCTCAGCAAGACCGAGGGCAAGACCTACCGCCTGCCCACCGAGGCCGAGTGGGAATACGCCTGCCGCGCCGGCACGCGCACCCGCTATGCCAGCGGCGACGACCCGCAGTCGTTGCTGCGCATGGCCAACATCTTCGATGCCGACTCGAAGCAGAACTGGCCCAAATGGCAGCAATTTGCACTCAAGGGCTCTGATGGCTATGCCTTCACCGCACCGGTGGGCAGCTTTGCGCCGAATGCCTGGGGCCTGTACGACATGCACGGCAATGCCTGGGAATGGGTGGCCGACTGGCATGGCGACGACTACTACGCCAAGTCGCCGGTGGACGACCCGCAGGGCCCGGCCGATGGCGATGTGCGCGTGCGCCGCGGCGGCTCCTGGCACACCTGGGCCTTCTACGCCCGCTCGTCCTACCGCAACTGGAACAGCGCGGTGACCCGCTACACCCTGGTCGGCATGCGGCTGCTGCGGGAAGCCGACTGACGATCCGAATATTCGGGTTATTACCTAATTACGAATCAGGCTTTCCCTTTTCGGGAGGGCTTGGATAGATTCGCGGCTCTTGAAAATATTCGGCCGTGCGCTCTGTTCCCCGTGATTCGTATCAGCAAAGTCAGCAAAACATTCCAGATCAACGGTGAACCGCGGGCGGCGCTGGACAACATCAGCCTGGACATCCGCGCCGGCGAGGTCTTCGGCATCATCGGCCGCTCGGGCGCCGGCAAGAGCACCCTGGTGCGCACCCTGAACCTGCTGGAGCGGCCCAGCAGCGGCCAGATCGTCGTCGCCGGGCAGGACATCACCGCGCTGAACGCAGGCGAATTGCAGCGCTTCCGCCGCCGCGTCGGCATGGTGTTTCAGCACTTCAATCTGCTGCAGGCAAAGACGGTGGCCGAGAACATACGCTTCCCGCTGAAGCTGGGCGGCACGCTGAGCGCCGCACAGATGGACGCGCGGGTCGAGGAGCTGCTGCAGCTGGTGGGCCTGGCCGAGCAGCGCCACCAGTACCCGGCCCAGCTGTCGGGCGGGCAGAAGCAGCGCGTCGGCATTGCCCGCGCGCTGGCCAATCAGCCCGATGTGCTGCTGTGCGACGAGGCCACCTCGGCGCTGGACCCCGAGACCACCCAGTCCATCCTGCGCCTGCTGCTGGACATCAACCGCCGGCTGAACCTGACCATCGTGCTGATCACCCACGAGATGGACGTGATTCGCGCCGTCTGCGACCGCGTGGCCATCCTCGAGCGCGGCCGGCTGGTCGAGACGGGCGAGGTGGCCGATGTGTTCCTGTTCCCGCAACACGCGGCGACCCGCGCGCTGCTGGCCGAGAGCCACCAGGCCGGCGCCACCGATCTGCAGACGCTGCGCGCCGAGCTCGGCGCCTCCACCCACGGACCGCTGCTGCGGCTGAGCTTTCTCGACGAGGCAGCCACGCAGCCGCTGCTCAGCCAGCTGTCGCTGGAACTGAACCTGCAGCTGAATGTGCTGCAAGGCACCATCGGCCGCATCAAGGGCCGGCCCTTCGGCCAGTTGGTGGTGGAGCTGCTGCACACCGAGCAGGACCTGACCCTGTTGCCCAGGCTGCTGAACGCACTGCGTGGCCGCCGCATCCATTTCGAGGTGCTGGACGAAATGCAGCCGCTGCTGGAGGCCGCGGCATGACGGGCCTCGACAACCTGAACTGGCCCGAGATCGGCGAGGCCACCTTGGACACGCTGAGCATGAGCGGCGTGTCGCTGGCCTTCACCGTGCTCCTGGGCCTGCCGCTGGGCGTGCTGCTGTTCCTCAGCGGCCGCGGCCAGCTGCTGGCCAACCGCCCGGTCTACGCGGTGCTGTCGCTGGTGGTCAATGTGCTGCGCTCGCTGCCCTTTGTGATCCTGCTGATCGTGATGCTGCCGCTGACCGTCTGGCTGGTCGGCACCTCGATAGGCGTGCCCGGCGCGATACCGCCGCTGGTGCTGGGCGCCACGCCCTTTTTCGCCCGGCTGGTGGAAAACACGCTGCGCGAGGTCGACAAGGGCGTGATCGAGGCCTGCCAGGCCATGGGCGCCAAGACGCACCAGATCATCTGGATGGGCCTGCTGCCCGAGGCGCTGCCGGGCCTGCTGGCGGCCGTCACGGTGACGGCCATCGCCCTGGTGTCGTATTCGGCCATGTCGGGTGCCATCGGCGGCGGCGGCCTCGGCGACCTGGCCATCCGCTACGGCTACCAGCGCTTCCAGACCGATGTGATGGCCGTCACCGTGCTGCTGCTGATCTTGCTGGTGCAGGCGATCCAGTTCGCCGGCGACCGACTGGTGCTGCGCGTCGCGCGGCGCTGAAACCCCTTCTCGTACCCCCGAGCCTTTAAAACTTTCCCACAAGGAACACCCATGTCCAACAAGAAACTGTCCCTGCTGGCCGCCACGCTGCTGGCCTTCTCCACCCTGGCCGCCCAGGCCGAGAAGCTGAGCATTGCCGCCAGCCCGATCCCGCATGCCGAGATCCTGGAATTCGTCAAGCCCCGCCTGGCCAAGGAGGGCGTGGAGCTGGACGTCAAGGTGTTCGACGACTACATCCAGCCCAATGTGCAGGTCAGCGAGAAGCGGCTGGACGGCAATTTCTTCCAGCACAAGCCCTACCTCGACGAATACAACCGGAACAAGGGCACGAACCTGGTGCTGCTGACGCCGGTGCACATCGAGCCCTTCGGCGCCTATTCGCGCAAGCACAAATCGGCCGCCGAGCTGCCGGTGGGCGCCACCGTTGCCGTGCCCAACAACCCGGCCAACACCGGCCGCGCGCTGCTGCTGCTGGCCGGCCAGGGCCTGATCACCTTGAAGGACCCGAGCAATATCCTGGCCACCGAGCGTGACATCGTCGCCAACCCGAAGAAGCTGAAAATCCGCCAACTCGACGCCGCCGCCCTGCCCCGCGTGCTCGACCAGGTGGACGTGGCCATCATCAACACCAACTACGCGCTGGAAGCCAAGCTGGTGCCGGCCCGCGACGCGATCTTCTTCGAGACCGGCAAGTCCTACTATGCCAATGCCCTGGTCACCCGGCCGGACAACAAGGACGCGGCCGCGGTGAAGAAGCTGTCTGCCGCGCTGCAGTCGCCCGAGGTGAAGAAGTTCATCGAGGAGAAGTACAAGGGCGCGGTGGTGCCGGCGTTCTGATCGAACTTGAGGCATGCTTGCCCGATGTCCACCATCGCCCGCCCCCTGATCGTCTGCCTGTGTGCGGCCTGGTGCCGCACCTGCGACGGCTACCGTGCCACCTTCGACGCCGTGGCGCAGCAGTTCCCGGACTGGCAGTTCGTCTGGGTGGACATCGAGGAGCAGAGCGCGCTGGTGGACGACTACGAGGTCGAGACCTTCCCCTGCATGCTCGCCGGGCATGGCCTGGCCCTGCAGTTCGCCGGGCCGGTCACGCCCCATCCGCCAACCTTGACGCGGCTGCTGGCCTCGCTGAGCGGCAACCCGTCTGCCGCCGTCAAGGACGACGAGGCGGCGCAGCAGCTGTGGCAGCGGCTGCGCTCGTTCGCGGCTGCCTAGCGCTGCGCGGGCGCCACGGTCACATCGCCCTGGCCGCTGCGCGCCAAGGCGTCGGCCACAAAGCCGCTGGCCTTGTGCTGCTCGATGAAGGCTTGCAGATACTGCAAGGCCAGCGGCCGGCCGGCTGGCAGGGCCATGGCCTGCTCGATGGCCATGAAACGCCCCTCCAGCACACGCACATTGCGGTGGCTGGCGGCATAGGCCTGCAGCGGCTGCTTGACGCCAGCGGCAGCGTCCAGCCCCTCGCTGACGAACAGCTCGATGGCAGCGGCCGAGGTCGGTGCGCGCACCAGCTGCGCATCTTTCAAGCTGCGGCTCAGGAACAGGTCATAGGCGGCCCCCTTGCCGACGGCGATGCGCACGCCGGCACGGTCCAGCTCGGACGGCATCAGGAACGGTGAATTGTTGGGCACCAGATAGCCGCCCTCGATCAGCACATAGGGCGAGGTGAAGCTGATCTGCGTGGCCCGCTGCGGGTCAATGGCCAGGAAGGCGACGTCCCAGGCCTGCTCGGCCACCGCTTCCAGCACCTTGCCGGCGATGTCGTAACCAACCAGTTCCACCGCCAGGCCCAGCTGCTGGCCCAAGGCATAGGCCAGGTCCACCGACACGCCGCGCGGCTCGCCGCTGGTGGCGTCCTTCTGGGCCAGCACCGGATTGCCATAGTTGATGGCGGCACGCAGCCGGCCGGTCGGGGCCAGCTGCTGCAGCAGCTCGGCACTGGGGTCAGGTCTCGCTACAAAACTCATACTGCAACTCCTTACTACTCGGGGCACCTAAACGCCGTGCTGCTTCAACCAGGCCTGCATGCGCTGCCAGCCGTCGCGGGCCTCGGCCTCGCGGTAGCTGGGCCGGTAATCGGCAAAAAACGCATGCGGCGCATCGGGGTAGATGTGCAGCTTGGAGCCGCCGCCGTTCAGCCGCAGCCCCACATGCTGCTGTTGTACATGTTCCAGCGGAATGCCGCTGTCCTGCCCCCCATATAGCCCCAGGACCGGCACTTTCAAGGCATCCACCACATCGACCGGATGGCGGGGATTGAAGACATTGGTCGGCCCGGTCAGCCGGCCGTACCAGGCCACGCCGGCACGCAGCAGCGGCTGGTGGGCGGCATACAGCCAGGTGATGCGGCCACCCCAGCAAAAGCCGGTGATGGCCGCGCGGGCCGTGTCGCCGCCATGCGTTCCGGCCCAGGCCAGGCATTGGTCGAGGTCGGACAGCACCTGGGCATCGGGCACCTTGGAATAGATCTTGTCGCGCAACTCGTCCATGCTGGCGGCCTTGGACGCATCGCCCTGGCGGAAATACAGCTCGGGCGCGATGGCCAGATAGCCCAGATGGGCCAGGCGGCGCACGACGTCACGGATGTGCTCGTGCACGCCGAAGATCTCGTGTACCACCAGCACCAGGCCCCAGGGTCCGGTGCCCTTGGGCCGGGCCCAGTAGACGGGCAGCTTGCCGGTGGGCGTCACCACAAAGCTGTCGCCCTGGGCCAGGGACTCGGCATCGGTCAGCACCAGGGTCTCGGCCGCAACCGGCTGCACCGCGGTGGCGAAGCGGGCACGCAGGGCGTCGGAATAGGGTTGGCTCATGGCAATGGTCGTTCAGCTGGGCTTCGCGGTCGGGGTATTGTCTGCGCCCAAGCCCGTAGTCTGGCTGACGGCTGGGCCATGCAGGGCGTCGGGGAAGCGGTCCATGCGGCGCAGCGGCGTGAAGCGCCACATCCACAGGCCGGTCACGGCCAGGGTGGCCAGGCCGCCCAGCAGAAAGGCCGGCACCAGGCCGAACCAGCCGGCCGTCAGGCCCGACTCGAACTCGCCCAGCTCATTGGACGCGCCGATGAACACCGCGCTGACGGCGCTGACGCGGCCGCGTATCGCGTCCGGCGTCTCGGACTGCACCAGGATATGGCGCACATAGACGCTGACCATGTCGCCCGCGCCCATCAGCACCAGGGCAAGGAGCGACAGTGGCAGCCAGGTCGAACTGCCGAACAGCATCGTTGCCACGCCGAACAGACCGACGCCGCCAAACATCCACAGGCCGACATGGCGGCGCAGCGGCCAGGCCGCCAGCACAGCAGTGGTCAGCGCAGCGCCAACGGCCGGGGCGCTGCGCAGCAGGCCCAGGCCGGTGGCGTCCACCTGCAGCACATCGCGGGCCACCGCCGGCAGCAGGGCCGTGGCGCCGCCAAACAGCACGGCAAACAGGTCCAGCGAGATCGCCCCCAGCATCACCGGGCGCGTGAAAACGAAGCGCAGGCCGTCCAGCACATTGCGCAAGGAGGCCGGCTCCTGGCTGGCAACAACGCGCTCACCATGGGTGCCCAGCATCAGCAGCACGCTGCCGGCCAGCAGCAGGGCGACCACGCCGTAGACCACCAGCGGCCCGGCCAGATAGAGCAGGCCGCCCAGCACCGGCCCGGCAATCACAGCCACATGAAAGGCCGAGGAACTGAGGGCCATCGCCTGCGGGAAGCTGCCCGCCGGCACCAGATTGATCAGGATGGCCTGGGAGGCCGGCATGCCAAAGGCCCGTGCACCGCCGAACAGCACCAGCACCGCGAACACCGGCCAGACCACACGCAGATCGGACAGGGTGAAGGCCAGCAGCAGCAGCGCGCACAGCAGATTGATGGCCAGGCAGCCGGTGATGATGCGGCCGCGGTCCAGCCGGTCGGCGGCCTGGCCGGCCGGCAGTATCAGCAGCACGAACGGCAGGAACTGGGCCAGGCCGACCAGGCCCAGGTCCAGCAGGCTGCCGGTGATCTCGTAGATCTGCCAGCCCACGGCCACGCTTTGCATCTGCACCGCCAGCGCGCCCAGCACCCGGGCCGCCAGATAGAGCGTGAAATTGCGGTGGCGCAACACGCCCAGGGCCGGGGAATTCAACAGGGACATGCGACTCCTGAATCGATGAAGGATCGCCATGAACATAGCAGATGGCCGGGCGGGCGCCATACGCCAAACGCCCCGGCAGCGGCCCGGGCGAGCCCTGCGATTCGTGGGATTGACGGTCCCCGGGCAGACGCCGAGGCTACGGTCATCAACCCGCGCAGGAGTCACCATGCGACACACCCGCCTCCTCTCCAGCCTCGCTCTGTGCCTGGCGGCCGCGCTGCCCGCCCAGGCGGCCGTGTCCTCGGGCACGGTGACGATCACCGGCACCTTTTCCTTCGATTTCGACGCCGGCGTCGTCACGTCGAGCTTCAGCGCCCCCAGCGACATCTTCTGGGAGCAGTTCACCTCGACCACCCGGGCGGTGATGCCGGTCAGCAGTGCCAGTGTCATCAACCTCGGGGTGGTCGCCTACGCCAGCCTCGACCTGGCCGCATTGAGTGGGCTGGCCTACGGACTGGCGGGCATCGATGGCAGCGATGTGGGCAGCCTGCTGGTGCCAGGCGATGTGTTCGCCGTCAAGACCGATATGGGCAACTATGCCAAGGTGCGTGTCACCGGCCCGTTTGATCGCAGCATGAACCATGGCCTGCCGATCGAATGGGAGACGCTGGCGCCGGTGCCCGAACCCGAGCGCCTGGCGCTGTGGGCGGCCGGCCTGGGCGGCTTGGCGCTGGTGCTGCGCCGCCGCCGTATCACAAGGTAGCGATAGACACCTCGGTCGACTTGACCAGGGCAATCACGTCCTTGCCAGGCTTCAGGCCCAGCTCCTTGACCGACCTCGTCGTGATGACCGAGGTGACGATCAGGCCGCTGGGCGTTTCCACGTCCACCTCGCTGACCACCGGCCCTTCGATCACCTCCTTGACCTTGCCACGGAACTGGTTGCGTACATTGATGGCGGTGATGGTCACTTGAAACTCCTGATGGTGGTGTGGCCCCGGACCGAGGCCATGGGCTCACGATAGCCAGCCACCCCGCCGCGGTGAACCAATTGTTTTGACTTTGCATATTCATGCGCCGCGTCAATCGTCAGCTTGACGAAGGGGCGCGCAAACCGGCGCGTCGCGCAGCGCATTGCGATACTTCCCGACCACCCCGTCAGGCCGGCCCGGTTTCGCGCTGTCATCGAGGGAGATCACAAGATTCACGAGGGAGCCCATGAAACGTCTTGGCATCAAATCGCTGCTGATCGCCGCAGCGGCCCAGCTGCTGGGCACGCAGCCGGCGCTGGCCGACAGCACCGACCGCCTGAGCACCACACTGGAGGCCCGCTTCAAGCAGGACCGAACGGGCGCCTGCGTGCTGGCGGCGCTGGTCGAGGGCAGCCAGGTCACCCGCAGCCGCTACTGTGCAAGGCCCCGTGTCGATGGTGGCCCCGGCGCCGACGCAGCCTTCGAG
Organism: uncultured Roseateles sp.; assembly: GCF_963422335.1. Taxonomy (NCBI): domain Bacteria; kingdom Pseudomonadati; phylum Pseudomonadota; class Betaproteobacteria; order Burkholderiales; family Sphaerotilaceae; genus Roseateles; species uncultured Roseateles sp. The sequence goes on from NZ_OY729424.1 coordinate 714,241, forward strand.
ATCGGCTCGATCAGCAAGACGATGACGGCCTTTCTGGTCTCGGACCTGATCGCCGCCGGCCAGTGGTCACTGGACGACCCTATCGCCAAGCATTTGCCTGCGGGAACGGCCGTGCCCCGCCAGGGCGAGCGCCAGATCCTGGTGCGCGACCTGCTGACCCACAGCGCCGGCATGCCGGCGCTGCCCTCGCGCATGCGCTCGACGGACCCGAGCAATCCCTACGCCGAGCTGAGCGAGGCGGACCTGCTGGCCTCGCTGGCCGATGTGCAGCTGAGCCGCCCCATCGGCAGCCAGGCCGAGTATTCGAACTTCGGCATGATGGTCGTGTCGCTGGCGGTGGCGCGGGCCCATGGCGGGGACTTCGAAAAGGCGCTGCGCAGCAAGCTGTTCGAACCCTTGCAGATGAACGGCGCCTTCATCGCCCGGGCGCCGGCCGGTGTGCCGCAGGCCCAGGGCCATCTGCCGTCCAGCACGCCCACCGCGGCCTGGACCATCACCCCCAATCTGGCCGGCGTCGGCATGGTGCGCGCCACCCTGGACGACATGATCAAGTACGCCCAGGCCCAGCTCGGCAGCATCGACACGCCGCTGCGCGCACGGCTGCAGGCCACGCACCGGCCGCTGGCCCATGGCTTTGCGATGAACTGGATGGTGCTGAACGTCCAGGGCCATGAGCTGCTGGTGCATGAGGGCGGCACCGGTGGCTTCTCGTCGCTGCTGGCGCTGGAGCCCGCCAGGCAGCGCGCGCTGGTGATCTTGGCCGACACCGCGCTGACCGACCTCGGTGGCCTCGGCGACATCGGCCTGGCCCTGCTGGACCCGAGCGTGCCGCCCGGCAAACCGCGCCTGACCGCCACGCCGCCGCCGGCGCTGCGCAAGGCCCTGCTGGGCGAGTACGAGCTGGCCGGCCTGAACGCACGCATCTTCGAGCAGGACGGCCGCCTGATGGGCCAGGCCGAGGGCCAACCGGCGCTGGAGCTGCTGTATGACGACCACGGTGACTTCTACCCCACCGCCGTCAGCGCGCTGCTGACCCCGGTGTTCGCCAATGGCCGTGTCGATCGCTTTGCCTGGCGCCAGGGCGGCGGCGTGCTGGAGGGCGTTCGCAAGGGCAGCCAGCGCCCCCCAACCGCGAGCAACCCGCTGTGGAAGGACTGGGCGGGCGACTACCAGCTGGCGCCGCAATTCAGCCTGCGCGTGTTCGAGGCCGACGGCAAGCTGCTGGTGCAGGGCAGCGGCCAGCCGGCCATAGCCGCCCAGGTGAGCGGCACCGACCGCATCGAAATCAAGGCCGTGGGTGCCGTGGTCGAGTTCAAGCGGGGCGCCAGCGGCGAGGTCGTCAGCGCCACGCTGCTGCAGGGCGGCCAGAAGCTGGACGGAAAGAAAAAGTAGTTCAGCGCGTCTTGCGCCCGGCCGGCTGCTTCATCTCGACGAAGAAGTCCCAGAGCTGCTGCGCCGCCGGCGACAGGGTGCGGCTCTTGCGCCGTATCAGCCCGACGTGGCGGGTCACCACCGGGTCCTGCAGCGGCACGCTGACCAGCAGCGGATGGTCCTTGCCCGGCATCGCCAGCGAGGGCACGGCCGCCACGCCCAGGCCCGCCTCGACCAGGCCCAGCAGCGTGGTCACATGCTGGGCCTCGTAGACGCTCTCCGGCCGCCCGGGCAGGCCGGCCAGCGCCTGGTCCAGCAGCAGGCGGTTGCCGGATGACTTGGCCACGGCGATGAAGTCATAGGCCGCCAGCTCCGTCCAGCTGACCGAGCGCTTGCGCGCCAGCGGGTGGTCGCGCCGGCAGGCGGCAACAAAGCGCTCTTCCAGCAGCGGGTGGAAGTCGATGTCGGGCTCCTGGCTGCCGATGAAGTTCAGGCCGAAATCGGCCTCGCCCCGTGCCACCGCATTCAGCACCTCGTTGGCGCCGGCATCGAACACGCGCAAGCGGATCTTCGGATAGCTCTCGCGGTAGCGCACGATCACCCGCGACAGGTAGTAATAGACCGTTGACGGCACGCAGGCGATCGTCACCTCGCTCAGCCGGGTGGCCGCGATGCCGCGTATGCCCAGCAGGGTGGTATCCAGGTCGTCGAGCAGCTGCTGCACCTTGCGCGCGAAGTCGCGGCCCACCGCCGTCAGGCTGACGCGCCGCGTGGTGCGCTCCAAGAGCTTGGCACCCAGCGCCTGCTCCAGCTTTTCGATGCGTCGGCTGAAGGCCGGCTGCGAGATGTGCACCGCCTCGGCCGCGCGCCGGAAGTTGCCCAGCTCGGCCACGGCGCGGAAGGCCAGCAGGTCGTTGAGATCGAATTTGATGGCCATGGCCGCTCCTTGCACTGATGTGTTTGGTGGATCAATTGATCATAACTATGCAATTCCCATGCATGGATCGATCGACCAACATTCAGGCCATGGAAACACACACCCTGCCCTGCGTTCTGATGCGTGCCGGCACCTCCCGCGGCCCCTTCTTTCTGCGCGACTGGCTGCCCGAAGACGAGCAGCTGCGCGACGAGGTGCTGATCGGCGCGATCGGCGCGTCCGACCTGTTGCAGGTGGATGGCGTGGGCGGCGGTAACTCGCTGACCAGCAAGGTCGCCATCGTCTCGCGCTCCAGCGAGCCGGGCTGCGCGGTGGACTATCTGTTCGCCCAGGTCGGCGTCGGCCAGCGCTCGGTGGACACCCGGCCCAACTGCGGAAACATGCTGGCCGGCGTCGTGCCCTTCGCCATCGAGCAGGGCCTGGTCGAGGCGCAGGACGGCGAGACGACGGTGCGCGTGTTCAACGTCAACACCCGCTCGCGCATCGACGTGACGGTGCTCACGCCGAATCGCCGCATCCGCTACGACGGCCAGACCAGCATCGATGGCGTGGCCGGCACCGCCGCGCCGATACGGCTGAACTTTCTCGACGCCTGGGGTGCGATCACCGGCTCGCTGTTTCCCACTGGCCGGCACATTGACCACATAGACGGCGTGGCACTGACCTGCATCGATGCGGCCATGCCGCTGATGATTGTCCAGGCCGCCGAGCTGGGCCTGAGCGGCCGCGAGGCCCCGGCCGAACTGGATGCCAACCGCGCGCTGCTGGACCGGCTTGAGCAGCTGCGCCGCGCCGCTGGCGAGCTGATGGGCCTGGGCGATGTGTCGACCAGCGTGATCCCGAAGCCGGTGATCGTCAGCCCCGGCGATGACGCCAACAGCATCCGCTCGCGCTACTTCACTCCCCGGCGCTGCCATGCCTCGCATGCGGTGACCGGCGCCATCGGCGTGGCCACCGCCTTCGCGCTGCCGGGCACGGTGGCCAGTGGCGACCAGGTACCGCAGGGCGTGCGCGGCATCGCCGTGCTGCACCCGCAAGGCCGCATCGAAGTGGAGGTGGCCGTGCACGGTGAGGGCCCCGACGCGCGCATCGAACGCGCGGCCCTGGTGCGCACCGCCCGAAAGATTCTGCAGGGCGAGTTGCACCTGCCGGACTACGTTTTTTCAAGACCCCTGGATGGAGACAACCCCATGTTGAAGAACCTGACCGCCCCGATACTGGCAGCCACCCTCATCGCAGCCAGCGTCCCTGCCTTCGCCTACCCCGACAAGACCATCACCCTGGTCGTGCCCACCGCCGCCGGCGGCGGCAATGACGCGATGGCGCGCACGATCGCGCAGAAGCTGGGGCCACTGCTGGGCCAGAACATCATCATCGACAACCGCGCCGGCGCCAACGGCTCGATTGCCAGCGAGTTCGTCGCCCGCGCCACGCCGGACGGCCACACGCTGTTCTTCGGCTACATCGCCACGCACAGCATGAACCCGGCGCTGCAGAAGCTGCGCTACGACCCAGTCAACGACTACGAGCCCATAGGCCTGGTCGGCTACTCGCCGACCCTGATGGTGGCCACCGCCAAGGCGCCGGTCAAGGACGTCAAGGACCTGGTGGCGCAGCTGAAGGCCAAGCCCGATGCCTACAGCTATGCCTCGGCCGGCAATGGCACGGCGCCGCACTTCGCGGCCGAGCTGTTCCTGCTCAATGCCGGCGTGAAGATGACCGGCATTCCGTACAAGGGCTCGGCGCCGGCGGTGTCCGACACCATAGGCGGCCAGACGCAGTTCATGTTCCCCAGCCTGTTCACCGCCCTGCCCCATGTGAAGACCGGCAAGCTGCGCGCGCTGGCCATCGCCGGGCCCAAGCGGGTGTCCTACCTGCCCGATGTGCCGACCTTGAAGGAGGCCGGTGTCGATGGCGTCGATGTGATGCAGTGGTACGGCCTGTTCGCGCCGGCCAAGACGCCCAAGGCCATCGTCGACCAGATCAACAAGGCGCTGAACCAGGTGCTCAGCGACAAGGAGCTGGTCAAGCGCATCGAGGACCACGGCGCCGATGTCGAGACCAGCACGCCTGAGCAGTTCGGCGCCCTGGTCAAGAGCGAGCTGGCGAAGTGGAAGCGCGTCGTCGTGCAGGCCAAGCTGACCGCCGACTGATCACCCACAACAACGGAGACTCCCCATGAAACGAAGCCTTATCGCCACGGCGGCCCTGCTGTCGTGCGTCACAGCCCCGGCCTGGTCACAGAGCGTCACCCTGGCCGGCGTCGCCGATGCCGCCGTGCGCCAGGTCAGCAACACGGGCCGCGGCTCGGTCAGCTCGCTGGTCAGCGGCTCGAATGCCACCAGCCGCATCATCATCCGCGGCACCGAGGATCTGGGCGGCGGCCTGTCGGCCGGCTTCCATCTGGAGCACGGCCTGCTGCTCGACGCCGGCACGCAGGCCTCGGCCACCCAGTTCTGGGACCGCCGCTCCACCGTCAGCCTGATCAGCAAGGACTGGAGCGAACTCCGCGCCGGCCGCGACTTCGTACCCACCTACTCGAACTGGAGCCGCTACGACCCGTTCAGCTATGTCGGCGTCGGTGGTGCCAACAACTTCATCTCGGCCACGCCGAACGGCCCGATACGCGCGGCCTTCGGCACCGGCCTGAACACCACGGTGCGCTCCAGCGATTCGGTGCAGCTGCTGCTGCCCGGCGGGCTTGGCGGCGTCGAGGGCGGCCTGATGCTGGCGGCCGGCGAGGGCGGCACGACGGCCACCGGGCAGAACAAGGTGAAGGGCCTGCGCCTGGGCTTCAGCGGCAAGGGCTTCAATGTTTCGGCCGCCGCGGCGCGCAGCGAGAACAATCTGACCGCAGGCCATGCCTTCAGCGATCAGGTCATCGCCGGCAGCTATGACTTCGGCGTCGTGCAGCTGTCCGCCGCTGTGCGCCAGTTCAAGTGGAACACCGCGAAGCAGACCAGCACCTTGATCGGCGCCTGGGTGCCGCTGGGCAAGGGCCAGCTGAAGCTGTCGCTGAACCGGGTCGATCTGTCGGGCCGGGTCGGCGCCACCGTCATCGATGCCAATGATGGTCAGCAGCTGGCTATCGGCTATGTCCACGAGCTGAGCAAGCGCAGCGCGCTGTACGCCACCGCCTCGCGCATCGCCAACAAGGGCGCGGCCACCTATGTCGTGCCCGGCGGCGCGGCCGGCCTGGCGGGCGGCGGCAGCTCGCGGGGAGTAGAACTGGGTCTGCGCCACAACTTCTGAAACGGGGGCTTGCGATGGACGATCTGTCTGCCTGGGTGGGACGCAGCGAGACGCTGCACGACCCCCTCACCGTCACGCCGATGGCCGCGCTGCGCGCCACCCTGGACTATGCGGCCGCGCCGATAGCGCCCGGCAGCCCGCTGCCGCCGTTGTGGCACTGGCTGTACTTTTTGCCGCTGCACCGGCAGTCGGAGATCGGCGCCGACGGCCATGCCCGGCGCGGCGGTTTTCTGCCACCGGTGCCTTTGCCACGCCGCATGTGGGCGGGCAGCCAGTTCGAGTTCCGCGCGCCGGTGCGCATCGGCGACCGCGTGGCGCGCACCTCGACAATAGCCTCGGTCAACAGCAAGCAGGGCCGCAGCGGCACGCTGGTCTTCGTCAAGGTGCGGCATGAGCTGCGCTGCAACGAGGCCGCCGAGCCGGCACTGGTCGAGTTCCATGACATCGTCTATCGCGAGGCGCAGCGGCCGGACGATGTGGTGCCACCGCCGCAGGCAGCCCCCACGGGCGCGGCCTGGCAGCGCGAGATCGTTCCCGACGACGTGCTGCTGTTCCGCTACTCGGCGCTGACCTTCAACGGCCACCGCATCCACTACGACCGCAAGTACGTGACCGAGGTCGAGGGCTATCCGGGCCTGATCGTTCACGGCCCGCTGATCGCCACCCTGCTGATGGATCTGCTGCACCGGCAGCTGCCCGAGGCCCAGGTCGCGAGCTTCCAGTTCAAGGCCGTGCGCCCGACCTTCGACCTGCATCCGTTCCGCCTCAATGGCCAGCTCAGTGAGGATGGCAAGACCGTGCGGCTCTGGGCGCAGGACCACGAAGGCTGGCTGACGATGGACGCCACCGCCACCCTGCGCTGAAAGGAAACCGCCATGCAGCCCCTCAAAGGCCTGACCGTCGTGACGCTGGAACATGCGATCGCGGCGCCTTTCGCCACCCGTCAGCTCGCCGACCTCGGCGCGCGGGTGATCAAGATCGAGCGCCCGGGCGGCGGCGACTTCGCCCGCGGCTATGACAGCCGGGTGCGCGGCCTGGCCTCGCACTTCGTCTGGACCAACCGATCGAAGGAGAGTCTGACGCTGGACGTCAAACATCCCGAGGCCGCCAAGGTGCTGGAGCGCCTGGTGCTGGAGCAGGCCGACGTGGTGGTGCAAAACCTCGCCCCCGGCGCCGCGGCGAGATTGGGCCTGGGCTACGAGCGGCTGGCGGCGTTGAAGCCGGACATCATCGTCTGCGACATCTCGGGCTACGGCGCCGATGGCCCCTATCGCGACAAGAAGGCCTACGACCTGCTGATACAGAGCGAGGCCGGCTTCGTCTCGGTCACCGGCACGGCCGACGAGCCCAGCAAGGCCGGCCCGTCGATCGCCGACATCGCTGCCGGCATGTATGCCTACACCAATATCCTGGCCACGCTGCTGCAACGCAACCAGACCGGCCGAGGCCAGCACATCGACATCTCGATGCTGGAGGCCTTGACCGAATGGACCAGCTACCCGCTGTACTACGCCTTCGACGGCGCGCCGCCGCCGCCGCGCACCGGCGCCAGCCACGCCACCATCTACCCCTACGGCCCCTTCCCGACCGGCGACGGCGGCACGGTGATGATGGGCCTGCAGAACGAGCGCGAGTGGGTGAACTTCTGCACCACGGTGCTGCAGCAGCCCGAGCTGGCCAGGGACGCCCGCTTCGCCGGCAACGCCCAGCGCGTGGCCGAGCGGGTGGCGCTGCGCGCGCTGATCGTTGAGGCCTTCAAGCCGCTGACGGTCGCGCAGGTGGTCGAACGGCTGGAGCTGGCACAGATCGCCAATGCCCGCGTCAACACCATGGCCGACGTCTGGGCCCATCCGCAGCTGAAGGCCCGCCAGCGCTGGCGCGAGGTGGGCAGCCCGGCTGGCCCGCTGCCGGCCTTGCTGCCGCCGGGGACATGGGACGAAGGCCCGCGCATGGACCCTGTGCCGGCCCTGGGCGAGCACACCGATGCGATCCTGGCCGAGCTGGGCCTCGATGCCGAGGCCATACGGTCGCTGCGTGCTGCGGAGGCCATCTGACATGACGCCTCTCACACCGCGCACCTATCTGTTCGTGCCCGGCAATCGTGCCGAACGCTTCGCCAAGGCGCTGGCCAGCGGCGCGGATGCCGTGGTGTTCGACCTTGAGGATGCGGTGTCCGCCGATACCAAGGCGGCGGCCCGGGACGCCATCGCCAACTGGTCGGCCGGAGCCGGTGACGGCGAACGCGCCCGCGTCGTCGTGCGCATCAACGAGGCCCGCAGCGCCCACTTCGTTGACGATCTGCGCCTGCTGCGCGAGGCCGGGCTGGGCCGCGCCATGCTGGCCAAGACCGAGTCCGCCAGCGAGATCGATGCGCTGCGTGGCGCCCTGCCTGCGGCCCAGGTGCTGGCCCTGGTCGAATCGGCGCGCGGCGTCGCTGCGGTCACGGCGCTGGCGCAATGCACGGGCGTCGCGCGCCTGGTCTTCGGCACGCTGGACTTCGCGCTGGACCTCGATCTGGACATCACCGAGCGGCCCGATGGCCTGCTTCATGCCGCCAGCCGGCTGGTGCTGGCCTCCCGCCTGGCGGGTCTGCCGGCCCCTGTGGCCGGGGTGACGCCACAGATCGACGACGAGCAGCGCCTGCTGACCGACCTGGCCTGGGCGCGCCGGATGGGCTTCTCCGCCAAGCTCTGCATCCACCCGAAGCAGGTGGCACCCATCCACCACGCGCTGGCGCCGAGCGCGCAGGCGCTGGATTGGGCACGGCGCGTGCTCGCCGCCGATGCGGCCTCGCCCGGCGCCGCCCGGCTGGACGGCCGGATGATCGACCGACCGGTGGTCCTGCAAGCGCAGCGCACGCTGCAGCGCACCGGCCACTGAACTAACGAACCCCAACACGGAGACCCTCATGGCCTCGACAATCATTGACTCCGCCATCTTCCAAGGCATCTTCTCCAGCGACGCGATGCGCCAGGTCTGGTCCGACGAGAACCGCACGCAGAAGTACCTGGACATCGAAGCGGCGCTGGCCAAGGTGCAGGGCAAGCTGGGCCTGATCCCGCAAGAAGCGGCCGACGAGATCATCAGCCACTGCCGGCTCGACCAGATCGACATGGCCAAGCTGCGCCAGCAGACCGAGCGCATCGGCTACCCCATCCTGGGCGTGGTGTCGCAGCTGAACCTGCTGTGCCGCGACAAGCTGGGCGAGTTCTGCCACTGGGGCGCGACCACGCAGGACATCACCGACACCGCCACGGTGCTGCAGATCCGCGAGGGGCTGGAGCTGGTCGATGCCGAGCTGACGGCGATCTCGGCCGCGCTGGCCAAGCTGTGCAGGGAACATCGCGACACGCCGATGATAGGCCGCAGCAATCTGCAGCAGGCGATTCCGGTCACCTTCGGCTACAAGATGGCAGGCCTGCTATCGGCCATCGAGCGGCACCGCGAGCGGCTGGCGCAGCTGCGGCCGCGCGTGCTGGTCGGCGAGTTCGCCGGTGCGGCCGGCACCCTGGCCTCGCTGCAGACCGGCGCGATGGAGACGCAGGCCGCGCTGTGCGCCGAGCTGGGCCTGGCCCAGCCCGTCATTGCCTGGCACACGATACGCGACAACATCGCCGAGGTCGGCACCTTTCTGGGCCTTGTCGGCGGCACCCTGGGCAAGCTGAGCATGGACGTGAAGCTGATGATGCAGACCGAGGTCGGCGAGGTCTTCGAGCCCTACGCCCACGGCCGGGGCTCCAGCAGCACGATGCCGCAAAAGCGCAATCCCATTTCGAGCTGCTACATCCACGCGGCGATCTCAGTCGTGCGCCAGCATGCCGCCGCGCTGATGGACGCGATGGTGGCCGACCACGAGCGCAGCACCGGCCCCTGGGAGATCGAATGGATCGTGCTGCCCGAGGCCTTCTGCCTGATGGCCGGCGCGCTGAGGCAGTCGCGCCTGGTGCTCGAAGGCCTGGAGGTCGATGTGGCCGCGATGCGCCGCAATATCGACATGACGCACGGCCTGGTGATGAGCGAGGCGGTGATGATGGGCCTGGGCCCCTACATCGGCCGCGAGTACGCCCATGACCTGGTCTACGACATCTGCCGTGCGGCGGTGAAGGCGCAGCGCCCGCTGCTTGACCTGCTGTGCGAGCACCCCGAGATCAACAAGCACCTCGACCGCCCGGCGCTGGCGGCGCTGTGCGACCCGAGCAACTATCTCGGTCAGTCGGGCGTGATGGTGGACCGGGTGCTGGCCAGGCTGGCGAGCTAGGCATCGCCAACTTTGCTTGGCCGCGTGCGAAAAGCGAACCACGGCCGGTGCGAAGGCGGCCAGAATCGGCTCACCCCCCGCATCAGGTAGCCGCCATGGACATCACCGATCTGACCGCGCAAGCGCTGTCCGCCGCCATCCGCTCCCGCCAGGTCTCCTGCCGCGAGGTCATGCAGGCCACCTTGGCGCGCATTGCCATCGTCAACCTGCGGCACAACGCCATCGTCAGCCTGCGTGACGGCGATCAGCTGCTGCGTGAGGCCGATGGCTGCGATGCCGTGCTGGCATCCGGCCAGCCGGTCCGGTGGATGCACGGTCTGCCGCAGGCGATCAAGGACATCGCCCCGACCGCCGGCCTGCCCACCACCTCCGGCTCGCCGCTGCTGCGCAATTTCATTCCGGCCCAGGACGGGCTGATGGTGCAGCGCATGCGGGCCGCCGGCTGCATCATCATCGGCAAGACCAACACGCCCGAGTTCGGCCTGGGCTCGCACACCTTCAACGAGGTGTACGGCATCACCCGCAATGCCTACGACCCGTCGAAATCGGCCGGCGGCAGCAGCGGCGGCGCGGCCGTGGCCCTGGCCACGCGCATGGTGTCCGTGGCCGACGGCAGCGACTTCATGGGCAGCCTGCGCAACCCTGCAGGCTGGAACAATGTGTTCGGCTTTCGCCCCAGCCAGGGCCGCGTGCCGGCCTGGCCGGTCAACGATGTGTGGGTGAGCCAGCTCAGCACCGAGGGGCCGATGGCGCGCACCGTGCACGACCTGGCCCTCCTGCTCGACACCCAGTCGGGCCACGACCCGCGCGTGCCGCTGTCGCTGCCCGATCACCCCAGTTTCGCTGCTGCGCTGGACGACTTCAATCCCAAGACCGCCCGCATCGGCTGGCTGGGCGATCTGGGCGGCTACCTGCCCATGGAGCCCGGCGTGCTGGACGTCTGCGAGCAGGCCCTGCGCCGCCTGGCCGATGGCGGCTGCAAGGTCGATGCCATCGCCCAGCCCGGCTTTGCGCCGGAGCAGGTCTGGCAGACCTGGCTGGTCTGGCGGCGCTGGCTGGTGGCCGCGCGCCTGGCACCGCATCTGGCGGCGAATCCGACCAACCGCGCACTGATCAAGCCCGAGGCCCTGTGGGAGCATGACCAGGCCGCCGATCTGACCGGTGCCCAGACCCTGGCCGCCAGCGCCCAGCGCAGCGCCTTCTACCAGCAGATGCTGGCCCTGTTCGAGCACCACGACTTCCTGGCCCTGCCCTCGGCCCAGGTCTGGCCCTTCGACGCCGAGCAACGCTGGCCGACCCAGATCGCCGGCCGCCCCATGGACACCTACCACCGCTGGATGGAGGTGGTGATCTACGCCACCCTGGCCGGCCTGCCCTGTATCAGCGTGCCGGCGGGGTTCAGTGCCACGGGCTTGCCTATGGGGTTGCAGCTGATAGGCAAGCCGCGCGGCGATCTGGCGCTGCTGCAGTTGGCGCGGGCGTATGAGACGGCGGCGCAGAATGTGTTGGGCGTGCGGCCCGCCTAAAGGTTCTTGGCCAATGAAGTCGTCAACAATGGAGCCAGGCAGGGCTAAAGAGCTGCAGGCTTGAGGGGGACTGGGCCATGGCGACGGACGGCTCTGCAGCGAGGCTGTGTGATAACGCGTCGGGAGTTCGGACGTTGTGGCGGCACCCCGAGCTTGAGGACTTCGACAGGCAAATCTGATCGATTGGCGCGGAGAGAGCGATGTGGTGAGTCCGTAGGCCTCTGTGAGGTGCGCCTTGGTGCCACATTGACCCTAAAAGGTGCCTACGCACCCAACAGCCGCATCGCCTTCTTGGTCCGCTCGAAGCCCAAGATGCTGAGGACGCGTTTGAAGTTGTAGGCCAGCACACTCAGGCTCATCTCCGTCGACACGTTCTGGATCCCTCGCATCAGGAAGTGCGTCCAGCCCATCCAATGTTTGAGGGTGCCGAAGACATGCTCGATGGTGCTTTTGCGAACTGTCATTGCGGTGGGCATTCGATCCAGCCGCTGCTGGACCCTGTCCACGACATCCTCGTGCTCCCATCGCCTGATACGCCGGTACTCACTGGGCGTGCACTGCGCCTTCGTCGGACATGCAGGACAGGCGCTCGACCAGTAGACGCTGATCTGCAGGCCATCTTCTTCTCGGCTGAAGCGACGAATCGCTCGCTGCCCAGCAAGGCATTGATACTCGTCGGCGCGAGCGATGTAGATGAAGTCTGACTTGTCGAATCGGCCTTCGGCCCTGGCATTGGATGTCATGGGCTTGGGAACAAGAGCGGCGATCCCGGCATCCTCACAAGCCTTGAGTCCCAGGCCGCTGTAGTAGCCGCGGTCGGCGATGGCCTTCAATCTGCGCTTACCCATCGCATCTCGTGCGGCCAGAGCGATTGCGCTCAGTTGTGCCCGGTCGCTGCCGTTGTTCGTGACCTCATGGGCAACGATCAGATGGTTCTTGGTGTCTACCGCGGTCTGCACGTTGTAGCCCACCATGGCCGTACCCTTGGCGCTATAGGTGGTCATGGCGCGGGCATCAGGATCCGTCTGAGAGAGCTGACGATCAGGCAGCGTCTCTAGATGCGCCTTCACCGCCTGCAGCTCTTGCAAGCGCTGGCGCATTTTCTGGATCTTGCCCTGCAGGCGCTCGGTCTTGGCCTGAATCTCCGTGGGCTGGGTTCGATCTGCGGTCTCCAGGGCATCAAGGTAGCGCTGGATGCTTTCCTCCAGCTCCCGCTCGAGACGCTCAATCTTGCCTGGCGTGTAGTTCCGCTCGCGGTTGTTGACGGCCTTGAACTTGCTGCCGTCGATGGCCACCACGGCTTCGGTGAACAGCTTCAACTCGCGACACAGCATCACGAAGCGCTGGCAGACATTGCGAATGCCTTTTCCGTTGTCGCGACGGAAGTCCGCGATGGTCTTGAAGTCGGGGGCGAGCCTGCCGGTCAGCCACATCAACTCCACGTTGCGCTGGCATTCACGCTCCAGGCGGCGACTGGACTGGATGCGGTTGAGATAGCCATACAGGTAGAGCTTCAACAACACCGACGGGTGATACGAGGGACGGCCCGTTGCAGACGGGCTTGCACCATCGAAACCCAGAGCTACCAGGTCCAGTTCATCGATGAAGACATCCACGATTCGGACCGTGTTGTCTTCTGCAATGAAGTCGTCTAAACACTCGGGCAGCAGCGTGACCTGGTTTCGATCTTCGCCTTCGATGAATCGCTTCATGTGGCAGCCCGTGCAGTGGCGTTCCCACAATTTAGGCAACAGCGAAGGCATTCACAGGAGGGTTTTCACACAGCCTCCAGCGGTTGCGGTCCTTCGACCACCAGCGCTCGGCGCACGCTACTGGTCAGCTTCCGGACACTGGCTGGCTTGGCCAATAGTTCAGCGAGCGGCCGCTTCATAGAGCGCTGCTGTCACTCGCGGCGGTATGCTGCGCCGCCACGGGATCGCGCCTTTGCACGACCACGGTTTGCACGTCCCGGCCCCACTCGTGCAAACCTCGTGGCTCTTTTCACGTTCCCCGCGTTATTGATCACCGGAGAGTGCGCAAATTGCGGGGCCGCCCCGATAATTTGGCGCTTTGGCACACCCGCGCGAAAGCCGGGGTCGCAAAGCCTCCGGTCTACGGCAGTACATAGCGGACGGTTGGTGTTCGAACATCGAACGCCAACCATCTAATGCTGTCACGATAGCGGGGTTGCCCAAACCGCCCGATGCCGCCTCCTCTTATGTGGGGGGCACGTGCGGGACGCGATCCTGGCTGCGGGAATTGAAAGTCCCATTCCATGCAGATCGCTCTCAAGTTTGTCGCTGGCCTCACCGTCGCCGCCCTGACCACCTTTGCCGGTCACGCCCATGCGGGCCTCTTCGATGCAGTCCTTGGCAGCAAGCCCGAGGCGGCCCAAGCCTCAGCGCAGACTCTGCGGGCCAGTTTCAACGAAGTATTGCCCGATGGCGCTAATCTGCGCGAAATGCTCGTTCTGAGCGATACGGTCCACGACGTGATTCCCTATGGCAAGACCATCAGTTGGGTCGTGCCTAAGCAGGATGGTGGCGGCCTCCTCGTAAGCCGCGCAAATGGGGACGCCTTGGCCGCCTTGGCCAGCACCTGCAAGACGCAGTGGCTGGTCAAGACCTACAAGCAGGACCCGATGAGCAACCAGATCTCGTATGCGTGGACTGCTCTGGCCGCAGATGACAGCCCCTCGCTTATCTTCAAGCACTCGGAAAGGAACCCTCGCACAGGTGAGCGAGACTTGCTGCTCGGCGCTCAATGCAAGGACAGCTTTGAGATCACGCAGGTATTCCTTGTGGGTGGCGTCAATCAGCTTGTGCAATCCTTCTTAGTGAAGCATCTCTCTGAGCAGCCCCTGGTCTGGAAGTCGCCTCGAACCGTACTGCCCAAGGCCGACATGGATCTCGTCGACGGCGTCCTTGACGTGAAGGCCATCGCCAACGGCGGCTACCCCTTGTCCAGCGAAGTTGCAGCTTGGTCCAACGCCCTGTGCGACTTGCGTGGCGGGAAGCTGCTGTTCCTGGTAAACGCGCCGGACCGAGATGGCAGGTATCCGGCAACCGACGCCCCCGAGCGTATGGCCGCGCGTGATATCGGAACCAAGTACACGGGGAATGCGCCCATCAACGAATTCTTCTTTGAGTGCTCGACCGCAAACAATCGCAGCTTCCTGATCAAGGGCCAGGAACGAGACCTGAAGCTCCAATTGGTTGTACAGAACAACCGTACGCTTGCATCGATCTTTGGCGAACTTCGGTTGCGCCCCTGGTAGCCACCTGAAGTTGGGGCCAAATCGCATCAACTGAGGTCGCCGCCCGACCCGGGGCCTTCACGAAGCACTGCAGTGGCGGCACCGGAATCTGACTCTTTGGCGGGGGCCCGGGTCGCTCAATCGCGGCTTCGTTGGTCGCCATGCAGCTGCGACCGGTCCGGTTTGACCCAGGACCGAGCCCTGACCTCGGGCCACTAGCAGCCGGACCAATCAATTCACCAAGGGAGTATCGTGATACCGCATTCGATGGACCACCATAGCAAGGCTCAGCTGGCCGTCCTCATGAGCCTAGCGCTTGCGTCCGCGGCAAGCATGGCCCAGCAGAGCGAAACGCCCCAGGCCAAGGCCGTCTCTCAAGTTCTGGCCGAAGCCTGCCGGCCAGAGAGCATCACGGGCCCGGTTCCCGAAACCGTCTGGTCGCTGATCGATCAAAAGCCGCTCACCGATGAATTCGGTAAAGGCTGGGCCGTGGTTAAGAAGAAGACGGTTCTCAACGGCTGGAATGGTGCCAACTGCTGGGTGGAGAGCCACTTTGGCGATCTCGTGCTGGGCGCTGCGCTCGACGATGCCTGGTTCGACAAAAGGCCGAAATTCACTCTGTTCAATACGCAGACCATCGGCGGCAAAGCTGTAGTTTTGCCCGGCACTATCTCCCAAGGAGCAAAGCGAAACTACCTCAGCCCGTTCCAGTACGAGCTGGGTGGGCGCGTCACCCGGACCGATAACGACAAGCCCAGCTTCGAGGAGTTCTCGACTTTCAACTACTGCGAGGCGCGCGAGAATGGTGCCTATGTGCAGTTTCAGCCGAGCGTCACCGCGCGTGGCAAAGTTGTGTCGGACTACTGGAGTGCATTCAATGCGCGAGGCGACGGCTATTTCGGCACGCCTTCATTTAACCGCTATTTCGACTTTGCTCGGGTCGTAGCTGGCCTGAACAAGGCCTTGCCGAACTGGAGCACATTGGAGTCGGACTTTGGGCGCCCCGTGAAGGGCTGGCCGATGAAGATCGTTGGCGAGGCCGGTGAGCTGGTCCTTGCGCTGCAATCGGATGAGAAGGGTGATCCTGCCCGCTACTGGGTGTTCCGCGTGGTGACCAACTACGCAAGCCTCCAGATCGTGCCCGCGGTGAACGTGGTCGGCAAGTACCTTCAGATCTATCCGCATGTAGCGTCCTTTCAGGCCAAACAGTCGCGGGATCTGGGCAAGTCCGAGCTGGAGTTGCTGGACAGCTACTGCAAGTACACGCGCACCGGCCTGAGCAGCTGAGACTAGGGCGCGCGTGAGCGCGGTAGCTATGCAAGGGGCAACAAAATCCAGGAACCCTCACATGCTCAACCAAGCCACGCAGACCCACAAAGCAACCACCCAAGCCCCGCTCACTGTCGACAGGCACATCATGTCGCCAGCTTGGTCCGAGGAGCCGATGGAGTCCAGCGGTGGGTGAAGATCTGGGATGTATAACGCGGAGAAATCGAATGCCGGTCGAATGACCGGTGATGATCGCAGCGGCCGCTCGGGCCGCTTACCGCGAACGACTCTGTTCAGCCCAATGAAGGCCTTCAACAGAATCACGCAACAAAGCGAAGCCGCCAAAAGGCCCGGGACTACGCAACGCGCGTCGGATCTTGGTGCTCATGCCAGGTGAACTCAGCAGCTGGGCCGAGCCCATCCTGGGCCACTGTTTACGGCATTCGACGCATTGACCGGTCGGCCTCGCCGACCTGCGTCGTCGCTCACGCTCCGTTCACGACGTTTCTTGTCCGTCCATGACACTGATTGTGGAGAACACTAGCCTTCGTCACACAGGCCGCGCAACACGTCGAGCAGCACATTCGCCCCCTGCGTCAGCTCGGCCGGCGCCGTGTGCTCGCGCGGGTTGTGGCTGATGCCGCCCTGGCTGGGCACGAAGATCATCGCGGACGGGCAGATGCGGGCCATCATCTGCGCGTCATGGCCAGCGCCCGAGGTCATGCGACGTTGCGCCAGCTGACGTGAGGCCGCCGAGGCCTCGATGCAGCGCACCAGGCGTTGATCGAACTGCACCGGCTCGAAGCGGGCCAAGGGCTTGCTAACAATCTCAACGCCCTGCTCCAGCGCCAGCTCGGCCAGATAGGCCGCCAGCTCGCCTTCCGCGCGCTGCAAGGTGGCCTCGTCGGTGTTGCGCAGGTCCACGGTCACCGTCGCCCGCGCGGCGATGACGTTGATCAGGTTGGGTTGCAGAGCTATCGCACCCACCGTGGCCACCTGGCTGCCGCCATAGCGCTGGGCCAGCTGGCGCACGAACACGGCAATCGCCGCCGCGCAGTAGCCGGCATCGCGGCGCAGGCGCATGGGCGTTGTGCCGGCATGGTTGGACTGACCGGTGATGGCGATCTCCTGCCAGGAGATGCCTTGAAGATCCTCGACCGCGCCTATGCTCAGGCCCTCGGCCTCCAGCACCGGGCCCTGCTCGATATGCAGCTCGATGAAGGCATGCGGCCGGATGTCGCCGCAGGGCAGCTCGCCGGCATAGCCGATACGCCGCAACTCGTCGCCCAGGCGTGCGCCATCGGTGCCCACCGTGTCCAGCGCCTGCTGCAGCGGGTAGCCGCCGGCATACACCAGCGAGCCCATCATGTCCGGCATGAAGCGCACGCCCTCCTCGTTGGTGAAGGCGGCGACGACCAGCGGGCGCTGCGTCTGCAGCTCGCGCTCGTTGAGCCAGCGCACCACCTCCAGCCCGGCCATCACGCCGTAGATGCCGTCGTAGCGGCCGCCGGTAGCGACGGTGTCGATGTGCGAGCCCGTCATCACCGGTGCGGCGCCCGGGTTCAATCCCTGCCGCGTGCCGAAGAGATTGCCGATCTGGTCGATCTGCACCTGCAGGCCCAGCTCCCGCATCCAGGCCACCAGCTGGTCACGGCCCGCCTTGTCGGCATCGGTCAGCGCGATGCGGCAGACGCCGCCGCGATCGGTAGCGCCGATACGGCCATGCGCATCAATGCGCGCCAGCAGCAGCGCCTCGGTGATGCCCTCGCGGGCCAGCCATTCGCTCTGCGCTTGCAGCACGTCCGACGCCGACTGGCCGGTCAGCGCCTGATAGACGCCCGGCGCGGTGGCGCCCTCGGTATTGATCAACAGCACCCGCGACTGCGCATCGAGGCCCAGCTGTCTTGCCTGTTCCGGCGTGGCCATCACCGCCAGCAGGCCGGCCAGACCCGCAACACCAGACTCGCCGGCCAGAACCGGAATGTCACCGTGTTCGCCGCTGGCCAGCAACCGCATCGCCTGCTCCGCCTGCGCATCGCTGACGGTCATGAAAAAATCCACCGCCGGCTGCAGAAAGCGCCAGGCCAGCGGCGAGGTCTCGCCACAGGCCAGGCCGGCCATCACCGAGTCCACCGTGCCACTGGCCCGGGCCGCCCGGCCGCTGCGGGCGCTTTGCAGCAGGCAGTCGGCCAGCTCGGGCTCGACGACGATGAAGGCCGGCCGCTGCGCGCCGTAGCGCTCCCAGAAATAGCTGGCGATGCCGGCCGCGAAGCCACCCACGCCGCCCTGCAGGAACACATGGGTGAAGGGGCAGGGGCCGCCATCGGCCGCCGTTTCCAGCAGCTCGTCGGCGATCACCGCATAGCCCTGCATCACGTCGCGCGGAATGTCTTCATAGCCCTCGTACGAGGTGTCGGACACGACCTGCCAGCCATTCAGTGCGGCCAGCCTTGCCGCCTCTTCGACCGAGGCGTCGTAGTTGCCGGTGATGCGCACAATCTCGGCACCCAGCGCGGCGATGGGCGCCTCGCGCTCCTCGCTGACATGGGCATGCAGCACGATCACGCAGCGGCAACCTATGCTGCGCGCGGCGGCGGCCAGCGCCCGGCCGTGGTTGCCATCGGTGGCGCTGATGACGACGTAGTCTTTCAGCTGATCGGCATGGCGGCCGGCGAGCAGGCTCTCGGCGGTGAAGCCGCTATCGGGCCACTGCCGCAACACCAGGCGCAGCAGGGCCACCGGCGCGCCCAGGGCCTTGAAGCTGCCCAGCGGCGAGCGGCGCGATTCGTCCTTCAGGCTCACCTGGCCCAGGCCCAGCTGCTGCGCCAGCCTGGGCAGGCGCCACAGCGGCGTGGTGCCGGGATTGAGCCCGTCCCACCGCGCCAGCCAGCGGCGGCTCTGCCGGCCCTGCTCGATATTCATGACTGCCTGCAGCGCAGCGTCGTACCGGCCGCGGCGGGCCTCGGGATTGAAAACAAGCATCTCAGTTCCTGGATGAAGACGAAGGCAGGCGCTGGCGGGCCAGCTCGGCGAAGTAGCGGGCGCCTATCGGCAGCAGCTGGTCGTTGAAGTCGTAGCCGGCGTTGTGCAGCGGCACGCCGCCGGGCGCGCCGGCCACGCCGTTGCCGATGAAGACAAAGGCGCCGGGCACCACGCGCAAAAAGGCACCGAAGTCCTCGGACACCATCATCGGCGCCACGTCCTCGACCACCTGTTCGGCACCGACCACCGCACGCGCCGCCGCCACGGCCATCGGCACGCAGCGCGGCCAGTTCACCGTCGGCACGAACTCATGCGTGTACTCGACCTCGCACGTCGCGCCATGGGCGCTGCAGATGCCCGCGCACAGCTCACGCATGCGCCGCTCCAGCAGGGCCTGCACCTCGGGCGAGTAGCTGCGCGTGTCGCCCTTGATCGTCACATGCGTCGGCAGCGCATTGCGTATGCCGTCGGTGATGAACTCGGTGCAGGAGACGACGGCCGGCTGGCCCGGATCGACCGAGCGGGCGACCAGCGTCTGCAGCGCCAGCACGATCTCGGCGCCGATGACCAGCGGGTCTATGGCCATCTGCGGCCGGGCCGCATGGCCGCCGCGGCCGGTGATGCGGATGACGAAGTTGTCCTCGCTGGCCATGATGCCGCCGCTGCGCGTGGCGATCTGGCCCAGCGGCAGGCCGGGCATATTGTGAGTGCCATAGATCTCATCGACCGGAAAGCGCTGGAACAGGCCGTCGGCCATCATCGCCGCCGCACCGCGCCCATGCTCCTCGGCCGGCTGGAAGATGAAGCGCACCGTGCCATTGAAATCGCGCCGCTGCACCAGCAGCTGGGCGGCGCCGAGCAGCATCGCCATATGACCGTCGTGCCCGCAGGCATGCATGCAGCCGGGGTTTTGCGAGGCATGCAGGCGGCCGGGGGCGTTCTCGCTCATCGCCAGCGCATCCATGTCGGCACGCAGGGCGATCACGCCCGGCCCGTCACCGACCGTCAGGCTGGCCACCAGGCCGGTGCCGCCGATGCCGCGGTGCACCTCCAGGCCCAGTACCTGCAGCACCTGGGCCACGAAGTCGGCCGTGCGCGCTTCGTTGAAGCCGGTTTCGGGAAAGCGGTGCAGCTGGTGGCGCCAGCGCTGCAGCTGGCTGACGTCGAGTTCGGCGGTGTTCATCGCGCCTCCTGGGTGATGGGCCTGGCGTCATTGTTGCGGCAGCCGTGCGAGCCGATTCACCGGGTTTCGCCGCAGGATGATCGATTTGACTCATGTTTGACGCTTAGAATGGACGCTTTACCCATCTCTGCGCACAACATGGCTCTGGACCGTCTGGACACCCAAATCCTCAATCTGCTGCAGGACGACGCCACCCTGCCGATACGCGCGCTGGCCGACCGCGTGCACAGCTCGCCCGCCACCTGCCAGCGCCGCATCGCCCAGCTGCGCGCCTCGGGCGTGCTGCTCAAGCAGGTGGCCATCGTCGACCGGCAGCGCGTCGGCCGGCCGTTGACGGTGTTCGTCTCGGTCGAGCTGGACAAGCAGAACGACGCCCTGCTGCGCCAGTTCGAACAGAAGATGGCGGCCGAAGACCAGGTGATGGCCTGCTACGAAGTCTCGGGCGAATTCGACTTCCTGCTCATCGTCAGCAGCGCCTCGATGGAGCGCTATCACGCCTTCACGCGCGAGGTCTTCTCGTCGAACAACAATGTGCGCAACTTCAAGAGCACCTTCGCGATGCATTGCTCGAAGTTCGAAACCCGGATCGTGCTGGACGAACCTCAGGGCTGAGCCGCATCCCGCTGCCGCAGCGCCCCGCAACGCCCCAGCAGGTCGATGAGAGCCGGGGCGGCGGGGCTGCTCGAAACCGCCATCCCGCGCTACATTAGCCAGACACCAAATCGGCAAGGGGTCTCGGCATCATGGACACGCAGCAATGGGTGATGACGGTGGTGGCGTTTCTGCTTGGGTCAGGTCTGGCCTGGCTGGGAGCGCATTGGTGGTTCGGCCGCCAGCTCAAGGAGTTGGCAGTGAACCGGGAGCGGGTTGACGCCGCTCGCCATCTGGCCAGCCAGCAGGCCGCGCAGGCGCGCAAGCAGATCGAGATGCTGCAGCAGGAGATGGCCGAGATGCGCCTGGCCGCCCAGCGGCGCAACCAGCGCGCCGAGGCGCAGGCCCATGCCTCGGGGCCGGCCCCGCTGCCCATCTTCGGCGCCACCGGGCCGGGCGAGCTGCCCAGCGATGGCTTCCCCCAGACCCAGATCCTGCCACGCAAGCGCTGAGCATCCCCGCCGGGGCCCGATTCTGGCCTCAATGACCCCATAAATATGATGGCCATCATATTTTGGCATCATGGCGGCCATGGACAAGTCACCCACCCGCAAGGAGCTCAGCCACGAGCGCATTGTCGAAACCGCCGCGCGGGCCATTCGCCGCGCCGGTTTTCAGGGCGTGGGCGTGGCCGACATCATGAAAGAGGCCGGCCTGACCCACGGCGGCTTCTATGCCCATTTCGCTTCGCGTGATGCCCTGCTGTGCGAGGCGCTGGAGCGGGCCGGCCAGGACGGCGGTGCCGGGCTGGCCCGGCGCATCGTCAGCCAGCGGTTGGTCGACGCCAGCGCGCTGCGCCAGCTGGTCGAGGCCTATCTTGCCGACGGCAACTTGGCCGCCACCGAGCACGGCTGTCCAGTGGCGGCCTTGGCCTCCGAGATGCCGCGCCAGGCGCCCGAGGTGCGCGAGGTCGCGGCACAACGGGTGCGCGGCCTGATTGCCACCGTCGCCAAGGCCCTGCCGGCCGAGGCTGACGCCGACAGCGCGGCAGTGATCGCCGCCCAGCTGGTCGGCGCGCTGCAGCTGGCCCGGGCCCTGGGCGACAACGCCCAAGGCCGGGCCCTGCTGGCCGCCACCCGCCGCGCGGTGCTGGTGCAGCACGACACCGTTTCCATTACCCCGTCCCACTGAGCCATGGCCTGGCTCACCGCACTTTTTCGCGGCCTTCGGCCAAAAATATGACGATCGTCATATTCAACCTCTCTCCCACACTCTGCAAGAAAGCATCATCATGAAACTCGACAACGCCACCGTTCTGATCACCGGCGCCAACCGCGGCATCGGCCTGGCCTTCGCCCGCGAAGTGCTCGCCCGCGGTGCCCGCAAGGTCTATGCCGGTGCCCGCGACCCGGCCAGCATCACGCTGCCGGGCGTGGAAGCGATACGGCTCGACGTCACCAACCCGGAGGACGTGGCCGCCGCCGCGCAGCGGGCCGGCGACGTGACGGTGATCATCAACAACGCCGGCATCGCCATCACCGGCGGTTTCCTGGCCGAGGGCGGCATCGAGGCCGCACGCCGGCAGATGGAAACCAACTACTTCGGCCCGCTGCGCCTCAGCCAGGCGTTTGCGCCGGTGCTGGCGGCCAACGGCGGCGGCGCGATCCTGAACGTGCTGTCGGTCGCCAGCTGGATCAGCTCGCCGCTGCTGGCCACCTACGGCGCCACCAAGTCGGCCGCCTGGTCTTTGACCAACGGCCTGCGCCACGAGCTGCGCGCCCAGGGCACCCAGGTGCTGGGCATGCATATGGGCTTTGTCGATACCGATCTGACGCGCGGCTTCGACATGCCCAAGACCACGCCCGAGGACGTGGTGAAGCGCGCACTGGACGCGCTGGAAGACGGTGCCGACGAGGTACTGGCCGACGAGATCACCCAGCAGGTCAAGCGCGGCCTGTCGGCCGAGCCTGGCGTCTATCTGCAAGCGCTGGAGCGCTGAAACCATGAGCGCCGCCACCCTGAACCCCGCCGTCAGCGCGCGCACGCAGCAGATGCTGCAGGCGCCGCTGCTGCCCACGCTGATACGCCTGGCCACGCCCAATGTCATCGGCCTGCTGGCGATGACGGTGGTGATCGGCTACGACGGCTACATCCTCGGCCGCCTCGGCGCCGATGCGCTGGCCGGCGTGGCCCTGGTGTTCCCGCTGTCGATGCTGATGATGCAGATGTCGGCCGGCGGCATCGGCGGAGCCACCTCGGCGGCCGTGGCGCGGGCGCTGGGTGGGGGCCGCGGCGATGACGCCAGCCGCCTGGCCCAGCATGCGCTGCTGATCGCCGTGCTGCTGGCGGCGCTGTTCATGGTGGCGCTGCTGGGCTTGGGGCCCAGGGTCTACTCGGCCATGGGCGGCGCCGGCCCGGCGCTCGATGCCGCGCTGGCCTACTCGAATGTGCTGTTCGGCGGCGCTCTGGTGATCTGGCTGACCAATGTGCTGGCCTCCGTCGTGCGCGGCGCCGGCAATATGCTGCTGCCCGCGCTGATGCTGCTGACGATGGCCGCCATCCACCTCCTGCTGTGCCCGCTGCTGGTGTTCGGCTGGGGGCCCGTGCCCAGCCTGGGCGTGGCCGGTGCGGCCATCAGCAGCCTGAGCGCCAATGCCCTGACCGCCCTGGTGATGGCCAGCTACCTGCTGCGCCGCGACGGTGCCGTGCGGCTGCGCGGCGTGGCCTGGCGCCTGCGCCCCGACCTGCTGCGCGACATCCTGCGCGTCGGCCTGCCGGCCTCGCTGAGCCCGGTCATCAGCAATGCCTCGATCGCCGTGGCCACGGCCGTGGTCGGCACCTACGGCACGGTGGCTCTGGCCGGCTACGGCGTGGCCGCACGGCTGGAATACATCCTGGTGCCGATTGCCTTCGGCTTCGGCACCGCGCTGACCACCCTGGTGGCCACCAATATGGGCGCCGGCCAGACCGGCCGCGCGCTGCGCGTGACCTGGCTGGGCGGCGGCCTGGTCGCGGCCATCACCGGCGGCATAGGCCTGGCGGCGGCCTTGATGCCCGCACTGTGGATGAATCTGTTCACCGCCGACCCGGCCGTGCGCGAGTTCGGCGGCGCCTATCTGAACATCGTCGGCGGCTGCTACGGCTTCTTCGGCCTGGGCCTGGCGCTGTTCTTTGCCTCGCAGGGCGCGGGCCGCATGTTCTGGCCGCTGGCCGGCAGCATGGCCCGGCTGGTGATCGTGGCCATCGGCGGCTGGGCCTGCGTGCAGTGGCTGCACCTGCCGGCCAGCGGTTTTTCCGTCGTCGTCGCGCTGAGCCTGGCCGTCTACGCGGCCACCATTGCCGGCGCGATCCGATTGGGCGGTTGGGCCCGCTAGGCTCAGATCCTGGCCACCGCCTCGCGCGACCGGCGGTCATCCGAAGCCAGCGGGCTGATCGCATCGGCCTGGGCAAAGCGGGCCTCGGCACGTTGCTTCAGCTCGCCGGCCTCGGCCTTGCCGGCGGCACTGGCGGCCATCACGCCCAAGGCACGCGCTTCGTAGATCAGCAGCTGGCGGGGCGGCGTCGGGCCGGTTTCGGCGCCCGCCAGCCGGGCGAAGATGGCCTGGGCCTCGGCGGCCTGCGGGCGGGCTGAAGCCCTGTTGCCGGCAGCCTGCGCGCATTGGGCCAGTGACATCAGGGCCAGGCCGCGGCGCCGCTGCGCGGTCGCGTCCTTGACCTCGCGCCAGCGCTCGATCAGCGGCTGCAGCAGGGCGGCGGCGGGCGCGCAGTGGCCGTTGGCCGCCTGCGCGCGGCCCAGGCCGAGGCTGAACAGCGTGCGGCGCGGCTGCCAGGACACGTTGCCCGGGTTGTCGCGCAGCAGCTGATCGACCAGACGCCAGGCCTCCGTCATCACCGCCTCGGCAGCCGCCGGGTCATTCTGGCGCACCAGCGCCTCGCCGAGATTGTGCTGGTCCAGGGCCAGATTCCACTGCCGGCCGGTGTCCGGCGGGTCGCTGATGCGCACCGCCTCGGCAGCGACCTTGACGGCCTCGCGCAACCGACTCACCGAGTCATCGAGCTCGTCATGCTTGTCGTAGACGATGGCCTCGCTGCCCAGCAGCATCGAGTGCCTCATCATCACATCGGCGGCCGGGGTGTCGCGCGCCAGGCCCTCGAACAGCTTGCGCGCCTCGGCGAAGGCCTTCAGTGCCGGCTCGCGCTGGTTCAGATTCGGCAGGTTCTGGGTGTCGTAGGTCTGGCCGATCTCGCCCATGGCATAGGCCAGCGCGAGGCGCAGCTCGGTATTGTCAGGATGTACCTTGAGCGCCTGGCGCAGAATCGTCTCGGCCTGCTGGAACTGCGCCAACGCGTCGGCCGGCCGGCCGGCGCTGCGTGCCAGCTTGGCCAGGGTGCCATGGGCCGTGGCCCGCCAGACCTGGTGCTCGGCCTTGTCGGCTGGCGTCAGCACGGCAGCATCGAAGGCGCGCAGCGCCGCCTCGGCATGGGTCTTGGCCTCGGCGGTCTTGCCGGTGTTGACGCCGATCACATTGCCCTGGGCATCGGCCAGCCGAGACAGCGCACTGCCCAACACAGCCTGGGTCTCGCGCGGCTGGCCCGGCTGGGCAGCCAGCTGCTCCAGGTTCTTGGTCGCCTCGGACAGCATCGCCTCGCGCACCACCGAGCCGCCGGGCAGATTGCTGATGGCCTGCGCATGCTGGCTGACGATGCTGCGCAGCAGGCCCTGGATCTGCGCCAGCCGCGCCTCGGCCGACTGCTCGGCCACCCGCGCCGCATGGGCCTGCCAGCTGGTGCCGGCCAGGCCCAGCACCAGGGCCAGCAGGGCCGCGGCGGCACCTGCGCTGGCCCCTCGATGGCGCTGCACGAACTTGGCCGCCAGATAGGCGGCCGAGGCCGGGCGGGCCGACACCGGCCGGCCGTCCAGATGGGCGCGGATGTCGGCCGCCAGCGCGTCGACGCTCGTGTAGCGCTGCGCTATGCGCTTGTCCAGCGCCTTCAGCAGGATGTTGTCCAGATCGCCCTGCAGCTGCCGGCGCGTGTTCAGCCAGGCGGGGTCGGTCACCAGCTCGGGCGAGAGGCTGCTGGGCCGCGTCGGCTCGTCTTCCAGCACGCTGCGCGCGGCCTCCTGGGCGGATGTGCTGTCTCGCCCGTAGGGCCGCACGCCGGTCAGCATCAGATACAGCAGCACGCCCAGGCTGTAGATGTCGGTGGCCGTGGTCACCGCCTCGCCGCGCACCTGCTCGGGGCTGGCGTAGTTGGGCGTGAACGGGCGGGCGGCGGCAGAGGTCTGATCGGCGTCATTGCCCTCGCCCATATCCAGCAGCTTGGCGATGCCGAAGTCCAGCAGCATGACCTGGCCCTCGGGCGTGACCAGCACATTGCCTGGCTTCAGGTCGCGGTGCACCAGCAGGCTGCGGTGGGCATAGGCCACCGCGTCGGCCAGCTGCAGGAACAGCGCCAGCCGCTGCTGCAGCGTGCGGCCCGCCATGGCAGCGTCCAGCGGCTGGCCGTCGACAAAGGCCATCACGAAGAAGGGTTGGCCGTCGTCGCTGAGGCCCGCGTCCAGCAGGCCGGCGATATGCGGATGCTGCAGCCGCGCCAGCGCCTGGCGCTCCAGTGCAAAACGCTGCAGCACGGCGGCCGAGTCCATGCCCCGCTTGAGCAGCTTGATCGCCGCGCGGCCCTCGTACTGCCCATCGGCACGGCGTGCCTCGAACACCTCGCCCATGCCACCGGCGCCCAGCGGCCGCACGATCTCCCAGTCGCCCAGGCGCTGGCCGGTGCGGGCCGCGCCCTCGGTCATCAATCGCGCTGCGGGGGAGGCCAGAAATGCCGCTTCGCCAGTGCCGGTGCTGGCGCCATGATGGGCCAGCAGCGACAGCACTTCGGCACGGACGGCGGCTTGCGCTGGCGAACTCGCAACGAAGGCCTCCCGCTCGGCGGCGGGCAGGGCCAGGGCTTGCTCGAACAGGGTCTTGATTGCGGACCAGTTCGCGGGAGAGCTGTGTTGAGGCATCCGCCGATTGTCGGGCGGCGTCTTCCCGAGGCAATTGGCGTAAGCCCAGCCTAGACCGCCCAGCGCAAGGCATGAGCCGCGGGCAAGGCCTCGGCAACGGCCACCTCACGGACCGGCTGCTGCAGCACCCGGTCCAGGATGCGCTCCTCCAGCGCCGCAAACGCCGCCTGGCCGCGCGAACGCGGATGCGGCAGATGCACGGGCTCGTCGAGGCTGATGCGTTGGTTTTCGATCAGCAGCACGCGATCGGCCAGGGCCACGGCCTCGGCCACGTCGTGCGTCACCAGCAGGGCAGTGAAGCGGTGGCGGCGCCACAGCTGCTCGATCAGGCGCTGCATCTCGATGCGGGTCAGCGCGTCCAGCGCGCCCAGCGGCTCGTCCAGCAGCAGCAGCCGCGGCGCATGGACCAGCGCACGCGCCAGGGCGACACGCTGGCGCTGACCGCCGGACAGCACGGCCGGCCAGTCGTGGGCGCGGTCTTCCAGGCCCACCTGGGCCAGAGCCTCGCGGGCGCGGTCCTTGGCGTCCGGGCCGGCCAGGCCCAGCGCGATATTGTCGAGCACGCGCTTCCAGGGCAGGAGGCGGGCGTCCTGGAACATGAAGCGGGTGGTGCTGCGCACATCGCTGTCCGCCACGCCATCGAGCCTGATCTGGCCGGCATCGCTGGCATCCAGCCCGGCGATCAGCCGCAGCAGGGTGCTCTTGCCGCAGCCGCTGCGGCCGACGATGGCCACGAACTCGCCCGGCGCCACGCTCAGGTCCAGCGCCTGGAGCACGCTGCGGCCGGCAAAGGCCTTGCCCAGGCCCTCGATCTGCAACGCCACGCCAGCGGGCGGGAGCGAGGTGCGGGCGACGACGGCCGGGCGCTCGACGCGCAGCGCGCGCGGCACCGGCGCCGAGGCCCCCAGATTCAGGACATCCAGTTCGGTGGTGTGCATGAAGCTCCTCCTCATGATTGCGGCTGATAGCCGGGGTGCCAGCGCAGCCAGCCGCGCTCCAGGCCCCGCGCCAGCAGATCGGCCAGCTTGCCCAGCAGGGCGTAGAGCAGGATGCCCAGCAACACCACATCGGTCTGCAGGAACTCGCGCGCATTCATCGTCATGTAGCCGATGCCGGCCTGGGCCGACACCGTCTCGGCGACGATCAGGATCACCCACATCAGGCCCAGCGAGAAACGCACGCCGACGAGTATCGAGGCCGTGGCGCCAGGCAGGATGACCTGGCGGTAGAGCTGCCAGCCGCTCAGGCCATAGCTGCGCGCCATCTCGATCAGGCCCTTGTCGACCGAACGTATGCCGTGGAAGGTGTTCAGGTAGATCGGGAAGAACACGCCCAGCGAGACCAGGAACAGCTTGGCCGATTCGTCGATGCCAAACCACAGGATGACCAGCGGAATCAGGGCCAGCGGCGGCACATTGCGCACCATCTGCAGAGTCGAATCGAGCAGGGTCTCGGCCCATTTGACCGAGCCGGTCAGCAGGCCCAGGGCCAGCGCCAGGCTGCCACCGACGACGAAGCCGGAAATGGCACGCCCCGCGCTGACCGCCACATGGCGCCACAGCTCGCCCGAGGCCGACAGGCCCCAGGCAGCCTTCAGCACCGCCCAGGGCTCGGGCAGCACGCGGGTGGACAGCCAGCCACCCTGCGACAGCGTCTGCCAGACAGCGACAATCAGCACCGGCACCAGCCAGGGCAGGGCGCGCTGGCGCCAGCGTGCGGAATTTGATGACATGACCGGGGCTCCCTGTTTCAGCTGGCGGCCAGGGCCTTGGCCGGCGGCGCATAGTTGTTGGCGACGATCTCGCCGAACGGGCCGGTGAGCGCCGGGCTCCGCAGCTTGTCGCGCAGGTCCAGCGGCAGCAGCGGGAACACCAGCTCGGCAAAGCGGTGGGCCTCGTCCAGATGCGGATAGCCGGACAGCACGAAGTACTCCAGGCCCAGGGCCGCGTACTCCTTGATGCGGTCGGCCACCTGCTGCGGGTCGCCAACCAGGGCCGTGCCAGCGCCACCGCGCACCAGGCCGACGCCGGCCCACAGATTGGGCGCAATCTCCAGCCCCTCGCGGATGTTGTGCTTGTTGTACTTGCCCTTGTTCAGCTCGGCCATGCGGCGCTGGCCGACCGAGTCCATCTGCGCGAACTTCTTCTGCGCCGCCTCGACGGTGGCCTCGTCCAGATGCGAGACCAGCTCCTCGGCCGCGGCCCAGGCCTTTTCCTCCGTCTCGCGCACGATCACATGCAGGCGGATGCCGAAGCTCAAGGTCCGGCCGTACTTGGCGGCGCGCTGCCTGATGTCGGCCACCTTGGCGGCCACCGCCGGCAGCGGCTCGCCCCAGGTCAGGTAGGTGTCCAGCTGCTGGGCGGCCAGCTCGTGGGCCTCGTCCGACGAGCCGCCGAAGAACAGCGGCGGATAGGGCTTGCCGACCGGCGGGTAGAGCAGCTTGGCGCCCTTGACCTGCAGGTGCTCGCCGTCGAAGTCATAGCTTTGACCGTCATGGCTGCGTGCCAGCAGCTCGCGCCAGATGGTCAGGAACTCGGTGGACAGCTCGTAGCGCCGCTCGTGCGGCAGGAACAGTCCATCGCCGGCCAGCTCCTCGGCATCGCCGCCGGTGACCAGGTTCAGCAGCAGGCGCCCGCCGGACAGCCGGTCCAGCGTGGCGGCCATGCGCGCCGACTGCGCCGGCTGCACCAGGCCAGGCCGCAGCGCGACCAGGAACTTGAGCCGCCGCGTCGCGTCGATCAGGCTGGCCGCGACGATCCAGGAGTCTTCGCAGCTGCGGCCGGTGGGCAGCAGCACGCCCTCATAGCCCAGGGCATCGGCGGCTATCGCGATCTGTTTGAAATAGGCCAGGTCGGCGACACGGCCGCCCTTGGAGGTGCCCAGATAGCGCGAGTCGCCATGGGTGGGGATGAACCAGAGAATCTTCATGATCGTGTACTCTCAAATGCGCTCGTTGGGGTCAGGTCTTGGCCAGGCGGGCGCCGGGCGGCTGCCAGACGATCTCGGCCACCTGCACCGGCTTCGGTATCAGGCCGATGCGGGCAAAGGCGTCGGCCACGCGCTGCTGGTCGGCCACCACCTGGGCCCCGACCGGCGTGACCGGGCTCGAGGGCCGGCGCGACAGCAGCAGATGCACGGTGGCCAGGCTCAGGCCGCTGAAGTCAGACAGGTACTGCGCCGTCTCCTTGCGATGGCTCTGCCAGTAGTCATTGGCCCGGCTCAGCTCGGCCAGCAGGGCCAGCACCGTCTGCGGATGGTTCTGGGCGAACGGGCGTGAGGCCAGGTAGAAGGAGTTGTTGCCCGACAGGCCCTCGCCGGTGGCCAGCACGCGGGGCGCCACGTCCAGCTCGGTGGCGGCATAGAACGGGTCCCAGATCACCCAGGCGTCGATGGCGCCGCGCTCGAACGCGGCCCGCGCGTCGGCCGGCGTCAGATAGACCGGGTTGATATCGCTCCACTGCAGGCCGGCCTGCTCCACCGCGCGCACCAGCACATAGTGCGAGCTGGAGCCCTTCTGCAGACCGATGCGGCGGCCCTTCAGATCAGCCAGCGTGCGCAGCGGCGAGCTCGGCTTGACCAGGATGGCGCTGCTCAGCGGCTTGGGTGGCTCGACGCCGACATAGACCAGGTCCTTGCCGGCGGCCTGGGCAAACACCGGCGGCGAGTCGCCGGTGAGGCCGAAGTCCAGGCTGCCGGCGGCCAGGGCCTCCAGCAGCTGCGGACCGGCCGGAAAATCCACCCAGCTGACCTTGGTGTTGGGGTACTTCTTCTCCAGCACCGCCTGGCTCTTCAGTATCGCCAGATTGACCGCGCTCTTCTGGAAGCCTATGCGCAGCTGGGCCGGTGCGGGCTCGTCAGTCCTGCCCGCCGCCGGGCTGGCCTTGGCCAGCAGCAGGGCCAGGCCCGCCACGGCCGCCTGCAGCAGGCTGCGTCGGCCCGGGGCGAAGCCATATCCACTGTCCTTGCTCATGCTCGGTGCCTCCCTCAGTTGCTGGCGGTCTTGACGCCGGCCGGCAGCGCATCGGAGATGCGTATCGCCTTCGGTATCAGCTTCAGCTCGAAGAACACGTCGGCAATCTTCTGCTGCTCGGTGGCAACCAGCGGCGAGATCGGCTTGATGCCGTAGGCAAAGCGTTGCGCCGCCAGCTCGGCGACGTTCAGATCCAGGCCCAGCTGCGGGGCCAGTTGTTGCGCCACCTCCTTGGGCCTGCCATCGGCCCAGCGGTCGAGCCGGGCCAGCTCGTCGATGATGGCCTGCACCACGTCCGGGCGGCGCTCGGCGTACGGCCGGGCGGCCAGGTAGAACTGGTGGTTGGCGACCACGCCCTTGCCATCGGCCAGCACGCGGGCCCCGACCTGCTTCTCGGCGGCGGCGAGGAAGGGGTCCCAGATCACCCAGGCATCGACGGCGCCCTTCTCGAACGCGGCGCGGGCATCGGCCGGCGGCAGGAACACGGTCTGCACATCGGTGTACTTCAGGCCCGCCTTCTCCAGCAGCTTGACGAGCAGGAAGTGGACGTTGGAGCCCTTGTTCAGCGCGACCTTTTTGCCCTTCAGATCGGCCACCGTCTTGATCGCCGAGTCCTTCAGCACCACCACCGCTTCGGCGGCGGGCGCCGGTGGCTGATTGGCGACATAGGCCAGGTCGGCACCGGCCGCCTGGGCGAAGATCGGCGGCGCCTCGCCCACCGTGCCGAAGTCGATCGCGCCGACGTTCAGGCCTTCCAGCAGCTGCGGGCCAGCCGGGAACTCGGTCCACTTGACGGTGATGCCCTGTGGCGCCAGGCGCTTCTCCAGGTCACCACGGGCCTTCAGCAGGGTCAGCGTGCCGTACTTCTGATAGCCGATGCGCAGCGTTTCTTCCTTCTTCTGCGCCAGTGCGGCGCCGGACAGGGAGACGGCAGCAAAGGCGGCAAGCACCGCATTGATGCGGCGGCGGCGCAGGCCGGGATGGGTGAACAGGGACATGAGATGTTCCTTTGAAGCGTGAAGGCAAAAAGAAGCCCCCCGGGGTCCACAGACCTCGGCTCACACCATTGCGGGGGGCGGGCTCACGAGAGCAGTTCCTTGGGTTTGGGCCCAAGAAGGAGACAACAACCGATTCAGGCGCTACATCGCTCGGCCAGCACCGGCTCCGGCCCCCTGACCGCCAAAGCACGCGGCGGTGCCGCGAGGCGTTCATGCAGTTCGTGGCTGGCTTCTGTCAGGCGCCGGCCTATGCCGGCGTCCAGCCCGTAGGCGCCGTCAATGCGCGGCAGATGGGCGTCGGTGGCATAGACCGCATCAAGAATGTCGCGCGCACCGAGGGCCGACAGCACCGGCTTCAGCGCGTAGTCCAGCGCCAGCAGATGGGCCAGGCTGCCACCGGTGGCCAGCGGCAGAATGGTCTTGCCGCGCAAGCCGTCCTGCGGCAGCAGGTCCAGAAACACCTTCAGCAGGCCGCTGTAAGCCGCCTTGTAGATGGGCGTGGCCAGCACGATGGCGCGGGCCTGAGCCACCTGCTGCAAGGCCTCGCGGATCTGCGCCTGCTGTGCGTCGGCCAGCAGCAGCGCCTCGGCAGGCAGTTCGCGCAGCCTCAGCGTCTGCGGCGCCAGGCCCAGATGGACCAGGCGTTCCCCGGTGGCGCTGAGCAGCGCGCCCGAGCGTGAAGGGGCAGTGGGACTGGCGGCAATCAGCAGCAGGCTCATGATGGTCTCGGTGGCGGCAGCTGCGGATCAGCGGCCCGGGGTGTAGATCTGGTCGAACACGCCGCCGTCATCGAAGTGGGTCTTCTGTGCGACGGTCCAGCCGCCGAAGCTGTCATCGATGTTGAACAGCTTCACCGGGGCAAACTGCTTGGCGTACTTGGCGGCGACCTTGGGGTCACGCGGACGGTAGTAGTGCTTGCCGGCAATGTCCTGGCCCTCGGGGCTGTACAGGTATTCGAGGTAGGCGGTGGCAACCCTGCGCGTGCCGCGCCTGTCGGCCACCTTGTCGACCACGCTGACCGGCGGCTCGGCCAGGATGGAGATCGCCGGCGTGACGATCTGGAACTTGTCCGGGCCCAGTTCCTTGACGGCCAGATAGGCCTCGTTCTCCCAGGCGATCAGCACATCGCCGATGCCGCGCTCGACAAAGGTCGTGGTCGAGCCGCGGGCACCCGAGTCCAGCACCTTGGTGTTGGCATAGATGCGCTTGACGAAGGCCTTGGCGCTGTCGGCATTGCCGCCGGGCTGCTGCAGGGCGTAGGCCCAGGCGGCAAGATAGTTCCAGCGCGCGCCGCCCGAGGTCTTGGGATTGGGGGTGATCACGTCGACGCCGCTACGCGCCAGGTCGGGCCAGTTGGTGATGCCCTTGGGGTTGCCCTTGCGCACCAGGAACACAATGGTCGAGGTGTAGGGCGAGGCGTTCTGCGGCAGGCGCTTCTGCCAGTCGGCCGGGATCAGCTTGGCCTTGTCATGCAGGGCATCGACGTCATAGGCCAGGGCCAGGGTGACGACATCGGCCTCCAAGCCGTCGATCACCGAGCGTGCCTGCTTGCCCGAGCCGCCATGCGACTGCTTGATCGTCACCGTCTCGCCGGTCCTGGCCTTCCAGTGCTTGGCAAAGGCGGCGTTGAAGTCCTGGTACAGCTCGCGGGTCGGGTCGTAGGAGACGTTGAGCAGGGTGGTCTGGGCCAGCGCCAGCGGGGCGGTGAGCGACAGCGCCAGGGCGGCGATCAGCGGAAGATGGCGTCGAATCAGTTTCATGGTGTGCGAACGGTCGGTCAATGAGAGGGGGTGATCGGACTGTAGAAAAGCACGCCCCGGCCGTGAACCAAGAAAAACAGCTTTGCATTCCAGGGCGCTGGGCGCACAGGCCGGGCCCGGGGTGTGGGCGAGAATCGCAGCTCGCGCCGATCCGCAGCGCACAAGGACAAGACCATGACCGTTCAGCTGAAGAAACCCGGCGCCAGCGCCACCCCCATCACCCTGGTGACACGTACCGGCCTGACCGAACTCGCGCTCACCCTGCCCGAAGCCAGCCGCAACTGGCTGGCCACCGTCGGCTTCAAGGGCGCGCCCGACAGCTTCGCGCTGATCCCCGGCGCCGATGGCAAGCTGGCCTCGGTGCTGGCCGGCGTCGAGCACGATGCGGCGCCATTTGCGCTGGCCGCCCTGCCCGGCGCCCTGCCCGAGGGCAACTACAAGCTGGCCGCCGAGGGTCTGCAACTGGGCGCCGAGCAGGCCGCGCTGTCATGGGAGCTGGGCAGTTACCAGTTCGATCTGTACAAGCCGCGCAAGCGCCCGGCCGCCGTGCTGCAGCTGGCGTCCAGCCCGGATGCGCAGCGCGGCCTGGCGCTGGCCACGGCGATCTGCGCCACCCGCGATCTGGTCAACACCCCGGCCGAGCATATGGGCCCGGCCGAGCTGGCCGAGGCCGCTAAAGAACTGGCCAAGCAGCATGGCGCAACCTTCAAGCAGATCGTCGGCGACGCGCTGCTGAAGCAGAACTTCCCGGCCATCCACGCGGTGGGCCGCGCCGCCACCCGCGCGCCGCGGCTGATCGAGCTGAACTGGGGCAAGCCCAAGCACCCGAAGCTGACCCTCGTCGGCAAGGGCGTGTGCTTTGACAGCGGCGGCCTGGACATCAAGGGCGCCGAGGGCATGCGCCAGATGAAGAAGGACATGGGCGGCGCCGCCAACGCGCTGGGCCTGGCCGCGCTGGTGATGGCCTTCAAGCTGCCGGTGCGGCTGCAGGTGCTGATACCGGCGGTGGAGAACGCCATTGCCGGCAATGCCTACCGTCCCGGCGATGTGATCAAGACCCGCCAGGGCCTGCACATCGAGATCGGCAACACCGATGCCGAGGGCCGCGTGATCCTCTGCGACGCGCTGGCCTATGGCGCCGAGCAATCGCCCGAGCTGATGATAGACATGGCCACGCTCACCGGCGCCGCCCGCGTGGCCCTGGGCGGCCAGCTGCCGGCACTGTTCAGCAACCGGTCTGACGTGGCCCGCGAGCTGGTGGACCTCGGCCTCAAGCTCGACGATCCGCTGTGGCATATGCCGCTGTGGCATCCCTACCGCGCCGGCATCGAAAGCACCATCGGCGACATCGTCAACACCGGCAAGAGCCCGGCCGGCGGCGCGATCAACGCGGCGCTGTTCCTCGAATACTTTGTGCCCGAGTCCATCGACTGGTTGCACGTGGACCTGTTCGCCTGGAACGATGGCGCCCGCGCCGGCCGCCCCATCGGCGGCGAGGCGCAGACGGTGCGCACGCTGCTGCAGTATCTTGAGCAGCGTTTCAGCGCCGCCTGATCAGCCAGTAAAGCTGTAGCGCTGGGCCAGATCGGCATAGCGCTTCAGCAGGCCCAGCTGCGCCGCATGGGCCGGTGCCGGCGTGGCGGCCAGGGCCTGCAGCGAACCGAGCAGATTGCCGCCGTCGGCGGCGCCCAGCAGCTGCGGGTCCTGCTTCATCGCCTCCGCCAGGACGGCCAGCCCCTTGGCCTCGTCGGTTGCGCGCACCGCCTGCAGCCAGGGCAGCAGCAGGCGCGGCGCGCCGGTGACCACGGCCACGTGCGTCATCAGCGCGCGGTGGCCTTGCTGGCCGGCCAGCAGGGCCAGCTCCTCGGCACCGAGGCTGGACTTCATCACCCGGTAGACATTCAGAAAGCGCAGCGCGCGCCGCGGTGAACCACCGACAAAGGGCGCCAGCTCGGCAATGAACTCGCGCTCGTCATCACTGAAGTTGAGGCTGAACGCCGGTGTGCGCGGCGCCGGCACCGGTGCGGGTGGAGGCTCGACCGGCGCCGGCGGCGGACCCGGTGTCGGGGCAGGTGGGGGCTCCGGTTCCGACGCGCCTGGCTTTGGCGGCGGCGGCGTCGGCGTCGGTGCCGGCGGCACGGGATCGGTCGGCGGTGCGGGTGGTGGCGGCGGCGCCTCCGCCGAGGCACTGCGGTGGGCCAGGAAGGCGGCGCTGGCCGTGGGCGTCATGGGCCGCACCCAGTAGGGAATCTGGAAGATCTTCTCCAGATAGTCATGGGCGGTGGCGATGCTGCCGGTCTGCGGCTGGCCCGGCGCCGCCAGGGTGGTCGGGTAATGGCTCTCCAGCGCGCGGCTGACCCAGCGCACATCGACCGCCACCAGCACGACGAACAGCGGAAAGCCCAGCAGCAGATGCACCGCCTGCAGCACATCGACCACCTTGGCGGGGGCACAGCGGTCGAGGTCGTCGATATAGAGCACGATGCGGTTGAACACCGGTGTCTCGACCGCCGGACCGGGCGAGGGCGGCTGCAGCTTGGCGAACTCCTCCTCCTTCAGCAGGCCCTCGGCCTGGGCGCGCAGGGCCTTGATGCGCTGCTCGAAGGCCGCGCGCTGCGCCTGCTCGCGCTCGATGTCGCGCTCCACCGCGCCCATGGCCGCGGCCAGCTCCTCGAAGTCCTTGCGTATCGCCGCCACCAGGCCCAGGTGCTTGGCATAGTCGCCATTGACGGCGCGCTCGCGCACAAAGCGCATCAGCCGGCCGCGCCCGGTGCCGCTGGCGTATTCGCGCTCGGCCTCGGCCAGCCGTTCGCTGGAGCCGGCCAGCTGGGCCTTGGCCTCCTCGACCTGGGCCTTGAGCTGGGCGAACTCGTCCTGCGCCTTCTTGACATCATCCGACGGCTTCATCACCTGCTGCTCGATGGCCGCGTTCAGCTGCGTGCGAAACCCTTCGACATGGTCGATGGCCACGCGTACGCGGCGCGCCATCCAGCCCAGGGCGCCGGCGACGGTGGCCATCGCCCCGGACACCGTCAGCACCGCGGCATTGATCTGCGCCAGGCCCGGCCAATGCAGAAAGGTGGCCAGCACGTCGCGCGCCAGCACCAGGGCGGCCGGCACGGCCAGGCAGCCCAGCAGCAGGGCTGGCGGCACCCACCAGGCCCCCGCCTGGCGCAGCACCGCGCCGGTGACCAGGCGCCCGCGCTGGGCCTGCTGGGTCAGCGCCTGCATCGCCTCGGACAGCGCCTCGGCGTCCCGCCCGGCCTGGGGCAGACCCAGCGTTTCGGCCGCCTGCTTCAATTTATTCTGCGCATCGCTGTCCTGGCCCAGCGCCTGCATGAAGGCCTGGGACACGGCATTCCAGTAGACCTGGGGTGCACTGCCGGCGCGGCTGCGCGCGGCCGTCAGTTCCCGCTCGGCCTCGCCCAGTTGCACGGCCGCACGCTGCTGCTCCTTGCGCCGGCGCAGCAGCCGTTCGGCGGCGTCCAGGGTCAGCTCGCGCGCCGTCGCCAGCTGCTCGAACAGCTGGTCGGCCTGGCTGGCCTCGCCGGCCTTTCGCGCCTGCTCGCCGACCCAGCGGTCCAGCTCGACGAAGATGTGATCGACGAGGCTGGCCCACAGGCTGGTGTCGGCGTAGTGCCAGGCATTGAAGCGGATCTGCACGATCTGCTGGTGAAAGGTGTTGGTGTCGAACTCCTGGGCATCGCCCTTGGCCAGCAGGGCCACATGCTCGTGCACCAGCTTCAGGAAGAAGGACTTGCCCGCCCCCCACTCGCCGAACACGCCGACGGCCATCGGCGGCGCGAGTGCCTTCGAGGCCAGCAGACGCGCAAAGGCCTGGGCCTCGTCCTTGGCAC
This sequence comes from uncultured Roseateles sp., assembly GCF_963422335.1. Lineage (NCBI taxonomy): Bacteria > Pseudomonadati > Pseudomonadota > Betaproteobacteria > Burkholderiales > Sphaerotilaceae > Roseateles > uncultured Roseateles sp. The sequence goes on from NZ_OY729424.1 coordinate 751,464, forward strand.
CCAGGCTGTCGGTCAGCTTCGGTGCCCAGGGGTCGTCATTGCCGTGGACGGCGACGGCGATGCCGGGAATGCCGGAGGTGGGTGCAGGAGGCGGCAGGGGCGCCGGATCGGCCGTCTCGCCGAGCGCGGTTCGCCAGATCTGATGTTGCTGCGGGCTGTCGGCGCCCATCTCGTTCAGCAGCTGGGTGCGTAGGCGGGGCCGGTCCAAGCCCTGCTGCAGCAGATTCTCCAGCAGCCGCCCACGCCCTGTGCGCAGCACGGCGGCCAGCAGGGCATCGGCGCTCAGGACCTCGCTGCCCAGCACCGCCCTGCCGATCTCGGCCGCCTGCTGCAGCACCGCCCAGGCGTTGTCGGTGGCGCCCACCGAGGCGCCCAAACGCTCCTTCTTCTCCGGCTCGGCCAGATAGGCCTCGCGCAGCCGGGACAGCGCCTTGTCCAGCGCAGGGTCGGAGCGCAGCAATCGCGCGAAACTCTGTACACCCGGCTCGTGCTGAAGCGCGTCGGCAGGCCCCTGCGCCAGGCTGTGCAAGGCCAGCAGCAAACGCGTCGTCGAAATGCGGCGCGGCGCTTCGGGTTGCGGCTGTGCCGCCAGTTGCAGCACCTGATCGGCCAGCGGCGTGGCGCTGGCAACGCCCAGGCGCACCAGCAAGTCGGTCAACCAGGACGAGGCCTCGCTCGCGCTCGCCGCATGCTCACCCAGCCCGTCCAGCGGCGGGCGGCGGCGCTCGGGCAGCAGCTCGGCCAGACGCCGGGCTTCATCAGGAGAGATGCGGAAATTCGTGCCCTGCGGCGCTCGCAGCAGCAAATTGTCGGCGTCCAGGGCCTGGGCCGACAACACCTGCCTGCGCGAAACCGGCTGGCCGAGCCAGGTCTTCTCCTCGACCACCACCTGCGTCAGCTTGGGGCCCTTGGTTTCAAAGGATGCAGGCGCAATCGGTATGCGCACGATCTCGCCCCAGCCGCGTAGACCGCCCTTGTCACCCGTCTGCCAAAGGAAGACAAGATCGCCGGGCCGCATCTCGGTGGCCCACCGGCTGATCTGCCAGTCCGTCACCGCGATCAGGTCATTGTCTTGATCATGGCGACCGGAGCCGGGCTCGCGGTCCTTGTACTGGAACAGCCAGGCATGGCGTATCGGTGCGTTCACGGCTTGCGGCTCCCCGGCGCGCAGGGTGGACGCGCAGCGCTTCAGTGTGCGGCCGACGCCCTCGCGCTGTCACCCTTCAAGATAGGGAGCCTCGCGGGGCCCTAGTTGAAGCGCAGGGCACCCGCGCCGAACAGGCCGACCAACCCGATCACGATCAGGTAGATGGCGACGATGAAGTTCAGCAGCTTGGGCATGATCAAGATCAGGATGCCGGCGAGCAGGGACAGCAGCGGAGTCAGACTCAGATGGAGGTTCATGGCTTTTCCAGTTCAATGCCGGGCGCAGGGGGACAGCGGCCTCGGATGAGGCGAGTGTGAGGTCCGCGCTCACGCGCAGGAAGCGGCCCGCATCGCCATCGGCTGTAGTACTGCGCCTACGCGTCATGAACGAAAAAAGGGCCGGGTCTTGCGACCCAGCCCTGTTCAAGCCGTGCAGTGGATCAGAAGCTGTGGCGGATGCCGCCGACGAACTCGGTGATATTGCGCTCACCGCCGCTGGTCAGGCCGGCCGGCACCGAGCTGGCAATGCGGGCGGTGTAGCCCACGCCATCGTTCTTGAAGCGGGTCAGCGACGAGTACAGCGCCGTGCGCTTGGACAGATCGAACTGGTAGCCCACGCCCAGCGCCTGGGTCTTGCCCTCCAGGCCGTTCTTGCGCTTGCTCTCGACAAACTGGGTCTTGAAGGTGTGGTGGCCCAGACGGTAGTCGCCACCCAGCCAGTAGCCGGTGCCGTCGGCATTGGCCACCGAGCGGTCATCGACCGAGATCACGCCGGCCACGACGCGGAAGGCGTCGAAGCTGTAGGCGCCGGCTGCCGACAGCGTCTGCACATCCAGATTGGCCGCGGCCTTCTTGTCCGTCACATAAGACACCATCGCATCGATGCCGCCCTGGGTGTAGCGGGCGTAGATGTCACCGACACGGGTCTGCTTGGTGCCGCCGGCGACTTCGCCCAGGCCCACCAGCGCGCCGGCCTTGAAGCCGCTGTAGTCGACGCTCTCGAACTTGACCGAGTTGTTGACGCGTGCCGGCCCGCCGTTGAGGGCGCCGGAGGCATCGCTGCCGCGCACCGGCTCATAGCCGCCGAAGCCGCCAATCACCGCCGTGCTGGCGCCGTACGAGGTGTTGGCGAACTGGCTGAAGTCGCTGGACAGGGTGTAGAGGCTGCCGTACTGGCGGCCCAGGCTCACCTGGCCATAGGGCGTGCCCAGGCCGACGAAGGCCTGGCGGCCCCAGAAGGCGCCCTGGCCGTTGGTGCCCTCGTCGAGATTGATGCCGCTCTCCAAGGTGAAGAAAGCGCGCAGCCCGCCGCCCAGGTCTTCGGTGCCGCGCAGGCCGAAACGCGAGCCCTGCAGGCCGCCGGACTGCACCCGGGTCAGCGTGCTGGCGCCGTCGAGTACCTGCACATTGGCATCTACCACGCCGTACAGGGTGACCTGGGTGCCGGAGGTCTGGGCGAACACGGCGGAAGAAGAAGCTGCCAAGGCAGCGGCGACGGCCACAGTCGAGAAGATGTTTTTATTGCGAGACATATCAGTGATTCCTGCTTGCTAGCGAATTGCAATCCCATGCCGCCCGGCTCATGAGCCGGCGGCGCCGACCCGGTTCTCGAAGGAACGGGGTCATGGCTCCCAATTGGGGGCGGGTTTGCACCTAGAAAGCCCGGCTTCACGCAACGCAGCGTTCCGGAATCGACAAGAATCAGTGGGCGCTATGCGCGCAGGACTCAGGCGCGCGCCGGAATCAAGCAAACGCCACGGACATGAGCGAAATAAGGTCCGTTGATCAACAAGACTGGGTTCAAGGCTGAGTGCCCGGGGGGACGCACCGGCTGCTTCAATAGCAATACAGAGTCAAATCAAAAGTTGCGCGTCAGCAAGATACGACAGCTGCTCCTGTCGACAGAAACGCTTCAGACGGAGCATCTTCCCCAAAGAGCTTCTTCTGCCGCTCTGTCCGCCACTTTTTGTACCGATTTTCCAGCTGGCCAGAAACACTTCGGATAAACATTTGGTAAGGTGCGCCCCCATCTCTGGCGTCAGCTAGTACGGTGTCAATCCGCGCGTCCGCAACCTTGGTGAACAAAACGGAATAGCGCCAGAAATCTTCCGGCCGCTGGGCTAATCGCATTTGCTCGTGCCAGTGCACCGCCCAGGCATGTCGCTCATAGGCATACATGGCTGCTGCTTGCACACTCCCAATAAAGCCGGGCGTGCCCTTGTGGCGCGCAAGTACTTCGTCATTGAATTCGTTCTGGTCGGAGAAACCAGCAACCGTCAAAGCACGAGCGACTGCCGCAGGTCTATTACTCTGAAGTTGTGCTTCGATATATGCCTGAAGTACGTCTTGCTTACCCCTCCACAAAGCGGCTAGCACTTCTTCGGCAAGTTCGTCATCGTTACTCGCCTGGTCCAACCGGGCAAATTGAAGGTCACGCAATGCCGGATGAGCTGTCATGGTCCAGACCACAGCGGTTTCGAGCGAAATACTCGCACCGCGACTGGACATTCGAATCAATGCTTTGGTGCGGCTTAGCTCGGAAAACAATGCCATGGCCTTGCCTGGATTCCAATTTGCCAATGCGTGCACCAGCAACAAGCCTAGGTGGTGAAAAAGACCCCGCCTGTTTACTGGCAAGCCCATGAACAAATCGACCCAAGTCTCGGCCAAGGGCTTGTCCGCAGTCGCGATCGCGTCGAAATCCAAAATTCTGAAACGTTGAAGAAGGACACCTGCCTTTGCCCGCGTAAGCGTCGCCCTGAAGTTCTCGAACGCTGAGTGGGCGCTGCTCTGACGCTTTTCGAAAGAATCTCTGTGCTCTTGTTGCTGTAGGAAGGCTTCGAAGGAGTCTCTGGATTTGACCGTTCGTTCGGATACCCTGTATCGCGGTGGCTCTTGCAAATCACGATCTTCCAAAGGGATAACAATATCCGGAAGCGCCGTATCAACCGTCAGCGCGGCAGCGTTTTTGATTGATGCGTCGACATAGCGCGCTACACGGCGTGCGGCGTCTGCCCCCAATTTCACAGCCATTCGGCCAAACAACTCGGCATCGATGCGCGCAATCGCTTCATCATGCGAAATTAAGCCACGTGCCGCACCTTCGATGATGACCAACGACCCATACCAACTCTCGTGCCCATCAACTGCGGTTTTGCCCGAAGCACTCCACCCGCCCTCGATCACAGCTTTGAGAGAATGTTCGTCACCTGCCTTTGCGACTATCCCCAAGGCCTGGGCTCGCACTCGCTCCGAAGAGCTGAGCGCAAGCTCCACAGCATGCTGAAGAACCCCAGCTGATATTGGCGTCGCGGTACTTTTTCCAAATGCGAGTGTGATGAATTGCGCTCGCTCATCATCGCTAACGACGGCGCGCCCCAGCAGCTTTTCAAAGGTATTCCCGTCGAGAGACTTCGCTCCATTTAGCACTTCAACAAGGATGTCGCCCTGCTCCGAAAGCACGGCTTCGACTTGCTCAGCGGCACTCAGAAACGGAAAGACGAGCATCAATTGAAACTGAGATACAAGACCGGAATCCCCTTCATCCAGCTGTGATTCGCCAGTAGTGAAAAGACCGGCCTTGACTTGCCCCATCAGCTTCTCTAAATGGGTCGCCAAAATTAAGGCGCCGCACTTACGTAATTCGAACGTGCCAAAACGCAGAGCGTGGCCTTTTCGACCAAGAACGTGCTCAATGAGCTCTCGGTATTTGTCTATGCCAATCTGAGGTTCAAAGCGCGCTATTCCCGGACTCGCTTGCGAAAAGAAAAGGTCTTCGGTGGATTGGCCCATATACGTGCGAAGCTCAGCGACATTGATTGCCGCGAAACGCACCGCTGTCTCCGCTATGTTGTCAGGCCTTTTGCTCGCCGGATCACAAGGGTCGGTCGCACAATACTTCTCCACAAGTCGCCAACTTCCGAATTGGCTCCGGTCAGCGACAAGTTCACCGAGCAGTGCATCGACCCTCAGCGCGTCTCTGGGGTCTCCCGTCGATCGAAGCAAATACACGAGCGCCCAGCGTCCTGTGTTTGACGCATCGGAGGCTTCAAAAACTTCGGCTGCCGTCAAGATTGACTCGCGCGCCTCTCGCCAGTCAACACTGTTCAAGCGCACAAGGTGCATAAAGTCTTTGTGAGGCGCCCCGTACTGTGCGTTGAGCGCGTTGGCAAGACTCCATTGCGCCAGAGACTTCGCGAAAGGCGCAACCGGCTTACCTGCGATCAGTTTGAACGCAAAGCTTGCAAGTACTGCCAAGTCACCATCGTCATCCTGAATGGAGGCATTGAGTAGGCTGCGCTCACGCCGCGTTAGGGAACTCAGTGCTTCGTTTAACTCCTTCTGCCAGGCCACTCGTTCCTTGTTCGGCTGATCTGCAAACTCAACGAGTCGGTCGGAGAATCTATGCGCCTCAGGTGCCAGCGAGTAGCGCGCCAACCAAGAATGCAGGTGGGGACACATCAACGCCCAGACCCGATCAACATGCTTTGCGGCAAGCAATGCGTCTTCGACCCAATCAAAGCTGGGCTGCTGCGCGGAGGCACGACACATGCTGAAAGCTGCTTTCAGGAAAGCCTCTGGATGCGCAATTGCAAGTGCTTTGAATGCGGAGTAGTTGCCCGCATTTGGGTTCTGCAACTCTGCGAACTCGCAGATGATGGCGCAACAGATGTCTACTGATTCTTCTTTATTGATGCACGCGACGGTCAACGCCGCGAGGAGAGTATCTGCTACTCGATCAATGGCGCCTACCGGCTCAATCATCACGCTCAGAGCGTCGCCAATATCGCGGCCATTGCGGTGGGCCATCCGCAGTTCGTCAAGCACGGCAAATCCAAGAGCCAATGTCAGGCCATCTTCATTGAGAAGATAGCGCGTCGAATCACCGTCCAGGGGCGTGAAGAATCTGCCTTCTGACACTGCATCCAACTCAGCGTCAAATACGGTCAGATCATCTCGTTGTTGCCCACCGATACGCTTGAGGACTTCGCGAGCAAGATTCTGGAGCGAACGGGCAAATACTTGCGCCGATTGCTGCGATGGCGCATCCCGTTCGAGTGCACGCATATGCTCAAACAGCAGTCGGCTGACGCTGAGATCCTCCAACTCTTCAATTTGAGTGCCTAGCAGCTCAAGCGCAATACCTAGCAAGCGCGGGTTGCACAAGAACGCGGCGACCGCAGCGTTCACCTTGCTGCTACGAATGCCTCGCGTGGCAAGGATGGTGTCGCGTTCCACCGTGCTCCATTCACCAACGAGCACCTTATGAAAAGGCACGTCCAGGCGCGGACGAATCCAACTCTCGAAATAGCTCTCTCGGCACGTGGCAACAATCCGACTACCGACTGGCTTCAAATCGAGACTCATTGCCTCAATGAGCCGACTCCAGTCAAGTTTCGGGCGTTGATTCAAGCCATCAACAATGATCAGGAGGCGCAACGCATCATGTTGCGGATCTCGGCTCCATATCCTGAACTTGCGACGCCATCGCTTGCGGACGGCCTCCGAGTCATGGTCGCCCGTCTGCGCGACCAACTTCGTGATGAGAAACTCATCCCAGTTCCCCGCTTCGGTCGCCGCGCCAAAGTCATCGGCCGTGAGAAACAAGGTGAGCGGCTTCTCCGCAATCGAGAGCCAGCTTTGCGCGACCAGCCATGACTTTCCATACCCTTCGCCACCCAGTATGAAGACGGGCCGTCCATCGGGCGACCTCATCAACAGCGGAACTGTCTGGGCAACCAACTGCGCTCTCGCCGCCAACTCACCCAGACTCCTATCGCCTGGGCAAAGCGGCTGCCGAAGAGTCCGCCTGGCAAGTTGTCTATCGGACAGTACCTTCGTAAGCCACTGGCCGTTTGCTCGCATAGCGCGAGCAGCTCCGATGGTCGGCTCAGACAATGCCTGGAGAAGCCGGGCTTCATGGTCCGCGAATCGATTGTCTTCTTTGATTGCGCGAAGAGCGTTCGACACACTCGACTTCAGGTCGCTGTCTGCGAGGCGGCTTCGAAAGAAAGATTCGGCCGTTGCGACGGCCATTGCGAGCACCACTGCTAGCGGTGAGAGGCCCTCGTCGCGCCAATCAAGAATCACCGTCGCAATTCCGTCTTTCTCGCCAAGTCGTTGCACGTCCTTTGCAAGCTGGGTCGACACTGCAGACGTTGCGCCAAGAACCCATAGATCTATATTGCCGGCGTCATTCAGTGCGACTTCTGCGATCTTTGAAAGAACTTTATCCCGAGGGATTTTCCCGTCGTAGCGCTTGCCCTCGAAGCAGACTGCATCGAACTCATAGACGGATTTTCCATCGACTCCGAACTGCGACCCGCTGCCGGCGAGGCGAAACGGTACGCCGATGATTTCAGTAAGAACTGCAGACAAGAGGCCTTCAAAGCCTTCCGGTCCGGTTGCAGCAAGCGCTAACAGGGCGTTTCGCAGATTCGATAGATGTTCAATCATGGGCAAGCGATGACCAAGCTCTTTCACATCCAGTTGATTCTTCGCTTCCTCACGCGTACTGCGCCAGCCCATCCCCAAACGACCAGTTTTCTTTCCTCACCTCGACCAGGCTGATGATCACGTCGGCCGCCTTGATCGCGCCGCCCTGCGCAATGCTCGCGGCGATCTGCGCGTACAGCGCCTTCTTCATGTCCAGCGTGCGGCCCTCGTTGCAGGTGATCAGGACGAAGGCGACGGCCGCCGCGTGCGGGATGCCCAGGTACTCGGGCGTGCAGATCAGCTCGCCGGGCGCATGCCGGGTCAGGACCTGGAACCTGTCAGCCTCGGGCACGTTGAAGGTGGCCACCAAGGCGTGGTGAACCGCTTGCGAGATGTGGGCGAGTTGCTGATCGGTGATGGCTTGCGGCAGGGATATCCGGACTAAGGGCATGAAGATGCTCCGTGTGGCGTTGGCGGAAAGAAGAGGTACTGGCTCAGTAGCCCAGCGCCAGCCCGGTGTTGCGGCGCGGATCATTGGCACCGAAATACCGCATCGCCCCGGTAGACTTGGCCTTCAGCGAGGGCGCGCCGACCAGGATGGCCGCCATGTGGTTGGCCGGCTGCGGGCCGCCCAGCTTGTGGCCCATGCCGGTCAGCAGCTTGTGCGTGTCGGGGCTCAGCGCGAAGGTTTCGACATTGGTCAGGTCCGGCAGCCATTGCTGGTGGAAACGCGGCGCATCGACCGCCTCCTGGATATTCATGTCGTAGTCGATCACATTCAGGATGGTGTGCAGCACCGCGGTGATGATGCGGCTGCCGCCGGGCGTGCCGACCACCAGCAGCGGCTTGCCGTCCTTGGTGACGATGGTCGGGCTCATCGAGCTCAAGGGGCGCTTGCCCGGGGCGATCGCATTGGCCTCGCCCTGCACCAGGCCGTACAGATTGGGCACGCCGATCTTGGCCGTGAAGTCGTCCATCTCGTTGTTCAGCAGCACACCGGTCTTGGCGGCGGTGACCTTGGCGCCGAACCAGTCGTTCAAGGTGTAGGTCACGGCCACCGCATTGCCCCATTTGTCGGCGATCGAATAGTGCGTGGTGTTGCTGCCCTCGTGCGGTTCGACGCCGGGCTTGATGTCCTTGGACACACCAGCCTTGGCCGGATCGATGACGGCGCGCAGCTTGGCCGCATAGGCCTTGTCCAGCAGGCGATCCAGCGGGTTCTTCACGAAGTCGGGGTCGCCGAGATAGCTGTTGCGGTCCACATAGGCATGGCGCATGGCCTCGATCTGGTAGTGCACGGCCTGCGCCGAACGGAAGCCCAGCTCCCGCAGCGGATAGCCTTCCAGCACATTGAGCATCTCGCAGATGATCACGCCGCCGGAGCTGGGCGGCGGCGCCGAGACAACGTGAAAGCCGCGGTAGTCGCATTCGACCGGCTTCAACTCGCGGGTCTGGTACTGGTCCAGATCGACCTGGGTGATCAGGCCCTTGCCGGCGCTGCTGGAGGCCACGATGGCCGCGGCGGTGGCGCCCTTGTAGAAGCCGTCCGCGCCCTTGTCGCTGATCAGCTTCAGCGTGTGGGCCAGGTCGGTCTGCACCAGCTTCTGGCCGGCCGCGAACGGCTGGCCCTGGTTCAGAAAGATGGCGGCCGAGGCCGGGTCGGCGCGGAAGGCCTCGGTGGCGGTGAGCAGCATGTCCACATCGCCCTGCTCCAGCGCAAAGCCTTTGCCGGCGTACTGGATCGCCGGGGCGATCAGCGCGGCGCGCTTCATCGTGCCGTACTTGGCCAGCGCGTACTCAAGCCCGGACACCGTGCCCGGCACGCCCACGGCCAGATGGCCGGTGGTGCTGAGGCCCTTGACGACATTGCCGTCCGGCCCGAGGTACATATTCGCGGTGGAGGCCAGCGGCGCCTTCTCGCGGAAGTCCAGGAATGTCTTGCGGCCGTCGGCCAGCTGTATGGTCATGAAACCACCACCGCCGAGATTGCCGGCGGCCGGGTAGACGACGGCCAGCGCGTAGCCAACGGCCACGGCGGCGTCGATCGCATTGCCGCCGTCCTTCAGCACATCGACGCCGATGCGCGTGGCCAGGTGCTGGGCGCTGACGACCATGCCATGCTCGGCCGCCACTGGCGGTGCCGAGGCGGCCTGCGCGGTGTAGACAAGCGCCGTCATCGACACGGCCAGCACGGTGGCCTTCAGGAAAAGAAACAGTTTCATCGCGGTCTCCTTGCGGTTCTGGGTGTGAACCGCAGGATAGTCCCGGGCCGGCCGCAAGCCAACCCGGATCCGACCACGGGCGGCGCTACTCGCCCCCGCGCAGCCAGCCGGCCGCCCGCTCGGCAATCATCAGGGTGGGCGAGTTGGTGTTACCGCTGGTGATCGTCGGCATCACGCTGGCATCAATCACGCGCAGGGCGGCCACGCCACGCACGCGCAGGCGGCTGTCGACCACGGCCATGGCGTCGTCGTCACGGCCCATCTTGCAGGTGCCGACCGGATGGAAGATGGTCGTGGCGATGTCGCCGGCCAAGCGGGCCAGTTCCTCGTCGCTCTGGTACTGCAGGCCGGGCTTGTATTCCTCGGGGGCATAGCGCTGCAGCGCCGGCTGGGCGACGATGCGGCGGGTCAGGCGCAGGCTTTCGGCGGCGATCTTCCGGTCTTCCTCGGTGCTGAGGTAGTTCGGCGAGATGGCCGGCGCATCGCGATAGTCGGCCGTGCGCAGCAGCACCGTGCCGCGGCTGGTGGGGTTCAGATTGCAGACGCTGGCGGTGAAGGCATTGAAGCCATGCAGCGGCTCGCCGAAGGCGTCCAGCGACAAGGGCTGGACGTGGTACTCCAGATCGGGCCAGGTCTTGCCCGCGCTGCTGCGCGTGAAGGCGCCCAGCTGCGAGGGCGCCATGCTCATCGGCCCGCTGCGCCTGAGCGCGTACTCCAGGCCAATCATCGCCTTGCCGAACAGGCTGTTGGCAAGCGTGTTCAAGGTCTTGGCGCCCTGCACCTTGAACACCGCGCGTATCTGCAGATGGTCTTGCAGATTGGCGCCGACGCCGGGCAGGTCTTGTTGCACCTCAATGCCCAGCGACTGCAGATGCGCGGCCGGGCCTATGCCCGACAGCTGCAGGATCTGCGGCGAGCCGATCGCGCCGGCGGCCAGCAGCACCTCGCCGCCGGGCTTGAGCTTGATCTCTTCCGGCCCGTGCGGCGTGTGCGCGGCCACACCGGCGCAGCGCAGCCCGCCGGCGTCGTCCCGCTCCAGCAGCAGGCGGCTGACCTGGGTGCCGGTCCACAGCTCGAAATTGGGCCGGCCAAAGGCCTTGGGGCGCAGAAAGGCCTTGGCCGTGTTCCAGCGCCAGCCACCCTTCTGGTTGACCTCGAAATAGCCGACACCCTCGTTGTTGCCGCTGTTGAAGTCCGCGGTGGCCGGCACGCCGGCCTCGGTGGCGGCGGCGGCAAAGGCATCGAGCACGTCCCAGCGCAGGCGCTGCTTCTCGACCCGCCACTCGCCGCCGTGGCCGTGGGTGGCCGCAAACGAGGCGTTCTGACCCTGAGGCTTGTCCAGCCGCCAGTGGTCCTCGTGCTTCATGAAGGCGGGCAGGCAGTGCTCCCAGCGCCACGTGGCGTCGCCGGTGGCCTCGGCCCAGCCGTCGTAGTCGCGGGCCTGGCCGCGCATATAAATCATGCCGTTGATGCTGGAGCAGCCACCCAGCACCTTGCCGCGCGGATAGCGCAGGCTGCGGCCATTCAGGCCGGCGTCGGGCTCGGTGTTGTAGAGCCAGTCGGTGCGGGGGTTGCCTATGCAGTAGAGGTAGCCGACCGGGATGTGTATCCAGTGATAGTCGTCCTTGCCGCCGGCCTCGATCAGCAGCACGCGTTTGGTGGCGTCGGCACTGAGCCGGTTGGCGAGCAGGGCGCCGGCGGTGCCGGCGCCCACAATGATGTAGTCGAACGCGGGATTGCTCATCGGCCCTGTCAGGTCAGTTGTTGAGATGGGAGGCCAGCACCGGGAAGAGCTTGATCAGCCCGTCGGCCAGCAGCTCCACGGCCAAGGCGGCCAGTATCAAGCCCATCAGCCGGGTCATGATGTTGATGCCGGTCTGGCCCAGCGCCTTGGCGATGCGGCCCGAGGCGGTGAAGACCAGATAGGTCACCAGGGCCACCACCACGCCATAGCCGACCAGCACCGCCAGCTCCCACCAGTGGCGGGTCTTCTCCGCATAGATCACCATCGTCGAGATCGTCGCCGGGCCGGTGAGCAGCGGAATCGTCAGCGGCACCACGGCGATGCTGGCGCCTGCATCCACCTTGCTCGCGCCCTCGGTGACATCTTCCTTGCGGGTTTCGGCCGGCTGGGCATTCAGCATCTGCAGCGAGCTGATCAGCAGCAGCGTGCCGCCGCCGACCTGGAACGAGGCCAGCGAGATGCCGAAGAACTCGATGATCTTCAGCCCCATCAGCGCGCTCAGGCCAATGACGCAGAAGGCGGTGAAGCAGCTGACGCGTATCGTCTGCTGGCGCTGCTGCCGCGTGAAGTTCTGCGTGAAGTGGATGAAGAAGGGCACGACGCCAATCGGGTTGACGATGGCCAGCAGGGCGACAAGGGGTTTGTACAGGTCCATGGCCGATTGTGAAGCTGTGGCGGGCGCCCGTCACTGCGGGCTTGCCAGCCCCCGCAAATAAGCCAGCCCGGCGCCGGCGCGGGGGCCGTACCAGCTGAGCAGCTCGCCATCGACCAGTTGCACGGTCGCCTGCGGGCACAGCGCTTGAGCCAGTGGCAGGTGGCTGGCGTCGAAGGAATAGGGCTCGGAGCTGAGCAGCACCCGCTGCACGCCGGCCAGCCAGGGCTCGTCGCCGGTCAGCGCCGGGTAGCGGGCCGCGCCGCGCTCGCCGCCCGTGACCCGCGGCCAGGTCTGCCAGTTCACCTGGGCCAGCATGCGGGCGATGTAAGTGTCGGTGGCGACGGTCATCCAGGGCTCGCGCCAGATCAGGTAGAGCACCCGCTGCTCGGGCCAGGCCTGGGCGGCGCAGGCCTGCAGCTCCTGCTGCAGCTGCCCGCTCAGCGCCGCGGCGCGCTCGGTGACCCCTGGCAGATGGCCAAACAGGCCCACCATCTGCTCCAGCAGGGCCAGATTGTCCTGCGGCGTCTGCGGGTGGGTGACGACGATCTCGGGCACGAACTCGCGCAAGGCCTCCACCGTCTCCAGCCGGTTCTCGTCGACATTGACCAGCACATGGGTCGGCGCCAGCCGCCTGAGCTTGGCCAGATTGACGTCCTTGGTGCCGCCAACCTTGGGAATCTCGGCCACCTCGGCCGCCGGATGGATGCAAAAACCGGTGCGCGCCACCAGGTGCTCGCCCAGGCCCAGCGCGATCAGCAACTCGGTCAGGCTGGGCACCAGGCTGGCGATGCGCGGCGGGCTCATCGTCACAGCGCGTCGGCTTCTTCGGGTTTCAGAGACAGATAGACCGCGCAACAGCCGCTCAGATAGACCAGGCCCGGCAGCACCAGGGCCAGCGCGAACACCAGACCGCCGCCGACCACCGCCGCCATGCCCAGCGGCGTGGCCGCCACCGGGGCGCCGGCCGCGCCCAGGCTGCGCAGGCCATAGCCGAACAGGCCGGCCATCAGCTGCTGCGGCGGCAGGTCAATGCCCACCACCCAGACCGCCAGCAGGGCCATCGCCCGGCCGCCGCTCATCACCACAAAGGTCACGACGGCGCTGACCAGGGCCGTCAGCACCAGCACCGCACCCATCAGCAAGGCCACGTCCAGCAGGCCGCCGCGCCAGTGCCGCCACAGCAGCCGCAAGGTCGCACGCACGCCCTGGCCCGCCCACACCGAAGGCCCGGTCAACGGGCCCACCAGCACCGCCACGGTGAACGACAGCACACCCATGGCCACCACACCCACCGGCACCAGCAGGCCGAACAGCGGCGTGCCCACTACCGGCAGCCGCACCAGCCACAGCAGGCCCAGCAGCAGGCCGAAGGCGAGGCCGGCGCCCACCACCACCACCCCCAGGGTCAGCAACACGCGGTGGGCGCTGCCCAGGGCGTCGGTGAAGGCATCCTGCACATCGCGCACCGGCCGGCCCAGCGCCTGGTCCATCACCAGCAGGCCGGTGGTGTTGATGCCGTAGAAGGCGGCAGTCAGCGCCAGCCCGGCCCAGATCACGCCCCAGGGACCGTCGGCCTTGGCCAGCGACGACTCGGCCATGGCCAGCAGCAGGCCGGCCATGCAGAAGGTGGCCAGCAGCGCCCACAGCGCCCGCCCGTTACGGACGGCCTCCAGGCTGTTGAGCACGCGGTTCAGGGTGTGGAGCGAGATTTTTGGCTGCATTTGGCTTGGATGATAAGCAGCGCACTGGAAATCCCCTGGTTTACCCCGGACGCCGAAAAACAACACTCACAGTGAGTTCACTTTGCACAGTTCCGCTGCTTACTGATAATCCAAGGTCTGTGTATGGACGCCGCGCCGTCGATTGAATGGTTCACGATGGGTTGAAGCTCCACATGGTTATCTGGAATTGAAAGGGCTTCCCCATGGGAAACAAGCTTTACGTCGGCAACCTCGCTTACAGCGTGCGTGATGAGTCTCTGCAAGAGTCTTTCGGCCAATTTGGTACTGTGACCTCCGCAAAGGTCATGATGGATCGCGACACCGGTCGCTCTAAAGGTTTCGGCTTCGTCGAAATGGGTTCTGACGCTGAAGCGCAAGCCGCTATCAACGGCATGAACGGCCAGGCCCTGGAAGGCCGCGCCATCGTTGTGAACGAGGCTCGTCCTCGTGAAGAGCGTCCGGGCGGCTTCGGTGGCGGCGGTGGCCGCTCCGGTGGCGGCGGCTTCGGCGGCGGCGGTGGTGGTGGCGGCTTCGGTGGCGGTGGCGGCGGTGGTCGCTCCGGCGGCGGCGGCTTCGGTGGCGGCGGTGGCCGTTCCGGTGGCGGCGGCTTCGGCGGTGGCGGCGGTGGCCGTTCCGGCGGCGGCGGTGGTGGCGGCTACGGCGGTGGTGGTGGCGGCCGCGGCGGCTACTGATCCACGGCAACAGCGCTGACAACAGCGCTACGCCAGCAAACAAAAGGGTGCCTCTGGCACCCTTTTTTATTGGCCTGACGCCCTGGCGGAACGGGCGCGCAAACGGCGCCGGCGCTCGAAGCGGATCCAGAACCACCAGGCGAAATAGACCACGGCATAGGTGGCCAGGCCCAGCACGATGCCGGCCAGCGGCAAACCGATCAGCAGCGGCTTGCCCAGTGACAACAGCCAGGTGCTGATATCGCCCCACCAGCTGACCGGGTCGGCCCAGTCCAGGCCCAAGGTTGGCACCAGGGCCTGGCCTTTTTCATGGGGCAGCACCAGCGAACCCAGGGTGATGGCCAGGCTCCAGATCGGCACCAGGGTGAACGGATTGGTCAGCCAGGTCGCCGCGGCGGCCGAGGCCACATTCGCCCGGCAGACAATGGCGGCCGCAGCCGCCAAACCCATCTGGCCCGGGCCGGGAAATACCCCGAAACCCACACCCAGCGCCGCACCCAGGGCCACTTTGCGCCGGTGCGCCACCCATAACCAGGGCCGATGCGCCAAATACCGGCCGAGCCAGCGCAGACCAGGGGTTTGGCCCAGGGTTTCAGGGCTGGGGAGTATGCGTCGGGCAAATCGGGAAGCGGGCACGCGGAAGCTTTCGAAGAGCGGAGGGCGGCACGCCGATGGTGCAGAACAGATATATGCAGCGCTGCCGGTCGAATACAAGAGTATCGGCCAGCACCGCATATCACCGTTCAAACGTCCAGGCCGCTTTCGCAAACAACTCGGTATTGCGCTGCCGGCCCGGTTCGGCGCTGGCCCGGGTGGCCCCGACGCTGAAACTGCGGCCCAGCCTCGGCCGGTGCTGATAGACCAGGGACAGGCTGCGGCCCTGCAGATCCTCCTGCGTCAGCGCGGCCTCGCCGCGCCGCTGGTAGCCGGTACTTTGCACGATGGCCCGCACCGAATCGCGCGGGCTCAGGTGCAGCACCGCCAGGGTGCGCGCGGCGCGGTCGGTGAAGGCCCGCTCGCCCAGCGGCCGGCGCACAAAACCCTGCTCCAGGCGCTGTTCCAGCTCCAGGCTCCAGTGGCTGGGCGGGCCCGGCAGCGGCAGGCGCAGCTTGGCCTCCAGCAGCACATTGGCGCCGCTGCCGACGCGGTCGGCCTCGACGTCCAGGCGCCGGCCCAGCTCCAGTTCGCCGGTCAGATAGCTGAGCCAGGGCGCCGGATTGCTGCCGAAACCGAAGTTCAGGGTGCGCAGCGGATGCAGCACACCGCCGGCCTTGGCCCGCTGCTGATCAAAGCTCAGATGGGCCCACAGATCGGTGTTGCGCGCCGCCACGAACCAGAAGCCCGGGTGGATGCGTCGCTCGACCACCTCGCCGGCGCTTACGCTGTTGGCGGCATCGGCCATCGTGTTGGTCTGCTTCAGGAACAGCTGCCACTGCGCCTCGAAGACCTGAAAACGCGACCACTCGCCCAGCGGCGCAATCGCCTGGGCCGGCACGCGGCGGTTCAGCTGCAGGCTGGCATGGCGCACACCGGACTGGCTGACGAAGCCGTTGTCATTGGCGAATCTCGGGCTGATCTGCTCGATGTGGGCGGTATTGGCCCAGTCCTCGCTGGAGTGGCGCCAGCTCAACCAGAGGTTATGCCCGGTCTCGGCGCGGATAGCTGTTGGCCCGCCCTGCGCATCGAAGCCGGCCGTGGTGTGCGAGAACAGTGCGTGGCCGCGCAGCTGGTCTTCGCCGCCGGCGCGCCAGCTGCCATCGATGCCCAGCACGCGATTGCCCTGGCCAGAGCCATAGTCGCGCAGCGAAGCGAGCAGGCCCAGGCCCACAGCCTCGCCCTGCCAGCGCCCGCGGGCGAACGTCGCCTGCGACACCTGCGACTGCTCGTGGCTGGCCGTGCCATAGGCGCTGGCGCGCAGGATCTGGCCGCCGCCGGCGTCACGCAGGCTCAGTGCAGTGGCCTCGGCGCCGGCACCGCGCCAGGTGCTGCGCACGCCCCACTCGGGGTCGGTGATGGCGCGCGAATAGAAGGCCGCCAGGCCACGGGCCACGCCCTGGTCATCGGCCAGGCCCAGGCCGATCACGTCGGTGCTCTCCAGGAAGAACGGCCGCTTCTCGGGCACGCTCAGGGCGAAGCGGGTGTTGCCGGCCAGCTGCGGTGTATCAAGCTCGACCTGCGAGAAATCGGGGTTGAAGGTGGCGTCGACCACCCAGTCGGCGCGCGGCCGCCACTTCACTTCGGCGCCGAGCGTGAACTTGCTCTGCTTGCGCGTCTGCGCGCCGTCACGGTCACGGGTGCTGCGCCAGGTCAGCTCGGGGCTGATGTTGAGGAAGCTGTGCTCGCGCACCTGCTCGGCCAGATCGCCGAGGCCGCCGATCTCCTGCATCTCGGCGATGAAGCTCAGGGCGTCCTTGGTCAGCGGCACGCTGACCAGCAGCGTGCTCGTCTCGCGCGGAATGCTGCGCGCCACCATCAGGCGCCAGGGTGCGCCGCCCGAGTAGGGGAAGCGCAGGCTGGCCAGCGGCCAGCGCAGCTCGACGCTGTAGCCGTCCGGCAGGCGCTGCACGGCGGCCTCGAGGTCGAAGTCGGGGGCGTAGTCCTCGCCGTCGTCCTCGGCGGTGAACACGCCGTCGGCCATCACGCCGGCGGCGCTGACGCGCGCGAACTGGGCCGAGCGGCGCTGGCCCACCGCATCGAGCGCGACCATCACGAAGTCCTGGTCGCGGCGGACGTTGTCGCGGCGCGCCAGCTGCGCGCGTATCAGCTCCGGATGCGGGTCGTAGGCCCGTATGCCGAAGATCAGGTGGTGCTCGTCGGCCACGATCTGCACGGTGGTGCGCATGAGCGCGGGCTGGCGGTCCTCGGGCTGGTACTGCACAAAGGCATCGTGCACCGGGGCGCGCTGCCAGACGGGTTCGTCGAGCCGGCCGTCGATGCGCGGCGCAGGCTCATCGGCCGGCAAACGCAGCGCCTGCGGCCGGGCGCCGGCGGGATAGGGCAGTTCGGCGGCCCGCAGCGGCCAGCACAGGGCCCAGGTCAGCCCAAGCGCAAGGGCTCGAGGATAAAAACCCATGCTTTGATCAAGCCGGCGGCGAGCTACTCGCCGCTTCGATGCTTGCGCGGCCGCCCGGCCAGCAGGCGGTCGAACAGCGCATTGGGCAGCGCCCGCATCAGCTTGGCGACGATGCCCATCTGCCAGGGAATGACCCGGTAGCTGGCGCCGGCACCGATGGCGGCAAAGGCGCGCTCGGCAAAGGCATCGGCCTGCATCAGAAAGGGCATGCCGTAGCGGTTCTGGCTGGTCAGCGGTGTGGCGATATAGCCCGGCAGCAGGGTCACGACCTTGACACCCGAGGGCCGGCATTCGCCGCGCAGGCTCTCGCAATAGCTGACCACGGCCGCCTTGCTGGCGCAGTAGGCGCCATGGCCGGGCAGGCCGCGGATGGCGGCCACGCTGGCAATGCCCACCAGGGTACCCGAACCGCGCTCGCGCATCGCCGTGACAAAGGGCTGGAAGGTGGCGGCCATGCCGAGGTTGTTGGTCTCGAAGGTGGCGCGCATCACCTCCAGGTCGTCGGCGAAGGCGGTGTCCATGCCGACGCTGATGCCGGCGTTGGCGATCACCACCTCGGGCAGGCCCTGGCGCGCGATGCAGTCCCGCCCGGCCTGGGTGATGGATTCGATCTCGCGCACATCGGCGCCATAGACCTCGTGCCGCGCCGACTCGAAGCCCTGGCCCTGCGCCCATTCGCGCAACTCGGCGCTGCGCCGGGCCACCAGGGCGACGCGCCAGCCGGCTTGGTAGTAGGTGGTGGCCAGGGCCTGGCCGATGCCACTGGAGGCACCGGTGATGTAGACCAGCGGGGCTGCACTCATAGGCCGGGCCGCGCCGTATTGGGTCGCGTGGACATCTGCATGCGCGTGCGGCCACTGAACTCCAGCAGGCCCTTCAGGTTGTCATAGTCCAGCGTCTGGGCACGCATCTCGCCGCCGGGGTAGCTGATGCGCACCGGCAGATGGGAGCGCAGCTTCTCCAGCGCCACAAAGGCCTGCACGAACTCGCCCTGGATCTCGACCTGGGGCGCCGCGCCGAGCACACCGTCCTTGTCGCGTACAAAGCGCTGCACGCGCACATCGCCCAGCAGCTGCACCTCGCTGCCATCGGCATTGCTGATGCCGCGCACCGCCTTGGCAATCATGATGTTGCCCTCCTTGCCGATGGCGTGCACCAGCACGTCGTCTATCTCCAGGGTGTCGGTGTCGGGGTAGTGGCGCATCTCGCGGCCGGAGACGCGCACCTTCAGCCCGCCCTTGGCGTCGAAGCGCTGCACATCAAAGTTCTGCATGCGGTAGTCGGGCTCATGGCGTGCGGGCACGGCCTCGGTCGGGCCCAGCGGCAGCGGCGTGTTCTTCACCAGCCACCAGGTGCCCAGAGCCAGCACGCTCATCAGCACCAGGGGCAGATAGGCGGAAAACAGCTCCTGCACGCTGCACACCCAGGACGGCGCGCGCAGGCGGGTCGAGGGTGCGGTGATCGGGCCCAGCGCAGCCATCAGGCGGTGCCTCCGTCCAGTGTGTCCAGATGGCCGGCGAACAGCTCGCCATAGCGGCCGCAGGCCATCAACAGGATGTCGCAGCACTCGCGTGCGGCGCCATGGCCGGCGGCGGCCGTGGTGACGTGATGGGCCACGGCCAGCACCTCGGCATGGGCTTGCGGCGGGGCGCAGGCAAAGCCGGCGCGGGTCAGCAGCGGCAGGTCGGGCCAGTCATCGCCCATCGCCGCGACCTGATCCCACTGCACGCCCAACTGGGCGAGCAAGGGCGTGGCCACGGCCAGCTTGTCCTTGGCGCCGTAGGCGGCATGTTGCAAGCCCAGATCGGCGACGCGGCGGCGCACCGCCGGCGAATCGCGGCCGGTGATGATGATGGGCGTGATGCCTCCTTGAGCCAGCAGCTTCAGGCCATGGCCGTCGAGGGTGGAAAAGGCCTTGAACTGCTCGCCCGACTCGCCGATATAGATGCGGCCATCGGTCAGCACACCGTCCACATCGAAGATCGCGGCCTTGATGCCCAGACCACCGCCTTGGGCCTTGAGCAGCAACTCGGGGGCGAAGCGCAACGCGGGCTTCAACATCAGATGACCTTGGCGCGCATCAAATCATTGATGCTCAGCGCGCCTTGCAGCTGCCCCGCATCATCGACCACCAGCACGACGGTGATGCGGGCCTCTTCCATCAGGTCGGCGGCGTCCACCGCAAGCGCCTGCGCGCGCACCATGCGAGGCCTGGCATGCATCACATCGGCGGCGCGCAGCGTGCGCAAGTCCTGGCCCTTCTCGACCAGGCGGCGCAGGTCACCATCGGTGAACACGCCCTGCACCTTGTCGTCACCGTCCACAACGATGGCCAGGCCCAGGGCCTTGGCCGACATCTCGCGCATCATGTCGGTGAACGGGGTGTCGGCGGCCACCCGCGGCAGCGCCTCGCCGCTGCGCATCAGGTCATGGACATGGGTCAGCAGCTTGCGGCCCAGCGCGCCACCGGGGTGGGAGCGGGCAAAGTCCTCGGCCTTGAAGCCGCGCGCGTCCAGCAGGGCCATGGCCAGCGCGTCGCCCAGCGCCATCTGCGCGGTCGTGCTGGCGGTAGGTGCGAGTTGCAGCGGGCAGGCCTCCTCGGCCACCGCGCTGTCCAGCACCAGGGTGGCGTGGCGGGCCAGGCTGGAATCGGCGCGGCCGGTCATCGCAATCACCGGCACGCCCAGGCGCTTCAATACCGGCAGGATGGCATTGAGCTCGTCGCTCTCGCCGGAATTCGACAGGGCCAGCACGATGTCCTTGGCTGTAACCATGCCCAGGTCGCCATGGCTGGCCTCGGCCGGGTGCACGAACAGCGAGGGCGTGCCGGTGGAGGCCAGGGTGGCGGCGATCTTGCGGCCCACATGGCCGCTCTTGCCCATGCCCATCACGGCCACGCGGCCGCTGCAGGCCAGCACCGCCTGCACGGCGGCTGCAAAGGCCTCGCCCAGGCGAGGCGACAGCTCGGTCAGCGCGCCGGCCTCGATCTGCAGGGCACGCTGGGCGACGGACACCGCGCGGGCGGCGTCGAAGGGCGGAGATTCGGTCATGCGGGCAGTGTAGCGGCGCTGGCGTGCCCGGATATAGCCGGCTGTTACCCGCCCGGCGCCCGCCGTTTCCACAATTGGGCCCAGGCGCTGCCACAAGCGCCACCCCACCCTCACCAGGAGACAAGCATGAGCGCAAAGAAACTGCTGCTATTGGCCGGCGACTATGTCGAGGACTACGAGATCATGGTGCCCTTCCAGGCCCTGCAGGCCGTGGGCCACACGGTGCACGCCGTCTGCCCCGGCAAGCTGGCCGGCGACTACGTGATGACCGCCATCCACGACTTCGAGGGCGCTCAGACCTATTCCGAGAAGCCGGGACACCGCTTCGTGCTGAACGCCAGCTTCGCCGACATCAAGCCGGCCGACTACGACGGTCTGGTCATCCCCGGTGGCCGCGCGCCCGAGTACCTGCGCACGATGCCCGGCGTGATCGCCATCGTCCAGCACTTCATCCACGCCGACAAGCCGGTCGCCGCGATCTGCCACGGCGCCCAGCTGCTGGCCGCCGCCGGCGTGATACGCGGCAAGCGCGTGTCGGCCTACCCGGCCTGTGCCGCCGAGGTCGAGCTGGCTGGCGCCAGCTACGCCGACATCCCGGTCGACCAGGCGGTGACCGACGGCAAGCTGGTGACCGCGCCGGCCTGGCCCGCCCATCCGGCCTGGATCGCCCAGTTCCTGGCGGTGCTCGGCACGCGCATCACGCACTGATATCCCGTATCAAGCGGTTCAGAATAGGCCGTCCCACCGGAGATGCCCATGTGCGAAGTCTTCATCAGCGCCAACCCCGAGTCCTACGAGTCGCGCACGCGCTCGGTGCGGCTGCACGGGGTGATCACCAGCATCCGGCTGGAGAACCTGCACTGGGAGGTGCTGGAGGAGATCGGCGCCCGCGACGGCATGAGCGTCACCCAGCTGATCGAGAAGCTCTACGACGAACTGGTGCAGGCCCGCGGCGCGGTCGGCAACTTCGCGTCCTTCCTGCGCGTCAGCGCCCTGCGCTACATGGCGCTGCAGGCGCGCCAGCGCATCCCGACCGACCTGGGCGTGCCGATACGCTCGCTGGAGGCCGGGCGGGTGTTGCAGGATCTGCCGCCGAGCTGGCACAAGCCGCTAGAGCGGCTCAGTCTGTAGCCAGGATTTCATCCGGGCTACGGATCAGGGATACAAACCCCGTTCCTCACGCGCCTGCAGCACCCGCGTGCAGGCCACCACGAAGGCGGCGGTGCGCAAGGTGATGCGGTGCTGCTCCGAGGTGTCCCAGATGTGCTTGAAGGCGCCGGTGATGATCTTGTCCAGGCGGACGTTGATCTCGTCTTCGGTCCAGAAGAAGGACGAGAAGTCCTGCACCCATTCGAAGTAGGAGACGGTCACGCCGCCCGAGTTGGCGATCACGTCGGGCACGACGATGATGCCGCGGTCGGCCAGCACCTGGTCGCCGTCGGGGGTGGTCGGGCCGTTGGCGCCTTCCAGCACCACGCGGGTCGAGAGTCGGTTGGCACGCTCGGCGGTGATCTGGCCCTCCAGCGCGGCCGGGATCAGCACATCGCTCTTCACGTCCCAGAAGTTCTCGTCGGCGATGTGGTCGGCGCCGGCAAAGCCGCCGACGCCACCGGTCCTGGCCACATGGTCGAGCAGGTTCTGCATGTCCATGCCCTGGTGGTTCAGGATGGTGCCGGTGTGGTCCTGCACGGCCACGATCTTGGCGCCATTGGCGGCGAACAGCTTGGCGGCGATTGAGCCGACATTGCCGAAGCCCTGCACGGCCACGCGTGCACCTTCCAGCGGCACGTTCAGGCGGCGCATCGCCTCGCGGCCGATCACGAACACGCCGCGGCCGGTGGCCTGCACACGGCCCAGCGAACCACCCAACGGGATAGGCTTGCCGGTGACGACGCCGGTCGCCGTGGCGCCGGTGTTCATCGAATAGGTGTCCATCATCCAGGCCATGATCTGGCCATTGGTATTGACGTCAGGCGCCGGGATGTCCTGCTGCGGGCCGATGATGATGCCGATCTCGCTGGTGTACCGGCGTGTAACTTTTTCCAGTTCCTTCAGCGACAGCTGCTTCGGGTCGAGGCGGATGCCGCCCTTGGCGCCGCCATAAGGCAGGTTGACCGCAGCGTTCTTGATCGTCATCCAGGCCGACAGGGCCATCACTTCTTCCAAGGTCACGTCCGGGTGGTAGCGCACGCCGCCCTTGCCCGGGCCGCGGGTCAGGCTGTGCTGGACGCGGTAGCCCTCATAGTGGGCGATGGTGCCGTTGTCGAGTTCGATCGGCACATCAACGATCAGCGCGCGCTTGGGCCGGCGCAGCGTTTCCACCCAGCGCGCCAGATGGCCGAGGTAGGGCTCGACGGCGTCGATCTGGGACAGATAGGTGCCCCAGGGACTGTTGCGCGTGGGGGAAACGAAGGACAGATTGGGCATGTAATGCTCCGTAACTTTTTGGTGGCGCGAACGGTATCGCGAACCGGCTACGGCAGGCCAGCGTTTCCAAAGCCGAGTTCACATGCAACTATGCGGCTTGTGCATAAGGGGCCGGAAGGGCTGCTCCCGGCCGGCGCGTATCACTGATATTGCGAGGCAATGCCGCCACGGTCCTCACCCGCATCGGCACCGTTGATGACGCGTTCCAGATCGGCGGCCAGCTTGGTGTCCAGCTTGCGCAGCCGCTCCAGGTCCTGGCGCGCGCGGGCCACATCGCCCTGCTGCATGAACAGCACACCCCGGTACATATAGGCCTGGGCCAGGCCGGGCTTGAGCGCGATCGCCCGGTCGTAATGGGTCAGCGAGGCGGCAAAGTTGTGCCGCCCCTGCATGCGCAGCGCGAAGGCGAGGTTGTTGTGGGCCTCGGCCAGGCGCTCGTCCAGTGCCAGGGCGGCCTCGAACTTGCGCTGGGCGCCGGCGAAGTTGCGTTGCACCAGCAGGCCCACACCGTCGTTGTACAGACTGACGGCGCTGGCACCCGGGCCGGCCTTGGGCACCGGCAGCGGGTCGCTCTCGGCGGCCCAGCCGCTGCCCGCAAGCGCCGCCAGCAGCAGCGCCGGCAACAGTTGGCGCGCGCGCCTCATCGCGTCACCGACAGGCGGGCCAGCTGCAGGCCGGGCATGCCGGCATCGGTCTGCGCGGTCTGGCGGCTGATGCGGTCGGCATAGCTGCGCACCGTTGCCGCATCGCCGCCGCGCTCGGCGGCCACCGCGGCACCGGCCATCGCCCGCAGCCGGTTTGGTTCCTTGCGCAGCACCGCCTCGAACTCGCGCAGGGCGCCGGCCGCATCGCCGCGCTCCAGCAGCGCCGTGGCCAGGATCTCGCGGGCCGGCAGCAGCGGGCCCGGCGTCACCACATGCTTCTCGCTGGCGTCCTCCCGTTCGGCGGCCTGGCGCAGGCCGGCCAGCCCGGCCTCGGCCTCGCCGGCCTTGAAGGCGGCAAAGCTGCGCACGACGTCAATCTGGATGCCGATCTGGTCGGCCCAATAGCCTATCTTCAGCTCGGTGGCCCGGTCGCGCAGCGCGCTCAGGCGGGCCAGTTCGGTGGCGACGGCCGGAGCGTCGCGCAGGGCCGCCGCGCCGAGGCCGCGGGCAAAGGCATTGCAAGCCTCAGCCTGCGGGTATTTGGGCCAGGGATAGGCCTCGGCCACCGGCATCAGGCCCAGCTTGGCCGCGCTGGCCCAGTCGGCACGCTCGAGCGCCAGCCGCGCCGGAATCGCGGCATAGGCATAGGCGGCGGCAAAGTTGTCGGGGTACTTGGTGATTGCCCGCGCGCCATCGCGCAGGCCCGTCGCCGCGCGGTCCTGGCCCATCTGCAGATGAGCGTAGACCATGTAGTCGTAGGCGTGCAGGGTGTTGGGCCCGCTGGCGGTGTCGGCCTTGGCCGAGGCGGCATTGGCGCTGACCGAGTCGGACCAGGCCCCCACCCGCGTGAAGATGTGCGAGGGCATGTGCTGGGCGTGGGCGGCGGCGGGCGCGATTTTGCTGTAGCGCTGCGCGGCCGGCAGGCCCTGGACCGCCAGCGGCGGGTAGTCATAGCTGTGTATCAGATAGTGCGCGGCGCCGGGATGCTCGGGCTGCTTGGCGAAGATGGGCTCCAGCTGCCGGGCGGCGCGCAGCTGGTTCAGGTACTGCTTGTCCGCCGGGTCGAAATTGGCCGACAGCACCAGGCTGTGCAGGATGCGCGCCTCGCTGTCGTCAGCATATTTGTCAGCCACGCCCTCCAGGCCGACCTCCAGCGCCTTGGCGCGGGTGCGGTGGTTGAGCTTGTCGGCATCGCGAAAGAA
Source organism: uncultured Roseateles sp. (assembly GCF_963422335.1). NCBI lineage: Bacteria > Pseudomonadati > Pseudomonadota > Betaproteobacteria > Burkholderiales > Sphaerotilaceae > Roseateles > uncultured Roseateles sp. Next base: position 776,475 of record NZ_OY729424.1, read on the forward strand.
GACCGCCAGCGCCTCGACATAGTCGCGCTCACGTGGCGTCGCCAGCCCGGTCTTGCCTGCCTGCTCCAGCAGCAGCGCACCGTCGGCCAGCGTCTTGGCCGAAACATTGCCAGGCCAGGCGAAGGGGTTGTCCAGCGAGGCCAGCGCGCGCAGCCAGTGCACCATGCCGCAGGCAGCGTCCGCGCCCAGCGCGCGATCCAGCGGCGCCTTGATCTGTTCCCAGGCAAACGAGTGGTAATAGGCCATGGCAAGATCGAATTCCTGCTGCGCCGCGGCATTGCAGGACACCTTGAAATGCACGGTGCCCAGTTTGCCGTCCGAACCATCGGGTTCGTGGGCCGGGGCCTGCTGGACGGCGCACAGGGCCGCGAGGGCGATGGCGCGAGGGACAAGACAAAGCTTCATGTAGGTCTCCTGGTTTGCCAAGCTGCCGCTCGCTGCATCGGGCGCGGCCACCGATTGGCCGCGCGATCACCGGCGCTGTCAATCCCATGCTTGGGATCGGCGCCGGGGCGGGTTTGCGCACTTTTTTGGGCCTCGGCGGAATAAACGCCCGGGTTTGCGCGTCTGCCCCTTGTCCAAGCAACCCACGGAGCCCGATATGCCCCAGAAATTCTTCCCGCTCGTCGCCATCACCGCCGTCCTGCTGCTGGCCGCCGGCACCGGCCATGCCGCGCCGCCGTCCATCGCCGGCGGCGTGATGGCAGCAGCCAATGGCATGACGCTCTACACCTTCGACAAGGACGCCGCCAACAGCGGCAAGAGCGTCTGCAACGGCCCCTGCGCCACGCTGTGGCCACCGGCGCTGGTGATGCCGGGCGATCAGCCGGCCGGTGCCTATTCGATCATCACGCGGGATGACGGCGCCAAGCAATGGGCGTACAAGGGCAAACCGCTGTACTTCTATCAGGCCGACCAGAAGGCCGGCGAGCGCAACGGCGACAATTTCAAGGATGTCTGGCACATCATCAAAGATTAGCCCTTGCGGGTCGGACCTGACGGGTACCCCCGGCAGCTCCGACCCCAACTGACTATATGCATGACGACCAGCAACTGCTGACCTGGCTGCCCCGCCTGCGCCGCTATGCGCGGGCGCTGGCGGGCAACCGCGATGACGCGGACGACCTGGTGCAGGACACGCTGGAGCGCGCCTGGTCGCGCGCCGGTCTGTGGCGTGGCGTGGCCGATATGCGGGCCTGGCTGTTTGCCATCATGCACAACCTGCACGTCGATGGCGTGCGCCGGCCACGGCCGACGACGGTGGATCTGGACGAGGATTTTCTCGAGTTCGCCACCCTGCCGACCCAGGGTGAGCGTCTTGACGTGCTCGATCTGCAGGCCGCGCTGGACCTGCTGCCGGTCGAGCAGAAGGAAATCCTGCTGCTGGTGGCGCTGGAGGACATGGCTTACGCCGATGTTGCCGCCACCTTGGGCATCCCTGTCGGCACGGTGATGTCGCGGCTGTCGCGTGGCCGCGAGCGGCTGCGCGCGCTGATGGAGGGCCGCGCCACGCCGGTGCGCTTGAAGGTCGTCAAATGAGTTCCCAACACCCGATCACCGAAGCCGATCTGCACGCCTATGTGGACGGCCAGCTGACGCCCGAGCGGCAGCGCGAGTTCGAAGACTATCTGCGGGGCAGGCCCGACGAAGTGCAGCGCGTGCAAAGCCTGCGCGCGCAAACGCGCGAGTTGCGCGCCCTGTTCGACCCGGTGCTGGACGAGGCCCTGCCCCAACGCCTGCTGCGCGCGGCCCGGCCGCACCCGGCCTGGCACCAGCAGCGCTGGGTGGCCGGCATTGCAATTGCGCTGCTCGGCGGCAGCACCGGCTGGGGGCTGCATGCCGGCCTGCAGCCGGTGGCACAACAGTCGGCGCCCGCGTCGGCATTTGCCCAGCGCGCCGCCGTCGCCCACGCGGTCTACAGCCCCGAGCAGCGCCGCCCGGTCGAGGTGGACGCCGCCCACGAGGACCAGCTGGTGACCTGGCTGTCCAAGCGCATGGGCGCACCGATGAAGCCGCCGCATCTGCAGGCCGTCGGCTACGAGCTGGAGGGTGGCCGCCTGCTGCCCGGCGGCCAGGGGCCGGTCGCGCAATTCATGTATCGCAGCATTGAGCCCGGCGGCGGTCGGCTGACCCTGTATGTATCGAATGAGATCGGCGCCCTGCCGCAGCCGGGCAAGCCCGCTGGCGGCAAGAACCCCGAGACCGCCTTCCAGTTTGCCCAGCAGGGCAAGCTGGGCGTGTTTTACTGGGTGGACGGCGCCTTTGGCTATGCGATCGCCGCCGATGCCGACCGCGCCGCGCTGGCCCGGGTGTCGGCTGAGGTCTATCGCCAGATCGGTATAGCGCCCAGGTAAAACTGAGCCCGCGGGCTGGTTACCATCAAGCCATGGTGACCTCGCTCGAACTGGCCCTGCTGTACCTGATCGCTGCCGTGCTGGGCGTGGTGATCTGCCGCATGCTCAAGCTGCCGGCGATGCTGGGCTATCTGGCGGTGGGCGTGCTGATAGGACCGAACGCCCTGGCCCTGGCCGGCGACTCGGCCGGCATGAACCATCTGGCCGAGTTCGGCGTGGTGTTCCTGATGTTCGTGATCGGGCTGGAGTTCAACCTGCCCAAGCTGTACAGCATGCGCCAGCTGGTGTTCGGCCTGGGGCTGATGCAGGTGCTGCTGACGGTGTGCGGCGCCATCGCCGGCAATATCGCCCTGATCATGCTGTTCGCCTGGCTGGGCCGGGCCTGGGAGCTGCAATGGCAGGGGGCCCTGGTGCTGGGCGCGGCAATGGCCATGAGCAGCACCGCCATCGTCGTCAAGCTGATGGCCGAGCGGCTGGAGCTGGAGAGCGAACACGGCAAGCGCGTGATGGGCGTGCTGCTGTTCCAGGACTTGGCCGTGGTGCCGCTCTTGGTGCTGATACCGGCGCTGAACTCCAGCGGCGAGGCGCTGGCCACCTCGCTGCTGTGGGCCGGCGTCAAGGCGGTGGTGCTGCTGGGCGTGCTGCTGGTCGGCGGGCAGAAGGTGATGCGCTGGTGGCTGACGCTGGTGGCCCGGCGCAAGACCGAGGAGCTGTTCATCCTCAATCTGCTGCTGGTCACCCTGGGCCTGGCCTGGCTGACCGAGCTGGCCGGTCTGTCGCTGGCGCTTGGGGCCTTCATCGCCGGCATGCTGATCGCCGAAACCGAATACAAGCACCAGGTCGAGACCGATATCCGGCCCTTCCACGACGTGCTGCTGGGCCTGTTCTTCATCACCATAGGCATGCGGCTGGACTGGCGGCCGCTAATGGACAACTGGCTGCTGGTGCTGCTGCTGACCAGCCTGCCCATCGTCGCCAAGGCGGTGCTGATCGCCGGCCTGGCACGCATCTTCGGCGCCCAGCCGGGCGTGGCCATACGCACCGGTCTCTATCTGGCCCAGGCCGGCGAGTTCGGCTTCGTGCTGCTGACCCTGGGGCTGGACAACCAGCTGATCGCACCGCACTGGGTCAGCCCGGTGCTGGCCAGCATGGTGCTGTCGATGCTGGCCACGCCGTTTCTGATCATGTACAGCAACCGCATCGTGATGCGGCTGTCCAGCACCGACTGGCTGATGCAGTCGGTGGCACTGACCAGCATCGCCAAGAAATCGATCAAGGCCCAGGCGCACGTCATCATCTGCGGCTACGGGCGCAGCGGGCAGAACCTGGCCCGGCTGCTGGAGGGCGAGAACATTCCCTATATGGCGCTGGACCTCGACCCCGACCGCGTGCGCCAGGCCGCCGCCGCCGGCCAGAGCGTGGTGTTCGGTGATGCCGCCCGGCTGCAAAGCCTGATGGCCGCGGGTCTGGCCCGGGCCAGCGCGGTGGTCGTCAGCTATCCGGACACGGCCTCGGCGCTGAAGATACTGAAGCTGGTCGGCGAGCATGCGCCGCAGGTGCCGGTGGTGGTGCGCACGATAGACGACACCGATCTGGAGCGCCTGCGCGCCGCCGGCGCCACCGAGGTCGTGCCCGAGGCCATCGAGGGCTCGCTGATGCTGGCCAGCCACGCGCTGGCCCTGGTCGGCGTGCCGATGCGCCGCGTGATACGCCTGACCCGCGATGCCCGTGACGCGCGCTACGGCCTGCTGCGCGGCTATTTCCACGGCGCCGACGACGACACCGGCGAGGAACGCCAGCAGGCCCGATTGCTCAGCGTCACCCTGCCCGTCGCAAGCGCCCATGCCGGCGAGCCGCTTCTGGCCCTGGCCCTGCACGCGGTGGGCGTAGCCGTGGTCTCGGTGCGGCGCGCCAACGGCGCCGTGCTGCAGGCCACCGATGCGCTGGTGCTGGGCGGTGGCGACACCTTGGTGCTGTCGGGACAGCCGGAGGCCTTGGCCTTGGCCGAGGACAAGCTGCTGAAAGGGTAGAGAAAATCTTGCCGCCGGTGCCGCCTGGGTGACATCCGCAGCAGCCCACAAGGCCCACACTGCGCACAGAGCTTCACGCCACCATGTCTTCTTCCCCCACCGATTCCAAAGCCCCGCGCCGACGCCGCATCTACCTGATGCGCCATGGCGCCGTCACCTACTTCGACGCCAGCGGCCGGCCGGTGCTGCCCGAGGAGGTGCCGCTGAACGAGGAGGGCCGGGCCCAGGCGATGGCGGCGGGTTTGCAGTTCAAGCAGGACGGTGTGCGCTTCGATCGCGTCATCGTCAGCGGCCTGCCGCGCACGGTGCAGACGGCGGCCCTGGTGCTGGGCAACGCGGGCCTGGCCGAGACCTTGACGCCCGAGATCTGGCCCGAGCTGCAGGAGATACGCGGCGGGCGCCTGGCCGACATCCCGCGCGAGCAGATCCAGCAGGCCTTCAACGGCCTCAGCCATGGCGTGATCAGCGAAGAGCAACGATTTTTGAACGGCGAATCGATCGCCGAGCTGCTGGACCGCGTGTTGCCGGCGATTGCCAGGCTGCGCGCACAAACCGACTGGGACAGCGTGCTGCTGGTGCTGCATGGCGTCGTCAATGCCGCCGTGCTGTCACATGCGATGAGCGGTGGCGGCCGGATGATGCTGGGCAGCCTGGTGCAGGCCCCGGCCTGCATCAATGTGCTCGACGTCGGCGAGGTGCCGCAAGACTGGCTGGTGCGCGTCGTCAACTTCTCGCCCCAGCATCCGCTGCACACCCATACGCGCCACACCACGATGGAAGCGCTGCTGGCCCAGTATCTGCAATACCGCAGCGAGCGCTGAACCCTCGCCCCGATTTACCCCAGGCCACGCGCCTTGCAAGGACACAAGATGATGAACTTCGACTACAGCCCCAAGGTCAAGGACATGCAGCAGCGCCTGCTGGCCTTCTTCGACGCCCACATCTATCCGAACGAGCGCCGGTTCCACGAGGAAGTGGCGGCGAATCGAGCCAAGGGCAATGCCTGGGTGCCGACCGAGCTGATCGAGGAGCTCAAGCCCAAGGCCCGCGCCGCCGGCCTGTGGAATCTGTTCCTGCCCAGCTCCAAGCGCGCGCCCGAGGGCCTGACGAATCTGGAATACGCGCCGCTGTGCGAGATCATGGGCCGCGTCAGCTGGGCCGCCGAGGTCTTCAACTGCTCGGCGCCCGACACCGGCAATATGGAGACGCTGGAGCGCTATGCCACCGAGGCGCAGAAGACCGAATGGCTGGAGCCGCTGCTGCGCGGCGAGATCCGCTCGGCCTTTCTGATGACCGAGCCGGCCGTGGCCTCCAGCGACGCGACCAATATCGAATGCCGCATGGAGCGCGACGGTGACGAGCTGGTGATCAACGGCACCAAGTGGTGGTCGTCGGGCGCCGGTGATCCGCGCTGCAAGATCTACATCGTGATGGGCAAGACCAATCTGGACGCCGGTCGCCATGAGCAGCAGTCCATGGTGCTGGTGCCGGCCAACACCCCGGGCATCACGATCAAGCGGCCGCTGAGCGTGTTCGGCTACGACGATGCACCGCACGGCCATATGGAAATCGAGCTGAAGAATGTGCGCGTGCCGGCCGGCAACATCCTGCTCGGCGACGGCCGTGGCTTCGAGATCGCCCAGGGCCGCCTCGGCCCGGGCCGCATCCACCACTGCATGCGCTCGATAGGCGCGGCCGAGCGGGCGCTGGAGCTGATGTGCACCCGGGCCATGAGCCGCACCGCCTTCGGCAAGACCCTGGCCCAGCAGGGCGTCAGCCACGAGCGCATTGCCGAGGCCCGCTGCAGCATCGAGCAGGCGCGCCTGCTGACGCTGAAGGCCGCCTACATGATGGACACGGTCGGCAACAAGGTCGCCAAGGCCGAGATCGCAATGATCAAGATCGTGGCACCGAATGTCGCGCTGAAGGTCATCGACTGGGCGATCCAGATGTATGGCGGCATGGGCGTCAGCGACGACACGCCGCTGGCCATGATGTGGGCCCACCAGCGCACCCTGCGCCTGGCCGACGGCCCGGACGAGGTGCACCGCTACTCACTGGCCAAGCTGGAGCTGGCACGCCACATGCAGATTCCCGGGGACAAGATTGGCATGCCGGTAACGCGGGGCTTCTGATCGTCATTGATCTGGGGGGTCGGCCCTAGCGCTGTGCCCCCAGTTCAGGGCATCATTCGCCCCATGAACCGTTCCGACCCCACCACCGGCGCCGCTGCATTGACCGCCCCGGACGCCATCGCCCACCCCGGGGCCTACATCAAGCACCACATCCGCACCGTGCCCGACTGGCCGGCGCCGGGCGTGCAGTTCCGCGACATCACGCCGCTGCTGTCCAACCCCAAGGTGTTCCGTGTCCTGATCGACATGTTTGTGCACCGCTATTTCGACGCCAAGCCCACGGCCATTGCCGGGCTGGACGCGCGCGGCTTCATCATCGGTTCGGTGCTGGCCTACGAGCTGAATGTCGGCTTCGTGCCGATACGCAAAAAGGGCAAGCTGCCCTTCACCACCGTCGAAGAAACCTACGAGCTGGAGTACGGCAGCGCCACCGTCGAGATCCATACCGATGCCGTCAAGCCCGGCGACCGCGTCGTGCTGATCGACGATCTGATCGCCACCGGCGGCACGATGATGGCCGGCCGCAAGCTCTTGCAGCGCCTGGGTGCCGAGGTCATCGAGGGCGCCTGCATCGTCGACCTGCCCGAGCTGGGCGGCTCCGACAAGCTGCGCGCCGCCGGCCTGCCGCTGTTCACCCTGGTGTCGTTCGAAGGGCATTGAGCAGGCGACGCCCTGCAGATGCAGGGCGCCGGCCCACTCAGCGCATCAATCAGCGAACGACTGCCAGCGACTCGCGGCTGCCACCCTTGTAGGTGTACAGCGTCAAGGCGCCATTCTTGATGTCGCCCTTGCCGTCGAACGAGATCGTGCCGGTCACGCCCTTGTAGCCCTCGGTCTTGGCCAGCACCGGCAGGTACTTGGCAGGGTCGGCCGAGCCGGCCTTGACCATGGCCGCGACGAGCACGCCGACCGCGTCGTACGAGTAGGGCGCGTAAACCTGCACATCGAGCTTCGAATAGGCCTTGAAACGGGCCTTGAAGTCCTCCATCGCCTGCTTCTGGGCGCCGTCGACGCCGCCGGCCTCGGCGCAGAAGACCTGGTTGTCGTCCATCGTGCCGGCCGCCAGCTTGGGCAGCTCGGCGGTGCAGATGCCGTCGCCGCCGACCAGCTTGACGTTCAGGCCCAGCGCCTTCATCTGGCGCAACATCGGCCCGGCCACCGCGTCCATGCCGCCGAAGAACACCACATCGGGCTTCTTGGCCTTCAGGCTGGTCAGGATGGCGCTGAAGTCGGTGGCTTTGTCGTTGGTGAACTCACGGCCGACGATCTTGCCGCCGGCGGCCTTGGCGCCCTTCTCGAACTCGTCGGCCACGCCCTGGCCGTAGGCCGTGCGGTCGTCGACGATGGCAATGGCCTGGCCCTTCAGGTCCTTGGCGGCATAGCGGCCCAGCGTGCCGCCCAGGTGCACGTCATCGGCCACGACGCGGAAGGTCGTCTTGTAGCCGTTGCGGGTGAACTTGGGGTTGGTGCTCGACGGCGAGATCTGCGGAATGCCGGCGTCGCTGTAGACCTTGGACGCCGGGATCGAGGTGCCCGAGTTCAGATGGCCGACCACGCCATTGACCTTGGAGTCGACCAGCTTCTGTGCCGCCTGCGTGCCCTGCTTGGGGTCGCCGGCATCGTCTTCGCCCAGCAGCTCCAGCCGGACCTTTTTGCCGCCGATGACGACGCCCTTGGCATTCAGCTCCTGGACGGCCAGGCGCGCGCCCAGCTCGTTGTCCTTGCCCAGGTGGGCGATGGCGCCGCTGGTCGGGCCGACATGGCCGATCTTGACCACATCCTGGGCCGAGGCCTGGCCGGCGGCGGCAAGGGCCAGCAGCAGTGCGGAGAGTTTGCAGGTATTCATGGAAAGCTCCTTTGGAGGAAAAAGAGAAATGAAGAAAGAGGGCCCGTGGCCGGTGTGCGGGCTCGCCGCCGTTGGGCCGCCGGGTCCGGGTTAGGGTTTGCGGCTGTCGTCCACCGCCTTGACCAGCGCGGCCGGCGTGGTCGGCCCCTCCATCAAGGTTCCGGTGGTCTCGGTCGTCAGTTCCCAGTACTTGATGTGCCAGTTGAAGCCGACCTCCAGGCCGCGGGTCTTGCCGACCTTCTCCATCTTGGCCTCCATCTCACGGTCGAAGTAGGGCCAGATGATGACGAAGTCCCACTTGTCACCCTTGATGTTGCGATACCACTTGGGCTGGGCCAGGCCGATCTCTTTGTAGACCTCGTCCCAGCGGGCCATCCATTGCATGAACTCGTACTGCTTGCCTGGCACCACGCGCACCAGCTCGATGGTGGCCACGTCGGCCTGGGCGGAAGCCGGGAGGTACAGCGCCGCCACAAAAGACAGGGCAGCGAACAGCTTGTGCAGTGGCTTGAAGGTTGTCATCGTGTTTCCTTTTGTCTCGGTGTGAAGACGTGCAGCGCTCAAGGCGCCGGCTTGGGCGTGGCCAGGATCCAGCGCGCAGCGGCCAGGGCCTGTTCGGCGCTGAGGCTGGCGTTGGGCGGCATCGCCACCTCGCCCCAGCGGCCGCTGCTGCCTTTGAGGATGCGGTCGGCCAGCAGCTCCGGGGCGTCGGCCTGCGCCGCGTAGCGCTCGCGGATGGCGGCGAATGCCGGGCCGACCAGGGCCTTGTCGCGCGCATGGCAGGCCATGCAGGCATCAAAGGCGCGCCAGTCCTTGGGCTGGGCCTGGACCGTGCCAGCCAGGCTGGCGGCGGCGAACAGGCAAGCGGCGAAGCGGTACTTCATGGGCCGCCGGCTCACTTGGGCATGCCGAATACCGGCTTGCCCAGCAGTTCGGACGAGGTGACGTAGATGCCGTGGTTGGAGAACACCCAGACCAGGTTGCGATCCCACTCGACGAAGATGCTGTGCACCGGGTTGGGCAGCGCGCGGATGCTTTGCGTCTGGCCGTCCTTGACCGGCACCTCACCGATCATCTTGGGCGTGAAGTAGCCGGCGATGACGGGCTTGGCCGGGTCCTTCAGGTCGAACATCTGCATGCCGGCGTTGTAGTAGCTGTAGGGCATGTAGCGCGGGCTGGGCGTGCCGGGCTGTACCGAGGCATAGCCGCTGCGCTTGGGGCCGAAGCTGCCGCGGCGCTGGCAGAAGTCGGTGAACGGCGCCGAGGCATCGGGCACGGGACGCGGCAGCGTGTAGGCGATCTTGGGATTCTTGGGATCGCGCACATCGATGGCGTAGATGTCCTTGAACGGCTCGTAGCAGTCCTCGCTCATCGGATAGCCGCTGTAGTACACCATGCCGGTGGTGGCCACCTTGCTGACGTCGATGTTGTCGCCCTCGGTACCGGTCACGCTCATCGGCATGTCGATGTGCGCCACCTGCTTCATGTTCTTCGGGTCGCTGATGTCGATCACGTAGAAGCCGAAGCCGCCCATCGCCGCATAGCCGTACTTGCCGCCCTGCTCGACAGGCGTCGGGATGAACAGCGGCATGCGCGAGCCCATCCACGAGGTCTTGTTGCCGGCACGGGGGTTCTTCTTGTACTCCTCCTCCTCGCCGAGGCGCGAGCCGGGCGCCCACCACATCGACAGGCGTTTGGGATCGCTGGGGTTCGACACATCGAAGGCCAGCTGGCCGCCCGCGAACAGATAGGTCTTGTATTCGGTGTTGGCGAAGCTGTCGTCCGGCGCGCCGGCCACGAACAGGTATTTGTCGCCGTCGTACACCGGCACGTCCTGGCAGCCCGAGCCCTGCTGCACCGGCGCCGAAGCCGAATGGTAGGGGTCCAGCGAGGTTTCGCTGAGCAGCTTCCAGTCAGTCCACTGCGGGCTGGTGACCTCGAAGATGCGGAAGCCGCGCAGCATCTTGCGGTCGCGCAGGGCCTTGACCTGGTCGGGGTTGCCGTACTTGTTCCAGACCACGCCGTAGCGCGGCGTTTCATAGCACTGCACCGCGATCATCTTGTTCAGCGACTTGTTGAACTTGACGGTGAAGGGACCGAACTGGTGCTCGCCGCCCTTGACGTCGAAGTACTTCTTGGCCACCAGCTTCACATCGCGCGGGTCGGTGATGTCGAACAGGTTGTAGTGCCAGGTCTCGTAGTCGTAGAGATAGCGGCGGCCCTGCCAGTCGAACGAGGCCTGCCAGCTGTGGCCGGCGCCGGCCACGAAGGGGTAGAAGGCCTCCTGCTTGAAGTTCTTGGCATAGGTGTTCTGGTCGAGATAGCTCAGGCTGCCTTCGACCGGATGAGCACCGTAGGCGTCCGGTGTGATCTCGGGCATCTTGAACTTGCCGCTCTTGGCGTCATAGCCATAGCTGCCGGCCGCCGGATGGGCGGGTTCGCCGGGCAGCAGGTTGGTGCTCACCGGCTTGCCCGGGGGGGCGTCGGGGGCGTTGAGGTTGGCGCCGCTGCGCGGGGCCTGGGCCAGCGCGGCGGTGCTCAGCACCGAGGCCGTCAGCCACAGTGCCAGGGGCATGGAGAAGGTGTGTTTCATGCGAGCTCCTTGGGCGTTCAGAAAGCGTGGCGGATGCCGACGGACAGCCCCGAGGGGTTCTCGCCCGCCAGCGGGGTCTTGGCGTTCCAGTCCAGCGGATAGGGCGCACCGGCCGTGCCGCTGTTGCTGTTGTGGATCGTCGCGTAGGTGGCATAGAGATCGGTACGCTTGGACAGGCCGTAGAGCCCGCCCACCACCACGCCGGTGGCGTCGGCCAGGGCGCCGGTGCCGTCATTGCGGCGTACCACGCTGGCGAACAGGCGGGCCTGGTCGTTCAAGGCCACGCGGGTGCCCAGCTGCAGGCTGTTGCCATGGGTGCGGAATTGCACATAGGGCGCGTAGGCGTAGTAGCCGCTGTAGCGGTGCAGCACGCCGGTCAGCTCGGCGCCGCCGATGCGGTACACGGCCGAGAGGTAGGTGTCGCGCGAGCTCTCGTTCTGCGTGGCCTTGAAGATATTGGTCTGGTCCTTGCTGTCGGTGGCCAGGCCCAGGTAGAACGGGCCGTTGCGATAGTCGACCGCGAAGCTGGTGACGCGGCCGTTCTTCTGCATCACCGCGTCTTCCTTGCCCGCGGTGAGCGTGGCCGAGACCTTGAAGCCGTTCATGCGCACCGAGTTGAACGAGACGGCATTGCTCTCGCGCCAGGGCGCGTAGAACACCATCACATTGCTCATCATGCTGTAGCCCGACGACCAGCTCGGGTCGGCGAAGCCGTAGACGTAGTAGGAGGCCAGGTTGAGGCGGCCGAGGTTGATGTCGCCGATGTCCTTGTGCGCCAGCTGCACATAGGTTTCGCGCGAGGTCGCGGCCAGCACGCCGGTATCGCCGCTGAACACCATTTCGTGGCGCACCTTGGCCGACAGGCCGTCGCCGAGGTCTTCCTTGGCGGTGAACTCCAGGCGGCTGGCATTGAGCTGGCCGGAACTCAGGCGCTTGAGCGATGCGCCGCCCTGCTTGAGCACTTCCAGCGACAGATCAACATAGCCAGAGATCGTGACTTGGGCGAAGGCCGGTGCGCAGGCGGCCAGCGCGGCCAGGGTCAACAGGGACTGTTTCGTTCTCATCGGGGTCTCCTCGGGAGTGGGAAGTGGGATGTACAGAGAAAAAGGAACTCAGGTCACGGCCTTGCGGGCCATGAATTCAGGGGCGGACCAGGCGGCGCTGGTCATCACGTCTTGCAAGGTGGCCACCGCATCCCAGACCTCGGCATGGCTGAGGTAGAGGGCGGCGAAGCCGAAGCGCAGGATGTCGGGGGAGCGGAAGTCGCCGATCACGCCGCGCGCGATCAGCGCCTGCACGATGGCGTAGCCCTCGGCGTGGGTCAGCGAGACCTGGCTGCCGCGGGCATTCGGTTCACGCGGGGTGGCCAGGCCGAAGCCATGGCCGGCCAGTTCCTGATCGACCAGCGCGATGAACAGCGAGGTCAGCGATTGGCTCTTGCGGCGCAGCGCCTGCATGTCGACGCCGTCGAAGGCGGTCAGCGCCGCTTCCAGCGCGATCAGGCCCAGCTGCGGCGCGGTGCCGACCAGCATGCGGTCTATGCCCGGCGCCGGCACATAGCTCTGGCTGAACTCGAAGGGCTTGGCATGGCCGTGCCAGCCGGTCAGCGGCTGGCGCAGACCGTCTTGATGGCGCTTGGCCACGAACACAAAGGCCGGCGCGCCGGGGCCGCCGTTCAGGTATTTGTAGCCGCAGCCCAGCGCGAAGTCGGCATTGCAGGCATTCAGCGCGCAGGGCATGGCGCCGGCCGTGTGGGCCAGGTCCCAGACCACCAGCGCGCCGACCTCGTGGGCGCGTTTCGTGATCGCGGCCATGTCATAGACCTTGCCGCTCTTGTAGTTGACGTGGGTCAGCGTGACCACGGCCACGTCTTCATTGAGCGCGGCCAGCACGTCCTCGCTGTCCACCGCACGGAACTCGGCACCGACCAGCTCGGCCACGCCGCCGGCCACATAGGCATCGGTCGGGAAGTTGGCGTTCTCGCCCAGGATCACGCGCCGGCCTGGGCGCAGCCGCAGCGCCGCGACCAGCACCTTGAACAGATTGATCGAGATCGAGTCGGCCACGATCACCTCGTCCGCCTCGGCCCCGATCAGCGCCGCGATGCGGCCGCCGACACGCTGCGGTGCCGGGTACCAGTCGGCATCGTTCCAGGAGCGGATCAGGCCCTGCGCCCATTCCTGCTCGATGGCGCGCTGCATGCGCGCCGGCACCGCGCGGGGCATCGCACCCAGGGAGTTGCCATCCAGATAGATCACGCCCTTGGGCAGGGCGAAACGCTCGCGGCAGTGGGCCAGCGGGTCTTGCGCATCGAGGGCCAGGCAGGCGGCCCGGGTGATGGGTGTGGCAAGGGCGGTAGAAGAAGGCAGATCGGAGAGGTTCATTTCGTGTTTTGCGCTGTATCCGAGCGACGTTTCATGTATACATTAAGGCCAGTCTATGTTTTGCTTTGCAGATTTATTACCTAGCTAACCCTACCCCGCCTTGTTTGGGGTAGATTTCACCCAACAACCAAGATTCACGGGTTTTCTTATGCCGATAGAGATCGATGCCACCGACCGCGCGTTGCTGAAAGCGCTACAGGACAACGCCCGACTCACCACCTCCGAGCTGGCGCAGATGACGCAGATGTCGCAATCGCCCTGCTGGCGGCGCATCAAGCGGCTGGAAGATGCCGGCCTGATCGCGGGCTACAACGCCCGGCTCGACCGCCGCGCGCTGGGCTATGGCGTGATGGCCTTCGTGACCATCAGCATCGACAGCCAGGACGAAGACCACTCGCTGGATTTCGAGCGCGCCGTGCGCGACATTCCCGAGGTGGTGATGTGCCACGGCGTCTCCGGCCCCGAGGACTTCGTGCTGGTGGTGGTGGCCCAGGATCTGGACGGCTACTCGGCGCTGATGCAGACCAAGCTGCGCCGCCTGCCCGGCGTGAAGATGGTGCGCACCAGCTTTTCGATGCAGGAGGTGAAGGCGCTGCAGGGGATGCCGATTCCGGAGCGCTGACCGGGAGCCTCAACCCAGCCTGAACTGCCCGGCCACGCCTGACAGACGGTGGGCCTGGTCGCGCAGCGACTGCGTCGCGGCGGCGGATTGCTCCACCAGCGCGGCGTTCTGCTGGGTCATCTGGTCGAGCTGGTTCACGGCGCCGTGCACCTGCGAGATGCCGTCGCGCTGCTCGGCGGCGGCCGTGGCGATTTCGGCGATGAGGGTCACCACGCCGTTGATGCCGGCCACGATGTCCTGCATGGCGCCGCCGGCCTGTGCGGCCAGGGCGGTGCCCGCATCCACCCGGTCGACCGACGTGCCGATCAGCGACTTGATCTCCCTGGCCGCGCCGGCCGAGCGCTGGGCCAGCGAGCGCACCTCGGCGGCCACCACGGCAAAGCCGCGGCCCTGCTCGCCGGCGCGGGCCGCCTCCACGGCCGCGTTCAGCGCCAGGATGTTGGTCTGGAAGGCCAGTTGGTCGATCAGGCCCACGATGCTCTGGATCTTCAGCGAGCTGTCGTTGATATCGCCCATGCTGTGCACCACCTGACCCACCACCGCCGCGCCGCGCGTGGCCGCCTGTGCGGCGGCATCGGCCAGCTGCCGGGCCTGCTGCGCGTTGTCGGCCGACTGGGCCACGGTGGCCGAGAGCTCGTCCATCGCGCTGGCGGTTTCCTCCAGGCTGGCGGCGGCCTGCTCGGTGCGGTGGCTCAGGTCCTGGTTGCCGGCGGCGATCTCGGCCGAGGCGGTGCTCAAGGCATCAACACCCTGGCGCACATTGCCCACCACCCCGCGCAGGCGCTCGGCCATGCCGGCCATCGATTGCAGCAGCAGGCCGAATTCGTCGCGCCGCGTGGGGGGCGCCACCGGCGTGGCGAGGTCCCCGTCCGCAATGCGGCCCGCCACGGCAATGGCCTCGGCCAGCGGCCGCTGAATCGAGCGCACCAGCAGCACGGCGCCCAGCGCCAGCCCGGCGACGATGGCGGCCATCAGCCAGCCGGCCAGTTGCGCTGTCTCCTCGCGTTCTTCAGCCAATGCGGCCAACGTGGCGGTGCGGGCGCGCTGCTGTTCGGCAGCAAAGTCTCCCAAGGCCCGCAGGTAGAGGTCCGCGGTCTGCTTGAAACCCTGCACCAGGGCCTGGCGCGTGACGGGTGTTTCTTCCGCCTTCAATCCGCGCAAGCGGGCCAGGGCGGCCAGCATCACGCCGCGTTTGTCGGCCACGGCCGCCATCAAGGCCTGGTCCGCATCGGTCAGCGGCATCGCGTCGATGGCCTGCTTGACACGGTTCACCTCGGCGGTGACGGCCGTGATCTCGTCCTTGAACAGGGCCGCCACCGCCGGGTCGGTGCTGGCGGCACCCGCCTCGATGCGCACCACGTTGGCGGTGGTCAGGTTGACCCAGCGCTGCGCGGCGTCCAGCTTGTTGTCGGCTGTGGCGGTCGTGGTGTCCGCGGCCTGCTGCAGCCGGGCGCCGCGCCAGGCGGCGAAGCCGGTGCTGGCCAGCAACGCCAGGGCCAGCAGCGCCACTGAACACCAGAGCCGAAAGGCCACGCCATGGGCCCCCAAGGATTTCATCTGCATGGCATGCACCTGTGTTGGACGGAAAAGGAAGACGGCAGGTGCTCAGCCGAGCATGCCCCACAGCATGCGGGTGCCCAGGATCAGCAGCAGCACCGCGAACGCCTGCTTGAGCCGGGCCACCGGCAGCGCGTGCGCCAGCCGGGCGCCCAGCGGCGCGGTGAGCACGCTGCCGGCCGCAATGCCCACCAGCGCGGGCAGGTACAAGTAACCCAGCGTGTGCGCCGGCAGGTCCTGCGCGCGCGACAGGCCGTTGACGATGAAGCCCACGCTGCCAGCCGCGGCAATCGGGAAGCCCAGAGCGGCGGATGTGGCAATGGCGCGGTGCATAGGCACGTTGCACCAGCTCATGAAGGGCACCGAGACCGATCCACCGCCGATGCCCACCAGGCTGGAGAACACGCCTATGCCCGCGCCCGCCGCATGCAGGCCGGTCCTGCCCGGCAGTTCACGACCGGCCGCCGGCCGCAGGTTCATCAGCATCTGCATGCCCACGTAGTAGGCGAAGACGATGAACACGCCTTTCAACACCGGCGTGGACAGCTGCCCGGCCACCCAGCTGCCGGCCAGGGTGCCGGCGATGAGGCCTGGAGACAGCCGCCGCACCAGCGCCCAGTCCACCGCGCCGCGCCGGTGGTGGGCGCGCACGCTGGCGATCGAGGTGAACACGATGCTGGCCAGCGAGGTGCCCAGCGCCAGGTGCGCGATGCTGGCCGGGTGTTCCGCTGCCCAGGGCAGGTGGCCGAAGATGAGCAGCAGCAAAGGCACGATGACGATGCCACCCCCCACGCCCAGCAGCCCCGCGAGCACGCCGGTGCCGGCGCCCAGCGCCAGATAGATCAGCGCTTCCATCACCACACCCGGCAGGCCTGGTCGAAGGGCAGGCGGGGCAGTCGGTCGAACACGCCGGCCGGGTCGCCATGGCCGAGGTTGCAGATGAAATTGATCACCACGCCCTCGCCCGCGAAGGCCTCTTCGCCGGCTTTGTTGAAGAACTCGGCATTCACCGCCGCGGCATCGAAGCCGGACATCGGCCCGCAGTCCAGCCCCAGGCCGCGCGCGGCCAGCATCAGGTAGCCACCCTGCAGGCTGCTGTTGCGAAAGGCCACGGCCTCGCGCAGGGCGAGGTTGGCATCGAAGGCCTCGCGTGCATTCGGGCGGTGCGGAAACAGCTCGGGCAGGCGGCGCTGGAAGTGGCGCGCCATGCCCAGCAGCACCGTCACCGGCGCCTGGCGGGTCTTGTCGCGATTGCCCTCGGCCATCAGCGGCAGCAGGCGGGCCTTGGCCTCGTCGCTGCACAGGAAGATGAGCCGCGCCGGGCCGCAGTTGCTGGCGGTGGGGCCCATCTTCATCAGCTCATAGAGCTGCGTCAGCAACTCGGGGGCCACGGGTTTGTCCAGCCAGCGGTTCTGGCTGCGCGAGTGGCGCAGCAGCAGGTTCCAGGCGTCGTCGTTCAGAGGGGGCGTCATGATGGGCTGCGGGTCTGTACTGCAAGTCAATGGCCATCGCCCATGCAGGCGGTGGCGGTGATCTCGATGCGCATCGCCGGGTGCGGCAGCTGGTACACGGCCACCGTGGTGCGGGCAGGGCCGCTTTGTGCATCGAAGAATTCGGCATAGGCGCCGTTGTAGGCGGCAAAGTCGCGCATATCGGTCAGGTAGCAGGTGAGGGTCACGCAATGCTGCAGATCGGCGCCCTGGGTCTGCAGCGCGGCGCGTATCTTTTCGATCACGACACGGGTCTGCAGCGCCACGTCGGCCACGCAACTGCCGTCGGCCTGGCGCGCACTCATGCCCGAGACAAACAGCCAGGGGCCGCGGCGTTGCAGTTGCGGATAGGCGCCCAGTGGCGCGATCGCGGTGGCACTCATTTCAGCGTGAACCCCGCGCCTTCCAGCGCCTGGTGCAGCGCCACCGCCTGCGCCACCGACAGGCGGGTCAGCGGTGGGCGCAGGCGCTGCCAGGCCGGGTCGTGCAGGCCTTGGGCCAGCACCTCTTTCAGCGCGGCAATCATCGGATAGCCCTGGACGATCTGGCGCACCCGGTCGACTTCGGCCTGCAGGGCTGGGCCCTCGGCGCCGCTCCACTGCTCGACCAGGCGGCTGATGCGGCCCGGGTTGATATTGACGGTGGCCGAGATGCAGCCGCGCGCGCCCAGCGGCCGGGTGCGGGAGATGAAGCTCTCGGAGGCGGGGAAGATCGCCAGGCCGGGGAAGCGCGCCAGCATCGCCTGCAAGTTGTCCCAGTCGCCCGAGCTGTCCTTGATGCCGACGACGATGCCGGGAAAGTCATTCAGCAGGCGGGCTATCACCGCATGGGTGATGGGCACGCCCGACAGCGCGGGGATGTGATACAGGTACAGGCGCAGCCGCGCGTCGGCGATGCGCTCGATGACATCGGCGTAGTAGGCATACAAGCCATCGTCCGTGATGCCTTTGTAGAAGAACGGCGGCAGCATCAGCACCCCGGCGCAGCCGTGGGCCACCGCGTGCCGGCTCAGCAGCGCGGTCTCCTGCGCCGAGCAGGCGCCGGTGCCGGGCAGCATGCGGGCGGGCGGCAGGCCGGCCTCGACCAGCGCGTCGAGCAGGTCCATCCGTTCGGTGCCGGCCATCGAGTTGGCCTCGCTATTGGTGCCGAACGGCGCCAGGCCCGCGCCCTGCTCCAGCAGCCAGCGGCAATGGGCGATGAAGCGGGCCGTGTCGGGGCTGCCATCGGCAGAAGAGAAGGGGGTGACGACGGGCGCAAACGCCCCGGTCAAGACATCGGTGACCATGGGTATCTCCAAGGATGAAATGGGGAAGCGCCGGGGAGGCGCCGTGCGGCTTGTCGCCGCTAGGAAGGGCAGGGTGCGAGGCCGCGGCTGAAGTCCAGCAGCTGCTCGCCAAAAGCGTCGTCGCCGCTGTCGATGTGCGCGACGATGGACGTGTGGTTGTGCTCGGGCAGCCAGATCGACCGCGGCGCACGGCCCCGGGCCAGGCCAACGCGGTGGCAGAACTCGGCCGCGTAGACGTCCAGCCAGGGGTTCTCGTACTGGGCCACGGCGACCAGGGCCGGCACGTTCAGCCGCGCGGCGTGGGTCACGGCCGAGTCAGGCTCGTAGCGGGCTTCGTCGTCGCCGAAATAGGCGCGCACACCGGCGGCGTTCGGGTTGTCGGCGTGCACATCGGCGCGCAGCCTTGCGCTGATCAACACCACGCCCGCCACCTGCGGTTGCGCCGGCTGCACGCGCGGATCGCAGGCATAGCTGGCCACATGGGCGCCGCCGGCCGAATGGCCAACCAGCACGATACGCCGCGCATCGCCGCCGAACTTCTCGGCATGTTCGCGCACCCAGTCCACCGCCAGGGCCAGGTCTTGCGCACCGGCCGGGAACGGTGCCTCGGGCGCCAGCCGGTACTCGACATTGATGCCGACGAAGCCGTAGCGCGCAAAGAAGCGCGGCACATTGCCGTAGACCTGCTCGGTCGGGTTCATCTGGCCGCGCAGGAACGCGCCGCCGTGGACGAACATCATGATGGGCAGCTGTGCGCCGGGCTGCTGTGCCTCCAGGCCCTGGTAGATGTCCAAGCGCTGGCGCAAGTGCTGGCCATAGGCCTGGTCGCGGGTGATCGCCAGCCCCGGCAGCGGCCGCTCGGCCAGCAGTGCGCTGCAGGCCCGCACCACCTGGTCACGGTGGCTGTTGATGTCGCTCGCCCAGCGAGGGCCGATCTCGCGCAGCAGCGCCTGCAGGTCCGCACTCATGTCAATACACACCCATCAGCTTGGACAGTTCGGAGATGTACTCGCCATAGCGCGGGTCGAGCTTGATCGTCTCCGGCATACGTGGGCGCGGCAGATCGATGGCCACCTCGCGCACGACGCGGCCCGGCCGGCCGGACATCACCAGCACGCGGTCCGACAGGAACACTGCCTCGGCAATGCTGTGCGTGACCAGCAGCACCGTCTGGCGCTGCTCCTGCCAGATGCGCAAGAGCTCGACATTGAGCTTGTCGCGGGTCAGCGCGTCGAGCGCGCCGAAGGGCTCGTCCATCAGCAGGATCTGCGGGTCCAGGGCCAGGATCTGGCCGATGGCCGCGCGCTGGCGCATGCCGCCCGACAGCTGGTGCGGGTGGTTGTTCTCGAAGCCCTTGAGTCCCAGCATCTCGGT
Organism: uncultured Roseateles sp.; assembly: GCF_963422335.1. Lineage (NCBI taxonomy): Bacteria > Pseudomonadati > Pseudomonadota > Betaproteobacteria > Burkholderiales > Sphaerotilaceae > Roseateles > uncultured Roseateles sp. The sequence goes on from NZ_OY729424.1 coordinate 796,145, forward strand.
CAGCTGGGCGATCTTGGGCGCGGCCTGGGCCTCGGGGATCTTGCGCAGTTTTGCACCCAGCGCCAGGTTCTGGCCCACGGTCAGCCAGGGCAGCATATTGCTGCTCTGGAACACCACGCCGATCTCGGGGCTGGGGCCGGTGACGCGCTTCTGGTTGACCAGTACCTCGCCGCCCTCGTAGGGCGTCAAGCCCGCGACGATGCGAAGCAGCGTGCTCTTGCCACAGCCGCTGGGGCCCAGTATCGACACGAACTCGTGCGGCGCGATGGCCAGGTCCACCGCCTCCAGCGCCTTGACCTCATGCTTGCCGGCAAAGGTCTTCAGCACATCCTTCACCGCAATCGCGGGCTTGCTCTCTGTGTTCATCGCCGCTCTCAGAAAGAAATACCACGCCACCAGACGGCGCGTGCCAGGCGTTCGACCACCGCATACAGGGCCACGGCCAGGGCGGTGATGACCAGGATGGCGGCAAACATCAGATCGGTCTGGCCGTTGGCCGTGGCCATGGTCATCAAGTGGCCCAGGCCCTCCTCGGCGCCGATGAACTCACCAACGATGGCGCCTATCACGGCCAGCGGCATCGCGACCTTGATGCCGTCGACGAAGGCCGGCAGCGCGGCGGGCACCTGCAGGCGCCAGAAGAAGTCCCAGCGCGAGGCGCCCAGCGCCCGGAAGTGCTCGTCCAGATTGATGGCCACGTTCTGCATGCCGCCCAAGGTGGCGATGACGATGGGGAAGAAGGCGAACAAAAAGGTGGCCGCCACCTTGGACGCGAAGCCGTAGCCGAACCAGACGATCATCAGCGGCGCCAGCGCGATCTTGGGCATGCTTTGCAGCGCGGTGATCAGCGGGTACAGCGTGCGCCGCGCAAAGGCGCTGATGTGTATCAGCACCCCCAGCAGCACGCCGCCGAGCACGGCCGCCACAAAGCCGACCAGCACCTCGACCGTGGTCACCCAGGTGTTATCCAGCAGCGGCTCGCGGGCATTCCAGCCGGCGACCAGCACATCGCTGAACGGCGGCAGCAGATAGCGGCGCACGCCCAGCCAGCCGACGCCGAACTCCCACAGCAGGGCCAGCAGGCCCCAGAACAGAATGGCTTCCAACCAGCGCTTGGCCATGGCTTACTTCTTTCCTTCCTTGGCCGCGACGACGGCCGCCGGCGGCGGCACGACGAAGCGCTCGAAGCGCCACTGGTCGAACGAGTCGATATTGCGCTCCCAGACCTTGGCGTCGTAGGGCTTGTCGGCCGTGATCTGCGTCATCTCGCAATACAGCTCGACGTTGTTGCCGTCCGGGTCCTTGAAGACCAGGAACAGGTTCTCTCCCGGGCCGTGCTTGCCGATGCCGCGCACGATCTCGATGCCATGGGCCTGCAGCACGGTCACCGCACGCTCCATCTCGGCCATGTCGTCGACCAGGTACGAGAAGTGCTCGACGCCGGGCCGGCTGTAGCGCGGCAGGTCATTGATGTCGGGCGAGTCCTTGGGGATCTGCGACAGCGCCAGGTCGTGGTGGTCGCTGCTGGCACGCAGAAACACCATCTGGTCACTGATCCAGTCGGATACGGTCAGGCCCATCACCTCGGTGTAGAACTTCACCGAGGCGTGGATGTCACGCACCATCAGCACGATGTGGCCGAGGCGGCGGGGGCGTAGAGTTTCCATGGCTGTCTCCCAGTCCTGGATCAGTCGATGAATCGGTTGGTGTAGACCTCGCCGCCGCGCACCGAGGCGGTGACGTTGAAGGCCTTCTTGGCGAACTCGATCGTGCCGTGCATGCGGTCGGCGCGGATGTAGCCCAGCTTCTTGCTGTCGGCCGTGGGGTCGCCAATGATGGACACGGTTTCCTTGATCTGCTTGAGCAGGATGTCGCGGGCCAGCAGCCGGTTGCTGGCCACGATCAGGTCGGCCGCGCCCTCGGGGTCCTGCCGCATGAACTCATAGCCCTTGTAGGTGGCCTTGACGAAGCGCTTCACCAGGTCCGGGTTGGTCTCGATCAGCTTCTCGCTGGTGACGATGCCATTGCCGTAGATATTCAGATTGAAGTCGCGGTAGCGCAGCACGCCCAAGGTCTTGCTCTCGCGCGCGGCCAGCGATTCCAGCAGTGGCTTGTTGGCCCCCTCCCAGCATTCGGCGAGGTCGATGCGACCTTCCAGGAAGGAGGGGTTGATCACCGACGGGTCCAGGCGCAGCAGCTTCACATGGTTGGCCGGCAGGCCATTGGCGGCCAGCCAGGCCGGCACGATGTTCTGCAACGGCGAGGCACCACCGCCACCGAGGCTCAGGCCCTTCAGATCGGCCAGGGTGCGCAGCTTGCGCTTGGGCGTTTCCACATAGCACAGCGCCGCCGGCCAGACGGTGTTGATCGCGCCCACCATCACCGTCTTGCCGCCATTGGCGCGGTTCAGCATCACGCTGATCGGGTCGCCGTAGCCGAACTCGAACAGGCCCTGGTCCACCTCGTTGACGGTGCGCTGGCCGCCATAGCCGCGCTGCGCCTGCACCTCCAGCCCCGCCTCGGCGTAGAAGCCCTTGGCGGCGGCCACCAGCACGCCGCCGGTGCTGCCCTGGGGCAGCCAGGCGAGGTTGAACTTGACCTTGTCCAGGGCCTGGGCAGCGGGGCTGAGCAGGGCGGCGCAGGCCACAAGCAGAGGCGCCAAGGTAGTGCGAAGTGTGAACATGGGGATCTCTCTCAGGGAGCTAGGCGGCCACAACCCGGTTGCGCAGCGTACCTATCTGCTCGATGCTGGCCATCATCACATCACCGGGCTGCAGATAGACGCCGCGGCCCATGCCCACGCCTGTGGGCGTGCCGGTGGCGATCAGGTCGCCGGGCTTCAAGGTCAGCAACGACGACAGGTAGGCGATCTGCTCGGCGATATTGAAGATCATGCCCTCGGCCGTGTCGTCCTGCATGGTCTGGTCATTGACGTCCAGGCGCATGCGCAGCTTCTGCGGCTCGGCAATGCATTGTCGCGGCACCACCCAGGGGCCCATGGGCCCGAAGGTGTCGAAGCTCTTGCCGCGGAACCAGTCATGCGTGAACGGATAGTCGCTGCGGCGGTTCAGGTCGCGGGCGCTGATGTCGTTGAACACCGTGTAGCCGGCGATCACTTCGTAGGCCTGTTCGACCGTCACATGCCGGCACTGGCGGCCGATGACCACGCCCAGCTCGACCTCCCAGTCCAGCTTCTGCGTCTCGGCCGGCTTGACGACATCGTCGCCGCTGGCGATCACGCTGGTGTCTGCCTTCATGAAGCAGTAGGGCGCGCTCTCGCTGCGCGGCGCCAGCTTCGTGCCCATCTCGCGCGCATGTTCGTAGTAATTGGACGCGGCGCCGAAGATGCGCGCCGGGCGGTAGGGGGCCAGCAGCTTGTAGCTGCCCTCGGCCAGCGGCTGCACGCGGCCGGCGGCGCGCTCGACGGCCAGCTTGGTCGCCAGCACTTCGACGGCAGCCCGGTGTGTCTCCCACTGCTCCATCACGCCCTGCGTGCCCTGCAGCAGGGGGTTGGCGTCCGAGCCCAGCGCGGCCACGTCATACAGTTGCTGGTCCAGCACCAGGGCGGCGCGCGGGCCGGCGCCCTGGTCGTAGGAGGCTATGGCATACCAGTTCAAGGGAAATCCTTTCAGTGCATTCAGGGTCAGCGCGCATTCGCCGCTGCTTTGTGAATACAATAACATCTTCATGTATACATGACAAGTGTTTTGGGGAACAACTGTGTGTGCCCCTTGTTCCGGAGAAGCCAGATGCTCAAACGCGAAACCCTGTTGGTCCTGATTCCGCTGCAAGCGCCGTTTGTGGCTGCGCTGCAGGCCTTGTACGAGCTGATCTACGAACCCAGCGGTCACAGCGAGGCGCTATGGCAGCGTCTGCAGGGCCAGCCGTTGCGGGCGGTGCTGACCAATGGCACGACGGGCTTCAGCGAGGCGCAGATGGCGCTGCTGCCTGAGCTGGGCCAGATCTGCAGCTGGGGCGCGGGCTACGAGAACATCGATGTGGCGGCGGCACGCGCCTGCGGCATAGGCGTCAGCCACGCGCCAGGCATCAACAACGCCACCGTGGCCGATCACGCGCTGGCGCTGATGCTGGGTCTGTCGCGCGGGCTGGTGGCGCTGGACGCAGCCGTCAAGCGCGGCGACTGGCAGACCAGCCGGGCCGAGCGGCCGACAATCAACGGCCGCCGCCTGGGCCTGGTCGGCATGGGCAATATCGGCCAGCAGATCGCCCGTCGCGCGGCCGGCTTCGACATGCAGATTGCCTATTGCACGCGCACACCCATGCCCGAGCTGCCCTGGCGCCATGTCGAGTCCGTGCTGGCCCTGGCGGCGGAGTCCGACTACCTGGTGCTGGCCTGCCCCGGCGGCGCCGCCACCCGCCACCTGGTCAACCGCGAGGTGTTGCGGGCGCTGGGGCCCGAGGGCTTTCTGGTCAATATCGCGCGTGGCACCGTGGTCGATACCGAGGCCTTGATCGCGGCGTTGCAAGCGGATGAGATCGCCGGTGCCGGCCTTGATGTGCTCGAAGGCGAGCCGGTCGTTCCACCCGCGCTGGCGGCCTCAGGCAAGGTGCTGCTCACGCCCCATGTGTCGGGCCGCTCGCCCGAGGCCCAGCGGGCCCAGCTGGCCTGCGCGATGGGCAATCTGGCGGCCTTCTTTGCCGGGCGGGAGCTGCTGACGCCGGTGCCCTGAACCGGCAGCCTAGGCGATGCTCGCGTGTATCGCGTCCCGCACGCGCGGGTAGATCTGCTGGTTCCACCTGCGCCCGCTGAACACGCCATAGTGGCCCACGCCGGTCTGGACGTGGTGGGTCTTCAGATAGGGCCGGATGCTGGGGCAGAGGTCCTGCGCGGCCACCGTCTGGCCCACGGCGCAGATGTCGTCGCGCTCGCCCTCCACCGTCATCAGCGCGGTGCGGCGTATCGCGGCGGGATTCACCAGCCGGCCGCGGTACATCAGCGTGCCCATCGCCAGGTCATAGGTCTGGAACACCTTCTCCACCGTCTCCAGATAGAACTCGGCCGGCAGGTCGTTGACGGCCAGGTACTCGTCGTAGAACAGCTGTATCGTGCGTGCCTCCTCGGTGCGGCCCTCCAGCAGATGCTCGTACATCTGCCTGAACGACTGCTTGTGCCGATCGAGGTTCATGTTCAGGAAGGCGGTCAGCTGCAGAAAGCCCGGGTAGACGCGGCGGCCAGCGCCGGCGTGCGGCAGCGGCACATGGCTGACCAGGTTTTTTTCGAACCACTCGATAGGCTTGCTGATGGCCAGCCGGTTGACCTCGGTGGGGTTGACCCGACAATCCACCGGGCCGGCCATCAGGGTCAGGCTGCGCGGCTGGGCAATGTGGTCGTCCTCGGCCATCAGCGCGGCAGCGGCGAGTGCCGCCACGCAGGGCTGGCAGACGGCCACCACATGGGTGCCCGGGCCCATCGTGGCGATGAACCGCATCATGTAATCGATGTAGTCATCGAGGCTGAAACCACCATGGCTCAGCGACACATCGCGGGCGTTGTGCCAGTCGGTGATGAAGACGTCGTGGTCCTGCAGCAGGGTGCGCGCGGTCTCGCGCAGCAGCGTCGCAAAGTGGCCCGACAGCGGCGCCACCAGCAGCACACGGGGCTGATCCGCGTCCGCGGCGCTCAATCCCTCCTTGCGAAAGTGCAGCAGGGTGCCGAAGGGCAGCTGCTGCACCGGCACCTCGGTCACCGGCACGGGCTGGCCGTTGACCATCGCCTCGGTGATGTCGTAGGCGGGGCGGGCGTGGGTCAGGCGCAGGCGCGAGACCACATCGCAGGCGGCGGCCAGGGTGCGCACGGCCGACTTCTCGGTCTTCTGGAACCACAGCGAGGCCGCCAGATGCTGAGCCATCAGGCGCAGCGGCGACATCAGGTCAGACTGCAGTTGATAGGCTTGATACAGCATGGTCATGGCCTTCGTTGGAGTCTGGCCGGGGTGAATGCAAGTTGCGAGCCAAGGACGGTCCGCAAGGCATGGCACAGGGCTTGCAATCGTCGCTGGGCAGCAGGAGCTCCGACATGGCCAAAGCGGTACTGACGATCAGCAGCAAGAACTACGGCGCCTGGGCCTTGCGAGGCTGGCTGATGGCCAGGTTCGCCAAGCTCGAGTTCAGCGAAAACGTGATCTCGCCGGACGACCCGGCGATGAAGGCCGAGATGCTGCTGCTCTCGGCCTCGATGCGGGTGCCGGCCCTTGAGCACGAGGGCATACACGTCTGGGACACGCTGGCCATCGGCGAGTATCTGCACGAGGTCAAGCCGCGCGCCGGCCTGCTGCCGGCCGATCAGGCGGCGCGCGCGCACTGCCGCGCCATCTGCGGCGAGATGCACTCGGGTTTCAGCGCGATGCGCTCCTCGCTGCCGATGAACATCAAGGCGCATTTCCCGAAGTTCAAGGTCTGGTCGCGGGCGCAGAGCGACATCGAACGGGTGCTGACGATCTGGTCCGAATGCCTGGCCAGCTACGGCGGGCCCTACCTGTTCGGCAGCAAGCCCGGCATGGCCGATGCGATGTTCGCGCCGGTGGTGACGCGCTTCCTGACCTATGACGTGCAATTGGATGCCACCTGCACCACCTACTGCAAGCAGATCATGGCCCTGCCGGCAATGCAGGAGTGGGTGGACGCAGCGCGCAACGAGCCGGATGAGATTGATGAGTTGGACGCAGAATTTTAGGAAGGCGGGCACCGGCTTGGTGCCTGCCTCCGCAATAGCGTGCGCCGCCGCTCAGTTCCAGGGCGTCGGATCGGGGATGGTGCACACCGGCTCGACATCAATGGTCTTGAAATCGGCCGGCGAAACGATCTCCAGATATTCCATATCGGGTGAGTAGTCGAACAGGAAGTGCTTGATGCCCGGCCGCTGGTGCACGCAGTCGCCGGCCTCGACCAGCGTCTCCTGATCGTCGTACATGAAGCGGGCCCAGCCCTTGAGCATGATGACGATCTGGAATTCCGCCTCATGACGGTGCCAGCCCGTGCCTTTTTCGGGCGCCATATTCGCCTTTACCAGGTGCGCGACGACCTTGCCCTGGGTGGCGGCGGCGATGCCCAGATCGCGGTAGAGGAAGAAGTCGCGCAGGCCGCCGCTCACATAGCCGGTCTGCTCGGGTTTGACGTGGGAGAACAAGGTGTCAGCGGTTTCCGACATGAGAAGCTCCTCTTCACACCTGGACAGACCCGGCCAGGCTGCGGTGCAATCGCAGCAAGCATTTCCCGTTCCAACCTCGAGTTGGCCTGCAAGTCGTATTTCATCCGCGGGGCCAGCCATGATCCGTATCGAACTTCAAATCGAGTTGAACTACACCGTAGGCCCGCAAGGCGCCGACTTCGTGTTCAACATCCACGCCGCGCACACCGCGCACCAGAGCATTTCGGCCGAGAACCTGGTGTTGAGCCAGAACGTCACCTCGCAGATCCACACCGATCCGATCACCGGCAACCGCTATCTGCGGCTCAGCGCCGTCCCGGGCAAGTTGCGTGTGGCCTATCAGGCGACGGTGGACGTCACCCACCACCGCGGCCAGACCGACCAGATTGCCGAGGTACCGGTGCGCCACCTGCCGCCGGAGGTGATGGGCTATGTCTATCCCAGCCGCTACTGCCAGTCGGACCGGCTGCTGAAGCTGGCCCATGACGAGTTCGGCAGCCTGCGCCAGGGCTATGGCCGCGTGCAGACGATACGCGACTGGGTGCAGCGCCATGTCAGCTTCACGCCCAACACCTCGAACTCCAACACCTCGGCGGTGGACACGCTGATAGGCCGCGCCGGCATCTGCCGCGACTTCGCCCATCTGATGATCGCGCTGTGCCGCGCCCTCAACATCCCGGCCCGCTTCACCACCGGCACCGACTATGGCGCCGACCCGGTGCTGGGTCCGCCGGACTTCCATGCCTATGTCGAGGTCTATCTGGGCGGCCGCTGGTACACCTTCGACCCCTCGGGCACGGCCATCCCGATGGGGCTGGTGCGCTTCGGCACCGGGCGCGACGCGGCCGACGTGGCCTTCGCGACCATTTTCGGCGCGGTGCAGTCCGGCGCGCCGCTGATACGGGCCTGGGCGGTCGAGGACGGCGCCCACGGCATGCGCCTGCCGCACCACACGCGGGAGGCGCTGTCGTCGGACGACGGCCCGTTCCAGGCCTCAGTTCAGGGTCAAGGTTGAGCCTTCGCCACCTCGGCGTAGGCGTGATGCAGCCACAGCTTCAGCCGCTGGCGCTCCATCAGGCCCAGGCCGGCGTTGTCCGGCGCCGAGCCGTTGTTCTTGGCCGCCCAGAAGCTGCTGTTGCGCGCGTCTATCTTCTGCATCACCGGGTCATGCAGATGCTTCAGATCGACGACGCTGGCGCCATAGCTCAGCGCCCGCTCCAGCTGGCCTGACTTCTCCAGCTGGCCGAAGTCATTGCCGCGCAGCTGGTTGCGCACCAGCACATAGCGCAGGCGCTGGCCGAAGCGGTCCAGCAGCCGGGTCAGCAGATCGACCGAGTCGCGGCCCGAGTCCATCACATGCCAGTAGTGCAGCGAGAAGCCGGACAGGTCGGCCATGTCGAGCACGCCGGAGTCATCCATCCAGGCCACCAGCGGATCGTGCGTCTGCGCCGCCAGATCAACCAGCACGCGCGAGCCGGGCTGCTCGACGGCCCGCTCGACGATGTGGTCCAGCATCTCGTAGCGGTCCACCAGCACTGGCGAGGCATAGTCGGCATAGAAGCGCAGCAGGGCGCCATGCGAGCGGTCGGTGTCGAAGCCGGTGAAGGACAGTTCGTGGTCGATGAAATACTGCGCCAGCACCCGCGCCACCAGCGACTTGCCGACGCCGCCCTTCTCGCCGCCTATCAAGTGGATTTTGGAGCTTGCGTTCTGGTCCAGTTTCGGAACGTCCATGGGGGCTGCCGGTTGAGAGTGATGATTGATTGTGCAACCACCAACGCAAGTCGCATGCCCGCCCCGTGGAAAATGCGCTCAATCGCATGATCGCCGGCAGCCTTGCCTGACCCCGCATGAACGAACCTGTTGAATGGACCGATGGTGGCAACCCCCGCAGTCCGCGTTTCGATGATCTCTACCGCAGCCGCTATGGCGGGCTGGCGCAGGCGCAAGCCGTCTACCTGGCCGGCTGCGGCCTGCCCGGGCGCTGGCAGGGCCGCGATGATTTCACTGTGCTGGAAACCGGCTTCGGCCTGGGGCTGAACTTCCTCAGCACCTGGGCCGCGTGGGAGACTGACCCGCAGCGCTGTGATCGGCTGCACTTCGTCTCGGTCGAGGCCTATCCGGTAGCGGCCGCCGATCTCTTGCGCAGCGTGGAGAGCCTGGCGGCGATGGACGACGATCAGGCACCGCTGCTGGCCCGCGTTCAGGCCCTGGCGGCCGAGGTGGCCGCGGCCTGGCACGAGTGGACTCCCGGCCTGCACAAACTGGTCTTTGCCGAGGGCCACATGCATCTCACGCTCGCCGTGGGCCAGGTCTTGCCCATGCTGGAGCAGCTGTCATGCCGCGCCGACGCCGTCTATCTGGATGGCTTCACACCGGGCTTGAATCCGGACATGTGGAGCGCCGAGACACTGGCTGCGATGGCCCGCCTGTGCCAACCTGGCGCCACCGTGGCCAGCTACTCGGTGGCGCTGGCCGTGCGCGAGACCTTGCAATCGCTGGGCTTCACGGTGAAGAAGCGCCCGGGGCTGCCACCTAAGCGGCATCGGCTGGAGGCAACGCTCGAGCGCCAGTGCATCGCCTCAACCGCGGAGTAAGGAGGGCTCATCGCCGGGCCCTCGGGGCGCCGTGCTAGCGTGACTCGGGCTACGGGCGCACGCTGTTGCTCCGTGTCCCCCGGCCGCGTTGCGGCCTCCTCCTTTACCTGCGCAACAGCGCACGCCCGTAGCCCGAGTCAGGGCGCCTCCGTCGCTATGCATCGCAGAGCGCCGAAGTGGCACGAGCAGGAGGCTGGGTGGGCCCGCAGCGTAGGTAAAGGAGGAGGGCGCGCAGCGCCCGGGGGACACGGAGCTGCGGGTCCACCCAGCCTCCTGCGTTGCCTGACTCCCTGCACACCGGCAATGAAGCAAGAAAAAAGGGGGCGCCCCTGGAGTGGCGCCCCCAACACTCTCAAGCAAAGCTGTTGTTGTTGCGCAGGGTTTTCACAGGCCGCTGCGATCGGCCTCCAGATCGGGGTGGCGCAGGGCGGGGCCGTTGGGTGTGCCGCCGTCCTTGGAGGCGCCGCCCCAGCCGTGGTCGGTGAGGTCGCAGATCACGCCGTTGGGGTCGCGGTACTTGACCTCGTAGAAGCTGTTGCCCTTCACCGGTACCTCGCCCATGTAGTAGGTGCCGCCAGCGGCCTCGCATTCAGCGCGGGCCTGTTTGATCTCGTCGACCCAGAAGCCGATGTGGTGCAGACCCACGAAGTCTCGGCCGCGCTCGCCGGCGGCCTCGTCGGTCTTGTAGTTGAGCAGGGCAATCGTCACGGTGCCGTCGCTGAGGTAGACGCCGCGAGCCAGGGACGAGTCGGTCTCGCCAACTTTTTTCAGGCCGAAGGCCTGTTCATAGAACGGTGCGACGGCCCAGGGATCGGGCACCGAGATCGCGACGTGACGCAGTTTTCCGGACATTTTGATGGCCTCAGGTTTTCAGTTTGGTTGGGGGTGAAAGGCATGAATTCACAACAGTCATATGTATACATGATAATGTTTGTGTATTCAATACGTCTCGAGCAAAGCATTCGTGCGTCCCGCACCGCTAAAATCGCGGCGGTGGCGCGGCGGGCTTTGCTGGACGCCAGAACAAGACTTCACAGCGGGCAGCAGCCCACAGGGACTCACGCATGGGAAACGCATCAGCCGGCATCTGCCGCAGCCTGACCGAGGACATCGTCAGCGGCAAACTGCCGCCGGGCCAGAAACTGGAGGAGCTGGTGCTGGCCGAGCGCTTCCAGGTCTCGCGCACACCGATACGCGAGGCGCTGCGCGAATTGCACGCGCGTGGGCTGATCGATCTGCAGCCGCGCAAGGGCGGCATCGTGCGCAGCATCGGCTTGCAGGATCTGTCGGACATGCTGGAGGCCATGGTCGAGCTGGAGGCGCTGTGTTGCCGCATCAGCGCCGAGCGCATGAGCGCGGTGCAGAAGAAGCAGCTGCAGATGCTGCAGCAGCAGAGCGAAGACTGCGTGGCGCGTGGCGACGAGGCCGGCTATCTGGAGCTGAACCACCAGTTCCACCAGCTCTTGAGTGTGGGCGCCCAGAACCGCACCCTGACCGGCATCCTCGACAGCCTGCGCGACCGCCTGGCCCCGTTCCGCGCGGCGCAGAAAAAGGTCGAGCGCCGGCTGACCGTGTCGCACGACGAACACCAGGCCATCATCGAGGCCATCCTCAGTGCCAACCCCGAGCGCTCCTACGAGGCGATGCGCAACCACACGGCGCGGCTGAGCATCAATGTGCTGGATTTGCTGAAGCAGCAGCAGGAGGGGAGCGGAGCCACCAAGGCCAAGCCCGCGGCCGAGCGACCCATCAAGGCGGCAGTGCCAACGGCAGCAAAGACGGCCAAGGCGGCCGTGGGCCGGCCGGCACGCAAGGCAGCCTGAGCTAGCGGGTGGCCTGAGCCAGCGGTCCTTCGCCGCGCTGCCAGTCGCCGCCCAGCGCCTTGACCAGGAACACCGAGGTCAGCAGGCGCTGGCCCCGCAGCTGGGCCGCCTGGCGTTCGCTGCTCAGCAGGGCCTGCTGCGCCGTGATCACGTCCAGATAGGCCGAGGCGCCGCCCTCGTATCGGGCGATGGACATGTCCAGCACCCTTTGCGCCGCGGCCACGGCGGCATCGGCCTGCTGCGAGGCCCGCTCCAGCGCGGACAGGCCGGTGATGCCGTCCTCGGCCTCCTGCATCGCGGTCAGCACCACGCGGCGGTAGTTGGCGATGGCCGCGGCGTGGCCGGCGCGGGCGAACTCGACACCGGCCTTGAGGCGGCCACCATCGAACAGCGCCTGCGTGGCCGACAGGCCCACCGACCAAAGCACGCTGGGTGCGTCGAACAGGCTGGACAGCGCGCGGCTCTCCAGGCCATAGGCACCGCCCAGCGCGATGCTGGGATAGAAGGCCGCATTGGCCACGCCGATCTGCGCATTGGCCACCGCCATGGCCCGCTCGGCCGAGGCAATGTCGGGACGACGCTCCAGCACATCCGATGGCAGGCCCAGCGGGATGGCGGGCGGCACGATGTCGCGTGCATCGGCCGCCAGGGTGAAGCTCGGCGCAGCAATGCCGGCCAAGGTGGCGATCGCATGTTCGTACAGGCCGCGCTGGCGGCCCAGCACCTCCACCTGCACCCGCGTGGTTTCCAGCAGCGCCTGCTGCTGGGCCACGTCCAGGCCGGTGGCCGCGCCCAGCTCATGGCGGCTGCGCACCAGGCCCAGGGCGCGGCGCTGCAGGGCGATGGAGCGCTGCAGCACATCAAGCTCGACGTCGATGGCGTGCAGATTGAAGTAGTTGCTGGCCAGGTCGGCCGTCAGCAGCAGGCGGGTGTTCTCCAGATCGGCGGCCACCTGTTCCAGCGAGGCCTGCGCGCCCTCGACGGCGCGCTGCACGCGGCCGGCCAGATCGACCTCGTAGTTCACCGTCATCGACAGCACCAGGTCGTTCTGCACGGTCGAGAAGTTCTGGCTGTTGTAGTTGGACAGCGGCCGGTTGGCCGAAATCTTCTGGCGCGCCGCGCGTTCGCTCAGGCCTATCTGCGGCAGCAGGCTGGCCGAGGTGGACGACAGGCTGGCGCGCGCCTGCGCGAGCCGCGCGTTGGCCAGCGCCAGGCTGGCGTTGTTGACCAGAGCCTGCTGCTGCAGCGCGTTCAGCGGGGCATCGCCGAAGCGCTCCCACCAGGGGCCCTTGGCGGCCGCATCGCTCGGTGTGGCCTGGCGCCAGGGTGCCTCGACCTTCCAGGCCACCGGCAGATCGAGCTCGGGCTTGCGGTAGTCCGGGCCAGCGGCGCAGGCGCTCAGCAGCAGACTGGCCGCAAGCAGAGAAAGCCTGAAACTCACAGGCGTTCCTTGGCGCCGGAGGCAACTGAAGCGGCCGCTGGCGCGGCCACGACGACCGTCTGCCCATCGGCCAGCCAATCGGGCGGATTCAGCACCAGGCGGTCGCTGTCGCTGATGCCGTCCAGCACCTCGAAATCGGCACCGTAGTTGCGGCCTATGCCGACACGCCTCAGCGCCACGCGGCCCTGCGCATCGACCACGGCCACCATCGTGCCCTCGGCGCGGAACAGCAGGGTGTTGGTGGGCGCCACCAGCGCCTGGCTGGCCTGCAGCGGCAGCTGCACCTGCACATAGGCGCCCGGCAGCAACGTGCCCTCGCGGTTGGGCAGGGACACCTCCACCTGCATCGTCCGCGTGGCCGTGTCTATCGACGCACCGGTGCGCTCCACCCTGCCCTGGAATTTCTGGCCGCGCAGCTCGCCCTGCGTCACCACCACCGCCTGCCCCTGCTTCACCAGCTGCGAATAGGCCTGCGGCACATTGACGTAGACGCGCAGCGGGTCGGTCTGCGCCAAGGAGAACAGCACCTTGGAGCCGTCGATCAGATCGCCGGTGTCCACATTGCGCCGCGTGATCACGCCGGCGAAGGGTGCGGTGATGCGCTTGAAGCCCTCCAGCTGGCGCAGCCGCTGCACATTGGCCTCGGCGGCGGCCACATTGGCCTGCGACTGGGCCACGGCGCTGCGCTTTTCATCGAGGTCCTGCTGCGAGACCACGTCCTTCTTGCGCAGGCCCTCCCAGCGCTCGACGGTGCTGCGGGCCAGGGCCAGGCTGCTGGAGGCCTGCTCGCGCGCGGCAATGGCCTGGCTCAGCTGCTGGTCGATCTCGGGCGTCTCGATCTCGGCCAGCAGCTCGCCCTTGGCCACGCGGCTGCCGATGTCCTTGGTCCAGCGCTTCAGATAGCCGGCCGATCGCGCGGCGATGGGCGACTGCACAAAACCCTGCAGGGTGCCCGGCAGCGCCAGGGTCTGGCCGGCGCCGCCGCGCCTGGCCTGGGTGATCTTGACGTACTGCTTGGCCTGCTCGCTCGTATTGGCCTCCAGCTCCTTGGCATTGGCCATGCGGCTGAGCACCGTGCGGCCGGCCCCCAGCGCCAGCAGCACCAGCACAACGGCTGCCGCGATCCTGGTGCGGCGCATGATCTGCCGGCGCTTGAGCAGCTCTTCCCCCTCTTCCACGGCAATGGGGTGCAGCCCCAAGGTGGAGTGGCGTTGCTCGGTCATGTATCAGGTCTCCTGCAGAGGGGCGAGGGGCGTGGCAGCGGCAGCCTGGCGGCGGGCCCGGCGCTGGTGCACGCCGGCAAACACGACGGGCACGAAGAACAGGGTCGAGACGGTAGCGAAGATCAGGCCGCCGATCACGGCGCGGCCCAGCGGGGCATTCTGCTCCGCGCCCTCGCCCAGACCCAGGGCCATGGGGATCATGCCGATGATCATGGCCAGCGCCGTCATCAGCACCGGGCGGATGCGGGTGGCGCCGGCCTCAAGAGCTGCAGCCAGCGGCGGCACGCCGTCCTGCTGGCGCTGGCGCGCAAACGAGATCAGCAGGATGCTGTTGGCCGTGGCCACGCCCATCGTCATGATGGCGCCGGTGAGTGCCGGCACGCTCAAGGTGGTGCCAGTGAGGAACAGCATCCAGGCGATGCCGGCCAGCGCCGCCGGCAGGGCGGTGATGATGATGAAGGCGTCTGTCCAGGACTGGAAGTTCACCACGATCAGCAGGTACACCAGCACGATGGCCATGGCCAGGCCCACGCCCAGGCCGATGAAGGAGGCCTGCATGGTCTCGACCTGGCCGCGCAGCACCACCTGGCTGCCGCGCGGCAGCTTGGCCCGGATCTGCTCGACCCGCTTGTCCACCTGGGCGGCCACACTGGCCAGGTCCGTGCCCTGCACGTTGACGAACACATCGACGGCCGGCAGGATGTTGTAGCGCGAGGCCACGGCAATCATCTGGCTGGGTGTGACCTCCACCAGATTGCCCAGCAGCTGGGTGCTGCCTGTCGTGCCGGTGCCGCCGGTGGCCACGCCGGTGCCCACCGGCATATTCAGCAGCGCGTCCAGCGAATCGACGTTGTACTGCGGCGTCTGCACCGCGATGTTGTAGACCACGCCGTTCTGCGGGTTCAGCCAGAAGGCCGGCGCCGTCTGCGAGCTGCCGGACAGCGAGATCAGCACGTTCTGCCCCACGTTGGAGGCCGTCAGGCCCAGCTGCTGCAGCCGCGTGCGGTCCATCTGCATATTCAGCGCCGGGGCGTCCAGCCGCTGGTGCACATGGGCATCGACGGCGCCGGGAATCTGCTTGATCTGCTGCGTCAACTCGGCCGCCAGCCTGGCATTGGCCGCCACATTGGCGCCGGTGAACTGCACGTCGATGGCCGCGGGCAGGCCGAAGTTCAGGATCTGCGTGACGATGTCGGCCGGCTGGAAGAAGAACTCTATGCCCGGGAAGCGCTTGGGCAGCTCGGCCCGCAGCTTGGTGACGAAGTCTTCGGTGGGGTCGTGGCCCTCGCGCAGCGACATCAGGATCTCGCCATCCAGCGTACCTATGGTGCCGGCATTGCTGTACGAGAGGTTGATGCCGCTGTTGGGCACGCCGAGGTTGTCGAGAATGGTCTCCAGCTGCTTGGCCGGGATGATCTCGCGTATCACCGCCTCCACCTGGTCGGCCAGGCGGGCCGTCTCCTCGATGCGCGTGCCGGTGGGTGCACGCATGTGCAGGCGGATCTGGCCGGCATCGACGGTGGGGAAGAAATCGCGCCCCAGCAGCGGATACAGCAGGCAGGAAAGCAGGCAGAAGGCGGCGAACAGCAGCGCAAAGCCGCGCCGCTGCGCCAGCAGCGCCGACAGCGCCAGTGTGTAGGCGCGGCGCACCCGCTCGAAGCGGTTGTCGAAGGCGCGGTACACGCGCTGCAACGGGCTGGGCTTGCCACTGGGAGCCGGGGCATTGCCCATCAGCAGCAGCACCAGCGTGGGCACCAGGGTGCGCGACAGCAGGTAGGACGCGATCATCGCCAGCACCACCGCCTCGGCCAGCGGCACGAACAGGAAGCGCGCCACGCCGGACAGGAAGAACATCGGCACGAACACGATGCAGATGCACAGCGTGGAGACAAACGCCGCCACGCCGATCTCGCCCGCCCCCACCTCGATCGCCTCGACGATGGGCTTGCCCATATGCAGATGGCGCTCGATGTTCTCTATCGTCACGATCGCCTGGTCCACCAGGATGCCCACCGACAGCGCCAGGCCGCCCAAGGTCATCAGGTTCAGGGTCTCGCCCAGCATCTTCAGCACCAGGATGGACGCCAGGATGGACAGCGGAATCGTCAGCGCGATGATCAGCGTGCTGCGCCAGTTGCCCAGGAACAGCAGCACCATCGCCGCCGTCAGCGCGGCGGCGATCAGCGCCTCGATCACCACGCCCTTGACCGCCGCCTTGACGAACACCGACTGGTCGAACAGCGGCGTCACCGTCACATCCTGCGGCAGCACCTGGGTCACCCGAGGCAGCAGCGCTCGCAGATTGGCAACGATGTCCAGCGTCGAGGCGCCGCCGTTCTTCAGCACCGACAGCAGCACGCCGCGTGCACCGTCCTGACGCACGATATTGGTTTGCGGCTGGAAGCCGTCGCGCACCTGGGCGACGTCGCGCAGATAGGTGGTGGCCCCGCCATTGCTGCGCACCGGCAGGTCACCGAGGCCCGCAAAGGCGTCGGGCGAGCCGTTCATCCGGACCGCGTATTCGGTGCCGCCGAACTTGGCCGTGCCCGAGGGCAGTATCAGGTTCTGCAGGTTCACCGCATTCACCACATCGGCCGGCGAGAGGCCGCGCGCCTGCAGCGCGGCGGTGTCCAGGTCGATCGAGATCAGCCGGTTCTTGCCGCCGTAGGGGAAGGGCACGGCAGCACCCGGGATGGTGATCAGCTGCGGGCGCAGCACGTTCACCGCAGCGTCGAACACCGCTTGCTCCGGCAGGGTCGGGCTGGACAGCGCCAGCTGCACCACCGGGATGCTGGAGGCCGAATACTTGATCACCAGCGGCGGCGTGATGCCCGGCGGCAGCTGGCGCACCTGGGTCTGCATCGAAGCCACCACCTGGGCGATGGCCGTCTGGATATTGGCGGTGGGCTGGAAGAACACCTTGATCACCGACACGCCGGCCAATGACTGCGATTCAATGTGCTCGATGTCGCTGACCGTGGTCGTCAGCCCCCGCTCGCTCTGGCCGGCGATGCGCTGGCCCATCTCCTGCGCCGACAGGCCGTTGTAGTTCCAGATGATGCTGACCACCGGAATATTGATTTCCGGGAAGATGTCGGTGGCCATGTTGAGCAACGCGAACGGCGTTGCCAACACGATCAGCATCGCCATCACGATGAAGGTGTAGGGGCGGCGCAGCGCCGTGTGGACCATGGACATGGGCGGACCTGGTTCTTGCTGCAAGCCCTCTCGCAGCCTGGGGGATCATAGCCAGCGCAGGCCCTGCGCCCTTGCAAGCGCGGTTGGTGTTCGCCCGTCAGAACTTGTGCGTGATGCCCAGGCCCAGGCCGGAAGGGTCCTGTCCGGCCTTCAGGCCGGCGATGCCGTTGGCCGACAGGTTGTAGAGCGCCGCGGCGCCGTTGTCTATCTTGGTGTACGCGGCCCAGATCTCGGTGCGCTTGGAGAGGTTGTAGCCATAGCCCAGCGACAGCTGCGTCGCGCCCGAATCGGTGCCCGGCGCGGCAATGCTGCCGACGGCGGCCGTGGCATTGCCCTTGGACGCCTGTGCCTTCACAAACGAGGCGCGCAGCTGGCCGTTGCCGATGTTGTGCGTGGCGGCAATCTGCCAGGCATCGCGGCTCAGCTGTTTGCCGGCCGCCGGCTCGTAGCGCAGCCGCTCCCAGGCGAAGCGCAGCCGGGTGTCGCCCATCGAGTAGGCCAGGCCGATGCGGTGGGCGGTGTCGCTGCTGCCGGCGGTGAAGTAGTCGCGGTGCAGCTCGTAGCCATAGGCGGCGTACAGCGGGCCCTGGTTGTAGGTCACCAGACCCGAGAAGATGTCGGGCGCCAGCTTGTCGGTCTTCTCCTCGCTGGGTGCATAGGCCAGGCGGGCGGCAAAACCCTCGACGACCGGGCTGTGGTACTGGATCAGGTTCGGTTGCCGACGGTCGAACGACGCGGGCGACACGCCATTGGCCGCCGTCGTGAAGCCATTGCCCAGGATGCCGTTGGACGCGAAGATGCCGGCCGTGAACGGGTCGATCGCATAGACCGACACGAAGCGCAGCGGCGTCTCCCACTGGCCCAGTATCAGCTCGCCGTAAGCGCCCTTCAGCCCGATGGCGGTGTTGCGGCCGCCCCAGGGGCCGTCACCGGTGTCGACGCGCACATTGGTCTCGATCTGTGCCCAGGCGCTCAAGCCCCCGCCCAGATCCTCCTGCGCGCGAAAGCCCAGCACCGACAGATTGTTCGACAGCCGCTTGGCTCCGGCGATGCCGCCTGCGGCGCCGCTGGCGCTGACATGCTCGGCGTCCACCTTCAGGAAGCCGTAGATGCTGACCTGGGCCTGCGCGCCGGTGCTGAGTGCCAGAGCGGCGACCAAGGTGGTGGCCGGGAAGGACAGGGCAGCAAGCCCGATTCGCTGTTTCTGCATGGGGTTCCTCGATCTATCGATTGATTAATGGACACACAACAAATCATATGTATACATGACAATCATTGAGTATCCAAGCAATCTGATGTTTCCCGGACACACCGCGCCGCGCAGAAGAACGACGCGCGCCTGGCCGTACTCAGCGCCAACCCCGAGCACTCCTGCGTAGCGATGCGCAACCAGGCGGCGCGGCTGGGCATCAATGGGCAGGAGCTGCTGAGGCGGCAGCAGAAAGGCCATCGGCCCCCATCAGCAGCTTGACTGTGTCTTTGGAGAGAAATCCAAATCACACATATTGCATACACAATAAACGTGATGTATACATACGCCTGTCCCAAGGCGGCCACCGCGGGACGAAGTTTCCTCAACCTGCGCTGGAAACCAACCCGGTCATCCATGCCGCAGCGCAGCGGGAGCGTCCTATCGGACGCTCAGCTGGGCGCGCCAGAAGTCAGCGCGTGCGGGGCTGGTTGAGAGCCATCTGCGTCGGTGTGCTCGTCGCGTTCGCTTGTCCGGCGTGACGGATGAGCACAGCGCCGCGCTCATTGCCGTTCAAAGCCCGCAGCAGGCTCGGTCGAGCCGCTGCCCGACAACGATATGGAGACCGCATGAAACCCTTCCATTCCGCCACACTCGGCAGCTCACCCGCAGCGCTGTCATCCGCCATGGCCTTGGCCATGGCGCTCTGTTCGGCCGGCGCCCAGGCTCAAGTCAGCCTGAGCGGCTTCGTCGATGTGAACCTGGAGTCGATCAAGTCCGGCGGTTCCCGCGTGACGCGGGTGTCGTCGGGCGGCACCAGCGTCAGCCGGCTCGAGTTCCGCGCCGAGGAAGACCTGGGCGGCGGCCTGAAGGCCCGTGCCGTGCACGAGCTGACCTTCACCGCCGACAACGGCGTGCTCGCCGGCGTGCCCCGCGAAACCTATGTGCAGCTCTCGTCCACGCAATGGGGCGAGCTCACGCTCGGCCGCCTGAACCTGCCTTCCTACTGGATGTACGGCTATGCCGATCCGATCTTTGCCGGCAGCTACAGCCTGGTCAACAACCTGATGGTGTTCTACGCACCCTATCGGGAGAGCAACTCCGTGGCCTACACCTCCCCGCGCGTGAATGGCGTGCAGGTCCGCCTGGGAGCCACCGCCGGCAAGGAGGACGGCAGCCGCAACGGCGATGTCATCAGCACCGGCATCGACTACCGCGAGGGGCCGTTGTACCTCGGTCTGGTGAGCGACCGCAAGTACCAGCGCAACATCTTTGCAGCCGATGTGATGGAGAAGTCGACCGACACCTATCTGGTCGGCGTGTACCGCGCCGGACCGGCCGACCTGACCTTCATCTACAGCCGCTACAGCGGCTACTACGCCTTCCCGCCCTATGCCGACTTCAAGGCCAGCGGCAGCAAGTGGCAGCTGGGCCTGCGCTACAACTTCGGCATCAGCAGCCGCTTCATTGCCAGCGTGGTGAGCCGGGGCACCGACAACAACGAGGCCCTGTCCAAGGTCACCGGCGTGCTGGTCGGCTATCAGCATGGTCTGTCCAAACGCACGCAGCTGTACGCCAATGTCGTGTCCATCAAGCACGCCCATGCGTCGGACCTGCGCTATCCCGTGACCTTCAGCGCACCCGGGCCCCTGGGAGACGAAAACCCGCGCGGCTTGCAAATCGGCATACGCCACGGCTTCTGAGCCATGCCAAACCAACAGGAACACCTCATGAAGACACTGCAGACCCTTGCCTGCGCGCTGAGCCTGTGCGCCGTCGGGCTGACGCTGGCGCAGGCCCCGCGCAGCGGCGCCAACCTCAACGCGCCGGAAGCTGCCAATGTGGCAGCCAAGAAGGGCGAACGGCTGCCGGGCGAGCCGGCGGACCCGCTGCCCGGCAGCTATGGCTACGACGCCAGGACCGGTCGCTTCAAGGACCCGGCCATGACGCCGGACTCCTACGGCCCGCACCCGGTCGATGGCAGCCTGCCCTACCTGGACCAGAACCAGTACCTCAAGAACGTCAAGATCGAGGGCTTCTTCCCCTTCGTGGCCGGCACCGGCCACAGCTGGCAGGCCAGCTTTGACTGGAAGGGGCGCCGCTACCTCTACGACTACTACACCAACCAGTACAACGTCTTCGACATCACCGACCCGCACAACACCCAGCTGGTGGCCAGGAAGGACTTCAATGTGCGCGGCGGCGAGCACCAGTTCGGCCCGTTCAACGTCAAGTTCAACCCGCGGCTGAACAAGATGATTGCGGTGCAGTGCTACGAGGTACCGCGCTTCGGCGCGATCCGCAACAAGTACCTGAACCCCGACGACGTGAGCAAGCACCGCGCGCGCAAGATGCTCCGCGGCTTTCGCATGTACGAGGTGACGGGGCCCTTGTGGACCGACTGGAAGCTGCTCAGCGAGACCTCGCTGGACCCCTACCACTCGGCCCAGGAAGCGGTGCAGCAGGGTTCGGGATGCCTGGACGTACCCGTCTACGACGGTGGGCAGTACCTGTTCGTGGCCGGTGCGCCGGACGACAGCTTTGCCAACACCGAATACAAGACCTATCTGCACGCCGCGGGTCAGATGGCGTTCGATGTGTCGGACCCCGGCAACCCCAAGCGCCTGTCGATGTGGTGGGCTCCGGGCTCGCGCCTGGGTGAGGAGGAGGAATACCGCAAGAACCCGCGCGCTGGCAACAAGACCTCCTGGATGGGCGCGCGCATGCCGCTGTTCATTCCAACGCCGGTGGAGCAGGGCGGCAAGTACGGCTATGCGGCGATGGGCGGCTTCGGCTTCTACGTGATCGACATCAGCGATCCGAAGAACCTCAGGCAGGTGGCCCACATCGACATGCCCGTCAGCGTCACCGGCACCGAAGGCGACAACATCGACGTCTCCAAAATAGCCACCACCGGCATGGTCTATTACAGCGGCTATCCGATGAGCGAGGATTGCTACGAGCCGTTCAAGGACATCTACGCGATCGATGTGCGTGATCCGACCCGGCCCCGCATTGCCTACACCTTGCCGCGCCCGGCCGCCCCCGAGGGCGCGCCGTTCACCGACTTCTGTCAGCGCCGCGGCAGCTTCGGCCCCAAGCGCAGCGGCTATGCGCAGATCCAGCCGGGCACGCCCAGCCAGCGCTACCTGCCGTACTCGTTCTACAACGCCGGCATGCAGATGTTCGATCTCGCCAACCCCGAGAAGCCCGTCGTTGCGGCCTACTTCGTGCCCAAGATGATCGATGCGGACAAGACCCCGGAGAACCAGCGCAGCGCGGTGCGGGCCACGCCGAACCCGGTGCACAGCATCTTCGTCGAGTGGGACCGCCGGCTGATCTGGGTGTTCTCGAATCACGGCATGTATCTGCTGTCGAGCGAGCTGCTGGGCGCGCCCGTGTTCGCCATGCCCATCAACAAGGACCCTGCACAATGAAACCCATCCTCTATCCAGCCCTGCTGGCGTCGGCGCTTGCGCTCGCGGCCTGTGGCGCATCCGCACAGGCGCTCAAGATCGGCTTCCTCGGCACGCTCTCCGGGCCGGCGGCGGCCCTGGGCCAGGACCAGTACGACGCCTTCATGCTGGCGATCGAGCAAAAGGGCGGCAAGCTCGGCGGCGTGCCGGTGGCCGTGATCCGGGAGGACGATCAGCTCAAGCCCGATCTGGGCGTGCAGCTGGTGCGCAAGCTGATCGAGAAGGACCAGGTCCAGCTCGTCACCGGCGTGACCTTTTCCAACGTCATGATGGCCGTGGCCAAGCCGCTGGCCGACGCCGATCTGCCCTTCATCGGCTCCAACGCCGGCCCTGCGCCGCTGGCTGGCAAGCAGTGCCATGCCAACTTCTTCTTCACCTCGTTCCAGAACGACAACCAGGCCGAGGTGCTGGGCAAGTACGCCGCCGACAAGGGCTACAGGAAGTTGATGCTGCTGGCGCCCAACTACCAGTCCGGCAAGGACCAGGTGCTGGGATTCAAGCGCCTGTTCAAGGGTGCGGTCGTGGCCGAGGTCTACACCCAGCTCAACCAGCCCGACTATTCGGCCGAGCTGGCCCAGGTGCAGATGAATGCCCCCGATGCGATCTTCGCCTTCTTCCCCGGCGGCATGGGCGTGAACTTCATCAAGCAGATGAGCCAGGCGGGCCTGCTGAACAGGGTCCCGGTGCTGACGGTCAGCACCGTTGACGCCACAACCCTGCCGGCCATCAAGGACGCGGCGCTGAATGTGCTGGCCGGTGCGGCCTGGGGGCCGGATCTTGCCAATCCCGCCAATGCGGCGTTTGTTGCGGCCTTCGAGAAGCGCTACGGGCGCATTCCCTCGCAGTACGCGGCGCAGGCCTACGACTCGGCCCTGCTGATCGACAGCGCCCTGGCCACCACCAAGGGCTCGGTGCTCGACCGGGCGGCGCTGCGCAGCGCGCTGAAGGCGGCGAACTTCACATCGGTGCGCGGCGCCTTCAAGTTCAACCGCAACGGCTTCCCGGTGCAGGACCAGCATGTGTTCCAGGTCGCCAAGGACGGCCAGGGCCGCGTGTCGCTGCGGCGCATCGCCACGCCGCTGCCGGCGCACAGCGACGCCTACGCCGCCGATTGCCCGTTGCCCTGATCCGGGCCCGGCGCTGCCATGACTCCTGAATATCTGCTGATACAGCTGCTCAACGGCCTGCAGTTCGGCCTGCTGCTGTTCCTGATGGCGGCCGGCTTGACACTGGTGTTCGGCATCATGAACTTCATCAACCTGGCGCACGGCTGCCTGTACATGCTGGGGGCCTACTTCTGCGCGCTGACCTTTGGCCGCACCGGCTCGTTCCTGCTGGCCGTCGGCGCGGGCGCGGGCGGCCTGTTCGTTATTGGCCTGCTGCTGGACCGTTTTGCCCTCTCGGCACTGCACCGCCGCAGCCACCTGGACCAGGTGCTGGCCACGTTCGGACTGGTGATGTTCGCCAACGAGGCTGCCCGCTACCTGTGGGGCAGTGCACCGGTATTCATGGACATGCCCGCCTGGCTGGCCTGGCCGGTACAGATCTTCGGCTTCAGCTACCCGGCCTACCGAGGCGCCATCATCGCGGCCGGCCTGCTGGTGGGCCTGGGCCTGCATCTGCTGATCCATCGCACCCGGGTGGGCATGCTGATACGCGCCGGCGCCAGCAACCGCGAGATGGTCGGTGCGCTGGGCGTGAACATCGGCCGCCTGACCAGCCTGATCTTCGCCCTCGGCGCCGCGCTGGCGGGCCTGGCCGGGGCGATGGTCGGGCCCATCCTGTCCATACAGCCGGGCATGGGCGAGCCGGTGCTGATACTGACCCTGATCGTGATCGTGATCGGCGGAATCGGCTCGGTACGCGGCGCCTTCTTGGCAGCGCTCCTTGTCGGCATGGTGGACACCCTGGGCCGCAGCGTGCTGCCCGGGCTGTTGTTCAAGCTGCTCGATCCGGCGCTGGCCGCCACCCTGGGCCCGGCCCTGGCCTCGGTTGGCGCCTACCTGCTGATGGCCACGGTGCTGGCCCTCAAGCCCGAGGGCCTCTTTGCGGCCCGCCATTGATACCGTCACCGACCATGCTCTCCATCAAATTCGAACGCCCCCCGTTCACCACGGCCGTGCTCGGCCTGCTGGCCCTCGCACTGCTCGCCGTGCCCCTCTGCGCCGCTGGTCTCGACAATGCCTACCTGCTGACGCTGTGCACGCGTGTGCTCGTCTTCGCGCTGGCGGCCACCGCCCTGAACGTCGCGCTGGGATTTGGCGGCATGGTCAGCCTGGGCCATGCGATGTATCTGGGCCTGGGCGCCTACGTGCTGCCGCTGGCGCAGGGCGCCGGCATCATGTCGGGCTGGCTGCAGCTGCTGGTCCTGATGGTCGCCGTTGTTGCGCTCGCCGTGCCGGTGGGCTGGGTGGCGCTGCGCACGCAGGGCATTGCCTTCATCATGATCACGCTGGCCTTTTCGCAGCTGTGCTTTTTCGTCGCCGGCAGCCTGCGGGCCTATGGCGGTGACGAGGGCATGACGCTGCAGCAGGGCAGCGGCTTCGGTGCGCTGACCGGCAATCGCCACGCGCTGTACTACGCCCTGCTGGCCAGTGTGTTCGCGGCCCTGTATGCCAGCCACCGCCTGAGCCGATCGCGTTTCGGACTGGTGCTGCGCGCCTCGCACAGCCATGCCCGGCGGGTCGCGGCGGTGGGCACCCAGGTGCTGCCCTACCGCCTGACCGCCTACGTGCTGTCGGCGCTGGGCTGCGCGCTGGCCGGTTTCTTCCTGGCCAACCTGAACGGCTTCGTCTCGCCGGCCTATCTGGCCTGGACGGTCTCCGGCGAGCTGATCGCCATGGTCGTGCTGGGTGGCGTGGGCAGCGTGGTCGGCCCGGCGCTGGGCGCGGCCGCGCTGATGCTGGTGGAGGAGCTGCTGCGGGGCTGGACCGAGTACTGGATGATGATACTGGGCCCGCTGCTCATGCTGATGGTGCTGTGCCTGCGGCGCGGCCTGTGGGAACTGCTGGCCGGTGCGGCAGCCAGGGAGCAGGCATGACGGGGCCGCTGCTGTCGGTACGCGGCCTGGTCAAGCGCTACGGCGCCCTGCTGGTCAGCGACGCGATCGACCTCGACATAGCCGCCGGTGAAGTGCTGGGCATCATCGGCCCCAACGGCGCCGGCAAGACCACCTTGATCAATCAGCTGCAGGGCGAGTTGCCCAGCGACGCGGGCACGGTCCTGCTGGAAGGCCGCGACGTGAGCCGCTGGCCGGTCCACGCGCGGGCCCGCGCCGGCCTGGCCCGCTCGTACCAGATCACGGCCGTCCTGCCCGAATTCAGCGTGCTGGAAAACCTGTTGCTGGCCGTGCAGGCACGGCACGGGCACAACTTCCGCTTCTGGCAGCCGGTGACGCGCGCAGCGGCCCTGGTCGAAGAGGCCAATCAGTTGCTGGAGCGGGTTGGCCTGGCCGCACTGGGCCAACGCCCCGCGGGCCTGCTGTCGTACGGCCAGCAGCGCCAGCTCGAGCTGGCCATGGCCCTGGCGCTGCGGCCCCGGGTGCTGCTGCTGGACGAGCCCATGGCCGGGCTCAGCGCGGCCGAGACGCAGCAGATGGTCGAGTTGTTGCAGAGCCTGCAAGGGGCCCACGCCACCTTGCTGGTCGAGCACGACATGGCGGCCGTGTTCGCGCTGGCCACGCGCATCAGCGTGCTGGTCTACGGAAGAATCGTGTTCAGCGGCACCCCGCAGGAGGTGCGCAGCAGCACGGTCGTGCGCGAGGCCTATCTGGGCGATGAGGAGATGCCGGTATGAGCAAGGACGGCCTGCTGGAGGTGCGCGGGCTCGAGGCCGGCTACGGCCGGAGCCAGGTGCTGTTCGACCTGAGCCTGTCGGTGCCGCCGGGTCGCTGCGTGACCCTGCTGGGCCGCAATGGCATGGGCAAGACCACTACCCTCAAGACCATCATGGGCCTGCTCAGGCCCGCCCGTGGCGAGGTGCTCTGGCGCGGGCAGGCGATGCAGGGGCAGCCGCCCCATGCGATGGCGCGTGCCGGCATCGGCCTGGTGCCCGAAGGACGGCAGGTCTTTCCGAACCTGAGCGTGCGCGAGAACCTGCTGGCCACCGCCATCCGCCGCAAGGGTGCCAGCGCGCCGTGGTCGCTGGACCGCGTGCACCAGCTCTTTCCACGGCTGGCCGAGCGCGCCAGCCACAGGGGCAACCAGCTCTCCGGTGGCGAGCAGCAGATGCTGGCCATTGGCCGCGCCTTGATGACCCAGCCGGCCCTGCTGATACTGGACGAAGCCACCGAGGGCCTGGCGCCGCTGGTGCGCCAGCAGATCTGGCAGGCGCTGGCAGCCATCAAGGCCGGGGGCACCGCCCTCCTGGTGGTCGACAAACACCTGTCCGCCCTGATGGGCCTGGCCGACCATCACTACGTGATCGAGAAGGGTCGCATTGTCTGGCAGGGCGACTCCAGCGCCCTGCGTGCCGACCCCGATGTCCGGGTTCGCCATCTGGGCACCTGAATGAGCTGAATCTTCGCGGCGCCGCCCTCAGGGCGGCATCGGCATGCTCCGGGCGCCGGCTCGCCCAATTCAGTCAGTAACTTGCTGAATCAACAAATATTTTGCGTTTGCCTTGCTGCTCAAGCCTGTGTCCAATCGCCTCATGTTCCAGCCACAGCCCTCTGTTCAAGCCGACACCAGCGCCGACTTTTTGCGCGTCGAAGACCCCGCCCTGCTCAGCGGCCAGGGGCGTTTTGTCGGCGACATCCACCTGCCCGGCCTGGCCCATGCGGTGTTCGTGCGCAGCCCCTACGCCCACGCCCGGCTGCTGAGCCTGGACCTGGCCGCGGCGCAGGAGCAGCCCGGCGTGCTGGCCGTGCTGGGCCCGCGTGATTTCGCCGGCCTGCGCCAGCCGCGCGTCAACCGGCTGCTGGCCGAGATGCGCCTGCCCGAGGCCGAGCTGATGCCCGGCGACCGCGTGCTGGCCGTCGGCGCGCCGGTGGCCCTGGTGCTGGCCGAGACCCTGGAGCAGGCCCAGGCCGCGGCCGATCTGGTGTTCGCCGACTATGAAGACCTGGCACCGGTGGCCGACCATGACGAGGCCGCACCGGCCCTGTACGACAACGTGCCCGGCAATCTGGCCCTGCGCAGCGAGTTCCAGACCGGCCAGTTGCCCGGCGCAGCGGCCACGGCGCAAACGCATATCGAACTGCCCCGCGTGGCCCCCGCCCCGATGGAGCCACGCGCCAGCCTGATGTCCTGGCAGGCGGCCAGCGGCGGCCTGCAGGCCTGGATGTCCACGCAAACGCCCAGCCGCGCCCGCGAGGATCTGGCCCTGTGCCTGAGCCTGCCGCTGGAGCGCGTGCAGGTGATCGCGCCCGATGTCGGCGGCGCGTTCGGCGGCAAGGCCTCGGTCTATCCGGAGGATCTGCTGCTGGCCTGGGCCTCGCGCCGGCTGCAGCGGCCGCTGCTGTGGCAGTCCACCCGCTCCGAGGATCTGCTGTCGGCCACGCACGGCCGCGCCGCCAAATTGGAAGGCAAGCTGTGGGTGGACGCGCAAGGCCGCATGCAGGGCCTGCAGGCCGAGCTGCGCTTCGCGCTGGGCCACTGGCTGCCCTACAGCGCCGCCGCGCCGCTGCGCAATGCCTGCCGCATCCTGCCGGGGCCCTACCGCGTGCCGGCGCAGCAGGTGCTGGGCGAGGGGCGCTTGTCGAATGCAGCGGCGGTGGGCATCTACCGCGGCGCCGGCCGGCCCGAGGCGGCGATTTTGATGGAGCGGCTGGTCGATGAGGCGGCGCAGCAGGCCGGCATCGACCCGCTGCAGCTGCGGCTGCTCAATCTCTGGGCCCCGCAGGATCTGCCCGCCGATTGGCCCAATGGCCAGCGGCTGGACAGCTGCGACCTGCCCGCGCTGCTGCAGCGTGCGGCCGAGTTGTTTGATTACGCCGGCCGCCGCGCCCAGCAGGCCCAGCGCCGCGCCGCGGGCGAGCTTGTCGGCATCGGCATGGCGATCTACGTCGAGCCCTGCGGACAGGGTTTTGAGTCGGTGCGGTTGACGGCGCAGGCCGATGGGCGCTATCTGCTAGCCACCGGCGCCACCGCCCAGGGCCAGGGCCGCGAGACCAGCTATGCGCTGATCGCCGCCCAGGTGCTGGGTTGCCCGCCCGACCAGATCACCGTGCTGCACGGCAACACCGCCACCTGCCCGGCCGGCATCGGCGCGCTGGCCAGCCGCAGCACGGCCATCGGTGGCTCGGCGGTGCTGAAGGCGGCGCAGCGGCTGCAGCAGGATTTGAATGAGGGCGCCGCCCTGCCGTACAGCGTCGAGCTGTTCCACGAGGTCGCCCACGAGGCCTGGGCGGCCGGCTGCGTGATGCTGGCGTTGCGCATCGATCGCGACACCGGCCAGCCGACGATTGAAGAACTGGTCTGGGTCGATGACGCGGGCCATGTGGTCTCGCCCGAGCTGGTCCACGGCCAGCTGCTGGGCGGCCTGGCGCAAGGCCTCGGCCAGGCGCTGATGGAGCGCCTGGTCTACGACGACAACGGCCAGCTCCTGACCGGCTCGCTGATGGACTACGCCCTGCCCCGCGCCGAAGACCTGCCCGCCGTGCGCCTGGCCAGCCTGCCCACGCGCAGCGCCGCCAATGCGCTGGGCGCCAAGGGCGTGGGCGAGGCCGGCTGCATAGGCCTGCCCGCGGCCCTGCTCAACGCCGCCCATGACGCGCTGCGCCCCGTGGGCGTGCGCCAACTCGACTTTCCCCTCAGCGCCGAGCGCCTCTGGCGCGCGATGCAGACCGCCACCAACTGAGAACCTGACGATGAACTACAGCAAGCAAGACGCCAAGGCCTATGCCAAGGCCCACTTCACCGGCGTCTGGGCCGCCACGCTCACCCCGTTCAAGCACGACGGCGCGGTCGATGAGGCCGCGATGCGCGCCAATCTACAGCACTGGATGGGCACCTTGAATCTCGGCGGCCTGTTCGTCTGCGGCAAGCAGGGCGAGTTCTTCTCGATGTCTGTCCCAGAGCGCAAGCGCAGCTTCGAGGTCGCCGCCCAGGTGGCCGCCGATCTGGGACGCTCGCGCACGGTGATGTCCTGCTCGGACACCAACCTCGACACGGTGCTGGAGCTGGGCCGCCACGCGCAGGCCGTCGGTGCCGACTGGATCGTCGTGCACAGCCCGGTGCTGCATTTCGGTGCCGACACCGACGAGACGATTTACGAGTACTACCGCCACATCAGCGAGCAGCTGGACATCGGCATCGCGATGTGGAACCACCCCGATTGCGGCTATCTGATGAGCCCCCAGCTCTGCGCCCGCATCGCCGCCCTGCCCAATATCGTCGCCATCAAGTACAGCGTGCCGCGCCCCATGTACAGCGAGCTGAGCCGCCTGGTCGGCGAGCAGATCCAGGTCAGCACCGCATCCGAGGAGGAGTGGCTGGACAATATCGAGGAGCTGGGCTGGCGCCTGTACCTGTGCTCGACGCCACCGCTGCTGCTGCAGACCGCCGCCGATCAGCGCATCAACGACTACACCCGCCTGGCCTTCGAGGGCCGCTTCGCCGAGGCCCGCGCGGTGCGCGACAGCCTGGAGCCCGCCCGCCAGGCCTTCAAGGCCTGCAAGCCGCTGGGCAAGCCGCAGGCGCACAGCAAGTACTGGCTGGAGTTGCTGGGCCTGGCCGGCGGGCCCGTGCGCCGGCCGCTGCTGCAGCTGACCGAGGCCGAGAAGGCCTTGATACGCGAACAGTTCGCCCTGAGCGGCCTGAAGCTGGGCTGAGCCATGCCGCGCCTAGCCCTGACGATCAACGGCCAGCCACAGACGCTGGACGCCGCCGCCAACACCCTGCTGCTGGACCTGCTGCGCGACCGCCTGCACCTGACCGGCAGCCACCGCGGCTGCGACACCGCCCAGTGCGGCGCCTGCACCGTGCGGCTGAATGGCCGCGCCGTGAAGGCCTGCAATGTGCTGGCCCTGCAGGCCGATGGCGCGCACGTTGACACGGTCGAGTCATTGAGCGATGGCAAGCTCTGGCACCCGATGCAGCTGGCCTTCTCCAAGCACCACGGCCTGCAATGCGGCTTCTGCACGCCGGGCATGCTGATGCGGGCCTGTGCGATGGCCGACGATGGCGTGCCGGCCGAGGACGGCGCGGTGCGCAAAGCACTGGCCGGCAATCTGTGCCGCTGCACCGGCTACGAGGGCATCGTCGGCGCCGTCTGCGAGGGCATGCGCCGGATGCGCGGTGAAGCTGTCGAGGCCTTAGAGGCGACCCATGCAGGACTTTGACTACTGCCGTCCGGCCAGCGTGGCCGAGGTGCTGACCCTGCTGCGCGATGGCGTCGACAGCAAGCTGCTGGCCGGCGGGCAAAGCCTGCTCGCCTCCATGAAGCTGGGCCTGATGGCGCCGGCCCGGCTGATCGCGCTGGACCGCATCCCGGCGCTTCGCAGCAGCTGCGAGGAGCAGGGCCAGCTGCGCCTGGGCGCGATGCAGACCCACGGCGAGCTGGCTGCCAGCGCTGCGCTGCAAGCCTGGGTGCCAGGTCTTGCCCAGATGGCCGACCACATCGCCGACGCGCAGGTGCGGGCCATGGGCACGGTGGGTGGATCGCTGGCCAATGCCGACCCTGCCGCCTGCTGGCCGGCCGGCGTGCTGGCACTGGGCGCGACCTTGATCACCGACCGGCGCGAGCTCGCCGCCGATGACTTCTTCACCGGCCTGTTCGGCACCGCGCTGGAGCCTGACGAGCTGCTGTGCGGCATCCGCCTGCGCCGGCCCCGCCGCATGGCCTACCTGAAGTTTGAGCAACCGGCCTCGCGCTTTGCGCTGGTCGGCGTGGCGGTGGCGCAATTCGATGACGGCGTTCGTGTGGCCTTGACCGGCACTTCGCAAGGTGCCATCCGCCTGCCCGCCTTCGAGCAGGCACTGAGCCGACGCTTCGAACCCGCCGCGCTGCAAGGCCTGCGCGTCGATGAAGACCTGATGTCGGCCGACCTGCACGCGGGCGCCGACTACCGCGCCCATCTGGCGGCCGTGCTGGCCCGTCGGGTGGTGCAACAAGCATGGGAAGCAAGCAAATGAGTACGAACAACAAACTGCGTGTTGCACTGATAGGCCACGGCGCCATCGGCCGCGTGATCGCCCGCGAGCTGCTGGCCCAAGGTGGCGCCGAGGTCGAACTGATCGCTGTGCTGTGCCACCGCGCCGAGGAGGGCGCGGGCCTGCCGGTGCCGGTCTTCACCGAGCTGCCGCCGCTGCTGGCCCTGCAGCCCGACCTGATCGTCGAGGCCGCCGGCCATCAGGCGGTGCGGGCCTACGGCGCGGAGTGTCTCGCCGCCGGCGCCGACCTGCTGCTGGTCTCGGTCGGCGTGCTGTCCGATCCTGAGGTGCTCGACGGCCTGGAGCGCGCCGCCCGCGCCGCCGGCCGTCAGGTGCTGCTGCCCTCGGGCGCGCTGGCCGGGCTGGACTATCTGCAGGCCGCGCGCCTGGCCGGCCTGCAGTCGGTCTGCTACCGCTCGCGCAAGCCGCCGCAGGCCTGGCGCGACACGCCGGCCGAGAAGTTGCTGGATCTGGGCTCGGTGCGCGAAGCGACCGTGTTCTTCCGCGGCACGGCACGCCAGGCGGCGCGGGACTATCCGAAGAACGCCAACGTCGCAGCCACCTTGGCGCTGTGCACACTGGGCCTGGACGATACCCAGGTCGAGCTGATCGCCGACCCGCTGGCCAGCGGCAATGTGCACGAGATCGAGGCGCAGAGCGCGGTGGGCCGCCTGAGCGTGCAGGTGCAGAACCTGCCGTCGCCGGACAACCCCAAGACCTCGCTGGTCACACCCTACAGCGCGCTGCGCACCATCATGTCGCGGCGCGCCGCCGTGAGCGTGTAGAAGACGCGGCCGGGGCAACCAGATGCGCTTTCAGATGCTCGACCATGGCCCGCGCCGCCGGCGACAGCGAACGCTGCTTCAGCTGCGCCAGGCTCAGCTCGCGCCTCACCTCGGGGGCGGTGAGCGGCACGCCGACCAGGCCCTGGGCCCGGCCCTCGGGCGCGCCGACACGCAGGGCATAGGCCGGCAGTATGGCCACGCCGAGGCCGGCCGCGGCCATGGCCATCGCCGTGGTGATGTGGCTGACCTCCTGCGCCGGCTTGGGGCAACCGCCCAGCGGCGCGAAGGTCTGCTCGACCAGCGCGCGCAGGCCGCTGCCGGGCTTGAGCAGGAGCAGCGGCTGATCGAGCAGCTGCGCCCATGTCAGGCTCGTCTCGCCCGCCAGCGCATGGCCCCGCGCGCAGACCAGCACCATCGGATCAGCCAGCAGGGTCTCGGCCTCGATGTCGGGCTCGGCCGCGTGGTCGAAGGTGGCCAGGGCCAGGTCCAGCTCGCCCTGGCGCAGCTTGGTCAGCAGCACATCGGCGCTGGCATCGGTCAGGCTCAGCTCGACACCGGGCCAGGCCGCGGCGAAGCTGACCATCAGCTCGGGCATCATGCTGGCCGCCAGCAGCGGCGTCGTGCCCAGGCGGACGCGGCCGCGGCGGCGCTCGGCCACCTCACGCAGCTCATGCGCGGCATGGTCCAGATCGGCCAGCAGGCGCTCGACGGTGGGCACCAGTTCGTGGCCGGCCTCGGTCAACTCCAGGCGCCGCGTCGTGCGGTCGAGCAGGCGCAGGCCCAGCTCGGCCTCCAGCCCGCGTATCAGGGCCGACAGCGCCGACTGGCTCAGGAACAGCTCCTGCGCCGCTCGCGTGAAGCTGCCCTGGCGGGCCACGGCCGCAAAGCCACGCAGCTGCTTCAACGAAACATTGGCGGGCCGCAGGCGTGCGGCAGGAGTTCGGGCGTCATCGGACATGGGCGGCCGCATCATAACCACGGGGATCATCATCCCCACCCAGGAGACAGCAATGCTTAAGTTTGGCCCACCCCTCAATCTGCAGCGCTGGATCAGCGACCATGCCGCCGAGCTGAAGCCCCCAGTCGGCAACCAACAGATCTGGCAAGACGCCGACTTCATCTGCACCGTCGTCGGCGGCCCCAACCAGCGCACCGACTTCCATGACGACCCGCTGGAGGAGTTTTTCTACCAGCTGCGCGGCCAGGCCCATCTGCTGCTGTGGGACCGCGGCCGCTACGAGCGCGTCGACCTGAACGAGGGCGACATCTTTCTGCTGCCCGCCCATGTGCGCCACTCGCCTCAGCGCCCCCAGGCCGGCAGTCTGTGCCTGGTGGTGGAGCGCACCCGCCCCGCCGGCCTGCTCGACGCGTTCGAGTGGACCTGCGCCCATTGCGGCGGCCTGGTGACGCGCCGCGAGGTGCAGCTGAACAGCATCGTCCGCGATCTGCCCACCGTGTACGACAGCTACTACGCCAGCAGCGAAGCCGAGCGCCGCTGTCCCGATTGCGGCGAAGTCCACCCCGGCCGCGCCTGGCGCGACTGGCATGGTGTGCTGGCGCA
This sequence comes from uncultured Roseateles sp., assembly GCF_963422335.1. NCBI lineage: Bacteria > Pseudomonadati > Pseudomonadota > Betaproteobacteria > Burkholderiales > Sphaerotilaceae > Roseateles > uncultured Roseateles sp. Next base: position 829,698 of record NZ_OY729424.1, read on the forward strand.
CAAGCACGCCCACGCCGCCGTACCTATCGCTCCGCTGGAGTTCTGAACATGAAAATCGAGAATCAACGCGAGCTGCCCTGCTCGCAAGCCCAGGCCTGGGCGGCCCTGAATGACGACGCCGTGCTGCAGGCCTGCATCCCCGGCTGCGAATCGCTGACCCGCACCGCGCCCGACCGGCTGGAGGCCGTGGTCATTGCCGCCATCGGCCCGGTGCGTGCCCGCTTCACCGGCAAGCTGGCGCTCAGCGAGATCAATGCGCCCACCGGCTACAAGCTCAGCTTCGAGGGCCAGGGCGGCGCGGCCGGCTTCAGCAAGGGCACGGCCGAGGTCCGGCTCAGCCCGGTGTCGGAGCGTTGCACCCAGCTGCACTACGAGGCCACGATGCAGATCGGCGGCAAGCTGGCGCAGATAGGCTCGCGCATCGTCGACGCGGCGGCGCAGAAGATCATCCAGGAGTTTTTCACCCGATTCGAGGCACAGCTGACGACGGCGCCCGAGCCAGCGGCGACGGCGGCGCCCATCCAATCAAGCTGGTGGACGGCGCTGGGCAACTGGTGGCGCGGCTTGTTCGGTGCGCGCAAGGCCGCGGGCTGACCGACAATGGCGGCATGGCCAAACCGATACCCCGCCTCAACCCCGACCAGATCCAGCGCATCATCGCCACCGCCTGGGACGACACCCCGCCCTTCAACGCCGTGCTGATGCAGCACGGCGTGTCGCAGGGCGAGCTGGTGCAGCTGCTCAAGCGCGAGCTGACGCCCAATGCCTTCAAGCTGTGGCGGGCGCGCACCGGTGGCGGCAAGCCCAATGCGCCGATGAAGCGCAAGCCACGCGGAAAGTGACTTGATACGGCGCGGGCTTTGCCCTAGTCTGCAGGGCCCGAAAGCCCTTCTGGAGATGCTCATGTCGCCCAACAACAAGCGTTCAGTTCATCACACTCTTGGCGCCGCTGCCGTCACGGTCCTGCTGCTCGCCGGCTGTGCCGGCATGGGTGCCAAGACCGGCATGAGCTTCTTCGTCACCAGCGCCGGGCCCGGCAAGGGTGCCGATCTGGGCGGCCTGGCCGGCGCCGACAAGCATTGCCAGACGCTGGCTGCGGCGGCCGGTGCGGGCAACCGCAGCTGGCGCGCCTATCTGAGCCAGCAGGCGGTGGGCTACGAGTCCGCCGTCAACGCCCGTGACCGCATCGGCAAGGGCCCCTGGATCAACGCCAAGGGCGTGGTCGTGGCCACCGACGTCGAGCAGTTGCACGGCCCCGCCAACAACCTGAACAAGCTCACGGCGCTGACCGAGCGCGGCGAGGGCATCAACGGCCGCGGCGACACGCCCAACACGCATGACGTGCTGACCGGCTCCCAGCCCAATGGCTTGGTCGTCGCCGGCAGCGCCGACGCCACCTGCGGCAACTGGACGCTCAGCGGCACTGGCTCGGCCATGCTGGGCCACCACGACCGCACCGGCCTGGACGAAAGCGCTGCCGCCAAGTCATGGAACTCTTCGCATATGTCACGCGGCTGCAGCCCGGATGCGCTGAAGGCCACCGGCGGCGCCGGGCTGTTCTACTGCTTCGCGGCGGATTGAGGCCCCGGGCCGTCGGGGGAGTAGCGGCAAATCTCGGGATCGCGGTACTTGGCCCGGCGGTGTCTCCGTCAACCCTGTGGCAGCTCCCGGATTTCTACGGTACCGCCGGCCTCGAAAGTGGGGTTTCCGGCCAGCAGTTTCTGCGCCTCGTCGAGGCTCTCGGCCTGGACTCGAATGTAGCCAAGCAGCGCGGATGAAGTCGCCCTGGCTGCCCCGTCTTTTCGAAAACAGGCACCTGGCCCGATCGAGCTGCCGCCGCTGAACCGCCCGCTGGCGGCAAGCTTGGCAATGTAGCCGTCCCAACCGGCTTCGCTTGCGGTGCGGCATTCCGCGGGTACATCGTCGTGCATCAGCAGGATGTAGTCGGTCATTGCTTCAACCTCGACGCCCGGTGTCTGGCGATACTGCCGCCACCCGAGCTGGAAGCGACTCTCGCACGATTGCCGCGATGGATGCGTGCAACTCAGGCGCGCCAGCAAGAACGGCGTACTCCCTGTCGGCGGCGGTGGGTGAAGTATCCAGATCGAGGGGCTGCCCGGCGAGGTCCGTGTACAGGCCACCGGCTTCCTGCACGATGAGCATGGGCGCCGCGATATCCCATAGCCGGGTGCTTTGATTCAGCATGCCGCCCAAGCGGCCGTCCGAGGTGTAGGCCGGGTCGACCAGGCTGTTGGTCGCTCTGATGTTCCTGACGCGGCCCAGCAGCTTGGCCAGCACAAGCACATTGCGCATCGCCTGCTCCTCGCTGGCACCTCCGTCCATGCCATAGGCCCACAACACGTTCTCCAGCCTGGTCTCGCGGGTGACGGAAATTCGCTTGCCGTTTCTGAACGCGCCGGCGCCAGATACTGCCGAGTAGAGATCGCCGGTAGCGGGCAGGTGCATCACGCCAACGATGGGCACTTTGTCTTTGAGTACGCTGATGAGGACCCCGAACCAGGGCACGCCGGCTGCGTAATTCGACGTTCCGTCGAGCGGATCCACAACCCAGGTGAACGGCGACGCCCGCAGATCGCAGCCGGTTTCCTCTGCAATGATCGAATGGCCTGGGTAGGCCCTCCGGATCCCGCGAACAATGAGTTCCTCGGAGCGGGTATCCGCGGCGGTGACGACGTTGCTGTAGTCGCCCTTGGTATCAATGACCTCCGAAGTGCCAAAGGTTTCAAGAAGGGAACGGCCCGCTTCCCGGGCAAGCTCGATCGCCGTGCTCAACAATTCTGTTTCCATGTGCATGAAAAGTAAGTGATGGCGCCCGACGGGTCTAACTGGTTACCGTAGCGCGGCCAGACAGTATCATGGCTTTGGCGCAGCGCCACGACAGTGAACCGGGCGATGCCTAGCGGCCGCCAGGTGCCAGCAGGACCTGCACATCGGCCATGGTACGGGCGACCGCATCCGCACCCGCGGCGAGCAGTTGCTCGGCCGAGGTCATGGCCGAGAAGCCTATGGCTCGCATGCCCGCAGCCTTGGCGGCGCAGATGCCGGTGGGGGTGTCCTCGACCACGGTGGTTCGATGCGGGTCGGCATCCAGCGTACGCGCGGCGAGCAGGAACAGGTCGGGTGCCGGCTTGGGGTGGCGAACATCATCCGCGGTGAAGATGCGCCCCTCGAAGCGCCGCAGCAGCCCGGTATGTCCCAGCGTGAAGTCCACCTTGGCGCGATTGCCGTTGGAGGCGACGCAGAACGGCGTCTGCAAGGCGGCCAGCACCTGCTCAACGCCCGGCACCGCGCGCAACTCGGCCTCGAAGGCGGCCCGGGTCCGGCGGGAGAACTGGGCCAGGAAGTCCTCGGGCGGTGGCGCGCCAAGCAGTTCGCCGATCCGTTCCATGCAGACAGGCATCGAGGTGCCCATGAAACGCTGCACGGCTTCGTCGAATGTCAGCGGCGCGCCAAGCTCGTGGAGCATCTGCTGCAAGACGATGTGGCTCAGGCGCTCGCTGTCAACCAGCACGCCGTCACAGTCGAAGATCACGAGGGCGCCCATATCTCTTGTCACCGGCAGTTGAAGTCTGCGGCAGTGTAGGGGCGTCCCGGGAGATTGGCGGCCCTGCGACTACCGCAGCGCCCGTTGCGCCACCGCGGTGAACCAGGCAATGCCCAGCGGCAGGGCGGCATCATTGAAATCGTAGCAGGGGTGGTGCAGCGGCCGGCTCGTGCCGGCCTCGGCGCCCAGGCGGCGCTGACCCAGCCACAGATAGGCGCCCGGGCGCTGCTGCAGCAGGAAGGCAAAGTCTTCGGAGGTGAAGGCCGGCAGGGGTGCCACGGCGGCCTGCAGGCCCGCATCGGCGGCAGCGGCCAGCGCCAGTTCGGCCTCGGCGGCGCTGTTGATCGTGGCCGGGTAGTAGCGGGTGTACTTCACCTCGACCTCGGTGCCGCTGGCCAGGGCCACGCCCTGGGCCGTGGCGTGCAGGGCGGCCTCGATGCGGTCTTGCGAGTCGGGGTCGAAGCTGCGCACGGTGCCGGTGATCTGCACCTCGGCCGGCAGCACATTGTGCGAGTGGCCGCCCTCGATGCGCGTCACCGACAGCACGGCCGACTCGCCGGGGTCAATGCGCCGGGCGACGATGGTGTTGAGCTGGGTCACCAGCTGGCTGGCCGCCAGGATGGCGTCGGGCGTGTGCTGGGGTTGGGCGGCATGGCCGCCGCGGCCGCGCACGCTGATGTCGAAACGGTCGGCCGCGGCCATGATGGGGCCGGGTCTCGTCTGGGCGTGGCCCAGCGGCAGATCGGGCCAGTTGTGCAGGGCATAGACGCTGTCGCAGGGGAAGCGCTCGAACAGCCCGTCCTCCACCATCGCCTTGGCGCCACCCCGGCCCTCCTCGGCCGGCTGGAAGATGAACACCACCGTGCCGGCGAAGCGCCGCGTGCGCGTCAGCTGGCGGGCCGCGCCGAGCAGCATGCTGGTGTGGCCATCATGGCCGCAGCCATGGTGCACGCCGCTGAACAGGCTGGCATGGGGCAGGCCGCTTTGCTCGACCATGGGCAGCGCATCCATGTCGGCGCGCAGGCCGACGCTGCGGCCCGTGCCGTTGCGCAGCAGGCCGACAACGCCGGTGCCGCCGATGCCCTCATGCACCTCCAGCCCGAGTTCGCGCAACGCCGCCGCCACGATGCCGGCCGTGCGGTGCTCGGCATAGGCCAGCTCCGGATGGGCATGCAGGTCGTGGCGCAGGGCCACCAGGGCGGGCAGCAGATCGCTGATGTCGTCGCGGGTCGATTCACTCATGCCCGCAGTCTGCCTCACTTGCCGGCGTCAACGGCATCGGCCAGCTGGGCCAGCGTATGGAAGTGATAGTCCGGCGCGGTGATCTGCTTGACCTCCAGCGTACCGCCAAAGCCGGGCTGGCCGTGGCGCCGCTCGATCCAGCAGGTCTTCAGGCCCAGGCTCTTGGCCACGCCGATGTCGTGGTACTGGCTTTGCGCCACATGCAGATTGTCGGCCTGGCTGTAGCCGCGGGTGCTCAGCCGGCCGCGGGTGAAGGCGAAGAACTTGACGTCGGGCTTCTCGCACAGCGCGTCGTCGCTGGTGACGCTGTCGTCGAAGGGCATGTCCAGGGTCTTCTCGAAATGGCTCAAGGCCCAGCGCTGCGCATTGGTCATCGCCACCAGCTTGAAGCGGCGGCGCAGGCGTTTCAGCGCCGCCACCGAGTCGGCGAAGGCCGGCCAGCGCGGCACCGAGTCGCGCAGGCCTTGGGCCAGCGCCGGCGTGTCGGGCATGCCCAGCTCGGCGGCGATCTGGTGCCAGCAGCGCTCCAGGTCATCCGGGTAGGCGATCACCTCCTTGCTGGCGCGGGCGCGGCGGTAGGCGGCCAGGAAGTCTTCGTCGCCAATTGGGCTGTCCGGCAGCGCCTCGTGCAGGTAGTTGAGCATGCCGCGCTCGAAGTCGATCAGCGTACCGACGACGTCGAAGGTCAGAACTTTGAAGTCTTGCAGGGCCATGGTGGATGCCTTCAGGAAGAGGTTGCAGATGGGGTTGCGGATGGGTTGGCGGATTGATACTGGCCCGGCGTCATGCCGCACAGGCGCTTGAAGCGGCGCGACAGATGGCTCTGGTCATAGAAGCCAGACTCGCTGGCCGCCCGCGCCGCCGGCATGCCCTGGCTCAGCAGCGCCTGGGCGTGCTGGACGCGCAGCACATTGACGTAGCGGTAGGGCGACATGCCCACCCGCTCGCGGAACACGGTGGCAAAGCGCCAGACGCTGAGCCCGCACAGCTGGGCCAGCGCCTCCAGCCGCAGCGGCTCGCTAAGGTGGGCGCGGATATGGGCCAGCACCGGCTCCAGCGAGCGGCGGGGCCGGGTTTCGGTGAGCGTGGACGGTGTGGCCATGGGCCAAAGCTTAAGTTCGAAGCCGCCGACGATGTGCCCGTAAAACCGCCGCCGCGCGGTAGCGAATTGCGTATCCGGGGGCCTGCCGCGCAGATCATGCCGGGTGACAAGAGCGTCCTATCGCCGGCCCGGGGCCCTCGCTAGTCTGGCCGCCCACTGTCACCGAAAGCCACCATGCCCATCACCATACTGAAGCAATCCCACGCCATCGCCGGCCTGCAAGACGAGGGCGCCGTCGCCCGCCCCTTGAGCGCCCCCACCGCCACCACCCGCGGCCGCCCGGTCGAGCTGGAGGGCGCCGGCAACGACCGCAGCGGCATCTGGGAGTGCACGCCCGGCCGCTTCGAACGCCAGCTGGCCAATGCCGAGGTGATGCACATCCTCACCGGCGCCTGCACGTTCACCCCCACCGGCGGCGAGACGCTGGAGATCAGCGCGGGCGACACGCTGTTCTTCCCGGCCCACACGACCGGCGTGTGGGACATCCGGCAGACCTTGAGAAAGGTCTATGTGGTGATGGCACCGCAGCAGTGAAGCCTGGCCTCCTGAGAAGCTGATGCTCCCCGGCCGGCTGCGATCCTCCGCCCCCCATCTGATACCGCCTGACGCTGCAATACCCGCATAATCGACCGCAATGTCGCGCGGTGCAAGCGGCCGCTGGCGATGGAATCTCCGTGGTCGGACATGAAGAATCGGGAGTGCTTCATTGAATCCGGGTTCCAGCTTTGAAACCAAGGTGCTGGCCGCCTTCGCCGCGGCCGTGCTCGTGGTGGCGGTGCTTTCCGGCACCACCTGGGAAGTGGCAGCAGAGGCCACCGAGGCCTCGCACTGGGTGGCCCACACGCACGAGGTGCTCAACAACCTGGCCAGCGCCCGCGGCGACACGCTGCAGATCGAGCTGAACACGCAGAGCTTCCGGATTTCGGGCGACGCGCAGCAGCTGGTCGAACGCGATGCGGCGATCGCCGCACGCGAGGTGTCGCTGGGCCGTATCCGGCAATTGACCGCCAACAACCCTGGCCAGCAGCAGCGCTGGGTGCGGCTGCGCGGGGTCATAGACCAGCGCCTCGCCATCACCAGGCAGATCGAGGCCTTGCGCAAGAGCCAGGGGCTCGACGCGGCCAGCGCCTTTGTGGCCACCGCACCGCTGCGTGAGACCCGGGCGCTGACCCACCAGCTGTTGCGCGAGATGGAGCATGCGGAGCTGTTGCTGCTGGCGAGCCGCACCGACGAGCTGCTGCGCACACGCCGCGTCATGATGTCCGCGGGCGTGCTGGTGGCGCTGGCACTGTTCGCCTTGCTGTCGGCCACCTATCTGCTGATACGGCGCCAGCTGCGCGAAACCGCGGCCCATCAGCGCGCACTGGCAGACAGCGAGGAGAGCCTGGCCCGCACGCTGCGCTCGCAGAATGAGGTGCTGGAGCAACGCGTGAGGGAGCGCACGGCCCAGCTGCACGAGAGCGAGGGCCACCTGCTCAGCGTCATCAGCAATGTGCCGGCCTTGATCGCCTATGTCGATGCGCAGCAGCGCTATGTCTATGTGAACGAGCAGTACCGCCAGCGTTTCGCCCCGGGCCGGGCCGACCTCTCCGGCTGCACGGTGCAGGAGATCATGGGCGAGGCACGCTATGCCATCGCCGCTCCGATGATTGCCAAGGTATTGCAAGGGCAGCCGCAAAGCTATGACTGGCAGCCCTTCCCCGGGTTCTGGAAGCTGGTCAGCTATGTGCCCAAGCGGGATCCCGACAACCAGGTCATCGGCTACTACGTGCTGGGTGCCGACATCACAGAACGCAAACGGGCCGAAGAGAAGATCCAGGCCCTCAATACCCAGCTGGAGCAGCGCGTGCGCGAGCTGGAACACGTCAGCCGCGCCCTGCGGACCTTGAGCGCCGGCAACCGTACCATGCTGCGCGCCACCGACGAGCCCGGTCTGCTGAGCAGCATGTGCGAGGCCATCGTGGCGGCGGGCGCTTACGACGCGGCGATGGTCTGGTACCGCGGCAACGACGACGCCAAGTCCCTCCAGCCGATGGCCGAGAACGGCTACCCTCCGGGTCTGGCCGGGCTGCGCGCGCTGAACACCAGCTGGGCCGACAACGCACAGGGGCAAGGCGCGGTGGCCACGGCGGTTCGCACCGGCCGGGCCCGGGTGATACGCGATATGCAGATCGATCCCGGCTATGCTCAATGGCAGCCGCAGCTGCACGGCGGGATGTCGGCACTGGCCTGCCCTTTGCGGGTGGGCGGCGAGGTCATCGGTGCGCTGGCCATCTACGCCGCGGAACCTGATGCCTTCGATACGGACGAGGTCACCCTGCTGACCGAGTCGGCCGACGATCTGGCCTTTGGCATTGCCACGCTGCGGGCTCGGGCCAAGCAGCAGCAGGTTCAGGAGGAGATGCTCCACCTGACCCGCTTCGACGCCCTCACCGGCCTGCCCAACGAAACCCAGTTCACCGAGTTTCTGGCCGCCGCCCTGGCCGATGGCCAACAACTGAACCAACCCTTCGCACTGTTGCAGACCAATATCGACCGGCTCAGCGAAATCAATGACGCGCTGGGCTTCAGCCACGGTGACCAGATGCTGCGCGAGTTCGGTACCCGTTTGTGCCAGGCCGCACCCGCCCCGGCCCTGGTGGCGCGGCTGCGCGGCGACGAATTCGCCATCCTGCTGCCCGGCAGCGACCGCGGAGCCGCCACCGCGCTGGTGCAGCGCCTGGAAGGGGTGCTGACCCCGCCCTTCCCGCTGGCCGACATCCCGCTGGACATGTCGGCGCGTACCGGCGTGGTGCTGTTTCCCGAGCATGGGGCCACGCCCCACGATCTGTTCCGCCACATGGACATTGCCGTGCACCAGGCCAAGGCAAAAGGCCTGAGGCACGCCGTCTTCGATCCGCTGCTGAACCCGGTTCAGCCGAGCCGGCTGAATATGGCCGGTGAGCTGCGGCGTGCGATCGAGGGCAACGAGCTGCGCCTCTATCTGCAGCCCAAGATCGAATTCGCCACCGGCCGCCTGTGCGGCGCCGAAGCGCTGGTGCGCTGGCAACATGCCGAGCGCGGCCTGCTGCCACCGGGCGAGTTCATCGGTCTGGCCGAGCACACGGGCCTGATACGGCCGCTGACCGAGTGGGTGATCGCGTCGGTGCTGCGGCAGAACCGCCAGTGGGAGGCCCTGGGTTGCGCGCTGCCCATCGCCGTCAACCTCTCGGCCCGCAATCTGCGCGATGAAGACCTGCTCGAGAAAATTCGCGGCCTGCAAGCCACCTGGGGCACGCCCGTCGGCATGCTGGAGCTGGAGATCACCGAGAGCTCGGTGATGGACGACGCCGCCTTCGCGCTGCGCGTGCTACACAGCCTTCGCGACGAAGGCATACCGCTGTACATCGACGACTTCGGCACCGGCTATTCATCGCTCAGCTATCTGCAGAAGCTGCCGGTGGAGTACATCAAGATAGACCAGTCGTTTGTGCGCGACCTGTCCACCAGCAAGGACTCCGCGATGATCGTCCGCTCGACCATCGATCTGGTCCATGACCTCGGCCGCAAGACCGTGGCCGAAGGCGTCGAGACCCAACAAGACTGGGACCAGCTTGCCGCCATGGGCTGCGACATCGCCCAGGGCTATTTCATCGCCAAGCCCATGCCGGCCGAGGCCTTCCAGAGCTGGGTCGCGCGGTTCCAGGCGCCGGCGACACGGTCAGCCCTGCCCGTTCAGGCAAACCGCGCGATCGAGAACGGCGCTATGGGCGTCGAGCTCTTGCCCGAGGCCAGCAGCTCGGCCATCACCTCACCGACGCCGGGGCTGATGGCGAAGCCCTCGCCGTTGAAGCCGAAGGCGTAGTGCAGGCCGGGCACGCGGGCGCTGGGGCCCAGCACCGGCGCCCAGTCGGCGGTGTAGCCCTCGATGCCGCTCCAGACGCGCAGCAGCTGCACATGCTCGAAGGCGGGCACGAAGCGGCGCATCTCGCGCAGCTGGCGCAGCACGTTGTCGGGCTTGACGTAGGCGCGGATCTGGTCGGCCAGGGCCGGGCCCTTCAGCCCGCCGCCGAAGACGATGTTGCCGCGTTCGATCTGGCGCCAGTACAGGCCCTCGGTCTCGATGGGTGTCGATACGCCTATCGACGGGCCAATGGCATAGGGTAGGGGCTCGGTCACGCCCATCTGCGGGCCGCGGGCCTCCAGCGGCACCGGTTCGCCGAAGCTGGCCGCGAATTGGCCCGACCAGGCGCCGCTGGTGACCAGCAGCTGCGCGGCGCGGAACTGCCGGCCGTCGGTGGTGTGGGCGATGAAGTCGGCACCGTCGCGCTCGATATGCGCGACCTCGCTGTGCTCGTGGATGGCGGCACCGGCGCGGCGCGCGGCGCGACCGAAGGCGGGCCCCGCCAGGCGCGGATTGGCATGGCCATCGACCGGGGACAACGAACCGGCGACGACCTCGTGGCTGAAGATGCCCCAGCGCTTGCGCAGCGCCTCGGCGCTGAACAGCTCCAGCTCCAGGCCCAGCGGCCGTGCGTCGCGGGCATGCTGCTCCAGGATGGCCGCCTGACCATCGGTGTAGCAGACGCGCAGATGGCCGTAGGGCTTGAACTCCAGGTCCTCGCCCAGCAGCTCCCTGACCCGACCCCAGACAGCGCGGGCCCGGTTGGCCAGCGGCATCTGTGCCAGATCGCGGCCCTGGCGGCGCACATTGCCGAAATTGGTGCCGCTGGCCTGGCGGCCGATCAGCTCGCGCTCCAGCAGCGTGACGCTCAGGCCATGCTGCTGGCGCAGGAAGAAGGCGGTGGTCGTGCCCATCAGGCCGCCGCCGATGATCAGCACATCGCTGCGTTGGGCGCCGATCATGATTGCACCTCGCCTGTGCTCATCATGATGGGCTTGACCGGCGCCTGGCCGCGGATGCGGCCCACAGCCTCGATCGGGATACGCGCCTCGGCGGCAATCACCTCGGCCGCCGCATGGCCGCAGAAGCGTCCCTGGCAGCGGCCCATGCCGACACGGCTGAAGGCCTTGGCGCGGTTCACCTCCTGGCTGCCCAGCTCGCGCACGCAGCGCCGCAGCTCGCCGACGCTGACGGCCTCGCAGCGGCAGACCACGGCCTCGTCGGGCAGCGCAGCGGCCTGCCGGTGCGGCCAGGGAAAGGCCAGCACCAGGCCCTGGCGGAAGCGGTCCATCGTGGCCAGCGTGGCGCGCAGCGCGCCCTGTTCGGCCTGGTGGCGGGCGCTGCCCTGCTGAAGATCGTGCAGCGCCGCCAGTGCGGCCAGCCGGCCGGCGGCCTCGGCGCCATCAGCCCCGAGGATGCGCACGCCGTCACCGGCCAGATAGACGCCAGCTGTGCTGCTGCGGCCGTCGGGATCGATGCGTGGCAGCCACTGCCGACTCAAGGGCTCGAACACGAACTCGCAGCGCGCCAGATCGGCCAGCTGCGACTCGGCGCGCAGATGCCAGCCCAGCCCCACGGCATCGGCGGTGAACTGCCGCGTGCGCCCCTGGGCGTCACGGACGCTCACGCCGGTCACGCCTTGCTCGGGCGTGCTCTCGATACGTACCGGGGTGATGCCCTTCAGCAAGGTGACGCCGGCGCGCTTCAGCATCGCCTGCAGCTGCAGCCCGCGCCACAGCAGCTGCGGGCGGCTGAGCAGGCCGCGCAGGGCGGCCAACGGCGGGATGGCAGGCGAGGTGTCCAGCACTGCCTCGACCCTGGCCCCGGCCTTCACATACTGCGAGGCCACCAGATAAAGCAGCGGCCCGCTGCCCATGAAGACGACGCGCGAGCCGATCGCGCAGGCCTGCGCCTTCAGCGCGATCTGCGAGGCGCCGAGGCTGTAGCAGCCGGCCTGGTTCCAGCCAGTCACCGGCATCAGCCGGTCGGTGGCGCCGGAGCAGACGATCAGCGCGTCGAAGGCTATGTCGTGCGTCTCGCCGCTGGCCGGGTGCACGGTGTGCAGTTGCTGGGCGGAAACGTTCCAGGCCAGCGTGTCGCCGCGGTAGTCGATCTGCCCGAGCAGCGCATCGAAGTCGCTGTGCAGCGCCTGCGCCTTGGCCGCCTCGCTGCCGTACAGCGTCGCGTAGTCGCGCTTGAAGCCCTCGGGCTGGCGGCGGTAGATCTGGCCCCCCGCGCGGTTGCCCTCGTCGACGACGATGGGCCGCACACCGGCCTCGACCAGGGCCTGCGCCGCCCGCACACCCGCCGGGCCGGTGCCGACGACGACCACGCGCGGGCCGCCGCTCACAGCGCGCGCTCCTGCACGATTCTCAAATCAGGCGTCACCGGCCAGTGGCCGGGCGGCGGCGTGGTGCGCACGGCCATGCCCTCCATCACCGGCGTCGAGCAGGCGCGCAGGCGCTGGCCAGCCTCGGTCCAGATCCAGCAGTCCTGGCAGGCCCCCATCAGACAGAAGCCCGCCCGCGCGCCGTCGCCGAACTCCGATTGGCGCAGGCTGCGCTGGTGGCTCAGCACGGCCACCAGCAGGGAGTCGCCCTGCATCGCGGTGACGGGCTGTCCGTCTATGCTCAGGCGCACGGCCGGGCGGCCGGTTTCGGCCAGGCGCACAAAACGCGCACCGGGCGCTGCAGGAGTGGAGGCTGTCATGCGGGTCAGAAGAAAAAATGGAGATCAGAGCGTCGGCGGGAACAGCCGCTCGATCGGGTAGTGGTTCTTGATGAAGGGCGACTTGATAACGATGAAGCTGAAGTACTTCTCGATGCCGATATTGCGTTCCAGCAGGTCTTCGACGATGGACTGGTAGTGGTTGACGCCGCGGGTCGTGAACTTCAAGAGGTAGTCGTAGCCGCCGCTGACCAGATGGCATTCGATGATCTCGTCGATCTCGCGTATCGCCGCCTCGAAGCGCACGAAGTCTTCGCGATGGTGGTCGGACAGTGTGACCTCGGTGAACACGGTCAGCGTGTCGCCCAGCTTCTCCAGCCGCAGCTGCGCGCCGTAACCGGCGATATAGCCGGCCTGCTCCAGCCGCTTCACGCGTATCAGGCAGGGGCTGGGCGACAGGCCCACCGCGTCGGCCAGATCGACATTGGTGATGCGGCCATTTTTCTGCAGCTGGCTGAGGATGCGCAGGTCGAGACGATCAAGCTTGAGGGGGCCTACCACGGTGCGTCACTCGCTTGTAGTTCAGAGGATTTGATTCTGCGCCGTGAACGCTGCTGTTATTTCATCGCGGCACGCACATCAGGCGCGGCCAGCACTTCGTCCAAGGTCTTCTTCAGCCGCGTGCCCATGATGGCGAACTCGTCCTCGGTGAAGCACAGCGCCGGCGCGAAGCCGAGGATGTGGTCGCCGAACGAGCGGAACACTAGGCCGTTGCGGTAGCCTGCGTCGAAGATGCGGTCCGACAGGCCCAGGGCAGTGTCGAAGCCGCGCTTGCTGGCCTTGTCGCTGACCAGCTCCAGCGCACCGAGCAGGCCGCGGTGGCGCGAGTCGCCCACCAGCGGATGATCGCGCAGACCATCGAGCACGGCGGCGAAATGCGGGGCCACTTTTTGCCCGTTGGCGAGCAGCCCACCCTCGTCGTACAGCCGCAGCACCTCCAGCGCCACCGCCGCACTGACCGGATGGGCCGAGTAGGTCGCGCCATGGCCTATGGCCGCGCCGGCCGGCGCGCCGTCGGCAATGCCGGCGTACACCGCCTCGGACATCAGCATCGCCCCCATCGGTGCATAGCCCGAGGTCAGCCCCTTGGCCAAGGTCATCAGGTCGGGCTGCACGCCCTCGGCGTCGCAGGCAAACATAGGCCCGGTGCGGCCGAAGCCGGTGATGACCTCGTCGACGACGAACAGGATGTCCAGCTCGCGGGCGGCCAGGCTCATCGCCTTCAGCCAGCCCCTGGGCGGCACGATCACGCCGCCCGAGCCCTGGATCGGCTCGCAGAAGAAGGCCGCCACCTTGTCGCTGCCGCCCAGCTGGGCCACCTTGGCGCGCAGCGCTGCCACCGAGGCGGCGATCTGGGCGGCGTCGTCGAGGCCCGTGCGGTAGCTGTAGGGCGAGGCGATGTAGTGCTGCGTGGCCAGCGGCATGTCGAAGCCGCGGTGGAAGGCCGGCAGTGCCGTCAGCCCCGAGCCGGTGGACGAGGAGCCGTGATAGCCCCGCTCCAGCGAGATGAAGTGCTTTTTGCTCGGCCGGCCGGTGTTGTTGTAAAACTGTGTGATCAGGCGTATCGCCGCGTCAATCGCCTCCGAGCCACCCAGGGTCAGATAGACCCGGGTCAGCGAGGCCGGCGTGATCTCCACCAGCTTGGCCGCCAGCCGGATTGCCGGCTCGCTGCCGAAGTGGAAGTAGCCGGTGGCGTAGGGCAGCTTGCGCATCTGCTCGACAGCCGCCTGCACCACGCTCTCCTGCCCGTAGCCGACATTGACGCACCACAGGCCGGCAAAGGCGTCGAGCAGCTGGTGGCCGCTGGCGTCGGTCAGCCAGGAACCCTGGCCCGACTCCAGCACCGTGACGCCACGCTGCTCGTGCTTGCGCCAGGGTGCAACCGGGTGTATCAGATGCTGGCGATCGAGCGAGACCAGGGCGTCGAGATGGGGGTGTGCTGGGGACTGCATGGGCCGACTCATTCATCATCGTGAAGACGGCTCCAGCTTAGGGCGGAGGGCGCAGCGGGTGGTGCTGCAATCGGGGGCTGAACTTGCGCTGCGTCGCTGTTCTTGGGGTGTTCTCGGCAGAAGATTGTGCGGCGCCCGCGCCCGCTGCAGCGCATATCGGCAACTTCAGCACGGCGGCGACGTGGACACACAACACCGCAGCGCGCAGGCCGCGCCCTGCCCCACACAATGAACGGGGCGGAACTCCTCGATTGACCCTGAGATGGAACTGGCAGTAGGCAGGCGACCGTGGTGGACCCGCAGGGCTGTCTGGCTATGGCTCGCCGTGGGGCTCACCGTCGTGGCGCTTGCCGCCTGGCTGGCCGTGAACGAGGCGCAGACCTCCCGCCTGCAGGCGCGCCAGCTGAGTGCCCTGGTGCGCGACCTGCACTACGAGCTGAAGCCGGGCCCCAGCGATGCGATCCGCTTCCCCGGCGTTGGCCCCTCCGACAAGCGCCTGGGCTATCACCAGCTGCCCGAGTTTGCGAAGCGGCTGCAGACCCAGGGCTTCAGCATCTCCGCCCAGGCGCGCATGTCGCCCGCGATGATCGAACTGATCGACGACGGCTGGTTCGCGACCTACCGCGAGAAGGCACAGGCGGGCCTTGAGTTGCGCGACTGCCGCGGCGAGGCGCTGGCCTCGGTGCGGCACCCGGAGCGGATCTTCGAGCGCTTCGCCTCGGTGCCCGCCCTGCTGGTCGATGCGCTGCTCTTCATCGAGAACCGCGAGCTGCTCGACCCGCGTTATGCCCTGCGCAACCCGGCCATCGAATGGAGCCGTTTCGGCAAGGCGGTGGCCGATCAGGCGCTGCGCCGCTTCGACGAAACCCATGCCGCTGGCGGCGGCAGCACGCTGGCCACGCAGATCGAGAAATACCGTCACTCGCCCGAGGGCCGCACCGACACGGCCCGGGAGAAGCTGCGCCAGATCGGCTCGGCCTCGCTGCGCGCCTATCTCGATGGCGAGAACACGCTGCCGCGGCGCCAGCAGATCGTCATCGACTACCTGAACACGGTGCCGCTGTCGGCCCGGGCCGGCTTCGGCGAGGTCAATGGCATCGGCGACGGCCTGTGGGCCTGGTACGGCCGCGACCTGACCGAGGTCGGCCGCCTGCTGTCCGCGCCGGTGGTGGACGGCCCGCTGCTGGCGCAACAGGGGCTGGCCTTCAAGCAGGCGCTGTCGCTGATGGTGGCGCAGCGCCGGCCTTCCTACTATCTCGCCGAGGGCGAGCCGGCGCTGCGCCTGCTGACCGACAGCTATCTGCGCGCGATGGCCGAGGCCGGCCTCATCACGCCCGCTCTACGTGACGCCGCGCTGCTGCAGGCCCTGAAGCTGCAGACGCAGTTCGCCGTCAGCGGGCCGGCCTCGTTCACCGAGCGCAAGGCGGCGAATGCGGTGCGCGGCAAGCTGCAATCGCTGCTCGGCCTGAGCCGCGCCTACGACCTCGACCGCCTCGATCTCCGGGTGGACAGCCCGCTGGACGGCCAGCTGCAGCGCGCCGCCACGGCTCTGCTGCGCGGCCTGGCCGACCCTCAGGCGGCGCGCGCCGCCGGCCTCTACGGCTTTCGGCTGCTCAACGAGGGCGACGACACGAGCAAGATCATGTTCAGCTTCACGCTGTTCGAGCGCGGCACGAACAGCAATCTGCTGCGCGTGCAGACCGACAGCTTAGCCCAGCCCTTCGACATCAACGACGGTGCGCGCCTGGACCTTGGCTCCACCGCCAAGCTGCGCACCTTGATCACCTATCTGGAGCTTGTGGCCGAGCTGCATCAGCGCTGGCAGGGGCTGCCCCCCGAGCAGCTCGCCGCGGTAGAGGTCGGCGACCGGGACCCGCTCGGCCGCTGGGCCCGCGAGCATCTCGCCCAGGCCGAGGACAAAAGCCTGGCGGCGATGCTGGCCGCGGCGATGGAGCGCAGCTACTCCGCCAGCCCGGCCGAGGGCTTCTTCACCGGCGGCGGCCTGCACCACTTCGAGAACTTCGAGCCCGAGGACAACGGCCGCACGATGACCGTGCGGGAGGCACTGACGCGCTCGGTCAACCTGGTGTTCATCCGCCTGATGCGCGATGTGGTGCACCACGTGATGGCGCGCAGCGCCGGCGAGAGCGCCGCCCTGATGGCCCAGTCGTCGGGCCCGGAGCGCCAGGCCTATCTGGCCCGCTTTGCCGACAAGGAAGGGCGCGAGTTCCTGGCCCGCTTCCATCGCAAATACGCCGGCAAGACCGCCCCGGAGGCCGAGGAGCTGCTGCTGCGCAGCCTGCGCCGGACGCCAACGCGCCTGGCAGCCGCCTTCTACGGCCTCGAACCCGAGGCCAGCGCAGCCGATCTGGGCGCATTCATCGAGCGCCACCTGCCCAACGCCGATCTGCCCGAGGCCGCGCTGCAGGCGCTGCGCGACAAATACGGCCCCGACCGCTGGTCGCTGGCCGACCGAGGCTACCTGGCCGGCCTGCACCCGCTGGAGCTGTGGGTTGTGGCCCATCTGCGCACGAACCCGAAGGCCACGCTGCGCGAGACGGTGGCGGCCAGCGCCGGGCAGCGGCAGGAGGTCTATCAGTGGCTGTTCAAGACCCGCCACAAGGGCGCGCAGGACGCACGCATACGCAATCTGCTGGAGCTGGACGCCTTCGCCGAGATCCACCAGGCCTGGCGCCGCCTGGGCTATCCGTTCGAGGCGCTGACCCCCTCCTACGCCAGCGCCCTGGGCGCCTCGGGTGATCGCCCCGCGGCGCTGGCCGAGCTGATGGGCATCATCGTCAACCGCGGCCTGCGCCTGCCGGTGACGCGGGCCAGCTCGCTGCAGTTCGCCAGGGGCACGCCCTACGAAACGCAGTTCGAGGCACGCCCGCCCAAGGTAGAACAAGTGCTCCAGCCCGAGATTGCCGACGTAGTGCGGCGCGCACTGATAGGCGTCGTCGACGGCGGCACGGCCAAGCGGCTCAAGGGCACGCTGGTGCGCCGCGACGGCAGCGTGGTCGAGATCGGCGGCAAGACCGGCACCGGCGACCACCGCTTCGACACCTACGGCCCCGGCGGCAAACTCGTGTCATCACGCGTCGTCAACCGTTCGGCCACCCTGGTGTTCCTGATCGGCGACCGCTATTTCGGCACCATGATGGCCTATGTGCACGAGCCCTATGCGGCCCACTACAAGTTCACCAGCGCCATGCCCTCACAGCTGTTGAAAGTGCTGACACCGGTGTTGCTGCCACTGGTGGATGGGGGCGGTTGCGGTGAGGCGGCCCGGTAGCTCGGTCTGCAGCCGGGGGACCGCCTACTCGAGCGTGGCGTAGCCGGGTCGCACCCGCAGCTTCTTCACCAGCCCCGACGGCTCGAACAGCAGCACCAACTCGGTGGCGGCGCGGGGCGTCTTGTCGGGGCCGGGCCATCGATAGACCCAGACCTCGTAGCCGCTGTCAAACGGTATGACGATGGTCTTGCGTCCGAGTGCGGCGGCGACCTCGGCTTTGCTGCTCTTGCCGATGGCAATCAGGTCCATCGCCGCCTGTGGGCTGAGTGTCTGGCCGGCAGGCATGCGCATCGCTCCGGGGTCGTCCGGCGCCGGCTCGGGCCCGCCGGGGCCGTCGTCCACATAGTCGAATTCGATCCGCGTGTCGTCCGGCCAGCTGGGGTCGCCCAGCGGCAGAAAGTAGGTACGGTCGACCAGCACCTCGCAGTCACAATAGGGCAGGTCGGACTTGAAGTCCGGATCGTCGCCGGCCATCGCGTAGAGCCGGTCTGTCGGCAGCACTTCCCGGCGTGCACCTGCCACCAGCGTGACGCTGAACAGGGCTCGCTCGGCGAAAAACAGGTATCTCGCTTCTTTGCCCCCGCAATAGCTCTGGCTGTCGGTGAACAGGTCGGCGAGGCGGCCGAGAAGGCTGAGATTGGACACCAGGCCGGCTTCCAGACCCACCCGGCATTCCAGCCGAAGATCGCCCAGCCGCCGGGTGCCGGGCGCCAGCCCCGGGGTACGGATCTCGGTGCGCCAGGTCATGGTCAGCCGCTTGCGATTGGGCGAAACAACGGCGTTTTCCTGCAAGGCGCTGGGGTCGCGCTCCAGCGCAAAGGTGTGATCGGGCGCGATGGGCACGCGGTAGTCGAATGTGGCGCCGATGACCTCGAGGGCGATGGAGTCCATATCCGTGCCCGGCTTGCGCGGCAGCAGCTTGAAGCGCAGCGAGGCCTCGGGCGCGAGGGCCGCCCGCGCCTTCTCGAAATAGTCCATGCCCTGGACCATCTTCCGATAGGACTTTTCCACCGGCTGGCTCGACGTGCCGGTGACGGTGACTTGCGGCAGCGCCTGCCTCGGCGCTTCCTGCGCGAACAGGGGTTGTGCGCACAGGGCGATGCAAGCCGCAACTCCGGCGATTGGCATCGCGCGGCGAAATGTGCGAGGCCGAAGAAGGCAGCTTGAAATGCTCATGTTTGGACCCTTGGGTTCACGCGCGGCGGGCAAGCCCGCTCAGGGCTTGGCCATCACCGCCTTGCGGTGCAGAAAGGTCAGCACCGGCGAGCGGCTGCCCTGGGTCGGGAAGGCGGTGTTGACCGAGTCGAAGCCATCGGCCAGTGTTTCCTTGTAAAGCTCGTCCACGGCCTTGACCCATTCGCGGTGGCCGTTCTCGCCGTAGCTGAAGGCCTGGACCGCGCACAGGGTCTGGCGGCAATCCACGGCCATGACATCAAAGTCACCGGCCCGGGCATGCCGCGCCAGCGCCTGGCGTATCAGCCGCTCGGCCTCGGTCGCCCAGGCGTCGTCACGCGGCTCCTGCTCGAGCCGCTCATGGCCGGCGGCGGCGAGCACGGTTTCGTGGATCAGGGCCTGGTGATCGCTGGACAGGGCGAACGTGGAGCGTGCGGGGCTTGCCGCCGTCGGTGCGGGTTTCACCATCGCCACGGCCGCTGCAGTGGTCGAAGCGGCCGATGCCGCGCTGGGCGCCTGCGCGGCCGGCACTGGCACGTCCAACCGCGGGCCCGGCACCGGCATGGCGGCGCTGGCTGGCGCCGTCGCGGGCGGCGTGGGTTGCTCCGGTTCGCCCCCTCCTCGCCAAACGAGCAGGGCCGCAGCGACAGCAAGGCCGCACAACAGGGCAATCACGGGTACGCGCATGGCGGCGACGGTTTGAAGCAAGTTCAACAGGCGCCCAGTATGGGCGCTGCTGCAATGGGGCGGGCTGCCGCGGCGCTCGCAGAATTTTTTGTGCGCCTGAATCCAAACTCCGCCGCCAGCCGCTCTAAGGAAGCATCATCCCCGCTTTCTTGGAGCCCTCATGCTCGATTACTTTCAGGCCTTCGGCCCACTGATGATTCCCATCCTGGCGCTGTTGATCCCTATCGTGGCCATCGTGGCCCACTATCTGGCCAAGGCCAGCAGCGAACGACAGCGGCACGAGACCATCCGCGAGCTGGCGCGGGCCGGCCAGCCCATCCCGCCCGAGCTGCTGACCGAAGTGCAGGACAGCGACTGGCATCGGGCCCGGAGCGATCAGGCCAATCCCAACCGCATCCTGATCCCCGCCGTGATCAACGTCAGCGTCGGCCTGGGGCTGATGGGCATGTTTGCCGTGATGAGTCCGGGCTCCTGGCTCTGGTCCATTGGACTGTTGCCACTGTTCCTCGGCCTGGGGCTGACACTGTACTGGGTCGTCGAACGCAAGCAGCACGCCCAGCAGCCGTGACACCCGGCGCCGACGCTGCGCAGACGCGGCAAGAGGCACTGCTCGTCAGCCGAGCGGCCGCCGGCGACCGTAGCGCCTTTGCTGCCCTGGTGCAGGCCCACCAGGGCTATCTGCGCAAGCTGCTCGGCCGCGTCTGCCGGGGCGACCAGGGGCGGGCCGACGACCTGGCGCAGGAGGCATTCGTGCGCGCCTGGCGTGCCCTGCCCAAGTTCCGCGGCGAGGCGCGCTTTCGGACCTGGCTGACGCGCCTGGCCTACTCCGCCTTGGCGGCCGAACGCCCGACGCTGCCCCTGCGGGACGAGACTCCGCTGGAGCTGGGCGCGCACAGTGACTTCGCCCCCGAAGCCGACTGGCGCATTGACCTCGACCGGGCGCTTGCCGGCCTCAGTGAGCCCCAGCGCCACGCGCTGCTGCTCTGCTACGGCGCCGACCTCAGCCACGCCGAAGCGGCCCAGATCCTGGGCTGGCCGCTCGGCACGCTCAAGACCCAGGTGCTGCGCGCGAAGGCTCGTCTGCGCGCGCAACTGGGTGCATGGGAGACCACGCCATGACGGATCACCACGACGACACTTCTCTGGACACTGCACTGCAGTCCCTGCTGCGGGCCGCCGATGAGCCTGACGACGCAGGCTTCAGCTTGCGGGTGATGGCGGCGCTGCCTGCCAACGTGCCGCCGCGCCAGCTGCGCTGGGCGCGATGGGTGAAGCGCGGGCAGTGGGTGGCAATCAGTCTCGCCGCCTGCGGCGTTGCCGCCCTGCTGTCTGACGCAAACGGGTCGCTCGACATGCCTCACGCCGTGGCGGCAGTGGCTTTGACGGGGCTGTTGATCTTCTGGTCGATTCCCAGCCGGTGGAGTCGCGGCTGAGCCAGTAGCTTGCTGCCGAGTTAACTGGACTTCGGCTCTGCAGCGGGGGCTGCCGTTCGCGTCCTGGAGCTGAGTTCACGGTGCGTGGCATGAAGCCGTCATCGGCTAACGCGACGGCCAGCCGGCGTCAATGACCGGGGTCGAAGGTGCTGTAGTCATCCAGCTCGGCAGGTCACAGCTTGCCAAGTCGACCCGCGGTGAACGTCTGCTGCTCGAAGGGGCGAATTCACGCCACCCAAAGCAGAAATCCGCATTGGTGAAAGAGGGCCCCGAATGCGGAAGTTCCACCAATGTTGCATGACGCCCCGGCCGATGCTAGGCCGCCACCTTGATGAGCTCGCGCAGTGCAGTCGCCGACGCGC
The DNA here is from genome assembly GCF_963422335.1 of uncultured Roseateles sp. Classification (NCBI taxonomy): domain Bacteria; kingdom Pseudomonadati; phylum Pseudomonadota; class Betaproteobacteria; order Burkholderiales; family Sphaerotilaceae; genus Roseateles; species uncultured Roseateles sp. Next base: position 851,116 of record NZ_OY729424.1, read on the forward strand.
ACAACAGACGGTGCTCATGTGGATGCCAAGTCGTGACGACACCAGCAACCGGGAATGCCTCCCCTTGATGACTCTTGGCTTCGTCATAGATCTCGAAGACCGGCGCACCGCTGATTCCATGAGGCTTGGGGAAGCTCACCCCTTGGCCTTCTAGCCCAAAGCTCTTTTTGCGATTGAACACAAGATAGAGATGTGATTCGGTTTGTAGGCCGCGGGCGGCGTACTCGCGCAGTGCGGCTGAATGGGCCAAGTGGCCGTAAGGCGCCACTCGAGCCTCTGCTGGTCGGTGGCGAAGGCGCGATCTGGAAGCCGGAAAGCCTACGAAACCATAGCTTGCTGTTGGCACCGGCGCTGTAGCAAAGCTGATGTCCGAGATATTGAGCGAGAACTTGTCAACACCTGGGTAGGGCGGTAGATCGGACCCTTCCAGCCGGACAGCAGCTATATCAAGGAGGTCGCTATCTCTTGGCCCAGTCCATTTGTTGCTGGTGATCCTGCCGTTCACGAAGCGCTTAACCTTTGGTGCGGCAAAGTAGTAGAGATGCCCGGATCGACCTTCTTCGAGCACATGGGCCGCTGAAACGAGCAACGTGCCGCCGGGCTTCGTGACGAAGAATCCCGAGCCGCACAGTCGCGGCCTCCCAGCTTGGTCATCCGTGTAGAGCGGGACGACCAGCTTAGCCAATACCTCGAACGAAGCGGAAATGGCATGAGCAAACTTGTTCATGGGTATGGATGCGGGGAGTGTGGCTCGATTATTGAGGCCTCACAAGAGGCCGCTCCTGGCCGGGAGTGGGTATTCGCCACGAACGACGGAATCAGACCAGGTTCGGAATCGAATCACGCAGCAAGCGGCAGCTTCCTGGAGCCGCGGCCTACAGCCTCATCCGGCCATTGACGGCGAGCCGTAACCATCGGCTTTCGGGTGAATTTCAAGTGAGCGAGACGCCGCCGCTCCGAGTACGGCAGCCCCAGAACCCGGACGTCATGATTTGATGCGTTCATCGGCGAAAAAATAGTGCAGTGCAGTCGGCTCGAAAGCTGGTGCATCGAATCTCACAGCATCACCGAGACTGTCCACGAGTTCTGCCGAGTCAATGAAGGACTGGATTCCGCGCGCAAGGCAGTCGGTAATCTGACCCAGTAGCTCGCCGAGGTCCTGCAGCATCTGATCCAAGCCCTCAAACGGTTGATCGGCGTTGACTTCCAGCATTGCGGGTAACGATGCGGCCATTTCCGACCAATGAAAGTACGTATCGGCGTAGCGCTTTCCCACGTACATATAGGCGCCCTCGCACAACTCATCATTCAGGACTGGCGTCCACTGAGCGCAATTGAGGTAGTGGAAGGCGCCTCGATTACGCACGCGCCCTAACCACTGCAGGTTGGAATACGCATCCAACGTCGCGTCCCACTGCGCAGCCAAGCCGTTGACGTTTGCGAAGTAGTCGGTCCGCAAAACGTCGCTCACCGATTGCTTCTTCAGGACGTCCAGTGCTTCATGCGTTTTCGCTGCCAGCATCCGCAGCAGAAACATCGAGATTGCGACCGCGGCATCTTGCTGCGGGCCGGGATTGCCCGGCGCCATTCGGCTGACATGAATCCATTTTTGCAGGAGCATCAGCTCGTTGAAAATGTGCCCAGTCAGGGCAAAAACATATCGCCCCTGGGGCGTCAGCTTTCGCAGGCCGTCGCCTGACAATTCCAGTCGTTGCACCTCCGCCTGCATCTTCCCTCCCGAGTGACTGTTCCCGTCTGAACGGTGAAACTCCAATACTAGCGAAAGTACCTGAGTTCGCTAAGGTCCTCGGCGCGGCTCAAGCCGCTTTTGGGGCGTGCTCTTGCCGGGATTTCAGCGACCGCTTTCCGTCCCGATATCTGAGGCCCGGAATGTCGCACACGGGTGGCAGCGCCAGTTCCCCAGGAACCAGCCCTCTCGTTCGCATCCGGGTCGCGTGCTTATCGATTGAACGACCGGTCGCGGCAGCACTTCGGTCATACGCCCCACTGGCCACCGATCGTCCGCTGATGACCGAAGCAGCCGCTGGAGCCGCCGGACTCGAATGACTCAGATCAGCCTATAGCCGCCCCCGCTCGCCTGCAAAGCAGGGCAGCCACGCGTCGACTGGGCACGTTCCGCCGGACCGCTCCTAGTACCCCAACCCCCGAGCCACCACCCCCGTCATCGTCTCCCCCGCCTCAAACCGCCTGATGTTCTCCAACACCACCTCCGCCGCCGTTTCCGGCTGCGTCATGCTGGCGATGTGCGGCGTGAGCCAGATCTTCGGGTGGCGCCAGAAGGGATGATCGGTGGGCAGGGGCTCGGGGTCGGTGACATCGAGAATCGCCTGGGCCAGCTGGCCACTTTCAAGCGCGGCCAGCAGATCGGCCTCGACCAGATGCGGGCCACGCCCGACATGCACGAGGCTGGCACCCGCAGGCAGCGCCGCAAACAGCCCGGCATTCAGAAACCCGCGCGTCGCGTCGGTCAGCGGCAGCAGGCAGACCAGGATCTGCGTGCGGGCCAGGAAGGCAGGCAGCTCGTCGGCGCCGGCAAAGCATTGCACGCCCTCGACCTGATGGCGTGAGCGGCTCCAGCCCGCGCAATCAAAACCGAAGCCGCGCAGCTGAGCGAGCACCGCCTGGCCCAGCGAGCCCAGGCCCAGAACGCCGATGCGGCGCTTGGCGGCGGGCTGCACCTGGAGGGTTTTCCACAGGCCTTCGCGCTGCTGGCGCTGGTACTGGGGCATGTCGCGGTGCAGGCTCAGGGCCGCCCAGCTGACGTACTCGACCATGCCGCCGATGATGCCGGGCTCGACCATGCGGACCACGGGCAGATCGGCGGGCAGCTCGTCGAACTTGAACTGGTCGACGCCGGCGCCGGAGGAGAACAGCACTTCGAGATTGGGGAACATGCCGCGGATGTCGACCGGCGGCTCCCAGGCCGCGAGGAAGCGCACGTCGGCCGGGTCGCCAATATCGGGCCAGATGCGGAAGTCGAGCTGCGGCGCCTGGCGGGCAAAGATTTCGGCCCAGACGCGGCCGCGCACCGGGTCGGACTTGTAGACGAAGCTGGCCACGCGCGCTCAGCCCAGCGCCTGGGTGGCGATGGCGAACCCTCGCGTGCCGGGCACGGTGGCCAAGGGCGTGCCGCGCACCATTTCGGTGGGCGCGTCAACGCGCAAGAGGCCCAGCGTCTCCAGCCATTCGGTCAGGCCGCCGTCGAAGTCGACATCGATGCGCACGAACTTGCCGGCGCTCAGGCCCACCAAATGGGCGATCAAGGCCTTGGCGCCTTCGGCGTCGGGGGCGACGACGGGGCCGATCTGCAGGCCGCGGCCGAAACGGCGCAGCATCGCGAAGCCGCGGGCCTCGCCCTCGTGGTCGAGCACCACGGTGTCGGACTGGGCCAGCAGGCCGGTGATCAGCCCCTCGCGCGGCATGCCGCGGCCCTTGGCGTCGAGCTGGCAGAGGGCGAACACATCGTTATGCGTCGAGGGGCGCAGGCGCCAGCCTTCGTCCAGCGCCACCAGCGGCGCAGACAGCGCCGTGCCCTGGTGCTGGCGCACCTCGCCGCTGCGCACAAAGCCCAGGCGCTCGTAGAGGCCGCGGCCCTCGGCGGTGGCGTGCAGCAGCACGCTGCGCTCGCCCGACTGCTCCAATTGCTCGAGCGCGGCCTGCATCAGCCGGTAGCCGATGCGCCGGCCCTGGCAGCGCGGATCGACGATCACCAGGCCCACCGTGCCCTGCGACGGGCCCCAGGGCCAGATCAAGGTAGTGCCGACGACCTCGCCGTCGCGCTCGGCCACGATGCCGCCGCCCAGCGAGAAGGCGAACTGCCAGTCGGCCAGCCGGTGCGGCCAGTGCACCTGCAGCGACAGCGCGTGCGCGGCCTCCAGATCCTCGGCCTGCATGGCGCGCAGGACGACACCGTCGGCTGAGGCTGGCGCGGTTGAGGTTACGTAGCTCAAGACACTCTCCAATGGACCCTGTTTGCTTGATATTTGCAAGTTGGCCGGCGGCGCGCTAGGACGATCTTGCTGCTTTTGACCATACCGCAGCTTCGACTGTGCGAGCGGCGAAGCTCGCAATTTACTGCGCTGAAGGCGGCGCCAACGCCAGCCAATTGCGCGCCACCCTGCCTAGCATTTGCGGTGTTGAACGACCCCAAGCAAAGGCCAGGCCCGTGCAAACTTTTGATCCCGATCTGATCTCCGTGCCCAGCGGGCATTTCGTCGGCGGCAAGCTGCTGACAGGCCCTGCCGGCGACGCGCTGGAGGTGCTGCGCCCGTCGGACGGCCGGGCCTATGCCGCGCTGCCGCTGGGCGATGCCGAGCTGGTGGACCACGCGGTGCAGAACGCCTGGGCCGCCTGGCGCAGCAGCGACTGGGCCGGCCGGCCGCCGCGCGAGCGCGCCCGGGTGCTGCGCCGCTGGGCCGACTTGGTGGAGGCCGATGGTGCGGTGCTGGGCCCGCTGGAGGCGGTGGGCTCGACCCGGCCGCTGAAGGAAGTGCTGGCCTGGGACCTGCCCTTCACCGCCGAGGGCCTGCGCTTCTTTGCCGAATATGCCGACAAGCTGGGCGGCGAGGTGGCGGCCACGCGCAGCGACAACCTTGGCATGACGGTCAGCGAGCCCTACGGCGTGGTGGGGGCGATCACGCCCTGGAATTTTCCGCTGGTGATGGTGTCGTGGAAGGTGGGCGCGGCCATGGCCGCCGGCAATGCGGTGGTGTTGAAACCCTCGGAGCTGACGCCGTTCTCGGCGCTGCGCCTGGCCGAGCTGGCCATTCAGGCCGGTGTGCCGCCGGGCATCTTCAATATCGTGCAGGGCGACGGCCGCATCACCGGCGACGCGCTGAGCCGCCACCCCCGCATCGCCAAGATGACCTTCACCGGCAGCACCCGCACAGGGGCCGCCATCATGGCCGCCTGCGCGCTGCACGGCCCGAAGCCGGTGACGCTTGAGCTGGGCGGCAAAAGCCCGCAGCTGGTGTTCGACGACGCCCCGAACCTGCAGCGGCTGACCGGGCTGATTGCCGGCGCCATCACCGGCAATGCCGGCCAGGTCTGCGTGGCCGGCTCGCGGCTGATCGTGCAGAAGGGCATTGCACCGGCCCTGATCGATGGCCTGCTGACGCGTTTTGCGGCCCAGCGGCCCGGCGCCACCTGGGACGAGGCCGCCACGCTGCCGCCCATCATCTCGGCGCTGCAGGCCAGCCGCATCGAATCAATCGTGCGGCGCGCCGGGCAGGCCGGGGCGCACATCCTCGGCGGCGGGCTACGCAGCACAATCTGCGGCGCCGGGGCCTATTACCTGCCCACCCTGATCGAAAACGTGACTGCGGACAACCCGGCCGTGGTCGAAGAGATCTTCGGCCCGGTGCTGACGGTGCAGACCTTCGACACCGAGGAGGAGGGCCTGGCCCTGGCCGCCCACGAGCACTACGGCCTGGCGGCTGGCGTGCACACGGCAGACATCGGCCGTGCCCTGCGGGCGATGCGCCAGATCTCGGCCGGCACGGTGTGGATCAACCGCTACGGACGCTCGGCCGACTTCGTGATTCCGACCGGCGGCTACCACCAGTCCGGCATCGGCAAGGACCTGGGCCGCCAGGCGGTGGAGGCCAATTTGCGCCTCAAAAGCGTGCTGATCGACTTCGCGGCGCCGCAATGAAGTGCACCACCGCACCCCCGAAGAGCGCGCCGCAGGCTATGCCGAGGCGGGCCGCCCAAACCACAGTTTTGTGTGCCGCCCCTGGCCAATACCCCGCATTTCTATTTTGTTCACATGCTTCAATGAAATCCTGATGACAAGCGATGTGAACCGGCTGTTTTGACCCCCTGTGATCAGACGAGGAACCACCCCATGACCTTCCGCCCCAAATTCATCACCTTCGACTGCTACGGCACCTTGACGCGCTTTCGCATGACCGAGATGACGCGCGACATCTACGCCGACCGCATCAAGCCCGAGCAGATGAACCAGTTCATCGCCGACTTCACCGCCTACCGCTTCGACGAGGTGCTGGGTGACTGGCAGCCCTACCAGGACGTGCTGAAGAACGCCGTGCGCCGCCTGTGCAAGAAATGGGGCATCCAGTATTTCGACCACGAGGCCCAGCAGTACTACGACGCGGTGCCGACCTGGACGCCCCATGCCGACGTGGCCGCCGGCCTGAGCAGAATAGCCCACGAGATTCCGCTGGTGATTTTGTCCAACGCCGCCGATGACCAGATCCAGAAGAACGTGGCCCTGCTCGGCGCGCCCTTCCACCGCGTTTACACCGCCCAGCAGGCCCAGGCCTACAAGCCGCGGCTGAAGGCCTTCGAGTTCATGCTGGACTCGCTGAACGCCAACCCGGAAGACCTGCTCCATGTGTCGTCCAGCCTGCGCTACGACCTGATGTCGGCCGACGATCTGGGCATCAAGAACAAGGTGTTCGTGAACCGCGGCCATGGCCCGGGCAACCCGGCCTACAACTATGTCGAGATCGCCGACATCGGCGGCCTGCCGGGCGTGGTCGGCCTCTGAAATCCTCAAGGCCATGAAGCTCGACTCCTACTGGACCGATTCGGCCGCGGCTTTTACGCCGGCCGCGGCGGACCTGCCGGCCAGCGCCGACGTGGTGATCGTCGGCGGCGGCTTCACGGGCCTGTCGGCGGCACGCACGCTGGCCAAGCGCGGCGCCTCGGTACTGGTGCTGGAGGCCTGCGACCGCGTCGCCAAGGAGGCCTCGGGGCGCAATGGCGGCCATGTCAACAACGGCCTGGCGGTGGACTATGCCGCCGCGGCCGACCGGTACGGCGTCGAGAAGGCCCGGGCCTGGTACCGCGAGTTCGATGCGGCGGTGGACACCGTCGCCCGGCTGGTACAGGACGAGCAGATTGACTGCGACTTCCAGCGCAACGGCAAGCTGAAGCTGGCGACCAAGCCGGCGCACTTCGAGGCCCTGGCTCGCAGCTGCGAGCGGCTGGCGCGCGAGGTGGACCCCGAGGTCGAGCTGCTCGATGCGAGCAAGGTGCGCGACGAGGTGGCCAGCGAGCGCTTCGTCGGCGGCCTGCTGCAGAAGAAGAGCGCGCAGATGCATATGGGCCGCTTTGCCGCCGGCTTAGGGCGCGCGGCCCAGCGCAGCGGCGCGCAGATCCACCTGAACACGCCGGTGCAGAAGCTGCAGCGGCAAGGCCAGGGCCACGAGCACCAGGTGCACACGCCGCGCGGCACGGTGCGCGCCAAGCAGGTGCTGCTGGCCACCGGCGCCAGCCTGCACGGCGGCTACGGCACGTTTGGCTGGCTGCGCCGGCGCATCGTCGGCATCGGCAGCTTCATCGTCGTCACCGAGCCGCTGGGGGCCGAGCGCGCGCAAGCGCTGCTGGCCGGGCGCCGCACCTACGTGACCGTGGCCAATATCCACCACTATTTCCGCATGACGCCCGACCACCGGCTGGTGTTCGGCGGCCGTGCGCGCTTCGCGATCTCCAGCCCCACCTCGGACCAGAAAAGTGGCGAGATCCTGCGGCGCGGCCTGGCCGAGATCTTTCCGCAACTGGCCGACGTGCGCATCGACTACTGCTGGGGCGGCCTCGTGGACATGAGCCAGGACCGCCTGCCCCATGCCGGCGAGCGCGACGGCCTCTATTACTCGCTGGGCTACAGCGGGCACGGCACGCAGATGTCGGTGCACATGGGCGAGCGCATGGCCGAGACCCTGCTGGGCAATGCTGCCGCCAACCCCTGGCGCGACCGGCCCTGGCCCGCCATTCCTGGCCACCTCGGCCCCCCCTGGTTTTTGCCCGCCGTAGGGCTTTATTACCGCCTCAAGGACATGGTGTCCTGAGTCGCCAACAGCCACTGTTTGTAGTACATCACTCTGTCCAGGAGAAACGCATGAACGAGAGCAAGCAACTGCTAGACCTAGTCGGTCCCCAGGAAAGCACCCGCATGATGGATGCGCTGAAACGTGGCGCGACCCGCCGCGACATTCTGTCCATGCTGATGGCCGGGGGCATGCAGATCGGCCTGGCTGGCAGCCTGGCGGGCACGGCGCTGTCGGCCCATGCGCAGACGCCCAAGCGCGGCGGCAAGATACGCGTGGCCGGCGCCACCGCGGCGATCACCGACACGCTGGACCCGGCCAAGATGTCGAATCAGACCGACTACTCGCGCGGCACCATGCTTTACAACGGCCTGACCTCGCTGGACGGCAGCCTGACGCCGCAGCCCTCGCTGGCCGAGGAGTTCACGACCCGGGACGCCAAGACCTGGGTCTTCAAGCTGCGCAAGGGCGTGGTGTTCCATGACGGCAAGCCGCTGACCCCCGCCGACGTGGTGTTCTCGATCTCGCGCCACAAGGATGCCGCCACCGCCTCCAAGGCCAAGGCACTGGCCGACCAGATCGACACCGTCAAGGCCAGCGGCGCCAACGAGGTGACGATCACACTGAGCGCGCCGAACGCCGACCTGCCGGTGATTCTGGGCACCTTCCACTTCCTGATCGTCAAGGACGGCACGACCGACTTCTCGACCGGCATAGGCACCGGGCCTTACAAGCTGAAGGAATTCAAGCCCGGCGTGCGCTCGATCGCCGTGCGCAACGAAGCCTACTGGAGGCCGGGCAAGCCCTATCTGGACGAGATCGAGTTCGTCGGCATCGGCGACGAGGGCGCGCGCGTCAATGCGCTGCTGTCGGGCGATCTGGATCTGGTCGGCTCGGTCAACCCGCGCTCGGTGGACCGCGTCAAGAGCACGGCCGGCTATACCGTCTTCAGCACCCAGGCGGGCCAGTACTCCGACCTGGTGATGCGCCGCGACATGGGGCCGGGCGCCAACCCCGACTTCGTGCTGGCGATGAAGCATCTGTTCGACCGCGAGCAGATGAAGAAGTCGATCGCGCTGGGCCATGCGGTGGTGGCCAACGACCAACCCATCGACCCGACCAACCGCTTCCACTTCGCCGGCCTGCCACAGCGCCCCTACGACCCCGAGAAGGCCAAGTTCCATCTGAAGAAGGCCAATCTGGGCAGCGCCGCCATCCCCGTGGTGGTGTCGCCGGCGGCGCTCTACTCGGTCGAGACGGCTCTGGTGCTGCAGCAGGCGGCGCAGCGCGCCGGCCTGAACCTCGACGTCAAGCGCATGCCGGCCGATGGCTACTGGGCCAACCACTGGCTGAACAGCCCGGTGGGCTTTGGCAACGTCAACCCACGCCCCAGCGCCGACGCCTTGCTGACCCTGTTCTACAAGTCGGATGCGGCCTGGAACGAGTCGCGCTGGAAGAGCGACAAGTTCGACCAGCTGCTGGTCGGCGCCCGCGCCGAGACCGACCTGGCCAAGCGCAAGCAGATGTATGCCGATATGCAGACCATGATCCACGAAGAGGCCGGCACGGGCATCCCGCTGTTCCTGGCCAGCCTGGACGGCCACTCGACCAAGCTCAAGGGCCTGTCGCCGATCCCGCTGGGCGGGCTGATGGGCTATTCCTTCGCCGAGCATGTCTGGCTCGACGCTTGAGGCTTGATCTGAGCTGACCGGGCACACCACCATGAATCTGCTGATACTGAGACTCATCGTCAACCGGCTGGCGCTGGCCCTAGTCTCGCTGCTGGTGGTGTCGGCGGTCGTGTTCACGATCACGGCGCTGCTGCCCGGCGATGCGGCCCAGGCTCAGCTGGGCCAGGATGCCACGGCCGAATCGCTGAAGGCGCTGCGCGAGCAGATGGGCCTGAATGTGCCAGCCCATCTGCGCTACTGGGAATGGCTGTCGGGCATGGCCAAGGGCAATCCGGGCCTGTCGGTCGTCACGCACATGCCGGTGGGCGACATGATCTCCAGCCGCCTGCCGAACTCGGTCAAGCTGGCCGCGGTGACTGCCGCGATTGCCGTGCCGCTGGCGCTGGCCCTGGGCATCGCCTCGGCGATGTGGCGCGGCTCCTGGTTCGACCGCATCGCCAGCTCGGGCGCGGTGGCCGTGGTCTCGGTGCCGGAGTTTCTGGTCGCCACCTTGGCGGTGCTGATCTTCGCGGTGGAGCTGCGCTGGCTGCCCGCGCTGTCGTACAGCAGCAGTGTCGACTCGATAGGCCAGATGCTGCGCGCCTTCGCGATGCCGGTCTTGAGCCTGTGCTGCGTGACGATGGCGCAGATGATGCGCATGACACGCGCCGCCGTGGTCGACCAGCTGCGCGCGCCCTACATCGAGATGGTCAAGCTCAAGGGTGCCTCGCCCACCCGCATGGTGCTGGCCCACGCGCTGCCCAATGCGATCGGCCCCATCGCCAATGCGGTGGCGCTGTCGATGTCCTATCTGCTGGGCGGCGTGATCATCGTCGAGACCATCTTCAACTACCCCGGCATCGCCAGCCTGATGGTGGACGGGGTCAGCCAGCGCGACATGCCCCTGGTGCAGACCTGCGCCATGCTGTTCTGCGCCGTCTATCTGCTGCTGGTCACCCTGGCCGACATCTGCAGCATCGTCGCCAATCCCCGCCTTCGCCATCGCTGAATCATCAAGGCATCACCCATCATGTCCACCCTGACACCCACCGCAGCCGAGCCCGCCGCACCCCGTGCGCGGCGACGCCTGCCCACGATGAGCTGGCCCGGCCTGCTGGGCCTGGCCGTGCTGCTGGCCTGGATGCTGGCGGCCCTGGTCGGCCCGAGCCTGATGGACCAGGGCGGTGCCGACATGGGCGCCGGCGATGTGTTCGCCCGCATCAGCGCGCAGCACTGGCTCGGCACCGACTATCTGGGCCGCGACATGCTGGCCCGCGTGATCGAGGGTGCCCGCTACACGGTGGGCGTGGCCCTGATCGCCACCTTGGCGGCCAGCAGCACCGGCACCGTGCTGGCCCTGCTGGCGGCCTCCAGCGCGGCCTGGCTGGACGGCACCCTGAGCCGCGCCATCGACACGCTGACCTCGATCCCATCCAAGATGCTGGCCCTGATCATGGTGGCGGCTTTCGGCTCCTCGCTGCCGATGCTGATCTTGACGGCGGCCATCATCTACGTGCCCGGTGCCTACCGCATCGCGCGCTCGCTGGCCGTCAACATCAACGCGATGGACTATGTGGTCGTGGCCCGCACGCGCGGCGAGGGGCGCCTCTACATCATGCTGCAGGAGATACTGCCCAACATCATCAACCCGATGCTGGCCGACCTGGGCCTGCGCTTCGTCTACGTCGTGCTGCTCCTGGCCTCGCTGAGCTTTCTGGGCCTGGGCGTGCAGCCCCCGGCGGCCGACTGGGGCTCGCTGGTGCGCGAGAACATCGGCGCCCTGCCCACCGGCGGCGCAGCCATCATCGCGCCGGCCCTGGCCATCGCCAGCCTGACGATCGCGGTGAACCTGCTGATCGACAACCTGCCGGGCCGTGCCGCCCGCGAAGGCGGAGTGCGCTGATGGGCGCGCCCGTCACCGTGCGCGGCCTGCGCATCGTCGTCGACAAGGCCAACGGCGGCGGCGAGCAGGCCATCGTCGACAACCTCAACTTCGCAATAGCTCCCGGCGAGGTGCTGGCCCTGATCGGCGAGTCCGGCTCGGGCAAGACCACCACCGCCCTGGCCTTGATGGGTTATGCACGCCACGGCTGCCGCATCGCCGGCGGCAGCGTCACCATCGGCGACACCGATGTGCTGGCACTGAGCGAGCCGCAGCAACGCGCGCTGCGCGGCCGCACGGTGGCCTATATCGCGCAGAGCGCCGCCGCCTCGTTCAACCCCTCGCGGACCATCATGGACCAGGTCATCGAGCCGGCCCTGATACACAAGCTGATGCCGCGCGAGCAGGCCGAGGGCAAGGCCGTCGAGCTGTTCCGCGAGCTGGCGCTGCCGGACCCGGACCACATCGGCTCGCGCTACCCGCACCAGGTCTCCGGCGGCCAGCTGCAGCGGCTGATGGCGGCGATGGCGCTGATCAGCGACCCCGACCTGGTGATCCTGGACGAGCCGACCACGGCGCTGGACGTGACGACGCAGATCGAGGTGCTGCGCGCCTTCCGCCGCGTGGTGCGCGAGCGGCGCGCCACCGCCGTCTACGTCAGCCACGACCTGGCCGTCGTGGCCCAGATGGCCGACCACATCCTGGTGCTGCGCGACGGCACGATGCGCGAGCTGGGCGCCACCGAGCAGATCATCACCGCGCCCGCCAACGACTACACCCAATGCCTGCTGGCCGCCGCCCGCCCGCGCGAGCGCGAGGGCGGCCAATGCTCGGCCGAGGCCGGGGCCAGCCAGCCGCTGCTGGAGGTCAAGAACCTGTCGGCCGGCTATGGCCCGGTCGACAAGCAGGGCAAGCCGGCCATACTGATACTCGAAGACATCAATCTGAAGCTCTACCGCGGCCAGGCCATAGGCGTGATCGGCGAGTCGGGCTCGGGCAAGACGACCCTGGCACGCGCCATCGCCGGCCTCATCGCGCCAAGCAAGGGCCAGATGCTGTTCAACGGCAAGGCCCTGCCGCCCACCCTGGCCCGGCGCAGCAAGGACGAGCTGCGCAAGGTGCAGATCGTGTTCCAGATGGCCGACACGGCGCTGAACCCCAGCCACACGATTGAGCGCATCCTGGCCCGGCCGCTGCAGTTCTACAAAGGCCTCAGCGGCGCGGCGCTGCAGAAGCGCATCGCCGAGCTGCTGGACCTGGTCAAGCTGCCGGCCGCCAGCGCCCAGCGCCTGCCCGGCGGCCTGTCGGGCGGGCAGAAGCAGCGCGTCAACCTGGCGCGTGCGCTGGCCGCCGAACCCGACCTGATCCTCTGCGACGAGGTCACCTCGGCGCTGGACACCGTGGTCGGCGCCGCGGTCCTGGACCTGATCGCCGAGCTGCGCCGCGAGCTGGGCCTGTCCTATCTGTTCATCAGCCACGACCTGCACACCGTGCGCTCCGTCTGCGACGAGATCGTCGTCATGCAGCACGGCCGCAAACTCGCCCAGGTGGCCCGCGCCGACTACGAACGCGGCCCGCACCACCCCTACTACGAGCTGCTGGCGCGATCGGTGCCGGAGCTGCGGCGGGGGTGGCTGGATGAGCAGGTGGTGGTGCCGGCCTAGCGTCTACTTGCCGATACAGAATCTGCTGAAGATTTCGCCAAGCAAATCATCCGGCGTAAACGCGCCGGTGATCTCGCCCAAGGCATCGTGCGCCAGGCGCAACTCCTCGGCCAGCAGGTCCAGCGCGGGCACCGGCAGGGTGGCCATGTCCTGGGCCAGATCGAGATGCTCGCGCGTGCGCTGCAGTGCAGACACATGGCGCTGGCGGGCGATGTAGACGCCTTCGGGCGTGGCGTGCCAGCCGACCTGCTGCAGCAGGCGCTGACGCAGACCGGCGATGCCGGCGCTGGTCTTGGCCGACAGGCTCAGGGCGCCCTCGGGCAAGGCAAGACCTGGCACCGCATCGGCCTTGTTGAAGACCTGCAGCACGCGCGAGCCCTGGCCTATGCGCAGGGCGATGGCCTCGTCGTCGGCGTCGTAGGCTTGCTCGCCGATGCGCGTCAGGTCGCGCAGGAACAGGATCACGTCGGCGTCGGCAATGGCATCCCAGCTGCGCGCCACGCCGATGCGCTCGACCTCGTCATGCGCGTCGCGCAGGCCGGCGGTGTCGATCACATGCAGGGGCACACCTTCGATCTGTATCGTCTGGCTGACCTTGTCGCGGGTGGTGCCGGGAATGGCGGTGACGATGGCCAGCTCGGCCCCGGCCAGCGCGTTGAGCAGCGAGCTTTTTCCCACGTTCGGTTGGCCGGCCAGCACCACCTTGATGCCCTCGCGCAGCAGGGCGCCCTGGCGGGTGCGGTCGAGCACGGCATCAAGCCGGGCCATCAGCCGCGCCAGCTGGCCCAGCGCGTCGGCCTGCTGCAGGAAGTCGATTTCTTCCTCGGGGAAGTCCAGCGTCGCCTCGACCAGCATGCGCAGCTTGATCAGCGCATCGCGCAGCTCGCCGACCTCGGCCGACATGGCACCGCCCAGCGCGCGGCTGGCGCTGCGGGCGGCGGCCTCGGTGCTGGCGTCGATCAGGTCGCTGACGGCCTCGGCCTGGGCCAGATCGAGCTTGCCATTCATGAAGGCGCGTTGGGTGAATTCGCCCGGCTCGGCCAGGCGCAGGCCCAGGTCCTTGCCAACCTCGAGGCAGCGGGCCAGCAGCAGCTGCAGCACCACCGGCCCGCCATGGGCCTGCAGCTCCAGCACCGTCTCGCCGGTGTAGGAATGCGGCGCAGGGAACAGCAGGGCCAGACCTTGATCAATGGCCTGGCCGTCGGCGGCCAGAAAGGGCAGGTAGGTGGCCTCGCGTGCCTTCAGCGGCCTGGCGCAGAGGGCTTGCACCAAAGCGCCCAGATCCTTGCCCGAGGCGCGGACGATGCCCACGGCGCCGCGGCCTGGAGCGGTGGCAATGGCGACGATGGGGTCCAGATGGCGTGACAGCATGGGCGGATTCTCGCTGAAGCGGTCATGAAAAAACCCCGCGCTCTTTCGATGCGCGGGGTTTGGTACGGGGGCTGAACAGAGGCTACTTCTGCACGCCCAGCTGTTTGTTGATGATCCACTGCTGGGCAATCGACAAGATGTTGTTGGTCAACCAGTACAGCACCAGGCCGGACGGGAAGACGAAGAACATCACCGAGAACATCAGCGGCATCAGCCACATCATCTTGGCCTGCATGGGGTCCGGCGGGGTCGGGTTGAGCCAGACCTGGAACAGGCTGCTGGCCGTCATCAGCACCGGCAGGATGAACAGCGGGTCCTTGGCCGAGAGGTCGATGATCCAGCCCAGCCAGGGCGCGTGGCGCATTTCGACGCTGGCCAGCAGCACCGAGTACAGCGCGATGAAGAAAGGCATCTGCACGAAGATGGGCAGGCAGCCGCCCAGCGGGTTGACCTTCTCCTCGCGGTAGATGCGCATCATCTCCTGCTGCATCTGCTGCGGCTTGTCCTTCAGCCGCTCGCGCATTTCCATCACCTTCGGATTGACGGCCTTCATCTTGGCCATCGAGCGATAGGCGCTGGCGTTGAGCCAGTAGAAGGCGATCTTCAGCAGCACGACCAGGGCAACGATGGCCCAGCCCCAGTTGCCGATCAGCTTGTGCAGATTGTCCAGCAGCCAGAACAGCGGCTTGGCCAGGATGGTCAGGTAGCCGTAGTCACGCACCAGCTCCAGACCCGGTGCCATCGTCGCCAGCATGTTTTCTTCGGTCGGGCCGATGAAGAGCTGGTCTTCGGCGACGGCACTCTTGCCGGGCTCGATCTGGCCGAGCGGGAACACCATGCCGACGGCGTACTGCTGCAGGGCGGCGGTGTCGGGCACCTTGTTGACATGGAAGCCGCGGTCGCCGGCCGCCGTGCGCAGCCAGGCGCTGGCGAAGTGATGCTGGACCATGGCCACCCAACCGTCATTGGCACGCTGCTCGTACTCGAGCTTGCCCTTTTCGATGTCGGTGAAGTCGATCTTGTGGAACTTGGTCTTGTCGGTGTACACCGCCGGGCCGGTGAAGGCATTGGGCGCCATGAAGATGCCGTTGGCGGCGACGTGGCCATCACGCACCAGCTGCACGTAGAGCTGCGGCGCCAGCGGCGCCGCCGAACTGTTGACCACCTCGTGCTTCACACCAACCGCGTAGTCGCCGCGCTTGAAGGTGTAGGTCTTGACCAGCTTCAGCCCGGCCATCTCGGCCGATTCAAAGCGCACCGTCACCGCGTCGGCACCGGCCTTGAGTTCGCGCTCGCCAGGCACCAGGGTCATGGCGCTGAGGTGGGTGGGCGCGCCGGCCACCCCGGTCAGGCCGGTCTCGGCCTTGTAGATATGCTGGGCCGAGGCATCAAGCACGACCACGTGACCACTGGGGTTGGTCTCATCGATGTGCTTGAGCAGTTCGACGCGGACCAGGCTACCGCCCAGCGAATCGAGCGTGGCCTTGACCACATCGGTGCTGATGGTGACCTTCTCGGTCGCCACCGGGGCCGTGGCGGGCGCGCCCGGCACGGCGGCCAGGGCCGCAGCCGCACCGGAAGCGGGCAGGGCGCCGGGCAGGGCCGCGGCACCAGGCGCGGAGCCGGCGGCAGCCACCTTGGCTGGGGTGGGGCTGAACATCGACGGATGTCCGGTGTGCTTGTTCCACGCGTCCCACAGCAGGACGAGCGACATCGTGAACACCACCCACATCAGGGTGCGGCGCATATCGGTCATGGGGAAGATTTCGAAGAAGGGGTTCTGGGAGGCGTCGGCCCGCAGCCCAGGCGGCTGAACAGGGCAGGCGGATTGTCGGGCACAGGATCATGCCCACCCGCGCAAAACGGGTGGCAACGCAAAATTCTTCTGGCGGCCAGGTAGCTGCCGGTCGCTGCGCCATGCCGCTGCAGCGCGTCAAGCGCATAGGCCGAGCAGGTCGGGTAGAAGCGGCAGCTCGATCCCAGCCAGGGGCTCAGCAGCAGGCGGTAGCCACGCACCAGGCCTATCAGCAGGCGTTGGGCGATCGACGGCGAGGCATTCATGGCGGCAGGCGCAGATCAGCGGCGCGAAGCAGCGCCCAGCACACGCGTCATCAGCAGCGCCAGTTCTTCACGGGCGGCCAGATGCAGGGCCTCGGACGCAGCGCTCTTGAACTGCTTGCGGTCAAACGGCGCGCGCAACCGCACCACCCACAGGCCTGCGGGCAGCAACGCTTCCTGCCCGGCAAAGGCAGCATGGATGTGGCGCTTCAGCAGCGAGCGGGTGACCGAGCGCTTGGCATGCCGTTTGGGCACGACCGTACCCAGCCAGGCTCCGTTCGGAGCGGCCGGGACGATGGTGTTTGCCATGGCAGGAGAGGAGTCATCCACAGCCACCGCCTGCGGGTCACCGGCACCTGTTGATAACTCAACAGTGGGCGAGCACTTCGCGGGTTTTTTCGGTGTTGTCGGATTCGCGGCCAGGTGATGGACCACGAAATGACTGCTGCGCGCTCGGCTGGGAGCACCCAGCACACGCTCAAAGTCGGCCGATCGCACGATGCGGCCGATCATTTGACGCGGGTTCCGACTCAGACGGCCAGACGCTTGCGGCCCTTGGCGCGGCGGGCATTGATGACCGCGCGGCCACCGCGGGTCTTCATGCGGACCAGGAAGCCATGGGTGCGGGCGCGGCGGACTTTGGAAGCTTGGTAGGTACGTTTCATGATGGTTCCTCTATGGAGCCTGTCTAAAACCCGAGGAACAATGATTAGCTCGTCGGGGTGCGGGTGGCCGGACAGAACACCTGCCTTCAGCGCCGCTGGGGGTCTTGCTTTCTTTGCCCGAGCGCCAAGCAGGCGTCCGGGAAACCCACTATTACACCAAAAACCTCCTTATCCGTCAATGACTTACACCACAAACCAAGGCTTTGCGGGGGATTGACCACCCGCATAAATCTGTGGATAACTTACGTACAAGTCCTGCGGCAACGTACAATCCGGCCGCTCTGAGAACAAGTTTTCCACAATGAGCGTAGATCTCTGGCAACGTGGCTGCGAACGGCTCGCCACCGAATTGCCCGAACAACAATTCAACACCTGGATCCGTCCTTTGCCCCCCGCAGAGGTGTCGGATGCCGGCGGCGATGGCGCGGTCGTGTCGCTGCGCGTGCCCAACCGTTTCAAGCTGGACTGGATACGCAGCCAGTACGCGGGCCGCATCGAGGCCATCCTGACCGAGCTGGCCGGCAAGCCGGTGCGGCTGGAGCTTGCCCTGGCTCCACGCGACACGCTGGCCCACACGCCCAGCGCCGGCAGTTCGGGTAGCGCCATCATCCTGCCGGGCCAGCCTGTGCAGGCCGGTCAGGTGCTGAACAACGGCCTGCGGCCGATGGCGGCCAGCTCGCAAGTCAGCGCACCGGCCCCCAGCATGGCACCGCAGCCGGTGTCGCGCCACCGCCTGAACACCGCGCTGACCTTCGACACCCTGGTGCCGGGCCGCGCCAACCAGATGGCGCGCACCGCCGCGCTGCATGTGGCCGGCGCGCCGGGCGTGATGTACAACCCGCTGTTCATCTATGGCGGCGTCGGCCTGGGCAAGACCCATCTGATACACGCCGTGGGCAACGCGCTGCTGCGCGACAAGCCCGACGCCCGCGTGCTCTATCTGCACGCCGAGCAGTTCATCAGCGATGTGGTGAAGAACTACCAGCGCAAGACCTTTGACGAGCTGAAGGCCAAGTACCACTCGCTGGACCTGCTGCTGATCGATGACGTGCAGTTCTTCGCCGGCAAGGACCGCACGCAGGAGGAGTTCTTCAACGCCTTCGAAGCGCTGCTGGCCAAGAAGGCCCACATCATCATGACCAGCGACACCTATCCCAAGGGATTGGTGGACATCGACGAGCGCCTGACCAGCCGCTTCGATGCCGGCCTGACGGTGGCCATCGAACCGCCCGAGCTGGAAATGCGCGTGGCCATCCTGATACGCAAATCAGACGCCGAGGGCACGGCCATGCCCGAGGACGTGGCCTTCTTCATCGCCAAGAACGTGCGCGCCAATGTGCGCGAGCTCGAGGGCGCGCTGCGCAAGGTGCTGGCCTACAGCCGCTTCAGCCACAAGGAAATCAATATCGCCCTGGCCCGCGAGGCGCTGAAAGACCTGCTGTCGATCCAGAACCGGCAGATCTCGGTGGAGAACATCCAGAAGACCGTGGCCGACTTCTACAAGATCAAGGTCGCCGACATGTACAGCAAGAAGCGCCCGGCCAGCATTGCCCGCCCGCGCCAGATTGCCATGTACCTGGCCAAGGAACTGACGCAGAAGAGCCTGCCCGAGATCGGCGAGCTGTTCGGCGGCCGTGACCACACCACCGTCTTGCACGCCGTGCGCAAGATCGGCGGCGAGCGCAGCAAGAACACCGAGCTGAATCAACAGCTCCACGTGCTGGAGCAAACCCTCAAGGGTTGAGTTTCTCGACTGGGGCATTCCTGGGCCGCTGTCAAAGCACAAACCTGTGGACAGGTTTTGAATAACCCATCACTTATCCACAGGGCAAGAGCCAAATCCAGAGTTGTTGTATGCCGGACCGCGGCTTGAACAGGGCGCCGCCCACATGGTTTCAAGCGCTGCAAGTGCTTGTCATCATTGAGGTTTCTGCTCTTGTCCACATAAAGCAGCCCCCTCTACTATTACGACTACCTTTTAATCTTCAACTCTGTATTGATAGTAAGTCGGGCAAAAGAATCTGCGGTTTTTGAATTTGCCTGAAATTGAAGCAGGCCTGAATAACAGAACAGTTCCAAACCCGTCAAGGCACAAGGCTGTGGATAAATATTGAACAACCAGAGGCTTATCCACAGGCCAAGACCGGAATCTCAAGTTGTTGTCTGTGGGGCAGACTTCAATCAGGTGCAGGGCACACAGGGTTTGAAGCCGGCTAAGTGCTTGCGGCCGTAGGCAATAAGGTGCTTGTCCACAGCCAGAGGCCTGCTCTACCAATACGACTACCTTCCAAAACCCAATTCGAGAAGTCATAGAGGACAAGTCAAAAATCGGCTGTTGCCCCCAGTCACTTCGCCGCGCAAACGCTTGTGGCGGCAATGCCTCACAACAGGCGACAATACGGGGTGGGGTCGGCGAGAGACAGCTAGAACTGGCCCCATGGTTTTCAGGGGAACGGGGCTGGCCCCGAGTGAGCGAAAATGCGCTGTTGCGCCGGAGCGTGCCGATGGCAAGGCCGCTCAAACGAGAACAATTCATTGACGATGAGGTTGACGACATGATCGTGTTGAAAGCAGCGCAGGACAAAGTGCTGGGTGCCTTGCAAGCGGTGGCTGGCATTGTTGAGCGCCGCCACACCTTGCCCATCCTCGCCAATGTGCTGATACGCAAGACCGGTTCGCAGCTTGAATTCACCACCAGCGACCTGGAAATCCAGGTGCGCACCAGCGCCGAGTTCGACGGCGATGCCGGCAACTTCTCGACCACCGTCGGGGCCCGCAAGCTGATCGACATCCTGCGTTCGATGCCGTCCGACCAGGTGGTATCGCTGTCCGCCGCGGCCAGCAAGCTGACGCTGCAGGGCGGCAAGAGCCGCTTCACCCTGCAAAGCCTGCCGGCAGATGACTTCCCGCTGGTGCAGGAAACGGCCGACTTCGGCCCCTCGTTCAGCGTGCCGCAGAAGACCTTGAAGGCCCTGATCAACCAGGTGCACTTCGCGATGGCGGTGCACGACATCCGCTACTACCTGAACGGCATCCTGTTCGTCGCCGAAGGCAAGAGCCTGACACTCGTCGCTACCGACGGCCACCGCCTCGCCCTGGCCCAGGCCACGCTCGAGGAAGACATGCCCAAGCAGGAAGTGATCCTGCCGCGCAAGACGGTGCTGGAGCTGATGCGCCTGCTGAAGGACGAAAAAGACGGCGCCGACGCCCCGATCGAGATGCGCTTCGCCGGCAACCAGGCCAAGTTCTCGTTCAGCGGCATGGAGTTCGTCACCAAGCTGGTCGAGGGCAAGTTCCCCGACTACAACCGCGTCATCCCCAAGAACCACAAGCACCATGTGATCCTGGGCCGCACGACCCTGCTGTCCAGCCTGCAGCGCGCCGCCATCCTGACCAGCGAGAAGTTCAAGGCCGTGCGCCTGAGCTTCGAGCCGGGCGTGTTGCGCATCGCCTCCAGCAATGCCGAGCAGGAAGAAGCCAAGGAAGAAATCGAGATCGACTACGACGCCGAGCTGATCGAGATCGGCTTCAACGTCACCTATCTGATGGACGCCCTCTCGAACAACGGCTTTGACATGGTGCGCATCGAGTTGCATGACTCGAACTCCAGCGCACTGTTCACCGTGCCCGAAATGCCCGGCTTCAAATACGTGGTGATGCCGATGCGCATTTAGTGCGCGCGAAGCCAGCAGTGATTGACCTCAGCGGGCCGCGTGCCCGCTTCAGCGTTTTTAAAGGGGGTGTCAAAACCTGGCACCCCGGCGCGAAATTCGCGAGATACCAGTGAGTAATGCCCGATGAGTGAAGCCAACAGCCCCGTTCCCAACCCTGACCACAGCGCCGACAAGGGCGTGGAAAACGGCGTCAGCGTGACCCTGGGCAACCAGGCGATGCAGCCCATCTCCACCGGCTCGGAAGCGTCCGAGGCCTATGGCGAAGGCAGCATCCAGATCCTGGAAGGGCTGGAGGCGGTGCGCAAGCGCCCGGGCATGTACATCGGTGACACCTCCGACGGCACCGGCCTGCACCATCTGGTGTTCGAGGTGGTGGACAACTCGATCGACGAGGCCCTGGCCGGCCATTGCGACGACATCATCGTCACCATCCACAGCGACAACTCGATCTCCGTCATCGACAACGGCCGCGGCATCCCCACCGGCGTGAAGATGGACGACAAGCACGAGCCCAAGCGCTCGGCGGCCGAGATCGCATTGACCGAGCTGCATGCCGGCGGCAAGTTCAACCAGAACAGCTACAAGGTCTCGGGTGGCCTGCACGGCGTGGGCGTGAGCTGCGTCAACGCGCTGTCTAAGTTTCTGCGCCTGACCATTCGCCGCGAGGGCAAGGTGCATCAGATGGAGTTCCGCCAGGGCTTCCCGCAGGACCGCCTGATCGAGGTGCGCGATGGTTTCGAGACCAGCCCGTTGCGCATCACCGGTGATACCGAGAAGCGTGGCACCGAGGTGCACTTCCTGCCCGACGAAACCATCTTCACCAATATCGACTTCCACTACGACGTGCTGGCCAAGCGCCTGCGCGAGCTGAGCTTTTTGAACAACGGCGTGAAGATCCGCCTGGTCGACGAGCGCAACGGCAAGGAAGACAACTTCGCCTATGCCGGCGGCGTGAAGGGCTTTGTCGAGTTCATCAACAAGGGCAAGTCGGTACTGAACCCGAACATCTTCCACGCCGCAGGCGAGAAGGTCAGCGAGCAGAACACCAATATCGCCGTCGAAGTGGCCATGCAATGGAACGACGGCTACAACGAGTCGGTGCTGTGCTTCACCAACAACATCCCGCAGCGTGACGGCGGCACCCACCTGACCGGCCTGCGCGCCGCCATGACCCGAGTGCTGAACAAATACATCACCGACAACGAGCTGGCCAAGAAGGCCAAGGTCGAAGTCGCCGGCGACGATATGCGCGAAGGCCTGGCCTGCGTGGTCAGCGTCAAGGTGCCCGAGCCCAAGTTCAGCAGCCAGACCAAGGACAAGCTGGTGTCGAGTGAGGTGCGCGCACCGGTGGAAGACATCGTCAGCCGCCTGCTGACCGACTTTCTGCTCGAGAACCCGATCGACGCCAAGATCATCTGCGGCAAGATTCTCGATGCCGCCCGTGCCCGCGAAGCCGCGCGCAAGGCCCGCGAAATGACCCGCCGCAAGGGCGTGCTCGACGGCCTGGGCCTGCCCGGCAAGCTGGCCGACTGCCAGGAAAAAGACCCGGCACTGTGCGAGATCTACATCGTCGAGGGCGACTCCGCCGGCGGCTCCGCCAAGCAGGGCCGCGATCGCAAGTTCCAGGCCATCCTGCCGCTGCGCGGCAAGATCCTGAACGTCGAACGCGCGCGCTACGAGAAGCTCTTGACCAGCAATGAAATCCTCACGTTGATTACGGCGTTAGGTACCGGTATCGGCCGCGGTGCCGGGGGCGATGACTTCAACCCGGACAAGCTGCGCTACCACCGCATCATCATCATGACCGACGCGGACGTTGACGGCGCCCACATCCGCACCCTGCTCCTGACCTTCTTCTACCGCCAGATGCCCGAGCTGGTGGAGCGCGGCCACATCTACATCGCCCAACCGCCGCTGTACAAGGTCAAGCTCGGCAAGGAAGAGCAGTACCTGAAGGACGGCCACGAGCTCGACGCCTACCTGCTGCGCGTGGCGCTGAAGGATGCGCAGCTGCTGACCGGCATCGGCAGCGATGTGCTGCAGGGCGACGCGCTGGAAACGCTGGCACGCCAGTACGTGATGGCCGAGAACGTCATCAAGCGCCTGAGCAACTGGATGGACTTCGAGGCGCTGCGCGTGCTGGCCACCGGCCTGGAGCTGAACCTCGACACCAAGGAACAGGCCGAAGTGTCGGCCCTGGCCATGGTCGGTGCACTGCACCAGGCGGAGGTCACCGCCGAGTTCGACGCCCGCACCGACAAACACTACCTGCGCATCAGCCGCAAGCAGCACGGCAACACCAAGAGCAGCGTCATCACCGCCGACTTCGTGCACGGCGCCGACTACGAAGTGCTCTCCAGCGCCGGCAAGACCTTCAAGGGTCTGCTCGGTGCCGACGCCACCATCCGCAAGGGCGACGGCGAGAAGGCCAAGGAAGCCAAGGTTAACGACTTCCGCGCCGCCATGGACTGGCTGATGGCCGTGGCCGAAAACTCGGTCGGCCGCCAGCGCTACAAGGGTCTGGGCGAAATGAACCCCAGCCAGCTCTGGGAAACCACGATGGACCCGACCGTGCGCCGCCTGCTGCGCGTGCAGATCGACGACGCCATCGAAGCCGACCGCGTGTTCACCATGCTGATGGGCGACGAGGTCGAGCCGCGCCGCAACTTCATTGAGCAGAATGCGTTGAGGGCGGCGAATATTGACGTTTGACGTCTGCTTCGCCGGCAGGTTGAATACGGAGCATGGCTGCACAAGCTTTCATCACTGAACGCCAGGCACAAATCGATGAGTTGTGTCGGCGTGCCCATGCCCGCCGCCTGCATCTGTTCGGCTCGGCCGCACGACTCGACTTCCGGCCAGCAGACAGTGATCTCGACTTTCTGGTCGAGTTTGAGCAGGAACTGCCGCCGGCCGCTTACTCGCAGGCTTTTTTCTCGCTGAAAGAGGGCTTGGAAGCCCTGTTCAGCCGGCCGGTTGATCTGCTGACGCCGGAGTCATTGCGCAACCCTTACCTGCGCCAACGCATAGAGGCCGAACAAGTGCCCGTCTATGTCGCCTGATGCTGCCAAGCACCTCTGGGACGCACAGCAAGCCGCCGCGAAGGCTCTGCGATTTGTCCAGGGCAAGGGCTTCGACGACTATCTGGCGGACGAGTTGCTGCGCTCAGCGGTCGAACGCCAGCTGGAGATCGTCGGCGAAGCTCTGAGCCAGCTGCGCAAGGTCGACCCCACCACCGCCTCGACGATTCCGGATCTGCCCCAGGCCGTGGCGCTGCGCAATGTGCTGATCCATGCCTATGCCACCGTCAACGACAGGCTGGTTTGGGGTGTGGTGGAGCAGCACCTTCGCCCCCTGCTGGATTGCCTGATGGTCTTGTTGCCGGCACCGGAAATCTGAACGTAGCCAGCAGGCGGGTCGGCCCTGTGGTGAGTTCTCGCGGTCCCAGTTTCAAGAGCATCGGCTTGCGGCGTTCTACGGTGTGCTGCGCCGCTTGCATCAGGTTTCGACGCTCAGGCCAGTTGTCGCTGCACCGGCAAACATGCAATCCACCCGACTTGAAGCCGACATCCCTGCGGAACAACTGCACGTTTTATCGTTGAAGACACCCCATCAAACCCGGTAGGCTTCTGCTCGGTCCTTACTTTTCCTTCCATGCGCTCCTCCTTCCGCAGCCTGGCCTGCCTGTTGTTCCTGTTGTTTGGCTCTGCTGCCGCACCCGCAACCCCGGTGCCCGAGTCGCTGGAAGTCCAATTCCGCAGCATCCCCGTCCCCCAGAACACCGTGCCCACGCTGGCACAGGACCGCGCCGGTTTCATCTGGGTGGCCACCAGCCGTGGGCTGACGCGCTACGACGGCTACCGGCTGCGGCCTATCGAACAGGCGGGTGGGACCAACGCGCAGCGCAATCTGGGCTGGGTGCGGGCATTGGCGCCGTCCCGTGACGGACGGATGTGGATCGGCACCGAGTTTCTGGGCCTGAAGGCCTACGACCCCGGGCAGGATCGCCTTGAATCGCATGGCAGTGCAAAGGGTGAGGCCGGGCCGCATGCGCCGATTCGGGCGCTGGCGGAAGATGGCGATGGCGCCGTCTGGGTGGGCACCTTGGGGCAGGGCCTGCATCGCTATACGCCGGCCACGCGCCGCTTCGAGCCGCAGGATCTGCGCTGGCAGGGCGAGCCCGAGAGCCGGGTGCTGGCCTTGTGCGTGGGCGCGAATGGCACGGTCTGGGCCGGGCATTGGCGGGGGCTGTCCCGGCTGCGCGGCGGCGTTTGGGAGTCCGTGCCGCTGCCGGGCCTGGACCAGGGGGCGCCGGTGCTGGCCTTGGCCGAGGGACGTGATGGCCGCTTGTGGCTGGGCACCCAGGATGGGCGGCTGGGCGTGGTCGAGCAGGACCGCGTGCGCTGGGTCCAGCCCGACCTGAAGCTGCCGGTGCAGGCGCTGGCCGAGGCGAGTGATGGGCGGCTGTGGGTGGGCACCAAGGGTGGCCTGCTGTGGGTGAATACGGCCAGCGGCGAGATCGAGGCGCGGCTGCGGCATGACCCGCGCCGCCTGGCGGGCCTGGCGGGTAATGACATCAGTGGCCTGCTGCGCGACCAGGGCGGCGCGATGTGGGTCACCGGCTACGGCCTGGGCCTGCAGCGCCATCAGCACCACCCGGCGTTGGCCGTGCGCGGTGCCGATGCAGATCCGGCCAGCCCCTTGGCCGAGATCGATGTGCGCGCGCTGCTGGCCTTGAAGACTGGCGAGGTGCTGGCACCCACGCAGACCGGCAAGCTGGTGCGCCTGGACGGCCGCCCGGGCCGGAGCCTGGCCACGCTGGGGGTCTGGCCGCGCGAGCGCAGCAGCGTGGTCGAGTCGCTGGCCGAGGCGGCCGACGGCAGCCTGTGGATGGCCGGTGGTGGCCGTCTGGAGCATCGCGCCGCCAGTGGTCGGCTGCTGCGCGACTGGCCGCTGGACGGCGGCCGGGCGCAGCGCCTGCTGTTGCGCAGCGGCGGTGAAGTCTGGCTGGGCATGCAGGAAGGGCTGTATCGCCTGGCCGATCCCAAGGCCAAGACATTGGAGCGTGTGCCACTGGCAGGCGGCGCGGCGCTGCACGGCGGCATCTATGCCTTGATCGAAGAACCCGGCAGCCACAGTCTCTGGGTCGGCGGCCAGCAGGGCCTGTTCCGCGAGCGCGACGGTAGCCTGCAGCTGGTGCCGCAGGCGCCCGGGGAGACGCTGGGCAGTCCCGTCGTGCTGGCCCTGCTGCTGGCACGCGATGGCACGCTGTGGGCCGACACGCCCGTGGCCGGCCTGCACCGCCTGCGTGGCTGGGATGCCCAGGGCCGCGCCCGCTTCGATCGCATCGGCGAGCGTCATGGCATGGAGGGCGTGTTCGGCGGCAATCTGCACGAGGACGCCCAGGGCCGCATCTGGAGCCAGCTCGCCGTCTACGACCCCAAGTCCGACCGGGTCGACAGTTTTGGCGCTGCCGAAGGCGCGTCCTTCGGCAGTTTCTGGTTCTTTGCCAGCACCGAGCTGCCCGGCGGCGGCCTGCTGTTTGGCGGCAGCCGTGGCCTCTTGCGTATTGAGCCGCAGGCCTTTACGCCGATGGCTATCACGCCGCCGCTGGTCATCAGCACGCTGCGCGTCAACGGCCAGCCCTACCAGGCTCAGGCCCTGCCACAGGGCCTGCAACTGCCGGCCGGCACGCGCAGCCTGGCCGTGGAGTTCGCCGGGCTCGACTACGCCGACCCGAGCCGGCTGCGCTACCAGTACCGGCTGCAGGGCCTGGACACCGATTGGACCCATGCCGACGCCAGTTCGCGCAGCCCCCGCTTCGGCCCGCTCAAGCCCGGCCGCTACACGCTGCAGGTGCGCGCCACACCGCATCAGGAGCTGTGGAGCACGGCCGAGCTCGAACTGTCCATCCAGCAGCTGCCCGCCTGGTGGCAGACGCTGTGGGCGCAGGTGGCCGGTGTGGGCCTGGGCCTGCTGGCCGTCTGGGCCTGGGTGCGCTGGCGCACCCGCCAGCTGCGCCGCCGCGAGGTCGAGCTGCAGGGGCTGGTGGACGAGCGCACGGCCGAGCTGCGCGAGGCCAGCCTGACCGACTCGCTGACCGGCCTGCGCAACCGCCGCTACCTGGAGCTGCGCCTGCCCGACGATCTGCACCTGTGCCTGCGCCGCTTCGAATCGGGCGAGTCCGGCATGCCCGGCCCCGACAGCGATCTGGTCCTGATGCTGCTCGACCTGGACCATTTCAAGCGCGTCAACGACGCCCATGGCCACGCCGCCGGCGACGCGGTGCTGGTGCAGCTGGCCGAGCGCCTGCGCCGCGTGTTCCGCGAGACCGACTCGCTGGTGCGCTGGGGGGGCGAGGAGGTGCTGGTGCTGGTGCGCGAAACCAGCCGCGACGATGCCGCCGATCTGGCCGCCCGCGTCTGCGCTGCCGTGCGCGGCCAGGCCTTCGATATCGGTGGCGGCCAGACGCTGAACGTCACCACCTCGATAGGCTTCGTCGCCTATCCGCTCGATCCGCAGCAGCCGCGCGCCTGGGAATGGCAGGCCAGTCTGGGCCTGGCCGACTCGGCGCTCTATGCCGCCAAGGCCCGCGGCCGCGACGGCTATGTGGGCGCGGTCAAGGCCAATGGCCTGGTGCCCAGCGAGGCGCCGCGTGATCTGAACGGCTGGCAGAACGAGAGCCGGATGACGGTGCGCCTCGGATCGGCGACGGGAGTCCTGTCCCCAGCTCAGCCATAGGCCGCGAACTGATTGCCGTCTCGGCTCAGCAGCGTCATCAGCTTGGGGTGGATGAAGAGCTTTTCCTTGCCCACGGTCATCTCCCGGAGCACGCCCAGCGCTGCTAATTCCTTCAGGTAGCGGGAGGCCGCCTGGCGCTGGGCAACACCCTTGTCCACCAGGTCAGCGATGCGGCAGTACGGCTGCTCGAAGATCACATCGACCAGCTCTCGGGTGTAGATCTTGGGGGCGCGGCTGCGTACGAACTCGGTGGTGTGCTCGGCCAGGGCGCGGATGGCCGCTATCTTGGCGGTGGTCCACTGCGATGTGGTCTCCACCGCCTTGAGCATGAAGAGCACCCAGGGCTCCCAGGCCTGGTCGCGCGTCACATCCAGCAGCAGGCGGTAATAGTCGGCCTTGTTGGCGATGATGTGGCGGCTCAGGTAGAGGATGGGCAGCTGCAGCAGGTCTTGCTGTATCAGGAACAGGATATTGAGGACCCGCCCGGTGCGGCCATTGCCATCGGTGAACGGATGAATCGCCTCGAACTGATAGTGGCCAACAGCCATGCGCACAAGCGGGTCCAATTGCGCTTCGTTGTGAAGAAAGCGTTCCCAGTTGGCGAGCAGCTCGCTCAGGGTGGCTTCGCCCTCTGGCGGCGTGTAGATGACCTCGCCGGAGCGGTCATTGGCCAACTGGGTGCCCGGGGTGCGGCGGATATCCATGTCCACACCCTTGAGCGTGCGGCAGATCTCGACCGCGGTCGCGGTGCACAGCGGCCGGGTTTTGAGTGACTGGAAGCCTCGGTGCAGGGCCGAGCGGTAGCGCAGCGCCTCCTTGGTCGCCGGATCGGCATGAGCGTCGCCCTGGGCGTGCTGAAACAGCTGGTCGGCAGTGGTGACGATGTTTTCGATCTCCGAGCTGTCCTTCGCCTCCAGCAGCGGAATCGTGTTGATCAACATGGTCTGGTTCGGGATCAGCTCGGCCGCCTGCTTCAGCTCGGCCAGGGCCACCCGGGCGGTGATGCAGGCCTTGAGGATGGTCTTGCCTTCCAGCTCATGCGCCGGTGGAAGGCGTGGCAGCTGGTTGTGGGGTTGCTCCGGGGCCCAGGGGGCGGCTGCAATGTTCATGATGACAAAAAGCCATTCTTGCGACAGGTGGGCCAGCTTATGTCGTTGGCGGCGACAGGTCAATGGAACGTGTCGCTAAAATATAAAAATGGCGACACATCGAGAAAGCGTGCTGCTGCGAGCGACATGTGATGCGCCCGGCCGTATACGCCCTCAAGTCCTCGCCATTTCCCTCAACCGTTCCAGCTCCCGCACCACGATCAGCCGCCCGGCGCGGGCGATCACGCCGTCGCCCTCCAGCTGGGTGAACACATGCGACACGCTGACCCGTGACAGGCCGCAGATATTGCCCATCTCCTGCTGGGTGAAGGGGATGGATATCCGCATGCCCTCGGGGGAGGGGCGGCCGTAGCTGTTGAGCAGGCCCAGCAGGTGGTGGCTGACGCGGCGCCTGGCCGAGTTGGCGCCGTGCAGGGCCAGGTGCTGCAGCATGATACGAAAGCGCAGGCTGGTCAGGGCCTGGTGTTGCCGGGCCAGCGCAGGGCTGCGGGCGAGGGCGGCCAGCATTTCGGCCATGGGCACGGCGCAGACCTGCGCCTCGGTGATGGCCACTGCCGACATCACGTGGCGGAGGCTGGCCGGTGCGCCGCAGTCGCCCAGCAGGCCGCTGGGGCCCACGATCATCAGGTGGCGCTCCTTGCCGTCGATGGCGTTCGAGGTCAGGCGCATGCGGCCCTGCTCCAGCACATAGGCGTAGCGGGCCTCCTGGCCTTCCAGGAACAGCACCTCCTCCATGGCCAGGGTGCGGCGCCGGTAGCCGCGCGTGACCTCGCTCCAGTCGAAGCGCAGATCGGTCAGCCAGGCGGACACGATGGCTTCGCCGCTGGGGGCGGGGGCAGCTTCGGGGCTGGGGTGCTGGGCGAGGGCCGACATGGTCTGTTTTATCGAATTTCAGGCTGGGCGGGGGGCGTCCCGGGTTTCCCCCGGGGCTTGATACGGCTCAACTGTAAAGCGGCTTACAGCCGGCGCGGCAGCGGCTCCCTACGATCGGCGCACCACCACCCCTGCCACCGATGGAGCAAGCCCATGCACAAGAAATTAGCGATTGCCCTTTCTGCCGCCCTGCTGGTTTGCGGCGCACAGGCCCAGGACACCAAGATCGGCGCGCTGATGGACGTCACCGGCCCCATCGCCAGCTTCATGCCGCCGCTGCAGAACGCCGCCGCGCTGGCCATCAAGCATGTCAACGCCCAGGGCGGGCTGCTCAAGGGCAAGGCGGTGCTGGTGGTCGGTGACACCCAGGGCGTGGCCCAGTCGGCGGTGGATGCCGCCGGCAAGCTGGTGAATCTGGAGAAGGTGCCGGTGGTGATGGGCGCCTTCATGTCGGGCACGACGATGGCCGCGGCCAGCGCCTCGACGATTCCTGCCGGGGTGGTGCTGCTCTCGCCCACGGCCACCACGCCGGCGATGACGAATCTGGACGACAAGGACCTGGCCTACCGCCTCGTGCCCTCCGACAACTACCAGGGCGAGGTGCTGGCCCGCATGGTGCTGAAGGCCGGCATCAAGAAGGTGGCCGTCACCTATGTCAACAACGACTACGGCGTGGGCATTGGCGGCACCTTTGTCGAGGCCTACAAGGCCGCAGGCGGCACCGTCACGGCCGCGATCAAACACGAAGAGAAGAAGAACTCCTACCGCTCGGAGCTGGCCACCCTGGCCGCCGGCGGCGCCGAGGCGCTGGTGGTGGTGGCCTATGCGGGTGACAGCGGCGGCACCATCGTCAAGCAGTCGCTGGAAGGGGGGCTGTTCAGCCGCTTCATCGGCACCGACGGCCTGCGCGATGAGGCGCTGATCAAGGAAGTGGGCGCCAAGGCGCTGGCCACCTCCTTCTTCTCGTCGCCCACCTCGCCGGCCGACAACGCCGCCCAGGGCATGCTGCACAAGCTGTTCAACGACGAGTTCAAGGCCGGCGCCGACAAGGCCTTTGTCGACCAGACCTATGACGCCACCTTCATGTCGGCGCTGGCGATCGAGAAGGCCGGCACGGCGGACCGCAGCAAGATCGCGGCTGCGCTGCGCAGCATCGCCACCGGCAAGGGCGAGGTCGTGCGCCCCGGCGAATGGGCCAAGGCCAAGAAGCTGATCGCCGAGGGCAAGGCGCTGACCTATGTGGGCGCCGGCGGCGCCTATGTGTTCGATGCCAAGGGCGATGTGAAGGGCAATATCGGCAAGTTCGTCGTCGATGGCACCAAGTACAAGCAGATCGAAATCATCCAGTAAGCCAGCGACCCCACGTGCTCAGCCTTAACCACATCAGCAAGTCCTTTGGCGGCGTGCTGGCGGTCGATGACCTCACCCTGACCCTGAAGCCCGGCGCCATCACCGGCCTGATAGGCCCCAACGGCGCCGGCAAGACGACGGCCTTCAACATCCTGGCCGGCAGCCTGGAGCCCAGCCGGGGCCAGGTCTTGCTGGAGGGGCGCGACATCACGGTCCTGCAGCCGCATCAGCGCGCGGCGCTGGGCATTGCCCGCACCTTCCAGCTGGCCCATGAGTTTGGGCGGCTCAGCGTGATCGAGAACCTGATGGTGGCGGCCGACTGCCAGGCCGGCGAGAACGTCTTCAACACCGTGTTCCGGCGTGGCCGCTACCGGCGCGCCGAGCAGGCGGTGCAGGCCCGTGCGCAGGACCTGCTGGGCTTTCTGGGCCTGGGCGCGCTGGCGCTGCAGCCGGCCGGCAGCCTGTCGGGCGGGCAGAAGAAGCTGCTGGAGCTGGGCCGGGCGCTGATGCGCGAACCGCGCGTGGTGCTGCTCGACGAAATCGGCGCCGGCATCAACCGCACGCTGCTGGGCCAGATTGCCGAGATGCTGTTGCAGCTGCGCGCCGAGCGCGGCATCACCTTCTGCCTGATCGAGCATGACCTCGACTATGTCTCCAAACTCTGCGATGAGGTGTTCGTGATGGCCAATGGCCGCCTGCTGGCCCAGGGCTCGGTGGCCGAGGTGCGGGCCGACGAGCGGGTGATAGAAGCCTATTTCGGTGGCGGCACGTTCGAGGATGTGGCCTTGCAGCATCCCACCGGGGCCAGGCCATGACCGCACTGCTCGAGATCCGGGGCCTGAGTGCCGGCTATGGCGGCGCGCCCATCATCGAGGGCATCAACATGGACGTGCAGCCGCAGGAGGTGCGCGTCATCGTCGGGCCCAATGGCGCGGGCAAATCGACGCTGCTGAAGACACTGTTCTCGTTGACCACCCGGGTGGCCGGCAGCATCCGCTTCCAGGGCCGTGACATCACCGGCATCCCCACGTCCAGGCTGGTGCCGCTGCGTATGGCCGCCGTGCCGCAGACGCGCAATGTCTTCCCCACGCTCAGCGTGGCCGAGAACCTGGACATCGGCACCTATGCCGCACCGCAGGTGGATGCCAAGGCGATGCTGGAGCGGGTGTTCGCGCTATTCCCCATCCTGAAGGACAAGCGCAAGCAGGCCGCCGGCGAGCTGTCGGGCGGCCAGCGCCAGATGGTGGCCATAGGCCGCGCGCTGATGAGCGACCCCGCCCTGCTGCTGCTGGACGAGCCCACGGCCGGCCTGTCGCCGCTGCTGCTGGAGCTGGTGTTCCAGCAGATCCTCGACATCCGCCAGACCGGCGTGACCGTCATCATGGTCGAGCAGAACGCGCGCCAGGCGCTGCGCATCGCCGATGTGGGCACGGTGCTGGTCGGCGGGCGGCATTTCATCTCGGACCACGGCCTGGCCCTGCTGGCCAACGATGAAGTGCGGCGCAGCTTTCTGGGCGGAGGGGCGGCTCAGTGATGATGTTTCTGAACCTCTACCTGATCCCGGCGCTGGCGCTGGGCAGCATCTACGCGCTGGGTGCCGTCGGCATCTCGATGATTTACGGCATCCTGCGCTTCTCGCACTTCGCCCATGGCGATGTGATGACCTTGGGTGCCTACGGCGCGCTGACGGCCGTCTATGCCCTTGGCTGGCACCCGCTGGCCGCCCTGCCCTTCGGCATTGCGCTGGCCGTGGCCGCCGCGCTGCTGGCCGACCGCGCGTTTTACAAACCGCTGCGCCGGCTGCCGACCATCTATGCGGTGATCGCCTCGTTCGGCGTGGCGCTGATGCTGCGCTCGCTGATACAGCTGGTGTGGGGGCCGCAGAACCGCGTGTTCGTCGAGGGCGTGCGCCTGCCGTTGGTGCTGTTCGACAGCCTGCGCGTCTCGCCGCTGCATGTGCAGGCCATTGTCATCACCCTCGTGCTGGGTGTGGCGCTGCATCTGTTCCTGAGCCGCACGCGCATAGGCCGCTCGATGCGGGCGGTGGCCGATGACGCCGATCTGGCCGCCGTGGCTGGGCTGGAGCCCGAGCGCGTGATCCGCTGGACCTGGGTCATCGGCGCGGCGCTGGCCGCCACCGCTGGCGTGCTGGCCGGCATGGACACCCAGGTGCACGCCAATATGGGCTGGAACCTGCTACTGGCGATGTTCGCCTCGGCCCTGCTGGGCGGCATTGGCAAGCCGATGGGTGCGCTGGCCGGTGGCTTTCTGATCGGGCTGGCCGAGGAGCTGTCGACCTATCCCTGGCTGGGCACCGAGTCGCTGGTGTCGCCCAGCTACAAGAGCGCGGTGGCCTTTGTGATCATGGTGCTGGTGCTGCTGCTGCGCCCCCAGGGCCTGCTGCGCGGGAGGCTGCTGTGATGGACCTGGACGGACTGATTCAGTACGGGGTCGGCTTCCTGATTGCCGGCGGCATCTACGCGCTGCTGTGCCTGGCGCTGAACGTGCAATGGGGCTATGGCGGCCTGTTCAATGCCGGCGTGGCGGGCTTCTTCGCGGTGGGGGCCTACACCTCGGCCATCCTCACCGCCGCGCCCTCGGGCGGGCGCCATGTCGGTGGTTTTGCCTTGCCGATACCTGTGGGCCTGCTTGGGGCCGCGGCGGTGGCCGCCATCACCGGCTGGGCGGTGGCGCGCATCTGCGTGCGGCTGAAGAGCGATTACCTGGCCATGGCCTCGATAGGCATTGCCGAGATCCTGCGCCTGGTGATCGTCAACGAGCAGTGGCTGACCAATGGCAGTCTGGGCATTGCCAATATCCCGCGGCCCTTCGAGGCGTGGGTGGGTGGCGAGGCCTCGGCCTGGGTGTTCGCGGCGGTGGTCTGGGCCGTGGTGGGTTTCAGCTGGTGGGTCTGCAACCGGCTTTATGCCAGCCCCTGGGGCCGGGCCTTGCGCGCGATACGCGACAACGAGGAGGCCGCGCGCGCCGTCGGCAAGAACGTCGATGCGCTGCGCCTGCAGACCTATGTGATCGGCTGCGCGCTGATGGGCGTGGCAGGGGCCCTGTCGGCCAGCTACTTCAAGTTCCTGTCGCCGGCCGCGACCGATCCGCTGCTGATCACCTTTCTGGTCTGGGTGATGCTGATTGCCGGCGGCAGCGGCAACAACCGCGGCGCGGTGGTCGGTGCGCTGGTGATCTGGGGCATCTGGTCGGCCACCGAGATCCTGACCGCCCGCCTGCCGCCCGACTGGACGGCCCGCTCCTCCTATGTGCGCATGCTGCTGGTGGGCCTGCTGCTGCAGTTCGTGCTGCAGCGCTACCGCGGCGGCCTGGTGCCCGAACGCTCGCCGCCGCTGCGGCTGGACCCTGAAACTCCCCCGAGAAGCACGTCATCATGAGCCAAGACCTCGTTCCCAGCATCCGCTCCGCGCAGTTCGTGCTGGGCTGCACCGACCTCGGCGCGACGATTCAGTTCCTGACCGGGCGCCTCGGCTTCAAGGTGCGCATGATCATGCCGTCCGAGGCGCCGGCCCTGGCCCTGCTCAGCGGCCACGGCTGCAATGTGCGGCTGGAGCTTGGTGAGCTGGTGGCGCCGGCACGGCTGCGCCTGCTGTGCGACCTGGCCCGGCTGCCCGCCGGCACCCCGGCCGAGCTACAGGGCCCGGACGGCTTGATCGTGGAGGTCGCCGACGCCCAGCCGCCGGTCGACGTGCCCGCGGGCACGCAGGAGTTCGTGCTGACCCGCCTGGCCGGCCCCGAGAGCTGGGGTGTGGGCCGCGCCGGCATGCTGTACCGCGACCTGATCCCTTCGCGCCTCGGTGGGCGCTTCGTCGCCTCGCACATCCTGATTCCGCAGGGCGGCCCGGTGCCCGACTATGTGCACTACCACCGCGTGCGCTTCCAGATGATTTTCTGCAAAAAGGGCTGGGTGCGCCTGGTCTATGAAGACCAGGGCGAGCCCTTCATCCTCAGCGCCGGTGACTGCGTGCTGCAGCCGCCCGAGATACGCCACCGCGTGCTCGAAGCGTCCGACGGCATGGAGGTGGTCGAGGTCGGCTGCCCGGCCTTGCACGAGACGCTGGGCGACCCCGAGATGCCGCTGCCCACCGGTGCCGATCTGCCCCAGCGCCTGTATGGCGCGCAGAAGTTCGTGCGCCATGTCGCGGCCGAGGCGGAATGGATGCCCTCGCGCCTGGCCGGCTTCGAGGCGCGTGACACCGGCATTGCCTGGGCCACCGAGGGCCTGGCCGGCGCGCGGGTGCTGCGGCCGGCGGCGCAGGCCCCGGCGCTGGCAGCCGACCCGCTGGTGGTGGGCGCTGCCGGCGCCCATCAAGCCGAGTTTGTGTTCTTCTTCGTGCTGGCCGGCGCCACCGCGCTGCACAGCCAGGCGCTGGGTCCGCACGCGCTGCAGACGGGCGACTGCTGCGTGCTGCCGTCGGGGGCCGACTACCGCTTCACCCCTGACCCCGGACTGGAATTGCTGGAGGTCACCCTGCCCGCCGTGGTGGCGGCATCATGAGCTTCCCGTTCGCTGCCGAGCGGGCGCTGTTCCCCATCCTGCGCCACAGGGCCCAGCTGTCCAGCTGCTCGCAAAGCGCGCTGTCCACGCCGGTGGCCGAGGCGATGGCGGGCTATATGGCGGGGTGGCAGGAGCAGGGCATGAACTGGGTGGGCTGGGGCCAGGCGCTGGACCAGGCCAAGGCCGAGTTCGCCCGGCTGATCGGCGCCGAGGCGGCCGATATCGCGGCCATGTCCTGCGTGTCCGACCTGGCCTCGTCGATAGGCAACTGCCTGAGCTTCGATGCCGAGCGTGACGGCATCGTGCTGGGCGAGATCGACTTCCCGTCGATGGGTCATGTCTGGCTGGCGCAGCAGGGGCGGGGCGCGCAGGTTCGCTTTGTCGGCAGGCCGGGCCAGGCGACTATCGCGCTGGAGGACTACGAGGCGGTGATTGATGCGCGCACGCGGCTGGTGTCGGTGTCGCAGGTGTCGTATCTGAACGGCTTCAGGCAGGACATTGCCGCCATCGCCCGGCTGGCCCACGCCCAGGGTGCGCTGCTGTTCGTCGATGCCTACCAGTCGGTCGGCGCCATGGCCATCGACGTGCTGCGCGACGACATAGACCTGCTGGTCTGCGGCGCGCAGAAGTTCCTGCTCGGCTGCCCCGGCATTGCCTTCATGTATGTGCGGCGCGGCCTGGCCCAGAGCCTGAAGCCGGCCAACACCGGATGGTTCGGCCGCGTCAACCCCTTTGCTTTCGACATCCACCGGCTGGACTATGCCGACGGCGCCCGCCGCTTCGACACCGGCACGCCGCCCTACATCAATGCGGTGGCCGCCAATGCCGGCATGGCGCTGCTGAACCGCGTGGGTGTGGCGCGGGTGGAGGCGCATATCGAGCAGCTGTCCGGCGTGGCCCTGCAGGTGGCCGGCGATCTGGGCCTGCCCATCGCCAGCCCGCGGGAGGTGAAGTTGAAGGGCTCGAACACGGCGATCTTTGTCGACGACTCGGCAGCGGTCGAGCGGCGCATGGCGGAGCGGGGCTTCGTCGTCTCGGCGCGCGGGCCGGTGGTGCGCGTGGCGCCGCATTTCTACAACACCGAGCAGGAGGTCGAGGCGGCGATGGTGGCGCTGGCGGGCTGCTTGTAGCCAGGGAACCGATTCGAGGCCGGGACGTCAGACCGGATAATGGGGCCCCCTTTCCCCTCTTCCCCTGTCCGAATCGTCTGGAGCCATGCCGAATCCGAAGTCTTCACGCCGCCGCCTGAGCCTTGCGAGGCCCGTCCTCTGCCTGGCCGCCGCTGCCGTGCTGGCCGCCTGCAGCAGCAGCCCCAGCGCCGTCACGCGCAAGACCTCGGTCTATCAGAACGAACGCTTCCATGCCGACGAGACCTTCTCGCGGCTGTTCGACGGCACGGTGGCCCAGACCTGCGAGGCGGCGCGCCGCGCGCTCTTGAGTCAGGGCTATGTGATTGCCAATGCCAGCGAAGGCGCGGTGCGCGGGGCCAAGCACTTCCAGCCCGAGGGCGAGGTGCATGTGGAGATTGCCTTCAACGTGGTCTGCGTGCCCGAGGGCCGCAATGGCGAGGTCGCCACCGCCTATGTCAGCGCCCAGCAGGACCGCTACGCGCTGAAGAAAAGCCCCAACTCGACCAGCGTCGGCCTGAGCGCCATAGGCTCGATCTCGCTGCCGCTGTCGTCGTCACAGGACTCACTGGTCAAGGTCGCCTCCGAGACGATACCGGCCGGCGAGTTCTACGACCGCTTCTTCGCGCTGATGCACCGCCAGCTGCGCGGCCAGGCCGAGAGCGAGTAAGCAAGAAGCATGAGCACCGCCAATTCCCGCCCCGTCTATTCGACCGACACCGGCCGCCTGTGCCCCGGCTGCGGCCAGCCGATCGCGCAATGCGCCTGCAGCAAGGCGCCGCCCCGGCCCGCCGGCGACGGCGTGGTGCGCGTCTCACGCGACAGCAAGGGCCGTGGCGGCAAGGTGGTGACGGTGGTCAAGGGACTCCCGCTGGACGATGCCGCGCTGCAGACGCTGGGCAAGAAGCTGAAGAGCGGATGCGGTTCGGGAGGCACCGTCAAGGACGGCGTGATCGAGATCCAGGGCGACCATGTGCAGAAGCTGCTGGCCCTGCTGGCGCAGGCGGGCTGGAAGGCCAAGCAGGCGGGGGGCTGAGCGCCCATGATTTCATTAACCAAGGTTGCCACCGTGCCGTCTCATCGTCCTCTGCGCAGCCCGCGTGCTGCCCTCAAGTCCATCGCCGCCCTGTTGTTGGGGGGGCTGCTTGCCACCCAGGCCCAGGCCTTCGGCGCCGCCGGGCACTCGGCCATCGGCGAGGTGGCCTTGGACCTGATCAAGGGCAGCCATGCCGAGACCGAGGTCAGGCGCATCCTGGGCGCGACGGCGATGCGTGATGCGGCCGTCTGGGCCGATTGCGTGAAGAGCATAGACCCCGCGAACGATTTCAAGTACGCCAATGCCGGCCGCTACCCGGAGTGCGCGGTGCTGGAGAGCGATCCGGCCGAGCTGGTGCGCATGGGCGACTATGTGCGGCGCAACGACATGGATTGCAAGCCCAAACCGGGCGAGGAGTCCTGCCACAAGCAGTATCACTACACCAACCCGCCGCTGCAGAGTGGCCGCTATGTGGCCGGTGCGCCGGGCACCGGGCCGCAGGATCTGGTGCTGGGCATCGATGCGGCGGTGGCCGTGCTGAAGGGCGGCGCTTCGCCGGCGCCCTTCCGCTTTGGCAACGAGCGCGAAGCATTGCTGGTGCTCTTGCATCTGCTCGGTGACCTGCACCAGCCGCTGCATGTGGGCTCTATCTATCTGGACGGCGAGGGCAAGGTGGTGGACCCGGGCACCGGGGCGATAGACCCGGCCACGCACACGGTGGGGGGCAATGCCATCACCTTGATGCCTACCGGCAATCTGCACGCCTTTTGGGACAACGCGCCGTCAAGGCTCAGCGCCGCCGAACTGCTGGCCTTGAACGACGAGGCCCGAGCCCTGCCCGCCAGCCCCGGTACCCCTGCCGACTGGGCTGTGGCCTGGGCCAGCGACACGGTGCGCGTCACGGCCCAGGTGTTTGAGGGCATGACCTTCAGCCCGCGGGCGCAGACCCTGCGCGGCTCGCGCTGGATCGCCACCCTGCCGGCCGACTACGATGCCCGCTCGCTGGCGCTGACCCGCGCGCAGCTGGCCAAGGGTGGCGCCCGGCTGGCCCAGCTGCTGCAGGCGATCTGGCCCTGAGTTCAGGCTGCCGCCGGTGTGGCCGGCTTCGAGGATGACGAAGACGCGTTCAGCCACAGCGCCGCGCCCACCAGCAGGGCTCCACCCAGCTCATGGGGCCGAGGCCAGGTGCCCAGCACCGCGCTTATCACCAGGGCCGACACCGGCACGAAGTTCAGGAACAGCGTGCCGCTGGGCGCACCCAGGCGGCGCACACCGAAATTGAAGGCCAGGGCCGCCGCCACGGTGGGCACCGCCGCGATGTAGAGCAGCTTTGGCCAGACCGGGCCCAGTGCGGCCAGCGAGGGCGGCGTGGCCAGGTGCGCTAGGCTGGCGGCCACGGCGAACAGCAGCAACCAGGGCAGGGAAGCCACCGCCGTCAGCGCCGTGTACTCCAGCGCGCTGAGTTCGGGCAGGCTGGCCGCGCCGCGGGTGTAGAACACCCAGCCCAGCGTGCCGCTCAAGGTCAGCAGATCGCCCAGCAGCACCGATGATGCGGCTGGATCGGCCGCGCCCGTGCTGCCGAACAGCCCGGCCACCAGCGCCACGCCGGTGAGCGCGACGAAGGCCGCGGTCAGCGCGCGTGCGGAGGGGCGTATGCCATCGAGCGCCCAGCGCACCAGCAGGGCGCTGAGCGGAATGGTGGCCATGATCACCGCGCCGTGCGCAGGCAGCGAATGGGCCAGGCCGATGAAGACCAGGAGGCTGAACGCGCCATAGCCCGCCAGGCCGAAGCCGGTCAGCCGGCGCGCGTGCAGCACCAGCTTGCGCCAGGGCGTCTGGCCGAACAGCAGCACCAGGGCCAGCAGCCCCAGCGTGGCCAGCGTGTAGCGCAGCGTGGTGAACCAGACCGGATCGAGCACGCCCAGCAGCGACTTGCCGATGAAGAACAGGCTGGACCAGGCCATGGTGGCGAACAGCAGGGCCGCGATGGCGAGCAGGGCGAAGGGGGTGGGCATGAGAGCCGCTTTGTGGGTAGCGTGAACGATGGGCTCAGTGTCGGCACGCGCGGGCGCCCGGTCCATTCGTTTGCACGGAGCGGGGCGTTCCGAAATTCGAGACGCGGGCGGGGGGGTGGGGCGGCACAATCGCCGCCATGGAGCTGTATCAACTGACCACCTTCATCGCCGTGGCGGTGGAGCGCAACCTGACCCGCGCCGCCGAGCGCGTGTTCACCAGCGTGCCGGCTGTCAGCGCGCAGGTGAAGGCGCTGGAAGACGAGCTGGGCGTCAAGCTGTTCGACCGCACGTCCAAGGGCATGGCGCTGACCGAGGCCGGCGAGAGCCTGCTGATCGAGGCACGCCGCACGGTGGAGGCCGCCCAGCGCATGCGTGCCGCCGCGGCGCAGATACGCGGCGAACTCAGCGGCCAGGTGCGCATGGGCACGGTCAGCGATCCGGTCTCGCTGCGCCTCGGCGAGGTGATGGTGCGCCTGGCCGAGCGCCATCCGCAGGTGATGCTGCAGCTGCATCAGAACCTGTCGCAACGCACCTTAGCGGCGCTGCGCCGTGGCGAGCTGGACTGCGCCTATCTGATGAGCACGCAGGAGCAGATCGAGGGCATGGAGGTGCGGCGGCTCACCGTCATCGACCTGGCCGTGACGCTGACCCGTCGCCAGGCCGAGGCCGGCATGCCCGAATCACTGGAGGCGCTGGCCCGGCTGCCCTGGGTCAGCAACTCGCCCGAATGCGGGCTGCGTCTGCAGCAGGAGACGCTATTCCGCGAGGCCGGCCAGCCCTTCCCGCACGGCGCGATGGCCGATACCGAGGGCGCCGTGCGCGGCATGGTCGCCAGCGGCCTGGGTGCCGGCCTGATGCGGCTCGACCAGGCGCAGGCGGCCGAGCGCGCCGGCGAGCTGGTCGTCTGGCCCGGCTGGCGGGCCCATACCTGGCTGTGCTGGATGGCGCCGGTCAAGGAGGTGCCCGATCCGGCGGTGGCGGCGGTGCGGGAGGCGGTGCTGGAGGTCTGGGGCTGAACCCGTCAGTTCATTCCCCGCCCTTTTTCAGCGTGCGCAGCATCTGCTCGTGCATCGCGTCCACCGCCGGCATGCGCTGCGAGGCCTTGCTGCGCAGCACCGCCACCTCCATCGACGGCAGTGCCGGCAGCTCATGCTTGCTGCCCAGTATCTGCAGGCCCGGCGGCACGCTGCAGCGGGTCAGCGCCGCGACGGCCAGGCCGCTTTCGACGGCGGCCAGCTGGCCGGCCAGGCTGGCGCTGTTGTAGACGACGCGGTGCGCGCGGCGCTGCGCCGTCAGTGCGGCCAGCGCATCGCGGCGGGCGCGGCTGCCGCTCTCGTAAATCGCCACCGGCAGCGGGTTGCGCCGCCAGGCCTCGTGCTGGGCCGCGCCCACCCAGACCAGCGGTTCGCGGAACAGCAGCGTGCCGCGCTGCGGCCGGTCGCGGCTGATCAGGGCCAGGTCCAGCTCGCCGCGCGTGACCTTGGGTATCAGCGAGGTCGACTGTTCGCAGACCAGGGTGATTTCGACGCCGGCATGCCGCGTGGCAAAGCTGCGCAGCACCGGCGTCAGATAGCTGGCCGCGTAGTCGTCGGGCACGCCCAGATTGATGCGGCCGGCGATCTCGGGGCCGTGCAGGATGGCCAGCGCCTCGGTGTGCAGTTCCAGCATGCGCCGTGCCGGCCCCAGCAGCTCGATGCCGGTGACGGTCAGCTCCAGATGGCGCGGGCCGCGCGTCAGCACCGGTCGGCCGATCGCGTTTTCCAATTTTTTAAGCTGCATGCTCAGCGCCGATTGCGAACGGTGCACCTGCGGCGCGGCGGCGGTGAGCGAGCCGGCATCGACCACGGCCACAAAGGCGCGCAGCCAGTCGAGCTGCAGATCGGCGGCTTGCATGGGCTTCTCCAATCAACGATTCATTCGATAAGCGAATGGTAAGCGTTAAAACTATGCGCTTTACGGGTGGAAGGCATTTTCGCACAGTGAGGGCATGAGCAATGCCCTGACCCACCCCCTCCCCGCTGCCCGCAGCACCGCGGCTGAAGAACGCCAAGGCCTGTGGCTGATGGTGGCCTGCGGCCTGTTGCTGGCCACCATAGGCGTGTTCGTCGAGGAGGCCGGCCAGGACCCGCTGACCACCGTCTGGTTCCGCTGCGCCTTCGGCCTGGTGGCGCTGATGGTCTGGGGCGCCGCCACGGGGCGCCTGGGTGAGTTGCGTCTGCGCGGGCGGGCGCTGCTGGCGGCACTGGCGGCCAGTGTGCTGATACTGGTCAACTGGGCGCTGTTCTTCGCCGCGATCTCGCGCACCTCGATAGGCGTGGCCACGGTGGTGGTCCATGTGCATCCGCTGTGGCTGATGCTATTGGGCGCCTGGTGGCTGCGTGAGCGCATCACACGGCTGCAGATTGCCGCCGTGCTGCTGGCGCTGGCCGGGCTGGCTCTGGCCACGGGATTGCTGGAAGGTAGCGCCTCATCAACCACGTATAACGAGAGTTATGCCATCGGCCTGCTGATGTGCCTGGCCGGTGCGCTGTGCTATGCCAGCATGGGCCTGATCGTCAAGCTGGCGCAGGGCATCAGCTCTTTTGCCCTGGCCTGGTGGCAGTGCCTGGTCGGCACCGTGTTGCTGAGCGCCTGGCCGCTGCTGCACGGCTGGCCGGCGTTGGGCCCGGCCTGGGGCTGGCTGGCTGGCCTGGGCATCATCCACACGGGCCTGGCCTATGTGCTGCTGTATGCCGGCATGGCGCGGCTGCCGACCTCGCGCGTGGCGCTGCTGCAGTTCGTCTATCCGGCGGCGGCGGTGCTGATCGACTGGATGGTCTACGGCCATGCGCAGAGCCCGCTGCAGCTGTTGGGCATCGGCCTGATGGGTCTGGCGCTGCTGACTTTGCGCCGACCGGCGCGAACCTAGAAGCTATGGGTGGGGCTGTCGTCGGGCCCTATGCGTGACGGCGGCGTCCAGGCCACATCGCGCATTGCATGGGGCACCAGCGAACCGACACCCAGCAGGGTGGCGAAGATCGCCATGCGCACCGGAATGCCGTTATCGGTCTGGCGGAAGATCGCCAGCCGCGGGTCGTGGTTCAGGTCGGTGCCCAGGTCGTGGGCGCCGGGCCGGCTGTCGCGCGGCAGCGGATGCATGATGACCACGTCCGGCTTGCACCAGGCCTGCACGGCCGCGAGGTTGATCTGCAGGGCCGGTGCCTCGGCCTCGATCGCCTCGCCGGTCAGCCGCTCCTTCTGGATGCGCGTGGCATAGACGACATCGGCGCCGCGCAGGCTCTCGCCCAGCGCATGAACAATCTCCACCTGATGCCCTTGGCGGCTGACCAGATCGATGATGGCCGTGGGCATCTGCAGCGAGGCCGGCGACACCAGCGTGAAGCGCAGCCCGCGGTACAGCGCCAGCAGCTTGATCAGCGAATGCACGGTGCGGCCGTACTTCAGGTCTCCGACCAGCGCGATGTGCGCGCCGTCGACCAGCTTGCCCAGGCGCGAGAACTCGCGCTGTATCGTGTACAAGTCCAGCAGCGCTTGGCTGGGGTGCTCGCCGGGGCCGTCGCCGCCGTTGACGACCGGCACATTCGTTGCCTGCGCGAACTCGGCCACCGAGCCCTGCTCGGGGTGGCGCACGACGATGGCGTCGACATAGCCGCTGATCACGCGGCTGGTGTCGTAGATCGACTCGCCCTTGGCCATCGACGAGAAGGTGAAGCCGGTGGTGTCGCAGACCGAGCCGCCGAGCCGGCAGAAGGCCGCACCGAAGCTGACCCGCGTGCGTGTGCTGGCCTCGAAGAACAGATTGGCCAGCACGGCGCCCTCGAGCACGCGGGTGGTCTTCTGGCGGCGGGCGATCGGCTGCATCACGTCGGCGAGGTGGAACAGGTCCTCGACCGCGTCGCGGGTGAACTGCTCGACCGACAGCAGATGGCGGCCGGGGCCGAAGGTGCTGAGCGGAGGATTCTCGCCGGTGTATACGCTCTGCGTAGATTCTGGGGTCTCGGCCGCGCGGCTCATGATCTCCAGCACAAAGCGCCGGGCGACCTCGGGCATCGCCCGGAATTCGCTGGAGTCGCTGGGCAAGATCCAGGTATCCAGGGCCCGACGCCGGGCGCCGATACGCTCGGCCAGGCCGTCGCGGGTGAGGTTCAGGCGGCGCATGGCGTCGCGCAAAAGGGCTTGCTGGGCGATTTCCATGGCGGGCAGTGTATACGCAACGCGTAGTTCTGCGCAATGCGAGAATTTGCCAGCCCTAGCGCCCTGCTGTCGATTTCACGCCGAGCGGATCGTCGTGTTGACAGAGCATGGCCGATATCAGCCCCCGCTCCTCAACCCCGACACGATGGAGATTTGACTATGCGTTTCATGATCATTCGCAAGGCCGATGCCGATACCGAGGCCTGCGTCATGCCCAGTGAACAGCTGCTGACCGACATGATGAAGTACAACGAAGAAATGGTGCGCGCCGGCGTGATGCTGGCCGGCGAGGGCCTGCACCCCAGCGCCAAGGGAC
Source organism: uncultured Roseateles sp. (assembly GCF_963422335.1). NCBI lineage: Bacteria > Pseudomonadati > Pseudomonadota > Betaproteobacteria > Burkholderiales > Sphaerotilaceae > Roseateles > uncultured Roseateles sp. The sequence goes on from NZ_OY729424.1 coordinate 895,194, forward strand.
TGCGGGTGAAGTTCGCTGGTGGCAAGCCGGTCCTGACCGATGGACCGTTTGCCGAGACCAAGGAGCTGATTGCCGGCTTCACGATGATCCAGGTCAAGTCGCGTGAGGAGGCGATCGAATGGGTCAAGCGCTGGCCGGCGCTCGACGGCAATGGGGCGGTCGAGCTGGAGCTGCGCCAGGTCTTCGAAGCTGAAGACTTTGGCGAGGAATTCACGCCCGAGCTGCGCAAGCAGGAGGACTTGCTGCGCGCTGAAGTCGAACAGCAGGCCAAGCAGCGTTGACTCGCCGATGACCCTGGAAGCCACCCATCGCGCGATCGACGCCGTCTGGCGCATCGAGTCGGCCAAGATCATCGCCGTCGTCGCGCGCATGGTGCGCGACGTCGGCGTGGCCGAAGAGCTGGCGCAGGACGTGCTTGTCACCGCGCTGGAGCAATGGCCCGAGAAGGGCGTGCCCGACCGTCCCGGCGCCTGGCTCACCGCCGCGGCCAAGAACCGAGCGCTGGACCATCTGCGCCGCGTCCAGCTGCTGGCCGCCAAGCACGAGGAGATAGGCCGCGATCTGGAGATCCATGGCGAGGCCTTCGAGCCGGCCTTCGATGCGGCGCTGGAAGACGATATCGGCGACGACCTCCTGCGCCTGGTGTTCACCGCCTGCCATCCGATCCTGGCGCCAGAGGCCCGCGTGGCGCTGACGCTGCGCCTGCTCGGCGGCCTGACGACCGACGAGATCGCCCGTGCCTTTTTGCTGCCCGAGGCCACGGTGGCGCAGCGCATCGTACGCGCCAAGCGCAGCCTGGCTGCCGCCAAGGTGCCCTTCGAGGTGCCGCGTGCGGCCGAGCTGCCCGAGCGCCTGGCCTCGGTGCTGGCCGTCATCTACCTGGTGTTCAACGAGGGCTATGCGGCCACCAGTGGCGGCGACTGGATGCGCCCGGCGCTGTGCGACGAGGCACTGCGGCTGGGGCGCATCGTTGCCGAGCTGATGCCGCAAGAGCCCGAGGTCCACGGCCTGGTCGCGCTGATGGAGCTGCAGGCCTCGCGGGCCCGGGCGCGCATCGGCGCCAAGGGTCAGCCGGTGCTGCTGCTGGAGCAGAACCGTGCGCGCTGGGACCATCTGCTGATCGGTCGCGGCCTCACTGCGCTGGCCCGTGCCGAGCGGCTGAATGCGGCGCTGGGGCCTTACGCGCTGCAGGCGGCGATCGCGGCCTGCCATGCCCGGGCCGGCACGGCCGACCAGACCGATTGGCCGCGCATTGCCGCGCTCTACGACGCGCTGGCCCAGGTCATGCCGTCGCCGGTGGTGGCGCTGAACCGTGCGGTGGCCATAGGCATGGCCTACGGCCCGGCGGCCGGCCTGGAACTGGCCGACGCGCTGAGCAGCGAGCCGATGCTGAAGGGCTACCACCTGCTGCCGGCAGTGCGCGCCGACCTGCTGCTCAAGCTGGGCCGGCGGGTCGAGGCGCAGGCCGAGTTCGAACGCGCGGCGTCGCTGACCCGCAATGTGCGCGAGCGCGAGCTGCTGCTGGAGCGCGCGCGCTGCTGCGATTCACCTTAGGGTTTGAAGATGCGGTTGCCGCTGGCCGTCTTGCGCGTCTGCAGATGGGCCCAGCGCGGCGTGGCGCTGGCCACCTCGGCATAGAGATCGCAATCGATCAGGGCCTGGCGGCCGGCGTCGCTGGCCAGCCATTGATCGATGGCTTCCACATCGTCCGAGAGGTCGACCGCCTCGCAACTCAGGTGCGGCGAGTTCTTTGCCGCGTTCTTGGTCGCCGCGTTGACCGACGGCGGCCGCCAGCCGCTGTTGACGTTGTCGGGCGTGGTGTTGCCGGTGGCCGCGTGGTAAATCATCAGCAACTGGTTGGCGCGCCGCACGGTCTCGGTCGCGTTGGCGCGCAGCTCGGGCGTCAACTCGTTGGCGAACTCGACATCGCGGTTCTTCCAGTACTGCTTCAGGGTGATGGCCATCGCAAGCTCCATTTCGCAAGAGAGTGGAGCGCAAGAGTCTGCACAAAACAGGCTCAGCTGGCGACCTCAGTTCTAGGGGCATCGATGGCCATGGCACGCGCGATCAGGTCCATGTCATGCGCGCTGACTGCGAACAGACCAAAGCGTAGCTGATAGCCCCAGCTGCGCTGGCCGGCAGTGAAGTCCAGCTGGTCCAGCAGCGGCTGGATAGCGGCCTCCGCCGCCGGCAACCAGGCCACATCGCGGCGGAACGGCACGAAGCCGCCGCCCATATCGACGGCATAGGGCGCGCCGGGCAGCACCCGACCCACGGCGGTGAAGGCCTGCAGCCGGTCCTTGCCGCTAGAGCGGGTGCTGGGCGAGTAGTAGCTGACCCAGTCACCGGCCTGCAGCCGGCGCAGCGGTGCGGCCTTGCCATGGCAGACCTGCATGAAGCCCTGGGCCCGGCCGAGCCGCACATGCTCGGCGCTGGCCACGGCGATCCAGTGGCGCGGTTCGATCGCGATCATGGCCGGCCTCCTCAATCGCCCTGGGGCGTGAATACGCGCAGGCGGTGGCCGTCGGGGTCGGTGGCGGTGAAGGTGTAGCCGAAGTCCACCACCGTCGGTGCCTGGATGATGGGCAGGCCGCGCGTCTGCCACTCGGCGTGCAGCGCGTCGACGGCCTCCCTGGAGGGTTGCGCGAACGCCAGCTCGGCGCTGCCCGCCTGGCCCGCGGCGGCGGGCTCCACCGTGTGGCGTGCCCACAGGCCCAGCATCACACCGGAGTCCAGCGCGAACATCGCGAAGGTGGGGGACGACTCGACCGGTGGCTGGGCCAGCAGCTGGGTGTAGAAGCCGGCGCTCTCGGTGGGGCTGGCGACGTAGAGAAGAACGAAGTTGGGCTGGGTCATGGGGTGCCTTCAACAAGTTGGTTTGTGATGGCAGCCATGGTGGCCGGCGCTGCTGTCAGTTTCTGGCAGCAGTGATGAGGAGGTCAGGAGCCCGGAATGCCCTCCTGCGCCCGCCACTCCTTCAGCAGCGCCTGGCGGCGGCGCGGGTAGCGGGTGTCGGTCAGCTCCAGGCCGAGGATGTGATCGGTGCGGAAGTTGCGGATGGCCTGGCGCAGCTCGCACCAGGCGACCAGCACCTCGACCTGGTCGAAAAAGCCCAGCGCGAACGGCCACAGCAGGCGTTGGCTGTCGCGGCCCTGCAGATCGCGGTAGCTGATGGCGATCTTGCGCTCGCCGCGTATCGCTTCGCGCAGGCTGGCCAGCAGGGCGTCGGCGGCCGATCCGGCGCTGCTGGGGCCGACCAGCAGCGCATGGCTGTCCAGCTCATGGCGCAGCTCGGGCGGCAGCACGGCCGAGATCTTGGCCAGGGCCTGGCCCGCAGCATCGGCCAGGCGGGCATCGGCGCGGGCCACCACCCAGCGCGAGCCCAGGCCCAGGGCCTCCAGCTCGTCCAGGGTGAACATCAGCGGCGGCAGGGTGAAGCCGGGCTGCAGCACATAGCCGACGCCGGCCTCGCCGGCAATCTGCGCCCCCTGGGCCTGCAGGGTGGCGATGTCGCGGTACAGCGTGCGCAGGCTCACACCCAGGCTGGCGGCCAGGTCGGCGCCGCTGACCGGGTGGCGGTGGCGGCGCAGCAGCTGCAGCAGATCCAGCAATCGGGAGGCACGTGACATAGGCTCTATTTTGAAGCCGGCAAGCCCTGACCCTCGTATCATGGCCTCGAACCACCGCGGAGGCCCATCATGGATTTGCGCCAGAGCCTGTTCGAACTGATCGCCCGGCACCAGCTGGATCACGCGCAGGCCCGGCAGCTGCAGCAGCTGTCCGGCCTGCTCGATGAGCCACCGGGTCTGGCGCGTTGGCTGCCACGCGGCGTGGCCGTGCTGGGCGCCGCGCTGGGCGGCCTCGGTGTGGTGATGTGGATTGCCGCGAACTGGGAGACCCTGGGCCGCGCCGGCCGCTTCGGCCTGCTGCAGGCGCTGGTGTTGGTCACCGCGCTGGGGGCGGCCTGGCGGCCCGCCGCCCGCGCGCCGCTGGGCTTGCTGAGCCTCCTGGGCATTGGCGCGCTGTTCGCCTATTTCGGCCAGACCTATCAGACCGGAGCCGATGCCTGGCAGCTGTTCGCGCTGTGGGCGGTGCTGGCCCTGCCGCTGTGCCTGGGTGCGCGCTCCGATGTGCTGTGGGCGCCCTGGGCCCTGGTGGCGATGACGGCGCTGTCGCTCTGGACGCACACCCATATCGGCCGGCAGTGGCAGGTGCGGCCCGAGGATCTGGACGTGCACATGCTGGCCTGGGCGATGGCCCTGCTGCTGGTCGCGGCCCTGAGCCCGGCCCTGCGGCGCTTCACCGGTGCCGGGCCCTGGGCGATGCGCACGGCCGTCGTGCTGGCGGTGATGTCCTTCACCCTGATCGCGCTGGGCGGCCTGTTCTACCGCACCGTGGCCGGTCAGTATCCGCTGGGCCTGCTGATGCTGGCCGTCTCGGCCGGCCTGCTCGGCACGCGCCGTTGGTTCGATGTGTTTGGGCTCAGCGCGGTGGCCCTCGGGCTGAATGCCTTGCTGGTGGCCGGCCTGGGCCGCTGGCTGTTCGACAGCAACGGCCATGGCGATGAGATCGGCAAGCTGATGCTGCTGGGCCTGGGTGCGGCGGGACTGCTGGCGGGCTCGGTGAGCTTGATCCTGCGCCTGTCGCGCCGCGCCGCGGGAGAGGGCGCATGAAGACCGCCGAACAAACCTTGCAAGCTGCGCGGCAGACAGGCTTGCTGCCGGCCGATGCGATGCTGCCCACCCAGGACGAACGCCCCTGGCCGGTGGTGTTGCTCACCGCCGTGGGCGCCTGGTTCGCGGCCGTGCCGCTGCTGATCATGATTGGCATGCTGCTGGGCGATGTGCTGCGGCGCGGTGTCGGGCCCTATTTCGTCGGCGTGCTGGTGCTGCTGGCCGCGGTGGTGGTGATGCGCTCGCGCGAGTTGCCCCTGTTCGTCGAGCAGCTGGCCGTGCCGGCGCTGCTGGTCGGTGGCGGCATGCTGATCGTCGGCCTGTACCGCGACCTCAGCCTGACGCTGGCCTCGCTGCTGATGCTGGCGGTGACCCTGGGCGTGGCCTGGGCCATTCCCAAGACCTGGCTGCGCGTGCTGCTGGGCGCAGCAGCGGCGGCCTTGCTGGGCCTGGTGCTGATGCCGCTGCGCTGGAATATGTGGCGCGCCGATATCTTCGTGCCCTGGCTGGTGCTGCATGCCCTGCTGCTGGCCTGGGGCCTGGCGCTGTGGCTGCAGCAACAGCAGCTGATGCGGGGCCGGCTGGCACGGGAGGCGGCGCTGCTGGAGGCGTTGGCTGCCGGTTGGCTGCTGCTGGTGCTGGCCGGCCTGGCCTGGTTGTCGGGCATGAGCTTCATGGTCGGCGGCAACATGGGCGAGCTGAGCCGGGAGGTCGCCAATGACCTGACGCCACGCTTGACGGGCGAGGCCCTGCCGCTGCAGGCCGGCTCGGTGCTGATGGCGCTGGCTGCCACCTGGCTGGCAGTGCGCGCCTGGGCCGGCCTGATGGGCTGGCTGCCGCTGGCGGTGGCCGCCGTGCTGGCGGGCCTCTGCTGGTTTGTGCCGGCCCTGGGTGCCGTGCTGCTGGCTGTTTCCCTGTGCTGCACCACACAGCGCTGGCGCCTGGCCTCGGCGGCGGCCCTGGTGGCGGCCTGGGGCTTTGGCAGCTTCTACTACCAGCTGCAATGGCCGCTGGCGACCAAGGCGCTGGTGCTGGCCGGGTCCGGCGGCCTGCTGGGTGCGCTGGCCTGGCTGGCGCCGGCCTGGCGCGCGAGCCGCGTCGATCACCTGGGTTCAGCAAGACCTGGCCCTGCTGCCTGGGCCATGCTGGCCGGCGGCGCCTTGACCCTGCTGGTGGCCAACGGGGCGATCTGGCAGAAGCAGGATTTGATCGCTCGCGGCCGGCCGGTGTTCGTGGCGCTTGCGCCCATCGATCCGCGCTCGCTGATGCAGGGCGACTACATGCGCTTGAACTTCGGCAGCGGCGGCCTTGACGAAACCCCCTTGCTGCAGGCACCCGGCAGCGCCCGGCCCAAGGTCGTGGCGCGCATCGATGCCCGTGGCGTGGCCACCGTGCAGCGGGGCCAGCAGCCGGATCGTGCGCTGGCTGCGGACGAGTTGCTGATCGAGCTGACACCCAAGGACGGGCGCTGGATACTGGTCACCGACGCCTGGTTCTTCCGCGAGGGCGAAGGCGAGCGCTGGGCCCAGGCGCGCTTCGGCGAGTTCCGTGTGCTGCCCGATGGCAGGGCGCTGCTGGTGGGCATGGCCGACGCGGAGCTGAAGCCCATCGTGCCTTGATGGATGGATTGCTGCGCCGCAGCAGCGCCGATGTCGGCATCGGCTAAAGTAAGGAATCCTTACTTTCCGAGATTGCTACCGAGATGCTTGCCAAGATCACCGCCAAGAACCAGTTGACGCTGCCCAAGAGCGTGACGCAAACCATGGGGCCGGTGGAATATTTCGATGTCCAGGCCCGGGGCGGACAAATCATCCTGACGCCGGTACGCATCCAACGCGGCGACGCGGTACGCGCCAAGCTGGCCGAGCTCGATCTGAGCGAAAAAGACCTGCAAAACGCGGCAGTGGCGGCGCGTGGGCACCAAGCACCGGCCAAACCGGCAAGCAGAACGAGGCAGCAAAACGCGGCAGTGACAACGGCGCTGTCGAACGACGCCCTGCCGCCGGCCCGCCGCACGCTGCCAAAAAGCGGCAGTAAACGCGGCAGTGCCGCCGTGGCGGCCAAACCGCTGGCCAGAACAGCGATCAAAACGCGGCAGACCCCGCCGCCCGCCAAAAAGGTCGCCGCCGCAAAACGTGCCAGTGCCCGATGAAGGCCGGGCGTCGAAATCGCCAGCCCCCCACGGTGGTGCTGGACACGGCGCTCGTGCTCGCCGCGCTGTTCCAGAACGAGGGGCCGGCCGCACGCTTGCGCCAGGCCTGGCAGTCCGGCCAGGTCCTGCCCCTGCTCAGTGCCGCAACGGCACAGGAGCTGCTGGCCGCGCTGGCCTTTCGCCGGTTCAGGCTGACCGCGGCCGAGCGCGAAGAGTTGCTGGGTGACCTGCTGCCCTTCGCCCGCGTCGTGCAGGTCGAGGCAGGCCCCGGCCGATCGACCAACACCCTGCTGCAGCTGGCCCTCGCGGGACGCGCTGCTCAGCTCATCAGCGACGACAGGCAGCTGCGCAAGGAGGCGCAGAAGCAGGGCGTGCCGAGCGCCACACTGGACGCGTTCGTGAGCTTGTTCTCATAGGAGATTCCGCGTTTTCCCTAGCTGACTCGTCATAAGTCACACGGCTCGGGGGTACGGTGTTGCCTCCCGGTTTTGGGGCAGCCAAAAACTATCGCGCGCCGCTATAGTTTCGCCGCTCATGAACCCATTTGATTCGCCCAAAACCGTCAGCATGTGGCGCGTCGTCTTCATTGAACGGCGCGGCAAACGCATCGCACATGAGAGGACCGGCCCCTGGCATCCAAACCGTGATCTGGCCTATGGCTGGGCGCGCTGGTTCATCGAGCAGGGTCACCACGTGGCCCTGCAGGGGCAGGGTGGTGACATGGAAAAGCTGTGTCCGGGTTTGCCTTGATGGCAGGCCGGTCCTCCGCCTGCCCCCCGAGTCCTTCCGAACCCGGTGCTGTCGGGGTCAGGATTGCTTGCGGCGGCGGGCGATGAAGCCGATCGCGCCCAGGCCGGCCAGCATCAATGCATAGCTCTCCGGTTCCGGCACGGCGGTCACCGTGAAGGCCGTGGTGTTGGGCGCCAGCGCGGCGTAGCTGCCGTCACCCTTGTCCGTCCAGTTGGCGCTGTTGCCGACCAGGCTCTTGTAGGCGTTGAACTGGGCCTGGCCCGCACGCAGGCCGCTGTATTCGGCGAAGTCCGAGCCGTTTTTCAGCTGGATGGCGCCGTTGCCGACCGACAGGCCGGTGTTGGTCAGGCCACCTTCGGCGGCGCTGAAGGCACCTGATGAAATCGCGCTCAGAAAGGCCGTCGGGGTGGTCGCCGAAGTACCGACGAAGGCGTAGACGGTGTCGGCCGACTGGCTCAGGCCGAGATTGGTGCTGCCGGAGACACTGACCTGTGTCAGCGTGCCCACCGAAGCGGACATCGAAGCCACATCAATGTTCTTGAATCGGATCACGGTTCCTGCACTGATGGTGGCGGGGCCGCTGATCCACTGGTGGTAGCTTTCACCGGTGTTGAAGGAGGCGCCGCCCCATTCGTTGTCGGTGAAGTAGACCTTGGTGTTGGCGACGATGTCGACGAAGGTGACCATGGCCCAGCCGTCTTCGTCGGCATTGAAGGCAGTGAACGCCATGTCGCCGGTGCCCAGGGCATGGGCGGAGAAGGCGACGGGCAGGGTGGCAGCCAGCGCGAGGGCCAGCAAGGGGTGTTTCTTCAGCATGGTCGAGATTCCTTGGCAGAGTTCGGGATGAGCGTGAGCGGTGGCGGGTCTTGCCCTGCCTTGCTCCAGCCACTCCACTTTCCGGGAGCTCTGTGACCGTGCGATGACCTTGCTTTGGTACCCCCTGCGGCTGCAGGGGGCAGACCCGTGCAGCCTGATGTCCGTGTCAGTGGCACAGACCGGCTTCAGCTCTGGCTCCACGAGCTCGCGCGTGGCTCGGGACCCGGCGGCTGGGTGTCATGGGTGCCTGAAATCCGCCCTGCTCCAGGGCCCAGCCGTCGGTGGCGCTGCTGCCCGGATGCTGCTGCACCTGCAGCGGGCTCAGGTCCTTGGCCGCGGCGCGGGCCACCAGCTGCTCGGCCTGTTCGGCCGTCAGCGCCTGGGCGAACTGCACCCAGCGGCGCTGCACCAGCGGTGTGGCCCAGGCATCTTCCAGCGCCCAGCGCAGGGCCTGGGGCTGGCCCTGCTTGCCGGCCTGCAGCACGCGCGGCACCAGGGCCAGCACAAAGGCATTGAAATCTCGCTTCAGCGCGGCACCGGGCAGCAGGGCCTCGACGCAGCCGAGGCGCTGGCTCCAGCCCGCCGTGGCCAGCTGGCGTGTGACCAGGGCCTGCAGCGCCTGGATCGGGTTGAACAGACGCAGCCGGTTCGGCGGCAGCACCAGCATCGGCAGCGCGGCGGCCTGGGCATGGGGCAGCTCGGTGACATAGCTGCACAGGGTGGCGATGCGGCGCCATTCGGTGACGCCCAGACCGGCGATGCGCTCGAACGGTCCGCGGCTCAGGCTCTTCACCAGGTCGCTGGCCGATTGCCAGTCATGGTGGTTCTTGGCCGCATTGGCGCGGCGGCTCATCATCACCAGATTGCCGGCGGCATAGGCCGCATCGTCGCGCACCCGATCCACCGAGCGCAGGCTGTCGTCCGCAGCGGCCTGGTCCAGCGCGACCCGGGTGACGGGGCAGAACTCGACATCGATCTGCTGCAGGTAGTTGGGTGTGATCTGCACTTCTTCGAACGAGCGGCCGCGCGACCAGGCATGGGTGCGCAGCTTCAGCCACAGCCGCACATGGCGGCCGGCCTTCAGCGTGCGCCGGCCAAATGTCGCCTGGCCCGACTGCCAGCCCTGGCGCAGCGGAGAAGCGGCGAACAGATGCTCGACCGGCGGCGTGACGCCGTGGTGGGCATGGTCCCAGCCGAGCTCGAAGCCGAGGCTGGTGTTGGCCGGCGGGCAGTCCATTTCAAGCGAGATTTGCGCGCTGTTGGTCGGCTGGGCGCTGCGTGCTGCGATCATCTGTGCCATGGTGCTTCTCCTGAGGGGAGGCCGAAAACCGTTCGACCCTGTGGCACAGTTTGGCTGGCAGCTGGCTCATGGCGTGAGCCAGTGAAATCTTGATTGAAATAGTTGGAGGACCATGGACCGCACCGAACGCTTCTACAAGATCGAGCTGCTGATACGCAGCCGGGAGTGCGTCAGCTTTGCCGAGTTGCTGGAGGCGCTGGAGGTGTCGCCGGCGACCTTGAAGCGCGATCTGCAATACCTGCGCGAGCGCATGGACGCGCCGATCGAGTACGACGCGATGGCCAACGGCTACCGCTTCGGCCAGGCCTGGCGCGGTGCCCAGCACGAGCTGCCGGGCGTGTGGTTCAGCGAAAAGGAGCTGCACGCGCTGCTGACGATGCACCAGCTGCTGTCCGGCCTCGACGAAGACGGCATCCTGACCCGCCACCTGCAGCCGATGTTCGACAAGCTGACCGGCATGCTGGGTGCCGATGAGCAGGAGGCCAAGGAGCTGATGAAGCGGGTCAAGCTGATCAGCACCGCGCGGCGGCGCGTGCCCTCGGCCAGCTTCGAGACGGTGGGCAGCGCGCTGGTCAAGCGCCAGCGCTTAAGGCTGCGCTACCGCAAGCGCACCAGTGACAGCGGCCGCCAGGTCAGCGAGCGCACCGTCTCACCGCTGCGCCTGGTCCACTACCGCAACACCTGGTATCTGGATGCCTGGTGCCATGCCAGCGAGGGCCTGCGCCGCTTTGCCCTGGATGCGATGGAGGCCGCCGAGCCGCTGGACGAGAAGGCCAAGGCGGTCAGCGCCAAGCAGCTGGAGGCCGAACTGGACCAGGGCTACGGCATTTTTGCCGGTGCCAGCACCCAGCGGGCCCTGCTGGTGTTCAGCGCCGAAACGGCGCAATGGGTGGCGCAGGAGGAGTGGCACCCGGCCCAGACCAGCGAGTGGCTGGCCGATGGCCGCTGGCAGCTCAGCGTGCCCTACGTCGATGCGACCGAGCTGCTGATGGACCTGCTGCGCCATGCCGGCCATGTGCAGGTGCTGGCGCCGGCGGCGCTGAAGAATGCCTATGCGCAGCGGCTGAGGGCCGCGGTGGAACAGCTGACTTAGCTCGGTATCAGTTTTCGGCGGCGTCCTGGCGCTTCAGCCGCTCGGAGTGCCAGTACACATCGTCCCCGCCCAGGCCGTCCAGATTGGCCCGGTTCAGCACCCGCGCCAGCACGAACAGCAGATCGCTGAGCCGGTTCAGGTAGTGGCGCAGCGCGTCATTGATGGGCTCGCTGGCATTCAGCGTGACGACCGCCCGCTCGGCGCGGCGGGCGACGGTGCGGCAGACGTGGGCAATGGCCGCGCTGCGCGTGCCGGCCGGCAGGATGAATTCCTTCAGCCTCGGCAGGTTCGCGTTGAAGTGAGCGAGGGCTTCGTCCAGGCGCAGCACGGCATCGAGCTTCAGCAACTCGTAGCCGGGCATGCACAGCTCGCCGCCGAGATTGAACAGCTCGTGCTGGATGGTGATCAGCAACTCGCGCACCTCGTCGGGCAGCGGCTCGGCCAGCAACACGCCGATATTGGAGTTCAGCTCGTCCACATCGCCCATCGCCATCACGCGCAGATGGTTCTTGGGCACGCGGGTGTTGTCACCGAGGCCGGTGGTGCCATCGTCGCCGGTGCGGGTGGCGATTTGTGAGAGTCGGTTGGCCATGTCAGTGCCCGCCCGGCCGCCCGAAGGGCGCTGAGCGCCCCCTTGGGGGGCAGTGAACGAAGTGAACGTGGGGGCTTGCCATGTCAGAAGCTTCGGTTGTACTGGATGCCCAGCAGAGTCGAGCTGAGTTCGTAGCGGCCGCGCAAGGTGGCGCAGCTGGAGGTGTTGCCGGCGGCATTGCAGACCTGCGAGCCGACGGCGTTGGTGAGTCCGCCGTTGTCGAAGCTGTCCACCTGGCCGCGCGCCACATGGATGTAGCTGAGCGCCAGATCGACCGAGCTCTTGGCGTCGAGCTTCCAGTTCAGGCCGGTCGAGATCCAGCTGCGGTCGCCATCGGGAATGGACGGTGTGCGGTTGGCCTGGCTCACCGGCGATTGGTCGAACGCCAGGCCGCCGCGCAGCTTCAGGCTGTCGCTCCACTGGTAGCTGAGGCCGAAGGCGGCGCGCACCGTGTTGATCCATTTCTGCGGCGTCACCGAGTCTGGCAGTGCATTGTCGAAGTCGATGCGCAGCTCGCTGAAGCGCGAGTGCCGGGTCAGGGTCACGTCGGCCATCACGGCCAGCTTCTGCTGCTGCTTGAAGACCGAGAAGGACAGCGACTCGGGCGTGTCGACGCGCAGGCGGGTGCCGCTGTCGGTGTAGAGGCCCACCAGGCGCTGCTGCACCTGCGTGCCGGCGCCAGGGAGCGCGCCATTCAGCAGCGCCGCCAGATTGGCCGCCGGGGTCTGCACCTGCCAGCGGGCGTCGCCGGTGAGCTGGTGCTTGATCCTGGAGCGGTAGGCCACACCGAAGCGGGTGTCTTCGTCGTGGTGGTACATCAGGCCCAGATTGAAGCCGAGGCCCCAGTCCTTGCCGTCGATGTCGACCCGGCCGGAGTACAGCGGATTGCCCGAGACCTGCTTGATCAGGCCGCCCAGCTTGTTGATCACGGCCGCGCGCACCACGTCCACCGGCACGCCGGGCTGCGCATTGGCGGCCACCTGCGACTCGACCAGCAGGTTGAGTGCGCCCGAGCCGAAGTCGGCCGCCTTGGCCAGCTTGCCGTCAATCATTTGCGCGGTCATGCCGGCGCCCAGGCTGAGCCTGTCGTTCAGCTTGAAGGCGATCGACGGGTTCAGCGCGATCGTCTTCAGCTCGGTGCCTATGGTGTTGTAGCGGCCGCTCCAGTCGGACTCGTACTCGCTCTTCGAACCAAAGGGCACGAACATCGCAAAGCCCAGGCTCATGCGATCGGACAGCTGGTGGGTCAGGTAGGCATGGGGCACCGCAGCGTTGTGCACGAACTTGCCGCCATTGCCGCCGCCGGTGGGCAGGCCGAACAGGGTCACGCTGCCCTGGTCCTGGAACCGGCCGCTGGGCAGCACCAGGTTCAGCACGCCGGAGGCCTGGGTGCCCTTGAGCTGGGTCATGCCGGCCGGGTTGTAGAACAGCACCGATGCATCGGCGGCCTCGGCCGAGTTGGCATTGGCCGTGCCCTGGGCCGAGGCCGACTGCGAGCCGAAGTGGTAGCCCGAGGCCATCGCAGCGGGCGCGCACAAGCCGCCCAACAATGCCGCGCCCAGTGCCGAGAGTGCGAATCGCATACTTGTCTCCTGTGTCTTGAGGGTCGCCCATGCTGGCGGCGTTCCAGTGTTTGATGATAGCCTGCGACACAGCGATTGCCCTCGCCATAGCTCGGTTCGTGAGCGCTCAGCGAACCGGCCCAAAATCAAGGAGACCGTGATGCCCAAGCCTGTCATAACCTCACAATCCAGCGCCTGGTCGCTGGCGACGCTGATGGCCAGCACCCTGCTGCTGAGTGCCTGCGGGGGATCCGGCGATACCGACCCGACCAAGCCGGTGACGCCCGATGCGCCGGCCTTTTCGGCCGAGATTCGCTACACCAGCTATGGCGTGCCCCATGTCAAGGCGGACGACTTCAAAGGCGCCGGCTACGGCTACGGTTACGCCTTTGCCAACGACCACATCTGCCTGTTCGCCCAGGAGCTGGTGACGATGCGCGGCGAGCGCTCGCGCTACTTCGGAGATGTCGATGCCGCGGGCAAACCCATCACCTACCTCGGCCAGTTCGGCGATTTCACACCCAATCTGGCCTCCGACTTCTTCTACAAGACGCTGATGACGCCGGCGCTGGCGCAGAACATGAAGGCCGGTGCCGGTGCCGACATCCGCGCGATGGTGAGCGGCTTCGTGGCCGGCTACAACCGCTATCTGCGCGACAAGGGTCCCAACGGCCTGCCCAGCGAGTGCAAGGATGCCGCCTGGGTGCGACCGATGACCGAGGATGATGCCTACTTCCGCTTCAATCAGGCGGCGATGGCGGGCAGCTCGATGCAGTTCATCGCCGCGATCGGCGGCGCCCAACCACCTCAGGCACTGCTGGCCAGTGCGGCTGTGCCGCCGACCGCGCGGGCGCTGCGCCAAAAGTCCACCCAGCTGGCGGTGCTCAACACGCCGCTGGTACAGGGAACGCAATGGCTGCATGAGCATGTGATCGGCTCCAACGGCTACGGCCTGGGCAAGGGCGTGACGCAGAGCGGCGCCGGCATCGTGCTGGGCAACCCCCACTTTCCTTGGTGGGGGGCCTTGCGTCTGCATCAGCTGCACCTGACGGTGGGCAACAAGTACGACGTGATGGGCGCCACCCTGCTGGGCGCAGTGGTGCCCTTGATCGGCTTCAACAAGGATGTGGCGTGGACGCACACCTTTTCGACCGACAACCGTTTCACGCTGTTCCAGCTCAAGCTCGACCCGGCCGATGCGACGCGCTATGTGGTCGATGGCAGTTCGAAGGCGATGACGCGAACACCGCTCAGCGTACAGGCGCTGCAGCCCGATGGCAGCCTCAAGACCATAGAGCGCACCCTGTATGGCACCGACTTCGGCCCGGTGCTCAGCGACGGCGCCACCTTTGCCTGGAGCAAGGGTGCGGCTTTTGCGATCCGCGATGCCAACTACAGCAACTACAAGCTGCTCGATCAGGCCTTGCTGAACGGCATGTCCAGCAGTGCCGAAACCCTGCGCGAGTCGCTCGCCACCTACAACGCCATGCCCTGGGTCAACACCATGGCAGCCGACCGCAAGGGCCGCACCCTGTATGCCAACTACTCGGTGGCCGCGAATGTCAGCGATGCGCAGCTCGGCGCCTGTGTGAACAGCCCCACCGGCCAGTTCCTGCTGGCCACGCGCGGCCTGGTGCTGATGGATGGCAGCAAGGCCAGCTGCAACTGGAACGGCGCGATTGCCTCGGCGCAACGCCCCTATGTGCTGAGCGACGACTACATCGTCAACGCCAACGACAGCCACTGGCTGCCCAACGACAAGACCCGCCTGACCGGCTTCCCGAAGATCATTGCCACCGGTCCGGACAGCGAGGGCATGCCGCAGGGCGAGCGCACCCGCAACGGCATCGCCCAGGTGCTGGACCGCATGAAGGGCAGCGATGGCCTGCCCGGCACCGGTTTCACGGTGGCCAATCTGCAGCAGGTCTATCAGAAGGCGCGCTTCTTCAAGCCCGAGATGTGGCTGGACGAGTTCGTCGCCGCCACCTGCGTCGGCGGCGCGCCCAGTGCCAAGGGCAGCAATGGCGTGGTCACCGACCTGACCAAGGCCTGCGGCGTGCTGAGCATCTGGAAGAAGACCGAGGGCCTGGTCGATCCCGGCTCGCTGCTGTTCCGCAAGCTCTACGAGCTGACCGGCGAGTTGAAGGAGGCGGGCTATTGGCGCGTGCCCTTCAATCCGGCTGATCCGGTCTACACGCCGCGTGGCTTCAACCCGGCCAACACCAAGGCAGCCACCCTGCTGGCCGACACCGTGCAGTGGTTTGCCGACCAGAAGATGCCGCTGGAGGAAGTCAACGCACGTCGCCAGGTGCTGGTGCGCGACAGTGCACCGATCCCGATTCCCGGCGGACGCTATACCTTCAACAACGGGCGCGGCAATCTGTCGGGCGGCCTGTACGGTGACCCTTTCTATGGCAACAGCTATATGCAGTTCGTCACCTTCGATGCCAACGGGCCGGTGGCCGAGGGCATGCTGACCTATTCGCAGTCCAGCCACATCCTGTCGCCCAACTTCGCGGACCAGACCCGGCTCTATTCGGATATCTATCTGAAAGGCAGCCATTGGGCCAAGCTGCCCTTCAGCGAGGCCGAGATCAAGGCCGATCCGGCCTACCGGAGCATTCTGATCAGCGAGTAAGCTGTGGGGTATGCGGGGCCGCGGCCCCGCGCCCACTTACCGCTGACGCATCCGCCCCCGGGATGCCAGGAGCTCTGCATGAACGCCCCCCACGACCTGCCCCAAACCCAGCGTCTGATCCCTGCCGAGATGCTGTCGGCCCTGAAGCAACGCTTCGGCGAGCGCTGCTCGACCGCGCTGGCGGTGCGCCAGCAGCACGGGCGGGACGAGTCGCCGCTGGATGCACCGCCGCCCGAGGCCGTGGTGTTCGCCGAGAGCAACGAGGACGTCGCCTTCGTGCTGAAGTTGGCGCATGCTCATGCGGTGCCGGTGATTCCCTATGGCGTGGGCTCCTCGCTGGAAGGTCATTTGCTGGCGGTGCAGGGCGGCATCAGCCTTGATGTGTCACGGATGAACAAGATCCTGCGCATCAATGCCGAGGATCTGACCGTCACCGTGCAGGCCGGCGTGACGCGCAACCAGCTGAACAACGAGATCCGCCACAGCGGCCTGTTCTTCCCTATCGACCCCGGCGCCGATGCCTCGCTGGGCGGCATGGCGGCCACGCGTGCCAGCGGCACGAATGCGGTGCGCTACGGCACGATGCGTGAGAACGTGCTGGGGCTGACGGTGGTCACCGCCGCCGGCGATGTGATTCAGACCGGTACGCGGGCGCGCAAGTCCAGCGCCGGTTATGACCTGACCCGGCTGTTCGTCGGCAGCGAGGGCACCCTGGGCGTGATGACCGAGGTCAGCCTGCGTATCTACCCGCTGCCCGAGGCGGTATCGGCGGCGGTGTGCTTTTTCCCGACCATTGACGCAGCGGTGCAGACGACGATACAGATCATCCAGATGGGCGTGCCGATCGCCCGCTGCGAGTTGCTGGACCCCCACGCCGTGCGCGCCGTCAACAAGCACGACAAGCTGACCCTGCGCGAGGCGCCCATGCTGCTGATGGAGTTTCACGGCAGCCCGGCGGGTGTGGCGGAGCAGGCCCAGACGGTGCAGGAGATTGCCCGCGAGTTCGGCGGCGAAGACTTCGAATGGGCGACCACGCCCGAGGCCCGCACCAAGCTGTGGACGGCCCGCCACCATGCCTATCTGTCGGCGCTGCAGACCAAGCCCGGTTGCCGCTGCGTGACCACAGACACCTGCGTGCCGATCTCTCGCCTGGCCGAGAGCATCAACGAATCGGTGGCCGAGGTCGAGGCAGCGGGCCTGCCCTATTTCATCGTCGGCCATGTCGGCGACGGCAATTTCCACCTGGGCTATCTGATCGACCCGGACATCCCCGAGGAGCGCGACATCGCCGAGCGCCTGAGCCACCAGATGGTGCAGCGGGCGCTGCGGCTGGAGGGCACCTGCACCGGCGAGCACGGCATAGGCCTGCACAAGATGGGCTTCCTGGTCGAGGAGGCCGGGGCCGGCGCGGTGGCGCTGATGCGTCAGCTCAAGAGCGCGCTGGACCCGCAGAACATCATGAACCCGGGCAAGATCTTCAGCGCCTGAGCGCGGCAAGCCTCAGGGCAGTTCGACCACAGCGTAGGTGGGTGTAGCGGTGGCCGAGGCATAGCTGGCTGTCACCGTGTAGCGCTTGGTCGAGGCGCCGATCGCGATCTGTACGGGATAGACCACGCTGGCGCTGCTGGAGGCGCTGACCTCGACCTTGGCAGTCACGCCGTTGCTGGCCGTCAGCGATGCGACCGAGCCCACGGCCGGGCGACCTTGGCCGACCACCCAGGTCTGGAAGCTGCTGTCCAGCTTGTTGCTGTCGCTGCCCCAGTAGGGTTTGCGCAGCTGGGCCGAACCGATGCTGTAGTTGCTGTTGTCGGTGATCACCAGGTTGCTGATCTTGCTCAGCGTCAGGTCGCCGATGGTGATGGTCGGCTGGCCCTGGCCGTCGAACTCCAGCAGGGCGGTCGAGGTCTCGGGGCCGTAGCTGATGGCGCCCACCATGCCCGAGAAATTGTTCAGCGTGATGCGCAGTCGCATATTGGCGAACGAGGTGGCATTGTTGTTCACGGCGGTCAGGAAGTCGATGCGGAACAGGCCGTCCAGTCGGGTGCTGACACCGTCCATCACGCCGCTGAGCCCGGTGAAGGTCATGGACAGGAAGCTGTCGGCCGGGATCTGGGTGACCGAGTCCAGAAAGTTGGCATCGACGGCGACCGTGCCGGTGCACGTGCCGGTGAAGACCTGCAGGTCGGCGCAGCCGAACGAGACCAGGGCCTGCGGCTTGACGCTGGGCGCCTTGGCGCTCTGCGCCTTCAATGTGGGCGTGCCTGGAGACGAGCCGCTGGGGCCGCTCAGGCTGAACAGCGGATTGTTGTCCAGCACCGAACTTTTGGCGACGATGGTGGCTGCGCCGCTGACGCTGAATTCCACCGCCTGGCGGGCTTCGGTGGTGGATTGGGACAGATTGGTCGGTTCGGCGCTGCCGCCGTCGGAGCCGCCGCCGCCGCAGGCACCAAGCACGGCGGCGAGTGAAAGTGCTGAGGCATGTTTGAAGAATGACATCTGGGTTCTCCCTTTGGAATGACGGCTGCGGCCCTGGCCGCGGACAGGCCTGGAAGAAATTCTAGGCGGGGTCCGGCTCCGGGCAAGCCCCATGAAGGGGGAGAAGGGCGGGCCAATTCCGTCGGGTATCGGCCGGCCGTTGGATCAGGGATGGGTGGGCGCCGCCACCGACCAGCGCTTGCTGACCTCGCCCTGGCCGTTGACGCTCTCCAGTTGCACGCCAAAGCCCCACAGCCGTGCCACATGCTTGAGCACCTCCTGGGCGCTGTCGTGCAGGGGCCGGTTGTTGTGCTGGGTGTGGCGCAGCGTGAGCGACCGGTCGCCGCGCAGATTGACATTCCAGACCTGGATATTGGGCTCGCGTGAGCCGAGGTCGTATTGCCGCGACAAGGCCTCGCGCACCTGGCGGTAGCCGGCCTCGTCATGGATGGCCGAAACCTCCAGCTCGCTTTTCTTGTCGTCGTCGAGGATGGAGAACAGCCGGAACTCGCGCATCAGATTGGGCGACAGGTACTGGCCGATGAAGCTCTCGTCCTTGAAGTTGCGCATCGCGTGGTCGAGCGTCGGCAGCCAGTCGCTGCCGGCCATGTCGGGGAACCACTGGCGGTCCTCGTCGGTCGGCTTTTCGCAGATGCGCTTGATGTCGGTGTACATCGCAAAACCCAGCGCATAGGGGTTGATGCCGCTGTAGTTGCGGTGGCCCACCGGCGGCTGGGCGATGACATTGGTGTGCGACTTCAGCCACTCGATCATCATGCCGTCGGCCAGATAGCCATCGTCATACATCTGGTTCAAGAGCCGGTGGTGCCAGAAGGTGGCCCAGCCCTCGTTCATGACCTGGGTCTGGCGCTGCGGATAGAAGTACTGGGCGACCTTGCGCACGATGCGCACGATCTCGCGTTGCCAGGGCTCCAAGAGCGGCGCGTTCTTCTCGATGAAGTAGAGCAGGTTCTCCTGCGGCTCCTCGGGGAAGCGCCTGGCTGCTGCCACCGCGGCCTCGCTCGGTTCGGCCTTGCGGGGCAGGGTGCGCCACATATCGTTGATCTGGCGCTGGGCATAGGCCTCGCGGTCTTCGCGGCGGGCCTGCTCCTCGGCCAGCGAGAGCTTGGCCGGGCGGCGGTAGCGGTCCACGCCATGGTTCATCAGCGCATGGCAGGAATCGAGCAGCTCCTCGACCTGGGCCATGCCGTGGCGCGACTCGCACTCGCTGACGTAGTTACGCGCATAGACCAGGTAGTCGATGATGCTGGACGCATCGGTCCACATGCCGAACAGGTAGTTGCCCTTGAAGAAGCTGTTGTGGCCATAGGCCGCATGGGCGATCACCAGGGCCTGCATGGCCAGGGTGTTCTCCTCCATCAAATAGGAGATGCAGGGGTCGGAGTTGATGACGATCTCGTAGGCCAGGCCCATCTGGCCGCGTTTGTAGTTCTTCTCGGTGGTGATGAACTCCTTGCCGTAGCTCCAGTGACGGTAGATCACCGGCATGCCCACCGAGGCATAGGCGTCCATCATCTGTTCGGCGGTGATGATCTCCAGCTGATTGGGATAGGTGTCCAGGCCATAGCGCTCGGCCGTCTGGCGTATCACCGCGTGGTACTGCTCGATCAGCTCGAAGGTCCAGTCGCTGGGCGAGGGCAGGCGCTCGGTCGGGCGCTGCTCCAGCCGCCTGAGCTGCAGCGGTGGCACGCGGCGGTGGCGGCGGCCGCCAAAGTCATCGGAACGTGGGGCCAGGCCCACGTGGCGGCGGTTTTCTATGGTGATCATGCGGGCGCTCCTTCCTTCTTGAACAGATCGCGGAACACCGGATAAATCTGTGCCGGCTCGATGGCCTTGCGCATCGCGAAGTGGGTCTCGACGCCGATCAGGCGCTGGTACTCCTCCCACAGGTTCTGCTCCTGCTCGGCCACCTGCACATAGGCAAAGTAGCGGCACATCGGCAAAATCTTGTCGGCCAGCAGCTCGCGGCAGCGGCCGCTGTCGTGGTGCCAGTTGTCGCCATCGCTGGCCTGGGCGCCATAGATATTCCAGTCGCCGCTGGGATAGCGGGTGCGGATGATCTCGTCCATCAGCACCAGGGCGCTGGAGACGACGGTGCCGCCGGTCTCGGTGGCATGGAAGAAGTTCTGCTCGTCCACCTCCTGCGCCTGCGTGTGGTGGCGGATGAAGACGACCTCGATCTTCTCGTAGTGCCGGGTCAGGAACAGATAGAGCAGGATGAAGAAGCGCTTGGCCAGGTCTTTGCGCGCCTCGTCCATCGAGCCCGACACATCCATCACGCAGAACATCACCGCCCGGCTGGTCGGCACCGGCGTGCGCACGCGGCTGCGAAAGCGCAGGTCGATCGGATCGAGGAAGGGAATGCGCTGGATGCGCGCCCGCAGGGTGACGATGCGCGCCTGCAGCTCGGCCACCTGGGCCTGGGCGGCGGCATCCTGTGGCCGCGCCAGCAGGGCCTGAAGCTCCTGCTCACATTCCTCCAGCTCACGGCGCGGCGTCATGCCCAGCGCGATGCGACGGCCCAGAGCGCCGCGCATCGAGCGCACCACATGTAAGTTGGTCGGCGTGCCATCGGTGACGAAGCCGGCGCGGTGGGTCTTCCACTCCGGCGTGTCGGCAATCTGCGTGCGGGTCAGGTTCGGCAGGGCCAGGTCGTCGAAGAAGACCTGCATGAACTCTTCCTTGCTGAGGTGGAAGACGAAGTCGTCATCGCCCTCGCCCGAGTCACTGGCCTCGCCGCCACCGCCGCCCTTGCCGCCACCGCCCTCGGGCCGCTTGATGCGATCGCCCCGCATATAGTCCTGATTGCCGGGGTGGACGATCTCGCGCGTGCCGCCCTGGTCATGGCCGAACACCGGCTCGCTGAGGTCGCGCTTGGGGATGTGCACATCCTCGCCACGCTCCATGTCGCGGATGCCGCGGCCATCGACCGCGCGCTTCACCGCCTCGCGTATCTGCTCCTTGTGGCGGCGCAGGAATCGCTCGCGGTTGCCTATCGACTTGTTTTTCCCTGACAGGCGACGATCAATGATTTGCTGAAGCATGAGTGGGTCCCTATCGCTGTTTGGCCTGGACACCCTGTCTTCACGAACTCTTCCTGACTCTCAGATACCACTCGCACAGCAGCCTCACCTGCTTGGGCGTGTAACCCTTGTTGACCATGCGATTGACGAAGTCCTCGTGCTTCTTGACCTCGTCGACGCTGGCCTTGGCGTTGAAGCTGATCACCGGCAACAACTCCTCGGTGTTGGAGAACATCTTCTTCTCTATCACCGTGCGCAGCTTCTCGTAGCTGGTCCACAAGGGGTTCTTGCCCGCATTGCCGGCCCGGGCGCGCAGCACGAAGTTGACGATCTCGTTGCGGAAATCCTTGGGGTTGCTGATGCCGGCGGGCTTCTCGATCTTCTCCAGCTCGCCGTTCAGCGCCACGCGGTCGAACACCTCGCCGGTGTCGGTATCGCGGTATTCCTGGTCCTGTATCCAGTAGTCGGCATAGGTGACGTAGCGGTCGAAGATGTTCTGACCGTACTCGCTATAGCTTTCCAGATAGGCGGTCTGTATCTCCTTGCCGATGAACTCGGCATAGCGGGGCGCCAGCAACTCCTTGATGTAGCCGACGTACTTTTGTTCCAGCTCGGGTGCGAACTGCTCGCGCTCGATCTGCTGCTCCAGCACATACATCAGGTGCACCGGGTTGGCGGCAATCTCGCTGTTGTCGAAGTTGAAGACCTTGGACAGGATCTTGTAGGCAAAGCGGGTGGAGATGCCGTTCATGCCCTCATCGACGCCGGCGTAGTCGCGGTACTCCTGGTAGCTCTTGGCGCGGGGGTCGGTGTCCTTCAGGTTCTCGCCGTCGTAGATCTGCATCTTCGAGTACAGGGCCGAGTTTTCGGGCTCTTTCAGGCGCGTCAGGATGGCGAACTGGCTCATCATCTTCAGGGTGCCGGGCGCGCAGGTGGCGTTGGCCAGCGAGGAGCCGCGCAGCAGCTTCTCATAGATCTTGACCTCTTCGCTGACGCGCAGGCAGTAGGGCACCTTGACGATGTAGATGCGGTCGAGGAAGGCCTCGTTGTTCTTGTTGTTGCGGAAGGCCTTCCACTCGCTCTCGTTGCTGTGGGCCAGCACAACGCCGTCGAACGGGATCGCGCCAAAGCCCTCGGTGCCCTTGTAATTGCCCTCCTGGGTGGCCGTCAGCAGGGGGTGCAGCACCTTGATCGGCGCCTTGAACATTTCGACGAACTCGAGCAGGCCCTGGTTGGCCAGGCACAGGCCGCCGGAGTAGCTGTAGGCGTCGGGGTCGTCCTGGGCATAGGTTTCGAGCTTGCGGATGTCGACCTTGCCGACCAGGGACGAGATGTCCTGGTTGTTCTCATCGCCCGGCTCGGTCTTGGAGATACCGACCTGCTTGAGTACGCTGGGGAAGCGCCGCACGACCTTGAACTTGCGGATGTCGCCCTGGAACTCGTCCAGGCGCTTGACGGCCCAGGGGCTCAGGATGCGGTTCAGGTAGCGGCGGGGGATGCCGTACTCCTGCTCCAGAATCTGGCCGTCCTCGGCGGCATCGAACAGGCCCAGTGGCGACTCGTTCACCGGCGAGCCCTTGATCGCATAGAAAGGCACCTGCTCGGCCAGCTGCTTGAGCCGCTCGGCGATCGAGCTCTTGCCGCCGCCGACCGGGCCCAGCAAATAGAGGATCTGCTTCTTTTCTTCGAGACCTTGGGCGGCGTGACGGAAGTAGCTGACCACCTGCTCGATCGCGTCTTCCATGCCGTAGAACTCGGCAAAGGCGGGGTAGATCTTGATCGTCTTGTTGGCGAACAGCCGGCTCAGGCGCGTGTCGTTGCGCGTGTCTATCTGTTGCGGATCGCCTATGGCCTTGAGCATGCGCTCGGCGGCCGTCGCATAGGCCATCGGGTTGCGCTTGCATTCGGCAAGATAGTCCTCGAGCGAAATCTCTTCTTCGCGGGTGCGTTCGAACCGGGCGGTAAAGCTGCTGATCACGTCCATGCTGACCTCCTGTTGATTCAGGTGGGCGACTTGAGACGGGACACCCCTTCTTCAAGTCGTCCGGGAAGTTCTGATGAAGTCCTCTGGGGCTCCATCAGCACTTTCCGGTCAATCAGCTGTCGCGGATCGGGCCTTTGCCTTGGTGCTTAACGCACGGTGCTGTCCATGGGTTAACAGTACAACGAATAGATCGCGCTGGCACCCCCTCAGTTCCAGGTGCAGTGTGAACTGTTGGCGCTCTTTGCCTCTGTCGACAGGGGAATGCAGGCGGTCAGAAGAGGGTCTTCAGCTGTTGCTCAGGCCCAACTTTTCCAGCAGGCCGTTCAACTCTTCCAGCGAGCCGAACTGGATCGCGACCTCGCCCTGCTCGCCGCGCTTGGTGCGTTTCTTGACGCGGATCTCGACCTGTGCGGTCAGCGAATCGGACAGCTGCTGCTCGATGCGCTGCAGGTCGCGGGGCTTGTCCTTGGCCACGCGCAGCAGCGGCTTCTGGCGCGTCGAGGTGTTGCGGGCGACCAGCTTCTCGGCCTCGCGCACGCTCATCTTCTTGGCGACGATTTCATTCGCGCTGAGGATTTGCTGCGCACCATCCAAAGGCAGCAAGGCGCGGGCATGGCCCATGTCGATATCACCCGCCATCAGCATTTGCTGCACCGGCTCGGACAGTTGCAGCAGCCGCAGCAGATTGCTGGCCGCACTGCGCGAACGGCCCACCGCCTGGGCGGCCTGCTCGTGGGTCAGATGGAACTCGGTGACCAGGCGCTGCAGGCCCTGGGCCTCCTCCAGCGGATTGAGGTCCTCGCGCTGGATGTTCTCGATCAGCGCCATCGCGGCTGCGGCCTCGTCCGGCACGACCTTGACCAGCACCGGCACCTCGCGCAGGCCGGCCAGCTTGGCCGCGCGGAAGCGCCGTTCGCCGGCGATGATCTCGTAGCGCTTGTCGCCGACCGGTCGCACCAGGATGGGCTGCATGATGCCCTGGGCCTTGATGCTCTCGGCCAGCTCGTACAGCGAGCCCTCGTCCATATGCGTGCGCGGCTGGTACTTGCCGGCCTGCATCTGTTCGAGTCTCAGGGTGCTGGGTTCGCCCGAGGCGGCGGCGGGAGCGTCGCTGACCTTGGGGCCCAGCAATGCTTCCAGACCGAGGCCCAGACCTTTGGGTTTTTTGGTGACCATGGGCGTGATTGTCCCCGACAAGCGGGCGGTTGCTTATTGTTTGCGGCTCAAGGCGTCGAGCAAGACCTGGCCCTCGGGCCAGAGCCCAAGACCGGACTCGGTGTTGATGTGGCCGTGCGCTCCGAGCTGTACGACTTCGGCTCCCCAGTCATGCGCCATTGCCAGCGCGCGTTCGGGCGCGCAATAGGGATCGTCGCTGCTGATCACCACGGTGGCCGGGAAGGGCAGCTTGCCGCGCACGATGGGCCGCCAGCCATGCAGCTGCGGCGGCATGTCTTCGCGCTCGGGGTCCGGCGGCGCGACCAGCAGCGCAGCGTGGACGCGCGCCGTGTGCTGCGAGTGCGCGGCCCAGGCGGCGACCAGCTGGCAGCCCAGGCTGTGGGCCACCAGGATGGCGGGTGCTTCGAGCAGGCTGTCGTCGGCCAGCAGGGTCTCGTCCAGCCGCATCATCCAGTCACCGCGCAGCGGCCATTCCCAGTTGGATTGTTCGACGCGGGTGTAGCCGAAATGCTGCTCCCACAGGCTTTGCCAGTGGCCGGGGTCGGAATTCAGCCAGCCGGGCAATAGCAGTACGCGATGCTTATGGGTTGTCATGCCTTATGCTTGATGGTTCGTTCGGTTGTTGCGATTGTGCGCGAGAGGAAGTTGTCATGAAACATGCAGTATTTGTTGATGGTCAAGAGGGCACGACCGGCCTGCGCATTCATGAATATCTGGCCAAGCGCGACGACGTCGAGGTGCTGCGCATTGATCCCGACAAGCGCAAGGACGCCGCCGAGCGCGCCCGTCTGCTGAACGCTGCCGATGTGGCCTTTCTGTGCCTGCCCGATGCCGCCTCGCGCGAGGCGGCGGCCATGATCACCAATCCCAATACCTGCTTGATCGACGCCAGCACGGCCCACCGCACGGTGCCGGGCTGGGTGTTCGGTCTGCCCGAACTGGCCGCCGACCAGCGTGCCAAGCTGCGCGCCGCCAAGCGCATCGCCAACCCCGGCTGCCATGCCAGCGCCTTCATCCTGCTGCTGCGGCCGCTGGTCGATGCCGGCCTGGTGTCGCGCGAGCTGGCGGTGTCGGCGACGTCCATCACCGGCTACTCCGGTGGTGGCAAGTCGATGATTGCGCAGTACGAGGCGGGTGGAGACGCCCGGCTGAACTCGCCGCGGCCCTATGCCCTGGGGCTGAAGCACAAGCATCTGCCGGAGATGATGACCCACACCGGCCTGGTGGTGGCGCCCATCTTCATGCCCATCGTCGGCAATTTCTACAAGGGCCTGTCGGTGACCGTGCCCCTGCATCTGAGCCAGCTGAAGGCCGGTGTGACGGCCGAGGCCTTGCATGCGGCCCTGACCAAGCACTATGCCGGCGAGCAGTTCGTGCGCGTGATGCCGCTGCGCGACCCGGGCACGCTCGAAGAAGGCTTCTTCGACGTGCAGGGCTGCAATGACACCAACCGCGTCGATCTGTTCGTGTTCGGCCACGATACGCAAGTCGTGCTGATGGCCCGCCTGGACAATCTGGGCAAGGGCGCCAGCGGGGCGGCGGTGCAGGCGATGAACGTCCACCTCGGGGTGGACGAGGCGCTCGGCCTTTAGCCTTCAATAAACGCTGGCCAAGTCGGGCGTACGGTAGTGATAACCGTAGCCATCGACAAAGCCCATGCGCCGATAGACCGAGCGCGCACCCTCGTTGTCGGCGCTGACCTGTAGATAGGCGCTGCGGGCGCCCTGCTCGCGGGCCAGGCTCAGCAGCTGGGTGCACAGCGAGCGGCCCAGGCCCTGGCCGCGCTGTTCGGGCACGGTGAAGATGTCGTACAGACCCGCCAATGCGCCTTCGCGGACGAACTGGCCGCAGGCCAGCAGCTCGTCGCCGCGTTTGAGCAGCATGCCCACATAGGGCACGGGTGACTGCTGCATGCGCTCGGCGTGGGCGTCGATCGCGCTCTGGCTGGAGCCTCGCAGGGTGCCAACCGCCTGGGCATATTCGGCGTGGCCTACGGTGTGCAGCACGCAGCCCTCGGGCCAGGTGACCTTGCCCAGATCGCCGAGGTCGGCCTTCAGCATCACCCGCGTGTCATCGAAGAATTCCCAGCCCAGCGCGGCCAGTTGCTGGTCCAGATCGGCCGGCTGGGTGAACGGCGTGATGCGCACCACCAGCGGCAGGCCGGCGCGTTCGAAGGCGTGCTTGCAGCGGGCCAGCAATTCATTGAGCGGCAGCTTGCCCTGGGCCAGCGCGTTGACGCAGCGCGAGCGCTTGGCCTTGCCGGGAGACAGGCGTATCAGCCAGCCGTCCAGCATTTCCTGCTGGGGTGGGGCGCTGGCATTGAGGCCGGCGTTTTCGGCGGCCTGCAGCAGATCTTGGGCGATATCGGTGTTGAACAGCATGGGGTCACATCTTGCCTACACGCAGAACCATTTCCTTGGCGAAATCGACAAAGGCCTGCGCGCCCTTGGATGCCGGGTCGAACACCACGCCGGGCAGGCCGTAGCTCGGGGCCTCGGCCAGACGCACATTGCGCGGGATCACGCTGTCGAACACCTTGTCGCCGAAGTGCGACTTCAGCTGCTCGCTGACCTGCTGCTGCAGGGTGATGCGGGGGTCGAACATCACGCGCAACAGGCCGATGATCTGCAGGTCCGGGTTCAGGTTGGCATGGACCTGCTTGATCGTGTTGACCAGATCGGACAGGCCTTCCAGCGCAAAGTACTCGCACTGCATGGGCACGACCACACCATGGGCACTGCACAGGCCGTTCAGGGTCAGCATGCTCAGCGAGGGCGGGCAGTCGATCAGCACGAAGTCGTAGTCGGCGGCCACGGCGCTGATCGCTCCCTTGAGTCGTTGGTCGCGCCGCTCCAGCTCCACCAGCTCGACCTCGGCACCGGCCAGTTCGCGGTTGGCACCGACGACGTCGTAGCCGGCCTTGTCGCTGTGCTGCCGCGCCTCGGCGATGCTGGCGTTCTCCAGCAGCACGTCATAGACGCTGAGCTCCAGCTGGCGCTTGTCTATGCCCGATCCCATCGTGGCATTGCCCTGCGGGTCCAGGTCTATCACCAGCACCCGCTGTCCGACCTTGGCCAGACCGGCGGCCAGGTTGACGGTGGTGGTGGTCTTGCCGACGCCGCCTTTTTGATTGGCAATGCAAAAGATCTTGGCCATAGCGCTGAGAGGTAGGGAAGGTGAGAGCTTAAAGCCTGCCCATCACTTCCCATGGGTTCGGCTGTGGCGCTTTTGCCGCAATGCTTGCGGCGCGCTTCAGATTGTCGGGCGCAACCAGACCAGGCAACGCTGGGCGTCGAGGCCGGGCACGTTCAGTTGTTCCACGTGAAACACGGTGACGTCGGCGGCCAGGGCATCCATCTCGTCCTGCGGTGTCTGGCCCTTCATCGCCAGCCAGATGGCTCCGGGCTTCAGGTGCTGACGGGTCAGCTGGGTGAAATCCACCAACGAGGCGAAGGCGCGCGAGGTGATCACATCAAAGGGTTCGGTCTTCAGCTGCTCGACTCGGGAGTGCTCGCCGCGCAGATTGGGCAGGCGCAACTCGGCCGCCACCTGCTGGATGAAGCTGGTCTTCTTGGCCACCGCATCGACGCAGACCACGGTCAGCTCGGGCATGACGATGGCCAGCACCACACCGGGCAGGCCGCCGCCGCTGCCCACATCCATCACGCGCAAGCGCCGGCCCTGGGTGTGGCGACGCAGCGGCTCGACCAGGCTGAGGCTGTCGACCAGATGCTGGGTCAGCATCGCGGCAGGCTGGCGCACGGCGGTCAGGTTGTAGACCTGGTTCCATTTGTGGATCAGGGCCAGATAGGCCTGGAGCTGATCGATCTGGACCTCGCTCAGGGCCAGGCCCAGTTGATGGGCGGCCTGGACCAGGGGTTCACGTAGATCGGGGGTTCGTTGCAGCAGCATGTAGGTGTGTTGGGTCGTCGGTCAGGCAGCGTCGGTGGCCGAGGCCTCGTTGCTGGCATTGTCACCGCCAAAGCCCTTGAAACGGCCCTTCTTCAGATGGACCAGCAACAGCGAGATGGCCGCCGGCGTGACGCCGGAGATGCGCGAGGCTTGGCCCAGGGTCTCGGGCCGGTGCGTGCTGAGCTTCTGCCGCACCTCGAAGGAGAGGGCCTTGACCTCGCCGTAATTGAGCTCGGCCGGCAGGCGCAGCTTCTCGAAGTTCGCGGCGCGGGCCACGTCCTCGACCTGCTTGTTGATGTAGCCGGCGTACTTGACGCTGACCTCGACCTGCTCGATCACAGCCTGGGCCAGATCGGCGCCGAACTCAGCCTTCAACGTTTCACGTGAAACAGTCCATTCTGGTCGAGCGATAGCTGCCGCCTCGGCGACCTGATCGAAGCCGATGCCCGGCCGGCGCAGCAGCTCGGCCAGGCTGTACTCGTGCTCCAAAGCCTTGCCGATCAGCCGTTCGGCATCGGCCGCACCGAGAATATTCGGGTGCACCCAAGTGGACTTGAGCCGCTCTGTTTCACGTGAAACAGCATCGCGCTTGCGGTTGAAGGCGCTCCAACGTGCGTCGTCCACCAGGCCCAGCGTGCGGCCGGCCTCAGTCAGCCGTGCGTCGGCATTGTCTTCGCGCAGCTGCAACCGGAACTCGGCCCGGCTGGTGAACATGCGGTAGGGCTCGGTCACGCCCTTGGTGATCAGGTCGTCGACCAGCACGCCTAGATAGGCCTGGTCGCGGCCGGGCAGCCAGGCGTCCTTGCCTTTAACCTGCAGCGCCGCATTCAAGCCTGCGAACAGTCCCTGTGCCGCGGCTTCCTCGTAGCCGGTCGTGCCATTGATCTGGCCGGCAAAGAACAGGCCCTGGATGGAGCGGGTCTCGAAGCTGGACTTCAGCGCCCGCGGGTCGAAGTAGTCGTACTCGATCGCATAGCCGGGGCGCAGGATGTGGGCGTCTTCCAGGCCGACCATGGAGCGCACGGCGGCGAGCTGGATGTCGAAGGGCAGGGAGGTCGAGATGCCGTTCGGGTAGAACTCGTGCGTGGTCAGGCCCTCGGGCTCCAGAAAGATCTGGTGGCTGTCCTTGTCGGCAAAGCGGTTCACCTTGTCTTCGATGCTGGGGCAGTAGCGCGGGCCCACGCCCTCGATCACGCCGGTGAACATCGGGCTGCGCTCGAAGCCGGAGCGGATGATGTCGTGGGTCTTGGCGCTGGTGTGGGTGATCCAGCAGGGCACCTGTTTCGGGTGCTGGGCAGCGTTGCCCATGAAACTGAACACCGGCACGGGGTCCAGGTCGCCGGGTTGCTCCAGCAGTTTGCTGAAGTCAATGCTGCGGCCGTCGATGCGCGGCGGCGTGCCGGTCTTCAGCCGGCCCTGGGGCAGGGCCAGCTCCTTCAGCCGGGACGACAGGCTGACGGCCGGCGGATCGCCGGCGCGGCCAGCGCTGTAGTTCTGCAGGCCGACGTGGATGCGGCCGTCGAGAAAGGTGCCGGCCGTCAGCACCACGGCTCGAGCGCGGAACTGGATGCCGACCTGGGTCACGGCGCCAACGACCCGGTCGCCTTCGACCATCAGGTCATCGACCGCCTGCTGGAACAGCCACAGATTGGGCTGGTTCTCCAGCCGATGGCGTATCGCCGCCTTGTACAGCACGCGGTCGGCCTGGGCACGGGTGGCGCGCACGGCCGGGCCCTTGCTGGAATTGAGGATGCGGAACTGGATGCCGGCCTCGTCGGTGGCCGCGGCCATCGCGCCGCCCAGCGCATCGACTTCCTTGACCAGATGGCCCTTGCCGATGCCGCCGATCGAGGGGTTGCAGCTCATCTGCCCCAGCGTCTCGATATTGTGGGTCAGCAGCAGGGTGGCGCAGCCCATGCGGGCGGCGGCCAGAGCGGCCTCGGTGCCGGCATGGCCGCCACCGACCACGATCACATCAAATTCCTTGGGGTACAACATGGGCAAGCCGATCATCAAGAGCCCCGCGAAATATGGGTGCATCAGGGCTGATGCAGGCGCGCGGGCTAACCCTTGATTTTAGTCCTGGCCTGTGGATAAGTCACTGTGGCAGGGTCATGTCTCATGCACAATGCGGCATGGAATGTCGTCCTCATTGCGCCGCCTGCTGCATCGCGCCCTCCATCAGTTCACCGATCCCAGGCATGCCGGTGGTCAATGGCATCAGCAAACCGGCCGGCGTGCGCTGCATCCAACTCGATGAGCAAGACCGCTGCCGGCTGTTCGGCCACCCCGAGCGGCCCGCCGTCTGCGCCTCGCTGAAGCCCGACCCCGATATGTGCGGCAGCTCCCGCGAGCAGGCCATGCGCTGGCTCGGTGCCACCGAGGCGTTGACCGCGCCGATCTGCTGAGCGGCATCGATGGGGTTTCAGCTCTTGTTGGTACTGCTGGGCGCCGTGATCGGCGCGCTGCTGACCTTGGCCGGGTTGCGACTGAGGCGCCGCCGCCTGCTGCCGCGCCACGATGCCATCGACTCGGAAAGCGGCTACTCCAGCTCGCTGCTGGATGGCGATCAGGGCCGTCTGGCCAAGGCCTTTCGCAAGATCGTGGCCCAGGTCAAACAGCAGGGGCGGGCCGGTTCGTCGGAGTCTCAGCACCTGCTGGAGCAGTTGCAGGCCACGCTGGACCTGGCGCCGGTGGGTATCGTCTTCACCCGCAAGCACCACTTCGAGCTGGTCAGCCAGCACTTTGCGCAGATGCTGGGCCGTGATGCGCAGAGCCTGCGCGGCCAGCACACCGGCATCAGCTATGCCACGCCACAGGATTTCGACGATCTGGTGGAGCGGGCCCGTGCCGTGTTCGCCGATGTCTCGGGCAGCTTTGACGGCCACGCCCGCATGGCACGGCAGGATGGCAGCGTGTTCTGGGGCCGCCTGCGGGGACGCGCGGTGGTGCCCGGCCATATGGAGGCAGGCACGCTGTGGATCATCGAGGACGTGACCCAGGAGCGCGAGAAGCAGGAGAATCTGTCCTGGCTGGCCGGGCACGATCCGCTCACCGGCCTGTGCAACCGCGGCCTGTTTGAGTCCCAGTTGCAGCGGGCCCATGAGCAGGCGCTGAAGCAGCCGTTCTGCGCGCTGTTCATCGATCTGGACTACTTCAAGCGCGTCAATGACTCGGGCGGCCATGCCGCCGGCGACCGGTTGCTGACCGAACTGTCACTGTTGTTGATGGGCCATGTGCGGCAGCATGACCTGGTGGCCCGTCTGGGGGGTGACGAGTTCGCCGTGCTGCTGGCCCAGTGCCCGCTGGAGCGGGCGCTGCAGATTGCCGAAGCCATCCGCCGCGAGGTGGAGGGCTTTCGCCTGCAGTGGGAGGGCCTGTCGCTGGGCGTGGGCGCCAGCGTGGGCGTGATCCGCCATGCCGGCGAGTACGACAGTGCCGCCAGCCTGATGCGTGCCGCCGATGCGGCCTGTTATGCGGCCAAGGATGGGGGGCGCAACCGCGTTGTCGTCGGCGGGCCGCCCAGAGCGGAACTGGGAACCGTGGCGGACTGAGCGCCGAAATTACGGCAGACGCGAAACAATGCCCGCAACCGGGCATGTACGGCGGCCCACCTCGGCGGCAGCTGTGGCATTCTCGGTGCTTGTCGGCCTCCGGCCCTGCCATTCGGCTGCCCCGACCCTCCAGGAGAACGCGTGCCGCCCAGCCCCCTTCTCAGGCTGATGAGTCTGAGCCGCACCCTCAGTTTCAGGGTGGTCGCGGCGAGTCTCGTCAGTGCCGTGCTGGCCACGGTGGCCATGACCTGGTGGAGCGCCTCGGTGATGCAGTCTCAGGCCACGCGTGCACTGCTGCAGGCCAGTGCCTCGGAGGTCGAGGCGGTGGCCAATCTGCTGTCTTCGCGCATCGAGGTCATGCACACGGTGCTGTCCGGTGCGGTGCCCGGCCGTGCCGATGCCTGGATGAGCAACCCGGACAGCATGCAGGTGCATCTCGACCGCCAGGGCAGCCTGCTGAGCCTGTTCGACTGGATCTTTCTGGGCGATCTGGCCGGCGATCTGGCCCTCCTGTCAGGCGCCAGACCCTTGCCCGATGCGGCCAAGCAGGCACAGATCGACGTGCTGGCCTGGAGCCAGGAGGTGCCCAAGGAAAGTGTTGCGGTGGCGCGGCGCGTGCACCTGCTCAAGGGCGGTGCCCCGGCCATTGTGCTGACCGTGCCGGTGCGCGGCGAGCAGGGCCAGTTGCTGGGCATGCTGGGCGGTGTGATCGCGCTGCAGTCGCCGCAGCTGAGCAGTTTTCGCCGTGTCATCGAGCAGGACCTGGAGCAGTCGGGCACGCGCACGGTCTTGATCGCGCGGGACGGCACCATCGTCTTCCATGCCGACAACCTGCGCGTGCTCGGCAGCGCGGCGCTTGAACCCAATCTTCAGGCCGCCTACGCGCGCTGGGTGGACAACGGTCGCACCGTCCACGCCGAGGGGGTGGCCAGCGTGGCCGATGAGGGCCTGGTGGCCATGGCGGGCATGCCAGCCAGCGAGTGGATGGTGATGCGTTGGCTCGATGTGGACCAGGCCTTTCAGCCGCTGCGGCGCAGCGTCAGTGTGGTCTGGGGCGTGGGCATCGCGGTGGCGCTGTTGATGGGCAGTCTGGCCGGGGCGGGGGTCTGGTTGTCGACCCGCTCGGTGCGCCGCCTGCAGTCCCAGGCCGAGGGCTTGCTGCTGCAGCCCGAGGGCATGATGGGCCACGACTGGCTGGATGAGGACAGCGAAATCGGCCGCCTGGCGCGCGCCTTCCGCGAGGTCGTGGAGCAGCGCGAGCAGCGTGGCGCCGAGACCCGGCATCTGCTCGACCAGCTGCGCGCCATGCTGGATCTGGCGCCGGTGGGCATCGCCTTTGCGCGCAACAACCGCATCGAGCTGGTCAGCGAACACCTGGCGCGGTTGCTGGGCCGCAGCGTGCAAAGCCTGGTGGGCGAATCGATGGATGCCATCCAGGTGATGCACGAGGACCGCGCCGGCTTGGTCGAGAGCGTGCGCCTGAGTTTTGCCGATTCCGGCTATTTCGATGGAAATGCGCGCTTTATCCGACCCGATGGCAGTGAGTTTCATGGCCGCATGCGCGCCCGCGAGGTCGTCAAGGGCGACTTCCAGGCCGGCACGATCTGGATCGTCGAAGACGTCACGGCCGAGTTGGAGGCGCAGAAGCAGCTGTCCTGGCAGGCCGGCCATGACCCGCTCACCGGCCTGAGCAACCGCCTGGTCTTCGAGCAGGAACTGAAGCTGGCCTTTGAAGCACCCCGGACGGTGGAGGAGCCTTCGTTCTGCGCCCTGTTCATCGACCTGGACCGCTTCAAGCAGGTCAATGACAGTGCCGGTCACGCCGCCGGTGACAAGGTCTTGTGCGATCTGGCCCTGCTGATGGTGGCCCAGGTGCGGCAGAACGACATGATCGCCCGCCTGGGCGGTGACGAGTTTGCCGTGCTGCTGCCCTATTGCCCGTTGAACCGTGCGCTGGACATTGCCGAGGCCATCCGCCGCGAGGTCGAGGCCTATCGCCTGCTGTGGGACGGTCAGACCCTGGGCGTGGGTGCCAGCATCGGCGTGATCAGCAGCAATGGAGCCTACGAGAGCACCGAGGCGCTGATGCGTGCCGCCGACGCGGCCTGCTATGTGGCCAAGCACGGGGGGCGCAACCGCGTGGTCGTGGGCGAGCCTGCGGTGGCGCGTGGCGCTCAGGCCGCCGAGGCACTGAGCGACGCCTGAGGCATCGACTACGAACGGTTGGCGTCGGAGCTGCCCGGCCCGCCGCCGACGCTGCGCAGGTCCTGCGCCACCCGGCCGCCCTGCAGCACGATCACGCGCTGGGCGGCGGCAATCGTCTCCGGCCGGTGGGCGACGATCACCCGGGTCAGCTCCAGCTGGCGTATCGCCTGATTGACCTGGCGCTCCTTGTCCACGTCGAGCGCGCTGGTCGCCTCGTCGAGGAACAGGATTTGCGGGCGCTTGTACAGCGCGCGGGCCAGCAGCAGGCGCTGCTTCTGGCCGCCGGAAATGCTGCTGCCCATGTCGCCGATCAGGCTCATATAGGCCATGGGCATGGCCTCGATCTCCTCGTGCACGCAGGCCAGGCGGGCGCATTCGGCAATCCAGGCGCTGTCCGCATCGGGGTCGAAAAAGGAGATGTTGTCGGCAATCGAGCCGGCGAACAGCTGGTCGTCCTGCATCACCGCGCCGAACATGGCGCGCCAGCGGCGCTGGCCCAGCTGGGCCAGCGGCACGCCGCCGATGCGCACCTCGCCGGCCTGGGCCTGCTGCATGCCTATCATCAGCTTCAGCAGCGTGGTCTTGCCGCAGCCCGAGGGGCCGACGATGGCCACCGATTCACCGGGCTCGATCACCAGCTTGCAGTGCGAGATCACCTCGGGCTCGGCGTCCGAGTAGCGGAAGCTCAGATCGTCCAGCTCCAGCCGTGGCGACAGGGCCTGCTGGGAGGCGCTGCCCTCGGCATTCGACTCCGGCGCCGTCAGCACGATATCGGCCAGGCGCTCGCCCTGCAGGCGCAGCATCCGCAGCTCGACGACCTTGTCGATCAGCCCGCTGATGCGCAGCGCGAACAGCTCCTTGTAGGCCAGAAAGGCAAACAGCATGCCGACCGAGAAGCGGGCGTCCATCACCAGCAGGGCGCCCAGCCAGATGATGGCAATGCGCTCGACGCCGAACAGCAGCTTGTTCAGCACGCTGGCCAGCAGGTCCAGCTTGCGCGTGGCGATGTCGGCATTCATGCTGTCGACGACCAGATTCATGAAGCGCGAGCGCCGGTCGGCCTCGGCATTGAACAGCTTGATCGCCTGCACGCCGCGCAGCGACTCCAGAAAGTGGCTGGAGCGCTTGGCTTCAAATATCAGCGCCTCCTCGGTGGCGGCGCGCAGCGGCGCGAAGAAGGCCCAGCGCAGCAGCGCATAGGCGGCCACGGCCGATAGCGCCACGGCCGTCAACATGCCGCTGTAGACCCACATCATGGCCAGGGTGACGACCACCATCAACCCATCCAGCACCGCCTCGACAAAGCTGGTCGTCAAGGTCTTCTGGATCTGCTGCACCGTGGTGAAGCGCGACCAGATATCGCCGGCGTGGCGTTTCTCGAACCAGTCCAGCGGCAGGCGCAGCAGGTGGGCGAACACATTCGACAGCCATTGCAGATTCAAGGTGGCCGACAGTACCAGCACCGCCCAGGAGCGCAGCGCACCGGTCGCCACCTGCAGCAGCACCAGCAGGCCGAAGCCCAGGCCCAGGGTGATCAACAGATCCCGGTCGGCGCTGACCAGCACGCCATCGACCACCCACTGCAGGAAGAAGGGCGCCAACAGCGTGAACACCTCCAGCGCCAGCGCCAGCGCGATGATTTGCAGCACCGAGCGCTTCAAGCCCGTGACCTTGCCCAGCAGCTGGCGCAGGCTGAATTGTTGGCGCTGATTGCCGGGCGCGAAGCCTTCGGTGGGTGTCAGCTCCAGCACCACGCCGGTGAAATGGCGCGACAGCTCGCTCAGCTTGAACTCGCGCCGGCCGTGGGCCGGGTCGTGTATCACGGCGAGCTGGCCGCGCAGTGAGGTCAGCACGACGAAATGGTTCATGTCCCAGTGCAGCACGCAGGGCAATTGCAGCTGGGTCAGGTGCTCGGGCTCGGCGCGCAGCGCGCGCGGGCTCAGGTTCAGCTGCTCGGCCAGGCGCACCAGATCTATCATCGTCGCGCCCTTCATCGACAACGAGAAGCGCTTGCGCAGGGTCGGCAGATCGGTTTGCAGGCCGTGGTGGGACAGGACCATGGCGATGCAGGCCAGGCCGCATTCGGCGCCCTCGGTCTGCAATATCACCGGCGTGCGTTTGGCGCCACGGCTCCAGCCGAGATGGAGACCACCGAACAATCGCTCAGACACGGCGGGCGACGCTCAGCAGGGGTTCGAAGATCCACTCGATCAGCCTGCGGCGCTCCAGCAGCACATCGGCGTCTAGCTGCATGCCCACGGCCAGGGCCTGGTCCTGGCCGTAAGCGGCGACGGCCTGACGGTCCAGTCTGACGGTGATGCGGTACAGCGGCTCGCTGCGTGTGCCCGAGGCCAGGGCCAAGGGCAGGGCGCTCAGCTCGGCGGCGGCCAGCGGCGTGCGCGAGACCTGCACGATCTGGCCGGTCTGATGGCCGAACTTCTGGTACGGGAAGGCCTGGTAACGCAGCTGCACCGCCTGGGTGGGCCGCAAAAAGCCAACGGCGCTGGACGGCGCGTACAGGTGCGCCAGCAGCTGGGCCTGGGCCGGCACCAGGCTGGCCAGTGCCAGGCCCGCCGTCACCATCTGGCCGGGCTCGGCCTGCACGGCGGTGACGATGCCGTCTTCGGCCGCGCGCAAGACGACGCGGCGTTTGGCTTCGGTCTCGGCGCCCTGCTGGGCCAGCGTGGCCAGCTCACGCTCGAGCTCGCCCTGCTGCGCCTGCGCGCGCAGCGGCAACTCGCGGCGCTGCGCGTCCAGGGTCTGGAGCTCGCGCTGCAGCTCTTCGGTCCTGCCTTTCAGGCTCAGGCGCTGCGATTCGAGATCCAGCACCTCCTGATGCTTGGTGCGCACCTGGGCGGCTGAGACATAGTTGTCGCGCTTCAGGCCTTCCCAGTCGGCCAGCGTCTGCCGTGCCAGGGTCAGGCGTTGCTCGCGGACCCTGGCGTCTTCGGCGGCGGCCTCAAGTTCGCGCTGTTTGCCGGCCACGCGCTGGGCAAGATCCTGCAACTGCTCTTTTAGCAACAGCGCGCGCTGTTGCGAGGTCTGCTGCAGGCTTTGTTCGCGCGCGCCCAGGCTTTGCTGGACGTTTGATTGGGTGTCGCCCTGGGCGGTGCTGCTGTCCAGTGACAGCACGAACAGCACATCGCCGCGACGCACGACCTGACCCTCGGTGACCTCGCGCGAGACGATGGTCGCACCCGCCGGCGGCACGATGCGCAGCAGGCCGCGGTCCGGCACCAGATAGCCGCTGACCCGTGCCTTGCGCGTGTATTCGCCCCAGCACAGATAGGCGCCCACCAGGACGGCGGCGCCAACGGCAAAGTAAGTGAGGACGGAAAGCGACAAGGGCCGGATCAGCGTGATGCTGCCCAGCCAGTTCTGGCGTTGGCCGTTGATGGCTTCAGGTCTGAACAATGAGGCCATGTGAAGGCGAGACTACCGGTACTGCGTCGCTGGCTGTATCAGCCATTTCCCTGAGCATTGGTGACAGTCGGCGAGATGAGGTCCGGCGCCGGACCTTCATCCCCGATGCCTGAACATTACCAGCCTTTGACCGGGCTGGAGGTTTCACCCGTGCCGCCGCTGACGGCCTTCAATTGCTGCAGATCCAGTTCGATCGGCTGGGTGGTCTGGCCGGGCTTGACGTCCTGGCGGGCGGCTTGGTCAAGGGTCTGGGTTTGGGTGGCTTGGTTTTGCATGGTCTGCTCCGTGGCGTTTGTGAAGTGCTTTTTTGCGTGCACGGAAGCGATTCCATCAGGCGCAGCGCCTTCTGGATACTGTCAAGTCTTACAGTGTGCGCACGGGCGCAAACGCTGCAGGACGCAGCGTTTTTCGGGGGCTGTCAGCGCAGCAGGCCCAGCCTAAGGGCCTTCAGCACCGCCTGGTGCTTGGTCGAGCAGCCCAGTTTGTGCATCGCATTCTGCGCATGCAGCACGGCGGTGCGTTCGCTGATGGCCAGGATCTCGCCCACCTCCCAGGCCGTCTTGCCTTCCATCGTCCACTGCAGGCATTCCAGCTCGCGGGGCGTGAGCTTGGGCGTTTCCTGCTGCAGCTGGCTAGGCAAAAGCACGCGCATCGCGGTGTCCAGCGCATGGACGGCAAACAGCTGCAGATCGGCAACAACCCGGGTCAACTCCGACGAGTCTCGCGGCAGGGCTTGATCGCGGTCAACACCTAGAACGAAGTGCTTGCCTTCCGGCAGATGCAGGGCCATGCAGATGCCGGTGCGAAAACCGAAGCGCGCCTGGCTTTCCCACAGATCACCGAGTCCGGCGGTCGTATAGGTGTTCTGGTCCCAGACGATGGGCACACTCTGGCGTTTGCAATGCTGAAGTACGGGGTCGCGTCGGGCGCGGCTCAGGTCGTCAAAGGTGTCCCTGTAGCTGGTCGGGCAGTTGTCTACCGATATGAACTCGGTATTGCCCAGCGTGTGGTCGATCACCGTGACGGCGGAGACGGTATCAAAACCCAGTTGCTTGGTGAAGCGCACCACCTCGTCACGAAACTCGTCACGGGTTTTGGCTTCAAGCACCGACAGGTAACCGCCCTGCAGCATCAAGATCCCTCTTGGTTGGGGTGCGCACGACGGGCGGGCGCTGAATCGGTATTTTGGCCTGCCCTGACAGGTTTTACAGATGCCAAGGCGGCCGGGCTTGCGCACACTGGAGGTCAAGGCCAAGCGCTTGCGCTGGTTCATCCACCACAAACTACTTTACTCAATGACTCCAGCTTGGATTGTGTATGCATGGCCCCGGGTATTGTGTCAGGCCCAGCGTGCGCAAAGATTACAGCTTACACACCAGAGCACGCGCGTGTTGGTTGCGGGCTACGGCGCCCAGCCCTCGATGGGGCAAACCCTGTGGTGCGGCCACTCGGACGAGGGCGAGGCCGGTGTGGCCTGGGACTGGGTGCAACTGCCCATCGGCATGGTGGCCATGGTCGACCCGATGGCTTTAGTCAGCAATCTGCAGTTTGTCAACCGAGAGGGTCAGGTCTTGGCCCCCATGGAGTCGGTGCGCCGCCTCAACGAGATCGTCCACGGCCTGCCCTGGCAGAGCGAGGTGCAGCGGGTGTTGCAGGCGGCTTGAAGTGGGCGCAGGGCGCCCACTTGTTTGAGGTGTCAAGCTCACACTTGCTTACACCTGACTAGCGGGTGGCGGCCGCCCGCAGCGATTTCGCCACAAACCACAGGCAGGCCAGGGTCAGGGCCACACACACTGCCAGCGGGGCCAGGATCTGCAAGGCATCCAGTCCTTCACCCTTGAGCACCCGTGTCATCAAGGTGTTCTGCGCCAGCGCCGGCACCCAGATCTGCCAGGGCGCTTCGACACCCTGGTTGAACAGGGTCACCATGGGCAGAAACGACACCCCCATGACAACGAAGGTGCTGCTGGCCTGGGCCTCCTTGAATGACTTGCAGCGTATCGCCACCGCCATCAGTACGGCACTGAGCGCCGCCGCCAGCGGCAGCAGCAGTACCAGAAAGGCGCCCGCCTCCTTGGGGCCGTACTGGAACATCGCCTGCAGGCTGTCGCTGCGCAACAGCCACTGGCCGGGCAGAAAGCTCAGGCAGCTAAGAGTGGCGATCAGCATGCCCACGCTGGCCACCGCACCCCATTTGCCG
Organism: uncultured Roseateles sp.; assembly: GCF_963422335.1. Classification (NCBI taxonomy): domain Bacteria; kingdom Pseudomonadati; phylum Pseudomonadota; class Betaproteobacteria; order Burkholderiales; family Sphaerotilaceae; genus Roseateles; species uncultured Roseateles sp. The sequence continues at coordinate 934,743 of NZ_OY729424.1, forward strand.
GCCACCAGCGCCAAAGCATCGGTCGGATTCATCAGCAGGGGCTCCAGCGAACCGCGTTCGCGTTCGCCGGCGGTGCTGTCCAGCGCCGCGCTCAGCGAGCCCGAGACCACGGCCAGGATGACGAAGAAGGGCAGGATGCCGGTCAGCCGCGCCGCCCGGGTTTGGGTGCTGGCCAGGTCGCGCTCCTCCAGCTCCAGCGGTGCCAGCAACTCCAGCGACACGCCGCGCAGCACCAGGCTCAGCGAGGTCCGCTCGCGGCCGAAGGCGCGCACCAGGCCCTGCAGCGCGCCCACGCCACCGCTGGCGCGCTGATTGGCGCTGTCGGACACCAGCTCCAGGCTGGGCTGCTCGCCGCGCAGCAGCCTGGCCTCGAAATCCTTGGGCACGACCAGCACCGGATCGCCCCATTGCGCATCGCGCAACCTGGCCTCGTAGTCGGCCGGTGCCGGCCTGATCTCATAGCTCTGGCGCTCGATGAAGTTGCGCAGGCTGGGCGCCTGCTCGATGCCGACGGCATAAACGATGCGCTGCTCGGCCTTCTCCTCCAGCGAGGCCATCAGAAACGACAGCGCCACCAGCAGCACCGGCCCCATCACCACGGCGGACAGCAGCACCATCAGCATGGTGCGGCGGTCGCGCAGCGCGTCGATGATTTCCTTGCGGTAGACGGCCCCGATCTGGGCCCAGGTGCTGGCACGGCTCATGGGCTTGCTCCTTCGTCGGCAAAGGCCAGCCGCACAAAGGCCTCCTCGAAATCGCTTTGTTGCGTGCGCTGAAGCAGCTCGGCCACCGTGCCCTCGGCCACGGTGCGGCCATGGGCGACGACGACAACCTCGTCGCACAGCCGCTCGACCTCCTGCATGATGTGGCTGGAGAACACGATGCACTTGGCCCCGCCCTCGGGCGAGCGCAGATGGCGCAGCGTGTCGCGCAGCGCGCGGGTGGCCAGCACGTCCAGGCCGTTGGTCGGCTCGTCCAGGATGATGTTGGCGGGGTCGTGGACCATGGCCCGGGCCAGCGCCGTCTTCATCCGCTCGCCCTGGCTGAAGCCTTCGGTGCGGCGGCCCAGCAGGGAACTCATGTCAAGCAGATCACCGAGGCCTTCGGCGCGGGCCTCGGCCTGCTCGCGGGTCATGCCCTGCAACAGGCCGTAGTAGACGATGTTCTCGCGGGCCGTCAACCGCGGGTAGAGGCCGCGGGCATCGCTGAGCACGCCCATGCGGGCCAGTGCAGCGCCGGTCTGGGTGGCGACATCGAAGCCGTCGACGCTGATGCTGCCGGCATCGGGCGAGATCAGCCCGGCGACCATGCGCAGCGTCGTCGTCTTGCCTGCACCGTTGGGGCCCAGCAGGCCGGTGATACGGCCGTTGGGCGCGGCAAAGCTCAGCTGCTGCACCGCCTGCACCGCTCGAGCCGGCTTGCGCCGCCACCAGGCGCCGGCGCCGGCCTGGCGGAATTGCTTGCTCACACCTTGGACCTTGATCATGAGCCCGGCCCCGGTGAGGTGCCAACTGGCTGAAACGCCGGCGGGCGCGGGATGCGGGTCACGCAGCCGGCCTCCAGCGCCAGCGCATCCTTATCCTCGGCCGCGATGAAGCGGAACACCAGCTCGCGGGCGCAGCCCTGGCCCATCACACCGTGACCTGCGTTCGGCACGGTGATGTGCAGGGCCTTGGTGCCCAGCGCCTTGGCGACGCGCTCACCGTGCCGAGGCGGCGTGGCCGGATCGGCGCCACCGCTGAGCAGCAGCACCGGCACCGGCGAGGCTTTGACTTGATAGAACTCGGCCGGCACCTGGCCGCGCGGCCAGTCCTTGCAGATGCGCGTGTAGACCTCGGCGAACTGCGCGCCGAAGTCCTTGCCGGCCGCGTCGCTCGTCTGAGTCAGCCGAGGCAGGTCTTCGGCGCAGACCACCGAGAAATGCATGCCCATCGCCAGCTTGGCCGCACGGCCCGAGCCCAGCAGGCCGGACAGGCCCGCCAGGCCCTCGAAACGGCCCTGGCGCGCATCGGCAATCGCCTGGGGCAGGGCGCTGGCATAGCTGGGCACGTAGAGCGGGCCGCGCACGGCGCCGAGCACGGCGTCGCGGGTCAGGGTCAGACGTTCGGGCTGGCCGGTCAGCGGATGGTTCACGGTCACCGCCTTCGGCAGGCCGGCCAAGAGGGCGGCCCAGTCCTGGCGCAGCTGCGGGTGGCGCTGCTTGCAATCCGCCGTCGACTCGCAGGCGGCCAACACCTGCTCCAGCGCGGCCTGGCTGTCGGGCGAGAAGCTGGCGGGCAGGGCCATGTCCGGTGGCGCCACGCCGTCAAGGATGACGCGCCGCGTGTGTTGCGGGAACTGGCGCAGGTACTCCAGCGCCGCCCGCGTGCCGTAGGACGCACCGATCAGGTTGATCTGCTCGGCGCCGAGCTGCGCGCGCACCGCGTCCAGGTCCTGCATCGCGATGGTCGTCGTGTACTGGCGCAGGTCGCCGTGCGGCAGCTTCATCAGCGCCTCGCGGCACTGCTGCATACGCAACTCCTGCGCGGCGCTGTCCAGGCTCTGGGCCAGCGGCTGCCGGTGCTCGTCTTCGCAGCCCAGCGGCGCCGAACGGCCGGTGCCGCGCTGATCGACAAACACCAGGTCGCGGCGATTGCCGAGGCGCCCCAGCAACGGCATCACCTGGCCGGCCAGGGCGATGGCGCTCTGGCCCGGGCCGCCGGCGAGCATGAACACCGGATCGGGCAGCTTGCGCCGGGCCAGCGCGGGCACGACGACATAGTGCAGGGTGATCTGCCTGCCCTGCGGCTGGGCCGGGTCCAGCGCGCGGTTCAGCTGGCCGCACAGGGCCTCGTTTCTCAGCCCGTCCACGCGGCAGGGGGTCAAGGGGGTCTGGGCCATGACCGGCTCGGCCAGGCTCAGGGCCCAAGCCAGGGCCAGGCCTTGGAGGGCCATCATCCAGCTGCTCAGGCTGCGGGCGCGTCGCGCCGCCCGAACATGCCCCAGCCCTCCATGCTCAGCACCTGTTCGCCGTGCTGGTTGAACACGGCCCAGCTGGAGCGGATCAGGCCGATCTGCGGCCGGCTCTTGCTCTCGCGGGCTTCCAGCACGGTCATGCGCACGCGCAGGGTGTCGCCGGGGCGCACCGGGCGCAGCCAGCGCAGATTGTCGATGCCGGGCGAGCCCTGGCTGGTGGAGTTGAGCAGATAGTCGTCGCACATCATGCGCATCACCATCGCGCAGGTGTGCCAGCCACTGGCCGACAGCCCACCCAGCACCGAGGCCTCGGCAGCCGCTTCATCAAGATGCAGCGGCTGCGGGTCGTAGGCCGCGGCGAACTGCAGCACCTCCTGCTTGCTGACGGTGCGGCCGCCGAACTCCCGCACCTGGCCAACGACGAAATCTTCAAAGGCCAAGGTCATGGCGGTGTTCCCTGAGTCTGATTGAGGCCGACTGTAGCAGCCGCTTGACAAGGCAAGCCTCCGCGAACCGGCGTATCGTTCGCCGATCCCAACCACCCCAAAGGAGATAAACCATGAAGCTCTACTACAGCACCGGCGCCTGCTCGCTGTCCCCCAACATCGTCCTGCACGAGGCCGGCCTGCCCTTCGACCTGGTGCTGGCCAGCACCAAGACCCACAAGCTGCAGGACGGCACCGATTACTACACCATCAACAGCAAGGGCTACGTGCCGCTGCTGGAGCTGGACAGCGGCGAACGCCTCAGCGAGGGCCCGGCCATCCTGCAGTACGTCGCCGATCAGGTGCCGGCCAAGAACCTGGCGCCCGCCAACGGCACGATGGCCCGCTACCGCCTGCAGGAGTGGCTGAACTTCATCAGCACCGAGTTGCACAAGGGTTTTTCGCCGCTGTTCAACCCTGCCATGCCCGAGGAGGCCAAGGCCCTGGCTCGTGACAAGGTCAAGCAGCGCCTGGGCTGGGTCAACGGCCAGCTCGAGGGCAAGCAGTACCTGATGGGCGATGCCTTCAGCGTGCCCGACGCCTATCTGTTCACCGTCACCCGCTGGGGCCAGTATGTCGGCGTGGACATCGCCGACCTGCCGAATCTGGTGGCCTTCATGGGGCGCATGGGTGAGCGCCCCGCCGTTCAGGAAGCCTTGAAAGCAGAAGGCCTGTCCTAACCCTTCTTCGCGGGCTTCAACACGCCCTCGCAGGTCGCCCGCTGGGCGTCCTTGCTGTCCAGCTTGGCGCAGACGCCGTCGAGCTGGGCCTGCAGGCGCTTCAGTGCGGCGGCATGCTTGCCGTCCTGGTTCCAGCTGTTGAGCTTGGCGCCGACGCGCTGCAGCGAGCGGGCGCTGCGCTCGTAGAACGCACCCTTGTCCTGGCCGGCCTCGGTCAGCAGCTGGGCGGCGGCCTTCTCGATGCGGGCGGCCTCGGCCGGGGCCATCTCCACCAGGGCCGTCAGATAGCTGGAGCCCCATTGCAGCCGTGTGGCCGGGCCTTCGCTCTTGTTGAAGGCCTCCTCGTACCACTTCAGCGCCTCGTCCTTGCGGCCCTGCTTCTTGGCATTGCCGCCCAGCTGGCTCATCAGGTAGTAGGGCGAATGGCTCTTGCCCAGGCTGGCCTTGAGCAGCGCATCCGACTCGGCCCACAGGCCGGCCTGGCCCAGCACATAGGCGTCGGAGGTGATGACGGCCTGGCGCTCGTAGCCATCGGTGATCTCGCGGTCGTCGCGGGCCGCATGCTCGCGCAGGCTGGTCAGCAGGGCGGCGGGCATCTGGGCCTGCACCTGGGCGGCCTCCTTGGGCAGGTCCAGCCGGGCCAGATCGACGCGGGCGCCCAGCGCGGTGATGCGGTCGGCGCGTGACAGGGTGGCGTCGGCCTGCAGCTTCTGCAGCGCGCTGTCGAAGGCGGCCAGCAAAGCCTTTTTATCGGCGCCGGCCGCGACCAGGGTGTTGACGATGTCGGGCGCGCCGTTGACCAGCACATCCATCTGCACGCGGGCGCTGGCGGGGTCGGCCAGCACGGTCATCACGCGCTCGCGCACGGCGGCATCGGGCTTCAGGCCCTTGGACTCGTTGCTGGCGGCCAGTGACTTCAGCCACAGCCGCGTCGTCGTGGCCGCCTCGCCACCGGCATTGGCCACGGCCAGCTGGGCCAGCATGCCCGGCAGCTCGGCCGGGGGCACCAGCTGCTGCTCGTCGGTTTCCCAGGAGTAGAAGGCCAGCAGCCGCCACTCATTGGCGCTCAGCGGCTTGCCGGCGCGGGCATCGGCCAGCACCGCCTTGACCGGCCGGCCACCGGCCAGACCGACCTGCAGCACCTGCATCACCTGGGCCGCGTCGGCTTCGCCCGGCAGGCGGGTCAGTTCGGCGCCGTCGGTGTTGAACAGAATCATCGTCGGGTAGCCGCGCACCTTGAAACGGGTGCCGAGCTTTTGCGCGCCGGGCAGGTCGCCGTCGATATGGACGGCCACGAAGGCGCGCGAGCGCTCGATGAAATCCTGGCGGTTGAACAGCGTGGCCTTCAGCTGGTTGCAGGGGGGGCACCACTTGGCCCCCCAGTACAGCAGCACCGGCTTCTTCTCGCTGCGCGCCTGGGCGAAAGCGCGTTCGATGTCGGCATCGCCGGCGGCGGCCTGCCAGGCGACGCTGGGGCCGGCGGCACTTGCGGCGGCGAAGGCAGGCTGTGCCAGGCTCAGGGCCAGCAGGGTGGCTGCGGCACAGGTGTTCAGACGGAAGCGGAATGTCATCAAGGGCTCCAGAGGCTTGTGGCCATGTTCGGGACTGCCGCGGATTGTGCTTGTTTTGTGACAGCGACCTCGGATGCCGGACTGGGGCGCCTACCAATAGACGGGGGCACCGCGGCTGCCTAAGCTCGTGCGCTGGTCTCAATCCTAAAAGAACGCCATCGGGTTTGTTGGGCATCCTGCGGGGATGGCTCGATGCGCACAGGGGCTGCTCATGTTGCATCAACGTTCTCTGGCCGTTGCACTCACGGCAGGCGTCGCGCTTGCCGTGCTGACGGTGCTGCTGTCGGCCTGGTTGCTGGCCTCGCCCTTGCCGCTGGCCTGGCTGGCAGGCTCTGGTGTGCCCGCTGCCTGGCAAGCCCATCCGGCCGTGCAGTTCGCGCTGGGCGATCTGCTGTGGTGCCGCCTGCCGGTGCTGCTGCTGGCCTGGCTGTTCGGCCTGGTGCTGGTGAAGAATTTGCAGGGCCGGCCCGCCCATCTGCTGCTGGCCTGCGCGCTGCCCTGGCTGGCCTATGTGCCGATGTCGCTGCTGGGCCCGCATCTGCAGATGCCCTGGCTGCGCCTGCTGGGCATGGCCGGCTGGGCCCTGTTGCCGGTGCTGCTGGGCCTGTGGCTGGCCGGGCGCGGTGCCGCGCGCGCGCCGGCGCCGCTGTCGTTCCGCCGGCCGCTGGTGGGCATGCGCCGCAGCGCATGACGGTGCAGGCGCGCCTGGCCCACGCGCTGGCGCTGCTGCGCGCGCAGGCGCGGCCCGAGGCCTTGGAGGGGATGGCCGGCTTCGGCCTGGTCGGCGAAGGCCGCCTGGGCTTGGCCGTGCCGACGATGCGCGCCCTGGGCAAGCAGCTCGGCACCGATCACGACCTGGCCCTGGCCCTCTGGGACACCGGCATTCCCGATGCGCAAATCGTCGCCAGCCTGGTGGCTGATCCTCAGGCGATGACCGCCGTGCAGATGGACCGCTGGACCCAGGGCATGCAGGCCTGGGATGTCTGCGACCAGGCCTGCCTGAACTGCTTCCGGCGTTCACCGTTGGCCTGGGGCCGCATCCCGCGCTGGGCGGTGAAGCAGGATTGCTTTGCCAAGCGTGCGGGGTTCTCGCTGCTGGCGGTGCTCGCCGTCCACGACAAGCAGGCACCCGATGCACGCTTCACCGACTGCTTCCCGCTGATCAAACAGGCCGCCGACGACGAGCGCAACTTTGTCAAGAAATCGGTCAACTGGGCGCTGCGGCAGATTGGCAAGCGCAACGCGACGCTGCTGCCGCAGGCCATTGGCCTGGCCGAGCGGCTGAAGGAGCAGCCATCGAAGAGCGCACGCTGGATCGCCGCCGACGCCCTGCGCGAGCTGAAGCCCCGCCTCGGTTGACTTACTGCGGCTCGGGCTCAGGCACCGGCGTCGCATTCGTGAACTGGGCCAGCGCCACGCCGCCCAGGGCCACCGCCGCGCCCAGCAGCTTCGGGGTCGTGAAGGTCTCTCCGGTGCTGAACCAGGCGGCCAGGCCGGCGATAGGCGGCATCAGATAGATCAGCGGCGCGGTGCGCGCCACGCCGCGCTGGGCATTGACCCAACCCCAGGCCAGCCAGCTGATGAAGCCGATGCCGACAATGCCCCAGGCCGCACCCAGCCACAGCAGCGGCGAGACGGCGGCCCAGTTCACCGTGCGCGCCACCGGCCAGCAGTACAGCACCACCGGCAGCGTCGCGATCAGGCTGGCGTAGCACATCACCAGCACCGCGCCATGGCGGGCGATCAGCGGCTTGGCGGCCACCGTGTAGTAAGAGAACAGCGCAGCCGCGGCCAGCAGCACCAGATCGCCGCCACCGGCGCGCCAGTCGGCGGCCAAGAGCTTGTCCGACATGAACAGCAGCGCGCCCAGCGCCGCCAGCGCCATGCCCATCAGCTGGGGGCGCCGCAGCCGCTCCAGCCCGTAGAAGCGCAGTATCAGCAGCGTGAACACCGGCCCGCAGGCCAGCAGCACCGAGCTGGAGAAGGGCGTGGACCAGTGCGTGCCGTAGCTGGACAGGGCCAGGTGCAGGCCCTGGCCCAGCAGGCCCAGCCGCGTCAGCGCCCAGAGGTCGGCGCGCGACACGCGCGGCCATTTCAGCCCGTAGCGCTGCAGCAGCAGCCCGACCACCAGCAGCGGCATCGCTGCAAAGCGCAGGAACAGAAAACCCTCGGGCTGCATCGCCGTCAGCAGGGCCTTCTGGATCGGGAAGTTCAGGCCCCAGAACAGCACCACCAGCAGGCCGACGAGCAAGGCATGGCGCGCGGTGGAGGCTGCTGCGGGGCTGGTGTTGGGCATGGGCCGATCTTGCCGCAGGTCGGCGGTGCATTGCGGCGAGGAACGCACAGAAGCCGTGGCCTCAGGGCCGGTCGATACGCGAGGCCGGGCAGGCGTCCAGGGTCAGCGACAGCGCGTCCAGGAACACCCGTGTCTTGGCCGGCATCAGCCGCCGGCCCGGGAAGACCGCCCAGGCCACCGCCGGCTCGGCCATCCAGCCGGGCAGCACGCGGGCCAGCTGGCCGCCGCTGATCAGGGGTTCGACGATGAAGTCGGCCAGGGTGGTCACGCCGCAGCCGTTCTGTGCCAGGCGCATCAGCGCATCGGGCGAGTTGGCCAAGGTGCGGCTGACCGGGTGGGTGATCAGCGCGCCGGGTTCGCCGCCTTCCAGCGGCTGCAGGCGCCAGGGCTGGGGGTCGCCGGTGCGATTCATCAGCATCAGCGCGTGCAGGCGGTTGAGGTCTTCCGGTGTGGTGGGCGTGCCGTGTGCGGCCAGAAAGTCTGGCGAGGCATAGAAGCCGACCTTGAACACACCCAGGCGTTTGGCGGTCAGCAGGCTGTCTTCCGGCAGATCGCCCATGCGTATGGCCAGATCGAAGTTCTCGCCTATCAGGTCCACCCGGCGGGCCGACAGGTCAAGCTCCAGCGAGATCGCCGGATGCGCTCGCACGAAATCGGCCAGCATCTGCTGCAGGGCCGTGTTGGCGAAGTCGGCCGGCATGGACACGCGCAACCGCCCGCTGGGCAAGACCTGCCGGTGCTGAGCCAGCGCCTGGGTCTGCTCGACCTCGCAGAGCACCTGGCGGGCGTGTTGCAGCACCTTGTCGCCAAACTCGGTGATCAGCAATTTACGGGTGCTGCGCTGAAGCAGGCGCTCACCTAGCTCGGTTTCCAGCGCGGCGATGCGGCGCGACACCGTCGATTTGGGCAGCTTCATGCGCTCGGCCGCGCGGGTGAAGCTGCCGGCATCGGCGACCTGGGCAAACATCAGCAAGTCATTCGGTTCCATGGCAAGGCGGGCGGTTGCGGCCTGGCAATTGTCTCACCAGATGAACAATGAATACCAATCCAAGGGCTTCTGTTCTTTGTGTGTGAAGAATAAATTATCCCCAACGCGACGCACAAGGCCCACAGCAGGCGCCGCTCCACCGGCAACACCGAAAGGCTTCGACTGATCATGAACATCCTGCAAATCAACACCAGCGCCCGCGTCTACGAAAACAACCAGGGTTCGCAATCCACCCGTCTGGCCAATGAGCTGGTCGCCAAGCTGGTGGCCGCCGAGCCGGGCGCCAAGCTCACCGTCCGTGATCTGGCCCGCCAGCCCCAGCCGGCGCTGGACGAAGCGGCGCTGCAGGCACTGTTCACCCCGGCCGAGCAGCGCACGCCCGAGCAGGCCGCCCGCGCCGCGCTGGACGACACCTTGATCGCCGAAGTCCAGGCTGCCGATGTGCTGGTGCTGGGCGTGCCGATGTACAACTTCGGCGTCAGCTCGCAGCTGAAGAACTGGATCGACGCCATCGTCAAGGCCCGCACCACCTTCCGCTACACCGAGACCGGTGTCGAGGGTCTGCTGCCCGGCAAGAAGGTCTACGCTGTGCTGACCCGCGGCGGCAAGTACCGCGACCAGCCAGCCGACTCGCAAGTGCCGTACCTGCGTACCGTGCTGGGCTTTGTCGGCATGACCGATGTCGAGTTCATCTACGCCGAAGGTCTGGCGATGGGTCCTGACGCTGAGGCGGCTGGTTTGGCCGAAGCGCGCGGGCAGATCGATGCATTGACTCTTGCGGCCTGATCCTTATTTGAGATAGTTCATCGCAACAGAAAGGTTTTGTATGGGCACCGCCACCGTCACTTCTGCCATCACCAGCCCGCGCACCGTGGAGCGCCAGGTCTTGGGCCAGGCCACCAGCGATGGCGCCGGGGTCAAGCTGACGCGCGTGCTCACGCAGGACCTGCAGCGCCGCCTCGACCCCTATCTGATGCTCGATGCCTTCGGCAGCGACAAGCCCGGCGACTACATTGCCGGCTTTCCCGACCATCCTCACCGCGGCTTCGAGACCATCAGCTACATGATTGCCGGCCGCATGCGCCACCGCGACAGCGCCGGCCACGAGGGCCTGCTGGAGAACGGTGGCGTGCAATGGATGACGGCTGGCCGCGGCGTGATCCACAGCGAGCTGCCCGAGCAGGAAGAGGGCGTGATGGAGGGCTTCCAGCTCTGGCTGAACCTTCCTGCAGCCGACAAGATGCGCGAGCCCTGGTACCGCGACTTCACGAATGCCGAGATCCCCGAGTTCAAGACCGAGGGTGTGACCGGCCGCGTGATCGCCGGCGAGAGCCATGGCGTGACGGGCGCCGTGCAGCGCGACGGCACCGAGCCGCTGTACCTGGATCTGCATCTGCAGCCGGGCGCCAGCTTCGAGCAGGCACTGCCGGCCGAGCACAACGCCTTCATCTACGTCTACCGCGGGAGTGTGACCGTGGGCGAGACCGAGGTCGCGCCGCAGCGCATGGCCATCCTGAAGAACAGCGGCGATGGTCTGCGCCTGCAGGCCGGCGCCGAGGCAACCCGCGTGCTGCTGATCGCTGGCAAGCCGCTGAACGAGCCCATCGTCCAGTACGGCCCCTTCGTGATGAACAGCAAGGAGCAGATCTACCAGGCGGTGCAGGACTTCAACGCCGGCAAGCTGGCCTGAGCAACGTCGTCATCAGGCCACGCTGAACGCCAGCGTCTGACCATCCTGCGGCGCGAGCAGCCGCTCGCCCAAACCCAGCCGGGCTGCTTTCTGCAGCAGGCCGGCGCGGGTGCCGGGGCAGTGGTCCAAGGCCTCCAGGTGGTTGGCCAGCACCCGGCCATCGAACAGCCGGGTGGCCTGACAGACCTCGTCCTCGGTCATCAGGATGTCGCCGCCCAGGTCGAAGCGTGCGCCGCCGGCCGGCAGCACGGCCAGATCGGGCCGCAGCCGGCTCAAGGTGTCGCGCACCGTATCGGTCAGCACCGTGTCGCCGGCCAGATAGACCGAGGGCTCGCCCGGCAGCTCAATGAAGTAGCCATGGCCATGCTCCATCAGCTTGCCGACCAGGCCGTGGCCGTGGACGCAGGGAATGGGCGTGATGTGGCCATGGAAGAAGGGCTGGCGGCGCTCGCCGTCAAAGGCCAGGGCCTGTAGGCCGCGCTCCTTCAGATAGGCCTCGTCACGCGGCATGCACAGCACTGGCAGCCCGCGCTCGCGCAGGAAATGCTTGCCGGCACGGTCCAGATGGTCGAAGTGGCCGCGCTGGCAGTGGGTGATCAGGCCGTGGGTGGCACGCTGCAGCAACGCGTCGCTGCCCTCGGGCAGCTCGACCAGCGGATTGCGGCGGCGCTGGCCGCCCAGGTATTTGAGCGTCGGCAGGCTGCCCTGCGGGGCCAGCATAGGGTCCACCAGCAGGGCCACCGGCTGGCCGGCGGATGTGAACTCGAGCAGGACGGTGGCATTGCGCAGCTGGGTGATCTTCATGGAGCTTGGCGGGTAGCGACTGATGAATGAGGCCTCGATTGTGGAAATCGGGCCCGGCCCGCACAATGGCAGGAAAGGAGTCATTCCTTGCAATTCTTGCCAAGCATCGCTGCTGCACCCCAACCCTGCCTGAAGCTCGGCCTGCTGCTCTATCCGCAGTGCATGCCGGCCGGGCTGTTTGCCGTGGCCGATCTGGTGGCGGCCGCCAATCTGCGCGCCGGCCGTGCGCTGTTCGAGATCAGCTGGCTGAGCCTGGATGGCCGTCCGGTGGCCTGCGCCCATGGGCAGACGCTGTCACCGCAGGCCGCGCTGGCGGCGGCCGAAATCGATGCCGTGCTCGTGCCGGGCTTGTGGACTTCGGCCGAGGCCGATCTGCTGACTTTTCTGCAGACGCAGCCTGGCTTGATCGCCGCGCTGAAAGGCCTGCCGGCCGGCACCGCGCTGTGGAGCTACTGCACCGGCGTGGCCCTGCTGGCCGCCAGCGGTCGGCTCACCGGGCAGCCGGCCACCGCCACCTGGTGGTTGGCACCGCCGCTGGAGCGTCTGTTCCCGCAGGTGCACTGGCACTTCGACGATCCGCTGGTGCTGGGCGAGCAGGTCTGTACGGCGGCCGGGGCCAGCGGCCATCTGCCGCTGATACTGCAGCAGCTGGCCTGGCGCATGGACGAGGCCCAGCTGCGCGAGCTGCAGGAGGTCTTGATGCTGCCGCAGCCGCGCCAGCGTCATGCGGCCTTTCGCAGCGTCGAGCTGCTGACCCTGCAGGACCCCTGGCTGCGCCGGCTGCTGCTGTGGGCCCAGCGCACGCCGGCCATGGCCTTGAATCTGCAAGCGGCCGCCGCACAGATGAACAGCTCCCCGCGCAGCCTGTGCCGCCATGTGCAGCAGGGCACCGGCGTGGCGGCCGGCGAGTGGTTGCGGTTGATCAAGCTGCGCCAGGCGGCCGAGCGCCTGGCCCGCGGCACCGAGCCGATGAAGACGCTCAGCGAGGCGCTGGGCTTCAGCGGCGAGGCCGCGCTGCACCGCATGTTCAAGCGCGCCACCGGCCTGACGCCAGCGGCCTACCGGCGCGCATTCAGTGCTTCGGCGTGAAGATCACTCGATGACCTTCACGCCCTTCCAGAACGCCATCCGCCCCTTGATCTCGGCCGCGGCTTCGGTGGGCTCCGGGTAGTACCAGACCGCCTCCGGGTTCATCTCGCCGTTGACGAACAGCGAGTGGTAGTAGGCCTGGCCCTTCCACGGGCAGCCGGTGCGGTGGTTGCTGAAGTTCAGGTATTCCTTCTTCACCGAGGCTTCGGGGAAGTAGTGGTTGCCTTCGACGACGACGGTGTCATCGCTTTCGGCGATCGTGACGCCGTTCCAGACTGCTTTCATGTCTTCTCCAGTCAGTTGAGGACAGAGCAGATGCTGCGCATCAGGTCTGTCCCGCAAGGAATTTAGTTTAGAGCCAGTCGCCTAGCTGCTGGCAAGCCCCAGTGCGAAACCCCGGGTGCCGGCCTAGGATGGCCGATTGTCATACCGAGGCGCCCATGAGCACACCTTACCCGCATTTGCTGGCACCGCTGGATCTGGGCTTCACCCAGCTGAAGAACCGCGTGCTGATGGGCAGCATGCACACCGGGCTGGAAGACGGGCGCAAGCATTTCGAGCGCATGGCGGTGTATTTCGCCGAGCGCGCGCGCGGCGGCGTGGGGCTGATCGTTACCGGCGGCTTTGCGCCGAATATCGAGGGCTGGGCCAAGCCCTTCGCCGGCACGCTGGCCACCCATGGCGCGGCGCGGCGCCACCAGGCCATCACCCAGGCCGTGCATGCCGAGGGCGGCAAGATCGCGCTGCAGATACTGCACACCGGCCGCTATGGCTACCACCCGCTGTGTGTGGCGCCCTCGCGCATCCAGTCGCCGATCTCGCCGTTCACCCCGCGCGAATTGAGCGTGCGCGGCATCGAGCGCCAGATCCGCGCCTTTGTGCGCTGCGCCAAGCTGGCCCGCGAGGCCGGCTATGACGGCGTCGAGGTGATGGGCTCCGAGGGCTATTTCATCAACCAGTTCCTGGTCACCCACACCAACCAGCGCAGCGACGACTGGGGCGGCTCCTACGCCAACCGCATGCGGCTGGCGATCGAGATCGTGCGCCGCACGCGCGAGGCCGTGGGCCCGGACTTCATCATCATCTACCGGCTGTCGATGATGGACCTGATCCCCGACGGCAGCAGCTGGGAGGAGGTGGTCGAGCTGGCCAAGGCCATCACTGCCGCTGGGGCCACCCTCATCAACACCGGCATCGGCTGGCACGAGGCCCGCATCCCGACCATCGCCACCAGCGTGCCCCGTGCCGCCTTTGCCAATGTGACGCAGCAGCTGCGCCGCGAGCTGCGCGCGGCCGGCATCCACATCCCGCTGATCACCAGCAACCGCATCAATATGCCCGAGGTCGGCGAGCAGGTGCTGGCCGATGGCTGCGCCGACATGATCAGCATGGCCCGGCCCTTCCTGGCCGACGCCGATTTCGTCAACAAGGCCGCGCAGGGCAGGGCGGACGAGATCAACACCTGCATTGCCTGCAACCAGGCCTGCCTGGATCACACCTTCGCGCAGAAGATTTCCACCTGCCTGGTCAACCCACGCGCCGCCTACGAGCAGGAGCTGGTGATCAAGCTGACGCCGGCGAAGAAGCGCTTTGCCGTCGTCGGCGCCGGGCCGGCCGGACTGGCCGCGGCCACCACCCTGGCCGAGCGCGGCCACGAGGTGCATCTGTATGACTCGGCGGCCGAGATCGGCGGCCAGTTCAATATGGCGCGGCAGATTCCGGGCAAGGAGGAGTTCTCCGAGACCTTGCGCTACTTCCGCCGCCGCATCGAACTGACAGGGGTGCAGCTGCACCTGAGCACCCGCATCACGGCCGAGGCCCTGATCGCCGAGCAATTCGACGAGGTGCTGCTGGCCACCGGCGTGTCGCCGCGCAACCCGCGCATCCCGGGCCAGGACCACCCCGAGGTGGCGCACAAGGTCTTGAGCTATATCGATGTGCTGCTGCACAAGAAGCCGGTGGGGGCACGTGTTGCCATCGTCGGCGCCGGCGGCATAGGCTTCGATGTGGCCGAGTACCTGGTCGAGCAGGGCCATTCCCCGGCCCTGGACCTGCCGGCCTGGCGCCGTGAGTGGGGCGTGGCCCAGCCCGGCGAGGTGCGCGGCGGCGTGGTGCGTGCCGCGCCGGGCAAGCCAGCGCGCGAGGTCGTGCTGCTGCAGCGCCGTGCCGGCAAGCCTGGCGCCACCCTGGGCAAGACCACCGGCTGGATCCACCGCGCCACCTTGAAAATGAAAAAAGTGGAGATGGTGTCAGGTGTCAACTACGAGGCCATCACCCCCGAGGGCCTGATGGTCAGCTATGGCGAGCAACGCAAGGATGCGCAATTGATCCCGGCCGACACCATCGTGCTGTGCGCCGGCCAGGAGCCGCTGCGCGAGCTCGAAGCACCGTTGAACGCGGCCGGCGTCAAGACCCATTTGATAGGCGGCGCTCACGAGGCCAGCGAGCTCGATGCCAAGCGCGCCATTAACCAGGGCACGCGTTTGGCCGCTGTGTTGTAAGTGCTTTCCCTTGTAGCCATCAAGACCGAACCCCCGCCGCCGATAGGCCAGGCTCCATAGCCGGGCGGCGAGCCCGTGCGTGGAGCGATGAGAAAGAGTCTTTCGGGACCATAGACCGGCGGCCGTAGAAGCGCTGGCAACCCGAAAGTCGGCGTGCACCACGCATCACCGGATGGAGGGCTCGTTGGGAACAGAAGCTGCAAGAAACACACGCCGGGTCAGGGCGGGCCGCAGGGTTGCCTGGGGCTTTGCCTGTCTGTGGGTGGCGCCCTGCCGCGCGCAGGCACTGACCGATGGGCGCAACGGAGACTGGTGGATGCTGGCCTTGAGCGGGGTGCTGCTGCTGGCCGTGCTGCACGAGCAGGGCCTGCTCAAGCGCTGGGGCCAGGCCTTGCAGCTCGGCTTGGGCCTGGGCATGCAAAAGGCCATGCTCGCCGCAGAGGCGGGTCCGGCGGCAAGCCCGGACCTGTTCGAAGACCCCGAGCTGCCCGCCAGTGCCCCCTTCAAGCCCGCTGCCCCGGCCCAGGCGCTGAAGCGCGCCGCCAGCGTGTTCGAGCATTGCGGCGAGGGCATGTTCGTGGCCGACGCCCAGTGGCGCATCCAGGAGGTCAACACCGCCCTGTGCGCGCTGACCGGCTGCGTGCGCGAGGAGCTGCTGGGCCGCTCGCCCGAGCTGCTCAGCGCCGCGCTGCGCGACGAGGTGATGCGCCTGGGCAAGTGGAGCGGCGAGATCATCGAGCGCCACAAGAGCGGCGCGTTGATACCGCTGTGGGCCACCGTGGTGCGCGTGCCGCCCGCCACACCCGAGGCCGAGCCCGAATATGTGGCCGTGCTGGCCGACATCTCGCGCATCAAGAAGAGCGAGGCGGCGCTGAAGCACCAGGCCCTGCACGACCCGCTGACCGGCCTTCCGAACCTGGCCCTGCTGCGCGACCGCATCGAGCGCCAGATCACCGTCGCCCAGCGCGAGCACACCTGTGTGGCCGTGCTTTACGTCGATCTGGACAGCTTCCGCGACGTCAATGACAGCGCCGGCCATGCCGCCGGCGACGAGGTGCTGAAGATTGCCTCCGCCCGCTTCCAGGATGTGGTGCGCGCCAGCGACTCGGTGGCCCGCGTCGGCAGCGACGAGTTCGTTGTCGTGCTCTGCGGTCTGGTCGACGAGGAGTCGGCGATGCGCCTGGGCGAGCGCCTGATCGAGGCCATGCAGGCGCCGATACAGATCGGCGAGGCGCGTTTCAATATCGGTGCCTCGATAGGCCTGGCCCTGTTCCCGGCCGACGGCATCACCGTTGATGACCTGCTGCGCAATGCCGATGCGGCGATGTGCCGCGCCAAGGTGCAGGCCCGCTGCACGGTGCAGGCCTACCGGCCCGAGTTGACCCGTGCCGTGCAGCAGCGCGTCGAGCTGACCCATGCGATGCGCCAGGCGCTGGAGGAGGGCCAGTTCTATCTGCACTACCAGCCCCAGGTGCGCCTGTCCGACGGCCGGCTGATCGGCGCCGAGGCGCTGCTGCGCTGGCAGCACCCGACACGCGGCAATATCTCGCCGGTCGAGTTCATTCCGCTGGCCGAGAGCAGCGGCCTGATCGTGCCCCTGGGCCGCTGGGTGCTGCACGAGGCCTGCCTGCAGGCCACGCGCTGGCTGGGCGCGCCGGGCCAGCCGCAGATCGTCGCCGTCAACGTCTCGGCGCGCCAGATGCTGCAACCCGACTTCGTGCAGATGGTCGAGGCCACCCTGGCCGCCACCGGCTGCCCGCCGCAGGCGCTGGAGCTGGAAGTCACCGAGAGCATGTTCCTCGACGATGCCGAGAAGGCCATCCACCTGCTGACCCAGCTGACCAGCCGCGGTGTGCGCGTGGCCATCGACGACTTCGGCACCGGCTATTCCTC
Source organism: uncultured Roseateles sp. (assembly GCF_963422335.1). Lineage (NCBI taxonomy): Bacteria > Pseudomonadati > Pseudomonadota > Betaproteobacteria > Burkholderiales > Sphaerotilaceae > Roseateles > uncultured Roseateles sp. Next base: position 951,695 of record NZ_OY729424.1, read on the forward strand.
GCTGTCGTACCTGAAGCGCATGCCGGTGCAGACACTGAAGATAGACCGCAGCTTTGTGCGCGACCTGCCCGGCGACGGCAATGTGGCCGCCATCGCCCGCACCGTCATCGCCCTGGCCCGCACGCTGCGGCTGGACGTGCTGGCCGAGGGCGTGGAAACCGAGGCCCAGGCGACCTGGCTGCGCGACGAGGGCTGCGACTGGGCCCAGGGCTACTTCTACGGCAAGGCGCAGGCGCCTGAGTTGTTTGCCTTGTGAGGCTTCGGGTAGAGTGGCCCGAAAGTTGGAGACAGCATGGGCCCCTTGCCAAGACCAAGTGACGAATTCATCCAGCGCGACACGCGCCAGCATGCGCCGGCGCTGACGCCGGACTACAAGACCAGCGTGCTGCGCTCGCCGCGTCTGGCGCTGATCTCGATCGAGCAGACGCTGTCCGAGATCACGGCGCCGGCCTTCCGCCCCGAAGAACTGGGTCCGCTGGACCATGACCTGATCCTGAACTTCGCCAAGGACGGCTTGCAGGGACTTCCCATAGGCGAACGCATCATCGTCCACGGCATCGTCCGCGACGAGCTGGGCCGGCCGGTGCCCAATGCCCTGGTCGAGATCTGGCAGGCCAATGCCGGCGGGCGATACCGCCACCGCAACGACAAATACCTGGCGCCGATAGACCCGAATTTCGGCGGCTGCGGCCGGCGGCTGACCGATGCCAACGGCTATTACGCCTTCCGCACCATCAAGCCCGGGCCCTATCCCTGGCGCAACCGCATCAACGACTGGCGGCCCTCGCACATCCATTTCTCGCTCAGCGGCGATGGCTGGGCTCAGCGGCTGATCACGCAGATGTATTTTGAGGGTGATCCGCTGATACCCGACTGCCCCATCGTGCGCACCATCCCCAGCGAGGAGCAGGTGCGCGGCCTGATCGCCGTGCAGGACCGCGCCGCCTTCGTGCCACTGGACAGCCGGGCCTACCGCTTCGACATCACCCTGCGTGGGCGGCGAGCCACGCTGTTCGAGAACACCGTGCAAGGAGCATCGGCATGAGGTATCCCGAGACCAGCTCGCAGACCGGCGGCCCCTACGTCCACATCGGCCTGGCGCCCCAGCAGGCCGGCTTCGACATCTTCGAGAACAATTTCGGCGCCGATCTGTGCACGCCGGCGACCGTCGGCGAGCGCATCGCCATCGAGGGCCAGGTGATAGACGGCTCCGGCGCCGTGCTGCGCGATGTGCTGCTGGAGATCTGGCAGGCCAATGCGGCCGGCAAATACGCCCACCCCGGTGATTTGCAGGCCAAGCCGCTGGACGACGCGTTTCGCGGCTGGGGCCGCGGCGGCGCCGATTTCGACACCGGCGTCTATCGCTTCGACACCATCAAGCCCGGCCCGGTCATTGGCCGCAAGGGCCAGATGCAGGCACCGCACATCAATGTCTGGGTGGTGGCCCGGGGCATCAATATGGGGCTGAACACGCGGCTGTACTTCAGTGACGAGGCCGCGGCCAATGCGGCCGACCCGGTGCTGAACAGCATCGAATGGGTGCAGCGCCGTGCGACCTTGATCGCGCAGCGCGGCGAGCGCGACGGCCTGCCGGTCTATCGCTTCGACATCCGCCTGCAAGGCGAGGGCGAGACGGTGTTTTTCGACATTTGAGAGGCGCGCGGTCATGGCCCTGCCGCAGGCAGGCGCTAGCATGCCGGCCATGCTCGAAGCTTCTTCTTATCTGCCGCTGTTCTGGCATGCCGTGACCCGCCTGGGCGAGGCCCAGATCCTTTTGCCCGCCGCCCTGCTGGCAGCCGCCTGGCTGTCCTGGCGGGTGCGCGCCGGCCAGGCCGCCCTGATGTGGATGGTGCTGCTCAGCGCTGCCGCGGGCCTGACCACGGCCACCAAGGTGGCCTTCATCGGCTGGGGCCTGGGCAGCGCGAGCTGGGACTTCACCGGCATCTCCGGCCACGCGATGTTTGCCGCCGCCGTCCATCCGCTGCTGCTGCGGGTGATGGCCACCAATGCCGCGCCGCGCACCCAGTCGCTGGCGATAGCCACCGGCTTCGCCCTGGCGCTGCTGGTGGCCCAGTCGCGGCTGGAGGTGCATGCGCATTCGGTGTCCGAGGTGGTCACCGGCTTCGGCCTGGGCGCCGCGGTCAGCCTGGCTGTGCTTGGCTGGCAGCACATCCCCAAGATGCATGCGCCGCCCTGGGTGCCGCTGCTGCTGCTGGCCTGGCTGATGGCCCTACCGGCCGGCGCGCCACCGTCGCGCACCCATGACATGGTGACGCGGCTGTCCTTGAAGCTGTCCGGTCGCCACCAGGCTTTCACCCGTCACGATCTGCACAAGCCGCCGCTGCCGCCGGCCCTGCCCCGGCAGCCCTTGGTGTTGGCCTTGAAATCGACCGGCACCTGAGCGCCTCATTGCAGGCGTTGGCCACTGAGGGCCAGCCAGTCCTCGCGGCAAAACGGCAATTCCTCCACCAGCAGGCCGGCCTTGAGCTCGCGGCTGGAGTCGAACCAGGCGTAATGACGCTCGACCACCGGGATCGCGGCCTGCGCGGCTGTTTGCGTCGGCTCCACCGGCTTGGCGGCCAGCGCGACGATGGCAGGTTCAGCGGCGTGGCGCTTGGCGTTCAGGAATTGCAACATGGTGGCCTCCCTTGGTTTGACATGTTGGTTGCGATGGAGCCATCTTCTCGCTGGCTGCCGCTGCACTCCATCACCACAAGGGAGGGTCGGTGGGGGATGAGAAGGCGCATGGCACCCCCTTCCGGGTGGGCATCTCCCCCTGGGTAAACCCGGCTTTTTCCTAACCTGGATCTACAGCGCCAGCGCGCTGGTGTTCTTCACCTCTTCCATGACCGCATAAGTGCGCGTCTCCCGCACGCCGGGCAGGCTCCAGATCACCGAGGCGAGCAGGGCGCGGTAGGCGGGCATGTCGGCGACGCGGGTCTTGATCAGGTAGTCGAAGCCGCCGGCGACCAGATGGCATTCGAGGATCTCGGGGCGCACCTGCACGGCGGCCTTGAAGTTGTCCATCACGTCGGGCGCGGTGCGGTCCAGCAGCACCTCGATGAAGACCATCATGCCGGCGCCCAGCTTGGCCGGGTTCAGCCGCGCCTCGTAGCCGAGGATGTAGCCGTCGCGGGTGAGGCGCTTGACGCGCTCCAGCACGGCGGTGGGCGACAGATGCACCGTCTCGGCCAGCTTCAGATTGGAGATGCGGCCGTCGGCCTGCAGCGCGCGCAGGATGCGCAGGTCGATGCGGTCGATGTCGCGGGCGGCGCCAAAGCTGTCGTCGCTGAGGTCTTGTTCACTGGACATGCTAGATTTTTCTCCGGGCCGGCGGCACAAAGCAGAATTTAATTCATGGGCACCCCGCATATTCTCCTGATTCTCACCAGTTGACGCCCACACCATGAACAGCTTCGCCCTGCCTACCGAGCGTACCCGCCTGCCTTTTCCCTACCGCGATGAGCAGGCGGTGCTGCAAGAGTTGATCAGCAGCCTGGGTGAGGGCCTGGCCTGGACTACGGTGATAGACACCGCCGGCCCCTGGGTCGAGGCGGTGCGCGCCAACCCGGCGCCGTTCTGGGCCATGGAGTCGCTGCTGCGCGAGTACCCGATCACCAGTGCCGAGGGCCTGGCGCTGATGCGCCTGGCCGAAGCGTTGCTGCGCGTGCCCGATGCGCCCACCGCCATCGCGCTGACCGCCGATCAGCTGGGCCGCGCCCAATTTGATGGCGCCTCGGACGGCCCGCACAAGATGCTGGCCAGCCTGTCGGCCTCGGCGATCTCGCTGTCCAAGAAGTTCCTGCCCGACTCTGATGGCGATGGCGGCCTGTTCACCCGGCTGGGTGCGCAGACGGTGGTGGCTGCCACCGTGCGGGCGATCCAGCTGCTGGGTCGTCAGTTCGTGCTGGGCCGCAGCATCCAGGAGGCGATGCGCGAGGCGGCCGACCAGCGCCGGGCCCAGCCCATGCTGCGCTTCAGCTACGACATGCTGGGCGAGGGCGCCCGCACCGAGCGCGACGCCCAGCGCTACCAGGACTCCTACATCGCGGCCATCAAGGCCATCGCCGCCGGCAGCAAGGCCGAGGCGCCCGAGACGGCCGACGGCATCTCGATCAAGCTCAGCGCGCTGTTCTCCCGCTACGAGGTGCTGCAGCGTGAGCGGGTGTTCGCCGAGCTGCTGCCCCGCGTCTGGCAACTGATCGAGCTGGCGGCCAATGCCAATATCAATCTGACCATAGACGCCGAGGAGGTCGACCGGCTGGAGCTGTCGCTGGACGTGCTGGACACCCTGGCCGAGCAGATCGCCAAGACCTACCCGCAGTGGCGCGGCTTCGGTCTGGCCGTGCAGGCCTATCAGACCCGCGCGCTGGCCGTCATCCACGAGGTGGCCGCTATCGCCCGCAAGCACGGCCTGCGCTTCATGGTGCGCCTGGTCAAGGGCGCCTACTGGGACGGTGAGATCAAGCGGGCCCAGGAGCTGGGCCTCGAAGCCTATCCGGTGTTCACGCACAAGCAGCACACCGATGTGTCCTACCTGGCCTGTGCCAAGGCGCTGATTGAACATGCCGATGTGATCTTCCCGCAGTTCGCCAGCCACAACGCCGGCACGATTGCGGCCATCGTCCTGATGGCGCGCCAGGCTGGCGCCAAGTTCGAGATGCAGCGCCTTCACGGCATGGGCGAGGGCGTTTACCGCGAAGTGCTGAAAGACGGTTCCATTCCCTGCCGCGTCTATGCCCCGGTCGGCGAGCACCGCGACCTGCTGGCCTATCTGGTGCGCCGCCTGCTGGAGAACGGCGCCAACTCGTCCTTCGTCCATCAGCTGGCCGATGTCAATGTGCAGGTGCCCGAGCTGCTGGGCTCGCCTATCACCCTGGTGCAGGCCACCGGTGCATTGCCGATGCCGGTCGATCTGTACCGAGACGCGCAGGGCCGCGGCCGGGCCAACTCCACCGGCGCCGATCTGACCGCACCCGCTCAGCGCGAGCCGCTGCGCCTGGCGCTGGAGCAGCACCCGGTCCTGCCGGTGCCCGAGGCCACGGCCTTCGACGTCGATGCCACGATGGCCCGGTTGCAGGCCGGCTTTGCCGGCTGGAACGCGCTGGCCGTCAGCGAGCGCGCCGCCATCCTGCGCCGCGCCGCCGACACGCTCGATGCCCGCCTGGCCGAGTTCTGCGCCTTGCTGGTCAAGGAAGCGCACAAGACGCAAGCCGATTGCGTGGCCGAGGTGCGCGAGGCGGTCGACTTTCTGCGCTACTACGCCGACCAGGCCGAGCTGGAGGCTCCGCGCATACAGGGCCGCGGCGTGTTCGTCTGCATCAGCCCCTGGAACTTCCCGCTGGCGATCTTTGCCGGCCAGGTCGTCGCCGCACTCGTCACCGGCAACACGGTGGCCGCCAAGCCGGCCGAGCAGACGCCCTTTGTGGCGCTGAAGATGGTCGAGCTGCTGCAGCAATGCGGCGTGCCCGCCGACGCGCTGGCCCTGCTGCACGGCCCCGGCGAAACGGTGGGCGCCGGCCTGGTGGCCGATGCGCGCACCGCCGGCGTCTGCTTCACCGGCTCCACCGCGGTGGCCCACATCATCAACCGCACCCTGGCGGCCAAGAAGGGCGCCGTCGTGCCGCTGATCGCCGAGACCGGCGGCATCAATGCGATGGTGGTCGATTCGACCGCGCTGCCCGAGCAGGTGGTCGATGCCGTCGTGCAATCGGCCTTCCGCTCGGCCGGCCAGCGCTGCTCGGCGCTGCGCCTGCTGTGCGTGCACGAGAGCATTGCCGATGGCCTGATCGAGATGCTGCGCGGCGCGCTGCAGGAGCTTTGGGTGGGCAACCCGGCCGAGCTGGCCACCGATGTGGGTCCGGTCATCGACGACGAGGCCTATCAAGGCATCACCGCCCAGGTCGAGCGGCTGAAGCGCGAGGCCCGACTGATTGCCGAGGGCACCATCCACGACGCCGTGCCGCGCCTGGTCAAGCCGGTGGCCTTCGAGATAGCCAAGATCTCCGACCTCGGCCAGGAGATCTTCGGCCCGGTGCTGCATGTGCTGCGCTGGGGCGGCGAGGCCGACACGGTGATCGAACAGATCAACGCCCTGGGCTATGGCCTGACCCTGGGCATACAGACCCGCATCGACAGCCGCGCGCTGCGCCTGGCCGCCAAGGCCCAGGTCGGCAATGTGTACGTCAATCGCAACATCATCGGCGCGGTGGTCGGTGTGCAGCCCTTCGGCGGCGAAGGCATGTCGGGCACCGGCCCCAAGGCCGGCGGCCCGCACTATCTGCACCGCTTCTGCGCCGAGCCGGCACCGAGTACGCAGGCGATGAGCGGCCTGATCTCTGGCGTGGCCGCCCCCGCCGATCTGAACGGGCGCCTGGCTGCGCTGCAGACGGCGCAGGCCGCCTGGGCCGAGGTCGAGCTGGCCCAGCGCGTGGCCGTGCTGGAGCGCACCGCCGAGGCGCTGGAGCCGGGCGCTGCCGCCGTGGTGCGGGCCCATGCCTTGCAGGCCCGCCACGGCCTGGCGCCGCTGGCCCTACCCGGTCCCACCGGCGAAAGCAATGAGCTGCGCCTGCATGGGCGCGGCGTGATCGCCGTGCTCAGCGATGGCGCCGATGTCGCTCAGCTGGCCGCCGCCCTGGCCGGCGCCCTGGTGGCCGGCAATAGCGTGGCTCTGCTGGGCAATGGCCGCTGCGAGACCCTGCGCCAGCAGTTCGTTGCCGCCGGCCTGCCGGCCGCGGCCCTGGCCGTCTTGCCGGTCGATGCTGCAGGCGCACTGCTGGGCGCACCGGCACTGGCCGGTGTCTGCGTCGCCGCCAACGATGTGGGCCTGGCCCGCACCGTGCTGCGCCGCCTGGCCCAGCGCAGCGGCGCCATCCTGCCGCTGATCAGCGCCGCCGAGGCCGCCAATCCGCGTCAGCAATACCGCTTTGCGGCCGAGCAGACCCTGACCATCAACACCGCGGCGGCGGGGGGCAACGCGGCGCTGCTGGCGGGGACGCATTGAGGCTGTAGCACATTGGTGCTACATTGGGTGCTCAAATCCCGAGGTGCACCATGTCCACCACCACGATACGCATCGAAGAAGAGTTGAAGGCCCGCATCGGCTTTGCCGCTGAACGCGCCGGCAAGACGGCGCACGCCTTCATCCTCGACGCCATCGCCCAGACGGTCGAACAGGCCGAGCGCGAGGCCGATTTCCACCAAGCCGCTGATCAACGCTGGGAGGAGATCCTGGCTGGCGGCAAGACGCTGTCCTGGGACGACACGCGGGCCTATCTGGAAGCCCGCGCCGCCGGCCAGACTGCGCAACGGCCTCGGTCAAGCAAGCGCTGAGCTTGTGATGGCTCGCATCGAACTCGCCCCAGCGATCCTGGACGACTTCGACCGCATCTTCGACCACCACGCCCAGCACGATCCCGCCACCGGCACTGCCCGCATCCAAGAGATCGTGCAGGCCCTGCAGATCCTCGCGACCAGCCCACTGATCGGCCGCCCGGTGCGGGGCGGCATGCGCGAACTGGTGATAGGCCGTGCCGCGCATGGCTATGTGGCGCTGTACCGCCATGTGCCGGAGACCGACGCAGTGTTCGTGCTGGCCCTGCGCAGCCAGCGCGAAGCCGGTTATCGGCACGGCACCTGAGGGCCCTACAACCAGGAGCTGATCTGCTCCAGCGGCTTCTTGATGCCGCCGTGCACCGGCACCTGGCAGCCCGGCTTCGGATGGCCGACGACCAGCAGGATGACCGGCTTCTCGTTGTCCGGGCGGCCGCAGATGCGGTTCAGAAAGCCCATCGGGCTGGGCGTGTGCGTGAGGCTGGCCAGGCCCGCCTCATGCAGCGCGCCGATCAGGAAGCCGGTGGCAATGCCCACCGATTCGGGTACGTAGTAGTGGCTGAAGCGCTCGCCGCTCGCATCGATGCCGTATTTCTGCGCAAAGATGCAGATCAGCAGCGGCGCCTCCTCCAGAAAGGGCTTGTTCGCATCGGTGCCCAGCGGCGCCAGCGCGCGCAGCCACTCCTCGGGGGCGCGGCCGGCGTAGAAGGCGCGTTCTTCCTCCTCGGCCGCGGCGCGGATTTCCTGCTTGCGGGCCGGGTCGGTGATGACGGCAAAGTGCCAGGGCTGCTGGTTGGCGCCCGAGGGCGCGGTGCCGGCGGCGAGCAGGCACTGCTCGATCACGGCGCGGTCCACCGGCCGGCTGTCGAAGTCGCGCACGGTGCGGCGGCGCAGCAGGCTCTGGTAGCGTGCGGTGGCGTGCTCCAGCATTTGAGCCGGTGTCAGCTCTTGATGATGCGGCAGCGCCTCCATCACGGGCGGGGCGAAGATTGTCGGCATTTGCTGTCTCCCTGACAGGTGGAATTGACGGTGAAAGCGGTCTTGGCCGCGATTTCTGGGCGCCAGCATAGCGCTCGACGCGAGATATTCGCATCCGCAGTGCCCCTAAACTTGTCGACTCCCTCAAGCGTGGATCTCGGCGATATGAACACCTGCATTGCATTCATCGGCGGCGGCAATATGGCCAGCGCCATCATCGGTGGCCTGCTGAAATCGGGCCACGCCGCCGCCGATCTGCTGGTGGTCGAGCCGTTCGAGGCGCAACGGGCCAAGCTGGCGGCCGATTTCGGCCTGCAGCCGCTGGCCGCCGCCGACGCCTCGCTCGAGCGCGCCGGCCTGGTGCTGTGGGCCGTCAAGCCGCAGCTGTTCGGCGAGGCGGCACTGCCCTGCCGGCCCCATGTGCAGCAGGCGCTGCAGCTGTCGGTGATGGCCGGCATTCGCAGCGAGGCGCTGGTGGCCGCCACCGGCGCGCAGCGCGTGGTGCGCAGCATGCCCAACACGCCGGCGCTGATCGGCCAGGGCATTGCCGGCCTGTTCGCCCGCCCCGAAGTCACCGTGGCCGACCGTGCCTTGGTCGAGCAGGTGTTGCGGCCCACCGGCACGACGCTGTGGGTGGACCGCGAGTCCGATCTGGACGCGGTGACGGCGCTGTCGGGTTCCGGCCCGGCCTACTTCTTCTACATCGTCGAGGCGATGATGGCCGCCGCCGTCGAGATGGGGCTGACTGCCGAGCAGGGCCGCCAGCTGGCCCTGGCCACCTGCGCCGGTGCGGCTGCGCTGGCACTGCAGTCCGATGAGTCGCCGGCGACCCTGCGCGAGCGGGTCACCTCCAAGGGCGGCACCACCTACGCGGCGCTGAGCAGCCTGCAGGCCGACGGTGTCGGCGCCGCGGTGCAACGCGCGGTGCTGGCCGCCCAAAAGCGTGCCCGCGAGCTGGGCGACGAGTTCGGCAGCTAGGAGGGTGCCTCCAGCATGGGAATAGCAAGCCGGAACGGCCTGCGCGACTGGCTGCGCGCGCCCGGCTCGCTGAGCCGGCGCCTGGCGCGCCTGGGCCAGCGCTTCGAGGTCGAGGTGCTGAGCCAGCGCACCCAGCCCTTGCGCACCCACGAGCGCCTGGCCCTGGGCCTGCCGCGGCGCGGCTGCACGCTGGTGCGCGAGGTGCTGCTGCGCGTCGATGGCGTGCCCCTGGTCTGGGCACGCTCGGCCCTGCACAAATCCGCGCTGGCCGGCCCCTGGCGCGCGGTCAAGGGGCTGGGGCCCCAGCCGCTGGCGAACCTGCTTTACGCGGACCGTCGCGTCGTGCGCAGCGAGCTGCGGCCGCGTCGCCTGGCCCGCCACGGCCACACGCGCCGCCACCTGCAGCGCCAGTGGCTGGCCGCCACCGGCAGTGCGCCTTCCGCACAGATGCTGTGGTCACGCAACTCGGTGTTTCACCGCTGCGGCGCGCAGTTACGGGTGATGGAGGTGTTTGTGCCGGTACTGGCGGGCAGGCCCGTCCGCCATTCGGCCCATGGGTGGCGCCCGGGCTGAGTGCTTGCCTGTCACAGACGATTCAGACACTGGCCTCCCATCGTCGGCGCCGCGGGCGCTGACCCACACATTGGAGGAATACCATGAATCAACGAGTTCGTTCGTCGCCCCGTCTGCTGTCATCCCGCACACGCCTCGCCGCCGCGGCCCTGCTGGCCCTGTCCGGTGCGTCCGTGCAGGCCGCTGGCCTGGCCCATCAACTGAGCGGCTGGGCCGCATTGCCCGACACCGCCCGCTGGGCCGGCCCGACCACCGGCCAGTTCGCCGGCAGCGATCTGGGCATACCCACGCCCTTTGTCGACAGTCAGATCATCCCGGGCTTCTCGGCCCTGTTGAAGAACGCCGACGGCAGCTGGACCGCGATGCCCGATAACGGCTTCGGCACCAAGGGCAATTCCGGCGACTTCCTGATCGGCATCTACAACGCCAGCATCAACTTCCGCACCGTCGGCAACGGCAGCTCGATTCCCGGCAATGTCACGCTGAACAGCCGCATCAACTTCAATGATGCCAATGGCCTGCTGCGTGACGGCAAGGGCGTGGACCTGAAGATCACCGCCGATTTCGCCAACTATCAAACGGTGTCGGGCAACAACCTGGTCGACAGCGGCAAGCCGGTGGACGCGCGCATCCGCAATGGCCGCCTGCTGACGGGCTTCGACTTCGACGTCGAATCCATCGCCCGCGCCAAGGACGGCAGCTACTTTGTGGGTGAGGAGTTCGGCCCCTACATCCTGCACTTCGACCGCCATGGCACGCTGATGAGCGACCCGGTGGCCCACCCCTTTCTGCGCAGCCCCGCCAATCCCGAGGTGATGAACAACGGCGCCACGGTGACCTCGCGCAGCAGCCGCGGCTTCGAAAGCCTGGCCTTCAATGCCGACCAGAGCCGCCTGTACGCCGTGCCCGAATCGGCACCCACGGTGGACGCGCTGCGCCCGGTCGCCGGGGATGAGCGCTATCTGAACTTCTTCGAGTTCGATCCCGCCGCCATGGCCTACACCGGCAACAATCTGGTCTATCGCAAGGACGGCCCGGCCAGTGGCAACCAGATCGTGATCGGCGACATGACCCATGTCGGTGGCAGCAAGTTCGTGCTGATCGAGCGCGACAGCCTGTTCGGTGCCGCCTCCGAAGTGAAACGCCTCTACCTGGTCGACCTGAACGAGAAGGACGCCAACGGCGTGCTGAAGAAGACGCTGCTGGTCGACCTGCTGGACATCTCCGACCCGCGCGGCATCGGCGGCTCGCTGGCCGGGGTGAAGCCCGGCAAGTTCAACATGCCCTTCGACTCGATCGAGAGCGTCGTGGTGCTCGACAACCACAGCCTGGCCGTGGCCATCGACACCAACTACCCGGACGAAGATGGCCGCATTCCCGGCAAGCCGGACAACACCGAGGTGATCACGATCCGCTTCGACGATGCGCTGTTCAATGTCACGCCGGTGCCCGAACCGGCCTCCGTCGCGCTGATGCTGGGCGGGCTGGGCCTGCTCGTGGCGCGGACGCGGCGCCGGCAGCGCTGAGCCAAGGCCGGCCCGGGGGCAGGGCGGTCAGCGGCGATTATGCTGACCGCCATGCCTACACCTGCACCCTTGCTTGTCACGCCCGACACCGCTGCGCGCCGCTGGCTGCGCGCCTGGTGGCCGGCACCCCAGGCGGTCAACGCGCGCGAGCGGCTGCGCGTGGTGGTGGGCGCCGGCCTGGGCCTGCTGCTGACCGCGCTGCTCTGCCAGTGGTGGGCCAGGCACTCGCCCGGCCTGCCCTGGCTGGTGGCGCCGCTGGGAGCCAGCGCGGTGCTGGTGTTCGGCCTGCCGGCCAGCCCGCTGGCCCAGCCCTGGGCGGTGCTGGCGGGCAACACCCTGTCGGCCCTGGTGGGCATTGCCTGTGTGCACGGTCTGGGCCCCTCGGCACCGGCCGCCGCGGCCGCTGTAGCGCTGGCCATAGGCCTGATGTTCCTGCTGCGCTGCCTGCATCCGCCGGGGGGCGCGGCTGCGCTGCTGATGGTCATGGGCGGGGTCGGCGACTGGCAGTTCGCGCTGTTTCCGGTCGGCCTCAACTCTCTGCTGCTGGTGCTGGCCGGCGTGGCCTACAACACACTCACCGGTCGGCACTACCCGCACGGCCAGCGGGCGGCGCCGGCGGCCGGACCGGCCGGCCAACGCTTCGGCGAGGCCGAGCTGGATGCCGTGCTGGCCCGCTACAACCAGGTGCTGGACCTGCCGCGCGACGATCTGCAGTCGCTGCTGCACGAGGCCGAGCTGCTGGCCTACAAGCGCCGCCTGGGTGAGCTGCGCTGCGCGGATATCATGTCGCGCGAGCTGAAAACGGTGCAGTTCGGCACACCGCTGCAGGAGGCCTGGGCGCTGCTGCGCCAGCACCGCATCAAGGCCCTGCCGGTGGTCGATGGCGTCGGGCGCGTGATCGGCGTCATCACCCTGGCCGACTTCATGCGCGAGGCCGAGCTGGACCTGCACGAAGGTTTTGCCGCCAAGCTGCGGCAGCTGATACGCACCACGCCGACCAGCCATTCCAGCAAGGCCGAGGTGGTGGGGCAGATCATGACCCGCCAGGTCCGCGTGGCCAGCGCCGATCGCCCGATCGCCGCGCTGGTGCCGTTGTTCTCCGACACCGGCCACCACCACATACCGATCGTCGGCGAGCAGGCGCGGCTGGTGGGCATCATCACGCAGTCGGATCTGGTGGCCGCGCTGGCGCGGGCCGACGCCACGGAGCAACTTGCATGAAACCGGGCGGGCCCGCAAACTGCGGCATGGAGGGCAGCTTGAATGCGAACACAATGACCTGTGCACGGGTGGCTGGATGCCTGGCAATTGGCTGCGGGCTGGTCGGCGTCAGCCCCGGCGCCCTGGCGCTCGACCCCGGCTACTACCTGGTCACGGCCTACGAGAACGAGGGCCAGGCCTCGATCGACTACCGCTACTGGACCGTCAAGTTCCCCGGCAGGCCGGTCACCACCTGGCCCGAGATCGGCATCGGCTACGGCCTGAGCAAGCGCTGGTACACCGAGGTGTATCTCAGCTACGAGGGCGGCCCGGGGGTGGCCACACGACTCGATACCGTGCATTGGCAGAACGACTATCTGCTGACCCAGGGCCAGTATCCATTCGACCTGGCCGTTCACACCAACCTGATCGGCAACCGCGACCGTGCCGATGGTGTCGATCTCGAGTTCGGTCCGGTGCTGCAGACCGATATGGGCCGCACCCAGCTGAACGCCAATGTGTTTTTCGTGCGCAACTTCGGCGCCGATGCGCCCAGCCCGACGCAGATGCGCTACCAGTGGCAGGCCAAGTACCGCTGGAAGCCCTGGCTGCAGTTCGGCCTGCAGGGCTTTGGCGAACTCGGCCCCTGGGACCACTGGGCGCCCCACGCCCGCCAGTCACACCGCGCCGGACCGATGCTGGCCGGCAGCTGGGACGTGGGCGCCCGGCAGGAGATCAAGTACCAGGCGGCCTGGCTGAGCGGCTCGATCTACGGGCGGCACGGCAGCATGTTCTCGATGCGGCTGCAGTACCTGTTCTGAGCCGGCCAGCGCTCAGAGCCTGCCGCCCAGTTCCTGCAGGCGCTGGGCATGGTCGCCGGCCAGGGCCAGCAGGGCATGGGCCTTTTCGTAGGACTGCCTTGCCTGGGCCCGCCATTGCGCCCGCTGGGCGGGCTCCCATTGCGACAACAGCCACTGCGCCTCACCCAGATTGAGCAGGGCGTCGCGGGCCTTGTCGGCCTGGGCCAGCGGTGTCAGCGTGTGCAGAGACTGGTGTACGAGGTCCAGCGCCTGCTGCGGCTGGGCCGTGCCGTGCAGCGCCCGCGCCAGGAACAGGTCTTGCCAGGCCTGCATGCGCTCCAGATGCGGCCCGGGCTGTTTGGCGGCTCGGGCTGCCAGGCCGGCCAACGCGGTCTTCACCACCGGCAGCGCCTCGGCATGGTGGCCGGTCTCGACCAGCGCCCGGCCGTGGTGCAGGGCCACCCGCGGCAGCGCATCTTCCCATTTGTTGCCGGGGCCGTTCTCGCGCGCCAGGCGCTCGCACTGAACCCAGGCGATGCGCGTGGCCGCCAGTGCCGCCGGGGCATCGGGCTGGCGCAACAGGATCACACCCAGATTGGTGGCCTCGGTGATCAGCCCGTCAACCACCGCCGTGTTGGCCGGGGCCAGCTCGGCGGCGGCCTGGCGCTCGGCCACAGCCCGCTCGGCATCGCCGCGCGCGGCGGCAATGCCGTTCAGTCGCGCCAAGGTCAGCGCGCGGGCGCCGTGCAGGCTGGCGCGTACCTGGCGCCACTGCAGGTCCTTGCCGCCGGCCGCCAGCTGGTCGAGCAGGGCCTCGCTGCGCGAGAACCATTGCAGCGCCGTCTCCGGCTGGTTCAGGCTGGCCACGGTCTGGGTGTCGTAGAACTGGCCCATGCGCAGCAGCGCGGCGGCGCGGTCCAGCTGCAGGGTGCGTTGCTGGGTGGCGGGCACCTGGGTGGCGGCCTCGTCCAGGCGCGCCAGCGCCTGCTGCATCACGCGCACCGATTCGTCGGGCCGCTTGTCGGCGCGCAAGCCCAGGGCCTGCACCTGCAGCGCCTGCACATACCAGCCGACAAAGCCGGCATCGACGCGTTGCTGCGGCCAGACCTGCTCGGCCAGCGCTATCGCGCGGCGGGCGTAGTCGCGCGCCTCGTCGCCCTTGTTCAGCGAGGCGCCGGTGTCGTCGCCCTCGATCTCGGCCAGGCGGGCATAGACGCCGGCCAGATCGGCCAGCCAGGCCGGATCGCCGCCGGCTTCGGCCGACAGCTGCTCCAGATGCTTGAGCAGATCCTTCAGCAGCGCCTCCTTGACGCGCAGGCCGCCGGGCAGATGGGTCACGGCGTCGCCGTAGCGCAGCACCACCTCGCGGGTGATGCTGCGTATGCGCTGCAGATTGGCCTGGGAGGCGTCGCGGGCCAGCGCCGCCTCATGGGCCTGCCAGCTCGCCACACCGGCGCCGGTGATCAGGGCCAGTGCCGCAACGCCGGCCAGGCCGACGACGACGCGGTTGCGGGCGATGAACTTGCCTGCCAGATAGCGTCGGCTGGGCGCATGGGCCGTGACCGGATAGCCGCTGAGGTGGGCACGGATGTCGGCGGCAAAACTGTCCACCGAGGCGTAGCGGCGCGCCGAATCCTTCTCCAGCGCCTTGAGCAGGATGTTGTCCAGATCGCCGAGCAGGCGCTGGCGCGTGGCCAGCCAGCGGTTGTCCTCGTCGGTCTGGCCGGACGACAGCGGACCCAGCGAAGAGGGTCGGGTCGGTTGGTCCTCCAGCACCGCCCGCGCCGCTTCGGCCGGTGCGGTCACGCCGCGGGCATAGGGCCGCTGGCCGGTCAGCATCTGGTACAGCAGCACACCCAGCGAGTAGACATCGGTGGCGGTCGAAACCGGTTCGCCGCGCACCTGCTCGGGGCTGGCGTACAGCGGCGTGAAGGGCCGCGCCGCCTGGTGCGTGGCATCGGGGGCGTCGGGCAGGCTGTCCAGCGCCTTGGCGATGCCGAAGTCCAGCAGCTTGACCTGACCCTGCCCGTTTACCAGCACATTGCCGGGCTTGAGGTCGCGGTGCACCAGCAGATTGCGGTGGGCGTAGGCCACGGCGTCGGCCAGTTGCAGGAACAGCTGCAGGCGGGGTTCCAGGTCCAGGCCCTCGCAGGCCTGGTCCAGCGGCCGGCCCTGCACCAGCTCCATCACGAAATAGGGCAGGCCCAGCTCGCTGAGTCCGGCGTCGAACAGGCGCGCGATATGCGGGTGCTCCAGCCGCGCCAGCGTCTGCTGCTCCTGGGCAAAGCGTGCCAGCACGCTGGCCGAATCCATGCCGCGCTTGAGCAGCTTGACGGCGGCATGACCGGCGTAGGCACCGTCGGCGCGGCGGGCGCGGAACACATCGCCCATGCCACCGCTGCCGATGGGCTCCAGCAACTCCCAGCTGCCACAGCGCATGCCGGGCCAGCCGCTCTGGCCCAGCTCGCGGGGCGTCGGCGCCGGCTGTTCCAGAAAGCCGGGGGCCACCGCCTGGCCGCCGGTGCTGTGGGCCAGCAGCGAGAGCAGCTCGGCCCTCATCTCCGCATCGAGGTCCAGCGCCTGCAGCCAGGCTTCCCGCTGCGCTTCGGGCATCTGCAGGGCCTCGTCGAACAGCGCCTTGATGCGCGACCAGCGCTCGGGATCGGTGGGCAGACTCATGCGGCTAGAGGCTCCATGGCAGCGACAGCGGGTCACCAGCATAGAGAGTTTGACCCGGCACAAACGACCTGACCCCGTGTTCGCGGGGTGGCATGGGTATACGCAGGCCCATCCGGGCCAAAAGCTCAGACACAATCAGGAGCCGTGAAGAATGTGCCCGAACTCCCGTCTTCCTTTCCCGTCGATCTGGCGGAGTTGACCCAATGGCTCAGTGAGCATGGTCAGCCCGAGGGGGGGGCTGCGGCCGTGGGCAATCAGCTGTTCGCGCTGCTCTACCAGGAGCTGCGACGCATGGCCGGCGGCCATTTGCGGCGCGAGAACAGCGGCCACACGCTCAGTGCCACGGCGCTGGCCCACGAGGCCTGGTTCCGCATGGCCGAGCAGAGCCGCACGCACTGGAAAAACCGCAGCCACTTCCTGGCCGTCAGCTCCATCATGATGCGGCGCATCCTGGTCAATCACGAGATGGCCCGCCGCGCCCAGAAGCGCGAGGCCGAGCTGGTCAGCCCGACGCTGGCCGGCCTGGAGCAGCTGGCCCTGCCCAGCGACCCCGATGTGCTGGCCGTGCACGAGGCGCTGCAGGCGCTGGAGCAGTTCGACCCACGGGCCGCCAAGGTGGTGGAGCTGCGCTTCTTCGGCGGCCTGGAGAACGAGGAGATCGCCGATGCGCTGGACCTGTCCCTGGCCACCGTCAAGCGCGACTGGAGCCTGGCCAAGGCCTGGCTGCACCGCGAGCTCAGCGGCCAGGGCTGAGCCCGGCACTCAGCGCAGCGACAAGTCCAGCGCCACGCCGGCAAATACCGAGAAGCCCAGCCAGTGGTTCTCGCGGAAGGCCTTGAAGCAGCCCTCGCGCGAGCGGTCCTTGATCAGCTGGTAGTGCCAGATCACCTGGGCCAGGGCCACCGCCATGCCCAGCAGGAACAGCTTGCCCAGGCCCAGGCGCAGGCCCAGGAAAGTCCAGCTCGCCAGATAGACGGCATAAAAGCCCATCACCGCCGCCACGTCGAAGCGACCCAAGGTCAGGGCCGAGGTCTTGATGCCGATGCGGATGTCGTCGTCGCGGTCCACCATCGCGTACTCGGTGTCGTAGGCCAGCACCCAGAACAGATTGGACAGCAGCAGGCCCCAGGCGGTGGGCGGCACGGCGGCATTGACGCCCTCGAGACTCCACTG
Organism: uncultured Roseateles sp.; assembly: GCF_963422335.1. Taxonomy (NCBI): domain Bacteria; kingdom Pseudomonadati; phylum Pseudomonadota; class Betaproteobacteria; order Burkholderiales; family Sphaerotilaceae; genus Roseateles; species uncultured Roseateles sp. The sequence continues at coordinate 968,934 of NZ_OY729424.1, forward strand.
CGTGCCGCCCAGCGCGGACGAGAAGGCCATCGGTATGCCGAAGCTGAAGGCCACGCCCAGCACCGCCTGCGGCATCGCCACCAGGCGCTTGGCATAGGGGTAGAGGCAGGCCACCGCCAGCGCCGCGAATGACAGCAGAATCGTCGGCGCATTGGTGGTGAGCACCAGGCCGAAGGCCAGCAATGCCAGCCCCGCCCCCAGCAGCAGGGCCTCGCGCACCGAGACCGCGCCGCTGGTCACCGGGCGCTGGGCGGTGCGCTTGACGTGCTTGTCGAACTCCCGGTCGGCCACGTCGTTGACGCAGCAGCCGGCCGAGCGCATCAACAAGGTGCCCAGTCCGAACACCAGCAGCAGGTGCAGGCCGGGCCAGCCATCGGCGGCGATCCACAGCGCCGCCCAGGTGGGCCACAGCAGCAGCCAGGTGCCGGCCGGGCGGTCCCAGCGGATCAGGTTGAGGTAGAGCGAGAGTCGAGTCGGCGGGCGAGCATTCATTGCCGCCAGTTTATCGACCCCCAGGTACACCCCATTTACGGGATGCTGATCCTGACCGCGAACACGCCGGCGTCGGTGAAGCTCGACAGCGGCGTGGCCACCTTGCTCCAGCTGCCCGACCACTCCAGCCCGGTGAGGGTGCCGGTGAAGGTGTAGCCGAAGCCGTCCGGTCCGGCCACCAGGCTGACCGCCGAGGCGCTGCCGGTGCCGCGGCTGAGGGGTCCGCCCTGGGCGATCGTGCTCAGGCTGGCGTTGGCGCCGTGGCAGGTGGCGTCGTTGGCCGACGAGTGTTCGCAGGGCGTCATCGTGCCGTCGAGCTTGTGGAAGTCGTAGCCGCCGCCGGTGATCTTGCCTGCGGCGTCCAGCGTCACCGAGACGCGCAGCGGGTAGCTCGTGCCCTCCTTGGTGCTGACCAGGGTGTTGGCCGGTGCCGGCCCGGCGCCGTCCGGGTTGCTGTAGCTGTTGATGCGCCAGCCGCCCGAGGCATTGGCGCCGGTGCCGGCGCGCACATCCTCCAGCACCGTCATCAGGCCGGCGCGGCTGTGCAGCAGCACCCACTCGCGCGCCCGCAGGCTGCCGCCGCTGCCCCGCGTCAGCAGCAGCTGGCCGTCGGCGCCTATGCTCCAGGTCATTGCCAGCGCGCTCTCCACACCGTTGCTGATGCTGACCTGGGCGGCCGTGCCATCGGCGAAGATGTCGAAATACAGGTCCTTGTTGAAGCCATGGCGCCAGCGCTTGAACAGGCTGGCCTCGGGCTTGAAGCGCGCCCCCGCGTCCACCGTGCTGATGGTGACCTCGTCGATGCGCACCGGCTTGCCCTGTTCGATGTCGGTCGCACTGGCGACGAGGAGGTCGAGGGCGGTGTCATTGAACAGCGAGCCATAGCGGCGCTCGCCGGCGGCGCTCTTCAGCACCAGCCGGCCCTCGCTGACCGACCAGCTCAGCGCCTGGCCGCTGCGCAGCAGCTTGGCGGTGGTGGCGCCGGTGATCTCGAGGATGTCGGCATTGCGGATGCTGCTGCTGGTGTCCAGCGTGGGCTCGACGATCACGCCCCCGTAGCGTCGGCCGATGGCGAAGTCGGCGGCGGTCAGCGCCTGGGTCTTGGACTCGACCGTGGTCTTGATGAGGGTGCCTGCCCCCCAGCCCTGATCCTTGATCTGCCCTTTGTTGGTGCCGCTCAGGGTTTCCTGCCGGGTGGCGGCGCTGAACAGCAGCGAGCCCAGCTCCGGCGTGCCGGTGGCCTGCCTGAAACGGTAGCCGGTGGTGTCGTAGCGCACCTCGACCTGGCTGCCATCGGCCTCGGTGGCCAGCCCGGTCGTGCTGTACGGGGCGTTCAGGGTCACGACGATCTCGCCGGCGCTGGCCGACCACTTGGCCGCCCGTAGGCCCGCCGGTGTCAGCACCTGGGCCGTGCCATCGGGCTGGTAGCCGATCTGCAGGCCCAGGCGCGAGCCCGGACGGCCGTAGAAATAGATCTGGCTGCGCGCCTCGGTGGGCGCGAACACCGGGCCGTTGCCCAGTCCGGCGCCGTTGAGCACCTCCTGCCGGGTGGCCTCGAAGCGGGCCGCGAAGGTGCCTGTCTGCTCCTTCAGAAAGCCCGCCAGCACGCTGGCTGTGGTCGGGCTTTGCACCAGGGCGGCGGTATCTGCCACGCCGCCGGGCAGGGCCACGCCCTTGTCCACCACCAGCTTGATGGCCGTGGCCAGCTCGACCAGGCGCTCGGGCGACACGGCGCTGGACAGCTCGTCCAGCCGCGCCTGCGTTGGTGCGGCCGCGCCGCCGGCCTCGGTCACCAGGGCCGCCAGGGCGGTCGAGTAGTGGGTGATCTGGGTCGCCTGGGTCTGTGCCGGGCCGACCTGACCGTCCTTGTCGGCCAGCTTGGCCAGCGCCGCCACATCGCCCAGCAAGGCCTGCAGCTTGACCTGGTTTTGCGTGCCGACGCCGCTGGCACTGAGCTGCACGGTGTCGCCGGTCTGCTCGGTCTGCAGGTTCAGCGTGTAGACGCCCTGTGCATCGGCGGTGGCGGTGAAGGGTTTGCCGCCGACGGTGGCGGTGACCGCGGCATTGGCGATCGGCCCGTCGCTGACCTGGCCCTTCAGCGTCAGCGCGGCGTAGACCTTCAGCGTGACGGTGGCGCTGGCCTGGCTGCCGTCCTCGGCGCGGGCGGTGTAGCTGAACGTATCGCTGCCCACATAGCCGGGCGTGGGCGTGTACTCGATCTCGCTGCCCAACACCTTGGCCTGGCCATGGCTGGGCGCGGCCACCGAGGCCAGCACCAGGCTGCCGCGGCTGGCCGTGTCATTGACCAGCACCTTGAGGCTGGCGGCCTTGTTCCAGGCCAGGCTGGCCTCGTCGGCGCCCAGGCTCAGGGTCACGGCAGAGGGTTTCGGCGGTTCGGCAGTTGCATCGCCGCCGCCGCCCCCGCAGGCGCTCAGCAGCGCGGCGGCAAAGATCAGACTCAGGTGGGCGCGGTGGTGGCGCAGGGCTGTGGTTCGCATCGACAAGACTCCCGGTGGATAGGACAGGTCGGCTGGCGCTGCGCGCCTGCCATGCCCGGGAAGAGTCGCCGGCGACGGCGTTGTCAGTGGCCGCCGGCCTGGGGCTTACCCGGAGTGGCCGGCACGATCAGCAGGAACAGCCGGCCGTGGGCCGGTACCTGGACACCGTGCTGAGCCAGCGCCAGGATCAAGCCAGGGTCGGGCGTTGCCACCCGCGCCTGCAGCTGCACCAGGCCCTGAGCCTGCGAGCTCAGGCGCGCCGTGACGCCGTGGGCCAGCAGCAGGGTCTGCAGCTCGGCGGCCAGCTGCTCCGGATGCTCGGCAGTGATGCGCTGAGCGGCTTCGGCGCCGCGCATCACATCGCCCTCGGCCGGCAGGGCCACGGGCTCGGGGAACTGCCGCACCGCCACCAGCGCCAGCAGCGCCAGTCCGGGCACGGCCAGCCAGCGCCAGTCCGGCGTGGTCAGCCAGTGCGGCAGGGCCAGGCGCGGGCGCGGCGTCGCAAAGGCACCCGCGGCACGCAGCCGGGCCATCAGGGCCTGCTCGGCGGCGGCGTCGGCAGGCGTCGGCTCAAGCTGCTCCAGCATCAGCTGACGCATCAACACACCGGCCCTGGCGCTGGCATCGGGTGAGGCCTCGGCACCGCGTAGCGCCGCCAGGCATTGCTCTGCGTTGAATTCAGTCATCGCCCGCTCCTCGCAACTTGGCCGCGCCGCGGCGCATGGGCTCAAGGCCCTCGTCCAGGCAGGGCTTGAAATAGCCCAGCAGGGCCGCGCAGCACTCGCTCATGAATTGGCGCGTGGCGCCGTAGCTGCGGCCGATCAGCTCGGCGATCTCGCGGGCGTCATGGCCCAGCGTGATCAGCTCGATGCAGTGGTAGCGCTTGGGTTGGTCATCCCTGAAACGGCCCAGCTGGCCGTGCAGGCAGCGGCGCAGCAGCGGATCGGAGCTGGCCGGGTCCGGCACCTGCTCCAGCCAGCTCAGGCCTTCGTGATCCTCATCGGCGTCGCCATGGCCGCTGACCGGCTGACGCGCCAGCCGCCGCCAGTGCGCGCTCGTCTCGTTGCGTGCCACCGTGCGCGCCCAGCTGTGAAAGGCCGCCGGCTCGCGCACCTCGCCGGCGTGGCTGACCAGCTTGAACAGGATCTCGCTGAGCAGGTCTTCCATGTCGTCGGCCTGCACGCCGGCGTGGAAGAGCTGGGCGCGCAGCAGCGGCCGGTAGTGGCGAATCATCTGCAGGGTCGCGCGCTCGGCCGCCGGCCCGCCCGCGCGCAGCGCGTCGAGAAAGGCATGGGCATCGAACAGGGGCTGGGTCATGGTGCTCGCAAGATGGGGCTGTGCGGGGAAGAGTGGCCAAGCGCCGGGATTGTCAGGCAAGACCCGGATGGGGCGGCCGCATCGGGCGTGGGAAGATGGCGCCAAGTCCAATGACCAGAACAAAAGGCCGGGCATGAGGGGTTGGAAGTCGAGGAGCGCGGCCTGCCTGTTGGCGGCCGCGGTGAGTGGCGGTGTGGCCGCGGCGGAGCTGCAGACCCTGCGCCAGCAGGTCAGCGGGCTGCAGGCGCAGGCCAGGCATGCGGATGCGGTGACCCTGGTGCAGGAGGCCCTGGCGCGGCTGGTCGACCCCGCCTCGGCACCGGCGGCCGAGTTGCTGCTGATGCTGACGGATGCGCAGGACAAGGCCGGCAACCCCAAGCCGGCGGCCCAGAGCGCCGAGCGCGCCTGGCAGCTGCGCCAGGTCCTGTTCGGCCCCAGCGACCCGCGCACGCTGGATGCGCTGAACGAGTACATCGACCATTGCACCTCCGCCGGTCTGGCCAGGGCTTGCGAGCCCTTGGCTGCCGAGGCCGTGCGCCTCCACGAGGCCCTGGGCAATCCCGCCGCGCCCGGCCTGGCCGCCGCGTTGCGCAGCCAGGCCTTGATCGTGAACACAGTCGGTCGGGCCGCCGAAGCGCTGCCGCTGCTGGACCGCGCGATCGGCATCTGGGCGCTGGATACCGATCGCTATGCCGAGAACGTCTTCAACGCCCAGACCGGCAAGGCGGTGCTGCTGCAGAACCTGGGCCGCTACGACGAGGCGCTGGCAACCGTCGATGCCCTGCTGCCGGCCCAGCGCCTGCGCCTTGGCCTTCGCGCGATGGACGTGATGTCGTCCCTGAACACGCGCACCAACCTGCTCAATTCGCTGGGCCGGATTGACGAGGCGCTGCTGCAGTCCCAGGCCATCGTCGACTTGCGCAGCGAGGTGCTCGGTGCCGACCACCTGCTGACCCTGCAGTCGCGTACCACCCAGGGCGTTCTGCTGCTGCAGTCGGGGCGCATTGCCGAGGCCAACGCCAGCCTGGAGCGGGTGGCCGATGAGGCACTGCGCCGCTACGGTGCCGGCCACTACGCCAGCCTGCATGCGCGCTACAACCTGGCGCTGGCGCAGCGGGCGGCCGGCCTGCACCAGTCCAGCATCGAACTGCTGACCCGCGTCGTCGCCGACCAGTTGCAGGCCACAGGCGAGCAGCATTTCGACTACGCGACCTTCCTCAATGCGCGTGCCGCCGGCCTGCAGTTCGCCGGCGACGTGGAGGGTGCGCTGGCGCAATTCAAGGTGGGCCTCGAACTCGCCGAGCGGCTGCGCGGGCCCAAGCATCCGCAAACCTTGCTGGCGCGGCTGACGGCGCTGTCGGCGCGCAGCCGCGCCGGCCTGGAGCCGCCAGCGGCCCAGGCCGCGGCCCTGGCGCAGGAGATGGTGGCGCTGCTCGGCGCCGAGCATCCGCAAAGCCTGGCGGCGCGGCAGCTGCAGGCCCAGCTGCTGGGTCGGCAGGGCGAGGCGCAGGCGGCGCTGCCGCTGGCGCAGGCCGTCAGCGAGGCGCGTGACCGCCTGCTCGGCGCCGGCCATGTCGATGCGCTGCGTTCGCAGGCGCTGGTGGCCGAGCTGCTGGTGCGCCTGCAGCGCCCGCAGGAGGCGCTGCCGCTGTTCGAGGCGCTGGTGCCTCGGGTGGACAGGCTGCGCCAGGCCTTGGCACCGCTGGGCGCGGCGGCGCAACGCCAGGCGCTGGAGCCCTTCCAGGCCGATATCGTCGAACGGGTCGTGCTGCTGGCCCGCGCCGGCCGTCTGGAGGAGGCCTTCACCGCGGCCGAGTCCTACAAGGCGCGCACCCTGCTCGAACAGCTGGCGCGCCAGCGGGCGCTGACCGGGGTCCAGCTGCCCGAGGGTCTGGCCCAGCGCCTGCAGCGGCTGGTGGCGCAGGGCGCCTCGCTGGAGGGCCGTATCGGGGCCGAGGCGCGCCCCAGCGCCCGTGAACCGCTGCGTGGCCTGTTGCAACGCACCCATGCCGAGATTGCGGCCGTGATCGCCGAGGCCAAGCAGCACGACCCGCGCTTTGCCCGGCTGCTCGATGTCGAGCCCGCCGGTGAGCAAGACCTGGCGCTGCTGGGCGAGAAGACGGCCTTGCTGCATTTTCTGCAAGGGCGCGACCAACGCTGGTATGCGTTGCTGCGCACGCGGCGGGGCCCACCGCAATGGTTCGAGCTGGGCGCCTTGCCCGGTCTGGCGGGCCAGGTCGAGGCCCTGCGCGCCCAGACCGCGGCAAGCGGCCGACGGCCGACCGGGGAGGGCGCCTTGCCTCAGCAGCTGGGCAGCCAATTGCTTGCGCCGCTGCAGCAGGCGTTGGTGGGCACCGAGCAACTGCTGCTCTCGCCCGATGGCGTCCTGGCCCTGCTGCCCTGGGACACCCTGCTGCTGCAGGGGCGGCCGGTGGTGCAGCGCCTGGCCATCAGCCAGACGCCGTCGCTGTCGGTGTTCAAGGTGACGCGCCAGAACGCGCTGCAGCGACCACCCAAGGGTTTGCTGGCCCTGGCTGCTTCGGACGGGGGCCTGGTCCAGGGCCAGGTCTGGCCGGCCCTGCCCCACGCCGAGCACGAGGCCCGGGCAGCGGCGAGGCTGTTCCGCGCCCAGGGTGGGCGAGCCATCACCGGCGCCAGCGCCAGCGAGTCCGCATTGCGCGGACTCGCCGCCAGCGGTGAGCTGGCCAGCTACCAGCGCCTGCTGATTGCCGCCCACGGGCGCTTCGAGCCCGGTCGACCCGAGACCCACGCGTTGATGCTGGCGGCCGATGGCGACGACAGTGCCCACGACGGCGTGGTCGGCCTGGCCGACTGGGTGGCCCTGCCGCTGCGCAGCCAACTGGTCATTCTTTCCGGCTGCGACACCGCCCAGGGCCAGCTGGTCGCGGGCGAAGGCCTGGTCGGCTTTGCCTACGCGCTGAATGTGGCCGGCAACCGCGATCTGCTGGCCACCCTGTGGCCGATCAGCGACGGCCTGGCGGCCGAGTTCGTGCTCGATTTTCTGGGCCGCGTGCGCCGCGGCACCGGCCATGCGCTGGCGCTGGCCCAGACCAAGCGGGGCTTTGCCGGCCATGCCGACGCCCGTCTGCGCGATCCGCGCATCTGGGCGGCCTTTGTGCTGGTGGGGCAATGAGGGGCGGGCTGCTCTGCGGCCTGCTGGCCCTGGCCGCCGGTGTGGTTGTACCTGCCGCGGCGGCCGATCGGGCCCTGCTGGTCGGTGTGAGTGCCTATCCGAATCTGCATGGCAGGAATCTCGAAGGTCCGGCCAATGATGTGCGGCTGATGCAGCAGACGGTGGCCGGCATGGGTCTGCCCGAGGGCCAGGTGGCGGTGCTGTCGGAGCATGCCGGCGGCCTGCCGACGCGGGCCAATATCCTGCGCGGCCTGGCGCGGCTGGCCAGCGACAGCCGGCCCGGCGACTGGGTGCTGGTCTATTTCTCCGGCCATGGCGCCCAGGTGCCGCAGCGGACTGCCGGGCCCGCAGAGCGTATCGAGCCCGACGGGCTGGACGAGGTCTTTCTGCCACGTGACACGCAGGCCTGGGACCCGGCGCGGCAAGAGGTGCGCGGGGCGCTGCGCGACAAGGATCTGGGCGCGGCACTGCGCCGCATCCAGGCCCGCGGCGCCAACGTCTGGGCGGTGTTCGACACCTGCCACGCGGCCGACATGCTGCGCGGCCCCGGCACGGCGGCCGGCTGGCGTTTTCTGACCCCGCAGGCGCTGCAGATACCGCTCTCGCTGTGGACCGAGCGCTGGCGCAACAGCCTGCGCCGCCAGACGCTGGGCCTGCGCGGCCCGGCGACGCAGGCCGCCGCGGCCACCGGCCGCGTCACGCCGGGCCGCTATGTCGGTTTCTTCTCGTCACAGGAGGGCGAGGGCACCCTGGAGGAGTTGCTGTCCGATCCGCAAGATCCGGCGCAGCAGCGCCGCTACGGCCTGTTCACCTACCAGTTCGCACTGGCGGCCCAGGCCTGGACCGGCAGCCTGGTCGAGCTGGCCCAGCGCATTGAGCTGGCCTACCGCGAACGCCCGTTCCCGACGCCGCAGTTCGTCGGTGACCTGGAAGGTGTGGCGCCGTTCAGGCGCGGGCTCGCGCCAGCGCCTGGCTGAGCTGCCGCGGCGTCGCGCCGAGGCGGGCGCGGCAGGCCTGGCTCAGGTGGCTGGCGCTGGCAAAGCCGCAGTCGGCCGCCACCTCGGCCAGCGGCAGCCGCCCATCGGACAGCAGCTGCTGGGCGCGCATCAGGCGGCGCTGGGAGATCCACTGGTGGACGGAACAGCCCATGGACTGACGGAACATGCGGGCGAAGTGGAACTCCGACAGATGGGCCAGTGCGGCCAGGCGGCTCAGCGACAGCGTGTCTTGGCTGCCGTCCAGATGGGCCTCGACGTGGTCCAGCACGCGCCGGCGCGCGGCGCTGGCCAGGCCGCCGCCCACCCGCCCGGCCGCGGCACGCAGCCGCGGGCTGGCAGCCAGCAGCACCAGCCGATCCAGCGCCGCATGGCTGAGCAGATGGGCCTGCAGACGGCCGCCGGTGTCGGTCCAGTCCAGCGTGGCGACCCGGGCTGCCCACTGGGCCAGCGCGGCATCCTCGCCGAAGATGCGCTGGCTCAGGGTCATCGCGCGGGGTTCGGCGTCGAGCAGGCGCACCACGCGGTCGGCCCAGGCGGCGTCGGACACGTACAGATGGACGAAACGCAGCCGGCCCTCGATCTGCCAGTGCGATTCATGCTCGGCCGGCAGCACGCAGAAGCGTCCCGGTGCGCCGGTGTTGCCGGGCTGGCCCGCCAGATGGGTGCCATGGCCGCCCTCGAGATAGACCGACAGGGTGTGGTGGCCGGGCTGGCGGTAGTGGGTGCTGTCGTCCCGGTTGGCCCATTGCGCCAGGCGCAGCGCGTCGCCAAGCTCGACCTCCCGCTCCAGCCGCGCCCGCGACTGGCTCAGCACATCGAACACCGGGTGCGACATCATCAGGGCACGCCCAGCACGCGCGCAATCAGGCCGGCCGAGGTGTGCACACCGTAGTGCTGGCGCAGCCGGGCGCTGAGCTTCTCGACGGTGCGCGGCGAGATACCCAGCGACTTGGCGCATTCCTTGGCCGTCAGGCCGGCGGTCAGAGCGGCCAGCACCTCGCGTTCGCGTGGCGTCAGCGTGTCGGGCTCGACGCCGGTGGTCATGGGCTCGAACACCCAGGCCGCCTCGCGGAACGGTTCGGTCGGATCGGTGGCGTGGCCGTGGACGCGAAACCATTGCAGGCGGCCGTCGCGGCGGCGCATCAGGCGTTCGTCCTGGTAGCTGCCGCAGCCCTGCATCGCCGTCTGCATGCGCAGGCCTATGCGCTTGAACTCGGCCTCGCTGGGAAAGAGCACGGCAAAGCTCTGGCCGGCGAGCTCCTCGGTGCTGAAACCGAACATCGCGGCGAAACGCTCGTTGACCCAGATCAGCACCCGGTCGCGAGACATGGCCAGCCCCAGCGGGCTCATGGCGGCAAAGCGTTCGGCAGGGGAAAACCCTGGCGTATTCATGCGGCTGTCGGTGTCGTTCATGTGCGCCTAGCCTAGCGCACTCTGTGTGTCCGGTAGATGGGATTGCACCGAGTGCCCGTTGCAGGCGCAAGAGGGACGCCGCGGGTGAAGTCGTTACTCCCTCGCTAAAAAGTATGGAGACATCGATGACCGTCCAATCTGGCCCCCTGAAGCCCGTTCCTGCCCTGCTGACCGCCCTGTTCCTCAGCGCCTGTGGCGGATCCGACGATGTGCCACCGCCGCCGCCACCGCCGCCGCCGGCACCGGTGGTCAACACCCTGCCGACCTTTGTCACCGCAGCGCCGACCGAGGTCAGCTACAACGGCACGAGCGATGACCTGTTGACCGGCGGCCTGGGCAAGACCGGCCTGCTGGCCGCCGCCGCGCCGGCCTTCGCCAATCCGCTGGCGCCCACCGCCGCCGAGGTGCGCCGCAACGCCATCTTCACCAACTACCGCGCCGTGCTGGACTACACCTCCAGCGGTGGCTTCACCCGTCTGTACGGCCCCAATATCGACGTCAACGGCAATGACACGCTGGGCGAGGGCAAGATCGCCGGCACCGAGCACATTGCCGTGGCCGATGACGGCTCGGGCCGCCAGAACGTGGTGCTGATGGTCCAGGTGCCAGCCAGCTTCGACGTCAAGAACCCCTGCATCATCACCGGCACCTCCTCGGGCTCGCGCGGCATTTACGGCGCCATCGGCAGCTCCGGCGAATGGGGCCTCAAGCATGGTTGTGCCGTGGCCTATGCCGACAAGGGCTCGGGCAATGGCCTGCACGACCTGATGAGCGACCAGGTGATACAGATCGACGGCACGATGGCCTCAGCCACGGCCGCCGCCAAGAAGGCGCACTTCAAGGCCGATGTCAGCGATGACGAACGCAGCGCCTTCAACGCCGCCTTCCCGAACCGCGTGGCCTACAAGCATGCGCATTCTCAGCAGAACCCCGAGAAGGACTGGGGCCGCGACACGCTGCGCGCCGTCAAGCTGGCCTTCTACGTGCTGAACGAGAAATTCGGCACCGCCATCGCCGCCCAGCCGGGCAAGAAGGAGGTGCTGCTGACGCCGGCCAACACCTTGGTGATCGCCTCGTCGATCTCCAACGGCGCCGGCGCCGCCTTGCTGGCCGCCGAGCAGGACACCGAGGGCCTGATCGACGGCGTGGCCGTGACCGAGCCGCAGATACAGCCTGGCGCCAACACCAGCCTGACGATCAAGCAGGGCACGGCCACGGTGACGACGCACAGCAAGCCGCTGGCCGACTACTTCTCGTACGAGAACATCTACCAGCCCTGCGCGGCGCTCTCCACCCAGAGCGGCCTGTCGCTGAACCCGGCCTTCTGGCCGGCGGCCTACACCACCGCCTCGCAGAACCGCTGCGCCGCGCTGAAGGCCCGCGGTCTGCTGACCGGTGCGACGCTGGCCGAGCAGGCCGACGAGGCGCTGGCCAAGCTGAACGACTATGGCTGGCATGCCGACACCAACTACCTGCACCAGTCGCACTTCCGCTTCGCCACCAACTCCATCGTCTACACCTACGTCAATGCGGCCGGCCGCTTCAAGGTCACCGACAACGTCTGCGGCTACAGCCTGGCCAATACCACGGCCACTGGCGACGTCACGGCCCAGCTGGCGGCGGTGCAGGCGACGCTGTTCTCCAACGGCAACGGTGTGCCGCCGACCTCGGGCGTGAACATCGTCTACAACGACTCGGTCGGGGGCGCCAAGCTGGACTTCTTCGCCACCTCGCCGACCAGCGGCACGGCCGATTTCGGCCTCGACGGCGCGCTGTGCATGCGTGCCCTGGTGACGGGCAAGGACGTGGTCACCGGCCGGGCCCTGTTCGGCACGATGAAGAGCTGGTCCGATCGGGTGATGGCCGGTATCGCCGAGGTGCAGGCCACGGCCAAGCTGCGCGGCAAGCCGACCATCATCGTGGCCGGCCGCAATGACACGCTGATCCCGGTCAACCATGCCTCGCGGGCCTACTTCGGCAAGAACCAGATCGCCGATGCGGCCGACTCCAAGGCGCGCTACTACGAGGTCACCAATGCCCAGCACTTCGACAGCTTCATCGCCTTCGGCGCGCTGCTGGGCTACGAGACCCGCTTTGTGCCACTGCACATGTACTTCGTGCGTGCGCTGGACCAGATGTATGCGCACCTGAAGAACGGCACGGCCCTGCCGGCCAGCCAGGTGGTGCGCACCACGCCGCGTGCTGCGGGTGCGGCGCTGACCGCCACCAATGTGCCGGCCTGGGCGGCCACACCGGGGGCGGCGGATGCGATCAGTTTCTCCAGCAACACGCTGAACGTGCCGCAGTAAGGCGCGGCAGCCATGCAAAAAGCGCCCCGCGGGGCGCTTTTTTCTTCATGCAAGCCGGACTCGCTCAAGCCTTTTTGCGGCGACTCGTCACAAAGCTCATGGCGGCCAGACCGGCCAGCATCAGCGCGTAGGTCTCGGGCTCCGGAACGGCGTTCACGTTGGCGGTGATGAATTGCGTGTTGTCACCGGCATTGGAGTCCCAGTAGAACAGCTTCAAGGTGCCTGCGCTGGCGGCATTGCCGGCGTAGTGGGTGCCGACGACGAAGTAGTCGCCGCCGCCGATCTGGCCGACCAGGGAGCCGTAGGCGGCGCTGAGGTTGCCCTGCGAATAGAGGCCGAAATTGCTGCCGATCAGGGTGCCGACGGCCGCGCCGGACTCGTCGCTGCCGGTCGCGAACAGATTGGCCGTCAGGCCGTTGGCATTGGACCAGCGCGGCAGGGCACCGGCGCTCCACAGGTCGTCGGCATCAACGCTGACGGTGAAGGCCTGGCCCATCGACAGGCTGATGGTGTTCAGGCCGGTGCCGCCGGAGCTGCTGTTCTGCTCGGCATAGACGCTGTACGGGGCCGCCTGGGTCAGACCGGAAGCGGCCACGAGCAGGGCGCCGAGGGCGATGGGAGTGAAGCGCATGGTCGTTTCCTTGGAGTTGTAGGGGGTCAGGGCGCGATCCTATGGGCGACGGGTGCCGCCCACATCCCGCGAGCCGGGGGTCTGGCCGGTCCGACCCTGCAGGTCGGGGGGCCGCAGGGGCTTGGGTGTGAACGAATGCACGCTTGGCGACGCCTTGCTATGCTGCCGCTCCGCCTTCAATCAAGGAGTCAATATGTCATTCCGTCTTGCCGCCCTGAGCCTTGCCCTCGCCGTTTCCGCCATCGGCGCCCACGCCGGTGCTCCGCAGGTCAAGGGCCAGGCGCCCGGCTACTACCGCATGATGTTGGGCGACTTCGAGGTCACCGCGCTGAACGACGGCACCGTCGATCTGCCGGTGGACAAGCTGCTCAAGGCCCCGCCGGGCCAGGTCTTGCGCGCCCTGCAGCACGCCTATCTGGGCACGCCGCTGGAGACCTCGGTCAATGGCTATCTGGTCAACACCGGCTCCAAGCTGGTGCTGATCGACACCGGCGCGGCCGGCCTGTTCGGTCCGACCCTGGGCAAGCTGCTGGCCAATCTGAAGGCGGCCGGCTACCAGCCCGAGCAGGTCGACGAGATCTACATCACCCACCTGCACCCCGACCATGTCGGTGGCCTGCTGGACGGCGGCAAGGCTGCGTTCCCTAACGCCATCGTGCGCTTCGACAAGCACGACGCCGACTACTGGCTCAGCGCCGACAACCTGGCCAAGGCGCCGGACGATGCCAAGGGCTTTTTCCAGGGGGCGCAAACCTCCGTCAAGCCCTATCAGGACGCGGGCAAGCTGCAGACCTTCGACGGCAACACCGAGCTGCTGCCCGGCCTGCGTGCCGTGGCCACCCCGGGCCACACGCCCGGCCACACGATGTACCTGGTCGAGAGCAAGGGCCAGAAGCTGGCCATCTGGGGCGACCTGATGCATGTGGCCGCGGTGCAGTTCCCCGACCCGGCCGTGACCATCGCCTTCGACACCGACTCCAAGGCCGCGATGCCGCAGCGCAAGAAGGCGTACGCCGATGCGGCCAAGAACGGCTACTACGTGGCCGTGGCCCATGTGTCCTTCCCGGGCATAGGCAAGCTGCGCACCGATGGCAAGGGCTATCGCTGGCTGCCGGCGAACTACAGCACCAAACCCTAGGCCGGGTCTGGTCAGCTCTTGACGGCGTTGCCCACCGCGGTGCTGTCGAACTGATAACCGCTGGCCTCATGCAGCGCCCAGGTGCCGCCACCCATGAGCTGCAGCACATGGGTGTGGTGGCGCAGCACGGCGGCGCGGTGGGCGATGCTGACCACCGTGGTGCCCATGCCGCGCAGGCGTTCGTAGAGCGAGGCCTCGTTGCTGCTGTCGAGCGCGCTGGTGGCTTCGTCGAGGATGACGATGCGGGGTTGGCGCACCAGCACGCGGCCGAAAGCCAGGCGCTGCTGCTCGCCGACCGACAGCAGCTTCTCCCAGTCATGCACGGCGTCCAGCCCGCCGACGCGGTCGGCCAGCTCGGCCATATGCACCTCGGCCAGGATTTCCAGCAGGCGCTCGTCGGCCAGATCGGTGGCCGCGCTGGGGTAGATGAGTTGGCTGCGCAGCGTGCCGAACTGCATATAGGGTTGCTGCGGCAGGAAGAACACATCGTCCAGCGGCGGCAGATGGACCACGCCGCTGCCGGCCCGCCACAGGCCGGCGATGGCACGCAGCAGCGAGCTCTTGCCGCAGCCGCTGTCGCCGGTGATCAGCAGGCCGTCGCCGGGCTTCAGGCTCAGGCTCAGCTCCTTGATCAGCAAGCGCTCGAACTGCGGCGTGTACAGCGTCAGCGCGTCCAGCGTCAGCTGCTCGGCGGGCTCGGTGCGGATCTGCGGTCGGGCCTCGGTTGGCGGTGCGGCGGCACCTGCCTGCAGCACCTGCTTCGATAGCGCCTGCAGGCGGTCGATGCCGGCCACGAAGCGGCTCAGGCTCTCGAAGTTGTCGACGATCAGCGCCACCGCACCGAGCACGGCCGCGAAAGCACCGGCCGCCTGCACGGCGCGGCCCACCTCCAGCTCGCCGGACAACACGCCGTGGGCCAGTACCACGCTGGGCAGCACCAGGGTGAGCTGGCTGAAGCCGCGCTGGAACAGATTCAGCGCCCGCTGCTTCTTGATCAGCCGCGCGTAGTTGGTGAACACCTTGCCGAACTTGCCGTCGATCTGCGCCCGCTCCTGGGCCTCGCCGCGATAGAAGGCGATCGATTCAGCGTTCTCGCGCACCCGCATCAGACCGAAGCGGAAATCGGCCTCGCGCCGGATCTGCCAGAAGTTCAGCTGTATCAGCGGCGCGCCGAACACGTACAGCGCGACCACGGTGCCCAGCAGCGCATAGACCGCCAGCACGCCGACCAGCAGATGCGAGATCGACCACAGCACGGCGCTGAAGGCCACCAGCTGCATCAGCGAGCCCAGGAAGATCAGCAGGAAATGGGTCGAGCGGCCGGTGAAGGTGTTGATGTCTTCGCTGATGCGCTGGTCGGGGTTGTCGATGTCGCTGCTGGTGCCCAGCTCGTAGTATTTGCGCCCGTCCAGGTAGCCGTCGAGAAAGCGCCCGGTGAGCCAGCGCCGCCATTGGTTCGAGAAGGCATCGCGCATGTAGTAGTAAAAGGCGTAGATAGGCACCGCGAAGGCCAGAATCCACAGGCAGCTGCGCACCGAGTGCCAGAAGCGGTCGGCGTCCTTGCCCGCCAGGGCGGAGGTCATCTCGCCGGTCTGGTCGTTGAGCATCACCGCAAACTGCGTCTCGGCCAGCATCAGCACGATCAGCAGGGCCAGCAGGGTCCAGGCCGCCTTCCTCTGGTCGCCCAGCCAGTAGGGCTTGGCCACGGCGAGGAACTGTGTCCAGGCCGCCATGGACAGTGGTGACGGGCGCCGCCGGGGGCGGGGCTCGGCCGGTGGTATCCCGGCGGTCGTGGTGGTGTCGGTCATTGGGGCTTGCAAGCAGGTCGGGAGCGAGCACCCAAGGTACGGCCCTGGTGGCCGCCGCGCTGTCGGACGATGCCGGGTGCTGCTGCGGGACTTTCCCGCGAAGCAGGGCATGGACGGTACGATCCGGAATGACCGAAGAGATCTTTGTACCGGCCGGCATCACGCCGTCCCCCGAGCAGCTGGAGGTGCAGCGGGCTCGCGTGCGCTACGGCCTGGTGGAAGCCAACGCCGGTGCGGCCAAGACCACCACGCTGGCGCTGCGCATAGGCCAGGCGCTGGTTCGCGGTGCGGTGGCCGAACGCATCCTGGCGCTGACCTACACCGATACCGCGGTGACGGCGCTGCGCGACGCACTGCTGCGCATAGGCCTGGCCCCGGCCACGGTGGCGCGGCTGCAGATCCTCAGCTTCGACGATTTCAGCGCCCAGCGCCTGGCCGTGGTGGAGGGCGGCGGCGTGGTGCGCTGCCCGGCGCCCGAGCAGGTCAAGCCCTATGTGCTCAGGGCGATCGACCGCGCCCAGACCCTGCCCGAGGAGCGCTACCCGGACGAGCTGGTGATACAGGGCACCGGCGAGGGCATTGTCGAGGGCCTGCTGGACCAGTTCGCCGTGCTCAAGGGCAGCTTGCGCCTGGTCGTGGACGCGCCCGAGCAGCGCCTGTCACCGGGCCTGGCCGACGAGTTGGGCTTGGCCTACGCGACCCTGCGCATCTTCAGCGCCTACGAGGTCATTCGGCGCGGCGGTCATCCCGACCATCCGCAGTTCCGCGCGCCCGGTGACGCGACCTATGACCTGGCCCGGCTGATTGCCGACGACGAGCTTGACACCGGCGAAGCCGATCCGCTGAGCCTGGGCCTCAATCTGCTCGTGCTCGACGAGATGCACGACACCAACCGCGCCATGTTCACGGTGCTGGCGCGCCTGCTGGCCTGCAACCCCAAGGCCGCCTTCCTGGGCGTGGGCGACCGCGACCAGGTGATCCACTCGGCGGCCGGCGCCGATGCCACCTTCATGGGCGCGGGCTTCGACAGCGGCATAGGCCGGGCGACGCGCTTCCCGCTGACGGCCAGCTTCCGCTTTGGCGACGGGCTGGCGCGGCATGCGGGCCAGCTGGCACGCAAGCCCTATGGCTCCAGCGCCGGCTGGACGACCGAGATCGACGTCCTGCCCTTCGCCGGCGAGAACGAGATCAGCCGCCATATCGCGCAATCGATACGGGTGCTGCGCGAGCAGGAGCGCGCGGCCAAGACCTCGCCCGGTGCCAGCATCGCGGTGCTGATACGCCAGCCCCATCAGTCGATCGCGCTGGAGGACCAGCTGCTGCGGGCCGGCGTGCACTACCGCACCGCCGGCTTCACCAGCTATCTGCAGCGGCGCGAGATCCTGCTGGTGCGGGGCTTGTACGCCCATGCGGTGAACGACTTCTCGGGCTTCGAGTCGGAGGCGGCCCGCCTGGCCGTGCTGCAGGCCTTGATGCTGTTCTCCGGTTCCTTCGTCGACAGCGAGGAGCTCCGCCACCTCGACCAGGTCGAGGCGCAACGCGTCAGCATGAAGCAGGCGGCGGTCCACGCTGCGGCCATGGCGCCCTATATCGAGAATCACATTCTTCGCAACGCCAGCGACGACGTGCGCCGCCAGCTGCTGGACACCCTGGCGCTGCTGCGCAGTGACGACGCCCCCGCCTTTGCCACCCGCTTCCTGGCGGTCCTGCAGCCGCACCGGCTGGCCGCCCATGTGCTGGTGCGGCGCGAAGACATAGACCAGCTGGAGCAGAACCTTGCCCAACTGGTCGGCCTGATCGAGAGCGAGGGCTCGATAGCGGCGCTGTTCCGCGTCATGCACGAGCAGGCGGCGCGGCAGCGGCTGATGGAGGGCCGCAATGCCGTCGTGCTGGCCAGCATCGAGGCTGCCAAGGGGCTGGAGTTCGATCACGTCTGGCTGCCCGGCCTGAACCAGGCCGATTTCGCCGTCGGCGGCGCCAGCACCGAGAACCGCAATCTGCTGTACGTCGGCATGACCCGCGCCAGGCGGCGCCTGAGCGTTTTGTACGACGCGCAGCGGCCATCGCGCTATCTGTTCGAGGCGGGTTTGCTGCCGACACCCTAGCCGGCGCTGTGTGCGCCAGGGCACAGACGCTCGGGGTGTCATGATGCAGTCTGGCCCCCAACCTCAAGGAACCTGATGCAAATCCTGCTTCACTCAGACCCGCACGCCGATGGCAGCCAGTTGATGGCCAATCACCTGAACAGGGTCGTCACCGAAGCGCTGGTGCATTTCGCCGAGCATGTCACCCGGGTCGAGGCCCATCTGTCCGAGGTCCACAGCCAGGCGAAGTCAGGCACCGATGGCAGCCACTGCACCTTGGAGGCACGCCTGATCGGCCTGGAGCCGGTGATCGTCAAAGACCATGCCGGCAGCGCCCATCAGGCCATCGACGGCGCGCTGCGCAAGCTCAGGCGCGCGGTCGAGGCGGCGCTGGCCAAGCATGACCCGCGCCATCAGCGGGTGCGCCTGGCCGACGAGTTGCCGGAATAGCTCAGTTCGCCACGTCGATGCCCCCCGAGGTGATCGCGATCTGATCGGCCGCTGCCGGCACTGCTGCAATCGCCGGCACGTTGGCATCGCTCAGCACGGCCGCGGCCGAGCTTCTGGCCCTGGCACGCACCACCTGCGAGTCGGGCAGGGCGGTGCCGCTGTTCAGCTTGGCCCACATCAGGTCCAGCGCGCGCAGGGTGTAGACATGCAGCGGCACCAGCGTCTTCGGGTACAGGCCCACCAGCGCGTCGAAGTGGTTGGCGTCGGTGACCTCGTAGTAGCGCAGCGCGCTGTTCGACTCGGCGCGCTTGTTCAGCGCGGCGTAGGGGCGCGAGTTGTGATTGACCGGTATCAGCGCATCGGAGCGGCCGTGGACGATCACCGTCGGCTTGCCGCGCAGGTCGCCGGTCACGCGCACCTCGCCCATGCCTGTCTTCACCCGCCCGGCCAGCGCCTGCTCGGCGGCACTGAGCGTGGTGTTGCCCACCGCCGCACCGGTGGCCAGGCGGCGCAGGCAGGTCGCGCCATCGACGAAGAAGTCGGCCTGGCCGGTGCTCGGCGAGGTCGCCAGCAGATACAGGGCCGGGCCACCGACCGAGGTGTCGGCAACGATGTTGTAGGCGCCGCCCAGAAAGCCCAGGCCGCCACCGGTGGCCCAGGCTGTCTTGAAGGCCTCGGCGGCCGGTGCGACTGGCGTCTGGTAGCTGGCACTGATGCCGGCCACGCTGTAGCCGCAGAGGCTCTCGGTCACCGAGGCGCGGGCGAAGGCATTGGCATAGGTGTGGGCCACCAGTTCGGTGAACTCGAAGCCGTAGTGGCTGTCGTGCAGCAGGTCGCTGTCGGCCTCCCAGCCGTAGGCATGGAGCCTGGCCAGCGCATCGGCCGATTGCTCGGCCAGGGTCGCGCCGCTGACCAGGCCCTTGGTGGCCAGGGCCGCACAGCGGTTGGCGGCATAGGGGGCGATGACGAAGGCGCTGCTCGGTGCCAGCGCCGCCGACTGGGTGGCGCAGGCCTGGTACAGACCGGCCATGGTGATGTAGTCGTACAGCGGCTTGGCCGAGGTCGGCACGGCCACGCCGCCACGTTTGACGACCAGGCCGGCATTGTCGGGCAGATTGACCTGTGGCTCGCCGGCGACCACGCCGCGTATCAGCCCCTCGCTGTCCTGCTCGGCGGCGCGCAGCACGGCCGCGCCGCCGTTGGAGATGCTGGAGGCGATCACCAGCGTGTTGGCGGGTGACAGCTCGGCACCGGGGAACTGCTTGTTCAGCACGTACAGCGCCAGCTTGATAGCTTGCAGGGTGTAGGTGCCCCAGTCCTTCTCGGGGTTCTGCTTGCCATGCGCATGCTTGAGCGCCACACGGTTGGGGTTGGCGGCACGGAATGGGGCCAGGTTGTCGCCGAGCAGGCTGGCATTGAAGGTCAGGTCCTTGCGCGTGCCGGCGGTGGCCACGGCGCCGTCTATGGCGAAGCCCTGGTCGCGGTCCAGGTCATGCACGCCGACACCGCTGCCCTTGTCGGTCAGCGCCACGGCGCAGCCCTTGTTCAAAGCCCATTCGCCTATCGTGCCCAGCTCGCCGTAGACCGGCCGTGAGCCGCTGGACGGCACGGCGACGATGCAGGCCTTGGTGGCGTCGAAGTGGCTGGGTACGGTGACCACCAGGGTGACATTCCTCGTGCCGCTGCCGTCGTCCGACACGGCCGTGTACTCGCTGCCCTTGTTGGCCGCGGCCGAGACCTTGCCGTAGTAGCTGCCGAAGCCGCCCGCAGCCGTCACGTCGAGCAGTCCGGTGTAGCTGGTCTGTATCGCCAGGGTGCGCAGGTCGGCGGCGCTCGGGCTGGCGGGCAGCTGGTAGGTGATCAGCGCGGCCAGCGAGCCGGCCTTGCCGGTCAGCAGGCCGTTGCTGGTGCCGTCGTAATCGATGCGGCCGGGCTCGGCGAGCAGGAAATCGGGCCTGGCCTTGAAGGCATCGGCCGGGTTGCTGTCACTGCCGCCGCAGGCGGCGAGCAGCAAAGTGGGCAGGGCCAGTGAGGCTGCGTGGCGTATCAGAGGCAGGGACAGGGTCATGGTGGTCTCCGTTGTTATGGAGGCCACCATAGGCAGGACGGCGCGGCCGCTCAATCACGCAAATGCGTGACAAGGCTTGCCGCGTCAGGAATCGAGGGCGCTCCGGTCGGCGGCCATCAGCCGCTGGGCCAGCGCCGCCTTGTCATGCACCTGCAGCTTGGCGTACAGCCGCGTGATCTGGGTGCGCACCGTGTTCGGCGCCACGCCCAGCTCGCGGGCAATGGCCTTGTGGCTCAGGCCGGCGGCAAAACGCCGGGCGACGGCCGTCTCGCCGGGCGTCAGCAGGGTCACCGCATCGACGGGCCGGGCCGTGCAGACCAGCAGGTGCTGCTCACGCCGCGCTGCCACCTCGATCAGCCGGCCGCGCCAGGTCTGACCCCGGCCCAGCGCGGCCAGCAACTCGGCAGGCAGCTGCCGGCCGCAAAAGGCCGGCCACTGCTGGCGCAGCCGTTCCACGAACAAGCCATCGGCACTCTCGACGCCGCCCAGGCCGTTGACCAGGGCCGAGGCGCGCTGCGCTCGCGCGCCGTCCTGGCGGTCCAGCAGCGTCGCGCGATGCAGGCCTATGGCCCGCGACAGATGCAGCCAGGCGGCATGCAGGACCTCGGCGTCCTCGGTCTTGAAGCCGGCATCCTCGGCGCGGTACAGCACCAGCCAGCGCCCGGGCGTGCCGGCGGCGGGACTGTCACCGAACAGCAGCAGATGGCGCAGATCGTAGCTGCGCGAGAAGGCATCCATCTCGGCAAGCTCCTGGCCGCGCCGCCGGTACTGCGCCCGGCAGTCCACCGCCAGCGGCCGGTGCAGGCCGCGCAGAAAGGCGCCGGTGACCGGATCGCGGCCCGACACCGCGCCATAGGCCTGCAGGATGTGGTTCTCGCGCTGGTGCACATGAGCCTGGGTGATCAGCAGGCCGGTGCGCGGGTCGCGGCCGGCCTCGCCCAGTCCCAGCACCGCGCCGTCGAAGCCCACCCAGCGTTGCAGCAGGCGCAGCGCTTCGGCCGGGAACTCCTGGTAGCTGGCCTGTTCGGCCAGGCTGTACAGATCGACCATCGAGCGCGAGAAGGCGTGCATGGCCTGATGATGGCATGGGCAGTCGCCCACGGCCAGTGCGGTGTCAGCGTGCCGCGATGCGCTGGCGCAGACGCTTCCAGCGGCGCTGCAAATCCAGCCATTGCCGGCCGCGGTCGCGCGAGATGCGCTTGACGTCCAGCAGGGTCAGCGGCCCGCATTGCGACAGCGTGTGCAGGCCCGCACCATGGCTGGCCGAGACGAGGTCGCCGGTGAGGCGCAGATCGGGCCGGTGGGCGCAGACGGCCTCGCGCTCGTTCAGCCGGCTGAAGCGCAGCAGGCGCAGGGCGCCGCCATAGCTCTGGCTGCAGTCCTGCACCGGCAGGGTCAGGCAGCCATCGGCCGCGACGAAGGGGGTGCCGCCGGGGCGGGCGCCGGCGCGGTCGCTCAGCACCGGGTTCAGCGGATGCAGTCGCCAGGGGCCGGTCAGTTGGTCGGCGAAGGCCAGATGCAGCTCGCGCTGGTCGCGGGCCTGCGCGCCGACCAGGGTGAAGAACATCCACCAGCGACCCTCATGCTGTATCAGCGAGGCCTCGGCACCGGGCAGGTCGGGCAGCAGCACCGTCTCGCGCACCCAGTCGTCGGGGAAGCGGCGCGCCCGGTACAGCGCGATCTCGTTCGCCTGATGGCTCTCGGGCACCATGAACAGCTCCTGCTGCTGTTCGACCAGAAAAGGGTAGGAGAGGTGGCAGGGCCGCGCCAGCGCCAGGCTCTTGCCGCGCCAGGCCAGATCGGGGCCCAGCTCGTGGTGTTCGATCACCGCGTGCTTGCTGCGGTAGTCGAAGGCCTCGACGAAGACATGGGTGGAGCCGTTGCGCTGCACGCCGAAGGGGTCGGCCAGATAGCGCCAGGGGCCCGGATCGGGCAACCAGGCGATCTGCTCGCGATGTTGCGACAGCGACGCGGCATCGGTGATGGAGCCGATCGCCGTGGGCACCACACCGACCTGCCAGAGGTCGCTGCGGGGCCGCTTAAACATGGCTGGCGTGGGCCTGCTGCAAGTCCAGCGCCGGGGCGCGGCGTTGCGCGTCCTGCATCAGCTGTGCGTAGAAGTCGTTGATGGCGGCCACGCCGGTGACCTGCTCGAAGGCCTGCATCTCGTACTGCAGGCGCGGCGCCCCGCCGGCCCGCAGCTGCGCCAGCGAGCGCGACAGGGCCAGGCCCAGCTCGGCCACCGAGCCCGGTGTGACCAGTTCGGCCAGGCCGCCGCGCAGGATCTCGCTGGGGCCTTCGGCGGCGGTGGCCAGCATAGGCAGGCCGCAGGCCATGGCTTCCAGAATCGCCAGTCCGAAGGACTCTTCACGCGAGGGCGAAACGAACAGGTCCAGTGCCGGCAGGAAGTCGCTGACGTCCTCACGGAAGCCGAGCAGATGGATGCGCGGGTCCCCGGCGCAGAGCTTTTCCAGCGCCTGGCGCTGCGGTCCCTCGCCGAGTATCACCAGGGCGGCATGGGCCGGGGCGAAGGCACGAAAGGCCGAGATCAGCACATCCATGCCCTTGCTCGCGTGCAGCCGGCCGACGGCGCCGACCAGCAGCGTGCCTTCGCTCAGGCCCAGCATCGCCCGGTGCCGCTGGCGGCTGCCCGGGGCGGCGCCGGCCGAGCTCGGCAGCCAGTTCGGAATCACGCGCCTGTGGCCGGTGTAGCCGCCCAGGCGGCCCAGCTGGGCCTGGTTGACGCACACCAGCCCGCTCAGGCGGTCATGCTGGTGGGCCTTGTAGCCGACGTGCAGGGTGGCCACGGTGGCGATGTGCGCCGGCGCGCCGGCCAGCGCCTTGCAGGCCGGGCTCAGGTGAGCATGGCAGACATCGACCGAGAGCTCGCCCATCAGTTGGCGCAGGCGCAGCCCGCGCAGCAGCGGCCAGCGCAGGCCGTGAAAGCGCACCGCGTCGCCCAGCGACCGGGCCATCGGGGTGCCCGGCAGGCCGGCGACATGAACCTCGTGGCCCTGTGCGGCCTGCTGCCGGGCCAGATCGACACAGTAACGCTCGGAGCCGGCCATGCGCGGCGAGAAGAGCACGTGGAGGATGCGCCAGGCGGGCCTGGCGGTGGAAGCATTCAGCATGGCATACGGGCTTGGCAGCCCCAGAGTCGGTGCACGGCCGCCGCAACGGCCCGAGAGGCGGGCAGGCCTGGACCTGTCACGCTTGCAGTCTTTATCGCCCGATCTGCCTGACCGGAAGCTGACTTCGGCCGGGCCACCCCCCGAGTGGGGGTCCAAATGCGTTACCGTCACGGCCATGCGAATTCTTCTGGTCGAGGACGACCCCACCTTGCGGACCATCATGGCCCGCAGCCTCAGCGATGCCGGCCACCATGTGGACACCGCCGTCGATCTGGAACAGGCGCGCTGGCTGTGGCGCCTGCAGGCCTTCGATGCCGTGCTGCTGGACCTCAGCCTGCCCGATGGCAATGGCTTGACGGCCCTGCAGGAAGCCCGTGCCCGCGGCGACCGCACGCCGGTGCTGGTGCTGACTGCGCGCAACCGCACCGACGAACGCATCCTCGGCCTCGACGCCGGTGCCGACGACTATCTGGGCAAGCCCTTCGAGCTGGCTGAGGTCGAGGCGCGGCTGCGTGCGCTGGTGCGCCGCCGCCTCGACCTCGATGATCAGGTGCACGTCGGCAGCCTGCGCCTGGATCGGCGCACGCGCCGCATCTTTCTCGGCGAAGCCGAGCTGGAACTGCCGGCGCGCGAGTTCAATGTGCTGTGGGAGCTGCTGACGCCGCCGGGCCGGGTGGTCAGCAAACGCACGCTGTCGGACAAGCTGTCCGACCTCGACGAGGTGCTGGGCACCAATGCGCTGGAGGCTTTTGTCTCGCGCCTGCGCAAGAAGCTGCAGGGCAGCGGCGCAGCCATACGCACGCTGCGCGGTCTGGGCTACCTGCTGGAGCCGGAGGCGTGACCGGCGTGCTGGCGGCGGCCGAGGTCAAACCCTCGCTGCGCGCGCGGCTGCTGCGCCACCTGATGCCGGCCCTGCTGCTGAGCTGGGTGCTGGCCACCGCGATCTCGCTGTACACGGCCGCCTACTTCACGCAAAGCGCCTACGACCGCTCGATGCTGGATGACGCCCTGCTGCTGGCCGTGCACCTGCGCGCGCGCAACGGCAGCCTGGTGCTGGAGGCCAGCGCCGAGGATGTGCAATCCATCCTCTACGACCCGACCGAGAAGATCTACTTCGCCGTGCTGTCGGGCGATGGCCGCGTGGTCGCGGGCACACGAGGCCTGGCGCCGCCGGCCGGCCTGGGCGACGCCGAGGTGCAGTACATCGATCTGCGCATGGGCCGCACGCCCTTGAAGGCGGTGGTGCTGACGCGCGAGGAGCCGCTGCCCTTTCGCATCGTCGTGGCGGCGACCACGGGCAGCCGCGACACCCTGCTGAACCGTCTGGCCGTCGTGTCCATCCTGCCCCAGGCCCTGCTGCTGCTGGCACTGTCGCTGTGGCTGCGCCGCGTCATCCGGCACGAGCTGCAGCCGCTCAGCCGCCTGCAGCAATCGGTGGAGATGCGCGACTCTGCCGATCTATCGCCCTTGCCCCACGACCTGACCACGGCGGCGACCAGCTCCGACGTGCAGTCGCTGTCGGCGGCGATCGACGGCCTGCTGCGCCGCGTCGATCAGGGCATGGCGGCGCAGCGCGAATTTGCCGGCAATGTGGCGCACGAACTGCGCACCCCGCTGGCCGGCGTGCGTGCCGCGGCGGAATACGGCCTGGCGCAAAGCGCGCCGCCGCAGTGGCGCGAGCAGCTGCAGGCGGTGCTGAAGAGCGAGCAGCGGGCCAGTCATCTGGTCGAGCAGCTGCTCGCCCTGGCCCTGGCCAGCGAAGCCGCGCTGACGCTGGAGCGGCTGAAGCTCAACGACTGCGTGCGCGAGCTGGTGCTGGCCTGGCTGCCGCGGGCCGATCAGCTGGGCATCGAGCTGATTGCCTCCGGTCTCGACGAAGATGTGTTCGTGCGCGCCGACCGGGCCCTGATCGAGGGGCTGCTTGGCAATCTGCTTGACAACGCCTTCCGCTACGGCCGCAGCGCCGACGCCGATGGCAGCGACTGCGTCAGCGTCGTGCTGGGCCATGTGGCGGGCGAGGTCTGGCTGTCGGTGGTCGACCAGGGGCCCGGCATTCCTCCCGATCAGCGCGGCCTGCTGCGCGACCGCTGGCAGCAGGGCGAGGCCGGAGCCAAGGTCGGTGTCGGCGCCGGGCTGGGTCTGTCGATCTGCGAGCGCTTTGCCCTGCTGATGCGTGCGCAGCTGGTGCTCGACGTCGGCTTCGGCGGCCGCGGTCTGCGCGCCAGTGTGGTGTTCGAAGGCCTGGTGCCCCCCGGCAGCACTTGAGACCGGCCGGTCAGGCCACTTTTTCCACCGCTGGCGCGGCGTTTTTGACAGCCGGTCCGATCGGCCTGGCACCGCCGCTGCGGCTTGGCTATCGTGCGGCCCTGTTGATGGAGACCGACCGATGAACCAGACCCTGCAGATGATTCCGCTGGCCGCCGCCGCCGCGCTGGCCCTGGCACAAGCCCCGACAGCCGCGCAGCCGGCCGACAGCGCCCCGCCCGCCAGCGGCGCGCGCCAGCCCATCACCCGCGCCGACCAGCTGCCGCGGCGCAGCTTCACGCTGACGATGCTGCCCAGTGCCTACCTGCAGGCGCCGCTGGATGCGATGCGCCCGCTGGGTGCCCAGCTGCAGGCGCAGCTGTTGGCCGATCTGCAGGCCTACGACATCCAGGACCCGGCCACCCTGCGCGAGATGTATGGCGCCCTGGCCACGCTGGCCCAGCTGAGCGGCGACTGGGCGGCCGTGCCCGGCTGGACGGCCAAGGCCCGCGCGCTGCAGGAGAAGGCCTCCGGCCGGCAGACCAGCGGTGTGCTGACCGACTTGCTGTCGCAGCAGCGCCTGGAGCAGCGCGACGCCGCCTGGCTGACGGCCGAGGTTGCGCGCCGCTATGGCGCGATGAACTGGGACGAGGTGCAGGCCACGGTGAAGAGCAATCGCGGTGGCATCGAGACCTTCAACCCCGAGTTGCTGATCGGTGGCTTCAAGGCCCAGCTCGATGCGGTGGCCCGCAATGGCCAGATGGCCGTGCCCGATGGCGTGGCCGTGGCCATCATCGGTGCACGCCTGCAGATCGAGCTGTTGGGCCCGCACAAGGCGGCCATCGTGCAGGGCCTGCAGCAGGTGCTCGATGCCAACACCCAGGCCGCCGCCAAGGCCGATATCTGGACGCCGCGTACCTTTGCCATCGCCCCCGACGCCAAGGCCGTGCCGGTGCTGATCGGTATCTGGGATTCAGGCGTCGACCTGAGCCTGTTCAAGACCGGTGCGGCCCGCGGCCTGGCCTTCGATGACGATGCCCAGCCCGCCAAGCCGCTGCTGCGCCCGCTGGGCGAGGCCGAGCCCCGCTGGCCTCAGCTGCGCACGATGATCAAGGGTGCGATGGACCAGCGCGCTGCGCTGGACACGCCCGATGCGCGCCAGTTCCGCGCCACCCTGGGCCGACTGAAGGCCGACGAGGCCAAGGGCTTCGGCGAGGACATGGCGCTGACCGGCCTGTATGTGCATGGCACCCATGTGGCCGGTATCGCCGTCGAGGGCAATCCCTTCGCCCAGGTCTATGCCGGCACCATGCTGTGGAGCCACAAGACCGAACCGGCCAGGCCCGGCGAGGAGCGCTCGCGCCGCACCGCCGCGGCCTACCGCTCGATGGTGCAGGGCTTCAGGAGCGCCGGCGTGCGCGTCGTCAACATGAGCTGGCGTTACGGCCCCAGCGCCTACGAAGGCATGCTGGCCTATCACAACCTGGGCGGCACGCCGGAGGCGCGCAAGCTGGAGGCTCAGCGCCTGTTCAGGATCGAGCGCGACGCGCTGCAGGGCGCCATCGCCGCCGCCCCCGAGATCCTGTTCGTGGCCGGCGCCGGCAATGAGGACAACAGCGCCGACTTCGAGGAATACATACCGGCCGGTCTGGAACTGCCGAACCTGATCACGGCCGGCGCCGTCGATCAGTCCGGCAGCGAGACCAGCTTCTCGACCTTTGGCAAGACCGTCGTCGTGCATGCCAACGGCTTCGAGGTCGAGAGCCCGGTGCCCGGTGGCGTGCGCATGAAACTCAGCGGCACCAGCATGGCCAGCCCTCAGGTGGCCAACCTGGCCGCCAAGCTGATCGCACTGAAGCCCGAATTGAAGCCGACCGAGGTCAAGGCGCTGATACTGCAAGGTGCCGAGCGCCTGCCCGGGGCCGACGGCAAGCCCGGCCGCGTCAACCTGATCAACCCGCGCAGGAGCGCCGAGCTGGCGGGCATCCAGCTGTAGATGCTCAGGCCGCGGCGCAGTCGAAGGCGGCGCGGGCGTGCAGGGCGGTGGTGTTGACGTACAGCACGCCGCCGACCTCGAACAGCCCGGCATCGGCGAAGGCCGGGAAGGCCAGTGGCAGCTCGGTGCAGGCCAGGGCCACCACCGGGCGCTCGCCCGGCTCGCCGGCGAAGTTGCGCCGCACCAGATCGTGCAACTGGGCAGAGGCGCCCTCATCCCGACCGGCCTGCAGGTCCTCGATCAGGCGATGCACCAGGGCCCGATCCGCCGTGTCGTTGGGCACCTGGCTTTGGATGCCGTGGCGCTGCAGCACGGCGGGGAAAGCCGGCAGGCTCATCGTCGGCTCGGTGCCCAGTATCAGCAACCGGCTTACGCCCTCGCGGCTGCAGGCCTGGGCCACCACCTCGAACAGGCTCAGCACCGGCATCTGCAGCCCGCGGGTGATCGCCTCGTAGCGGTTGTGCGGGGTGTTGCTGGCAATCACCGCGAAGTCCGCGCCGCTGGCCTGCAGCCGCTGCAGCGCGGCCTGGAAGTAGGCATCGAAGCGCGCCCAGGAGGCCTCGTCGCCGGCCACGCCGCGGCGTGATTGCGACTGACGGATATTGACCGACTCGATGCAGAACTCGGGCATGTCGGCCGGGCCGGTGCCGCCCAGGGCGGCAAAGCGCGCCTGGCTGAGCTGGCAGATGCTGCGGTAGTACTCGACAGTGGACTGCCAGGCGATGCCGCCCACGATGCCTATCTTCTTCATTCCTGTGGCTCCCGATCTGCCCGCCAGGCGCGGGCGGGGGAGTTTAGGGCCTGTGAATACTACGTCCGCATCAGACTGACGTAGTGTTAACAGGCCCTAGGCCAGGCCCGGCACACGCCCCAGGTAGGCGCGCACCTCGTCGACGGCCTGGCCGTGCAGGCGGGCGAACTGTGCCACCAGGGCCGGCCAGGCCTCCCGCTGGCCGGCATCGACGGCCAGCTGAAGTTGCCGGGCCAGAGCCGCCAGGTCGTCGGCCCCGAGCGAGCCGGCGGTGGAGATGGCGTTGTGGGCCAGGCTGGCCAAGGCACGGTCGTCGCCGGCGTCCAGCGCCTGCTGCATCTTGTCGGCGTCGCTGCCATGCGTCTCGAGATAGACCCTCTGCAGCTGCTGGTACAGCGGCTCGCGGCCCATGCAGCGCAGCAGGCCCAGCTCGAACCGCACCAGCGGCGCGGCGGTGGGCTGCGGTGCGGCCGGTGCGGGCGTGCCGGCCGCAGGCATCCAGCGGGCCAGGGCGGCGAACAGCTGGTCGGGCTTGAAGGGCTTGGTGATGTAGTCGTTCATGCCCAGGGCCAGGCCGCGCTCGCGGTCGCGCGCCAGGGCATGGGCGCTCATCGCGATCACCGGCAGCTCGCTCAGGGCCGGGTCGCGGCGTATCGCCTGGGTCAGGGCGAAGCCGTCCATCACCGGCATCTGCAGATCGGTCAGCACGGCGTCGAAGTGCTGCCGCCGCAGCAGTTCCAGCGCCTCCTGGCCGTTGTTGGCCACGGTCACGCGCATGCCGGCCACCATCACCAGCAGCTCGCTGGCGACCAGCTGGTTGAGCTCGTTGTCCTCGATCAGCAGCACCTGGCGACCCTGCAGCAGCGACGTGACCTCGGCCAGAGGCTGGGCCGAGGCCGCCTGCGCCGGGGCGGCCAGGCCCATCACCTCGGCCAGCGCGGCCTGCAGGCTGGGGCCCAGCACCGGTTTGTGCAGGCAGCCGTCCAGTCCCTGCTGACGGGCGCGCTGGGCCAGGGCCTCATCGCCGTAGGCCGTCACCAGCACGATCCTGGTGGCGGCCAGGGCGGGGCGCTCGCGTACCCGGCGGGCGGCCTCGAAGCCGTCGCAGCCGGGCATCTTCCAGTCCATCAGCACCACGTCAAAGGCCTTGCCGGCGGCTGCGGCCCGCTCCAGCTCGTCCAGCGCAGCAGCGGCCGAATCGACCACGGTGCAGCGCAGGCCCAGGCCGCCGAGCAGCTTGAGAAAGATCTCGCGCGCGTTGGCACTGTCGTCCACCGCCAGCACGCGCAGACTGCCCAGTGCCGGCAGCGCCGCAGGCTCGGCTGCGCCCACGCCATCGGGCGTCTGGAAGCGCGCCGAGAAGAAAAACTCGCTGCCCTTGCCGGGCTCGCTGCGCACACCGATCTCGCCCTCCATCAGGGCCACCAGCTGTTTGCTGATGGCCAGGCCCAGGCCGGTGCCACCGTATCGGCGCGTGATCGAGGCGTCGGCCTGGCTGAAGGGCTTGAACAGGCGCTGCTGCTGTGCCTCGTCAATGCCGATGCCGGTGTCGCGCACCGAGAAGCGCAGCGTGCAGCGGCCCGCTCCGGCGGCGATCTGCTTGATGGTGACGACGACGATTTCGCCCTGCTCGGTGAACTTGACCGCGTTGTTGCACAGATTGACCAGCACCTGGGCCAGGCGGTGAGGATCGCCGATCAGCCGCGGCGGCACGTCGGCGGCGGTGTTGAGCAGGAAGTCCAGGCCTTTTTGCTGAGCCTTCAGGCCGACCAGGGTGGTGACCCTGTCCAGCACCTCCTGCAGCACAAACTCCTGCAGGTCGAACTCCAGCCGCCCGGCCTCGATCTTGGAGAAATCGAGCACGTCGTCGATCAGGCTCAGCAGCGTCTCGGCGGCCATGCGCGTCTTCAGCAGATAGTCCTGCTGGCGGGGTGTCGGGGCGCTGCGCAGGGCCAGTTCGGTCATGCCGAAAATGGCGTTCATCGGCGTGCGGATCTCGTGGCTCATATTGGCCAGGAACTCGCTCTTGGCCTCGGTCGCCGCCTCGGCCTGGGCCACGGCCACCGACAGCTCGGCCGTGCGCTCGGCCACCAGGGACTCGAGGTCGTCGCGGTGACGGCGCAGCTCGGCATCGGCCAGCTGCAGCCGTTCGGTGCGGCGCGCCAGCTGATCGGCCATCTCGTTGAAAGCCTGCGACAGCTCGCTCAGCTCCTGCAGCCGGCTGCCCGGGACGCGCTGGCTCAGGTCGCCCCCGGCCAGCGCGGCCGAGGCGTGCGAGAGACGCCGCAGCGGTGCGGTGAGCTTGGAGGCCAGCAGGGCCGCCAGCAGCAGCGATCCCAGCAGGGCCGCGGCCGAGACCATCGCCGACTGGCTGTTGCCGGTGCGCACGCCTTCCAGGTAGTAGGCCGCCGGCATCACCGTCAGCAGCACCCAGTCATGCTGGCCGACACGGTCCTGATAGGCGCTGGCCTGGGCCAGCCACGTCTCGCGCGACAGCGGCTTGGCGGTGACGACATCGAAGCGGAACTGCTGCTGACCGCTCAGGCGGCCGAGACCGCCGGTCTGCTACAGCAGTGCGCTGCGCAGCACCGGATCGTTGGCGTCGGCCGGCGCCGTCGAGGCGGCCAGCAGCTGGCCGCTGCGGCTCAGCACGAAGGCGCGGCCATGCAGGGCCACCGGCAACCGCTGCAGCAGCTCGCCGATGTCGCGCGCCTGTTCGCTGGCGGGCTTGGCCGCATGGCGCTCCAGGTAGTCGTCCAGCTGCAGATTGATGTTCTCGGCGATCTCCTGGTGCAGGCGGCCGGCCAGCTTGTCAGCGCCGGCCTCGGCGCTGCTGAGCGCCTGGTAGGCGGCGCTGCCCACCATCAGCAGCACCAGGCCGATCAGCGGCGCGGCCAGGGCCACGCGTATCGGCAGGCCCTGGCCGCCACCGGCCTCGGCGGTGCTGCCGCTGTGCCACAGCCAGTCCGCCCGGCCCAGCCGCCGCTCGCTGGCGTGTCCTGGGATCTCGGCCCAGAACAGGCCATGGCGGCGCGCCAGCGGCAGCGCCAACAGCATCGCCCAGGGTGCCAGCAGCCAGGTGATGCCGGTGGTGAAGACCAGCGCCGGCGTGATGCTGCGATAGGAAATCTCGGGGGTGAACTTGCCGGCGCAGATGTACCCCCACAGCTGCGGCTCGATGGCCATGAACAGGGCCACGAACAGCAGGTACCAGGCCCAGGTGCGGGGCAGGCGGAAGTCGGGGTTCTTGCCGATCAGCTGGTGAGCGATCCAGAAGCAGGCCGGATTGATGAAGTAGCCGGGCAGCCAATCGAGCAGAAATTCGGGCGGCACGCCTTCGATCAGGTCGGACAGGCCGTAGGCAAAGGGCACCGTCACCAGGGCCGGGTAGCCGAACAGCACGACGCACAGAAAGACCGATAGGTCCTTCAGCGACTCGAAGGTCTGAGCCCCCGGCACCAGCACGATGTGGGAGCCCAGCCAGCCGGTGAAGAAAATCAGCACAAAGGTCAGCGCGCAGCTGATCAGGGCCTGGCCATCCCAGCCCTGGCGCAGGCGCCCCAGAGCCCATTGCCCGCCCGGCCTCAGCGTGAAGCCCAGGTAGGCACACAACATCAGCGCCAGACCCAGCAGATAACCGAAACGCCCCCAGACCTCCAGCAAAGGCAGGGGCAGGCTCGCGAAGAGCTGCTCAAGCGAACGTATCACGGCATCCAAAGCGGCGCTCCGGTTGGAGGAGTCGTGTCAACGCTGCCGTGCAGGCAGCGTCACGATCTTGGCCGCTTCAGTGTAGTGTTGAAATCGCCGGCCGCAGCCGGGCGCTTAGCCGTCCAGCCGGTTCTGGAACATCAGCCCGGCATGCTCGCGCATTGCGTGGAACTTGATCTTGGGCCAGTTGGACTCGATGGCGCGCAGCTCGGGCGAGTACTCGACCAGCACGGTGGGGGCGTCGACCGCGTCGTAGGCCACGCGGTGGGCATTGGCGTCGATGAAGCGCTTGAGCTCCTTGTCGCCGCCATCGGCCTCGTCGCAGGTCACCCAGCGGGCGACCTGGAAGCGGCTGGGCATGATGCGGGCCTTGACGCCGTACTCATGTTCCAGGCGGTGGGCGACGACCTCGAACTGCAGCTGGCCGACGGCGCCGAGCAACAGCGTAGAGCCGGCGACCGGGCGGAAGACCTGGATCGCACCCTCTTCGCCGAGCTGGGTCAGGCCGGCGCGCAGCTGCTTGGTGCGCAGCGGGTCGGCCACCTCGACGGCACGGAACATTTCCGGCGCGAAGAAGGGCAGGCCGGTGAACTGCAGGGCCTCGCCCTCGGTCAGGGTGTCGCCCAGCTGCAGCACGCCGTGGTTGGGTATGCCGATGATGTCGCCGGCAAAGGCCTCGTCCAGCAGCTCGCGGCGCTGCGACAGAAAGCTCACCACCGAATTGGGCCGAAGCTCCTTGCCGGAGCGCACCACCTTGAGCCGCATGCCGCGCTCGAAGTGGCCGCTGGCCACGCGCAGGAAGGCAATGCGGTCACGGTGGGCCGGGTCCATATTGGCCTGGATCTTGAACACCACGCCGCTGAACTTGGCCTCGTCGGGCTCGACCACGCGCTGCATCGCCGGGCGGGCGGCGGGCGACGGGGCCAGGTCGACCAGGGCGTCCAGCACCTCCTGCACGCCGAAGTTGTTGACGGCCGAGCCGAAGAACATCGGCGTCTGGTGGCCGCTGAGGAATTGTTCCTTGTCGAAGGCCGGTGCGGCGTCGCGCACCAGCTCGATCTCGCCCTCGGCCTGCTCGTACTGCATGCCGAAGCGGCTGGCGTACTCGGGGTTGTTGAGGCCTTGCAAGACCTCTTCTTCACCGGCCGCGCGGTCTTCGCCGGGCGAGAACACGCGCATCTGTTCCTTGCGCAAGTCCATCACGCCATGGAACTGCTTGCCCATGCCGACCGGCCAGGTGAAGGGCACGACGGTCATACCGAGTTCGCGCTCGATCTCGTCCATCAGGGTCAGCGGCTCCTGCACCTCACGGTCCATCTTGTTGACAAAGGTCAGGATGGGTGTGTTGCGCGCCCGGCAGACCTGCAGCAGGCGCCGCGTCTGCGGCTCCACCCCGTTGGCCGCGTCGATCACCATCAAGGCCGCATCGACGGCGGTGAGCACGCGGTAGGTGTCTTCCGAGAAGTCCTGGTGGCCCGGGGTGTCCAGCAGATTGATCACGCAGTCGCGGTATTCCATCTGCATCACCGACGAGGCCACCGAGATGCCGCGCTGCTTTTCGATCTCCATCCAGTCCGAGGTCGCGTGGCGCGAGGCCTTGCGTGCCTTCACCGAGCCGGCGATCTGGATCGCGCCCGAGAACAGCAGCAGCTTTTCCGTCAACGTCGTCTTGCCGGCGTCGGGGTGGGAAATGATGGCAAAAGTGCGGCGGCGCCGTACCTGGGGGCTGAGCTCGGTGGACATGGGGATCTGGGCCTGAACGGTTGAACAACCGGCCCGGCCGGATTCGTGGAACCCTCGATTATCGTTGGAGCGGGCCGGTTTGCGCAGTTCAGGGCTTGAACAGCTCCGTCGCATCCAGCCGGCGCTCGATCTCGGCCAGCATCTGCTGGTAGGCCGGCGCGCCGACACCGCCATAGGTTTTCTGGAAGTCCTCGGCGCGCAGGAACTCGGGCAGGTCAGACACATCGGGCATGAACTGGGCCTCTTGCAGCGGGCGGGCCAGGCGTGCCTGCAATCGCTCCGGGGCGTTCTTGGCCAGCAGGCCCAGGCGGGAGCCGGCGCGGTCGGCGGCGATGTCGTTGAAGCTGAAGCCGCTGCCGCCGCGCGAGTCGGCCACCTCCTTGTAGACGCCGATGGCGTCGGCCAGCGGGCCGCCGCCCTCGAATGCCAGCACGGCCGAGATCAGCAGATGCTGCGGAAAGTCGTCGCGGCCGTAGAGCGTGACTGGCATGGCCCTGGGCTGGCGCCAGTCGCGTGCGGCGGGCACCAGCGCCTTCAGGCCGCGGCCGCTGGCATGCAGGGCCAGGGTCAGCAGGGCGGCACGGTTCTCGGCCGCGGCGTCGCCACCGCCGCCGCTGCGGGTCTGGGCCAGCTCGAACAGCGGCGGCAGCAGACGGACCAGCGGCACGCCGCCGGGCCCGGCGTTGGCGGGTTGCTGGTCCGACAGCTCGGCCGACAGTTCGGCCAAACGATCCGAATAGGCCTTCAGCCGGGTCTGCTCGGCCTGCGGCACCAGGGCGCCCAGCATGCGGCCGTAGGTGTCGTCACGCCACTCGTAGTTCAGCTGCAGCCAGGCCGGGCGCAGCTGCACGCTCTTCACCAGGTCGTTGGCGAGCTGGCCCTCGGTGGTGGCGCTGAGCCGGTTGCGCAGGGACTCCAGCCACCAGCGCGCCGCCCAGCCGGGCACGGGCAGCCGGCCGATGCGCAGGCGGTCCACCACCGGCAGCTCGGTGCTCTCGCGCAGGTCCGCGTCCAGGTTCAGCCACAGCGGCAGGCCATGCGGATGCAGGCCCACGCTGGCGCGCACCTGGGCGATGCCGGCACCGAGCACGATCTGCGCCGAGGTGTCAGGCAGCTTGTGGCGCATCAGCTCGTTCAGCAGCAGGTTCAGATCCTGCTCGGACATCACCAGCGTCCGCAGGGTGCCCGGCCGCGGCATGCGCGGGTCGTTGCGGCGTAAAAAGGCGTTGGCCCGCTCCACGTCGGCGGCGTTGACCTCGGCCTGCTGCGCGATCAGCGGCTTGCCCTGCAGGGCAAGCGCCAGCATCAGCAGCAAGGTCAGGGCCAGCACCGTCAGCGCCCAGCCCAGCCATCGGAACTTGGATTTCATGCGCCGAGTCTGCCATCGACCCGTCTGGCGCCTGCGCTCACTCCTCCAACAAGCTGCGCAGCATCCAGGCGGTCTGCTCGTGGATGGTCAGGCGCTGGGTCAGCAGATCGGCGCTGGGCTCGTCGGAGGCCTTGTCCACCAGGGGGAACAGGCTGCGTGCGGTGCGCGCCACGCCCTCGTGGCCGGCGACCAGGATGCGCACCATCTCCAGCGCCTTGGGCGGCACGGCCGGCGCATCGGGCAAGGAGCTGAGCTGGCCGAACTGGGCGTAGGAGCCGGGGGCGGCGTGGCCGAGGGCGCGGATGCGCTCGGCGATCGGATCGACCGCATTCCACAGCTCGGTGTACTGGCCCATGAACATCACGTGCAGGGTGTTGAACATCGGCCCGGTCACATTCCAGTGGAAGTTGTGGGTGGTCAGGTACAGGGTGTAGGTATCGGCCAGCAGCTTGGACAGGCCGGCAGCGATGGCGGCGCGGTCCTTGTCGCTGATGCCGATATTGATGCCGGACGGGGCGGCGGTTTTGGCGGACGACTTCTTGCTCATCAAACACTCCTTGGCTGGGTTGGGTCAACTCGCCCCAACTATAGGGTGCTCAGCGCTCCGGCAGCGCCGCGCTGTCGATCAGGGCCTGGCCATGTGCGGCCAGCGCGCGGCGCAGGGCCAGCGGCTTCAGGACCCTGAAGCCGAAGGGCAGGCGGCCCAGTTCGCGCGCCATGGACTCCAGGTCATCGGCCTGGGCGAGCAGTTGTACGCCGTTGCCCGCAGCCTCCAGCACGCCGAGCTCGGGTTGGACGGCGCGCCGGGCGCTGGCCAGGTCGGTGTGCAGCAGGGCCAGCACCGTGTAGCTGCGGGGCAGGGTGGCGATCGAGTTGGCCAGATAGGCCAGCACATCGAAGTGGGCCGGGCGGCCGAAGCTGGCGGGCAGGGCCTCGACCCCCTGCACACGGTCAAGCCGGAACGAGCGCAGATCCTGGCGCAGATGGCAGTGCCCTACCGCATACCAGGCGCCGCCGCGAAAGCCCAGGCCGTAGACATCGACGTCGCGTGCGGTCTCGGTATCGTCGCGGCTGCGGTACTGCAGGCGCACCCGTTGCTGGGCCCTGGCCGCGGCACTGAGCGCCAGCAGCTCCGAGCGGGCGCCTGGGCCTGTGCTGGTTTGCGCCAGATCCAGCGCGACCACCTCGTTGACATCGCCGATGCGCTTGGCGCAAGCCGCAGGCATCACCCGCTCCAGCTTGGCCTGGGTGCTGCTGATGGCCGGCAGGATGCCGTTGAGGCCCAGCTCGCGTGCGGCGCGCAGGCCTATGGCCAGGGCCATCGCCTCGTCGGCGGTGAACATCATCGGCGGCAGCTTGTGGCCGGGCCGCAGGCCATAGCCGCCGTCGCGGCCCCGCTCGGCATCCACCGGCACACCCAGCTCCAGCAGATGGGCGATATAGCGCCGCACGGTCCGTGCATCGACACCGAGGCGGCGCGCCAGCTCGGGGCCGGCCAAGCGGGGGTGCGACTGCAGCAGCTCGAGCAGGGCGAGCACGCGACTGGTGGGCTTTTCCATGGTGTGGCGCAGTGTTGATACAGGGCGGATTCTGTCCTATATGGCTTCTAGACTGGCCGCCAACAAGCAACGCGGGAGCCCTCTGTGGAAGCCAGCAACAGTCTCTGGATCTATTTCGCCCTGACCCTTGGCGTGATCGCGCTGCCGGGCATGGACATGGCCTTTGTCGCGGGCAGCGCACTGACCGCCGGCGTGCGCGGCGGCCTGCTGGCGGTGGCCGGCATCGTGGTCGGCGGCATCATCCATGTGCTGGTCAATGTGAGCGGCGTGTCGGCGCTGCTGATGCTGTGGCCCGGCGCCTTCAATGCGCTGCTGCTGGGCGGCTCGGCCTATATGGCCTGGATAGGCTGGGGCATCCTGGCTTCGACCTTGAAGCCGGCCGTGGCGGGCAGTGCATCGGTGCCGCAGCGTCCACAGGGGCCAGCCTCGGCGATCTTCCTGCGCGGCGTGCTCAACTGCCTGCTCAATCCCAAGGCCTATGCCTTCATGCTGGCGGTGTTCCCGGCCTTTCTGCGCACGCCCGGCCGTGGCCTGGCGGAGCAGGCGGTGCTGCTCAGCGCCATCACCGCGGGCAACCAGATTGCCGTCTATGGCGCGATCGCCGTGGCCGCGGCAGGCGCTCAGCGCTGGGCCGGGCCGGGCAGGGACGCCCGGCGCTGGATCTCGGCTGCCGTCGGCGCCACGCTGATCGCGGCCGCCGTTTTCACCCTCGCCGGTGCCTGGCAACCGGCCTCCGCTCAAACCACTGAAGGACCGACCATGACCTCACCCTCAACGCCCGTCGCCGACGCCTCCCACGACTTCGATTTCCTGATCGGCAAATGGGATATCAGCAACCGCCGTCTGCTCAAGCAGCTGCAGGGCTCGAATGAGTGGGAGACCTTCAAGGCGACCAACCACGCCCACCTGCTGCCCGGCGGCATTGGCAACTACGACGAGTTCGTGCCGGTCGGCTGGCGGCCTGGGTTCGTGGGCATGTCGCTGCGGGTCTTCAATCCGCAGACTCAAGCGTGGAGCATCTTCTGGCTGACCAATCGCGATGGCGGCATCGATGCCAGGACCCATGGCCTGCAGCCACCCGTTGTCGGCCGCTTCGAGGGTGACACCGGCCTCTTCTACGGCGAGGAAGTGATGGACGGCCGGCTCACCGGCGTGCGCTTCGAATGGACGCGGTTGGGGCCCAACGCCGCCCGCTGGCAGCAGGCCTTCTCGGTCGACGGTGGCAAGAGCTGGGAGGTCAACTGGGTGATGGACCTGACGCGCCAACGGGCTGTGCAGTGAAAAGGCCAGGACTGCCGTGGGGCGAGACCTGGCCATGAAGCAGCCGCTCAAGCCCGCTGCGCGGGCTTGTCGCCCCCGATCAGGCGGCGTCGCCGGCCTTTCGACGGCGGTTCAGCAGGCCACCGATCAGGCCGACACCCAACAGCAGCTGAGCCCAGGTGGCGGGTTCAGGCACGGCGGCCACGCCGGGCATCTCGAAGATCTGCTTCGAGTCGACCGAGTATTTGCCACTGGCCAGCACATCGACGCTGGTGTTCCAACCCATCGCGTCGAAGGCGGCCAGATCGTTCTGGGTCACTTCGCCCATATCGCAGGAGCCTGAGGTCGGATCCATGATGCCCACGGCGCGGGTGCCGAGGATGCAGGTCGGGCTACCGGCGTCGACCGCGCCCAGATTGTCCTTCCAGTGCGAGGCCTGCTGGCCGTCACCGGTGTAGCGGCCGGTCGAGAAGAAGGCCGACTCCTGGTCGACGTCGGGCAGGTTGAACACATGCTTGCGATCGATCGAGAAGAAGGCGGTCTTGTTGGCGGCCCACATCAGTTGGTAGGTGCCGTCGCCGTTGACGGCATTGCCGTAGCGGAACAGATCCAGCGTGCTGCCCAGCGAGTCCTGCTCGAGATTGGCCTTGCCGTCGAGCAGGGACTGGGCGTACGGGCCCTGCTGGCCCTGGAATTTGCCGAAGCCGTAGAGGTCGAAATAGTCGGTGCCGCTGACGAAGCCCAGGGCATGGCCCAGTTCGTGCGTGGCCACGGCGGTGAAGTCGTACAGACCGTTGCCGATGCCGTTGCGCGGGTCGAAGTCAAAGCCGAAGTTGGAGCTGAAGTTGATCGTCGCGTCATACTTCTGAGCCGGGTTCAGGGCCGCACCGCTCAGGCCCAGCGCCTTGACGACGGACTGATTAGCATAGAGCACCTGGTTCAGATAGCCGTTCTTGTTGTTCAGCACGCTGCCCACGTCGGCGCTGTTGTTGTAGCCCCAGTGGTTGGCGACATCCTTGTACGGGTTCACGCGCATGGCCAGGCTGCCGTTGGCATTCAGCGGCGTCAGATTGGCGGTGGCGATGGCGTCCAGCGCGCTGGTGCCGGTGGTCTTCAGCGCATGGTAGGTATCGGCAACGCTCACGTCCTGCTTGTAGCTGGCCGTCGAGCCGAGCACACCGGTGGCCAGGGCCTTGAAGCCGATCTCGATATTGATCGTGACGTCGTTGGTCAGCGTCTTGTTCCAGTAGTTGGCGGCCTTCTGGAACGACAGCAGCGCGGCCGCGCCGTTCGCCGAGGAGGAGAAGCCTCCCGTCGTGTCGTGCAGCACGATGTTCAGCGCGCTGGCAGGCGCCACGCAGGCCAAGGCGGCCGCTGCCGCGACAATGTTCAAAAGGGTTGTTTTCTTCACTTCGACGCCTCTGTTTTGTTTGGCCAGCCACAGGGTCAGGACGGCTCAAACGGGTACTTGAAATGACGGGCAGACTCTTCTGGAGACTGCCGTCTGGGTGGCAAAGCTTAGGCAATAAGTCACGCTTTGATGACACCTGACCCCATTTTTTCGGGGGAGGTATTCACCCAAGTGCGGGGTTACGAATCTTGTGGCAGCGTGCCGGCCATGGCGCCGACAATCGCTGCGAATGCAGCATTCATGCGGCCTGGCGGCAGGATGGGTCTGGTACGCCTGAGATTTGGCGACCCCGTCGAACTTGGATTTGAGATTGTCCGCTGTCGATTTCTGTTATTTTCTTGACGCTGACGGCGCATGAAAAAGGCCAGGCCTCGCGCACGGCGAGGCCTGGCCTCAAATCGCCTGGCTTCGCAGCCAGGTCTGTCCGGCTGATCAGGCCTTGTCGCTGCCGATCTTGCGGCGACGCATCAGGCCCCCGACCACGCCGACGCCCAGCAGCAGCTGAGCCCAGGTGGCGGGTTCGGGCACGGCGACCACGGCCAGACCGTCCATCTTGTAGATGTCCGAGGTGTCCATGCTGTACTTCTTCTGCTGCAGCGCGTCGACGCTCAGGTTCCAGCCCATCGCGTCGAAGGCGGCCAGATCGTTCTGCGTGACCTTGCCATTGGCGCAGGGCGTACCCGTGGGGTCCATGATGCCGATGTCACGGCCGCCGAGGTAGCAACCCGGGTTGCCGGCATCCGGGAACAGGTCGGTGTCCTTCCAGTGCGAGGCTTGGCTGTGGTCGCCGTTGTAGGCGCCGGTCGAGAAGCTTGCCACCGACTGGTCGGCGCTACCGAAGTTGAACGGGTTCACGCCGTCGATGGAGAAGAACGCCCCCTTGTTGGCACCCCATTGCAGCTGCAGATGGCCATCCGGCGTGGCCGGGCTGGCGCCATAGCGGAACAGGTCCAGCACGCTGCCGATGGCGAAATCGTCGAGGCGCTTGCTGCCGAACGCACCCGACTCCAGCTGCGCCGCACCGGGGCCGCTGCCGCGGCCGAAGTAGTCAAAAGTGTCCGCGCCGCTGACGAAGCCCAGCGAATGACCCAGTTCATGGATGGCCACGGCGGTGAAGTCGTACTTGCCAGTGGCGGTGCCGTTGGTCGGGTTGTAGTCGAAGCCGAAGGTCGAGCTGAAGGTGATGGTGGCGTCGTACTTGGGGCCGGCCGGGTTGGCCAGACCCAGGGCCTTCTGCACCGAGGTGTTCACGTCCAGCACACGGTTGATGGCATCGTTGCCGCTGGTGTTGCGGCTGCCGATGGTGGTATCGACACCGATCTGGTTGGCCCCATCGGCATAGCCGTTGACGCGCATCTGCAGGCCGCCGTTGGCGTTCAAGCCCTTCAGGCCGGCGACGGCGATGGTGTCCAGGGCGCTCTTGTGGGCGTTGGCGTTCAGCGCGCTGTAGACGTCCTTGACCAGCACTTCGCTGCTGCTGCTGCCGGCCTGGGCCAGGATGTTCGAGCCCAGATCGGCGAAACCGATCTTGATGTTCACGGTGACGTCATTGCTGATCGTCTTGTTCCAGTAGTTGGCCGCTTTCTGGAAGGCCAGCAAGGCGTCGGGCGATGCGGCATAGCTGTTGTTCGTGTCCCACAACACGATGTTCAGCGCGCTCGCCGGTGCGACGCAGGCCAGGGCGGCTGCGGCCGCAACAATGTTCAAAAGGACTGACTTTTTCACTTTGACTCCTCCATATGTGTTCGATCGACCACTCGATCAGGGGCTTTCGAACGGGTGCCTCGGATGGGTTGGCGGGATCTTGTGAATGCGCCGCCGGGGAGTCAGAGGATAGTGAAATAGTTCACGCAGTAACGACTCAAGCACCCCCCGTGTGCGGGGCGGGTATTCACCGGCGTGCGAGTGTCATGGGCTTGTGGCAGGAGTGGGCCGGCGTCAAAGCCGGTGGTCGGTTGGTTTGCCGGTTTCAGAGTGAGAGGCCGCAGCCACCGAGCGCGGCGGCAGGCGGATCGATGCCCTTCAGCCGACAGCCGAGGCGGTTGCTCAGGGGGCGGCGGACAGGGTTGTTCGCAATTTGCTTGACAGCCCCATCCCGCTTTGGCGATTCACCGGCGAGAGGAGA
Organism: uncultured Roseateles sp.; assembly: GCF_963422335.1. Classification (NCBI taxonomy): domain Bacteria; kingdom Pseudomonadati; phylum Pseudomonadota; class Betaproteobacteria; order Burkholderiales; family Sphaerotilaceae; genus Roseateles; species uncultured Roseateles sp. The sequence continues at coordinate 1,010,591 of NZ_OY729424.1, forward strand.
ATTGATACAAACAATTCAATGCGCAATTTCGATGGCGCCTCGCCTCCGCGCTGGCCCCGCCCGATGCAGGCTCAACCGCTCAACCGCTCCATCCCCGGCAGGTCACAGGCGTAGACGGCGTTGCGCAGCGCAGCGATCGCCTCGTAGCGGGTGAAGGTGCGGCGCCAGGCCAGCACCACGCGGCGGGTGGGCACCGGCGCCTGGAAGGGGACGTAGCGCAGGTGGGGCGAGGCCTCCTTGGGCACGCTCAGCAGCGGCACCACCGTCACGCCCATGCCCGAGGCCACCATGTGCTTGATGGTCTCCAGCGAGCTGCCCTCGAAGCTCTTGCGTATGCCCTCGGCGTCGCTGGAGAAGCGGGCGAACTCGGGGCAGACCTCCAGCACATGGTCGCGGAAGCAGTGGCCGGTGCCCAGCAGCAGCATGGTCTCGCGCTTCAGCTCCTCGGACGAGATGCTCGCGCGTGCGGCCAGCGGGTGGCTGGCCGGCACCGCCACGATGAACGGCTCGTCATACAGCGGCGCCACGGCCAGGCCGGTGTCGGGGAAGGGCTCGGCCATGATGGCGCAGTCCAGCTCGCCGGTGCGGAGCATCTCCAGCAGCTTGACGGTGAAGTTCTCCTGCAGCATCAGCGGCATCTGCGGAAAGCGCTCGATCGCATTCTTCACCAGCGCCGGCAGCAGATAGGGGCCGATGGTGTAAATGATGCCCAGGCGCAATGCCCCGGCCAGCGGGTCCTTGCCGCGCTTGGCGATCTCCTTGATGGCGGCCGCCTGCTCGATCACCATCTGCGCCTGGCGCACGATCTCCTCGCCCAGCGCCGTGACGCTGACCTCGCTGGCGCCCCGCTCGAAGATCTTCAGGTCCAGCTCCTCCTCCAGCTTCTTGATCGCCACGCTGAGCGTCGGCTGCGACACATAGCAGGCCTCGGCGGCGCGGCCAAAGTGCTTCTCGCGGGCAACGGCGACGATGTAGCGGAGTTCGGTCAGGGTCATGCGTCTCTTTCTGTACGGGTGCGGCAAGCGCAGTGCTGTGCAAATGTAGCGGCCCGCATTGCCTGATTGCTTGACATGATGATGGCGGCACCGGAGCGCAGGCCCCAGAGGGCTTTCCCGGCGACCCGTCCCGGCCGGTCGCCGCCCGGAGCGGCCACAATCGCGCCCCATGACCGACGCCAATCCACCGTTGCTGCAGATCAGCCACCTGACCTTTGCCTACCCCGGCCGCGCCATCGTTGAGGACTGGTCCCAGGATTTCGGCCCCGGGGTCAGCCTGTTGCGTGCACCTGATGGCGCCGGCACTTCGACCCTGCTGCGGCTGATGGCGGGCACGCTGGAGCCCGCGGCAGGCCGCTTGACGGCCGCGGGCATAGACGCCGCGGCCGAGCCCCGGGCCTATGCCCGCCAGGTGATCGCCTTCGATGCCGAGCTGCAGGCTTTCCGGCAGCAGACGGCGCTGGACTACTTCGCCCATGTGTGCAGCCGCCATGAGCTGCGCGAGCCGGGGCAGTGGGAGCGGCACACCGCCGGCTTCCAGCTCGAACCGCATCTGCACAAGCCCATGTACATGCTGTCCACCGGCTCGCGGCGCAAGGTCGGCCTGGCGGCAGTCTTGAGCGTGCAGGCCGCGGTCTGTCTGCTGGACGAACCGCTGGCGGCGCTGGACCTGGCCTCGATCCGTCACTTCGCTGCCGCACTGGCCGGCTACGCTGCAGCCGGTGGCACGGCCTGGGTGCTCGCCAGCCACCAGGCCTTGCCCGAGTCATTGCCCGTTCACGCTACCATTGACTTCACACCCATCCTCTAGCCAGGGCCGCAGCGGCCCGGCGTCCATCAGTCAACCTTTTTGTGAATTCACCATGTCCATGATGAACCTGCGTTCCCTGTTCGCGCGTGCGGCCCTGACGGCCGGCGTGGTTTCGCTGGCTGCCTGCGGCGGTGGCGGCAGCGACCCCGCTCCCGCCCCAGCGCCCCAGGTGATTGGCTCGCCCAATCCCAAGCCCACCGCACCAGCCACCGTGTGCAGCGCCGCCGGCATTGCCGCCGCCAAGCTGACCACCAATGCGGCCGTGTGCATGCTGACCAGCGATGGCGAGATCGTGTTCGAGTTGCGCGCCGACAAGGCCCCGGTCTCGGTGGCCAACTTCCTGAAATATGTGAAGGACGGCTTCTATACCAACACCATCTTCCACCGCGTCTCCAAGGTCGCCGGCGTGCAGGTGGTGCAGGGTGGCGGCTTTGCCACCGGCACCGTGCTCAAGGCGGCGACCTATGCCGCCATCGCGCTGGAAAGCGAGAACGGCCTGAAGAATGTGCGCGGCAGCCTGGCCATGGCCCGCACCGATGTGGCCGACTCGGCCACCAGCCAGTTCTACGTCAACACCGCCGACAACAGCGGCACCCTGGACTTCAAGGCCACCACCCCGGCGACAAAGAACGGCTATGCCGTCTATGGCAGCGTGATTTCGGGCATCGACTCAGTCGACAAGATCTATAACGAGGCTGTGTTGAATGCGGCGCGTGAGGTGCCGGCGGTCGAAGTGCTGATCTACTGGGCTCAACAGATCCAGTGAGGCCTCAAGCGGATTGGGTTGTTCGCTGACTGCTTGACATTGGTAACAATCAAGTAACAAGCCACATCCCAGTCAACAGCGCCGGCCGAGAGCGCGTTGTGCCACGACACCAGTTCCGGAGTCAGCACAATGCGCTCTTTTGTTTTGCGCGCGGCCACCCTCGCCGGCGTGGCTTGTTTGGCCTTTTTGACCGCCTGTGGCGGGGGCGGCGAAGTCATCGTCTACGAGCCCGATCCGCTGCCCCGGCCTCAGCCCAATCCCTACCCTTACCCCAGCACCAACAGCTGCAGCGCCACCGGCCTGGCCGCTTCGGCGCTGAGCAGCTACAGCACCGTCTGCATGCTGACCAGCAGCGGCGAAATTGTCATCGAGCTGTACACCGCGTATGCACCGGTCACGGTCAACAACTTCCTGCGCCAGGTGGCCGACGGCTTCTACAGCAACACCATCGTCCACCGTGTGGACCGCGACTTCGTCATGCAGGGCGGCGGCTACGTCAGCGGCAACATCCCGCTGGCACCGCGCTACGCGCCGATTGCGCTGGAAAGCAACAACGGCCTGAGCAATCTGCGCGGCGCCATCGCGATGGCGCGCGGCAGCGATCCCAACTCGGCCACCAGCCAGTTCTTCATCAACGCCCGTGACAACACCTCGCTGGACTACAAGAGTTCGGCGCCCGGCCAGCAGGGCTATGCGGTGTTCGGTCGCGTGATCTCGGGCATGGCCACGGTGGACGCGATCAACACCGTGCCGGTCTATCGCTACAGCGATGTGGACATCCGGCCGCGCACCGAGGTGCTGGTGTATTGGGTCCAGCGACTCAAATGATGATGGTCTAGGCCTTCAGAAACTCCGCCTTGCTGCCCAGCCAGCGCGCCACATGCTTGGCTGCGGCCTCCGGGTGCTGATCGAGCAGCCTGGGCGCCAGGCGCCGGGCATGCTCGAGCAGCTTGATGTCCTCGGTCAGGTCGGCAAAGCGCAGCAGCTGGGCGCCTGACTGCCGGGCGCCCATGAACTCGCCCGGCCCGCGTATCTCCAGATCGCGGCGGGCGATCTCGAAGCCGTCATTCGTCTCGGCCATGGCCTTCAGCCGGGCCTTGCCCGTGTCTGACAACGGCGCCGTGTACATCAGCACGCAGACGCTGGCCACCGCCCCGCGCCCGACGCGGCCGCGCAGCTGGTGCAGCTGGCTCAGGCCGAAGCGCTCGGCATGCTCGATCACCATCAGGCTGGCATTGGGCACATCGACGCCGACCTCGATCACCGTGGTGGCCACCAGCACGCTCATCTGGTTGGCGGTGAACTGGGCCATCACCGCCGCTTTCTCGGCCGGCGGCATGCGGCCGTGCAGCAGGCCCACCGCGTGGCCGGGCAGGGCTTCGGCAAGATGCTGGTGCGTCTCGGTGGCGTTCTGCAGATCCAGCGTCTCGCTCTCCTCGATCAGCGGGCAGACCCAGTAGACCTGCGCCCCCTTGGCCACCTCGTCGCGTATCTTCTCGATCACGTTCTCGCGCTTGGCGTCGGCGAACACCTTGGTCACGATGGGCGTGCGGCCGGGCGGCAGCTCGTCTATGGTGCTGACCTCCAGATCGGCGAAATAAGTCATCGCCAGCGTGCGCGGAATCGGCGTGGCGCTCATCATCAAGAGATGGGGTTCCAGCGCCTGCTGGGCCAGCTTGTTGCGCAAGGCCAGCCGCTGGGCCACGCCAAAGCGGTGCTGCTCGTCGATGATGGCCAGGCCAAGCTTGGCGAACTCGACCTTGTCCTCGATCACCGCATGGGTGCCCACCACCAGCTGGGCCTGGCCCGAGGCGGCGGCATCCAGCATCTTCTGCCGTGCCTTGCCCTTGATGCTGCCGGTCAGCCAGGCCACGGTGATGCCCAGCGGCTCCAGCCAGTGAATCAGCTTGCGGAAATGCTGCTCGGCCAGGATCTCGGTCGGCGCCATCAGCGCGCATTGCCAGCCGGCGTCCATGCAGACGGCCGCGGCCAGTGCCGCCACCACCGTCTTGCCCGAGCCCACATCGCCCTGCAGCAGCCGGTGCATGGGCTTGCCCAGGGCCAGGTCCTGGGCGATCTCCTCGACCACGCGCTGCTGCGCCGCCGTCAGCTGAAAGGGCAGGGCGGCAAGCAGCTTCTCGTGCAGGCCGGCTCGCTGGCCGCGCAGCGGCGGTGCCTGCAGCAAGGCGCGTTCGCGCTGCGAGTGCAGCTGCGACAGCTGCTGCGCCAGCAACTCCTCGGCCTTCAGCCGCTGCCAGGCCGGATGGGTGTGGTCTTCCAAGGTCGCCAGGCTGACCTTGGGCGAGGGATGGTGCAGAAAGTCCAGCGCCTCGCGCAGCGTGGGCAGGTTGGCCGGCAGGCTGCCGGGCGGCAGGATCTCGTCCAGCGGCGCCCGCTTCAAGGCGCTGACCACGGCCTTGCGCAGATAGGCTTGCGGCAGGGCGGCGCTGGTCGGATAGACCGGCGTCAGCGCGGTGGCCAGGGGCGTGTCTTCCTGCACCAGCTTGCACAGCGGATGCACCATCTCCCGGCCCCAGAAGCCGCCGCGCAACTCGCCGCGCACGCGCACGCGGGCGCCAGCCGCGAGACTTTTCTGCTGCGAGGGATAGAAATTCAGAAAGCGCAGCAGCAACTCATCGCTGTCGTCGCGCATGCGCACCAGCAGCTGCCGCCGCCCGCGCAGCTCGATATGGCTCTCGCTGACGATGCCCTCGACCTGCACCACCTGACCCTCCCGCGCCTGAGCAATCGGCGTGATCCGTGTCTCGTCCTCATAGCGCAGCGGCAGGTGCAGGGCCAGGTCGATATCGCGCCGCAGGCCCAGCTTCTCCAGCGCCTTCTGGGGCGCTGACTTCTGCTGCTGGGTGGGGGACTTGGCCTCGGGCATGGGCGGGATTCTGCCCTGCCCGATGCCCTGTCACGCCGGCAACGCTTCAGCCCGGCGTCGGCACGCCCGTCATGCGGTCGTGCTTGAGGAAGAACTCGCGGGCCAGGGCGACCAGCTGCTTGTCGCTGGGATGGTCCACGGTCTGATAGGCGACGACCTGCTTGGCCACGGCCGGGCGGTGCTTGTCCAGATAGTGCTTGAAGTCGGCCTGGGCAGTGGTCGAGCCGACCACCAGCACCTCGGTGATGCCGGCCAGGGCTGCGCTGACATCGGCAAAGAACTCGTGCTCGTCGCGCACGCCGCTGCCGTGCTGCTTGGTGTTGTGGGTGTGGGCCTTGACGGTGGCGGTCTCGACCGTATCGGGGTTGAACTGCAACACCTTGGCGTTGTGGTGGTCGAGCCAGACGATGGCGTGGAACATGCTCATTGCGGTTTCCTTCTCAGGGTTTCAATCAAAGACTGTGATGGCTGCTGTTCAGGCCGCTGCGTTTTTCGGCGCTGGACTGGCAGCCGACGCAGCGCAGCGCCTCGGGGCTGTGCTGCAGGCGGTCGAAAGCAATGCCCTGTCCGCAATCGATGCACAGTCCGTAGTCGGGCTGGCGCAGTCGCAGCAGGGCCTCGTTGACCTGGCGCAGTGCGTCCAGGTTGAGGTCGCTGCGGGCCAGGTCGACCTCGCGGTCGGCGTCATGGGCGCGCTCGCCGTCGCTGTCCTGCAGCAGTTGTTCGCGGGCATGCTCGACCCGTCCCTGGTCACCCAGCTGGGCCTGCAGTTCTCGTTCCAGTGCATGCTGGCGTTGCGACAGCGCAGCTTCCAGCAGGGCCAGCTGGCCGGCGGTCATTGAGTGGCTCATGTCGTCTCTCCAGTCAGTTGGGGGCAGAGCAGATGCTGCGCATCAGGTCTGTCCCGCAAGGAATTGGTTTGATGCTCGCACCGCGGGCCGCGACCGGCCTTGACGCGCGTCAACCGCGCGGCGCGTGGGACAATCCCGGCCCCAGTGTTTGGCACGGGTCCGTCCGGCCCTCAAAACCCCATGTCCCGTCTCTTTACCGCCAGCGACTTCGACTTCGCGCTGCCCCCCGAACTGATCGCCCAGCATCCGGCCCCCGAGCGCAGCGGCTCGCGCCTGCTCGATGGCCGGACCGCAACGCCGGTGGACCGCCAGTTCCGTGACCTGCCCAGCCTGCTCGATGCCGGTGACCTGCTGGTCTTCAACAACACGCTGGTGATCAAGGCGCGGCTGTTCGGTGTCAAGGCCACCGGCGGTTCGGTGGAGGCGCTGATCGAGCGGGTGCTGCCGGGCACGCAGGAAGTCTGGGCGCATATGCGGGCCAGCAAATCGCCCAAACCGGGGGCCTTGGTGCGTTTCAACGACGCTTTCGATGCCGAGGTGCTGGGCCGCTGCGGGCCCGACAACGGGCTGTTCCACCTGCGCTTCCCTAGCGATCCGTTTGCGCTGCTCGACGCTCATGGCCATGTGCCGCTGCCGCCCTACATCACGCACGAAGACTCCGGCGATGACGTGCGGCGCTACCAGACCGTGTTTGCCCGCGAGCCGGGCGCGGTGGCGGCGCCTACGGCGGCTCTGCATTTCGACGAGGGCGTGCTGGCGGCCCTGGCCGGGCGCGGCGTAGTCACCGCGCACGTGACCCTGCATGTCGGCGCGGGCACCTTCCAGCCGGTGCGTGTGGAGACCCTGGCCGAGCACAAGATGCACAGCGAGTGGTTCCAGGTGCCGGCCGAGACCGTGGCCGCGATTGCCGAGACGCGCGCCCGGGGCGGCAAGGTGGTGGCCGTGGGCACGACGACGCTGCGCGCGCTGGAGTCTGCCGCGCTGGGCGGCACGCTCCAAGCCGGTGCCCGTGAGACCGACATCTTCATCACCCCCGGCTTCGAGTTCCAGGTGGTGGACCGGCTGCTGACCAACTTCCACCTGCCCAAGAGCACCCTGATGATGCTGGTCAGCGCCTTTGCCGGCTATGAGCCGGTGATGACCCTGTACCGCCATGCGATCGCGCAGCAGTACCGCTTCTTCAGCTACGGCGACGCGATGCTGCTGGCCCGTTCCTGAGTGCTGCGATGGCCAAGCGACCCCCGCGCAGCCATCACTACAGCGTCTACGTCGTCGAGCTGGCCGACCAGGTCTGGAACGAACCGCGCTTTCGCAAGGCCAATCCGGACTACCAGCTCGGCAAGCCCTTTGTCTATGTCGGCATGACCGGGCTCGATCCGGACCTGCGCTTCGACAAGCACAAGGCCGGCATCCAGTCGAATCGCTATGTGTTCGACCACGGCCTGCGTCTGCTGCCCCGGCTCTACGAGTGCTACAACCCTATGCCTTATGACGGCGCGCGTGACATGGAAGTGGAGCTGGCGATTGCCTTGCGCGAGGCCGGCTATGGCGTGTGGCAGGCCTAGACCGAAAGCCAGCCTATGCGCCCCTGGGTGGCATCATTCAACCGATGGACCAGCGCCGCCGAACCGCTCTCGGCCAGGCTGAACCACAGCTCGACCTGGCTGCCGTGTTCGACCTGCGTCAGCGTGGCCCGGGCGGCCTCCAGCTCGCGGCGCAGCACGCCCTCCTGGGCATAGGGCACGGTGCAGCGCAGATGCACCAGGCGCTGCAGCGGCACCTTGGTGGCGGTCAGCAGGGCCTGGGCCACGCTGTCGGTGTAGGCCCGCACCAGGCCACCGGCGCCGAGCTTGACGCCGCCCCAGTAGCGCACCACGGTGGCCAGCACGCCCTCGAGGTCCTGGTGTCGCATCACCTCCAGCATAGGCCGGCCGGCGGTGCCGCTGGGCTCGCCGTCATCGACGGCGGCTGATTGGCCGCCGGCCAGCAGGGCCCAGCAAACGTGAACAGCACTCACGTGCTGCTCACGAAGTTCCTGCACCCGTTTCAGCGCCGTCGCCCGGTCCGCGCAGGGCTCCACGCAGCCGATGAAGCGGCTCTTCTTGATGATCAGTTCGCTGTGTACGGCCTGGGCCAGTGAGTAGGGCATAGGTTGAATTGTCCCGCGCCTGCGACAATCGCCTCATCATGCTGAAGTTCGACCTGCTCAAGACCGAGGGCCGCGCGCGCCGCGGCACGCTCACCCTCAACCATGGTGTCGTGCAGACGCCCATCTTCATGCCGGTGGGCACCTACGGCACCGTCAAGGGGGTGATGCCGCGCTCGCTGGAGGAGATGGGGGCGCAGATCATCCTTGGCAACACCTTCCATCTGTGGCTGCGCCCGGGCCTGGACATCCTCAGACAGTTCGGCGGCCTGCACAAATTCGAGGCCTGGAACAAGCCCATACTCACCGACAGCGGCGGCTTCCAGGTCTGGAGCCTGGGCGAGATGCGCAAGATCTCCGAGGAGGGCGTCAAGTTCGCCTCGCCGGTGAATGGCGACAAGCTGTTCCTCACGCCCGAGATCAGCATGCAGATCCAGACCGTGCTGAACAGCGATATCGTGATGCAGTTCGATGAGTGCACACCCTATGACACCAAGGGCCACATCACGACCGAGAAGGAAGCGCGGCTGTCGATGGAACTCTCGCTGCGCTGGGCCAAGCGCTGCCAGGACGAGTTCGAGAAGCTGGAGAACCCGAACGCGCTGTTCGGCATCGTCCAGGGCGGCATGTTCGAGAACCTGCGCGACGAATCGCTGGCCGGCCTGGCCGCGCTCGATCTGCCCGGCTATGCCATTGGTGGCCTGAGCGTTGGCGAGCCCAAGGCCGACATGATGCGGGTGCTGGCCCATATCGGCCACCAGCTGCCCGCCAACAAGCCCCGCTACCTGATGGGCGTGGGTACGCCGGAGGATCTGGTCGAGGGCGTCAGCCAGGGCATAGACATGTTCGACTGCGTGATGCCCACGCGCAATGCGCGCAACGGCCATCTGTTCACCCGCTTTGGCGATCTGCGGCTGCGCAATGCACGCTACAAGACCGACGAGCGGCCGATCGACATGACGTGCAGCTGCCATGCCTGCGCAGGATCGGGCGCCTCTTCCGGCGGGGGTTTCAGCCGCGCCTATCTGCACCACCTCGACCGCTGCGGCGAGATGCTGGGCCCGATGCTGACCAGCATCCACAATCTGCACTACTTCCTGAACCTGATGCGCGAGATGCGCGAGGCGCTGGATGCAGGCCGCTTCGAAGCCTGGCGTGTGCAGTTCCATGCTGACCGCGCTCGCGGCATCGAGTAGGTGCCGAGATGATCAGCCGGCTGCTGCGCGCGCTCAAGACGCTGGGCAGCTGGTTGCTGGCCCTGCTGATCCTGTTCGAGGAGTGGGGCTGGGCGCCGCTGTCGCGGCTGATGGCGCGCATCGGCGCGCTGCCGGTGTTGCGCCAGATCGAGCGCTGGATCAAGGGCCTGCCGCCCTACGCGGCGCTGGCGTTGCTGTTGCTGCCCTCGCTGCTGCTGCTGCCGGTGAAGCTGCTGGCCCTGTGGCTGATCGGCATCGGCCGCGGCGGTCTGGGCCTGGTGGTGATCTTGGTGGCCAAGCTGCTGGGTACGGCCGTGGTGGCGCGGCTGTTCGAGCTGACCCATCCGGCCCTGATGCGTCTGGCCTGGTTCGCACGCACCTACACTCGCTGGCTGGCCTGGAAGGCGGCCTTGCTGGCGCAAGTGCGCGGCTCCGACGCGTGGCGGGCAGGCCGCCGCGCCCAGCGGCTGGCGAAACGGGCGCTGCGGCGCACCTGGCGTCTGCTTTTTGCTTGACGGCCCCTGCGATAGGATCAGGCCAATCGACGCGGCGCAGACCGCAGGATCTGCTTCAAGGGGAGTGTTTCATGGGTGATATTCCAGCATCGGGTCTGCGCCTGAATCGGCTGTCGGCTGCGCTGTGCCTGCTGTTGCTCGCCGCCTGTGGCGGAGGGCCCGGGCTGACCGATCCGACGATTCCGCCGCCAGTGGTCGTCGTGCCCGAGGACCCCATCGTCGCGGTCAAGGGACCGGGCGAATTCAAGACCGCCGCCCGGCTGAACAGCATCAGCGCTGCCGACATTGCGATCGCGCTGCGCGAGGCCGGCGACAAGGCGCCCGACGTCGTGCCGAAGTACGAGGTCACCAATTACCGTATCGAGTACCTGACCCTGGACGCGACGGGCAAGGAGGTGCTGGCCTCGGCCCTGGTCAGCGTGCCGGTCAAGCCCGCCAATGCCCTGAGCCCGGTGCTGGCCTACCAGCATGGCACGACGATGCGCAATGCCGAGGTGCCCAGCAATCACGCGGTGGCGTCCGAGGCGGCCGTGGTCATGGCATCAAGCGGTTACATCGTCATCGCGGCCGACTACGTGGGCTATGGCGCGTCGAAGGGCGTGCCCCACCCCTATCTGCTGGCCGCGCCGTCGGCCGCCGTGGTGATGGACCTGCTGACTGCCACCCGCTACTGGCGCCAGACCAGCAAGATTCTCGACAACAGGCAGCTTTTCCTCGGTGGCTACTCGGAGGGCGGCTATGTGACGATGGCCGCGCACCGCACGCTGCAGCAGAGCACCAGCCCGTTGCGCAGCCAGCTGGTCACGGCGGTGACGGGCGCGGGCCCCTACAGCGTCGAGGTCACGATGGATCAGTTGCTTGACCGCGTGCGCATCGCCAACCCGAAGATCGCGCCGCTGCTCTACCCCAGCCTGTTCAAGCTGCTCAGCGACACGGTGCGCCGCGACGTGCGCGAGCTGCTGCTCAAGGAGTTGATGAGCGCTGACGCCGACGTCACCTTCACGCCGCAGTTCATCGACAACTACCTGGCCGATGACAGTGTCGCAATGGATGTGCACAGCAATGTGCACAACTGGAAGCCCGCCGTGCCGACCCGGCTGTACCACGGCCGCGATGACCGTACCGTGCCCTACCAGACCGCGGTCGCCACCTTGCAGGCCATGCAGGCGCAAGGCGCTGGCGGTCTGGTCACACTGACCGACTGCCCGGCCCAGCCGGCGGGACATCTGGAGTGCGTCAAGCCGTTCTGGAACTTCATGCTGGCGCAGTTCGCCACGCAGGCCAAGGACCTCTGATGCGGCCCGGGCCAGTCAATCCAGGGCCATGCGGCCGACGGTGACCCCGCAGGCGTATTCCGGAATCGGCTCGTAGCAGCGGATCTCGCCCAGCCCGCCGGCGGCGCCGGCCACGGCGATCAGGGTGCGGATCTCGAAGCCGCCCTGGCCGCCATCCCGATAGACCTCGGCATCGGTGTAGGCGGTCAGTGCCACGGGCTCGTTGCGGGCCCAGCGCTGCAGAAAGTCCTGGTCCCAGGCGGTGTTGATCTTGCCGGTGTCGGGCGTGCAGGGCCAGTGCGAGATGCCGCCGGTGCCGATGATGGCGATCCGCTCCGGCTGCGCATCGCAGGCCGTGCGCAGCGCCTGGCCCATGGCATGGGCGCGGGGCAGGGGTGTCATCGGCGGGCACTGGCAGTTGATATTGACCGGTATCACCGGCAGCTCATAGCCGGGTGTCAGCAAGTGCAGCGGCACCATGATGCCGTGGTCGAACTGCCATTCCTCGCAATAGGCCATGTCGATGCGTGGCAGCAGGCCGTCGAGCAGGCGGCGCGACAGGTCCTTGGCGCCGGGCACCCGCCGGCGCGGTATGCGCAGCCAGTCGGGGTCTTCGATAGGCCCCTCGTAGTGCTCGGCCATGCCGATCGCAAAGGCCGGCATATTGTTCATGAAGAAGTTGGCGAAGTGCTCGGCGGCGATGACGATCAAGGCATCGGGCCGGCTCGCCTCCAGCTCGGCGCGCAGCGTGGCCAGCGCGTCGAAATAGCGGCCGCGCTTGCCAGGGTCGGCCCGCTCGGTGCGCGCGGTGATGCCCGGGCCGTGGCTGCAGATGCCGGCAAAGACCAGGCTCATGGGGTGTCTCCATCGGTAGTCATCGCATACAGGCCGGCGCGCACGGGCCCGTGCTCGCGCACGCCCTGGCGCATCGCCTGCAGATAGTCGTCCCAGGCCAGGCCCCACAGCGCGGCATAGTGCATCAGCAGCTGGCCGTTGACGCCCAGCACGTAGAGCAGGCCGATGTCGGGCGCGGCCAGCGCGCCCTGTTCTTCGGTCGTCAGTTCGTAGCTGGCGAGCACGGCTGGCGGGCCGGCCTTCAGGCGCTGGGCCAGGGCCGGGTCGCGGTTGACCTGGTAGATCAGCTTCTGCACCGTGTACAAGCTCATCGCGTCCACTCCAGCATCGGCGCCAGCGCATAGGCGCGGTGCGCCTGTTCGGCGGCCACCACGCGCTGCACCGCCGGCCGCTGCCAGACGCGCTCGGCCAGGGCCTGGTAGTTGGGCCGGGCCGGCAGCTCGGCACCTATGCGTTCATCGTAGGTCCACAAAAAGAACACGAACAGATAGGCGTCGCAGACGCTGAAGCGCTCGCCCACGGCATGGCTCTTGCCCGCCAGCCGCTGCTCAATCGTCAGCAGGGCCTGACGCAGCCGCTGCACGCCCTGCTGGCGCACGGCGTCCTGGCCGGCGACGCAGGCGCCGGCATAGTGCTCGGGGCGGAAGATGGCGCGAAAGCTCGGATGCAGGCTGCTGGAGACGAAGTTCATCCACTCGTGCGAGCGGGCCCGCTGCAGGGTGCCGGGTCTTGCCAGCAGGCCCTGCTCGGGCACGCGGTCGGCCACCCAGGTCAGGATGGCCTGCGACTCGGTCAGCAGCTGGTCGCCCAGGCCCAGCGCCGGCACCGTGCCCAGCGGGTTGAGCGCCAGAAAGCGTGAGCTGCGGTGCGCCTGGGCGCGTATGTCCACACATTCGGCCGTGTAGGTCAGGCCGGATTCCTCCAGCGCGATATGCGAGGCCAGCGAGCAGGCCTTGGGGCTGTAGTACAGGCTTAGGGTTTCGGCGCTCATGGCGGAGCAGCTTAGACGCCACGCCTGGCGCGTTGCTCAAGCCGGGCTTGAGCTTTGCTGCAGACTCACCAGAACTGCCACTGGCCCGTCTGCACAACCCAGATGCCCAGCGCCCCGTTGGTGACTGCATGGGCGATCACCGCCGTCCACAGCTTGCCGGTGCGGCGGTAGAGCCAGGCGTAGGCCAGGCCGGCGACGATGGCACCCAGCCACAGCGTGTGGGCGAGCATGAACAGAAAGGTCGAGATGGCGATCGCCCGCAGGCCGACCCGCCGGGGATCGACGGTCTCGAACTGCGGCGCCTGCACCCAGCGCATCAGAAAGCTGCGCCAGAACAGCTCCTCCATCACCGGCACCAGCAGGGCCGCTCCGACCCAGCGCACGACGATCAGCGGCCACATCAAGGCGCCGTTGGCATCGACCGGGTGGAAGGCGGCGGTGGCGTCGCCCAGCATCATCCAGGGGGCGTCCAGCCGTATCCACAGCGCGAACACCAGCAAACCCAGGCCGACCGACAGCAGCGCTTCGTAGGCCGTGGGCAGGTTCTGCCGCGCCAGCTCGCCGTAGCCGCGCCAGTACCAGGCCAGCAGGCCGCCGACCACCGCCACGCTCAGGCCATAGACCCAGCGAGGGTCAAGGCTTGCCAGCCCCGCATCGCCCAGCGCCCCGCGCAGCCCCAGCAACAGCATGAAGGCGACAAAGGGCAGGATGCGGGCAATCGCCGCAGGGCTGAAGGGCAGATTCATGGACGGGGCAGGGGCAGAGACGCAGCTAGGCTAGCCCAAATTCGTTGCAGTTCCATGAGTAGCCGCACGGGGTCAGGCCACGCCGGCGAGATAAGTGCGCAATGCTTCCACACTGTGGCGTACCTTGGCAGGCTGGGTGTCGCGCTGGGGCGTCAGTGCGTAGATCGGCAGCTCGGGCAACTGCCAGTCGCTCAGCAACGGAATCAGCCGGCCGGCGGCGCGGGCCTCGGCCACATCGCTGCTGCCCAGTGTCGCCAGGCCCAGGCCGGCCTCGCACAGCTGCTGCACGGTCAGCTGGTTGTTGCTGCTGGCCCGCAGCGCCAGCTTGACCGGGGCGGCCCGGCCGCTGGCATCGAGAAAGCTCAGCGGGCGTGGCGCCTGGGTGCTGTCGGCTATGCCCAGCCAATCGTGCGTGGCCAGGTCTTCGGGCCGGGTCGGCGCGCCGCGGCGGGCCAGATAGGCCGGCGCGCCATAGACGGCCACCTGCTGCTGGCCCAGGCGCTGGGCGACCCAGCCGCTGTCGGGCAGGCGGCCGAAGCGTATCGCCAGGTCAATGCGGGCATCGAGCAGATCGGTGTGCCGGTCTTCGACCTCCATATGCAGGCTCAGGCCCGGGTTGGCCGCCAGCAGCGGCGCCAGCGCCGGGCCGACATGGCGGGCAAAGCCGACGGTGGCGGCGATGCGCAGCTCGCCCTCGGGCGCATCGCGCAGATGCAGCAGCTGCGCCTGGGCATTGCGCGCCGCCTCGACCATGGCTGCGCAGCCCTCGTGGAAGCGCTCGCCGGCCGGTGTCAGCTGCAGGCTGCGGGTCGAGCGGTGCAGCAGGGTCACGCCCATATCGCGCTCCAGCGCGCGGATCTGCTGGCTGACCGCCGAGGTGCTGGTGCCCAGCGCCCGGGCGGCGGCGCCAAAGCTGCGGTGCTGGACCACGGCGGCCAGCACCGCCATGCGCTTCAACTGCTCAATCATGAAGATTTTCTAAATTTACTGCGAAGAATTTGCCGACTTCCGCGCTGATTGTGAAGCAAGCATCATTCGCTCATCAACCACTTGTTCTGGATTCGCTATGAAGATCGCTTTGATTGGCCCCACCGGTTTTGTTGGCACGGCGGTGCGCGAGGAGTTGCTGGCCCGCGGCCACGAGGTGCTGGCCTTGTCGCGCAACCCGGCCAAGCTGGCGCCGCAGCAGGGCCTGACGGTGGTACCGGCCGATGTGCAGGACGCCGCCCAGGTGGCCGCGGCCGTGCAGGGTGCCGACGCCGTGGTCAGCGCCTACAACCCTGGCTGGGGCGTGGCCGACATCTACACCGACTTCCTGAAGGGCACGAAGGCGATCTTCGCCGGCGTCAAGCAGGCGGGCGTGAAGCGCCTGCTGGTCGTTGGCGGCGCGGGCAGCCTGTATGCCTCGCCCGGTGTGCAGCTGGTCGACACGCCCCAGTTCCCGGCCGAATGGAAGCAGGGCGCCCTGGCCGCGCGCGATGCGCTGAACCTGCTGCGCGACGAGGGCTCGCTGGACTGGAGCTTTGTGTCACCGGCCGTGCATCTGGAGCCCGGCGCGCGCACGGGCGTCTATCGCCTGGGCGAAGACGCCCCGTTGATGGATGCCAACGGCCCGGCGCACATCTCGGTGGCCGATCTGGCCGTGGCCATCGTCGATGAGCTGGAGCAGAACCGCCATATCCGCAAGCGCTTCACGGCGGCGTACTGAGCCCCAGTCAGTTGGTGCCAGAGCTTTCGGCCGCGCTGCACGCGGATCTCAAGGTCTGGCACTCAATGAACTAGATTGAGCGCTGCTCCAGCACGAAGTTGGCGCCATCGAACTGGCCGAGCTTGTCCACCAGATAGGGCAGCTCGGCGGCCAGCATATCGTGCAGCACAAAGGGCGGGTTGGCGATGAACAGGCCCGAGCCCAGCATGCCGAAGCCGCGTTCGTCGGGCTGGGCGACGGTCAGGCGCACATGGAGCCAGCCCTTCTTGGCCATGGTGTCGCCGGTGGCCTTCAGGCGCTGCGGCAGCTGGGCTGCCTCCAGCAGCTGGATTTGCGGATACCAGACGATCAGCACCGTCTCGGCGAACTTCTGCAGGCCCTCGCGCACGGCGGTCAGCACCTTGGCGTAGTCGCTCTTGATCTCGTAGGACGGGTCCATCAGCACCACGGCGCGGCGCGACGGCGGCGGCAGCTCGCCCTTCAGCGAGGCGAAGCCGTCCTTGTCGCTGACCTGGGTGTTGGGCCGGTCCTTCATGTACGACTCGACGATGCGGAAATCGGTCGAGTGCAGCTCGAACAGGCGCATGCGGTCGTCCGGCCGCAGCAGGCCCTTGGCGATGGCCGGCGAGCCCGGGTACTGGCGCAGCTGGCCGTCTTCGTTGAAGTCCTTGACCTGCTGTACATAGGCGGCCACGCCGGGCGGCAGGTCCTTGCGGTCGAACAATTTGCCCACGCCCAGCGAGTATTCGCCCTTTTTCTGGGCGTAGCGGCCTTCCAGCGAATAGCCGCCGGCGCCCGCGTGGGTGTCGATCAGGGTATAGGGTTTGTCTTTTTCCCCCATATAGCGCAGCACCTGGCCAAGCACCAGGTGTTTGAGTACGTCGGCGTGGTTGCCGGCGTGAAAGGCGTGTCGGTAAGCAAGCATGGGGGCAATGTAGCCGTTGTTTGATCTAGCACGAACCTTTGCTCGCCGCTGGCAAGAGGTTTTATCAAAACTGCGTACCCTTGGAGGCATCAAACCTTGAAAGAACGGCCATGCCTTCCTTGTTCGACCCGATCCGCCTTGGCGATGTAGAACTGTCCAACCGCGTCGTGATGGCGCCGCTGACGCGCAACCGCGCCACCCACCAACTGCCTAACGACCTGCATGTCGAGTACTACCGCCAGCGCGCCAGCGCTGGCCTGATCATCAGCGAAGGCACGCAGATCAGCCCCGAGGGCCAGGGCTATCTGGACACCCCGGGCATACACACCCCTGAGCAGGTGGCGGCCTGGCGCAAGGTGACCGATGCCGTGCACGCCGAGGGCGGCCGCATCGCCGTGCAGCTGTGGCATGTGGGCCGCATCTCGCTGAAGGCCTTCCAGCCGGGCGGCCAGGCGCCGGTGTCGTCGACAGCGAAGCCGGCAACGACCAAGACCTATGCCACTGAAGGCTTCGTCAATGTCGATGCCCCGCGTGCGCTGCGCACCGATGAGATCCCGGGCCTGATCCAGTCCTATGTCCACGCCGCCCGCTGCGCGATGGAAGCCGGCTTTGATGCCGTCGAGGTCCATGGCGCCAACGGCTATCTGATCGACCAGTTCCTGCGCGACAGCGTCAATGACCGCACGGATGCCTATGGCGGTTCGATTGAAAACCGCGCCCGTCTGCTGATCGAGGTGATGACGGCCATCTCGGCGGCGATCGGCGCCGGCCGCACCGGTCTGCGCCTGAGCCCGGTCACGCCCAGCAACGATGTCGGCCAGGACAGCAACCCGCAGGCCCTGTTCAACTACGTCGCCGAGCAACTGGCGCCGCTGAAGCTGGCGTTTTTGCACGTCGTCGAAGGTGCCACCGGCGGCCCGCGCGACGTGGCGCCGTTCGACTTCGAGGCGATGCGCCGCAAGTTCGGCGGCTCCTGGATGGTCAACAACGGCTACAACCGCGAAATGGCGATGGACGTCGTCACCAAGGGGCTGGCCGATACGGTCGCCTTCGGCCGTGCCTTCATCAGCAACCCCGACCTGGTGCAGCGCCTGCGCGAGAACAGCGAGTTACAGGAATCGGACCGCGCCACCTACTACGGCGGCGGCGCCGAAGGCTATGTGGACTACCCGACCCTGGCCCAATCCACCAGCTGAAGACAGTCAGTTGGGGCCAGAGCGCTTCGCGGTCTGGCCCGCAATGACCTATCGCTTCGAGCGGCTGCGGAACAGCTCGCTGATGCCGACCTCGCGTGGGCCAGGTATCAGCTCGAAGGCCTCGCCGGGCCGCAGCAGGCCCGGTGAGCGCACGCTCAGGTAGAAGCCGCACCAGCCGCTCTGCGTCATCATCTTGACGGCCTGGTTGAAGCCCATCACCGCGTTGAACTTGAAGCAGGGAAAGCGCGGTTCGCTGACCGCCAGCTCGCAGCCGGGGAAGCGCAGCACGTCGCCGATCCAGACCTGGTTCTCCAGCAGGCCGCTCAGCGAGAGGTTCTCGCCCATGCTGCCCGGCGGCAGGTGGGCGTCGGGCTCGGCCGCCCTGGCCTGGGCCCGCACCGTCTGCCAGAACGGGTAGTGCTCCTGCGGATAGGCATAGACCGCCTTGGCCAGGCCGCCATGCACGCTCAGATCGGCCTGCTCGTCGCCCTCCAGCCCCAGTGCACGCACCTCGACGGGCCCGTCCACCGGGCGCTTGCGTATGCCGGACAGCACCGTTTGATCTTGGGCTTGCAGCGCCTGAGCGCGGCCGACATTGATGTGTAGCAGTTTCATCCGGCTGACAAAAATCAAGATTGGGTGACCGATCTTACGGTCTCGTCAGCCCCCTGCTGTGGCTTGCATCACCTTATTCCGGAATTGCATGACCCCCGGGGATGCGGTAGTTACGGCGTGGTTACATTGGGGTGACAATCGCTTCCCCGCCGGACGTTTGGATCAAAAGCGCCCGGGTGGCCGGCCCACAACGCCGGCCAGGCGCCGGACCTGCGCGACCCGCAGCGAAGGCGGAATTGGGCCAGCCCCGTCAGAGGCGCTCAGCGCCCTCGCCACGAGGCTCGCCCAATTCTGCTTTTTGACATTGATTGGGACTCACCATGAATCGACCCGCCATGGAAGGGCTGCGCTTGAACGTGCCCGCCTACGTGAAACACGCCCGCTTGATCGCCTGGGTCGCGGACGTTGCCGCGCTGACCGAGGCCAGCGACGTCTACTGGTGTGACGGCAGCCAGGCCGAATACGACCGGCTCTGTGCCCAGCTGGTCGAGGCCGGCACCTTCAAGCAGCTGAACCCCAAGCTGCGCGCCAACAGCTATCTGGCCTGCAGCGATCCCAGCGATGTGGCGCGGGTTGAAGACCGCACCTACATCTGCTCCGAGCGCAAGGAAGACGCAGGTCCCACCAACAACTGGATGGCCCCGGCCGAGATGCGCCAGCTGCTGCAGTCGGGTGACAAGGCACTCTTCAAGGGCGCGATGCGCGGCCGTACCCTCTACGTCGTGCCCTTCAGCATGGGCCCGCTGGGCTCGCCGATCGCCCACATCGGCGTCGAGCTGAGCGACAGCCCCTATGTGGCCGTGAATATGCGCATCATGACCCGCATGGGCCGCGGCGCACTGGACGTGCTGGGCAATGACGGCGAATTCGTGCCCTGCGTGCACACCGTGGGCGCGCCGCTGGCCGAGGGCCAGAAAGACGTGGCCTGGCCCTGCAACAGCACCAAGTACATCGTCCACTACCCCGAGACGCACGAGATCTGGTCCTATGGCTCCGGCTACGGCGGCAACGCGCTGCTGGGCAAGAAGTGCTTCGCGCTGCGCATCGCCTCGACCATGGGTCGCGACCAGGGCTGGTTGGCCGAGCACATGCTGATACTGGGCGTGACCTCGCCCGAAGGCAAGAAGCGCCACATCGCCGCCGCCTTCCCCAGTGCCTGCGGCAAGACCAATTTTGCGATGTTGATTCCGCCCGCAGCCATGTCGGGCTGGAAAGTCACGACCATCGGCGACGACATCGCCTGGATCAAGCCGGGTCCCGACGGCCGCCTGTACGCGATCAACCCCGAGGCCGGCTATTTCGGCGTTGCCCCGGGCACCAACACGCTGACCAACTTCAACTGCATGGCCAGCCTGACCCGCGACGTGATCTTCACGA
The DNA here is from genome assembly GCF_963422335.1 of uncultured Roseateles sp. NCBI lineage: Bacteria > Pseudomonadati > Pseudomonadota > Betaproteobacteria > Burkholderiales > Sphaerotilaceae > Roseateles > uncultured Roseateles sp. The sequence continues at coordinate 1,030,445 of NZ_OY729424.1, forward strand.
ACGTGGCGCTGACCGATGACGGCGATGTCTGGTGGGAAGGCATGACCGACACGCCGCCGGCCCATCTGATCGACTGGCAAGGCAAGGACTGGACGCCGGCCATTGCCAAGGAAACCGGCGCCAAGGCCGCCCACCCGAACGCCCGCTTCACCGTCTCCGCGATCAACAACCCGGTGCTCGACGCCGAGTGGGACAACCCCGCCGGAGTGGCCATCGACGCTTTCATCTTCGGCGGCCGCCGCTCCACCACGGTGCCCCTGGTCAGCGAGGCCCGCAATTGGATGGAAGGCGTTTACATGGCGGCCACGATGGGCTCGGAAACGACCGCCGCTGCCGCCGGCCAGCAGGGCGTGGTGCGCCGCGACCCGTTCGCGATGCTGCCCTTCTGCGGCTACAACATGAGCGACTATTTCCAGCACTGGCTGGACATGGAGCACAAGCTCGAGTCGCTGGGTGGTCAGCTGCCCAGGATCTTCTGCGTCAACTGGTTCCGCAAGGGCCCGGACGGCAAGTTCGTCTGGCCCGGCTATGGCGAGAACATGCGCGTGCTGAAGTGGATGCTGGAGCGCGTCGAAGGCACGGGCAAGGCCGAGGAACATCTGTTCGGCCTTAGCCCCGGCTATGGCGATCTGCAGTGGGACGGCCTGGACTTCAGCCCCGCCCAGTTCGAGCAGGTCACGAGCATCGACAAGGCCGCCTGGAAGGCCGAGCTGGAGTTGCACACGGCCCTGTTCGAGCAACTGAGCCACCACCTGCCGGTCCAGCTGCAAGCCACCAAGGCCCAGATCGAGGCCCGCTTGGCTGACTGATTGCCTGCAGGCAGACGTAGAAAAGCCCGCTCAAAGCGGGCTTTTTCAATGGCGAACCGAAGCTATCAGTTGCGGCGTGCGTTGGCAGCGCGCAGTTCGGCGGCGAACGACGGCATGCTCATTTCGTACTGGTCGGCCAGGTTCAGCAGTTCGCGTTCGGCGGCGCGGTCAGCTGCAGCAGCGCGGTAGGCCTTGACGCTGGCCAGCAGGCTCAGCCAGGCGCGGGCGCCGATCGAGGACAGGGAGCCGCTGTGGCGGACAGCGTGACGAGTGGGGAGACCGAAGGTTTGGGATGCGATGCTCATGGCGTTTCCTTGACTGTTGGGGGACTCTTTTGGAGTCGATGGCGAGAGTTTAGGGTAAACCCTAGACATAAAGCCAATGAAAGATACGCATTGAATGTATAAATAGAACGTATATCTTTTGGTTCGTCTGATGAACTTCCGCACCCTTGATCTGAATCTGCTGCGCGTGTTCGACGCCGTCATGGCCGAGGGCAACCTGACCCGCGCCGCCGAGCGCTTGGCGATGACTCAGCCCGCCGTCAGCCATGCGCTGAAGCGGCTCAAGGAGGCGATGGGCGAGGACCTGTTCCAGCGCCAGGCCTTTGGCGTCAAGCCGTCCTCCCATGCCGAAAGCCTGTGGCCCGAGGTGCGCGCGGCGCTGAACCGGCTGCGCCTGGCCCTGGATCCGGCCGATTTCAATCCACAGGTCGACGAGCTGACCGTCCATCTGGCCATGGCGGATGCCACCGCCGCCATGCTGCTGCCGCCGCTGATGGTGGAGTTCGAGCGCCTGGGCGTGCTGGCCAATATCCGCGTGCTGCCGCTGACCACGCGGGACCCGCGCCGGCTGCTGGAGCAGGGCGAGGTCGATTGCGCGCTGGGCTATTTTCCGAACGCGGTGGCCACCCTGACCTCGCAGGCGGGCATGGCGCCCATACGCCACCACCGGCTGTACGAGAGCGAATACGTCTGCGTGATGCGCCGCGGCCACCCGCTGGCCAATCAGGAGCTGACGCTGGACGCCTACTGCGCCGCCCGCCATCTGCTGGTCAGCTTCTCGGGCCGGGCCCACGGTTTTGTCGATGAGTCGCTGGGCGCGCTGAACCGCAGCCGCCGCATCGTGCTGACGGTGAACCAGTTCTTCACCGCCGGCCGGGTGGTGGCCCACTCCGACCTGCTGACCGTGCTGCCGGCCTCCTTCATCGAGGCCACCGGCTACAAGAGCGAGCTGATCGAGCGGCCGCTGCCCATGCCGCTGGCGCGGGTCCACGTCGAGATGCTCTGGCATCTGCGCAATGACGACCATCCGGCCCAGGCCTGGCTGCGCCAGCGCCTGATCGCTGCCGCCATCAATGCCCAGGCCCTGCCTGCAGCACCCCGTAACCGACGACAATCGGACCTATGAAACACGCACCCCCCGACCAAAGCCGCCCGCTGACCCGCGATCTCACCGACTCCGAGTTCGCCGAGCTCGACGAGTTGCTGGCCCAGACGCCCGCGCCACTGCAGGCGCTCGATCCCATCATGCTCGACGGCTATCTGTGCGGTGTGCTGGTGCAGCCGCGGCTGATTCCACGCGAGGAATGGCTGCCGCCTATCTTCGACTACGAAGGCGCCGCGTTGCCGGACGATATCGACGCCGCCTGGCTGGAACGCGTCACCGCCCTGGTCACCCGCCGCCACACGGCGCTGGGCCGCACCCTGGCCGAGAACGGCTGGTTCGATCCGCTGGTGATGGATCTGGAAGCCGAGGAGGCCGCCGGCGAGGTGCCGTCGGACGAAGAAGCGGCTGTGCTGGCCGGCATGAACCCGCTGTCGCGTTCGCTGATGCCCTGGGTGGCCGGCTTCCAGCATGCGACGCTGTCCTTCCCCGATCTGGCCGATCTGCCCAGCGAGGCGGTGATGTCGGCGCTGGCCCGTCTGTACCGCCACCTGCCTGCCGAGACCGACGAGGAGCGCGAGCTGCTGGCCACCCTGGAAAAGGAATTCCCGCTGAAGGACATCGACGACGCGGTGGAAGACATGGTCGCCACGGTGGCCGAGCTGAACGACCTGACCCGCGAGCAGCGCTACAAGGTCGAGGCGGTCAAGCGCGAGGCGCCCAAGGTCGGCCGCAACGACCCCTGCCCCTGCGGCAGCGGCCGCAAGTTCAAGGTCTGCCACGGGGCAAACTGACGCCTGAGCATGCGGTTTCAATTGCTGTCCGATCTCCATATGGAGACGGAGCCCTTTGATCCGGTGCCTGCGCCGGACGCCGAGTTGCTGGTGCTGGCCGGCGACATCGACACCACCTGGGCCAGTCTCGAGCGCTTTCGCGGCTGGCCGGTGCCCATGCTGTTCGTGCCCGGCAATCACGAGTTCGATGGCCGTGACATCCACGAGGCCCGCGCCGGACTGCGCGAGCTGACGGCGGGTCTCAACATGACGATGCTGGATTTCGACAGCTGCGTGCTGACCGACCGTGAAGGCCGGCGCGTGCGCTTTGTCGGCAACACGCGCTGGAGCGATTTCGAGGTTTTCGGCGCCCAGCAGCTGGACCGTGCGATGCGCGCCGGCGCCTATTTTCAGCGGGTCATGGGGGCGACGCGCCATGGTGCGGTGTTCGACGCCAAGGCCGTGCGGGAGGAGGGGCTGCTGTGCCGCGACTGGCTGGCCAAGAACCTTGCCGAACCGGCCCAGGGGCGCTGGGATGCGCAGGTCGCGATCACCCATTTCGCGCCCAGCCTGCGTAGCGCCGACAGCCGCTACGGCAACCAGCCCGGCACGGCGAGTTTCTGCAACAACGACGAGGCGCTACTGCCTCTGGTGGATGTCTGGCTGCACGGCCATCTACATTGTCGGCATGACTATCTGTTTGCCCACGGAGGCGGCGCAACGCGGGTGCTCAGCAATGCCAGGGGCCTGTTGCGCAAGGGCGAGGCCGACGGCCATGACCCGCTGAAAACCTTCGAGGTCTTTGGCGAAAGCTGATCAGCGCCGCGACAACCAGGACATCGGCGCTTCCTGCTTGTAGGCCTCGACGCCGGCCGCGTCCTTGACCGGCCAGTAGTCCATTTCCTCGTCGAGGCTGGCCTCCATGCCGAAGGCCGTGCCCAGATCGGCGGGGTCCTGCTCATGCGGCGCGCGCGCGCGGTCCGAGGAGCGGCGGAACTGGAGCATGGCGGGCAGGAATCTCATGGTGGCCTCACTGCGTACAACGGGGGGTGTTTGTAGTTTCGTCCTCGTTGTAAAAAAGTGAACACCCCAATTGGGTGGAGAACAACGGATAAATGGGCAAAACGCACACCGTATCCCTAAGCGTGGGGGTGCCGTGGTCCGGCCTTTGCAGCGAGAGCTTCCCGGTGGTTTGCGCGCCTGCCGCGCGGCGCTTGCGCCTTGTTGCGATTTCGCACCGATTGGGGATGGTGCTCAGGTGTAAACCCTATATGCTGCGCTCCTTGTCCCGGCTTTGTAACTCTTGGCTTGATCCAACACTTCGCGATGAAGCAGCAGCTCTTCAATTGCCTCACCTGGGGCGTGGTCGGTAGCGCGGTGCTCAGCTCCGTGTGGCTGGCCGCGAACGTGCCGGTGACGGATCTGCGCGCCGCCAAGCTGATCGACCAGGACACCATCCTGATGCCCCTGCCCACCGAGCCCACCGCTGCCGGGCCGGCTGCTTCTGCTCCCGGCAACGGGCGACCCTGAGCCAGGACTATTCCTGCGCCAGGGCTTGGCGCGCACCCTCGGCCAGCGCCCGGCCCACCTCGGTCAGCAGGGCCACGCTGGGGCCCTGACCGATGCTGTCGGGCAGCAATTTCCACTGATGCCAGAACAGGGTCACGTCCAGCGTGACCTCGGGCCGCAGCACCACCAGCGCGCCGCTGGCGATCAGCGGCCTGACCTGCAGCTCCGGTGCCACGCCAATGCCCCAGCCCATCTGCACGGCATGCACATAGGCCTCTGATGACGGCACATAGCGTTCCTGCAAAGTTGGCGCACGCAAACCAAAGGCGCGCGAGACCCATTGCACCTGGGTGTCGTCCTTGCGGTTGAAGACCAGGAACGGCAGCTGCGAGAAATTGATCGGCGTCAGACCCTCGGGGAAGCGCCGGGCGATCAGCGCCGGGCTGGCCACCGCCGTGTAGCGCATCACCCCCAGCGGTTGGACCAGGCAGCCGCGCAGGGCCTCGCGCACGGTGCTGACGCAGCCCAGCACGGCGCCCTGGCGCAGCCAGTCGTGGGTGAAATCCTGGTCATCGACGACCAGTTCCAGGCCGTAGCCGGCCTGCAGGCCCTGCTGCACCAGGCCATCGAGCGCCGGCAGCACCCAGGTCGCCAGGCTGTCGGCATTGACGGCAATCGGCAGCCGCTCGATCGCCGTCTGTTGCAGGCCCAGCTCGCGGCCCACATCGCTGCTCAGCGCCTGGATCTGCCGCGCCAGCCGCAGCAGGAGCTTGCCCGGCTCGGTCAGGCGCAGCGGCCGGGTGCGCACCACCAGCAGCTGGCCGACCTGGGTTTCCAGCGCACGCAGCCGCTGCGACACGGCGCTCTGGGTGATGTTCAGGCGCTGGGCGGCACGCTCGAAATTGCCCTCGTCGGCCAGGGCCGCCAGGCATTGCAGCGCGGCCAGGTCCAGGTCTTTCATAAGTGCCTCTAATGTTGCGAGAGAAGTATGAATGTAGCTTCAACAAAGGCGTGAAGCTACCGACAATGCGGGCACTGCCGCCTGTTGCGGCCAAGGCAAGACCTCGCCCCATGGATTCGCATATCGCCACAGCCGTGACCCAGGGCTGGCTCACCGGAGCCAGCCTGATCATGGCCATTGGCGCGCAGAACGCGCTGGTGCTGCGCCAGGGCCTGCGCCGCCAGCATGTGGGGCCGGTGGTGCTGCTGTGCAGCCTGTCCGATGTGGCACTGATCTGCCTGGGCGTGTTCGGCCTGGGTGCCGCGATCGCCAGCTCGCCGCTGGTGATGGAAATCTTCCGCCTCGGCGGCGCCGCCTTTCTTCTCTACTACGCCGCGCGCTCGGCCTGGCGCGCCTGGCAGGGCGCCGACAGCCTGCAGACCGCTGGCGCTAACCTGGGCCTGCAGGCGGCCCTGGGCGCCGCGGCGACGATGACGTTTCTGAACCCGCACGTCTATCTGGACACCGTCGTGCTGCTGGGCACAGTCGGTTCGCAGCAGCCGGCCGATCTGCGCTGGGCCTTTGCCAGTGGCGCGAGTCTTGCATCGGTGATGTGGTTCGGATTGCTCGGATTCGGCGCGGCCGCGGTGGCCACCCCCTTGCAAAAGCCGGTGGTCTGGCGTGTCATCGACGGCTTGATCGCCGTGCTGATGGCCAGCCTGGGCCTGCAACTGCTGATGCGCCCGCTGGTGGTGCAGTAGTCGATCAATCGAAAGAAAGCCGACGGCGCTGCCGTCAGAACGGGAATGCTGTGAAAGTCGTCGTCTTGGGTGCGGGCATTATCGGTGTGAGCACCGCCTGGTATTTGCTGGAGGCCGGGCATGAGGTCACCGTGGTCGATCGTCAGTCCGAGGCGGCCCACGAAACCAGTTTTGCCAACGGCGCACAGATCTCGGTCAGCTTCTGCGAGCCCTGGGCCAATGCCGGCGCACCATTCAAGGTCGCCAAATGGCTGTTGCGCGACGATTCGCCGCTGCTGTTCCGCCCCAGCCTGGACCCCCAGCAATGGCGCTGGGGCCTGAGCTTTCTGACCCAGTGCACGACGGCCGCCTTCGAGCGCAATGTCGAGGAGCTGGTGATGCTGGGCCGCTACAGCCACGAGTCGCTGAAGAGCCTGGTCGCGCAGACCGGCATCGAATACAACCGGCTGGAGCGCGGCATCCTGCACTTCTTCTCCAGCCAGCATGACTTCGACGCCGGTGCGGCCGGGGCCGAGGTGATGCGCCGCCACGGCGTCGATCGCCGCGTGCTGAACCGCGACGAAGTGCTCAAGGTCGAGCCGGCGCTGGCCAGCTTCGGCAGCAATATCTTCGGCGGCACCTTCACGCCCAGCGACGAGTCGGGTGACTGCGCCGTCTTCACCCAGGAACTGACCAAGCGCTGCGTGGCCCGCGGCGCCACCTTTCTGTTCGAGCACGACATCGTGGCGCTGGAGCAGGCCGGTGGCGGCATCAGTGGCGTGCGCATCGCGGCTTCCCGCACGGGCGCGACCCGCACCCTGCAAGCCGACGCCTTCGTCGCCGCGCTCGGCTCCTACACCGCGCCGCTGCTGCGCACCGTTGGCGAAGACCTGAACATCTACCCGGCCAAGGGCTATTCGACGACGATGCGGCTCAAGCACCCTGAGCGTGCCAGCGTCGTCAGCCTGCTGGACGACACGCGCAAGATCGCCATCTCGCGCCTGGGCGACCATGTGCGCATTGCCGGCACGGCCGAGCTGGTGGGCTACGACACGCAGCTGAACAACGCCACCTCGCGGGTGCGCTGCGAGGCCCTGGTGCGCCGCTACGAGGAGCTGTTCCCCGGCGTGGCCGACACCAGCGAGACCAATTTCTGGACCGGCCTGCGCCCCAGCACGCCGACCAACATCCCCTATATCGGCCACAGCAAGAAGCACAGCAATCTGTGGATCAATGCCGGCCATGGCACCCTGGGCTGGACCCACGGCGCGGGCTCGGGCCGGGCTTTGGCCGAGTTGATGAGTGGCAAGCGTCCGGACACCAAGTTCGCGTTTTACGGGCCTAAGGCGCGCTGATCGCTACAATCCGCGCCCCGCTCCTCATTCCAAGGGGCCTGGCGCATGCCGGGCTCACCGCCAATGCCCGTGCCCGCTTCCGCTTCCCGTTCGTTCTGCGCCATTGACTTCGGCACCTCCAACTCGGCGATTGCGATTCCGGACACCGGCAAGCGCATGCGCCTGGTGCCGCTGGAGGGCAGCAACACGACGATGCCGACGGCGGTGTTCTATTACGCCGACCTCGAGCATGACGAGGACGGCCCGGCCCGCGCCTTCGGCCGCGCCGCCGTGGCGGCCTATGTCGAAGGTGCCGAGGGCCGGCTGATGCGCTCGATGAAGAGCATCCTCGGCTCGGGCCTGGTGGAGCAGAGCACCGATGTCGGCGGCGGGCGGGCGGTCAAGTATTTCGATGTGCTGGCCGGCTATCTGAAGCGTTTGCGTGCCTGCGCCCAGGCCGAGCATGCCGAGACGAATCTGCACCAGGTGGTGCTGGGCCGTCCGGTGTTCTTCGTCGACGAAGACCCCGAGCGCGACGCCGCGGCCCAGGTCACGCTGGAGGCTGCCGCCCGGGCGGTCGGTTTCGACGAGGTGCATTTCCAGTTCGAGCCTATCGCCGCGGCCTTCGACTATGAGCAGCAGGCGCAGACCGAGCAGATCGTGCTGGTGGCCGACATTGGCGGCGGCACCTCGGACTTTTCGCTGGTGCGCGTGGGCCCGGACCGCATGCACCGGCTGGACCGCCGCGACGACATCCTGGCCAACCACGGCGTGCACGTGGCCGGCACCGACTTCGACCGCCGTGTCGAGCTGAGCAGCATCCTGCGCGAATTCGGCTACCAGGCGATGGGCCCCAGCATTGCCGGTTCGACGCCGCGCGAGGTGCCCAGCGCCGTCTATTTCGACCTCGCCACCTGGCACCTGATCAACACCGTCTACAGCCCGGCGCGGGTGATGGAGCTGCGCGGCATGAAGGGCTTTTACGGCCAGCCGCGCCACCACCAGCGGCTGATGACGGTGATCACCGAACGCCTGGGTCATGAGCTGGCGGCACGGGCCGAGGACGCCAAGATCCAGGTCTCTGGCGGCGGCGACACCGAGATCGATCTGGGCCTGGTCGAGTCCGGCCTGCTGGTGGGGCTGACCGAGACGACGGCGGTGGCCGCGCTCGAAGCCGACATCCAGCGCATCGTGCAGACCGCCCGCGACACCGTGCGCGAGGCCGGCCTGAAGCCGGAGCAGGTCAATGCGCTGTACCTGACCGGTGGCTCCACCGGCCTGCGCCTGCTGGCCGACCGCATTGCGGCCGAGTTCAGCCAGGCCCAGGTGGTGCGTGGCGACCGTTTCGCTTCGGTGGCTACCGGGCTGGCGCTGCACGCTGCCCGGCTCTACGCCTGATTGATCAGCGTTTGCGCGGGCCGGCGCCGGTCGGTGGCACCTGCTTGCGGGCGATGCGCCGCGGCACCTCGGCCACCGGCTTGGGCTGGGGCCGCGAGATATCGGCCAGCTGCAGGCAGCTGCGGACCAGGCCCTCGACGGCCTCGCTGAGGTCCTCGGGCGGCTCCAGGGTCTCGATCTCGGCCAGCAACGCGTCGGCGTCTTCCAGATCGTCGGCATCCAGGTGCATGTAAATCGTCGCCAGCGGCTCCAGCAGGTCGGCGGCCGACAAGCCCATCAGCGCGGTGAACATATCGGCGCCCAACGCGAAGCCGGCCACCCAGGGGAACACCGTCTCGGACGGCGTGGCCTCGTCGTCCATCTCGAACACCCAGGGGTCGAACCACTGGCGCTCGGTGATCGCCGCCTTCAGCTCCTGATGGCGGCGCAGCACCAGCGCATGCAGGGCCTCGGGCTTGTAGCGCGGAGGCAGGGGCCGGGCCTCGATGTCGGTGACATAGGGCAGCCACTGGGCGGGCAGGAGCGGGATGGGCTGCAGGAGTACGGCGCAGAGATAGCCATCCAGCATGCTGACGTCCAGGGGCTCCAGCGGGGCCGGCACCTTGTCCAGCAGTTGTTCCAGCGCCACGATATCGTCCTCGCCCATCGGCGCCGAGGGAGCGGCGGGGGGGCGTTTGGGCGCTGCGGCGGGGCTGCGAGGCGGGGTTTTGGCGGGTGGGCGGTGCGGGGGCTTGGCGGAATTCATGCCCGATTGTGACCCGGAGTCCGCGCCGAGACCACCGGGCAGCGGCAGATCCGTCGGCGCTTGGCCGGCGGTCAAATTTGCAGAACCGGCAGAAAGTCAAGATCAACCAGGACTTCATAGTTAGGGATGGTCCGGGTGAACCCTGATCCCTACAGTTCGAACCCTGCCTGGCGATTTTTGCCATGCTCCGTTCCCAACGACGTCCTTCCAAGGACTTGTACACGCCCATCCGGTTTGCCGGGTGGGCGTTTTTTTATGTGCGCTCGGTGCCGGTATGCCGACAACCTGCCGGGCCCGGGCCATGGTCAATGTATCCATGACAATTATTTGATTGCATTGATTGCCCTGTCTACGATGTCGCCTCGCCACAGAACACGACATCATGCACATCGCCATCCTCACCTTCGAGGGCTTCAACGAGCTCGACTCCTTGATCGCCCTGGCCATCCTCAACCGCGTCAAGAAGCCCGGTTGGCGCGTCTCCATCGCCAGCCCGACGGTCAGGGTACGCTCGATGAATGGCTTGGTGCTGGAGGCGCAGGCCTCGCTGCAGGACGCCTGCGAGGCCGATGCGGTGATCGTCGGCAGCGGCATGCAGACCCGGGAGGTGGTCGCCGACGCCGCCTTGATGGCCCAGCTCAAGCTGGACCCGACGCGGCAGTTGCTGGGTGCCCAATGCTCCGGCACGCTGGTGCTGGCCAAGCTGGGCTTGCTGAATGCGGTGCCGGCCTGTACCGACCTGACCACCAAGCCCTGGGTCGAGGCGGCTGGCGTGAGCACGCTCAACCAGCCCTTCGTGGCCAATGGCAACGTTGCCACCGCAGGCGGCTGCCTGGCCTCGCAGTACCTGGCGATCTGGCTGATCGCCAGGCTGGAGGGGCTGGATGCCGCCATCAGCGCCATCCACTATGTCGCCCCTGTGGGCGAAAAGGAGGAGTACGTGGAGCGGGCGCTAGCGAACATCAAACCGTATCTGGACGGGCCGGACGCGATGGCGTGAGCGGCGCGGCTGTGGCCTCGAATCCACCCTGCAGCGCCTGGCGCAAATGCTCGACCAGCAGCCGCACCGGCCGGGGCGTGGTGCTGCTCCAGGGGTGGATGGCATAAATGCTGTCGCCGAACACGCCCACCGGTCGCCAATCGGGCAGCAACTCGCGCAGGCGGCCGGCGCGCTGGGCGGCGGCGGCGCTGAAGTCGGGCAGCAGGGCCAGGCCCAGGCCGGCCAGGGCGGCGTCACGCAGCACCTCGCTGTTGCCGGCGCGCAGGGGGCCGCTGACGCTGACGCGATGGCGTTCGGCGTCCATCCCTTCGGCCACCGGGCCCTGGCGCTCGAACAGCCAGGACACCGGTCCGGGCCGCAGATAGGTCAGGCAGGCGTGTTCGGCCAGCTCGGACGGATGCTGGGGCAGGCCGCAGCGTTTCACATAGGCATTGCTGGCCAGCAGCAGGGTGCGCGAACCGCAGAGCTTGAAGGCGACATGGCTTTCCGGCGGCGTGCTGGTGTGGCGTATCGCCAGATCGAAGCCCTCCTGGGCCAGCGGCATGATGCGGTCGCTGAGGTCCAGCTCGATGCGCACCTCGGGGTATTGGCGGAAAAAGCCCTCCAGCTGCGGTGCCACGTGCTGGCGACCCAGCGCCACCGGGGCGGTGACGCGCAAGAGCCCGCGCGGCTGGCCGGCGGCGTCGCGGGCCTGGGCCAGGCTGCGGGCGATCTGGGCGAAGCTGTCGGCGCTGTCGTCGACCAGGCGCTGACCGGCATCGGTCAGGCGCACCGAGCGGGTGGTGCGTTGCACCAGGGTCTGGCCTATCGATCGTTCCAGCTCGCTGATGCGTTGGCTGATGGCCGCTTTCGACAGGCCCAGGCGCTGCGCCGCCTTGGTGAAGCTGCCCAGCTGGGCGATCACGGTCAGCGCGTGCAGCTGGCTCCAGAGCAGGTCGTTGCGGTTTTCCATTGTTCACATTGTCGAACAATGTGGTGGGCGAAAGTGGATTGGCAAGCAGCGCCATGCGGCCTAGACTGAATTTTTACCGGAGACACACATGGCCGCACCCGCTGCATTCACCTCGAACACCGACATCACCCACTTCATCAACGGCAAGCCGCAGGCGGCCACCGGCGGCCGCAAGCAGGCGGTCTACAACCCGGCCACCGGCGAGGTGGCGCGCCAGGTGCATCTGGCCAGTGTCGAGGACGTGAATGGGGCCGTGGCCGCCGCCAAGGCCGCCTTCCCGGCCTGGGCCGACGCGCCGCCGCTGCGCCGGGCGCGCGTGATGTTCAAGTTCCTGGAGCTGCTGAACCAGCAGCGCGATGCACTGGCCGCCATCATCACCGCCGAGCATGGCAAGGTCTTCACCGATGCCCAGGGCGAGGTCACCCGCGGCATCGACATCGTCGAATTCGCCTGCGGTATTCCGCAACTCTTGAAGGGCGATTACACCGAGCAGGTCTCGACCGGCATCGACAACTGGACGATGCGCCAGCCCCTGGGCGTGGTGGCCGGCATCACGCCGTTCAACTTCCCGGTGATGGTGCCGATGTGGATGTTCCCGGTGGCGATTGCCTGCGGCAACACCTTTGTGCTCAAGCCCAGCGAGCGCGATCCGGCGGCCAGCCTGTTCATCGCCGAACTGCTGCGCCAGGCCGGCCTGCCGGACGGCGTGTTCAACGTCGTCCAGGGCGACAAGGTCGCGGTTGACACGCTGCTGGGTCACCCCGACGTCAAGGCCTTGAGCTTCGTCGGCTCGACGCCTATCGCCCAATACATCTACGAGACCGGTGCCCACCACGGCAAGCGCGTGCAGGCCCTGGGCGGCGCGAAGAACCATATGGTGGTGATGCCCGACGCCGACATCAAGCAGACCGTCGATGCGCTGATCGGCTCGGCCTACGGCTCGGCCGGCGAGCGCTGCATGGCGATTTCGGTGGCGGTGCTGGTCGGCGATGTGGCCGACAAGATCGTGCCCCTGCTGGCCGAGCGCGCCCGCACCCTGAAGATCAAGAACGGCATGGAGCTGGACGCCGAAATGGGCCCCATCGTCACCCGTGAGGCGCTGAACCGCATCGAGGGCTATGTGGGCATAGGCGTGCAGGAGGGCGCTTCGCTGGTCGTCGATGGCCGCGGCCACAAGGTGGCCGGCCATGAGGCCGGCTTCTTCACCGGCGGCACCCTGTTCGACCACGTGACGCCGAATATGCGCATCTACAAGGAAGAGATCTTCGGCCCGGTGCTGGCCTGCGTGCGCGTGCCCGACTTCGCCGCCGCTGTCGAGCTGGTCAATGGCCATGAGTACGGCAATGGCGTGGCCTGCTTCACCAGCGACGGCAATGTGGCCCGCGAGTTCGCCCGCCGCATCCAGGTCGGCATGGTCGGCATCAATGTGCCGATTCCGGTGCCCATGGCCTGGCATGGCTTCGGCGGCTGGAGGAAGAGCCTGTTCGGCGATATGCATGCCTACGGTGAAGAGGGCGTGCGCTTCTACACCAAGCAGAAGAGCGTGATGCAGCGCTGGTCGTCCAGCGCTCCCAAGGGCGCGGAATTCGCCATGCCAACCTCGAAGTAGCACCCGGTAGGCGTCGGCGGGGTTGTTCCTCGAACAACCCCGCACTCTCGGGTGTTCAGGGTAAGCCCTTGGTGGTAAGGTCTGTTGACACGCAGCGCATCCGCTGCTGTTTTTTTCAGGCTGCCCCTATCCGAGATGTTCGACTCAAGCCCTGAATCCGCCCCCGAGCTGACCAGCGCACAGCTGGAAGAGCTGTTGCGCCAGGCACGCCAGGCGCGCGAGGCGTTGCAGCTGCCGCAGGGGCTGGCCCTGGCCCATCAGGTCTGGGTGGCGGCCGACGACCAGGGCTATCTGTCGGAGCAGATCGAGGCCGGCTATCTGCGCGTGTTTTTCCTGGTGCGCCAGGGCGCGCTGGCCGAGATGCTGCGGGCCGGCGAGGAAGTCACGGCCCTGATGCGCGAGCAGGGGCCCAGCGAGCAGCTCTGCGAAGTGCTGCGCTGGATGACCTTGAGCAGCTTCGAATCCGGCGACTTCGAGCCCGCGATGCGCTTTGCCCATGAGGGCTGCTCGGTTGCCCAGCGCCTGGGCAACACGCGGCAGATTGCGCTGTCGCTGAACGCGCTGGCGGCGGTGTTCGAACGGATGGGCGACCCCTGGCAGGCCGAGCGCCTGATGGGCGAGGCGGCGGCCCTGGTGCGCGAGGGCGATTACGCCTTCGAGCGCATGATTTCGCTGAACAATCTCTGCGCCGTGACGCTGGGCGCCTACTACCTGCTGCAGGACGGCGAACGCTTTGATCTGGCCCGGCAGGCGCTGCAGCGTGGCAAGCAGTACGCGACCGAGGCCTTTGCGCTGGCTCAGGCGGCGGGTGACCCGTTTTCCCATGTGCTGACGGCCGGCAATCTGGGCGAGGTGGGCCTGCAGCTGGGCGATCTCGACGCGGCCGAGGCGCTGCTGCGGCCGGCGCTGGAGCAGGCCCAGGAGCATGGCCTGCAAGCCCATGTGCTGCGCCTGCGCTGCGTGCTGGCCGATCTGGCGCTGACGCGCGGGCAGGCCGAACAAGCCCATCAGGAGGTCAGCGGCCTGCTCGAGAATCTGAACGAGATGGCCTCGGTGCCGACGCGGCTGCGCGTGCACAAGCTGATGCACCGCAGCAGCAAGGCGCTGGGCTTGACGGCCGAGGCGCTGGAGCATCTGGAGGCACTGCACAAGATCGAGCGGCGCAGCACCACGGTGCAACTGGAGGCGCAGTCGCGCTTCTTCGTCACCCGGCTGGAGGCCGAACAGGCACGGCTGCAGGCCGAGCAGGCGGCTTCGTTTTCGCCACTCGGCGGGCCGGCCGCGCCGGTCGCTGCCGGACCGGACAATATCGATCCCCTCACCGGCCTGCGCAACCGCCGCCATCTGGAGTCGGTGATGCCCGGCCTGATGCTGACCGCCGAGGCCAAGAGCGCCTCGCTGACCCTGGCCCTGATCGACGTCGATCACCTCAAACACGTCAACACCGAGTTCGGCTATGCCGCCGGCGACCAGGTCCTGCAGCGCCTGGCCGACATGCTGCGCGACAACACCCGCGGCTCCGACATCCTGGTGCGCATGGACGGCGAGGAGTTTCTGGTCGTCTTTCCCGACACCGTGGCCGACCGTGCCTTCGAGGTCTGCGAACGTTTACGCGAGCATGTCGAGCTGCACCCCTGGAACGAAGTCGCGCCGGGCCTGCATGTCACGCTCAGCATAGGCCTGGCCAGCGCGCCGCCCTATGGCACCGACCTGCTGGCCGGCCGGGCGCAGAACGCCATGTACCGGGCCAAGCATCTGGGCATGAACCGGGTGGCCTTAGCCTGAATACCTTGTGGGTCAGACCTTGAGACCTGTGCGCAGCGCAGCCGAGAGTTCTGACCCCAACTGATTGGGTGTTTGTCTCCATGCTGCCAAAAATTGCTTTGATTACCGGCGCTGGCCGTGGCATCGGCGCCGCGACGGCGCTGCTCTGTGCCGAGCGGGGCTATGACCTGGCGCTGAACTACGCCCGCGATGAAGTGAGTGCGCTGGCGCTGGCCGAGCAGATTCGGGCGATGGGCCGGCGCGCCCTGCTGGTGCAGGCCGATGTGTCGCAAGAGGCCGAGGTGCTGCGCATGTTTGCCGCCATCGATGCCGGGCTGGGCCCGCTGACGGCCCTGGTCAACAACGCCGGCATCGTCGCCCCCGGTGCGCGGCTCGAGCAGATGACGGCCGAACGCATGCGCCGCGTGTTCGAGGTCAATGTGCTGGGCAGTTTGCTGTGTGCCCGCGAGGCGGTGCGGCGGATGGGCCGATCAAATGGCGGCAACGGTGGCGCCATCGTCAATGTCTCGTCGCGCGCGGCCCAGCTGGGCTCGCCGGGCGTGTATGTGGACTACGCCGCCAGCAAGGGCGCGATCGACACTTTCACCGTCGGCCTGGCGCGCGAGGTGGCCGGGGACGGCATACGCGTGAATGGCGTGCGGCCGGGCATTATCGATACCGAGATCCATGCCGGTGGCGGTCTCGGCGCCCAGCTGCCCGGCGTCGTTGCCGGCCTGCCGATGGCGCGCATGGGCACGGCGCAGGAGATTGCCCAGGCCATCGTCTGGCTGCTGTCCGATGCGGCCAGCTACACGACCGGGGCGCTGCTGGACGTCAGTGGCGGACGTTAACGTCGCTGCACCAGCACCGGTGTGAGATTGAGCGCTGCGCGCAGCCGCTCGGCTGCCTGGCGCGCCTCCTCGCGCGTCGGGTAGGGCCCGGCCTGCAGCCGGTGCAGGCTGCTGTCCTTGAAGATGGTCAGCAGCGGGGCCAGGCCCTCCAGATCGGCTGCCAGCTTCTGGCGCAGCGTTTCGGCCCCGTCCAGCCGTGAGAACGCGCCCAGCTGCAGCCAGTAGCCCGGGCTGGCGATCTTGGGGGCGGTGGGCAGGGCCGCCTCATCGTCGGGCAGCAGCAGGGCCGGATCGACCCTGGCCGCGGGCGCGAAGGTGAGGCTGCGCTCCGGCGCCCCGGCCGCCTCGCTGGCCACGAACACCGGCGTCGGGTTGTCGCGCCGCCAGGCGCCGGTGCGTATGTCCTCGAAGGTCAGGCGCTCGACCTCGACGGGGGTCACGCCACGCAGAATGTCCAGCTTCAGCGCAGCGGTGTAGCTGAGGTCGATCACACGCCCGCCATGGAAGGGGCCACGGTCATTGACGCGCACCAGCACCTCGCGGCCATTGGCCGGGTTGCGCACCCGGGCATAGCTGGGAATGGGCATGGTCGGGTGGGCGGCCGTCATCGCATACATGTTGTAGGTCTCGCCGCTGGAGGTCGAGCGGCCGTGGAACTTGCGGCCATACCAGGAGGCCAGGCCGCGCTCGACCAGCGGCTGGTCACCGGTCAGCGGCTCGTAGCGCCGGCCCAGCACCTCGTAGGGCTTGTTGGGCCCGCCCTGGCGCAGGGGCTCGACGCGCGGCTCGGCATCGGGCACCAGGTGCAGATTGGGCGGAATCACTGCCTCGGGGCCGTCGCGTCCCGGGTCGGGGGCGGGGCGGGGTGCGGTCGGCCCTGGCGCCGAGGAGGGCGTTCGAGGCGCGCCGGCGCAGCCGGCCAGCAGCAGGGCGACGGCCAGCACCGACAGCAATGGCCCGCGGCGCAGATGAAGCCTATCCATGGCGCGAGTGTAGGGCTCTTGCCCGCCGCGGCTGCCGCCGGGCCTGTGCGCCCTGCGCGCGGTATCCGCAAAGCCCACATGGGGCGGGCGCGGCCTGCGCGGTATCCTGCCGTTTTCCATTCACTGCCAACCACCGGGCCCGACCATGAGCAACTACATCTTTGCCCCCCAAGAGCAACCCAGCGTGGCGGTGCGCGGCAGCAGCGCCCGTTACGCGGTGTCGCGCATCTACTGCGTCGGCCGCAACTATGCCGCCCATGCGCGCGAGATGGGCGGCAACCCCGACCGCGAGCCGCCCTTTTACTTCACCAAGCCGGCCAATGCGCTGGTGCCCTCGGGCGCCACCGTGGCCTATCCACCCGGCACCAAGAACTACCACTACGAGATGGAGCTGGTGATCGCCATCGGCAAGCCGGTGTTCCGCGTCGCGGTTGAAGACGCGCTGGATGCCGTCTGGGGCTATGCCGCCGGCCTGGACATGACGCGCCGCGATCTGCAGGCCGAGGCCAAGGCGGCCGGCCGGCCCTGGGATCTGGCCAAGGGCTTCGAGCAATCGGCGGTGATCACCGAGCTGGTGCCTGCGGCCACGCTGGGCCACTTGGCCAAGGGCCGCATCGCGCTGTCCGTCAATGGCACGGTCAAGCAGCAAAGCGACCTGGCCGACATGATCTGGAGCGTGCCCGAGATCGTCGCCAACCTGTCGCAGTTCTACCATCTGCAGCCCGGCGACCTGATCTACACCGGCACGCCCGAGGGCGTCGGCGCGGTGCAGGCGGGTGACCTGATCACCGGCGAAATCGAAGGCCTTGACACGCTGAGCCTGAAGGTTGCCGCCGCGGAATAAACTCCGCCCATGTTTGAGCACAACGAAACCCTCGAAGAGGCGCGCCAGCGCAATATCCGCGACGCGCTGTTCGAGGACGTCGGCCTGTGCGACTGGACGGCCCAGCTGGTGCCGGCCGGTCAGCGCGTCAAGGCCCATGTGAGGGTGCGCGAAGCCGCGGTGCTGTGCGGCCGCGGCTGGTTCGACGGTACCCTGGCCGCGCTGGACCCGAGCGCGCGCATCGAGTGGCAGTACCAGGAGGGCGAGCTGATGAGCGCCGACACGGTGGTCTGCCAGATCACCGCCGACGCCCGCGCCCTGCTCACCGCCGAGCGTCCGGCGCTGAATTTTCTGCAACTGCTGTCGGCCACCGCCACGCTCACCCATGCCCATGTGCAGGCCATCGCCGGTGCCTCGACCAATCCGAACGGCTGCGCGGTGCTGGACACGCGCAAGACCCTGCCCGGCCTGCGCCTGGCGCAGAAGTACGCGGTGCGCGTCGGTGGCGGGCAGAACCAGCGCCTGGCCCTGTACGACGGCATCCTGATCAAGGAAAACCATATCGCCGCCGCCGGTGGCGTGCGCGCTGCCGTGCTGGCGGCGCAGGACCTGCATGCCGGCGTGGGCATACAGGTCGAGGTCGAGAACCTGGGCGAGCTGATCGAGGCATTGGAGGCCGGGGCCGAAAGCGTGCTGCTGGACAACTTCAGCGAGGCGATGATGGTCGAGGCCGTGGCCCTGACCGGCGGACGCGCGCTGCTCGAGGTCTCGGGCGGCGTGGCGCTGGACCAGCTGCGCTGGATTGCCGCCACCGGCGTCGATCGCATCTCGATCGGCCGGCTGACCAAGGACGTCAAGGCGGTGGATTACTCGATGCGGGTCGAGGGGCCGGCCTGAGGGCTTGAGGGTTCAAGCGGTTCTTGGCCGCGCCCTCAGGGCCGCGATACGGCCGCGCAGCGCCGCCTGCTGCTGCTCCAGCTCGGCCAGCTTGGCGGCCCAGTCGACCCGGCTCAGCTGCGTCGATTGATACAGGAACAGGGCATGCTGGGTGGCCAGCAGACGGTCGCCGGCCTCGCCCTCGGCTCGCGCCAGCGCAGCCACCCGGGGCGAGAAGCGCAGCGTATCGACCCCTGCCGCCAGCGCACTCAGCCGCTCGTGCGAACTCTCCATCATCATCAGCCGGCGCTGCGCTTTTTGCAGCTCGACCTCGGGGTTCTGCACCTCGAGCGCCGGGGCCGCGGTGACGGTGACGCGGTCGGGTGCCGGGGGCAGCCAGGCCGTCCAGGCGATGAAACCGGCCAGCCCCATGGCGGTCATTGCGAGGCCGCGGTACCAGGCCTGCCGGCTGCTTTCGGACAGAGACAGCGTCAGCGAGGGGGTGTGGGGCAGGGCAGCGGCAAGCATGATGGGGATTCCGGGCAACAGTCAGCGATGAGCAGACTGTGCGACGGGCCCGTATCAAGGCGGTTGCGGTGCCGGTTTCGTTTGTTTCAGGCTCAGGGGGCGTCGGGACTGAACAGCCACAGCAGCGCCGGCTTGAACTCAGCCCGCCAGGCGTCTTCGTTGTGCTCGGCCGCGGCCTGGGTGCTGAAACGCAGCTGTTCGGCCGGCAGGGCATGGCCGCTCAACGCCGCGACCATCTGCCGTGCATCGCGGTTCATCTCCCCGCCTTCGCGGCCGCCCATGTAAAGGTACAGCCGCGCATCGGCCGGCAGCGGACGCTGCGGGGCGTCGCGCAGCGCCGGTGCCGCCCAGTAGGACGGCGAGAAGATGCCGGCCTTGCTGAACACCTGCGGGTATTGCTGGATCGCATAGTGCGAGATCAGCCCGCCCATCGAGCTGCCCATCACCGCCGTGTGCTCGCGCCCGGGCCGGGTGCGGTATTGGCGGTCGATGTGCGGCTTCACCACCTCGACGATGAAGCGCGTGTAGGCCGCCCCCTCGCCCTTGCCGAACTTCGGATGGTCCCAGGGGTTGAGCTCGGTCATGCGCTGGTCGCCGCCGTTGTCTATGCCGACGACGATCAGCTTCAGCCCATGGCTGCGCGCCAGTTCGTCCAGGGTCTCGTCCACGCCCCACTCGCCGGCATAGGAGGTGAAGTCGTCGAACAGGTTCTGGCCATCGTGCATATAAAGCACCGGGTAGCGCTCGCTGCTCTGGGCATAGCCGGGAGGCAGATAGATGCGCAGCTGGCGTTGGCGGTCCATGCCGGGCATGGCCAGGGCCGTGGGCAACACCTCGACGCCGGGCAGGGCCGTGTGCGTCTTGACCCGGGGAGGAGCGGCGCAGCCCGCCAGGGTGAGCAGCAGGGCGGCGCCCGCGGTCAGCGTCAGCGTTCGTCTGATCATGTCTTGCTCCCGGGTGTTGCGGGGATGGCATAGAAGCTGAGAAACATGTCCACGCTGTCGTTCAGCAACCGGGTCTGCTCGGCCGCCGTCAGCGCCTGCTGGCCCATGGCCAGCTGGGGCCAGAAGGCCGAGCCCTTGAGCAGGGCCTGCAGCTGGTGGGCGGCGAACTGCGCATCGGCCGGGCGCAGCCGGCCGTCCTGCTGGGCCGCCCGTATCCAGGCGGCCAGGCCGGCGTCACCGTCTTCTTTTTCGCCGAGCCGCTCGACCATCGCCTGGGCCCGTTCGGGCGCATGCATCATCTCGGCCACGGCCACCCGCACCAGGTTCAGAAAACTCGGGTCATTGATCAGGCGCAGCTTGCCGGCCATCAGCGCCAGCAGCTGGTCGCGCAAGGGGCGGGCGGGGTCGTAGACCACCACGTCCAGGCCCTTGGCGCGCTGCCACAGCTGCATCAGGATTTCGGCGAACAGCTCGTCTTTGCTGGGGAAGTGGTTGTAGACGGTGCGCTTGGAGACCTCGGCTGCGGCGGCGATGCGGTCCATGCTGGTGCCGCCGAAGCCATGCTCGCGGAATTCGGCTATCGCGGCTCGCACGATGGCCTCGCGTTTTCTGTCGGTCAGGCGGCTGGGCGGCGCGGTGGGCATGTGCGAAGGGTCTTGGATACGGAGTGGAATAAAAATTTTACACCGGCCAGTTTACTTTTCAAAAACTCAATACTACACTGTGTAGTGTAATTTCTGGCCTGCCTTCCCGCTGAGCCTCATCCTCGTTGTTGGAGTCCTGACCACCATGGCCTACCGTCCTTTCAAAGCCTTGCGCTCCGCCGCCGCTCAGTTCCCGCAGTCGCCGCAGTTCGTGCGCGGCAAGTTCCGCAACGAGGCGCCGGCCCAGCGCCTGGGTTGGGAGAAGACGCTGCAGGTGATGTGGCGCTTTGTGCTCGACAAGCCGGCCGATGCGACGCCCAAGCGGCCGATTCCCGTGCTGCCGCTGACCCACACCGACCTGCTGGCCGCGCCCGATGGCAGCCTGTTCCGCCTCGGCCACTCGACCATGCTGCTGAAGCTGCAGGGCGAGTTCTGGCTCACCGATCCGGTGTTTTCCGAGCGCGCCTCGCCGTTCCAGTGGCTGGGCCCGAAGCGCTTCCACGCGCCGCCGATTGCCATCGCCGAGCTGCCGGCCATCAAGGGCGTGATCCTGTCGCACGACCACTACGACCATCTGGATCATGCCGCCATCCTGGCGCTGCGTCCCAAGGTCGAGCATTTCCTGACGCCGCTGGGCGTCGGCGACCGGCTGATCGAATGGGGCGTGCCGGCGGCCAAGGTGCAGCAGTTCGACTGGTGGCAGGGCGTGACGATTGCCGGTGTGCGCTTCGTCGCCACGCCGGCCCAGCATTTCTCGGGCCGGTCCTTGAGCGACGGCAACACCACCTTGTGGGCCTCCTGGGTCATCATCAGCGACGAGCTGCGCGTGTTCTTCAGCGGCGACACCGGCTATTTCGACGGCTTCAAGGCGATTGGCGAGCGCTTCGGCCCCTTCGACCTGACCCTGATCGAGACCGGCGCCTACAACACCGACTGGCCCGATGTGCATATGCAGCCCGAGCAAAGCCTGCAGGCCCATCTGGACGTCAGGGGCCGCTGGTTGCTGCCGGTGCACAACGGTACTTTCGATCTGGCCCTGCATCCCTGGCAGGAGCCCTTCGAGCGCATCACCGCGCTGGCCGCCGCCCAGGGCGTGCCCATGAGTGCGCCCAGGATGGGTGAGCGCATCAGCATCAAGGCGCCGCCGGCCTCCACCGGCTGGTGGCGCGAGCCGGCCGTCGAGCCGCTGGGCCTGAGCGCTCAGCCGGCCAGCGGTTCGTAAATCACCACCTCGCCCTGACGCCCGCGCACGGCCACCGGCCCCAGCACGGCGCAGGGCAGGGCGCCACCCAGCCGCGCATGGGTGGCCTCGCTGATCAGCAGCGAGGCGCCGCGCTGGCCGCACAGCTCCTGCAGACGGGCGGCCAGATTGACGTTGTCTCCCAGCACCGTGTAGGCACGGCGCTGGCGCGAGCCCAGGTCGCCGACCACCATAGACCCGCTGTGGATGCCTATGCTGATCGCCAGCTGGGGCCGGCCGGCGGCGGCGAAGCGCGCGTTCAAGCGCGTCAGTTCGGCCTGCATGGCCAGCGCCGCCTGCACCGCGTGCAGGGCATGGTCGGCATCGTCCAGCGGCGCGCCCCAGAAGGCCATCAGCGCATCGCCCATGTATTTGTCCAGGGTGCCGCGGTGCGTGCCGACGATCTCGGTCATGGCGGAAAAGTACTCGTGCATCAGCGCCGCCAGCTCAGCGGGGCTCAGCCGCTCGGCGATGCCGGTGAAGCCGCGCACATCGGCGAACAGCACGGTCAGCTCGGCGCTGCGGCTGGCCATCGAATAGCGGCCGGGATGCAAGCTCATCTCCTGCACCAGGGCCGGCGGCACGTAATGGCCGAACAGCGCGCCCAGGCGCCGCTTGGCACCCCGCTCGCCGAAGTAGGCGAACAGCAGGTGCAGGCCCAGCAGGCCGGGCAGCAGCAGCAGGCCCGCGGCCAGCGGCAGCGCCTGCCGGGCCCAGACCCAGGCGGTGAAGTTCAGGCCCAGCAGCAGCACCAGCCACAGCAGGGCGGAGGCGATCACGCCCGGCCAGCTCAGCCGCGGCAGCAGCCACAGCAGGCTCAGGCCCATCAGCAGCAGCACGGCGGCCTCCAGCGCCGGGGCATGGCCGGGCGCGCTGGCCAGGCTGCCGTCGAGCAGACCCGACAGCACGCTGGCATGGACGGCCACGCCCGGATAGGCGCTGGCCAGCGGCGTGGTGCGCTGGTCCAGCAGGCCCGGCGCGCTGCTGCCCAGCAGCACCACACGGCCGCGCAGCGCGTCCGCCGGCAGGCGCCCGGCGAGCAGATCGGCGACCGAATAGCGGGCATAGTCGCCGCCGGCGGCTCGGTAGGGCACGAGCACGGCGGCCTGGCCATCGGTGGGCAAGAGCAGCGGGCCGCGCGGCGTGGCCAGGCTCAGGCCGACCAGCGGCGCCGGGCAGGCGACCAGGGGCGCCCGCACCGGCGTGATGGCCGCGTTGCCCATCAAGGTCTGCGCCAGCACCAGGGGCAGGGCGGCATAGGCCTGGCCCTGGTGCCGCGCCAGCAGCGGCATGCGTCGGGTGATGCCATCGGCATCGGCCAGCGCATTCAGAAAACCGGCCTGGGTACTGGCCTGCTGCAGCGGCGCCAGGTTGGCGCCATAGCCCTGCCAGTCGGTCAGCGCCGCGAGCTGCGAGCCCATCACGGCCGGCGCCACGCTGGGCGGCGGCAGGCTGCCGATGCGCGCCGCGCCGTCGGCGTTCGACAGATGAAAGCCCAGCACCACCGCATGCTGCTGCAACACCCGGGCCAGGCGGGCGTCATGGTCCAGGCTGGGGCGCAGCGTCTGCAGCTGATCGGTGAAGGCCGTGTCATCGCGCAGCGGGCCGGCGGCCAGCGCCTCCAGCGTGCTCAGGCCGGAGCTGTCGTCGGGTTCGGCCAGCACCATGTCCAGGCCCAGCAACAGTGCGCCCCCGGGGCTGAAGGCCTTTTCGATGACCTCGGCCAGCAGCGAGCGCTTCCAGGGCCAGCGGCCCAGCTGAGCCAAGGACCGCTCGTCGATGTCCAGTATCACGATGCGTGGGTCGGCTGTGGCCGGGGCGAACAGGCGCAGCCGGGCGTCATACAGCTGCAGCTCCAGCCGCGCCAGGCCGGGCAGCTGCAGATGCTGGGTGGCGTGGGCCAGCATCAGCCCCACCAGACCCAGGCCGGCCAGCCAACGCAGCAGCGCCGGCCAGGCGGCCAACCAGCGCTCAGCGAAGCTTGATCTCGACACGGCGGTTGCGCGCTTCGGCCACCTCATCGGCGGTGGGCACCAACGGCTCGCGCTCGCCCCGGCCGGCGACGCTGATCAGCTCGCGTGCCACGCCCAGGGCCACCAGCAGTTCGCGCACCGCCTGCGCCCGTGCCAGCGACAGCCGGTCGTTGGCCTCGGACCCACCCACGCGGTCGGTGTGGCCGGTCACCATCAGCTCGCCCGCCGCCTGGGCGGCCAGCGCCGCGCGCACCTCGGCCAGCACCGGGGCCGTCTCGGGCGTCAGCCCGTCGGCGTTGCTGCGGAAGTTGACGGTGAAGCTGCGCGGGCGCGGCGGCTGCATGGCCAGCAGAGGACCGTAGGCACGCTGCACCGCCTCGGCACTGCTCAGGCCGGAGCGCAGCTGCCCGCCCGCCACCTCGGCCTGGGCATAGGCCTGATTCAGCAGCAGCGGCGCGCGTGCCCCCTCCTGCGGCTGCACCAGCAGGGCGCCGCTGCGGCCCTCGGCGCCGGGCAGCAGGATCACCCGCTCGGGCGGCTTGGCGCAGGCGCTGAGCAGGGCGACCAGCGCCAGTGTCGCCAGGCGGCTCATTCCCGGCCCTCCGGCACGTCCACCACGAACTCGGTGCCGCGCACGCCCAGCACCACGCTGGGGGTCTTGAAGTTGACCTTCTCGGGCGTCTTCTTGGCGATCAGCCCCGTCACCACATGCAGGCTGCCCTTGGACAGCGTGGCCAGCATGCCGCCCTCGTGGGTGGTGGTGTTGAATTGGAAGTCGTTGATCAGCAGCTGGCTGTCGTGGCCGGCGGTGAGCAGGCTGTCATCGGCCAGGGTGACGCCGGCCATGCCGTCGGCCCCGGTGCGCAGCCGGTCACCGACCTGCAGCGCCATGCCGGGCAGTGCGGCCAGGCTCTGGCCGGCGCGGTCAACCCAGACGCTGCCGCTGATACGCTTGACCCGGCCGACCGGCTCGGCCGCCTGGGCGCCCAGGCTGGTCAGCAGGGCCATCAAGGCGCAGGAAAGTACTCTCATCGGCAGGGCCTGGATCAGCGAAAACCCGCAGTCTAAACCTGTCCTTGCGCGCCGCCAGACAAGACATGGCCCCGCTCAGAAGCGGCGCGGAGCGTCGCCCGGCTGCCAAGGCGGCAACTTCTGCATCACCGACCCGTACAGCGGCGAGGCTGCCAGACGCTCCAGCCAGGCGTGCAGCCGCGCAAAGCCGCCGGCGAACCAGTCCGCATCGACCTGGGCGAACTGGCGCACAAAGGGAAACAGCGCCACGTCGGCCAGCGCCGGCGCCTCGCCCAGCAGCCAGGGCCGGGTGGCCAGCAGAGCCTCCAGCGGCGCGATCTGCAGGCCCACGGCCTGCTCGCGGTGCTCGCGCTGCGAGGCCTGCGGATGCCGCTCGGGGTATTTGTAGGCATCCAGCGCGGCCTTGAAGGGTCCGTCGTTGATCGCGATCAGCCGCCGTCCCAGGGGCGCATCGCCCTGGCTCAACCAGCCCTCCGGGTCGTGCCGGGCCAGTGCCCACAGCATGATGTCCAGGCTCTCATCCAGCACCGGCCCCTCGGGCAGCACCAGCACCGGCACGGTGGCCTTGGGCGAGACCGCGCGCAGCGCCGCCGGCTTGTCCTTCAGCAGCACCTCGCGGATCTCCAGGGCCACGCCGGCCGCGCGCAGCGCCAGGCGGGCGCGCATGGCGTAAGGGCAGCGGCGAAAGGAATAGAGGATGGGCAGCATGGCGGCCGAGTGTGCCACCGGTGCCGCCCATCGCTTACCCTTGCAGGCATGGAACTCCGACAGCTGCGCTACTTCGTCCGGGTCGTCGAGCTCGGCAGCTTCAGCCAGGCGGCGGCCTCGCTGGGCGTCGTCACCTCGGCACTGAGCCAGCAGGTCAGCAAGCTCGAGGGCGAGTTGAGCACGCGGTTGCTGCAGCGGGTCTCTACCGGGGTGCGGCCCACCGATGCCGGCCTGGCCTTCTGGCGCCAGGCCCAGCTGGCCCTGCGCCATGCCGACGACGCGGTGCTGGCGGCGCAGACGGCGCGGCTCTCGGGCCATGTCAGCGTCGGCCTGCCGCCCAGCACGGCCAGCGTGTTCGGCCTGCCGCTGATGCAGGCAATGCGCGAGCGCTATCCCGAGTTGCGGCTGCATCTGGTCGAGAGCCTGTCGGGCCATCTGGCGCAGATGCTGAATGCCCGCCAGCTGGACCTGGCCGTGCTGTTCCAGGTCGATGCCGCACGGCGCTGGAGCGTCCAGCCTCTGCTCGAGGAGCGGCTGTTCGTGATCGGCGAGCGCTCGCTGGCGGGCCTGCCAGGTGGCCGCAGCGCCCGCCTGGCCAGCCTGACCGAGCTGCCGCTGGTGCTGCCCAGCGCGCCGCACAATTTGCGCAGCGTCGTCGATGCGGCCTTCGTGCGCGCCAAATGCCTGCCCAGGGTGGTGATCGAGATCGACGGACTGGCCCTGCTGATGGACGCGGTGGCCGCGGGCCTGGGTGCCACCATACAGCCCGGCGCGGCGGTGTCGCGCCTGCGCCGCGAGGACCTGGCCCTGATTCCGGTCAGCGATGCCCATGCGCGCCGGCCCAATCTGCTGGTCAGCCTGTCGGACGACGAGCTCTCGCCGGCCGCGCTGGCGGCCCGCGTGGTGATGAGCGATGTGGCGCGCCAGCTGGTAGAGCAGGGGCGCTGGGCCGGGGCCAGCCTTCACGAATCCTGAAACCCCCATGCCTGTCGCCTGCTGGCGGCGGCGGGGCTTGAAGCCTAGGATCCCTTCTACTTCGAGGGAGGTGAAGCGTGATCGACGTGCTGGTGATTGGTGGTGGCAATGCGGCCCTGTGCGCGGCGCTGATGGCGCGCGAGGCCGGCGCCAGCGTGTTGCTGCTGGAGGCCTCGCCCCAGGCCTGGCGCGGCGGCAACTCGCAGCACACGCGCAATCTGCGCTGCATGCATGACGCACCGCAGGACGTGCTGGTCGAGGCCTATACCGAAGAGGAGTACTGGCAGGATCTGTTGAAGGTCACCGGCGGCGCCACCAACGAGGCGCTGGCGCGGCTGGTGATACGCGAGTCCTCGACCTGCAGGCCCTGGATGCGCAGCCATGGCGTGCACTTCCAGCCCTCGCTGTCGGGTGCGCTGCACACCGCGCGCACCAATGCCTTTTTCATGGGCGGCGGCAAGGCGCTCGTCAATGCCTACTACCGCAGCGCCGAGCGGCTGGGCGTGCAGGTGCGCTACGAAGCGCCGGTCGATAGCCTGGAGCTGGACGAGGGCCGCTTCGTCGCGGCCTGGGTCGGCAGTGAACGGATAGCAGCCCGCAGCTGCGTGCTGGCCGCCGGCGGCTTCGAATCGAACCGCGAATGGCTGCGCGAGGCCTGGGGCGTCAATGAGTGCGGCGAGCACCCGGCCGACAACTTCCTGATACGCGGTACCCGCTTCAACACCGGCACGCTGCTGCGCTTCATGCAGGGCGCGGGCGCCGACATGATCGGCGACGCGACGCAGGCGCATATGGTGGCCATCGACGCGCGCGCGCCGCTGTATGACGGCGGCATCTGCACCCGCATCGATTGCGTGTCGCTGGGCGTGGTGGTCAATCGCGAGGCCCGGCGCTTCTACGACGAGGGCGAAGACTTCTGGCCCAAGCGCTATGCGATCTGGGGCCGGCTGGTGGCCCAGCAGCCGGGCCAGGTGGCCTGGTCCATCATCGATGCCAAGGCGGTGGGCCGCTTCATGCCACCGGTGTTCCCGGGCACGCAGGCTGATTCGCTGCACGAGCTTGCCGTGCTGCTGGGCCTGGACCCGGCGGCCTTTGTGCAGACGCTGGAGCGCTACAACGCCGCCTGCCGCACCGGCAGCTTCGATCACACGGCGCTGGACAACTGCCGCACCGAGGGCCTGGCGCCGGCCAAGACGCACTGGGCCCGGCCGCTGGACACACCACCGTTCTACGGCTATGCGCTGCGCCCCGGCGTGACCTTCACCTACCTCGGCCTGAAGGTCGATGCGCGCGCCGCCGTGCACTTTGGCGGGCGTGCCAGCGACAACCTGTTCGTCGCCGGCGAGATGATGGCCGGCAATGTGCTGGGCAAGGGCTACACGGCCGGTGTGGGCATGTCGATAGGCACGGCCTTCGGCCGCATTGCCGGCACCCAGGCGGCAGGTGCCGCGATCAAGGAGCGCGACCATGCAGCAGCTTGAAGCGCTGACACGCGAGGCCTCCGCGCTTGCCCAGGGCCGGGTGATACCGATACGCGCGCTGACCGCCGACGAGGCCGAGGTCGGCCGCCAGCTGCAGATCTGCAATGCCTGCCGCTACTGCGAAGGCTTTTGCGCGGTGTTCCCGGCGATGACACGCCGGCTCGAATTCGCCAAGGCCGACATCCACCTGCTGGCCAATCTCTGCCACAACTGCGGCGCCTGCCTGCACGCCTGCCAGTACGCGCCGCCGCACGAGTTTGCCGTCAACGTGCCCCAGGCGATGGCCCAGGTGCGGCTGCAGACCTATGTCGACTACGCCTGGCCGCCGGCGCTGGGCAAGCTCTACCAGCGGCAAGGCCTGACCCTGAGCGTGGCACTGGCCGCTGCGCTGAGCCTGTTCCTGGCCTTGGCCGCCACGCTGCAGGGCGGGCCGTGGCAGGCGCCGCTGTCGGGTGGTTTCTACGCGATCTTTCCGCATAACTTGATGGTCGGCCTGTTCGCGCCTATCTTCCTGTTCGCCATGCTGGCGCTGGGCATCGGTGCGCGCCAGTTCTGGAGGTCTGAATCGCCCGGGCCGGTGTCGGGTGCCGCTGCGGGCGAGGCCACTCACGACGTGCTGAGCCTCAGGCACTTGGGCGGCGGCCATGGCCAGGGCTGCAACAACGAGGACGATGCCTTCAGCCTCTTGCGCCGGCGCTTCCACCACCTGACCTTCTACGGCTTCATGCTGTGCTTTGCCGCCACCAGCGTGGCCTCGCTGTACCACTATCTGCTCGGCTGGCAGGCGCCCTATGGCTACACCAGCCTGCCCAAGCTGCTGGGCATCAGCGGCGGGCTGTCGCTGGTGGCCGGCACCCTGGGCCTGTTCTGGCTGAATCTGCGCCGCCACCCGCTGCAGCAGGACCCGGCGCAGCGGCCCATGGATCGCGGCTTCATGGCGCTGTTGCTGCTCACCGCCGCCAGCGGCCTTGCCCTGATGCTGCTGCGCCAGACCTCGGCGCTCGGCCTCGCGTTGTGCCTGCATCTCGGCGCCGTGATGGCCTTGTTCGCCACCCTGCCCTACGGCAAGTTCGCCCATGGCATCTATCGCAGTGCGGCGCTGCTGAAATGGGCGATCGAGAAGCGCCAGCCGAGTCGATTGCAACTCAAAGACGACTGAACACTCCAGGAGACATCACATGCAAAGAAGAACATGGTTGCTGACCACTCTCGCCCTGTGGGCCGTTGTCCCCGCGCAGGCCCAGGAACTGCCCAAGAAGACGCTGACCGTGGTGGTCGGCTTCGCCGCCGGCGGCGCCACCGATGCGGCCGCGCGCATCATCGCCAAGAAGCTGCAGGACAATCTGGGCCAGACCGTGGTGGTGGAAAACCGCGCCGGCGCGGGCGGCAATATCGCCCACCAGTATCTGGCCGCGGCGCCGGCCGACGGCTCGGTCATCCTGCTGGGCTCGATAGGCCCGCTGACGATTGCGCCGCACATGATGAAGGTCGGCTACGACCCGCAGAAGGACCTGGCGCCGCTGACCATGGGCGTGAGCTTCCCCAATGTGCTGGTCGTGCACCCGGGCACCGGCATCAAGACCTTTGCCGACTTCATTGCCAAGGCCAAGGCCAAGCCGGGTTCGCTGGACTTTGCCTCCACCGGCGCCGGCTCGGCCTCGCACCTGGCCGGCGAGTTGCTGAACCAGCGCGCCGGCATCGACACCATCCACATCCCCTACAAGGGCGGGGCCCCGGCCCTGCAGGACCTGCTCGGCGGCCGGGTGACGGCCTATTACGCCGCGCCGCCGACGGCTCTGCCGCATATCGAGGCCGGCAAGCTGATCCCGATTGCCACCACCGGCCTGACCCGACCGGCCTATATGCCCAATGTGCCGACGATTGCCGAATCGGGCTATCCGGGCTTCAACGCGAGCAACTGGTACGCCTTCGTCGCGCCGGGCAAGACGCCGGTGGCGATCCTGGAGCGCTGGAACCGGGAGCTGGTCAAGGTGCTGACCACGCCCGAGGTGCGCGAGGACCTGCTCAAGCATGGCCTGACCCCGGCGCCCGGTACGCGCGAGGAGCTGGCCAACTATATCGACAGCGAGAGCAAGACCTGGGGCAAGCTGGTGCGGGACAGGAAGATCACTCCGGAGTGAGTTGGGCTGTTTCGGCGATGACGGGGCCCGGCATGCGGCCCAGGCGCATCAGCTCGCGCCAATGCCCGGGCAGCTCCGGCCGGCCGAACAGATAGCCCTGCAGGCCATGCACGCCCAGTGCCTGCAGAAAGACCAGCTGCTGGCCCGACTCGACGCCCTCGGCCACCACGCGCAGGTGCAGGCTGTGGGCCAGCGACACGACCGAGCGCACGACCCGCTCGCGGCGCAGATCGCCGGGCAGCTGGCGCAGGAAGGAGCGGTCGATCTTCAGCACGTCGATAGGCAGATCCACCAGCTTGGCCAGCGAGGAGTAGCCGGTGCCGAAGTCGTCGATGGCGATGGTGAAGCCGGCCTCGTGCAGGCGCTGCAGCTGCTGCAAGGCCAGCGCGGGCTGGCGGGTCAGTGCCGATTCGGTGACCTCCAGTTCGAGCTGCGAGGCCGTCACGCCGTGGCGGGCCAGTGCGGCAGACAGCATGTCGAACAGATCGCCACGCTCCAGGTCGTGGGCCGACAGATTGACGGCCACGTGGTAGGGCCGGTCGGGCGCCGCGGTGCCGGCTTCGGCCCGCCAGCGGCCCATCTGGGCGCAGGCGGCCTCGACCACCCAGTCAGTGATGCCGCCGACCAGGCCGCAGGCCTCGGCCACCGGAATGAACTCGACCGGCGAGACGGCGCTCAGCGCCGGGCTGATCCAGCGCACCAAGGCCTCGAAGCCGAGCAGGCTGCCGTCCGGCCGCAGCTTGGGCTGGTAGAGCAGGTGCAACTGCCCGTCGCTGAGGGCCTGGGGCAGCTCGGCCTCGATGGCCATGCCACGCTCCACGGCGCGGGCGGTGGTGGCATCGAAAACGCCGAAGCCGTTGAATTCCTGGCGCCAGCGTGGGTCCTGCCCCATGTCGAGCGCGAGCTCGCAGCAGCGCAGCAGCTCGGCGCCATCCACCGCGCCGGGCCGGCGCGTCAGCAGCTCACGCACCGCGACCAGGCCGAACACCAGGTCCAGCACCACCGGCTGTGTAGCAGCCATTGCCTGCACGGGCAGCGAGGCACACAGGCGGCGCATCTGCGCCAGCGTTTCGTCCGCATCGCTGCCGGTGGGCAGCTGCAGCGCGATCACCGAGCCGCGCACCCGCGCCACCTCGGCCGCGGCGGGCAGGGCGACCCGCAGATCGCGCACAAAGCGCTGCAGCAGCTCGTCGCAGGCGCTGACGCCGTAGCGGGCGTTGAGCTGGCGCAGATTGGCAATGCGCAGGGTCAGCAGCGCGACGGCCGGCCCGGCAGTGCCTTGCGCGCACAGGGCGTCGAGCTGCTGGATGCAGCGGCTGCGGTTGGGCAGGCCGGTCAGCGGATCGTGCCAGGTGGCCCGTGCCTCACGCAGCACCGATTCGGCCAGGTGGGCCTGCATGCGGCGCAGCTCGGTCACATCGTCGAAGCCATAGGCCCGCAGGCGCCGGCCTATGCTGTGGGCCGAGCGCAGCTCGACCTCGCGTGGGCCGGCGCCGGCCTGAAGGCACCAGCGCAGGCCGGCCTCGGGCCGCCAGGCGCGTGGTTCGCCATCGGGGGCGGTCAGCAATTCGCTCAGCGGCAGGCCGTGCAGCGCTGTTTCTTCGTCCAGCCCGCACAGCTGCAGAAACGGCTGATTGGCGCGCAGCACCTCGTTGGCCGGGCCGCACACCAGGGTGGGCGCGCTGCCGGCCTGGAACACCTGCTCGCTGAGCTCGCGCGAACCGCGCAGCCGGTGCTGGATCGAGCGCATGCCGTCGACCAGACGGAACACCGCCAGCGGCAGGCACAGATTGAAGAACATGAACAGCGCCGCATGCACATAGAACAGCGACTGCGGCAGGCGCACGTCCTGCTGCGGCAGCTGCGGCGCCTGGTAGCCGCTCACCGCCAGCGCAAAGCACACCGAGTTGAGCACCATCAGGGCCAGCGCCAGGCGCCAGTTGATCAGCAGGCCGGCCACCAGCGGCGTGGTGTAGCTGAGCACATAGCCCAGCCGCGACAGCTCGGGCTGCTGGCCGGTCGAGACGGTGATGGCCAGCGCCGCGGCGTACACGGCGCCCAGCAGCAGGATGGCGCCGGCATGGCTGTTGCGCCGGGCCTGCCGGATGGCTGCCCCGAGCAGGCCCAGGACCACCACCACGATCACCACCGCCCAGGGCTTGCCGCGCAGCACGGCCATCACCGCGCTGTGCAGGCCCACCACGGCGGCGAGCACCACGCTGGCCAGCAGCATCACCCGCAGCGCGCTGAGCTGGATGTCGGCGGTGGAGGCGACGCCTCTACCCAGCCGGTCGCGTGGCCGGTCCCAGGAACGGCTGGCCCGCCAGGGTGAGCGCAGGTCGCCGGCTGCGGGCCGGCCACTGCCGCCGCCCGGCTCGGCCAGTACCCAGACGCGCAAACGGAGCAGCAATGAAGTCAGCAGTTCGGTCATGGTGGGACGAAGGCGCCCCACCACCGGTCTTGCGACCCGTGGCGCCCTCGGCCCTCGAGATGGTTGTTATTGGCGTTGTCGATGACAACGGTGTCAGCGACTGAATCTAGTCGCTTGCACGCGTCGTCAGGCGCGGATAAGTCCGCGCTATTGCCAATATATCAACGCAATACCAATCGCAAAACCCCTGGAGTGAGTGTGTGTCAGTGAGGTCAGAGCTGCTGCGCAGGTCTGACCCCAAGACATTATTTTCCTCTTGCCGTGATGATCGCATCGGCCACGTTCTTGGGCGCTTCGCTGTAGTGCTTGAACTCCATCGTGTAGGTGGCGCGGCCCTGGCTCATGCTGCGCAGCGTGGTCGAGTAGCCGAACATCTCGCTCAGCGGCACTTCGGCCTTGATGACCTTGCCACCACCGACCATATCGTCCATGCCCTGCACCATGCCGCGGCGTGAGGACAGATCGCCCATCACGTTGCCGGCATAGTCTTCAGGTGTCTCGACTTCCACGGCCATCATCGGCTCCAGGATCACCGGCGAAGCCTTGCGGCAACCGTCCTTGAAGCCCAGGCTGGCCGCCATCTTGAACGCGTTTTCGTTCGAGTCCACCTCGTGGTACGAGCCGAAGGTCAAGGTGACCTTAACGTCCACCACCGGGAAGCCGGCCAGCACGCCGTTGGGCAGCGAGTCTTCCACGCCCTTCTTGACGGCGGGGATGAACTCGCGCGGCACCACACCGCCCTTGATCGCATCGACGAACTCGAATCCCTTGCCCGGCTCCTGCGGCTCGACGGTCAGCACGACGTGGCCATACTGGCCCTTGCCGCCCGACTGACGCACGAACTTGCCTTCCACGTCGGTGACCGACTTGCGAATCGTTTCGCGATACGCCACCTGCGGCTTGCCGACATTGGCCTCGACGCCGAACTCGCGCTTCATGCGGTCGACGATGATCTCCAGGTGCAGCTCGCCCATGCCGGAGATGATGGTCTGGCCCGACTCTTCATCGGTGCGCACACGGAACGACGGGTCCTCCTGGGCCAGCCGGCCCAGCGCAATGCCCATCTTCTCCTGGTCGGCCTTGGTCTTGGGCTCGACGGCCTGCGAGATCACCGGCTCGGGGAAGATCATCTTCTCCAGCGTGATGATGGACTCGGGGTCGCATAGCGTCTCGCCGGTGGTCACGTCCTTGAGCCCGACGCAGGCCGCAATATCGCCGGCCAGGATCTCCTTGATCTCCTCGCGCTGGTTGGCGTGCATCTGCAGGATGCGACCGATGCGCTCCTTCTTGCCGCGTATCGGGTTGTAGACAGAGTCGCCCGACTTCAGGATGCCGGAATAGACGCGCACAAAGGTCAGCTGGCCGACGTAGGGGTCGGTCATCAGCTTGAAGGCCAGGGCGGAGAACTTCTCGTCGTCGGCCGGGCGGCGCGAGGTGTCCTTGTCGCCGTCATCGGTGCCGGGCACCGGCGGGATGTCGATCGGCGAGGGCATCAGGTCGATCACCGCGTCCAGCATGCGCTGCACGCCCTTGTTCTTGAAGGCCGAGCCGCACAGCATGGGCTGGATCTCGCCGGCCAGGGTGCGCGTGCGCAGGCCCAGCTGGATGTCGGCCTCGCTCAGCTCACCGGCCTCGAGATAGCGGTTCATCAGATCTTCGCTGGCCTCGGCCGCGGCCTCGACCATCTTCTCGCGCCAGATCTTGCAGGTCTCCAGCAGCTCGGCCGGAATCGCTTCGTAGCTGAACTTCATGCCCTGCGAGGCCTCGTCCCAGAAGATGGCCTTCATCTTCAGGAGGTCGACGACACCCTTGAAATTCTCCTCGGCGCCGATAGGCACGACGATGGGCACCGGGTTGGCGCGCAGGCGGTCCACCATCATCTGGCGCACGCGGAAGAAGTCGGCGCCGACCCGGTCCATCTTGTTGACGAAGGCCAGGCGCGGCACCTTGTATTTGTTGGCCTGGCGCCAGACGGTCTCGCTCTGCGGCTGCACGCCGCCCACCGAGTCATAGACCATCACCGCGCCGTCAAGCACGCGCATCGAGCGCTCGACCTCGATCGTGAAATCGACGTGGCCCGGGGTGTCGATGATGTTGATGCGGTGCTCGGGCAGGCTCAGGTCCATGCCCTTCCAGAAGCAGGTGGTGGCGGCCGAGGTGATGGTGATACCGCGCTCCTGCTCCTGCTCCATCCAGTCCATCGTCGCCGCACCGTCGTGCACCTCACCGATCTTGTGATTGACACCGGTGTAGAACAGGATGCGCTCGGTCGTCGTCGTCTTGCCGGCATCGATATGCGCGGAAATGCCGATATTGCGATAGCGTTCGATAGGGGTTTTGCGGGCCATGGTGCTACTCCGGTGCGGTGAGGCGACCTCGGCTCAGCGAGAGCCCGAGGTCTCCAGAACCGTGGAGTGTAGGAGTGTCGGCGCCTTGCGTGGGCTGTGGGGCTTTGCTAGCCCGCGGCCCGCGCCGCACCGGTGCGGATATTGGCAATGAAGCGCGGCCACAGTTCCGGGGGCAGGTCGTGCCCCATGCCGTCTATCAGGTCCAGCCGCGAGCCGGCGATCTTGCGTGCCAGGTCGTGGCCGGCGGCCACCGGCACCAGCGGGTCGGCCTGGCCGTGGATGATCTGCGTCGGGGCCTTGATGCGGGCCAGCAAGTCGGAGCGGTCGCCATCGGCGGCGATGGCCATCAGCTGGCGCATCGTGCCCTGGGGGCGGTGGCTGCGGCTCACCGACAGGGCGATGCGCTGGCGCAGGAACTCGGGGTCGTAGGGATAGGCCGGGCTGCCGATCAGCTGATACAGCTTCACATAGCTGGCGACCACGGCGGCAGGGTCGTTAGCCGGCGGCCTGGCCATCAGCGCGCCGCGCACCTTCATCGACGGGCCGGGCAGGGCGCGGGCGCCGCTGGTGGTCATCATCAGCGTCAGGCTCTTCACCCGCTCGGGATGGCGGGCGGCCAGCTGCTGGGCAATCATGCCGCCCATCGACGCACCACAGACGTGCGCGCTGGCAATGCCCAGCGCGTCGAGCAGGCCCACGCAGTCCAGCGCCATGTCCGGCAGCGAGTAGGGCGACTGCACCGGCAGGTGCAACAGGTATTTGAGCGACTCCAGGCCAACGCGGGGTGTGCCTGCGGCATCGAAGGACTGGCTCAGGCCGACATCGCGGTTGTCGAAGCGGATGACGCGAAAGCCGGTGGCCACCAGGTCCTGCACAAAGTCCTCATGCCAGGCCAGCAGCTGCATGCCCAGGCCCATGATCAGCAGCAGCGGCTCGCCGCTGGCGGGGCCGAATGATTCGACTTCGAGGGTGATGCCGTTGGCGCGTAGTTGCATTCAGTTTGGGGTCGTCGTGGGGCTTGGGTGGGTGCGGAAGAACCAGCGCCTGGCACCGGTAGGCTCAAAGTGCTGCCACTGCTCCGGGTCCTGGGCCAATCGGTCGGCGATGGCGTACAGCGCCACCGGGTTCAGGCCCAGGCCGACATGGCTGGCCTGGACCTCGATGTTCTCGGTCAGCGGCGCCGGCTCGTTGACGCTGCAGCGCCAGGCAACAATGCCATCGCTGCGCGAAAAGATCGAGGTGGTGGGCACCGGCGGCGGCTGGCGCAGCTGTTCCATCACTGCCGGGTCATTCGATTTGTGGCCGCTGACCAGCTCGAAGAAGCGCCAGGCATTGGTCGCCCGGGGGTGGCCGGTGAACGGCGTGCCCAGGGTGATCACGCAGCGCACCTGCTCGGGCAATTCCTTGGCCAGCTCGCGGGCATAGAGGCCGCCCAGGCTCCAGCCGATCAGGCTGACCTTCTGGCCGTGCTCGCGGTACAGCGCGCGCAGGTCGGCCTGGCCCCGCTCCAGCACGCCCTTGCGCGGGCCGAAGTTGAAGCCCTGGCTCCAGGGCTGTGAGACATAGCCCAGGCTGTCCAGAAAGCTGCGCAGCGGCGCGGTCGTCAGGTCATTCGCACCGAGACCCGGGAACACCAGCACCGGATGGCCATCGCCACGCGGCAGGCGCCTCAGCCAGGGCATGGCGGCGAGCAGGGCGGCGTACTCCCATGGCGCGCGGCTCTCCAGCATCAGCAGCATGGCGCCGGGCGCACGCAGATCGGCGAACGACGGGGACGGGTGGGCGTGGGCTGGGGAAGGCTTGCGCTTGCTTGCGGGCATGCGGAGATCTTATCGGCTGGGTCGCTTCTGGGGTGGAGCGCTTGCCCTAGGCTTCTTTGTCGCAGGGGTGACAGCTTTGCGCGGCTTCTTGACCGCAGTTTGCGGCTCGGCGTCGGCAACCGCCGGCAGCGCCGCGAACTCGGCAAAGGCCACCTGCACATGCCGGCCCAGTTCCTCCACCTCGGGCATGGCCTGGGCGCAGGCGATCAGGCCCATGTCCAGCGCGTCGTTGTACGTCTGCACGGTGATGTTCAGGGCCATGCCGTGCACGACGATGGAGGTCGGGTAGTTCTTCAGCATTTTGGCGCCGGCCATGTACAGCGGCACCGTCGGGCCGGGCACATTGGAGATCGCCACATTGGCGATGGGCGGAATCTTCTCGGCCACGCCGGCGCGCTTGTACAGTGCTGCTGCGCCCTCCATCAGCCAGGGCACGCCCAGCGAGGGGAAGTCGGTCGGCATCAGGCCTTTGACGTTGTCCAGATTGCTCTTCATGGCCGCGCTGGCGGCCAGCACATGGGCCAGGCGCTTGGCCGGATCGGCGATGTGGGTGCCCAGGCTGAACACCGTCATCGAGGCCTGGTTATTGGCCGTGGTGTCGCCCTTGGCGCGCGTCGACACCGGCACCGCGGCGATCAGCGACTTGCGCGGCAGCGGCCCATGCTGGGCAAAGTAGCGCCGCAGCGCGCCGCTGCAAATCATCAGCACCGCGTCGTTGAGGCTGGCGCCGTGGCGGCGGCGCACCGCGTTCAGCTCGGCCAGGGAGAGGCTGACGCCGCAGAACACCCGCTCGGGCGACAGCGTGGCGTTGAGCCGCGTGCGCGGTGCCAGGCTCAGATTGCTGACGCCCTTGCCGCCGGCGGCCACCCGGCCCTGGACCCGCGCCATCACATCGGACATCACCCCGCCGGCCGCACCGCCGGCCGACTGTGCGGCCATCTGCGCCAGGGTGCTGACCGCGCCGGGCAGGGCCTTGGCAATGTTCAGGGTCTGCTGCCACTGGCCGGCCAGCGCGCGGCGCAGCAGCTGGGTGGCGCCGGGCACCGCGCGGGCGGCGCGGGCCGGCAGCGCGGGCAGTTCGCGAGGCTCGGGGCCAAGGTCCAGGATGGCCTGGGCCAGCGCCACCGCCGCCTGGCCATCGACGGCCGCATGGTGCAGCTGGGTGTAGAGGCCGTAGCGCTTGGTGCCGCCGGGCCCGTTGGCCAGACCCTCGAAGACGTGGAACTTCCACAGCGGCCGGCTGCGGTCCAGCAGCACCGGGTGCAGCAGGCCGACCTGATGCTCCAGCTCGGCCTGGCCGCTGCCCTTGGGCAGCTTGATGGCGACGATGTGCTGGTCCAGATCCGGCGTCGCATCGACCCAGGCCGGGCTGGCCAGATTCATCGGCATCAGCGCCAGCTTGCGGCGCAGCGCCGGGGCATAGGGCAGGCGGCTGGCCATGTGCGCGCGCAGGTCGCGCGGATAGTTGCCGCGGTAGCTGGCCGGCAGCTCGAAGATGTGCAGCGCGCCCACATGCATGGGCATCTCGGGGGTTTCGAGAAACAGGAACGAGGCGTCGAGGCCGGCGAGTTGCTTCATGGCGTGCTCCAGGGCCACGCCTGAACCGGCGGGCGTCGGGCCATGCTAGCCCGCGCTCCGCGGCCGCCGCGCAGGGGAGAACCCTAGCGCGGCCGCGGGGTCACTCGCCCAACCCAGCCAGGCAGACGTACTTCACCTCAAGGAATTCCTCCAGGCCGTACTTCGAACCCTCACGCCCCAGGCCCGACTGCTTGACGCCACCGAACGGTGCCTCGGCGGTCGAGATCAGGCCGGTGTTGACGCCTACCATGCCGGCCTCCAGCTGCTCGGACACGCGCATCGCGCGGCCCAGGTCGCGGCTGTAGAAGTAGGCGGCCAGGCCGAACTCGGTGTCATTGGCCAGCGCAATGACCTCGGCCTCGGTGTCGAAGGGGAACAGCGGCGCCAGCGGGCCGAAGGTCTCCTCGTGGGCGACCAGCATCTCGGTCGTCGCGCCGCTGACCACCGTGGGCTCGAAGAACAGGCCGCCCAGCGCATGCGGCTTGCCGCCGGTCAGCACCTCGCCGCCCTTGGCTCGGGCGTCGGCAATGTGCTCCTCGATCTTGGCCACGGCCTTGGCGTCGATCAGCGGGCCTTGGGTGACACCCGCCTCGGTGCCGTTGCCGACCTTCAAGGCCTTGACGCGGGCGACCAGCTTGTCGCTGAAGGCCTTCAGCACGCCGCGCTGCACATAGAGGCGGTTCGCGCAGACACAGGTCTGGCCGGTGTTGCGGAACTTGGAAATCATCGCGCCCTCGACGGCGGCGTCCAGGTCGGCATCGTCGAAGACGATGAAGGGGGCATTGCCGCCCAGCTCCAGCGACAGCTTCTTGATCGTGTCGGCCGACTGGCGCATCAGGGTGCGGCCGACCTCGGTCGAGCCGGTGAAGGTGAGCTTGCGCACCAGCGGGTTGCGCGTCATCTCGCCGCCGATCTGGCTGGCCGAGCCGGTCAGCACCGACAGCAGGCCCTTCGGAACCCCGGCGCGCTCGGCCAGCACGGCGAAGGCCAGGGCGGAGTAGGGCGTCTGCGAGGCCGGCTTGACGACCATCGAGCAGCCAGCGGCCAGCGCCGGGCCGGCCTTGCGCGTCAGCATCGCGGTCGGAAAGTTCCAGGGCGTGATCGCCGCGGTCGTGCCCACCGGCTGCTTGATCGCCAGGATGCGGCGGTCGCCCTGGGGCGCCGGGATCACGTCGCCGTAGATGCGGCGGGCCTCCTCGGCAAACCATTCGATGAACGACGCGGCGTAGACGATCTCGCCCTTGGCCTCGGCCAGCGGTTT
This sequence comes from uncultured Roseateles sp., assembly GCF_963422335.1. Taxonomy (NCBI): domain Bacteria; kingdom Pseudomonadati; phylum Pseudomonadota; class Betaproteobacteria; order Burkholderiales; family Sphaerotilaceae; genus Roseateles; species uncultured Roseateles sp. Next base: position 1,070,041 of record NZ_OY729424.1, read on the forward strand.
GCCCTGCTCGGAGGTCAAAATCAGCGCCAGGTCGTCGGCATTGGCCAGCATCAGATCGAACAGCTTGCGCAGCACGGCGCCGCGCTCCTTGGCCGGCACTTTTGCCCAGGCGTGTTGCGCGATGTCGGCGGCGGCAATGGAGCGCGTGGTCTCGGCGGCGGAGCACAGCGGCACCGTGCCCAGCTGCTCGCCGGTGGCCGGGTTGGTGACGGGCAGGGTCTTGCCGTCATCGGCGTCGGTCCAGACGCCGGCGATGAAGGCCTGCTGGCGCAGCAGGGAGGGGTCTTTGAGATTCAGCATGGGGTTTCTTTCGCTCAGTTCGGATCAGGCTTGCAGGGCGCGGGCGAGGAGGGACAGACCTTCGTCCAGCACGGTGTCTTCTATCGTCAGCGGGAACAGGAAACGGATCACATTGCCGTGGACGCCGCAGCTCAGCAGCAGCAGGCCGGCGGCCTGTGCGCGCTGTATCACCTGCTTGGTGAACTCAGGGTCGGGCGTGCCGTCGGCCTGGGCGAACTCCATCGCCACCATGGCGCCGAGGCCGCGCACGTCGGCGATCTGCGGCACGGTGGCGCGCAGGGCGTTGAGGCGGGTTTTCAGCGTCTGGCCCAGGCGCTCGGCGCGGGCGCACAACTGCTCGTCCTCGATCACATCGAGCACCGCATGGGCCGAGGCGATGGCCAGCGCATGGCCGGCATAGGTGCCGCCCAGGCCGCCGGGCGCGGGGGCGTCCATGATCTCGGCGCGGCCGCAGACGGCCGACAGCGGCACGCCGCCGGCCAGACTCTTGGCCATCGTCATCAGGTCGGGCAGCACGCCGTGATGCTCCATCGCGAACAGCTTGCCGGTGCGGGCGAAGCCGGTCTGTATCTCGTCTGCGATCAGCACGATGCCGTGCTGATCGCAGAGCTGGCGCAGCGCGCGCAGGAACTCGGTCGGCATCACGTAGAAGCCGCCTTCGCCCTGGATGGGCTCAACGATGATGGCCGCCACCTGGGTCGGTTCGATGTCGCACTTGAACAGCTGCTGGATCGCGCGCAGCGAGTCGTCGACCGACACGTGATGCAAGGCCATAGGCGCCGGCACGTGGAAGATGCTGCCCGGGAACGGGCCGAAGCCCTGCTTGTACGGCGCGACCTTGCCGGTCAGCGCCATGCCCATATAGGTGCGGCCGTGGAAGGCACCGCTGAGCGCGATCACGCCGGGCCGGCGGGTGTGGGCGCGGGCAATCTTGATCGCGTTCTCCACCGCCTCGACGCCGGTTGTGAAGAAGGCCGTCTTCTTCGCATGGTTGCCGGGCGTCAGCGCGTTCAGGCGCTCGGCCAGCCGGACCACGCTCTCGTAGGGCACGACCTGGTAGGCGGTGTGGGTGAAGCAATCCAGCTGCGCCTGTATCGCCTGCACGATGCGGGGATGGCGGTGGCCGGTGTTGAGCACCGCGATGCCCGAGCCGAAGTCGATGTAGCGCCGGCCCTCGACATCCCAGATCTCGGCGTTCAGCGCCCGCTGGGCGTAGATCGGAAAGCCTATGCCCACCCCGCGCGGTGTGGCGGCTATGCGGCGGGCATCGATGGAGGCGTTGGTGTTGCTGCTGGTGGTCGTGTTCATGGGGTCCCTGAAAAACGTGACGCGAGCCGCAGTCTAGAATCAGATTGGCTCCGTCATTGGAACCAATACTGATGGATTGTTAGAACCAAATGGCCGCTCAAACCCTTGCCCAGGCCGGCGCCCTGCCGGACTTCGTGCTGCGTCAGTTCGACCCGGCAAGCGGCGATCCCGACCACCGCCAGCTCTACCGCATCCTGCAATCGGGCATACGCACGGCGGTGCTGCCGGCCGGGCTGAAGCTGCCGCCGTCGCGGGCCATGGCCCAGGCGCTGGGCATTGCGCGCAACACCGTCGTCCACGTGTACGAACAGCTGGCGCTGGAGGGCTATGTGCAGGCCGGCGTCGGGCGCGGCACCTTTGTGGCCGCCGTCGGGCCGCGCTTGGCCGGCCTGGCGGCGCAGCCGCTGCAGCCCATCCGCCGGGCGACGCTGTCCAGCCGGGGTAGCCAGCTGGTCGAGCAGGCCGGCGCCGCGCCCTTGCAATGGGGCGCGTTCGCGCCGGGCGTGCCCGAGGTGCGAATGTTCCCGTCCCAGGTCTGGAACCGGTTGCAGGGGCAGGTCTGGCGCGCCGCCACGCCGCAGCAGATGAGCTATGCCACCGGCCATGGCGACGCCGGCCTGCGCGAGGCCATCGCCACCTATCTGCAGGGCACGCGCGGCGTGGTCTGCACGCCCGAGCAGGTGGTGGTGACCAGCGGCACGCAGCAGTCGCTGCAGCTGGTGGCCCAGCTGCTGGCCGATCCGGGCGACACCGTCTGGCTGGAGGATCCCGGCTACTGGGGGGCGCGCAGCGTGTTCCGCGCGCTGGGCCTGAAGCTGGAACCGGTGGCGGTCGATGCCGAGGGCCTGGCGCCCAGCGCCGCGCAGCTGCGCGCGCCACCGCGGGCGATGTTCGTCTCGCCCTCGCACCAGTACCCGACCGGCGCGCTGATGAGCCATGGCCGGCGCCGCCAGCTGCTGGAGTACGCCGCCGCGCAGGGCGCTTGGGTGGTGGAGGACGACTACGACAGCGAATTCCGCTACGGCGCCCGGCCGCTGCCCGCGTTGCAGGGCCTGGACGATAACGGCCGGGTGATCTATCTGGGCACCTTCTCCAAGACCCTGTTCCCGGCGCTGCGCCTGGCCTATCTGGTGCTGCCGCCCGAGCTGGTGGACAGCTTCGCCCGCGCCCTCAGCGAGCTGTTCCGCGAGGGCCAGACGCTGCAGCAGGCGGTGCTGGCGCGCTTTCTGGCCGAGGGCCATTACGCGACACATATCCGCCGCATGCGCGCGGTCTATGGCGCCCGGCATGACGCGCTGATCGCGGCCATAGCCCAGCAGTTCGGCACCCAGCTGCCGGTGATAGGCGGCGACGCCGGCCTGCATCTGGTGCTGGGCCTGCCCCAGGCGCTGGACGACCGCGCGGTGGTGCAGAAAGTGCTGCGCGCCGGCGTGGCGACGCGGCCGCTATCGATGTATTACATGCGCTCGCCAGCGCCGGCCAAGGGCCTGCTGCTGGGCTATGGCGCGGTGCGCGAGGAGGAGATCGCCGGTCACTTCGCGCAGCTGGCGCGGGCCGTGCAGGCGTTTTTGTAACGCTGCCTGCCGCTGTCAATGCGGTTTGCGCGGCTTCTTGCCAAAGGACTCGGGGCGGTAGACATTGCCGTCCCACTGGCCTTTTTTGCGTGCCCGCTCGATCGCCGCTTCGGCCTCGCGGGCCGCCTGGCGGCGCGAGGCCGGCCAGCGATACAGCCGCAGTGCCTGCGCCTTCAGCCGATAACCCCAGCGCTGCAGGACGGCGTCAAGCCGGCGCTGGCGCGGCGCGCTGAGGCACATGCGCACACCCAGCAGCAGGCAGATGGCAAGGCCCAGGGCGGCGAGGATTTGGATGAACACGGCAGGGGGCAGGGTAATCGCGGGGTTGATCGGGCGCGGCAGCAGTCCCACATGCTAGTTCATTGATGCGAATGACGGATGGCCGGGTATGCCGCATGTCCCCCGAAAGAGGGTGACATCACCCCTTTCAGAGGGAATGGCGGGATTGGCGTGCTTTCTCAACAATCGCTCCCAGCCGTCAAGGAGATCCCGCCATGCAGCACCGTCATGTCTCACCCGTCAGCCTGAGGTTTTGCGACAGCCTGCGCGCCAGCGGCTTCGACGCCAATGACTTCGAGATCGAGGAAGACGCGAGCCCCGCGCTGAGCCGCATGCTGGGCAGCGACGACGCGCTGGTCACCGTGCGCCGGCGCTCCACCGGCGACGAGCGGCTGTATGCCGCCGGCCCTGGGCGGCCCTGGTTTGCGTTGGCGCTGATGGATCTGGAGCAGGGGTGCTTCGGGCCGCAGGCAAGGGCTTGAGGGTTTGGTTTGATCACGGCTGGTGGCGGCGCAGGCACAGCTCCGCCAGCCGCCGGGCTTCAGTGCGGGGGTCTTCGACTACCTTGCGGTGCTCGCAACTTGGGCCGGGCGCAAAACTCGGACCGTTCGCTTCGCTCACTCACCTCGGACAATCGCGCCCAGTCAGATGTTGAATCGCGCGCCAAGGCGCGCTGGCCCAAGCCGCTGTGCTCCTCAGCCCCGCACAGGCGCCCGTCGGCCGGCGGGGCTGTGCCTGCGCGGAACCAGGGTGGCGTGGGACGAGTGGCGGGCCACCGGCGGTGCCTGCATTGCGAGCCGGTGGCGACGGCACCCCTTATGCGGCGCCGAGCAGCGGAGCGACCTGAGCTTGCGCATCGCTCCAGGCGATGGGCCGAGCGTCTTTGTTCGAGCACCGAGCACAGGCAGCTGTCGCAGACAGATGCCGGCCCCGCAGGGGGTGCGAGGGCGAGTTAGGCGCGTAGCCTCAGGACGTGAGCAGCGCAGGGAACTTGGCCCGCAGGGCCAAGCGCCGCATTCGGGGTGACGGCGACGCCGGCTTGCAATGCGCCACAGAGCTCACGAGGGCCGTATTGGGACCCACCCAAAAGGCTCAAGGCAACACCAACCAATGCACCGCAAAGCGCTGGTCCGTGTCCGTCCACACTGCCGCCGGTTCGAATCCCGCGCTGCGCGCCAGCGCCTCGAAGCTCTCCAGCGTGTATTTGTAGGAGTTCTCGGTGTGCAGCGACTGGCCCTGCTCGAACTCGAAGCGCTGGCCGCAGAAGCGCACGGTTTGCCGGGCGCGGCTGAGCAAATGCATCTCGATGCGCTGCAGCTGGGGCTGATAGAAGGCGTAGTGGTCGAAGGCCGACAACTCGAAGTCGGCGCCCAGTTCGCGGTTGGCGCGGGCCAGCAGGTTCTTGTTGAAGGCGGCCGTCACGCCCTGGGCGTCGTTGTAGGCGGCGTGCAGCTCATCGGGGTGCTTGACCAGGTCGACGCCGATCAGCAGGCCGCCGCCCTGCAGCCAGCCGGCCATGCGGCGCAGCAGCGTGCGGGCCGCCTCAGGCTCGAAATTGCCTATCGACGAGCCTGGGAAGAAACCGATGCGCCGGCCCAGCGCGGGCGGCAGGGTAAGGCCCTGGGTGAAGTCGGCGGCAACGGGCTCGACGCGCAGGCCCGGGTAGTCGCGCCGCAGACCGCCAGCCGCCTCGTGCAGATGCTCACCCGAGATGTCCACCGGTAAAAACCGCTGCGGCGCCTGCAAATGGTTCAGCAACAGGCGGATCTTGCGGCTGGCGCCGGCGCCGAACTCGACGATGTCGGCCCGCGCGCCTATGCACTCGGCCATCTCGTGGCCACGCGTCTGCAGAAGGCCCATCTCGGTGCGCGTCGGGTAGTACTCGGGCAGCTCGCAGATGCGTTCGAACAGGGCCGAACCGGCGCTGTCATAGAAGTATTTGGGTGAGACCTGGCGCGGCTGTCCGTGCAGGCCGGCGATCAGGTCTCGCGCGAAATCGACGGCGGCCACCGGCACATCGTCGGTCAGCTGGATCAGATGAGGATGCATGTCAGAGATCCCTGGCAAGCCGTATGCCGCTGAACTGCCAGCGCGCCGCCGGCGGGAAGAAGTTGCGGTAGCTGGCGCGGCTGTGGCCCTCGGGCGTGGCGCAGCTGCCGCCGCGCAGCACCAGCTGGCCGACCATGAATTTGCCGTTGTATTCGCTGATCGCGCCGGTCCAGGTCCTGAAGCCGGGATAGGGGTCGTAGGAGGAGCGGGTCCACTGCCAGACGGCGCCATAGCATTGCCGCAGCGCGGCGCTTTGGCTCGCCGCCGCCTCCCATTCGAACTCGGTCGGCAGCCGGTGGCCGGCCCACTCGGCATAGGCGGCGGCCTCGTAAAAACTCAGATGGCAGACCGGCGCGGCTGGGTCCAGCGCCTGCTCGCCGGCCAGGGTGAACAGACGCGGTCGCTGCGAATCGGAAAGATTCCAGTACAGCGGCGCCTGCCAGTCCTGGGCCATCACGGTGGCCCAGCCGTCGCTGAGCCACAGCTCGGGCCGCCGGTAGCCGCCGTCGTTGATGAAGGCCAGGTACTCGCCGCAGCTCACCAGATCGTTGGCCAGCGCATAGGGCTGCAGGCGCACCGGGTGGCGGGGGGTCTCGTTGTCAAATGCAAAGCCATCGCCGGCATGGCCGATCAAGGCCTCCTGGCTGGCGAAGGCCGACCAGCCGCCGGGCCCCGGTGTGCCAGCGGCCGGGTGCGGGCCGGCCTCGCCCCAGGCCGGCAGCAGCGGGTTCAGTGAAAACAAATGCTTGACGTCGGTGAGCAGCAGCTCCTGGTGCTGCTGCTCGTGGTGCAGGCCCAGCTCCAGCAGCGGGAGGGCGTCGCCGCCGCCCTGGTGCATCAGCCTGGCGATGGCGGTATCCACGTGGGCGCGGTAGTCCAGCACCTGCTGCAACGAAGGACGGGTCAGCAGACCGCGCTGCGGGCGGGGATGGCGCGGCCCGAGGCTGACATAGTAGGAGTTGAAGAGCTGGGCGAAGGCCGGGTCGAAGACTTCGTAGCCGGGCAGATGCGGGCGCAGCACCACCGTCTCGAAAAACCAGCTGGTGTGGGCCAGATGCCATTTGACCGGGCTGGCGTCGGGCATGGACTGCACGCATTGGTCCTCGGCGGACAGCGGCGCGGCCAGGGCCAGCGTGGCCGCACGCACCTGGGCGCAGCGCGCGGCCAGGGCCTGCGGGTCCCGGCGCATCGGCATCGAGTCAGCTGATCCCATGGGCGTACCTCCCTTGTCTGGCCTTGGACCCGTCACGGTTGCGTTGCAGGATACCCGCATTGATCGTTATCCCTCATACGTGCTTGGTGCGCCATGCCCTAATATGGTTAACAAATTAAGTATTTTGGTGCGCGGCTGCCCGCTTGGCGGCCTGCGCGCAAAGCAACTGCAGCTTCCGATTCCTCAGCCTATCCCCCGAGGCCATCATGGATCACCAATATTTCAGCACCCACGGCGAACACCTGGCGGACCGCGCTGCCGCCTGGGAGCGCATCAACCGCAACTACTTCGGCGACCTGGGCGTGGACGCGCTGGACGACGGCCCGGTCGATGCCGAGCTGTCGGCCTTCAATGTCGGCCCGCTGCGCATGCTGCGCATCTGCGCGCCGCCGCACCGCGTGCACCGCGAGCGCATCTGCAGCGAGCTGCCGATGGACGCGCTGTACAAGCTGGTGTTGCAGCTCAAGGGCCATGCCGAGATCCGCCAGGGCGAGCGCTCCTTCCACCTGCACCCGGGCGACTGGAGCCTGTACGACCCCCGCGTGCCCTATTCGGTGACCAATTTCGAGCGCCTGGACCTGCTGGTGGTGCAGGTGCCGCGCGAGCTGCTGCGGGGCTTCAAGGTGCCCAGCCTGCACACCTGCGAGGCCACGGCCAGCAGCGTGGTCGGCCTGTACGCGGTGCTCAGCTCCTTTCTGCGCTCGCTGTCAGAGCAGCTGCCGGGCCTGCCCAATGGCGTGGGCCAGCCCTTGAGCGAGACGGTGATAGGCCTGCTGGCCTCGACCCTGGCCGCCTATCAGGGCGAGGCCAGCGAGCACACCACCCTGCCCAGCGTGCTGCGCGCCCGCGTCAAGCAGTATGTGCATGCCCATCTGGCCGAGTCGGACCTCAGCATCGAGCGGATTGCGCTGGCCATGCGCTGCTCCAAGCGCTATCTGCACCGCGTGTTCGAAGACGAACACTGCTCGCTGGACCGCTATATCTGGCAGACCCGGCTGGAGCGCTGCCATGCCGACCTCAGCGCGCCGGGCCGCAAGATGATCTCGGAGGTGGCCTTTGCCTGGGGCTTCAACAGCAGCGCGCACTTCTGCCGCATGTTCAAGAGCCACTTCGGCGAGGCGCCGCGGGAGTTCCAGCGACGGGTTGCTTCGAGCTCGGTGGCGCTACCGCTGGCTCACTGAGCGGCCGCCGAGGCAAGGGTGTGTTGACACTCGGATCGCACCCACGCAAGTACCCGGCCAGGGCGCAATCTAGGCGCCAAGCGGAACCGGGGTAGGCCCCCCGGTGAGCATTGGCAACGACGAGTGCGCCCTGGCTGGATACTTGCCCGAAGGGTTGGGGCGATCAGGGCCGCACGGCGTTGTTGCATGCCTTGCTCGGGGGGCTACCCCGAGCGGCGGCATGCGCCTAGCCCTGCAGCCCTGCTCGCCCCAACGTGGGCGTGATCTGAGTGTCAACACACCCTAGATAACTGCTGTGCAGGATCTCGGGCCGCTCGCGCAGCGTGCCCGAGGCGCCGCTGAAAGCAATGCGGCCCCGCTCCAGCACGACGGCCTGGGTCGAGATGGCCAGGGCCAGGCTGGTGAACTGCTCGATCAGCAGCACGCCCACGCCCCGAGCCGCGACCTGCTGCACCACATCGGCCAGGCGCTTGACTATCATCGGTGACAGGCCCAGCGACAGCTCGTCGATGACCAGATAGCGGGGCGTGCCTATCAGCGCCTGGGCGATGCAGACCATCTGCTTCTGCCCGCCCGACAGCGACTTGGCCGGCAGCGCCAGCTTGACCTCAAGCTCCGGGAAAATGGCCAGCACGCGCTGCAGCGCGGCCGGCACCTCGGCGGCCGGCAGGGCGCTGGCGGCCACGCGCAGGTTGTCGCGCACACTCAGGTCGCCCAGCACCTTGTGGCCCTCGGGCACCACGGCCACGCCGGCGGCACGCACCGCCTCGGGCCGCAGCCGGTGCAGCGCCTGGCCGGCCAGTGCGATGCGGCCGCTGGTCAGCGGCAGTGCCCCGGCGATGGCCATCACCGTGCTGGACTTGCCGGCGCCATTGGCTCCCACCAGGGCGGTGATCTGGCCGGCCGGTATCTCCAGGCTCACGCCGTGCAGCACGGCCTTGCCACCTCGGTGCAGCACCAGGTCTTGAACTTGCAACATCGCTATAGCTTTCTCAGGTGCCGAGGTAGGCGCGGCGCACGTCCGGGTCTTCCAGCACCTCGGCGGTGGGCCCCAGCGCCAAGCGGCGGCCGAAGTCCATCACCAGGGTCTGGGTGCAGGTGGCCTTGATCAGGTCCACGTCGTGGTCTATCAGCAGCACCTGGGCACCGAAGCGCGCCGGGATGCCGACGATGGCGGCGCGCAGCAGCTGCGACTCCTGCTCGGTCAGGCCGGCGCCGGGCTCGTCGAACAACAGCAGCTTAGGCTTGCCCACCAGCGCCTTGGCCACCTCGACCATGCGGCGCTGGAACAGATTGAGCTGCTGGCCGGGCCGCGTGGCCACCGAGGTGAGGCCCGTGTAGTCAAGGATCTCGGCCAGCTGAGCCTGCACGGTCGCCCGCTCATGAGGTACATGGTCGAGCACGGCACGCACGTTGTCCCAGACGTTCAGGTCTTCGACCACCTGCTCGGTCTGGAACGAGCGCCGCACGCCAAAGCGCACGCGGGCAATCGGCTTCATGCCCAGCAGCGGCGTGCCCTGCACATGGACGGTGCCCTCGGCCGCCGGCACCAGGCCGCTGAGCAGGTTCACCAGGGTGGTCTTGCCGGCGCCGTTGGGCCCGATCAGGCCGCACACCGGTGCGCTGAGGCGGGCCGTGAGACTGTCGACGGCCTTGACGCCCCAGAAGGCGACGCTGACCTGGTTCAGTTCGATCATGCGGGCCTCCTGCTCAGCCGGCGGCGCACGGCGGTCAGCGCCTGCAGCAGCTGGCCGGCCACGCCCTGCGGCGCGGTGATCAGCGCATGCAGCAGGGCCGCACCAAAGAAGATGTCGGCCAGAAAGCCGCTGACGTTGTAGTCCGACAGCAGCGAGGGCACGGCCCGCATCAGCAGGCCGGCGATGATGGGCCCCAGCCAGTGATAGACGCCGCCGACGACGCTCAAGGCAAAGGTCATCACCGAGTCGCCGGCGCCGAAGGCACGGCCGTCCAGCTGGCCCACGCCGCCGGCCAGCAGCGCGCCGCTGACGCCGGCGCAGAAGCCGGCCAGGCCGAAGGCCCAGGTCTGGTACAGCAGGATGTTGACGCCGGCGCTGACGGCCGCCGCCTCGCCACGGCGTATCAGCGCCCAGGAGCGGCCAGCCTTGGTGCGGCGGTGCAGCTCGATCAGGCTCAGCACCAGGGCCAGGCAGATCACGACATAGCGGAAATAGGCCGCGTCGGACAGCGCCAGGGCGGGACGCGCCATCATCAGCCGCTCGCTGCCGACGACGCGGCCCAGCCAGCCCTCGCCGCCGTCCGGAAAGCCGGTGGCGCTGACGACGACCTGGAAGCCGCCGGCCATCATCAGGGTGACCAGGGCCAGGTACAGTCCCTTCATGCGCAGCGCCGGCAGGCCGGCCAGCATGCCGATCAGGCACGACGTGGCCCCGGCCGCCAGCACGCACAGCTCGAAGGGCAGCTGCAGGCCATGGCTCAGCCGCAGCGCGACCCAGCCGCCGGCGCCCAGCAGCGCGTGCTGGCAGAGCGTGACCAGGCCCAGCTGACCGTACAACAGCGCCACACCAGCAGCGGCCACGGCCAGGGCCATGGCCGAGATCAGGCTCTTGATCCAGTAGGCATTGGCCAGCCAGGGCAGCGCCAGTGCGAGAAGCGATAGCAGCAACAGCATCGTCAGCCAGGAACGGCGGGCCTCGCTGGCGGCGCGGGCCAGTGCCTGCTGCAGCTCGCCGGGACCGGCGTCTGCGGGTGGAGAAAGGGTTTGCTCGTAAGACATCTTCATCAACAACGGCTGTCAGGCCTTGCGTGCATCGCTGCGGAAAAAGAGGATGGCCGCCAGCGCCACCAGAAAGGGCACGGCCGTGCGGTAGGGGGCAAAACCCGGCACCGTGATGGCCAGAGCCTCCAGCACGCCTATGCTGATGCCGGCCGCCACCGTCACCGGCAGGGAGTTCAGTCGGCCCAAAATGGCGGCGGCAAAGGCCGGTATCACCAGAAAAGTCAGCAGGGTCGCCTGCAGCCGCACGATATTGGCCAGCAGCAGGCCGCAGACGCCGGCGAAGGCGCCCGACAGCACCCAGGCCACCGTGTCCACCTGCAGCACGCGCAGGCCCAGCAGCGCGCTCAGGTCGCGGTCATTGGCCAGCGCGCGCATCTTCAGGCCGATGCGGGTGCGGCTCAGCAGCAGGCCTATGCCCGCCATCATCGCCAGCGCCAGGGCGAGGCCCAGCACGCGGGTGTAGGTCAGGCGCACATCGGCGAACTCCAGCGCCTCGGCATCGGTGGGCAGCACCAGGCGGCGGGGCTGGGCGCCCCAGTACCACTCGGTGAAGCCCATCACGATCAGCGCAAAGCCCAGGGTGCCTATGCTGCGTATCGTCGGGTCGCGGTGGGCCAGCCGGGGTGCCAGCAGCCGGCCATAGGCCAGCGACAGGGCCATGGCCGTGCCCACGGCGCTGGCCCAGGCCAGCCACTGCGGCCAGTCCTGGTCCAGCAACGACCAGGCCACATAGGCACCGATTGCGCCGAGCGCGCCGAAGGCAAAGTTCAGCACGCCCGAGGATCGGTACAGCACCACCAGACCGACACCGGACAGGGCATAGACGGCGCCGATGCCCAGACCGGAGATCAGGAAAGGCAGCAGATCGACCATGGCTTACTTGATGCCCATCTTCTTCTCGTCGGCGCGGATGTCGGCCAGCTCGGGGTCATCGGCCGTCATGCAGCCGCCGGGGGCGATCTCCCAGGCGTTGCCGGTGCTGGTGGCCATGGGCCCGCTGTTGTTGGCGTTGTGGCGGCTGCCGTTGCCGACGTAGAAGGGCTTGCACAGGATGTCGCTCTTGAAGCCGCTGACCGCGCGCAGCGCATTGCTGACGGCGGCGCGGTCAATCTTCTTGGGGTCCAGCTTCAGCATCGCCTCGGTGACCACGCGTGCGGCCAGATAGCCGGCCTGCGAGAAGGTGTCGCGCGGGTCGGCCTTGTTGCCGTACTTGTCCATCAGCGCCAGCCAGTTCTTGTTGTCCGGGCCGCCGGCCTCCAGCGGCTGGAACTCGAGATTGGTGTCGAAGTTGTTCTTCCAGTAGGCGCCTATGGCCTTGGGCACCTCGGTGTTGTAGGCCGGGGCCGACGACACGAAGTGGATCTTCTTGCCCAGGTTCTGCTGCTCGGCCGCGGCCAGCATGGGCACCAGAATGCCCTTGGGCACGTTCATGATGATGACGTCGGGCTTCTTGCTTGCCGCCTGCAGCATCACCGAGGTGGCGTCGGCCGAGCCCGGGTCGATGACGATGGTCTCGGACACCACGCCGTTCTTGGCGCCCCATTCCTTCGGGCCCTCGCAGGCCCAGTTGCCCAGGCTGGGGATGTTGGGGATGATGCAGACCATCTTCTTGGCGCCGTACTTCTTGGCCGCATACATCGCCGCGATCGTGCCGGAGACGCGCGGGCCCGAGTTGATCGGCGCATAGTTCTTGGCGTTGAAGCATTCGCGCGGCACACCGACGCCGGCGATCACCATCACGTCCTCCTGCGCATACATCTTGGCGTTGGCGCCGCACTCGACGAAGCTGGTGTTGCCGGCCATGGCCAGCACCTTGCGGTCCTTGACCAGCTTGGAGGCCACCTGGGTGGCGGTCTCAGGGTTCCACTGGTCGTCGGCGACGATGTAGTCGACCGGCCGGCCGTTGATGCCGCCGTTGGCGTTGACGCACTTGAAGTAGGCGGCGGCGGCACCGGCGGCCGAGCTGAAGTCATCGGGCCCGGTCTTGCCGACCACGGCGCCTATGGCCAGCGGCTCGCCGGTGGCGGCCTTGCCGTTGTTCAGGCCGCAGCTGACGTTCTGTGCCCAGCCGGCGCCGCTCAGCGCCGCCAGGCCAAGGGCCACGGGCAAAGCGCGTTGGATGATGTGCTTCATGATGTTTGTCTCCTGTTGTGGTTGTGTGGTGTGCTCTGGGCTCAGACGGCCATGCACACGCTTTTCAGCTCGGTGAAACTCTCGACGGCGGCGCGGCCAAGGTCGCGCCCATAGCCCGATTGCTTGTAGCCGCCCAGCGGCAGGTTGTTGTCCAGCATGTTGTGGGTGTTGACCCAGACGGTGCCGGCCTTCAGCCGCGGAATCAACTGGTGCACGGCCGACAGATCGTTGGACCAGATGCTGGCGGCCAGCCCCATCGGGTTGTCATTGGCCAGGCGCACGGCTTCGTCCACATCGTCGAAGGGCATGGCGACGATCACCGGGCCGAACACCTCTTCGCGCACGATGCGCATGCCGGCATGCACATCGGTCAGCACCGTGGGCTGCACGAAGTAGCCTCCGGCCAGCGCCCGCTCGCCGCCGGTGACGACGCGCGCCCCCTCGGCCCGGGCCTCGGCGATGAAGCCCAGCACCCGCTCGAAGTGGCGCTTCGAGGCCAGCGGCCCCAGCTGCGAGGCGGCGTCGAAGCCGGAGCCAATCTTCAGTGACTGTGCAGCCTCGGCCAGACCCTTCAGCACCTGGTCGAAGATCGACCGATGCACATACAGCCGCGAGCCTGCAGTGCAAACCTGACCCTGGTTGAAGAAGATGCCCATCGCCGCGCCGAGGGCCGCCTTGGCCGGGTCGGCGTCGGCCAGCACGATCATCGGCGACTTGCCACCCAGCTCCAGGGTCATGCGCGCCATATTGTCGACGGCGGCATGGCCGATCTGCCTGCCCACGGCGGTGGAGCCGGTGAAGCTGATCTTGTTGACGTCCGGGTGGCGGGTCAGCGCCGCGCCCGCCGTGTGGCCGCGGCCGCAGACCACATTCAGCACGCCGGCCGGAAAGCCCGCCTGCATCACCAGCTCGGCCAGGCGCAGCGCGGTCAGCGGCGTCTCTTCAGACGGCTTGAGCACCACCGTGCAGCCGGCCGCCAGCGCCGGTGCCACCTTCCACAGCGCGATGGCCAGCGGAAAGTTCCAGGGCACGACCGCCGCCACCACGCCCACCGCCTCGCGCCGGGTATAGGTGATGTACTGCGTGCCCGGCGGGCCGGGGATGGACGGGTCCAGGGTCTGGCCTTCCAGCTTGGTGGCCCAGCCGGCCATATAGCGCACGAAGGCGGCGCCGCTGCCCACGTCGATCATCCGCGCAATCGCCTGCAGCTTGCCGCTTTGCAGGGTCTCCAGCGCGCTCAGCTCATCGGCATGCTCCTCGATCAGCTGCGACAGCTTGTAGAGCAGGCGCTCGCGCTCGGCCGGCAGCATGGCCGACCAGGCCGAGTCCTCGAAGGTGCGGCGTGCGCTGGCCACGGCCAGTTCGACATCGCGCTCGTCGCTGTCCGACGCCTCGGCGACGACCAGCTCGGTGGCCGGGTCCACCACGGGGGTGAACAGTCCCGACGCCGCCGGGCAGGCGCGGCCGTCAATGAAATTGTGATGCCGGTGGCGCGCGAGAAAGCCGACCTTGGCAAGCTGTTCAAGCGATAGATCTCGCGGGTGCATGAGTGAACTCCTGTTCATGGGATGGGCGCAGTCCCTGGGCACTGTAGGCAGGCGTCCGGCGTGGCGCTTGTCTGGCAGCGCAGCCCGGCTTGCACGGCGGTGCATGCCGGGCGGGCCGCCGACAGGCATCAGAAGGGGATAGAGAACTTGACCTTCAGCGCCGTGCCCTCGGCCCGGTTCTTGACCGAGAAGTCCTGCTGCCACTTGGCGGTGATGAAAAAGCCCTTGCCGTTGTCGTACTTGATCGACGGCCCGAAGCCCATCGCCTCGCCCTTGGCATTGGCCACCGTCGCACCGTTCAGCCTGTCGGCCGCGACCTGCTGGTAGACGTAGCCGCCCACGCCTGCCACCCAGCCATTGCCGAAGCCATAGCCCAGTGCGTAGTCGAAGTGGAACTCCTGGCCGGACTTGTAATGGGTGGCCTTGTTCTCGGCGTTGAAGTCGTAGTGAAACTTGATGTCGGCATTGATGCCCTGCGGCTGCACATAGCTGATGGCGATCAGCGGCTCCAGATTCCAGTAGTTGCGGCTGGTGTTGGCCAGGTCGGTCTTCTTGTAGGAGCCGGTTGGTGCGTTGACGTCCAGCGCGAACACATAGTGCAGATTGCCCTCGTGAAAGCCGATGCCCGGGCCGAACACGATGTCACCGATGGCCGACTTACGCTGACTCTGGCCAGCCACACTGACGTCCACATTCAGCAACGGCACGATCACATGCCAGGCCAGCTGCCCGCCCAGAATCTTGGTGTCGGTGACCCAGACGAAGCGCGGCGCAAAGGCACCGACCTTGACGTCGAACGGCACATTGATGCGGTCGCCGTTGTTGTCGCGCAGCTTGGTCAGATGGTCGTAGCCGCTGTAGGCCAACCAGTAGGTGCCTGGGGGCGGCATCGCGCCCACCAGATAGTTCTCGTTGCCGTTCGGATAAACCCCGCCACCGCCCTCGGTGGCCTGGGCAGTGCCGCTCAGCAGTGCCGCCGCAGCGGCGAGAGTGATTGCGCTTATTTGACGTGCCATGATGTCTCCTCTTGTTGATGAATGGATCAGCCAAGTCATCGTAGGAAGCGAGGAGGCCCGGCGTTTGACTGGCGACGCAGCGCCAGATGGACTTGCGCGCACTGAGGTGCAATGGGCGCTGTCGGTCAAGTGATTCGGTTTCCGAGGGAGCCAGGCGAGCGTGACTCGGGCTGCGGGCGCACGCTGTTGCTCCGTGTCCCCCGGCCGCGTTGCGGCCTCCTCCTTTACCTGCGCAACAGCGCACGCCCGCAGCCCGAGTCTTGCCACCGGCGTCGCTGTGCGTCATAGGGCACGATGTGGCACAAGCAGGAGGCTGGGTAGGCCCGCAGCGTAGGTAAAGGAGGAGGGCGCGCAGCGCCCGGGGGACACGGAGCTGCGGGCCTGCCCAGCCTCCTGCGTCGCCAAGAATCCCCGCAGACCGGCGATGAAGAAAAAAGCCGCCCGAAGGCGGCTGTGAATTCGGACGATCCAGCCTGGAACTGGAGCCGTCCCACTCCTCACCTTATGTCATCGCCCGGGCCACCAGCAGGGTGTCGGTGAACTGCTCGAAAGCGCGGATCTTGCCGCCCTCGAGCTGCCAGACATGGACGACGCGTGCCTGCATGGCTTTGCCGGTCTTTCGGTAGGTGCCCGAGTAGGTGCCCACGCCGGCAATCGTTGCGCCGCCGTCGATCAGCGATTCGAGCTTGAAGGTGTAGCCCTCCCACTCGCCGCCCAGCACCTTGAACACCTTGGCTATGACCTGTTGCGGGCCGATATGGGTGCCGGCGCAGGGGAAGCCGGCGGCCTCGGTCCAGCGGGCGTCGGGGGCCAGGTCGGCCATCATCGCGGCGATGTCCTGGCGGTCGGAGGCGGCGTAGTGTTCTTGGATGATCTGCAGATTCGTACGCATCAGACTGGCTCCTCGCCGTGGGTGTAGAAGGTCATCGAAGCCTTGCGCATGAAGGCGCCGGCCGGGTTGTTGGCAATTTCGCCGGCGCCGGTGACGCCCAGGAACTTGCCGGTGGAGCGGCCTGCCGCGAAGTTGAAGAAGAACACCGAGGCGACCGGGATTTTGAACTCGCGGAAGGTGAAGATGTACTGGTCGTCGTCGAACTTGTAGTAACTGGCCAGGTCCACATCGCCATGACCGCGCTGCACGCCCACCAGGCATTGCCAGGCGTAACGGCTGGAGCTCAGATAGGTGTGTTCGTAGGTGTGGCTGGGGCTGTAGGTCTGCCAGGTGCGCAGGCCTATCAGGTCTCGCGTTGGCGCGGGCACCGGGCCGGTGGCGGCGGATGGGTCATCGCCCAAGGTGCCGACCCAGAAGTCCTGCGGCACGCGGGGCTCACCGCCGGCCGCTTCCGTGCTGATGATCTGGCAGCGTATCGCCAGCACGCGCAGCGTGCGGGTGTTGACGATCACCGTCAGCGCCTCTTGCGGGCGCGAGGCCTGGGTGATGTCGATGAAGAAGGTGTCGGGGGCGACCTCGATCGCCTCGTACCAGTCTTCGCCATGGCCCATGTGTTGGCCCTGCTCGGACCAGCTCAGGCGGTGCAGATCGCTGGGGCTCAGGGTCAGCACAAAGCCGGGCAGGCTCAGGCGCAGGGTCTTGCCGATCAGGGCGGCCGAGGCGGGCAGGCGGTTGGTGGCGATGCC
Source organism: uncultured Roseateles sp. (assembly GCF_963422335.1). Lineage (NCBI taxonomy): Bacteria > Pseudomonadati > Pseudomonadota > Betaproteobacteria > Burkholderiales > Sphaerotilaceae > Roseateles > uncultured Roseateles sp. The sequence goes on from NZ_OY729424.1 coordinate 1,087,037, forward strand.
ATCGGCGAAGTCGTCGTAATTCTTCCAGCCGGCGGGGCGGGCTTGGGTCATGGGAATGCTCCGTGTTGCGGTCAGTACGTCAGTCGGCGAAGGCAATCGTCGGCAGATCGACGGCGGAGGCGCCGCCATCCACCATCAGCGAGGTGCCGGTGATCATCGCGGCCAGCGGCGAGGCCAGGAACAGCACCGCGTTGGCCACGTCATCGGCCGTGGCGGCGCGGCGCATGGGCACGTTGCGGGTGACCTTGTCGTAGGCGGCATCGACGCCGGCGAGCTGGTACTTCTGCACCAGCACGTCCATCTGCTCGTCGGCCATCGCCGTGCGCACCCAGCCGGGGCAGACGGCATTGACGCGCACGCCCTGCGGGCCGTAGTCCCGCGCCAGCGAGCGGGTCAAGCCGATCAACGCATGCTTCATCGTCACATAGCCGACCACGCCCGGGCCGGCAAAATGCCCGGCCAGCGAGGACAGGATGACGATATTGCCGCGCTGCGCGATCAGGTCGGGCATGGCCTCTCGGGCGCAGACGAAGGCGGTGTCGAGGTTCAGGCGCGTGGCCTGGGCCCAGGAGTCGTCCGTCGTGTCGATCACGTTGCCAATGCCGTGGCCGCCGGCATTGGCGACCAGCAGGTCGACCTTGCCAAAGGCCTCGTGCGCCTGGGCCAGCGCCTTGCGCACGTCGGCAGCGTCGGCGGCATCGCCGGCCACCGCCAGGCCACCCAGGGGCTGGGCCACGGCCTGCAGGGGTTCCAGCCGCCGCCCCATCAGCACCACCTTGGCGCCGGCCGCGGCCAGCTGCTGGGCCACGGCCGCGCCGATGCCGGTGCCGCCCCCGGTGATGAAGGCCACCTTGCCCTGGAATGAAGTCATTCTTGTCTCCCGACTGCTGTTGATGCCGGCACTCTAGATGGCCATGGCGACGGTTGTTTGACTGACAGTGCAGCCTTGCTTCAGCGTGGAGGTACTGCCTCTGAAAGCATGAACTCGGCGCAGCGCTCCGCGATCATCACGGTGGGCGCATTGGTGTTGGCGCTGATCAGCGTGGGCATCACCGAGGCGTCGCAGACGCGCAGGCGGCGGACACCATGCACCTTCAGCTCGGGGCCGACGACGGCCATTGCGTCTATGCCCATCTTGCAGGTGCCGGCCGGGTGATAGACGGTCTTGGCGTGGCTACGCACATGGGCTTCGAGCAGGCTGTCGGGCACCTCGTCCTGCACGGCCGGGGCCAGCTCGGCGCTGATCACCGCGCGCAGGGCCGGCGCCCGCAGCATGCGCCGCGCCAGCTTGACGCCGCGCACCAGGGTGTCCACATCCTGCTGCTCGCTCAGGGCCCGGGCGTCGAACCAGATCGGCGCCATCGGGTCGGCATTGCGCAAGCGCACCACGCCGCGGGAGGCCGGGCGCAGAAAGCAGGGGTTCAGCGACAGGCCATGGCCGGCCAGCGGCTCGCGGTTGACATCGCCCACCAGCGTGGGCAGCACATGGAATTGCACGTCCGGCCGGCCGCTGCCGGTGGTGTCGAAAAAGCCGCCCGACTCGACCACATTGGAGCTCAGCAGGCCCTGCTTGTAGAGCGTCCACTGCAGGCCGTGGCCCAGCGCGCGCAGGCCCTGGTCCTGGCCCAGCAGGCTGATGGCCTCGCGGGCGCGGCCGTAGACCGAGACCTCCAGATGGTCCTGGTAGTTTTCGCCAACGCCGGGCAGATCGCGCAGCACCGGGATGCCCAGCTGCTGCAGCTGCGCCCCCGGGCCAATGCCCGAGAGCAGCAGCAGCTTGGGGCTGGCCAGCGCGCCGGCGCTGAGCACCACCTCGCGCCGCGCCAACGCCAGATGCTCGTTGCCCGCGCTGTCGCGCCAGCGCAGGCCGCGGGCTTCGCCATCCGCTATGTCTATCTTCAGCACATGGGCGCGGGTGTGCACGGTCAGCAGCGGGTTGCCCGACACGGCGGCCAGGTAGGTGGCCGCCGTGCTGGCGCGCTTGCCGTCCATCGTCGTGGTTTGATAAAAGCCCACGCCGGCCTGGCGCGCGCCGTTGAAGTCGTCGTTGTAGCGGTGGCCGATCTCCTGCGCGGCCTTGACGAAGGCCAGGCTTAGCGGATGGCGGTAGCGGGTGTCGCTGACCTTCATCGGCCCGTCGCTGCCATGAAACTCGCCGGCCAGGCGCTGGTTGCCCTCGGCGCGACGGAAGGCAGGCAAGACCTGGCTCCAGTCCCAGCCGCTGCAGCCCTGGGCGGCCCAGTCGTCATAGTCCTGCGCCGTGCCGCGGGTGTAGACCATGGCGTTGACAGAGCTGCCACCACCCAGCGTGCGACCCTGGGGCACATACATCGTGCGGCCGGCCGCGGCCAGCTGTGGCTCGGTTTCGTAGAGCCAGGTGCGCTCGCTGCCTATCACCTTGACGAAGGTGGCCGGCATGTGGATGAAGGGGCTATCGTCCTTCGGGCCGGCCTCCAGCAGCAGCACCGAAAAGCCGGCCTTCACCAGACGGTGGGCAAGCACGCAGCCGGCCGAGCCGGCACCGGCGATCACATAGTCAACCTGTTGTTCTTGCATAGCGGACGGGGTCGGAGGTGGCAGGCCGCGCGGGATGCGGGGCCGGGAGGGAAGGAATGTCGAGGCGGAACACGCGCACCAACTGCACCAGCTGGTGCGCCTGCTCGCTGAGGCCGGCGGCGGCGGCGGCCGACTGTTCGACCAGGGCGGCGTTGGCCTGGGTCATGCGGTCGATGTGTGCAGCACTGGCGCTGACCTGGGCCACCTGCTTCGATTGCAGGGCGCTGTCGGTATGGATGCGGGCGATCAGCTGGGCCACGCCCTCGGCGCCGCCGACGCAGCGCTGCAACGCCTCGCCGGCATCGCGGGCCAGCGCCACGGCGTCGTCGGCGCGGCGGTTGGCGTCCAGCACCAGGGTCTTGATCTGCGTACCGGCGCTGGCGCAGCGGCGGGCCAGATTGCGCACCTCGTCGGCCACCACCGAGAAGCCCTTGCCGTGGATGCCGGCACGGGCCGACTCGGCCGCGGCGTTCAGCGCCAGGATGTCGGTTTGCAGGGCAATGCCATTGATCAGCTGGATGATTTCGCCGATCTGCTTCGAGTGCGCGTGCACATCGGTGATGCAGGCCATCACCTTCAGCACCGTGTCGGCGCCGCTGTGGGCGTCGGCGGCGGCGCTGGTGGCCAGCCCATTGGCCTCGGCGGCAGAGGCGGCGGTGTCGTCGGCCAGCTTGTGCAGCTCGGCCACCGAGGCGGTGGCCTCCTGCAGCAGGCTGGCCGTGTGCTCGGTGCGCTCGCTGAGATCCTGATTCGCGCGCGCAATCTCCTGGCTGGCCAGCGAGGTGGCGTCACTGGCCTGGTGTACCTGGGCCACCAGGGTGCGCAGCCCGCCCTGCATGCTGGCCAGCGCGCGCTGCAGGTCGCCGATCTCGGCGGCGCCATCCTGGGCCACCTGGCCGGACAGATCGCCATCGGCAATCGCGCGGGCCTGGCCGACCACGGCGCGGATCGGACGGCTGATGCCGCGCACCAGCCGCCAGGCGAACAGGGCGGCGCAGGCGATCGCCGCCACCAGCATCAGGCTGACCCAGGTCTGCGCCGAAGCCACCCGTGCCGCAGCCTGCTCGCCGGCCCGCGCCGCCGCCTCATCGGTCAAGGTCACCAGGCGGCTCAAGGCTTCGGCATAGCGCTGGCGCGCCGGCGTGTGCTGCTCGGAAAGCATTTTCTGCAGAGCCACATAGTCACCCTCGCCACGCAGCCGTGTGATCTCGGCAGTCAGCGTACTGAACTCGGCTGCCAGCGCGTCCACCTGCTTGAATTGCGCCTGCAGCTCGGCGCTTTGCGGCACGGCCTGCAAGCTGCGTCGCAGCGCTGCCGCGTCGGCCTGGGTCTGCTCGAAAGCGCGCTTGTATTCCGCTGTGTAGGCACCCAGGGCGACATTGACCCGTGTGGTGTCGCGCCACACATTCAGTTCGACCAGACCCTGCAGCCGGACGATGCCCTGCGCCAGCCGCCACTGCGTGTCCAGCAGGCCGGTGACCAGGCCCGCCGTGCCGCGCAGCTCCATCAGACAGAACAGGGCCAGCGCCCCCATCACCGCGATCAAAGCCATGAAGGCGGCGCTCACGCGCACGCCTATGGTCCATTCTTTGTAGTTCATCCCAACCCGCCCTCGCATGGCCGCCTCAGGCCGCGACATGCGGCCCAGGGCGGTTCACTCTGTGGCGGCAGTGTTGCGCTGCACCTGCCGTTGCGTTTGCTCGAGGCGGCACTGCGAGTTGATCGACTGCGCCCAGGCACCCGTGGTCGGGCTCTCATGGCAAACCCCGGTATTGACGCCCGCAACTTTTATAGTCAACATTTGTATACGAAAAGACGGCGCACCCGACGCCTCATCCGCATCACAGCCCAGTTGAAAGAGACCCTCACGGTGACTACCTCGCAATCCATCGCTTCGCCCGACAAGATCGTTTCCATCGCGGTCGGCTATATGGGGGCCAAGCAGCTGTTTGCCGCCAGCCGCATCGGCCTGTTCGCAGCGCTGAATGACGGGCCGCTGGACGCCCATGAGCTGGCCGCGGCCACCGGCGTGTCCAAGCGCATGGCGCGCATCCTGGGCGACTCGATGGCCTCGCTGGGCCTGCTGGAGCGCGAGGCCGGCCGTTACGCGCTGACGCCCGATGCCGCTGCCTACCTGGTGGGCCAGGGATCGAGCGTCGACCTGGCACCCTTCCTGACCTTTCTCAACGAGATCAGCTATGGCCACTGGCAGCAGTTCGACCACACGGTGGACACCACGCTGCCCGGCCAGCTGAGCTTCGAGAACGGCCGCTGGGATACCTTCATCGGCGGCGTGATGGCCTACAACGCACTGCACGCCAAGATGCTGGCCGCGCAGGTGGATTTCGGGCGCCACCAGCGTTTGCTGGACCTTGGCGGCCTGGCGCCAGACTTCAGCATCGCCGCCATGCAGGCCAATCCGGCGCTGCAAACCACTTTTCTGTTCGACCCCGACTTCATCGCCTCGGTGCAGGCCAAGGTCTCGGGGGCCGGCCTGGCCACGCGCAGCCAGTTTGTGGGCGCCAAGACCGACCAGGCGCGGCCCGAGGGTGCGTACGACCTGGTGATGGTCAACCACGTCATCCACCGCTTCAGCGCCGAGCAGAACATCGAGATACTGCGCCGAGCGCGCCACGCCGCGGCGCCAGGCGCTCGCCTGCTGCTGCTCGACTTCTTTCTCGACGATGATGCCAAGCAGCGCCCGCTGGACGCGCTGCATGCGGCTGAGTATCTGGTGATCGACGGCACCGTCGTCTATCCCGAGGCCGAGGTGCGCAGCTGGCTGCTGGCCGCCGGCTGGCAGGTCAGCGACAAGCTGGTGCTGCCGGGCAGCCCGCGCGTGCTCGTGGCCGAGGCGATCACGGCGGGAGTGCGTGACTACACCACCCTGTCGCCCGAGGTCGCGGCCCTGCTGGCGCGTGGCGCCGCCGATGCGCCGCCCGCCGGTCCGATGACGGCTCAGCTGCTGCGCACCGCGCTGGCCGATCGCTTCGAGACCGGCAGCGAGCTGGCCCCCGTGGCGCGCATCACCGACCACCCGCTGCCTGGCGGCCAGGTCAGCCTGCGCATCTACCACCCGGGTGGCGCCGCACCGGTGCCGGCGCTGCTGTGGCTGCACGGCGGCGGCTGGACGGCCGGTAATGTGGCCGAGAACGACCTCTGCTGCCGTGCCGTCTGCCATGCCTCGGGTGCGGCGGTGGTGTCGGTCGAGTACCGGCTGGCACCCGAGCATCCCTATCCCGCCGCACCGAATGATTGCTATGCGGCGCTGTGCTGGTTGGTCGAGCAGGGCGCCGCACACGGCATCGACCCGCAGCGCATCGCCGTGGGTGGAGAGAGCGCCGGCGGCAATCTGGCCACCGTGCTGTGCCTGATGAGCAGGGACAGGCAGGGCCCGCGCATCAGTGGTCAGCTGCTGGTGAGCCCGGTCTACGCCCACCCGGACGACGGCTTCGATTCCTACGAGCGCTATGCCGAAGGCTTCGGCATGACGGCCGGCGCGATGCGCTTCTTCTTCGATCAGTACGTCAGCGACCCGCGCCATCTGGACCATCCCTATCTGCTGCCGCTGCGCGCGGCCGACGTCAGCGGCCTGCCGCCGGCGCTGCTGCTGAGCGCCGAACACGATGTGCTGCATGACGAGGGAGAGGCGTTCGTGAAACGGCTCGAAGAAGCCGGCGTGCCGGTCGAGCGCACGCGCTACCTCGGTCAGGTGCACGGCTTCTTCGGCCTGAACACCCGTCTCAGCGATGCGGCACGCGCCCATCAGCGTGCCAGCGAATTCCTGCGCAAGGTGTTTGGCTGAGGCGCCGGCCTCAGTCGCGCGTCAGCCTGAGCAGAAAGTCCGCCAGATGCTGCTTCTGCAACTTCACCGTCGAGAGCTTGGGGCCGAGCAGACTCATCATCGTGGCGCCCGCATTGAGCAGCACGATCTCGTCGATCAGCTGCGCGTCGGGCGTCTGGGTGACGATGTCACCGTCCTCGCGCCCCTCGCGGAGGTAGCGGCCCAGCTCGGCGCGCCAGGTCTTCAGGTGATCCAGGTACTTGGCATGCAGCTTGGGGTTGTAGAGCGAGATGGCCCAGTAGGCCAGCAGCACCTTGCCGGCCTCGATGCGCTCCGGGTCTATCGGCATGGCAGCCAGGCAGAACTCGCCCAGGCCGGCCAGGCCGCGGTTCTTGCCCTGAGCCACATAGGCGCCGACCACCTGCAGCGCGCGCTCGTAGGTGGCGCCGATGATGTCTTCCTTGCAGGCGAAATAGCGCTTCAGCGCGCCGTTGGCAAAGCCTGCGGCGGCGGCAATTTCCCGCATCGTGGCGGCCTCGATGCCGCCGTCGATGATGAGCTTCCAGGTGACGTCGACGATCTCGCTGCGGCGCTCGTCGTGATCGATGATTTTTGGCATTCGCTGAATCTTTCAAGGCCTGCCGGCAAGGTGGCCGATTGTGGCATTGCCTTTGCACGGCGGCCAATTTAATGGTCAACACTAGTAGACTTTAATCGAAATTTGGAGATACTTGCCGACACGGAGGACGGATGCCTCCCGGCTACAGGCGCCGCTCAAGCACACCGGCGCCGACATGAATCGCAGCACACAGATCAATCCACGCCTAACGCAATCCAACTTGCGAAGGCATCTCTCGGCCCCAAGAGCCGATCACGCTGGAGACGAAACAATGCACAAAGACTCATGGCGCCTGAGCGCGCAATCCCGGGCCATCGCCCTGCTGATGCTGGGCGCCTGCGCCGCGGCCCGGGCGCAGACCGAAGCAGCCGATCCCCAGGACAAGACCACAACGCTGGACAAGGTTGTCGTGACGGCACAGAAGCGCCTGCAGTTCGCTTCCAAGACGCCGCTGGCGCTGTCGGTGGTCGGCGGTGACGACCTGAAGGAGCTGGGCGCCGTGCGCATCGACAATCTGAGCGATCTGATGCCCAACGTCGAGATCGCCGATGGCGACTCCGCCCACGGCATGACGATACGCATACGCGGTGTTTCGAGCAGCGACTTCACCGATGGCGGCGACCCATCCGCAGCCTTCAATCTCGACGGCATCTACATCGCCCGCCCACAGGCCCAGGGCTTGAGCTTCTTCGATCTGGAACGGGTGGAGGTGCTGCGCGGCCCGCAGGGCACGCTGTACGGACGCAATGCCACGGCCGGCGCGATCAATGTGATCAGCAACAAGCCCAAGTTCCAGCTCGCCGGTGCGGCAGGCCTCACGCTGGGCAATCTGGACACCTTGCGCTACGAGGCCATGGTCAATCTGCCCGTCAGCGAGACTGTGGCGCTGCGCCTGGCTGTGGCCGGCAACCGCCGCGACGGCTATCTGTTCAACACCAACGGCACGCCGGCCCACAACGATGCGAATGACGATGCGCTGCGCCTGCACGGCCTGGTCAAGTTCAACCCATCGACCAGCCTGCTGCTGACGCTGGACGCGGCCCACATCGGCGGCATCGGCTCGGGCATGGTGCCGCTGGAGCGCTTCTACTCGGGCGACAAGAAGCAGCAGCGCCAGTTCAATGCCGTCGTGCCCTCGGCCTTCAACGATGACACCGGAGGTGTGGCGGCGGAATTCAAGCACGACTTCGGCCCGGTCGAGCTGACCTACCAGTTCGGCCACCGCGAACTGAAGCGCCACGAAGACACAGCCCACGGCGAGCTGCCGTTCCCGCTGCTGTTCCGCGGCAAGAACCAGCAGGATTCGCATGAGCTGCGCCTGGCCTCCAACGGCAGCTCGGCGCTGGAATGGGTGGCCGGCCTGTATTCGTTCAAGGAAAAGTCACTCACCGACTACACGATTGCCGATCTGCTCGCCCCGGGCGTGGGCCTGCACTGGCTGGTCGACCCGACCAAGGCCTCGACGGTGGCCGGCTTTGCCCAGGCCAGCTATGCATTGAATGAGGCGCTGCGCCTGACCGGCGGCCTGCGCCAGACCAGCGACAGCAAATCCCAGGTGGGCACCATGTATGTCGGCGACATGCCTGCGCCCTATGGCGCCTCGGCGCGCTACAGCAAGACCAACTGGAAGATCGGCGCCGACTACACGGTCAGCCGTGCGCTGATGGTGTATGCCAGCGTGTCCACCGGCTACAAGGCGGGCGGCTTCAACCAGGGCACGGACGACAAGACCAAGCCCAACTACAACCCCAATCTGATCTACCACCCGGAGAACCTGCGTGCCACTGAAGTAGGTGCCAAGGGCCGTGCCCTTGACGGTCGTCTGCAGTTCAACGCCGCGCTGTTCGACTACGACTACCGCGACCTGCAGCTCAGCGCCGGCATGCCGCCCACCTCGTCCACCGGCGCCTTCGCCACCGTCAACGCCGCCAAGGCCAGGGTGCGTGGCTTCGATCTGGATGGCAAGTTCGCGCTGACGCCCGATGACATCCTCACCTACAGCCTGGGTCTGCTGAAGTCGAGGTACATCGGCTATACCGCCGGGCCGGTGGGCTCGCAGCAGAACTGGAGCGGCCATGCGCTGGACAACTCGCCCGGCAGCACCGTGGCGCTGGGCTACCAGCACAGCTGGTCCCTGGCCGGCGGCGCCAACCTGAGCGCACGGGCATCGATGCGCCGCTCGGCCAGCTATGTGGTGAGCGACTTCAATGCGCCGCGCCAGTACACCCAGCCGGCCTACACCAAGGTCGACCTGAGCCTGCAGTGGGAGTCGCCCAAGGGCGACTACAGCATCCAGGCCTTCGTGAAGAATGCGGGCGACAAGACGGTGATCAAGTCCTACTCCGGCCTGGGTACCGGCGGCCTGATCATCGGTGAGCCGCGACTGCTGGGCGTGCGCCTGGCCACGCGGTTCTGAACGTGACCCCAACCCCACCGCAATGAAAAGGCAGTTTGTGATGATGAAGATGGACAGCATCAGTAAGCGCATGGCCGGCAGCCTGGCAGCCGTGGCAGCAGCCATGGCGCTGGCCGCCGGCCCGGCCTGCGCCGACACCCAGCTCCATGTGGGCATTGCGCCGATGCCGGAGTTCGTGCCGGTGTTCATCGCGATGGAGAAGGGCTTCTTCAAGAAGCGCGGGCTGGAGGTGACGCCGCAAATCATCAGCAACCCGGCCAACGGCACGGTGGCGCTGCAGGCCGACTCCTTGCAGGTGGTGGCCGACAGCGTGACCACCCTGCTGCAGGCCAGCGACAGCGGGCTCGATCTGGTTGTGGCCTCGGGCGGCGCCATCGCGTCCAAGACCGACACCGTGTTCGGCGTCGTCGCCAAGACCGGCTCGGGCATTGCCAGGCCGGCCGACCTGGTGGGTAAGAAGATGGGCATGCCCGGCCTGGGCAGCTTCTTCCATGTGCTCACCCGCGAATGGCTTACCGTGCACGGGGTGGACCATCGCAAGGTGAAGTTCGTCGAGGTGGCCTTCCCGCAGCTGGCCGACGTGATGAAGGCCGGCACGGTGGACGCCATCATGACGGCCGAGCCTTTTCTGACCCGCGCCACCAAGACCGGCATCGGCAACAAGACCTTTCTGATTGCCGCCGATCTGCCCGACGGCCTGCCGCCCTTCGTCTACATCATGCGGCGCGACTGGGCGCTGCAGCATCCGGGCGTGGCGGCCGCCTTCCAGGCCGCCATGGCCGAGGCGGTGGCCTTTGCCGACGCCGACCACGAGGCCGCGCGCGCCATCTACGGCCGCCACGTGAAGCTGCCACCGGAGGCGCTGGCCACGATACGCATCAGCAAGATGAACGCTACCGTCACGCCCGCCCAGCTGGACCTGTGGCAGGACATGATGCGGCGCCAGAACATGCTGCGCAAGCCGGTCGATACGCAACGGCTGCTGACGATCAAATGATGAGCCAGCCGCTTTCCGCCGACGCGTCCGCCGACGAGCTGATCCGCTTCGACCGGGTCTGCCTGGACCTGCAGGGCCGGCGCGTCATCGACGGCCTGTGCCTGAGCGTGCAGCGCGGCGAGTTCGTCTGCCTGGTGGGCCCCTCGGGCTGCGGCAAGACCACCTTGCTGCGCCTGCTGGCGGGCCTGCTGCCGGCCAGCGGCGGCCAGGTGCTGTTTCGCCAGCAGCCGGTGCGCGCGCCCTCGCCCGATGTGGCCGTGGTGTTCCAGGACTATGGCCGCGCCCTGCTGCCCTGGCGCACGGCCGCCGGCAATGTGAGCCTGGCGCTGGAGGCGGCGCGCCTGCCCGCGGCCGAGCGGCCGGCGCGCATTGCCGAGCTGCTGGCCAAGGTGGGCCTGGCCGCCCATGCCGACAAATACCCGCTGCAGCTGTCCGGCGGCATGCAGCAGCGGCTGCAGATCGCGCGCTGCCTGGCCCAGCGCCCGCAGGTGTTCCTGATGGACGAACCCTTTGGCGCGCTCGACGCGATGACGCGCCAGGGCCTGCAGGACGAAGTGGTCCGGCTGGTCGAGGAGTCCGGCACCACCGTGCTGTTCGTCACCCACGACCTGGAGGAGGCCCTCTACCTGGGTGACCGCGTGATCGCGCTGCAGGCCAACCCGGGCCGCGTGGCCGAGATTGTCGATGTGCGCCTGCCGCGCCCGCGCGAGCAGCTGGCCACGCGTGAGCACCCCGAGTACCTGCGCCTGCGCCACCAGCTCTACGGCCTGGTGCAGGAGCGGCATTGATGGCCATGGACAAGCTGCTGTCCTCCGCCAAGGGACTGGTCTTGCCCTTGCTCGCGCTGGGGGCCGCCGAGCTGCTGCTGCGCGCCTTCGACGTCCAGAGCGACGGCGTGGCCCGGCCCAGCGAGGTGTGGGCCGCCGGCATCGAGAGCCTGGCGGGCGGCCAGCTGCTGGCCGCCACCGCGCAAACCCTCACCGGCGCCTTCGGCGGCCTGCTGCTGGGCGGCCTGGCGGGCCTGGTGCTGGGCCTGGTGCTGGGGCTGTCGCGCACGCTGGAGCGGCTGTCGGCGGTATCGGTCGAACTGCTGCGCACCCTGCCGCCGGTGGCACTGATCCCGATCGCCATCCTCAGCTTCGGCTTCGGCTACCGCATGGAGATGGCCCTGGTCGCCTTCACCTGCTTCTGGCCTATGCTGCTGCTCAGCCAGGCGGCGGTGCGCGGTGTCGATGCGCGCCTGCTCGAAGTGGCCCGCGTGCTGGGCCTCACGCCCTGGGCGCTGGCTGTCAAGATCATCCTGCCGGCCGCGGCGGCGCGCATCTTCATCGCCTTGCGGCTGTGCGCCAGCATTGCGCTGGTGGTGGCCATCACGACCGAGATCGCCGAGAACCCGATGGGCCTGGGCCACCGCATGATGCTGGCCCAGCAGGAGCTGCGCGTGGCCGAGATGTACGCCGTGCTGGCCTGGCTGGCGGCGCTGGGCTGGGCCGTCAACGCGGGCTTGCTGCGCCTGCAGCGCGCGTTGTTCCCGGCCTGGCAGGGAGGGGCGCCATGAGCGGCCGTGCCGACTTGCAGCGCGCCCGCCTGTGGTGGCTGGCCTCGCTGGCGGTGGCCCTGGGCCTGGTGGCCGGCTGGGCGCTGGTGGCGCAGCAGCAATGGGTGTCGAGGGTGTTCCTGCCGGCGCCGGCCGAGGCCTGGGAAGCGCTGCTGGACGGCCTGCGCAACGGCGAGCTGGGCGCACGCACGCTGGGCACCTTGGAGCGCATGGTCTACGGCTGGCTGATCGCCTCGGTGGCGGGTGTTGCCCTGGGCGCCCTGATCGGCCTGTCGAGCGGCGCACGCACCTGGTTGCTGCCCGGGCTGGAGCTGCTGCGGCCGCTGCCGGCCACGGCCCTGCTGCCGGTGGGCATTGCCCTGCTGGGCCTGACGCCCGGCATGCTGCTGGCCGTAGTGGCTTTCGGTGCGGCCTGGCCCGTGCTGCTGGCCACGGCCCATGGCTTCTCGTCGATTGAGCCAAGGCTGGGCGAGGTGGCACGCATGCTGGGCCTGGGCCGCCGCGCCTTCATCTGGAAATTCGTGCTGCCCCATGCGCTGCCCGACATCCTTTCGGGCATGCGCCTGTCGCTGACCGCCTCGCTGATCGTCGCAGTCGTCGGCGAAATGGTCACCGCGCAGGAGGGCCTGGGCACGACCATCATGTACGCCTCGCGTTCCTTCCGCAGTGCCGAGCTCTATGCCGGCGTGATCCTGCTGGGCGTGATCGGCTATGTCGGCAACCTGCTGCTGCAGCTGGCCGAGCGCCGGCTGCTGAAGTGGCAGCACAGCAGCGGCTGAACCCTCTGTATCCATCCCCGGGCCTTGCGCACCGCCGGCCCCACCTCTCCATCGTCCCAAGGACTCGCAAACCATGACCGCTTCATCGAATCCCTTCAACCGCAACACCACGGCCGACGAGGTGCTGGCCGGCCTGAACCTGCAGGGCAGGTGCTACCTGATCACCGGCGGCAGCTCGGGCCTGGGTCAGGAGACCGCCCGCGCACTGGCGGCGCGCGGTGCCCGCGTGATCATCACCACCCGCGCCCAGGCCCGCGCCGACGAGTCGCTGCAAGCGCTGCGCGCCGCGGTGCCGGGCGCGCAGTTCGAGGCCCGCCTGCTGGACCTGGCCTCGCTGGCCGATGTGCGCTGCTTCACCGATGCCCTGCTGGCTGATGGCGTGCAGCTGGACGGCATCGTCGGCAACGCCGGCATCATGGCCACCGACGAGGGCCGCACCGAGGATGGCTTCGAGCTGCAGTTCGGCAGCAACCACGTGGGCCACTTCCTGCTGATCAACCGCCTGCTGCCGGCCGTCAAGCGCGGCCCCGAGGCCCGCGTGGTGATGCTGAGCTCGGGCGCGCACCGGCTCAATGACGTTGACTTCGACGACCCCAACTTCGAGCGCAAGCCCTACGACCGCTGGGAGGCCTATGGCCAGTCCAAATCGGCCAACGCGCTGTTCGCCGTTGGGCTGGACCGTCGCCAGCGTGAGCAGGGCCTGCGCGCCTTCGTGGTGGCCCCGGGCATCATCCTGGGCACCCATCTGCACACCCATCTGGACGACTCGCACTTCAAGGTCTTGCTGGAGCGCCAGCCGGCCATCGTTCACCTGGAGCACAAGAGCCTGCAGGCCGGTGCGGCCACCACGGTGTTTGCGCTGGTGCACCCGGCGCTGGCCGGGCAGGGCGCCTGCTTCCTGGAAGATTGCGGCCCCGCCGAGCTGAATGCCGACCCGACGCTGCCCAACGGCGTGATGCCGCGCGTGCTCGATGCAGACAAGGCCGACGCGCTGTGGGCGCTGTCCGAGCGGCTGGTGGGCGAGCGCTTTGATGCGGCCGTCGCCAGCGGCCCCTCGGCCGCGGCGGTGGCCGGCGGACTGGCCGGCAACCGCTTGCCGCAGAGTGCCCTGCTGCGCGGCACGCGCCTGCAGCTGAATCTGGAGGGCGGCACGGTGGCGGCGTTGCAGTTCGGCGCGGACGAACGCTGCCGGTGGAGCGGCCTGCCCGGCTTCGAGCTGCCGGCCGAGGGCGGCGCTACGGTCGACGTGGTCGAGGCCGCGCCCGGCGTGTTCTTCATCGACCTGCTGCTCGACGCGCCCGGCGACCAGACGGTGGCCGTGGTGGCCGACACCCGGCATCAGCGCGGCCTCGTGGTGGCCACCCGCATGGGGGCGCGCAGCGCTCCGGGTGAGACGCGATTTTCGCAACGCTTCACCACCGCGGTGCTGGGCCCGGCTGGGACACAACCCACTGGCTCCGCCCCGGCGCCCACGCAAGACCTGACCGGCCGGCGCGCGCTCTACATCTATGACGAGCACACCGTTTACGAGCACCTCTATCTGAACAGCAAGTGGTACGCCTACCAGGCGATCAAGGGGGTGCGCCGCAGCGATGCCGGCTGCGACGAGGCGAGCTACTACAGGATCGCCGATGACGTCTACGTGGTCACCTGGCGCGAGCTGCTGATCGACATCGCTGCCGTGTTCGTCTACGACATGAAGGCCCTGCGCACCACCGGCAAGGCCTGGGGCACGCCGGGTGCGGCCACCGAGATCATGAACATACCGGCCGGCGCACGCATCCAGCCCTTGGCCACGGCCGTCTACCCGACGGAGATGCTGCCGGCCTGAGAAGGGGCTAGCGCCCGCTGAGCTTGAACACCGCCACCTCCTGGGCCAGCCGCATCGCCTGCTCCTTCAGCGATTCGGCGGCGGCGGCGGACTCTTCGACCAGGGCGGCGTTCTGCTGCGTCATCTGGTCCAGCTGGGCGACGGCCACATTGACCTGGCCTATGCCCTGGCTCTGCTCCGCGGCGGCGGCGCTGATCTCGGCAATGATGTCGGTCACGCGCTGCACCGAGCCGACGATCTCGCTCATGGTCTGGCCGGCGTCGGCCACCAGGCGCGAGCCGCCCTCGACCTTCTCGACCGAGGTGCCGATCAGGCTCTTGATCTCGCGCGCTGCCTGGGCCGAACGCTGGGCCAGGCTGCGCACTTCGCTGGCCACCACGGCAAAGCCGCGGCCCTGCTCGCCGGCACGGGCCGCTTCCACAGCGGCATTCAGCGCCAGGATATTGGTCTGGAAGGCGATGCCGTCGATCACGCCGATGATGTCGCTGATCTTCTTCGAGCTGGCATTGATCTCGTCCATCGTCGACACCACCTGCGCGACCACTGCGCCGCCCCTGGCGGCGACCTCGGCGGCCGACGAGGCCAGCTGGTTGGCCTGACGGGCCGAGTCGGCGCTCTGCCGCACGGTGCCGGTCAACTGCTCCATCGACGAGGCGGTCTGCTGCAGATTCGAGGCCGTTTGCTCGGTGCGCTGCGACAGGTCGGCATTGCCGGTGGCGATCTCCACCGAGGCGTGCGAGATGCTGTCGGTCGAGGCGCGCACATTGCCCACCACCCGGCCCAGCGATTCGTTCATGTGCTGAAGCGCTTTCATCAGCGCGCCGAACTCGTCGCCGCGCTCGGTGCTGATGTGCTGGGTCAGGTCGCCGGCGGCGATCGCGCTGGCCACATCGATCGACTGCTGCAAGGGTTGGCGTATCGACTTCACCAGCGCGGCGGCCACCGCCATGCCCAGGCCGATGACGATCAGCGCGCCAATGCTGCCGTACATGACGATCTCGCTGCGCGCCGCGGCCGCTTCCTTCTGCGCGTTCTCACCCTTGGCTTGCTGCAGCTTGACGAATTTGTCGATGGCGGCCAGATAGGCGTTGACCGAGGGCACGTACTCGTTCTTGACCGTTTCCTCGACCCCGGAAACATCGCCCGAGCCGCCCAGTTCACGCGTCTTCTTGCTCGCGGCGAGCAGCTTGCCGCCGAGGGCGACGATGTCCTTCAGCTGGGCCTTGTCTTCGTCGGTGCTGGCTTCCTTGGCGATCTCTTCGCGCAGCTTGGCCACGCGCGGTGCGTCATTGGCCAGGTTTTCCTTGAAGAAGGTGCCCACCGACGGGTCGGCGCTGATGGCCGAGGCCAGGCTGCGGGCCACGGCGGTTTCGGTCATGCCCTTCCATTGCGTGGCCTTCTCCACCAGCTGATGGGCCAGCGCCGACTGCTCGAAGGCCTCTTGCTGCACCACCTGCGCCCGCCGCATCGTCAAGCCCGCCACCAGCAGCATGGCCACCAGCAGGAACAGGATGGCGCCCCAGAGCTTGCGTGAGATGGGCAGGTTGTTGAGGTTCATGCGTGCGACTCCCAGATGATCAGTAAGGAGGTATCGGCGTTTTGACCCGAGGCTGAAGGTGCTGACAGGCCTCTTATGCATAGAAAAACTATCGTCTGAAGATGCTGAGAGCAATTTTTCTTGAGTCCGGGCTCCACCATACTGCGGCCCATGATGCGGAGCAAACTGTTCGTCCCGGGTGTGCGGCCGGAGCTTTTCGGCAAGGCCCTGGCCGGCGTGGCCGACGCCCTCTCCATCGATCTGGAAGACGCCGTGCCCGAGACGGCGAAGGCGGCGGCCCGTGCGGCGGTGCAGGCTTTCGTGACATCCGACACGGCCCGCGGCGCGGCCAAGCTGCTCATCGTGCGCGTCAATGCGCTGGCCACGCCGCATTTCGAGGCCGATCTGCAGGCCGTGGCCCGGCCCGGCCTGGCGTTGCTGAATCTGCCCAAGCCCGAGTCGGCCGACGACGTGCATGTGGCCGTGGCGGCGCTGGAGCGGGCCGAGCGGGCCAATGGCGTGGAACAGCCGATCCGGCTGCTGCTGAATATCGAAACACCGAAGGCCCTGCGAGCAGCGGCCGCAATTGCCATGGCCCATCCGCGTGTGGCCGGTCTGCAGCTGGGCCTGGGCGATCTGTTCGAGCCTCAGGGCATCGCCCGCCGCGATGCGGCCAATGTGCATGCCGTGATGTTTGCCGTGCGCATGGCGGCGGCCGAGGCCGGCGTCTTTGCCGTCGATGGTGCGTTTGCCGATGTGGCCGATGCCGAGGGCTACCGCGTCGAGGCGCGGATGGCGCAGCGCCTGGGCTTTGCCGGCAAAAGCTGCATACACCCCAGCCAGGTGGCGCTGGCCCACGAGGTGTTCCGCCCCGGCCGCGAGGAGATAGCGCAAGCCTGGCGGGTGGTCGAGGCCGCGCGTGCGGCGGCCGCACAGGGACGGGGGGCCTTTCTGGTGGACGGGCGCATGATCGATCTGCCTTTTCTGAAGCGCGCCGAGGCCCTGCTGGCCGCTGCGTCCGCCAACCCGCCCTAGCGCCGTCGTCGTTCTGCCGTCCTGCGCCCCGCGCGCTGCCCCCCCCCGTTTCCCGAGTGTCCATGAGCCCAGCCCAACGAGTCCTTTGCGTCATTGCCACCCTGCTGCTTGCCTTTGGCTCACCGGTCCGGGCCGAGAACCTGGCCGCGGTGCGCATCACGGCCTTGCCCTCGCTGCCGGCCACCGAGCCGGTGCCGGCCCTGGTGGCGCTGGACGGGCGGCCGCTGGTGCTGGGCCAGCAAAACGCCTGGCTGCTGAGCGAGGACCAGAAGAGCTGGGTGCCGACGAGCTGGCAAGCGCCGGCACCGCTGCTGGCGGTGGTCGCTAGCGGGGCCCAGGCCTTTGCGCTGATGGGTGCCGAAGGTCGGGTGCAGCGGGCGGACAGGCTGACCCTGGTGCAGGGCCGGCCGACGCTGAGTCCGCTGCCGCCGTTGCCGACCGCGCTGGCCCTTGCCCGTGGCACCACCTTGACCGACAAGCTCTTCGTTGCCGGTCTGAGCCCCGACGGCAAATCCCGGCTGCTGCAACTCGACCCCCAGACCAAACAGCCCGCCTGGCGCGAGCTGGCCGGCTGGCCCGGGGCAGGGCAGCTGAGTTCGCTGGTCGGCCAGACCGCGGCGCTGTTCGCCACCTTCAAGAGCGATGACCAAGGGGCCGAGTCCATGCTGCGCTGGTCGGCCGATCGCGGCTGGACCGAGCAGGGCGCCGTGCCCGGCCGGGTAGTGGCCGGTTCGGGCCGGGCGATGGGCCAGGCCCACGTGCTCTATCTGGTGCAGTCAGGCGCCGAGGCAGCGCCCAGGCTGATGAGCTTTCACACCATCACCGGCTCCTGGGCGGTGATGGCCACGCCCGATACCGCCGGCGCCGGCCAGACCACGGCCTGGAACAACGGCGTGCTCTGGGCCCGCCCTGGTGCGGGTGGCCTGCAGGAGTTCGGCTTTGCCGAGGTCGAGTCCGGCAAGCTGCTCTTGAAGTGGCTGGACTGGGTGGTGATCGTCGTCTATCTGGTCTCCATGCTGGGCATAGGCCTGTACTTCTATCTGCGCGAGAAGCGCAACTCGACCTCGGACTTCTTCGTCGGCGGTCGCAGCATCCCGTTCTGGGCCGCGGGCGTCAGCCTCTACGCGGCCAACACCAGCTCGATCAGCTATATCGCCATTCCGGCCAAGGCCTTCGAGACCAACTGGCAGTACCTGACCAACAACCTGATCGCCGTGCTGGCGCTGATGTTCGTGGCGGTGTGGATCGTGCCGCTGCTGCGCCGGCTGGACCTGATGTCGGTGTTCTCGTACCTGGAGACACGCTTCCACCCGGCCATACGCATGCTGTCCAGCGGCCTGTGCATCCTGGTGCAGCTGGGCAGCCGCATGAGCGTGATCCTGTTCCTGCCCTCGCTGGCGATTGCCACCATCACCGGCCTGAACGTGGTCTGGAGCATTCTGATGATGGGCGGCTTCACGATTGCCTACACGGCCATGGGCGGCATGAAGGCCGTGGTCTGGACCGATGTGGTGCAGCTGGTGGTGAAGATGGGCGGGGCGATCTTCGCCATCGGCTTCATGATCTACAAGCTCAATGGCGGCTTCGGCGAGTTCATCGAGGTGGCGGCCGCGGCCAACAAGACCAAGATGTTCGACTTCAGCTTCGACCTGACCAAGGCCACCGTCTGGGGCTTCATCTTCCTGGTGCTGTTCGATGTGGTGCTGACCTTCCCCAAGGACCAGGTGCTGATGCAGCGCACCCTGTCCACCAAGTCGGACAAGGACGCCGGCCGCTCGATCTGGGCCTTTGCGCTGATCATGATCCCCGGCGGCTTCGTCTTCTACACCATAGGCACGGCGCTGTTCGTGTTCTACAAGGCCAACCCCGAGCGGATGAATCCGCTGCTGAGCATCGATGCAACCTTCCCGATGTTCATCGCCGCGGAGCTGCCGATGGGCGTGACCGGGCTGATCATCGCCGGCATCTTTGCCGCCGCCATGGCCACCCTGTCCAGCATCATGAACAGCGTGGCAACGCTGGCCTCGGTGGACTTCTACGAGAAGCTGGTGAAGAACCCCGACGCCAAGAAGAGCGTGCTGTTCGCCGAGATCATGACGGTGGTGGCCGGGCTGATCGGCGTCGGCTTCGCGCTGCTGCTGTCGCGCTACGACATCCACTCGCTGTTCGATGTGTCGATCGAGCTGGCCGGCCTCTTGGGCGGCGGTTTTGCCGGCGCCTACACCCTGGGCATGTTCACCCGCCGCGCCAACTCGCCCGGCGTGGCCATAGGCGTGGGCTCGGCCATTGTGCTCACCACCATCGCCTGGTCGATGAATCTGGTCCACCCCTACTTCTATCTGGCGATCTCCATCATGCTGTGCATCGTCATCGGCTATATCGCCAGCCTGTTCTTCCCGGCACCGACGCGTTCGCTGCGCGGACTGACGATTTACTCCGATGAGGGCTATCACTGAGCCGCCTCGTGTAGCCTAGGCCAGTGGACACCCAATTCCTGCACACCTTCGTCGCCGTGGTCGATCACGGCTCCATGGCCGCGGCCGCGCGGCTGCTGAACATCACCCCGGCGGCGGTGGCGCAGCAGATCCGCACCCTGGAGCGGGAGATCGGTGCGCCGCTGATCGCCCGCGCCGGCCGCACCGTCAATGTCACGGAGGCCGGCTCGCGCATCCTGCAGCGGGCGCGCGATGTGCTGCGCGATGTCGCCGATCTGAGCACCGTCGCCAATGACGATGCCACCGCCGGCGAGCTGCGCCTGGGCGCCGGCACCAATGCGCTGACCGGCATGCTGCCCGACATCCTGGCGCGCATGGTCGAGAAGTTCCCGCGCATCAAGGTCTTCATCAAGCCTGGCTATTCGCCGGAGCTGTACCGCAGCGTCGAGGGCGGCGAGCTGGACGCCGCCATCGTGCTGCAGGCGCCGTTCGCCCTGCCCAAGACCTGCGACTGGGAGCTGCTGCGCGAGGAGCCGCTGGTGGTGCTGGCCCCGGCGGCGATGGCCGGGCGGGACCCTCACGAGCTGCTGGCCAGCGAGCCCTTGATTCGCTACGACCGCAGCCAGTGGGGCGGCCGCCAGGCCGACCAGTACTTGCGCTCGGCCGGCATCACGCCGCGCGAGCGCTTCGAGCTGAACGCGCTGAATGCCATCGCGGTGATGGTGGACCGCGGCCTCGGCGTGTCCCTGGTGCCCGACTGGGCGCGGCCCTGGCCCGAGGGCCTGCACCTGGTGCGCCTGCCGCTGCCCCGGCCGTTCGAGCCGCGGCGCATCGGCATCGTCTGGTCGCGTTCGACGATACGCATACGGCTGGTGACGGCGTTCCTGCATGAGAGCCGTGTGGCCATGGCGGCCCATGTGGATACGCCCTGAACAGACACTATGAAAGCTGTCTTGTGAACCAAGCCAGCGCTGCTGTGATCGCGGGGCATGCTCGCCCAGACTCGGTCTCCCAACAGAGGAGACAACAATGAAAGATGCCGTCAAACCCATCCCCATCACACCTGCCCCCCGCCCCGAGGCAACAGGCCCGCTGAGCCGCCGCGGCCTGCTGCGCGCCAGCACGGCGCTGCTCGGCGGCCTGGGCCTGGCAGCCTGCGGCGGCAGCGAGGACTTGCTGTCCGTCGGCACGCCGCCACCCCCGCCAGCACCTCCCCCACCGCCGTCGGCGCCGTCGGCCAGCAGCATCACCGAGTTCAGCTTTGCCTCGCCGGTGCTGGGCGGCACGCGCTACTACAAGGTCTATCTGCCGGCCGGCTACGAGAGCTCGGGCCTGCGCTATCCGGTGATCTATCTGCTGCATGGCCGGGGCGACAATCTGTCTGCCTGGGGCCGCAACAAGGCGCTGCTGGACGAGCTGATCGCCGCAGGCAAGATGCCCGCCGCCATTGCCGTCATGCCGGACGCCCCATCCAGCAGCCGGGGTGGCTATTGGGTGGACTCGGCCTATACCAAGGCCGAACTGCCCGGCGCCAAGGTCGAGACGGGCATCATCGGCGAGTTGCTGCCCCATGTGGACGCGAACTTTCGCACCATCCAGCACCGCAATGCCCGTGCGCTGGCCGGCTATTCGATGGGCGGCTATGGGGCGCTGCGCTATGCGCTGGTCTATCCGGAGCTGTTCTGCGCCGCCATCGTGCTGAGCCCGGCGGTCTACACGCCGCTGCCGCCGGCAGGCTCCAGCACGCGCGAGTTCGGCGCCTTCGGCAGCGTCAACACGCTGTTCGTGGACGAGATCTACCGGGCCAAGAACTATCCGGCCCTGCTGGCCGGCTTCGCGGCCAAGAACCTGCCGCTGCGCATGTTCATCGCCGCCGGTGATGACGAATACAAGAATCCCGACCCGGCCGAGGCGGGCAATGACATCGACCTGGAAGCCCATCTGCTGTTCAACCGCGTCTCGCGTGTGACGGGCATCAGCGCGGAGCTGCGCATCCTCGACGGTGACCATGACTGGGTGGTCTGGCAGCCCGCCTTCCGCGAGGGCCTGAGCTATATCGCCAGGAGCCTGCGTGCGCCCGAGTAGCCCGGGGCTTGCAGCAAGCAACAAAAACTATCGCCTGAACATACTCGGGAATAGTTTTACTTGGCTCCGCGATCACTGAGACTGGGGATATCGCCGGGGACGCGTGACAGCGTCGCGGAAGGAGGCTCCCGACTTCTTCCCCGCTTCTGCCTCGTTTTTGCCCGGCTGTTCGCTGCCTGCCCGACAGCCCGGACGCCCAAGCCTGCGAGGCAACTCGAAGACGACGGATCCGTATCCCCGCAACCCACAAAAACAGAGCGATAGAACATGAGACAAGTTCCTGCCACCCTCACCACCCTGCTGCTGGTCAGCGCCATTTCGGCGGCCTATGCCCAGCAAGCGGCCCCCGCACCCGCCGCCGCCGCCAGCACGCCCGAGGCGGGCAATGGCGATGCCAAGCGCCTGGAAACCACCATCGTGACCGGCACCCGCACGGCCAAGTCCATCGACAAGATTCCCGGTGCCATCACCGTCGTGTCCAAGGAAGACCTGGCGCACACGCTGGCGGTGACGGAAGACGCCAGCGCCGTGCTGGCGCGCATCGTGCCCGGCTATGCCGAGTCGTCGCAGGCCATGAGCAACACCGGCGAGACGCTGCGCGGCCGCATCCCGCTGCGCCTGTTCGACGGCGTGCCGCAGGGCTCTCCGCTGCGTGAGGGCGGGCGCAGCGCCACCTTCACCGACATGGGGGTGATAGGCCGCATCGAGGTCATCAACGGCCCGTCGGCGTCCGAAGGCGTGGGCGCGGCGGGCGGCATCATCAACTACATCTCCAAGGTGCCGACCAAGCAGGGTGACGAGTTCACGCTGGTCGGCCGCGTCAGCTCGCAGAACGGCAATGACAGCCAGAACTTCAAGCTCGGCGGCACCTTCGCCCGCAAGGCCGAGGCCTATGACCTGCTGATCTCGGCTGCGCACAGCGACCGCGGCATCACCTATGACGGCCACGGCCGGCGCATCGGCATGAACACCAGCGGCTCGCTCTCCGACTCGCGCACCAACGATCTGTTCCTGAAGGTGGGCGTCGATTTCGGCGTCGACAAGCAGCAGCGCCTGCAATTCTCGATGAGCAACTTCAAGGTCACCGGCAAGGGCAACTACATCCTGGTGGATGGCGACCGCGCGACCGGCGTCACCAACACCTCCGAGCGCGGCCGGCCGCTGGGCGCCAAGACCGAGTTCAACGACTTCGAGCAATACATCGTCTCGTACCGGCATGACAACCTCTTCGGCGGCACGTTCACCGCCGATGCCTATCTGGCCAAGCAGGCCATGCGCTATCCGGCTGAAGACGGCGCCGACCGTCAGGACCCGCTGATCGCGCCGCTGGGCACCCTGATCGACCAGTCCGAGATCTATGCCAAGAAAAAGGGCCTGCGCACCGCCTGGACGCGCCCCGACATCTTTGCCGTCGAAGGCCTGGAGCTGCGTGCCGGCGTCGACGTGATCGAAGATGAGGCGCAGCAGCGCCTGGCGCTGACCGACCGGCTGTGGGTGCCGCCGATGCTGTACCAGAGCACCGCGCCCTACGCGCAGCTGTCCTACGACATCGGCCCGCTGACCCTGAGTGGCGGCCTGCGCCGCGAAGACGGCAAGCTGTCGGTCGATACCTACACCACCACCTACTTCCGCAACCGCGTGCAGGTGCTGGGCGGAAGCCTGAAGTACAACGCCAACCTGGGCAATGTCGGCGCCGTGCTGAAGCTGCCGAACAACTGGTCGATGTTCGTGGCCGAAAGCAAGGGCTTCAGCCTGCCCAATATCGGCATCCCGCTGCGCAATATCAACAAGCCGGGGCAGTCGGTGGACGGCATCCTGGAGCTGCAGCCCATCCTCGTCAAGAACAAGGAGCTGGGTGCCAACTGGCGCACGGCGGCGGCCAGCTTCGGCGCCTCGTTCTATCAATCGAACTCGAATCTGGGCGTGTCGCTGTCGGTCGATCCGGTCACCAATGACTTCATCATGAACCGGGCGCCGGTGCGCATCCAGGGCATGGAGCTGACCGGCGAGCTGAACCTGAGCAAGGAACTCAAGACCACGGCCCTGTACTCGCGCATCCGCGGCAAGACCACCTTTGTCGCCAATGGTCCGATGGACAAGAGCCTGGGCGTAAACGATGTGAACCCGGACAAGTTCGGCATGTCGGCGACCTGGAAGTACATGGCCAATGCGGACGTGACGCTGGGCTTCACCAAGCTGATGTCGCGCCACATCAATGCCGGCACCGGTTCGGAGGAGAACACCACCGGCTACACGCTGTTCGACCTGGACACCAACTACGACTTCGGCCGCTACGGCAAGCTGACCCTGGGCGTGGAGAACCTGGCCAACAAGTTCTACATCCTCAGCTGGTCGCAGGTGCCGGGCTTCCGCAACTACTGGGCGGGTCGTGGCCGCGTCGTGTCGGTCACGCACACGCTGACCTTCTAAGCAACCCGGACGGGGCCTGCCGAAGCCCCGTCCACTCTGACTGTTCGCGTCCCATGATTCTCGTCGCCGGTTCGGCCAATCTTGACTTCGTCGTGCGCGCGCCGCACATCCCGGCCCCTGGCGAGACGGTGCTGGGTGGAGCCTTCCAGACCTTCCCCGGCGGCAAGGGGGCCAACCAGGCGATCGCCAGCGCCCGTGCGGGCGGGGCGCGCACGCAGATGCTGCTGGCGCTGGGCTCGGATGCCTATGCCGCGCCGATCGAGCACTCGCTGCGCGAGGCCGGCGTGCAGATGCATGTGGTGCGCAGCCTGGCCGAGCCCACCGGCACGGCCTTCATCTGCCTGGCCGATTCGGCCGAGAACGCAATCACCGTGGCGCCCGGCGCCAACAGCTGCCTGCGCGGCAGCGATCTGCCGCCGCTGGCCGGCGTCAGCCATCTGCTGCTGCAGCTGGAGACGCCGATGGCGGCCGTCACCGCCTGGTCCCAGGCCGCGAGAGCGCAGGGCGTCAGCGTCGTGCTCAATGCCGCGCCGGCGCGCGAGCTGCCGGCGGCCCTGTTGGCCGCCACCGATCTGCTGATCGTCAACGAGGGCGAACTGGCCAGCCTGGCTGGCATTTGCGGCAACGAGGGCAGCATCGTCGAACGGATGCAGCGACTGAACGTGGCGCGGGTGATCGTCACCCTGGGTTCGCGTGGCTGTTGCGCACTGGATCGCGGCGAGTGGCTGCTGCAGCCGGCCTTCCCGGTCAAGGCACTGGACACCACCGCCGCCGGCGACACCTTTTGCGGCGCCCTGGTGGCCGCGCTGAGCCTGGGTGCCGGCCTGGCCGAGGCGCTGCGCCAGGCCAGCGCCGCGGCGGCCCTGGCCTGCACGCGGCTCGGTGCACAGGCCAGCATCCCCTCACACGACGAGGTTCAGGCGCTGCTGCGTGCTGCGCCCGAAAGACCTCAACACAGCCTTGACGCGCTGGCCCATTATTGTGGTGTTCCCACGCTTTTGACCGTACCCGCATGAGCTCCGAATCCGACCACCTGCCCGGCCCCGACGACCAGGGCGAACGCCGCGCGCTGAAGACCGAGTACAAGTTCTCCCACGTCACCACCGGCCGCTACCTGCCCACGCCGGGCAAGGCCCCGGGCTGGCCCTTTGCCGAGATCGGCCACTGGAAGATGGACGTGGCCGGCACCGCCGACGACTGGATTGCCGAGCTGCAGGACTGGCGGCGCGAGCACCTGACCCGCATCGGCTACGACGATGCCAACTACCGCCGACCCGACCTGCAGTGGGCGCAACGCAACTTCGTCCATGCGCAGATGATGGTCGAGGACCGCTACTTCTTCGACAACGAGACCGGCCAGTACACCGTCGACCGCTATCTCGACGACCTGGAGCAGCGCTTCGGCGGCATCGACAGCGTGCTGATCTGGTACGTCTACCCGAACATCGGCGTCGACGACCGCAACCAGACCGATCTGGCCCATGACATGCCCGGCGGCCTGGAGGGCCTGCGCGGCGCCATTGCCGACTTCCATCGCCGCGGCGTGCGCGTGTTCCTGCCCACCAAGCCCTGGGACAAGGGCACGCGCGACCAGGGTCAGACCGACTGGCATGCGATCGCTGACATCATCAAGGCGGTGGGCGCCGACGGCATCAACGGCGACACCTACAACGGCGTGCCGCGGGCCTTCTTCGATGCCTGCGATGCGGTGGGCTGCCCCGTCGTGCTGCAGCCCGAATCGACGATCTCGGCCGAGGAGGCGCTGATCTGGAATGTGCAGAGCTGGGGCAAGAAGGTGCCGGCCGATGTGGTGCCCGCGGTGGCCAAGTGGAAGTGGCTGGAGCCGCGCCACATGATCAATGTCGAGAACCGCTGGGGGCGGGATCGCACGAACGACTTCCAGTACATCTTCTTCAACGGCGTCGGCTACAACGCCTGGGAAAACATCTGGGGCATCTGGAACCAGCTGACGCCGCGCGACGCGCAGACCTTGAAGCGCATCGCCAGCCTGCAGCGGGCCATCGCACCGCTGCTGGTCAGCCTGGAGTGGCGGCCCTATGCGCCGACCTTGCAGTCCGGCGTGTTCGCCAGCCGCTTCCCCGGTGAGGGGCAGGTGTTGCACACCCTGGTCAACCGCAACGAGGTCGAGGTCAGCGGCGAGCAGCTGGCGCTGCCGCATGCCGATGGCACGCGCTATGTCGATCTGTGGAACGGCGTGGCGCTGCAGCCGCGCATTGTCGAAGGCCGGGCGCTGATCGAGCTGTGCCTGGAGCCGCGCGGCTATGGCGCGGTGCTGGCCCTCGCGGCCGGCGCCGAGCTGCCGGGGCTGGACGCCTATCTGGCCCGAGCCGCCGAATTCGCCAAGACTCCATTGCAGAGCCTGTCGGCGCAGTGGAAGTCGATTCCGCAGCAGCTGGTCGAGATCGCGCCCACCGCGGCCGCGGCCGCAGCACCGCAGGGCATGGTGACGGTTCCCGCTGCCGAGTTCGACTTCGTCGTCGGCGGCATCGCCATCGAGGGTCAGACCTGGGCCGGTGTCGATGTCCAGTACCCCTGGGAGAACGAGGCGCGCCGCGGCCACCGCCGCCGCATGCCTATCGCGGCCTTCCACATCGACCGTCATCCGGTCACGAACGCGCAGTTCAAGGCCTTCATGGCCGCGACGCACTACGCGCCGCGCGATGCGCACAACTTCCTGCGCGACTGGCGCAACGGTGCACCGCAGCCGGGCTGGGACAACAAGCCGGTCACCTGGGTGGGCATCGAGGATGCCCGCGCCTACGCTGCCTGGGCGGGCAAGCGCCTGCCGCGTGAATGGGAGTGGCAGTACGCGGCCCAGGGCGGCGATGGCCGCCTCTACCCCTGGGGCAACAGCTGGCAGCCGGATGCTGTGCCGGCGCCGAACCGCGGCCGCACGCTGCTGCCACCGACCGACGTGGGTGCGCACCCGCAGGGTGCCAGCCCCTTTGGCGTGCAGAACCTGGTCGGCCATGTCTGGCAGTGGACCGATGAGTACCGCGACGATCACACCCGCGCGGCCGTGCTGCGCGGCGGCAGCAGCTACCAGCCGCAGACCTCGCACTGGTACTTCCCGCAGGCCTACCGGCTCGACCAGCATGGCAAATACCTGCTGATGGCGCCGGCCAAGGACCGCTCGGGCTGCATAGGCTTTCGCTGCGTGGTGGACGCGTTGTGAGCAAGACCGTGCCCGTCGGCATGCGGCTGCTGTCGTCCGCCCAGGTGCAGCTGGGCGGCCTGCTCGGCACGGCACTGGACGCCAACCGCCGCGGCCGGCTGTCGCGCTTCATCACCGGGCCGGCCAGTCCGGCGATCGCCATCTTCGACCCGGCGCTGGTGCTGGCCAACCGCGAAGGCGACTGGTACGGCGAGCATGCCGGCAAGTGGCTGTATGCCGCCGCCAAGGCCTATGCGCGTACGCAGGACGTCACCCTGGGCGAGCAGTTGCGTGCCGTGGCCGACCATCTGGTGGCCCTGCAGGGTGAGGACGGCTATCTGGGCACCTATGCGCCCGAGCGACGCTTCATGCATCCGCAGCCGCCCAAGGGGCCGAGCTGGGATGGTGCGCCCAGCCAGCGCACCTGGGACATCTGGACGCACAGCTATCTGGTGCTGGGCCTGCTGGAGCTGCACAAGGCCGTGCCGAACGCTCGTTATCTGGCGGCGGCACGCAGGATCGGTGATCTCTGCTGGCACACTCTCAACGAGGGCGGCATCAATATCACCGAGCTGGGCAACCACCATGGCATGTCGGCCACGGTGCTGCTGGACCCGGCCGTCGAGCTGTATTTCGCCACCGGCGAGCAGCGCTATCTGAGCCTGGCCCTGCTGATACTGGAGCAGGCCGATAGCCATCCACCGCTGGCCCTGCTGAGCCGCGCGTTGAGCGGCGCCGATGCGGCCGAGATCGCCACCGGCAAGGCCTATCAGCTGGCCTGGAACCTGGTCGGCCTGGCCAAGCTGCACAAGGCCACCGGCGTGGCCCTGTACCGCGAGGCGGTTGACAAACTCTGGGCGAGCATCCGCCAGCACCACCTGACCCTGGGCGGTGGCCCCTGGGGCGGCGTTGCCCATCGCTCGCGCGAGGTCTTCAATGCGCCGGGGGCCTTCCAGCCGCAGGCCTATGTCGAGACCTGCTCGACCCTGGCCTGGCTGCAGCTGAACCGCGAGCTGCTGGCCATCAGCGGCGAGGCCCGCTATGCGGAAGAGATCGAGCGCACCGCCTACAACGATCTGCTCGGTGCGATGGCACCCAATGGCGAGGACTGGTGCTACTACTCCTTTCCCAACGGCCGACGGGTGCACACCACCTACTGGCGTTGCTGCAAGTCCAGTGGCGCGATGGCTGTAGAAGAGTTGCCGGCTGCGGCCTATGGCGTCACGGCCGAGGGCGCGATTGCCGTCAATCTCTACGGCTCCGGCCTGGTCTCGGTGCAGCTGGAGGGCGTCGGTGCGGTGGCGCTGAAGCAGTGCACCGGCTACCCGTTCGATGGGCAGATCCGGCTCCGCGTGACACCCGAACAGGCAGCGCACTTCACGATACGGCTGCGTATTCCGGCCTGGGCGGAGCAGACGCGCATCCGCGTCAACGACGTCGATGTGGACGTGACAACCACGGCTGGCGCTTATGCCGAACTGAGCCGCGACTGGCAGCCCGGCGACCGCATCACGCTGGATTTCGACATGCCGCCGCGCCTGCACCGCAAGGCCAATCGCAATGTGCAGGAGTCGCTGGCGCCCGATGGCACGCCGGTGCGCCAGCAGGTGCTGTGCCACGAGCATGTGGCCATCACCCGCGGGCCGCTGGTCTATGCCACCGGATTGATCGATGGCTTCAAGAGCGAGGAGACGATACGTCTGCCCGACGGCGACCCCGCCGAGTGGCTGTGCCTGCAGCCGGTAGTTGATGGTGGAGAGGACGCTGCTCCTGGCATTGAGCTGCGCCTGGGCTATCGCGAGCCCATCACCTTCTGGCCCTATTACCGTGCCGGCGGTCGCAGCGATGGCGGCTGGCGCCTGACCTGGCTGTCACTGGCCCCGGACGCTGGTTCATCTTCCGATCTCGAACATGGCAACACCTGACACCTTCAAGCCGGCGCACCGCGACGGCCCGGCCGGCCCGCTGAGCGGCGTGCGCGTGCTGGACCTCAGCGCCTACATCGCCGGGCCTTACGGCTGCACCCTGTTGGCCGATCAGGGCGCCGAGGTGATCAAGATCGAGCCGCCCGGTGGCGACAATCTGCGCAGCTACCCCTCGACCCTGCAGGCCGAGAGCCGCGCCTTCATCGGCGTCAACCGCAGCAAGCTCGGTGTGGCGCTGGACCTGAAGAAGGCCGAGGGCCTGGCACTGCTGATGCGCCTGGTGCGCGAGGCCGATGTGCTGGTGCACAACTTCCGGCCCAGCGTGCCCAAGCGCCTGGGCATAGCTTTCGAGCAGCTGAGCGCGATCAACCCGCGGCTGATCTACTGCGCCGTCACCGGCTATGGCGAGACCGGTGCTATGAAGGACAAGGCCGGCTACGACCAGGTGCTGCAGACCATGACCGGCATGTGCAGCCTGCAAGGC
This sequence comes from uncultured Roseateles sp., assembly GCF_963422335.1. Taxonomy (NCBI): domain Bacteria; kingdom Pseudomonadati; phylum Pseudomonadota; class Betaproteobacteria; order Burkholderiales; family Sphaerotilaceae; genus Roseateles; species uncultured Roseateles sp. The sequence continues at coordinate 1,116,683 of NZ_OY729424.1, forward strand.
AAGCGCGGCGGCGCTCCGGAGATCATCTACGGCTCGGTGGTCGACTATTACGCCGCTGCGCTGCTGGCGGCCGGCGTGTCATCGGCGCTGTACGAGCGCGAGCGCAGCGGCCTGGGCCAGTACGTCGGCGTGTCGCTGCTGCGCAGTGCGTTGACGATGCAGTCGGCGCGGCTGATCTGGGCCGATGGCGAGCCGCTGGACATCGGGCGCGACATGCGCTCCGGTGGCGTCACCGGCATCCATCCAGCGCGCGAAGGCCACCTCTACATCTCGGCCAACACCCAGCGCTTCTGGAAGGCGCTGTGTGCCAAGACCGGCCTGACCGAGCTGGCCGACGACGAGCGTTTCGACACCGTGCGCAAGCGCGCCCAGAGTGCCGGCGAGATCATCCCGCAGCTGCATGCGGCCCTGCAGGCGCACAGCGCTCTGGAGTGGGAAGCGATCTTCGGCGACGAGGTGCCCTGCGCGGCGGCGCGCCGCATCGAAGACATGTTCGACCACCCGCAGGTGCTGGCCGAAGACATGGTGGGCACGATAGACCATCCGGTGATAGGCCCCTACCGCGGCGTGACGCGACCGCTGAAGTTTGGCCGCACGCCAGGCCCAGCGCCCTTTGCCGCGCCGGTGTTCGGCCAGCACTCCGAAAGTGTGGTGCGTGCCAGCGGCTGCGGCGACGCCGAGCTGGCCCTGCTGCGCGCCAGCGGCGCCCTGCCGGAGTAGGGCCGCTCAGCGCGGCGCCAAGTGCTTGTCGAGAAAGGCCGCGGTGCGGTTCCAGAAGTCAATTCTGTTGGCCGGCACCCGCCAGCCATGGCCCTCGTCTTGATACACCACCCATTCCAGCGCCGCATTGCCAGCTTGCACGGCCTTGCGGAAGGCTTCGCCATGGATCAGCGGCACGCGTCGGTCGGCGCTGCCATAGGCCAGCAGCAGCGGCTGCCTGATCTTTGCCGCGTGGGTCAGCGGTGAGTTGTCCTTCAGGTCGGCGGCGTCCTTGACGCGGTCGCCGATCAGGGCCGGCATGCCGTGGGTCTTGAACGAGTCCGACATATCACTCCAGTTGACCGTGTGCAGCATGTCCAGGTCGGTCACGCCAACCCAGGCCACGGCGCAGCGGAACAGATCGGCGTCGCGCACCAGACCCATCAGCGCTGCATAGCCGCCATAGCTGGCGCCGGCAATGGCGATGCGCTTGGGGTCGGCGATGCCCTGGTCTATGGCCCAGCGCGTGGCGTCGGCCACGTCGCTCTGCATGGCCTTGCCCCATTGGCGCCAGCCGGCCCGGGCATGGCTGGCGCCAAAGCCCAGGGTGCCGCGGAATTGCGGCTGCAGCACGGCATAGCCACGGGCGTTGAGGAACTGCACCTCGGCGTCCCAGGTCCAGCCGGGTGCGCGCACGAACGGGCCGCCGTGCACCAGCACGACCATCGGCAGTTTCTTCTTCTCAAGCTTCTCGGCCCCGGGCGGCAGGCTCAGCCAGACCGGGATTTCCAGACCGTCGCGGGCCTTGATGCGCACCATGTCCATCGCCGCCATCTGCTTGGCCTCGATGTCGGGGCGCTCGCCGCCGAGCCGGGTGAACTTGCGTGTCTCGCGGTTGAACAGCAGGTATTGCGTCGGCTGGATGTCGGCAAAGGCCTCGATCAGCACCCAGGGCGCGTCGCCGCTCCAGGGCAGGGACAGGCGGTTGACGGTGCGTGGCAGCACCTTGTCGATCTGCGCCTGCAGGGTCTGCATATCGGCGTCCAGCCACTGGGTGACCTCGGCATCGATGGTGAAGCGCAGGCCCAGCACTTTGTCTTGACGGGCCAGCACCTGGGCATCGACATCGAACAGCGGCGACTCCGCCAGCGGCTTGGCCGACCAGGCACCGGTGGCCGGGTCCAGCAGCCACATCGCCTGCTTGTCGCGGCCGTGGCGCGCGCTGACGTAGAGCTTGCCGTCGGCACCGACATGGCGCACCTGCAGATCGCCGTCCTCGGTGTAGGCATTGAACTCGGTCAGCGCCCGCCATTGGTCGGTGGCCGGGTCCTTCCAGCGCAGGGCAGCCTTCTCGCCATCGCGGGTCAGCGCCACGCGCAGATTGCCCTGGGCGTCCGGCCACCAGCCGACCGAGTGCAGCGGGCTGTCCATCGTCTCCGCGCGGCCGCTGCGGGTATCCAGGCGCAGCAGCTTGAAGAAGCCCGCGTCCTTGTCGCTATAGGCCTCGGGCCGCACGGCCAGCACCGCATCGCCCTGGCGCTGGGTGCTGCCGTTGAGCAGAAAGGTGTTCCAGGGCTGGAGCTGACGGCTGTCGTTGCCGTCCTTCAGCCAGGCGACCTGGCGCTCCACCAGCTGGCGCAGCAGCCCGCCGTCATGATCGACTGCAAACAGGCCCGGGCCGGCGTCGATCTTGCCTTGCGGCGTTTCGCGGTCCGACAGATCAAAGGCCAGGCGGTCGTTGTTGACCCAGACCACGCGCTCGACATCGGCATTGTCCGAACCGTAGACGACCTTGGGCGCCAGCGTGTCGAGCTGCAGCACCGTCAGCATCACCCGGCCGTGCGGGCCGACGGTGCGCATGGCCAGGCGGCGGCCATTGGGCGCCAGCACCGCGCCCAGCATTTGCGGCGCGCGGAAGAAGCCTGCGGCGTCCGGTTTGCCGGCAGGGCCCTGGGCATGGGCCAGGGGCAGGGCGCTGCCCAGCGCCAGGGTGAGCAGGCTGCGTCGGCGCAGGGCGGTGGTGGGCAGGCTTTGTTGCTTGGGCATGGGCGGATCTGCGAAAGGAAAAAAGCCCCGGCGCGCAAACGCCGGGGCCTCGGATGCGCCGCAGCGCATGGGTCGGTATCTTAGAACTTGTAGCTGGCGCCGGCCATCACCGTGCGGCCCCACTTGATGTACTCGCCCGGATGGTCCTTGGTGCCGAAGTAGGTGCGGAAGGCCGTATTGGTCAGGTTGTTGACCTGCAGGGTCAGGCCCAGGCCCTTCAGGCTGCCTTCGTTGAAGTTGTAGCCGATCTGGGCGTCGGTGATGTTCTCGCCGACCACATAGCGCAGCGAGCGCGAAGCATCGAAGTTCTTGATTTCACCGATGAAGTCCGAACGGCGGCGCTGGCTGACGCGGGCCTCGAAGCCGCTCTTCTCGTAGTAGAAAGTCAGGTTGCTGACGGTCTTCGACAAGCCGGGCAGCGTGATGTCGGCGTCACCGACCGAGGTGCGGCTGTTGGGTTCGGCCTTGATCCTGATGCTGCTGCTGGTCAAGCTGGTGCTGGCGGTCACGCCAAAGCCGCTCAGCGCCTGCGAGAACTGGCTGAAAGGCATGGACACCGTCAGTTCGACGCCGTGCAGATTGCCGCCCTGGCCGTTGTACGGCGCCTCGAACTGGCCGATCAGCTGTGCCGGCGGCGCACCCACCGGCGGCACATAGCCGGACAGGAACTTCGAGAAGTCGTAGGAGTTGCTCTGCGTGTAGATGTAGCTCGTCAGCTTCTTGTAGAACGCTGCGGCGGAGAAGTAGGCCTTGTTGCCGAAGTACTTCTCGTAGGAAACGTCCAGTGCATTGGCGCGCCAGGGGTCGAGCTTGGGGTTGCCGCCACTCGCACCCGGCAGGCCGGTCGTCTTGTCAACGCCGAAGTTGATCGCCGCACGCAGCTGGTCCACACGGGGGCGTGCCACCTGCTTGGCCATGGCGAAGCGCAGCGTCTGGTCGTCACCCAGGCCGAAGGCCAGGTTCAGGCTGGGCAGCACATCGGTGTAGGTCTTGCCGTCGTCAACCGACTTGAGTTCCTTGCCCGCGGCGGCCGCTGCGTCCCAGTAATTGGCCTGCGAGGACTGGTCCACGCTCTGCATCTGCAGGCCGACATTGCCGCGCACGCTGATGCCGCCCCAGTCGGTGTCGATATTGGCCTTGGCATAGGCCGTGGTGATCTTTTCCTTGGCCGTCCAGGCGCCCGGAATCTTGTAGGGCTGATCGGTCTCGCTGGCGTTGTAGTTCATGTACTTGCCGACCACGCCGGGCACATTGAACGAGGGGATGGAGGCCAGGTTGGCGCCGGCAAAGCTCAGGTCCACCGGCGAGTACTGCAGGTCGGACGAGATCGGTGCTTCGGCGCCGTTCAGGTTGATGCCGCCCTCGGGCTGGTGCTTGGACTTCTTGCGATTGGCGTAATTCAGGCCCAGGTCGAAGTCGGCAATCAGCTTGCCCACGGATTCCGGAGCCGGAAGCTTGGCCGTCAACTTGACGCTGCCGAGTTCGTCGGCAACGTTCTGGATGCGGGCATAGCCCGAGCCGTAGATGCTGTTGCGCAGGAACAGCTTGCTCGCGTCGGCATAGCTGCGGCCCGGATTCATGGTCACGAAGCCATCGTTGGGGAAGGCCAGGGTCAGCGTGTCGAGCTGCTTGGCCGGCATCAGCTGGGTGTTGATCTCCAGATTGGTTTCGTCGCGTGTGGCCTTGGAGTAGCTGGCGTCGGCATTCAGTGCGATGCCGGCCAGCTTGAAGGCGTTGTTCCAGCCGATCGCGTTGATCTTGTCATCGCGCTTGTTGTACTGGCCGCGCACCAGCGGGTAGACGCTGGTGACCACGCCGCCGATCAGCGCCTTGCTGCCGTTGACGACGGGCGAGCTCCACTGGCAGGCCGGCTGGCAGGGGTAGTCGCCGTTGTAGTACAGGTGCGACTCGAACTGGTTGGCCGTGTCGGTCTGGTTGGTCTTGGAGGCGAACAGGTCCAGCGTGCTGGTCCAGTCCGGGCTGGCCTTCAGCTCCACCGTGGCCATCAGGCCGTCGCGCTTGGTGGCGCCGGTCCGGCGCAGCGCCTTGACGCCGTCGGTCATGAAGACGCCGGTATCGATGCCAGGGCGATGCCGGTCGTCCACGGCCGTCGGGGCCGGATTGGCGAAATAGGGCTCGTAGGTGCCGGTCTGCTCTTCGGCCACCGGCGTCTCCTGGTGGGCGAAGCCGATCGCGATGCCCAGGGTGCGGTTGTTGAACTGGTCGATATAGCTGGCGCTGAAGCGGTTGCCGGTGCCCTTGGCATTGGCCGCCGAGCCCAGCGAGTTGTTCGAGCCACGGGCGTTGAAGGTCATCACGCGGCTGCCGAAGTTCAGCGGACGCACCGACTGCATGTCCAGGGTGCCGGACAGGCCCTGGCCGATCATGCCGGCGTCGGGGGTCTTGAACACCGTCACGCCGGACAGCAGCTCGGACGGGTACTGGTCGAATTCGACGCCGCGGTTGTCGGCGGTGCTGACCAACTCGCGGCCGTTCAGCAGGGTGGTGGCGAAGTCGGGCGACAGGCCGCGCACGCTGATGGCTTGCGCACGGCCGGCCACGCGCTGGGCCGACAGACCGGGCAGACGGGCGATCGACTCGGCGATGCTGTTGTCGGGCAGTTTGCCGATGTCTTCGGCCGAGACGGCCTCGACGATGGAGTCGGAGTTCTTCTTCACCGAGATCGCGGCCTCGATGCCCTTGCGGATGCCGGTCACGGTGACGGTGTCCAGCGCGGCAGGGGTCTGCTGCGCGTAGCTGGCGCCAGACGCCAGCAGCAGCAGGGTGCAACCCGCCACCACCGGGTTGACCCGGAACAGGGAGCGCTGGGCTCCGAAGGCGCCGCAGCGCGTGTTGGCAGAAGTCTTCATGTCTTGTCTCCTAGATCTCACTCGAACTACACATCCCTGTGACCTGCCCGCGAGCGGTCAAAAGGAACCCGGAACCGGATGCCCTATCAGGGCTTTGAAGCAAGTTTGTACTAAAACTAGATGATTTATCAACCCGATACAAACCCTAAAAGGTGCATTTTCATACAGTGCTTTGCACGGTTTTGGTTCGCGATTACCTATGTATCGTCGGAATTTGTCGAGGTCTTGTTGCTCTGGCAATGCACCGCTTTGGGTGTTGTTTTGTAGCCAAACTACATTTGATTTTGATTGCTTGTAGTGGCTAGGCCTGTCGGTACTGCTCGATGGCCAGGGCCGCGCCGGTCAGTGCCGCCAAGGTGTCGGTGATCAGGGCCGTCGGGATCTCTTCCAGATAGCCGCGAAACCGCCCCTTGGCCTCGAAGCGCTCGCGAAAGCGCGAGGTGAAGAACATGTCACCCAGGCGTGGCACGATGCCGCCGCCGATGTAGACGCCGCCCCGGGCGCCCAGGGTCAGCGCCACATTGCCGGCGAAGCTGCCCAGCAGGGCGCAGAACATGTCCAGCGTGCGGGTGCAAAGCGCATCGGCGCCCGACAGGCCCAGGGCCACGATCTGCTCGGTACTCAGCGGCGGTGTGGGCTCACCCAGCACCTCGGCCATGGCGCCGTGCAGCACCGGCAGACCTATGCCCGACAGCAGGCGCTCGGCGGAGACGTGGGCATAGTCCTGCCGCACGCGGGCCAGCAGCGCGCTCTCGAAGTCGTCGCCGGCAGCCAGGGTGGCGTGGCCGCCTTCGCTGGCCAGGGCCACCCAGCCGGCGGGGGTCTGGAGCACGCCGGCCACGCCCAGGCCGGTGCCGGGGCCAATCACCGCCAGCGTGCCCTGGTGCAGCGGTGCTGCGCCATGGGCCCGCCATTGCGAGGGTTGCAGCCGCGGCAGCGACAGGGCCAGCGCCTCGAAATCGTTCAGCACCAGCAGTGCCTGCAGGCCGAGCTCGGTCTGCACCCGCTGGCGCGAGAAGCTCCAGTGGCTGTTGGTCAGCTCGATGCAGTCGCCGGCCACGGCGGTGGCCACGGCAAAGGCGGCGCGGTGCGGCGGCTGGAAGTCAGTGCCGAGCCGGGCGCGCAGTTGGTCGAGGTAGGCCTGGGCGGCGGCAGCCGGGTCGGTGAAGTCGGGTACCGCCAGGGTGTGCACATGCTGGACGGTCTCGCTGCGGCCATCGACCCAGCCAAAGCGCGCATTGGTGCCGCCGATATCGGCCACCAGCCAGGGGTGGCTGGCACCGGGGGCGGCGGGGTGTGGGGGGTGAACTGGGGCTGGCACGGTGCTCTTGGTTGGGGTCGGCCACGGGGTTGGCGCTGTTCGGATGTGAATGTAGCTAAACTACAAAACAAAGACAATAGGCGCAAACGGTAGGCGAGATTTGGGCGTGTTCTGCTGCTGGTACTGAATTTTGTTTGTAGTCTCGCTACATTTTGAGGGGCTGAACAGTCGACGGGTGCTTGACGGGGCCGGGTCACAGGCAGGCGGCCCCATAATCGCCCGCAGCCATGCTGCTCACCATCGCCAACGCCTCCATCCCACGACATGCTTGCTTTTGACAGCCCCAGGCTGATCGCCGACATCGGCGGCACCTATGCCCGCTTTGCACTGGAGACGGCCCAGGGCGAGTTCAGCCATGTGCAGTCGCTGCGCTGCGCCGACTACAGCGACTTCCATGCTGCGGTGAAGGCCTATCTGGCGATGCTGCCGCCGGTGCATGTGGAGCACGCGGGGGTGGCGATTGCCAACCCGGTCGACGGCGATCAGGTGCGCATGACCAACTACCACTGGCAGTTCTCGATCGAGCAGATGCGCCAGCAGCTGGGCCTGGACACCCTGGTGGTGGTCAATGACTTCACCGCGCTGGCGATGGCCGTGCCGCGGCTGTCGGGCCGCGACCGGCGCCAGATCGGCGGCGGCGACGCCAGCAAGCAGAGTGTGATCGGCGTGCTGGGCCCGGGCAGCGGCCTCGGTGTGTCGGGTCTGATTCCGGCCGGCGAGGGCTGGGTGGCCCTGGGCACCGAGGGCGGCCACACCAGCTTTGCGCCCCGCGACGAGCGCGAGATTGCCGTACTGCGCTTCGCCTGGAAGCATTTCGACCATGTGTCTTTCGAGCGCCTGGTCTCCGGCCCCGGCCTGGAGCTGATCTACCGCGCGCTGGCCGAGCACGCCGGCCTGACTGCGCAGGAGCTGCACGCGCCCGAGATCACCCGGCTGGCGCTGGACGGCGATGACAAGGTCTGCGTCGAAGCCCTGGATGTGTTCTGCGCCCTGCTGGGCACGGCCGCCGCCAATCTGGCGGTGACCCTGGGCGCTTTGAGCGGCATCTATATCGGCGGCGGCATCGTGCCGCGGCTGGGCGAGTATTTCGACCGCTCGCCGTTCCGCGCCCGCTTCGAGGACAAGGGCCGCTTCAGCGCCTACGTGGCGGCGATCCCGACCTATGTGATCACCGCCGAGCACGCCACTTTCAGCGGTGCCTCGGCGATTCTGGACGCACAGCTGCGCGCACTGAAGACCGAGCCCGGCTCGGCCATCCTGGGCCAGATCCGCCGCGCCCGCACCGAGCTGTCACCGGCCGAGTTGCGTGTGGCCGAGCATGTGCTGGCCCATGCCCGCTCGGTGCTGAACGACCCGATTGCCGAGATCGCCCGGGCCGCCCAGGTCAGCCAGCCGACGGTGATTCGTTTTTGCCGCTCGCTCGGTTGCGAGGGCCTGTCCGACTTCAAGCTGCGCCTGGCCTCCGGCCTGACCGGCACCGTGCCTGTCACCCACACCCAGGTCACGCAGGACGATTCGATGGTGGAGCTGGGCGCCAAGGTGCTGGGCAATACCGCCTCGGCCATTCTGCAGGTGCGCAGCGAGCTGAACCGCGACATGATAGACCGCGCGATCCAGCTGCTGATACACGCCAAGCGGGTCGAGTTCTATGCCGTCGGCCACTACGGCGTGGTGGCGCAGGACGCGCAGTTCAAGTTCCTGCGCTTCGGCGTCTCCAGCGGCGCCTACACCGACCCGCGCCTGCAGCTGCTCGCCGCCTCGGTGCTGAACCCGGGCGATGTGGCGGTGATCATCAGCAGCGGCGGCAAGCTGCCCGAGCTGCTGGAAGTGGCCGAGAAGGCGCGCGAGCGCGGTGCGGCCGTGGTGGCCATCACCGCCAGCCAGTCACCGCTGGCGCGCAAGGCTGATGCGGCGCTGATCGTCGATCACGTCGAAGACGTGGCCACGCATCTGCCCATGGTCAGCCGCATCCTGCACCTGCTGGTGATAGACATCCTGGCCGTTGGCGTGGCGATGCGGCGCAGCCCCGAGGGCGTGGGCCTGCTCAGCGGCCCGGCCGACGAGCGGCTCGATGAGTCGGACGCCAGCGCGGTGAAGCCGCAGCCGCCCACCGGCGCGCGGCGCGCCGCGCCGGGCGTCAGCCTGGCCGGGCCGCTGGCGCGGCTGACCTCACACAGCCGCTGAGATCTCAGGCCGCTGCGTTGGCCTGCCGCAGCCGCCGGTGCGCCGCGCGGGCATGGGGCAGCCAGCCCAGCGTGGCCCAGCGGCGCCACATCAAGAGGCCGCGTATCCATTCGTCGGCGGCGTAGGCGATCCACAGGCCGGTCAGGCCCAGGCCGAAGTGCACGCCCAGCAGCCAGCTGCCGCCGGCCAGCACCAGCAGCATCGAGGCCGCGCCGGCCACCACCGGATAGCGGGCATCGCCGGCCGCGCGCAAGGCATTGATGACGACCAGATTGAAGGTGCGGCCCGGCTCCAGCAGCACGGTGATCCACATCAACCGGGTGCCGGTGGCGATGATCTGCGGGTCCTGCGTGAACCAGCCCAGCATCCAGGGCGCGGCCAGCGCGGCGCCCAGCGCCACCATCGTGCTGACCGCCAGCCCGCGCGCCAGCGCCCGCCGCACCAGCCGGTGCGCTTCGTGCAGACGCCCGGCACCGATCATGTGGCCGACGACGATCTCCACCGCAAAGCCGGTGGCCAGGCCGAACAGCAGCACGCCATACATCAGCTGCAGCGCATAGGCCTGCGTGGCCAGCGCCTGGGCGCCGAGCAGGGCCGCCACCGCGACGCTGACCATGAAGGCCAGCCGGTAGGCGACGTTCTCGGCCGCGCCGGGCAGGCCGATGTGCAGCACCGCGGCCAGCTCGCGCCGGGGCAGGTGCCACCAGTCGCTGGCCAGCGGGCGTATGCCCAACCGCGTGCGCCACAGCCACAGGTGCAGCGCCAGGCCCAGCGCGCGGCTGATCGCCAGCGCCACCGCGAAGCCGGGCAAACCCATGGACTGCATCAAGGGCCAGGCCAGGGCCAGATGGCAGACATGCATGGCCACGAACACGGCCAGCGTGTCGCGGGTGCGCAGATGGGCGCGCATCACGCTGGCCATCGAGGCATTCCAGGCATCGAACAGCATTGCCAGGCTCAACGACTGCAGAAACACGGTGGCCAGAGGCAGCACCTCGGCCGGGGCATTCATCAAGCGCAGCAGCGGCCCGGCGCCCACCAGCGCCAGCAGGGCGGTGCCCAGGCCTATCCAGCTGCTGGCGCCCAGCACCGCGCGGGCCACCTGGTCGGCGGTGTCGCGCCGGCCGCCGCCCAGGCTTTGCGTGACCACCACGCTGACCCCGGCGCCGATGATGCGGAACAGGATGAACAGCGTGGCCGAGACCTGGTTGGCCAGTGCGAAGGCGCCGCCGGCGCTGTCGGACATGCGCCCGGCCAGCACCGTGCCGACCATGCCCACGGCAATGGCCAGCCACAGTTCGAGAAACAGGGGCCAGGCCAGCGAGAGCAGGCGGGGCGACGCGGCATGGGGTGCTGATGACATGGCGGGCATCATGCCTTGGCTCAAGGGCGCGGCGCATCGTCTGCGTATGATTTGCCCATGAGCCATGTGCCCTCAATGCCGATGATGAAACCGCTGATACTGATCGTCGAAGACGAGCCCGGCATTGCCGACACCTTGCAATACGCGCTGCGCACCGATGGCTTCGAGGCCTTGTGGTGCGCTACAGCCGAGGCGGCTCTCGCGGCGGTGGCCCAGCGCGTGCCGGCGCTGATCATTCTCGATGTCGGCCTGCCCGATATGAATGGCTTCGAGCTGTTCAAGCGGCTGCGCCAGAGCCTGATCGAGGTGCCGGTGGTCTTTCTGACCGCACGCGGCGCCGAGATCGACCGCGTCGTCGGCCTGGAACTGGGCGCCGACGACTATGTGGCCAAGCCCTTCTCGCCGCGCGAGCTGGTGGCGCGGGTGCGCACCGTGCTGCGCCGGGCCGGCAAGAGCGCTGCGGTGCCCGCGCCCAGCCCGGTGTTCGAGCTCGACGAAGGCCGCCGCCAGATCCGCTTCTATGGACGGCCGCTGGACCTGTCGCGCTACGAGTTCGGCCTGCTGAAGGCCTTGATGCGCCGCCCCGGCCATGTGCTCACCCGCGATGCCCTGCTGGCCCAGGTCTGGGACGACCACAGCGACAGCCTGGACCGCACCGTCGATGCCCATGTGAAGACCTTGCGCGCCAAGCTGAAGGTGATCGCCCCGCAGCTGGAGGCCATACGCACGCATCGCGGCACCGGCTACGCGCTGGCCGAAGACCTGCCAGCCGCCCCTCACTTGGCGCCGAACTGAGACAGCCGCTTGAGCCAGCGCAACCGCGTCTTCGTCGCCGTCCTGCTGGCCTATGCCTTGGGCCTGGCGCTGCTGATGTGGCGCCTGCTCGGCGACATCGACCCGCGCTACCGGGAGTCGGCCGAGGAGTCCATGGTCGAGACGGCCCATCTGATGGCCAGCCTGATCGAGCAGCAGTCGGCCGATGGCATCAACACCAAGGCGCTGAAGCCGGTGTTCCAGTCGCTGCACGAGCGCCGCATCAAGGCCGACATCTTCGGCTTCGAGAAGACCCGCATCGAGCTGCGCGCCACCGTGGTGGACGCCACCGGTCGGGTGCTGTTCGACTCGACCGGCCGTTTCGAGGGCGCCGATTTCTCGCAGTGGCGCGACGTCAAGCTGGCACTGGCCGGCGAGTACGGCGCAAGGGCGACGCTCGATGTCGAGGGCCAGCCGAACACCTCGGTGATGTATGTGGCCGCGCCGATACGGCTGCAGGGCCGCATTGCCGGCGCGGTGACGGTGGGCAAGCCGACGCAGAGCTTCGGCCAGTTCGTGCAGGCCGCGCGGCAGAAGACCCTGCTGGTGGGCCTGACCTCGGTGGCCGCCGTGCTGGTGCTGATGCTGATCCTCTCGGTCTGGCTGGTGCGTCCCTGGGGCTTCGCGGCCGACTATCTGCGCTTTGTGCGCGCCCAGCGCAGCTTCAGCCTGCCGCGGCTGTCGCGCCGCGCCTGGGGCACCTTGGGCGCGGCCTATGCCGAGATGCGCGACGCACTGGCCGGCCGCAACTATGTGGCCGACTATGTGCAGACCTTGACGCACGAGTTGAAAAGCCCGCTGTCGGCGATACGCGGCGCGGCCGAGCTGCTGCATGAGCCCATGGCCGACAGCGACCGCCAGCGCTTCGTGATCAATATCGAGCGCGAGACCCAGCGCATCCAGGAGCTGGTCGACCGGATGATGGAGCTGGCCGCGCTGGAGTCGCGCCGCAGCCTGGAGCATCCGCAGCCGGTGGCGCTGCGCGCGCTGCTGGACGAGGTCTGCGCCAGCGGCGCGGCCGCGGGCGCGCCGCGCCGCATCCAGGTGCAGCTGCTGGCCGGCGACGATGCACAGGTGCTCGGCGACGCCTTCCTGCTGCGCCGCGCGGTCGGCAATCTGCTCGACAACGCGCTGGACTTCTCGCCCGCCGGCGGCCTGATCACCGTCGGCCTGCAGCTGCATGCCCGCCGCGCCGACGTGGTCGTGCAAGACCAGGGCCCCGGCATCCCCGACTATGCCGACGACAAGGTGTTCGAGAAGTTCTACTCGCTGGCCCGCCCCCACACCCAGCGCAAGAGCACCGGCCTGGGCCTGCCCTTTGTCAAGGAGATTGCGGCACTGCACGACGGCCGCGTCAGCCTGCGCAATGCGGAGGGTGGCGGGGCAGTGGCCGTGCTGTCCCTGCCCCGGCTGATGGGCTGAACTTCACAGAGACTTCACACAGGCCGAAAAGGCTTCTTACGGCGTTCTCCGAGCCGGCCGATGCTGAGCAGCGTCATCACTCAGTAAAACGCTTGCTCGGGGAGAACACCATGTCGAAGAGAACTCAGCGCTTTTTGCAGCGCCTCATGCCCTGGTCGCTGACGGCCAGATTCCTGTTGTGCAGCGCCATCTGCATCGTCGCCGCCGCGCTATGTGTGCTCGGCGCCCAGGCGCAGGGCCTGGCTGTCACCGTGGCGGGTGCGGCATGATGAGGTTCCCGGTGCTGACCAAGGCCGCGGCGCTGATCGCCGTGCTGCTGGCGCTGATGATGGCGCTGTCGTCGGTGACCGGCATCGTCCGGGAGCGCGAATCGCGGCTGCGCGAAGCCCAGGCCAGCGTGGCCGACGGGCTGGCCGGCGCGCAAACGCTGCTGGGCCCGGTGCTGCGAAGGGCCTGCGACGAGCGCTGGGACGTGATGCAGGGCGAGGGCAAGGAGCGCCAGCTGGTGACCGAGCGGCGCGACTTCGTGCTGACCAGCCTGCCGGCCACCCTGGACATCAAGGCCAAGGCCGATATCGCGCCGCGCTACCGCGGCATCTTCAAGGTCAATACCTACACCCTGGGCAGCACATTCAGCGCGCAATGGGCCGACCTGGGCGCGCTGCGCCCCCGCGCCGAGCATGCCGGCGGGCGGCTGCACTGCGAGCCGCCGCAGGTGTTCGTGGCCGTTGGCGACGCGCGCGGCATACGCGTGGCAACCGTCACGGCCAATCAACAGGCGCTGGCCATACTGCCGGGCACCGGCCATGGCAAGCAGGGGCGCGGCTTTCATGCTCAGCTGCCGGTCGAATGGGTGGACAACAGCGCCGCGCCGCTGAAGCTCAGCGTCGGGCTGGATCTGGTCGGCACCGGCACGCTGGCCTTTGCGCCGCTGGGCGAAATCACGCAGCTGGAGCTGCGCTCCGATTGGCCCCATCCTTCGTTCGGGGGCCGGTTCTTGCCCAGCAAGCGTGAAGTCACCGCCAAGGGCTTCACCGCGAACTGGCAGCTCAGCGCGCTGGCCACCACGGCGCCGCAGGAGCTGCTCGCCGGCTCCGGCCTCTGCGCCTTTGGCGACATGGGCACGGAAAACAACAAGACGCCCTGCATCGAAACCTTCGGCCTGAGCTTCATGGACCCGATCAGCGTCTATTCGCTCAGCGACCGCGCCACCAAATACGGCCTGCTCTTCATCGCCCTGAGCTTTGTCGCCGTCGGCCTGGTCGAGGTCTTGCGGCGGCTGCGCGTGCACCCCATCCAGTACCTGTTGGTGGGCTGCGCCTTGAGCGTGTTCTTCCTGCTGCTGGTCAGCCTCAGCGAGCATCTGGCCTTCGAATGGGCTTATCTGGCGGCCAGCGCGGCCTGCACGGTGTTGCTGGGCTTCTACGGCAGCTTTGTGTTGCGCGGATGGATAGCCGGCCTGGCCTTCGGCGCCGGCATCGCAGCGCTGTTCGGCACGCTGTACGTGCTGCTGCAGCGCGAGCAGACGGCCCTGGTGCTGGGCTCGCTGCTGATGTTCGTGGTGCTGGCGGTGATCATGGTGGCCACGCGGCGCATCGACTGGTATGCCTTGATGACGCAGATGCGTGTTGGGGACGTGCCGGACGTCATGCGGCGCACCACATAATCGAGCGCATAAACGGGGAGCTGGGTCATGTCGGAACAAGCATCGGGCGGGTCACGGATCTGGAGCGGCATTGGCCGCGCCGCCAGCGGCCTTTTGGGCACCTGGAGCGCGCCGCCTTGGCTGCGCTGGAGCGGCGCCAAGCTGCACAGCGCCGGCTCGGCCTCCGTGGCCACCGTGCGGGCCCGGCCGCGCACCAGCGCCGGTGTGTTGGCGGCCCTGTTGGCGGCCGGCGTTGGCGGCTACTACGGCTATGCCTGGTGGCAGGCGCGGCCCAAGCCCATCGAGGTCAGCTTTGCCGTCACCAACCCGCCGCTGACCGATTTTCTGAACAACGGCACGGCACAGCCGCTGTCGGTCAAGTTCTCGAAATCGGTCGCGCCGCTGGCCCTGGTCGGCAAGGAGGTGCAGGCCGGCATCGTGGCCACGCCGGCCATCGACGGCGGCTGGCGCTGGGCGGCCGACGACCGGCTGGAGTTCACGCCCAAGCAGGAGTGGCCGGTCGGCGCCGAGGTCAAGGTGGTGCTGGACCGCCAGGCCGTCGCCCCCCAGGTGCGATTGGCCCAGTACGAATTCGCCTATGCCAGCGCCGCCTTCGTGCCGACGGTGCGCAAGGCCGAGTTCTATCAGGACCCGGTCAATCCGGCGCTGAAGAAGGCCGTGTTCGAGCTGGGCTTCAGCCATCCGGTCAACCCGGTGGAGTTGGAAAAACGCATCGAGCTGCAACTGGCCGGTCAGGCCGCCGGCGTGCTGGGCGTGGGCCGCGAGACGACCCAATTCACCGTCAGCTACGACAAGCTGAAGCTGTCGGCTTACGTGCATTCGGCGCCGTTGCCGATACCGAAGGAATCGACGACGCTGAACCTGACGGTCGACAAGGGTCTGGTCGCCCAGGCCGGCGGCCCGGCCACCAAGGAAGTGTTGAGCAAGGCGGTGGCGGTGCCAGGTCTGTACAGCCTGTCGCTGGGCGAGGTGGTGGCCAAGGTGGTGACCAACGAGCGCTACGAGCCGGAGCAGGTGCTGCTGGTCAATGTCTCGCAGCCGGTGCATGAGCGCGAGGTGGCCAAGAACATCAGCGCCTGGGTGCTGCCGGTGTTCCGGCCCGGTGCGAAGAAGGACGAGCAGGAACTTGGCCCCTATGCCTGGCCCGACCCGGCCGAAATCACCGATGCGGTGCTGAAGCAATCCACCAAGCTGGAGCTGATACCGGTGGCCGCCGAGCGCGAGCACACAGAGCTGCATTCGTTCAAGATACGCGCCGACGTGGGCCGCGTGCTCTACGTGCAGCTGGAGCCCAAGGCCAGGAGCTTTGGCGGCTATCTGATGCGCGAGCGGGGCCAACGCCTGGTCAAGGTGCCGCCGTTCCCGCCGGAGCTGCGCATCCTCAGCCAGGGCGCGCTCTTGCCCATGAGCGGCGAGAAGAAGGTGGCCGTGCTGGTGCGCGACCTGCCGGGCCTGCGCATCGAGCTGGGCCGCGTGCAGCCCTCGCAGCTGCAGCATCTGGTGTCACAGGCCCAGGGCAGCTTCACCAACCCCGAGTTCTACGGCAGCTTCGGCCCGGACAATATGACCGAGCGCTTCGAGCGCAAGCTGCCTCTGCCGCAACTGCAGCGGGGCAAGCCGCACTACGAGGCGATCGACCTGTCCGAGTACCTGGCCAAGGATGGCGAGCAGAAGCGCGGCCTGTTCCTGCTCAAGGTGCAGGGCTATGACCCCAAGGCCGAGGACGGCAGCCGCGCCGCGCCGGCCCGCAGCGAGCCGGAGGAGGGCGAAGGCGAGGGCGGTGATGGTGAAGCCGCGCCGCAGGACGGCACCGACCCGGCGAGCATGGAGCAGAACCGGCTGCTGCTGGTCACCGATCTGGGCCTGCTGATCAAGCAGAGCACCGATGGCTCGCGCGATGTGTTCGTGCAGTCCATCTTCACCGGCCTGCCGCTGGCCGGCGTGACGGTGGAGGTGATGGCCAAGAACGGCAGCATCCTGTTCAGCCAGCTGACCGATTCCGGCGGCCGCGCCCACTTTGACAAGCTGGAGGGCCTGACCCGCGAGCGCGCGCCGCTGCTGGTGCTGGCCAGGAAGGCCGGCGACATGAGCTTCATGCCGCTGAACCGTTATGACCGCCAGCTCGACTATTCGCGCTTCGACGTCGGCGGCATGCCCAATGCCCGAACGCAGGACCAGCTCAGCGCCTATCTGTTCTCCGACCGCGGCATCTATCGCCCCGGCGAGACGATGAAGATTGGCCTGATCGTCAAGGCCGCCGACTGGGCCAGGCCGCTGTCCGGCGTGCCGCTGGAGGCCGAGGTGCTCGATGCCCGCGGCCTGACCGTCAAGCGCGAGCGCCTGCGTCTGCCCGCCGGAGGTTTTGCCGAGCTGAGCCACGCGACCCTGGAGACCTCGCCCACCGGCAACTACACGGTCAACCTGAACATCATCGGCAAGGACGGCCGCGTCGAGCGCCAGATCGGCACGACCACGGTCAAGGTGCAGGAGTTCCTGCCGGACCGTATGAAGGTCACGGCCCAGCTGTCCTCGCCCTCGGTCGAGGGCTGGGTGCATCCGAAGGATCTAAAGGGCCGCATCAACGCGCAGAACCTGTTCGGCACACCGGCCGAGAACCGCCGTGTCGAGGCCAGCATGACCTTGCAGCCGGCCTTGCCGGCCTTCCGCAGCCATGCCGACTACCAGTTCTACGACCCGCAGCGCGCCAAGGAGGGCTTCACCGACGAGCTGCCCGCCGGCCAGACCGATGCGAATGGCGACGCCGAGTTTGACCTGAAGCTGCAGCGCTTCGCCAAGGCCACCTACCGGCTGAGCCTGCTGGCCAAGGTGTTCGAGCCCGAGGGCGGGCGCAGCGTGGCGGCCGAGACCAGCGCGCTGGTGTCCGAGCAGGCCTTCCTGATCGGCGTCAAGCATGATGGCGACCTGGGTTTTGTGTCGCGCGGCAGCCAGCGCTTCAGCCATCTGATCGCCATCGACCCGGCCGCGAAGAAGACAGCCGTGCAAGACCTGACCCTGCAGTTCGTCGAGCGCAAGGTCGTGTCGGTCTTGATGCGCCAACCGAATGACACCTACCGCTACGAGTCGCGCAAGAAGGAGAGCGTGATCAGCGAAAGCACCTTGGCGATTCCTGCGGCCGGCCACAAGCTGGCGCTGGACACCGCCAAGGCCGGTAACTACAGCTATGTGCTGCGCGATGCCACCGGCACCGAGCTGAACCGCATCGACTACAGCGTGGCCGGCGCCGGCAATGTGACGCGCTCGCTGGAGCGCAATGCCGAGCTGCAGCTGACCCTGAGCAAGAAGGACTACGCGCCGGGCGAAGAGATCGAGATCAGCATACGCGCGCCCTATGTCGGCGCCGGCCTGATCACGATAGAGCGCGACAAGATCTATGCGCAGCAGTGGTTCAAGACCAGCACCACCGCCTCGGTGCAGAAGATCAAGCTGCCCAAGGACTTCGAGGGCAATGGCTATGTGAATGTGCAGTTCGTCCGCGACCCGGCCTCGGACGAGATCTTCATGAGCCCGCTGAGCTATGGCGTGGTGCCCTTCGCCACCAGCCTGGCTCAGCGTACCAACAACCTGAAACTCACCGTGCCCGAGCTGACCAAGCCCGGCCAGCCGCTGAAGATCAGGCTCGCCGCCGAGAAGCCGACCCGCGCGGTGGTGTTCGCCATCGACGAGGGCATTCTGCAGGTGGCGCGCTACCAGACCGCCGATCCGCTGGGCTTCTTCTTCCAGAAGCGGGCGCTGGAGGTGCGCAGCACGCAGATACTCGATCTGATACTGCCCGAGTTCAAGCGCCTGATGGCCGCCTCGGCCCCGGGCGGCGACGAAGCCGGCGCCAATGCCCGCCACCTGAACCCGTTCAAGCGCAAGGGCGAGGCACCGGCCGTGTACTGGTCGGGCATCGTCGATGTGAACGGCGAGAAGGAGTTCAGCTACACCGTGCCGGGTCACTTCAACGGCACGCTGCGGGTGATGGCGGTGGCCGTCAACGACACGGCCATAGGCGTGGCCCAGACCAAGGCCCTGGTGCGCGGCGACTTCGTGCTGTCGCCCAATCTGCCGCTGATGGTCACGCCGGGCGACCAGTTCGAGGTCTCGGTCGGTGTGGCCAACAACGTCACCGGCGCGCCCAAGGATGCGCCGGTGCTGCTGTCTATCAAGCCGACCGCCACCTTCGAGCTGCAGGGCGCCGACAACCAGACCCTGAAGGTCAGCCCCATGCGCGAAGGCGTGGCCCGCTTCAAGCTGAAGGTCAAGGACGCCGCCGCGGCCAAGCTGGGCTCGGCAACGCTGGAGTTCACCGCCAGCTGGAACGGCAAGACGGCCACGCGGCGCATGGACATCAGCGTGCGCCCGGCCACGCCGATGGCCACGACCCTGAGCCTAGGCAGCTTCAGCGGCTCCAAGGACGTGGACACGCCGCGCAGCTTGGTGCCCGAGTTCCGCAAGCAGGAGGTGACGCTGTCGGTGCTGCCGCTGGCCCTGGCGCCGGGGCTGATGACCTATCTCGATCACTTCGAGCATGCCTGCACCGAGCAGCTGGTGAGCCGCAGCCTGCCGGCCCTGGCCTTGGCCAAGCGGCCCGAGTTTGCCCAGGACCGGCCGCCGCAGAATGCCGCGCTGAGCTTGCAGCAGACGCTGAACGTGCTGCGCACAAGGCAGAACGCGCAGGGCGGCTTCGGCCTCTGGGCCGCCTCGGTGCAGGCCGATGAGTACGCCTCGGTCTATGCCGTGCACCTGATGCTGGAAGCGCGCGAGCTGGACGTGCCAGGCGCCACCGTGCCGGCCGATATGCTGGCCAAGGGCCTGGAGTATCTGCAGCAGCTGGCGGCCAGCAACCCGGCCGACCTGAATGCGGCGCGCCAGCGGGCCTATGCGATCTATCTGCTGACGCGCAATGGCGCGGTGACGACACCGCTGCTGGCTGGCCTGCGCGAAACGCTGGATGCCAAGCACGCGAAGGAGTGGAAGCTCGATGCCACGGCCGCGTATCTGGCCGCGACCTACCAGCTGCTGAAACAGGAGAAGCCCGCGGCCGAGCTGATCGCACCGCTGGCCAAGCAGGTCGAGCAGGGCGGGCCGGTCTATCGCTATGCCTACTACAACGACCCGACGATACGCGACGCGCAGACGCTGTACCTGCTGGCCCGCCACTTCCCGGCGCGGCTCAAGGGCCTGGACGCCAAGGCCTACGCCCGCTTCGTCGCGCCGCTGGCCAGCGGTGGCTACAACACCGTGTCCTCGGCCTGGACGGTGCTGGCCTTCGATGCGATGGCGCGCACCCTGGGCGAGCAGGCGCTGGGCAAGCTGGCCGTCGTGCAGCTCGATGCCAAGGGCCAGGCCACGCCGCTGGCCCTGCCGGCCAATCTGCTGCCGCGCGCACCCTTCCTGCCGGGCACGGTCAAGCTGAAGCTGAGCAACGACAGCGGCCTGACCAGCTACTACGCCGTCACCCAGACCGGTTTTGACACCGTGCCGCCGACGCAGGAGCTGAAGTCCGGCCTGGAGGTGGTGCGCGAGTATGTCGGCGCCGATGGCAAGCCAGTCACGCAGATGAAGGTCGGCGATGAGGTGACCGTGCGCCTGAGCCTGCGCGGCATGACTATGACCAGCGCCTCGGGCGCGGGCAGCGCCGCGGTCAGCAGCGTGGCGTTGACCGATCTCTTGCCCGGCGGCTTCGAGCCGGTGCAGGGGCGTGATGCGAATGGCGCGCCGAGCACCGTGTCCGGGGGCAATCTGACGTTCGCCGATGTGCGCGAGGACCGTGTCGTGATCTATAGCTGGGCCGACGACAAGGTGCAGACCTACACCTACAAGATCCGCGCCACCAATGTCGGCGAGTTCGTCGTGCCGCCGGCCTTTGCCCAATCGATGTACGAGCGCGAGCGCCAGGCGCGTTCACTGGCCGGGCGCATGGTCGTGGTGGCGAAGTGAAGTGAGGAAGCAGAGCGATGAGTACTGTTGACCGATCAGGCCTGGTGGCGACGCTGCGCGGCGCGCTGGAGGTCCACCCCGAGGTGGACGCCGCCTGGGAGGGCGGCAGCGCGGCCTTCAGCTACCGCGACGAGCTGTCCGATGTCGATGCGGTGGTGGTGGTGGCCGACGAGGCGGTCGAGGCTGTGTTCGCGGCCGTCGAGGCGGCGCTCAACGCGCTGTCGCCTATCGCCCTGCGCCATGACGTCACCGGCACGCCCGGCTTCACCCAGCGCTTCTACCGGCTGCGCGACGCCTCTGAGTTCCTGGTCGTCGATCTGGTGCTGATCAGGCGCAGCGACCCGCTGCTGTTCCGCGATGTCGAGCTGCATGGCCGGGGCCAGACCTGGGTGGACCGCAAAGGCCTGCTGCAGCCCTCGCATCTGGATGCCGCGGCCGACCTGGAGCAGGCCCGCGCCCGCATCCCTGTGCTGCGCAGCGCCTTCGACATGTTCCAGCACATACCGACCAAGGAGCGGCTGCGCGGCCGCGCCGTCGAGGCCTTGCAGTTCTACCAGGGTATGACCTTGCGGCCCCTGGTCGAGGCGCTGCGCCTGCTGCACTGCCCGCAGCGCCGCATCTTCGGCCTGCGCTACCTGGCCCGCGACCTGCCGGCCGAGGTGGTGGCGCGCATCGAGCAGCTGATGTTCGTGGCCGATCTGCCCGATCTGGAGCGCAAGCACGAGCAGGCCCAACAGTGGTTCTGGGAGACGATGGCCCGTCTGGAGAGCGACGGGCCGGGAGCGGCCGATCATGGGTCTGCACAGAACTAGCTTTTCGAAGCGGCTTGCCTGGCTGCTGCTGGCCGTCGTGGTGGCACTGGCGGCGATGCGCCTGTGGCCCAAGCCGGCCCTGCGTGAGCAGGCCGGCTACTCGTCCGCCTTCTACAGCAGCGACGGCGCCTTGCTGCGTCTCACCCTGGCGCGCGATGAACAGTACCGCGTCTGGACGCCGCTGGCCCAGATCGACCCCCGCCTGGTCGAGGCGGTGCAGCTCTACGAAGACCGCTGGTTTGCCTGGCACCCGGGCGTCAACCCGGCCAGCCTGGTGCGCGGCGCGCTCAGCACCTGGAGTGTCGACGGCAGGCGGCGGGGTGGTTCGACGCTCAGCATGCAGCTGGCGCGGCGCCTGTACCGCATCGACAGCCGCAGCCCCGTGGGCAAACTCAGACAGATCGCCGCAGCGCTGTGGCTGGAGTCACGCTACGGCAAGCGCGAGATCTTGGAGGCCTACCTGAACCTCGCACCCTACGGCGGCAATATCGAGGGCGTCGGCGCGGCCAGCCTGATCTACTTTGGCAAGCGGTCCGACCAGCTGTTGCTGCCCGAGGCCTTGGCGCTGGCGGTGATCCCGCAGAACCCGAACCGCCGCGGCGGCGAGGCCTGGCCGGTGGCCCTGGGCCATGCGCGGGGCCGGCTGTGGCAGGCCTGGCTGAAGCGCCATCTGCAGGATCTGGCCCCGTCGCAGCAGGCCAGCCTGAACCTGCCGCTGAATCTGCGCAGCGCCAAGGAGCTGCCGTTTGCTGCGCCGCATGCGATACAGACCTTGATGAGACAGCTGCCGGCAGCGCAGACCACGCTGAGCCTGCATATGCCAACGCAACGCACCGTCGAGCGTGCCATCACCCAGTTCCTGGACCAACGCAAAGGCCAGGGTCTGAACAACGCCGCTGCCCTGCTGGTGGATACGCAGACGATGCAGGTGCGGGCCTGGGTCGGATCGGCGAATTGGTTCGACGACAAGATCGACGGCCAGGTCAATGCCACCACCGCCAAGCGCTCGCCGGGCTCGACCCTGAAGCCTTTCATCTACGCGCTCGCACTGGACCAGGGCGTCCTGCACCCGGCCAGCATCCTGAAGGACGCACCCACGGCCTTCGGCACCTACAGCCCGGAGAATTTCGACGGCCGCTTCGAGGGGCCTATCACCGCCGCGAACGCGCTGGTGCGCAGCCGCAATATCCCGGCCGTTCAAGTGTCGTCCAGGCTGCAGCAGCCCAATCTCTACCAGTTCCTGAAGCTGGCCGGCGTCAGCCAGCTGGCCAGCGAACAGCACTACGGCCTGGCCCTGACCCTGGGCGGCGGCGAACTGAGCATGGAAGAGTTGCTGGCGATGTACGCAATGCTGGCCAATGGCGGCGAGCTGAAGCCGCTGCAATTCACGACAGACCCCACGCCGTCGGCAGCGGGCCAGCAGCTGCTGAGCCAAGAGGCTGCCTTCATCACCCTGGACATGCTGCGCAACAACCCGCGGCCCGACACCGGCCGGCCGGCCTTCCCCCGCGTGGCCTGGAAGACCGGCACCTCCTGGGGCTTTCGCGATGCCTGGACGGCGGGGGTGTTCGGCCGCTACGCGCTGGTCGTCTGGCTGGGCAATTTCGACGCCACGTCCAACCCGGCCCTGGTCGGCGTGCAGGCCGCCGCCCCGCTGTTCTTCCAGATCGTCGACAGTTTGCGCAGCCAGGGCCTGGACGCCGGCGAGGTGGCCGCCAAGGCGCCGGCCAATCTGAGCCGCGTCGAGGTCTGCGCCGCCAGCGGCGACCTGCCCAACGAGCACTGCCAGCAATTGGCCGAGACCTGGTTCATCCCCGGCAAGTCGCCGATCAAGCTCAGCACCCTGCACCGCGCCGTGCTGATCGATGGCTCTGGCCGCGCGGTCTGCCGGCCCGGCGCCAACATCCACGAAGAGGTGTTCGAGTACTGGAGCAGCGACATGCTGCAACTGTTCGCCCAGGCCGGCATGCCGTGGCGCGTGCCGCCAGCACCGGCGCGCTGCGGCGTGGCTGATGCTGCCGAGGCGCAGGGTGACGGGCCGCGCATTGTTTCGCCGCTGCAGGGGGCCAGCTATGTGTTGCGAGTGAAGCAGCCGACGCCGCTGACGTTGCGTGCGAACTCGGCGCGCCAGGGGCAGGTGTATTGGTTTGCGGATGCGGCGTACCTGGGACAGGCCGCCGCTGGCAAGGACCTGAGCTGGCGGCCGCCGGCGGCTGGTCGCTACTTGCTCAGCGCCGTTGATGTCCAGGGCGTTGCAGATACCCGTGAGGTGTCGGTCGAGTACACGAACTGACGGCTGCTGCGGGTTTGCCCTCATGACCGCAAAGGGGTCGGCTGCGCCCAATATTGATCGCGGGCGCCGCCAGCCAGGGTCTTGGCATGGGCGCGGAGCGCATCAACAATAGGCTGGCCGCTTCCTGCCGTCCTCTTCAATCGACGAAGGAGAGTCCCATGTCGCTGGAGACCATGTCATTCATTCTTGGGGGCATCCTGGTGGCCGCGGCGCTCTTCGGCGGCGGACTGGAGATCAAGGAACTCAAACTGCCGCAGATCGGCACCATCGGCCGCGTGCTCGCGGCGATTGTTGGGGCGGGGTTTATTGCATTGGCCATCTATCTCAATCCCAACAAAGGGACGGTTGGCGCCACAAAACCCTCTGAATCGACCCCTGACAAGACAACCATGACTTTTCAGGGGCCTATGCACGGCGACTTACGACTGGACGCTTGTCAGCAGTGGGCGCAGAACTGCGGAGAACCGGCTGCAACGGCTTGGTGCAAGACAAAGGGATTTGTCCGCGCAACGGACTATCCACAAGAGAATGTTGGCGCTGCAGGCGCGGCCACACGATTGATCGGAACCAACCAAGTCTGCAAAGAGAAGTTTTGTGCTTCATTTGTGTACATCACATGCGAGAAGTAGTCCGCGCGCACCAGATGCGGACTGTGAACTTCACCCATCGTGACGCCGTCGTTTCAGACCTGCCCCGCATCGTCGAGATCTACAACTTCGCCGTGGCCACGCGAAAGTGCAGCTGCGACCTTGATCCGACGACGGTTGAAGCGCGACGGCTGTCATTCGATGGGCACACGCCAACCATAGGCCTTTGTGGGTGGCTGAAGACGGCAGCAAGCCGGGGCAGGGTGCCATCGGGTATCTGGGCTTCTTCCACTTCATGAACGAGCGGCCCGGCTACTTCATCACGGCTGATCTCGCGATCGAACGAGGCCAGCATCCGGCTGTTCGAGAAGTTCGGCTTCGAGCGCTGGGGCTTCATGCCGCGGGTGGCCGGTCTGGAAGGGGTCGAGAAGGATCTTGTTCTCGTCGGGCGCCGACTCTTGGCGTCACAGGCTGGCTGACCTGAAGGCAACGGGGTCCAGTCTTGAATCCGAACCCCCCGTTCTTGCCTGACCGCTGCCACCCGATCCCTGCGATTCACACGCCCTGTCTATTGACATGAACCGCCCCCTAAGTCGAAGGATGTTGCCTGCCGGCGGGTCGGGGCCATGATGGTCCACCGTTTGCATAGGAGTCCGATGATGAAAATCGCAAGACTGGCGGCCGCGGCCGCCTTCGCCCTCTCGCTCACACTCGCGCTCGCACCGGCCCAAGCCGCCCCGTTGACCTTCAACTTCAGCGGCACGGTCAGCGCCATCTTGTCGGACGACAGTTCGGGTACCTTTGGCGCCAACTTCAGCCTTGGTCAGAGCGTTGCGGGCAGCTGGACCTTTGACTCGAATGCCGTTGGCGTGCCGTCGCTGCCCTACCTGACCTCCTACGCGTCCACCTTCGTGGTCACCATTGGCGCGCGCACCTTCTCCGGCAGTTCGGAGTACCGCATCTTCGATAACGGCCCCGGCGGTGACGGCTTCTCGGTGATCAACGAGACCGGCACATATGCCATCCCGCCACTCGGCCCGTTGACGGCGAGCACGTTTTTCGTGCAGTTTGAAGGCATGCCGACCTCCACGCTGGCGAGCCAGGCGCTGGTTTTGAACCCGGCGGCAATCGCATCATTGGCAAATCCCAACTACGCGCCCAACGGCCTGCGTCTGGACAACCCCGACGGTAGCTGGGGCGGCCTGTATTTCACCGCCGCCGTCGTGCCTGAACCGGCGTCTGGTGCACTGCTGGCTTGCGGCCTGGTGCTCACCGGGCAGCTGCTGCGCCGCCGTCGCGTTCCGGCATGACCGGCTGATGGTGCGGTGCGGGGGCAGGGCTCAAGCCTGAAGTTTTCAAGGCGGCAACAGCCATCTTGTTCAGAGCGCTGTAGATGCCAATGGACGCCGGACCCTGGAATTGGCTCGAGATTGCAAAACTGTCCGCCAGTCTGCTCGTCCCTTGCGCGCTGGCGATCTTCGGCATCTATGTGCACCGCGTGACCAAGCGGTTCGAGCATCTGCAATGGCGCAGCCAGAAGCTGGTTGAGAAGCGCCTGGCCGTCTACGATGACCTGGCCCCCCTGTTCAATGATCTGCTTTGCTACTTCACCTATGTCGGTGCCTGGAAGCAGATGAATCCGCCGGACGTGGTTGCGCTGAAGCGGACGATAGACAAGAAGATCTACCTTGCTGCGCCGCTGTTCAGCGCGGAGTTCTTTGCTGCCTGCATGGCGCTCCAAGCCATCTGTTTCGCCACGTTCCGGGGCTTCGGGCGCGACGCCTCGCTGCGGTCACGATTCGAGCGCCGGCGTGAAGCAAGGCCCGATGACTGGAAGCCGGAATGGGAGGCTTGTTTCAGCAACGAGGCTTCGGAACCGACGCTGGTCCATGAAGCCTATCAACGCGTTGTGCGGGCTTTCTCCACAGACATCGGGGTGCGCCAAGCTACGCTGTAGCAGGCTGAGGTCAATCGCAGCCCTTCCAGCCGCGAAGCCAGCACGCGCGATGCCGCGTTCTACCTGCATCCGACCGTTCAGCACAGGGGCCCGGGCTCGGCCCGCATCAGCAACAATGCCTGGGGTCCCGCGCGGGTCCATACCACCAGGAGCACCGATGTTTGACCACGTCAAATTTGGCGTCAGCGACTATGCGGCGAGCAAGGCCTTCTTCCTCAGGGCGCTCGAACCGCTCGGGGTCACGGTTGTTACCGAGTGGCCGCCGAACGGCGTCGAGCTGAGCCAGCCGCTGGGCAAGGTGTCGCTGTGCCTGTATCAAACCGAGGAGAAACCGGCGCATCTGCACCTGGCGTTCACCGCCGGCAGCCGCCAGCAGGTGGAGGCTTTCCATCGCGCGGCTCTGGAGGCGGGGGGCACAGACCATGGAGCGCCCGGGTTGCGCCCGCACTATCACGCGAACTACTTTGCGGCCTTCGTCATCGGCCCGGACGGGCACAACATCGAGGCGGTTTGCCACGAACCGGACGCCTGACCATTGCCTGCCTGGGGCAATAGCTTCTCCGGGAGGTTTTATGGCGGGCCCATTGGGCAGCCGCGCATCAACCCGTGGTGACTGGGGAAACGTCCAGCCCCCAAGGTAAGGGGTTTGCAGACGAGTATTGTTTGGGTAAAACGACAAAACTCGTGGCGAAGCCGCGTTGTCTGCACAACTGCCATCTGGAGTCACCATGTTCATCAAGAAATTGGCACTGGCCGCCGCGATTGTTGCCACATCCGGCACAGCGTTCGCGAATGATGTGGTCGCTGCCCCTTCGTTCACGGGGCTCACCGCAACGTTCGCCGCCTTGCACAGTGCGGGTGCGTTCATGGACATGTTCACCTTCACGATGCCCGGCATCACCGCAGCGAATGTCAGCATCACCACCATCGGCGCCGGTGTGGCAGACATCGACTTCACTTCGGCGACCTTGAACGGCATACCCGTGGCGTTGACCACCGATGCCGGCGGCTATGTCGAACTGCTGTACACGCCGTCGGATTACGCGCTGACGGGCCCGCTGACGTTGATTGTCAAGGGCACCTCGGGCGCCAACGCCAGCTACAGCGGCACGCTGAACGTGACGGCAGTGCCGGAGCCGGAAACCGTCGCGCTGATGCTGGCCGGCCTGGGCGTGATGGGCTTTGTGGCCCGTCGCCGTCGCACCAGCTGATTGGCCGCGGGCCGAACAAAGGCCCGCAGTGCTACACGATGGGGCTCCTTCACAGGAGCCCTTTTTGTTGTCCGGGGCTACCGGAGGCCTCAGGCAGCTGCAGCGGCACGCAGTCCCGGCCGTGCCTCCGCGCAGCGCCTGAGCCCCAGCGCCTCCCAGCCCGCCAGCACCAGCACGCCGACCGCCTGCCCCAGCAGCAGGGCCTCGCCCCAGGCATTGAAGGGCACGACCTGGCCGGCCAGCAGGGCCAGGCAGGCCAGGGCCCAGCCGATATTGCCGGCGACGATGAACTTGATCAGCCAGGGCAGCACCCGTGGCGAACGCCACAGGGCCAGCAGCAGCGCGGTGTAGCCGACCATGAACAGGCCGGTGCCGCTGAGCAGGGCGGCCGGCAACCGGGTCAGCTCGGCCAGCGGGGCGGTGAAGGCCAGCTGCTGAGCGGCCACGGCGCCGCTGACGACTGCATCGGCCACCAGGGCGGCCTTCAGCGTGGGGGACATGGGTAGGGTGCTCTTTTCCATGACTTCTCTCCTTCGGTGGTTGATGAATCGGACGGGTCCATGGTGCAAGCCGGGCGTCAGGCCTGCGATTACCTCCCAGGTCATTGGCCCGCCGCTGCCAGCCTTTACGATGCCGGGCAAACAGACGGGAGCAAGCAGATGGCGGTTGCCGAGCTACACAGCCGATCCACAGTGGGCGAGCACCTGCGCACCTGGCGCGAGCGCCGGCGCATGAGCCAGATGGCGCTGTCGCTGGAGGCGGGCATCTCGACGCGGCACCTGAGCTTTCTGGAGACCGGCCGCTCGCAGCCCAGCCGCGAGATGATCATGCTGCTGGCCCGGCATCTGAACGTCCCGCTGCGCGAGCGCAATGTGCTGCTGGTGGCCGGCGGCTTTGCGCCGCTGTATGGCGAGCGGCCCTTCGATGACCCCGGCCTGGAGGCCGCGCGCCGCGCCGTCAACCTGATCGTGCAGGCCCATGAGCCGTTCCCGGCGCTGGCCGTCGACAGGCACTGGAACATGATCTGCGCCAACCGCACCGTGCCGCTGCTGCTCGACGGGGTGGCCCCGCACCTGCTGCAGGGCCCGGTCGTCAATGTGCTGCGGCTGTGCCTGCACCCGGATGGGGTATCGCGCCGCATCCTCAACCTGCGCCAGTGCCGAGACCATCTGCTGGAGCGGCTGGAGCAGCAGATCGCCAACACCGCCGATGCCGGCCTGGTGCAGCTGCTGGAAGAGCTGCAGGCCTACCCGGCCGACAACAACTCGCCCCAGGCCAGGGCCGCGCCGCCCTCGCCCGAGTACGGGGGCCTGGTCGTGCCCCTGCACCTGGCCGTGGGCGACCGCGTGCTGAACCTGATGAGCACCGTCACCGTGTTCGGCTCGCCGATGGACGTGACCGTGTCCGAGCTGGCGATCGAGACCTTCTTCCCTATCGACGAGGCCAGCGCGGCTTATCTGCGCGAACGGGCCGCTACCGTCTGAGGTGCTGGACAAAAAACGGTGCATGCCCCACATTCGGCCGCTCAGTTCAATGGCGGAGGTGGAAGTGCTGGGAGAACTTGAACCGACCCGCACCTGGTGCGAGGAGTTGCGTGTCCTGCTCAAGCTGGCCAAGGCCGCGTCCCCGCTCGCGGCTGACGACGCCGACGATGATGATGAGCTCGAGGCCCCGCCCGATCCGGCCGGGACCAGCGAGGCCGCCCTGGTGCTGAAGACCAGCTTCCAGCAGCGCTTCGGCAAGGACCCCGCAGGCGCCACACCGGCCCAGATCGAGCGGTTGAGAAACTTCAGAAGCCTGTTCTCCAACACGTATTCCGGTGCCGCCGATGAGACACGGCTGGGGCTGATCAGCGCCGTCTTTGGCGACATGGTGAAGGTCTACGAAATCGAGGCGGCCCAGTGCGCCAAGCGCAAGGAGGTCGCTGATCAGCTGGAGGCCCTGGCACCGGCAGGAGCCAAGGGCTCGGCCCTGATGCCGGGCGCGTTCGACGAGGACACGGTCACGCTGGAGTTGCTGCGCAACAAGGCCCGCGCTGCACTGGACAGCGCTGACTCGGTGGACGAGATCATGGCCATGGCGGGCGATGTGGAGGCGGTGGCGCGGGAGCGAGATGCGCTGGAGCTCAGGATCGAGGCCCGCAGCGAGCAGGCCGAGCGCATCAAGGCCGATGCCCAGGCACTGCTGGCACCGCCGGAGTCGCCCAAGGGCAGTCTGGACACCGAGCATGCCGCCGTGCTGGAACATCTGAAGACGCACGACGGCATGCCCAAGGCCGAAGAGGCTCTGCTGAAGTTGCGCAGTGCCTGGGAGCCGCTGCAAAAGGAGGCGCTGGCGCTGCGGCAGATGCGCGCGATGTTCATGGCGGAGTCCGCGAAGGTGCGCGAGCGCGTGTTGATGCTGCAAGGTGGCCTGGCGGCAAAAGCCAAGGTCAAGGCTGACAGCGTTCTGCAGGAGCTGACCAAGGCCGAGAAGAAGTTGGCGGTGACGGCAGGGCGTGCCGAGACCGAGAAATTCCCGGCCGAGCTCGACTTGGTGAAGAACCTGAGTGTCATGGGCCTGGTCGCTTCGATGATAGGCGGTCGCAACACCGATCCCCCCGTCGTGGCCGCGATCGACTACCTGCGTGTCGAGTTGAAGCGCTGTGCCATCGAGGCCACACAGCTGCCGCAGCTGGACGGCGAGCTCGAAGGCTTTGCTGCCACCGTCGATGCGCAAATTCTTGCCGCCGGCAAGCTGGTGGGAGGCAGCGGCGGCGATGTCGGCAAGGCGCGGGCGGCGGTGGATGCCTGCTGCAAACTGCTCGTCAAATGGCGCGGCATTGCCGGCCCGCTGGGCATCGTGCTGGGCCAGCGCAAGGAGGCCTTGCGCCTGATGTTCCTGCCGCCCAATCCGCCCGATGCCGATCCGGCTTTCGCTGTGGCCATGGACCCTATTCGCAGGCAGGTCGGCGACCTGCTGGCAGCCAAGATGACGGAACTGTCCGTGACCGAGGCCGAGACCCATGCCCAGCCCTTCCCGGCGCTGCTGAAGAAGGCCACCGACGATGCCGTCGCGGCGCGGCGCGCGGCGGCGGCCCAGCTGCTGCTGGACACCGAATTCACCGGCACCTGCGACGCGGCCCGACCTGCGGCGCGAGCCGAACTCGTCAAGCTCAAGGCCCTGGTCGATGCCCGGCCCGTCTTGAGCGGCATGGACCGCCAGATGGCGCAGACGGCAACGGTGCTCGAGGGAGTGGTCGCGCGCATGAAGGCCGTGGCCGCCGAGGGCCGCTTTGCCGACACGCCCAAGGCGCCGTTCGCCGATCTGGCCGAGGGTGCGCGCGAGCTGGCCTTCACCGTCTGCGGACCGGCCCTGGTCACCAGCCTCGACAAGAAGGCCAAGGCGGCGCTCAGCGCCGTGCTGCTCAGTGACGGCCCGGCCATCCGCCAGCTGGCCGAGGGGCCTCTGGGCGGCAATCCGAAGCTTCTGGCCAAGATGCTGACCAGCTGCGGTGCCGGTGGCCTGGCCAGCCTGGCGCGCGCGCTGGGGGGTGACGAGGGCGCTGCGGCCCGCGCCAGCCTGGAGGGTCTGATCGACAAATGCGGGCTGGGCGGCGATCCGGACATCCTCAGCCGGCTGCTCGGCGATGCGCCGAAGGACAGCGACAACGCCGCGGTCACGCTGGCCAAGCAGCAGGCCCAGGTCCGCAACGCGGCCGGGCTGAAGTCGCTGGCCGACAACTTCAGCGGCGATGAGGGGCAGGCGGCGATGAGCGCGCTGATGCTGGACGGGGGCCTGGCCACCAGCCCCGGCGCCCTGGCCAGCCTGATGCAGAAGGGCGGCTTCGATGGCGACGGTGCCGAGATGCGGGCCTTTGCCGACGCCTTCGTCGGCGACAGCGAAGGGCTCAAGCGCGTGGTCACCACCGCCGGGGTGGCCGAGCATCCGGCCGTGCTGGGCCCGCTGGCCAAGGCGGCCGGCGCGGACGGGGTCAAGTCCATCGCCGCGGCCTTTGTCCAGCCGGCCGACTGCGCCAGGCTCAAGGGCCTGCTCGACAGTGGAGGCATGGGCGGTGACACCAGCCTGCCGGGCAAGAAGCATGAGCATCCGGACACCCTGAGCAAGGTCTTCGTCGATGGCCTGGGCGGCGAGGGCGACAAGCTCAAGGCCTATGCCAAGGCCTTTGGCAGCCCGGCCGGGCGGGTCGACTCCAAGCGCATGCTGGACGCCTTCAACGAATACCCCGACTATGTCGAGGAGCCGCCGAAGGACTATCGGCAGCCAGGCCAGGGCATTGCCCTGCTGCTCGGCGGCCAGCAGCTGAAGGGCACACCGGAGCAGCGCATCGCAAAACTGGCCACCCAGTTCGTGCCCAATATCAAGGCCATCGCCGAGGGGCCCCAGCGCAACCAGGCGATACGGATGGCGCCGCACATGGCCGTGGACACGGCGGTGGAGGGCTGGAAGCCGCAGAGTCAGGAGATGGAGGACCAGGGCATAGAGCGTGTCACTGCCTCGGTGCTGAAGCGCCACCAGCCCGAGACCTTTGTGCAGGCCAAGGCCAAGGCCGAGCAGTCGATGTTCCCGCCAGGCACCGACGTCGGGGCGTTGCTGGACGAGGCCATGACGCAGCTGCCCGCCGACCGCACGCGCGCCCATACCATCCCGGTGACGGTGTCGCCGCCGCCGATCACGATCTCGGTGGAGATAGGCTTTCTGAACGACACGACGGTCAACCACTTCGGCCCGCGCGGCAACCTTGTGACACCGCATCCGCAGGAAACGCCGAAGTTCACGCTAGCGGAAATCAATGCAATCTTCGCCGCCATCAAGTGATGGGCGGCAGGTGAGCGAAGGAACACTCATGCAAGTCAGGTTCGAGATCGATGATTTTGGCGACGAGGCCGCCGCGCTGCAGGCCGTCAGTGACGGGCGCGCGCCCGAGGAGGCCGATCATCTGTGGGGCCGCATCGTGCTGGAGCATGCCGGCCAGCCGACCGTGGCGATCGAGGATGACCTGACGATGCTGGGCCTGGCCCTGTGCGTCGATGTGCCGGCGGCGCTGCTGCGCGAGGGAAGGGCCGATCTGCGTTTGGTCGGCTGGCCGGGCGAGTACGCCTTTGTGGCCGACGCCGGCCATGTGCATCTGACCGGCTCGCTCGACACTGACGCGACGCTGCCGCAGACCGAGCTGCAGCAGCAGCTGGGCGCCTGCGGCAAGCGCCTGGCTGCCTTCATCAACAAGCTTGCGGCGACCTGCCCGCAATACGCCTTCTCGGGCCAGGCCCTGGCCGCGAATCTGGCCAAGGCCTGAGGCCGGGGCCGCCTCAGTCCGACATCGTCGCCGTCGGGAAGAAGGGCAGGGCGCGCACGCGCGTGCCGCTGAGCCTGGCCCAGGCATTGGCCAGCGCCGGCGCAAAGGTCGGCACGCCCAGCTCGCCGACGCCGCCGATCGCTGTGCTGCGGTCGAGGTTGGCGGCCGTCGGCATGATGGTCACGCTCACGGTGGGCATCTCCTTGAGTCGCATCATGCGGTTGTTGTTGAAGTTCTTGGCCTGCGCCACGCCATTGCTGAAGGTCTGGCGGCCGTACAGCGTGGCATTCATCGCATGCACCACGCCGCCGATGATCTGTGCCTCCACCGAGCCCGGGTTGACGCTCAGGCCGCAGTCGATGGCCACCCAGACCCGGGTCACCCGTGGCCCGCCGTTGCTGCTGCCCACCTCGACCACCTGGGCCACGACGCTGTTGAAGGCGGTGCCGATGGCAATGCCACGCGCCGTGCCCGCCGGCGGCATGGCGCCCCAGCCGGCGGCGTTGGCGGCGGCCTCCAGCACGGCGATCCAGCGCGGGTCGGTCAAGCGGGCGCGGCGGAACTGGTAGGGGTCCTGGCCGCTGGCGGCGGCCAGCTCGTCCACCATCGACTCCACTGCGAAGGTATTGATCGAGGCGCCCACCGAGCGCCAGAAACCGACCGGTATCGGTGACGGGTGGCTGACCCACTCGGTGCGCCGCGCGCCGAAGCTGTAGGGCAGGGCCTGCGAGCCCTCGTAGGCCTGGCTGTCGCCGCTGGCGCCCAGCGGTACGCCGCGCTGGCCGAGTATCGACGGCGAGACATTGCGGTAGCTCCAGCCCATGACCTGGCCGGCGGTGTTCAGGCCGGCGCGGGCACGCACCAGGGCCATGGGCCGGTACTGGTCGTGGGTGAAGTCCTCCTCGCGCGGCCACATCAGCTTGACCGGGCGCTGCAGCGCCATGCCCACCTGCACCGCCTGGCTGATGAAGTCCAGCTCGGCCTTGCGGCCCAGGCCACCGCCGAGGAAGGTGGTGTGCAGGGTCACCCTGTCGGCGCCCAGACCGGTGAGGGCGCAGACCAGGCTCAGCGCCGACCTGGCCGATTGCGTCGGCGCCCAGAGTTCGCAGCGCTGCCCGGCCACGTAGTCGACCGTGCAGTTCAGCACCTCCATGCAGCCGTGGGACACATAGGGCAGGCTGTAGGTCGCCTCGATCACCTTGGCCGAGGTGTTGATCGCCGTGGCGGCATCGCCGGTGCTCTGCTCCACCGTGTACAGCGTGCCGGCCGGGTTGGTGCCGCCGGCCACATAGGGCGTGGGGCTGGCCATCAGCCGCTGGGCGTCACTGAGGAATTGCGCGCTGTTCAGGCTGGCGAGGTTGGCCGGCAGCGTCCACTTGACCGCCAGCCGCCTGGCTGCCTGCCAGGCGTCCCAGGTATTGCTGCCGACCACGGCCACGGCATTGACGTTGCCCACCGCCTCGGTGCCGCGCGCCGTGCCCGCCATCACCTTGGTGGGCACCACCGCCAGCATGCCCGAGGGTATGGCCGGCGTGCCGGCCAGCACGCCGCCGAAGCTGGGGCAGTGCTTGATCACCGCGTAGACCATATTGGGCACGCGCACGTCCAGGCCGTAGAGGGCACTGCCGTCGACCTTCATCGGGATGTCGGGCCGCGGCAGTGTCTTGCCTATGCAGGTGAACTGGGCCGCCGGCACCAGCGGTGCATTGGCCGGCGGCGGCAGCAGGGCGGCCGCAGCGGCCACCTGGCCGTAGCTCAGCGTCGCGCCGCTGGGCAGGTGGCGGATCTGGCCGTTGCTGACGGTGTAGCTGGAGCGCGAGCCGTCCCCGATGCGCGCCATCGCCGCGCTGACCAGCATCTCGCGGGCCGTCGCCCCGGCGTCGCGCAGCTTCCAGAAGTTGTTGCGCGTGACGCTGCTGCCCACGGTGTTGATGGCCGT
The DNA here is from genome assembly GCF_963422335.1 of uncultured Roseateles sp. NCBI lineage: Bacteria > Pseudomonadati > Pseudomonadota > Betaproteobacteria > Burkholderiales > Sphaerotilaceae > Roseateles > uncultured Roseateles sp. The sequence goes on from NZ_OY729424.1 coordinate 1,151,105, forward strand.
GCCCACCGGGGCCGGATTGGCCAGTGTCGGCCCGCCCTGCACCAGCTTGACCCGGCCGGGATCGACCATCAGGTCTTCGCAGAGGATTTGCGCCAGGCCGGCGAAGGAGCCCTGGCCCATGTCGGAGGCGCCGACGGCGAGCTGGATGCTGTCGTCGCTGCCTACCGTCAGCCAGGCGTTCACGGCGGTGGTGGTGGCGGCGGCCTGGGCCGCGCGCTCGGGCAGGAACAGGCCCAGGGTCAGTCCGGTGCCGGCGCCGAGAAACTGACGGCGGTCGAGTGTGGGTGTGTTGATCATCATGGCGGCTCCCGTTCAAAGGCCGGTGACGGCCTGCTTGATGCGCTGGTAGGTGCCGCAGACGCAGAGGTTGTTGATCTCGTTGGCAATCTCCTTGCCGTGGTGGCCCGCCTGCATCGCGCCGGCCACCGACATCAGCATGCCCGACTGGCAGTAGCCGCATTGCGGCACCTGGTGGGCGATCCAGGCCTTCTGCGCCGGGTGGCTGCGGTCGGCGGACAGGCCCTCGATGGTGGTGATGCGCTTGCCCGCGGCGGACGACACATCGATGTCGCAGGACTTTTCGGGCTGGCCGTTGACCAGCACGGTGCAGGCGCCGCAGATCTCGATGCCGCAACCGTATTTGGTGCCGGTCAGGCCTATCAGGTCGCGCAGCACCCACAGCAGGGGCATCTCGGCGCTGTTGACCGTGACGACATGGTCGCGGCCGTTCACATTCAGGGTGTAGCTGGGCATCTCGCGCTCCTTGCCCGGGCCTGGGACGGCACCCGGGACGGTCAGGGTTTCAGAGGAGTGCCAGCTTAAAAGTGCCTCAACCTTAAGGTTGTTCAGCTTTGTAATCGAGCGGGAACTTGTGGCGCCATCACCAGCCGCCGTAGTTGCCGCCGGCGTCCTCGCGCCGGGGCTTGAAGCCGTCGAGCATGAAGTCCACCAGCGCACGGGTCTTGGCCGACAGGTGGTGCTTGGTCGGGAACACCAGGTAGATGTCGGCCGGCGGCAGGCTCCAGTCCGGCAGCACCAGGCGCAGCCGGCCCGAGCGCAGATAGGGCGCGGCGTCCCATTGCGAGCGCAGGAGGATGCCCTGGCCGTCCAGCGCCCAGCCCAGGGCCGCCTCGCCGTCATTGCTGCTCAGCGGGCCGCGCACCTTGACGGTCTCCTGTTTCGCGCCGGCACGCAGATGCCAGGTGCCATAGGTCTCGTCGCTCTCGCGCAGGAAGATGCAGCGGTGCTGCTGCAGCTCGCGCGGCGTGGCCGGCTCGCCGGCCAGCTTCAGATAGGCGGGAGCGGCGCACAGCACGCGGCGGTTGGGGGCCAGCAGCCGGGCGGTCAGCCGCGCGTCGGGCAGCTCGCCCAGGCGCACCGAGGCGTCGAAACCCTGCTCGACCAGATTCACCGGCCGGTCCGTCAAGTGCAGCTGCACCTCGACCTCGGGGAAAGCCCGGGAGAACTTCGACAGCATCGGTGCGATGTGCTGGCGGCCGAAACCCAGGGTGGCGTTGATCTTCAGCAGGCCCTTGGGCGTGGCGCGCGAGCCGGCCACCTGGTGCTCCAGCGCATCGAGCTCGGCCAGCACCCGCGTGCCCTCGACCAGATAGGTCTCGCCCTCGGGCGTCAGGCTGATGCGCCGGGTGGTGCGGTGCAACAGCCGCACGCCCAACCGCGCCTCCAGCGCCGACAGCCGCTTGCTCACCGAGGGCGGCGTCACGCCCATCTCCTGCGCCGCCGCGGCCAGGCTGCCGCGCTTCATCAGCAGCACGAAGAAGCTCAGGTCGGAGAAGGCATCCATAGGTGAATCAAAGGCACGAATGAATTGTCGATGGCGACATTATGTTGCGGCCGCGCACGACTACGATGCAAGCACCCCATTGGAGACAGCCATGATTCTTCGCCGCAACCTGCTGCTGACCGCCGGCCTGCTCGCCCTGGCGCTGAGTGCCCGCGCCCAGACCTACCCCGACCACAGCATCAAGCTGATCGTCCCCTACGCGCCCGGTGGCAGCGCCGACATCGCCGCTCGGCTGATCACCGACGAGTGGAGCAAGGCGCTGGGCCAGACGGTGTTCATCGAGAACAAGGCCGGCGCCGGCGGCAATATCGGCATGGACGCGGTGGCCAAGTCGGCACCGGACGGCTACACGATAGGCCTGCAGACCGTCTCGCTGGCGATCAACCCGGCGCTGTTCGCCAAGATGCCTTACGACACCTTGAAGGATCTGGCCTCGGTGGGCATGGTCGCCAGCTCGCAGCATGTGCTGGTCGTCAACAACGAGGTGCCGGCCAGGAACATCAAGGAGCTGATCGCCCTGCTGAAGGCGCAGCCGGGCAAGTTCACCTACGGCTCGGCCGGCAGCGGCAGCACCTTTCATATGTCGGCCGAGCTTTTCAAGGCGGTGGCCGGCGTGCCCATCGTGCACATTCCCTACCGCGGCGGCGGCCCGGCCTTGACCGACACGATGGCCGGCGTTGTCAATATGAGCTTTCCGGTGCTGTCGGCCGCGCAGCAGCATGTGGCCGTGGGCAAGCTGCGCGCCTTGGGCGTGACCGGCTCGCAGCGCTCGCCGCTGATGCCCACCGTGCCGACGATTGCCGAGGCCGGCCTGCCCGGCTACAGCTTCGAAACCTGGTTCATGATCGTGGCACCCGCCGGCACGCCCAAGCCCGCCATCGACAAGCTCAACACCGCGCTGAACCAGGCGCTGGGCGCCGCCGCACTGAAGGAGCGCATGGGCAAGGAGGGCTTCGAGCCCACGCCCTCGACGCCGGCGCAAGCCCGTGCCAAGCTGGTGAAGGAGTTGCCGCAATGGGCCAAGCTGGTCAAGGAACGCGGCATCACGGTGGAGTGAACAACGCCATGAACACGAACTTGCAGGATCTGCTGCCGGGCTTCGAGCACCGTCTGGTGTCGGTAGACGAGGGCGTCCAGATTGCGGCCTCGATCGGTGGCTCGGGCCCGCCGCTGCTGCTGCTGCACGGCCACCCGCAGACGCGGGCGATCTGGCACCGCGTCGTGCCCGAGCTGCTGAAGCACTTCACCGTCGTTGCGGCCGATCTGCGCGGCTATGGCGATTCATCGAAACCGTTGGGTGCGGCCGATCACGGTAACTACGCCAAGCGGGTGATGGCGCAGGACCAGCTGGCGCTGATGCAGGCCCTGGGCTTCAGCCGCTTCGATGTGCTGGCCCATGACCGCGGCGCCCGCGTCGCCCACCGGCTGGCGCAGGACCATCCGCAGGCGGTGCGCGCTATGGTGCTGCTGGACATTGCGCCGACCTTGGCGATGTACCAGCAGACCAGCGAGGCCTTTGCCCGCGCCTATTGGCACTGGTTCTTCCTGATCCAGAAGGCGCCCATGCCCGAGCGGCTGATCGCCGCCGACCCCGCGGCCTATGTGCTGGAGGTGATGGGCAACCGCAGCGCCGGCCTGGCGCCGTTCGATCCTCGCGCCCTGGCCGAGTACCAGCGCTGCCTGGCCCTGCACGGCACGGGCCACGGCATTTGCGAGGACTACCGCGCCGCCGCCGGCATCGACCTGGAACACGACCGCGCCGACCGCGAGGCCGGGCGGATGCTGCAGGTGCCGCTGCTGGTGCTTTGGGGCGTGCAGGGCGTGGTCCATCAATGCTTCAAGCCGCTCGATGAGTGGCGCTTGGTCGCCAGCGATGTCCGGGGCCAGGCCTTGCCCTGCGGCCATTACGTGGCCGAGGAGGCGCCCGAGGCGCTGCTGGCCCAGGCACTGCCTTTCTTGATCCAGGATCTGCCATGACTTCACCGAAAACGCTGTACCGCAAGCTGGTCGAAGCGCACACCGTCGCGACCCTGGACGCGCAGAACGTGCTGCTGTTCTGCGATCTGCATCTGATGAACGAGTACACCAGCCCCCAGGCCTTTGCCGGCCTGCACGAGCAGGGCCGTGGCGTGCTCGTGCCGGGGCAGAACGTGGCCGTGGTGAGCCACATCATCCCGACCCATCCGGTCAAGATCCGCGTCATCGCCGATCCGCCGTCGGCGCTGCAGGCCAGCAATCTGAAGCTCAATTGCGAGCGTCACGGCATTCCGCTGTTCGATACCAATGACGCGCTGCAGGGCATCGAACATGTGGTCTCGCCCGAGCTGGGCATGATACGCCCCGGCATGGTGGTGATCTGCGGCGACAGCCACACCACCACCTACGGCGCCCTCGGTGCCCTGGGCTTCGGCATCGGCACCTCCGAGGTCGAACATGTGCTGGCCACGCAGACCCTGGTCTACCGCCTCGCGCAGGACATGCGCATCCAGGTCGACGGCCGGCTGCCGCCGGGCACGACGGCCAAGGATCTGATCTTGATGATCATCAGCCGCATCGGCGCCCAGGGCGCACGCGGTTATGTGGTCGAGTTCTGCGGCACGGCCATCAGCGCGCTGAGCGTCGAGGCCCGCTTCACGCTGTGCAATATGGCGGTGGAGGCCGGCGCGCGCGGCGCGCTGATCGCCCCCGATGCCACGGCAATTGACTACGTGCTGGAGCGAGCCACCGACATCACCGGCGCCTGGCGCGAACAGGCGCTGGCCGCCTGGGCGCTGCTGCACAGCGATGCCGGCGCGGTGTTCGACATCGAGCACCGCTTCAACGCCAGCGAGGTCGTGCCCTATGTGACCTGGGGCACCAGCCCGGACCAGGCCGTGGCTATCACCGGCCATGTACCCGATCCCATGGCACAAGCCGAGGGCGTGGCGCGGCAGAGCGCCGAGCAGGCGCTGCGCTACACGGGCCTGAGCGCGGGCGCGCCGCTCGAAGGCCTGGCCATCCAGCATGTCTTCATCGGCTCCTGCACCAATGCGCGCATCGAGGATTTGCGGGCGGTGGCCGAGATCGTGCGCGGGCGCCGGGTCGCGCCGTCGGTGCGGGCGATGGTCGTGCCCGGTTCGGGCCGTGTGAAGGCCCAGGCCGAGGCCGAAGGCATTGCCGATCTGCTGCTGGCCGCCGGCTTCGAGTGGCGCCAGCCCGGCTGCTCGATGTGCCTGGCGATGAATGACGATGTGCTGGCGCCCGGCGTGCGCTGCGCGTCCACCACCAACCGCAACTTCGAGGGCCGCCAGGGCCGCGGCGCGATCACCCACCTGATGAGTCCGGCCATGGCCGCCGCCGCCGCGATCACCGGCCATCTGACCGATGTGCGCCACCTGGAGGCTTTGACATGAGCGATTCGACATCCATCGCCGGCGTGGCCGCGCCGCTGCCGCTGGCCAATCTCGACACCGACCAGATCATGCCCAAGCAGTTCCTGCGCGGCATCGACAAAAAGGGCCTGGCCCAGGGCCTGCTGTACGACCTGCGCTTCGATGGCGAGGGCCGCGCCCGCCCCGACTTCGTGCTGAACCGGCCCGCGTTTGCCGCCACGCGCATGCTGATTGCCGGTGCCAATTTCGGCTGCGGATCGAGCCGTGAGCATGCCGTCTGGGGGCTGCAGCAATACGGCATCGAAGCGGTGATCGCGCCGAGCTTCGGCGAGATCTTCTACTCGAATGCGATGAACAACCGGTTGCTGCTGGTGATGCTGGCGCCGGACCAAGTGCAGGCGCTGATCGACGAGGCGCAGGCCGCCGTCGAGCCCTTGCAGATCGCCATCGACCTGCAAACGATGACGCTGCAAAGTCCGGCGCTGCAAGCGAGCTTCAACCTGGCCGAGCGCCACCGCCGCATGTTCCTCGAGGGGCTGGACATGATTGGCGCGTCGCTGAGCTATCGGGATCAGATCGAGGCCTTTGCCGCGCGCCACTGGGCCGCCCAGCCCTGGTTGCGCGATGTGGCGCGGGTCACCACCGAGCGCCTGCGCTGATCAGCGCGGGTGCCGGCTGGCCAGCAGGGCGGCCTCGACGCGGCTGCGCACCTGGAGCTTCTGCAGGATGTTGGTGACGTAGTGCTTGATGGTCTTCTCGGACAGGAAGATGCGCTCGCCAATCTCGCGGTTGGTCAGGCCCTGGCCGATCAGGGCCAGGATCTCGCGCTCGCGCTCGGTCAGCTCCTGCAGCGGGTCGGGTGCCTTGCCCTGGGTCAGCGAGACCAGCATCTCGGCGGCGATCGACGGCGAGACATAGACCTCGCCGTCCACCGCCGCACGCACCACATGGGCCAACTCCCGGGCCGACACGCCCTTGAGCACATAGCCGCGGGCGCCGGCCTTCAGCGCCGACAGCAGCTTGTCCTTGTCGTCCGAGCCGGTGAGCATGACGATGGCTGTGGCCGGGCAGGCCATGGCGATCTTCTCGGCGGTGACGATGCCGTTCCAGCCCGGCATGCTGATGTCCAGCAGCACCACCTCGGGCAGCAGCGCACGGGCCAGGGCCAAAGCCTCCTCGCCGGAGGCCGCTTCGCCGACGATGCGGAACGCCGGGTCCATCTGCAGCGAGTGCACGACGCCCTGGCGGAACAGCGGGTGGTCGTCGACGACCAGGATGTCGACGGTGTCACTCATGGGCCGGCCCTTCGGCGTGCAACGGCAGCGTCACGCTGAGCGTCGTGCCGCGACCTTCGATGCTCAGCACCGTCAGCGTGCCGCCCAGCACCTCGACACGCTGGCGCATGCCGTGCAGGCCGAGGCGCCCCTTGGCGGCAACGGCCCTGGCATCGAAGCCGGGACCCTGGTCGCTGACCTCGACCTGCAACTGGGTGCCATCACTGCGCAGCTGTACCCGGCAGCCCCGGCCCTGGGCGTGGCGGAAGGCGTTTGCCAGCGACTCCTGCAGCAGCCGGTAGAGCGTGACCTTGACGCGGAACGAGGCACTGAGCTCGGGCAGCTGCGCGTCCAGGGCCACGGGCGTGCCGGTCTTGGCCTGGAAGTCGCGCAGCACCCTTGCGCTGAGCTCGACCAGGCCCAGATGCTCGATATCGGGCAGTTCCATATCGGCCGAGAGGGTGCGCAGATCGGCCAGGGCCGCCTGCACGGCCAGGCGGGCCGGCTCCAGATGCTGGGCCCAGGGCGGACGCAGGGCCGGATTGCCGGCCGTCGCCGCGTCATCCATATTCTTCAGCTGCATCAGCGCAAAGCCGAGGTCCTGGCCCGGGCCGTCATGGATATCGGCCGAGATGCGCTGCAGCAGGTGCTCGTGCAGCGTGGTGGCGCGTTCGGCCGCCCGTATCACGCGCAGCTGCAGCTGGCCGTTCTGCTCGTTCAGCGCCGTCAGCTGCTGCACCTGCGCGCTCAGCGCCTGGCGCTGCCGGTCTATCAGCCGGCTGCCGCGCCGCACCAGCAGGAACAGCAGCAGGTACATCGCCGTCATGGCCGCCGCCACCACCAGCCAGCTGCGCCGCTGGGCCTGGCCGGCATCGCGGTCCACCTCGTCGGGGCGCTCGTAGAACTCGGCCGCGGCGATGACCTCGCCGCTGCGGTCGGCGTGGATGGGCGTGTAGGTTTCGATCAATCTCGGCAGCGGCTGGCCGTGCTGCGACTGCTCGGCGTCGCTGCGTTCGCTGATCTCGGCGGAAATGCGGCCAGCCAGCGCCTCGGCCAGACCGTCGTCGATGGGGAAGGTGCGGCCCATGGTCGCGTCGGTGCTGAACAGCACCAGGCCGTCCTTGCGCCAGATGCGCAGCGAGACGATGCGCTGGCCCAGGGGCGTGTTCGTCAGGTCCGAGCGCAGCGCCGCGATGTCGGCCGGGCTCAGTACCTCAGCCCTGAGCATGGTCTGCACATGGGGCGCGGCAAAGCTGTCCACATACAGCGCCGTCATGCCGCCGATGCGGTGCACGACGCTGTCCTCCACCTGGCGGCCCACCCACCAGCCAATCACCAGCGTGCCGGTGAGCAGGATGGGAAAGCTCAGCATCAGGAATTGCTCGGCCAGCGAGCGGCGTTGGAAGAGTGTGTTCATCGTGGACGGGCAACGGGTTCACTGTAGCGGGCCGGGGCCGTGATCGCCATGGACCAAGGTCTGAAGATTTCGCGACCAGGGGCCCGACCCGATCACGCCCTTCGGGCCTGCTGCCGCCGCCCTCTGCTGCCTACGATGGTTCCGGTGATCTGCTCCCAGCCCACCACCCACCACCGATGGAGTATTGCCATGAACCTGAATCCCAGCTTGCGCAGCCAGCGCACCGCCTTGGCGGCGGCCGCCCTGGCGCTGCTGACCCTGCCTCTGGCCGCCCAGGCCCAGGTGTTCGGCAGCCTGGCCAACTTCGATGCCGTCAATGACACCGGCCATGAGGCCCATGGCTTCGAGATCGAGATCGAGGATGCCAGCTACGACCACAGCAAGATCTACAGCGTGTTCGGGCTGGACCGCAACTTTGGCGTGCCGCCGACCTCGGTCGAACGCTATGGCGCGCCGGTCATCACCGATGTCGCCGGCTTCGGCGTGCGCATCCGCTACGCCGCCAGCTTCCTCAACGGTGCCTGGAGCGTGGGCACACCCACGGGGCCCTATCCCTTCGCCGGTGACAGCTGCTGGCCACTGGGCAACCCGCAATACGCCTCGGGCACCCTGAGCTGCGACCACTTCGGCATCGCCACCTACGGCACGCCGGCCAAGGTCAACTACAGCTGGCTGGTCGATCCGGGCAATACCGGGACCCTGAGCCTGCAGCAGGCGGCCATCCCGGCCGTGCAGTTCGCCTACCAGGCGCCTCCGCCAGGACCTATCGTCGCCCCGCGCCCGGTGGTGGCCGAGATCGAGGCGCACAAGGCCGACAACGAGGTCTTCGGCACACCGTTCTGGGTCAAGGTCTATGCCAAGCATGTGGATCACAACGTCAAGCTCGAGGACCTGATGAAGGGCCATGCCGATGTGCCCGGCGCGGCCGAGGTCGAAGTCGAGTACGAAATCTTCCAGGCCGGCGACGCCAATGGCAACAAGCTGCTCGATCTGGCGCTGAATCCGGCCGACGAGGCGCTGGTGCTGCGCTACGAGTTCTACAAATACCTCGGTGACCTGGGTGCCAATGGCGAGGCCCTGTGCGGCGGCGGCGGGAAGGGCCATGGCAAGGGCGGCGGCATCGGCCCGGCCGATTGCGGCGGCCTGGGCGACTATGTCGGCGCCCAGATGGCGGCGCTGAACGCCGTGCAACCTGCGCTGGCCGTGCCGGAACCCGAGACCTATGCGCTGCTCCTGGCCGGCCTGGGCTTCATCGGTCTGCGCGTGCGCCAGACCCGGCGGGCTGGCTGACCCGGCCACTGCGATTCGTGGGGTTGGCCCGGGCCGGGTCGCGGTGCATCATGCTGCGGCGCCGGCCCGGCGCGGTTGAAAGGCCACCATGCGTGCATCGCTTGCCTCGTTCGCTGCCCTGTGCGGTCTGTTGTTCGGCGCGAGCCCGGCCGCCGCCTGGGGCCCCAGCGGCCATGCATCGGTGGGGGCCATCGCCGACCAGCTGATCGCCGGCACGCCGACGGCCAAGAAGGTGCGGGCCATCCTCGGCAGCAATTTGCAGACCGCCGCCGGCTGGGCCGATTGCGCGCGCTCGGTGGAGTCCAGCGGCGGCGTCTGGAGCTATGTCAAGCCGGGCACCTGGCCCAGCTGCAAGCTCTACGAGAACCCCGACAGCCAGGCCGCGCTGATCGCCTTCGTCAAGCGCAATGCCAGCCGCTGCGGCGGCAATGCCGGGCCGCTGTGCCGGCACAAGTCCTATCACTTCGTTGATCTGTCCCTGCCGCATACCCATTACGACCCGGCGCTGCCCGGTGCCGGGCCCACCGATCTGGTCCATGCCATCAATGCCAGCCTGGCGGTGCTGGAGGGCGGCAAGTCACCGGCACCGTTCGACCTGCGCGGCCAGCGCGAAGCGCTGCGCCTGTTGACCCATTACCTCGGCGACATCCACCAGCCCCTGCACGTCGGCTCGATCTACCTCGACGACGCCGGCCAGGCACTGGACCCGGCCACCGAGAAGGAGGCGCACGACCACAGCAATGCCGGCGGCAACTCCATCATGGTTGGCAGCAGCAAACTGCACGGCCTCTGGGACGATGTGTCCGACAAGCTGCTCAAGCAGATGGTCAGCGGCCCCGGGCTGGCCGAGGCCCGCGCAGTGCCGGCCACCCCGGGCGCGATGGCCGAATGGGCCGCCGGCTGGGCCGGCGAGACGGTCGTCCAGGCCGGCAAGGCCTTCAAGGACCTGAAATTCGGCGCCAAGCACCCCGGTTCCATGGGCGCTGAATGGCCGGCCACGGCCACCGACCCCAATTACCGCCAGACCCGCGAGGCCTTGCAGCACGAGCAGCTGGTCAAGGCCGGCGCACGGTTGGCGCAGATCTTGACGACGCTGTTTCCCTGAGGCCGCTGCCGCCCCGCTAGGGGGCCAGGTATTGCGGGTGGCTGACCCGTATCTCTTCCACCGCGCTGAGCGTGCCCTGCAGATGCTGGCGCAGATGGGCCTGCGCGGCCTCGGCGTCGCCGCTGGCAATGGCCTCGACGATGGCACGGTGGTCGCCGATGATGGCCCGCTCCTTGCCCGCCGAGGGCAGGTGCAAGAGGCGCAGCCGGTCCACATGGCCGCTGCGGCGCTGCACCAGGTCGTACAGATCGGGCACGCCGGCGGCCTCGTACATCAGGCGGTGAAAGCGCTGGTCGGCGGCGATGAATTCCCGGTAGCTCTCGCCGCCCATCAAGGTGGCCTGCAGCTCGATCTGCGCGCGCAGCTGGGCCAGCAGGGCAGGGCTGGCGGTGCTGGCCAGGGTGCGCACGATCTCGGCCTCGATGGCCTGGCGCAGAAAGTGGGCCTGGCGGGCCGAGTCGATGTCGATGCGGCTGACCAACGTGGCGTGCTGCGGAAAGATGTCCACCAGGCCTTCCTCGCCGAGCTTGATCAGCGCGTCGCGTATCGGCGTCTGGCTCAGGCCGTAGTCCTCGGCCAGTTCGGCGCGTGACAGCACGGTGCCCGGTGCCAGCTCCAGCGAGACGATCAGCTCGCGCAGGTGCTCGAACACCTGGGGGGCGACCTGGCGGGTGCGGTCCAGGCGCAGCGGCGGGGATTTGCTGTTGGGCATCGATTCGTGGGTGGGCGCAGAGTCCCGATTCTAGCCATGGCGATGCATTGACACACTAATGTATTAGTGCTTTACTTCGATCAAACCCCACCCGAGGAGACAAACCGATGAAACGCCGCCTGGCCCTGTCCTGCATCGCCGCCACCCTCACCAGCGCCACGCTGGCCCAAGCCCCCGAGTGGCCCCAGGCCAAGACCATCACCTATGTCGTGCCGTTCACGGCGGGCGGCTCGACCGATGTGGTCGGCCGCACCATTGCCGAGAAGCTGCAGGCGGTGCTGAAGCAGACGGTGGTGGTGGACAACAAGCCCGGCCAGGGCGGCGGCATCGGCGCCTCCTACGTGGCCAAGGCCGCGCCCGATGGCTACACCCTGTTCGGCGGCACGATCAGCACCCATGCGATCAATGCCAGCCTGTACAAGAACCTGGGCTACGACCCGGTCAAGGACTTCGAGCCGGTGGCCCTGGTCGCCTTCCTGCCCAATGTGCTGCTGGTCGACCCCAACCTGGGCGTCAACACGGTGGCGGAGCTGATCGCGCTGCTGAAGAAGGACGAGAAGCGCCGCATCTTCGCCTCGTCCGGTGCCGGCACCTCCACCCATCTGGCCGGCGAGATGTTCGCCGACCTGATCGGCGTGCCGCTGACCCACATCCCCTACAAGGGCACGCCGCCGGCCATGGTCGATGTGTCGTCCGGCCAGGTGACCTTCATGTTCGACCAGATGACGGCCGCCCTGCCGCTGCTGCAGGCCGGCAAGCTGAAGCTGCTGGCTGTGACCACGGCCAAGCGCATCGCGCTGTCGCCGAACACGCCGACGATGATCGAGGCCGGCGTGCCGGGCTTCGAGATGTCGTCCTGGCAGGCCATCTACGCGCCCAAGGGCACGCCCAAGCCCATTGTGCAAAAGCTCAGCACCGAGATCGCCAAGGCGCTGCGCCAACCCGATGTGCAGGCCAAGCTGCATGGCCAGCTGGGCATGGAGATTGTTGGCGGCACACCCGAGGAGCTGGCGGCGCTGATGGCCAAGGAGATTCCGCGCTGGGCGGCCCTGGTGAAGAAGTCTGGCGCGTCGGCAAACTGAGGGGCAGGGCGATGAACCGGGACATCTTGATCACCGCCGTGCGCGTCACGCCCATCGCCTTCCGCGATGGGCCACTGCTCAATGCCGCCGGCATCCACGAGCCCTGGGCGCTGCGCGCCATCGTCGAGCTGGAGACCAGCGACGGCCGGGTGGGCATCTCCGAAACCTATGGCGACGAGCCCATGCTGCGCGTGCTGGAGCAGGCGCGTGCGCTGGTGCTGGGCCTGTCGCCGTTCGCGCTGAACGCGATGGAGCAGCGGGTGCGTGCCACCATCAAGCCCAGCCCCGGCGCGATCGAGTTCGAGCTGGCGCCGGGTTCGCACACGGCCAAGAACGCGGCCAAGGTGGTCAGCACCTTCGAGGTGGCGATGCTGGACCTGCAGGGCCAGCTCGTCGGCGCGCCCATCGTCGATCTGCTCGGTGGTGCCGTGCGCAATGCCGTGCCCTACAGCGCCTATCTGTTCTTCAAGCACGCCGAGCACATTGGCAAGCCTTATGCGCCTGACGTCTGGGGCGAGGGCATCAGCCCCGAGCAGATCGTCGCCCAGGCGCGGCGGATGATTGAGCTCTACGGCTTTCAGAGCATCAAGCTCAAGGGCGGCGTGTTCGAGCCGGCGCACGAGATTGCCTGCATGCGCGCGCTGCACCAGGCCTTTCCGGGCCTGCCGCTGCGGCTGGACCCGAATGCCAACTGGTCGCTGGAGACCAGCATCAAGGCCGCGCCCGAGCTCGATGAGCTGCTCGAGTACTACGAAGACCCGACCCCCGGCCTGGCTGGCATGGCCGAGCTGGCCAGGCACACGCCGCTGCCGCTGGCCACAAACATGGTCATCACGACGATGGACGACTTCCGCCGCGGGGCGTCGATGGGCTCGGTCAAGGTGCTGCTGTCCGACCACCACTACTGGGGCGGCCTGCGCCTGACGCAGACCCTGGCGCGGATGTGCGCGCTCTGGGACCTGGGCATGTCCATGCACTCGAACTCGCATCTGGGCATCAGCCTGATGGCGATGACCCACGTGGCGGCCAGCATCCCGAATCTGACCTATGCCTGCGACACCCACTATCCCTGGCAGGAGGAGGAGGTGATCCAGGGCGGCCGCGTCCAATTCGTTGACGGCGCCGTGCCGGTACCGACCACCCCGGGCCTGGGCGTGACGCTGGACCGCAACAAGCTGGCCGAGCTGCACGAGCAGTACCTGCGCTGCGGTGTGCGCAACCGCGATGACCTGACGCAGATGCGCAAATACGACCCGCAGTTCAGCGGCAAGACGCCGCGGTTCTGAAGCCCATCAGGCAGCGCCCAGCAGGCGCTCGCGCACCAGCGGGTGCCACAGCCGCGCGTCGCGCAGCGGCGTGGCGGCCGGCAGATCGGGGTTGCGCAACAGCAGCCAGTGGCGTTCGGCCAGGCGGGCCCGTCGCAGCTGCGGCCCCAGCCATTGCTCGGCCAGGGCGGCGAAGCTGCCATCGGTCAGTACCAGCTCCCAGGCCTGGCGCAGGCGCTCGGCCAGCTCGGGTCGCCTGCGGCTGACGAAGAAGTACGAGGCCGCCGGGTAGGCGATCAGCCACTGCTCCAGCACGGTCAGGCCGGCCTGGGCATCGACGATGGGATAGACCTCGATGGCGCCCAGGGCGAACAGGTCGATACGGCCGCGGCGCAGCATGTCGGCATAGAGGTCGCGCCGGGTGATGGTCTGCACCGGCCAGTCATTGGCCTGCAGGATGCGCCGGTCGGGCCAGCTCTCCACCTGGGCGATGCTCAGCTGACGCGCGCGCTCCAGCGTGCGCACGTCTTCCAGCTCGGCCTTGCGGCTGGCCAGCGCGATCGGCAGGCGCAGGCCCAGCAGGCCGCGGTAGAGGCAGACGCGCAGGGCCTCGGCCTGGGTTTCGCGCTGCGGCGTGCTGATGGAAGTGGCGAGATCGACCTCGCCTGCCGCCAGCTGCAGAAAGGCCCGCCCCTGTGTCATGAAGGGCATGGCCTGCAGCCGGTAGGGGCCGTGGCTGGCGAGGGTCTTGTCCAGCAGCAGCCGGAGCACCGCCAGCTCGTAATTGGGTGCATCGGCGGGCAGGTCCACCAGCATATGGCGCACCAGCAGGCCGGGACCCTCGGCCGCCAGCGCCAGGCCGAGCGGCGCCAGCCCCAGCAGGGCCAGGGATTGCCGGCGTGTACGGCTCAGCGACATGTCGGCAAGACTAGCAGCGATCCGGTGAGTTGGCGATCAGGCCGGCGCGCCCAGGCGGGCCAGCGTGCGCAGGTCGGCGGCCGTGCCCGCCGCCCAGCAGGCCGCGATCAGCGCGCCGCAGCGTTCTTCGCCCAGCACCTGATCGACCATGCCGTGGAACTTGGCTTCGAGCTGGGCGTCCGTCATCGGCCTGGCCAGCGAGCCGATGGCGTGCTCGACGAAGACGTGGATGCGGCGGCCGTCGGTCAGTACCGCGGTGACGTCGGCGCTGGCCTCGGCGATGCCATCGTCCACCGTGGCCACGACCTTGCGGCGCAGGGCCACCATGTCGGCGCGGTTGACGATGTCGTCGGCGAACTCTTCCTCGGCCGCGCGGCCGAAGGTCAGCCCGGCGGCACAGCCGTGGTAGACGCTGAACTTGGCTTGCAGGCCGTCGGCCGGCTCCTTCTTGCCGGTCAGTTCCAGCACCAGCGAATGCACCTTGAGTTCGATGCGGTCTATCTGCTCCGGCCTCACGCCCTGCTCGCGCAGCTGTGCGCAGGCGTCGATGCTGGGGTGGATGACGATGCCGCAGGCAAAAGGCTTGTAGGCATTGAAGCTGATCTCGAAGCGCGAGCCCAGCTCGGAGGTGATCTCGGACCAGTCGTTCTTGGTCGAGATCGTCTGCATCATGCCGCGCGGCGCCTCCAGCGCGCGCGGGCTGGCGGTGTAGCCCTGCTGGGCCATCAGCGCCGCCATCAGGCCGGCCCGTGCGGCGGCACCGGGGTGGAAGGGCTTGGTCATGGTGCCGAACTGCTCGCGCACGCCAACCGGCTGCGAGGCGGCAATGCCCAGCGCCATCGCCGTCTGCTGCACATCCAGCTTCAGCAGCCGGGCGCAGGCGGCGGCCGCGCCCAGGGTGCCGGTGCTGCCGGTGATGTGCCAGCCGCGGTCGTAGTGGTCGGGGTACATCGCATTGCCGACGCGGCAGCTGACGTCTATGCCCAGCACCAGCGCATCGATCAAGGCACGGCCGCTGGCGCCCGTGTGCTCGGCCAGCGCCAGCACCGCACTGGCCACGGGCCCGGCCGGGTGGATGATGGTCTTCAGATGCGTGTCATCGAAGTCGAAGGTGTGCGAGCTGATGCCGTTGATCAGCGCGGCGCTGGCCATGTCCACCTTCTCGCGGCGGCCGAGGATGCTGGCCTGCGCCGCCGGCTGCAACAGCTGCACCGCAGCGAGCGCCGCCTGTGCGGTTTCGTGGTGGGCGGCACCGACGGCGCAACCCACCCAGTTCATCAAGGTGCGATGGGCCTCGTGGTCCACCGTGTCGCTCCAGCCCCGGCTGGGGTGGTTGACGATGAACTCGGCCAGGATCTGGGTGACGGGTGGGGCGTTGTGGTCGGCGGCGACCTGGGTGTTGCGGGCCATGGTGAAGTCTTTCTGCGGAGTGTCAGTTGTCGAGCTGGATGTTGCGGGCCTTGGCCAGCTGCGTCCAACGGGCGATGTCGGCGCGGATGAACTCGGCGAACTGCTCGGGGCTCATCGGTGTGGGTTCCAGCGCCTCGATCGAGAGTTTTTCGCGCAGGTCCGGCATGGCCAGCACCGTGCCCAGGCTGTCGTTGAGGGTCCTGACCACGGCCGCGGGCAGGCCGGCCGGGCCGACCACGCCGTACCACTGCTGCGCATCGAAACCCTTGTAGCCGGACTCCTCCAAGGTCGGCACGTCCTTGAACTGCGGATGCCGGGCTAGGCCGGTCACGGCCAGCGCGCGCACGCGACCGGAGCGGATATGCGGCACCGCCGCGGCCAGGCCCGGGAACATCGCCTGCGTCTGGCCGCCGATCAGATCGGTGAAGGCCGGAGCGATGCCGCGGTAGGGCAGGTGCACCATGAAGGAGTTGATCTGCTGCTTGAAAAGCTCCATCGTCAGGTGCGTCAGCGAGCCCAGACCCGCCGAGCCGTAGCTGACGCGGCCCGGGTTCTGGCGCAGATAGGCGACGAACTCCTTCAGGTTGTTGACCGGCAGCGCGGCGTTGACGACCAGCACATTGGGCGTGCCGCCAATCATGCCCACCGCGGTGAAGTCCTTGATCGCGTCATAGGGCAGCCGGCGCGTGGCGGGGCTGGTGCCGTGGGTGGCGACATAGCCCTGCATCAAGGTGTAGCCGTCGGGTGCGGCCCGTGCCGTGGCCTGGGCCGCGATGGTGCCGCCGCCACCACTCTGGTTGTCCACGACAATGGTCTGCTTGAGCACCTGGCACCAGCGCTCGGTGACGGTGCGGCCGACGAAGTCGCTGCCACCGCCGGCGGCCACCGGCACGATGTAGCGGATGGGCTTGCTCGGAAAGCTGCTCTGGGCCCGGACCGGCAGGCTCAGCAGCAGCGGTGCGGCCTGCAGCAGGGTGCGTCTTTTCATCATGTCTTCTTGCTCCGTTGCGGCGGGGTGGGTGCGGTGTCCAGGGTGGACAGCAGGCGCTGGCGTCCCTGCAGCACATGGGCCTGCGCCAGCTTGTTGGCCCGCTCCGGCGTGCCCTTGGCGATGGCCTCGAAGATCTGGCGGTGCTCCTTGTTGGAGCGCCGCATATTGCCGCTGGCGTCGAAGTAGCGCCGTCGGTACAGATGCAGCTCCTTGACATGGTCTTCGTAGGCCTGCTGCGCGCGCTGGTTGCGGCTTTGCGCCATCAGCAGCGCATGGAAGCGCAGGTTCAGCACGTAATAGGTCTGGCCGTCGTCGGCCTCGCAGGCGGCGTCCATGCCGGCCAGCAACTGCTCGAACTCCTGGCGGTCGGCCTCGCTCAGATGCTCGGCGGCCTGCTGCGCGGCAAAGCCCAGCAGCAGCGCGCGCAGCTCGTAGATCTCCAGCATTTCGCGCACCGAGATCTGGCGCACGAACACGCCGCGGTTGGGCACGGCCAGTACCAGGCCTATGCCGGTGAGCGTGCGTATAGCCTCGCGTATCGGTCCGCGGCTGGTGCCCATGCGCAGCGCCAGCGCGGCCTCGTTCAGCCGCTCGCCGGGGGCGATCTCGCCGCCGTAGATCAGCTGCTGCAGCTGCTCGCAAATGCCGTGCGCCAGGCCCAGCTCCGGGCGCTGGGCCGGCGGTTTGGCGCGGCTCGGCGCGGTGCTTTTCTTGGCGGCAGGACGGGTGCTCATGGCCCGGATGCTAGCGCATGTGCCGGCGTTTGGATGCCTCTAAGTGTTTGCGATAGTTTGAAAAGTGTTGACACTTTCAGGCCTGCGACCAACACTGGCCACACACTTCACCGGCTCGTTCCGGCCCGACTGCCATGCCGCATGTCCCCGCTTCCAGCGCCCTGGCGCGCTTTCGCGTCATCGACCTGACCCAGGTGCGCGCCGGCCCCACCGCCTGCCGCCAGCTGGCCGACTGGGGCGCCGACGTGATACAGGTGCAGATGCCCGAGCACATGCGCGGCGACGACACGCTCGGCGGCCAGGACGGCAGCGACTACCAGTACACGCACCGCAACAAGCGCAGCGTCACCCTCAATCTGAAGGAGGCCGAGGGCATTGCGGCGCTCAAAAAGCTGATCGCCACGGCCGATGTGGTGGTCGAGAACTTCCGCCCCGACGTGAAGTTCCGCCTGGGCATCGACTACGAGACCCTGGCCAGGGACCAGCCCGGCCTGGTCTATGCCAGCATCTCCGGTTTCGGCCAGACCGGACCGCTGGCCGAGCGCCCCGGCTTCGACCAGATCGCCCAGGGCATGGGCGGGCTGATGTCGGTCACCGGGCTGCCCGACCAGGGCCCGGTGCGCGTGGGCATTCCGATCGCCGATCTGTGCGCGGGCATCTTTGCGGCCCAGGGCATTCTGGTCGCGCTGCTGGAGCGCGACGCCTCGGGCAAGGGCCAGTGGGTGCAGACCTCGCTGCTGCAGTCGATGATCTACATGATGGACTTCCAGACCGCGCGCTGGCTGGTGGACGGCGAGGTGGCGACCCAGGCCGGCAACTTCCACCCGACCAGCATCCCGACCGGCGTCTACAAGGCCCGCGACGGCTATATGAATATCGCCGTGTTCGGCAGCAAGATCTGGGAGCGCTTCTGCCACACGCTGGGCGCGCCCGAGTGGATCACCGATCCGCGCTTCCACGACAAGCCCGGCCGCAGCGTCAACCGCGATGCATTGAATGCCGCCATCAACGAGCGCCTGGCCCATCAGGACCGCGCCCATTGGATAGAGCGCTTCAACCAGGATGGCGTGGCCTGCGGCCACATCAACGACATGAGCGAGGTCTTCGACGAGGCTCAGGTGCAGCACCTGGGCCTGGTGCAGAGCGTGGTCAGCCAGCGTCTGGGGCCGCAGCGCCACGTGGGCCAGCCGATGACACTGGAGCGCACGCCCAGCACCCTGGTGCGCGCCGCACCACGGCGCGGGGAACACACGGAAGAGGTGCTCGGCGAACTGGGCCTGGCGCCCGACGATATTGCGCAGCTGAAGGCGCGGGGAGTGTTCTGATGATGGTCAACGACTACTTTTCACCGACCGACCGCGTGCAGGTGCGCCTGGACGGCAGCACCCTGCACATCATCTTCAACAACCCGGCCAAGCACAACGCGCTGAGTGTGGACATGTGGGGCGCCGTGCCCGCGCTGCTGCAGCAGGCGGCCGATGACGAGCGCGTGCGCCTGGTGGTGTTCTCTGGCGCCGGCGAGAAGGCCTTTGTCTCGGGCGCGGACATCTCGCAGTTCGAGGACCAGCGGGCCGCCAAGGAGGCCGTCAAGCACTACGAGGCGTTGGCCGAGGAGGCCTTGATGAGCATCTACACATGCCCGAAGCCGACGCTGGCCTGCATACGCGGCTGGTGCATAGGCGGCGGCGTCAATGTGGCCATCAGCTGCGACATCCGCATCGCCGCCAGCGACGCGGTGTTCGGCATTCCGGCCGCGCGGCTGGGCCTGGGCTACCGCTATTCGGCGCTGAAGAATCTGGTGGACCTGATCGGCGTCGGCGCCGCCAAGGACCTGTTCTACACCGCGCGCCGCATCGATGCCGCCGAGGCCAGGGCGCTGGGGCTGATCTCGCGCAGCTGCGCGGTCGAGCAACTGCCGGCGCTGCTGGCCGAGTACACCGGTGCGATCGGCGAGAACGCGCCGCTGACGATTGCCGCGGCCAAGCAGATCGTCGGCGAGATGCTCAAGCCCTCGCCGGAGCTAGACATCGAGCGCTGCCGCGCGCTGATCCTCGGCTGCTTCGAGAGCGAAGACTACGCCGAGGGCCGCCGCGCCTTCATGGAAAAACGCAGGCCGCAGTTCAAGGGGCGATGATGATGATGAAATCCTATTCACTCAGTGTCGAAGGCACGCAGGCCGTGCTGCAGCTGGGCGAGGTGCCAGCACCTGAGGCAGGGCCGGGCCAGGTGCTGCTGAAGATGCATGCCGCCGGCCTGAACCGCGGCGAGTTCATTCCGGGCGGGCTGATCAAGGGGGGGGCTTCCAAGCCGGCCGGTATCGAAGGTGCGGGGGAGATCGTCGCCCTGGGCGATGGCGTCAGCGGCCTGCAGATCGGCCAGCGGGTGATGGGCCGCTGCCCCGGCGCCTTCTCCGAATACGCGGTGATGGATGCACGCGAGGCGCTGCCGGTGCCGGCCGGCCTGGCGATGGAGGCCGCGGCCGCGGTGCCGCTGACCCTGCTGGTGGTGCACGACATGCTGGTGCTGCAGGGCCGGCTTCAATCCGGTGAGTGGCTGCTGGTGACCGGCGTGTCCTCGGGCGTCGGTGTGGCTTCGCTGCAGGTGGCCAAGGCCCTGGGCGCCAAGGTCATAGGCACCTCGGGCGCGCCGGACAAGCTGGAGCGGCTGAAGGCCCTGGGCCTGGACGTGGCCATCAACACCCGTGCCCCCGACTTCGCTGCCCGGGTGATGGATGCCACCGGCGGCCATGGCGCGGACCTGGTGGTCAACACCGTCGGCGGCAGTGTCTTTGCCGAATGCCTGCGCTGCATGGCCTTCGAGGGCCGGCTGGCCACCGTCGGCTATGTGGACCATCAGCTGAAGGCAGAGATCGACATCCAGGCGCTGCATGTCAAGCGGCTGACGCTGTTTGGCGTGTCCAACAAGATGCGCAGCGCCGACCAGCGGGCCGCCGGCCTGCCGGCCTTCAAGGCCGACCTGCTGCCGGCGATAGCCGACGGTCGCATCCGACCCCTGGTGGACCGCGTGTTCCCGTTCGGTGAACTCGCGGCGGCGCAGACCTATATGGAAAGCAACCAGCACCTGGGCAAGATCGTGCTGAAGATCAGCAACTGAAGCGGCCACAGAGCGCGACCGGAGACACCATGCGAAATACCCCACCGAGCGCGCGCCGTGCGCTGCTGGCCGGCCTGCTTTTCGGCCTGCTGGCCGGCAGCGGCGTGGTCCGGGCTCAGGCCCAGGCCTGGCCCTCCAAACCGATACGCCTGGTCGTCGGCTTTGCGCCCGGCGGTGCGGCCGACTACGTGGCCCGCACCATTGCCGACCCGCTGGGGCGCGTGCTCGGCCAGGCCGTGGCCGTGGACAACCGTGCCGGCGCCGGCAGCAGCCTGGCCGCCGACTTCGTCGCCAAGGCGCCGGCCGATGGCTACACCCTGCTGATCGCCAGCCCCAGCAGCATCTCGGTCAATCCGGCGCTGAACCCAAAGCTCAGCTACAGCGCCAAGGATCTGATGCCCGTCACCCGCGTCACCTCGTCGCCGCTGGTCGTGGCGGTCAACCCCGGGGCGGGCATCAACAGCCTGCAGGAGCTCATTGCCATGGCCAGGGCCAAGCCCGGCTTCCTGAACTACACCACCTCGGGCAATGGCTCGGCACCCCATCTGGGTGCGGCCCATTTCAGCAAGGTGGCCGGCGTGGAGATGGTGCACATTCCCTACAAGGGTGGCGCCCCGGCGATCCAGGCCGTGGTGGCCGGTGATGCCCAGCTGACCTTCGGCACGCCGCCCTCGGTGCTGCCCATGGTGCAGGCCGGGCGGCTGAAGGCGCTGGCCGTGACCAGCGCCAACCGTTCGCCCCTGGTGCCCGACGTGCCGGGCACCCTCGAGGCCGGGCTGCCGGCCTTTGCCCTGTCGTTCTGGTACGGCTTCTTCGTGCCTGCGGGCACGCCGCCCGAGGTGACGAAGAAGCTGTTCGACGCCACCCAGCAGGTCATGCAGCGCGCTGACGTGAAGGCCGCACTGGCGCGCGAGGGCACCGAGGTGGCGATGTCCAAATCGCCGGAGGACTTTGCGGCCTTCCTCAGCGAGGACAACCCCTTCTGGGCCCGGCTGGTCAAGGATGCTCGCGTCAAGGCCGACTGAGAACAAGGAGCGACCATGACTGTGATCACCCTGCGCCGTTCGATCTGCGCCGCGGCCGCCCTGCTGCTGGCCGGCTGCGCCACCGCACCCGACCCGCGGGCGGCCGCCATTGCCGAGCTCGGTGCCACCGGCAAGCTGCGCGCGGCGATCAATTTCGGCAATCCGATACTCGCCACCCGGACCGCCGGCGGTGAGGCGCAGGGGGTGTCGGTGGACCTCGCCCGCGAGGCCGGGCGGCGCCTGGGCCTGCCGGTCGAACTGGTGCTGTTCAACTCGGCCGGCACCGTGGTCGAGGCCGTCAAGGCCAGGCAGGTGGACCTCGCCTTTGTCGCCATCGATCCGGTGCGCGCCGCCGACATGGACTACACCGCACCCTATGTGATCATCGAGGGCGCCTATCTGGTGCGCCAGGACTCGGCACTGCAGCGCAATGAAGACGTGGACCGCGCCGGCACCCGGGTGGTGGTCGGCCGCGGCAGCGCCTACGACCTCTACCTCACGCGGGCACTCAAATCGGCAAGCCTTGAGCGGGCCCCGACTTCGCCTGCCGTCACCGACATGTTGCTGGCCCAGGGCTTCGAGGTGGCGGCTGGAGTGAAACAGCAGCTGGAAGCCGATGCCCGGCGCGTGGGTGGCGTGCGCCTGCTGCCCGGCCGCTTCATGGTGATCGAGCAGGCCATGGGTGTGCCCAAGGGCCGCCTCGCCTCGCAGGCCTGGCTGAGCCGCTTCATCGAGGAGATGAAGGACTCGGGCTTTGTGGCGGGTGCGCTGCAGCGGCAGGGTATCCAGGGTGCAGCGGTGGCACCGCGGGCCGATAGATGAACGAGGCTTGACTGCAGGGACCTCGCGTGCCTGTTCCGGCGCTCAGTAAACTCCGAGAGTGAGGGAGCGTACATCCTATGGCATCAGTAACAGTCGACCCCGACAACGTCCACGAGTTCGCCGATGAGCAGAGCTTCTACGACTGGCTCGCCCGGCATCACGACAAAGAGAACGAGGTCTGGATCAAGATCCACAAGGTGAGTTCGGCCCTGGCTTCAGTGACGCCGAAACAAGCCATCGACGTGGCGCTGTGCTGGGGCTGGATCGATGGCTTGCGAAAGGGGTTGGATAGCAAGAGTTATCTGCAGCGCTATACGCGACGGCGCAGCAAGAGTGTGTGGAGCAAGATCAACGTGGCCAACGTGGCCCGACTGATCCAAGCAGGCCGGATGACCGAGCACGGGCTTGAGGAAGTGGCGGCCGCCAAGGCGGATGGTCGCTGGGACCGCGCCTATGGAAGCGGCAAGGAGATGAAGATCCCTGACGACCTCCAGGCGGCCATCGACGCCGAGCCCGAGGCCAGCAGCATGCTGACGAGCCTCAGCGCGCAGAACCGCTTTGCGCTCGCCTTTCGCGTCCACAATATGAAGACGGCGGCAGGACGCCAGAAGAAGATCGAGGCCTTGGTCGCCATGCTCAAACGTGGCGAGACGATCCACCCGCAGAGAAAAAAGTAGGGTCGGGGGGGCGCATCGCTCGCCGTGCGCTACTGCCGCTGGGTGTGGCTACTTTGGCCTCTTCACTCCCCCAGGAATGTCCAGGTGTCCGCGCCGTCGAACTTGCGAACACGCACGGAGGCGATCAACTGCGGGTCGAAGTTGCCGAGGTGTACGCCGTGTCTGGCGCCAGCCTTCAGCTCGATCGGTTCCCAGTGGGTGACGCAGCCGCAATGCCGGCAGCGTATCGTGCGCAGGGTTCGGTCGCCTTGGACGTAGGCCTCGGTCGAGTCGGGATGGCCTTCGATCATCACTGTGCCGAACTCGAAGTACACCCAGGGCCCGCCTATCCTGCGGCAGAGCGAGCAGTTGCAGTCCGTGGCGACTTCAGGCGTCGACGGGAGCGTGAGGCGTACAGCACCGCAGTGGCACGCGCCGTGATGCGTCATCAGAAACTCCCGTTTGATTTGCAGGGTGAATAGCCTACCCGAAGGCGGACTTCGATGCCCGGCCGATTGTGGTCGCGACGATTGTGGCCGCGATCTCTCCCAAGCCGACCAGCCCTGGACACCGCCCCGGATGGCCAGGCTCAGACATGCAGCAGCAGGTGCTCGCGCTCCCAGGGCGAGATCACTTTCATGAACTCGTCGTGCTCGATCTCCTTGACGGCGGAGTAGACGGTGATGAAGTCCTTGCCCAGCACATCATGCAGGTCCTTCTCGTCGGCCAGCAGGCCCAGCGCCTCGCTCAGGGAGCGGGGCAGCTGGTACTCGGCCAGATAGGCGTCGCCGGTGCATTCGGGCGTGGGCGCTATGCGGTTCTTCATGCCCAGATAGCCGCAGGCCAGGGTCGCGGCCAGTGCCACATAGGGATTCGCATCGGCGCCGATGACGCGGTTCTCGACCCGGCGCGCGGCCGGCGTGGCCACCGGCGAGCGTATGCCAACGGTGCGGTTGTCCGTGCCCCACTGGATGTTGATGGGCGCGGCGGTCGAGCGCGACAGGCGCCGGTAGCTGTTGACGTAGGGCGCGAACAGCGCCATGGCCGCCGGCGTGTACTTCTGCAGGCCGCCGATGTACCAGTAAAACG
Source organism: uncultured Roseateles sp. (assembly GCF_963422335.1). Lineage (NCBI taxonomy): Bacteria > Pseudomonadati > Pseudomonadota > Betaproteobacteria > Burkholderiales > Sphaerotilaceae > Roseateles > uncultured Roseateles sp. The sequence continues at coordinate 1,175,184 of NZ_OY729424.1, forward strand.
CCTGGCTCGGTGAACCGTCCGCATTGCTGAAGATGTTCTGGCCGGTGGCGGCGCTGACCACGCTCTGGTGCACATGCATCGCGCTGCCGGGCTCGCCCGCCATGGGCTTGGCCATGAAGGTGGCATACATCTCGTGGCGCAGTGCCGCCTCGCGTATCGTGCGCTTGAAGAAGAACACCTCGTCCGCCAGGCCCAGCGGATGGTCGTGGAAGAAGTTGATCTCCATCTGCCCGGCGCCAACCTCATGGATCAGGGTGTCGACGTTCAGCTCCATCTTTTCGCAGTAGGCGAATATGTCTTCGAACAGCGGGTCGAACTCGTTGACCGCGTCGATCGAATAGGCCTGGCGCGAGGTCTCGGCCCGGCCGCTGCGGCCGCGGGGAGGGCGCAAGGGCGTGTTGGGGTCGCTGTTGCGCTCGATCAGATAGAACTCCAGCTCGGGCGCGACCACCGGCTTCCAGCCCTCGGCCGCATACAGATCGCAGATGCGGCGCAGCACCGAGCGCGGCGCATGGGGCACCAGCTTGCCGGCGCGGTCGAAGCAGTCGTGTATCACCTGGGCGGTCGGGTCGGTGGCCCAGGGCACGATGCGCACGGTGCTGGGGTCGGGCCGCAGATGCATATCGCGGTCGGTCGGGTGAATCACGTCGTAGTAGGCGCCGTCATCGGGGAAGTTGCCGGTCACGCCCAGGCCGACCACGACCTCGGGCAGGCGCATGCCGCGGTCTTCGGTGAATTTTTCGCGCGGCAGTATCTTGCCGCGGGCCACGCCGGTGAGGTCGGGCACCAGGCATTCGATTTCGGTCACGCGGCGCTCGTCGAACCACTGTTCGAGATCGGCGAAGGAGAATTGGCTTTTGTCCAGCATGGGGAGTACCTGAGGGTCGTTGAAGCGCCGCCCGTCAGCAGGCTGACAGGCGCGCGAAGAAGGCTGAAGAGACAGTTCAGCAGCCGTCAGGTGGCTCGGGCTCGTGCTGAGTGAAGTGGCAACGGCGGCGATGGCGGTCGCGCCGCGGCGCGAGTCGGATGTGCTTCACAGCAGATCCTTCAAACGGTAGTAGGCCATGCCGGCCACCAGCGCCGGCGTGCGCAGCCAGCGCCCGCCCGGGAAGGGGCGGTGGCGCAGGCGGGCGAAGGTGTCGAAGCGCTGTGCGTCGCCGGCGATGGCTTCGGCCACCAGGCGGCCGGCCAGGCCGGTCAGCGCCAGGCCGTGGCCGGAGAAGCCTTGCAGGTAATAGACGTTCTCATGCCCACCGGGCAGGCGCCCGAAGTCCGGTGCGCGGTTGATCGTCACATCGACAAAGCCGCCCCAGGAGAATTCGATGTCGGTGCCGGCCAGTTGCGGAAAAGTCGTGGCCATGCGCCGCTGCATGCTGGCCTTCAGATTGACCGGCGTGGCCGTGCTGTAGCTGACCCGCCCGCCGTAGAGCATGCGGTGGTCAGGCGTGGGGCGGAAGTAGTCGAGCACGAAGTTGGTGTCGCAGACGGCCGACTGCGACGGAATCAGCGAGCGCGCCAGCGCCGGGTCCATAACCTCGGAGGCGACGATATAGGTGCCCACCGGCATGATGCGGCGCTCCAGCCGGGGCGCGATGCCGCCCAGATAGACATTGCCGGCCAGCAGCGCATGGGCCGCGCGCACCTCGCCCTCGGCCGTGCGCAGCCGCACCGTGCGGCCGGGTTCCAGCGCGGTGACGGCCGAGTGCTCGAAGATCTGCACGCCCAGGCTCGCCGCTGCGCGCGCCAGGCCGAGGCTGTATTTGAGCGGGTGCAGATGGCCGCCCAGCGGGTCGTACACGCCGCTGTGGAAGCGCGGGCTGTCAATCCAGCTCGGCAGATCCTTGTGTGCGATCCACTGCGTGCGGTAGTCGTAGCGCTGCGCCATATCGGCCTGCCAGCGCTGCAGCGCGGCACCTTTGCGCGCATTGACGGCCAGGCTGAGGTAGCCCGCCCGCCAGTCGCAATCGATATTGAACTGCGCGCAGCGTTCGCCGATCAGGCGCAGTGCCTCCAGGCTCATGTCCCAGATCGCCCTGGAGTCTGTCAGACCCTGCTGCAGCTCGATCACCGCCTGGTCACATGCGAGCCCGGCGATCACCTGCCCGCCGTTGCGCCCGGAAGCGCCCCAGCCGACCTGCTGGGCCTCCAGCACGACGACCTTGAAGCCGCGCTGCGCCAGCTCTATCGCCGCCGACAGGCCCGCCAGGCCGCCACCGACGATGGCCACATCGCTATCGACCGCGGAGCGCAGCGGCGCGAACCCCGCCTCACGCGGCGCGGTGGCCGCGTAGTAGGAGTTGCGGGTCAGCTGCTGATCGGTGCGCAGCAGGCTCATGTGCGCGGGTAGCGGCGGAACCAGCGGTCCAGCTGCTCGATCAGGTCCAGCCAATGGCTGGGGTGCCATTCGAGGCTGTGGTTGTTGTCGGGGTAGCGCACCAGCGCGGCCTCGACACCGCACATCTTCAGCGCGGTGTAGTACAGCTCGGACTGCGACACCGGCGTGCGCCAGTCGTTCTGGCCGCAGGCCACCAGGGTGGGCGTGCGCACACTCGCGACCTTGGACAGCGGCGACTTGCTCCACTGCAGCGCCTGCATGCCGGGCGCCCAGGGCGGCTCGGGCATCCAGTAGTAGCTGAAGTAGTCGGGCCGGTCCACGGTCACGGCCTGGCTGGTCCAGTCCATCACGCCGTAGATCACCGCCGCCGAGGCGAAGCGCTGGCTGTGGCCGACCAGCCAGCTGGTCAGCACGCCGCCGCCCGATTCGCCGGCCAGGTGCACGCGCTGAGGGTCTATGCCGCCGCGGGCCACGGCCGCTTCCACCATGTCCAGCAGCTGCAGATCGTCCTCGCCCGGGAAGTCGTGGTTCAGTTCTTCGGTGAAGGCCTCGCCATAGCCCAGCGAACCGCGCGGGTTGATCATCAGCACCGCATAGCCGCGCGCCGCCCAGACCTGCGGCAGGATGGCGAAGTGCGGGCACCAGGCGAGATAGGGCCCGCCGTGCAGCCAGAGAATCATCGGCAGCGGTTCGTCGGCCGGCACGCCGGCCGGGCGCACCATCCAGGCCTGCCATTGCTGGCCCGGCTTGCGCGTGGGCAGCCACAGTGCCTCGACCGGGGCCACCGAGCGCTGGGCCAGCCAGGCGGACTCCTGCGTCAGCTCAGGCCCAGGCTGTCCGTCGGCCAGCAGGGTGGCCACCTCGTCGGTGCGCGTGGGGCTGCCGCGCAGATAGGCGATGCGGCCATCCTGCGCCACCGAGAAGCCCTTGCCATACATCACATAGCCGGAGGCGGCCGAGCCGCCGATGTCGCGCGTCAGCTCGGTCCATTCGCCGGCCAGCGTGACCCGCATCAGGCAGCCATCGCCGTGATGGGGCCTGAGCACCAGCAGGCCCGAGCTGTCGGGCAGCCATTCGATGTTCTGGTGCACCTCGAAGTCGCCGGGGCAGGGCAGGGCGCGCGGCGTGCCGCCGGCGCGGGGCATCACATGCAGCACAAAGGTGTGGAAGGACTTGCGCTGGTTGCGAAAGCCGACGAAGGCGATCCACTGGCCGTCCGGCGATACCACGGCGCGGCAGACGGCGCCGCCGAACTCGGTCAGCTGGCGCACTGCGCCGCTGGCCACGTCGAACTCGAACACATCGGCGGCGATCGTGTCTTCCGGATTCAGCGGGCCGCTTCGTGGTGCGTTGCGCTGCATCGACATCACGATGTGCCGGCCGTCCGGCGCCCAGGAGATGCGCCCGGCCAGCGCCATCTTGGTGACGTCCACCAGCGGGCCGCCGTGTTCGAACGGGCCATCGCTGAGCTGGCGAAGGGCGCCATCGGCCAGGCTCAGCAGAAAGATGTGGTGATGGCCCTCGGGCACCTCGCCGTCAATGCCCTCGACGCGGCGCACCAGCTTCTCGCTGTAGATGCCCGGCGCGGCCCACTGCTCGGTGCGCAGCCGCTCCCATTCGGGCGCTACGACTTCCACCGGCGCAGGCGGTACGCGCTTGACGAAGGCCAGCTGCGTGCCGTCGGGCGACCAGGCCAGTCCGCTGGGCGACTCTGACAGAGTAGCCACCACCTGGCGCTTGGCCGTGTCGCAAAACCAGCGCTCTATCAGATGGGCTGAGCCGGCCGAGCGCACGAAGGCGAAGCTCTGGCTGTCCGGCGCCCAGCGCGGCTGGCTGCCGCTGCCCAGCTCGTGGCGCGCGCCACTCGTCAGCTCGATCACGCACAGCTCGTTGACCCAGCCGTCGGCGGGGATGTTGGCGCGGGTGCGCACATAGGCGATGTGGCGGCCGTCGGGCGAGATCTGGGGGTCGCCGGGCAGGGTCAGCGCGAGGTGGTCTTCGGCCAGCATGGCGGTCTTCTGGTCGCTCATCGAGCGTCTCCTGGAATCAATTCTTGGATGGGGGGATGACGCATCACCTGGCGCGCGCCGCGCCAGGCCAGGGTCAGGTGCACGAACAGCATCACGCCGAACAGCTTGACGATCAGCATCGCGTACTTCAGCGATTCGTGGCCCAGGCTGGGCTGTAGCAGATCGCTGAACAGGCCGATCAGCAGCGGGCCGCCGCCGTCGCCGAGCAGGGTCAGGGCGAGCAGAAAGACCGAGGCGCCCAGCACCCGCAGCGAGCGCGGCACGGCGGTGTGCAGCATCGACAGCACCGGCCCGTTGGGCATGGCGCCGAACACGGTGGCCATCACATGGGCGGCGAAGGCGACCTTCAGGTTGGGCGCGAACAGCACGCCGAGGATGCAGGGAAAGGTCAGCAGGTAGGTGATCATGCAAAACGTCAGCAGCCTGTCCTGCCGGCCCGAGCCCAGCTTGTTGCCCAGCACGCCGCCCAGCAGCAGGCCCAGCAGGGCGCCGCCGGCATAGGCGCCGCCGAAGAAGGCAGCGGCCTCGTCGGGTGCCAGGCCGAACTGCCGGTTGTAGAAGCTGGGCATCCACTTGGCCAGGCCGGAGACCGCGAACGAGGCCCAGCAGAAGCCCAGCATGATGTGGACGAAGCTGCGCACGCGCCACAGCGCGCGCAGGCCCTCGGCCCAGTGCAGGCTGGCCGCAGGCTTCTCGTCTTCGGTGGCAGCGGCTTCGGCCGGCTGATCCGGTATCAACCAGCGCTGCAACAGCGCGCTGACGATGATGGCCGCCGCGAAGATCATGAAGGCGGCCCGCCAGCCGTGGTTGACGGCGATCCAGCCGCCAACGACCAGGGGCACGGTGCTGCCCAGAAAGTCGCCGGCCGTGTAGGTGGCCATCGCGCCGGCGCGGCGCTGCGGCGGATACAGCTCGCTGACCAGGGCCTGGCCCAGCGGCCAGGCGGCGGCCGGGCCGGTGCCGGCGACCAGGCGCACGCTGATCAGCTGCCACAGGCTGCTGCAGCCGGCCGTCAGCGCATTGGCCAGCCCGCAGACCAGCATGCACAGCGCCAGCACCTGCGAGGTGCCGTAGCGCGCCGCCCAGTGCGAGATCGGCAGGGCCAGCAGGGCCATCGACAGCACCGAGCCATAGCCGGTCAGCAGGCCCAGCTGGCTGTCGGAGAAACCGAACTCGGCCTTGATCAAGGGCAGCACGGCCGCGAGCAGCGTGCCGCCGGAGGCGGCCATCGCATTGATCACCGTCAGCAGGCCCAGGGCGACCAGCACCTGCACCCTGCTGCGTTGGCTGCCGGCTTCAGTAGTCATAGCGCAGGCTCAGACCGACGGTGCGCGGGCGTATCGGGTACCACTGCTGGTAGTTGATCGCGCCCGGGTTCAGATAGGTCGAGTAGTTGACCATGGCCGAGGACTGGCCGCGCTTGTCGGCCAGGTTCTGCACCGAGGCCGTCAGCTCCCATTTGCTCCAGGCAAAGGCCAGGCGCAGATCGAAGGTGGTGTAGGCCGGCAGCTCCAGGTCGGCGTCCAGCTGGGCCTTGCGGGCGCCGACGTACTGCAGCACGGTGCTGAAGCTGCCGCTGCTCTCCATCGGGCCGGCAAAGCGGTAGCTGGCGTCCACCGTGCCCTGGAAGCGGGCCACGCCGGCCAGGCGGGTGCCCGGGTCGATGTTGCGGCCATTGGCGGACACGAACGGGGCCTTGATCTTGGCATCGGTCAGCGCCACGGCGGCGTTGAGGTTGAAGGCCTGCACCGGGCGCCAGCCCAGGGTGGCCTCCAAGCCGTTGCTGCGCGCACCGGCCACATTGCTGACGATGACGAAGCCGTCGGCGTTGCTGCTCGAGACCTGGATGTCCTTCCAGTCGAGCGTGAAGGCGCTGAGGTCCAGCGACAGCGTGCGCGAGGGTTGCAGGCGCAGGCCGGCCTCGTAGTTCCACAGCGAGTCGGACTTGTAGGGCAGCGAGCCCACCGTGTTGATGCCGCCGAAGCGGTAGCCGCGCGAGGCGGTGGCATAGGCCGCGATCTCCGGCGTGAACTGGTAGCGGGTGCTGAGCTTGGGCGTGGTGCCCTTGTCGCTGTCCTTGAAGCTGGCGAAGGGGCCGCCGTAGTTGGAGCGCTCGAACTCGACCCGGGTCTTGAACCAGCGGGCGCCGGCGCCGACCGTCCACTGCGGTGTGACCTTCCAGTCCAGGTCGGCGAACAGCGAATTCTCGACCGCGTGGCCGCGGCGCAGGGTCTCGAAGTAGATGTCGTCTGGTGCGTTCTCGGGGTCGTTGGCGCCGGGCAGGGTGACCAACTGGGTGCGGAAGAAATTGGCCTTCTGGTGGAAGGCGCCGACCAGCCAGCTGAGGTCGCCGGCCGTCGCCGGGGCGATGCGGAACTCCTGGGTGAACGAGTTCGAGCGGCGGCGTTCGAAGTTCAGCGCGCGGTCCACCTGCGGATAGTTGACGCCGCCGTAGAGCGTGTAGTCGGGCACCAGGAAGTAGCTGATGTCGGCATCCTGGTCGCGTCGCTTGGTCTGGTAGCCGGTCAGCGAGGTCAGCTTGAAGCCGCCAATGTCCCAGTTGGCCTGCACCGTGCCGAGGTCCACCTTGGAATCAATCCTCGCATCGCTGGGCGCGCTGACCGTCAGCCGGTCCGGGCTGGGCGATACGCCGCCGTCGCCGTCCTGCTGGCTGTGCTGGCGCATATAGGTCGCGGTGATGTCGAGGTTAGCCATCGGCTTCAGCGCCAGTATCAGGCGCGTAGCCTCGGCCTTGCCGGTGTTGATGTCCTTGCGGCCGGTCTTCAGATTGTCCACATAGCCGGGGTCCTTGCGCTCGGTGATGACGAAGCGCAGGCCCGCCACGCCGGCGGACAGCGGAAAATTCGCCATCGCGTTGACGTTGTGGCCGTTGCCGCCGCCGGAGACGCTGGACACGCCGGTCAGCAGGCTGAATTGCGTCTGGCGCAGATCGGGCTTGGCGAACAGATAGCGCACCGCGCCGCCCAGCGACGACGAGCCGTACAGCGCGCCCTGCGGCCCGCGCAGCACCTCGACCCGCTCCAGGTCGAACGGTGCCACATCGGGGCTGGAGATGTAGACGTAGGGGTCGGTGAACGGAATGTCCTCGATGTAGATGCCGGTCGGCGCCTGGCCGAAGATCACATTGTCCGAGGTGGTGTTGGTGCCTATGCCGCGGATGCTGTACAGCGCGCCGTCGGCATTGCCCTTGTTGAACTGCACGCCGGGGGCCAGCTTGAACACGTCTTCCGCGTCCACCGCGCCCAGCTGCTCCAGCTTGGCGCCGGACAGCGCCGTCACCGTGCCGGCCAGCTCGCTCTGCTTTTGCTTGCGCTTGGATGAGGTGATCTCCACCACCGGCAGCTCCAGCGTGGCCGAGGCCTTGGAGGCGTCGTCGGGCGCGGTCTGGGCGGTCTGGGCCGAGGCCGGCAGGCCCGCTGCCATCAGGGCAGCCAGTGCAGCCAATGCCGCGGCGGTGGGTTTCAATCGATGCGGCGAACGGAAGAACGAATTGCTGATGAAGACCATGGGTACTCCTTCGAAGAGGGCGGCTCGTTGGAACGCTGTCGCGACGGGCGGGGCCACATCGGTTGACCCGAGGTTAGAAGGGGGTGGGACGCCCGACAATATCCCGGGCGGAGTAGGTAGCGCTCCGGGGCAACGGCAACGGCTAAACTTTGCCGCATGAAAAGCAGCAGCCGATGAAACCGCCGCGCCGACGCACCCGCTTTGCGCTGGCCCTGGATGCCGACGGTGTCGAGCAGTTGGGCGCGATGTCGGGGGCCATCGGTTTGACCGGCTTCTACGATGCGGCCATCACCTTCATGCGCTCGCTGATCGATGCCGAGCTGGGGGTGGCTTTTCTGTACTCGCTGGACGAGCGGCCCAAATACCTGGCCGTGCAGGGCGCTGCGGCGCGCCAGCGTGGTGCGCGCGAGGTTGTCTATCTCGCCGGCCCCTACATCCTCGACCCGGTCTACCAGATGTTCCAGAACGGCAAGGCCGATGGCGCCTATGCGATGGCCGAGTACGTGCCCGACGACTTCTACGACAGCGAGTTCTACGACTGCTTCTTCCGCAACACCAATCTGGTGGACACCTTAGACGTGCTGTGGCGCATAGACGCGCGCAGCTCCATCGCCCTGTGCCTGGGTCGCGAACACGGCACGCCGCCGTTCGAGGCGGGTGACCTGGCCCTGGTCCGGCATGCGCTGCCGCTGCTGTTCGCGGCCCTGCAGCGCCATCAGCAACTGGCCGTCCCGCCGCAGCGCGACGAGGACGACACGCTCGTCCACCGCAAGCTGCAAAGCACGATGGAGCACTTCGGCGCCTCCATGCTGACCAAGCGCGAGCGCGAGGTGATCTTCTACATGCTCAGCGGCTATTCGTCCGAGCAGACCGCCCAGCGCCTGAATACCGCCGAGGGCACGATACGCATCCACCGCAAGAACATCCACCGCAAGCTGGAAACCAGCTCCCAGGCCGAACTGTTCTCGCTGTTCATCCAATGCATTCCCTTCGCCGACCCGGATACGCCCTGCGATCCGCTGGAGCGGTATCAGAGCGCGACGCCGGAACCCAAGCGCTGAGAACCCGGAGGCCGGCCCGATCACGACACCAGCCGGTCTGTTCACCCACGCACACGGAGAAGCAAAGTGGCTCGACAAATTGTGTTCACCGCCAATGCGGCAAAGCCGCCGCCGACGTACAGCCAGGCGGTCAAGGCCGCCGGCCTCGTGTTCGTCTCGGGCACGGCGCCAACCGATCCGGCCACCGGTGCTTTCAAGGGCACGACGATTCAGGAGCAGACCTGGCAGTGCCTGACCAACATTCAAGCCATTCTCGAGGCGGCGGGCGGCTCGCTGGACAAGATCGTCAGTGTGACGGTCGTGCTGGCAGACGAGGATGACTTTGCCGGCATGAACGAGGAGTGGCTCAGGTGGTTCCCCTCCAATCCGCCTGCACGCCAAGGGGCCAAACTTCCCGCCCGCATCCCCGGCCTCAAGGTGTCGATTGCTGCCATCGCCGAGGCCTGAGGCCGCGGCCCTCGTAACCTCATGCCAACACCCGCCTTCATCCCGGCCGACCCCGTCGAGCACCGCGACGCGTTGCTGAGCCTCAACATCGAGTACATGACCTGGGTGTTCGGTCAGATCGAGCTTGCCTTCGACGTTGCCATGCTTGAGATCACGCGCATGTCGGTGCCCGACTACGCCGCCAGTGCCATCGACAAGGTCTGCGGCGAGCGCCCGCCGCAGGGCGTGTTCTATCTGATCGAGATGGACGGCCAGATCGCGGGCATGGGTGGCCTGCGCTTTGTGCGACGCGGCGTGGCCGAGGTCAAGCGCCTCTACGTGCGCCCGGCCTGGCGCGGCAGGAATCTGGGCGAGTTGGCGCTGCGCAAGCTGCTGACGGACGCTGCCAGCTTCGGCTACCAAAGCGTCTGCCTGGACTCGGCGCCCTTCATGACATCGGCCCACCGGCTGTACGAGGCCCAGGGATTCGTCGACTGCGCCGCCTACGAAGGCACCGAGGTTCCGTCTGAATTCCACGCCCGTTGGCGCTTCATGCAGCGCCCGGTGATCTTGGTCACCCCGAGCCCGGCCGCCGACGAAGCGCCGGCCCAGGGCAGGCTCCGGGCCCGTCGCAGCGGGGTGGCTCGCAGTGAACGAAGGCAACAAATACTGCAGGCGGTGCGTCAGCTGCATGCCGAGGGCGGCAACGACAACGTGACCATGCGCACGGTGGCGCAACGGGTGGGCATGCCCACCATGTCCGTCTACCGGTATTTCCCGAACAAGTCGGCCCTGCTCGAAAGCGTCTGGGCCGAGTTGCTCGAAGCGTCGCTGGGCCGAGTCAGGGCGCGGCGCCAGGCCTCGGACACCGCCCTGGAGCGCCTGCGCAGCCTGTACGAGGAGTACATCAGTTTCTGGCTGGAGCGTCCCGCGGACTTCAGGCTGGTGTTCGATACCGACAACAAGATACCGCCGGGTTCGGTGGCCGGTGGCGCCGCCACGGGATTCCGGCAGGAGTGCGAATCGCTGATCGACGCGTGTCTCGGTGCCGACGCCGGCTTGGCCCGGCGCATGCTGGCCTACGATCTGTGCCGGGCTAAGGTGATCGGCTTCTTGTTCACCGCCATCGGGCTCTCGACCCGGCCGGCAACAGCCCTCCCGGCGCTGCTGGCCGCGACGCTGGACGACATCGAGCAGCAGTTGCGGCGGGCGGCCTGACCGCTCAAACAGGGGGTGGCATCGACGGGATCCGCTATTGCGTCTGTGTACGCTAAAAAGTAGTATGGAAGTACCCCGCCCGGCGCATCGGCTCAGGTCCGTGCATACGCACCGGTTCAACGGTGTGCCGTTTGAAGACCTTGGGGCCACACCTGCAATGCGGCCTCGCATGGGCTGGGCCGTCAGGCTCAGGCCTTGAGCCAATGGCCAACACCGACCACCACCGTCGCCTTGAAATGATTGTCCAGCACACCAGCAATATGGTGGTCGTGACCAATCGGCACCGCGAGATCGAATGGGTCAACCCCGCCTACACCCAGGTGACGGGCTGGACGCTGGACGAGATCAAGGGGCGCAACCCCCGCAGCTTTCTGCATGGCCCGCGCACCAGCCACAGGGCCGTCGCCAAGCTGGGCAAGCTGCTCCACCAGGGGCAGGCGGTGGCGGATGTCGAGATGCTCAACTACAAGAAGTCGGGCGATCCCTTCTGGGTGTCGATGAGCATCAGCCCGGTCCGGGACGAGCAGGGCGTGATCACGGAATACATTGCCATCGAGTCGGACATCACCGAACGCAAGCGTCGTGAGATCGAGGCCGAACGCGCCGCCTCGCGCTGTGCCGCGGCCAGGCGCATCGCCAAGCTCGGCTATATGGAGCACGACCTGGGTACCGGCCAGGTGTATTGCTCGGCCGAGATTCTGGACATCATCGAGACCACCGCGGACGAAGTCGACCTCGGCTACGAAAGCCTGATGGACTGGACCCATCCCGACGATGCCGCCAGGGTCAGGCTCGACTACGAACAGGCCGTCAACAGCGCCGCGCCCTACGAGTCGGAGCACCGGGTGGTCAGCAAATCGGGCCGCGTCAAATGGGTCCACATGCTGGGCCGCTTCGAGGGCTGGGACGACGGCAGCACCGCCCGGTGCTGCATGACGGTGCAGGAGATCACCCGGCGCAAGCACGGTGAACAGGCCGCACAGGGGTGCGAGATTGAGCATCACTGCACCAGGGCGAAGGCGGGCTCCTGAGCGGTTTTCGTGCACACTTGCGGCCTGTCGGCGGGCGCGGTGCTTGCTGCCATCTTTACTCGCCCAGCACATGCTCATGAACCATGGGCCTCACACAGGGCTCCGTGCCAACCCATCATGACTATCGCCAAGCCTGCGAGTCCTCGCCTCCGGCGAACCAAGGCCGAGCAATCGGCGCTTGAGGCCCAGGTGGTGCAGATCTCGCTGCAGCTGTTCACCGAGGGTGGCGGCGAGGCGGTGTCGATGCGCAAGATCGCCAGCGAGGTGGGCGTGCCGCCCATGTCGCTCTACCGCTACTTTCCGTCCAAGGCCCATCTCGTTCGCCATATCTGGCAGGACCTGCTGTCCCGCGCCTGCGCCGAGGGCAAGCTCGAGGCGGCCCGCTGCAGCGGGCCGCTGCATAAGCTGCGGGCCTTCATGGGTGGGTTTCTGCGCCACTGGCTCAAGCACCGCCATCACTACTGGTTTGTCTTCTGCAACCATGCCGCGCCCGACCTGACCGGCGGTGATCAAGAGGCCGAGCCGATACGCCCGGACCCTCACGAGGTGCTCGAGCTGATCAGCCGTCTGCTGGCCCAGTGCGCGGGCTCGGCCCAGGAGCCTGGCGAGACGCTGAGGCATCTGGCCGAGGAGTTGCTGTGCTACGCGCTGGGCTTTCTGGTGACCGCCGTTGGCCTGGTGCTCAAGACCCCCGCTGAAATCGCCCGCCTGCTGGAGCGCTTGCTGGACAGCATGGAGTCACGCATCGGCGCCGAGCTGGGCGCGGGGGTCGCGGCCTGAGGGCCGCGGCGGCAACAAAGCCTCGCTGGCCGGCCCGGTCTCGAAAAAACGCACCGCGTTGCGCCCGGACTTCTTGGCCTGGTACATCGCCATATCGGCCCGCTTCAGCAGTTCTTCCACCGGAATGTCGCTGCCGGCGAAGAGGCAGACGCCTATGCTCGGCGAGCCGGTGTAGGTCGCGCCACCGAGTTGCACCTGCCCGTTGATGGCGCCGCGTATCTTCTCGGCTATGGCCGCGGCCTGGCTCCTGGCCTGCTCGGGCTGGGCACTCAGCTCGGCCAGGATGACCACGAACTCGTCGCCGCCCTGGCGGGCCACCGTGTCATTGGCCCTGACGTTGGCGCGCAGGCGCCGTGCCACTTCGATCAGCAGCTGGTCTCCGACGTCGTGGCCCTGGCTGTCGTTGAGCTCCTTGAAGCGGTCGAGGTCGATGAAGAGCACGGCCGCATGGGTCTGGTGCCTTGCGCTCGCCGCGAGCACCTGGCCCAGCCGGTCACGCAGCAGCCGCCGGTTGGGCAGCTCGGTCAGCGGGTCGTAGAAGGCCAGGCGCTGGATCGCCTTCTCCGCCTGCTTCTTCACCGTGATGTCGGAAAACACCGCGACATAGTTCTGCACCCGTCCGTCCTCGTCGGTCACCGCCGTGATGCTGAGCCACTCGGGATAGATCTCGCCATTCCTGCGCCGGTTCCAGACCTCGCCCTGCCAGTGCTGGCAGCTGTTCAGCACCTGCCACATCGCCGCATAAAAGGCCGGCTCATGGCGCCCGGAGCTCAGCAGCCGGCCGGTGACCTGGCCGACGGCTTCGTCCGAGCTGTAGCCGGTGATGCGGGTGAAGGCCTGGTTGACCTTCAAGATCACCTGATTGGCGTCGGTGACGACCATGGCCTCCAGCGACTCGAAGGCAATCGCCGCCACGCGCAACTCGGCCTGCGCCTGGCGGCGCGCGGTGATGTCTGAGGCCACGCCCACAAAGCCGCTGAGCGCGCCCTGCTCGTCGCGCAGCAGCTGCAGGTCCAGGTCCAGCCAGAGCCTGGCGCCATCCTTGCGACGGTTGAGAAACTGCGCTCTCAGGCCCTGACCGCTCTCGATGGCCTGGCTCAGCCGGGCCCGGACCGACGGGTCGGCCGCCTCGTGCAGCAGCAGCGGGCCGGGCTTTTGCCCCAGCGCCTCCTCAGGGCCGTAGCCGGTGATGCGGCTGAAGGCCTGGTTGACCCAGACGATGCGGCGCTCGGCGTTGGTGATCAGCACCGCGTTGTTGGTCAGCTCCGCCACCAGCGCCAGGCGCTCGAGTTCGCGCGCCTGTGCGCTCAGCCGCCGGTACTGGCGCCTCACCATGCGGGCGGTCGGCTCGGCGACACCCAGCGTCAGGCCGGCGAACATCAGCACGCTGACGAGGGCCCACAGACGGGCCGCATCGGTCGCGGTGGCATAGCGGCCACGCGCCTGGCGCTCGAGTTCATCGACCAGATCCTGCGCCGCCTCAAGGGCGGGGTCGGCTTCTATCTCGACCTGGGCCGCCAGCAGCCTTGTGCCGGCCGCGGTCCCCTGCGCTCGGCTGTCGAGCAGGGCCTCCGCCCGGGACCAGAGCCGCTGGCGGGCGCTGATCCAGGCGGCCAGCGCCTGCGCCAGATCCGGCGCTTCGGCCTGGGTGTCTTCCAGCTGGGCGATCAGCCTGTCCAGGCGCTGCGCCTGCGCTGCGGCGCGGTCAAGGCTGGCGCGCAACTGGCCGCTGGCGCTCAGCGCGGCGGTGTCATCACCGTCGCTGAGCACGGCGAGTCGACCGATGCGCTGGCTCAGCATGCGCTGCGCGCCGGCCAGCTCGGCCACTTCGGCATCGACGGCGCGAGCCCGCTGCGCCCGCTCGGCCTGCCAGGCAAAGAAGCCGGCCTGGGCACTGGCCAGCAGCAGCACCGCATACATGGCCAGGCGCACCCAGCCGTGCGCCGACGCGTCCGACTTCAGCGCGGGCAGGCCGAGCTGCGACTCCGTGGCATCGCTGCGCATGCCGGCAGTCAGCAGGACCCGGCCGCGGGCCAGGGCTGCAGGGCCAGCCGGGCGGTGAAGTCGTCGGCATCGAGGGCCTTGGCAAACAGCCAGCCCTGATAGGTTTCGCAGCCATGGTCACGCAGGAACTGCAGCTGGGCCTCGGTCTCGACGCCTTCGGCCACCAGGGTCAGGCCGAGGCTGTGGGCCAGGGCGATGATGGAGCGGGAAATCTTGATGTCGTTCAGGTCGTGCGGTATGTCGCTGATGAAGCCCCGGTCTATCTTCAGCTTGGACACCGGCAGGGCCTTCAGATAGGCCAGCGAGGAATAGCCGGTGCCGAAGTCATCCAGCGCCACCGTGCAGCCCAGCGCCACCAGGGCCTCGAGCTGCTCGCGGGCAATCACCGGCTGCACCATGGCGATCGACTCGGTGATCTCGATCTCGAGCAGCCGGGCCGGCGCACCGGTGCGCTGCAGCGTGGCGCCGACCTTGTCGGGCAGGTTGCGCTGGCGGAACTGCTGGGCCGAGAAGTTGACGGCCACCCGCAGGGGCGTGCCGGCCTGGGCCCAGGCGGCGATCTGCCGGCAGGCCGTTTCCAGCACCCAGTCCGACAGCGGCAGTATCAGCCCCGTGGTCTCGGCAACCGGGATGAAGCGGCTCGGTGACACGTCGCCCAGCAGCTCGTCGCGCCAGCGCAGCAGCGCCTCGGCGCCGACGATGGCGCCGGTGTGGGCGTCCACCTGGGGCTGGTAGAGCAGCTTCAGCCCGCCGCGGTGGATGGCGTCCTTCAGCCGGGCATGCAGCTGCATGTTCTCGTGCGCGTGCTGGTCCAGCTGCGCCGAGTAGCAGGCATAGGTGCCGCGGCCGGCGCGCTTGGCCTGGTACATGGCCAGGTCGGCGTAGCGCAGCAGGTTGTCGCTGTCCTGCGCGTCATCGGGCGAGAAGGCCAGGCCTATGCTGCCGCTGGCATCGACCTCGTGGCCCTGCACCAAGCAGGGCGCGTCCAGCGACTGCAGCAACTTCTCGGCCACGCTCACCGCCTCGTCCACGCTGCCCAGCTCCGACAGCAGGATGCCGAACTCATCGCCGCCGAGCCGGGCCAGCGTGTCGCACTCGCGCAGCACCGCGCCCAGCCGCTGGCTCACGTGCACCAGCAGCTCGTCGCCGGCCAGATGGCCGAAGCTGTCGTTCACCGTCTTGAAATCGTCCAGGTCCAGGAACAGGGCCGCCACCCGCCGTTCGCTGCGCTTGGCCTGGGCCAGCGCCTGGTTCAGCTGCAGACGGAACAGCCAGCGATTGGGCAGGCCGGTGAGTTCGTCATGCGTGGCCCGGTGCCGCAGCGACTCCTCGAAGCCCTTGCGTTCGGTCAGGTCACGGACATAGGCAATCGCATGCTGCTCGTTCTCGTCCTCCCAGTGACCCAGCGAGATGTCCACCGGCAGCATCTGCCCGTCGCGGCGCATCAGCCGCAGGTCGAGCGAGCCCATCGCCCGCGCATTGGCCGATCTGAAGTACTCGCGCATGGCGTGGCCGTGCTTGTCGCGCAGATGCGGGGGCAGGAAGATATCGACGTTCTGGCCGATCAGCTCCGCCAGCGGATAGCCGGACAGCGTCTCCATGGCCGGATTGGCCATCAGTATCGACCCGGTGTGATTGACCCACAGCACGCCATCGGGGGCGGCGCTCAGCACCAGCTTCTCTCGCTGGTGCTGGGTCTCCAGCCGCTCCAGCGGCCGGCGCAAGGCTTCGTTGAAGGTGGCATGGAACAGGTACAGATAGGCCGCGACCTTGTAGAGGTGGCCGATCGCATTCGCGCCGTCCTTGTCGACCACGCCCAGCAGGGTGAAGAACAGCTCGGAGGCCGCGGACAGGGCCACCGTGAAGATCAGCGCCATCACGCACTCGCGGGCCAGCTCCTCGCGGCGGCGCCAGAGCACCGCCAGCGTCAGCAAGTTGACGCCTATCGTCAGCCACTCCAAGCCGATCTTCAGCGGCGTCAGCCCCTTGCCCTCGACAAACAGGGCCGGCACCCGGTCGGCCCAGAGCAGGCCGACGGCGCTGGCCAGACTCAGCCAGCCCAGCATCAAGGCCAGCGCCAGCCGCTTGTGGCTCTCGCTGATGTCGGGCAGGGCCGGCAGCAGGGCATAGGCCAGCAGCGCCGCCGCGGCGAGCAGGCGCGCCAGTATCCAGAAGTAGATCGACTTCTGCGGCGAGTTGGGGCTGAGCGCGTCGGGCATGCCGGCATAGCTCAGCGTGTGCAGGAAGTCGAGCACGCCCACACCGAGGAATGCCAGGCCCAGCAACACCACCGCGCCCTTGCGCACCGGCAGGATGGCCCGGTAGCCCGTCACGAAGACGAGCAGCGACACCACCACCGAGAACAGCTCCACGACGCTGTGCATGAACAGGAAGGGCGCCGGCTCGAGTGCGACATGCCGTGACGGATGCGACACCCACCACAGCAGCGGCAAGGCGAGCAACAGCAAGCCCCAGCCCGCGGCGCTTTGATAGGGGTGTTTGTGCCTGGACTGCATCTCAGGCGCTCAGATCGAAGACGGGCAAGCCACTGTCAGGAGAACACCTTCACCGCGCTCATCAGGCGTTGCGCCTGCTCGCTCATGGCCCGGGCTGCGGCGCTGCTCTGCTCCACCATCGCCGCGTTCTGCTGCGTCATCTCGTCGAGCTGGTCCACCGCCTGGCCGACCTGGGCGATGCCTATGGCCTGCTCCTGCGACGCGCCGGTGATCTCGGTGATCAGATCGCTCACGCGGTGGACATGGCTGACCACCGCCAGCATCGTCTGCCCCGCATCGGCCACCAGCCGGGAGCCGCTCTCGACCTTGCCGGCCGCGTCTTCGATCAGGTTCTTGATCTCCTTGGCGGCGGCGGCCGAGCGGCCGGCCAGGCTGCGGACCTCGGCCGCCACCACGGCAAAGCCCCGGCCTTGCTCGCCGGCGCGCGCCGCCTCCACCGCAGCATTCAGCGCCAGGATATTGGTCTGGAAGGCAATGCCGTCAATGACGCCGATGATGTCGGCAATCCTGCGGCTCGAATCCGAGATCAATGCCATCGTCGAGACCACCTTGTCCACCGCGGCGCCGCCCTGCGCCGCCACCCCGGTTGCGGCCTGGGCCAACTGGCTGGCCTGGAGGGCGGTCTCGGAGTTCTGCCGCACGGTGGCGGTCTGCTGCTCCATCGCGGCCGCCGTCTGCTCGAGATTCGAGGCCGTCTGCTCGGTGCGGCTGGACAGGCTGTGGTTGGCCAGGGCGATCTCCTTGCTCGCCACCTCGACGCCCGAGACCTGCTCCTGCACATCGGCCATCAGCGAGCGCAGATTGAGCCCCGACTGCGTGATCGCACGGGCAATCCGGCCGATCTCGTCGCTGCGATCGAGGTAGAGATGGCTGGGCTCGCCGCTGGCGACCTTCTCGGCCACGGCCAGCACCTGGCGCAGCGGCGCCACCAGCTGGGCTTCGATGAGCCAGCTGGTCAGGGCCAGGGCGCCGGCCAGCGGCAGCAAGGCCGCGACCGGTGCTGCCGGCAGTACCATCAGCGCCGAACCGGCGGCCAGGCCCAGCAACAGCAGCGGCGCCCGCACCCGCCAGGCCGCAGGCAGCAGCTGCGGGGCGCTGAGCCAGCGCAGCATGCCTGTCCGGACCACCAGGCCACGGTGAAACTCCAGGCCACCGGCCCGGCCCTCCCTGAAACGCCGGTACAGGGCCTCGGTGGCCGCTATCTCCTGGCGGCCGGGCTTGGTGCGCACCGACAGATAGCCCGTGACCTGACCATTGCGCCGCATCGGCGCGGCATTGGCACGAACCCAGTAGTGGTCGCCGTCGCTGCGCCGGTTCTTCACCAGAGCCGTCCAGGACTCCCCCTTCTTCAGGCTGCGCCACATATCCGCAAAGGCCTCGATGGGCATGTCCGGGTGCCGCACCAGGTTGTGCGGCCGGCCGATCAACTCTTCGGCGGCAAAGCCGCTGGTGCGGATGAAGGCCGCGTTCGCATAGGTGATGTGGCTCGAGGCATCCGTGGTGGACAGCAAGGTCTCTGCATCAGAGAACTCGAACTCCCTCTGCGTGATCGGCGTGTTTGCTCTCATCGGCCCTCCAGTACATGACGTGCAGGAACAGGTACCGCAACAGACTCGCGTCCGTGCCGGCTTGCGCAAGCTCAAGGAATTTGCGTACGCGTACGCAAATGTAGCGGAAAAGTGGGCGAGAGCGCTTTTTTCTTGATGGCCGAGCCACAATGCAAAACGCCAACCCTGAGGTTGGCGTTTTGACAAGTCGGCCGATTGCCGACCGAAAGTAAAGCAATAGCTTGCCTTACCTCGCTCAGCTGGCCACTCGGAATGAGCGGGATTCAACCAAATGCTGACGCAGCTTTTTCGGCGCGTTCGCGATACCTGGCCGTGTTTGCGCGCCAAGGGCTCGTACAAAACCGTCCTGAAGCTGTTGAGCTTTTACTGCTCCCCTGGGGGCTACCAATCCGCCAAGTCCCAGCTCTTCGACATGGTGGCCCTGTCTTGCATCCTGGGCAATGGCGACGCTCACCTCAAAAACTTTGGTGTGCTTTACGAGGGGGTGCGCGCACAAGTGGCCATGGCACCGGCCTACGACATCGTCTGCACCCGGCTCTACATCCCAGACGACACGCTCGCGCTCACCCTGGATGGCAGCAAGGTGTTCTTCGCCGCGCGCCAAGGCCTGCTCAGTTTCGGTGTCGAGTGCGGCCTCAAGCCGAATGCGATCGGCCCGCGACTGGCTCAGCTGGCGCAACTCACTCTGGACATGCTGGAGGAGATGGCCGACACGGTGGCCAGGCTGCCCGGTCTGCGCAATGCCATAGAACCGGAAGCCCTGCTCTACCGGCGCACCTTCGCAGGCGGCGCGTAGCAACTAGCCGCTCGCCTGCGGACCTTCGGGAAACCCCAGGTACTGCCACTTTATCGGCGCGTTAGCATGGGCCCAGGGAGAGAAAACAATGACAGTCCTTGCTTCCAGGCGCGTGGCACCTTTGGTCTGCGCGTTCCTTTCTGGCGCGGTTCTCAGCACAGCGGCCTCGGCAGGTGCCTTCGGATCCATCACCGTATCGGACTTCCGTATCGGACTCACCGATCTGAATCCCAACGACGGCATCGATCCCTCGATGGCCTTCGTCCTTCCGACGGAGATGCTCGGGAACAAAGTCGAAGCCCAGGCCGGTGCCTTGAACGCAGGAACCTACAACTATGGCGCTGCCATCGGCGTTCAGCCGCTCGATCCGGTCTCGACCAAGGTGGTCACTCCTACAGCCGCCGTAACAGCTTCAATCGGCCCCGGTAGTGTCCCGG
The DNA here is from genome assembly GCF_963422335.1 of uncultured Roseateles sp. NCBI lineage: Bacteria > Pseudomonadati > Pseudomonadota > Betaproteobacteria > Burkholderiales > Sphaerotilaceae > Roseateles > uncultured Roseateles sp. The sequence continues at coordinate 1,194,914 of NZ_OY729424.1, forward strand.
GCTCGACGACGACGGTGAAGCTCGCAGGTTGGGCTACACCGTCAACGCTGTTTGACGATCGCTCTGAGTTCTTTGCCAGAGGAGTTTTGCCGGCGAATTCCATGGTCTATGGAAACTTGTCGTTGACCCCCTGGTCGAGCATCACCTTCAGTTTTGATGTCGACATCGTGGTTGGAACGACCGGTGGCAAAAAGACCAACCCGAATTTTGGTGGGGAGTATTCGAGCGCGGGAATGAGCTTCTTGGCCATTGCCAACAACTCGAACCAGACACGAGTCGTCGGCCATGAGCTGGTAGTTAATTCCAGTGCCGGGAACGGCACCTACGTCGGCGCATCGGACAGTGGGCACTGGGCGGCGAATTCAGTGACGCTGACCAACGACACCAACGAAGTCATGTACGCGCAGGTGACACTCTTCACGCAGGTCTGGGGCCTCACATACGCAGATCCGGTTCCTGAGCCTGCCACTGTGTTGATGATGGCTTCTGGCGTTCTGCTGCTGGCTGGCCGGCGCGCACTGCGCAAGTCAGCTGGAGCTGCTCAGGCAGCCAGCTGAGCCCGAAGCCAACCCTTCTGCTGACCGATGCCAAGGCCCTTCATTGGCACAGAGACATTTGGGAGGTGTTCGCACCACCGCCGGTACCGCCGGCCTGCCAGTACGACGACAGCCTGATAGCCCAAGTCGATCCCCTTGACAGCGATCTGGACCCGCACCATTACCTCCCAGTCTGCCATCTCGCCTGACCTCATCGCATTGAGCGTGAGGTCGTATGGATCGATGACCTGGCCAGGGAGCACGAGGCCGTGTTTGGCAGACAGAATGAACCAGGAGGAGCCAAAGCGCTCAGCCCGGGCCCGCGACTTCACGAAGAGGTCGCCGGTGTAGAGGTCCTGGGCGGCCGCGGCGTGCGGCAACTTCTGGGAGCCGCAGGCGACGAGTACGACCGGCTTGAGCATGGGCAGCGGTGTTTGCTTCTGGGGCCAGCTGGAGCGGCCCAAGTCGAACGGCCGCTGTTTGGAATTGGCCCCAGCTTTCAATCCCAGCCACCAAGGGCCATAGCCACTATCGAGGCGGATGCCGGCTTCGTGCCCATACCGGGCGTTCGCGACCATGCTCTTTGCCCATCACAAACCTGTAAACAGGTACGCTCACTTTCCCCAGTTAGCACGTCCGAACGCCGCGCTTGGCCTGCACTTGGGGTATCCGATGAAACCGGCCACCAGCTTCTCCATATGCACCGTCTAGTCCACCGCAGCCTTGCAAATCGGCGGATGCTCGTAACGAACCATCGGGGCGCCAAAAAAGTCGCTTGGGGCTATCGATCCAATCCCCTCAAAAGACCCGAATGGCAGGAAGCGTCAAAGCCTCAAGGTGCCGGGCGACGACGAGCCAACAGCACACCGGTCAAACCAAGCAGCATCAGCGCATAGCTCTCTGGCTCCGGCACCGCTGCTGTCACATCTCCGGGGCGAACAGCCAGCGCGTACACAGTACTGCCCTCGTAGCCGTAGTACGTGTAGCCAACAATGGTCTGGAAGAACCACGCGTAGTGTGAATCCGGCAAGTACTCCGTACTGGACCAGTAGACGCCGGACTGCACGCCATCAAATTTCGCCGACACCGAGGCAAAACTCCCACCAGCATCGTTCCAAATGGATCTGAACTGGTTGCCGCTACCGGCTGCTAGAGCGCCATTGCCAGTTGGCAAGAACCAACCCTTGAAGTTGGTCTGCGAAGCACCTGCCGATTCAGCCAGGGCCTGGGCCGAACCTACGGCAGCCGTGGCGCTCCAGCTGCCATTGCCGATGTTCCAGTCGTTTAGGATCGTCAAGTCAAGCGTGGTGTTGTAGAACATCGCGCACTTGGTTAAGCCGGATACCGTGCAAGTGTCGCTGGCCGTACCGTCGGCCAGGCGACCTTGGAAAACCGGCGTCGCTTGTGCCGCACCCACCAAGGTCATTGCGCCCAGCAGCGCTGCCGTCTTGAAGGACTTCAACGTCAATTTGCGCATAGTCTTTTTCCTGGATGGAGGGTGTTGAAAGCCAGCGCATTCAGCTCACCCCAAGGGCTCTCAAGTGCACCAGCCGCCGCAGTGTAGCAATGACTACGGCCCAAGCTCCCCCTAGTTTCGCGGTTATGGCCGTGAATTCTCACAAACATATCCGAGGCCCAGGCCTGACTTTCCGAATCCATTTTTTGCGCTCACATGCATGCGCTTGAATGTTCTGCCTCTATCGGGCGCGATGGCGAATGCCCGCAATGGGCACGAAGCCGTCACACTTCGGCGAGACTCGACCCACTGCATCCAACTTGTAGGGGCCGGTCGCACTTGACAGCGATAGCTCGATGTCGACGCTCACCAAGTGCTTTACTTCGAGAACCAGCCGGAGACGCGCTGACGCAGGCGCTCGAAGAAGCCCGCGCGTCCCACATCAGCGAGCGCAACGACGGGGACCTCGCCGAGTGGCTTGCCGTTGGCCGTGGCGATGATCTTGCCAATCACGGCGCCCTTGGCGATCGGCGCCTCGAGTGCAGGATTCAGTGTGATGGCCGTCTTGACCGCGGCCGCCTGGCCCTTGGGCACCACCAGCGTCCAGGGCTGTGCAAGGCCTGCATTGACAGTGGGCGCCACGCCGTAAGTGACCTTCGCGCTGGTCAGCGTCGCGCCCGCCTGTGCGGGTGACGCTTCCTCGAAGTTTGCGTAGCCCCAGTTGAACAGCACGCGCGTCTGGTCGGCGCGGGCCTGCTTGCTGTCGGCATTCAAGATCACCGAGATCAAGCGCATGCCGTTGCGCTTGGCCGATGCGGTCAGGCAGTAGCCCGCTTCCTCGGTGTGCCCGGTCTTGAGTCCATCGACCGTGGGGTCGGTGTACAGCAGCGCATTGCGGTTGCCTTGCTTGATGCCGTTGTAGGTGAATTCGCGCTCGGCGTAGATGGGGTAGTACTCAGCGCTGTTCCGGATGATGGCGGCCGCCTGCACCGCCAGGTCGCGGGCTGACGCCTTGTTGTTGGGGTCGGGCAGTCCTGCCGCATTCGCGAAACGGGTCTTGGTCATGCCCAGCTTCTGCGCCTCGGTGTTCATCATCGCCACGAAGCCGGCCTCCGTACCGCCAATGTGCTCTGCCAAGGCCTTGGAGGCGTCGTTGCCGCTGGCGATGACCACACCACGCAGCATGTCCATCAGCGATGCCTGCGCGTTGAGCGGCACGAACATGCAGCTGTCACCCTCCTTGCCACCGCGGCACCAGGCGCTGAGGCTCATGGTGACCGGATCGTTGGGCTTGACCTTGCCGCTCTTGAGCGCCTGCTCGACCAGGTAGCTGGTCATCATCTTGGTCAATGACGCCGGCGGCAGAGGCTCGTCCGGGTTCGACGAGGCTAGGAGCTGCCCGGTATTGAAATCCATCAGCACCCAGGCCTTGTTGGCGAGGACCGGCACCGACTGCCCGTTGGCATCGGTGGTCATCGCGGGTTCAGCGGCGGCGGCCTTTTGCTTGTGTGCAGTGGCGCGCGGCTTGGCGTGCGGGGCGCTGAGGGCCTTCGTGGGCGCGGCGACCAAGAAGGCACTGGCAAGCACGACGGAAAGCCGGAAGGCAATGTGGAAGCGGGAATTCATTGAGAGGTGCTTTTCAAAAGGGCGACAGCGGGGAGCAGGTAAGGGGCCGGCAACTGACACCGGGCGCAAAGAAGCTAGATCGGGCATTGTGCCAATTGAGTAGCTCTGCCGATTGTGGGGGCCTGTACGCTGCAGGGCCAACGCTTTTCGTTACGAAAGCGGAAAGACGCCCAGGGCCGTTTGACGCGGGTTCACCGCGGCAGGGAAACGACGTGACAAGCACTCACGGCCGCGTTGGGCCGGCTGCCATTCAGCGGAGTGAGTCTGCCGCGCCGCTCAGAAGCTGTCGTTCGGGCCTGTGCGTAGGCCGCCCCGCAGTCGAGCGACCGATTCCGCTGAGGGTTGCGGTCACTCGCAAAAGCCTGCAGCGCTGGGGTCGGTGCCTTCTGACACGATGGTCAAGCTCGGCGCCGTACTTAGCGAGCTAGCAGATATTCTGGGCGGCGATCTGGCTGCAAAGTACCTGCCTCTGGTTGGTGACATGCGTAAGGTGAAGCGCTTCATCAACGCAGTACTTCTCATGCAGATCGAGAAGACCAATCTGGGTCGAACCGACTTCAACAAGCGAGACCTCAACTACATTGCTTCGTACCGCGATGACCTCAAAGGCGTGTTCGCTGTACTCGACGAATTGGCCGAAGAAGCAAACCCGGCTGCGGCGGACCCCGACGTGCTCCAGCCAACGTCCTTGTAGGAAAATTTGAACTGGAGCGATAGTCCATGCGACGAATTAGAGCTTCCGTTCAGTGGTCGAGAGTGCATTCCGGCGTAATCAGTAGCAGTCATCGATGGTCCCCAACTGGTGCTCGCTGATGCTGCGCGGCTCGGCCTGTCGCTGAACGGCCGGTTCGGTATGAACACCGGCCGCACATTGCCAGCCGCCCCCACTGACCGCTTGTTGCGGCGGCCGACGTTCGTCGCTCATTGACGAGTGTCTCTGACCAGCCTGGTGCTGTCGATTCCAGCTAGGTTCTTCTACCAAATCTGGTGCCTCGTAGTCGATTTCGCCGAATTGCAGAGCAGGGGTGCTCGAATTGAGCTTGATCTCCAGCTGACCCCGCCTGATAGCACGACTGGCCACGCGTGATCTTTGCCGTGGGTCTCAAAAATCAGATCAGCCAGTTGCCGCGGCGCAAGCTTGGCTGTCGCTTTCGCGATGCCGGACTCGTCACATAGCCCAAGGGTCAGAAGCAGAAGTGGAAGGTGATACCGATGATCTGTGACGACACAAACCTCGTCACAAGACTCGTCACAACGCAAAAGTGAGGGCCTGAAAGTAAGCAGGCCCTCACGTGGAGGGCCTGTTATTTCGTGCTAATTTTTGGTGCGCCCGGCTGGGATCGAACCAGCAACCCTTGGCTTCGGAGGCCAATACTCTATCCATTGAGCTACGGGCGCAGAGGCCGTGAGTGTACCCGGGCTTGGGGCCGTGCTGACGCAGGCGACCGGGTGCGGTTGTGCGCACTGCGTTGCCCGGCGCAAATGCAGCTTTGTGCCTAAGTGGTCGGCTTTCGGGCCTGCGACGATATAATCCCGCAGTTTTGCGCCTCATAGCTTTGGGGCGCTGTTGCCCTGCCTGCCGACGCCAACGAGGATTTCATGAGCGGAACCCAAGACCACGACGCCACACACGACGAAGCGCATGACGAGGCGCACACGGGTCCGATCAAGACCCCCAAGCAATTGGCCTGGGCCGTGTTGTTTGCCTTTGTGGCGCCGGTGATCATCATCATCCTGCTGGCCAATTTCGTCAGTTCGGACAAGAAGCCTGCCGCTGGCAGCGAGGGCCTGGGCGCCGAGGCGGTGGCCGCCCGCATCCAGCCCATCGGCAGCATCGAGCTGAAAGACGTGAACAACGTGGCGACCCTGAAGACGGGCGAGCAGGTGTTTGCGGCCCAGTGCTCGGCCTGCCACGCCACCGGCGCGGCCGGTGCACCCAAGCTGGCCGATGCGGCCGCCTGGGGCCCGCGCGTGAAGAATGGCTACGAGGCGCTGCTGACCTCGGCCTTGAAGGGCAAGGGCAATATGGGCGCCCAGGGCGGCGGGGACTTCAGCGATTTCGAAGTCGGCCGCGCGGTGGTCTACATGGCCAACCAGGGTGGTGCCAAGTTCGACGAACCCAAGGCGCCGGCCGCGGCCGCGGCAGCGTCCAAGTAAATCGCGCCACGCATCAAGATCGAGCCGACCCGAGGGTCGGCTTTTTTACGCCCGATCGGGCCTTGGCGTGGGCTTGCGGACAAAGCCGAAGCGCTGCGGCAGCGTGGCGCCGGGCACGTCCTGCGGCAGCCACAGGCCGGCCTCGACGGCATCGGCAGCGCACTCCATGTCCAGCGTGTGCACCAGGCCCAGGCCCAGATCGGTGGCGATGAAGAGCCGGCCATGCTCGTCCAGCCAGGCTGATTCGAAGCTGGCTTCCAGGCCGGTGTGGCTGCGCAGCTGCGGCGCGGCCGCGGTGGCCGTCAGCCGCCATATCCACGGCGCGGCTTCCAGTTCGACATAGACCCGCTGCGGGCCGTTCTGGAAGAACCAGCAGCCGGCATCGTCATGCAGATAGTTGCGTTCGATGAACTCGCGCAGCTTCTCGTGGGCGATACGGCTGCCCTTGACGACAGGGAAGGGCCCGGCAGCCTGTATGCGCTCGTCGCGCATATACCACTCGCCGCGCGCGTCCAGCGCCAGCCAGCCGTAGCAGTGCGGCACATTGGGCCATTTCTTCAGCGCGGCTTTGACGATGTCATCCATGCCCGCAGTGTGCCCCAACAAGTGTCAGAAGGAACCGGCCAGCCAGCTGCAGACGGCCTCGGGCATGGCCAGCACATGGCCCGGCGGCCAGCCCCGGGGAAAGCCGACATGGCCGCCCTGGCGCGGTTGCCACAGCGTGACAAAGGGGCCGATGTCGGACTCGCGCGGCAGGCAGTCGGCCGGCACGAAGGGGTCGTTGCGGGCGTTCATCACCAGGGCCGGGATGCGCAGGCTTTTCAGATGCGGCTTGGCCGAGGCGCGGGCCCAGTAGTCGTCGGTGTCGCGGTAGCCATGCAGCGGCGCGGTGAACAGATTGTCGAACTCGTACAGATCGCGCGCAGCGCTCAGGCGCTCGCCGTCGAACAGGCCCGGGTGCTGTTGCAGCTTGCGCAGGGCCTTGGGCACCATGCTGCGCAGGAACATGCGGGTGTAGACGAGGCGGTTGAAGCCGCGGCCTATGGCGCGGCCGCTGGCCGCCAGATCGACCGGGGAGCACACCGCCGCCACCGCCTGGGCCGTGGCACCCGCGCTGTGGCCGGCCTCCTGGGCCCAGCGCAGCAGCGCATTGCCACCCAGCGACACCCCGACGGCGACGATGGGCCCGCGGTGCTGGGCGCGCAGCTGCGCCAGCATCCAGCCGACCTCGACATAGTCGCCCGAGTGGTAGGCGCGAGGCGCCAGATTCAGTTCGCCCGAGCAGCCGCGGAAATGCGGCACCGCATAGGCCCAGCCGCGGGCCCGGGCCAGGCTGGCGAAGGCCAGCGCGTAGTGGCTGTTGGACGAGCCCTCCAGGCCGTGGAACAGCACCAGCAGCGGGCGTTCCGTGCCGGCCGCGACCTCATCATCGACCAGATGATCGACATCGATGAAGTCGCCATCCGGCGTGGCCCAGCGCTCGCGGCGGTAGGTCGGCTTGGCGCCCAGAAAACGGCGCGCCCACAGTGCCGCCCAGATCGTCTGCGCATTGCCGCCGGGCAGCCACAGCGGCGCGTGATAGCCGGAACCGTCGGCCATCAGTGCAGCACGGCCGGCGTTTCGATGATCTCCTGCACGTCATGGGCCGTGCCGGGGCTGGCGTGGTGCACGACCATGCGCCAGCCCATGGCCGTCTTCAGATAGACGTTGGTGGCAATCACCCAGGCGCTTTGCGGGCCCTTGGGGCCCTGCACCTGCACCCGCTCCAGCACGTTGTGGACGGCGGTCTCGCCATTGCTGAGGGTACGCACCCGCTCGGGCACGGCACTCACCGGCCCCTGGCTCAGCACCGCCTCGAAGCTGGCGCGTATCGCGCCAACGCCCACCACCCGCGGGCCGCCCGGGTGCACGCAGGAGACCTCGTCCTCATCGGCCCAGACGGCCATCAGCCGGTCCAGATCGCCCTGTTGCAGCGCTTCGTAGAACTGCGCCTCGGTGTCTTCGGGCGAGGACAGCAGGGCGGCGGCGCGGGCTTTGCGCAAAGGCATGTCGGGCCGCGACTCAGTGATGCGCGTGCACGACTTCACCGGCCTTCAGGCGATAGACGGTGCCGCAGTACGGGCACTTGCCGCCATCGGCATTGCCGACCACATCGATGAAGACCTTGGGGTGGTTGCTCCACAGCGCCATCTTGGGATTCGGGCAGGCGACAACGCCGGGGCCTTGCAGCTCGGCGGCGGTGACTTCAACCAGGGATTTGGATTCGCTCATGATGTGCCTCAGATCTTCGAAAGCCACGACGCGTACTTGGGGTTGCGCCCGTGCACGATGTCGAAGAATGCCGCCTGGATCTTCTCGGTGATGGGGCCGCGCGAGCCGGCGCCGATCTCGATGCGGTCGAGCTCGCGGATGGGCGTCACTTCGGCGGCGGTGCCGGTGAAGAAGGCCTCGTCGCAGATATAGACCTCGTCGCGGGTGATGCGCTTCTCGACCAGCTTCAGGCCCAGGTCCTCGCAGATCGAGAAGATGGTGTTGCGGGTGATGCCGTTCAGCGCGCCGGCCGACAGGTCAGGCGTGTAGACCACGCCCTTGTTGATGATGAACAGGTTCTCGCCCGCGCCCTCGGAGACAAAGCCCGAGGCGTCGAGCAGCAGCGCCTCGTCATAGCCGTCGTCGGTGGCTTCCATATTGGCCAGTATGGAGTTGGTGTAGTTGGACACCGTCTTGGCCTGCGTCATCGTGATGTTGACGTGGTGGCGGGTGAAGCTGGAGGTCTTGACACGGATGCCGCGCTTCATGCCGTCTTCACCGAGGTAGGCGCCCCAGGACCAGGCGGCGACCATCAGGTGCACCTTGGCACCCTTGGGGCTGACGCCCAGCTTCTCGGAGCCGATCCAGATCAGCGGGCGGATGTAGGCGCTGTCGAGATGGTTCTCGCGCACGGCGGCCTTCTGCGCTTCCATCACCTGCTCGGGGCTGAACGGAATCTTCATGCGCAGGATCTTGGCGCTGTTGAACAGCCGCTCGGTGTGCTCCTTGAGCCGGAAGATGGAGGTGCCGCCATCGGCCGTCTTGTAGGCGCGCACGCCCTCGAAGGCGCCGCAACCGTAGTGCAGCGTGTGCGTCAGCACATGGACCTTGGCATCTCGCCATTCGACGAGTTCGCCATCCATCCAGATCTTGCCGTCGCGGTCGTCCATGGACATGAGGAGCTCCTAGCTGTGGGTTTGCGGCATTTTATGCGCTGGCACCCGGCGCGCCGACCGTGATGTAGTTCTCGCAGATCGCCGCTGGCTTGCGTCAAGCCCCCTGAGCTGCGGGGGCTGGCGGCCTGTTCGCTCGGAGCCGCCTTCCCTACAGTCCGTTTCAAGCTCCGCCCTTCGGGGTGCAGGTCTCAAAAAATTCATTTCCTGGACGTCGTTGTATGAAATTCAAAGCAGCTCTCTTCAGCATGGCCGCCGCCACCGTTCTGGCCGCCAACCCGGCCAGCGCGCTGACAGTGTTCAGCCTGAACCAGACACAGACCAGCGGCCTGGGCAGCGGCCCCTTCGGCACCGTGACCCTGGCGCAAGATGGCCTGAACGCGGTTGATGTGACCGTCTCCCTGCTCGCCGGCTACAAGTTCGTCGAGACCGGTGGTCCGCACGATGCCTTCACCTTCAGCCTCGGCAATCTGGCCAGCTACACGGTCAGCGACATCGCCTGGACCGCGGCCGCAGGCACGGCGGCCAACAAGATCAAGCCCTATATCGCGCTCAGCGGCGGCTCCAACCCGTCGTTCGGCAGCTTCAGCGGCAAGCTGCAGTGCAATGGTTGCGGCAATGGCGGATCGAATGCCTTTGCCACCGGCCTGTCCTTCACCGTCAACGCCACCGGCATCACCGAAAGCAGCTTTGTCGCCAACGCCGCGCACTATGTGTTCTCGGCCGATGTGCTCAGGACTGCCACCGGCACGACCGGCGCCATCGGCGCGATGACACCGGCCGTGCCCGAGCCCGAGAGCTATGCGCTGATGCTGGCCGGCCTGGCCGCCGTGGGTTTTGTGGCGCGTCGCCGCAACCGCGCCTGATCCACAGCCGCGCCGCTCAACCCCGCTGCGGCGGGTTTTTTTTGCTTTCAGGGCGTGACGACGGCTGCGGGCTCGTCCGGGCGCTTCAGCGTGTGGCGCACGCAGCGGCCGCCGGCAAATTCGAGTTCGACGCTGACGCCGCCCTCGTCTTCCCAACGCCAGACCTCGGGGGTGTCCGAGACGCGCAGGCCCAGGCTGCGGGCGATGGCGATCACGTCCATCAGCTTCATGCCCTCGCGCAACTTGGTGTGCAGCATCACGGCGCTGGCCACCTTGCCCTTGGGCGCATTGCCGGCTTTTTGCAGCAGACGCATCACGCGGCTGAACTGCAGCAGCAGCCAGAACGCCACCAGGCTGACGGCCAGCACCACGCCCTGCCAACCCCAGGCAAACCATCCGGCCACCACGGCAGCGATGGCCAGGCTCCAACCAATCCATGTATTCATGGGCGCGATGTTAGGGCCTGATCCACGCGGATTGCATGCGGGGTGACCACAACGCGGCGGGCCGTCAGGCCAGTTCCCTCAGCAGATCGATCGCCTGCTCGATCCGTTCCACCGCATGCACGGTCAGCCCTTCGATGGGCTTCTTCGGCGCGTTCGCCTTGGGCACGATGGCGACGCTGAAGCCCAGCTTGGCGGCCTCCTTGAGCCGCTCCTGGCCGCGCGGGGCCGGCCGCACCTCACCGGCCAGGCCGACCTCGCCGAAGGCGATGAAGCCGCGCGGCAGCGGCTTGCCGCGCAGCGAGCTCTGGATCGCCAGCATCACCGCCAGATCGGCGGCCGGCTCGCTGATGCGCACACCGCCCACCGCGTTGATGAACACGTCCTGGTCATTGGTGACCACGCCGGCGTGGCGGTGAAGCACGGCCAGCAGCATGGCCAGGCGGTCGCGGTCCAGGCCCACCGAGAGGCGGCGCGGGCTCGGTCCGCCGCTGTCCACCAGGGCCTGCAGCTCGACCAGCATGGGCCGCGTGCCCTCCAGCGTCACCAGCACGCAGGAGCCCGGCACCGGCTCGCCGTGGGTGGACAGAAAGATTGCGCTCGGATTGGCCACGCCCTTCAGGCCCTTGTCGGTCATCGCGAACACGCCGATCTCGTTGACCGCGCCGAAGCGGTTCTTGATCGCCCGCACCAGGCGGAAGCTCGAGTGCGTGTCGCCCTCGAAGTACAGCACCGTGTCGACAATGTGCTCCAGCACGCGGGGGCCGGCGATCGCTCCCTCCTTCGTCACATGGCCCACCAGCACGATGGCGCAGCCGCTGGCCTTGGCGGTGCGCGTCAGCTGGGCCGCGCATTCGCGCACCTGGGCCACCGAGCCCGGGGCCGAGGACAGGTGCTCGGAGTAGAGGGTCTGGATCGAGTCGATGACGCAAAACGCCGGTTGCTCCTGCTCCAAGGTGGCCAGTATCTTCTCCAGGCTGATCTCGGCCAGCACCCGCACCCGCGTGCCAGCCAGTCCGAGCCGGCGCGAGCGCATCGCGATCTGCGCACCCGACTCCTCGCCGGTGACGTAGAGCACCTTCAGCCGGGCCGACAAATCGTCGATGGCCTGCAGCAGCAGGGTGGACTTGCCGATGCCGGGGTCGCCGCCGATCAGCACCACGCCGCCCTCGACAATGCCACCGCCCAGCACCCGGTCCAGTTCCTCCTGGCCGGTGGGCGTGCGCTCGAAGTCGCTGGCCTCGATCTCGCTCAAGGTCGCCACCGGCTGGCTCTTGGCCAGGGCCTGGTAGCGGTTGTTCTTGCCACTGCCCCCGGGCGCCTCGGCCACGCTCTCTATCATCGTGTTCCAGGCATTGCAGTGCGGGCATTTGCCCAGCCACTTGGCGCTGGTGCCGCCGCATTCGTTGCAGGTGTAGATCGATTTTTCTTTGGCCATGGGCGCTATTGTCGATGGGATCGCAGCTGGCCCGGATATCGCCCCACGGCGGTGCATCGATCGGCCCGACATGGTACAAACCCGGTCCTAACACGAGTGCCGCAGCATGGACTTCTCCGTCTGGTTGACCTTTTTCGCCGCCTCCTGGGCCATCAGCCTGTCGCCGGGCGCCGGCGCCATCGCAGCCATGAGTTCGGGGCTGAACCACGGTTTCAAGCGCGGCTACTTCACCACCTTCGGGCTGATCCTGGGCATCCTGACCCAGGTCGTCGTGGTCGGTGCCGGGCTGGGTGCGCTGATCGCGGCGTCGACCTTGGGTTTCACCCTGGTCAAGTGGCTGGGCGTGGCCTATCTGGCCTGGCTGGGCATCCAGCAGTGGCGGGCGCCGGCCAAGCCGCTGGTGGCGGCCGATGGCGACAGCCGGCCGGTGACGCGGCGCCAGCTGGTGCTGCGCGGCTGGATGATCAATGCGGTCAACCCCAAGGGCACGGTGTTCCTGCTGGCCGTGGTGCCGCAGTTCCTGGACCTGCACCAGTCGCTGGCCCCTCAATATGCGGTGATCGGCGCGACGATCTGCTTCACCGATCTGGTGGTCATGGCCGGCTACACGGTACTGGCCTCGCGCGTGCTGTCGGTGCTGCGTTCTGAATCGCATATCAAGGCCCTGAACCGCACGTTCGGCACGCTGTTCATTGCCGCCGGCGTCCTGCTGGCCGGCTTCAAGCGCGCCGCCTGAGCGGCATGTCGAGGTTTTCGGATCGATCACTGTTCTGGGGCCCGACCCTGATCTGGGCCTCGACCTGGCATGTGATCCTGTACCAGCTGGACAGCACGGTGCCGGTGCTCAACTCGGTCGGCTGGCGCTTCGGCCTGGCGGCGCTGATGCTGTTCGCCGTGGCCCGCTGGCAGGGCAGCTCGCTGAAGATGCCGCTGTCGGCCCACGGGCTGATGCTGGCCACCGGCATCGTGCAGTACAGCGGCAACTACTGGTCGGTCTACCAGGCCGAGCGCCACATTCCCAGCGGCCTGGTGGCGGTGCTGTTCTGCCTGATGGTGTTCATCAACGCGCTGTCGGGCCGGGTGTTCTTCGGCCAGCGGGTGACGCGGCGCTTTCTGTTCGCGTCCAGCGGCGGCGTGATCGGCGTGGTGATGATCTTCTGGCCCGAGATTGCCGAAACCGGGGCGCGGCCCACCGCCGCCCTGGGCCTGGGGCTGGGCTTGCTGGCTGTGCTGGCTGCCTGCATCGGCAATGTGCTGACGCTGACGCTGACGCGCCGCAGCCTGCCGCTGATCCCCATCCTGGCCTGGAGCATGGGCTATGGCGCGCTGTTCCTGCTGCTGATGTCGCTGCTCACCGGCCAGGGCCTGCACTTCGACTGGCGGCCCGGTTATGTGCTGAGCCTGCTCTACCTGACGGTGTTCGGCTCGGTCACCGCCTTCGTGCTGTATTTCAAGCTCGCCCAGCGCCAGGGCACGGCCCGCGCGGCGCTGACCGGGGTGGTGATTCCGGTCATCGCGCTGGTGATCTCGGCCGCACTGGAGGGCTGGCAGCCCAGCGTCCTGTCGCTGGCCGGCATGGCGCTGTGCCTGGGCAGCATCTTCGTGGCCACGCGGCGCGCCTGACGTAGCGTTAACAGGCCCTACAGCAGGCGCTGCGTGCGGGCCTCGCGGGCCGCCTGGGTGCGGTTGCTGACGCCCAGCGCACGGAAGATGGCGCCGACATGAACCTTGATGGTGCGCTCGGCCAGGCCCAGCCGGCGGCTGATGTGCTTGTTGGACAGGCCGTCGCAGACCAGGCGCAGCACCTCCAGCTGGCGGGGCGTGAGCTTGCCAGCCGTCGGTGCCATCGTGGCGGCCTCGCCCATCTCGTCCAGCTCGACGTCCGGCAGAGCCAGCATCAGCGGTGGCACATAGGTCTGGCCGGCCAGCACCAGGCGCAGGGCCGCCGACAGCGTGGCCGGGCCGGCCGACTTGGGCGCGAAGCCGGTCGCGCCGGCGGCGATCAGGCGGCGCACCTGGGCATGGTCTTCGCAGGCGGTCAGCACCAGGATGGGCAGCTCGGGGCTGCGCCGGCGCAGTTCGGTCACCAGCACGGCGCCATCGCCGTCCGGCAGGTTCAGATCGACGATCAGCGCGCGGATCACGCCGCTGTCGGCGAGCCGCAGCGCCTCGGCCACGCTGCCGGCCATCGCCACGGCGGCGGCGGGCGCGATGTCGCGCACCAGGCTGGCCATGGCCTCGCGCATCAGCGGATGGTCGTCAACGACGAGGTAGCTGCCGCCGAGGTCCGGGCCGGCCACCGGGTCGGTCATGATGTTCACAAGGCGGCCTCCGCGGCGGCTGCCGCCTCTTCCGTATCCGCCCGCCGGCCTTGGGCCAGGGCCTGGGCGATGGCCACCCGCAGGTCCTCGGTCGCCACCGGCTTGTGCAGCAGCAGCAGGCCGCTGGCCTGGGCCTCGACCAGGCGCTCGGGCGCGGTGTCGCCGGTGATCAGGATGGCGGGTATGTCCTGGTTGTACTCGTCGCGCAGCCGCGCCACGGCATCCAGTCCGCTGGCCCTCTCGCGCAGACGGAAGTCGCTGATCAGCAGATCGGGTGTGGCCGGCTCCAGCAGCAGGGCCGCCAGCAGCTCCGCCGCGTCGCCGGCCGTCAGCACCTTGCAGCCCCAGCCGGACAGCACCGCCTCCATCGCGGCGAGGATGTCGGCGTCGTCGTCGATCACCGCCACGAACAGGCCCGGCGGCGGGGCGCTGTCGGGGGGCGGGGCCGCCGGACCCTCATCGACGGCTGTCACCCCCGCACCGGCCGGTGCGACGACGGGCAGCGCCAGCGTGAAGACCGTGCCGCGTCCCGGCGCCGAGCGCAGGTGCAGCGGCAGGCCCAGCAGCTCGACGGTGCGCCGCACGATGGCCAGGCCCAGGCCCAGGCCCTTGTTGCGGTCGCGTTCCGGGTTATGCAGTTGCACAAACTCCTGGAACACATCGGCCTGGCGCTCCGGCGGAATGCCGATGCCACTGTCGCGCACCTGCAGCACCCAGCCGCCCGCCCCGCGACGCAGCGCGATCAAGACCGTGCCCCGGTCGGTGTAGCGCAGCGCGTTTGACACCAGATTGCGCAGCACCCGTTCGAGCAGCACCGGATCGGTCTCTGTCCACAGCGGCTGGCGCGGCAGGCGCAGGCGCAGGCGCAGGCCGGCGGCGGCGGCGCTGGGCTGCTCCTGCTCGGCCACCCGCTCCAGCAGCGGCGCCACGGGGAAGCGGCGCCGCTCGGGGTGCACCATGCCGGCGTCCAGCCGCGACACATCGAGCAGCGAGTTGAACAGGTCGGCCATGGTCTCCACCGCGTGGGCGGCATGGGTGGCCAGGCGCTCGCCCTCGACCGTCATCGGCTGCTTGCGCAGGGCGCTGAGAAACAGCGACAGCGCATGCACCGGCTGGCGCAGGTCATGGCTGGCAGCGGCCAGAAAGCGGCTCTTGTCCAGGCTGGCGGTTTCGGCGCGCTCCTTCTGCAGCTGCAGATCGGCCGCCAACTCGGCGACGGTGTAGCGGCTGCGCAGCGAGTCGCGCAGCGTTCGGTTCAGGCTGGCGGCGAAGCGGATCGAGGTCAGGCCGAAGGCCAGCACCGTGGCTGCCACCGCCAGGTGGGCCACGCTGCCGGCCCACAGACTCATGCCGACGACGCTCACCACGCTGGGCACCAGGAAGGCGTAATAGGCCGGCAGCAGCACCGACAGCGCATGCATGGCGCTGCTGGTCATGCCGCCGATCAGAAAAATCAGCAGGATCTGCAGGTCCAGCCGCTCCGGGGGCCACAGAAACACCAGGCCCGCAGCCCACAGCAGGCCGCTCAAGCCCGAGGCGATGATGATGGCGCGGGCGCGGGCAGGCGCATTGCGCGGGTGGGCCGGCCGGTGGCGGGTGAGCCACCAGGCCCAGGCGTTGAAGGCGCTGTGCAGCATTTGCAGCGCAAACCAGCTGCCCAGCGCCACCGTGCTGACCAGCCCCTTGACGCAGACCAGCACGACCAGGGGTGTCAGCGTGTTGCCCAGGATGATGGAGGGCAGGGTGCGCTGCAGCGCGGTCACTTGGTCGGCCAGGATGCGCGCCTCCAGCGGGCTGGCGGCGGTGGATGGGGCCATGCGTTGCATGGCCGGCATTGTGTCCGCCTGCCCCGCCCTGAGGAACCCCCTAATGCCGCGGATCGCCGCAGAGCGCCCGCGCGTGGGGCTTAGGGCCAGCGCCCTAATCGATCAGGCCCTGCGCCCGGGCCACCGCCACGATCTGGCTGCGGCTGCGCACCTGCAGCAGGCGGAACAGGCCGTCGATGCTGTCGCGCGTGGCCGCCGGCGCCAGGCCCAGGCGGCGGCCTATGTCCTGACTGGACAAGTCCTGGCACAGCAGGCGCAGCAGCTCCAGCTGCGGCGCCGCCAGGCTGACGGGGGCGAGCAACTGGCGCAGCGCGGCGAGCAGCGCATCGTGGCCGGCCGATTTGGCGCAGAAGCGCCGGGCGCCCAGCGCGAACAGGCGGGCCAGGCCGGCCTCATCGGGCTCGCAGGCGCTGAACACCAGCATGGGCAGGGCCGGGCGGCGGCGGCGCAGCGCCTGCATCAGGGTCTCGCCGCGGCCGTCGGGCAGTTGCAGATCGACGATGGCCGCGTCGGGGGCGTCGCGCTCGGCCAGCGCCAGCGCCTGCTGCAGGCTGCCGGTGACCGACACCCGCAGCGCCGGCTCGACCTCGCGCACCAGCGCCGCCACCGCCTCGCCCATCAGCCGGTGATCATCGACAACCAGCACATGGCGCATGGCCGCGGCCGTCAGGTCCTAGGAGCCTGTCGGGCTTGGGGATGGGTTCGCGTTGGGACGCCTTGGGGGAGCAGGCTAGGCGCAAAGCACAGCCGGGTTGTACACCCGGCGCGCATTTGCAACGACGTCTGTGCCCCCAAGGCGCCCCAACCCGAAGGGCCGAAGCGATTTGCCCGGCCATCCGTTGTTGCCGAAGCCTTGTGGGGGTGCATCCCACAGCGGCTCCGGCGCCTAGTCTGGCCGGGCAACTCGCTTCGGCGCGAACCCATCCCCAAGCCCGACAGGCTCCTAGTGGCCAGGCGCCGCCTTGCCATCAGGCCCAGGCCGGCCAGTAGCAGGGCCGCCGTGGCGGGCTCGGGCACCGGTGTGGCAAAGCTCTGGCCCTGGGCGATCAGGGTCAGGCCGGCGCTGACGCTGATCGCATCGGCGCCGGCATTGTCCAGCTGCAGCAGCAGCGTGTCGCCGACGCTGTCGGCGGCCGGGCCCAGATCGGCATAGGCCGCGGCGTAGGCGGTGTGGAACACCGGCAGCGCCGAGGCCGAGCCCAGCATCAGCACCGTCAGGTTCACCTGGGCGCTGTCGCAGCTCAGGCAGTCGGGGGCCAGGCCGCTCACCGCGGCATCGAGCTGGTAGCTCAGATTCAGGCGCAGCCCGGTCTTGGCGCCGAGCAGGATGCCGCCGAAGTTCAGGCCATAGCCGCTGATGGCCGAGGCATAGAAGCTGCCGCCCCCGCTGCTGCCGCCGGCCTGCAGGCCGGTGGCCGTGACCGCCGCCGCCGCGCTGGACCCCGAGGCCCCGGTCGAAGCCGCCAGCGGTCCGCCGGCGCTGGGCAGGAAGAGGCTGAAGGGCAGGGCCGCGGGGTTGCCGCCACCGATCTCGCCGCTGATCAGGCTGCTGCCGTTCAGCCAGCTGGCGCTGGGCGCCAGCCCGTCGCCGGGGTCGAGGTCGATCAGCTCGAAGCTCAGGCCGCTGATCTGGCCCTGGGCGCTGACCTGGGCCGGCGCGGGCCCGGCCAGGGCCAGGCCGGCGGCGAGTGCGGTGATGCCGGACAGTAGCTTGCGGTTCATGGTGGGTGATCTCCGGGTGAAGGTGAACGGGTTGCAGTGAACGGGTGGGTGACGGTGCGGCGATGCTCACCAGACCGTCGAGGCGGACAGATGCAGGCGCGGGCGGCGGGTCGGTGCCTCTGCGGCCGCTGCGGTCTCTGCGGCCGGCTGGCGCAGCGGCCAGGCCAGGCCCAGACGCACAGAGACCGGGCCCCGCTCGCCGGCCAGGCCCAGGCCGACCGAGGCCAGGGTCTGTGCGCCGTGGCCACCGCCCGGCCGGCTGCTGCCGACGTCGGCATGGGCCAGCAGCTGCAGGGCGCAGTGCGTCGCGCAACGGGTGAGGTCATCGAGGGCCAGCGGCCGCCGCCATTCCAGCGAGGCAAAGGCGCCGCGGCGTGCCGAGAGCAGGCCTTCGGCATAGCCGCGCACGCTGGCCGAGCCGCCCAGCTGGAACTGCTCCGACGAGGGCAGGTCCGGATCGGGCGAGAGCTGCAGCGCGGCGCGCAGCAGCCATTGCTGGCCGTTGGCCAGGCGCAGCAGCCGCGCCAGACTGGCGCGCAGCACGGTGTAGCTGGCCTCGCCGCCGGCTGCGCGCAGGCCGCGCGCCAGCTGGGCCTCGCCGCTCCAGCTGCCGGCCTCGTCCTGCCAGTCCAGCGTGCTGCTCAGGCCCAGCACCGTCAGCTGCTGCTGGCGCACGCGCTCGCCGGCCACGTCGGTGGCCGAGTCCTTGGCGCCCAGGCGCAGGCCCGCGCTCCAGCTGCCTTCGGGCGTCAGCAACAGCGTCTGGGTCAGGCCCAGGCCCAGATCGCGCGAACGGCCGGTCAGATCGAGTGCGGCGAAGCTGCCGCGCCGCACCGCGATGCGGCCCTGGCTGTAGCTCAGGTCGAGCCGGCGCAGCGGTGCCAGGGGCAGCGCATAGCCCAGGCTCAGGCTCGGGCTGGGGGCCCGGCCGGTGAGCAGCAGGCTGGCGTTGAGGCTGTCGCCGCGCTCGCTGAGCAGGGGCAGGCGCAGGGCCAGGCCCAGGCGCCGCTCGCCCAGGCTGCTGCTGCCGGCGTTGTCGGCGAACAGCGTCCACTGGCTGAACGGCGGATCGCTGGCCTGCAGGCCCAGATCGCTGGTGCCCGGGCTGGCGCCGGCGGCCAGGGTGGCGGCCAGCTGCACCTCGTGGCTGCGGTTGAAGCGCTGCAGCGCCGCCTCGATGCGCGGCACCGAGACCAGCTCGCCGCTGACCAGGCCCAGATGTTCCTGCACCAGGGTCTGGCCCAGCCGGGTCGGGCCCAGCGCGATGCGGCCCAGCCTGGCCTCGACCAGCTGGATGCGCACCCGGCCCTGTTCGATTTCCTGCGGCGGCAGCAGCGCCCGCGCCGTCGGCGCGCCCTTGGCGGCGTAGAGGGCGTTGATGGCCTGGGTGAGCTCCACCAGGTCGGCCAAGCTCAGCGTGCGGCCCTCGTAGGGTGCCACCAGGGCGCGCAACTCGTCGGCGTCAAGCACTTCCGACGGCCCGGTCTCGATGCGCTGCACCGGGATATTGCGCAGGCGCGAGGCCGGCGGCAGCGCCGCCGGGGCGGCCGGCGTGCCCAGCGGCGCCGGCGCCGGCCTGCGCTCCAGCTGCTCCTCTTGGCGCTGGCGTTCGCGCTGCTGGCGCTCCAGGCCCTGCTGGGCGCCGGGGTCGGGCGGCTCGGCGGCCAGCGCTGCACCTGCCAGCGCGATCGCGCCAAGGGCCAGCAGCCGCCTCATGGCTTGGCCGGCGGCAGCACCTTGCGGCGCCCCGCTTCGAGTGTCACCCCCTGCGCCGCCGTCGGCATCGGCCCCTGCACCAGCAGATCGCGCACGGCCTTGGCCTTCAGGCTGCCACCGGCACTGACCAGGCCGCTGGTGCGCAGGTCGCGGCCGGCCGCGAAGCCGGCGTCGCCGCTGCTGCGCATCACGCCGCCCAGGGCCAGGTCGTTGCCGGCCTGGGCCTGCACGCTGGCGGCCTGCAGCATGCCGCGCAGCGTCCAGTCGCCGCCGGCCTGCAAGTTGGCCAGGCCGCCGATCTGCAGCAGCCCGTCCAGGCCCAGCGTGCCGCCGGCCAGCAGGGCCAGGTCGCCGCGCGTCATCAGCGTGCCGCCGATCTGCGCGGCGCCGAGCAGATTGAAGCTCGCCGGGCCACGCAGCTCCAGGCTGCCCTGCTGACGCAGGCTGGCGGCCTGCGCTCGCAGCGCACCGCCGACCACACCGGTGCCGCGCAGCTCCATCGCACCGCCGGCCGTCAGCTCGGTCGCGCCCTGCAGCGCCTGATGGCCGGCCAGCAGCAGGCTGCCGTCGGCCGACACCGCGCTGGCGCCGCTGGCGCTCAGGCTGCCCAGGCTTTGCAGGCGACCGCTGGCGCTCAGCTTCAGTGCGTCGGCCTCGACGCGGCTGCCTTCATCGAGGCTCAGGTCGCCGCTGCGGGCCTGGAGCCGGGTGTCGCCGGCCTGTACCGCCGTGGCCTGCGCCTGCAGGCTGGCGGCCGTCAGGTGCACGGCGGCGCCGTGCAGGGCGCTGCCGGGGCCCAGGGTCAGGCTGCCGGCGCTGTCGATGTCGATGCTGGTGAGGGCCTCGACGGCGCCGCTGATGCGCATCGCCGGCACCTGGGCGGCGATGCGCAGCGGGCCGCTCGCCACCCGGGCCGAGGCCAGCTCCAGCGCCTCGCCGCTGGCCGCCAGCCAGGCGCCGCTGCCGGCCTGCAGCTGCAGCGGGCCGGTGACCGAGACATCCAGCGCCGCCAGCGGGTCGCCCGGCAGGCCGATGCTGCCGCCGGCGATCAGCGTCAGTGCGCCGGCGCGCACATTCAGATCGGCGCTGTTGAGCCGTCCGGTCAGCGAGCCGGGGCTCGACAGCCAGGCCGCGCCGGGCGTGAAGATCTGGTCTATCACCAGCCCCTGCTCGCCGGCCAGGGTCAGGTCGTGCGCCGCGCGGGCGGTGACGCTGCCGCCGGCCTGGGTGGCCACCTGCAGCGGTGTGCCCGGTGCGCCGAGCGCGCCGCCGCCGGCCTCGACCAGCACGTCGCGCCCGCTGACGGCGCTGCTGCCGGCGGTCAGCTGGGTCAGGCTGCCGCGTGCCTTGATGCGCACCTCGCCGTTGGTGCTGAGCACCTGCTGCAGGCGCAGATCGCCCTCGGAGCCGAGGTAGATGGCCTCGCCTGCCTTGGCGCTGAGGGCGCCGCCGCTGCCGCGCAGGGCCAGGTCGATGTCGTCCTTGGCGGTGATGCGCAGGCCGGTGGGCGTGAGCTGCAGATCGGCGCGGTCGGCGGCCAGCAGCGCCAGCTGCTGCTCGGGCGTCCACTGCCGCGGGTCGCGCGAGATGTCGGTGCCGGCCGAGGCCCGGCCGATGCCGTTGCGCGCCTCCAGCTGCAGATTGCGGCCGCTGACGTTGGGGTTCTCGACCAGGATCTGGGTGTCGGCCGTGTCCTTGAACAGCCCGGCCGCGACGCGCTGGGTGATCTGCGCCTCGTTCCATACGCCGCCGTTGGCCAGCGCCTGGCGCAGCGCCGGATGAGCAGCGCTGTCGAAGTGCCAGACCGGGTCGTAGCTGCGCGCATCGCCCTTGCCGAACTCGGCGGCGGCGCGATGATAGAAGGCCGTCTGGCCATCGCGCCAGGCCGCCAGCTGGGCGTCGTTCCAGCCATTGGCCGCCTTCAGCTGGGCCGCCGTGCCGGCATCGACGACGTAGACGAACTTCGGGTCGTAGGCGCTGGCCGTGAAGCCCTGTGACAGGCCCTTGCTGTCGAAGCGCTCCTTGAGCCCGCGCATCTGCCAGTAGGCCAGGTACTCCTGGCGCTTGCCCTGCTCGTAGCGCTGCAGATTGAGCTCGACGCCGGCCTGGGCGCCGCTGTCGGCAGTGAGGCCGGCGCGGCGCGCCACGCCCAGCAGGGCCTCGCGGGTCTCCTGCTTGACCGATTGCACGCTGTCCACATCGACGATGCTGCCGTTGGCCGCGCGCAGCAGCACGTCGCCGCCCGAGCTGGCGACCTGGGCCAGGCGCAGGTCGCCGGTGGCCTCGGCGATGCCGATGTCGCGCGCCGCGCGGGCCTCCAGGCTGCCGCGGTCGGCCGGCAGATTGATCAGCAGCGGTGCGGCCAGGCTGCCGATGCTGCCGTTGTCGGAGATCAGCCGCATGTCCCCGGCGGCCAGTGCCGACGTGGCGCCGCCGCCGCGCACGATATCGCCCTCGGCCTGCAGGTACAGGCGTCCGGGGGTTTCAACACGGCCCAGGCGCAGCCCGCCCTGGTAGGCGCGCAGGGCGATGTCGGTGCCGGCACGCAGGTCGACGCTGCCGGTGGCCGAGAGTTGCACCTCCAGCGGCCGGAACGCGCTGCCGCTGCCGAACTCGCCGATGGCGCCGTTTCGAGCCGTCAGTGTGAGCCGGTCGGCGATCACCTGGCCGGCCGTGACGCCACCGGCCAGGCCGATGCGGCTGGCGTCCAGCAGTGTCGTGCCCTTCAGATTGCGCACCGTGTCGCCCAGCTTGATGGCGGCATCGCGCGAGGTGACGCTGAGCGTGCCCTCGTCGGCACCGATGAAGCTGATCGCCACCGGCCGGCTGGCCGCCAGGCTGTGGGTGAAGAAGTTGCGCTCCTTCCAGCTCCAGTCGCGGCGCGTCTCGATGTTGTCGTAGAAGTCCGCCGCGCCCGAGCGGTAGCGGCGCAGGAAGTACTCGGGCGTGCCGCCGCGCTCGTAGCGGTCCTTGCGGAAGTCGTAGATGTAGTCGGCCGTGCGCTTGTCGCCATTCGTCAGCCACAGACCGCTGATGCGCGGCGTGTAGACCGGTGGCGGCGCGACCACCACGGTCTGCGTCGGCGCGTTCTTGGCCAGCCAGTCGGCCAGCTCGCCGAAGTCGCAGCTGACGGCGCAGGTGCGGGTGTAGATCTGGCTGTAGGCGACGCCGATGTTCTCGGCATTGATCCAGTTCAGCCGCCGGTTGGCCCGCGGCGTGTACAGGGCACTGCGGCCGCTGGCGTCGCCGGCGACGGCGCTGACCAGCGGCCGCGCCTCGTCCTTGATTGCCACATTCTCCTGGGTGGTCTGGACCTGGCCGTTGCTGCGCGTGATCGTCGTCACCAGATTGTTGCCCGCCGCGTCGCGGGTGCTGGTGTCGGTGATGCGGATGCGGCCCTGGGTGCCGGCACCGGTGTCCAGGCGGTTCAGCACCAGCGCGCGGTCGGTCTGGTTCTCGACCTGGATGCGGCCGTAGCCGTCCAGCACATTGAGCTGGCCGCCGCCGGTGCTGAGCACGTCGCCGAACAGCTGCATGAAGCCGCCCTCGACCTGGATATTGCCCAGCTCCAACTCCTGGGTGGCGGCGTTCCAGCGCAGCTTCGGGCGCAGCGCCGCGTCGAGGCTGGCCATGGCGCTGTTGCGCAGTGGCACCCAGGCGCCGTTGGCGTTCTTGGCGTCGGCGTAGGCAGCGTTGTCTATGGTCACCCGCACATCGGCGATGCCGCTCTGTATCACGCCGTTGAGATTGAGCTTCTCGCCGCTGATGAAGACATTGTTGCCGGCGATGATCGTGCCGCCGGGTCTGGCCACCGTGGCCACCGTGTCGCTGTTGGTCAGCGGCGTGATGGTCGCGGTGAGCGGGTCGCGGGCGGCCGGGAAGCGGCTCTTGGAGGCCGCCTCCTCGGCATCGGTCAGCGACTTGATGACCAGCGTCGGGTCGCCGGCCGTGTGGGTGTAGCCCAGGCTGAAGGTCTTGATAAAGTCGCCCTGGGTGGCAATGTCCACCGTCTGGGCGCTGATGTCGGACGAGACCTGCACCGAGCCGGTGCTGGCAATGCGCACCAGGCCGCGCGGATTCAGGATATTGCCGAACACCTGCACCTCCGGCTTGGGCGTGCTGCCCTCGGCGGTGTTGCGCAGCTCGATCAGCGGCGCCGGCGAGTTGCTGCGCTCGTCGATGCGGCCCAGCGCGGCCACCCCGCCCGGCGCGTTGCGCAGATTGATGTCGGCGTTGGAGGCGATGCGCGCGCCATTGAGCGTGATCTCGCCGCCGCTGTCGCCGGGGATGCACAGCGCCGCAGGGCAGGCGGCCGTGCCGGCCTGGTTCTTCACGCTGAGGAAGCGGTTCGATGCGTTGTTGACGCGGATGCTGGCGTCGCCGGGCGCCACCAGCTCGCCGCCGCTGCCGCCCGTCAGCGTCCCGCCGCTGATGCGGATGTTGCCGCTGGTGGCCATCGCCGGGTTGAGATCGATGAAGCCGACCTTGGCGCCCACGCCCAGCTGGGCGCGGCGCGCCTGCAGCAGGTCGAGGTCGGCCTGGAAGCCGGCGGCCACCGCCGGATTGTCGGCATAGGTCTGCACCAGCTGCTTCAGCGCATTCATGCGGCCCTCGATCTCGCGGCCGAGATCGACGTTGTCGCGGGTGCTGAAGCTGATGCCCTCGCTCTGGCGCAGCACCTGGCCGGCGCTGCCGATGTCCAGGTACTGGCGCCAGTGGGTGCCGGCGAACAGCGTGCCATCGACCTGCACCGTCGAGGCCGGGCGGTCAAACTCGGCGCCGGCCTGGATGTCCAGGCTCAGATCGCTGTCGAAGATCTGGCCCAGGGCCTGCAGCGCCTCGCGGTACAGATCGGTGCCGCGGCCGAAGCCGCGCAGCTCGCGCTGGCCGCCGCCGGCCAGCAGCTCGATGTCCTTGACGGTGGCGATCGCCGCGCGCTGCATCTGCGCCTCGCGCGGCTCGCTGGCCAGTGGCGTGCCGGCCGGCAGTGCGTAGGGCTTGATGACGATGCGATTGTCCTGATCGACGATGGCCAGCGCATCGGGCGCGCTCGGGATGGGCACGGCCGTGCGGTTCCACAGCCGCGTCTCGGCATCGGCGCGCAGCACGTTGTCGACACCGGCGCGCAGGCGCACGTTCTCGTCGGACTCGATGCGCCCGCCGTCCAGCGTGATGCCGTTGGCGGTGACGATGCGCGAGCGCGTGCCGCCCTCGGCCGCGCCGGCCAGGCCATAGGTCTTGCTCTGCGCCTCGGTATCGACGACGCCGCTGGTCGAGGCCTCGATGCGCACATCGCGCTGGCTCTTCAGCAGCGCGCCGCTGCCGATGCGCACCTGGGCGTCGTTGCGGCGTGCATCGACGAAGGATTCGGTCCTGGCCACCGCGATCGCACCACCGGTGTCGAGCAGCACGCTGTCGAAAACGTCGAGCCGGTTGCGCGCGGCAATGTCCAGCTCGGCCTGCTTGCCGCCCTGGTCGGTGCTGCTGATCTGGGCGCCATCGCCGACCCCCGCGCGGGTGATGTTGTCGATCTGCGTCAGCGTGCCGCCGGAGGAGCCGGCGAGTACGCCGCCCGAGGCGGCGCGCACCGCCCAGTCGGCGCCGGCGCTGTCCTTGGCCACGGCGCTCAGCGCGTCGAGCTTGAAGGCGTTGGCGCGCACCACGCTGTCCGGCGCCAGCTCGGCGCTGGTCGTGTTGGCGCTGCTGTTGAACACATTCGCGCCCGAGTAGCCGGCCACCGAGGCCGAGGTGCTGTCGGCCTCGCCATGCAGCCGGGTCAGGTGCTCGGCGGCGATCTCGACGCTGCGCGCGTCCACGGTGCCCGCCAGGCGGGTGACGGTGTTGGCGGTGGCCACGTTGTTGACACGGGCCGCCAGCACCACGCCCAGGCCACCGGCGCCCGAGGCCGACTTGGCGCCCAGCGCGTCGCTGCTGTCGCTGCCCAGGCTGACGGTCTGGGCCGTCAGCCGGCCGGCGCCGATCAGCGTCTGGGTGTCGCTGTGCACCTGGGTGTTGGCCAGATTGCCGCCGGCCGCCAGCAGGCCGCCATTGATGCCGCTGACATCGCTGCGGCCATCCACGTCCGACAGGGCCTGGGCCGAGAAGCCGCCCGACAGCGTGATCTGGTGGCCGGCGCCCAGGCTGACTTGGGTGGCGGGCCGCACCGTGGTGCTGGCCTCGGTGGCGCTGGCGCCAAGCAGCAGGCCACCGGCGGCGGCCTTGGCCTCGGCCTCGGCGCTGGGCGCGTACAGGGCCAGATTGTTCGGTCCGGTGCCGATGCGCTCGCGCTGGGTCTCGGCGCGCAGGCTCAGGCTGCCGGCCTGGACCTTCAGGCGCTCGCCGAGGCTGACGCTGGCGTCGGACGCGACGTCCACATCGGCCAGCGACATGCCCATAGACACGCCGGCCGAGACCGTGACGCCGCGCGCCACCGCGCTGCCGCGCGGTGTGGCCGTGGCGCTGAAGCTGGCGCTGCCCTGGCCCAGGGCCAGGCTCACGTCGCTGCCCACCGTGGTGCTGGCGCGCACGCGGTTGTCGGTGTCGGCATCGACACCGGTGCCTGCGCCGACCAGGCCGCCCGCCGCCGCCAGCACATCGGTGGTGGCGGCGCTGCCGGCATGGCCGCTCACCGTCAGACCGGCCGCCTTGATGCTGCTGCCTGTGGCCACCCGGGCATCGGCCAGGCTGCTGTCGGCGCTCAGGCCTATGGCCGCGCCAATGCCCACCAGGCCGCCGGCCGCGCCCAGGCCCTTGGCTTCGAGGCCGTGGTCGACCCCGGCATCGACCGTCACGCCGCCCGCGGCCTCGACCGTGCCGCCGATCTCGGCCACCGTGTCCGCCGACTTGCGATTCAGCGCCAGGCTGGCGGCCAGGCCGAACGCACCGCCGCCGCCGGCATAGGCCTGCTGGCTGGCCGTCTCGGACTGGTCGTCCAGTGCCTGCACGCGCACATCGCGGCCGGCCCGGCTGCGGCCCAGCAGGGCGGCGCGGGTGCGTTCCTCGGACAGCGCCACCGCAAAGCCGCCGCCCAGCGAGGCACCGGCCGACAGGGCCACGCCCACCGCCTTGGTGCGGATGTCGTTGCGGGTGTGGGCATCGACGGCGATGTCGCGGCCCGCGATCAGGCTGGCGCCACCGGCCACCGCCGCCTCGGCGCTCTGGCGCGTTGGCGTGGCGGCGAAGTCTCCGGATGGATCGACGCCGGCACGGGCGCTGTCTGCCTTGGCGCGGGCCTGCTGGGCCCGATCTCCGCCCGAACTGCCCAGCTGGTTGCCGGTGCTGCTGCCGCGCATCAGCTCACCGACCTTGGCCACCGAGCGCAAGGCGTTGTCGCTGGAGTCGCTGTCGGGCCGCCCGCCCACCGACACCACCGAGACGGCGCCGGCAATGCCCGACGTCAGGCCGGCGCCACCGGCAATGGACAGGGCATCGATGTCGCGGCCGGCCTCGGCCTCGACGCGGATGTCGCGGCCGGCGCGCACATCGGCACCGTCGGCGACGCTGGCCCGCGCGCCGCTGCGCAGCAGCACCACATCGACCGCCGCGCTGGCGCCCACGCCGACGCCGACGCCCAGGCCGCCGACCTTGTTGTCGATGCGCACCGTCTCCTCGGCCCGCAGCAGCACGTCCTGCGTGGCGGCGCTGCGCTGCGTGTTGATGCGCGATCCGGCGCCGATCTCGGCCTCGGTGCTGCCCTTGGCGACCAGCACATCGACCGTGCCGGCCACGCCCACCGCCCCGGCCAGCGAGGCGGTGGCGCCATAAACGTGCTGGGTGAAGTCGGCATCGGCGGCCACCGTCGTGGTGGCCGGGGCGTCCAGGCGCGAACCCAGGGTGCGCGCCGAGGTCTGCTGCTCGCTCAGATTGATGGTGGCGGTGATGCCCACGCCCACCGCGCCGGCGGCCAGCGCGCCGGCGGCGATATCGACATCGCCGCGGCTGGTGGCCTGCACATCGATGCGGCCCTGGGCGCTGTCGATCTGGCTGTTGTTGACCAGGGTCTCGGTGCGGCCCTTGCTCATGATCAGGCCCAGCGAGCCGGCCAGGCCCACGGTGCCGCCGCCCAGGCCGACCACGCCCTGCGTGATTTCGTTGCTGGAGCGTGACAGCACCCGCGCGGCCTCGCGGCCGGCCAGCGCCGCCCCATCCAGTGTGGCGCTGGTCAGGTGGCTGATGAAGGCGGTGTCGGCCGCCCCGCCGACGCCGGCCGTGCCGCCGACCGCGCCGCCGCCGGTGCCGGAGAACAGCTGGTCGTGGTGGTAGGCGGCGACCAGGCCCTGCTGGCCTGCCTGGCCCTGGTCCAGCGCGCGGTTGAGGCGGGCCTGGCCGTCGACGCGGGCCCGCGTGGCGCCGCCCATCAGGCTGACGGTGACCGTGCCGGCCACACCGGCCGTGCCGCCGCCGGCCACGGTGAGGGCGAAGTTCTCGACCCCGGCGGTTGAGGCGGCGACCACGCCGGCGCCATGCAGCTGCTCGGTCTGCTGGCGTGTGGACAGCGGGTTTTGCGAGGGCAGCTGGGTGGCACTGCTGCGTGCGCTCAGGCTGCCGCTGGGCACAGTCACGCCCGTGGCACTGTTCTCGGCCAGGCCTTCGAGCAGGGTGCCCGCACCGCTGAGCTCGGCCGCGGTGTCGGAGGTGATGTCGTTGAAGGCGATCGCCCCGCCGGCGCCCACCGTGCCGCCCACCGCCGCCGCGCCGGCGCGCGACTTGATGAAGTCGTCGGCATCGGCCAGCAGCAGCGCGTTGTTGCGCGCGCTGACCCGGGCCCCGCCGTCGATGCGGGCCAGCGTCGCGCCGCCGGCCAGGTTCATGGCAATCGAGCCGGCCACGCCGGCGGTGCCGCCGGCCGTGCCGGCGATCGCCCAGACGTCCAGGGTGGCATTGCGCTGGGCCTGCACGGCGATGTCGGCCGCGTCCAGGCTGCCGCCGTTGATCTGTGCCGTGACCCCGCTGTCCACCTCGTTGTACGAGGCGGAGGCGCCCACCGCGGCATTGCCGGCGGCGCTGGCCGCGCCGGTGACGGACTGCAGCTCGGCGCTGTCGCGCGCCAGCAGATTGATGTTGCGGCTGGCCGTCAGCTGGGCGCCGCTGGCCTCGGCGCTGGTGGCGTTGGCGATGCGGTTGATGCCCAGCGAGCCGGTGACGCCGACATTGGCGGCACCGCTGCCGCCGGCGGCGATGGCCTCGATGTCCGAGCTCTCGCGGGCGTCCAGCGTCAGGTCGCGCCCGGCCAGACTGCCGCCGACGAGCTTGGCGCTGGTGCTGTTGGCGATCTCGTTATAGGCCGCGGCAATGCCTATCGAGGCCGAACCGGTGGTCAGCGCCACGGTGCCGGCCACCGACAGGATGGACGAGTCGTCGAGCGCCGCCAGGGTGACCTGGCCCGCGCCGGTCTGCACCGTCGCCTGCCGGGCCATGGCCTGGGTCTCGTTGCCTATCAGGTTGATGGTCACCGCGCCGCTGCCGGCAATGCCCTGCGAGACGCCCAGCGCCGCCGCGACCGAAATGATCTCGTTGTCGCTGCGGGCCCGCAGCTCCAGGCCGCCGGCATCGACGCTGCCGCCCAACAGATCGGCGTTGCTGCGGTTGTTGACCTCGGCCAGGCCCAGCGCGGCGCCGAAGCCGGCCTTGCCGCCATAGCTGGCGGCGCCGGCGATGCTGCGTATGCTGGACGCGTCGGTGGCCTCCAGCCGCACCGTGCCGTCCGAGTTCAGCTGCGCGTCGCTGGCCTGGGCCAGGGTCTGGTTGTCGACCGTGCTGTAGGAGACCGAGCCGGCCACGCCGACCTTGCCGCCGGCATTGGCGCCGGCCGTGACCGACCAGCTGGCATTGCTGTTCTGCGCGCTGGCGGCAATCGCGGCGGGGGCGCTGAGCCGGGTGCTGGCAATGCCGGCCTCGGTGACCTTCTCCAGCTGGTTCCAGGCGAAGGCGCCGGCCAGGCCCGCGGTCTTGCCCGAGGCGATGCTCAGTCCGCCGGCGGCGGCCAGGTTCAGCGTCGGGTTGCTGGCCACCAGCTGGGCGCCGGGGGCCAGCCCGCTGAAGGCCCAGGTCTGACCCGCGTCATCGCTGGCATAGGCGATCAGGCTGGGCAGGGTGCCGCGGACGCTGATGTTGTCCAGGCCGCGCACACGGGCGCTGGTCTGGTCGCCGGCGATATTGACCGAGGCGGCGGCCGAGATGCCTATGCCCGATTTGCCCTGCTGGCCGGTGTCGCCGCCAGCGGTCTTGGTGCCGTCGCCGCCCTTGCCGGCCTCGGTGCTGCTGCCCGAGGGGCCGCTACCGGCCAGCGCAAACGCGCCCTGGGCGCCGGCGCTGCGGGCGTCCAGCAGCAGATTGCCGCTGGCCGTCAGGCTGCCGCCGCTGGCGGTCTCGAACAGGCGGTTGCCCAGCAGGGCCTCGGTGTGGCGGTCCATCTCGTTGAGCGCGACGGCAAAGCCCACGCCTATGCTGCCGCTGCGCGCGACGCCACCGGCGATGTTGACGATCAGGCTGTCGTCATGGGCCAGCAGCAGCACATTGCCGGCCTCGACCTGGCTGCCGCCGGCGATCTGCGCGACGGTGCTCAGATCGGATTGCAGCATCGAGAACGAGCCGTTGATCGACAGCTTGCCGGCCTTGCCGGCGGTCTCGGTGACCATGATCTGGTCGAAGTCGGTGCGGGCGGAGACGGCCAGGTCGTCGGCGCGCAGGCTGGCGCCGCTGCCAATGCTGGCGTCGGCGCCGCCCTTCATCACGAATTGCAGATAGGAGCCGCCGACCCCGGCCTTGCCGCTGCCGCTGTTGCTGGTCAGCAGGGTGGCGTCCATCTCGGGCACGCCGGTCAGGTGCAGCATGCCCTGCTCGGCACTCGCCGCGACACGCACATCGCGGGCCGGGGTGACGGCGGCACCGTCGGTGTTGATCTGGGCCGCGCCGATGCGGGACCGGGCGGCGTTGTCCAGCGTCAGGTAGGTGACGGCCGCGGTCAGCGAGAGCTTTTCGCTCTCCACCGAGTTCTGCGTCCAGGTATTGCCCTGGCTGGGCTTCTCGGCCACGTCCTTGAGCTTGGAGCCCAGCTCGGCGTAGGCGGCCGGGCTTTTCCAGTCCATCTCGCGCAGCTGGCGTATCAGCGCGGCATGGGGCTCCCAGCCGGGCAGCAGCTTGGACTGGGCGCTGAGGTCCAGCGCGCCGGCGCTGTTGACGATGGCGGCGTCGCCTATCGTGGCCTCGGTGACATGGTCCATATCGGCCACCACCACGGCGCCCGAGATTGCCACGCTCTTGTTGTTCTGCTGGTTGTCGCCGGCCGGAGGAGGGTCCGAGTGGGCGCGCTCGTCGACGGCGGCCGAGGCGCGGAAGATGGGGGTGTCCACCGCCCTGGCGCTGACGGTGGTGCTGCCCTGGCTGGTCAGCCGGGCGGCGGGGGCGATGGCGGCGCTGACCCGGTTGTCGATATCGGCGAAGGCGACGCTGGCCGACAGGCCGAACTTCTCCTTGTTGCCGCTGCGGCCGTCGGAGCCGGGGATCTTGGCAATCAGGCCGGTCAGGCCCTCGATGAAGGAGCCGTCCAGCGTGCGCGCGCTGGTCACCGCTTCGCCGACGTTCTGCGGCTTGCCGGCGGTGCCGGCGGCGGCCTGCACACTGCTGGTGCCATCGTCGAGCAGGGCGGCCACCTTGATGGCACCGGCCTGGGCCGTGCCGGCCAGACGGGCGTCGAACAGGGTCTTGCTGAGGCCCACCGAGACGCCGGCCGAGGCCATGCCGTCCTGGAAGGAGCCGCCGCTGCTGGCCACCTCGAAGCTCTTGGCGCCGCCGGCGTCCAGGCTCAGCGTGCGCCCGGCCGTGAGCTGGCTGGCGGCCGTGCTGCGCACGGTGGCGGTCTGCTCGGCAAAGCCCAGCGCCACCGCCGCATTGGCATAGCTGGTCGGATTGGAGGCATTGTTATTGGCATTGCCGATATTGGTGGTGCCGACCTCGACCGACACGGTGTTGTCGGCCTGGGCCTTCAGCAGCACATCGCGGCCGGCCTGCAGGCTGGCCTGAGCTATGTCTATGCTGGCCCGCGAGGTTGATTCGCCATAGCCGACGCCGATGATGGTGCTGCGCACATTCATGCGCGCCTCGGCCCGCGAGGTGGCGCGCATGTCGATGTCGCCGCTGCTGGCCTGCAGCAGCGAACCGCCGCCGACGCTGATGCCGGCCTCGGCCTTGGAGACCGTCACGTCGACGAACAGGCGCAGCGAGGTGAAGAAGTCCAGCAGCGTGTTCTCCAGCGACTGGAAGGGCGTGGGGTTCTGCGCCGACTGGCTGGCGGCGAAGAGGTATTTGTCGTCGGCGGTGGCGCGCAGCTGCACATCGGCGCCCTTGAGCGTGGAGCCGCTGATGGCGATGCGGGCCGACTGGTCCTCGGTGGAGCCGAAGCTGGCGCGCGAGGCATCGTCGCTGGCGCTCAGGCGCAGCAGGGCGCCGGCCTGGCCGGCCGAGCCCTGGGCCAGCAGGCGGGCGTTGTTGCGCAGCTCGATCTGGGTGGCGGCCAGTTCGATGCCGCCCGAGGGGCCCTGCGAGGGCGCGCTCTCGTGCTCGGCGGCGGTGCCGACCCTGGGGCCCAGATCGCGGCCGCTCAGCAGCGCGCCGTCCAGGCTGAGCTTGCCGCCGGCCTGCGCCGTCACGGCCGCGCCGCCGCTGGGGCTCAGCGCACCGTACACCTCGCCGGCCAGGGCGATGTCGGCGCTGCCCAGCAGGCGGATGCGGCCGCCCGCCGTGCTGACGCCGGCGGCGCTGTCCAGGCCGCTGACATTGACCAGGCTGGCGAAGGCCGCCGCCCCGCCGGGCCCGGCGGCGATGCGCGAGCCGCCCTCGGCCGTGAGCTGGCCGGCGGCCAGGCTGATGGCGTCGGCGGCGTTGAGCCGGCCCTGCACGCGTACCAGGCCGAAGGGGCTCAAGGGATAGCTGCCGGTCAGCGCCTGCAGCACAGCGCCGTCGCCGATGCCGCCCTGGCCATCGATCAACTGGCCCATGAACAGCGGCGTCGGCGCGGCCAGGGTCAGGCTGCCGGCGTTGAGCACGCCGCTGGCACCGACGACGAAGCCGGCACTGTTGAAGAAGTAGACATTGCCGCCGATGCGGCCGTCCTTGTAGGCATTGACCCAGCCGTCGATCTGGGAGGGCGGCCCCGAGACGCTGTTGATCAGGTTGGCGCTGCCGGCGGGCAGGAGCAGATTGACCTGCTGGCCGCCGGCGACGTCGAAGCGCGAGAAGCTGTTGAAGGCGGTGCTGCCGCGCGTGGTGGCGGTCGTCACGGTGGCCAGATTGCCCTGCTGGCTGACCTGGGTGGCGGTGCGCTGGTCGGGCACCACCTGGATCGTCTGGCTGGGCGTTTGGCCAACGGCGGCGGGCGTTGCCACCATCAGGCTCATGCCCAGACCGCTGGCCCAGGCGCAGCGGCGCAGCACGCAAAGATATTGACGGCGCAGGTATCCGATGGCGGCGGCGGTCATATTGTTCTCCCTGACTTCGCGGAACCAGGTCCGACTCTCGCCGCTTGAGCGTCCGCCGACCATTGGGCAGAAGGACTAGTACCCCCCTGTTTCACGGCGCAGGGGCCGTGACTTAGCGCCGCCCCGGCGCGCACGTTCTGGGCTAGCATCGTTGCGCGTTGAGTGGCGGATCGTTCGCGGGAGGGCGAGTTGGATCGAATGCTGGGGCGTCTTGCGGGGCTAGGAGCCTGTCGGGCTTGGGGTCGGGCCCGCGCCGGGACGAGTTGCGGCGCCAGACTAGGCGTCGGCGAGGCGTGGGATGGGTCGCCCACAACGAGCCGGCAACGACGTATGGCACCGCAAATCGTCCCGGCCCTTCGGGTTGAGTCTGCAAGGGGGCGCATCCGTCGTTGCAAATGCGCGCCGGGTGTACAACCCGGCTGTGCTTTGCGCCAGGGCCAGGAGGCCCTGGCCTTCGCCAGGCACAGGCAGTCCTCAGGACTGCCTGTGTCCGGGCTCAGCCTAGGCTGCACCCCCTCGCAGGCTCAACGCGGGCCCGACCCCAAGCCCGACCCCAAGCCCGACAGGCTCCTAGAGTTGCCGACCAGGCTATGGCTTGCATCGGCCTGGCGGCTGTTGGCGCTGCTGCTGGTGGCCTGGATGGCGGCCGGCGCGGCATGGGCAAGCGAACCGGCGCTGCGGCTTGAGCCGGCCGAGCGGGCCTGGATCGCCGCCCATCGCGACCGGGTGCTGACCGTCGGCTTCGACCCCTATGCCGGCCTCGACAGCTTCGAGTTCCAGGGCCGGCGCCGGGGCCTGCTGCCGGCCCTGCTGAAAGACATGGGCGAGCAGCTGGGCCTGCGCCTGGAGCCGGCCGAGGTGAAGAGCTGGGACGATGCCTACAGCCGCTTCGTGGCCGGCAAGATCGATGTGCTCTATGGCGCCAACGTCACGCCCGAGCGCGAGAAGATCATGCGCTTCACCGCCCCGGCGCAGAAGTACCCCTACACCGTGTTCGCGCGCAAGGACTCCAGCGTGCAGACGCTGGGCGATCTGGACGGCAAGCGGGTCGGCTTCCTGGCCAATGACTTCGTCATCGAGCAGCTGCCCAAGGAGTTCCCGAATATCCACTTCCAGGAGGTCAGCTTCGACGACCAGCAGCTGGGCCTGAAGGCGCTGGAGGCGGGTCAGGTGGATGGCTTCGTCACCGCCGGCGGTGGCATCGAGTACGAGTTCCTGCACGAGCATCCCGGCCTGACCCTGGTGGCCGAGCTGAAGGCCATCACCTCGGACATGACCTTCGCGGTGGCCAGGGATCAGGCGCTGCTGGGCCAGATCATCAACCGCTATCTGGAGCAGCGCCGTGACGCCATCCGCACCCTGGCCGCCGAGGCAGGCCGCCTCTACAACCGCAAGGTGCTGCGCCTGACCGAGGCCGAGCTGCGCTGGCTGGACCAGCAGGGCGAGGCGGTGGTCGGCGTGGCGGAGGACTATCTGCCCTTCGACCACTTTGACAAGGGCCGCTACAAGGGCATTGCCGGGGCCACGCTGGAGCGCATCGCCGACATCGTCGGCATCCGCTTCAAGGTGGTCGGCGCCCCGTTCGCGCAGCTGATCGAGCGGGCCAAGACCGGCGAGGTCCATGTGCTGAACATGGCCAAGACCGACGACCGCCTGGCCCACTTCCTGTTTCCCCGGGCCATCAGCACCGAGCGCGACATCATCGTCGGGCTCAAGACCAGCCCGCCGGTGCAGGATGTCTATGACCTGGACGGCCAGCCGGTGGCGGTGATCGACGGTTTCTGGCACGAGGAATACCTGCGCAAGAACCTGAAGCGGCCGCTGATCGTCAAGACCGACAGCATCCAGGAGTCGCTGCGGCTGTTGCGCGCCGGCAAGGTGGCCTATGTGATCGAGAACCCGACCGTGGTCGAGTTCTATATCAACGGCCTGGGCTATGCCGAGCTGGTCAAGCGGGGCGCCACCTCCAAGGATTCCTTCATCTACTTCGGCGTCAGCCGCCAGCAGCCCGAGCTGGCCTCCATCATGGACAAGGTCATCCCGCTGATCCAGTTCGAGGAGATGAAGTACCGCGGCATCCAGACCGTGCCGACCTTGCGCAACGAGGCCAACAGCCAGCTGACGATGATGCTGGCGGCCCTGGCCGTGCTGCTGCTGGTGATACTGGCCGTGACCGCCTACGTCGTGCGCAAGCTGACCGCGCAGCGGGCCAAGACCCAGTTCCTGCGCGAGCGCGAGCACCTGCTCTACACCGACAGCCTGACCGGCTTCCACAACCGCAACTACTTCAGCCAGATGACCGATGCCGGTGCGGCCGGCGACTGCCCGCAGGCCATCGTCGTGGCCGACATGAACAACCTCAAGCAGGTCAACGACAGCCACGGCCATGCGGCCGGCGACACGCTGATCACGCTGTTTGCCCAGGCCGCGCGGGCCCAGTGGCCCCAGGCCGACTGCTTTCGCATCGGCGGCGACGAGTTCCTCTTCATCCTGCCTCACACCGGCGAGGTCCAGCTGCTGGAGCAGCTGGCTGAGCTGAAGAGCCGCCTGCAACAGGCCCGCCATGAGATCGCGCCGGGCGTCTGGATCAACCCCAGTGCCGCCCTGGGTCATGCGCTGCGGACCGATCCGCAGACCTCGCTGCACAGCTGCATCGCCCAGGCCGACGCCCGGATGTACGAGGCCAAGGCGGGCATGAAGAAGCGCCGCACCGACCGGGATTGAAGCCGGATTCAGGCCCGGATGAGCTCGTCTTCCGGCACGAAGATCCACAGCAGCAGATAGGCCAGCAGGCCGGTGCCGGCGCAGACGGCCAGCAGCACAAAACCCAGGCGCCAGACCCAGGACTCCAGCCCGGTGACCCGGGCGATGCCGCCGCAGACACCGCCAAACCAGCGGTCATTGCGGCTGCGTCGCAGGCTCGTGCCGGCCACGGGGCCGGTCCAGACCGGGCCGCTGCCCAGCACGCTGGCCTTGGCCCGCGCATATTCGTCGTCCGAGAGCCGGCCGCTGCGGTGCAAGTCGGCCAGGCGTTCCAGTTCGATGCTGATGGACATGATGGTCAGAGGCTCCTGTGCATGGCAACACGCCATGCACGGAAGATAGGGCCGGGCATGCGGCGCCGCGAGGCCGGTGCGACAGTCTGCAGCCCGCGCGGTACAGGGGGTGCAAAGCCTGGCGTCAGTCAGTTGTCGGTTTGGCCCGTCCTGCCTTGATGCCGCTGCGCAGGCTCTTGCCCTCCAGCCGGCGCTGCTTGGAGCCATAGGTCGGCTTGGTGGCGCGCCGCGCCTTGGGCGTGTGGGCCACGGCCTGCACCAGCTCGATCAGCCGGGCCACCGCGTCGGCGCGGTTCTGCTCCTGGCTGCGCGACTCCTGGGCCTTGATGACGATCACGCCTTCGTTGGTGATGCGCTGGTCGGACAGTGCCAGCAGCCGCTCCTTGATCAGGGGCGGCAGGGTAGAGCGGCGGATGTCGAAGCGCAGATGGACGGCGCTGCTGACCTTGTTGACGTTCTGGCCGCCGGGGCCGCTGGCGCGGATGAAGGAGACCTCAAGCTCCCAATCGGCCGGCAGCCAATCCAGTTTCATGCCGGCGACGCTACTCGTGCGCCTGCACCGTCACCGGCACGCGCTGGGTCACGGCGGTCATCAGCTCCCAGCCTATGGTGCCGCCGGCATGGGCCACCTCGTCGATGGACAGCAGCGTGCCCTTGGGCCCCTCGCCCCATAGCGTGACCTCGCTGCCGATCTGGGCCGAGGGCAGGGGCGTCAGGTCGACGGCCAGCATGTCCATCGACACCCGGCCCACCGTCTGCGTGCGCTGGCCCTCGACCAGGATGGGCGTGCCGCTGGGGCAGTGGCGGGGGTAGCCGTCGGCATAGCCGCAGGCGACGATGCCTATGCGCATGGCCCGCTCGGCGCGGAAGCTGCTGCCGTAGCCGACCGTGTCGCCGGGCTGCAGCTGCTGGGTGGCGATCAGCCTGGAGCGCAGGGTCATGCCCGGTTTGAGGCCCCAGTGGGCGGCGTCATGCTCGGGATAGTCCGGCGAGCCGCCATAGCTCATGATGCCCGCGCGCACCCAGTCGGCACGCACCGCGGGTGACTGGCTGTGCCGCAGGGTCGCGGCGCTGTTGGAGAGTGAACGCTCACCGGGCAGGTCCTCGGTGGCCGCCACAAAGGCGGCCACCTGATGGGCGATGCCGTCGGCGCCCAGGCGCTGGGCGTCGGCGTCAGAGAAATGCGTCATCAGCGAAATCTCGTCCACCTGGGGCAGCACGTTCAGCCGCGTCCAGGCGGCGCGGAAGGCGCTGGGCGTGAAGCCCAGGCGGTTCATGCCGCTGTTCATCTTCAGGAACACGCGGTGGGGCTGATGGGTCTTGTGCATCGCCAGCCAGTCGATCTGCTGCTCGCAATGCACCGCATGCCAGAGATTGAGGCGCGAGCACAGCTCCAGGTCGCGGGGCTCGAAGCAGCCCTCCAGCAGCAGGATGGGGCCGCGCCAGTCGAGCGCACGCAGGCGTTGGGCCTCGTCCAGATCAAGCAGGGCAAAGCCATCGGCGCTGCGCAGGCCGGGGTAGGCGCGCTCAATGCCATGGCCGTAGGCATTGGCCTTGACGACGGCCCAGACCCTCGCATCCGGGGCGCTGGCGCGCGCGCGGGCAAGGTTGTGGGCCAGATTCTGGGGGTGGATGAGGGCTTCGATCGGACGCGGCATGGCCGCAATTGTGGCAGCGCCCGGCAGCGCACGAGCGTGCGAGCCGAGCCGCCAGGCGGTTGGCCTGCAAGACGCGCATGCTATAAACCCCGCGGCAAGGAGATCAAGCGCCGGCAGCTCGCCGCAGCATCTGCGCATACCCCATCGATGAAAAAAGGTTTTTACACGATCATGTCGGCGCAGTTTTTCAGCTCGCTGGCTGATAACGCGTTGCTGGTTGGTGCGATCGAGCTGCTGAAGTCCACCAATGCGCCGGCCTGGCAGGTGCCCGCGCTGGCGCCGATGTTCGCGCTGTTCTATGTGCTGCTGGCGCCGCTGGTGGGGGCCGTGGCCGATGCCGCGCCCAAGGGCAGGGTGATGTTCTTCGCCAACAGCATCAAGGTGGTGGGCTGCCTGATGATGCTGTTCGGCGGCCATCCGCTGCTGGCCTATGCCATCGTCGGTCTCGGCGCGGCCGCCTATTCGCCGGCCAAGTACGGCATCCTGACCGAGCTGCTGCCGCCGTCGCAACTGGTCAAGGCCAATGGTTGGATCGAGGGCCTGACGGTGGCTTCCATCATCCTGGGCGTGCTGCTGGGCGGCCAGCTGGTGGGCCAGCGCCTGTCCAGCGTGCTGCTCGGTTTCGACCTGCCTTTTTTCGACACTGGCATCGACACGGCGCCCGAAGCGGCGATCGCATCGATGATAGGCCTGTACGTGATTGCCGCCCTGTTCAATCTGCGCATCCCGCGCACCGACACCGAGCTGCAGCCGATGAGCGGTCGGCCGATGGAGCTGGTGCGCGACTTCATGCTCTGCAACTCGCGGCTGTGGAGCGACAAGCTGGGCCAGATCTCGCTGGCCTCGACCACCCTGGTCTGGGGCGTCTCCGGCAATCTGCGTGTGATCGTCTTTCCCTGGGCCGCTGCGGCGCTGGGCTATTCGACCAGCCAGGCCGCCTCGCTGGCCGGCGTGGTGGTGGTGGGCACGGCCGTCAGCGCCATCGTGGCCTCGATGGTGGTGCGCCTGGACAAGGCGACCAGCCTGATCCCCCTGGGCATCGTGATGGGCTTTCTGATGCTGGGCCTGAACTACATCACCAGCCTCTACGTGGCCGTGCCCTTCCTGGTGCTGCTGGGCGCGACGGTGGGTTATCTGGTGGTGCCGATGAATGCGCTGCTGCAGCACCGCGGGCACAACCTGATGGGCGCCGGCCGTTCGATCGCGGTGCAGAACTTCAACGAGCAGGCCTGCATCCTGGGCCTCGGTGCCGCCTACACGGCGCTGACCAAATTCGGCATGTCGGCCTTCGGCGCAATCACCATCTTCGGCCTGGTCGTGGCCGGCGTGATGTGGCTGATACTGCGCTGGCACCAGCGCAACTGCATCGTCGATCGCGACGAGGTCGAGCGGCTGCTGGCCTTGGCACGTACAGACAAGCACTGAAGTGACGTCGGGCAAGCTGCTGCCAGCGCTCGCGCTGTGCCTGAACGCGCTGATCTGGGGCCTGTCCTGGTGGCCGTTCCGCCAGTTCGAAGGCCAGGGCCTGCATCCGCTGTGGACCACGGTGCTGGTCTATCTGCTGGCCGTCGCGGCCATCAGCATCGCCCGGCGCGGTGCCTGGGGCCAGTTGTTGCGCACGCCGGCGCTGTGGGTGCTGGTGCTGGCCTCGGGCACGACCAATGCCGCCTTCAACTGGGCGATGACGATTGGCGACGTGGTGCGCGTCGTGCTGCTGTTCTATCTGATGCCGCTGTGGGCCGTGCTGCTGGCGCGGCTGCTGCTGCATGAGCGCCTGACCCGGCTGGCCCTGCTGCGTGTCGCCCTGGCTTTCACCGGGGCGGTGATCGTGCTGAGCCCCGAGGGCGGCGGCCTGCCGCTGCCCAGCAGCCTGCCGGACTGGCTGGCCATCGTCGGCGGCTTCAGCTTCGCGCTGAACAATGTGATGCTCAGGCGCGAGGCCGCACAGCCCGAGGCGGCACGGGCGCTGGCGATGTTCTGCGGCGGCGTGCTGGTGGCCGCGGCGCTGGCCTCCTTGCTGGCGCTGCAGGGCCTGGCTGCCTGGCCGCCGCTGCTGAGCCC
This sequence comes from uncultured Roseateles sp., assembly GCF_963422335.1. NCBI lineage: Bacteria > Pseudomonadati > Pseudomonadota > Betaproteobacteria > Burkholderiales > Sphaerotilaceae > Roseateles > uncultured Roseateles sp. The sequence goes on from NZ_OY729424.1 coordinate 1,234,474, forward strand.
GGGTTGGGGCCTGGCCGCGCTGGGCTTGGGCGGTTTCTTCCTGATCAGCAATCTGGCCCTGCAGTTCGGTGCGGCCCGGCTGCCGGCCAATGCCACGGCGGTGATCATGCTGGTCGAGGTGCCCGTCGCCTCGGGTTCGGCCCTGCTGCTGGGCGGCGGCGCCATCACCTGGGCGATTGCAACCGGTGGGCTGCTGATACTGGCGGCCGCCCTGCTGGCCGCGCTGGAGAACAGCCAGGGTCATTGAAAGCCCTGCTGCGCGCCGGCCCCGCCAGGGCTACGATGCGGGCTTCAACCATCAGGAGCGAAGGCATGGCCGAGAACAGTGTGTATGACTTCAAGGCAGTTTCCATCGATGGCAAGCCTGCCGATCTGGCCAGCCAGCGCGGCAAGGTGCTGCTGATCGTCAATACCGCCAGCGCCTGCGGCTTCACGCCCCAGTTCGGCGGCCTGGAGCAGCTGTGGAAGGACTACGGGCCACAGGGCCTGGTGGTGGTCGGCTTCCCGAGCAACGAGTTCGGCAGCCAGGACCCGGGCAGCAACAGCGAGATCGCCAGCTTCTGCCAGCTGAACTATGGCGTCAGCTTCCCGATGATGGGCAAGGTCAAGGTCAATGGCGCCGAGGCCCATCCGCTGTGGAAGTGGCTGAAGGGTGAGAAACCCGGTTTCCTCGGCACCGAGGTCATCAAGTGGAACTTCACCAAGTTCCTGGTCGGCCGCGACGGTCAGGTGATCAAGCGCTACGCGCCCAATGACGAACCCGCGAAGATTCGCGGCGATATCGAGACGGCGCTGAAGGCCTGAGGCGCGCAGCCGCTCAAGCCCGCACCCAGAGGCAGCCATAGCCCTGCCGCATCAGGCCCAGGCCGGCCTGTTGCCGCAGCCACTCGTTGACGGTCTGGCGCGACACCTGCGCCAGGGCGGCGAGCTCGGCCTGGGTGGTGGGCAGGCGCAGCCAGCCCTGGGTATCGGGCTGGGCGCTGCCGTGGCGGCGCAGCTGTTGCAAGGCCAGGTCCAGGCGCTCGGCCGCGCTGGCGTGGCGCGAGCTTTCCAGCAGCTGCAGCGTGCCATCGAAGCGTTGGGCCAGCTCACGCAGCAGGGCCCGGGCAAAGCCGGGCACCTGATCCGTCAGGTACTCGTAGGCGGCGTTGCCCAGCACCAGCAAGCGGGTCGGTCCGGTTGCCAGCGCCTCGTAGCGCGAGGGCCGCTGAGTGGCAAAGGCGGCAAAGCCGAACAGCCGCGGCGGCTTGACCATCTCGATGGCCGAGACGCGACCGTCCTCGGCGGTGAAGCGGGTTTCCATCTCGCCGGCCAGCACCGCGTAGAAAGCGCTGGTGCGCTGGCCCTGGGCGAACAGCAACTCGCCGCCGGTCAGCGGGCGGCTGCTGAGCAGCGGGGCGATGGCCGGATGCGCGGCGGCTGTCCAACCCAGCTGCGGGAAGTTGCTGTCCAGCACCCGGGCCAGGGCCGTGGCCAGCGAGACGTCCGCGACGGCCGCTCTATCAGTAGCGCTCGAGGGTCTTTTTCCAGCTGCCATCTTGCTGCAGGGCCTTGAAGGCACGCTCCAGTTCGGGCGCCCGGGCCAGCCAGGCTGACTGCTTGGACAGCACCACATAGGCCGGCTCACCCTCCAGCATGAAGGGCTGCCGGGTCAGCGGCAGGGCCGAGCCCGCCATCATCCGCTGGCCCTGGCGGGCCGGCAGCACCACTGCATCGACGCGGCGTGCCGCCAGCATCTCCAGCGCCTTGCCGTAGTCGTTGACTTCGTAGCGGGTGTAGCCGGTGCCGGCGTCGAACAGGGCGCCGTAGCGCTTGCCGCGCTGCACGGCGATGATGCGGCCCTGCAGATCGCCGAGTTCGCGGATCGGTGCCGAGCTTCTGTGGGTGTAGAAGACCTTGTGCTCGCTGGGCAGCACGATCTGGGTGTAGTACAGATAGGCCTCGCGCTCGGGCGTGCGCAGCGGGCCCATCATCAGGTCGGCTTCGCCGCGCTCCAGCATCTTGAAGGCGCGAGCCGAGGGCAGCTCGCTGAACTCCACCGGCCAGTTGAGCCGGGCCAGGGCCAGCTTGAGCAGGTCGTAATACATGCCCGAGCCCTCGCTGCCGCGGAACTGGCGGTAGGGCGGATCCGAGCTGCCGACGACGCGCAGCACCGGGCCGGCCTGTGCTCGGGCGGCCGGATCGATCAGCGCGGCCAGCAGGCCGGCCAGGCAGGCGCGGCGCGTTGGCGCAGCGGGCCGGGCATTCGCGTGCTTTGGGTGCATGGGGCCAGCATACGCTGCCGCAGGCCGTTGGGCCCTGGGGTCATTGCTGAGTGTCGGGTGCCCGACAATTGGGGTCCTTGCGGCGCAGTAGGCTGCCGGACATGAGCACCGAACCCCTGTTTTCCCCCGCGGCCCAGGCCGCCAGCTTCCGCCACTTCGCCGCCAAGGAGTGCGGAGACGATCCGCTCTATGTGGCACTGTGCCTGGCCGTGGCCGACGCGCCCGAGCTGCTGGAGCTGATGCGCCATGCGCCGGGCCGGCAGCGCCGGCCGAACCTGCTGCTGGCCGCGCTGCACGAGCGCATTCTGGACGGCGTGTCGCATCCCTTGGCCGCCTACTACCCCAGCGTCGGCGGCCAGCGCCTGCCCGATGCCGAGCTGCCGGCGCTGCTGCTGGATTTCGCCCGCCAGCAGCATCGGGTGCTGGTGCGCTATCTGCAGACCCGCAGCACGCAGACCAACGAGACCGGCCGATGCGCGGTGCTGTGGCCGGCGCTGCAGCAGATTGCCCGGCTCAGTGGCAAGCCCGATCTGGCGCTGCTGGATTTCGGCAGCAGCGCCGGGCTGAATCTGGGTGTCGATGGTTATCACTACGACTACGGCCATTTCCAGCTCGGTGCCCCGGCTGCGCCCGGCCGGCCGCAGATCCGCTGTGACTGGCTGGGCGACGCACCGCCGCTGGCGGCCGACCCTGGCTGGCGCGAATGGCGCATTGCGCAGCGTCTGGGCCTGGACCTGTCGCCTATTGATGTGCAAGACGACGACGCCGTGCGCTGGCTGGCCGCCTGCCTGTGGCCGCATGACCGCGAGCGGGCGTTGCGGCTGGAGCTGGCCGTGGCCCAGGCCCGCGCTGCCGGCCACCGAGTGCAGCAGGCTGACGACTGCATCGCTGCCATAGAGCCCTGGCTCGACACGCTGCCGGCCGGCGTGCAGCCGGTGCTGTTCAACAGCTGGGTGCTGGCCTACTTCCCGGCCGAGGAGCTGGCCCGCTACCAGGCCGAGGTGGGCCGGCTGGTGCGCAGCAGAGGCCTGGCCTGGCTCAGCGCCGAGTCGCCGTCGCTGCGGCCGGCAGGGCTTGAACTGCCGCCCACCGCGCCGGGAGCCTCGGCGCACAGCCTGTGGTCACTGGTCTGGCGCGACAGGACCGAGGCACTGGCCTGGTCGCATCCGCACGGGCGCTGGGTGCAGTGGCTGGGATGAATTTGCCGGGGCTGGACAGGTTATCCAAAATACTGGATGATTCTGTCCATCATGCAGGACGAACACACGATCAATCAACGCATCGCCCAGCGGGTGCGCGAGCTGCGCGGGGCGCAGGGCCTGTCGCTGGAGGCCCTGGCCGCTGAGTGCGGCGTCAGCCGCTCGATGATCTCGGTCATTGAGCGCGGGGAGAGCAGCCCGACGGCCGTGCTGCTGGAGAAGCTGGCCACCGGCCTGGGTGTGACCCTGGCCTCGCTGTTCGACGCGCCCGATGCCAGGCCCGAGCCGGTGGCGCGCCGCGCCGACCAGCCGCAGTGGCGCGATCCGGCCTCGGGCTATCTGCGCCGCAATGTCTCGCCGCCCGGGGTGGCGGCGCCGTTCCAGATCGTCGAGGTCAGCCTGCCCGCCGGCGCCCATGTGGCCTATGAAACGGCGGCCCGCGAGCCGCGCGTGCACCAGCAGGTCTGGGTGCTGGAGGGCCGGGTGCAGGTCACCGTCGGTGACGAGCAGCACAGCCTCGATGCGGGCGACTGCCTGGCCACGGCCCTGGACCGGCCGACCGGCTTCCACAACCCTACAGCCGAGCCGGCGCGCTATGCCGTCGTGCTGACAACACCCACCACACGTTAGAGCCATGAGCCACGAACACGCCACCGTTGCGGCCGCGCGCCGCCTGCTGACCGCCAACGACACCCAGCTGGGCCAGCTGGCCGAGCTGCTGATCGATTGCGTAGACGGCGATGCCTCGGTCGGCTTCATGCATCCGTTGTCGCTGGAGCAGGCACTGGCCTTCTGGCGGCGCATGGCCGATGGCGCGGCCCGCGGCGAGCGGGTACTGCTGGTGGTCGAGGACGGGCAGGGCATTGTCGGCACCGTGCAGGTGGTGCTGGCCCAGCCCGACAATCAGCCGCACCGCGGTGATGTGTCCAAGATGCTGGTGCACCGCCGCGCGCGGCGCCAGGGCCTGGGAGCGGTGCTGATGCGTGCCGCCGAGGCCGCCGCCGTCGCCGAAGGCAAGACGCTGCTGGTGCTGGACACCTCCAGCGACGATGCCCGCCGCCTCTACACCCGGCTGGGCTGGCAGCACTGCGGCGACGTGCCGGGCTTCGCGCTGTGGCCGCGCGGCGGGCTGTGCTCGACCAGCTTCTTTTATCGAGAGCTGCAGGCCTAGCCGAGTTCGATCTCGACGCGGTCGCGGCCCAGTTCCTTGGCGCGGTACAGCGCCCGGTCGGCGCGGCTGAGCAGGGCGTCGGCCGTGTCGCCGGGCTGCCAGACGGTGGCGCCGAAGCTGGCGCTGATGGCAGGCAGGGCATCGCCCGCCGGCTGGGCCACCGCCACGCGCAAGCGCTCGGCCAGCACGGAGGCACCAGCCGCGTCGGTGTCGGGCAGCAGCACGCAGAACTCTTCGCCGCCGTAGCGGAAGGGCAGGTCCTGGGCGCGCAGCGCCGCGCGCAGGCGCTGGGCAAAGGCGGCCAGCGCCTCGTCGCCGGCGCGGTGGCCCAGCTGGTCGTTGATGCGCTTGAAATGGTCCACATCGGCCATCAGCACGGCATAGGGCTGGTGGCTGCGCTGGGCCATGGCCAGTGCGTGGGCCATTGCGTCATTCAGTGCGCGGCGGTTGGCCAGGCCGGTCAGGCCATCGGTCATCGCCTGCTGGCGTACCTCGGCCTCGGCGCGCATCTTGCATAGTTGCAGGAAGCCGAGATTGGTGACGATGACGAACAGAAAGCCGAAGATGTAGATGGGCTCCTGCCAGGTCAGGGGCATGTTCAGGTAGTCGATATTGGCGCCAGCCAGCAGCAGACCGGCGGCGCGCAGCGGCAGCACCAGGCCCATCAGCACGTAGCAGGCAGCAACAACGCGCTGCACCCGCCGCAGCTCGGCCTGGGGGCGTTGCCACAGCGCCTGGCCGTTGAGCAGCTGCAGCCAGCCATAGACAAAGCCATTGAAGATGGTGGCCACCGCGTAGTGGCTGCCTGTCACCGCACCGACCGCGGTGACGACAACTACCATCGCCAGCAACCAGGGCGTGGCATAGCGGCGGCCCAGAAACTGCCGGATGGCGACAAAGTACAGGGCCACACCCACGGCGCCCAGCGCATTGCCCACCCCGGCCGACGCCCAGGCGGGCAGCCGGCCGGCATTGGCCAGCAGCAGGAAGGCAAAGCTCTGGGCGGTGACGGCCAGCGTCCAGGTGCGCAGGCCGTTGCCGCGATCGGCGCCGGTGCGCGCCACCCAGAACATGGTGGCCATGGCGGCCAGCGCGCAGGTCTGAGCCAGAAACAACGTGCGAAGGTCCACGAGAGGCTCAAAGAAAATCCAGACCTGCATCGTAACGCTGGAGGGGCCATGGCCCGGGTGCCGAGGTGTGCCCTAGGACCGTTTCTTGAGCTTTTGCAGCAGGGCCTGCGCCGCCTGGGTGGATTGCGTGGCGGCGGCGCTGGCACCGCGGGTGGCGAGCTCCTGGGCGCTGGCCGCACCGGTCTTCAGGCGGTCCAGCGCGCCCGACCTGGCGAAGGCGTCGGCACCTGCCTTGGCGGCGGAGCCCAGCGCCGAGGCTCCGGAGGCGACGGCCGCGGAGCCCTTGTCCAGCGTCGTGCTGAGTGTGGCGCCCACCGTCGCCAGCGAGTCCTTGAGCAGGCTGCGCCTGGCCTCTTCGAAGACCGCCGTGAGCTTCTCCAGCGCCAGTTCTTCACGCTCGTCGATCTCGCCGTCCGCCTCGGCCACCTCACGCAGAAAGGCCAGCAGCTCGCGGCTCATGGCCTCGTAATTGCAATCCGGATTGGTCTGGATGAAGTCGGCCAGCTGGCGGGTCAGTTCACGCATCGAGAAGCCGTCGAGCCTAGGCTCGATGTGCTTGCAGCCGATCTTGACGAAGGCGCGGTCATAGCCCCAGTCGGCGATGAAATGATCCTGGATGCAGCGGCGTTCGCTGGCTTTGACGCGGCCGTCGACCACGGCCAGCTTCAGCGCCAGCGGCAGCATCAGGTCGAACAGGCTGATGGCCAGCAGGTCGATCGGCGTGTTGATGAATTTCGGGATCACGGTGACCCGGCTGTCCGAGGCGCCGTTGAGCAGGTGCATCACGCCATACCAGGCGCCGCCGGAGACCACGGCCGCGGCCACCACCCAGCCGACCGGCGTGCTGGCCGCGCCCAGGGCCGAGGCCACCAGCCCCGACTTGGCCACCGCCGCGCCGCCGCCCACCGCGCCGAACAGGTCCCAGTACTTGCGCACGGCATTGGCGTGGCGCAGCGAGGCATAGGCGTTCTCGCCGATGGCCAGCTTGCCCTTGAACTTCAGGGCGTCGGTGACCACCTGCTTGACGCCGTCGAACGGGGTCGCTTGCTCGGTCATGTGGCAAGCGTACCTGATCGCGCTATTTGCCCAGCTGCGGGAACGGTGCCTCGAAGGGCATGGCCTGCAGCGCGTACCAGGAGCCGCCCCAGCCGCGCAGCGTCAGCTGGCCGCCGACGTTGCCCAGGTCGGTGGCCTGGCAGGTCGATTGCTGGCGTTTCGGGTTGGGGCCGCGGGCCGATTCGCAGGCCGCCTGCTCGGCGTGGCAGTGCATGCCGTAGCGCTTGCTGCCGGCGGTGCCCATATCTTCCTGGTAGCAGTAGGCGCTGGCCGGCGGCGCGGCATTGGCCGTTGCCAGCGGCGGTATCCAGACTTCGATCACGCCCGGCGTGCCGTTGAGGCGCTGCGACAGCTCGGTGACCGACCAGGCCGTCTTTGCCTTGGGCGGCTGCAGCGCTTCGGCGCAGTCCTTGCCCGCCGCATCGTGATGGAGCACGGTGATGCGCTTGGGCGTCTGCGGCGGCGTGCGGCCGGCGCGGCGGGCGCTGTCCCAGACGTCTTCGACCGGCGGCACATTGGCGCCCAGCTCGCGCCAGCGGTCACGCAAGGAGCGCACGCTGTCGCGCAGCTCGGGGCCGAAGATCTGGATGTAGACCGTCATGCCGGCGCAGATGAGTGGCGGCGCGGCGGGCGCTGGGGCCGGCACCTGGACCGGCTTGCCGGGCTTCATGCTCAGCTTGTCAGGCCCGCTCCCTGCCGTGTCCGGCGTATCCGGAGTTGCTGCGGGTGGCGGTGGTGCTGGCGGTGCGGCCGCGGCCACCACCACCGGCTTGGGCGGCACCGGTGGCTGGCAGTTCAGCCGGGTGCGGTCGGGTGCTCCATAGTCGCGCACCCAGTAGCGCGGCACGCAGCTGAGGCGGGTCTCCTCGCGCAGGCAGGAGACGATCTCGTCGTCATCGAGCAGCACCTCGCAGGCCGGGTGCTTGGGCGAGGCCTCGGCGCAGCTCTTCTTGGTGTTGTTCAGGATCATCTGCATCAGCGCGGACTGCTTGAAGGCCTGGGTGTTGTCGCCGGTGCAGGCGGCGTCGCTGATGCGCAGCAGGGCGGTGGCCATCTCGCCCAGGCGGGTGTCCTTCGGCGTGGCCTCGACGCCGGAGGCCGCCGCGGCGCTGGGGGCCAGCTTGCCGTAGAGGTCGGTCAGCTCCTTGAGCACGCCGGGGTCCACCTTCTTGGCCTTCTCGATGGCCTGCAGCTGGGTGTCCACCGTCTGCCAGGCGGTGGCGCCCAGCGTGGCCAGCGCGCCTAGGCTGACCGAGGCGGTGACCGCGCCGGTGGCGGCAATGCGCGAGGGCAGGCGCTTCGGTGCGGCCACGCTCTTGGCCTTGCCGTCGGCGTCCTGGGTCACGACGCTGCCGTCGTCGATCTCGAACAGCATCTCGGCATGGCGCTGCACCTGGTCCAGGAAGCCGGCGTCGAGCTGGCGGCCCAGGGTGTGGCCCAGCTGGAAGTAGCTCTCCCACTGCGCCTCGCTGAAGAACTGGTCGGTGGTCGGCTCCTGCGGGAACAGCGGGTTGTCGGCCTTGAAATTGACCAGGTCCACCGGCACCGCCTGGCACATATTGGGCTTGACGATCACCAGATGGCCGATACCGCCGCTGCGCCCGTAGCTGATGCGGGCCAGGGCCAGGCAGGCATGGCTCTCCGGCGAGACCAGATCGTTCAGCGAGCCGAACACGCAGGGCGCCATCGCCGGATCGCTGGCGGCGCCGAGCTTGGGCTTCAGAAAGGTGATCTCGGTCTGCAGATCGATGCGGGCCTTACGCACCAGGTTCTCCAGGTCGCCGAAGGCATAGCGGGGGTCGGCGCCGCAATCGGCCACCACGATCAGCTTGCATTCCTCGCGCAGCAGCGCGTAGGCGCCGGTGTTCTCGAAATGGCCGCCGTCGCTGAGAAACCAGTCGCGGCGCTGGTTGCCGTCGAAGCGGCCGCGCAGCTCGTTGAGCAGCTGGCCGTATTTGCCGACGATGGGCGGCAGCATCTCGCCGGCCCGGCGGGCCAGGGCCGTGCTGTCCCACCAATAGCCCAGGCGTATGCCGGCCATGGTGAGCAGGGCCGCCATGCCCGAGCGGGTGCTGCCGCCCAGGCCGGGCGCCACCGCCGCGCCCGAGATCGCCACCCAGGAGCCGAGGCTCAGGCTGCCGCTGGCGTCCACCGCACGCCAGTCGTCCTGGCCCACGCGCACGCTGCCCCGCGGGCCCACCGTCATCAGCAGGCCCTTGCGGTCCTGGTTGAACAGACCGCCGCGCGGGTCGCGGGTCTGATTCACGCAGGCATTCAGCAGATGGATGGGGCCGCCGGCCAGATGGGGCTGGTAGTCGGCCATGGCCTCGTCGTCATCGGGGTGCACGTCCTGCACCGCGACCTGGGGGCCTTCGGCCGCCAGATGGCGCGGATAGGGCGCAGTGGCGTCGGTGGTGCCGGGCTGGAAGCGCTTGGCATTGGCCGCGCCGAGATAGCTGCGCACCAGGCGTGCGCGGTAGAACGAGAACAGCGACGAGCGGTTCAGGAAATCGCGGTTGTGCAGCGACACCAGCACCATCACCAGCGGCGGCAGCACCAGCACGGCCATCCAGGTCCAGCTCAGCGCGTACTGCAGCTCGCGGCGCTGCTCGTCGAACAGCGACACGGTGACGTTGCGGTGCAGCAGGCTGATCCAGAACACCATCAGGAGGGCCATCACGACCAGGCCGGCGAAGTTGATCAGGCCCATCAGATTCATACGCGTGCCCGGCGTCAGGCTGCGCGGCAGATCGGCGATCTTGGGCAGCACCGTGCGCAGCACCACCACGGTGACGGCGATGACCACGCCGGCCGTGCCGTGATGGGCGGCCGAGGCATTGGCCAGCAGCCAGGCGAAGCCGTCGACCAGGCCCAGGGCCGCGATGCTCAGGCCCAGATTGAGCGTGCCCGCCAGCCCGCCGGTGAGCTGGTTGCGCGAGAGGTCGGGCGCACGGCCGCGGCGCGTCATCCACCAGGCGATTAGTGTGCCGGCCACCCAGGCCAGCAAGACGCCACCGGCAAACAGCATCAGCAGCGAGGGCAGCTGCAGGCCCTGGGCGGCGGTGGCCGAGGGCGCGGTGTCGCGGGCATCGCTCCAGTAGTCGGCCAGCCACCAGGCGCCGGCCGCGCTCAGCACGGCAATGATCCAGCGCTGCGCGCTCAGGCCCTCGCCGGCCTTGGCTGGCAGGGCCCAGTAGGCGGTGGCCTGCACCGCGCCCCACCAGATCGCCGGTGGCAGCAAGAGCCACAGCGTCGGCCAGTTCGACAACGCTGCCAGCGTGTCGACATTGACCCAGCCCGGCCGCCAGCAGCTGCCGCCACTGAAAATGCAATCGGCCCAGGCCCACAGCAGCAGATCGAAGCCGACCAGCAGCCCGCCCAGCAGCAGGCTCATCAGCGCCAGCTCGATGTGCACGCCGACCAGGTTGCGGCCGAAATTGGCGCCGGCAAACATCAGGTCGCGGCCGCCGCGCGGAATCAGGTAGCGGCCGTTGGCCCGCAGCCAGAAGGCGAACCAGCGCCGGTCGGCCTCGCCCAGCGCCGCTTCCACGTCAATCGGGTTCTGGCCGCTGTCGCGGGCGTTCTGGAACAGCTTGCCGACGGTGGAGCCTATGTAGCCGCCGCCCGACACGGTGGACAGGATGTCGAAGCGGTGGAAGACCTTGTTCTGGCCCAGGGCCTTGAGCAGGCCGAAGCAGAAGGTGGCGCTGCGTATGCCACCGCCCGACAGGGCCAGGCCCCACAGGCCCTGCTCGGGCGCGGGCCGGTCGGTGGGGGGCAGCCGGGCGCGGCGGGCCGCGGCCATGGCCGCAATGCTGTCCAGTGCTGCTGCTGCGTTATCGGCTTGAGCGGCTTGAGCGGCTTGAGCGGCTTGATCGTCTGACATGCCGGGTCTCCCTGCGCTGCGATGAATAGCGCGCGGCAGACCTTGCTACAAAGCGGGCGGCGGTGCAAGCCCTAGACCGCCGTACGCATCCTCAATCGATCAGTTGACCGCTGGGCTCGAAGAAGGGGTAGGGGCCGGCGTAGTCGCCCACCGCGACCACATGGCTGACCAACTGACCGCCATGCCAGCGGTGCAGCATATAGCCGGGGGGCTCCATGCGGAAGGCGCTGGGCGCCTCGGGCCGCAGATCGAGGGCCACCTGGTGTGCGGTGCTGGGGCAGGTCAGCACCGGCCGGCCGCCGACCGTGGTCTGGATGTTGCGGTGCAGGTGGCCGCACAGGATCAGCTGGATCTGCGGATGGCCACGCACGATCTCGGCAAAGGCCTCCCGGCCCGTCAGCCCCAAGGCATCCATATGGGCGATGCCGGTAGTGAAGGGCGGGTGGTGCATCAGCACCAGGGTCGGCTGGGTCGGCGCGGCGGCCAGGGTCTGGGCCAGCCAGTCCAGCCGGTCGGCACACAGCTCGCCGCGGCCTTCGAGCGGCACCAGCGTGTCCAGGCCGATGATGCGCAGCGGCCAGCGGCCGCCGGTGTCGTAGTGCATGAAGCCGCTGGCCGGGAAATAGGCGTCATCGGCAAAGGCCTCGCGCAGCGCCTGGCGCTCGTCGTGGTTGCCGGCAATCACCAGCAAGGGCATTTGCAGCGGCGCCAGCAGCGACCTCAGGAACTCGTACTCGGCCGGCCGGCCCAGATCGACCAGGTCGCCGGTGATCAGCAGCAGGTCGGGCTGCGGCTGCATCGCCGCCAGATGGGCGACGCTGGCCTGCAGCATCGTGGCGGTGTCCACGCGGCCATAGGCCAGCTTGCCGGGGATCTTGATGTGGGTGTCGGAGAACTGGGCGATCAGCATGGGGAACTCCTCGGATTCAGGCGGCCAGGGCGAGCAGGCCCTGCGGGTCGACCTGCAGGCGCACGCTCTGGCCCACCGGTGGGGCGCTGCGGGCCAGGCAGTCCATCGTCAGCGGCTGGGCCTGGCCAAGGTCGATGATCAGGCGCGTGCGGTCGCCAAGATACAGCGATGCGGTGACAGTGCCCACCAGATCGGTAGGCTGATCCTCGCCGACGATGCTCACATCCTCGGGCCGGAACAACAGCTCGCCGGCGCCAGCGGCCTGGGCTCCCGGCCAGCGCAACCGCCCGGCGGGGCAGGTGAAAAAGCCGTCGTTGCGGTACTCGCCCTGCACCCGGTTCATCGTGCCGATGAAGCCGGCCACATAGCGGTTGGCGGGCTGGTGGTAGATCTCGTGCGGCGTGCCCATCTGGGCCACGCGGCCGTGGGACATGACGATGATGCGGTCGCCCAGCGCCATCGCCTCGGCCTGGTCGTGGGTGACGTAGATGGTGGTGATGGCCAACCGGCGCAGCAGCTGGTTGATCTCGACGCGCAGGGTGTCGCGCAGCTGGGCGTCGAGTGCGGTCAGCGGCTCGTCCAGCAGCAGGGCGCGGGGGCGCACGGCCAGGGCGCGGGCCAGGGCCACGCGCTGGCGCTGACCGCCGGAGAGCTGGTCGATGGACCTGTCGGCCAGCGGCGCGATGCGCATCATCTCCAGCATCTCGGCCACGCGCTCGCGCTGTGCCGTCGCCGGCAGTTTGCGTATGCGCAGGCCGTAGGCTATGTTCTCGGCCACGCTCATATTGGGGAACAGCGCGTAGGACTGGAACACCATGCCGACATTGCGCGCTTCTATGCTTTGCTGCGTCACATCCACGCCGTCGAACAAGACCTTGCCGCCGGCATCGGGCTGCTCCAGGCCGGCGATCAGGCGCAGGGTCGTGGTCTTGCCGCAACCCGAGGGGCCCAGCAGCACCAGGGTCTCGCCGGCCTTGATCTGCACATCGAGCGGCTCCAGCACGCGGGTGCCGTCGGCAAAGGTCTTGGCGCAGGCCTGCAGATGAATGGACAGGGGGGCGGTCATGGTTTGGCGTCCGGGGTAGCGTCGTCGGCGATGAATTTGGTCGTGCGCGGGCGGGCCAGCGTCTGCATGGCCAGCAGCAGCGGCACGATCATCATGAAGAAGATCAGCGTGTAGGCACTGCCCACCTCGAGGCGCAGCGAGGCATAGGCATCGGCCAGGCCCACCGGCAGGGTCTTGGTCAGCGGGGTGTGCAGCAGCCAGGTCATATTGAATTCGCCCATCGACAGCGTGACGACCATCAGCGAGCCGGCCAGGATGCCCTGCCGGCAGTTGGGCAGCACGATGTCGAAGAAGCGCCGGGCAAAGCCTGCCCCCAGCGAGGCCGCGCCTTCCTCCAGCGTCTTCAGATCGATGGACTGCAGCACGGCCAGCACCGAGCGCACCATGAAGGGCAGGGTGAACAGCACATGGCCGACGAGGATGAAGCTCCAGGAGGTCCGAAAGCCGCGCAGCGCGCCATAGCTGGCGATCAGCGCCAGGGCGGTAGCCAGGCCGGGCATGGCGATCGGCAGCACCAGCAGCTCCTCGATCCAGCGGGCCGCGCGGTTGCGCGTGCGCGCCAGCACATAGGCGGTGGGCACGCCCAGCACCAGGGTCACGGCCAGGCAGGCCAGGGCGATGCCCACCGAGCGAAAGATGGTGTCGCGGTAGCCGTCCCAGACCTCGAAGATCCAGCGCAGGGTCAGGCCGCTGCTCAGGCCGGCGATGTAGTTGACCGTCAGCCCGGCCAGCATCGACAGCACGACCGGCACGATCAGGAAGGCACAGACCGCCAGGGTGAAGGCGAGCTGCAGTACAAAGAGTTTTCGGGGGCGGTTCATGTCAGTTACTCCACCGCGCTAGGTGCGACGCAAGCCATATGCAGTGCGCAGCGGCAGGGACGAGGGCGCGCCGGCCGCTGCGGGCTGAAGCCTTGTTCGGCCCTGGACGGGCCAAACTCCGGCTTCTTTATGCCCGCTGCGACCGGCGCGCCCTCGCCCCTGCTGGGACGGTTGTGCAGACTCGCCAATCCGCAAGGCGCGCGCGCTGCGTGGGGTTGGCTGCCACCAGCGCAGCCGCAGAGGGGGTGGGGGGCCGGCCACGGCGGGCATAAAGAAGCTGGAGGTCGGTCCGAAGGGGCCGGCCCAAGCTTCAGCCCGTGGTGGCCGGCCCCCCGCCTCCTCTGCCACCCCATCGCAGCGAGGGACAAAGCACTGGTACACCTTCGCGAGTCGATCAATTTCATCTCGGCCTCAACCGGCAGCGGCCACCGACGAGCCGGCCGCATTGCGCGCCAGCGCCAGCACGAGCCAGGTCAGCGCACCCAGCGTGAAGCTCAGGGCGGCGGCCATCGCGATATTGGCCGACATCGTGAACTCGGTGTAGATCACCATGGGCAGCACATTGATGCGCGTGGCCAGCGTGAACGCAGTGCCGAAGGCGCCCACGGCGGTGGCAAAGCAGATCGCGCCGGCCGAGATCAGCGCGGGCTTCAGGGCCGGCACGATCACATCGACGACCACGCGCCAGGGCGAGGCGCCCAGCGAGCGAGCGGCTTCTTCGAGCCGCGGGTCCAGCTTCTCGGTGGCCGCCATCACGGTCAGTATGGTGCGCGGGATGGAGAAATAGACGTAACCCATGAACAGGCCCAGCATCGAATAGGCGAACACCACGCGCTCGCCGGTGGCCCATTCGGTGACCTGGCCGATCAGGCCCTGACGGCCGGCCAGCATGATGACCATGAAGCCGATCACCACGCCGGGAAAGGCCAGCGGCAAGGTCAGCATCGCCACCAGGGCCGCGTTGCCGGGGAACTTGTGGCGCTGCAGGAACACGCCGGTAATGCCGCTGATCAAGAGCGTCAGCACCGTGGTGGCCGTGGCCAGGCCGAGAGTCGCCAGCAGCGCGTTGAAGTAGTTCGCATCGGTCAGTATGGCCGTGTAGGCCCCCCAGCCGGTGGCCCCGCTGCCGCCCACCAGGAACAGCCGCGCCATCGGCAGCACAAAGAAGGCGCCGAAGAACAGGGCGGTGGGCAGTATCAGCAGGTACATGGCCGGAGCGCTGCGTGGCTTACTGGACTTCGTTCTTGTAGCGCTCGATGATCTTGGGCTGGGCCGTGGCCAGGCGCTTCAGATCGACCGGCTTGGCGCGGGCGTAGTCGGCATCGGGCAGGAAGCGGGCCTTGGCCTCGGCCGACAGGTGCTCGGCAAACACCGGGCGCAGATAGGCATTGCCCCACAGCGTCTGGCTCTCGTCGGACAGCACATAGTCCAGCACCTTGCGGCCGTTGTCGGCATTGGGTCCGCCCTTCACCAGCCCCATCACATAGGGGAACACCACCGTGCCCTCCTTGGGGATGACGAAGCGCACGGCGGCCTTGTCGGTGTACTGGCCGCGGTAGGCATTGAAGTCGTAGTCCAGCAGGATGGGGATCTCGCCCGAGATCACGCGGGCGTACGAGGTCTGCTTGGGCACGATGGGCTGGTTCTTGGCCAGGGCCTTGAAGAACTTGATGCCCGGCTCGAGGTTGTCGTACGTGCCGCCCAGCGCCAGATTGACCGCCATCACGCCCAGCTGGCCCACGGCCGCCGAGGTCGGGTCCAGATAGCCGACCATGCCCTTGTACTCGGGCTTGAGCAGATCGCTCCAGCTCTGCGGCACCGGTTTGCCACCCAGCGCGGCGGTGTTGACGAACAGGCCCAGGGTGCCGGAGTGGATGGCGAACCAGTGGCCCTCGGGGTCCTTGAGGCCGGCCGGGATCTTGTCCCAGGCCTTGGGCTTGTAAGGCGTTAGCACACCGGCGTCGCGGGCCGGGTCGGCGGCGATGCCGCCCAGATAGACGACGTCGGCCACCGGGCTGGCCTTCTCGGCGATCAGCGCGGCAATCGCCTGGCCCGAGTTCTTGTTGTCCGACGGCACCTGTATGCCCAAGCGCGCGTTGATCGTTTTCAGCTGCGAGCCCCAGTCGGCCCACTCGGGCGGGCAGTTGTAGCAAATCGCGCGCTGCTGGGCCTGGGCCGGCGCGACGCCAACCAGGGCGGTGAGGGCCAGCGCGGCGGCCAGCGCGTAGCGGTGGAATTTGGGCATGGACATGTCAATGTTCTCCTTCGGTGAGAGCAAGCGGGGGATAGGTCAGTGAGGAGGCCACGACCAGCTGCACGCCGGCGTCAAGCAGCATGGCGGCGATGGGCGCGGGCACCGGTCGGTCGGAGAACACGCGGTGGGCCTCGGTGATATGCCCGCCGCGCACAGTGGCGCTACGGCCGAACTTGGAGTGGTCCAGCACCAGATAGCGCTGGCGGCAGTGCTTGGCCAGCTCGCTGCGCATGCGCACCTCGTCCTGGCTGAAGTCGAGCAGGCTGCCGTCCTCGGCCACGCCACCGACGCCGTAGATGCCGATGTCGGCCGCGTAGCGCGAGAAGAACTCATGCGCCTCGCCGGCCACCACATCGTTGTCGGTGTTGCGCAGCCGGCCGCCGGCCATCACCAGCTCGCAGCCGGGGTTGCGGCGCAGCGCCGCCACCACGTTCAGGTTGTTGGTCATCACGCGCAGCTGCTGGCGCTGCTGCAGCGCCGCCGCGCATTCCTCGGGCGTTGTGCCAATGCCGAAGAACAGCGAGGCGCCCTCGGGCACGGCCTGGGCCACGCAGCGGGCTATTGCTTGCTTGGCCTCGCGGTGCAGGATGCGCCGCGCGGTGTAGGCCATGTTCTGCGCGCCTTCGGGCAGCACATCGACACCGCCGTGGCGTCGACGGCACAGGCCGCGCTCGCACAGCGCGTTGACATCGCGCCTGATGGTCTGCGTGCTGACGCCGAAGCGCTCGGCCAGCGTGTCAATCGATTGAAAACCCTGCGTACCGACCAGGCCGAGTATGGCTTTCAGGCGCTCGTCCGCCGCGGTCAGCGCGGCTGGCATGGGGTCGGAGCGCTTTGCTGCATTCATATGAACATCATGTCTGTCCAAAATGACCGGGTTGTGACGTTCATATGAACACAACGCGCAGCCATCCGCAAGCTGGCTAACCAGTGCCGGGCGGGGTGCCAGGGCCGCTGCCCCGATAATGCGGGTTGCCCGATTCAGGAGTTCATCACCATGTTCCAGCACGTTGACGCCTACGCAGGCGACCCGATTCTTTCGCTCAACGAGGCCTTCCAGAAGGACCCGCGCGCCAACAAGATCAATCTGTCGATTGGCATCTACTTCGACGACGAGGGCCGCATCCCGATGCTGGACTCGGTGCGCAAGGCCGAGCTGGCCGTGGTGGCCGATGCCGGCGCCCGCCCCTATCTGCCGATGGAAGGCGCGGCGAATTTCCGTACCGCAGTGCAGCATCTGCTGTTCGGGGCCGAGCATCCGGCGCTGAAGGCCGGCCGCATCGTCACCATCCAGGCGGTGGGTTCCAGCGGCGGCCTGAAGGTGGGCGCTGATTTCATCAAGCGCTATTTCCCCGACAGCGCCGTCTATGTCAGCGAGCCGACCTGGGACAACCACCGCGCCGTGTTCGAAGGCTCCGGCATAGCAGTCAAGAACTACCCCTATTACGACCCCGCCACCGGCGGCCTGCGCTTCGACGCCATGCTGGCCGCGCTGCGCGAGATACCGAAGAAGAGCGTCGTGCTGCTGCACGCCTGCTGCCACAACCCGACCGGCGTCGATCTGACCCCGGAGCAATGGCAGCAACTGGTGCCGGTGCTGCGCGAACGCGAACTGCTGCCCTTCCTGGACCTGGCCTACCAGGGCTATGGCGACGGCATCGAGGAAGACGCCTTTGCCGTGCGCCTGCTGGCCGATGAGGGCTTGAGCTTCTTCATCGCCAACTCGTTCTCCAAGAGCATGAGCCTCTACGGCGAGCGCTGCGGTGCCTTGAGCGTGGTCTGCCCCGACGCCGCCCAGGCCGCGCTGGTGATGGGCCAGCTGAAGGCGGCCATCCGCCGCAACTACTCGAACCCGCCGATGCACGGCGGCCAGCTGGTCGCCCGCGTGCTCAGCACGCCCGAGCTGCGCGCCGCCTGGGAGGCCGAGGTCAAGGGCATGCGCGAGCGCATCAAGGCGATGCGCAAGAGCCTGCACAGCGTCTTGAGCGCCAAGCTGCCGGGCCGCGACTTCGGCTACTTCCTGAGCCAGCACGGCATGTTCAGCTACACCGGCCTGAGCCCCGAGCAGGTCGAACGCCTGAAGGCCGAGTTCGGCGTCTACGTGCTGCGCTCCGGCCGCATGTGCGTGGCCGGTCTGAACACGCGCAATGTGGAGGCCGTCGCGGTGGCGATGGCGGCGGTGCTGGCGGACTGAGTCGCCTCCGTGTCTTCGGCGGTGGCGCATTGCGAGCCGGCGTCGCCGACACCCCAAATGCGGCGCTTGGCCCTGCGCTGCTCACGTCCTGAGGCTGCGCGCCTAACTCGCCCTCCCACCCCCTGCGGGGCCGGCATCTGTCTGCGACAGCTGCCTGTGCTCGGTGCTCAAACAAAGACGCTCGGCCCATCGCCTGGAGCGATGGGCAACCTCAGACCGCTGCGCTGCTCGGCGCCGCATAAGGGGTCCCGTCGCCACCGGCTCGCAATGCAGGCACAGGCGGTGGCACACCACTCGAGCCACGCCACCCTGGTTCAGCGCAGGCACAGCCCCGCCAGCTGACGGGTGCCTGTGCGGGGCCGAGGAGCACAGCGGCTTGGGCCAGTACGCGCCAGCGTGCGTATCAAAAACTGACTGGGCGCGTTTGTCTGAACGCAGCGAGCAAAGCGAGCGTAGTGAGTTACGCGACCGGCCCAAGACGGGAGCACCGCAGGGCAGTCGCCCTGCAAGGGCGACCCCCTCACTGAAGCCCGGCGGCTGGCGGGGCTGTGCCTGCGCCGCCGCCAGCTTTGAAAAGCTTAGTCAGTCGCTGAACTTGGCGGCTGCAATGCCCGCGCCGGTATCGGCGTCGACATCACGATGGACGTGCGTGTCTCGCCGTACTTGTTCATGCCTTCGAGCAGCGCCTCCAGCGCCTTCATGTCGGGCGCCACCACCGTCATCAGATAGGAGTCGGCGCCGGTGACGTGATGGCATTCCAGCACCTCGGGCTGCTTGCGCAGATGTTCGAGCAGCGGGCGCTTGCCCGGCTGCAGGGCGGTGATGCCGATGATGGCGCGCACGCCATAGCCCACCGCCGCGGCCTCGAGCTGGGCGTGGATGCCGCTGATCACGCCGGCCTCCTGCAGGCGCTTGAGCCGCTCGGCCGTGGCCGGCAGCGACAGGCCGGCCTCCAGTGCCAGCTGTTTCAGCGGGGCACGGCCGTCGAGCTGCAACGCCTGCAGGATGCGCCAAGCCTTGTCGTCGAGTTGCACGGTGTTCGTCATGGCCTAGTTTCGCCAGAAATTCAGCAAGTCGACACCCATCATCGCCTGAAATTCGCCATTCACGCGCTGGCGCATGCTGGCTACAGTGACGGCCATGGACACCTTGTATGTTTTCGCGAAGTCGCTGCTGATCGGCCTGTCGATCGCCGCGCCGGTCGGGCCCATAGGCCTGCTCACCATCCAACGCAGCCTGCAGCTGGGCTCGCGCGCCGGGCTGGCCACGGGCCTGGGCGCTGCGGCCGCCGATGCGGCCTATGGCGCGGTCGGTGCCTTCGGCGTGGCCTGGCTGATCAACGCGCTGTCGGCAGCGCGGCTGCCGCTGGCCCTGTTCGGTGGCGCCTTCCTGTTGTGGATGGCCTGGCAGCTGCTACGTGCGCCGGTGGTCGAGTCCACCCAGGCGGTCGGTGTCCCGGCCCCCCTGTGGCGCCACTTCGCCAGCACCTTTGTGCTGACCCTGTCGAACCCGGCGACGATCTTCTCCTTCATCGCCATCTTCGGTGCCATGGCCGGCGCCGGCCGGGTGCTCGCGCCTTGGACCATGGTATTTGGCGTGTTCATCGGTTCGGCGCTGTGGTGGTTGGTGCTGAGCAGCGGGGTGGGGCGCTTGCGCGGCCGCTTCGACGCGCGTTGGCGGCGCCGCGTCAATCTGCTCAGCGCCGCGGTGCTGGCCGGCTTTGCCTTGTGGCAATTGGCGCAGATTCAAGAATTTTTCTGAGTAGCGTAAGGAAGCAGGCGGGAGGCACGACTCACGTTGGCAAGCAAGCGCAAACCGGTTGCATCCAGCGAACAAGAGCTCGCGTAGATGCATCAGGCCACTGCAGGTTTGCAAGAGCGCCTACAACCGTTTCATTCACTCGTTCCTTCCCCAACCTTTTCAGGAGAACCACCATGACCAACTTCAAATCCGGCCTTGCCGTTGCCGCCGCCGCTGCTGCCCTGCTGGCGATGGGTACCTTGAGCACCACCGTGCAGGCCGCCGAAGACGGCGGTGTCAAGTGCGCCGGCACCAACAGCTGCAAGGGCACCTCCGAGTGCAAGACCGCCAAGAGCGATTGCAAGGGCCACAACAGCTGCAAGGGCCAGGGCTGGGTCACGTCCAAGTCCAAGGATGAGTGCACCAAGGCGGGCGGCAAAGTTGTCGGCTAAGCCAACTGCTGGCTGAACCTGTCCGTGATCTACTCACCCCACGCGCCGCTGTCCGGCGCCGTGGGGTGAGATGAAGCAGATCAATCCGAGAGGCCTGACCGGCGGTGCCACGCTGGGCGTGATCGCCCCCGCCGGCCCTGCCGATCCCGAGCGCGTGGCGCAAGTGCCGGCCCTGCTGCAAAAGCATGGCTTTCGCGCCAAGCTCTTTCCCGGCTGCCATGCGCAACACCCGACCCTGCCCTATCTGGCCGGCGATGACGCGCTGCGGCTGCAGGACCTGCATGCCGCGTTCGCCGATCCCGAGGTGGCCGCGGTGCTGTGCCTGCGCGGCGGCTATGGCTGCCTGCGCCTGCTGGACCGCATCGACACCGCGCTGCTGCGCCGCCATCCCAAGCTGCTGATCGGCTACAGCGACATCACCGCCCTGCATCTGCTGCTCAACGGTCTGGGCCTGCCCAGCCTGCAGGCGCCTATGCCGGCCTCCGACCTGCTGCATGAAGACGCCGGTCCCGACGCCGAGTCGCTGTTCGCCTGCCTGCGCGAGGGCCTGCCTGCCGGTCTGCGGCTGGCGCCGCCGCTGGAGGCCGGCCTGCGCCAGGGCGGCCGCGTGACCGGCGAACTGAGCGGTGGCAACCTGGCCGTGCTCTGCTCGCTGCTGGGCACGCCGTTCGCACCCCGGCTGCAGGGCAGGATACTGTTCCTCGAAGACATCGGCGAGGCCCCCTACCGGGTGGACCGCATGCTGGCCCAGCTGCGCCTGGCCGGCGTGCTGGACGCCGCCGCCGGCTTTTTGCTGGGCAGCTTCACCGAGGCCGACTCGCCACAGGCGGTGCTGGCCGACTATCTGCTGCCGCTGGGCAAGTCGGTGCTCGGCGGCTGGCCCTCGGGCCATGGCCGCCCGCACCAGGTCTTGCCCTTGGGCGTGCGGGTGGCGCTTGATGCCGGCGAGGGCAGCCTGACCCTGCTGCAGGATTTTCCGACTCCGGGTCCGACATAGCTCCCAAGCGCGCCGCGGCCTGCTACGCTGTGCCCATCCAACACGGTGTCTCAACAGATGGGTGTGCAGAGGTTTCGCAGTCCCTGGCTCGCGGGCGGGCTGGCGTTGGCGCTTGGCGCGCTGGTCAGCGCTCAGGTGGCGCGGCTGGACGTCGAGCGCCTGGCGCAGGCCCAGCGCGCCCAGGTGCTGGCCCAGCTGGTGACTCTGCAGGCCCAGCTGGTGGGGGTGCTCAAGTCCACCTTCAGTGCCACCAGCGGCCTGGTCTATCTGACCAGCCACCAGGAGCGCCTGCAGCCCGAGCAGTTCGACGGCATCGCCCGGCGCACCTTGGCGCGGCTGCCGCAGATCCGCAATATCGCCGTCGCGCCGGACGACGTGGTGCAGATGGTCTACCCCCTGCTCGGTAACGAGGCGGTGCTGGGCCTGCGCTACCAGACGCGGCCGGAGCAATGGGCCACCGTGCTGCGGGCGCGCCAGCAGCGCCGCGCGGTGCTGGCCGGGCCGGTCAAGCTGGTGCAGGGCGGTGAGGCCTTCATCGTGCGCGAGCCGGTGTTCCTGGACGCGCTGACGCCGGACGCCGGGCCGCGCTACTGGGGGGTGATCTCCATCGTCGTATCGGTCGGGCCACTGCTGAAGGCCGGCGGACTGGTCGAGAACCATCCGCTGGCCCTGTTCCTGGTCGGCACCGATGCCCGCGGCGACAGCGGCGCGCCGATCTGGGGTGAGTCCCAGGTGGCTCAGCAGCAGCCGATGCGGGTTTCGGTCGAGGTGCCCGGCGGCGAATGGACCCTGATGGCCACGCCCCAGGGCGGCTGGACGGAGCAGCCGTTCTGGACGTCCAGCTACTTCCAGATCGGCCTGCTCAACAGCTTGCTGCTGGCGGTCTTTGTGGGGGCGCTGCTGTCGCGCCAGCTCAAGCTGCGCCTGAGCCAGCAGCGCTTCACCGAGATGGCGGGCAGTGTTGATCAGGTCTTCTACATCGCGGCGCCCGATCTCAGCCGCTTCGACTATGTCAGCCCGGCCTACGAGCGCATGTTCGGTGTGCCGGCCAGCACCCTGCTGCACAACCCGCGTGCCTGGTGGGACCGGGTTCATCCGGACGACGTGGACCTGCTGCAGAAGCGGCTGCGCGGCGGCAATTGGATCGGCAAGGTGCAGACGCTGTGGCGCGCCTCGCGGGCCGATGGCGAGTTGCGCCATCTGTGCACTAGCGCCTATGCCGTCAAGGGGCCGAATGGCCGTGTGCAGCGCATCGTTGGCGTGGTTGAGGATGTGACCGAGCGCCTGCAAGCCGAGCAGGCGCTGCTGGAGCTGAACAACACGCTGGACCAGCGCATTGCCGCTCGCACCGCCGAGCTCAGCGACACCTTGCAGCATCTGCGCCAGACCCAGCATGAACTGGTGCGCTCGGAGAAACTGGCCGCACTGGGTGCGATGGTCGCCGGCGTGGCCCATCAGCTGAACACCCCGCTGGGCAGCAGCCTGACGCTGGCCACGGCCCTCGAACACCAGCTGGACGAATTCGAGGCCGGCACGCGCGAGGGCGTGCGCCGCTCGACCTTGAACGGCTTCGTCGGCTGGACGCGGGAGGCCCTGGTCTCGCTGGTGCGCAATCTGCGGCATGCGACCGGCCTGGTCGAAGGCTTCAAGCAGGCCGCCGCCGACCAGGCCGGCAGCCCGCGGCGCAGCTTCGTGCTCGATGAGTTGGTGCAGGAGGTGCTGGTGACGCTGCAGCCGCTGCTGCAGGGCCAGCCGCTGGCGGTGGCGGTGCAGCTGGACCTCGCGCCCGATCTGCTCCTGGCCAGCTTCCCCGGCGCGCTGAGCCAGGTCTTGACCCATCTGATCGAGAACGCCCTGCTGCACGGCCTGGCCGGCCATCAGGCGCCGCAGCTGCGCATTGCCGCGCAGGCGGTCGATGGCTGCCTGCTCAGCCTCAGTGTCAGCGACAACGGCCAGGGCATCGCCCCCGAACATCTGCCGCGTATCTTCGATCCCTTCTTCACCACCCGACTGGGCCAGGGCGGCTC
This sequence comes from uncultured Roseateles sp., assembly GCF_963422335.1. Lineage (NCBI taxonomy): Bacteria > Pseudomonadati > Pseudomonadota > Betaproteobacteria > Burkholderiales > Sphaerotilaceae > Roseateles > uncultured Roseateles sp. The sequence continues at coordinate 1,257,641 of NZ_OY729424.1, forward strand.
GGGTCTGGGCCTGCACGAGGTGCACAAGCTGGTGACCGGGGTGCTGGGCGGCAAGGTCGAGGTCGAGTCCACGCCGGGCCAGGGCTGCTGCTTCCGGCTCACCCTGCCGTTCGAGGCGCCGCAGGTGGTGCCCGACGCCGCCGAGGCGGCAGTGGCCGCCACCGAGGGTGCGGCCTAGAATGAGTCGATCTCCCTGACACGAATGGCCCCGATGAAACTCCGCACGCCTCTGTTCGCCACCCTGTTCGGCGCCACCCTGATGGCCACCGCCTCGGCCCAGGTCACCGTCAACAACGCCTGGGTGCGCGCCACCGTCGCCCAGCAAAAGGCCACCGGTGCCTTCATGCAGCTGACCGCGGCCAAGGACACCCGGCTGGTGTCGGTCAGCACCAGCCTGACGGCGATGGCCGAGGTGCACGAGATGGCCATGGACAACAACGTGATGAAGATGCGCCATATCCCGGCGCTGGACCTGCCGGCCGGCAAGGCCGTCGAGCTCAAGCCCGGTGGCTACCACGTGATGCTGATGGACCTGAAGCAGCAAGTGAAGGCCGGCGACAGCGTGCCCCTGACCCTGGTGTTCGAAGACAAGGCCGGCAAGCGCGAGACGGTCGAGGTCAAGGCCGAGGTGCGTGCGCTGGGAGCGCCGTCCAAGCCTTGATGGAGTGAGCCCGAGAAAGGTAAGCCGATGAACAAGCATCCCGGATCGCGCCTGGCGCTGCGGCTGAGCCTGCTGGCGGCCACGCTCGCGGCACTGGGTGCCTGCGCCTTGCTGCCGTTCAGTCCCGATCGCCGTGCCGTGGCGCCGGTGCTCGACGGCTTTGGTGCCAGCAGCCTGCAGCCCTCGCGGGCCAACGAGGCGGCGAGGCGCCTGTTCGCCCAAGGCATGGCCCAGGCCTATGCCTTCAACGAGATGGAGGCGGTCCGCGCCTTCAAGGCCGCGCTGGCCCAGGACCCGGACTGCGCGATGTGCGCCTGGGGCGTGGCCTACCAGCTCGGGCCCAATATCAACAACACCGACCGCGGTGATCTCAAGGAGGCGCTGCAGCACGTCGACTACGCCTTGAAGCACAGCGCCGGCGCTTCGGCCCGCGACCTTGCCTTGATCGAGTCGCTGGCGCTGCGCTATGGTCATGGCAGCGAGGCGCGCAATCTGGCACCTCTGCTAGGCGAGGTCTGCGGCGCGGGCGGCACCGAAGAGAAGGCCGATCCGCTGGACATTGCCTATGCCGAGCGCATGCGCAGCCTGGCCGAGCGCTTTGCCGATGATGCCGATGTGCTGTCGCTCTACGCCGAGGCCGAATTGGTCGCCACCCGTGGCGACTGGTGGGACCATGACACCGGCAAGCCGGCCGGCCGCATTGGCGAGGTTGCCGACCGGCTCGAGGCCGGCCTGGCCAGGCACCCGAACCACACCGGCCTCAACCACTACCTGATACACACCGTCGATGCGGTGCAGGTGGCCGGTCGCGCGGTGGCCGCTGCCGACCGGCTGGGCGCGCTGGCGCCCAAGTCGCCCCATCTGCTGCACATGCCGGCACACACCTATGCCCAGGTGGGCCGCTATGCCGATGCGACGCGGGTCAACCAGCAGGCCAATGCGGCTGATCTGGCGATGATGGATGAGCTGAAGGTGCAGAACTTCAGCGTCAGCAAGGATTGGCGCGGCCACAACACGGCCTTCCAGTGGTACGGCGCGCTGATGGAGGGGCGCGGCGATCTGGCGCTGGAAACCGCGCGCGCCAGCGCCGCGCTGTCCACCGGCGACCACGAGTACGCCGAGTACCGTCGCAGCCTGCCCATGCTGACCCTGTTGCGCCTGCAGCGCTGGGATGCGCTGCTGCGGGAGCCATTGCCCAGCGGGGGGCAGGGCATGGCCGCGGTGCTGGGTGAGATGGCACGTGGCATCGCGCTGGCGCACACCGGTCAGGCGGCCGGCGCCAAAGAGGCCTTGGCGCGGCTGGAGCCGGCCGCCGCTGCGCTGCTCGCCAAGCATGCCGGCAGCACCTTCATCTCCAAGACCGTGCGCAGCCTGGTCAACACCGCCCAGGCGCAGCTGCGCGCCGAGCTGGCACTGGCCGAGGGCCGCATCGATGACGCGCTGGTGCGGCAGTCCGAGGCCGTCACCGCCGCCACCTATGCCGACCAGACCGAACCGCCGATGCTGGCCGGTGGCGCCCGCCTGACCCTGGGCGCCATGCAGCTGCAGGCCCTGCACTTTGCCCAGGCCGAGCAGAGCTTTCGCATCGCCCTGGCCGAACGCCCGCTCAGTGGTTGGGCGCTGCACGGTTTGAGTCGCAGCCTGCGCGCCCAGGACAGGCCGGCCGAGGCACAGGCGCTGAAGGCCGATCTCGACCGCAGCTGGCAGCTGGCCGACGCCGCGCTGCGTGACTCGCTGTGAGGCTGCGGCGCCGCTGGCTGGCTGGGCTATTGCTGGGCGCCAGCCTCTGCCAGGCCGCAAGCGCTGCGTCCCCTCGCGCTGACGGCGTTGCCCTGCCTGCCCCGGTGCAGGCGGCTCTGGACCAGTCCGGCCTGCCGGCCGATGCGCTGGGCCTGATGGCCTTTCCGCTGGACGCGCCGGCCAAGGGGCTGCGCCACCACGAGCGCCGCGCGATGCAACCGGCCTCGACGATGAAGCTGCTGACCACCGTGGTGGCACTGGACCGCCTGGGGCCCAACACCCGTGGCCGTACCGATCTGCTGGCCGATGAGGCGCCGGCTGGCGACACGCTCAGGGGCCCGCTGTATCTGCGCGGCGGTGCCGATGGCGATCTCGACTTCGCGGCGCTGTGGCAGCTGCTCAGCGAGCTGCGCGAGCGCGGCGTGCGCCGCATCGAGGGCGGCTTGGTGCTGGACCGCACGCTGTTCAATCCGGCGCGCATGGATCTGGGCCAGCCGGCCTTCGACCAGACCCCCGAGTTCTATTACAACGTGGTGCCCGACGCGCTGCAGCTCAACGGCAATCTGCTCAGCTTTGCGCTCAGCTCGGACGAGCGCCAGGTGACGGTGCGGGTGCAGCCCGGCTGGGTGCCGGTCGAGCTGCGCAACCGCCTGGCGCTGAACGACAAGCCCTGCGGCGAATGGGGCGGCGACTGGACGACGCCGGCCACGACCCGCATCGAGGGCCCTGACGGGCCGCGCATGCTGATCGAGTTGCAGGGCAGTTTTCCGCGCCAGTGCAGCAAGCAGACCTGGATGAATCTGGTCGACCGCAACCTGCTGGCCGAAGCCGCTGTGCGCACCCTGTGGGCCCAGCTGGGCGGCGAGCTGCTTGGCGCCACGCGGGAGGAGGCAACACCCGGCACCGCCCGCGTGCTGGCCACGCACCAGAGCCGCACCCTGGCCGAGCTGGTCTGGGGCATGAACAAGCGCTCGGACAATCCGCTCACCCGCATGGTCTATCTGCGCCTGGGCGCCGATGCCGCCAGCCCGGCGCGCACCGCCGACGCGGCCGAGCAGGTGGTGCGGGCCTGGTTCAAGAGCCAGCGCATCGATGACCGCGGCCTGGTGCTGGACAACGGCTCGGGCCTGTCACGCACCGAGCGCATCAGCCCGGCCCAGCTGGCTGCGCTGTTGCAGGCGGCGTACCGTGGCCTGTACGCGCCCGAGCTGCTGGCCAGCCTGCCCATCGTCGGTGTCGATGGCGCCTGGACGGTGCGTCTCAAGGACAGCCCGGCGGCCGGCCGGGCCCGCATCAAGACCGGCACGCTGCGCAACGTGGTGGCAGTCGCCGGTTACGTAACCGATGCGCGCAAACGCGTCTGGGTGGTGGTGGCCTTCATCAACGACGAGCGGGCCAGGGAGGGCCGGCCGGTGCTGGACGCCGTGATCGACTGGGTGGCGCGGCAGGGGCCCTAGGGCAGCAGGGGCCACTCCAGGTCGAAGCGGCAACCCGCGCCGGGATCGCTGTGGGCGCGTATGCGGCCCATCAGCCGCTGGCTCACCGCCAGCTGCGCGACGAACAGGCCCAGACCGCTGCGGCCGCGGCCGAACTGGGTCGAGACATAGGGGTCGAAGATGCGCGGCAGCAGCTCCGGTGCGATGCCGCAGCCCTCGTCGCCGAGGCTCAGCAGCACCCGCCCGGTCTCCACCCGCGCCTGCACCCGCACCACGCCGGCGACACCGGGGGCATAGGCATGGCGCTCGACGTTCTGGATCAGCTGCGCCAGGACCTCGGCCAGTGCCCGGGCACGCAAGCGCAGCTGCAGCCGCGTGTCCACCTCCAGCCGCAGCGGGCTGCCGGGGCCGATGGTGCGGTCCCAGGTGGCGCGCACCAGCAGCTGCAGCTGCACCTCCTGCGGCGCCTCCATCTCGTCGGCGGTGTCCATATGCTTGTAGCTGGCCACCAGGGCCAGCGCACGCTCGACATTGCTGGCCGACAACTCGGCCGCCTGCGTGCACGAGCGCAGCTCGGCCAGCAAGCGGCTGCGCGAGACCGCGCCGTCGCCAATCGCCTCCTCCAGCCCCCGGCTCAGATCGGCGATGGTCGTGGTGGCGGTCAGTGCCGAGCCCAGCGGCGTGTTCAGCTCATGGGCCACGCCCGCCAGCAGGGTGCCCAGGGTGGCGAACTTGCTGGCCTCGATCAGCTCGCCCTGCAGCTCGCGCTGCAGCTGCAGCGCCTGCTCCAGCGCTCCATTCTTGACCGCCAGCTCGCGCCCATGGGCCTCGCTGCGCGCCTGTTCGGCGCGGGCATGCTCCAGTTCCAGTCGCTGCAGCTGCACGGCGGTGTCCTGGCGGCTGGCATCGCGCACCTCCTGCATTTCCAGCCCGTGGGCCTGCTGCAGCGCGGCCATTGCCGCGTCCGTCTGGCCGGCCTGCTGCAGCCAGGGGCTGAGCTGCTTCAGGCGACGCACCACCTGGCGGCGCATCGACCAGTCCAGGCTTTGCGCCACCACCTTCTGCATCAGGGCCGCGGCGCCGGCAAAGTCCTGCCGCGCGGCCAGGCCGGCGGCCTCGGCGGCCCACAGCTCCTTCTCGATGCGCTCGGCACCGCGGCCGGCGCGCAGCAGATAGTCGCGCCCCTGGGCCAGCGCGGCATCGGCCAGGGCCAGCTCGCCACGGGCGACATGCTCCTCAGCCACGCCCGACAGCGCATTGCAGGCGGCGACCCAGCGCTCCTGGGCGACGGCAATGCTGACGCCTTCCTGCAGCGTCTTCAGCTGGGCCTCGCGATCCCCGAGCGCACGGTGGGCAAAGGCCTTGGAGACATAGAGGTCCACCCAGCGGCCACGATCGCCGGATTGTTGGTACAGCCTGATGGCTTCGCCCATGCAGTCGATCGCGCGCTGGTACTCCTGCTGCGCCGCCAGCGCCTGGCCCAGCACCCGGGCGCGGTGGGCCTGATCGACGGTGCGGCTGCTGAGGCGGCACAGCCGGGTCAGATCCTCCAGCAGGGCCAGCGCCGCCGGCAGGCGGCCGAAGCGCAGGTGCATGCGGCAGCGCAGCGCCGTCATGGCCAGGCGGACGGAGGCGCCGAAGCCGCGCTCGGCCCAGGGCAGTACCTCGTCGAGCACCGCCTCTATGCCCTCCGAGCGCCAGGCCTCGCCCAGCAGCTCGGCCAGGTGCTGGCCGAGTTCGACGGCAAAGTCGCTGGGGCCCTCGGTCAACACTTGGGCGAACAGCGTCTGCGCCGGCACCAGCAACTCGACGGCCAGGCAGGGCTCTTGCAGATAGCTGGCGCGCTGCGTTTGCAGCCAGCTCTGGCGTTCGGCAGGGGCGGGCAGTCGCTCTTGGATGTCGGGCACAGCGGGCTCCTCTGTGGCTCGATGGATTGTGCGCGCCCTAGAGTACCCGCGGCAGGTCGCGCCGCACCGCCACCCGGTCGCCGAAGTCGAAATGCCACCACTCGGTGGCGATGGCATGAAAGCCGGCCTGCAGCATGGCCGCGCGCAGCCAGCCGCGCAGGCTCAGCTGTTCGGCACTCAGAAAGCCCTGGGCCAGATGCTGGGCTTCGAACTCGGGATGCGACAGTGCACTCATGTCGTCGAACGGTGTGCCCATATCGCACTCGCGGCCCTGTGGATCGAGCAGGGTCACATCGACGGCCATGCCGAACGAATGGATGGAGCCGCGCTCGGGATGGGCCAGATAGAGCTCCAGCGGCGTGCCGGCCAGCTCGGCGAACAGCGTCTCCTGCACGCTTTGCGGGCGCAGTGCGTCCAGCACCAGCAGCTGGTAGCCGGGGCGCTTGTGCGCCAGCCAGCCGACGGCCGCCTCCAGCCCGGTAGCGGCCTCGCGGCGCAGCCAGTTGCAGTCCAGCCCGCCGTACAGCGGGCGGCCGACGAAGTTGTCGGGCGTGGCATAGCGCAGATCGATGGCAATGCCTTCGATGCTCAACAGAGAGCGGAAGTCGGGGTGGCCGGGAACGTCGTCGCAGGAGATCACGGGGCGGCCTTCGCGATGCGCCCGCACAGATAGGTCCAGACGAACTGGGCCGCGGCATAGCTGGTCAGCTCGGCATGGTCGTAGGGCGGGGCGACCTCGACGCAGTCCATGCCGATGAAGTTCAGGTCGGCCAGTTCTTCCAGCAGGCTGAAGACCTGGTTGGTGCTCATGCCACCGGGCTCGGGCGTGCCGGTGCCGGGGGCAAAGGCCGGGTCCAGGCAGTCGATGTCCAGGCTCAGATAGACGGGAGGGTGGCCCAGCGCCGCCATCCGTTCGCGCACCGCCTGCAGCACCGGCGCCAGCTGGGCCGGGCTTTCCAGGCCGCGCAGGCTGCGGGCGTCGAAGATCTGTCCGCCCTGGTCACGCACGTACTCGCGGGCCTCGCGCAAGCCGGCCGAGCGTATGCCGAACTGGACGAAGCCCTCCTTGATGACCAGGCCCTCCTGGATGGCCTCGTAGACCCAGGTGCCATGGCCGCTGGGCTCGCCGAAATGGTCTTCCCAGGTGTCGCAGTGGGCGTCGAAATGGATCACCGCCAGCGGCTGGCCGAGATGCGCCTTGTAGGCGCGCAGCAGCGGCAGGGTGATGGAATGGTCGCCGCCCAGCCAGGCCATGTGGTGGCTGGCAAGCAAGGGCGGCAGCAGCGGCATCATCGCCGCGCGCATGCCCTCGAGGCTGGTGTTGGGCAGGGCCAGGTCGCCGACATCGCCGAGCAGCTGTTCGGGGCTGCAGTCGAAATGCGGGTGCGTGCCATCGCACAGCATATGGCTGGCCTCGCGGATGGCGCGCGGGCCGAAGCGGGCGCCGGGGCGGTTGGTCACGCAGCCGTCCCAGGCGATGCCGGCCACGGCATAGGGCTTGGCGGCACTGGCGGGGTCAAGGGCGGCGACCTTCATGAAGGTGCTGTTGCTGTGGAAGGCAAAGGTGGACATGGAGGGCCTGATGCGGTGGGTGCCGGCCCACTGTACCAAGCCGGCTTGCCATTTGTCATGGTCGGGTCAGCTGTCGCGGCATAGACTGGTCCGCACGCCCGGGACCGCCCGCAGGGCACGACCGGAGACAGCCATGCTTGCCGCCTACATCACCCATGCCGACTGCGCGCGCCACGAGATGGGCGCCCATCACCCCGAGTGCCCGGAGCGGCTGGGTGCCATCAACGACCAGCTGCTGGTCAAGGGCCTGCTGGACTACATGCTGCCCTACGATGCACCGCTGGCCACCCTGGACCAGCTCTCCCATGCCCACTCCTCGCTGTACGTGCGCGAGCTGATGGATGCCTCGCCCACCGAGGGCCATCGCCAGGTCGACCCTGACACCAGCATGAACCCCTTCACCCTGCAGGCCGCGCTGCGTGCCGCCGGGGCCGCCGTGCTGGCCACCGATCTGGTGCTCAAGGGCGAGGCACCGTCGGCCTTCTGCTGCGTGCGCCCGCCGGGCCACCATGCCGAGCGCGGGGCGGCGATGGGCTTCTGCTTCTTCAACAATGTCGCCGTCGGCATACGTCATGCGCTGGATGTGCATGGCGTCGAACGCGTGGCCTTGATCGACTTCGACGTGCATCACGGCAATGGCAGCGAGGACATCCTGCGCGACGACGAGCGCGTGCTGATGTGCTCGATCTTCGAGCGTGGCCTCTACCCCTTCTCGGGCGAGGAGGACCAGGCCCGGAACATGGTCAACGTGCCGCTGCCGACCCGCTCGGGCAGCGAAGCCTTTCGCGCCGCCGTGACCGAGCGCTGGCTGCCGGCGCTGGAGGCCTTCCGGCCTCAGCTGATCTATGTCTCGGCCGGCTTCGATGCCCACCGCGAGGACGATATGGGCAATCTGGGCCTGGTCGAGGCCGACTACGAATGGGTCACCCAGCAGCTGATGGCCGTGGCGCGCCGCCATGCCAGGGGGCGGGTGATCTCCTGCCTCGAAGGCGGCTATGTGCTGAGCCCGCTGGCGCGCAGCGTCGCGGCCCATGTGAAAGTGCTGATAGGTGCCGACTGATGGACAAGCATTACCTGACCCCGCTGTTCCAGCCCGAAGCCATCGTCGTGTTCGCCGGCCGGGCCGATGACCCGGCCTCGCTGACCCCTCACGCCCAGGCCCTGCACGCGGCCCTGCGCGCCCAGCGCTACACCGGCACCTTGCAGTTTCTGGACATCCACACCACCGGCACCCTGGCCGATCTGGCCCAGGCCCGGGCCGACCTGGCCATCATCGCGTTGCCGCCCGAGGACCTGGCCGCCGCGCTGGAGATCGCAGGCCGGGTCAGCTGCCGTGCGGCGCTGGTGATCTCCAGCGGCATCGGCGCGGAGCAGGCGGCCGAGCTGAAGAAAATCGCCCGCCGCGAGGGGGTGTTCCTGCTGGGTCCGAACTGCCTGGGCCTGCAGCGCCCGCAGCTGCAGCTCAATGCCAGCGCGGCCGGTCCGCTGGCCCGGGCGGGCTCGCTGGCCCTGGTGTCGCAGTCCGGCGCGCTGACGGCCTCGATGCTGGACTGGGCCAGCAACAATGCGGTGGGCTTCTCGTCGGTGGTCTCGCTGGGCCCGAATACCGCGGTCGATATTGCCCAGGTGCTGGACTTCCTGGCCAACGATGCGCAGACGCACAGCATCATCGTCTACCTCGAAGGCATCTCCAACGCGCGCCGTTTCATGAGCGCGCTGCGCATGGCCGCCAATGCCAAGCCGGTGGTGGTGCTGAAGGCCGGCCGCCGGCCGGCCGGCAACGAAGCGGCGCAAACGCACAGCGGCACCATCGTGGGCAGCGATGATGTCTTCGATGCCGCGCTGCGCCGCGCCGGCGCGGTGCGCGTGCGTTCCTTCGTCGAGCTGTTCTCGGCGGCCAAATGCCTGGCCTCGCGTTACCGGCCGGTGGGCAAGCGCCTGGCCATCGTCACCAATGGCGGCGGGCCCGGCGTGCTGGCTGCCGACTGGATCAACGAGATCGCACTGGATCTGGGCAGGCTGTCGACCGACAGCGCGGCGGCGCTGAAGCCGCTGCTCAACAGCCATGCCTCGCTGTCGGACCTGATAGACCTGTCCGAGGAGGCCACGCCCGAGCACTACAAGGCGGCGATCGAGGCGGCCTGCCGCGACCGCGCCATCGACGGCGTGCTGGCGATCTATTCACCCAAGGTCGGCGGTGACGCCTCGGCCGTGGCCCGTGCGCTGGGCGAGATCAAACGCAGCATAGGCAAGCCGCTGCTGTGCTGCTGGATGGGCGACGCCACCGTGCAGGCGGCGCGTGCCATCCTCAACGAGGCCGCGATACCGAGCTTTCGCACGCCCGAGGCGGCGGTGGGCGCCTTCGGCAATATCGCCTCGTTCTACCAGAACCAGCTGCTGCTGCAGCAGACGCCGCCGCCGCTCTCGACGCTGGCCAAGCCCGATATCGAGGCCGCGCGCCTGGTGATCGAAAGCGTGCTGGCCGAGCGCCGCAAGGTGCTGACCGAGATGGAGTCCAAGACCCTGCTGTCGGCCTTCCACATCCCGGTCACCAACACCATACTGGCGCGCAATGCCAACGAGGCGATGATGATTGCCACCCAGCTGGGTTTTCCGGTGGCGCTGAAGATCGCCTCGCCCGACATCAGCCACAAGTCCGATGTGCAGGGCGTGGTGCTGAACCTGGCCAGCGGCACGGCGGTGCGCGATGCCTACAACGATATGGTCGAGCGGGTCGGCCGCCTGCTGCCGCAGGCGCGTATCAATGGCATCACGGTGCAGAAGATGGCGCGGGCCCGGCGCGGCCGCGAGATTTACATCGGCCTGGTCACCGACGAGCCCTTCGGCCCGGTGATCGTGTTCGGCGCGGGTGGCACGATGATAGAGTTGATCAACGACCGCGCGATGGAGCTGCCACCGCTGAACCAGTTCCTGGCCCGGCGCCTGATCGAGCGCTCCCGCGTGGCCGAGACCCTGGGCGAATGGCGGGGCGCCAGCGCCGTCGACATGGATGCGCTGGAACAGCTGCTGCTGCGCGTGTCCGAGATGGTCTGCGAGCTGCCCCAGCTGCGCGAGATGGACATCAACCCCATCATCATCGACGAATCGGGCGCGGTGGCGGTGGACGCGCGCATCGTCATCGACAGCGCGCCGCAGGCCGTCAGCGGCCGCTCGAACAACTACGGCCATCTGTCGATACTGCCTTACCCGGCGCGCTACGAGCAGGTCTGGCCCTTGCCCGGCGGCGGCGAGTACGCGTTGCGGCCCATCCACCCGGACGACGCGCAGATGCTGCAGGACCTGGTGCAGCAGCTCTCGCCCGAGAGCCGCTACTTCCGCTTCGTCTCGTCCATGGTCGAGCTGCCGCCGGCGATGCTGGCCCGCTTCACGCTGATCGACTACGACCGCGAGATGGCCCTGGTGGCCGTGGCCAAGGAGCGGGTGGCCGGGGCCGACGGCGAGATCAGCGAGACCGAGCGCATCGTCGGCGTGTCGCGCTACATCACCAACCCGGACCAGTCGAGCTGCGAGTTTTCGCTGCTGGTGGCCGATGACTTCAAGGGCCGCGGCCTGGGCTCAAGGCTGATGGAGAGCATCATGGACGTGGCCCGCGAGAAGGGCCTGGCCGAGATCGAGGGCCTGGTGCTGGCCAACAACCCGGGCATGCTCAAGCTGATGCGCGGCCTGGGTTTCACTGTCAAACCCTTCGACGAAGACCGCGATTTCAAGCTCGTCACGCATGCGCTCTGAGCGCCAGGTTCACCAGCGCGAGGTCCAGTCCTTGCTGCCGGGGTCGGACCGGCTGGGCCTGAGCATCAGCAGGCCGCCCGGCGAGGTCACCGTGTAGAGCAGGGCGGCGGTCTCGGCGTCGGGTTGGCCGGCTATGTTCGACGGCCGGTACTTCATCTGGAAGGTCGAGATCACATTGCGGGTGGCGGTGTCGAGCAGACCGCTTTGCGGCACGGCGAAGCCATGCTCGGCGAGCTTGCGCTGGTACCAGGCCACGTCCGGCGGCTGCAGTTCGAACTCGGGCCGCTTGGCGTTGACGACGATGGCATCGGGCCAGGGGATCAGCCCCTCGTCGGCCAGGCGCTTCCAGGGGAAGGCCGGACCCGGGTCCTGCTTGAGCTGGGGCGCCACCTCGTTGTGGCCGAGGATGCGGTCCGGGCGCACCTCGTGGCGCCGCGCCACGTCCTTGACCAGAGCCACCACCGCATCGATCTGCGCCGGTGCGAATGGCGCGTAGACACGGCCGGCCGGGGTCTCGGCATAGCCCGGGTTGACGATTTCGATGCCGATCGAGCTGGCATTCAGATTGGCATGGCTTTGCCACTGGCTGGGACCGGCATGCCAGGCACGGCGGTTCTCGTCGACCAGGCCGTGGATGCGCACCGGCTCGTCGCTGACCAGGTAGTGGCTGGAGACCTGGCCCTGGGTCAGCGTCTTCAGCGCACTGGAGAAGCCGCCTACCGTGTAGTGCAGCACGATGAACAACACCCGGCTGTCCTGGCCGCTGGCGCTGATGCTGCGGTCTATCGCCAGGCCCTGGGGCGGGCTGGCGCAGGCGGCCAGCAGCAGGGTGGCGATCAGGCAGGCGAATCGGGCGGTCAGCGGCTTCATCGGGGGTGGGGGCGTCAACGGGCTGCACATCGTAGCCGCCATGGGCTTATGCTGGCCGCTCCACTGCAAGGAATTCGACGATGGGGCTTCGACACCTCCTGATCGCAGCGCTGACCGGCGTGGCCGGGATGGCGCTCGCTGCCGACCTCAAGGTTCTCACCGCCGGCGCCTTCAAGCCGGTGCTGGTGGCTCTGGCGCCGGCCTTCGAGCAGCAGACCGGCCACCGGCTGCAGATCGAGAACGACACCGCCGGGGCCCTGCTCAAGCGCATCGAGGCCGGCGAGGTGTTTGACCTGGTCGTGCTGCCGGCGGGCGGCATCGAGCAACTGGTCAAGCGTGGTGCGGCCGGCGCGGCCCGGCCGCTGGCGCGGGTGGCCATCGGTGTGGCGGTGAAGCGCGGCGCGCCGCTGCCCGACATCGGCAGCGTGGCCGCCTTCAAGCAGGCCTTGCTGGCGGCCCGGGCGGTGGCCTATATCGACCCGGCCGCCGGTGGCTCCAGCGGCATCTATCTGGCGCAGCTGTTCGACAAGCTGGGCATCGCCGCACAGATCGCACCCAAGGCGGTGCTGGTGCCGGGCGGCCTGGTGGCGCAGCGCCTGGTCAGCGGCGAGGCCGATCTGGCCCTGCACCAGATCAGCGAGATCCTGGCCGTGCCGGGCGCGGTGCTGGTCGGGCCGATACCGGCGGAAATCCAGAACTACACCGTCTATGCCGGCGCGGTGTCGGCCACGGCCCGCGAGGGTGCCGCTGCGCTGGCCCTGCTGTCGCAGCTGACCGGTGCCGAAGCGAGGGCACTGCTGGCCGCCAAGGGCATGGAGGCGCCCTGATCCGCGAGCTTCAGCACAGCGGCGCCGCAACGCCCTTCAGCTCGATCGCGTTGCCATCGGGGTCGTGCAGATAGATCGACGGGCCCAGGCCCTCGGCGCCGTAGCGCGGGCCGGCGTCGATGACGGCCACCCGATGCTGCTGCAGGTGCTTGCGCAGCGCCGCCTCGTCGAACGGGTGCACGCCCAGGCAGACATGGTCGACGCGGCCCGCGTCGCCGCAGCTCTCGCTGGGCACGATGTCGATCAGCGAGCGGCCGGCGCGCAGCTGGGCCAGGCCCTTGCCGGGCAGGCCGCGCTCCAAGGTGCAGCCCAGCACCTCGCAGTAGAAGGCGGCCAGGCGCGCACCATCGGTGGAGCGGAACACCACGTGGTCCAGCCCGGTCGGCGCGAAAGGCAGCGGTGTCGGATGCGTCATGCGACACTCCATTTGTCTTGATGCCGAGATAATAAAGGTAGTTATCTCGGCGTCAAGATAAATTCGATGCCGAGCAGAGGGCCCCATGAGCGACGACGCCGCCACACCGCAAGACCATATCGACCGCCTGCAGGCCCAGTGGACGCAAGAGCTGCCCGGGCTGGACACCGAGGGCATGGCCATCATCGGCCGCGCCCGCCGCATCACCCTGCATTTGCGCCCGCCGATCGAGGCCGTGCTGGCCCGCCATGGGCTGGACGCGGGCCAGTTCGATGTGCTGTCCACGCTGCTGCGCTCAGGCCCTCCCTACCGCTGCACGCCGACCGAGCTGTACAAGATGCTGATGATCTCGTCCGGCGGCCTGACCGACCGCCTGGCCCGCCTGGAGGCCGCCGGCCTGGTGCGGCGCAGCCCGGCCGACACCGACAAGCGCAGCCTGCTGGTCGAGCTGACCGAGCTGGGCAGCCAGCGCACCGAGGCAGCCTTCCGCGAAGACATGGCACTGGAATCCAAGCTGCTCGCGGGCCTCAGCAAGCCCGAACGGCGCCAGCTCGCCGCGCTGTTGCGCAAGCTGGCGCTGAGCCTGCCCGATGATGCGGGCGTCGATTAGGGCCTGAACTCAGGCGCCGATCTCGACCCGGTTGCGACCCTGGGCCTTGGCCCGATACAGCGCGGCGTCGGCACGGGCAATCAGGCTTTCGATGCGGTCGCCCGGCCGCCAGGCGCTGACGCCGAAGCTGGCGGTGCAGTGGCCAGCGCCGTCCAGCTGCCGGCCCTGGATGGCCAGACGCAGCTTCTCGGCCAGGGTGGCGGCGCCTTCGGCATCGGTGTTGCGGCAGATCAGCATGAACTCCTCGCCGCCCCAACGGCCGGCCAGATCGGTCTCGCGAGCGCCGTCGACCAGCAGGCCGGCCACCGTGGTCAGCACCGCATCGCCGGCCTGGTGGCCGAAGCTGTCGTTGACCTGCTTGAACTTGTCGATGTCCAACAGCACCAGGGCCAGCGGGCCGCCGAAGCGCTGGCAGCGCGCCAGCTCGACCTCCAGCGTCCTGTCCAGCATCAGCCGGTTGTGCAGCCCGGTCAGCGGATCGGTGATGGCCAGGCGCTCCAGCTCCGTATTTTTCTGCTGCAGCTCCAAGGTGCGCGCCGTCACCTTGGCCTCCAGCTCGGCGTTCAGGCGCTGCAGCTCGGCGTTGATGCGCAACAGCTCGCGCCCCTGTTCGAAAGCGCGCAGCGCACTGCTCACGGTCAGCGACAGATCGGCATTGTCGAAAGGCTTTTCGATGAAGCGGTACAGACGCGCCTCGTTGATCGAGCGTTTCACCGCCTCCAGATCGCTCTGGCCGGTGAGCAGGATCTTCTGCGCGTCGGGGTGTTTGCCGTGGATGCGCACCAGCAACTCGTCGCCGCGCATGCCCGGCATGATGTAGTCCGACAGCACCACCGCCAGCTGCGGGCCCTGCGGGTCCAGCCCGTCCAGCAGCGCCAGCGCCTCGTCGGCGCTTTCGGCCATCTCGATGCGGTGCCTGGGCTCCAGGTCGCGTGTGAGCAGGGCGTGCAGGGTGATACGCATCGTGGCATCGTCATCGACACAGAGAATCAGGTGTGACGCCATCCCTTGCTTCTCCCTCGCATGTGTTTTGCCAGGGCAGTTTAGCGGCACTCCGAGGCCGCCGGGAGCTCGAAAAATCCTGCCAACCAAGCCGGCTTCGCCTATACCTGTTGAGCCACCTTGGGTGGCGCATCAGACAGGAGACATGCCATGAGTTCAAACGTCTTGTTCTTTGGCTGGAACCGTTCCATTCCCGGGCGCGAGAAGATGAGCGCCGAGCACTTCCAGTCCTTCGGTGAGTACCTGGCCACCCAGCAGCGCAAGGCCCTGATCCAGTCTTTCGAGCCGATCTTTCTTGATCCGCATGGCGGCGAGCTGAACGGCTTCTTCCTGATACGCGGCGACGGCCCTCAGCTCGACACCCTGATGGCCAGCGATGAATGGCGCACCCACACCATCCGCGCGGCCGTCCATCTGGACAAGGCCGGCGCGGTGCGTGGCGCCTGCGGCGACGAGGTCGCACAGCGCATGGGCGTCTGGATGAAGGAACTGCCGGCCAAGTGAGGCGGGGACTGTTTCCCGACCAAGGCATCTGCGTTACATTCGCGGCCGGGCGATCAAAAAAGAACAGCGTCGCCCAGAGGGAGCATCTGCATGGGTGTTACGTCTTGGTGCGCTGCGCGAGGATTCCTGTGCCAGGCCTTGCTGGGCTCGATGTTGCTTACCGCGCAGCTTGCCTGTGCCCAGGCGGGAGCGGCATCGGCGCCGACCGCCGCTGCGTCGGCGGCCTCTGCGCCGCGGCCCGACGGCCTGCTCGTCAGCGGCCTGCCATCGATCATCGAGTATCCCAACTCGGTCTGGCCCGACTGGCTGTGGTCGCAGCCGCCCCTGTGCCTGTCGTTCTGGTTGCGCAGCCTGGGCCCGCCGACGCCGGCATTGAAGCTGACCTCGACCGGCATGCTGGAGGCGCGGCTGCTGGACCCGGGCACGGCTCAGCGCAAGGGTTGCTCCACCGATCTGAAGCTGGCGGCGACGACCTTGTCGCTGTCCCAACTGACCGAGAACGAGCGGGCGGTCGTGCTGGTGCTGCCGGCCAGCGCCTTCCCTGCGGCGGCTGGCGGCGCCAAGGGCAAGGTCCTGGTGCTGCGTGACGGCTGGCCGGTGAAGGAGTACGGGCTGACCCTGAGGCGCGATGACTACGAACCGTACGCCAAGGTCTTTCTGTGGCTGATGGGGATCGCGGTGCCTGGAGTCATAGGCGTCTTTGTCACCCTGCTGGGGTTCAAGTTGACGAAGTACGTGGAGTCGAGGAACAACGAGAACGAGGCGCTGGAGCGCTTCCGGCGCGACGAGTCCGACGCGCTGAAGAAATTCTTCGGCGGGATCTACAAAACCGCGATGGAGATGCCCGATCGGGACGACTATCTGCGCACGATTGAGGGTGAGCTCCGCCATCTGCGCATCAAGGAGGGGATTCCGTCCAAGGCGCACGGGCGGCTGTTGAAAGCGCTGAAACAAACTAATCGCAAGGCACTGGCCAATGAGCTGGCGCTGATCTTTCCGGATCACAAGGAAGCCATCCTGAAGCCGGTCACCCAGGAGCAGCCTCAAACATGACGACGATACGCGAAGCCATCTGGAAACTGCGCGCCGACCCCTTCTATCCGGAGGTCGATCGCCAGGGCGCACCGATCCCGAAGCCGGCGGTCGAGAAGGACCTGAATCCTTTGCTGGACGAGCGGGTGCTGCCGTTGTACTTCGACGTCTACGACTGGTCGGCCAGTGATCTGGTCGGCGAGCTGTCCGTCCAGGATGCGCTGGCCAGGTTTCCGACGCCGCGCAGTCTGCCAGGTAGCGGATTGATGGTGCTGATCTCGGGCTCGCGCGAGACAGGCCTGGACTCGCTGGCCAATCTGCTGCTGCACAAGATCCGGCTCACCACCGGCGGGCAGGCACCGATGCTCATCGATATCGAGCTGGAGGGTCGTGACAAGGCGAGCAATGTCGCCGCGGTCGCTCGGCGCATCATTGACCAAGTCGAGTTCGGCCTGCCAGCACTGCCGGGTCGCGAAGCGCTGGCAGCCAGCATGCAGGCGAAGTACGACCGGGTCAGCAAGGCGCAGGAGGGCCGGCGTGATGCCAGCTATGCCGAAGTGTTCCGGGCTTTTCGCGACCTGCTCAAGCCCCATGGCGTCCAGCTGGTGGTGAAGATTGAGAAGGGCGGTGACCATGACAGCTGGATCAGCATCCTCGAGTCGGTGCGCAGCTGCTGCGCCTATGTGATCGTCACCACGGCCGAGTTTGCCTTTGCCAAGACCTGCTACGACGCGATGATAGGCAACAGCCTCAACGTCGCCTGGGTCAAGGCGCAGGCGCTGGACAGAACCAAGGCCCAGCAGTACCTGACCCACCGGTTGGCCGCCGAGCGGTTGGTGCCCATGGCCGATGCCCTTGATCAAGCCTTGCTACCGTTCACCGCGGATGCACTCGCGGTGCTCTACGAACCCGGCGCGAAGAGCCTGCCGGGCAAGCCTGTTGAGCACTCGGTCGGTTGGTTGCGACGCACGCTGTATGCGGCCTTGGCCGAGCACTCGGCCGCGCTCGGTCAGCGCCATGCCGGCGCCAGCGATGATGAACTGGCCGGTGTCGATCCGCGGACTACCTTGCTGGGCCGCGCCGAAGTGATACGCGCCCGTGACAAACTCAACGGCAAGGTCTGAGGCCATGAGCAACGCAACACCCGCTGTCAGCAATCCCTTTCCGGCCGAGGCGGTGGCGACCTATGGGGCCACCACCGTCAATTGCTCGAAGCTCGAGTACATGCAGCAGGTGCATGTCGAGTTGAGCGGCTACCTGCAGGCCTATGCGGTCGACGATGCCCGCTTCGGTGGAGCGATCGGACTGCGGGGTGCCCATGGCTCGGGCAAGACCCATGTGCTGAACTGGCTGTCTGCCCTGCTGCGCGAGACCAAGTCGATTCGCGGCACGGCCCTGTACGGCAAATGCGATTCGAGCCAGCTGTTCGATCTCTGCCAGCAGCTGATGAAGCAGCTGGACCGGCCGCTGCTGATCGAGCTGATCCAGCTGGCCCTGCTGAAGCTGGCGCGCGACAAGGTGAGGTCGGCCAAGGTGACCGAGTTCCTGGAGGAGCGTTTGCTGACCGTCGGCGGCCTGCAAACGCTACAGGACGAGCGCAATATCGATCTGGAGCAGCTGCGCCAGCAACTGCTTGCCGAGTTGCAGGCCGCCACCGGTACGCCCGACATTGCCCGCGTGCTGCTGGATCTGCCCGATGCCCGTCTCGGCGCCGATGCCCATCTCTGGCTCACCGGAGAGGAGGTCGCCGACCTTGAGCGGCTGGGCGTCAACTATCAACTGCGCCCATCAGACAACGTGGCCAACGCCGATGCGATTGCCATCATGGCGTTGGAGACCATTGCCGCCCTGCACCGATTGGCCGGCGTGCCGCTGCTGGTGCTGGTGGATCAGCTGGAGGTACTGGTGCGCACCCCGGATGCAGCCGCCTTCGAATCGCTGGGCTCGCTGTTCAAGAAATTCATCGAGCAATTGGGCAAGCAGTCGGCAATGACCTTTGTGGCCGGGATTCCCGAGGCCTGGGACAAGCTGATGCGCGATGTGCCAGCGCGCTTCCGGCAGCGCGCACAGATCACAGTCGGTGGCCTCAACCGGGCCGAGATCCGGCTTCTACTGGACGCCTATATGCTGGAGCGGCCGAGCCTGAGCCTGTTCACCGAGACGGCTGTTGCCACCATCCATGATCTGTCCGGCGGCATCCCGCGCGAGGTGCTGCGCATTGCCCATCACGCATTCAACGAGACCGCTGGCGAGCCGGCCCTGGCCGACGCGCGGGTGCTGCTGAAGAGTGCGCGCCGCGCGGGCAGCATAGACGACCGGGTCAGGGTGATGCTGGCGACCATAGATGGGGTGGCACCGTCCCATGGCTTCAAGCCGCTGGAGCTGGCCGTCAACGGGCAGGTGATAGACCGGGCCCTGTCAACGGCCGATGGCCAGGTCGTGCTAGTGATCCTGGCAGTCAAAGCCACCGACCCGCTCGACGAGATCGATTCGGCGCGCCGGGTGCGCGATATGCTGGGCTTACGCGACGCGCAATGGGCGCGTGCTGAGCTGTTGACGGTGACGGTCGGCTACTCGAGCCAGGAAGTGGTTTCGCTGCTGCAGGGATCGGGCACGACGATCGCTTTCGCCGAGAAGACCTTCGAGCCCGAACTCAGAACTTTCCTGCTTGCGCTGACCGGCAGAAGGGCTGCGGTGCGGGCTCAGCCCGCCACGACCGCGGTCACGGTGCCTGACCGTGTCGATGAGCCCGTATTGACTGACAGCGTGAAGAAGATCACGGCTCGGCTGCTGGAACTGGAGCAGCGACGCAACGAAGAGTCAACACGTATCCAGGAGCGCTTTGCTGCAAAGACCGAAGCGCTGGCCGCGCCGGCCATGGCCGAGCGCAGCCTGACGACGCGCCGCGAGGTGCTTGATGCGCTGGAGTCGCTGCGCGAGGCGCTGACGAAGAAGGACGCAGCGCGCGAGCGCCAGCTGTTGCGCGCGATTCTGGTCGCCAACGAGGCCTATCTGAGCAACGCCCAGCTGGAGGATCTGGGTGAGCTGTACCTGGAGAGCCTGACGTTGGAAAGCCTGAATAGTGGCGAGTCGGCCAACCGGACGGACCGGGTTGCCCTGATCGGCGATATGCGCGACGCCTTGCGACGGCCGGATGGCTGGCGCGAGTTGCTGGGGCGACCTCGCCAACTGCTGGCCGCGATGGGCGGCTTGCTGCTGGCATTCCTGGCGTCGAGCATCCTGTCGTCGTACCGGGAGCGGCCGAGCGAATATCGTGCACGCCTGCTGGGCCTTCCTGCGCCCGACGATTTCTTGTCGATGCTGCCCTTCCTGTTCCTGTTTCTTGCAACGGTGGTGGCCTATCTGTACGCGGGGCTGTGGCTCGGCGAGAGCAGGCGGCGCTCCTTGAACCGGCGCCGGCTTCTGGAATTGCGAGACGCTGCCCGGAAGGCGGAGAGCGCGCCCAAGCTGGGTGACAAGTACCCGCAGACCTGAGCCTGCCGGCGCCTGCGCCAGGTCAGGAGTCCGGCGTTACATTCCCCGCCTTGATGATCTGCGCCCACTTCGTGCGCTCGGCGCTCATGAAGTCGCCGAAGCGCTTCGGGCTGCCGCCGCCGTCCTCGGCGCCGAACTGGTCCAGCTTCTCGATCACATCGGGCTGGGCCAGCACGGCGTTCAGATCGGCGTTGATGCGCGTCACCAGGGCCGGCGGCAGGCGCGCCGGGCCGACCAGGCCGAACCAGATGCTGGCGTCGAAGCCATCAAAGCCCTGCTCGGCCAGGGTTGGCACGCCGGGCTGGCTCTTCGAGCGCTTGGGGCGGGTCTGCGCCAGGGCGATGACGCGGCCGCTCTTCAGATGGGTGGTGGCCGTGGTCATGCCCTCGAAGGCGTACTGGATCTGGCCGCCCAGCATGTCGGTGATCATCGGCGCCGAGCCCTTGTAGGGCACATGCAGCACGTCCACCTTGGCACGGGCCTTGAACAACTCCAGGGCCAGGTGTTGCGCCGAGCCGTTGCCGGCCGAGCCGAAGCTGATCTGGCCGGGTTTCTGGCGGCACAGCTCGACCAGGCCGGGCAGGGTCTTGACCGCTTGGCCGGCGCCACAGATCAGCATCTGCGGCGTGGCGCCGACCAGGCCTATCGCCGTGAAGTCGCGCTCGGCCGAATAGCCCAGCCGCGGCAGCAAGCCGGGCGCAATGCCGTGGCTGCTGATGTGGGCCATCAACAGGTTCAGGCCGTCGGGCGCCGACTTGGCCACCTGGTCGGCAGCAATGGTGCCGGCGGCCCCGGCCTTGTTGTCGACAACGAGGGTGGCCTTCCACATCGCCGCCAGTTTTTGCGCCAGCAGGCGGGCCAGCACATCGGTGCCGCCGCCGGGCGGGAAGCCGACCATCAGTCGCACCGGGCCGGTGGGCCAGCCGGCGGTCTGGGCCTGGCTCAGCCCGGCGGCCAGGCCGGTCAGCGAGCTGATGACAAAGCTTCTGCGTTTCATATTCCCGTCTCCTGGTTCTTCGGTTTTTTGGGGCGGATCATGCCGCCAGTGCCAACGACGCCGCCTTCGGCATCCGGAAGCGCAGCGCTTCCAGCTCGCCCATCAAACTTTGCTGCTGGGCCGGGTCCAGCTCCACCAGTGGCGGCCGTACGGTCGCCCAGCCCGGGTCGCCACTCTGCCAGGCGATTGCCGCCTTCATCGCCGCAATCATCGGCCGCTGCTGGAACACGGCGCGGGTGTCGTTCAAGGCCCGCTGCCGGGCATCGGCGGCCTCGTCGCGCCAGTGCTCGCACAGATCGACGATGGCTGCCGGGTTGACATTGCCGGTGGCCGTGATGCAGCCGACGCCGCCGCCGCGCAAGGTGGGCAGCAGCACCGCCTCGGAGCCGGCGAACACGTCGAAGCCCTGGGGCTGGAAGTCGCGCAGCATCGCCTCGGTATGGCTCCAGTTGCCCGAACTGTCCTTGATGCCGGCAATGGTGTGCGGATAGGCTTTCAGCAGCCGCGCTATCAGACCCAGGCTGATGCCCACCTGGGCCACCGGCGGGATGTGGTACAGGTAGATGCGCAGCCGGGTGTCGGCCACCGCGTCGATGACGCTGGCATAGCCGCGGTACAGGCCCTCGTCGCTGACGCCCTTGTAGTAGAACGGCGGCAGCATCAGCACGCCGGCGCAGCCGAGGCTGACCGCATGTCGGGTCAGCTCGATCGCGTCGGGCAGGGCGCAGGCGCCGGTGCCGGGCATCATCTGCCCGGCCGGGATGCCGGCCGCGGCCAGCGCGTCGAGCAGGCTCCGCTTCTCGGCCAGGCTCAGCGAGTTGGCCTCGGAGTTGGTGCCGAACACGGCCAGGCCCACGCCCTGGTCCAGCAGCCAGCGGCAGTGGCGCACGAAGCGCGGCACGGACGGGGTCAGGTCTTGATTGAACGGCGTCAGCACCGGCGACAGCACGCCGTGCAGTTTGGGAGCGAGGATGTTGCTCATCACTCAGCGCACCGTTGACCAGCGGCCGTGGCGGGCCACTTCGCGCTCGTCGAAGCCAAAGCCCAGGCCTGGCGACTGATGCAGCATCACGCGGCCATCCTGGTGCTCCAGCTGGCGGTCCACCAGGCGGCGGAAGTTCAGGACCTGGTCGTCCCAGAAGAACTCGACATAGCGCGCATTCGGCGTGGCGGCCACCAAGGGCGCGTGCAGATCGTGGAACCAGTGCGGGCACATCACGACGCCGTAGCTCGATGCCGTGGCCGCAATGCGCTTCCACTCGGTGATGCCGCCACAGACGGCCGCATCGGTCTGCAGAATGGCCGCGGCGCCCTGGTCCAGCATCTGCTTGTGGGCCCAGCGGCCGTAGCCGATCTCGGCCGTGGCCACCGGGATGCGGGTCAGCTTGGCCAGCCTGGCGTGGCTGTCGATATCGTCCGGGCCGAAGGGCTCCTCGATGAAGTAGGGGTCGTAGGCCTCGAAGCGGCGGATGTACTGCATCGCCTGGGTGGTGTCGGTCCAGCCGTTGTTGCAGTCCATCATCAGCTCGATGTCGGGGCCGATGGCGTCGCGGGCGCTCTTCAGGCGCTCTTCCTCCGCCTGCGGCGAGAGCCGCCCGGTCTTCATCTTCACCGCCTTGAAGCCCTTGGCCGCATAGCTGGCCATCTCCTCGCCCAGCATGGCCGGCGTCTTGCCGTCCAGGTAGTAGCCGCCGCTGGCGTAGGCGGGCACCGAGTCCAGCTGCATTGCGCCGAGGAATTTGTGCAGCGGCAGGCCGGCCGACTTGGCGTTCAGGTCCCACAGCGCCGTGTCCAGCGCGCTCAGGGCCCGCATCACCGTGCCGTATCGGCCCTGCAGCAGCGACTCCTGGTACATCGCCGCCCACAGGCCCTCGACGGCCGAGCTGTCCTGGCCGATCAGCATCGGCGCCAGCAGCTCCTGCACGGCCGCAGTGAAGATGCCGCCGCCGGCGCTGCCGATATAGCAAAAGCCTATGCCGTCCAGGCCGTCGTTAGCGCGCACCCGCACCAGGCCGTAGTGGCGCACGCTGACGGTGCGGTTCGAGAACGAGGTCACTCGGTCCAGCGGCACGGCGGCGGCACAGAACTCGATGGATTGGATCTTGGGCACTTGTGGGTCTCCGGATGAATGCGATGGGCTCATTCTTCGGGCCGGCAAGGAAAAGAAAAACGGCGGTCGCTCATCTTCAGAAGACGTAAATTACGTCTTTAGACAAGGGCGAACCCAATGGATTCACGTTTTCTGCAGAGCTTTGTGTCGGTGGTCGAGCTGGGCTCCATCGCCGAGGCGGCGCGCCAGCTGGACCTGACGCCGGCGACGATGGCCCAGCGCCTGCGCGCGCTGGAGGCCGAGATCGGGGCGCGGCTGATCGTGCGCTCGGGCCGCACCGTCAAGCCCACGGTGGCCGGTCAGCGCATCCTGGAGCGGGCGCGCACGGTGCTGCGCGAGGTGCGCGACCTGCAATCGGCCGCCAGCGAGACCGATCTGCCGGCCGGGCCGCTGCGGCTGGGCGCGATACCGACGGCGTTGATGGGCATCGTGCCGGCGGTGATGAAGGCCTGGGTGCAGCGCCACCCCGAGATCCAAATCTACATCGAGCCTGCATCCACCACCGTGCTCTACGGCCGCGTGCTCGCCGGCGAGCTGGACGCGGCGGTGCTGGTGCATCCGCTGTTCGAGCTGCCGAAGACGGTTGCCTGGCACACCTTGCGCGAGGAGCCGCTGGTGCTGCTGACGCCGGCCGGCATGGCCGTCACCGACCCGCTGGAGGTCATAGCCCGCGAACCCTTCATCCGCTACGACCGCCAGGTCGTGGCCGGCAAGATGGCCGACGACTATCTGCGCCAGCGCGGCATCCGCCCCCAGGTGCGCGCCGAGCTGGACGGCATCGAGTACATTGCCAAGCTGGTGGTCGAGGGCCTGGGCGTGTCGGTGCTGCCCGACTGGGCGGTGCTGGGCCCCCCTAACCCGGCGCTGAAGAAGTGGCCGCTGCCGCCGCCCTGCCCGAGCCGCACGGTGGGCATCGTCTGGCAGCGCAGGTCGGTGCGGGCGCCGCTGGTGGAGGCCTTCGTCGGGCTCGCCACGGCCCGTGTAACGGATGCGATTGCCTGAGTTTCAGTCGCCGCGAAACTGCTTGCGGTAGGCGCTGGGCGAGGTTTTGAGCTGGCTGGCGAAATGCTGGCGCATCGATAGCGCCGAGCCCAGGCCGGTCTCGGCGGCAATCTGCTCCAGTTTCAGCTCGGTCGTCTCCAGCAGGCGCTGGGCGCTGGCCAGCCGCTGGTGCAGCAGCCATTGGCCGACGGTGGTGCCGGTGATCTGGCGGAAGTGGCGGGTGAAGGTGCGGCGCGTCATCACCGCGCGGCTGGCCAGGGCGTCCAGGCTGTGGGTCTCGGCCAGATGCTCGGTGGCCCAGGCCAGCACTTCCGACAACCGGTGATCGGCACCGGTGGCCGGCAGCGGCTGCTCGATGTACTGCGCCTGGCCGCCCTGGCGGTGCGGCGCGATCACCAGCCGGCGCGCGACGCGGTTGGCGATCTCCGCACCATGCGACTGGCGCAGCAGGTGCAGGCAGCAGTCCAGGCCGGCGGCGGTGCCGGCCGAGGTCAGCACCGTGCCGTCGTCGACGTAGATCACATCGCGGTCCAGCCGCACCGCGGGATAGCGCTGCGCGAAGCGATCGGCCCAGGCCCAGTGCGTGGTGGCGGTGCGGCCATCGAGCAGGCCCGCCTCGGCCAGCACGAAGGCGCCCAGGCAGAGGCCGACGATGCGCGCGCCACGGCCATGCGCACGCTGCAGCGCGACGAGCAGCGGCGCCGGCGGGCGCTCGTCGGGGTCGCGCCAGGAGGGCACGATGATGATGTCGGCCCGCGCCAGTCCGCTCAAGGACTGGGTGGCGCCGATGGTGAAGCCGATCGAGGTGCGCAGCGGCGCCGGGTCGAGCGCGCAGACGCGCAGGTCGAAGGGCGGCACGCCGGTGTCGCTGCGGTCCTCGCCGAACACCACGCAAGGCACGGCCAGGTGGAAGGGGCTGATGCGGTCGTAGGCGACGACGGCGATGCGCAGCGGCGGTGATGACGTCATGGCCTGATCTTATCGAAGATTGTCATTCGGGCCACTTTCGCGGGTGGCCTCGAATACCAACAATGGACGCCATGGACAGCGCGTCGCTGTTCACCCTCACAGGAGAAACCCATGTCCACCGCCCCACGCCGCGCCCTTGTCGTCATCGATGTGCAGAACGAATATGTCAGCGGCAATCTGCCCATCGAATACCCACCGGTGCAGCAGTCGCTGGCGGCGATCGGCCGGGCGATGGATGCCGCGCGTGCCGCCGGCCTGCCCATCGTCGTGGTGCAGCAGATGGCGCCCGCCACCAGCCCCCTGTTCGCGCTGGGCAGCCATGGCGGTGCACTGCACGAGGTGGTGGCGAGCCGGCCCTTCGACCACCTGATCCAGAAGACCCTGCCCAGTGCCTTCACCGGCACCGACCTGGCGGCCTGGATCGCCGCGCAGAGCGTCGATACGCTGGTGATCGCCGGCTATATGACGCACAACTGCAATGCCTCGACCATCGTGCACGCGCTGCACGATGGCTTGGCGGTCGAGTTCCTGCACGACGCCTCCGGCAGCGTGCCCTATGCCAACCGCGCGGGCCAGGCCAGCGCCGAGGAGATGCACCGCGTCTTCTCCGTGGTGCTGCAATCGCGCTTTGCCGCGGTGCTGGGCACCGATGAATGGGTGGCCGCACTGGCCTCCGGTGTTGCGCCCGAGCGCGACAATATCGCTGCCTCCAACCAGCGGGCGCGGGCCGCCCGGCAGCAGGCGGCGTGAGGCCCCTCGTGGCAGGGGGCGGATGAGCCACGGCCGGCTGCGCACAACGTCACGCTTTCAGCCACTGTCTCTGTCGCCTACCGCACAGGCGATGCGTGCGGCCGCAGCGGAGGATCAAGCCTTGCCGGCGGGGGCCGATACAGAGGATGACGACCCAGCCTCCGGCCTTGACACACATGATTCCGATCCAAGCGGCGCAAGCCTCAGACTTCATCCCTCTCGAAGCAGAAGACAAAGCCTGTGGCGACTGCGGCAGCGGCGAGCGCCTGGGTTTTCAGTTCAGCTACGCCTATCAGCCCATCGTCGATGTCGAGACGCGCGGCATCTTTGCGCACGAAGCACTGGTGCGCGGGCCGGCCGGCGAGTCGGCCGGCAGCGTGTTGTCGCAGGTGACCGACGCGAATCGCTACCGTTTCGATCAGGCCTGCCGGGCCAAGGCCATCAAGACGGCGGCGCGGCTGAACATGCAGAGCACGCTGTCGATCAATTTCATGCCCAATGCCATCTACCGACCCGAGCTGTGCATACGTGCCACGCTGGCGGCGGCACGCCAGCACGGGTTTCCGATCGAACGCATCATGTTCGAGACCGTCGAGGGCGAGCGCATCGATGACGGCAAGTGGCTGGCCGAGATCCTGCGCGAGTACCAGCGCATCGGCTTCCTGACCGCCATCGACGACTTTGGCGCCGGTTTCGCCGGGCTGAATCTGCTGGCCGACTTCCAGCCCGACATCGTCAAGCTGGACATGGCCCTGGTGCGCGGCATTCATGCCAACAAGCCCCGGCAGGCGATCGCACGCGGCGTGGTGCGCATCTGCAGCGAGCTGGGTATCCGCATCATTGCCGAGGGCGTGGAGACAGTGGACGAGGCGCGGTGCCTGCAGGACATGGGCGTGCGCCTGCTGCAGGGCTATCTGTTCAGCAAGCCGCTGTTCGAAGCCTGTGGCGAGGCGGCCGACATCGCCTGGACGCCCACCACACCGTCTGCCTGATCGCTGCGCCACACCATGCCCGCATTGAAACCCGACTTCAGCACCCCGAACCTGCTCGATCTGCTGGCCACCCTGTCGAACGCGGATCTGGACGCGCTGGACTTCGGCGTGATCGGCTTTGGCGCCGACGGCAAGGTCAACCAGTACAACCGTTTCGAGTCGGCCGCCGCCGGCCTGTCGTCCGAGCGGGTGTTGGGCCATGCGGTCTTTGCCACGGTCGCGCCCTGCATGAACAACTTCATGGTGGCACAGCGCTTCGAAGATGCCGCGGCCGGCGCCGAAGACCTCGACGACACCATCGACTATGTGCTGACGCTGCGCATGAAGCCGGTCAAGGTCAGGCTCCGGCTGCTGGCCGCGGCCGGGTCGCCGCAGCGCTATGTGTTGATACTGCGTCGTCTCTAGCCGCCATGGACGACAAGGAGCTCGACGAGCACGAAGCGCTGCTGCAGTTTCTGTATCTGGCCCCGGTCGGGCTGGTGTCCACCGATCTGGACGGCACGGTCAATATGATCAACCCCCTGGCGGCCCAGTTGCTGCTGCCGGTGGCGCCGAACGGCGAGCTCGACAATGTCTTCACGGCGCTGGAAGGCGTGGCCCCCGAGCTGCGCAGCCTGGCGAGCGCCTTTACCGCCGACAGCGGGCCTGTTTGCGAGAACTACCGCGCCCAGCTGACGGCCGGCGTGAGGGGCAAGTCGGATCCGCACTACCTGGGCATCACGCTGATGAAGCTCGATGCCACGCGCTTGATGGCCGTGCTCAGCGACCTGACGCAGACCGTCAAGCAGGAACGCCTGCTGCGTCAGAGCGAGGCCTGGTTCAATGCCATCCTGACCGGCGTGACCGACTATGCCTTGACGACGGTGGACAACGAAGGGCGCGTCGAGGCCTGGAACGAAAGCGTGGGTCGTCTCACCGGGCACGAGGCGGGTTCGGTGGTGGGCCAACCCTTCTCGATCTTCTACCCCGAGGGTGGCATCACGCCCGAGCATCTGGCGGACCGCCTGCACGAGGCCGACGCCGATGGCTGGAGCCTCGACGATGGCTGGCGCGTGCGTGCCGACGGCAGCCGCTTCTGGGGCAGTGTGATGGTGACGCCGCTGGAGCCTCCAGTCGATGAGCGCACGCCGCGCAGCTATGCGCTGATACTGCGCGATGTCACCGAAAAGCGCGATGCCATTGACGCTGCCCGGCTGTCCAGCACCGTCGATCACCTGACCGGGCTGGCCAACCGCCGCGCCTTCTTCGAGGCGGCCGAGGTGGAGATTCAGCGCTGCAAGCGTTACCCGAGGCCTCTGTCCCTGGTGATGTTCGATTGCGACCACTTCAAGGCCATCAACGACCGGTACGGACATCCGGGCGGCGACGAGGTGCTGCGCCATTTCGCCGGCCAGCTGCGTGCGGTGTGCCGTGAGGTCGACCTGGTGGCGCGCATCGGCGGCGAAGAGTTCATTGCGCTGCTGCCATCGACCGACGTGGCCGGCGCGCTGGCCTTTGCCGAGCGCGTCAGGCAGGGCGCCAGCGAACTGCCGGTGGTGTTCGACGGCCGGGCCATCCCCTACTCGACCAGCGCTGGCGTCGCCAGCTGGACGGAAGACACGGCCGGCCTGGACGCCCTGATCAAGCGGGCCGATCGAGCGCTGTATGCCGCCAAGAGCGGCGGGCGCAATCGGGTGGAGATGGCCTGAGCGCGGAGAGACGATAAAATCCCGGCCCACCAGGGCCATCCATCGATCGGCCCGCAACCATCCACCCGGGGCCGCTGCGCACGCGACCTCGGCGTATCAAGACCGAGGACCCCGACGTGCGCGTAGCAGATGTCAGACCCTCTACCGGGCCTTTGGAGCAATACCGGCAAACGGTGCAGCAGCGCTTCGTGCAGGGCAGTGCGCCCCCGGTGCAGCTGGACACCACGGCCCTGGCCAGCTCGCCGATACGTGATCGCAATGCCGCCGCCGCGCAGGATCTGCTGAACGGCGTCAAGCCCGCCGGTGCCTCGGCTGTCTCGGTCAAGCAGATCCTGACACCCACCTACACCCGCGGCCAGCTGCAGATCGTTGACGATCCGGGCCTGCGCATCCGCGTCGAGCTCGGGCCCATCATGTGGAACCAGATCAGCCGGGGCGACAGCCTGGGCCACTTCGTCGACACCTTCGCCTGATCAAGGCAGGAGGGCGTAACCCGCGCGCGGCCCTTCCTGGCCGACCCGGTTGATCGCTGACACGACGATGGCATCGAGCCCGGCCGCCGGCAGCAGCGTATCGGCCTGGGCCATGACCATGAACCGCCATTGGCCGCCCTGACGCAGCCAGAGGGCATGGCGCCATGTCGAAGTGCCCGGGTGCATGACGCGCCACTGCCCGGCGGGCGCCGATTGCAGCGTCAACACTGGAAGCTGCTGCGGCGCTTCTCCCAGCCACGGCGTGGCCGGCACCAGGGCGGCTGTGGCGTAGGGGCCGGCCTTCAGCGCATCGGCCAGGCCGCGGCGGTTTTGGCTCAGCGCGGCCATGCTGAAGTGGGCGTGGCCGGTGCCGGGCCGCAGCTCGCGCACCAGGGCGATCTGGCTCAGGATCTCTTCGGGCAGCCAGCTGTCGGCCTTGTCAGTGATACGGCTGGTGAACAGGCCCGGCCAGACATGGCGGCCCTGCGGGTTCAGGCCATACCAGGCGTCCAGCAGCGGCGCGAAGGCCTGGGCCTTTGGTGCGATCGGCCAGTAGAGCTGGGGCAGCAGACAGTCCAGCCAGCCTTCGGCCAGCCAGCGCTCCACATCGGCGTAGAGCTTGTGGAACTGGCTGAAGCCGGTGATGCCCGGCGGGCGCAGCTCGGGCCGGGGCAGGCCGAAGGGGCTGATGCCGAAGCGCACCCAGGGCTTGGTCTGGCGTATGCCCCGGTAGAGGCGCTCGATCAGGCGATCGACGTTGTTGCGCCGCCAGTCGGCGCGGCTGAGGGTGCCGCCACCGTCCAGATAGCGCTGCCAGGACGGCTGGTCGGGGAAGTCGATCTCGGTCTTGGCATCGCCGGCCTGGGCGACCGGGTAGGGATAGAAGTAGTCGTCGATGTGGATGGCATCCACGTCGTAGCGGCCCAGCACATCGAGGAACACGGCCAGCGTGTGCTCGGCGGCAGCGGGCTCGCCGGGATCTATCCACAGCTGGTCGCCATAGCGCCTGACCCACTCCGGATGGGTTTGGCTCAGATGGCTGCTTGCCGGCGCTGAACCGGCGCCGCTCTGCCGCGCGCGAAAGGGGTTGAACCAGGCATGCAGCTCGATGCCGCGGCGGTGGGCTTCACTGATCCACAGCGCCAACGGGTCGTAGCCCGGGGCCTGGCCCTGGGTGCCCGTCAGGTACTCGCTCCAGGGCTCCAGCGCCGACTCGTACAGCGCATCGGCGCTGGTGCGAATCTGCAGGATGAGGGCGTTCAGATGCAGCGCGGCGGCCTGGTCCAGCAGCGTGCGCATCTCGGCCTGCTGTTCGGCCGCACTCAGTCCCTTGCGGCTGGGCCAGTCGATGTTGGCCACCGTGGCCACCCAGGCGGCGCGGAACTCGCGTGGGGCGAGCGGGGGCAGGGCGGCCAGCCCGGGCGCCGGCGCCCAGCGAGCACCAGCAAGACCTGGCCCCACCGTGCAGGAGATCAATCCGGCCGAGGCGGCACCGGCCAGCAGCGTACGGCGTGACATTGATCTCATGCGGCCACCTTCTTGCCGAAGCCTGCCGGTATCCGTACCAGCGCCGCCATCGCGATGGAGGGCAGGGTGGCGATCAGCACCCAGACGAAGAAGGCCAGATAGCCCAGCTGCTGCTGCAGCCAGCCGCTCCACATGCCGGGCAGCATCATCCCCAGCGCCATGAAGCCTGTACAGATGGCGTAGTGGGCCGTCTTGTGGGGTCCATCGGAGACCAGCATCATGTACATCAGATAGGCGGTGAACCCCAGGCCGTAGCCGAACTGCTCGACCGCCAGCGCCAGGCTGATCAGGGCCAGGCTGGAGGGATGGGTGGCGGCCAGCAGCACGAACACCGCATTGGGCAGATGCATCACCAGTATCAACGGCCACAGCGCGCGCCGCAGGCCCACCCGCGAGATCACCCAGCCGCCCAGCAAGCCGCCCAGGGTCAGTGCCGTCAGGCCCACCGTGCCGTAGGCAATGCCGACCTGGGCGGTGCTCAGGCCCAGGCCGCCGCGCTCGACCGGATCGAGCAGAAAGGGTGTGGCCAGTTTCAGCAGCTGGGCCTCCGGGAAGCGGTAGAGCAGCAGAAATCCCAGCACCACCGCCATGCGCGGCTTGCGGAAGAAGGCCGCAAAAACGCGGAAGAACGCTTGCCCCAGGCCGCGCGCCTCACCCGCGCCCAGGCCGCGCGTGTCGGCCGCCGGCCGGGGCAGCATCAGCAGGTGGTACAGGGCCATCAGCGCGAACAACCCGGCCAACACCCAGAACACCACACTCCAGGCCTGCTGCATGCTGCCGGTACGCTGCTGCAGTACCCCGGCCAGATAGACCAGGCCGCCCTGGCCGGCGATATTCGCCAGCCGGTAGAACGTGGAGCGCACGCCGACGAAGGCGGCCTGGCTGTGCTCGGGCAGGGCCAGCAGGTAGAAGCCATCGGCGGCGATGTCATGCGAGGCCGAGGCAAAGGCCATCAGCCAGAACATGGCCAGCGTCATCTGGAAGTAGCCGGGGCCCGGAATCGTCAGCGCCACGCAGGCCAGCGAGGCGCCCACCGCGAACTGCAGCGCCACGATCCAGCCGCGCTTGCGGCCGAACAGCTCGATCAGCGGCGACCACAGCGGCTTGATCACCCAGGGCAGGTAGAGCCAGCTGGTGTACAGCGCGATCTCGGTATTGGACACACCCAAGTTCTTGTACAGAATCACCGACAGCGTCATCACCACCACATAGGGGATGCCCTGGCTGAAATACAGGGTGGGGATCCAGCGCCAGGGGGTGTTCATATGGCCCCACTCTAGCCCGAGCGCCGGTCTTGCCCGCCCGAGGGCTCTGGGTGTAAGGAAAATGCCTGCCGGCGCGACTGGCATCCAATCCTGCAGCGAGTACGTAACAACCTCATGAGCACATCAATCAGCGGCTTCGGCCTGGGCCTGCGCACCGAGCACTATGCCGACTTCGTGGCCGCGCCGCAGTCGGTCGATTGGCTGGAGATCATCTCCGAGAACTACCTGGTGCCCGGCGGCAAGCCGCTGCACTTCCTGGACCGCATACGCGCTGACTATCCCATGGTGATGCATGGCGTGTCGCTGTCGGTCGGCAGCTGTGACGCGCTGGACATGGGCTATCTGCGCGAGCTCAAGGGCCTGATCGATCGCGTGCAGCCGGCCTGGGTGTCGGACCATCTGTGCTGGACCGGCGTCGATCAACACAACCTGCACGACCTGATGCCCATGCCCTACACCGAGTCGGCGCTGCGCCATCTGGTCGACCGCGTGCAGCGTGTGCAGGATTTTCTGGGCCGGCGCCTGGTGCTGGAGAACGTTTCCAGCTACATCGGCTTTGCCGCCGACGAGATGAGCGAATGGCAGTTCATCGCCGAACTGCTCAGGCGCGCCGACTGCCAGCTGCTGCTGGATGTGAACAACGTCTACGTCAGCAGCGTCAACCATGGTTTCGATGCCAGAACCTATATTGACGCGATGCGGCCCGAGCGCGTGGTGCAGATCCACCTGGCCGGCCACGAGGACCATGGCGACCACCTGATCGACACCCACGATCAGCCCGTCTGCGAAGCGGTCTGGCAGCTCTACGCCTACACCATGGCGCGCCTGGGCCCGAAGCCGACGATGATTGAGCGCGACGACCATATCCCGCCCCTGCCCGAGCTGCTGGCCGAACTGGCCGAGGCGCGGCGCCGGCAGGACCTGGCCTTGCGGGTGGCGGCATGAGCGCCAGCCTGCTCCAACAGCAGCAGGCGCTGAGCCGCTGGGTGTGCGAGCCCGGGGCGGCGGCGCCCTCGCTGCTCAAGCCACAGGGCCGGCCCGGGATCTATCAGCATGCCTACCGCGCCCGGCTGATCGCCGCGCTGAGCGACAACTACACCGTGCTGCAGCGGGCCCTCGGCGATGAGGGCTTCGAAGCGCTGGCCCTGGCCTACATCGCAGCCCATCCGTCGAGACAGGCCTCGATACGCTGGTTCGGCGACCGCCTCGCCGACTTCATGCTGACCCGGGACGACCTGGTGCCGCACCCGGCCCTGGTGGATTTCGCCCGCATGGACTGGGCCCTGCGGGGCGCCTTCGACGCCGCCGACGTCCCGGCCCTGAGCTTGCAGGACCTGAGCGCCCTGGCCCCGGATGAGTGGCTGACGCTGAGCTTCAGGCTGCAGCCCAGCGTGCTTCGCCTGGCACTCGATTGGGCGATTGAGCCGGCCTGGCATGTGCTGCGCGACTTCGATCCCGAGGGCGGGGAGGAGGCCCCGGCGATGCCGGAGCCGCAAGGCCTGGCCCATACGCTGCTGGTCTGGCGCCAGGGGCTGGAAACGCGCTGGCGCTCGCTCGAGGCCGGCGAGGCAGCGCTGTTGCAGGGGCTGGCCCAGGGGCAGGACTTCGCCGCCCTGTGTGCCATGCTGGCTGAACAGCTGGGTGAGGAGGACCGGGCAGCCCAGGCGGCGGTGGCCTTGCTGAGCCAGTGGCTGGGGGATGGCTTGCTGCGTCACTGACTCAGGCTACGATAGGGTGCGAAGCAGCACCCCCTATCGGACGAATTCGAGCCCTATGTTGTCACTCCTGCCGATGGATCAGATGCACGCCGTGTTGAGCGCGATGCCTGATCTCGTTTTCATTCTGACCCGTTCAGGGCGCTACAGCGCCGTGTACGGCGGCACCGACGTTCGCTATTACCACGATGGCAGTTCGCTGCTCGGCACCCGCATCGGCGACATGATCGTGGAAGAGAAGGCACAGTGGTTTCTGGCCCAGATCGAAGCCACGCTGCGCGAGGGCAATCTCCAGATTGTCGAGTACGCCTTGGCGGGCAGCGACGTCAAGGGGCTCAAGACCGAGGGGCCCAGCCATCCGATCTGGTTCGAGGGGCGGGTCCAGGCCCTGCCCTTCCAGGTGGACGGCGAAGATGCGGTCTTGTGGGTGTCCAGCAACATCACCGCTCGCAAGGAGCTTGAGGACCAGTTGCGCCTGCTCAGCGAGACCGACCCCCTCACCGGGCTGTACAACCGCCGCAAGCTGATGGCAACGCTGGAGGCCCAGTTCCAGATCTGCGCCCGTTACGCCACGCCCACGGCGGTGCTGATCTTTGACATCGACCACTTCAAGCGCATCAATGACGAGCACGGGCATCAGGCCGGCGATCGCGTGCTGTCGGCTGTCGCCGATGTGTGCCGGGCCGAGTTGCGGGTGACCGATATTGCCGCCCGTCTGGGCGGTGACGAGTTCGTGATACTGATGCCGGAAACGACGCAGGCCAAGGCCGCGCCCATCGCCGAGCGGCTCAGGATGATCATCACCGAACTGCTGAAGGTATTGACCCGCGGCCTCGATGCGGGCACGGTCAGCGCCGGGCTCAGCGAGCTGCTGGTCGGCGACACGAGCATCGATGACGTGATGGCCCGCGCGGACCGGGCGCTCTACCAGGCCAAGCGCGGCGGCCGCGACCGCACCGTCCAGCACGACCCCGCCTCGGCGCAGCCGACTCAGCAGTCAAGTCCTCAGTTGACGTAGCCGTTGACGCTGATGTCCATATTGTCGCCACCGGAGAACGCGACGCAGGATTGTCCCGAGACGCCCGGATAGACCAGCGGGCTCGGGTAGGTCAGGTGCACGGTCTGCCCGGCCGGCACCAGCACGTAGAAGCGCGGGGCGCTGCCGCCGATCACATTGCTGCTGCCGCAGACCTGGCCGCCACCCAGCACGGGTGCGAAGACGAAGACGCTTTGCTGCGAGCCCGAGAAGTTGGTCAGCGTGATGGCGGTGACACCCAGGACACCGGACGAGCCCGGGCCCAGCGTGCGATAGCCCGACCCGACGACCGAGCCCTGGAACGGCCGGCTGGGCAGCACCTGTTCGACGAAGGCCGCCTTGATGGCGGCCACCGCGCCCGGTGCAAGGACGGCGCCCGCGACCAGGGCGGAAGCACCGAGGGCGACTGAGGCCAGCAGCTTGAATGAGGCGTGGTTCATGGTCAGTTCCTCCTGGAACGAGCAGTCAACAGCAGCAGCGTCGTCAGACCGAGGGCGCTGAGCCAGGCAGTCGACAACTCGGGGACGGGCGTGGTGACCTGCAGCCGGTAGTGGCCATCGCCCAGCGATGTGGGCTCGCCGAGCCCGATGAAACCGTCGGCCAGCGTGCCGCTGCCGAGGTTCTCGGCCAAGGACATATTGGCGAACAGGCCCAGCGAGATCCGGTACGTGCCGGCCGCGAGCGTGGCCGCGTAGGAGAAGTCGCCGCCGGTCGAGAAGGCCTGGGTGTAGTTCGATGCGATCACGTTGGCGCTGTTGCCGGCGCCCGCGAACAGCGTGAAGTACGGGTCGGCGCCGCCTTCGGCAAAGCCGCTGCTGATGATGGTCACCGCGCCGGCCACCGGCACCAGCAGATCGTAGAGCGCGACATTGTTCGCCACCGCGAACACATCGACAAACGAGGGCGCCCCGAGGTCGCTGCCCACCAGGGCGGTGTTGCTGGCGTCGTTGAAGTTGCCGCTGAGGGTGGCAGCGGGCGCCTGCAGGCAGGCAAGGCCGAGCAGCGCCGCAACCCATGGGCCTGTGCCCCGAGGCGGGCGTGCAGCGGCAGTCGGGTGGCGCCGCGGTTCAATGGGGGTTGTCATCGATGCGCTCCTTTCGCCGGCTGCGCCACCCAGTGGTGCATCAGGCTATTGAGCCACTCTCGAACCCCGCCGTCTATGGCCAGGCCTGCCTCGAACTAGGGGGCGCCTGCGCGCCCCCGGCAGGCCCATGCAGGCTAGGGCTGCACCTTGGCCAAGGCCTTGGCCGGATTGATCAGCGAACGCCGGCCATCGGCCGACTTGTCGGCGGTGTCGCGGATGATGGCGATCACTTCGGTGGGCTTGAGCGAGGGCTTGGCTGCCAGCAGCTTGGCGGCCAGATTGGCCACATTGGGCGAGGCCATCGAGGTGCCCGACAGGGCCACACGCTTGCCGCCCGGCAGATAGCTCTCGACCTGGTAGCCGTTGGCGTGCACGGCCACGGTCGGGCCGTAGCTGGTGAACGGCGCCTCGTCGCCGGCCTTGTCGACGGCGCCCACCGTCAGCAGGTTGGGCAGCACGATGCTGGACGGGATGAACTCGCCGAAGCTGGAGTCGGAGTTGCTGTTGCCGGCGGCGGTGATGAACAGGATCTCCGGCGCGCCGGCGAAGGCCTGGGTCAGTGCCTTCTTCTCGATCTCGAAGTAATGGCGGGCCAGCTGCTGGCGTTCGTCGGTGGTCTTGCCCATGCCGCACTTCTCCAGGCCCTCCTCGACGTCCTTGACGCTGCCGCCCCAGCTCATATTGACCACGCGCACCTTGTTGCGCTTGAAGAAGTCCACATAGGCCTGGTGGGCCTTGGCGCCGCGCTCGGCCAGCGCCTGGCTGGGGCAGGGGTCGGGCTGCAGCTTGTAGTCGTAGGACAGGCGGGCCGTGGCCAGCCGCGCCCAGGGGTTGCCGGCCAGGGTGATGCCGGCCACATGGGTGCCGTGCACATAGTTGCCGCTCAGGCCCAGCTGCTCCATGGCGGGCTTGAACTCGTCGGGCTTGAGGCCGGACATGAAGGCCTTGACCTCGGCGGCTTCAGGCCCGTCGATATTCGAGGTCAGGTCCGAAAAGCCCTTGGTGCGGGCCAGCATCTCCGGCAGCTTGGCCTGCAGCGCGGCCGGGATGGGGAACAGCTCGCCGCTGGCCGGGCGCGAGTCCAGGTCGAAGGCAATCAGGGCCGGCTGGCCCTTGGCATTGCGCAGCAGCTGCTTGGGGAACAGCCGGGTGTCCACACCGCTGTCCCATACCGCCACATTCACCGTCTTGTAGCGGCCCTTGGCGGGCAGGGCGACGTCGCGCGCGGCCCAGATGTCGTTCTTCTCGACCTTGTGCCGGTCCAGGTAGGCGGTGTAGGTCTTGATCAGCGTCTGTTTCAACGGCACGGCGGTTTCAAGCGCATAGCGGGCGCTGATCAGGCCGGGCGCCAGATCGGAGCTGAGCGCGCCGGTCTTGTCCAGGGTGGCCTGCAGCACATCGCGCACGCTGCCCAGGATGCGGCCCTCGCCGATCAGCTCGGCGCTGGCCTTGTAGCTCTTCACGTCGTTGGAGATGACCTCGTACGGCATGGCCTCCAGCTCCTTGAGGATGGCCTGCGACACGGCCTCGAAGTAGGCCGGCGTGTTGACGCCCCCGGTCTGCTTGGCCGCAGCCACCATGGCGCGCAGGCGCAGGCCCGAGAGCAGCTTGTCGGCCGGCTTCTCCTCCAGCGCGCGCACGGTTTCGGCGCCCGCCAGTGCGGTGTCGTAATTGCCGGCGAGGAAGTCCAGCTGCCACAGCGTGCTCAGGTATTGGCGCTGCGAGGCCTTGTCGGCAATGTCGTACCTGGCCAGCACCGATTGCATGTCGGCCCGCACCGGCTCGGTGACGCGGGCAAAGAGCGCCTTGTCGCGCACCACGGTCTCCAGCGGGTCCTTGATCGCATAGCTGAAGCGGGGGATGTCCGCTTCCTTCTCGATGCGCTGTTTGTCGGCAGCCAGTGCCGGCAGGGCAAGGGCCAGGGCGAGGGCCATGAGGGTGGGCTGAAGCAAACGGTGTAGTGGCGACATGAGGTGTACCGGGCGGAGGATGAGAAATCGGCAACGGACCGCCGAAGCGGCCCCAAGTCGGCAGTTTAGGGCGTCCGCCGCCGCGGGCCCACACCCGATGGGCGCGGCCCGAACGACCCACCCCGCCGTCACGAGCGCGTCACTGGTGCCGGCAACCATAGCCTGCCCAAGTCCAGCGCTTGCCATCGTTGTCCCAATCACCAGAAGCCGATATGAAACTACCCATCCTCGTTGCCGCCCTGCCTCTGCTGATGGCGATTGCTCCCGTCAACGCCTACGCCACATCCTACGGGGCGAACCTGATCGCCGGCGGCGATGCGGAATCGGGCACCACGGCCTGGAACGCCTACGCGAACACCGCGATGTTCCGGACCGTGGCCTATGCCGATCCCCTGTTCCTCTACCCCGACACGGCGCATGGTGAGATGCACTTCGCCGGTGGCAGCAGCGCCTTCTCGGCCGGTTGGCAGCGGTTTGACGTGAGCGACAAGGCCGCCGACATCGATGGCGGAGCCGTGGCCTTCAAGCTTGACGCCTACCTCGGCGGCGTGGGCGACCAGGAAGACAACACCCTTCTGTATGTCTCCTTCCTGGACGCCGCAGGCGTCGAGATCGACCACACCGAGCTGGGCCCGAACTACGTCGATCTGCGCGATTACTACACCGTGCTGGCCGGCTTTCACACCAGCGGCTACGTGCCCTTGCAGACCCGCTCCATCGTCTTCGGCCTGTCGATGGAGGGCCCCGACGGCAGCTCCAGTGGCGCCTACGCCGACAACCTGTCGTTCAGCCTGGCGGCGGCCGTGCCCGAGCCGCACAGCTATGCGCTGATGTTGCTGGGTCTGGCCGCCCTGGGTG
Source organism: uncultured Roseateles sp. (assembly GCF_963422335.1). Taxonomy (NCBI): domain Bacteria; kingdom Pseudomonadati; phylum Pseudomonadota; class Betaproteobacteria; order Burkholderiales; family Sphaerotilaceae; genus Roseateles; species uncultured Roseateles sp. The sequence continues at coordinate 1,295,898 of NZ_OY729424.1, forward strand.
GCGCAAGCCGCCGCCGCGCACGCTGAGTTCCTCCCCTCATTCACCCTAGCTTCAGGCAGACCCTCATGACCCAGGCCTCACGTCGCAAATTTCTCCAGTCCGCCGCGTCCGGCGCCGCGCTCACCGCCTTCCCAGCGGTGATTCAACGCGCGCTGGCCGCGCAGGCCAAGGTTGTCACCGGCACCATCAAGGACGTCAAGCACGTGGTGATACTGACCCAGGAGAACCGCTCGTTCGATCACTACTTCGGCACACTGGGTGGCGTGCGCGGCTTTGGTGACCCGTTCCCGATTCCCGTCGTCGACCGCCCCGGCACCATCGTCGGCAAGAACATCTGGGTGCAGCCCACCGAGCCCAGCAACAGCGTCAGCAACCCCGTGGTGCCCGGCCGCGCTCAGCCCAAGACCGTGGCGCCCTTCCGGCTCAACACCAAGCTCAACTTCAACCTGATGCGGGTCGACGGCACGCCCCATGGCTGGGGCGACCTGAACTGGGACCAGGGCCGGATGAACTTCTGGACCCTGACCAAGCACAACCATTCGATGGGCTACTTTGCCAAGGACGACATCCCCTTCCAGTTCGCCCTGGCCAACGCCTTCACCGTCTGCGATGCCTATCACTGCTCGCTGGCGGGCTCGACCAACCCCAACCGCTTGTTCCTCTGGACCGGCACCAATGACCCGCTGGGGCACAACGGCGGCCCCGCCGTCAGCAACCGCAACGACTGGTTCGACAACCTGCCCGACTACACCTGGACCACCTACCCCGAGCGGCTGCAGGCGGCCGGCATCTCGTGGCAGGTCTACGAGAACATGGACGACAACTTCACCGACAACTCGCTGGTCGGCTTCAAGCCCTTCCGCGACGGCTGGTTCAACCGGCCCGGGGCCTCGGCCGAGCTGAAGGCTCGCGGCATCACCACCCGCGACCTGGACCTGCTGCGCCAGGACGTCGTCAACGGCACCCTGCCCCAGGTGTCCTGGATCGTGGCCACCGAAGGTGGCTCCGAGCATCCCGGCCCGTCCAGCCCCGCCCAGGGCGCCGAGTACACGGCCCAGGTGCTGGAGGCGCTGACGGCCAATCCCGAGGTCTGGGCCAGCACGGTGCTGTTCATCAACTTCGACGAGAACGATGGCTTCTTCGACCATGCGCCTCCGCCGGCGGCGCCGTCGGTCGTCAGCTGGGACCGCGACCCCGCCAAGCGCGTGTTTGCCGGCGCTTCGACAGTGGACACCACGGGCGAGTACCACGAAGTGGAGAACCCCAACAGCCCCGCCCCGAGCACCTTGCACTGGCCCTATGGCCTCGGCGCACGGGTGCCGATGTATGTGGTGTCGCCATTCAGCAAAGGCGGCTGGGTCAACTCGCAGGTGTTCGACCACACCTCGGTGCTGCGTTTCATGGAGCAGCGTTTCGGCGTGATGGAGCCCAATATCTCGGCCTGGCGCCGCGCCGTCTGCGGTGACCTGACCAGCGCGTTCAATTTCGCCAACCCGAACAACAGCACGGCCTTTTTGGCCCAGCTGCCGGACACCAAGACGCTGGCCGACAAGACCCGGGCCTTGAACAACCCGACCAAGCCGCGGCCGACCTTGCCGAGCACGCTGACGCTGCCGGCCCAGGACTTTGCGGTGCGACCCTCATCGGCCCTGCCGTACGAGCTGGCGGCCACCGCACGCGTCACGGCCACGGCGGTCAGCGTGAGCTTTGAAAACACCGGCAGCGCTGCGGCGTTGTTCCATGTCTACGACCGCCTGCGCCTGGGCGACATCCCGCGTCGCTACACGGTCGAGGCTGGCAAGCAGCTGATCGGCAGCTGGGCACCGGACGTCAAGGGTGCTTACGACCTGTGGATTCTTGGCCCCAACGGCTTTCATCGCCACCTCACCGGCAATGCGGCCAAGCTGTCGGCGACCAGCCAGGCCAACCCTGATGTGCAGGTGAGCTGCGACCGTTTCAGCGGCGATCTGCTCGTCAAGCTGGTCAACAGCGGCAATGCGCCCTGCGTGTTCCAACTGGCGGCCAACCGCTACGTCGCGGCCGGCGTCAGCGAGTACCAGGTGGTGGCTCGGGGCGAGACCATCATCCGCTTGCCGCTGCTGCAAAGTTTCCGCTGGTATGACTTCAGCGCCAAGGTGGCGGACCTGGCCGGATTCAGCCGGCGCTTTGCCGGACGGGTGGAAACGGGCGTGCCCTCGGTCAGCGATCCGGCGATGGGTGGCATCGCCCGCGCCGACCAATGGCAGGTGTGAGCGGCCCCGTCGGCGCCGGTGCGCTGATGATGGGTGGGCGTGGTCAGAATCCGAGCACCGAGACGTTGGCGGTGCGCTCGACGAACCAGATGCTGCCCACCATGATGGCCGCCATCGAGCCCCCGCCTATCACCCAGCGGGGATAGGCCGCCCGGCGGCGCAACAGGTAGAGCAGCGAGACGGCGGCGAACACGATCACGAGCTGGCCTAGCTCCAGGCCGAGATTGAACTGCAGCAGCGCCCAGGCGAAGGTGGTGGCCGGCAGGTCCAGCTCGGCCAGCACGCCGGCAAAGCCGAAGCCATGGATCAGGCCGAAGGCAAAGGTCACCGCACCGCGCGGCAGCCGGAACAGCGGCCACAGGTTGTCAATGGCCGCCAGCACGATGGTGGCGGCAATCGCCGGTTCGATGAGGGACGAGGGCAGGGCCACCAGCTTCAGCGCCGCCAGGGTCAGGGTGATGGAGTGCGCCACCGTGAAGGCGGTGACGATGCCCACCACCGGCCACACGGCCTGCTTCAGTTGGCTCACCGGGGCCCAGCCCTGCGGCGTGCGCCGCATCACCGCCGGCAGCAGCAGGCACAGCAGGAACAGCACATGGTCGTAGCCGGTGATGATGTGGTGCACGCCTTCGCGCAGGAAGGTCGTGTCCAGGGCCGCTGGGGCAGTGGGTGCGACCGTTGCGGCGGTCGGGGTAGGGGCGGGCGACTGCGGCTGCGGCGCGGCCACGGGCGGGTTGGGCGATGGCCAGAGGGCCGGGTGCACGGGGTCAAGCACGCGCAGCTCGGGCCGGCCCTTGCCCAGCGTGATGCGCGCCAGGCCCCGGTGCGTCGGGTCCACGTCCTGCATCAAGGTGTAGCGTATCAGCGGTATCTCGCTGAGCTGGCAGGGCGACTGCAGGCTCAGGGCGGCATAGACGCCATCGGCGCGCTTCTCCAGCGCGTGGCCGCTGAGCGCCAGCTCGCAGCCCTGCACCTGCAGGCGGGCGCTGACGTAGGCGTCGATGGCGGGCCAGGCGGCACGCACCTCGCCCCAGCTCAGGCGGCCGTCGCCGTCGGCGTCGAGGTCCAGCGCGGCGTCCAGATCGCGCAGCGCGATGTCAACGCGCAGGCTCAGACCCTGCTCGGTAGTGGCCAGTTGCAGATAGGCATCGCTGGCCTTGTGGGCCCAGGCGGCTGCCGGCAGCAGCAGCGCGCAACACAGCAGCCAAGCCATCCGAGATGTTGGGGACAGAGCTTGCCGGGTACGGCAAGCTCTGTCCCACAAGGCATTAAAGAAGCGCTTCAAGGCGAGCATCCTTCAGTCCGACGGTCTGGCTCAGGTTGGCGGCGTCGCGCAGCGCATCGCCCTGGCCGCTGGCCTTGGCCGCCTGGGCCAATAACAGCAGATCGATCGCCTCGCGCTGCAGCTTCACATTGGCGCGGGCCAGCTCCAGCGCTCGCGCCGGCTGGGCGTCTATCCACAAGGCGAACATCGCCTGCTCGCGGGCATGCGAGGCGCCGGCACCGGGCCGCTGATTGGCCTGAGCGATGCGCTCGCGCAGCTCACTCACGTCGTTGCGGGCGGCCGGCGCCGCCGTGCGCTGACCGGCCACCGCCAGGCGGAGCAGGACGGCGTCGGAGCGCGGCTGACCCTTGAGCAGGGTCAGCGCTTCGGTGTCGCGTGACTGCAGCATCAGGAAGTCGGCAAAGGACAGCAGGGTGTAGTCGTCGCTCTGTGCGCCCAGCGCGGCCCGGTAGGCCTGCTCGGCCTGGGCCGGCCGGGCGGCCCGCGCTTCGAGCTCGGCCACGCTGGTGAGCAGCCAGTTGCGCGTGCTGCCGTCCAGACGGGCGGTCAGCAGCCGGTTGAAGTGGCCGCGGGCGCTGTCGAACTGGCCGCGCAGGCCCTCGTTCTCGGCCTGGCAGGCCTGGGCATACAGCGCCGCACCGGCCTTGGCCAGGCCGGCGCAGGCGCGGTCGGAGTCGGTGTAACGGCCCTGCACGCGGCGTATCGTGGCCAGCGTCAGCCAGGCCTGGGCCATGGCCGGCTGGCGCTGCACCAGGTGGTCGAGCAGGCTGGCGGCCGGGTCGAACAGGTGCAGGTACTGCAGCACTGTGGCGCGGGTCAGCAGCACCTCGGCGGGGGCGTCCGGGGTCTGGGCCCAGTACTGCAGCGCCGCCAGGGCGCGACCCGCAAAGCGCGGGTCGCCCTCCCGGTGCGCCTGATCCAGATAGCGCCGCGCCAAGGCCACCGCCACCGTGGCGTCGCCCGGATGAGCTGCCTGCTGCCGGCGCAGCGCCCGCTCTTCGGCGCGGTCACCCCCGGTGGCGGCCAGGGTTTCGATCACATGGGCGTCGGAGCTCGGCACCAGGGGCGCGCCCTGGGCGCCGCCGACCAGGGCCAGGCACAGCAGCAAGGCGTGCTTCATCGCTCAGCCGATTTCCATCGGCTCGGTGGTGTCGCTCAACGTCGGGTTGAAGCTGGACAGGTCCACCGGCTCCAGCCCGTCGGCATTGGCCTTGAACAGCGCATCGAGGTAGGCGAACAGCCCGGCCTCGGTGGCGCTGGCACTGGGCGGCACCTCGGCCGTCACCGGCGGGGTGATGACCGGCGGCACCATCACCTCGGGCGCGTCGTAGCCGCCACCGCAGGCCGTGATCACCACCGTGCTGGTGGCGATCAATGCAAGTTGGAGTTTGTTCATTGCATGCTCCTTACTTGGTGCCGCCGGTCGGCGTGTACAGATAGGGGAAGGTCTGGAACAGCGGCACGGTGGCCTGATCGACAGCGTCATGCAGTGCCGCCGAGGTGGCCCCCAGCGGCACCTTGCCGATGCGGCATTCGGACGTCAGCGTCGTCGCCGTCGCGCCGGGGATGGTGAAGCTGTTCAGGCCCAGCACATTGGCGTTGTCGGTGGGCTGGATGGCGGCTATGGAGGCATTGCTGTTGAGCACGCACAGGCCGCCGGCCACGGCCACCAGGGCGATGTCGACCACGTCGTCCTTGGGCCGACGGCCATTCGGGAAACCGGCCAGATCGACCGCATTGGCCAGATTGCCGGCGCCGCCGACGCGCAGCACCTCGCCGGCCACGCCCAGACGGTTTTGCTGGGCAAAGGGCACGGCCGCAATCTTGGTATTCAGTCGCAGCATCTCGGCCGGCGTCACCGTGCCGGCTGGCTTGTTGACGCCGCCGATGCCGGTCAGGAACACCGTCAGCAGATCGGTGCGCGGCAGATTGGTCGGCGCCAGGAACTTGGCGTCACCGGCCAGTGCGATGCCCAGCAGGGCGGGCAGGGTGGGGTTGGTCACATAGTCGGCGAACTGCAGGTCGTCCTTGGGCTTGGAGGCGTTGAACTTGTCCTTGTCCGGCAGGCCGATCACGACCTCGTTGACCAGCGGATTGCCCAGGCGCGAGACCTGGGTCCAGGCGCCGCCGGGGATGGAGGCGGTCTGGTGGCCCTGCTTGGGCTTGCCATTGAGCAGGCTGCCCTGGCGCAGGCTGGCCGTGGTCCAGCCGCCTATCACCGGGTCATAGCTGGCGTCGGTCGAGGGCTTGGCGGTCAGGCAGTCCTTGGCCACTTCCAGCGCCAGCGTGGTGACGTTCTTGTCGTCCAGATCGCCCTTGCCGGCGGCACCGATATTGGCCGGGTTGGTGATCACCGCGGGCGAGGCATTGACCAGATCGAAGATGGTGCCGAGGTTGACGGCGAACGGGTCCTTGCGCTGGCCGACGAAGAGCTTGGCCGGCACCGCGCAACCCGGGATGTCCACCGTGTAGATGTGCTTGGCCGCATAGCCGGCGTAGTCGGGAATGGTCTTCACGCCGATGTTGTCCACCGGCTTGTCGAAGCTGGTCGAGCCGACCGTGCCGTTGGGCGAGCCTGCGGCCACCTTGAGCGCGGCGCGGGTGCCGCTGCGGCGGTCGCCGCGCACCACATCGACGGTGAAGCTCTCGTTGACATTCAGCACCGCCGAGTTGGCGCCGGCATTGCTGCCCGTCAGCTGGCCGGCCTGCATCAGCGGGATCGCGACCATCTTGTCGCCGATCGCCAGCTCTATGCCCTTGCTGCCGTTCTTCAAGGTGTTCTTGAAGCGGAACTGGAAGCTGAGGTCTTCCTTGGCGTCGCCGTTGTTGTCGATATGGATCTCGTACAGCGCGTTGGGGTCCAGCGAGAAGTAGTTCGGGCCGCCGTAGGCGTCCTGCAGCGGCAGGTAGTTGGCGATCAGCGTGACGTAGGCGCCACGGCCGGTCTCGTAGCTGTTGAACATATAGAAGTCGCTCGCGTCCACCTTGGGCATGGTGGTGATGCTGGGCGCCTCGCGGTGGCTGGAGGCCTGGGCCTGGCCATGCAGGCCGGCGGCGGTGAGTGCGAACAAGGCTGCCGCCAGGGGGAGCAGGCGGTGCGCAGGGAGTCGTGCAGTCTTCATGGGTGTCTTCCTCTCGGGGTTTTCGGATGAGGCATCAAGCCGAACCATCGGCTCCGGACGTCAAGGGCAAAAACCATTCCCGGCGGGAGCGGGGAAGGCGCCGCCGATGAGCGCTTGCCGACTCATACGCAGGCAGGCCCGAGCTGGATGCAGGACGCTTCAAGAAGATCGCGAAAACGCCGGCGGCTCCCAGGGTGTATAACCCCGCGCGTTGAGTCATTGCATCAAGGAGCAAGCCGCCATGGGCGCACAGTGGAAAGCAAAGCACAAGGACCTGGCGTCCAACGCCAAGGGGCGGATCTTCGGCAAGCTGGCCAAGGAAATCATGATCGCCGCGCGCAACGGCGCCGATCCCGCACAGAACTCGCGCCTGCGCCTGGTCGTCGAGCAGGCCAAGAAGGCCTCGATGCCCAAGGAAACCCTGGACCGCGCGATCAAGAAGGGCGCCGGTCTGCTCGGTGATGCGGTGCAGTTCGAGCGCGTCACCTACGAGGGCTTTGCGCCGCACCAGGTGCCGCTGATCGTCGAGTGCCTGACCGACAACGTCAATCGCACCATCGCCGAGATGCGGGTGCTGTTCCGCAAGGGCCAGCTCGGCTCCGCCGGCTCGGTGGCCTGGGACTTCGACCACCTGGGCATGGTTGAAGCGTCACCCGCCGCGCCCGGCGCCGATCCCGAACTGGCCGCCATCGAGGCCGGCGCACAGGACTTCGAGCCCGCCGAGGACGGCGCCACGCTGTTCCTGACCGACCCGGCCGATCTGGATCTGGTCGGCCGCGCGCTGCCCAATTTCGGCTTCACCGTGCTCTCGGCCAAGATGGGCTACCGGCCCAAGAACAGCGTCACGCTGGGCGCGGCCGAGCTGGAGGAGGTGGAGGCGTTTCTGGCCGCCATCGACGCGCACGACGATGTGCAGGATGTTTACGTGGGCCTGGCCGGCTGATCCTCCCGCCGATCTTCCAGCATTCGGCCGGCGATCTCGCCCAGCGTGCGTATGCCCCGGGCGCGGGCCTCGTCCAGTGCCTGGCCGGCCGTCAGCCGCAGGCAGTGGTCGAAGCGGGCGTCGGTGGTGAAGACCACGCCAGGTACGAAGGTGTAGCCGCGGTGCCGGGCCTGCTCCAGCAGCGCACAGGCGTCCAGCCCGCCCGGCAGTTCGACCCACAGCACATAGCCGCCCTGGCCGGCACTGACCCGGGTGCCGGGCGGGAAGTGCGCCACCACCGCCTGGTGATGGGCGGCCAGCTGGGCGGCGAGCTGTCGCCGCAGCCGGCGCAGATGGGGCTCGAAGGCGCCGCCGGCCATGAAGGCCGCGAGCGTGTCATCGGTCAGCGCGTGCAGCAGCTCGCCATGCACGCTGCGGGCCGCCTGCAGCTGCAGGTGGTGGCGGCCGGCCGCCACATAGCCCAGGCTGAAGCCCGGCCCGGTGAGGCAGGCGAAGCTGCCGCAGTACAGCACCCTATCCCCCTGGTCGAAGGCTTTCACCGGGCGGGGGCGCTGCGTGCCGCGGTACAGCTCGCCCATCAGATCGCATTCGATCAGCGGGATCTGGTGCCGGGCCACCAGCGCGGCCAGCTGCTGCTTGGCTTCGTCGCTCATCAGGCTGCCATCGGCGCTGGCGAAGCTGGGCTCCAGCACGCAGGCGGCCACGCGGTGGTGCTGCAGCGCAAAGGCCAGCGCCGGCACCGACAGGCCCTGGTCGCCTGACGCAGGAATCTCCAGCACCTGCAGCCCCAGGCTGACGATGATCTCCAGGCTGCGAAAGGGCGCCGGGCTGGCCACGGCCACCAGATCGCCGGGCTGCGTCAGCAGGCGCAGGCAAAGTTCCAGCGACTCGGTCTCGCCCTGGGTGACGACGATGCCGTCGGCATCGAAGGCGCAGCCCAGCGCCCGCGAGCGCAGCGCCAGCTGCTCACGCAGGCCGGCCGTGCCATGGCAGTTGCGGGTGGCCAGCACCGCGGCATCACGACGCAGCTGCTGCGTCAGCAAGCGCTTCAGCGTGGCCAGCGGCAGCAGCGCATCGTCCATCGCCAGATGGCCCAGCGACAGGCAGTCGGCCTTTGTGGTGGCCAGTGCGAGCAAGCGCTTGCGCCGCCCTGCCAGCGCGATCGCGTCGGCTGCCGGCGCCTGCTTGGGTGCCACGGCCGAGGCGCGCACGAAGAAGCCGCGGCGCGGCCGCGCTTCGATCAACCCGGCGTCCTCCAGCCGGTGCAGCGCATGGGTCACCGTCGCCAGGCTGGCGCCATGGTCGGCACAGAGCTGGCGCACCGAGGGCAGTTGTGCGCCGGGGCGATGGCGGCCGGTGCGCAGCTCCTCGGTCAGGGTGGCGGCCAGGGCTCGGTAGCGGGGCAGTGGGTGGGACACGAGGCAGGGGATCTGGAATGCGGACCCGCCACGATAGCGCGCCCCGCCCGCGCTGCATCGATACAGCCGACGCGATTTGCATCGATACAGACCGGTGCTGTATCGAGCGGGGCGGCGCGCGCTGGGTCTTACCCTGGCCGCCCGCCGTTTCTAGACTCGCCGGCATCGATGGAGGAGAAAGCGATGCGGCGATTGTTGATGGCACGGGTGCAGGCCTGCGCGCCCCCGGTGCGGCTGTTGCTGCTCAGCGAGATGCTGTGCCTGCTGGCCGGCGCCATGGGCCAGGTGGCGGTGGCCTGGTGGATCGCGCAGCGCGGCGGCGCCGCGGACCTGGCCCGCTACGGCGCGCTGATGGCGCTGTGCGCGCTGCTGGCCACGCCGCTGATGTCGCCGCTGGGCGACCGCTGGCCCAAGCGCCGGCTGGTGCGCCTGGGCAGCGCCTGCCTGGTGCTCGATGCCTTGGCGCTGGCCCTGCTGGCGTACAGCGGGCACTACCAGCTGGCACTGCTGTGCGCCTGCAGCGCGCTGTCGATAGTGGCCAATGCCGTGCTGCTGCCGGCCAAGGCCAATCTCCTGCCGGAGCTGGTGGCGGTCAGCCAGCTGCCCGAGGCGATACGGCTGCGCCGCGCGGCCCAGGCGCTGGGCGGCCTGCTCGGCCCCGGTCTTGGCGGTGCGGCACTGGCCGTTGGCGGCGTAGCCACCGCGCTGACGGTGAATCTGCTGATGTTCGGCATCGCGGCGGTGGCCGCATTCCGGTTGGGCCAGCCGCCGTTTCCGGCCCGGCCCGCGCCGGCCGGTGGCTGGCTCAGCGACATGCAGGCTGGTCTGCGCGCCAAATGGCGCGTGCCGCTGGATCGCTGGTGGACGCTCACCGGCGCGCTGATGATGGTCTTTCTGCTGCCCGCCATCGGCATGCTGCTGCCGCTGCGCGTGCAGTCGCTGGGCCTGTCGTCGATGTGGTTCGGCGCCTGCGGCGCGGCCCTGTCGCTGGGCCTGCTGGTCGGCGTGCTGGGCCTGGCCGACCGCCTGATCGCGCGCCTTGACCGGGTGCGGGCGATGTTCGCGGCGCTGGCCCTGTGCGCGGTGGCTGTGGCCGCGATGGGCCTGTTCGACTGGGGGCCGGCCCTGGTGCTGCTGTTTGCCGTGGTGGGCGGCTGCATGTCGGTGACGCAGATGATTGGCCAGACGCACCGCCTGCTGGCCATGCCCGAAGACTTTCGCTCGCGCATGACGGCCGGCAATCTGGCCACCGCGCAACTGGCTGCTGCCCTGGGTCCGGCCCTGGCCGGCCTGCTGCTGCAGCACGGCTCGGTGGCCGCCGTCTATCGGTGGATGGCCGCCGGCTTCACACTCAGCGGCCTGCTGCTGCTGGCCGTGCCCGAGCTGCGCCCCTTTCTGCGCCTGGACCATGAGGCGGTGAAGAACTGGTACGGGCGCAAGTATCCGGAGGCGTTTGCGGTGGGGCGGTGATGCCGTCGTTCGCCTACAGCGCAACGCGGCTTGCGCTGACGGGTATTCCACTGGCACAGCGGTCAAATCGACGCAGCAAAGGCTCAATGCCCTTTGCCGGTCACCGTTGGCCCCGCCTGGCCATCGTACGCAGATGCCCATGCAGCCCTTCAGATGCAGCCGGTGCGAAACCCCGGTTTTTTTCGAGAACGACCAATGCGGGCAATGCGGCGCAGCGCTGGGCTTTGTGCCGGCCCTGGGCCGCATGCTGGCCTTTGACCCCGCCTGGCAACCCTACGGTGGCGGGCCGGCGCTGCAAGTCTGCGGCAATCGCACGACACACGGCATCTGCAACTGGATGCTTGATGCCGATGACCCCGCGCTGCTGTGCCGCAGCTGCCGCCTGACCCGCGTCGTGCCGTCACTGGGTGAGCCCCGCAACCTGGACCGCTGGCGCGCCATCGAGCAGGCCAAGCGCCGTCTGATCTTCACCTTGCTGGGCATGGGCCTGGCGCCCCAGCCCAAGACCGGACCCGATGATGCCCTGGGGCTGGACTTCCTGCTGCTGGAAAGTCAGGCCGGCCAGCCGCCGGTGCGCACGGGCCATGACAGCGGCACCATCACCCTCGACGTGGCCGAGGCCGACGATGAGCAGCGCGAGTTGCAGCGGGTTCGATTCGCCGAACCCACGCGCACGCTGCTGGGCCATCTGCGCCACGAGGTGTCGCATTACCTGCAGTACCGCTGGCTGACGGGCACTGCGGCGGTCGAGGCCTGCCGCGCCACCTTTGGCGACGAGCGGGCCGACTACGCCGCCGCACTGGCCCGGCACTACGCCGGAGGGCCGCCAACCGATTGGCACCAGCGCTTCGTCAGTGCCTATGCCAGCGCCCACCCTTGGGAGGACTGGGCCGAGACCTGCGCCCATGTGCTGCTGGTGCTCGACGCGGTGCAGACCGCCGCCGCCTGGGGCCTGTCACTCGACGGACCGGCCGATGCGATGCCAACCGCGCAGGATCTGACCGCCAGTCCGCCCGTCGCCGAACTGGCGCTGCGGCAATGGCTGCCGGTGGCGCAGTTCCTCAACGCCATGCACCGCAGCCTGGGCCAGCGTGACAGCTACCCCTTCCTGCTGCCCCCCGCGGTGCTGGACAAGATGAGCACCGTGCAAGGTCTGCTCAAAGAAGCCTCGGGCGCCTGACCCCTGCCCACACCCTGCCAACGACCCCTCCGGTCCGTCGACCAAGGCTGCGAAGTAGTCACCCATTTGCGGGGTGTGAGCTCCTGGCGACGATGGCGAGCGCCGTCGGCGGCGCGGGCCTCGGTACCATCCGTGACTCCATCAAGGAGTTCCAAATGATCACCTGCCATCTGCGCTACGTCCTCGACCCGGCCAAGATCAAAGAGTTTGAGCACTACGGCAAGGTCTGGATACCGCTCGTGAAGAAGTTTGGCGGCATACACCATGGCTACCTGCTTCCCTCGGAGGGCGCCAGCAATATCGCCCTGGCCTCGTTCTCCTTCCCGTCGCTCGCGGCCTACGAGGACTACAGAACCCGCTCGCTCGACGATGCCGAGTGCCAGGCGGCCTTCAAGTACGCCGAGGAAACGCGTTGCTTCCTCAGCTACGAACGCACCTTCTTTCGGCCGGTGTTCGAGTAAGGCGGCAAGCTGATTCAATTCTCGGCTTCACAGGAGCAATTCCATGTCCATTCAAAGCTTCGAAATCATCTCGGTGCCCGTCAGCGACCCGCAGCGCGCGAAGCACTTCTACCGCGATGTCCTCGGCTTCGCGCTGATACGCGAGGAGCCTATGGGTCCGGGCATGAGCTGGATTCAGCTGGCGCCGCCGGGGCAGGGTGTGACGATCGCGCTGGTGACATGGTTCGAGCAGATGAAGCCCGGCGGCCTGCAGGGTGTCATGGTGAACACCAATGACATCGATGCCGAACACGCACTGCTGCGCAGCCGCGGTCTGGCGATTGATGAGATCAAGCAGGAGCCCTGGGGTCGCTACGCCCTGTTCACCGACCCGGACGGGAATGGCTGGATCCTTCGCCAGCCGCCCACGGAGGCCTAGCCAGGCCGGATTGCCCATGGCGCTGTGCAAAGCCAGCGCCGAGAATAGAGGGATGAGCAACCCGCCCCGCCGAATCAAGCACCCCGGCCCCGTCGCCCTGCGGCGTCTGGATGCCGTGGATGCCTCGCTAGCCCGCCAGGAACTGCGCCTGCCCCCCGGCCGCACCCTGCTGGCCGCACTGACCGAGGCGCTGCCGGTCGGCAGTTCCGCCGTGCTGACGCTGCAGGGCGGCAGCTTCTTCCCGTTTGCCTATGTGATGCCGGCGCTGTCAAAGACGCCGGACCATGCGGTCTATTTCAGTGACCGCTTCGATGCCGTCGGTCCGGTGCAGCTGGAGATGGCGACGGTCACCTTCGGCCTGCGGGATGGCCGGCCGTCGCTGCACTGCCATGCGCGCTGGGTGGATGCCGAGGGCGTTCGCCACTGTGGCCACGTATTGCCCGATTACGCGGTCATTGCCGCGCCGGTGCAGGCCTCGGCCTGGTTGATCGACGGCGCCGGTTTCGAGGTCACGGCCGATGAGGAGACCCGCTTCTCGCTGTTCAAGCCGGTGCCGCGGCCGGCGTCGCGCGCGGCTGGCCCGGCAGTGGCCCTGCGCCTGGCGCCCAACGAAGATGTCTGCTCGGCGCTGGAGGCGATCTGCCGCGAGCGCGGCATTGCCAGCGCCACGGTGCGTGGCGGCGTGGGCAGCATCGTGGGGGCGGTGTTCGACGATGGCCGCACGGTCGAGCCCTTTGTCACCGAGCTGCTGGTGAGCCGGGGCCGGGTGCGCTCCGACGAGCGGGGCGAGCCGGTGGCCGAGATCGAGGTCAGCCTGGTCGACTACCTCGGCGGCCTGGCCGATGGCCGGCTGCAGCGCGGGGCCAACCCGGTGTTGGTGACCTTCGAGCTGGTGCTTGAACTTCACATGAAACCGGACTGAGCGGCAGGGCCGCCACTCAGTCTGGCAAGGTCACAGGAAACCGATCGAGATCCAGGGCACGAAGGCGACGATCACCGTGCCGACGAACAGCGCCGCCATATAGCCCACGATGGGCCGTATGCCCTCGTCGGGATTGACGCGGCCGATGGCGCAGGCGGCGTAGTAGCCCACCCCCAGCGGTGGTGCGAACAGGCCCAGGCCCATCGACAGAATCACCACCATCGCGTAGTGCACATCGTGGATGCCCAGCTGGCGCGCGATCGGGAACAGCAGCGGCCCGAACAGCACGATGGCCGGTATGCCCTCGAGCACCGAACCCAGCACCGTGAAGGCCAGGATGGACACCACCAGGAACATCGGGGCGCCGCCCGGCATGCTGGCCATGGTCTGGGCCAGCAGCTTGGAGAAGCCGGATTGTGTCAGCCCCCAGGCCATCGCCGTGGCCGTGCCAATGATCAGCAGGATGGCGCCCGACAGCGAGGCCGTGTCCACCAGCATCGGTCCGACCCGCTTCCAGTCGAACTGCCGGTAGATCAGCAGGCCGGCCAGCACCGAGTAGGCAATGCCTATGGTCGAGACCTCGGTGGCCGTGGCCACGCCCTGCACCACGGCCGCGCGAATCACGAAGGGCAGGGCCAGCGCCGGGAAGGCGATCACGAACAGTTTCAGCACCTCGGCCTTGGGCTTGCGCGTCACATGGCTGAGATCCTCATGGCGGTAGCGGCTCCAGACCACCAGGCACAACATGACCCCGAGCACCATGGCCGGCAGCAGGCCGCCAGTGAACAGCGCAGCAATCGAGATGCCGGTGACCGAGCCTATGGTGATCAGCACGAGGCTGGGCGGTACCGTCTCGGTCTGTGCGCCGGTGGCCGCCAGCAGAGCCACCAGGTCGCCCGGCTTGGCGCCACGCTTCTTCATCTCCGGGAACAGCGCCGGGGCGATGGCTGCCATATCGGCCGCCTTGGAGCCGGAGATGCCCGACACCAGATACATCGCGCCGATCAGCACATACGACAAGCCGCCCTTGACGTGGCCCAGCAGCGCCGCGAGGAAGGCGATCATCGCCCGTGCCATCGCCGTCATCTCGATCAGCAGGCCGAGGAAGACGAACAGCGGCACGGCCAGCAGTATCAGGTGCGACATGCCCTCGTCCATGCGGCCGACCACGGCCAGCATCGGTGTGGTGGTGGTCAGCGCCAGATAGCCGAAGGTTGCCAGGCCGAAGGCGAAGGCGATCGGTATGCCGGCAAACACGCAGCCGCCGGCCACGCCGACGAAGAAGATCAGCAGGTTCAGGCGGCCCAGCGGCGCGAACAGCGGCGCGGCGAACCAGAACGCCGCGACCAGGGCAGCGACCATCATCCCGACCTTGAGCAGCTGGGCGGCCGAACCGGTGCGCAACAGGCGCAGCACCGCGAACAGGCTCATCAGCAGGATGCCCACCGGCAGGGCGGCGGCGCGCCAGAGGTTGGAGACCTCCAGCGCCGGCGTGGTGATGAAGCGCTCTTCCGAGGCGTACTCCCAGGCCGGCCACACCACCATGGCCAGGAAGGCCAGGCAGGCCATCGTTGCCACCAGTTCCAGCGTGGCACGGCGCTGCGGGCTGGCGCTGCTGACCAGGGCCGTCATGCGCATGTGCTCGCCACGCCGCAACGCGACGACCGAACCCAGCATGGCCAGCCACAGAAAGAGTATCGAGGCCAGTTCGTCGGACCACAGCAGCGGGCTGTGCAGCACATAGCGCGACACCACGCCCGCGAACAGCACGATGATGTCGGCCAGCACGAGCAGGGCGGCCGGCACCTCGACCAGCCAACCCAGCCCGCGGTCGCAGCGCGCCAGCAGGCCGGTGTCCGACGGAGCGGCCATCCCGGGATGGCCGCCGCTCATACCAATTTGCCCGTGTATTTTTCGAGCAGGGCCCAGGGCTCTTCACCGAACTTCTTGTGCCATTCGGCGTAGAAGCCGGCCGCGCGCAGCTTGTTGCGGAACAGCTCGGCGTCGGTGTTGTTGAAGGCCATGCCCTTGGCCTTGAGGTCGGCCTGCAGGCCGTCGTTGAGCTTCTTCACATCGTCGCGCTGCTTCAGGCCGGCGGCATTGATGTTGCGGGTGACGATGTCCTTCAGGTCCTGCGGCAGGCGGTCGAAGGATTTCTTGTTGCCCAGGAACCAGAAGCCGTCCCACATATGGTTGGTGATGGAGCAGAACTTCTGCACCTCGTTGAGCTTGGCCGTGGCGATGATGGCCAGCGGGTTCTCCTGCGCGTCGGCGACCTTGGTCTGCAGCGCCGAATAGACCTCGGCGAAGTTGATCGTCAGCGGCGAGGCCTCGAAGGCCTTGAACATCGAGACCCAGAACGGGCTCGGCGGAATGCGGATCTTCAGGCCCTTCAGGTCTTCCGGCTTGGTGATGGCCACCGTGCTGGTGGTGATCTGGCGGTAGCCGTTGTCCCAGATCTTCTCGAAGGCGAACAGGCTTGAAGACGCGGCGATCTGCTTGCGCACATGGGCGCCCAGGTCGCCGTCCATGGCCGGCCAGACCTGGCTGTAGTCCTTGAAGGCGAAGCCCACGCCGCTGATCTGAGCGGCCGGCACCAGGGTGCCCAGAATCAGCGGCGACAGCGTGAAGAAGTCCATCGCGCCCGAGCGCACCTGCGACAGCATGTCGGTGTCATTGCCCAGCTGGTTGTTGGGGTAGACCTGGAAGTCGATGCGGCCCTTGGACTCGGCATTGATGGCGGCGGCCATTTCGGCGGCGCGCTGGTTCATCGGATGGGTCAGCGGCAGGTTGTTGCCGTACTTGAAGGTGAACTCGGGGGCGGCGAAGGCATTGCGCACCGACAGTGCGGGCAGCGCGATCGCGCCGGCACCGGCGATGAGGTTTCTGCGGCTGATGGCCATGGATTTGTCTCCTGTTGTGATTGAAGTGAAAACGCGGGCGGGGGATATTAGTGCTGCTGGGCCGGCTCAGTCGTCGGCGACCGGTTGTACCTCACCGCGTTCGATCAGCAGCTGTTTGACGTCCTTCTTGGTGATCTTGCCGTAGCCCGACTTGGGCAGGGCCTCCCAGAATATGACTTGGCGCGGCCAGCGGTAGCGGGCCAGCCGGCCGTCCAGATAGGCCAGCAGCTCGGACTCATCGACCGCGGCGACATCGGGCCGGCGCACCACCACGGCCACGCCGACCTCGCCCCATTTGCGGTCGGCCACGCCCAGCACCGCCACCTCGGCCACGCCGGGGTGGGTGAGCAGCACCTCCTCGCATTCGCGCGGATAGACGTTGGAGCCGCCCGAGATGTACATGTCCGACTCGCGGCCGGTGATGTAGAGCAGGCCGCGGGCATCGAGCCGGCCCAGGTCGCCGGTGTGGAACCAGCCGCCGCGCAGGGCCTTGGCGGTGGCCTCCGGGTTGTCGTGATAGCCGGCAAACACGGCCGGGCCGCGGCAGCAGATCTCGCCCACCTCGCCGGTGGCCATGGGGGCCAGGTCTGGCCCCAGCACCGCCACCTCCATGCCGGTGCGCGGTTTGCCGCAGGAGCCGACGTTCGCATTCGGGTCGGCATCGTCGGCCGAATGCATGTGCGGCGGCAGCACGGTGATGCAGCCGGTCACCTCGCCCAGGCCGAAATACTGCACCAGCACCGGGCCCAGCTTTTGCAGGGCCAGGCGCTGATCGGCGCGGTACATCGGCGCCCCGGCATAGATCATGAAGCGCAGCGAGCTGTGGTCGTGGCGGTCGACCGCCGGATGCTCGACCAGCATCTTGACGATGGTCGGCACGGTGAACAGATTGCTGATGCGGTGGCGCTCGACCAGCTCCCAGAACACCTCGGGGTCCAGCTTCTCGGAGGGCAGCAGCACGGTGGCCGCGCCGCGCGCGACATTCAGCAGCGCATGGATGCCGGCGCCGTGCGACAGCGGCGCCACGGCGATGGAGCAGTCGCGCTCGTCGGTGCCCGGGATCAGATCGGCCAGATGGTTGGTGACGACAAAGCCCATCTGCCCATGGGTCAGGATCGCGGCCTTGGGCTTGCCGGTGGTGCCCGAGGTGTAGAAGAACCACAGCGGGGTGTCGTGCTCGACCACGGCCTCGGCGGGCGCGGCGCCCAGGTGTTGCTGCACCAGGGCCTCGTAGCTGGGCTCTGCGGGGCTGGGTGATTCTCCGATCCAGACCACCTGCCGCAGGGCCGGCGAGGCTGCGCGCACCGCCTCCACATGGCCGGCGAACAGCGGCTCGGCCAGCATGGTCACGGCGCCGCTGGAGCTGCCCAGGTACGCCACCTCGCTGGCGGTGAGACGGAAGTTGGTCGGCACCCAGACGCAGCCCATGCGGAAGGCGGCCCAGCCGCTCTCGAACAGGGCCAGGTTGTTGCGCGACTGCAGCAGGATGCGGTCGCCCTGCTTGACGCCCAGCGCGTGCAGCGCGCTGACCAGCGCATCGACCCGCTGGTCGATCTGCGCCCAGGTCCAGCGCTGCTCGCCCTGTATCAGCGCGATGCGTTCGGGGAACAGCCTTGCGGTGTGGGTCAGCAGGCGGGCCAGGTTCGATACCTGGGCGGGGTTCATCGGTGCACCCTACGCACTTCGGGCGGCCGTGCGGGGCTCATGCGCTCTCCAGCACGCTCAGGTAGTTGGCCACCGCCGCCCCGCCCATATTGAACACGGCGCCGACGCGGGCATTGGCAATCTGCATGTCGCCGGCCGTGCCGGACAGCTGCATCGCTGCCATCACATGCTGTGACACGCCGGTGGCGCCGATCGGATGGCCGCGAGACTTCAGCCCGCCTGAAGGGTTGACCGGCAGCCGGCCGTCCTTGCGCGTGACGCCGTCCAGGATGACCCGCCCGCCCTGGCCGTGCGGTGCCAGGCCCATGGCCTCGTACTCCAGCAGCTCGGCAATGGTGAAGCAGTCATGGGTCTCGACGAACTGCAGATCGTCCAGCGTGGCGCCCGCGTCGGCCAGGCCGCGCGACCAGGCCAGCGCGGCCCCCTCGAAGCGGGTCGGGTCGCGGCGCGACAGCGGCAGAAACTCGTTGACCTGGGTGCGCGAGCGCCAGCGCACGGCCGGCACCGAGGCACCGGCCAGCGGCTCCATCGACAGCACCAGCGCGGCCGCGCCATCGGACACCAGCGAGCAGTCCGAGCGCTTCAGCGGCCCGGCGACGAAGGGGTTCTTGTCCGACGGGTTGCGGCAGAAGTCGTAGCCCAGGTCGCGCCGCATGTGGGCGAAGGGGTTGTGCACGCCATTGGCGTGGTTCTTGGCGGAGATGGCCGCCAGCGCGTCCGACTGGTCGCCGAAGCGTTCGAAGTAACCGGCCGCGATCTGGCCGAACACGCCGGCAAAGCCGCCCGGCGTATCGCCCTCTTCCTTGACGTAGGAGCAGCGCAGCAGCACCTCGCCGATCTGCTGGTTGGGCAGGGTGTTCATCTTCTCGAAGCCCAGCACGAGCACACGCTTCATGCGGCCGCCGGCAAGCGCATTGAGCGCGGCCCAGATCGCGGCCGAGCCGGTGGCGCAGGCGTTCTCCATCCGCACCGAGGGCACGTGGCGCAGCTCGGGAATGGCAACAGCCGCCAGCGCACCGCTGAAGTCCTGGCGCACAAAGCCGCCGTTGAAATGGCCGACGAACACGCCGTCGATGTCGGCCGGCGTCAGGCCGGCGCTGGCAATCGCCGGCAGTGCTGCGTCACGTATCAGCTGTTCGAGCTCGATGGCATCGAGCTTGCCGAACGGGGTGTGACCCCAGCCAACGATGTGGGGAGTGGGCATGGCTTTGTCTCCTGCGCCGGGACGCGTGGTCTACTATTTGAACCTTGCGCCGCGGCACAATGCGTTGGCGGGTCTTGTTTTTAAAATTCTAGGGCGGGATCGGCCGTCACTGCGCCGGCCTGTGGCACTGTCACGCAGAAACAGGTTCACCATATGGACGATGGATTCAGGGTTTATGCCTAAGGACGCACCACAGCCCAAGGCCGAAACGGCCGGTGCACAAACCTTGCGTCGCGGCCTGGCGGTGCTGCGGCTGCTGACCCGGGTGGGGCCGGGCGGCCTGCGCATGGTCGAGATCGGCCGGCGGCTGGAGCTGAACAAGTCCACCGCGATACGGCTCACCCGCACCCTGGTGGACGAGGGCTTTGTGCTGCACGATCAGACCACCGGCGCCTACCGCCTCGGGCCCGAAGCCTTTGCCGTCGGGCTGGCGGCCGAGCCCAGCTACGAGTTGCAGCGCCTGGCCGTGCCGGCGCTGCGCGCGCTGGCGCTGGAGTCGGGCGACACCGTGTTCTTCACCGTGCTGCATGGGCTGGAGAGCATCTGCCTGTCGCGCTCGGAGGGTGATTTCCCCATCCGCAACCAGCTGGTCAAGCCCGGCGACCGCTGGCCGCTGGGCGTGGGCGCCGGCAGCTGCGCGATGCTGGCGGCGCTGTCCGATGCCGCCATCACCGACATCCTGGCCCGCAACGCCGAGATGCGCGCCGCGCGCTTCCCCGGCTGCACCGACGCGGCCATCCTGCAACTGGTTCAGGAAACGCGGGCCCAGGGCTACTGCCTGAACCCCGGCCTGGTGCTGGAAAGCAGCTGGGCCATAGGCGTGCCGGTCTACGACACCCAGGCGCGGCCGGTGGCCTCGATCAGCCTGGCGGCGATCGAGGCCCGGCTGGGGCCGGCCCGCCGCGCCGCTCTGGGCAATCGCCTGATGCAGGCCAGCCAGGAGCTGACGGCGCTGCTGGCGGCGGCGGTCGATGGCGCCGCGCGTTGACGGACCAGCGCTAGGGCAGCCGGGGCAGATAGTCGATGAACTGGCGCAGCAGCGGCGAATCGTTGTCGGTCCGCCAGGCCGCGCCGGTCTCCACCGTGGCCTGCTCGCCGTCCAGCGGCCGGTAGACCACGCCCTGGCGCTGCAGCGCCTCCATGCAGGTCGGCACCAGGGCCACACCCAGGCCGCCCGAGACCAGGCTGACGATGGTGTGCATCTGCCGGGCCGGGAAGATGCGCGGGCTGAAGCCCTGGCGCATGCAGGCGCTGACCATCGCATCGAACATCAGCGGGCCGTGGTGGCGCTCGAAGGCCAGGAACTGCTCGCCTGCCAGCCGAGCCAGCGGCACCGCCGGCAGGGCCGCCAGCGGATGCTGCTCGGGCAGGGCCACCATCAGTGCATCGCGGCGGGTGGCCTGGTAGCCGAGCCCGGGCGGGGCCAGCGGCGAGGCAAAGATGCAGCCCACGTCCAGCACGCCCTGGTCCAGGTCGGCCAGCATCTGGTCGGTGGTCGATTCGTGCAGGGCCAGCTTGACGCGGGGGTGATCGGCCATGAAGCGCTGCAGCAGGGCCGGCAGAAAGGAATAGGCCGCCAGGCTGATGAAGCCTATCGCCAGGCGCCCGCTCTGGCCGGCCGCTGCGTCGCGCCCGCGGCTGCGCATCGCGTCGCTGCGGGCCAGCACGGCACGGGCGTCGCCCAGCGCCTCCTCGCCGGCCGCGGTCAGGCTGATGCGGCGCGAGCTGCGTTCGAACAGGCGCTGGCCCAGTTCGGCCTCCAGCTCCTTGATCGCCAGGCTGACCGGCGGCTGGGACAGGTGCAGGCGTTGGGCGGCGCGGCCGAAGTGCAGTTCTTCGGCCACCGCCACAAAGCAGCGCAGGTGACGCATTTCCATCTAGCTGATTCCTGTATCGATCGATTCAAAAAAACTACTTCTGCAAATGTATGCCCTTGCCTAGACTGAGGGACAAGCCCTGCACAACATCGGAGACAGCATGAGCCCCCATCCCTCGAACGCACTCGTCCCCACCCCGGTGGCCGTGGTCACCGGCGGCGCCCGCGGCATCGGCCTGGCCGTGGCGCAATGGTTTCTGGCCCACGGCTACCAGGTCGCGCTGTGGGACATCGATGCCGACACCCTGCTCAAGACCGAACGGTCGCTGAACGATGCCGAACGCGTGCTGGCCGTGCACTGCGATGTGTCGCAGCAGGCCCAGGTGCAGGCCGCTGCGGCCGCCACGGTGGGGCGCTTCGGCCGCATCGATGCGCTGGTCAACAACGCCGGCGTGGCCGTGTTCAAGCCGATTGGCGAGACCAGCTTCGAGGAGTGGCAGACGGTGCTGGGCACCAATCTGAATGGCCCCTTCCTGTGCACCCAGGCCCTGGCGCCGCTGATGCGCAAGACCGGCGGCGGTGCGGTGGTCAATATCGCCTCGATCTCCGGCCTGCGCGCCAGCACCCTGCGCGTCGCCTACGGCACCAGCAAGGCCGCGCTGATACACCTGACCAAGCAGCAGGCGACCGAGCTCGGCACGGTGGGCATACGCGTCAATGCGATCGCGCCCGGACCGGTGGAAACCGAAATGGCCAAGCTGGTGCACAGCGTGGCCATCCGCTCCGACTACCACGACGTGATCCCGCTGGAGCGCTACGGCACGACCGAGGAAATCGCCAACGCGGTGGGCTTTTTGTGCAGCCCCGCGGCCAGCTATGTCAACGGCCAGGTGCTGGCCGTCGATGGCGGCTTCGACGCCGCCGGTGTGGGCCTGCCGACGCTGCGCAAGAACGCCAGGCCGGCAGGCTGATTCGAGGTGTCCGGGCCGAGGCTCGGGCGAGGTTATCCTGGGCACACACCGACAAGAGTGGGTTCTGGGAGGAATCAATGACCACAGGTCCGAGTGGCGAGCCTTCGCCGTGGCTGCGCCGTATGCGCCTGGGCGCCGGCATCGCGGCACTGATCGTCTGCGTCCAGGGGCTGGCCCAGCCGGCGGCCGAGCCCCCGGTGCCGCTGGAACGCTTCTTCCAGCGCCCGGCCGTGCTCGAGGCCAAGCTGTCGCCCTCGGGGCGGCGCGTCGCCGTGACCGCCTCGCGTGGCATGAACCGGGTCGGCCTGGTGGTGCTCGAACTCCAGCCAGCGTCCGGTGCCAAACGGGTGGCGTTGTTTTCCGACGCCGATATCGACCACTTTGAATGGGTCGGCGATGACCGGCTGGTGTTCAGCGTGGTCGATCTGGAGGCGGGCAGCGGCGAAGACCGGCGCTTCGCCCCGGGGCTGTTTGCCATCAATGCCGATGGCAGCGACTTTCGCATGCTGGTCAAACGCCGCGGCAACCCGCTGATCGGCGATGGCAGCTCGCGCCAGCAGGCGCTGGACTGGAACCACAAGCTGCTGCACGTGCCGCTGCCGCAAGAGGGTGTGCGGCCCGACGAGGTGATCGTCGGCGCGATGCGCTTCGGCGACAACGAGCTCCGGTCGGTGCTGCCGCTGTGGCTCAATGTGCGCACCGGCCGTACCCGCTCGATGGAGCTGGGCGGCGCACCGGCCGATGTCGTGGACTGGATGTTCGACAGCAAGGGGCAGCCCCGCCTGGCACAGACCCGCGGTGAGGGCCGGCGAACCCTGCACTGGCGGGGGCCGGGCGATGCGCAATGGCGCGAGCTGGTGCAGAGCGATCTGCTGCACCGGCCCTTCGTGCCCCATGCGGTCGATGACCTCGGCAACCTGTACGTCACCCACAGCGACGGCCCCGAGGGCTACGAGGTGCTGGCGCGCTTCAACTTCGAGACGCGGGCGCCGCAGTCGCCGCCGCTGGTGCGCACGCCAGGCTTCGACTTCCGCGGCGGCCTGCTGCTGGACCGCGCCGGTTCGCGGGCGCTGGGTGTGCGGGTCTCGACCGATGGCGAGCAGACCGTCTGGTACGACGAGGCCATGAAGCGCATGCAGGCGCTGGCCGACGAGCGCCTGCCGGGCCGCATCAACCGCCTCAGCTGCCGCCGTTGCGGCGCCGACGACATGGTGGTGCTGGTGCGCTCCTACGCCGATCGGGACCCCGGCCGGCTCTGGCTGTACGAAGCGGCCGGGCAGCGCTGGCAGCCGGTCAGTGCCGTCATGGACGAAATCGATCCGCGCCGCATGGCCCAGGTCGATCTGAGACGCATCAAGGCCCGCGATGGCCTCGACCTGCCGGTCTGGCTGACCCTGCCGACCGGCGTGCCGGCGGGCCAGCCGGCGCCGGCCGTGGTGCTGGTGCACGGCGGCCCCTGGGTGCGCGGCGGGCGCTGGCGCTGGGAGCCGTTCGAGCAGTTCCTGGCCTCGCGCGGCTATCTGGTCATCAGCCCCGAATTCCGCGGCAGTGCCGGCTACGGCCAGGCCCACTACCGGGCCGGCTGGAAGCAATGGGGTCAGGCTATGCAGGACGATGTGGCCGACGCGCTGCTGTGGGCGCAGGCCCAGGGCCTGGCCAGCCAACAGGCCTGCATTGCCGGCGCCAGCTACGGTGGCTACTCCACCCTGATGGGCCTGGTGCGCGATCCCGAGCTCTACCGCTGCGGCGTGGCCTGGGTGGCGGTGACCGACCCCTTTCTGTACCTGAAAGGCTCCTGGTGGGTGGACGATGACATCGGCAGCCAGGCGCGCCGCCACCTGCTTCCCGAGCTGGTGGGCGATGTGGAGAAGGACGCCGCCATGCTGACCGCCGCCTCGCCGCTGGCCCAAGTGCAGCGCATCAAGGCGCCGCTGCTGCTGGCCTTTGGCGAGAGCGACCGGCGCGTGCCCCTGGCTCATGGCGAGCGCCTGCGCGATGCGCTGCGGGCGGCAGGCCGCCCACCCGAATGGATCAGCTACGAGAACGAGGGCCACAGCTGGCGCCTGGTGGCCACGCAAGTCGACTTCGCGCGACGCGTCGAGCTGTTCCTGGACCGGCACCTGAAGGCGCCGCCGGCTCAGGCCGGCCAATAGGTGCATCGGTTGCGGCTGCCGGGCGAAGAGACCAGGGTCCCGGCTCATCGAAAGTGCCGATGAGGGCCGGGCGAGGCGCCATTAACATGCGGTGAAGTCAACCAACGGGACGCAGCCATGGCCTACAAGCCGCCGCTTGACGAGGGGGTTCTGCACAGCACGAACTTTCGTTCTATCCGTGACTGGATCGAGCGCAACAAGGCCAGGATCAAGGCCAAGCCCAACAAGAGCGTCCTGTATTCCGGCCGTGACTACGACCTCGAGATGAAGAAGGGCATGACGGCGGCCGATCTGGTGGAGTTCAAGGGCACGCCGATGTATCTGCGCCTCGAACAGACCCGCAAACGCATGCGCGACCAGAACATCCCCTACGACTTCGAGATGCTGGAGGACGTGCTGAAGTCCATGCGCGACTACCCCAAACTGCTGGACAAGGATCATCAGGAACAGCACTTCAGCAATGCCTTCGACTTCTTCCACAGCCTCAGCCATTCGGACCGTCTCAGCCCCCTGCTGCCGAACCGCAAGAAGATCCAGGACGACAGCTGGAAGCGCCTGTCGGAGATCTACGCAGGCAATGCCGTGGGCGACATCAAGATACTCGACGGTGCCGCGGACGATTACGGCAAGCTGAGGGAGGACAAGGTCTTCATCCAGAAGGAGCTGGCGGCCCTGCTCAAGAACGACAAGCTGTCACCCGCCGCGAAGAAACTGCTGGAGAAGAAGATCTCCGAGTACGGGAGCTATTTCGACCGGCGCTACACCGAACTGATTGCGCGCTTGGACGAAGGGAAGTCGCGCTTGAGCGGCAAAGGGCGGTAGCGCCTGTCGGTGGCGGCAAGGCAGCGACAGCCGGCCCGGCCGCACTGCGCCCGGCCATCGGCTGGTTCCTGGTCAAAATCGACCCTTGAGCCGATCTGCAAAGGAACGCCCTTGAACCGTGATGCCATGGCCCACCGCTTGGCCGACTATTTCGATCTGCAATTGCGTTTTGCCGACCGCATGAGTGAACTCGGCGGCTTGCCCTTGCGGGAGGCGGTGACGCGTTTCACCAATCTGCATCGGCGCTTCGGCTTGGGAGACCCCGAGCAAGGGCTGGCGCCGGCCTGGGAAGACTTCATCGGGCCGCTGGAACGCTTGGACGACGCCGAGCGTCGCAAGGCTTGGACGCAAGAGTTCTTCCTCCGCTCATCTGACGAGGTGCCACCGGTGGATCAGGTGTGCTTCGGCTGCTTCGCCTGCGAGGCGCCGGACGCGCTGGGTGTGCTGCGCATTCATTTCATGAACCGCGACGGTGATGACGAAGTCGGCCCGCTGAGCCGAGCGAAGATCGGGCGCCGACGCGATGAGCTGGCCAAACTATTTGCATTTGTGCGTGAGCACTACCCGCAGGCCAGCCTCGTCAGGGGTGTTTCCTGGCTGTATCACTGGGAGGCCTACCGCCGGCTGTTCCCTCCGGCGTATGGTGGTTCGGCCCGGCCGGCGCAGCGCTTGCGTCTCAGCGGGTCGTCCAGCTGGGGCCAGTTCTTGACGCATAAAGGTGCAATCAAGCCGGCGCTTCGGGATGCATTTCTGCTCCGACTGGGCTCGTTGAATGCAGCCGCACCCTGGCAGGACTTTCCACTCCCGGCAATGATCGCGGAAGCGCCCGTGGCACTGTTCTTCGAAGCTTGATCGGTTCCGGACGAGCCCGTCAGTACAGCCGGACTGCCATGTCGAAGTGCCAGGTCCGGCGGATCTCGACCACGTCGAACTCTCGGGCCAGGGCCGGCTGGAAGGCGGGGTAGTTGGCCTGACTCTGCACGATGCGCCGCACCGCGTCGTCGATGGCCGCCACGCCGCTGGAACGAACGAAGTTCACCGACTCCACCGAGCCATCGCTTCGAATCGCCACCATCACGACCGGATCGGTGTGAGGCTGCTTCGCTGCCTCGCGGACCATGTCGAAGGTCATGTTCAGCTGGATCTTCCGGCTCCAGGCCTCGGCGTACAGGACGAGTTCCGCATTCGCGTCGCTGCGCCCGAAGAGCCGGCCGCGCCGTGCGCTGCTCGTGGTGGGCGCCAGGCGCGCCGCGGCCGCGGCCGCCTCGCGCCGGGCAGCTTCTTCGTCCAGTTGCCGACCTATCGCCCTGAGCCTGGCCTCCCGCAGCTCGGCCTCGGCCTTCAATGCGTCCAGCCTTGCGGTCTCGATGCGCGCCGCCGCCTGGCGGGCGGCCTCCTGCCGCGCGGACTCTGCCCGCGCGGCGTCCTGTCGTGCCGCCTCTTGTCGCGCGGTCTCGGCCTTGGCCGCCTCCTGTCGCGCAGCTTCTTGGCGAGCGGCTTCCTGGCGCACCGCGGCCTGCCGTGCAGCGTCCAGCCGCTCGGCTTCCTGTCGCGCAGCCTCTTGCCTGGCAGCCTCCTGTCGCGCAGCAGCTTGCCTTGCAGCCTCCAGGCGGTCGGCCTCCTGTTTTGCCTCCCGCCGGCTGCGTTCAAGTTCGGCCAATTCAAGCGCACGTTCCCGTGCCTCTTGCTTGATGCGCGCCTGTGCGTCATCACCTGCATCTCGAAGCGGCGGCGTCTCGGCCGCCGGGCTCGAAGCACTGGCCGCTGCCGCTGTCACCACGGGTGTGACGGGCGTTGGCAGCACCGGCGCCGGGGGCACGACCCATGGCGCCTCGACGGGCCGCTCGACGGCGACCACGGCGGGCCGGGGGGTTGGCGGGGGCGCGCTGTCGGCCGGCGTATCGGTACGCACGGGCGCTTCTTTGGCCGGCGCTGTGGCCGGGGCAGTCTCGGCTTTCGGACTGGCCTGCGGCACGATCGCTGCGGCCATCCGCGGCGGCTCAGCCGAGATGGAGCGTGCGGGCCCATCGGCATCAGGCGGCTCAATCGCTGCGTCCTGCGGGGGCGGCGCAGCGGGCACTCGCGGCGGCACGAGCAGCACACGCAGCTCGGGCACCTCGGCCCGTCTGTCCTGCCAGGGGAAGCCCAGGCCCGGCAGCCCGGCGCCCTGGCCGCCGAAGGTCAGGCTCAGCAGCAACAGATGGAGCAGCAGCGAGAGCAGCAGTGCAAACGCCGGACGCCTGCGCCCGGCGCCCAGACGCGCGGCCGGCGCAGATTCCACCGGCGTCGGGTCACAAGGCGCTGCGGGAGAGTCGCCGGAGCCCGTGAAAATCAAGCGCGCACCGCCAGCCCAGGCCCATGACCTTGCCACAACACGCCGGGGACATCTGTGAACCTCATGCTGCCCATTGTCCTATTCCTGTCGTCAGACATGGGCGCTGATTCTCGCGGGTCCGGATCCGGGCCGGCCATGTTCAGGCTAAGCTCGCGGCCTACCGTCTGTACCGTTGGATTTCATGCCTTCTCGCGAAGACCCTGATGCCTCGCCCCTTGGAGGGGTCGAAGCCGGCGCCAGTCAAGATCCGGCCCTGCTGCGCCGCCTGCTGCGCGCGAAGGACCGCATGGATGCCGCGTCGCATGAGTCCTGGCCGGTGGCGCGACTGGCCGAAGTCAGCGGCGTCTCGGAGGCCCATTTCGCGCGCTCGTTCAGGCAGGCCTTCGGCATTCCACCGCACCGCTACCTGTTGACGCGGCGCATCGAGCAGGCCAACACGCTGCTGCGCGACACCGAGCTGCCCATCACCGAGATCGCCTTCGCGACCGGGTGGGAGAGCCTGGGCACCTTCGGCCGCACCTTCCGCGACATCACCGGCACCAGCCCGAGCGCCCTGCGCCGTGACGCCAGGGCGGCGGCGCAGCCACTCGACCGGGTGCCCGCCTGCGTCCTGAAAGCCGCTCAGCGGCCGGATCTCACCATCGCAGTTTCGGAGAAGCGCCGCCGCGTGGCCAAGGGTACAACTCGGGCCTCAACCAAGGAGATGTGATGATGAACCAAGGGCAGCAAGGTATTGGCGTGGTGGGTCTGTATGTCGACAACCAGGACGAGGCGCTCGCGTTCTATGTCGGCAAGCTCGGCTTTCGCGTCCACACGGACGTGCGCAACGGCGCCTATCGCTGGCTGACGGTGCAGCACCCGGAACAAGCCTCGTTCCAGCTCGGCCTGTTCACACCGGGGCCGCCGACTCACGACGAAGCGACGGCGCAGACCCTGCGTGCCATGGTGGCCAAGGGGGCGATGCCGCCGCTGGTGCTGACCGTGGCTGATTGCCGGGCCAGCTACGCACAATGGCTTGCCGCCGGCGTGGAGTTCACGCAGGAGCCGGTGGAGCGCTTCGGTAGCGTGGACGCCGGCTTCCGCGACCCGTCGGGCAATGGCTGGAAAATGATACAGGCTGCGAGGGGCACGGCATGAGCCAGCAATCCGTATCCGAACTGATTGACGCCAAGATCGAGGCCCTGGGCGACTGGCGAGGCGAGATGCTGGCGCGGCTGCGCAGCCTGATCACCGCAGCCGACCCCGGTGTGATCGAGGAGTGGAAGTGGAGCACGCCGGTCTGGTCATGCCAGGGCCTGATCTGCACCGGAGAAAGCTACAAGCAGGTGGTCAAGCTGACCTTCGCCAAGGGCGCCTCGCTGCCCGACCCGGCAGGTCTGTTCAACTCCAGCCTGGACGGCAAGGTGCGCCGGGCGATCGACTTCCGTGAAGGCGATGTGGTCAATCAGGCGGCGCTGACGGCCCTGATCCGCGCAGCGGCAGCATTGAACCAGCGCTCGTAAACGGTCCGAACCGGACACGGGAGAGACTTGATGAGTGAGCTGGACAAAGACCTGGCCCGGGTGCTTGGCGTCTACGAGTCTGCGGTGTTCAAGAAGGACGTCGAGGCTTTCATGCGTCTGTACGACCCCGATGTCCGGGTTTTCGATGCCTGGGGCGTCTGGTCCTACGAGGGCGCCGAGGCCTGGCGGCGTGCCGTCGAGGGCTGGTTCACATCGCTGGGCACCGAGCGGGTGAAAGTGAGCTTTGCCGAGGTGCAGGCCTCGGTCGGCAAAGACATGGCCTCGGTCAGCGCCATCGTCACCTATGCAGGCCTCTCGGCCGAAGGCCAGTCACTTCGCACCATGCAAAACCGCATCACCTGGGTGCTTCGGACCATAGGCCATGTGCCACGCATCGTGCACGAACACACCTCGGCGCCGATGGGCTTCGACGACTCGAAGGCAATTCTTGTGCGCACCTAGCCGCGACCCGCAGCCTTCAGCACGCCCGAGCCCGCCAGGCTGAGCAGCACCAGGGGCAGGCCCACGCCGAAGGACCAGCGGATACCGAAGTGCTCGGCGACGAAACCGAGCGCGGGCGGGGCCAGCATGAAGGCGACGAAGGCCGTCTGGGCCAGCGCGGCCACGTTGGTGGCCGCTTGCCGGTCGGTACGCTGGGCCGCGGCCGACATCGCCAGCGGGAACAGCACGCTGGTGCCCACGCCCATCAAGCCGAATCCGATCAGGGCCAGCACCGCACTGGGCGCGAAGAAGACCAGCACATTGCCGCCGGTCAGCACCAGCAGCAGCACCCGTGCCACCACGACCGGGCTGTGCCGCTCGACATGACTATCCGCCAGGTAACGCGTCAGCGCCTGGGCGAACGCGCCGGTGGCAACAGCCAGAGCTCCCAGATAAGGCGCGGCATTCATCGCGTCGCGCATGTAGATCGCCGACCAATCGATGCCGGCGCCTTCGAGGACCAGCGCCGACAGCGACAGCACCACCAGGCCCATGATGCCCGCGGTGGGCCTGGCGAAATGCGGCGTCGGCTCGCCGCTGTTCTCGTGGCTGCGCGCCGGGGCGGCGTCGAAGCCGCCGAGCAGCAACACCGTCAGCACCGAGGCCAGTGGCACCGTCAGGGCCAGCTGCCATTGCGGGGCCATGCCCAGGCGTGCGCAGAGCACGCCCAGCAGACCGGCGCCGAAGAAGCCAAAACTCCAGAAGGCGTGGGCCCGGTTCATCAGCCGCCGTCCCTCGGCATGCTCGACGCGGTCGGCCTCCAGGTTGACGACCACCTCGATCGCGCCGATCAGCAAGCCCGCGGGCAGCAGGGTCAGGAACAGCGACAGCGGCCCCTGTGCATGCGCGGCCACGGCATACCAGAACGGCACCAGCGTGGGCACGCAGAGCAGCATGCGGCGGTGACCGATGCGCTCGATCAGCCGGCCGGCGAAACTGAGAGAAATCAGGGTGCCGACCGCGGCGCCGATCAGGCCCAGGCCCAGCTGGCCTTCGCTCAGCCCCATCAGCCGCTGCAATTCGCCCAGCCTTGGAAAGAATCCGCCGAGGCCAAAGGCGTAGAGAAAGAAGGCGGCGAAGACGCGCCGGTGAGCGGGCAGGCGCAGGCCGAGGCGGCGGAGTATGGAAGTCGTCATGGGGGGGCAAGCCACCGGTTTGGGGCGGAGCGAGGCGATGCTGGATGCTGTGAAACTCAAGCGAGTTTCGCTGTCGCTGACTGCTGGCTGAATGCCAGTGCCAAGAAATCGACGAAGGCCCGCACCCGTGCCGCCAGCTGGTGGCGCTGCGGGTAGACGGCGTGGATGTCGGCGTCGGGCGTGAAGCACTGCGGCAGTACCTGCACCAGGCGCCCGTTGCGCAGATAGCGAGCAATGTCCCACTCGGCACGCATCAGGATGCCATGGCCGTCGAGCGCCCAGTTGACGGCAATCTCGCCGTCATTGGTGGTCAGGTTGCCGCGGATCTTGATGGCCTCGGTGCAGAGGCCCTTGCCGCGGCCGCTGGTCAGGCGCCAGACCCCGTAGGCCTCCTCGCCCTGGCGGATGCCGATGCAGTTGTGCTTGCCGAGGTCGGTCGGCAGCTTGGGAATGCCATGCTGGGCCAGATAGGCCGGCGCAGCGCAGAGCAGGCGCCGGTTGGGTGCGATATGGCGGGCAATCACGCGTGCATCCGGCGGCGCACCGAAGCGTATGCAGACGTCGAACGAGTCCTCGGTCAGCGGTGGCGGATTGACCGACAGCTGCAGCTGCACCTCCACCTCCGGGTACCGGCGCACGAACTGCGAGATCAGGGGTGCGACGTGGCTGCGGCCGAAGCCCAAGGTCGCGTTGACCCGCAGCAGACCCTTGGGCGTGGCCCTGGACACGCCCAGCAACTCTTCCATGTCATTGATCTCGCCCAGGATGCGGCGGGCATGCTCCAGGTACAGCTCGCCCTCGGGCGTCAGGCTCATGCGCCGGGTCGTGCGGTTGATCAGGGACAGGCCCACGCGCGACTCCATCAGCGCCAGACGCTTGCTGACGGCCGGCGTCGTGATGCCCAGCTCGCGGGCCGCCGCGCTGAGGCTGCCGGCGCTGGCCAGGGCCGAGAAGAAGCCCAGATCGGCGGGCTGGATGCCGGCAGTCGTGACCATTGATTGTTGAATTCAAGTAAACAATGGATTCACTTTAGCGGTGTGCGTGAGGGCTGTCCACTTCCTACAGTGCTGCCACTGAACCCACGACGGAGACATCGATGAAGACCTACGCAATAGCAACCATCCCGGGCGACGGCATCGGCAAGGAGGTGGTGCCGGCCGGTCAGCAGGTGCTGGAGGCGCTGGCCGCGTCCAGCAGCGGCTTCCGTTTCGAGTTCGAGAACTTCGGCTGGGGCGGCGACTGGTACCGCGCGCATGGCGAGATGATGCCGGCCAACGGCCTGGACGCATTGCGCAACAAGGACGCCATCCTGTTCGGCTCGGCCGGCGACCCCGACATCCCCGACCACATCACGCTGTGGGGCCTGCGCCTGAAAATCTGCCAGGGCTTCGACCAGTATGCCAATGTGCGCCCGACCCGCATCCTGCCCGGCATCGACGGCCCGCTGAAGCGCTGCGGCCCCAAGGACCTGGACTGGGTCATCGTGCGCGAGAACTCGGAGGGCGAGTACGCGGGCGTGGGCGGCCGCGTGCACCAGGGCCACCCGATCGAGGCTGCCACCGATGTGTCGATGATGACCCGTGCCGGCGTCGAGCGCATCATGCGCTACGCCTTCAAGCTGGCCCAGTCTCGGCCCCGCAAGCTGCTGACGGTGATCACCAAGAGCAATGCGCAGCGCCATGCGATGGTGATGTGGGACGAGATTGCCGTGCAGATCAGCCAGGAGTTCCCCGACGTCAGCTGGGGCAAGGAGCTGGTCGATGCGGCCACCGCCCGCATGGTCAACAAGCCGGGCACGCTGGATACCATCGTCGCGACCAATCTGCACGCCGACATCCTCAGCGATCTGGCCGCCGCCCTGGCCGGCAGCCTCGGCATCGCGCCCACCGGCAATATCGACCCCGAGCGCCGCTACCCCTCGATGTTCGAGCCCATCCACGGTTCGGCCTTCGACATCATGGGCAAGGGCCTGGCCAATCCGGTCGGCACCTTCTGGTCGGTGGTGATGCTGCTGGAGCACCTGGGCGAGTTCGAGGCCGCCCAGCGCGTGATGGCCGCCATCGAGCAGGTCACCGCCAACCCGGCCCTGCACACCGGCGATCTGGGCGGCAGCGCCAGGACCGTTGACGTCACCGCCGCGGTCTGCAGCCTGATCGTCGAGGGAGCCGCATCATGAGCCGGCGCCTGCTGCTGCAAACCCTGTCCCTGGGCGTCGCCCTGCTGATGAGCGGTGGCGCCATGGCGCAGGCCTGGCCCAGCAAGCCCGTCACCCTGGTTGTGCCGTTTCCGGCCGGCGGCACCACCGATGTGCTGGCTCGCGCGCTGGCCGACAAGCTGGCTCAAAGCCTGGGCCAGGCGGTGATCGTCGAAAGCAAGCCCGGCGCGGGCGCTACCCTGGGCGCCGACTATGTGGCCAAGTCCAGGCCGGACGGCTACACCCTGCTGGTCGGTGCCGTGCATCACACGATTGCCAGCAGCGTCTACAAGAAGCTGCCCTATGATTTCCAGAAAGACCTGACCCCCATCACGACGATTGCCCTGGTGCCCAATGTGCTGGTCGTCAACGCGGCCACGCCGGCCAGGAATGTGGCCGAGCTGGTGGCCCTGCTGAAGGCCAATCCCGGCAAGATGAACTATGGCTCCAACGGCAATGGCACGGCTCAGCACCTGATAGGCACCCAGTTCCAGAACCTCACGGGCACCGACATCGCCCACATCCCCTACAAGGGCAGCGGCCCCTTGGCCACCGATCTGCTGGGCGGCCAGATCACCATGTCCTTCGACACCGTGACGCCGGTGCTGCAGCACATCAAGGGCGGCAAGCTGCGCGCGCTGGCGGTGACCACGGCCACCCGCTCCTCGGCCCTGCCCGATGTGCCCACACTCGACGAGGCCGGCCTGAAGGGTTTCAATATCGGCACCTGGTTCGGCGTGCTGGCGCCGGCCGGTGTGCCCAAGGACATCCTGGCCCGCCTCAGCACCGAGATGGTCAAGGTGATCCACTCGGCCGAGTTCCGCAAGCGCATGGACGAGATCGGCGCCGAGCCCGTGGGCAACAGCCAGGAGCAGATGGCCCAGCAGATCAAGGGCGAGACCGAGAAGTTCGCCAAACTGGTCAAGGAAGCGAAGGTGGTGATCGAGTAGTGTCGGAGGGGGCGGTGAAGCCCAGGGCCTGCTCGACGCTGTCGAGCAACCGGTCCAGCCCCGGGTCGAGGCTCGAACGCGGCGACCCTGCGGGCGGCCCCTGGCGGTCAGTCTGCGCCAGCTGCTGGGCGATCAGGCGGCCCATGCGGCGGGCGTTGGCCCTCGCTGCCGGCAAGACCGCACCTGCGCCAAGGCGCTGCACCCGCATGCCGTTGTCGAACTGATCGAAGGCATAGGGCACGATCAGCTGCGGTGTGCCCGCGCGCAACGCCTCGGCCGTGGTGCCGATGCCGCCGTGATGGACCAGCATTGCCAGCCTGGGCAACAAGATCTCGAAGGGCGCACTGGCCTGCCACAGCACCTCGGGCGGCAGCGGCTGGGGCACCTGGTCGGCGTAGGGCGTTATGAACAGCCCGCGCCGGCCCAGCGCCCGCAGCACAGGCAGCGCGTCGGCGAAGTAGCGCGCCGCATGTCGGTGGCCGGTGCCGGGCGTGAAGGCAATCGGTGGGGCCCCGCTGGCCAGGAAGGTTTCGAGCTCCGGGCTCAAGCTTCCGCCTGCCGGGGCGGGTGGCAGCGGAAAGTGGCCCTCAACAAAGGTCGGCGGCCAATCCGGCTGGCGAGCGGCGTACCAGGCCGGAAACAGGCCCACGGAGGCGTCGCAGGCCGCCTGCATATGTGGCAGAAAGCTCGTCACCGGCGCCAGGCCGCGGACGGTTCTCGCGGCATTCAGGCCGGGCAGCAGGTCGGGGTCCATCCAGAAGCGGTCGATCGCACGCCACAGTGCGCTTCGCCATGAGAGCGGCACCCAACGCGGCACCGGCAGCGATCCCATCATCAGCGGGTCATGGACGG
Organism: uncultured Roseateles sp.; assembly: GCF_963422335.1. Taxonomy (NCBI): domain Bacteria; kingdom Pseudomonadati; phylum Pseudomonadota; class Betaproteobacteria; order Burkholderiales; family Sphaerotilaceae; genus Roseateles; species uncultured Roseateles sp. The sequence continues at coordinate 1,330,373 of NZ_OY729424.1, forward strand.
TGCGCAGGCCGGCCGGGGCCAGATAGGCGCCGACGATGCGCAGATCCGGCCGGCTGCCGCGCGCCAGTGCCGCCAGGGGCACCATCAACGGGTGGCTGAGAACCGTGCAGGGCAGGTTGCGAGGCAGGGCGTCCACCAGATCGTGCACTACCTGCGCGCTGGGCAGCAGGCCACGCCAGACGACGCCGAAGCCCTTGCGCTCGTGCCAGAGGTCCGGCTCGTCCAGCACCGCCTGCGACTGCTCGTGCGTGCCAAAGGCCAGGTAGGCCAGGCCGCTCTCCCGGACTCTGGCCTCATGGAAGCGCGGAACGAGCAGCAGGGTGCGCCGCCCGCGCTGGCGCAGGCCCTGCGCCAGACGGAGAAAGGGATAAAGATCACCCCCTGTGCCGAAGGTGCACAGCACGATCAAGGGCTCGGTCGAAGCTCCTCCGTCGGCACTCAAAAGTCCGGGAGGAAGGGAGGACAGGCTGATCACCTTTTAGCCCGCGCCGACACTGCGCCCGTCCCGCGACTGGGAGGCCAGGCCTTCAGGCCGCCGGCCGCGCCGGAATGCCCAGCCCCCGCTGCACCGCCGGCCGCGCCAGAAAGGCCTGCACCACGCGGGCCAGCTCGGGGAAGTCGGCATAGCCGACCAGCTCGCCGGCGCCGTAGAAGCCGACCAGGTTGTTGACCCAGGGCAGGGTGGCGATGTCGGCGATCGTGTAGTCGTCGCCCATGATCCACTGGCGGCCTGTCAGGCGCTGGTTCAGCACAGTCAGCAGGCGGCGTGACTCGGCCACATAGCGGTCGCGGGGGCGCTTGTCCTCGAACTCCTTGCCGGCAAATTTGTGGAAGAAGCCGAGCTGGCCGAACATCGGACCGATGCCACCCATCTGGAACATCAGCCACTGGAGGGTCTCGTAGCGCAGCGCCGGGTCTGCAGGCAAGAACTGACCCGCCTTCTCTGCCAGATAGATCAGTATGGCCCCCGACTCGAACAGCGCCAGCGGCTTGCCGCCCGGGCCTTGCGGGTCGAGGATGGCCGGAATCTTGTTGTTCGGGTTCAGCGACAGGAACTCGGGCGTCAGCTGGTCATTGGCGTCGAAGCGCACCAGGTGGGGCTCGTAGGGCAGGCCGGTCTCCTCCAGCAGGATGGAGACCTTGACGCCGTTGGGCGTGGGCAGCGAGTAGAGCTGGATGCGCTCTGGGTGCCGGGCCGGCCATTTGCGGGTGATGGGGAAGGCGGAGAGATCGGTCATGGGTGGCATCTTGGGCGGTAAGGGTATCGGGCCGATTGTGTTGGACCCGGCAAGACCCTGTGCACCCGGGGGCTTGTTCAGCGTTGGCGCAGCGCGCGCAGGCGGTCTTCGATCTCACGCTGCAAGGCCTGGCCCTGGCTGGGCGGAGGCGGTGGCACGAGCGGACGCAGCGCCAGCGGCACCCAGGGGTCGCGCATGGAAGTCTGCACCGCCTCGGGCGGGGGCAGGGCGGCTGCGCCGGTGGCAGCCAGCGCTTCTTGCGCGGACTGGGTGCGCATCGTCGGCGCCTTGGCCGCCGCCTGTGCCGCCGTCAAGGTGCCGCGATAGAACGCAGCCAGATCGGCCTTGGCCGCCACGCGCGACCCGTCATCCAGATAGGTCATGTGGCCGCCGGCATAGTTGCGCACCAGCACGCGGCCGGGCAGGTTCAGTCGTGCCAGGTCTTGCTCGGTCTGGTAGAAAGGCGTGGCCAGGTCGTGATAGCCGTTCAGCGCCAGCACGCGCAGCCGCGGGTTCAGGGTCAGCGCGGCGCCCAGGTCGGGGATGGTGTCGGGCAGGTTCTTGCCGGCATGGCGGAAGTCCCAGCTCTCGATCGCATTGCTGAGCAGCACATAGGTCGAAGCATTGCTGTAGTGCAGGGTGTCGCGCAGATAGCCGGCGATGGCGCTCGAGAACGAGGCGCTGATGACGGTGCTGGACGGGTCGCCCTCGCTGGCCAGCGCGCTGCCCACCGGCGCCGACACGCGGGCGTCATAGCGGCCCAGCAGGGTGCCGGGCAGCAGCTGGCTGCGATAGCGGTCGGGCTGCAGATTGAAGCTGCTCTGCCATTGCGCCAGCGCCAGGCCGGTGTAGTCGCTCAGCAGCGGCGGCAGCTCGGCGGGCACTGCGGCACCCTGCAGCGTGGCTACCACGGCGGGGGCGTAGCGGGTGGCGGCAAAGTCACGCATCTGCGTCATGTACAGGCCCAGATCGGTGGGCAGGGGGCGGGCCAGCTGGTAGTACTGACCGATGGCGGCGTAGCTGGGCAGATAGCCGCCGCAGCTGAGGCTGGTTTCGCCGGTGATGCTGCAATTGCTGTTGTAGTTCATCGCCGGGGCCTGCAGCACCAGGCCGGTCAGCGACACGCCGGCACTCTCGAGCAGCGAGGCCAGCAGGGCCGTGCGCGGCCCGCCATAGGATTCGCCGAACAGGTATTTGGGCGAGGCCTGGCGCTCGTTGACGGCGATATAGCGTTGCACAAAGTCGCGGAACACCGCCGCATCGGCATCGACGCTCCAGAAGCTCTGGTTGGTGAACGGTGCGATGGCTTGCGACAGGCCGCTGCCGACGGCGTTGACGAAGACAAGATCGCTTGTGTCGAGCAGGCTCTCGGCGTTGTCCACCAGGGCGAAGGGCCGCGGCAGCGCGGTCGACGGCATGCCGGTGGCCAGGCGCTTGGGGCCGTAGGAGCCCAGATGCAGCCAGACGCTGGCCGAGCCCGGGCCGCCGTTGTAGAAGAAGGTGATCGGCCGGTTGGCGGCCGTCTGGTTGCTGGCCGTGTAGGCGACGTAGAAGAGCGAGGCCTGGTCCTGGCCGGTGCCGTTCGCCTTGGCGGTCAGGTGACCGGCCTTGGCGGTGTAGGCGATGGCCGTGCCATTCAGGCTGATGCTGTGCGTGGTAGTGGCTGCGGCCTCGACGGCCGTGGACTGCGAGGCGCCTGCTGCGGACGAGTAGCTGGTCGGGTCGGTCAGGGCACCCGGCACGGTGGGCGTGGGCACATCGGGCGGCGGAGTCGCCTCGCTGCCACCGCCGCCACCGCCACAGGCGCTCAGTCCCAGCAGCAGGGCCAGCGCGACAAGTCTGGCCCAGCGATGTTCAGATGCAGCGTCCACCGTCCACCTCCATGCACACACCGGTGATCATGCTGGCCTCGTCGCTGCACAGAAAGCAGGCGGCGTTGCCCAGATCCTCGGGGGTTGAGAAACGCCCCAGCGGAATGCTGGCCAGGAAGCGCGCTCTGACCTCTGGCGTGTCCTCGCCCATGAAGGTCTTCAGCATCGGCGTCTCGCCTGCCACCGGGTTCAGTGCCACCACGCGTATGCCGAAGGGCGCCAGCTCCACCGCCATCGAGCGGGTGGCGGTGATGACAAAGCCCTTGCTGGCGTTGTACCAGGTCAGGTTGGGCCTGGGGCTGACGCCGGCGGTGCTGGCCATATTCAATATCACGCCGTGCTTCAAGGTCTTGAAACGCGGCACGGCCTCGCGTGCGGCCAGATAGATGGCCTTCATATTGACGGAGACGATGCGGTCGAACTCGGCCTCGGCCAACTCTTCCAGCGGCTGGGGCAGGTGGCCGACGCCGGCGTTGTTGACCAGGATGTCCAGGCCGCCGAAGTGCTCGACGGTGGCATCCATCATGATCTTGACATCGGCGGCGTTGCTGACATCGACCCGCAGCGCACGCACCGCCGGGCCCAGCAGCGCGGCCAGATGCAGGCCGGCGGCCAGATCACGATCGGCGATCAGCACGCGGGCGCCCTCGGCGACGAATTTGCGCACAATGCCTTCGCCAAAACCCGATGCACCGCCGGTGACGATGGCGACCTTGTCCTTCAGCCTCATGGCAGTCTCCTCTGGGCCCGCAGCCCCTATCGTTAGCAGAAAAAGCACTATGGCGCTGGCCGCCAGCGGCACTATCATGCACCGAGGCGGGCTCTGGATCCAGTATCCAAAGCGCGACTTCCTTCACCGTCAATGCTTCGGGGGTTTTGATGTCCGACCTGCTGGAATGGCAAAGCCGTGTGCGTTTGGTGGACGAGGTGGCGCAGGTGCTGCGAGAGCGTATCTACAAGGGTGTGCATGCGCCGGGCGATGTGCTGCGCCAGGTGCAATTGGCCGAGCAGCTGGGCGTCAGCCGCACGCCGCTGCGCGAGGCGCTGCGGGTGCTGCAGGCCGAGGGCCTGGTCGAGGCTGATGCGGTGCGTGGCGTCAGCGTCGCGCGGGTCGATGGGCCGCGCCTGCTGGATGCCTATGTGCTGCGCGAGATGCTGGACGGCCTGGCCGCGCGCCTGGCCGCCGAGCGTTCCGCAGACCAGGCACATGCCTTGCTGGACCCCATTGTTGAGCGCCAGCGCCGGGCCATGCGGCCCTGGTCTGCCGGCGAGTACACACTGGCCAATGTCAGCTTCCACACCACCATTGTCGAGATGGCCAGGAATGAATTCCTCAGCGGGCAGCTGGGCATCGTGCGCCTGACCTCCCAGGTCTTTGCGCCGGCCGTGATATTGGCCGAGGCAGAGTCCGAGCAGGCGGTGCAGGAGCATGAGGGCCTGATAGACGCCATCTCGCGCGGCGCTGCCAACGAGGCCGAACGTCTGGGCCGCAGCCATATCCGCAACACCATCATCACCCTGCGCGAGCAGCTCGCCGCCACCGCCCATCCATGACCCTGTTCCTGCTGAAGCGCCTGGCCACCCTGGCGCTGACCTTGCTGGGCGCCTCGGCCGTGGTGTTCCTGGTGCTGGAGATCTTGCCCGGCAATGCCGCCCAGGTGCTGATGGGCACGGAGGCCACGCCCGAGGCGGTGGCGGCGCTGGCCGCCAGGCTGGGCCTGGACGCGCCGCCGCTGCAGCGCTACGGCGCCTGGCTGATGGGCATGCTGCGCGGCGATCTGGGCCTGAGCTATGCCTACAGCACGCCGGTGCTGGATCTGATTCTGGAGCGCCTGGCCCTGACCGTGCCGCTGGCGCTGATGGCGATGGGGCTGAGCACGGTGCTGGCGCTGGCCGCTGGCCTGTATGCCGCTGCGCACCACAGGAAATTCGGTGACACCGGCCTGATGGCCCTCAGCCAGCTGGGCATAGCCATCCCCAACTTCTGGTTCGCCATCCTCTTGATCTGGGTCTTCGCGGTCAAGCTGCAGTGGTTTGCCGCTGGTGGCTTTCCGGGCTGGAGCGAGGACGATGGCGGCGGCCTGTGGCCAGGCCTGCAGGCGCTGGTGCTGCCGGCCGTGGCGCTGGCCGTGGTGCAGGCGGCGATTCTGGCGCGCATCACCCGCTCGGCGGTGCTGGAGGTGCTGCGCGAAGACTTTGTGCGCACTGCCCGCGCCAAGGGCCTGAGCCGGCGCGCCGCGCTGTGGGGCCATGTCTTGCGCAACGCGATGATTCCGGTCGTCACCATCATGGGCCTGCAGTTCGCCAATCTGCTGGCCGGCACCATCGTGGTCGAGAACGTGTTCTATCTGCCGGGGTTGGGGCGGCTGATCTTCCAGGCGATTGCCAACCGCGACCTGGCCGTGGTGCGCAACTGCGTGCTGCTGCTCGCCGGCCTGGTGGTGGTGGTCAACTTCCTGGTCGATCTGCTCTACGCGGTGATAGACCCGCGCATCAAGGTATCCGGCCTGTGAGAATGCACAAGAGTTTTGTAATCGGCGCCCTGCTGACCTCGCTGGTGGCGCTGGCGGCCCTGCTGTCCCTGGTCTGGACGCCCTGGCCGCCCTACGAGATCGACATGGCGGCCAAGCTGCAGCCTGCGTCAAGCGGCCACTGGCTGGGCACCGACGTGCTGGGCCGCGATGTGCTGACCCTGATACTGGTCGGCGCGCGCAACTCCATCCTCGTCGGCGTGATCGCGGTGGGCATAGGCCTGCTGGCTGGCGGCCTGCTGGGCCTGTGGGTGGCGGCGCGGCGCGGCTGGATCGAAGAAGCCATCATGCGGCTCAGCGACTTCACCTTCGCCTTCCCGGCCCTGCTGTCGGCCATCATGATGACGGCGGTGTTCGGGCCCGGCATCGTCAACTCCATCATCGCCATCGGCATCCACAACATTCCGACCTTTGCCCGCGTCACCCGCGCCTCGGCCAATGCCGTCTGGTCGCGGGACTATTGTCTTGCCGCCCGCGCCGCCGGCAAGGGCCCGGTGCGCATCAGCATCGAGCACGTGCTGCCCAATATCCTGTCGGTGCTGATCGTGCAGGGTACGATCCAGTTCGCGCTGGCGATTCTGGCCGAGGCGGCGCTGTCCTATCTGGGCCTGGGCACGCAGCCGCCCCAGCCCTCCTGGGGCCGCATGCTCAGCGAGGCGCAGACGCTGCTGTTCCAGGCGCCGCAGCTGGCCGTCTATCCGGGCCTGGCCATCATGCTGGCCGTGCTGGGGCTGAACCTGCTCGGTGACGGCCTGCGCGACATGCTGGACCCCAAGCTGGCGAGGGCACGATGACGGCCCTGCTCGAAGTCAGCGATCTGCGCGTGCGCCTGCAAACCGCCGCCGGCCCGGCCGAGGCGGTGCGGGGCTTGAGCTTTGCGCTGCAGGCCGGCGAGACGCTGGGCCTGGTGGGAGAGTCGGGCTGCGGCAAATCGCTGACGGCGCTGGCCCTGATGGGCCTGCTGCCCGAGGGCGCCGAGATCGAGGGCAGCCTGCGCTTCAAGGGCCAGGACTTGCTGGCGCTCGACGATCAGGCCTACAGCCGGCTGCGCGGTGATCGCATTGCGATGATCTTCCAGGAGCCGATGACGGCGCTGAACCCGCTGCACCGCATCGGCCGCCAGGTGGCCGAGCCGCTGGTGCTGCACAAGGGGCTGTCACGTACCGAAGCGATGAAGGAGGCGGTGCGCCTGCTCGACCGGGTGGGCCTGCCCGACGCACGGCGCCGCGCCGAGGCCTATCCGCACCAGCTGTCCGGCGGCCAGCGCCAGCGCGTGGGCATTGCCATGGCCCTGGCCTGCGGGCCCGAACTCCTGATCGCCGACGAGCCGACCACGGCGCTGGACGTGACGATTCAGGGCCAGATACTGGAGTTGATTGCCGGGCTGGTGGATGAGCGCGGCATGGGGCTGATCCTGATCTCCCACGACCTGGGCGTGATTGCCGAGAATGTGCGGTCCATGCTGGTGATGTATGGCGGCCAGGCCGTCGAGGCTGGGCCCACGGCGGCGGTGTTCGAGCGCATGGGGCATCCATACACCCAGGGCCTGTTCGCTGCCCGGCCGCGGCTGGGCGTTTCGCGCGGCCAGCGCCTGCAGACGATTGCCGGCACCGTGCCCGGGCTGCGCCAGTTGCCCGCCGGCTGCGCCTTCGCCGCGCGCTGCGCGCTCGCCGAGGACGGCTGCCGGCGCGTCGCGCCGTCGGCCGAGCGGCTGGATCAGGGCCATGAGGTGCGCTGCCTGCGCCTGGCCGAGTCGCTGCGCCGGGCGCCTCAGTTGCAGGGACCTCCATGGTGATGCTGCTGCAGGCCCAAGCGCTGGTGCGCCACTACCCGCTGCCGCGCGAGCGCCTGTGGGGGCCTGCCCCCAGGGTGGAGGCGCTGAATGGCGTCAGCTTCACGCTGGAGGCGGGCAAGAGCCTCGGTGTGGTGGGAGAGTCGGGTTCGGGCAAATCGACCCTGGCGCGGGCGGTGATGGCGCTGGAGCCGCTGGATGGCGGCACGGTCACGCTGCAGGGTCAGGACCTGCACCGGCTGGGCCGGGCCGAGTTGCGGCTGGCGCGCCAGCATGTCCAGATGGTGTTCCAGGACCCCTACGGCTCGCTGGACCCGCGCCAGACGGTGGGCCGCATCGTCGCCGAGCCCTTGAGCGCCTTGAGCGGCGCGCTGCTGGTGGACCTGCCGACACAGCGCAAGCGCGTGCTCGAGTCGCTGGACGCGGTGGGTCTGCGCGCCGCCGACGCCGACAAATACCCGCACGAATTTTCCGGCGGCCAGCGCCAGCGCGTTGCCATCGCCCGCGCGCTGGTGACGCGGCCCAAGCTGATCGTTGCCGACGAGCCGGTCAGCGCGCTCGACGTCTCGGTGCAGGCCCAGGTGCTGAACCTGCTGCAGGATCTGCAGGCCCAGTTCGGCATCAGCTATCTGCTGATCAGCCACGACCTGGCCGTGGTCGACCACCTCTGCGACGAGGTGCTGGTGCTGTACCAGGGCCGGGTGGTCGAGCAGGGGCCGCCCGAGCAGCTGTTCAGCCGGCCCAGCCACCCCTACACCCAGGCCCTGCTGGCTGCCATGCCGCGAGCCAGACCGGTCCGCGTGCCATCATGACCCCATCTTTGTTGGAGCCCTCCCGCATCATGTTCAAAGCACTCGTTCTCGGCGCCAGCCTGGCGCTGGCCCTGACCCCACCGGCCGCCCAGGCCCAGGCGAAGAAAGACAGCGTCATCTTGGCCATGACCCTGGAGCCGCCGGGCCTGGACCCGACCGCCGGCGCGGCTTCGGCGATTGCCGAGGTGGTGCTCTACAACGTGTTCGAGACGCTGACCAAGATAGGGCCCGACGGCAAGGTCTCGCCGCTGCTAGCCGAAAGCTGGGAGGTTTCGCCGGACCTGAAGACCTTCACCTTCAAATTGCGCAAGGGCATCAAGTTCCAGAACGGCGAGCCGTTCAATGCCCAGGCGGTGAAGTTCTCGTTCGAGCGTGCGGCCGATGAGAAGTCCACCAACAAGGACAAGCGGCTGTTCGGCAGCATCGGGTTGATCGCCACGCCCGACGAGCACACGGTGGTGATAGGCCTGAAGACGATAGAGCCCGACTTCCTGTTCCTGATCGGCCAGGCCACGGCGGTGATCGTCGAGCCCAAGAGCGCGGCCACCAACGCGACCCAGCCGGTGGGCACCGGCCCCTACAAGCTCGACGCCTGGGCCAAGGGCTCCAGCATCACCCTGGCCAAGTGGCCGGCCTATCGCAATGCTGCGGCGGTGAAGATCAGCCGCGCCCAGTTCCGCATCATCAGCGACCCGTCCGCCCAGGTGGCGGCCCTGCTGGCCGGCGATGTGGACGCCTTCCCCCGCGTGGCCGCGGCGCGCAGCCTGGCCCAGTTCCGCGCCGACAAGCGCTTTCAGGTGCTGCTCAATGGCTCGCGGGCCAAGACCATTGTCGCGATCAACAACAAGAAGAAGCCTCTGGATGATGTGCGGGTGCGCCGCGCCATCGCCGCGGCCATCGACCGCAAGGCAGTGATAGAGGCCGCGGCCGATGGCTTTGGCGTGCCCATCGGCAGCCACTACGTGCCCGGCGCGCTGGGCTATGTGGACACCACGGCGGTGAACCCCTTCGACATCGCCAAGGCCAAGGCCCTGCTGAAGGAGGCCGGGGTCACCTTGCCGCTGGAGCTGAGCCTGAAGCTGCCGCCCACCCCCTACGCCCGCCAGGGCGCCGAGGTGGTGGCCGCCCAGCTGGCCAAGGTGGGCATCACGGCCAAGATCGAGAACGTCGAATGGGCGCAGTGGCTGTCGGGTGTCTACACCAACAGGAACTACGACCTGAGCATCATCTCCCATGTCGAACCGTTCGACCTGGGCAACTATGCCAAGCCGGGCTACTACTGGGGCTATGAGAACCCCAAGTTCAACGAGCTGTTCAACCAGATCAACAACGCCCCGCGCGAGGCCGACCGCGCCAGGCTGCTGGGCGACGCCCAGCGCATGCTGGCCGCCGATGCGGTCAACGTCTATCTCTACCAGCCGCAATGGATCACCGTGGCCAAGAAGCGCCTGGGCGGGCTGTGGAAGGACATGCCGGTGTTTGTCAACGATCTGTCTGGCCTGTATTGGGAGTGAGCCACAGCAGCACAAGCCCTGCTTGCGGTTGACACAAGGCCACGCTACAACGACGCCATGACCCCTCTGCACGACCTCTCCGCCCTCGATCTGCTGGCCGCCTACCGCAGCCGTGCGCTGTCGCCGGTGGAGGTGACCCGCGCGGTGCTGGCCCATGTCGAGAACTGGGAGCCGTTTCTGCATGCCAGCTATGCGCTGAACCCGCATGAGGCGCTGGTGCAGGCCCAGGCCTCGGAGGCACGCTGGCGCAAGGGCGAGCCGCTGACGGTCGGCGGCGTCACCCTGGACGGCGTGCCGTCCATGCTGAAGGAGAACATCGCCACCCAGGGCGTGCCCATGCCCTTGGGCACCGCCGCCACCGAGCTGGTGCCGGCCGCTGACGATGCTCCCCCCGCGGCCCGCATGCGCGAGGTCGGTGCCGTGTTCATGGGCAAGACGACGATGCCCGACTACGGCATGCTGTCGTCCGGCCTGTCCAGCTTTCACCCGCTGACCCGCAACCCCTGGGATCTGAGCAAGAACCCGGGCGGGTCGAGCGCCGGCGCAGCGGCCGCGGCGGCTGCAGGCTATGGGCCCTTGCATGTCGGCACCGATATCGGCGGCAGCGTGCGTCTGCCGGCCGCCTGGTGCGGCATCTTCACCCTGAAGCCCAGCCTGGGCCGGATACCGATCAAGCCGCCTTATGCCGGCCGCGTCGCCGGGCCGATGACGCGCACGGTCGCCGATTCGGCCCTGCTGATGAGCGTGCTGAGCCGCCCCGACTGGCGCGACAGCATGAGCCTGCCCTGGCAGGACATTGCCTGGTCGCAGCTGGGGCGCGACGTCAAGGGCTTGCGCATTGGTTTGATGATGGACGCCGGCTGGGGCATGGCCGTCGAGCCGGAGACGGCGGCGGCGGTGCAGCAGGCCGCGCGTCTGTTCGAGCAGGCTGGCGCCGTGGTCGAGCCCATCAAGGGCGTCAGCAGCCGCGAGATGATGGACGGGCTGGACAAATTCTGGCGCATGCGCTCCTGGCTGGACATCTCGGCCCTGCCGCCAGCGCGGCAGAACCAGGTGCTGCCCTATATCCGCGAATGGGTCAGCACGGGCGCCTATCTGACGGCGGCCGAGGTCTTCAAGGGCTACAGCCAGATGGCGGCAATGCGCGATGCGGCCATCACTGCCTGCCAGCCCTTCGACTTCGTGCTCTCGCCGGTAAGCCCGGTGCCGGCCTATGCGGCCGAGTTGGCCAGCCCGCTGAACGATCCGCAGCGGCCGTTCGAGCACATCGCCTTCACCGTGCCCTTCAATATGAGCGAGCAGCCGGCCGCCAGCATCAACTGCGGCTACACGGCCAGGGGCCTGCCGATAGGCTTGCAGATCATCGGCAAACGCTTTGACGATCTGGGCGTGCTGCAGCTGGCCCGGGCCTTCGAGCAGATGCGCGGCGCCCAGCATGCCTGGCCCAAGCCGCCGGCCGAGTAGCCCAGACCAGTGCCCGCCATGCAGGATTGCTTTGGCAACCCGGTCACGCTCGCCGATGCCGGCAGCCTGGCCGCGCTGAACGACTTCGTCGCGGGCTTTGCCGCCTGCCAGCTGCGCGTGCTGAAGGTGCTGGACATTGCCGCGCAAGAGCCCGGCGTGCTGGTCCAGGCCTATGCCGCGGCCCTGCATCTGTTTGCCGAGACGCCGCAGGCACCTACCCATGCACAACCCTTTCTGGACCGGGCTCTGAACCCGCTGCAGCCGGCCACGCCACGGGAGCGGCTGTTCGCCCGCGCCGTCCAGGCCTGGGCAGAAGGCGCCGTCGATCAGGCGCTGGCCCGGCTGGAAGCGCTGCTGCGCGAGCACCCGCGCGATCTGGTGGCGCTGAAGCTGGCCCAGGTGCTGGCCTTCAACCTCGGTGACTCGCCGCGCATGCTGCGCCTGGCCCTGCTGTGCCGGGCGGCCGCAGCCGATCTGTCCTATCTGCACGGCATGCTGGCCTTCGGCTACGAGCAATGCCACTGGATGCCCGAGGCCGAGGCCAGCGCGCGCCGGGCGCTGGCCATGCAGCCCCGCGAGCCCTGGGCCCAGCATGCGCTGGCCCACGTGATGCTGACGCGGGGGCGGCTGACCGAGGGGCGTGACTTCATGCAGGCCGCCAGCCCCGGCTGGCAGGGCCTGAACTCCTTCATGCAGACGCACAACTGGTGGCACCTGGCCCTGTTCCAGCTGGAGCTGGGCGATCTGGATGAGGTGCTGCGCCTCTATGACGATCAGGTCTGGGGCGTGGCCAAGGACTACTCGCAGGACCAGGTCAACGCCGTCTCGCTGCTGGCGCGCATCGAGCTGGCGGGTGGTGATGTCGGCGCGCGCTGGCAGGCGCTGGCCCCGTTTCTGGTGCCGCGGGTCAAGGACCAGGTGCTGCCGTTTCTGGATCTGCACTATCTGTACGGCCTGGCCCGTGCCGAGCAGCCGGAGGCCGATGCCCTGCTGCGCAACCTGATCCGCTTTGCGCCGCTGGCGCCGGCCGCCCAGCGCGGCGCCTGGCTGCGCGTGGCCGTGCCGGCCGGGCGCGGCCTGCTGGCCCATGCGCGGGGGCGCTTCGAGGAGGCCGTGGACCAGCTGGGCCAGGCGCTGCCGCGCCTGGTCGAGATCGGCGGCAGCCATGCGCAGCGCGATCTGTTCGAGCAGATCCACATCGACGCCCTGCTGCGGGCCGGGCGTTACAGTGCCGCGCAGAACCTGCTGCAGCCACGGCTGAACGCGGCGCCCGGCTCGCAGCGCCTGCGCCGGCAGCTCGATGAGCTGAACCGGAACCTGGGCCTGTGATGGCGCTGCGCCTGCCGAAACTGCTGCTGGGTCTGCCGTCCTACGGCATCAACGGCATCGCCGTGGCGCTGGGCATCGCGCTGATACAGATCGTCATCGGCGCCAGCTTCGGCACCGTCGCGGCGCTGACGGCGGCCACCGGCGCCATCCTCGGCAGCCTGGCCGATGTGCCGCTGGCGCCCAGGCGCACCCGCCGCCGCGTGCTCACCGCCGCGCTGCTGGGCTGCGGGGTCAGCCTGCTGGTGAGCCTGCTCAAGCCCTGGCCGATGGCGCTGGGCGCAGCCACCGTGCTGCTCAGCTTCGCGGCCAGCATGACCCTGGTCTGGGGCGTGCGGGCCGGGCCTATCTCCTTCGTGCCGATACTGGCCCTGGTGTTCACCATGGCCACGCCGCCGAGCAGCGGGCTGCAGCCCCTGCTGGTGCACGGGGGCTGGACGTTGCTGGGCGCTGTCCTCTACCTGGCCTGGGCCTCCTGCACCTCGACCCTGCTGCAGCCGCGGCTGCGCACGCTGGCGCTGGCCGCCGCGCTGGAGGCCACCGCCGATCTGCTGCGCTCGCGTGGCGAATTGCTGGCCGCCGACGACCCCGAGGGCCCGGCCGCCAGGCCGCTGCAGGACTGGATCAAGCGCCAGATGGTGCTGGACGAGCGCCTGCAGGCAGCTCGCGATCTGCTGTTCGCCGCGCCCGAGCCGACGCTGCCGCAGCGCCAGATCGCGATGCTGCTGCTGGCCATCGACCTGCGCGACACCCTGCTGGCCAGCGAGCTGGACCTGGAGCTGCTGGGCCGTGATGCGGCGGCTCATCGTCTGCGCCAGGCGCTGGCTGCCGCCGTGGCCGAAATGGCGATGGTGCTGGACGGCGTCGCCCGTGCCGTGCGTCTGCAGCAAACCGAGGCACCGGCGCTGAGCGGGGCGGCCGACACGTTGCGGCAGCTGGTGAGCACCGGCCTGTTTGACCATGGTGACCGGCGCGAACGGCTGGCCACCCTGTCGCTGAACCGGGCCGGCCATATGCGCGACGACCTGGCGCGCATCCAGGCCGCGCTGCGCGGCGAGCCGGTGCCGCTGCCGCTGTCCCATGCCGAGCTGCAGCTGTTCGTCTCGCCCGAGGGCTGGCCGCTGCAGGCGGTCCGTGCCCACCTGAGCCTGGCCTCGCCGGTGCTGCGCCACGCGCTGCGCATGGCGCTGGCGCTGGGTTGCGCCTACTTCATCGCGCTGGCCCTGCCCTGGGCTTCACACCCGCACTGGCTGGTGCTGAGCGTGGCCGTGGTGCTGCGCGGCAATCTGGAGCAGACCCTCGCCCGGCGCGATGCCCGTGTGGCAGGCACGATGCTGGGCTGCGTGTTGGTGCTGGGCCTGTCGCTGCTGGGTGCGCCCTGGTTGTCGACCCTGATCTTCCTGCTGGCGGTCGGCATCGCCCATGCGTTCGTGACCCGGCGCTACCTGGTCACGGCCACCGCGGCCACCGTGATGGCGCTGCTGCAGGCCCATCTGGCCCATCCGGCCGGTGGCTTCGGCATTGGTGAGCGGCTGGCCGACACCGTGCTGGGCGCGCTGCTGGCCTGGGGCTTCAGCTATGTGCTGCCCTGGTGGGAGCGGCGCAGCCTGAAGAACCTGCTGGCGCGGGTGCTGCGCAGCCTCGGTGCGCTGGCCCGCGAATCGTTGCGCTGGCCCGAGGGCGAGGCGCCCGACCTGCAGCTGCGCCTGGCGCGTCGTGAGGTCTTCGACGCGATGGGCGTGATCGCCACCAGTGCGCAGCGCACCCGGGCCGAGCCCGAACGCGTGCGGCTGCCGCTGTTCTCGCTGGCTGCGCTGCTGGTCCAGGCCCATGTGCTGCTGGCCCAGCTGGCAGCGCTGCGTACCCTGCTCAAGCGCCGGCGGGACGAACTCGACGCCACCCAAACCCAGGCCGCGCTGCAGGCGGCCGCCGCCCAGCTGGCTCATCTGCTGGCCGCACCCAGCAGCGCCAGCAACGAGGAGTTGGCCACTCTGGCCGGCAGCGAGGCGCCCTTGCTGAGCCTGAGCGAGGACGATGCCTCGCTGATGCCCTGGCTGCACCGCCGTCTGGCGATGATCACCCGCGCCGCGGCACGGGTCACGCAGGCCGCGCGGGCACTGAAGGATCAGGCCGGCGGCTCGTAGCCCTCAGTGCGTCATCAGCAGGTCGGCCACATGCGCGTCGTCGGCCCAGCTGACGATCTCCAATCCGCCCTCGCTGACGCGCACCCGGTTGAGCCCGGCGTTCGGTATCGCGCACTCGCGCGGGCCATGCAGTGACAGGCCCAGGGCGGTGCGATAGACCATGTCCAGCACGCCGCCATGGGTGACCACGGCCAGGGTGCGGCCGGCGTGGGCCGCGCTCAGTGCCTGCAGCGCCTCATTTACCCGCGCATGGAAGCGCCGCCGGCTCTCGGCGCCACCGGGCAGCTCGTAGTCGGGGTCGTGCTGCGCCCACAGGGCGAACTCCGCCGGGTGGCGCTGGCGGATGTCGTCGAAGGTCAGGCCCTCCAGCAGGCCGAAGGCCTGTTCGCGCCAGCCGGCGCTGTAGCTGGGCGCGAGGCCCAGCGCGGCCGCGGCCGGGGCGGCGGTCTGGCGCGTGCGCATCAGGTCGCTGCAGACCATCGCATCGACACGCTCCTGTGCCAGGCGCCCGGCCATGCGCTCGGCCTGGGCCAGGCCGTTGGCATTCAAGGGCACATCGATCTGGCCCTGGAAGCACTGGCGGCGGTTCCAGTCGGTCTCGCCGTGGCGTATCAGTATCAGCTCGGTCAGATCCATGGCTGCGGCAGCTGCTCCACGGCCAGCATTTCCTTGACGGCCGGGCGCTCCAGCAGGCGCTGCAGATAGGGGCCGATGTAGGCAAAGCTGCGGGCCGGGCGGGCCATATTGCGCGTCCAGCGGCACAGCATCAACGCGTAGGCGTCGGCCAGCGAGTAGTCGGCGCCGAGCAGCCAGGGGCCGCCGGCGCTGGCCAGCTGCGCGTCAAGCTGTTCCAGCAACGAGGCCACCTTGAGCTCGGCCTGGGCCTTGACCTGGGCCGCGCCCTCGGTGTTGCCGGCGTCCACCGCGCGCTCCGGGTAGAAGTAGCCGAGCAGGGTGGCCTGCAAGGTGTTGGTCATCCAGATCAGCCATTTGTACAGCTGAGCGCGCTCGGGCGTGCCGACGGCGGGGGCCAGGCGGGCCTCGGGATGGAGGTCGGCCAAGTGCAGGCAGATGGCGGCGCACTCGTACAGCACCAGATCGCCATCAACCAGCACCGGGATCAGGCCGTTGGGGTTGAGCCTCAGATAGTCGGCCGATTTGTGCTCGTCCTGGTCCTTGTTCACCAGGCGCAGCTCGAACGGCGCACCGATCTCGCGCAGCAGCGCATGGGGCGCCATGCTGGCGTTGCTGGGGTAGTAGAAGAGTTGAATCATGGCGTGGGGGTGGTTTGAGGCACAGCCGCCATCATCGCCCAAGTCGGGCCATGGTCTGTTCGGACTGCGCGCGCGCCGGGCCTGTCATGCGGCCTGCCTAGGCTTGCACCATCAATCACATCGGGGAGTCCGCAGCATGACCATCACCACACGCCCATCAAGCTCCTGGGTCGCCGCGCTGGCCCTGGCCGCCGGCCTGCTGGCCAGCCCGGCCCAGGCCGCGGAGCAATGGCACTTGGTCGGCAGCGACAGCTTTACCGTGCCCACCGCCCTGTACCGCTCCCAGGGGCTGACGACCGACGGCCAGCAATGGTATTTCTCCTGGCAGTACGGCCTGGAGCGTGCCGCGCTGAACGATTTCACCAGCCTGCAGCGCAATTCGAACCTGAACCTGTCCAACGGCAAGCTGACGCCCGGCATCCCGCTGGAGCTGATCGCCGGTTTCGGTGCGAGCCATATCGGTGACATCGACACCTACGGCGGCAAGATCTACGCGCCGATCGAGGACGGCAACAAGCGCGCCGACGGCAGCCGCTACCTGAATCCGCTGATCGGCGTGTTCAATGCCAGCGACCTCAGCTACACCGGCAGCTTCTACAAGCTCTCGCACGACGACCTGCATGCCGGCGTGCCCTGGGTGGCCGTCGATGGCGCCAAGGGCCTGGCCTACACGGCCGAGTGGGATGACACGGTACGCATCAATATCCACAAGCTCGGCGACTTCTCCAGTCAGGGCTATCTGGCGCTGGACCGGCCGCTGGACCGCATCCAGGGCGCCAAAGTCTGGAACGGCGGCCTGTACGCCTCCACCGACGATGCCAACAAGACCGTCTACCGCATCGATCTGGCCACCGGCCATGTGGACGAGCTGTTCCGCGAGGACTTCGGCGTGCCGGCCGGCACCAAGATCGAGGTCGAGGGCCTGAGCTTTCTGCAGACCGCCGACAAGGGCAGCCTGCATGTGCTGCGCATCGTCGGCGATGCCAGCAACCTCGCCGATCCGCTGTTGCATGTCGCGCTGGACCATTACGCGCTGGCGCCGGTGCCCGAACCCGCCAGCCTGGGCCTGATGCTGGCCGGCCTGGGCCTGCTGCTGGGCTTCGCCCGCCGCCGCTGAAGCAGCGCGGGCCGGCCCAGGGGCTGGCCCTATAGGGTGATGCGGGCTCCTGTGTTGGAATCGGGCCAACGGGAGCCCGCATGAAACTTTTTCTGAAGCGTCTGGTCCAGACCCTGCTGGCCCTGGTCCTGCTCATTGCCATGGGCCTGGCCTGGTATGTCTACAGCAAGCAGCCACAGCGCTCGGGTCAGGTCTTGATCGCCGGGCTGACGGCGCCGGTGACGGTGCGCTATGACGAGCTGGGTGTGCCCCACATCGAGGCCGGCAACGAGATCGACCTGTACCGCGCCCTGGGCTATGTGCATGCCCAGGACCGGCTGTTCCAGATGGAGATGCTGCGCCGCCTGGCCCGCGGCGAGCTGGCCGAGGTGCTGGGCCCCAAGCTCGTGCCCACCGACAGGCTGTTCCGTGCGCTGGGCATACGCGTGCACGCCGATGCCTATGCGGCGCGCTGGATCAAGGACAAGTCCGGCACGCCGGCGATGCAGACTCTGCAAGCCTATCTCGATGGCATCAACCAGTACCAGGACAGCCGGCCGGCGCCGCTGGAATTCCAGCTGCTGGGCATACCGAAGCGGCCGTTCACCGTGGCCGACACCATCAGCGCTGCCGGCTACATGGCCTACAGCTTTGCCGCGGCCTTCCGCACCGAACCGGTGTTGACCCAGGTGCGCGACCAGCTGGGCCCGGACTACCTGAAGATCTTCGACCTCGACTGGAAGCCCGACGGGGCGATCCGCAAAGGCTTGCAGAACGAGCAGCAGACCGCCGGACTGCAGAGCGGCGATTGGCAAGACCTGGCCCGTGTGGCGCGGCTCAGCGCGGAGGCGCTGGAGGCCGCCGGCTTGCCGGCCTACGAGGGCAGCAACGCCTGGGTGGTGGCGGGAGCGCGCACGGCCAGCGGCAAGCCCTTGCTGGCCGGCGATCCGCATATCGGCTTCTCTGCGCCGGCGGTCTGGTTCGAGGCCCATCTGAAGGCGCCGGGCTTCGAGCTCTACGGCCACTTCCAGGCCCTGAATGCGATGGCGGCGCTGGGCCACAACCAGCAGTTCGGCTGGAGCCTGACGATGTTCCAGAATGATGATCTGGACCTGATCGTCGAGAAGGTCAATCCGGCCAATCCGCAGCAGGTGATGTTCCAGGGCCAGTGGGTGGACCTGGAGACGCGTGAGGAAACCTTGAAGGTCAAGGGCGCCGAGCCGATCAAGCTGCAGCTGCGCCGCTCCAGGCACGGCCCCATCATCAACGACGCGCTGGACAGCACGGCCGGCAAGGCGCCGATCGCCATGTGGTGGGCCTATCTGGAAACCGAGAACCCCTTGCTGGAGGCCTTTTACGAGCTCAACCGGGCGGCCACGCTGGACAAGGCACGCGCTGCCGCCAGCAAGATCCACGCACCCGGCCTGAACGTGGTCTGGGCCAACGCCAAGGGCGACATTGCCTGGTGGGCGGCGGCCAGCTTGCCCATGCGCCCCGAGGGTGTGAACCCGACCTTTCTGCTGGACGGCAGCACCGCCGAGGCCGACAAGCTGGGCTTCCAGCCCTTCAGCAGCAACCCGCAGGAGGAGAACCCGGCACGCGGCTACATCGTCTCGGCCAACCACCAGCCCGCGGCAACGGCGCCCATCCCCGGCTACTACAACCTGTGGGACCGCGCCCAGCGCCTGGACGAGCTGCTGCGCAGCCCCTCGACGCCCTGGACGATGGAGAACAGCAAGGCCTTGCAGCTCGACGTGCAGATCAGCTACGGTCCGCGCACCCTGGCGCCGCTGCTGCCGCTGTTGCGCCAGGTGGTGACCGAGCCCGCCGAGCAGGCCCTGCTGGAGCAGTTGGTCGGCTGGAAGGGCGCCTATGACAAGGAGGCCGTGGCGCCCACGCTGTTCTCCCAGCTGCTGTTCGATCTGGCCCGCGAGGCAATGAGCGATGAGCTGGGCGAGGCGGCATTCAACAATCTGCGCCGTACCCGTGCGCTCGATCATGCGTTGCCGCGGCTGATGGCCGATGCCGCCTCCCCCTGGTGGGACAAGCGCGGCACACCGGCAGTGGAAACGCGGGAGGACATCGTCAAGCTCGCCTGGGCCGCCAGCCTGGCCCATCTGCGCCAGACGCTGGGACCGGACAGCGCAGCCTGGACCTGGGGCAGGGCCCACACCCTGACGCACAAGCACCCGCTGGGCCAGCAGCCGCCGCTGGACAAGCTGTTCGATGTCGGTCCCTTCGCCATGCCCGGCGGCCGCGAGACGCCGAACAACCAGTCCAGCGCCGTCGGCCCGGCGCCCTGGGCGGTCAGCAACGGCCCGTCCACCCGGCGGTTGATCGACTTTGCCGACCCCGGCCAGGCCCTGGGCATCAACCCGGTGGGCCAGAGCGGCGTCTGGCCGGACCGGCATTACGCCGATCAGGCCGAAGCCTATGCCCAGGGCCGTTACCGGCCCCAGCATCTGGGCGAGCGCGATGTCGCCACCCATGCCAAGAGCACGCTGATACTGCGCCCGAAATAAGAACTTTGCGGGACATACCCGAGCCGAACAACCATGATCGTGAGCCAAACCGAGCGCCTGACGGTGCGCCTGCTGGAGCGCGGCGATGCCGCCTTCATGCTGCAGCTGGTCAACGAACCGGCCTTCATCCAGAACATCGGCGACCGCGAGGTGCGCGACCTCGCCCAGGCCCAGGCCTATACCGAACGCAGCGGGCCGCTCAGCTACGAGCGCCTTGGCTTCGGCATGTACCTGGTGGCGCTGAAATCCAGCGGTGAGCGCCTGGGCATTTGCGGCCTGATCAGCCGCGAGGGCCTGAGCGATGTGGACATCGGCTATGCCTTCCTGCAAGCGCATTGGGGCCAGGGCTATGCGCTGGAGGCGGCCCGGGCCGTGCTGGGACATGCCCACCGCGCACTGGGGCTCAGACGGGTGCTGGCGATCACGGCGCCGGAGAACCAGCCGTCGGTGCGCCTGCTTGAGCAGCTGGGCATGCAGGAGCAGGGGCTGGTGGACCTGCCCAAGTCGGGTGGTATCAGCCGGCTGTTCGTCTCGGAGGCAGACTGATCAAAGGCTGCAGCCGGCCTCGGCCGTGCTGGCGGCGTCGCTGGCGCCGACCGTCACGCCGTAGCGCTCGGCCGTCAGCTGGGCCAGGATAGAGACGGCAATCTCCGGTGGCGTGCGTGCGCCCAGGCGCAGGCCCACCGGGCCATGCAGGCGGGCGAGCTCCGCCTCGCTCATGCCGAAGTGCTCGGCCAGGCGGGCCTTGCGCTTGGCCTGGTTGACACGCGAACCGATAGCGCCCACATAGAAGGCGGGGCTCTTGAGCGCTTCCATCAGCGCCAGGTCGTCCAGCTTGGGGTCATGGGTCAGGGCGATGATGGCAGTGTGGGCATCCGGCTTGAGCTCGTTCACCACATCGTCGGGCATGCCGCGCAGCAGGCGGGCGCCGGCCACATCCCAGCCCTGGGCGTATTCCTCGCGCGGGTCGCAGATCAAGACCTGGTAGTCCAGTGCCAGCGCCATCGTCGCCAGGTAGTGGGTCAGCTGGCCGGCGCCGATGATGAGCAGCCGCCAGTCGGGGCCGTGGGTGGTGATCAGGGTGCGCTCGCTCAAGACCAGCAACTCGGCGGCAGCCTGCGGCTCCAGCAGGGTGACCTCGCCGGTGGCCAGGTTCAGCACCCGCTGCACCCGGGCGCCGCTGGCCAGCCGGGCGAGCAGATCCCCGATATGCGAGCCGGCGTGTATGGGCTCGAGCACCAGCTCCAAGGTGCCGCCGCAGGGCAGGCCGAAGCGCGTTGCCTCCTCGGCGCCAACGCCGTAGCGCACCAGCTCAGGGTGCTTCAGCGCCAGCGCGCCCTCGCGCACGCGGGCAATCAGATCGTCCTCGATGCAGCCGCCCGACACCGAGCCAGCGATCTGGCCGTCACCGCGCACCGCCACCACCGAGCCCACCGGCCGGGGCGCCGAGCCCCAGGTGCGGGTGATCGTACCCAGCACGACGGGCTGGTCCTGTTCCTGCCACTGCGCCACCTGACGCAGCACTTGTAGATCGACGTTGTCCATGGCTTTGAAGTTTCGCGTGTGCTGACGGGGAATTCTGCAGACTAGGCGCAAACATGCAAGCTTGTGCGCAATGCGAAGAATGTCCCTAGTGTGACAGCCTGCTCAGGGTTCCTGGGGGCTTGCCGCGCGCAGCTTCCGGGCGTAAAAGTGATGACCGTGAACGGGCGCCTTTGTGCGCCCGGTTTGCGCTGTATTGGCACCCTAGTTGTATCTGCATCACGCCCGGCCTAGCGCTGACAGGCCCAGCGATCAAAAACAGGAGACAGTATGAGCACGGCGATTACTCTGACGGTCAATGGCAAGGCGGTCACGCGCGAAGTTGCGCCCGACACCCTGCTGGTGCAGTTTCTGCGCGAGGATCTGCGACTCACCGGCACCCATGTCGGTTGCGATACCGGCCAATGCGGCGCCTGCACGGTGCATGTCAACGGCCGGGCGGTGAAGTCCTGCAATGTGCTGGCCGTGCAGGCCTCGGGCACCCAGGTCACGACCATCGAGGGCCTGGCCAGGGCCGACGGCAGCCTGCACCCGATGCAGGCCGCGTTCAAGGAGTGCCATGGTCTGCAGTGCGGCTTCTGCACCCCCGGCATGGTGATGAGCGCCATCGACCTGGTGCAGCACGCCCCGCATGGCAGTGCGGCCGAGATCCGCGAGCAGCTGGAGGGCAATTTCTGCCGCTGTACCGGCTATCAGAACATCGTCAAGGCCATTCAGCAGGGCGCCCAGGCGATGGGGGTATGAACGCCCCCAAGGCCGCCGCTTCGCGACGTCCGCCCCCCCGAGGGGGAGCAGAAAACTCGGGAACGGCCCTTCGTTTTCTTGACCGGGAGACATGACACCATGAACGCACCCCAAGCCGGCCTGATAGGCCAATCCGTCAAGCGCAAGGAAGACGCGCGCTTCCTCACCGGCCGCGGCCAGTACACCGACGACATCTCGCAGCAGTTCCAGACCTACGCCTACTTCCTGCGCTCGCCCTATGCCCACGCCAAGATACTTAGCATCAACACCGCCGCGGCCCAGGCAGCGCCCGGCGTGCTGGGCGTGTTCACCGGCGAGCATTTCCGCGCCGTCGGCGGCCTGCCCTGCGGCTGGCTGATCACCAGCACCGACGGCACGCCGATGAAGGAGCCCAAGCACCCCATCCTGGCCGACGGCAAGGTGCGCCATGTCGGCGACCAGGTGGCCATGGTGGTGGCCGAAACCTACGAGCAGGCCAAGGCGGCGGCCGGGCTGATCGAGGTCGACTATGAAGAACTGACCCCGGTGGTGGACACCGCTCTGGCCAAGGGCGCGGTGTTTGATGGAAAACCCACAAGCGTGCATGACGAGGCGCCCGACAATGTCTGCTACGGCTGGGCGATAGGCGACAAGGCGGCGGTCGATGCCGCCTTTGCCAGCGCCCCCCACGTCACGACCCTGGAGTTCCGCAACAACCGGCTGATCCCGAACGCGATCGAACCGCGCGCGGCCAATGCCTCCTACAGCGCCCACGACGAGAGCTATACGCTCTATGTGGCGAACCAGAATCCGCACGTCGAGCGTTTGCTGATGTGCGCCTTTGTGCTGGGCATCCCCGAGCACAAGATGCGGGTGGTGGCGCCCGATGTCGGCGGCGGTTTCGGCTCCAAGATCTTCTTGTACGCCGAGGAGACGGCCCTGGTCTGGGCCTCCAAGCAGATAGGCCGGCCGATCAAGTGGACGGCCGACCGCAGCGAGGCCTTTCTGACCGACGCCCACGGCCGCGACCATGCGACCGTGGCCGAGCTGGCGACCGACAAGGACGGCAAGTTCCTCGCCATGCGCGTCAACACGACGGCCAATCTGGGCGCCTACCTGTCCACCTTCGCCAGCAGCGTGCCGACGATTCTGTATGCCACCCTGCTGGCCGGCCAGTACACGACGCCGCATATCTACTGCCATGTCACCGGCGTATTCACCAACACGGCGCCGGTCGATGCCTACCGCGGCGCGGGCCGGCCCGAGGCCACCTATGTGGTCGAGCGGCTGGTCGAGACGGCGGCGCATGAACTGGGCATTGACCCGGCCGAGATTCGCCGCCGCAACTTCATCCACAGCTTCCCCTATGCCACGCCGGTGGGCCTGACCTATGACGTCGGCGACTATGACGCGACACTGAACCAGGTGCTGGAGCTGGCCGATGTGGCCGGCTACGCGGCGCGCAAGGCGGCCAGCGAGGCCAAGGGCTTGAAGCGCGGCATCGGCTACTCGACCTACATCGAGGCCTGCGGCCTGGCGCCCAGCAATATCGCCGGGGCCTTGGGTGCGCGGGCCGGTCTGTTCGAGGCCGGCGAGGTGCGCGTCCATCCCACCGGCAAGGTGACGGTGTTCACCGGCAGCCACAGCCATGGCCAAGGCCATGAGACGACCTTCGCCCAGGTGGTGGCCGACAAGCTGGGCATACCGCTGGACGATGTGGACATCCAGCACGGCGACACCGGCAAGGTGCTGTTCGGCATGGGCACCTACGGCAGCCGGTCTCTCTCGGTCGGCGGCTCGGCCATCGTCAAGGCGGTGGACAAGATCGTCGCCAAGGGCAAGAAGATCGCCGCCCATCTGCTGGAGGCAGCCGACACCGACATCGAGTTCGAGAACGGCCAATTCAAGGTGGCCGGCACCGACAAGGCCGTGCCCTTTGCCAGCGTTTCGCTGGCGGCCTATGTGCCGCACAACTACCCGTTGGACAAGCTGGAGCCCGGACTGAACGAAAACGCCTTCTACGACCCGACCAACTTCACCTACCCGGCCGGCAGCTATGTCTGCGAGGTCGAGGTCGATCCGGCCACCGGCGTCGTGCGTGTCGATCGCTTCAGCGCCTGCGATGACTTCGGCAATATCGTCAACCCGATGATTGTCGAAGGCCAGGTCCATGGCGGGCTGGCCCAGGGCATAGGCCAGGCGCTGCTGGAGCATGGGGTCTACGACGTCGAGTCCGGCCAGCTGCTCAGTGGCAGCTATATGGATTACGCG
Source organism: uncultured Roseateles sp. (assembly GCF_963422335.1). Lineage (NCBI taxonomy): Bacteria > Pseudomonadati > Pseudomonadota > Betaproteobacteria > Burkholderiales > Sphaerotilaceae > Roseateles > uncultured Roseateles sp. The sequence goes on from NZ_OY729424.1 coordinate 1,354,493, forward strand.
ATGCCGCGCGCCGACGACCTGCCGCAGTTCAACGTCGTCACCGCCAAGGGCACGCCCTGCTCGCACAACCCGCTGGGGGTCAAGGGCTGCGGCGAGGCCGGGGCGATAGGCTCGCCAGCGGCGGTGATGAATGCCGTCTGCAATGCCATAGGGGTGAAGAGCGTGGCCATGCCGGCTTCGCCGCACACCGTTTGGCAGGCCATTCAGGCAAGCCGTTGAGCAGCCCAGACAGCTAAGGAGACACAGATGCAAACATTCGCATACCAACGGCCGGCCTCGCTGGCCGATGCTGCCCGCGCCGCAGCCGGTGCCGAGGCCAAGCTGATCGCCGGGGGCCAGTCCCTGCTCGGCGCGATGAAGCTGGGCCTGGCCGCACCCGACACCCTGATCGATCTGCACAGCATCCCCGATCTGCAGTCGATCAAGGTCGAGCCGGGCAAGGTCACCGTGGGCGCCATGTGCACCCACGCCACGGTGGCGGCGCACAAGGAACTGGCCGTGGCGATCCCGGCGCTGGCCTTCCTGGCCGGCAATATCGGCGACCGCCAGGTGCGCAACGTCGGCACGATAGGCGGCAGCCTGGCCAACAACGACCCGGCGGCCTGCTACCCGGCGGCCGTGCTGGGGCTGGGCGCCACCGTGCACACCAACACGCGCAGCATCGCCGCCGATGACTTTTTCAAGGGCCTGTACGAGACGGCGCTGCAGACGGGCGAGATCATCACCGCGGTCAGCTTCCCGGTGCCCGAGAAGGCCGGCTGGCAGAAGTTCAAGCAGCCGGCCTCGCGCTTCTCGCTGGTCGGCGTGTTCGTCGCGAAGGGGCCGGCCGGCGTGCGCGTGGCCGTCACTGGCGCCGGTGCGGGCGTGTTCCGCGTCAAGGCGCTGGAAGACAAGCTGGCGGCCGGTTGGTCGGCCGCGGCCTGTGCCGGCGTCGAGGTCAGCGCCGAGGGGCTGAACACCGATCTGCATGGCTCGGCCGAGTACCGGGCCTCGCTGATACCGGTGTTGGCGGGCAGGGCGGTGGCGGGCAGGGCGGTGGCGGGCAGGGCGGTGGCGGGGAGTTGAGCGCCTCGTCCGACATTCCGGCCAGTATCGACGCCACCGAGGCGCAGCTGCTGGCCCACGACTATGTGCCCGAGCGGGAGCTGTCCACCGCCGTGTTCCTGGCCCTGCGCCTGCAGCGCCCGCTGTTCCTCGAGGGCGAGCCGGGCACCGGCAAGACGCAGATCGCCAAGACCCTGGCCGAGATGCTGGGCCGGCCGCTGATCAGGCTGCAGTGCCATGAGGGGCTGGACCTGGCCGGCGCGGCCTACGAGTGGAACTATGCCCGGCAGATGTTGGAGATACGGCTGGCCGAGCGCGAGCAGATCGACCGGGCGGCGCTGACGGCCGATCTGTTCTCGCCGCGCTTCCTGATACAGCGCGCGCTGCTGCAGGCCATAGACCCGGCCCAGCCGGTGCCGCCGGTGCTGCTGATCGACGAGCTGGACCGTGCGGACGAACCGTTCGAGGCTTTTTTGCTGGAGGTGCTGTCCGACTTCCAGATCACCATTCCCGAGCTGGGCACGGTCAAGGCGCTGCAGCCGCCCATCGTCGTGCTCACATCGAACCGCACGCGCGAGGTGCACGACGCGGTCAAACGCCGCTGCCTCTACCACTGGGTCGGCTTTCCGGACGCCGCGCGTGAGCTGGAGATACTTGCCCGGCGCGTGCCCCAGGCGCCGCAGGCCTTGGCGCGACAGATCGTGCTTTTCATCCAGGGCCTGCGGCGCCTGGACCTGTACAAGCTGCCCGGCATTGCCGAGACGATCGAATGGTCGCGCGCGCTGCTGGAGCTGGACGCACTGGTGCTGGACCCTGCGACCGTCAACAACACGCTCGGTGTGCTCCTGAAGTACCAGGACGACATTGCCAAAGTGCAGGGCAGCGAGGCCGCGCGGCTGCTGGAGCAGGTGCACGCGGCGACACGCATGCCGCCGGGTCCATGAGCGCGGTCGAGCCCGGCGCCGGGCCGCCCCAAGGCGGGCGAGACCCCCTCGGGGGGCGGGCCGAACCCGCAGGGCGAGGACCTGGGGGCCAACATCTCGCGGGTCATCTGGCCGAGAACGTGATGCACTTCGCCCGCGTGCTGCGCACCGCAGGCCTGCCGGTGGGCACCGACCGCGTGCAGCTGACCCTGCAGGCGCTGCAGGTGGCGGGCCTGGAAAGCCGCACCGATTTCAAGGCCACGCTGGCTGCCTGCATGATCGATCGCCACGAGCACCGCGCACTGTTCGAGCAGGCCTTCTACATCTTCTGGCGCGACCCCGATCTGCTGGCCCGCATCATGGCGATGATGCTGCCCCGGGCACAAGCCAAGCCCGGGGCGCCGCCGCCGCCCGAGAACCGGCGCCTGGCCGCCGCGCTGTTCCCGAATCCGCCTGCAATGACCCGCCCGCAGGAGGAAGAGCGCATCGAGATCGAGGCGCCGCTGACCTGGAGCGAGCGCGAGGTCCTGCGCACGCGCGACTTCGAGACGATGACGCCCGAGGAATGGGCCCAGGCCAAGCAGGCGATCACCCAGATGCGCGGCTTCTTCGAGCGCCTGCCGACGCGCCGGATGACAGCCAGCCACCAGGCCGGCCGGGCCGACTGGCGGGCCTCGCTGCGGGCGATGGCGCGCCAGGGCGGCGAGCTGTGGGAGATGCGCCGCCGGCGCCCGCGCGAGGTGGCCGCGCCGCTGGTCGTGCTGGCCGACATCTCGGGCTCGATGAGCCGCTACTCGCGCATGCTTTTGCATTTCACCCACGCGCTGGCCGGCGCGCGGGCGGCGCCGAAGGTCGAAAGCTTTGTGTTCGGCACGCGCTTGACGCCCATCACGCGGCTGCTGCGTCAGCGCGATCCCGACCTCGCCGTTGGCGCGGTGGCCCGCCGTGTGCAGGACTGGTCGGGCGGCACCCGCATCAGCGCTTGCCTGCACGACTTCAACCGGCTGTGGGCGCGGCGCGTGCTGCGCAGCAATGCGACGGTGCTCTTGATCACCGACGGCCTGGAGCAGGGCTCGCCGGACGACCCGCAGTGCCTGGCGTTGAGCCGGGAGATGGAGCGTCTGGCCAAGAGCTGCCGGCGCCTGGTCTGGTTGAACCCTTTGCTGCGTTACGACGCCTTCGAGCCCAAGGCGGCGGGCATACGTGCCATGCTGCCCCATGTGCAGGCCTTTGTGCCCGTGCACAATCTGGCCAGCCTTGAGGCCTTGGCCCAGACGCTCGCTCATCCCCCATCCGCGTGACCTTATGCAACTGACCAGCCAACAATCACTTCCCGTCTCGCAATCCATCGCCTGGCAGGCGCTCAACGACGTCACGATGCTGCAGGCCGCCATTCCCGGCTGCGAATCGCTGACCGTCATCGGCGAGAACGAGTACGAGGCGGCGCTGAGTGTGGCCATCGGCCCGGTCAAGGCCAAGTTCAAAGGCAGGTTGAAGCTCAGCGAGCTGCAGCCGCCAGAGTCCTACCGCATCGCCTTCGAGGGGCAGGGCGGTCAGGCGGGCCACGGCAAGGGCACGGCCCAGGTGCGGCTGGAGGCGGTCAGCGCCAACGAGACCCTGCTGCACTACGAGGTGCAGGCCAGCGTCGGCGGCAAGATCGCGCAGATCGGCTCGCGTCTGATCGATATGGCGGCGCAGAAGATGGCCAACGACTTTTTCGCCAGCTTCAACACCTTGCTGCAGCAGCGCTATGCGGTGGCGCCGGTCGAGGCGGCGAACGCGCCGGCGCCGGGCGGCGCCTGGCAGCGGCTGCTCGCCTGGCTGGGCCGGCTGTTCGGCCGCAAAACCTGAGCAAAGCCTGAGCAAAGCGCTGCGCTACTCGCGCCACGTAGAATCGCGCCCTTTGCCCAATGCCGTTTCCGGCGCTGCCGCCGGGTGAGCCGGGCGCAGTGCGCCGCCCATGAGCCCACGCGCGGCCGCCCCGAAGGGGGCTCGCACCGCAGTGCGAAGCACGAAGGTTTCCTATTGAGCTCCCCGTCCTCACGACTGCTGCATATCGACCTGCTGAAAGCGCTGGCGGCGCAAGCCATCGTCTTGCACCACCTGTCGGCCTACGGGCCGATTGCCGAAACGGTGCATCTGCTGCTGCCCCGCCTGCTCGATCTGATCTACCAATACGGCCGCATGGCCGTACAGGTGTTTCTGGTGCTCAGCGGCTTCTTGAGTGCGCGGGGCCTGGCGCCGGCGGGTCAGATGCTGCTGGCTCACCCTGGCGCCCTGCTGTGGCAGCGCTATCTGCGCCTGGTCCTGCCCTTCATGGCGGCCGTGCTGCTGACCCTGGCCTGCTCGGCCCTTGTCGCCCCCTGGCTGCCCGAGCTGGTGCCGGTGTCGGTCAGCGCCGGGCAACTGCTGTCGCATGCGCTGCTGCTGCATGGCGTGCTGGGCCACGAGGCGCTGACCGTGGGCGCCTGGTATGTGGCCATCGACCTGCAGCTGTTCGCGCTGTTGCTGGGCCTGCTGTGGCTGGCCGCACGGCTGCGCCCCGGCCGCGCACGGCGCCTGGGCCCGGCCCTGGTGCTGCTGCTGGTCGTGGCCTCGCTGTGGATGTTCAACCGCATGCCGGATCTGGACGACTGGGCCTTGTACTTCTTCGGCAGCTATGGCCTCGGTGCACTGGTCTACTGGCTGGGTCGCAGTGCTCGGCCGCGGCTGTGGGGCCTGCTGGTGAGCGGCCTGGTGCTGGCGGCTCTGCTGGTCGAGTTCCGCGCCCGCATTGCGCTGGCCGGCGTCACGGCGCTGTTGCTGGCCTGGCTGCAACGCCGCCATCAGGCGGGCCGGCGGCTGTTCGGCCAGCAGCAGGCGCCGCGCTGGCTGACGGCCCAGGCCGGCACCCATGCCTACTCGCTGTTCCTGGTGCACTTTCCGGTCTGCCTGCTGGTCAACGCCCTGTTCGAGCGCGCCGATCATGAGCAGCCGCTGAGCGGCCTGCTGGCCATGGCGGCGGCCTGGGCCCTGAGCAATATGGCAGCCCTGCTGTTCTACCGCTGGATCGAGGCGCCGGCCGGCCGCGTCCGGCTGGGACTTCCGGGCATCCAGCGCGCCTGAACGTTCTATTTGTCCTTCATCGAGCAGGTGTTCATGCCCAGCAAAGGATAGGCAGGGCAGAAGCGGAAGATGCCGGTGGCCATCAGCAGCACGCCGGCATAGCCCCAGGCGCCCACCGTGCCGCTGGCGGCCAGCCCGACCAGCAACAAGCCGCCACCGATACGAATGACGCGATCGATCGTGCCAACATTGGGCTTCATGATGAACCTTTCAGGGTGTCGGATGATTGTGCGCCGCAGGCCCGTATCGCCGATGTGATCTGCATCAAGCTGCGGGCGGGCTCAGGGCAAAGCCCTCATCCACCCAGCCGGTGATGCCGCCTATCATGATCTTCACCGGCCGCCCGAGCTGGGCCAGCCGGATGGCCGCGCGCTGCGCACCATTGCAATGCGGGCCGGCGCAGTAGGTCACGAACACGGTGTCGGCGGGATAGTCGGCCAGCTTCGATTCGACCATCTTGCCGCGCAGCAGATGGGTGGCGCCGGGCACATGGCCGGCGGCGTAGTGCTCGGCGCTGCGCACGTCCAGCAGCACGAAGTCGGGTTGGCCGCTGCTCAGCGCGTCATGCACATCCCAGCAATCGGTCTCGAACTGCAGGCTCCGCTCGAAGTGGGCCTGGGCGGCGGCGGACGGGGCGGGGGCAATGGCGGTGACAAGGCTGGGCATCGGGAACTCCTGCGGGGTGGTGGAAGAACAGAGGTCCAGTGTGCCCAGCGGCCATCCCGGCAGCCAGTGGCGTGATCGCCATGATTCGGTAAGATCGCGCCACGATGAAGAACCACCTCGTTGCCGCCGTCGCCTACGATCGCCTGTGCACCTTCGAGTTCGCCTGCACGGCCGAGGTGTTCGCCCTGCCCAGGCCGGAGCTGGAGGTCGACTGGTATCGCTACGCCGTCTGCTCGCCCGAGCGCGGCCGGCTGCGTTCCGCCGGTGGGCTGATGGTCGAGGCGCCGTACACGCTGCGCCTGCTGGCCCAGGCCGACACCATCGTCATGCCCGGCTGGCGTGATGTGCACGAGGCACCGCCGCCGGCCCTGGTCAAGGCGCTGGCCACCGCCTTTGAGCGCGGCGCGCGGCTGGCCTCGATCTGCTCCGGCGTGTTCGTGCTGGCCGCGGCCGGCGTGCTCGACGGCAAATCGGCGACGACGCACTGGCGCTATGCCGATCTGCTGGCGCAGCGCTTCCCGTCCATCAAGGTCAGGCCCGACGAACTGTATGTGGACGAGGGCCAGGCCATCACGGCGGCCGGTTCGGCGGCCGGGCTGGACATGCTCTTGCACCTGGTGCGGCGCGACCATGGCGGAAGAGTAGCCAACCGCGTCGCCCAGCGCCTGGTGTTGCCGCCGCACCGCGATGGCGGCCAGGCGCAGTTCGTGCCGCGGCCCATGCCCAGCGATGAGGTGGGGCGTCTGGCAAGGCTGATGGACTGGGTGCGTGCCAACCCGCGTCTGCCGCACAGCCTGCAGTCGCTGGCCGACGAGGCGGCGATGAGCCCCCGCAGCCTGCAACGCCAGTTCACCGAGGCGACAGGCCTGTCGCCGATCGACTGGCTGATACGCGAACGCGTGGCCCTGGCCAAGGACCTGCTGGAGGCTCAGGACCTGCCGATGGCCCGGCTCGCCGAACTGTCAGGCTTTGGCTCGGAGGAGTCATTGCGCCGCCATTTCCGCGCCAAAGCCGGCACCAGCCCCAGCGCTTACCGGCGGCGCTTCGGCCACCCGCTCACCGCGGACTCAGCGCCTTGAACCATTGCTGCAGCTGGGCCAGGCTGGCGGTGACGCCGCCGCAGACAATCACCAGCACGTTGCGGTAGGGCCGCAGCGCCGCATGCCGACCGTAGACGGCCGCCAGCGCCGCGCCGCAGGCCGGCTCGACCAGCAGGCGGTGGTCATCGATGAAGCGCAGGCAGGCGCTGACCGCCTCAAGGTCTGACACGACAACGCTGTGCACCTCATGGCTTTGCGTCAGCGCGAAGGCCTGCTCGCAGACCTGGCGCGCACCCAGGGAGGTGGCGATGCTGGTGATGGCCGGCAACTCGATGCGCCGACCGGCCGCCATGGCCTGGGCCAGCGAATCGGCGCCCGCCGTCTCCACTGCCAGCACCGGCACATCGGCCCAGGCGTTGCGGCGCAGGCCTTCGACCACACCGCTCATCAGGCCGCCGCCGCCGACCGACAGCAGCACCGCATCGGGTTTGGGCGCGCCGCTGGCGGCCACCTCGTCGATCATGCTGGCATGGCCCTGCCATAGCAGCGGGTCGTCGAAGGGGTGAAGCAGGGCGGCGTCGCCGGACGCCTTGCTCAGCGCCAGCGCATTGGCCTCCTGCCAGGAGGCGCCGTGCACGATCAGCTCGGCGCCCTGCTGGGCGATCAGCTCCTTGGCCCGCTCGGTCGTCGTCTGCGGCACGACCACGGTCACCGGCACACCCAGCAGGCGCCCGCAATAGGCCGCCGCAATGCCGGCATTGCCGCCCGAGGACGAGATGAAGCGCCGCGCGCCGCGCTGCTGGTAGGTCTGGCACGCATGGCCCATGCCGCGCAGCTTGAAGGAGCCGGGCGGCTGCAGCGCTTCGAGCTTCAGCCAGATCTGTTGCTCGGGGGTGGAGAGGGCGGAGGAGGGAACAAGTGGGGTTTGGATGTGCAGGGGCATGGGGAAATACATACAGTCAGTTGATGTCAGAGCTTGCGGCCATGCTTCGCATGGGTCGCAAGGTCTGACACGCAAATTATTCTCGCTTGCACTTCCACTCCGGGCTGCCCGGGCCCCAGACGATCTTGACCTGGCCGTCCAGCTCGAAGAAGCTGACCTGGTCGCCGGCATAGCTGCTGCCCATGGCGCTGGGTTTCAGGTAGAGCACCGAGGTCGTTTCGTCGTACTCGGCCAGCATCGTTGGCGGCTCGGTGGCGTAGGTGGCGGTCTTGACCACATCCTCCGGCTTGCTGCCGCACTGGTAGTTGGCCTTGGCGGTGGGCGCCATCAAGGCGTAGCTGGCTTGCAGCTCGGCGATGCGGCGCTGGTAGCTCAGCTTCAGGCAGGCCGGCGCGTCACCGCTCTTCAGGCATTCGTCGCGCGACTTCGTGCCCCAACCGCGCTGCTCGGCCTTCAGCATCGGCGGCTTCTCCTTGGCGGCGATGGGCTCGGCGGCGCTCAGCGTCTCGGCCATCTTCTTGTCCAGCGCCATCAGCGACTCGTCCTTGCACAGCCAGGCGTCCAGGCTGCCCGGCTTGACCTTGGCGCAGTTGGCCACGCCGGCCTGGGCCCGGGCCGCGCCCGTGGTGGTCAGCAGCAGGCCTGTTATGCCCAGCAGGGCGGCGGTTTTCAGCGAGCAAAGTCTCATTGGGGGTGCTCCTCTTCTTGTTGGGTTGGCGGGGGCTAGCCTAGCGCAGGATGGCCTGCGTGCACAAGGCGCTGCAAGGCTTGCCGACTGAGGGTTTTCCGGCAATCGGTCATTGTCGCCCGGCCGGTGCGGCTCAAGCCAGACCGGCGCGGGTCGATAAGTACGAGGGGCGAACAGATTCCGACGCGCCGCCGTACTCGAACAATATCGGTCTGGAGACATCACATGATTTCGCTATCAGCCCTTCGCCTGGGCCCGCGGCTTGCCGTCGGCTTTGGTTCCATCGTGCTGCTGTGCGCCGCGGCTGTCGGCATCGGCATTGACCGCATCGCCACGGTGCGTGCCCTGTCGGACCGGCTGGGCACGGTGGACGCGGAGAAGCTGTCGCTGTCCGAACGCTGGGCACGGGCCATCGAGGCCAATACCGCGCGCTCATGGGTGTTGTTCTACTCCACCGATCCGCAGATCAAGACCCGCATCAAGGGCGAGATGCAGCAGGTGATCACGGTGCAGACCGATCGCCTCAAGCGCATGCAGGAGATCGCCGACTCGGCCCAGGACAAGCAGTTGCTCGAAGACATCTCGCGCCAGCGCGACGCCTACCAGTCGATGCGCAATGCCCTGCTCAAGCGCAAGGATGCCGGCGAGGATGTGAACGCCGAGGTCTTCGACAAGCTGTTTCCGGCCGCCCAGTCCTATATGGATGTGGTCGAGAAGCTGGTCAAGCAGCAAAGGGACAGCATGGCCGCGACCAAGGAACTGGCCGACGTGGCAGCCCGCGATGGCACCATTGCCCTGTCCCTGGGCGGTGGCCTGGCGGTGCTGCTGGCCGTGGGCCTGGCCTGGCGGCTGACCCGCTCCATCGTCGCGCCGATAGCCCAGGCCAAGGGCATTGCCCAGGCGATTGCCGCCGGCGACCTGACGCAAAGCATCACCGTGCAGGGTAGCGACGAGGCCGCCGAGCTGGTGGAGGCGCTGCGTGTGATGCAGCAGGCGCTGCGCGAGATGGTGGGCCAGGTGCGCACCAGCACCGAGGGCATCAACACCGCCAGCTCCGAGATTGCCACCGGCAACCAGGACCTGAGCGTGCGCACCGAGCAGACGGCGTCGAATCTGCAGCAGGCGGCTTCGTCGATGGAGCAACTGACCAGCACGGTCAGACAAAGCGCCGATTCGGCCCGTCAGGCCAATCAGCTGGCCTCCACGGCGGCCGAGGTGGCCCAGCGTGGCGGCTCGGTGGTGGCCCAGGTGGTGTCGACGATGGACGAGATCAACAGCAGTTCGAAGAAGATCAGCGACATCATCGGTGTGATCGACGGCATTGCCTTCCAGACCAATATCCTGGCGCTGAATGCCGCCGTCGAGGCCGCCCGCGCCGGCGAGCAGGGCCGCGGTTTTGCCGTTGTCGCCAGTGAGGTCCGCAGCCTGGCGCAGCGCTCGGCCGAGGCCGCCAAGGAGATCAAGGCACTGATCGGCACTAGCGTGGACAAGGTCGAATCCGGCTCCAAGCTGGTGGCCAATGCCGGTCAGACCATGGGCGAGATCGTCGCCTCGGTCAAGCGGGTGACCGACATGATCGGCGAGATCACCGCCGCCGCCTCCGAGCAGTCCGACGGCATCAGCCAGGTCAACAGCACCGTCATCCAGCTCGACCAGATGACCCAGCAGAACGCCGCCCTGGTCGAGGAAAGCGCCGCCGCGGCCGAATCGCTGAAAGGTCAGGCGCAGCGCCTGGCCCAGGTGGTGAGCACCTTCAGGCTGAGCTGATCAGGCTTTGTCCAGCGATTCGACGTAGCAGGGCGCCGTCTCGCGCACTTCCACCGTGCACCACTCGGCCGCGGGGCACTGGGCAGCGATGTCCAGCGCTTCCTGCCGGGTCTTGCAGCTGATCAGGAAGAAGCCGCCGACCATCTCCTTGGCCTCGGCATAGGGGCCGTCGATCAGCTGCATGCGGCCGTTGCGCACCTGCAGCTGGGTGGCATCGGTGTGCGAGCGCAGCGACTCGCTGGCGATCAGCAGGCCGCGCTCGTGCAAGTCCTGGCCGAAGCGCACCATGCGGTCGTAGACCGCGCGGCCCTCGGCTTCGGTGCGGGTCTGGCGCTGGTTCAGCGGCTCTATCATCATCAGCATATAGGCCATGTCATTTCCCTGTGGCATTGCTTGGAGCGCGCAGATTAAATCATCTGCGGAAGCCTTGGCGGACTGAAGTCCGCAAGACTTGTCAAATGCGGCGGTGCTACCTTGGCGGCTCGATAACAGGGAGCCTCCCAACATGAACGAATTCATTGACATTCCCGGCTTCAGCGTGGTCGGCCTGCCGCTGCGCACTTCCAACGCGGTGGCCTTCGACACCATTCCGCCGCACTGGCAACGCTTCGGCGCCGAGGGGGTGCTGGCGCGCATCAGCGGCAGGCTGGACGACGATGTCTTTGGCGTCTACACCGACTTCGAGCATGCCGGCCTCAACAATGAGGGCGACTACACGCTGGTGATAGGTGCTCGCGTGGCGGCCGATGCCGCCGTGCCCGAGGGCCTGGTCTTGACCCATGTACCGGCTTCACGACGCTGCGTGTTCGAGGTGGCCGGCAGTCAGATGCAGCAGGTCGGCGCGACCTGGGGCGAGGTCTGGGCGAGCAAGGACCTGCGCAAGACCTTTCGCTGCGACTACGAGCAGTACAGCGCCACCGGCGGCATCCGCCTGATGATTGGTGTGGAATGAGCGCATTGCAGGAAGCCGTGGCGGGCTATCACGAGCGGCGCCTGGCTCGGGTGCTGGACCATATCCACCGCCACCTGGACCAGCCGCTGGACCTGCTGGCCCTGGCCGATGTGGCCCAGCTGTCGGCCCACCACTGGCACCGCGTCTACCGCGGCCTGTATGGCGAGACGGTGGCTGCCACCGTCAAGCGTCTGCGTCTGCACCGGGCGGCCGGCTATCTGGCCCAAGGCGACTGGGACGTGGCACGCATCGCCCGCGAGAGCGGCTACGCCAATGTGCAGAGCTTCACCCGCATCTTCAAGGCCGTCTATGGCCTGCCGCCGGCGCGCTACCGCGAGCAGGGTCACCATGTGCCCTTCATCCACAACAGCCTGCCCATGCATCCGGCCCGGCCCGGCGCCTATCCGGTGACGGTGCAATACCTGCCCGAGATGACGATGCTGGCCGTGCCCCACCAGGGCTCCTATATGCAGATCGGCCAGGGCTTCGACCTGCTGATGCGCCGGCTGGCGCCGCCAGGTCTGCTGCCACCCGTGCCGCGGCTGGTGGGTCTGTATCTGGATGACCCCGAGGCCGTGCCCGAAGCTCAGCTGCGCTCGATGGCGGCGGTGATCGCCGATGCGGGCGAGTTGCCGGCGCCGGTGGTCCGCACCCACCGCGCTGCCGGTTTCTACGCGGTGCTGCGCTACCAGGGCCCCTATGCCAGCATGCGCGCCGCCTACCACTGGCTGTTCGGTGACTGGCTGCCGCCGTCCGGCTGGCAGGCGGCCGACACGCCGCTGCTGGAGGAGTACCTGAACGACCCCCGCGAGACCGCGCCGAACGACTTGCTGAGCCTGATCTTTTTGCCGCTGCAGGCGCTGGAGGCACCGTCCAGCCGACAATAGCGCCTTGCCCGCCACTTGCGGGCCTGGAAAGCTATGAAGTCGAATCATCTGGAACTGCCGCGTTTCGAGCCCACCGTGACGGCGGCCCTGGCGCGCCTGGCCGCCATCAAGCCGGGCGACTATGCCCGCACCCGCAATCACCTGGGGGGCGCGGTCAGCAAGCTCTCGCCCTATCTGACCCATGGTTTCATCAGCATGCCGGAGGCGGCGCGGTTTCTGGACTCGCGCCACCAGCTGGACCTGCAGAACAAGTTCGCCTACGAGCTGGGCTGGCGCGAGTTCTTCCAGCATGTCTGGCGCCACGAGGGCGACGGCATCCTGAGCTCGCTGCACGAGGGCCCCCTGCCCGATGTCGCCTATGCCGCCGAGCTGCCGGCCGACATCCGCGAGGCGCGCACCGGCGTGCCGACGATAGACGCCGCCGTGCGCATGCTCTACGCCTGCGGCTATCTGCACAACCATGCGCGGATGTGGCTGGCCTCCTACATCGTGCACCTGCGCAAGGTGCACTGGCGGGCCGGCGCCGACTGGATGCTGGGCCATCTGCTGGACGGCGACCTGGCCAGCAACCACCTCAGCTGGCAATGGGTGGCCGGCACCGGCAGCCACAAACCCTATCTGTTCAATGCCGAGAACGTGACCCGCTTCACCCCCAAGGGCATGGCCGAGTGGTCGGCCAAGGGCACGGTGCTGGATGCCTCGTACGAGGCGCTGGAGCAGATCGCCCGCAGCCCCGAGGCCGTGGCCACGCAGCCGCTGGCCAAGGGCCTGGCCGAGCCGAAACTGCATGCCGCGCCGCCCGAAGCCCTGGTCGCCCAGCTGGGCAAGACGGTCGAGCCGCCCAAGGCCAAGGCCGCGGCCGGCCGCGAGGTCTGGCTGGTCCAGCCCTGGGGCCTGCGCGATCTGCCGGACCGGGTGCCGCCCAGCACGCTCAAGGTCGGCCTGCTGCTGACCGATTTCCACGGCGCCTTCCCCTGGAGCGAGCAGCGCTGGCGCTTTGTGCTGACGCGCATGGCCAAGCTCTGCGACGAGATCTGGCTGTGCGATGCCGCTGCGCTGAAGACCGCCCTGGCCAAGGCCAAGAGCGTGCGGGGCCAGCTCTCACCCCATATCGCCGGCTATCTGCAAAGCCAGATGGATGGCTGGGAGGCCGAATTTGCACCCACCCTGCTGGGCGAACCCGGCGAGCGCTGCGCCTCGTTCTCGCAGTTCTGGGCCCGCACGACCACCGGCCTGCGCCGCCTGACCGAGCTGCCGGGCCTGGGCGGCCTGGGCCTGGCCGAGCCCGAGCCGGAAGAACCCTATGACGATGAAGAAGACGACGAAGACGATTGAGCCCGGGAGCTTGCCGATGTCCGTAGAAATTGCCGCTTTCAGCCGCCGCAGCCTGTTGCTGGCCGCCTCGGCCCTGGCCCTGCCGGCCTGGGCCCAGCTGGCCGTGCCGCCGCTGGCCCTGATCCAGCGCACCCTGGCCAATGGCCTGCAGGTCATTGCCTCGCCCGATCCGCGCGCTGCGACCGTCAGCGTGCAGGTCTGGTACCGGGTTGGTGGCAAGGACGATCCGGTCGGCCGCTCGGGCTTTGCCCATCTGTTCGAGCACATGATGTTCAAGGCCACCAAGCACATGAAGGCCGAGCAGTTCGACCGCCTGACCGAGGACGTGGGCGGCATGAACAACGCCTTCACCGCCGAGGACATGACCGGCTACGAGACACTGGTGCCGGCCAACCACCTGGAGCGCATCCTCTGGGCCGAGGCCGAGCGCATGTCCAGCCTGACCGTCGACCAGGCCAATTTCGACAGCGAGCGCCTGGTCGTGCAGGAGGAGTTCCGCCAGCGCGTGCTGGCCGAGCCCTATGGCCTGCTGTTCAATGCGATGGCGCCCGAGGGCTTCGAGCGCCATCCGTACAAGCGCCCGGTGATTGGCAGCATCGAGGACCTGAACGCGGCGACGCTGGACGACGTTCGCCAGTTCCATGCCACCTACTACCGGCCCGACAATGCGGTGCTGATCGTCACCGGCGGCTTCGAGCCCAGGCAGCTCGACGCCTGGGTGGACCGCTATTTCGGCGGCCTGCAGCGGCCGGCCACGCCGATTCCGCGCGTCAATGTGCAGGAGCCCCGGCTGGCCAGGGACCGCGTCGTCGCACTGACAGGCGCCAATGTGCCGCTGCCGGCGGCAATGCTGATCTGGCAGGGGCCCAAGGTCGCCAGCCCGGACACCAAGGCCCTGCGCGTGGCCCAGGCCCTGCTCAGCGCCGGTGATTCTTCACGTCTCAACGAGGCCCTGGTCTATCGCCAGAACATTGCCCAGAGCGCCGGCTTCGAGGCCGCCCCCTACGCCGACGCCGGCCTGCTGATCGCCTTCGCCATCGCCGCGGGCAAGCAGCGGGCCGAGCAGCTGGTGGCGCCGCTGATGCACGAGATCACGCGCCTGGCCACCGGGCCCATCTCGGCCGCCGAGCTCGACAAGGTCAAGACCGGCCTGCTGACCACCGCCCTGGTGGCCCGCGAAACGCCGCAGGGCCGCGCCAGCGCCATCGGCCAGGCGGTGGTGCTGCAGGGCGATGCGAACGCCGTCAATCGCGAGCTGAGTGACTTGCAGGCCGTCACGGCCGCCGATGTGCAGCGCGTGCTCAAGACCTATGTGCTGGACGCCAGGCGCGTGACCCTCCACTACACGCAAGAGAAGAAGAAAGGCGCGAAGCCATGAGCGGCCCCAAGTTCCTGTTGTCGGGCTTGGCCCTGGCCTGCCTGAGTGCTATCGCTGTGGCGCAAACCCCGGGTGTCGATGTGCCGCCGCTGCCCGGCCCTGCCGCCGCCATCACCGTGCCGGCGATTGAAGAGTTCCGCCTGCCCAATGGCGTGCGGGTGGTGCTGGCGGCGCGGCACGATGTGCCGCTGGTCAGCGCGCTGTTGCGGGTCGAGGTCGGCAGCCTGGCCGATCCGGCGCCGCGTGCGGGCCTGGCCGGCCTCACTGCCACCCTGCTGACCAAGGGCGCCCAGCGCGCCGGCAAGACCCTGGACGCGACCCAGATCGCCCGTGAGGCCGAAGCCCTGGGCAGCAGCCTGGTGGCCAGCGCCGGCTGGGACAGCAGTCTACTGGGCCTGACCGTCTCCCGCCCCAAGCTGGACGCCGCCGTCGGCCTGCTGGTGGACCTGCTGCGCGCGCCCACCTTCCCGCCCGCGGAGCTGGAGCGCACCCGCGCCCAGGCGCTGGATGCGCTGAAGCTGGCCCAGTCCAACCCGACCCAGGTGGCGCAGGACGTGGCCCGCCGCGTCTACTGGGGCGCCAGCGCCTATGGCGCGTCGAGCACGGCGCAGACGCTGGCGCGTATCAAGCGCGAGGACGTGGTCGCCCTGCACCGCTTGTGGGTGCGGCCCGAAACGACGACGCTGATACTCGCGGGCGATCTCAAGCTGGACGAGGCCCGAACGCTGGCCGAGCACGCGCTGGGCCAGTGGCCGGCTAACCGCATGACCCTGCCCCGGATGAGTGCTGCCCCGGCGCAGCCGCTGGACAGCACCCTGGTGCTGGTCAATCTGCCCGGCGCCGGTCAGGCCGGCGTGGCGGTGGCCGCGCCCTTTGTGCCGCAGGACCAGGTGCAGGCGCGGCGCATCGGCTCGGTGGCCAATGCGGTGCTGGGCGTGGGCTATTCGGCGCGGCTGAACCAGGAGGTGCGCATCAAGCGCGGCCTCAGCTACGGCGCGGGCAGCAGCGCCGCCAGCCACCGCGCTGGCGGCCTGGTGCTGGCCCAGGCCCAGACCAACAACCCGACCGCCGCCCAGGTGGTGGAGTTGATGCGTGCCGAGATGACAGGCCTGGCCACCCGCCCCCCCGACGCCGACGAGCTGGCCGCGCGCCAGGCGGCCCTGGTCGGCGGCTTTGCCCGCAGCCTGGAGTCGACCGCAGGCCTGGCCTCGGTCGTGGCCAGCCAGATGGACCGCGGCCGCCCGCTGGCCGAACTGAACAACACCGTGCCCGAGCTGCTGGCCGTCACCGCACCCCAGGTCGGCGAGTTTGCCGCCGCGCACTGGGCCGCTCCGGCACTGCGCACCGTCGTCGTCGGTGATCTGCAAGCAGCCGGCGGGGCCTTGCAGAAGCTCGATGCCAAGGCGCTGGTGATCACCATGGATCAGCTGGATCTGGCCGCGCCCGGCTTGGTGCGGGGGAAGTAGGGCCCTATTCGGTCACCTGATATTCGGTCAGCTCGCGTATCAAGCCCTCGAACACCCGGCCGCCAGCGTAGATCCAGCTCTCGGAGCGCACCAGCCATTTGACCTTGGGCACATACCAGAACTTGTACTGGCTCCGGTCGCTGGCGCAGCGGTTGCGCCAGGTGCCCTCGCTGTCGATGCGCAAGGCGCGAAAGGTGCCGGCAGGCACCTTCACCTCTTCCCAGCCCACTACCTGGTTCCTCAGCTCGGTTGTTGTCTTGCCGCAGCTGGCATGGTCGTAGCTGTTGCTGTGGGTCCAGCGCTTGCCGACTGCCAGCGGAAACTGCAGCGGCTCGACGCGCGGACTGAATCTGCGCTCGCCGGTCTGCAGCAGGGCCAGGTTCTGGTCGTAGAGCGACAGCACGCTCTGATTGCGCTCCGTGACCTCGATCTGCTCGGCGCTGACCGCCGTGACCACCGTGTCTTCCTCTCGTTGCCGGACCTTGGTCATCGAGTCCAGCACGACGTAGATGCGGCTGTCGCCGACGCGCGGGTTGGGCTTGTCGACGGTGCCGGGGTCCTGCGCCTCACTGGGCAAGCCGGTCAATCCCAGCAAGAGTGACAGCAGGGCGGCGGCAGGCATCTTCATGGGCACTCCTTGGCGAGGGGCAAGCGGCGCTACGATGAATTAAAGCGCGACTGCGCGCGGTGTTTCCATCCGGGTTTACGCATGCGGTGGTCAGGGTTGACGATGCCAAGGGGGCCACATGGTGCTAACGTGGGTCACTACCGTCCAACGCGTGAGCGCATCAACAAGGAGTGAAGATGAAGCATCTGATGCTGGCTATGGTGTTCACCACATGGGCCGGAGCTGGTCTGGCGGCAGGCCCGCTGAGCATTGCGATGCGCAGTGCCGACGACAGCGGCCCCGGCACGGCCGTGGGCGAGGTGCTGGTCAGCGAGTCGAGGTACGGCCTGGTGTTCGCCCCGGCGCTGAAGGGGCTGCCGCCCGGTTTGCATGGTTTCCATGTGCATGAGAACGCGAGCTGCGACATGGCGCTGCGCGATGGCAAGCCGGTGGCAGCGCTGGCCGCCGGTGGCCATTACGACCCCGAGAAGACGGGCCAGCACGGCACGCCCTGGGGCGAGGGTCACCGGGGCGATCTGCCCCCCTTGTATGTGGACGCTCAGGGCAATGCGCAGCAGCCGGTGCTTGCGCCCCGGCTCAAGCTCAGCGATCTGGCGGGCCGCTCGCTGATGATCCACGCCGGGGGCGACAACCATGCCGACCATCCCGCGCCGCTCGGCGGCGGTGGCGCGCGGGTGGTCTGCGGCGTCAGTCCTTGACCCCAGGCCGCGCTTGGCGGCCCGTGCCAGCACGAAACAGTGATATGTTCTGCCGAACACTCTTGCGCGGTGGACGATGCTGCTGTTCGATGACGACGACGCGTTGGCACGACTCGAGGCGGACCTGCCCGGGCTGAGCGGTGCCGATCATGCAGCCGCCACCGCCCACCTGGCCTGGCAGCTGCGCGAGCGCGACACCGCGCGCGCCCTTGCACTGGCCCGCCAGCTGAAGCTGCCTGACCCCGAGACGTCCGAGACAGCCTTGCGGCCCCGCCTGCAACTGCTGGAGGCCGAGGCCAGGCGGCTGTTTGGCGAGTTTGCCGCCGGCTTCGAGGCCGCTCAAGCCGCATGGGCTGCTTTCGAGGCCCTGGGCGATACCCTGGGCTGCGCCGATGCCCATTGGGTGCTGGCTCAGCTGCATGCGGCCCGGGGCGAGGCTGCGGCCGGTAATCGCGAGCTGGAGCTGGCGGCCGAGGCCGCGGCACGGGCCGGGGATACCACGCGCCAGATGATTTTCGAGGCCACCCTGGCGCGCAACGAAACCTTCTTCGACTGGCGCCAGGCCGATGTGCGCTGGGCCCAGCACTTTCCGGCGGAGACGGCCGACCTGCATGCATCGGCCGCCGCGGCCGTGCACCTCTATCGTGGCAGCCGGGCCTTCCGCACCGCCAACTACGCGCAGGCGGTGCGCCAGCAACTGCTGGGCTTCGAGGCGGCGCTGCACAGCGGCCAGCTGCAGAGCGCCATCAATGCGGCGGCCAACAATGGCAATGCCTTTGCCAGCCTGAACGATTACGAGACCGCGCTGGACTGGGGTCAGCGCGCGCTGGATCTGGCCCGGCCCACCGGCTGGAAGCCCCGCATCGGCGGCTGCCTGATGCAGATGGGCGAGACGCTGCGCAAGCTCGGCCGCCTGGAACTGGCCCAGGCCTTGCTGGATGAAGCCATGCCCTGCCTGACGGCGGTGCGAGGCTCCAGGAACCACATCGTGGCCCTGTGCTACCGGGTCGATCTGGCGCTGGACCGGGCCGACTACGGGCTGGCGCTGAGCCTGCTCGATGACCTGGACCAGGGTGCCATTCCTGCCGACCTGCACCTGCGCACCCAGCGCGGCCGGGCCCATGCGCTGCTGAGCCTGGGCCAGGTCGATCAGGCCGAGGCGGTGGCCCAGCAGGCCCTGGATCTGGCCCAGCAGGCCGATGCACCGGCCTATGAGATCGAGGCCCTGCAGATGCTGGCCAATGTGCGTGCGCGCCTGGCCGGGGCCGACGGGGACCGGGGGGCGCTGGCCTGCCTGGAGCAGGCGCTGGCCCTGGCGCGTGGCATTGCCGGCTACCAGGTGCCCATCGATCTGCTGGCCGCGCTGGCCGCCGAGCAGGCCCGGCTGGGCCGCTTCGAGCAGGCCTATGCGGCCGAATGCGAAGCCTCGGCCGCGCGCGAGAAGACCCACAGCCGTGAGGCCACCCAGCGCCTGATGGCGATGGAGCTGCGCTATATGTCCGAGAGTGCCAAGGCCGAGGCCCAGCATCAGCGCCAGCTGCGCGAGGCCGAGGCGGCGCGTGCCGATCTGCTGCACCGCAACAGCCTGACCCTGGAGAAGCTGGGCGTGATCGGTCAGGAGATCACCGCCCATCTGGACTCGGCCTCGGTGTGCGAGACGCTGAACCGGCATGTCCATGCCCTGCTCGATGCCAGCAGTTTTGCCATCTACCTGCTGGACATCGAGGGCCAGCGCCTGAGCTCGGTGTTCGACGTCGAGCAGGGCGTGCGCCTGCCACCCGACCATATCGAGCTGAGCAACGCCAACTCCTATGCGGCACGCTGCGTGCGCGAACGCCGTGAGCTGTCGGTCGAACTGGCCGCCGATGGCAGCGACCCGAGCCAGCTGCCTGGCACCATGCAGACGCGCAGCGCCATGTTCGCGCCGCTGCTGGTGGACCAGCGCGTGCTGGGCGTGATCACCACCCAATCGCCCCGCGCCCAGGCCTATGCCGAGCACGAATGGCTGATCTTCCGCACCCTCAGCGCCTACACCGCCATTGCCCTGGACAATGCCAGCGCCTACCAGCGCCTGCAGGATGCGCAGGGCCGCCTGGTCGAGCAGGAGAAGCTTGCGGCGCTGGGTGCCCTGGTGGC
Source organism: uncultured Roseateles sp. (assembly GCF_963422335.1). Classification (NCBI taxonomy): domain Bacteria; kingdom Pseudomonadati; phylum Pseudomonadota; class Betaproteobacteria; order Burkholderiales; family Sphaerotilaceae; genus Roseateles; species uncultured Roseateles sp. The sequence continues at coordinate 1,374,149 of NZ_OY729424.1, forward strand.
CGGGGTGGCCCATGAGCTGAACACGCCGATAGGCAACGGCCTCTTGATGGCCAGCACCCTGCTGCAAAAGGCCGAGGCGATCGAGCAGCGGGCCAGCGCCCACGCGCTGCGCCGCAGCGATCTGTCCGGCTTCTTCGATGATGTGAAGCAGGCCTCACGCTTTCTGGTCAAGGGCTTGCAGGACGCCGCCGCGCTGGTGGACAGCTTCAAGCAGGTGGCGGTCGACCGCAGCAGCGCGCAGCGTCGTGTCTTCGATCTGGCCAAGACCAGCCAGGATGCGGTGGCCATGATGATGGGCCGCGTGCGCAATGGTGGCCACCAGATCAGCCTGGATATTCCCGAGGGCATCTGGATCGACGGCTATCCCGGGCCCTATTGCCAGGTGCTGAGCAATCTGATCAACAACGCGCTGATCCATGCCTTCGACGGGCGCGAGGGCGGGAAGATGCAGCTGTCGGCCAGAGCGCTGAAGGACGAGCGCGTCGAGCTGTGCTTCAGCGATAACGGTGCCGGCATTGACGCCCACCATCTGCCCCGCGTATTCGAGCCCTTCTTCACCACCAAGATGGGCCGGGGCGGCAGCGGCCTGGGTCTGTCGATCAGCTACAACATCATCAAGACACTGTTCGATGGCGAACTCAGCGTGCGCAGCGAGCCGGGCCAGGGCAGCCAGTTCGTGATGAACCTGGCGCTGAAGGCGCCCCAGGTCGAGAACCCTGGAGCCGGCCTGGCGACCTGAGGAGGGCTCAGGTCGCCGTGGCCTGCCGCACCGCGCGCTCCCATTGCGCCATCAGCTCCTGGGCACGCTCTCGTGGCATCGTCGGGTGGAACACCCGCTCGGCCTGCCAGTGGCGGCTCAGCTCATCCAGATTGCCGTACAGCCCGGTCGACAGGCCGGCCAGATAGGCCGCACCCAGCGCGGTGGTCTCTATCACCTTGGGCCGCACGACAGGTATGCCCAGCAGATCGGCCTGGAACTGCATCAAGAGGTTGTTGACGCAGGCGCCGCCATCGACGCGCAGTTCAGACACCGGTGCACCACCGGCGGCCACCGCATCGCGGCTCATCGCCTGCAGCAGCGCCGCGCTCTGGAAGGCGATGCTTTCCAGTGCGGCGCGGGCGATGTGAGCCACCGTTGAGCCGCGGGTCAGGCCGACGATGGTTCCGCGCGCCTCGGCATTCCAGTAGGGCGCACCGAGCCCCGTAAAAGCCGGCACGAACATCACGCCGCCGGCGTCGGGCACGCTCTCGGCCAGGCCCTGGACCTCGCCACTGCCTTTTATCGCCTGCAGGCCATCGCGCAGCCACTGCACGACGGCGCCGCCGATGAAGACGCTGCCCTCCAGCGCGAACTGGGCCTGTGCGCTGGGCTGGGCGGCGCTGGTGGTGATCAGCCCATTGCCCGAGCTCTGGAATTGCGCGCCGGTGTGCATCAGCATGAAGCAGCCGGTGCCATAGGTGTTCTTGGCCATGCCGGCCTTGAAGCAGGCCTGGCCGAACAGGGCCGATTGCTGGTCGCCGGCAATGCCGCCTACGGCGATCTCGCCGCCCAGATGCTCGGCGCTGACGCGGCCGAAGTCGTGGGCCGAGGGGTGGACGGCGGGCAGCACCTCGGACGGAATATCCAGCGCCTGCAGCAGCTCGGTATCCCACTCGTTGCTGTGCACATTGAACAGCATCGTGCGCGAGGCATTGCTGACATCGGTGGCATGGACCTGTCCATTCGTCAGCTGCCAGACCAGCCATGAATCGATGGTGCCGAAGGCCAGCTCGCCGCGCGCGGCCTGCTCGCGGGCGCCGGCCACGTGGTCGAGAATCCACTTCAGCTTGGTGCCGGAGAAGTAGGCATCGATCACCAGGCCGGTCTTGCGCTGCACCACCGGGGTCAGGCCTCGCTCGCGCAGGGCTGCGCAGGTAGGCTCGGCGCGGCGGTCCTGCCAGACGATGGCGTGGTAGATCGGTTGCCCGGTCTTGCGATTCCACACCACGGTGGTTTCGCGCTGGTTGGTGATGCCCAGGGCGTGGATGTCACCGGCCTTCAGCCCGGCCTTGGCCAGCACCTCGCGCGCGGTGGCCAGCTGGCTGGCCCAGATCTCCATCGCGTCATGCTCGACCCAGCCCGGCTGCGGAAAGATCTGCCGGAACTCGCGCTGCGCCATCGCGACGATATGGCCCTGGCCATCGAACACGATAGACCGCGAGCTGGAGGTGCCTTGGTCGAGGGCGAGCAGATAGGTCATGGCGGTTCTCGATTCAATCGCGATTCAGTCGGCGACGACCAGCTCGACGCCGGCATCATTGAGCAGGGCAGGGAAGGGCTCGGGCGGCGCCTCGTCGGTGATCAGCAGATCCAGCTGTTGCAGCTGCGCCACCTCGGCCATGGCCGGGCGGTTGAATTTGCTGTGGTCGGCGGCCAGCCAGACCTGGCGCGAGTGCTCGATGATGGCGCGGGCCACCATCACCTCGCGGTAGTCGAAATCGCGCAGGGTGCCGTCGGCCTCTATGCCCGAGATGCCGACCAGGCCGATGTCCACCTTGAACTGGCGGATGAAGTCCACCGCCGCCTCGCCGACCACACCGCGGTCGCGGGCGCGCACTGTGCCGCCCACCATCACCAGCTCGCAATCGGTGTTGTCGCTGAGGATGGTGGCCACATTCAGGTTGTTGGTGATGACGCGCAGACCCTTGTGGTGCAGCAGCTCGCGGGCCACCGCCTCGGTGGTCGTGCCCAGGTTCAGAAACAGCGACGAGCCGGCCGGGATGCGCGCGGCGATCGCCTTGGCGATGCGCGCCTTGCCATCGGCCTGCAGGGCCTGGCGCTGGCGGTAGGCAATGTTCTCGGTGGTGCTGGACGGCACGCGCACCCCGCCGTGAAAACGGGCCACCAGGCCGGCCTCGGCCATGCGCTGCACATCGCGGCGCACCGTCTGCAGGGTCACGCCGAATTTCTCGGCCAGCGCCTCGACGCTGACCGAACCGCGGGCGCGCACCTCCTGCAGCAAGTCGTTCTGGCGGGGATTGGGAATCATGGACCGAGAGTGTAGGGGGGCGGCCGGGCGCACCGTTTTGGCGTTGTGGCGAGCCTAAAGCGAACCAAAACGAATCACATTGAGGGAAAACCCTGCGATAAAACGAACCAAAAGGAGTTAAAAAGAAAAAAGAAGAACACAATAGCGAACCGAAATTCGCTACGGAGACACCCCTTGGTTGCCCATCCCAGCCCTGAGCCCACCGCTGCCGCGCCCGACGCCTACGACGTGCTTGTCGTCGGCGGGGGCATCAATGGCGCCGGCATCGCCCGCGACATGGCCGGCCGGGGCTGGAAGGTGCTGCTGGTCGAGCGCGACGACCTGGCCTCGCACACCTCCTCGTCCTCGACCAAGCTGATACACGGCGGGTTGCGCTACCTCGAGTACTACGAGTTCTCGCTGGTGCGCAAGGCCTTGCAGGAGCGCGAGGTGCTGCTGAAGAGCGCGCCCCACATCATGTGGCCGCTGCGCTTCGTGATGCCCCATGACGCGGCGATGCGCCCGGCCTGGATGATTCGCATCGGCCTGTTCATGTACGACCATCTGGCGCGCCGCGAGGTGCTGCCGGGCTCCAACGGCGTGGATCTGCGTCGCAGCCCGCTGGGCGCGCCGCTGAAATCGCAGTACACACGCGGCTTTGTCTATTCGGACGGCTGGGTGGACGACGCCCGCCTGGTGCTGCTGAACGCGCTGGACGCTCAAGCCCATGGCGCCACCATCCTGACCCGCACCGCCTGCGTCGAGGCGCAGCGCGATGCCGAGGGCTGGACCGCCACCTTGCAGAATGCTCAGGGAAACAAGAGAACCGTCCGCGCCCGGGCTCTGGTCAATGCCGCCGGCCCCTGGGCCGAGTCATTCCTGCGCGGCGTGGCGCGGCCGGCGCGAGGCGAGACACTGGCCACCAAGAGCCTGCGCCTGGTCAAGGGCAGCCACATCATCGTCAAGCGCTGCTTCGAGCATGACCATGCCTACATCTTCCAGAACCCCGACAAGCGCATCATCTTCGCGATTCCGTACGAACGCGACTTCACGCTGATAGGCACGACCGACGTCGAACTGCAGGGCGATCCCGGGGTGGCCTGCATCGCAGCCGACGAGCAGGCGTATTTGTGCGAGCAGGCCTCGCGCTACTTCAAGCGGCCGATCAGCAATGACGATGTGGTCTGGAGCTATGCCGGCGTGCGTCCGCTGCTGGACGACGCCTCGGGCGACCCGTCGGCCGTGACGCGCGACTATCTGCTGGAGCCGCATCAGGACGGCGCGCCGCTGCTCAGCGTCTGGGGCGGCAAGATCACCACCTTCCGCAAGCTGGCCGAGGATGCCGCCGATCTGCTCGGCGACATGCTGGGCCAGCGCCGTGCGGCCTGGACGCAGGGGGCCTTCCTGCCCGGCGGCGACCTCTCGGGCTGGATCGGCGCAGCGCAGCGGCCTGACACCGATTTTGAGCGCTTCGTTGCCGCCGTCACAACCCGCCACCCCTGGTTGCCGGCCGAGGTGGCGCGCCGCTGGGCGCGGGCCTATGGCTCACGCATCGATCACCTGATAGCCGCCTCCCAGTCGCCCGCCGATCTTGGGCAAGAGGTGGCCCCCGGCCTGTACGAGATCGAGCTGCGCTATCTGCAGCGCGAGGAATGGGTGCTCAGCGCCGACGACCTGCTGTGGCGTCGCTCCAAGCTGGGCCTGCACTACACCGAGGCCCAGCGCGAGGCCGTGAAGCAATGGATGACCACCAATCAAGGAGCGGCCGCGTGACGCGTTCGACGAAGCAGCCATGCATCTGAATCTGCAAGGCATCAGCAAAAAGGTCGGCCCCGCCACCTGGCTGTACGACATGAGCCTGGAGCCCGTGCCCGGCGCGGTGACCGTGCTGCTGGGCGCGACCCAGGCCGGCAAGACCAGCCTGATGCGCATCATGGCCGGGCTGGATGTGCCCAGCCATGGCACCGTCAGCGTCGATGGCGTCGATGTCACCGGCATGCCGGTGCGCGAGCGCAATGTGGCCATGGTCTACCAGCAGTTCATCAACTACCCGGCGATGACGGTCTACGACAACATCGCCTCGCCGATGAAGCTGCGCGGCGACAAGAACGTTGCAGAGCGCGTGCAGGAGCTGGCCGCCAAGCTGCATATCGAGATGTTTCTGCAGCGCCTGCCGGCCGAGCTGTCCGGCGGCCAGCAGCAGCGCGTGGCCCTGGCCCGCGCACTGGCCAAGGGCGCGCCGCTGATGCTGCTGGACGAGCCGCTGGTCAATCTCGACTACAAGCTGCGCGAGGAGTTGCGCGAGGAGCTGACCCAGCTGTTCGCCGCCAGCGACTCGACCGTGATCTACGCCACCACCGAGCCGGGCGAGGCCCTGCTGCTGGGCGGCTACACGGCGGTGATGGACGCCGGCGAGCTGCTGCAATACGGCCCGACGGCCGAGGTCTTCCACTTCCCGAAGTCGCTGCGTGTGGCGCGGGCCTTCAGCGACCCGCCGATGAATCTGCTGGAGGCCACCCGCCAGGGTGATGGCCTGCGGCTGAAGTCCGGCGCGGTGCTGAATATCGATGTGCCGTCGGCCGGGTCGCAGGCACTGACGCTCGGCGTGCGCGCCAGCGCGCTGCGCCTCACCGCGGCGCCTGGCGACCTGGCGCTCGACGGCCATGTCGAGCTGGCGGAAATCTCCGGCTCAGACACCTTCGTCCACCTGTCCACCGCGGTGGGCGAGGTGGTGGCCCAGCTGACCGGTGTGCATTTCTTCGACCTCGGTGCGGCGCTGACCCTGCATCTGAACCCGGCGCAAGTCTATGTGTTCGATGCCCGGGGCGATCTGCTCTTGGCACCATCGATTGGAGGGCAGCGCTGATGGCCCGCATCGATCTGGACCTGGCCCATGCCTATGGGCCCAACCCCCAGCAGGACAGCGACTACGCGCTGCTGCCGCTGAAGATGACGTTTGCCGATGGCGGCGCCTACGCGTTGCTGGGCCCATCGGGCTGCGGCAAGACGACGATGCTGAACATCATGTCGGGGTTGCTGCAGCCCTCGCATGGCAGGGTCTTGTTCGACGGAGCCGATGTCACGGCAGCGTCACCGCAGGCGCGCAATATCGCCCAGGTGTTCCAGTTCCCGGTGATCTACGACACGATGACGGTGGCCGAGAACCTCGCCTTCCCGCTGCGCAACCGCAAGGTGCCGGAGGCGCAGATCCAGCAGCGCGTCGGCGTGATCGCCGAGATGCTGGAAATGAGCGGCCAGCTGGACCAGCGCGCCGCCAACCTCAGCGCCGATGCCAAGCAGAAGATCAGCCTGGGCCGCGGCCTGGTGCGCTCCGATGTCTCGGCCGTGTTGTTCGACGAGCCGCTGACGGTGATCGATCCGCATCTGAAATGGCAGCTGCGCCGCAAGCTCAAGCAGATCCACCATGAGCTGAAGCTGACCCTGATCTACGTCACCCATGATCAGGTGGAGGCGCTGACCTTTGCCGACCAGGTGGTGGTGATGACACGCGGCCGCGCCGTCCAGGTGGGCAGTGCCGAGGCGCTGTTCGAGCGGCCGCAGCACACCTTCGTCGGCCACTTCATCGGCTCGCCGGGCATGAACTTCCTGCCCGTCATCGCCAAGGGCGGCCAGCTGCAGATTGCCGGGCAATTCCTGACCCTGGACGCAGGCCTGCATCTGCCCGAGGGCGATCTGAAGCTGGGCGTGCGCCCCGAGTATGTGGCGCTGACCGCCGCCGGTGCGCCAGGTGCGCTGCCGGTGCAGGTGACCCAGGTGCAGGACATAGGCACCTATGTGCTGGTGACCGCGCGCATCGGCGAGCAGGTGCTGAAGGCCCGGCTGGCGCCCGACCAGGCTCAGCCCAGGGCGGGCGAGCAGGCCTGGTTCCAGGTGCTGGGCACGCACAGCTGCTTTTACAAGAACGAGGAGTTGCTGGCATGAGCACCACAACCAAACCTGTGAACCAGAAGGCTTGGTGGCTGATACTGCCGGTCTTCCTGTGCGTGGCCTTCTCGGCCATCCTGCCGCTGATGACCGTCGTCAACTATTCGGTGCAGGACATCATCTCGCCCGAGCGCCGCGTCTTCGTCGGCACCGAATGGTTTGCCGCGGTGATGCGCGACGAGGACCTGCACGAGGCGCTGTGGCGCCAGATGGTGTTCTCCTGCTCGGTGCTGGCGGTGGAGATTCCGCTGGGCGTGATGCTGGCCCTGTCCATGCCCGCCCAGGGCTGGAAGGCCTCGGCCGTGCTGGTGATCGTGGCCCTGTCATTGCTGATCCCCTGGAACGTGGTCGGCACGATCTGGCAGATCTTCGGCCGCGCCGACATCGGCCTGATGGGCTCGACGCTGCAGAAGCTGGGCTTCGACTACAGCTACACCGGCAATGCCCTGCATGCCTGGCTGACCGTGCTCTTGATGGACGTCTGGCACTGGACGCCGCTGGTGGCGCTCTTGGGCTATGCCGGCCTGCGCTCGATACCCGATGCCTACTACCAGGCGGCGCGCATCGACGGCGCATCGAAGTTCGCCGTGTTCCGCTACATCCAGCTGCCCAAGATGCGCGGCGTGCTGATGATTGCCGTGCTCCTGCGCTTCATGGACAGCTTCATGATCTACACCGAGCCCTTTGTGCTGACCGGTGGCGGGCCGGGCAATGCGACGACCTTTCTGTCGCAATACCTGACGCAAAAAGCGGTCGGCCAGTTCGACCTCGGCCCTGCCGCGGCCTTCTCGCTGATCTACTTCCTGATCATCCTGCTGCTGTGCTTCATGCTCTACAACTGGATGCAGGCGGTGGGCACGGCCGACAAGACGGAGGCCAGCCATGGTTAACAAGCCACCGTTCCAGAAGCGCACGATCTTTCTGTTCGCCTACATCGTCTTTGCCTTGTTGCCCATCTACTGGATGGTCAATATGAGCTTCAAGACGAATGCCGAGATCCTGTCGCACTTCTCGTTCTTTCCGCAGCACTTCACCTGGGACAACTACAAGACCATCTTCACCGATGCGTCCTGGTACTCGGGCTACATCAACAGCCTGATCTATGTGGCCATCAATTCGGTGATCTCTATCACCGTGGCCCTGCCCGCGGCCTATGCCTTCTCGCGCTATTCCTTCCTGGGCGACAAGCATGTGTTCTTCTGGCTGTTGACGAACCGGATGACGCCGCCTGCCGTGTTCCTGCTGCCCTTCTTCCAGCTCTATTCGACCCTGGGACTGATGGACACGCACATCGCGGTGGCCCTGGCCCATCTGCTGTTCAATGTGCCGCTGGCGGTGTGGATTCTGGAAGGTTTCATGAGCGGCATTCCGCGCGAGATCGACGAGACGGCCTACATCGACGGCTACTCCTTCCCGCGCTTCTTCCTGACCATCTTCCTGCCGCTGATCAAGGCCGGCGTCGGTGTGGCGACCTTCTTCTGCTTCATGTTCTCTTGGGTGGAGCTGTTGCTGGCCCGCACCCTGACCAGCGTCAATGCCAAGCCCATCGTGGCGACGATGACGCGCACGGTGTCGGCCTCGGGCATGGACTGGGCGACGCTGGCGGCGGCTGGAGTGTTGACCATCGTGCCTGGCGCCATCGTCATTTGGTTTGTCAGGCATTACATAGCCAAAGGCTTTGCCATGGGGCGTGTCTGAAGACTTTGCGGGACAGACCTTGCGCAGCAGGCGCTGTCCTCAACTGACTGGAGGTATTTGTGTTTGATTGGATGGTTTGGACCACTCCGGTGGCCGTCTTCTTCAGCTGCATCGTGCTGATGCTGATTGGCATGACGGTGTGGGAGATCAAGTCGCCGACGGTGCTGCGCAAGGGTTTTCTGCCGATGCAGACCACGCGCGGCGACCGGCTGTTTGTGGGTCTGCTGACGGCGGCCTATATCAACTTGATCTTCATCGGCCTGGCCGGCAAGTTCATGGGCTGGTTCGGGCTCGAGGAGGAGCCCAGCATCTGGATCAGCTTTGTGCTGTCGATGTTTGCCTTGGCCTTCGTGATGAGACGAGGGTAGTGACAAAAGGAATCCGGCCCGGTGCTTCCCCGGGGCCGTGGAATCCTCGCTGCACCAGGGGAAGCACATGAATGAATCTGGAAACACAGGAGACAAGACATCATGAGAATGCACTACACAGCACTGGCCCTTGCGGCCGCGTGCGCGGTGGCGGGCCATGCCTGGGCCGGCGAGGCGGAGGCCAAGAAGTGGGTGGACAGCGAGTTCCAGCCCTCGACCCTGAACAAGGACCAGCAGATGGCCGAGATGAAGTGGTTCATCGACGCCGCCAAGAAGTTGCAGGCCAAGGGCGTGAAGGAAGTGTCGGTGGTGTCCGAGACGCTGACCACGCACGAGTACGAGTCCAAGACCCTGGCCAAGGCCTTCGAGGAGATCACCGGCATCAAGGTCAAGCACGACATCATCCAGGAGGGTGATGTGGTCGAGAAGCTGCAGACCTCGATGCAGTCGGGCAAGTCCATCTATGACGGCTGGATCAGCGACTCCGACCTGATCGGTACCCATTACCGTTACGGCAAGATCATGAACCTGACCGACTACATGGCCGGCGCAGGCAAGGAGTACACCAATCCCGGACTGGACCTGAAAGACTTCATCGGCACCAGCTTCACCACCGCCCCCGATGGCAAGCTCTACCAACTGCCCGACCAGCAGTTCGCCAATCTCTACTGGTTCCGCGCCGACCTGTTCGCCCGCAAGGACCTGCAGGACAAGTTCAAGGCCAAGTACGGCTATGAGCTGGGCGTGCCGCTGAACTGGAGCGCCTACGAGGACATCGCCGAGTTCTTCAGCGTCGACGTGAAGACCATAGACGGCAAGCCCATCTACGGTCATATGGACTACGGCAAGAAGGATCCGTCGCTGGGCTGGCGCTTCACCGACGCCTGGCTGTCGATGGCCGGCACGGCCGACATCGGCATCCCCAACGGCATGCCGGTCGATGAGTGGGGCATTCGCGTGGCGGCAGACAAGTGCACGCCGGTGGGCGCCTCGGTCAGCCGTGGCGGCGCCACCAACTCGCCGGCGGCCGTCTACGCGCTGACCAAGTATGTGGACTGGATGAAGAAGTACGCGCCCAAGGAAGCCACCGGCATGACCTTTGGCGAAGCCGGCCCGGTGCCCGCCCAGGGCCAGATTGCGCAGCAGATCTTCTGGTACACCGCTTTCACCGCCGACATGGTCAAGACCGGTCTGCCGGTCGTCAATGCCGACGGCACGCCGAAGTGGCGCATGGCCCCCGGCCCCAATGGTCCGTACTGGAAGCAGGGCATGCAGAACGGCTACCAGGACGTGGGTTCCTGGACCTTCTTCAAGGACCATGATGCCAACAAGGTGGCGGCGGCCTGGCTGTACGCCCAGTTCATCACGGCCAAGACGACCTCGTTGAAGAAGAGCATCACCGGCCTGACCTTCATCCGTGACAGCGACATCCGCCACGACTACTTCACCAAGAACGCGGCGAAGTACGGCGGCCTGATCGAGTTCTACCGCAGCCCGGCACGGGTCGCCTGGACGCCCACCGGCACCAACGTCCCCGACTATCCGAAGCTGGCCCAGCTGTGGTGGAAGAACGTGGCCCAGGCCGTCACCGGCGAGAAGACGCCCCAGGGCGCGATGGACAATCTGGCCGAGGAGATGGACCAGGTCATGAGCCGCCTGGAGCGCGCCGGCATGGCGCATTGCGCGCCCAAGCTGAACAAGAAGGAAGATGCCAAGAAGTGGCTCTCCGACAAGGGCGCACCCTGGGCCAAGCTGGCCAACGAGAAGCCCAAGGGCGAGACCATCGCCTATGACAAGCTGCTGAATGCCTGGAAGGAAGGCAAGGTGCGCTGAGCACCGCGTTTGACGGCGGGCGCCGGCCCGCCCAAGCCAGCCCCATCGGCCGCGTGCTCAGTCAGAGGCGCGGCCGATTTCTCTTGTCCGCAGTCGGTGTAGCCGTTGGCTGCATCGCCGCTAGACCTTGAATACCGACACCACCTCGGCCAGGCGCTGAGCCTGCTCGCGCAGCGACTGCGCCGCCGCCGCCGATTGCTCGACCAGGGCCGCGTTCTGCTGCGTCATCTGATCGAGATGGGTCACCGCCACATTCACTTGGGCGATGCCGTCGCGCTGCTCGGTGGCGGCCGAGGCGATTTCGCCGATCAGGTCGGTGACACGCTTGACGCTGTTGACGATCTCTTCCATCACCGTGCCGGTCTGCGTCACCAGGCCGGCACCCGACTCGACGCGCTCGACCGAGGCGCCGATCAGCGTCTTGATCTCCCGCGCGGCGGCGGCGCTGCGCTGGGCCAGTGAACGCACCTCGCTGGCGACCACGGCAAAGCCGCGCCCCTGCTCGCCCGCCCGGGCAGCCTCGACGGCGGCGTTCAACGCCAGGATATTGGTCTGGAAGGCAATGCCGTCGATGACGCCGATGATGTCGCTGATCTTGCGCGAGCTTTGCGTGATCGCGTCCATATTGCTGACCACCTGCGAGACGATGGCGCCGCCGCGGCCGGCCACCTCGGCGGCCGAGGCGGCCAGCTGATTGGCCTGGCGGGCGGTGTCGGCCGAGTGGCTGACGGTGCCGGTCAGCTCCTCCATCGAGCTGGCGGTCTGCTGCAGGCTGGACGCCGTCTGTTCGGTGCGCACGCTCAGGTCGTGGTTGCCGGTGGCGATCTCGGCCGAGGCGGTGGACACCGACTCGACCCCGCGCCTCACCTCGCCCACCACCTGGCTCAGCTGCTGGGCCATCTTGTCCAGTGCGCCCAGCAGGTGACCGAACTCATCGGCCTGCGTGACCTGAACCCGGGTGCTGAGATCGCCGGCCGCAATCTGGTCGGCGACCTGAATGGCCTGGGCCAGCGGCCGCTGGATCGAGCGTATCAAGATCAGCGCACCGCCCACCAGCAGCAGCACGATCACCACCACCACGGCGCTGGCAATGCGCAAAGTGCCCTGGCGTTGCTCGGCCAGCACCTCCTGGGCCTTCAGCTTGGTGGTTTCCTGCAATTTGGCGAAGTCGCGCAGCGACTGCAGATAGACCCGCACCGCAGGGTTGAAGCGCTGCTGCAGTTCTTCGGTCGCACCCGCGGCGTTGCCGGCGCCCTTGAACTCCCGGGTCTTGGCCAGCGAGTCCAGCACAATCTGGCGCTCGGTCGCGATGCGGGCCATCAAGGCCTTGTCGTCGGCGCTGAGCTCCATCTGCTCGATCGACTTCTGCACGGTCGAGATGTCGGCGATGGCGGCGCCGATCTCGGACTTGAAGGCGGCATCGACCGCCGGGTCGCTGCTGATGGCCGAGGCCTGCACCCGCACCACATTGGTGGTGGTCAGGCCGGCCCAGCGTTCGGCCGCGGCCTGCTTGGCGTCCATCTTCGCCGTCATCTCGTTGGTCTGCTGCTGGATGCGGCCGCTGCGCGAACTGGAGAAGGTGATCAGGCCGACCAGGGCAATGATCACCACGGCCACCGCCAGCCACAGGCGGCCGGCAACGCTCAGGCGGGTCAGGGGCGGACTGGGTGCAGGCTGGGGGCGGTAGCTCATGGCAGCGGCTCACGGGTGGTGGTGGCCGATCGACGATAGTCCCAATTCGCCGTACGCGCACCCCCGCAGAAGCCCGGGGAGCCCGCTTGGCCGTCAGCCGTCTTCGCCGGCCCGGATTTGCTGCGCCGGCCTCAGGACTGGAACATCAGGCGCTGCGCCAGCTCGCGTTGTGCCACCGGCAGGGCGGCGACTTCGTCCAGTGCCTGTATCACCTGTGCGCAAGAGCGGGCCGGCCGGCCCGCCGCCACGCCCCAGACACCTTGCAGCAGACCCGGCACGGGCACGCTCAGGTCCCGACGCACCACTTCCAGTTCGAGTGCGCTGGGTGGGCCGGGCAGACGGCGCGGGGCGGGCTCATCAGCGGCGGCGATCAACCAGGCGGTCTCCCTGGCCTGCAGCACGGCGGACAGGTGTCGGCGCTGATTCAGCTGGCCGGCAAGCAGGGCCTGGCAGAGTCCGTCCCCACCTGCCTGGGCTGCCTGCAGCTGCGCACGCAGTACCAGCAGGTAGCGATGGCGCATCTCTGCCGAGACGCCCAGCAGCATTCCGGGCATATGGCCGGCCAGTACCTGCAGCGCGGCGGTCTGCTGCGCGGCGTCGTCGCCCCCGGCGGTGCGGGCCCCGTGCATGCGGACGGCGGCCTCGGTCAGGATGCCGGGGTAGCGTGTCTCCAGCCGGTACCAGGCCGGGTTGCCGCGCAGCGCCTCCTTGAATTCGACGGCCGATGCCGTGCCGTCGCCGGGCAGGGTCACGGCCAGCGTTTGCGGCAGGGCGGCGATCAGCGCATGGGACGCCAGCTCCTCGCTGCCGGGGTACCACATGCTGTGCGCAGGCGTGCGCAAGGTGCGTGTGATGAAGGATTCTGGCAGGCCCATGTCGCGGTAGGTGCCGGCCAGATGCTGATTGGCCACCTCATCGAACACCGGGTTGTAGGTGCCGCTGGACGCACGGTGAAAGCCCAGCTGTGCGCCCGGCATCAGCTGGCGCTGAGCGCCGGCCAGGAACACCAGGGTGCAGGCACTCTCGCAGCCGCCGACCGCACGGGTGTTGGCGCCGGCCTTGCGCACCAGGGCCACCATGCGCTGGGCCTCATGGACCCGGCCGCCCGGCGAGGCCAGCTCGACCAGACGCACCGGCTGAGGCGTGGTGGCCAGCAGCCGTTGCAGCCGCGTCGCGTCGCCCATGCCGATAGGGCCTTCGAGGCGCAGCGTGCGGCCATCATCCGAGAGCTTCAGCGCGGCCTGCCCTATCGGGTCGATGCCGCGGGCCATCTGCAGGAATTCGCCGGCCTGCGGCGCGAAGCCGATCAGCGCCGAGGCCAGGGTCTGCAGCGCACCCAGGGCCAGGCACAACCGGGCCAGATGGGCCCACAGTGCCGCGCCGCCGATCTGGCGGTAGGCCGCCGCGGCCCGCCAGGCACCGACGATGCACCAGACGTCGATGGCCAGCATCAGTGGCCAGCCGATCAGCATGGCGATGCTGCCGGCCTGCAGCGCCTCGCCCTTCAGGCTGATCCAGGTCATCAGGCCGGTCAGCGCAAAGGCCAGCGGCACCGACAGCAGCACATTGTTGAGCCAGAAGCTCTGCATCAGGCTTTGCTCGCCGCGCCAATGGGCGGCGATATAGCCGGGCTCGTCGCCGTGTTGCTGGCGCCGCCGCACCACCTGCGTGCCGGCCAGGCGGTCGTGCCAGGCCCGCTTGTCGGGGTCCACGGCCGCCCACAGCAGGCCCAGGCCCAGCGGCAGTGCCGACACGAAGTAGCCCACCCAGCGCATCAGGCTTTGCCACAGGCCCGGTCGGGCGCCGGTGCGCATGTCGATGACGCGGATGCCGGCCAGCAGCTTGCCCGGGGTGGCTCCCTGCCAGCACCAGAAGGTGATGCAGATCAGCGCTGGCAGCAGCCAGTTGATGGCCAGGCTCAGCGGCCGCAAATCATCCCACCGGGCGATGGGTTCGCGATAGGCCAGCCACATCAGCTGCGCGCTCAGCGCCAGCATCAGCAGGGCGTCCAGCACGAATGCGCACAGGCGCGAGGCCAGGCCGGCGGGCTGTCGGGCGGGGCGCGCGGTCCGGCTGGCGGCCTGCAGCACCTGCACCGGCGGAGGCCGCGTCAGCATATTGTCGTCGTCGGCATCGTCCGCAACAATGCCGAGCTCGATGGGCTTTGCCATCTTTTCCTCCCTCTATTTTTGGAGCCACTCTAGCGGCGTTTGTGTCTCAATGCCAGTCTGAAATTTCACGCGCCACCATGCGTCAGCGTTTAGAGTCGAGCCCATTGCCGCCCTGACCGCCCACGCATGCCGACCGAAGCCGCGTCCGATCCACCTCCGCCCACTGCCGCGTGGGAAGCCCTGCCCGATGGCGCACTGCTGCGCCTGGCAGGCGACTGGCGTGGCCGGGCCAGCCTGCCGGCTCCGCCGGCAGGCCTGGCGGCGGGGAAGCAGTTGCGGATCGATGCGCAAGACCTGACCCATTTCGACAGCGGCCTGGCGTCGGCCCTGTGGGCGTTGGGGGGAACAGGCGGCGCCAGGCTGGACCCTGCAGGCCTGCCCGAGGGCTTGCGAGAGGTCTTGGCGCTGGCAGGGTCGGGACTTGCCTCTGTCGCACCTCCGCCGCGCTCACGCCTGCTGGCCCGCATCGGCCTGCAATGGTCCGCACGCGCCGAACGAGGCCAGGTCACCCTGCGCTTCGTCGGCGAGGTGTTGCAGGCCGCCATGCGGGCGCTGAGCGGCCGCACGGCGATGCGCCGGGCCGATTTCATGCACCAGCTGCAGGCCACCGGCCCGTCCAGCCTGGGCATCGTCTCGCTGGTCAGCTTTCTGGTCGGTTTGATACTGGCCTATATGGGAGCGGCCCAGCTGGAGCGCTTCGGTGCGCAGATCTATATGGCCGATCTGGTCACCATCGGCGTGGTGCGGGAGATTGCCGCGTTGATGACAGGCATCATCCTGGCCGGCCGCGTCGGCGCCGCGTTTGCGGCCCAGCTCGGCAGCATGCAGGCCAACGAGGAGATCGATGCACTGCAGTCGATGGGGCTGAACCCGGTCGAGCATCTGGTGCTGCCGCGTGTGCTGGCGATGCTGCTGGTGGCGCCGCTGCTGACCACCTATGCAGCGCTGGTGGGCATGCTGGCCGGCCTGCTGGTGGCGGTGGGCATCTACGACGTCGAGCCGCTGGAGTATCTGGTGCGCTGCAAGGATTCGCTGACCCTGCCCCACCTGGGCATAGGCCTGCTCAAGGGCACGGTCTATGCCCTGCTGGTGGCCCTGGCGGGCTGCCGCCAGGGGCTCAATGCCGGCCGCAGTGCCCAGGCCGTCGGTGACGCCACCACGGCCGCCGTGGTGCAGGCCATTGTCTGGATCGTCGTCGCCGCCTCGGCGCTGACGATGATGTTCCAGCGGCTGGACTGGTGATGGACGAAGCGCAGAGCCATCCGCCATTGATACAGGTCGAGGGCCTGACCATGGCCTATGGCCGCAAGATCATCCAGCGCGACCTCAGCTTCGATGTTCGCGCCGGCGAGATCCTGGTGCTGATGGGCGGCAGCGGCTGCGGCAAGAGCACGCTGTTGCGCCATCTGATCGGCCTGCAACGGCCGGCCCGCGGCAGCATTCACTACGGCGAGATCGATCTGGTCGAGGCCGATGACGACGAGATGGATGCGCTGCGCCGGCGCTTTGGCGTGATGTTCCAGGCCGGTGCGCTATGGAGTTCGATGACGGTGGGCGAGAACGTGATGCTGCCGCTGCGCGAGTTCACCCAGCTCGACGAGGCGGAGATCGAGACCGTGGCCCGCTTCAAGCTGGCCCTGGTGGGTCTGGGCGGCAGCTTCGATGCCTCGCCGGCCGATCTCAGCGGCGGCATGAAGAAGCGCGCCGCGATCGCCCGCGCGATGGCGCTGGACCCGCCGCTGCTCTTTCTCGACGAGCCCTCGGCCGGGCTGGACCCGCTGACCTCGGCGCGGCTCGATGAGCTGATACTGAACCTGCGCCATCATCTGGGCACGACGGTGGTGATGGTCACCCACGAGCTGGACAGCATTTTCGCGGTCGCCGACCGTGCCCTGTTTCTGGATGCCAAGGAGAAAACCATGATCGCGCTGGACTCACCGCGCGCCTTGCTGGAGCATGGCCCCGAGCATGTGCGCGAGTTCATGCGCCGTGGAGCGCGAGCATGACGGCGCTGCCCAGGCGGCGCAAGTTCAACCCGGCGCTGCTGGGCCTGTTCGTCGTCGGCGCGCTGGCGCTGCTGTTCGTGTCGGTGTTCCTGATGGCCGGTGGTCAGCTGCTGGTGCGCAAGCAGTTGGTGGTTATGCACTTCAGCGGCTCGATCTACGGTCTGCAGGTCGGCGCGCCGGTGGTGTTTCGCGGCGTGCGCCTGGGCAGCGTCAAGTCCATCGGCCTTGTGTATGACAAGTCCACCCATTCGGTGATCATCCCGGTCACTGCCGAACTGGAGCGCAATATGCTGCGCAACGTCAGCGGCGGCAACACCTCCGACGACCCTGCGCTGGCCTTGTCGGGCATGGTCGAGCGCGGCCTGCGTGCCCAGCTGGCGATGCAGAGCGTGCTCACCGGCCAGTTGTATGTGGACCTGGATTTCCGTCCCGGCAAACCGGCGCAGCGCGTCAGGGGCGACGACGCCGATGCCGAGATACCGACCATCTCCACCGCCTTCCAGGAGTTGCAGAACCAGGTCAACGAGCTGGATTTCAAGCTGCTGCTGGGCGATATCTCGGCCATTGCCAGCTCGGGCCGCCAGTTGCTGGGCAGCACCGAGCTGACCCAGACGGTCAAGGACATGGCCATCATCACCAGCCGGCTGCGCAGCCTGACCGAGAAACTCGACCGCCGCGCCGAGCCGCTGATGGGCAGTGCGCAACAGATGGCCGACACCGCTCGCCAGACGCTGCTGGAGGTGGGGCGTGCGGCCAGCAGCGTGGGCGGCTCGGCCCAGCGCATGGCCGACACCGCCCAGGGCGCGGCTGCCACCTTGGCGCCCGACGCTCCGCTGGTGCAAAGCCTGCGCCGCGCCGCCGACGAGCTGACCGTGACCGCTGCGGCGCTGCGCGAGGCCACCACCAACGAGGCGCCGCTGAACCAGAGTCTGCAGCGCAGCCTGCAGGATGTGGGCAAGGCGGCCCGTGCGCTGCGCGAGCTGGCCGAAACCCTGGACCAGCAGCCCGAGGCCGTGCTCAAGGGGCGGCGCTGATGAGCCCACTTTCAACCGGATGGACGATGACCATGCCGACCCGTTTGTTGTCACTTTCACTGCTGTGTTTGCTGGCCGCCTGCAGCAGCTCGCCCCCGGTGCAGCTCTACCAGTTGCGGGCCGATCCGCCGGGGGCGCTTGCGCCAGCCACCGCGGTCGCCACCGAGCGCTGGTCGCTGGGCGCCGTGCAGCTGCCCGACTATCTGGACCGCGACGCCTTGCTGCGTCCCACGGGCCAGGCGGGCCTGACGGCGCTGACCGGCCACCGCTGGGCCGAGCCGCTGCGCGATGCCGTGCCGCGCCTGCTGCAGCAAGACCTGGCCCGCCTGCGCGGCGCCGGGCAGGTCTGGCGCGCGCCGCTGCCGCCCGGCGTGGTGGTGGACCGCCAGCTGCGCGTCGAGATCCAGCAGCTGGAGGCCCGCGCCGATGGCCTGGGCGTGGTGCTGGCGGCGCGCTGGATGCTGATCGATCCGACGGCCCAGCGTGGGGCGCAGGTGTTCGACAGCCGCATCGAGGTGCCCAGCGCCGAGGCCACGCCCGATGCCCTGGTCAGCGCCCACCGCACGGCGCTGTGGCAGCTGGCTCAGGACATCGTGGCCAGGGGCCGCTGAGTGGCTGCCGGTCTCAGCCCGGTCGCTTGCAGGCGCCCGGGCTCAGTCATCGAAAAAGAAGAATTTGTCCGGAGACACCATGCTCTGGCTCAGCCGGAACACCGTGCCGTTCTTGAAGTGGACGTTGAAGCGCAGCCTGTAGCCGCTCTGGTCGGGGGCCACATTCCAGTCCCAGACATCCTCGCCGCTGAGGCTGAAGAACACGCGGCTGCGCTCCCGGCCCAGCCGCCGGCTGACCTGCTCGGGCGTCATGCCCGGGGCGATGCTGAAGCGGCTGGCATAGAGCAGGGTGTCCTCGATGCTGATCAAGCGGCCGTCCGGGCCCAGGCGCACCATCCAGCAGGTCTCGCCGCGGGGCTGTGACGAGTACTCCAGGGTGCGGCCGCCATCGGCCTCGGGCCAGACGCGCATCGGCTGACCGTAGCGGGCCATCACCTCGTCGCCGCGGGTCACGCCGGGCAGCAGCTGCGGGTCCCGGCCCAGATAGGCGCAGGCGCCGAGCGCCAGGCTCAGAGCGAGAATCAATACAGACCGACGGCGCATGGCGTACTCCTTGGATCGACGTGCCCTGGGCATTGTCATTCAAGGCCGGCGGTCAAGCTGCGGTCAGGTCCGGCTGCCACACTGTGGCAAAGCCTATTTGGAGATTCGCCCATGTCAGCCCAGCAACAGTACCGTCAGAAACTCGTCAGCGCCGCGGATGCGGTCAACCAGGTCCGCGATGGCGACTTCATCATCGTGCCCACCGGCGTCGGCGAGCCGCCGACTCTGCTGACAGAGCTGTCCGCGCAGCGGCGGCGCTTTCATGACGTCAAGGTCGGGCAGATCCTGGCGGTGCGCAAGTTCGGCTATTTCGACCCGGAGACAGTGGACCATGTGCGCCATGTCGCCTTTTTCTACGGTGCTGCCTCGCGCGCCGGTGGCCAGGCCGGCTGGGTGGACTTCATCCCCAACTACTTCTCCGAGATTCCGGCCCTGATTGCCCGCGGCCAGATTGCCGCCGACGTGGTGTTCGCGATGGCCTCCCCGATGGATGCCCACGGCTACTTCTCGCTGAGTCTGGGCGCCGACTACACGATGGCGGCGGTGGCCAAGGCGCGGGCCGTGGTGCTGGAGGTCAATCCCAACGTGCCTTTTGCCTTTGGTGCCTGCCAGGTGCATGTCTCGCAGGTGGCGGCCCTGGTGGAGAGCAGCGAGCCGGTGCTGGAAGTGGGCCTGCCCAAGATCGGCCCGGTGCAGCAGGCGATAGGCAAGTATGTGGCCGACATGATCGACGACGGCTCCACCTTGCAGATCGGCTATGGCGGCATTCCCGACGCGGTGGTGATGCAGCTGGTGCACAAGCAGGACCTGGGCATTCACACCGAGATGATTGGCGACGGCATCCTGACCCTGATCGAAGCCGGGGCGGTGACCAATCGCAAGAAGAGCTATCTGCCCGGCAAGTGCATCGCCACCTTCGCGCTGGGCTCGCAAAAGCTCTACCGCTACATGGACCGCAACCCGGGCCTGGAAATGCACCCGGTCGATTTCACCAACGACCCCTATCTGGCCGGCCAGAACGACAAGCTGATGGCCATCAATGCCACGCTGCAGATCGACCTGCTGGGCCAGTGCGGCTCCGAGAGCCTGGGTCCCACGCCCTACTCGGGCACCGGCGGCCAGGTCGACTTTGTGCGCGCCGCCAACCGCTCGCGCGGCGGCAAGGCCTTCATCGTGCTGCCCGCCACGGCCAAGGACGACACCATCAGCCGCATCGTCCCGACCCTGACGCCCGGCACCCACCAGACCACCAGCAAGAACGACATCAACTATGTGGTCAGCGAGTTCGGCGTGGCCCAGCTGCGCGGCAAGTCGGGCAAGCAGCGGGCGCTGGAGATGATCTCGATTGCCCATCCGGACTTCCGCGCCGAGCTGCGCGAGGCGGCCCGGCGCATGAATCTGTTGTGAGTCAGCTGCCCAGCGCGCTGACCAGATGCTCGATGAAGCGGCCCAGCTTGGGTAGCTGGCGGCGGTCGGCGGCATAGAGCAGATGCACCGGCCGCGGCGGCGGTGAACTGCTCTGCAGCACGGCCACCAGGCGGCCGGCGGCCAGGTCATCCGCCAGCAGCACCTCGGGCTGCATGATCAGCCCCAGGCCCTGCAGCGCCGCCGTGCGCAGGCCGTCGCCCTGGTTGCAGGTGAAGCGTGCCCGCTCTGGCCAGCGCAGCGCCTGCTCGCCGTCGAACAGCGTCCACTCGTTGCGGCGCTGCCAGACCGAATGGCTGAGGCAGCTGTGCTGCGCCAGCTCGGCCGCGCGCTGGGGCACGCCATGCCGGGCCAGATAGGCGGGAGCGGCGGCAATCACCATGCGGTAGGGCCGCAATGGCCGCGCGACCAGGCCCTCGTCAACGACCTGGCCGATGCGCACGGCGGCGTCTATGCCGTCGCCGGCCAGATCGACCACGCTGTCGCTGAGCTGCAGGTCCACCCGCACCTGCTCGTGCTGCAACAGGTATTGCGCCACCAGCGGCGCGATCAGCTGGCCGCCCAGCGTGATGGGCGCGCTGATGCGCAGCAGGCCCTGCGGCGCCGCGCGGCTGCGCTCCACCGCCGACTCGGCCCAGCGCACCTGCTCCAGCACGCGCTTGCTGTCCTCGTAGAACGCCGCGCCGACCTCGCTGAGGCTGTGCCGGCTGCGCGTGCTGCGAGCCAGCAGGCGCGCGCCCAGGTGGGCCTCCAGCTGCTGGATGTGCTTGCCCACCATCACCGCCGAGATGTTCAGCTGCCGCGCCGCACCGGCAAAGCTGCCGGCCTCGACCACGGCCACCATGACCTCCATGCAGCGCAGCTTGTCCATGTTGATTGCGAATCTATGGTTTGTAGTCTATGAATGTATCGCTACTTTATGAGTTGGATGGTTTTCAAAACAATGGCGTCTCTGTCATTCACTCCTCCGAGGAAACACCATGAAGATTCTGTTGATAGGTGCCAGCGGCACCCTGGGCCAGGCCGCCACCGGCGCTTTGGGCGCGCATGAGTTGATCACCGCCGGCCGCAACAGCGGCCAGCACCGTGTCGATCTGGCCCGGCCGGGCAGCGTGGCGGCACTGCTGGAGGCCGTCGGCCGCGTGGACGCCATCGTCTGCACCGCCGGCAATGTGCATTTCGGACCGCTGACCGAGATGACGGCCGAGCAGTTCAATCTGGGCCTGCAAGACAAGCTGCTGGGCCAGGTGCAGCTGGCCACGCTGGGCCATCGCCACCTGAACGATGGCGGCTCCATCACCCTGACCAGCGGCGTGCTGGCGATAGACCCGATACGCTTCGGCGCCAGCGCCACGGCGGTGAATGCCGCCATCGAGGCCTTTGTCGCCGCGGCGGCGATCGAGCTGCCGCGCGGCATCCGCATCAATGCCGTCAGCCCGACCCTGCTGACCGAGTCGCTGCCCTCCTACGGCCCCTATTTCCAGGGCTTCGAGACGGTGCCGGCGGTGCGGGTGGGCCTGGCCTATCAGCGCAGCGTCGAGGGTGCGCAGACCGGGCGGGTGTTCCGCGTGGCCTGAACGCGGGGCCGCAGCGACGGGAGAAATGATCAAGATTTGCCGCCGCGCGCCGAAGGGTGTTGAATTGGGGCAACTCCCACAGGCGGTTCTATGCACGATCTCCAAACCCCGAGCTTGCCGGAACTGGAAGCGGCACTGGCCATGCTGGCGCAGGAACGCTATGCCGCCGAGGGCGGCAGCGCCGCAGCCGCCGAGCAGGCCGCCCAGGCCGGCGATTGCGAATACCTGCTGGCCCACATCCACTGCCTGCAGGCGCGGCTGGACGCCGGCCCCGACGATGTGGGCTGGATCGCTCCCGGGGCGCGCAACACGCCGGCCCAGTCGCTGCAGCGCATCAAGGCGCTGAGCGCCATGTTCCCCGACCTGTTCAGCGCCATGTTCGTGGTCGCGGCCACCCATGTGCCCATCCCGCGCGATCGCCTGGCCCTGGCCATCAAGCAGTTCCGGCGCGACGCCGACACGCTGAGCCAGGATGATCTGGCCGGCCTGCTGACCAGTCTGGTCAATGGCGCCAATCAGGCCTTCGAGGCGGTGCTGCGCACCCGCAAGGGCGGCGAGCGCAAGGTCAGTGCGGCCCTGCCCTGGGGCAAGGACAGCGAGTAGCCGGGCCGCCGGGCTGGGCCTCATCAGCATCAACGATGACGGCGCCCGGCGCCGCGCTCACATTGGCGCCTTGTTTCTTCGGGAGTTGATCATGGTCAATACCTCGCATCTGCCGCCCGTGGGTCAACGGGCTGTCGCCCTGTGCACGGCGCTGTCGCTCGCGGCCTGTGCCTCCAACCCCATCGTCCAGTGGGATGCCAGCAAAACCAGCCTGGGCCTGCCCGCCAGCACGCTGGACGCCGGCTATGCCTATTCCGAGCGCGCCCGCACGGCCTACCGTGAGGCGATCGTGACCCAGCTGGGCCAGTCGAACCTGCTCGCCAACGGCCTGGTGGTGAGCGGAGCGCTGGTGATGGCGCTGGCCGCCGGCAAGGCCCATCGCGATGCCGTCCTCGGCGTGGCCGGCCTCTCGGGCACGGCCTATGCACTGGGCAATATGAACTTGAGCCGACCGCGATTGCTGGTCTATCAGGCCGGTGTGGAGGCGCTGAACTGCGCGAACCGGGCCGTGGCGCCGTTTGCCATGCCCCAGGCGGAACTGACCGCGCTCAATCACTCGCTTGCCGTGCTGGACAAGCAACGCACCGTCACGGCGCAGTCGCGGATCACGGTCGAGGGGCTGGTGGCGCAAGACACGGCCGGCGGTGCCGGCAAGTCCGATCGCGCCGAGCGGGGCCGGGCCGCCGTGGCGCGCGTGGGGCTGGTGCAGACGGCCGCCGACCAGGCCCTGGTGGCCGGCCGCGGCCTGGCCAGCGGCGCCAGCCGTGCCAGCGGCGAGCTGATCATGGCGGTGGACCGCATCGATGCAGCAATTGTGCGCGGCACGCTGGATACCGTGCCCGACCTGAGCGCCGTGCCGCGCGTGATCGCCGGCCTGGCCGGCACCTTCGACCAATTTGCCCCCGGTGCGGGCGTCGGGCAGCGGGTAACCGACGGCCTGGGCCGCTATGCCGGCAAGGCGACCGCGGGCGCGCCCCTGGCCGCGGTGGCGGATCCGATGGACCTGGCGATCCAGAAGCTGGAGGCCGACGGCAGCCTGCTCGCCGGCCTGACCGTGGACCTGAACGCGGCGCTGGCCGGCCGCAGCACGGTGCTGGCACCCGATGCCTTCAAGGACTGCGGCGTGGCCGATCTGGCGGTGGCGCTGCGTGCGGCGCCCGAGACGCTCAGCTTCACCCTGGGCGAGGACGCCGTGCGTTCGCTGATCATCAGCGGCGGCACCAAGCCCTATCTGGTGGAACTGGACGGCAGCGCAGTGGCCGGTGTGTCGTTCAAGCAGCCGCTGCCATTCGAAAGCCGTGCCGAGGTCAGCGTCAGCAAGGACCTGAAGTCGGCACAGACGCTGTCGCTGCGCGTGATGGACTCGTCGAGTCCGATGCGCTTGATGAATGTCGCCGTCACGGTTGCCGCGGCCGCATCGACACCCGCGGCGCCCGTTGCCGTCGCAGCGCCCAAGGCCCCAGCGACGGCCGATGAGGCCGTGGCGGCACTCGGCAAGATCGGTGCCAAGGCCATCGATGGCCTGCCGGCGGGCATGACGATGACGAAGTCGCCCACCAAGGACGCGGCCGGCACGGTGCAGGTGTCGCTGATCTGCCCGGCGGCCCTGCCGGCTGCGAACCAGCCCACCGTGGCCAAGGCGGTGCAGGCCCTGCTGAAGCTGATCGGTGTTGACGGGGCTGCGCCGCCCTTCAAGCTGAATGCCAGCGCCGTCAACGCAGCGGGCGTGTCATGCCTGAAGCCCTGAAGGCCACGGCGGCCCAGCGGCGGGCGCTGATGCGCCAGGCCGAGGCCGCCTCGCTGGCCATGCCGGTGCCGGACCTGCTGGCCGCGCAGCGGCGATTTCTGCGCCAGCGGGATGCCGCCTTCCGCATGGCGCTGGCCCGGGAGATTGCCCAGACCCGCGGCCGGGAGCTGACCCTGGCCTACCGCAATGTGGTGATGGTGGCGGCCGGCTGGCGCCAGAAGCGCAACGGCAAGGGGCAGGCCCTGCGCCGCCCGGAGCCCTGTGTGGTGCTGTTCGTCAAACGCAAGCAGATGCCGGCCCAGGCCGAGCAGGTGCTGCCGCAGCATCTGCTGATCGGCGCCGAACAGGGCGGGCGGCGTCTGTTGTTTGCGGTGCCCACCGATGTGCAGGAGGCCACCCAACTGGTGGGCAGCCATGCGCGCGGCGCCCAGGCGGTCGATGTGTCCGATCCGGTGGCCCCGGCCTTTGGCACGGTGTGCTGCGCGGTCAAGTTGCAGCGGGCCGACAACAGCCCCGCCGAGGTCATGATGCTGAGCGCCATGCACGTCTTCACGCCGTTCCCGGATGTCAACGTGCCACCGTCGGCGTTGGCGGCCCGTGTCTCGCCGGTGGGCCAGGGCGGGCTGCTGGTGGGCAGCACGACACCGCAGCGGGGGCAACTGGTCGATGCCGATCTGGGCTTCAGCTTCGACGCCCAGCTGGCCCGGGTGCAGGACCCCGCCTGGTTGCGCCAGCAGCTGGCCGGGCAGCGCCTGAGCGGCAAGCCGCAGTGGCTCGCCGACGTGGCCGCCTTCGACACCCTGGTGGGCGAGGGTGCGGCGTTCGAACTCTGCGCCGCCGACAACCATCCCGGCCACGGTGCGGTGCAGATCCGGCTCGGCTTTGCCACCAGCGACCTGAGTGCGCTGCCGCTGGCCTACAAGGTGCGGCTGAGCCCGCCCGGCGGCCCGGCACAGCCCGGGGCACCGATAGGCACGGTGGGTATCAAGCACTGGGATCTGCTGCACTTCGATGTGCTGGGGCCGGATTTTCCGATGGACGGCGACAGCGGCTCGGCGGTGCTGTGCCGCACCGCAGACGGCGCAGCCCTGCTGGCCGGCATGTTCATCGGCTGTTCGCTGGACCGCCGCCATGCCTTCATGCTGCCGGCCTGGCAGCTGTTCCAGCCGGCCAACTGGAACGACAGCGGCGCCGGCCTGCCCGGCATCAAATCGCTGCGGCCGGTCAATCCCTGACCGGCGCTCAACGCACCAGATTCACCCCGCCATCCACCGTCAGGGTGGTGCCGACGACATAGTCGCCGCCGCGCGAGGCCAGGTAGATGGCGGCGGCGGCCATGTCGGCATCGACACCAACCCGCCGGGCCGGTATGCGGGCGGCCACCGCGTCGCCATGGTCGCGGGCATCCTTGTTCATCTCGCTGGCAAAGGCGCCGGGGCAGATCGCGTTGACGACGATGCCATCCTCGATCAGGCGCAGGGCCATGCGCTTGCTGAGGTGGATCAGGCCGGCCTTGCTGGCGGCATAGGAGTAGGTTTCCAGCGGGTTCACCGTCTGGCCGTCGATCGAGGCGATGTTGATCACCTTGGCCGGCTGTGCGGCGGCGCCGGCCTTCAGCAGGCTGTGCAGCGCCTGGGTCAGGAAGAAGGGGGTCTTCATGTTCAGGTCGACCACCTTGTCCCAGCCCTTGTCCGGGAACTCGTCGAACGGCGCGCCCCAGGCGGCACCTGCGTTGTTGACGAGGATGTCCAGCCTGCTCTCGCGCGCCGCCAGGGCACCGGCCAGCGCCGCCACACCCTCGGCCGTGGACACATCGGCCGGCAGCGAGATGCACTCGCCCAGGGCCGACAACTCCGCGGCCGTGGCCGCGCAGGCCTCGGCCTTGCGTGCCGAGATATAGACCTTGGCGCCCTGCTGCAGAAAGCCGGCCGCGATCATGCGGCCGATGCCGCGCGAACCGCCGGTGACCAGGGCGACGCGGCCCTGCAGCGAAAAAAGTGTGCTCATCGATGTCTCCTGAACATGGGGATGCGCGCCAGTGTCGGCGGCGGCTGCCGGTCCTGCAGTCGCCAAGGTGCCAGCTGCTGGTTTGCCCTTAGGGTTTCGAGTCACCAAGGTGACGCTGCGCACAGGCGTGCGGAATTACGCTGGCCGTCCAACAACCGCAGTGGCCACGCAGCCGCTCAAGGAGACAAGCATGAATTCAGCCCACACGCCATGCCGGCGCTCGCTCAATGCCCTGAGCGCGCTGTTCCTCGCCACCCTGGCCGCTTGCGGCGGCGGCGGTGACGACAAGCCGAAGGCGGCGGTCGCCGCGCCGCCGACGCCACCGGTGCCGGAGGAGACGCGTCCGCAGGACGGCCGCACCTTCACGCCGGTGGTCGAGACCTCGTTCGCGGCCCTGCCCGGCGCGGCGGTGGAGACCGATCGCTGGACCGGCGTGCTGAATGGCGCGGCCTACCGTATCGAGGTGCCGCAGACCGGCTGGAACGGCAAGCTGGTGATGTGGGCCCATGGCTATGCCGGCACCGGGCCCAACCTGACCGTGGGCAACCCCATCATCCGCCGCTATCTGCTGGCCAACGGCTATGCCTGGGCGGCATCGAGCTACACCAAGAACTACTACGATGTACGGGCCGGCGTCGAAGACACCAATGCGCTGGCGCTGAACTTCGTCAGCATCGCCGCCGCCAAGGGCCGCACCCTGGCCACGCCCAGCAAGTACTTCATCACCGGCATCTCGATGGGCGGCCACATCACGGCCGCCGCCATCGACATCGAGGCTCGCACCTTTGCCAACAACAAGGTGCGCTACGCCGGTGCGGTGCCGATGTGCGGAGTGGTCGGCGACAACGAGCTGTTCAACTACTTCGCCGGTTACCAGGTGGCGGCACAGGCGCTGGCCGGCGTGCCGATGAGCAGCTTCCCGGTCAACAACTTCGCCACGCTGGCGCCGACGATACAGGCAGCGCTGTGGTCCACCTTCCCGACCCAGACCAATGCCCAGGGCGACAAGCTGAAGACGGCGGTCATGTACTTGAGCGGCGGCGCGCGCCCCTTCTTTGCCGAGGGCTGGGCCAATGCCGGCAATCAGGGCAATATCTGGGCCTCGCTGGGCGGTGACGGCACCATCAGCGGCATCCTGAACCAGAACATCCTCGACACCACCGGCCTGGTCTACAAGATCGACGCCAGCAGCGACAGCGCCACCGCCGTCGACAACGCCTTCAACGCCAGCATCTTCAAGATCGCACCGACCGCCGACGCCAACCGCCGCCGCCGCGACGGCCTGCGCTTCATTCCCGTCACCGGCGCCGACTTTGATGTGCCGGTGGTCACCATCCACACCCTGGGCGATCTGTTCGTGCCTTTCAAGATGGAGCAGGTCTTCCACGAGCGGGCCAAGGCCAAGGGCACGGACAAGTGGCTGGTGCAGCGTGCCATCCGCGATGTCGGCCATTGCGCCTTCACCGCCGCCGAAGCCACCTCGGCCTTCGACGCCATGGTCAAGTGGGAGGCCGGCGGCGCCAAGCCGGCCGGCGATGATGTGGCCACTGCCGCCACCGTGGCCGACCCGGCCTACGGCTGCAAGTTCACCAACAACACGCCCAGCCTCGAGGACTACACCCCGCCGGCCACCCGCGCGGGCTTCCAGGCCAAGTACCCGGCCTGTCCCTGAGCGCTCAGCGGCGCAGCTGCGCCTGATCGGCGGCCTGCAGCGTGCGCCAATCGGTGCACAGGAAGTAGGCGTCCTCGAACATCCAGTCGAGCAGGCCGCCGTCGCCGCGCACCATGCGGCCGTCCTGGCAGATCAGGTCGGTGCGCTGCGCCTTGGCCTGGCTCAGGTGGCTGCCGACGGCCATGCTGTCGCGCATGGCAAAGGCGGCGGCCAGGGCCAGGCTCAGGATGCACAGCGTGCCCAGCACCTGCAGGGTGGTGGTGAACATCTCGCTCAGCGCCGATGCGCTGGCCGGCAGTGCCACAGGCTTGGGCGCCGGCTCGGGCGGCAGGGCCGCGCGTGCAGCCTGCGGCGGACTGCTGCGCAGGCTGCCGCGGCTGAGGCCGCCCCGGGACGGTTTTGACGCATTGGGCATGGTCAAGACAACAGGCGACCGTGGGCGCCCGCGACTTAAATCGCCGCCGCATGGCTTGTGCGCTATGCGCCCGCGCCAGTGTCAGGCCCGGGGGAAATTACTCGATCATCGGCCCGCCGCGGGCGCGCTGCTCGAAGAAGCGGTCGATGCGCTCCTGGTGTGCCGCGCGCAGCGCCTCGCTCATCCAGGGGCTGTAGACCTGACGCGCCTCGGGCAGGCGGGCCACCTTGCGCAAGGCCGTGTCGATGTCGGCAATCACCACCTTGCCCCAGGCATTGCGCGTGCACGAAAAATAGCCCAGCGGCGGCTCGCCGAGCTCGTCGATGGGCAGGGTGACCAGCTCGGGTCCCCGGTTGCGCAGGTGGTACTCGACGATCATCGGGTACTCCAGCGTGTAGTCCATGCGGCCTGCGGCCAGCATGGTCAGCAGATTGCCGGCGCGCGGCGCCACCATGGTGCGCAGGTTCGAGTCGGGCGCCGGCTTGAGCCACTCGGCCAGCGTCTGACCGTATTGGCGGTTGCTCATCACCAGGCCCTGCACATCGTCGCGGCGTATCAGCTGCTGCAGCGACACCGAGCCCTTGCCGCCGGCCAGCAGCTGCAGGCGCTCGCGCCTGAGCACCAGCTGCACCGGCAGGGTCGGCATGGCCGGCGTGAAATAGCGCTCCTTCAGGCGCTCGGGAGTGCGCATCGAGCTCGCCGAGCACAGGCCGCGACCGGCCTTGCGCTCGACCTCGGCGCGAGCGCCGGTCATGGACACAAAACGATGCTGGTACTGCGGCATCCGCTCGATCACCAGGCGCAGAAAGCCATCGATGGCGCCGCCGCCCAGGTCCTGGGCCGTCTGCGGCAGCTGGCCCTGCTGGAACACGAAAAAGGGCGGCCAATCCGACACATTCCATTCGATCAGCTTGCCCGGCGCCTCGGTCGCACGCGCGCCGGCCGGCAGGGTCAGCGCCAGACTGGCAAGGCCCAGACACAGCCAGCGGCGCGATGGCGCCATGGCAGGTCTCGGTGCGGATACGGGGCGGTGACTCATGCAATCCTCGGTGATGCGGCTCGGGATCGGGGCATGCCCGGAGCCCGTCCAGGCATGCAAGTCTATCGCCGTGGACCGGGGGCGCTAGAGTAGGGCCCCTCGCCGCCCCTGCCTTTCCATCGAGGCCCACCCGCCGTGCTGCCTGCTGACCCAACCCCTGCCCACGACCCGCGTGCCTGGATCACGCCCGAAGACCTCAACGTCGCCCCGCAGCTGCTGGGCCTGCCGCTGGCCACGCCGCGCCAGCGCGCGCTGGCGATGGCCATAGACCTGGCGCTGTTGGGACTGGTTTCCGAGCTGGGCAATGTCTTTCTGCTGGTCGCCTTTGTGCTGCTGATGTGGCCGCGGCTGCGGCGCGGCGAGCCGGTCGCGCGCCGGCGACTGATTGTCTGGGTGGCCATTGCCCTGCTGCTGGCCCTGGCCGCGCAACAGCTCTGGGACGACGTGCACCGGCGCGTCAACGCACCGGCCAAGGCGCGCCCGGCAGCCAGCGTCGCCGCTCCGGCCGACGACGGGGACGAGGCGGCCGATGCCGACGTGCCGGCGCCGGCGCCCGCGGCATCGGCGGTGGCCGCGGAGGCGCTTCAGCGGCGCCGCATCGCCGATCTGGAGGCCCAGCTGGCCGAGGCCCGCAAGCCCAAGACGTTCAGCCTGCGCGACGAGGTGCGCAAACTGCTCGATGCCGTCGGCCTCAGCTACGTCTGGGCGCTGGCCTATTTCTCGCTGCTGCCGCTGTTCTGGCCCGGCCAGACCCCGGGCAAGCGCCTGCTGGGCCTGCAGGTGGTCGAGTTGACCGGCAAACCGCTGACCCTGATGAGCTGCGTCAAGCGCTACGGCGGCTATGCGGCCGGCATCGCCACCGGCATGATGGGTTTTGTGCAGATATTCTGGGATGGCAACCGCCAGACGCTGCAGGACAAGACGGCCCACACCGTCGTCATCAACACCCGTGATCCGCGCCGCCTGGCGCTGGATGCCGCAGCCAACGACGAGACCTGACCCCCACCGGGTTCATCCGGCGCGACAAGACTTCATACAGGGGATAGGCGGGAGCCTGCGCGACCTGCAGAATCCGCGCGCCTCACCCGGTTTGTCGGGTGCGCAAGACAATCAATCAGGGAGTTACATGCATTCGATCTTCAGCCGCACGCTGCTGGCCACTCTGGTCGCGGTCGCTGCCTCGCAGGCCCACGCCGTCGTTGCCGTCACCGAGCCGTTTCCGCACGCCGGGCCCTACACCCAGGACTACGCCACCGTATGGTTCACCGAGGACCTCTCGGCCACGACCAAGCTGTTCCAGTACGCCGTCATCAATCTGGGCACCGCTGCCCTGCAGGAAAGCTATACCGACCTCGGCGGCAGTCCGCAGGTGATTCGCCATGACTGGCGCACTGACACGCCCTTCATCAAGACCTACGAGGTGCCCATCCTCAGCGCCTACGCCTATGGCGCGATCAAGCAGGACACGATCCAGTCGCCCCAGGGCTGGTCCTACCGCTTCATCGACACGGCGGCCAATCCGTCCAGCTGGACCAACACCACCGGCGACAGCCGCTTCGACAATCCCTATCGCGTGATGCAGTGGTATGTCGATGACAGCCAGGCCGCCGGCGGCGATCTGATCAGCCATATGGAGCAGAGCGGCATCCGACCCCAGGGCGAATGGCTGACCCGCGCCAGCCTGGCCGACTACATGACCCAGGAGTACAGCCACCCCGGCTACGGCGGCAGCGAGTGCGGCCTGAGCCTGTGGCACGAGGCCTGCTACGGCAAGGGCTTCAGCTTCGAGGCCGAGGCCGGCAAGCTGCTGGGCCCGGACCAGACCGCCTGGTCGCTGGTGACACGCACCGGCGGCGAGAACATCGTCATCCAGCCCCTGCCTCCGCGCATCGGTGACCCCGACCTGCCGGTGGGCAGCAACGGCCTGAGCTTCAACGGCGGCATCGCCATGGTGGCCGCAGCGCCCGTGCCCGAGCCCGGCAGCTATGCGCTGATGCTGGCCGGCCTGCTGGGCCTGGCGGCCCTGCGTCGGGGCGGCAGGAACCGCCGCGCCTGAGCGAAGCAGCAGAGGGTCAGGATTTGCGAGGCGTGGCAGCCGCGGCTGCCGCCTCGCGCAGCTTGTCCTTCTTGCTCTTGCGTACGCCCTTGACGCCACCCGCCGCCTGATCGGGCGTGGCAACCTCCACCGGCTCGAAGCCGGCGATCTGTTCGCGCGGCACGCGCTGCTGCTGGCGCTTCTCGATCAGGCGGAAGTGGC
Source organism: uncultured Roseateles sp. (assembly GCF_963422335.1). Lineage (NCBI taxonomy): Bacteria > Pseudomonadati > Pseudomonadota > Betaproteobacteria > Burkholderiales > Sphaerotilaceae > Roseateles > uncultured Roseateles sp. Next base: position 1,405,800 of record NZ_OY729424.1, read on the forward strand.
CTTCGGTGCCGGCGCTGATGAAGCTCACCGCCAGGCCGGCCTGGCCGGCGCGGCCGGTGCGGCCGATGCGATGGGTGTAGTCGGCCGCCGCGCGGGGCAGGTCGTAGTTGACGACCACCGGCAGCTTGGAGATGTCCAGCCCGCGCGCGGCCACATCGGTGGCCACCAGCACGCGCACCTGGCCGGCCTTGAAGGCCTCCAGCGCATCCACCCGTCCGCCCTGGCTCAGGTCGCCATGCAGGCTGGCGGCCTGGATGCCGGCGCGGCCCAGCTTGTCGGCCACCAGCTCGGTGGCGTATTTGGTGGCCACGAACACCAGCACCTGGGCCCAGGCCTGGCTCTCGATCAGATGGCGCAGCAGCTGGGTGCGGCGCGGCACATCGACCTCGATCGCGCGCTGCACGATCTCGGCCACCGGCTCGGGTGCGATATCGATGCGCACCGGCTCACGCAGCAGGGTCTGGGCCAGCGCCTGCACCTCGGGCGGGAAGGTGGCCGAGAAGAACAGGTTCTGGCGCCGCGCCGGCAGCAGGGCCTGGATGCGCGCCCACTCGTCGGCAAAGCCCAGGTTCAGCAGCTTGTCGGCTTCGTCCAGCACCAGCAGGTTGACGGCGCCCAGGCTCAGCGCGTTGTGCTCCACCAGATCCAGCAGCCGGCCCGGCGTGGCCACCACCACATCGGCGCCGCCGCGCAGGCCCATCATCTGCGGATTGATAGAGACGCCGCCGAACAGCACCGCGACCTTTGGCCGGTTGAGCAGAAAGCGGCCGACGTCACTCAGGAACTCGCCGACTTGCAGCGCCAGCTCGCGCGTGGGCACCAGTATCAGCGCCTGCGTGCGACGCGCGCCTTCCAGCCGTCCCTGCTGGACGAAGCGCTGCAGCAGCGGCAGGCCGAAGGCCGCCGTCTTGCCGGTGCCGGTCTGGGCACTGGCCAGCACATCGGCGCCGCGCAGGGCCGGCGGAATGGCCTCGGTCTGCACCGGCGTGGGCTCCTGGTAGCCATGCTCGCCCACGGCGCGCACCAGGGCCGAGGTCAAACCAAGGGAAGCGAAAGACATGACTGTTCCATAGGGGCCGCGGGTCGCGGCGAACTGTGGATTGTCGCAAACCCGGGGGATGGACTCAGGCGAGCACGCTCAGCAGCCAGCGGTTCAGCGCGACGATCTCCTGCGGGTGGACCGCGTGCTGCATGTCGTAGGCCTGCCATTGGGGCTTGTAGCCGAGGCGCTGCAGCTCGTCGCGGGCGGCCTCGGCGCGGTTGATCGGCACCACCGGGTCCTGCCGGCCATGGGCCAGGAAGATGGGCACATCGGCGTTTGCCGGGCTGCGCTCGACCTCGGTGGTGCTCAGCAGCGGCAGATAGCCCGACAGGCCGACCAGGCCGGCCAGACGCGCGGGGTGCCGCAAGCCGGTCAGCAGGGCCATCGCGCAGCCCTGCGAGAAGCCCATCAGCACGATGCGCGAGGCCGGTATGCCGCGGGCGACTTCCTTGGCGATCAAGGCCTCGATGTCCTGCTGCGAGGCGCGCAGTCCGGCCTCGTCTTCCTGGCGGTCAATGGCCGTGCCGCGGATGTCGTACCAGGCGCGCATCGCATAGCCGCCGTTGATCGTCACCGGGCGCACCGGCGCGTGGGGCAGCACGAAGCGCACGCCGCCGACGGCCGCCAGGTCCAGCTCGTCGCAGATAGGCTCGAAGTCGTGGCCGTCGGCGCCCAGGCCGTGCAGCACGATGATGGTGGCGCGGGGGCTGTCGCTTGTCTGTACTTCGATGGTTTCAAGCGTCATGGTCGGTTCCGAGTCAGGATGTCGGCGCAGTGTGCCATGCCATCATTGGCCCCATGCACCCCGAGTTCGAGCACGCCAGCGACCAGGCCCGCTACCGCCGCCCCGCGCACCGCGCCGGGGTCGAGCTGTACCACGCCAGCATCCTGCGCCACTGCTTCGAGCCGCACACGCACGAGGCTTATGGTCTGGGCGCCATCACCGCCGGCGTGGGGCGCTTTCGCTGGCATGGCGGCGAGCATCTGGCGCCGCGCGCCACCTTGATGCTGATGAACCCCGACGACATCCATACCGGCCAGGCCGAGACCGAGGCCGGCTGGGGCTACCGCATGGCCTATCTGGATGTGGAGCTGCTGGCCGAACTCAGCGGCGAGCCCGGTTGGTGGTTTGACGCCGCCGTGGCCCACGACGCCCACAGCGCCGCCGAGGTGGCAGGGCTGATCGCCGGCCTGTGGCACAGCGGCGATGCGCTGGACTTCGACAGCCGCCTGCTGCTGCTGGTGCAGGCGCTGCGCCGCCATGCCCGCCTGGGCGGGTCTGAGGCGCGGGCCGACGCGGCGATGCGTTTCGAGCCGGTGCTGGACTTCATGCGCGCCCATCTGCACCAGACTGTCACACTGGATCAGCTGGCCGCTGTGGCCGGCCTGAGCCCCTTCCACTTCCTGCGCAGCTTCAAGGCCCAGCGCCATGCGACGCCGCAGCAGGTGCTGATGGCGATGCGGCTGATACAGGCCAAGCGTCTGCTGTCACTGGGCGAGCCGCCGGCCGGGGTCGCCGCCGCCGTGGGCCTGACGGATCAGGCGCACCTGAACCGCGCCTTCGTCTGCCGCTACGGCGTCACGCCGGGCCGCTACCAACAGCAATTGGGTACAAGACCGCGCCGCCACGCCTGAGCCACACTGGGGCCATGTGGATAGGAACCTTGTTTGCCCTCGCCGCCGGTCTGATGTGGGGGCTCGTCTTTGTCGCCCCCCTGATGCTGCCCGACTACCCGGCGGCCCTGCTGTCCTTCGGCCGCTACCTGGCCTTCGGCCTGATCGCCCTGCCGCTGGGCTGGCTGGATCGCAAGAATCTGGCCGGCTTCGAGCGCGGCGACTGGCTGGAGGCGCTGAAGCTGTCGGCCATAGGCAATGTGCTGTACTACCTGTGCCTGGCCGCGGCCATCCAGCGCGCCGGCGGGCCGCTGCCGACGATGATCATTGGCACCCTGCCGGTGGTGATCGCGATCTGCTCCAACCTGCGTGACGCCAGGCGCGACGGCCGCCTGCCCTGGGGCCGGCTGGCGCCCTCGCTGGCCCTGATCGCCGCCGGCATCGCCTGCGTCAACCAAGTCGAGCTGGCGCATCTGCGCGCGCAGACCGATGTCGATCTGGGCCGCTATGCCAGCGGTGCGCTGCTGGCCCTGGTGGCCGTGGCCTGCTGGACCTGGTACCCGATGCGCAATGCCGACTGGCTGCGCACCCATGCCCAGCGCAGCCCGCGCAGCTGGGCCACGGCCCAGGGCCTGATGACCTTGCCGCTGGCACTGACCGGCTATCTGGCGTTGTGGCTGTGGAGCGCCCTCGTCGGCACCCAGCCCTGGTCGGCCGACGCCGCCTTTGCGATGCCGCTGGGCCCGCGCCCGCTGCCGTTCGTGGGCCTGATGCTGGCCATAGGCCTGTTCGCCTCCTGGCTGGGCACGCTGTGCTGGAACGAGGCCAGCCAGCGCCTGCCGACCGCCCTGGTCGGCCAGCTGATCGTGTTCGAGACGCTGGCCGCGCTGGCCTATGCCTTCCTGTTGCGCGGCCAGAGCCCGGCGCCGCTGACGCTGCTGGGCATAGGCCTGCTGGTGGCCGGTGTGATGTGGGCGCTGCGCATCAAACCGGTGGCGGCCGAGGTGGAGGCCGCCGGCGGCGCGCATTGATGCCAATTTCTAGCCTCTGAAATGTGATCACCGGGCTGCGGCACGGGTAAAGTCGCGCTGGCGGCCACACGGCCGCGACAACGCCACAGAGCGTTTCTCAGGGAGAGATCATGATGAAGCAAGACATGGCCTGCGCCAGGGCGCGCAGCGGCTGGCCTGTGGCGTTGGCGCTGAGCCTGATTTTGGTGGCCTGTGGCGGTGGCGAGGCGGGCACCCCTATCTTCGGTCAGTCGGCCCAGCGGCCGGAGCCGGTGCAGCCGGCGCCGCCGATCCAGCCCGATGCCCTGCCGGCCAGCATCACGCTGGCCCAGCAGTGCGCGCCCGACAACCCCCATGCCGATGCCGCCAACCGCAGCGGCAGCCTGAGCCGCGAAAAGCTCTGGCTGAGGGCCTATTTCGATGAGGCCTATCTGTGGCGTGACCAGGTGCCCTACGTCAACGCCGATGCCTATGTCAGCAGCGATGTGCCGGCCGCGCTGGACGCCTATTTCCAGGCGCTGAAGACGCCCCAGGTGACACCCTCGGGCGCGCGCCGCGACCAGTTCAGCTTCACCTACCCGACCCACGACTGGGAGCTTCTGTCTCGCGTCGGCGTTTCGCTGGGCTATGGCCTGGAGTGGACGCAGACCGCCAGCGGAAGCGCGCGACGGCTGCGCATCGCCTATGTCGAGCCGGTGGGGCCGGCGGCCCAGGCCGGGCTGCAGCGCGGTGATGAGCTGCTCAGCGTCGACGGAGTCAACGCGAATGCCGGTGATGCGGCGGGCGTTGATAGGCTGAATGCGGCGCTCTATCCGGCCACGGCCAACGAATTGCATGGCTTTGTTTTCCAGCGTCTCGCCGGCGGCCAGCTGAGCGTCAGCCTGGGCAGCACCGCCAGCGCCAAGCAGCCGGTGCTGATGCGCCAGGTCTTCACCGCGGCCGATGGCCAGAAGGTCGGCCATATGGTGTTCAACGACCACATCGCCCCGGCCGAGGCCCAGCTGATCGAGGCGGTGACGTTCTTCAAGCAGCAGGCGGTGACCGATCTGGTGCTGGATCTGCGCTACAACGGTGGCGGCTTTCTCTACCTCGCCAGCCAGCTGGCCTACATGATCGCGGGCCCCGAACGCAGCCAGGGCAAGGTGTTCGAGCAGCTCAGCTACAACAGCCGCCGACAGGCCGACACCCAAAGCGCCGACGCCCGCACGCCGTTCTTCAACACTTCCTGCCTGCTGGTCGGCGACAGCTGCACATCGGAGCGGCCGCTGCCCAGCCTGGGCCTGAAGCGGGTCTATGTGCTGAGCCAGTCCGGCACCTGCTCAGCCAGCGAGTCCATCATCAATGGTCTGCGCGGCGTCGGCGTCGAGGTGCTGCTGATCGGCGGGCGCAGCTGCGGCAAGCCCTATGGCTTCAGCGGCAAGAGCAACTGCGGCATGTCCTATTTTCCGATCGAGTTCGTCGGCGTCAACGCCAAGGGCTATGGCGACTATGCCGACGGCTTCGTGCCCGCTGGCAGCGGCGGCAACGGCGTGCCGGGCTGCCAGGTGGCCGATGACCTGCAGCATGCGCTGGGCGATCCGCAGGAGGCCATGCTGGCCGCGGCGCTGGTGCACCGCGTCAGCGGGCAGTGCCCGCCGCGCAGCCTGGCGCAGGCGCAGTCGGCACCGGGCGTGAGCGATGGCTCTGGCTGGGAGTTGAAGCGGTCACCGCTGCGCAGCAACCGATTCCTGCTGCCGCGGTGAGGCTGGGGTCTGGCCGGGAGGCCGACCCCGCAGCCATCAGCTGCCTTTCTTCGGGCGGCCGGCCTTCAGCTGCAGCAGCGAGTCCAGGGTGGAGCGCAACTGCTTGTCGCCCATGGCGGCCAGCGATTGCAGGCCGGCGCGCAGCAACTCGCTCTTCTTGGTCGAGCGCTGGAAGCTCATGGCACGGTCCTTCAGGCGGTCGATCAGTTCGAAGTCGATGCGCGGCATCGTGAAGCTGTCACGCACCAGCTTCAGCTTGGCCTTGGCTTCGTCCTGGAAGCTGGGCTTGGCGACCGGCTTGGCCTTGGCTTTCGGGGCCGCTTTGGCGGCCGGCTTAGCGACCGGCTTCGCTGCGGCCTTCTTCACGGCGGGCTTGACCACCGGCTTGGCGACCGATTTCGCGGCAGGCTTGGCCGCTGCCTTCTTGGCGACAGGCTTGGCCACCACGGCGGCCTTGACGGCCTTCTTCGCCGCAGGCTTGGGGGCGGGCTTGGCGGCTGCCTTGGGTGCGGCGGCCGGCTTGGCGGCGACAGCCTTCTTTGCCGCAGGCTTGGCGGCGGGCTTGACCGCGGCCTTCACAGCAGGCTTCGCAACCGGCTTGGTCTCGACCTTGACTTCGACCTTGGCGGCCGGCTTCTTCTTTGCAGCGGGCTTGGCTGCGGGCTTGGCAACGGCCGGTGCTGCCGCTGGCGCTTCGCTGACTGCGGGTTGGGCGGTCGTGGCCTCGGTGGCCGGGGTATTGGTGTTTGCCATGGTGCGTCCTCGTGAATAAATCGTATAAACGATTTACACCATATCACGAGTGTGCTGCGCAGGCCAGCGGGCGGCGAGTCTAGAGTTTCGGAATCCTGATCCGGCTGACCATCAGCGAGCCGGAGATTGCGAACATCAGCACCAGCGGGTGCAGCCGGAAGCCGCCGATGTGCAGCACGCCGAACCACAGCTGTTCGCCCAGGGCGCCCTGCCAGGCCGCCAGGGCCAGCACCATCACCAGGCCCAACGAGGTGGGAATGGGCGTGCCCTCGAAGTACTTGACCTTGCCGTCGTCGCCGGCCAGCGACTCGGCGGTGACGTTGTAGCGCGCCAGCCTTGAGACGCCGCAGGCAACGAAGAACACCAGGATGATGCGGTCGTACAGGCCCTGCATGCCGCAGCCGTAGGCAATCGCGGCCGGTGCCACGCCGAAGGAGATCACGTCGGCCAGCGAGTCCAGCTCGCGGCCCATGGCCGAGCTTTGCTGGCGCCAGCGAGCGATGCGGCCGTCAAGCACATCGAACACCAGCGCCACCGGTATCAGCGCGCAGGCGAAGTAGATGTGCTTCACGTCGCGCGTCTGCAGATAGGACATCACCGCGAACAGCGCGCCCACGCCGCAAAAGGCATTGGCCAGGGTGAACCAGTCGGCGAGATGGAACTCGCGGATCATCGAAAAGGGCTTGGGTCGATTCATGGTGGCAAGGATAGTCCAGGCGGCTGCGCCGCGCCTATCTGACGGCCGCCGGCAGCGGCAGTGGCCGGCCCTCGGACTGGGCCGGGTCGCGCTGGCCGAGCAGCCGGCTCAGTGTCGGCGCGATATCGACCACCTCGACGCGGGAGTTGACCTGGCCCTGGCCGACCCAGCGCGGGCCGTAGCTCAGGATGGGCACGTGGGTGTCGGTGGCATAGGGCGTGCCATGCGAGGTACCGGCCGTGCGCGAGCTGATCAGCCAGTGCGGTTTCATCACCAGCTGCAGCGAGCTGGCGATGTCCGGGTGCCAGGACTTGCGCATGGCCGCCAGATAGGGCGTGCTCACGTCTGCGCTCAGGTACTGCTCGCGGGTGAACACATCGGCAATGCCATCGACCTGCAACAGCAGGGCCTTGGCCTGCCTGTCGACGGCGGCCGGATCGAGCTTCCTGGCGGCGATCAGCCTGGCGTCCAGCAGGATGCCGCCGCCCGAGCCGCCCAGCACCCACTTGCCTTCGCCGAATTGCTGGCTCAGGCCGGTGTTCAGCCAGGTCAGGGTCTGGCCGAGGTTCAGGCGGCCGGCACTCAGGCCCTGGCTTGCGCTCCACTCCGGCGTGTCGATGAAGCCATGGTCGGCGGTCAGCATGGCGAGGTAGTTGCCGGCACCGACCTTGGTGTCCAGATAGCGGAAGAAGGCCTGCAGCTGCAGGTCCAGCTGCAGCAGGTGGTCGTGGGACAGGCGCGACTCGGGGCCGTAGGCGTGGTTGACGCGGTCGTGGGTGGACAGGCTGACCGACAGGATGTCGGGGCTGTCGTCCTGACCCAGGGCCTCGCCCTCGATGGCGGCGCGCGCAAAGGCCAGGGTCAGCGCATCGCCGAAAGGCGAGCTCATCAGGTTGCTGTAGAACAGCGGATCGGGCTTGCTGCTCTTCTCGCCTATCACCGCCGGCAGGCGGTTGCCATTGCCGCCGTCTTGCTGCCAGGTCTGGCCATCGGGCACCGAGCGGGCGTAGGCGGGCGCGGGCAGCAGCGGCGTCCAGCTCTGCTTGAAATAGCTGTCTGCCGGCCTGGCCGCATTGAAGGCCTTGACCCACTGCGGATGGCTGGGCATGTAGTAGGTGCTGGAGGCGAAGGCGCCGCTGTCCTGCATATACATATAGGCCGTGCCCACCTTGCCCGCGGGCAGGATGGCGCCGCGGTCCTTGCCCGAGATGGCGATCACCTTGGCCGCCGGTTGCCGGCCGCGCAGCACGTCGCCCACGGATTCCGCGAGCAGGTTCCTGGGGCTGGTGCCGGCCAGCGGCGCGGTCTTGTGCTCCAGGTACTGGTGCGCGCTGTCGCTGGTGCAGTAGACCGCCTCACCGGTCAGCGGGTCGCGCCAGTCGTTGCTGATGATGCCGCTGCGGTGGGGGTAGGCGCCGGTCAGCATGGTGGCATGGCCGGGTGCCGTGAGCGTGTGGCCGTGGCCGTAGTGGGCGTCGGCAAACCAGGTGCCACGATCGAGGAAGCGTCTGAAGCCATCGGGCGCCAGCTGGTCGCGGTAGCCGGTCACCTGGCGCATCGGCAGTCCGTCGATGACGATGAAGACGATCAGCTTCGGCGGTGGTGGTGCGGCCACCGGCGCCGTGCCGCAGCCGGCCAGAATACCCACAAAGGCGGTGGCCAGCAGGCCGAGTCGGAACAGGGACGGATTCATCGGGCGGGCGTTGATGGCAGGGGCGCCAGTGTGCCGCATGCCGGGCCGCGCAGGTCCGCGCGGGCCCGCAAGCCCTGGCCTACTGTGCGGCCACCAGCAGCTGCACGAACAGCTGGATGTGCATATTCGTGTCCGGGTTCACCGAGGTGAACTCCAGGCCGGCGAAGAAGCCCTCGGCGTCCTGGCCGACCTTGACCACCTTGGCATAGATGTCCGAGGCGCGGTAGTCGACCAGGTGCAGGTCGAACTCGAGCTTGACGTCGGTGTGCACGTCCAGGCCATGGTCGAGCTCGACCAGCACACCGTGGTAGCCGATGTCGCGGATGCGGCCCTTGATCGCATAGGGCAGCACGATCTTGTTCTGGATCGCATGCAGCACGCAGGGCAGCTTGACCTCGACGCGATGGCTGCGCCGGATTTCCTGGCGCGGCACGCGCAGGTCCAGCGACGGTATGGCCAGCAGCTCGCGCAGGCGCACGACCTGGGCCTTGCCCTTGACGAAGACCTCCATCGGCTCGCTGACCTCGATGTAATCGGCGCAGCGCTGGCAGGTGGTCTCGCTGATCAAGACCTGGCCGCGCAGGCTGAAGGCCTCGATGCGCGAGGCCAGATTGACCTCGTCGCCAATCACCGTGTATTCGGAATAGGCGGCCGAGCCGAACTTGCCGGCCATCACCGTGCCGGTGTTGATGCCTATGCCCATGTACAGCTCGGGCAGGCCCTCGTTCAGATGCTCGTCGTTCAGCGCATGCATGGCCACCTGCATCTCGATGGCGCAGGCCAGCGCGCGCTTCACGTCATCGGCATGTTCCAGCGGCGCGCCGAACAGCACCATGATGGAGTCGCCCATGAATTTGTCTATCGTGCCGTGATGGCGGAACACGATCTCGCTCATGCGGCCCAGACACCGGTTGAGCATGCTGATCACCACCCCCGCCGGCTGCGTGGCCGACATCGCGGTGAAGCCGCGCAGATCGGCCAGCACGATGGTCACCTCGCGGCGCACGAAGGAGAAGTCGCTGGCATCCAGCGGCTGCACGCCGCAGGCGCGGGCCACGGCGGCCTCCATGTCCATCGCGGCGGCATGGTCCAGCGGCGCGCCGGTTTCGCGCGCGATGATGGCCTGCAAATGCCGTACCGCTTCCTTGGCTGGGTCGTCTTTCATCCGGGTCCGGGGCGTGAGTGCCCGCTAGTGGGGCAAGTGACATATTGTGTCAGGCCTGTGTGACCGCGAGACTACCCATTCACCCGGGGGGCTGAGGCCGGACACAAGTAGTCCTGAGGACTGCTTGTGCCTGCCGAAGGCCAAGGCCTCCGCGCCTTGGCAGGCCTGTAGGGGCACTCAATGCGACAGAGCCTCGTCCAGCACCTCCACCCAGTGCAGCACCGGCGTCGTCGTGCCGCTTTGCAGATGCTGGATGCAGCCGATGTTGGCCGAGACTATGGCCTGGGGGTTGCTGGGCGTCAGCTGCGCCAGCTTGCGGTCGCGCAGCTGGTAGGCCAGCTCGGGCTGCAGCACCGAGTAGGTGCCGGCCGAGCCGCAGCACAGATGGCTCTCGCTGGCCGCCAGGCGCACCTCGAAGCCCAGGGCCGCCAGATGCGTTTCGACGCCGCCGCGCAGCTGCTGGCCGTGCTGCAAGGTGCAGGGCGGGTGGAAGACCAGCTGCCTGCGCTTGATCTGGCTCAATTTGGGCTTCAGCCGGGGAGCGATGTCGGCCAGCAGCTCGCTGAGGTCGCGGGTCAGCGCGCTGATGCGCTGGGCCTTGTCGGCATAGGCCGGGTCATGGGCCAGGGCACGGCCGTAGTGTTTCACCGTCACGCCGCAGCCCGACGCATTCATCACGATGGCCTCGACCCGGCCCTGATCGGTCAGGCCCTGCACCAGCGGCCACCAGGCATCGATATTGCGGCGCATATCGGCCAGGCCGCCTTCGTGGTCGTTCAGATGCGAGCGGATGGCGCCGCAGCAGCCGGCGCCATCGGCCACCAGGGTCTGGATGCCGGCGGCGTCGAGCACGCGGGCGGTGGCGCTGTTGATGTTCGGTGCCATCGCCGGCTGCACGCAGCCCAGCAGCATCAGCACCTTGCGCTCGTGGCGGCGGCTGGGCCAGCGGTGGGCGCTGGCATTGCTCTTGGCCGGCACCTTGTTCTTCAGGCTTTGCGGCAGCAGCGGCCGCACCAGCTGACCCAGCTTCATCGCCGGGCCGAACAGCGGCGAGGTCAGGCCTTCCTTCAGCAGCCAGCGCTGGGCACGCTCGGCGGCCGGCCGCTCGACCTTGTGCTCGACGATCTCGCGGCCGATGTCCAGCAGCTGGCCGTACTGCACGCCCGAGGGGCAGGTCGACTCGCAGTTGCGGCAGGTCAGGCAGCGGTCCAGATGCTGCTGCGTGCTGCGCGTGACTTCGGCGCCTTCGAGCACCTGCTTCATCAGATAGATGCGGCCGCGCGGGCCGTCGAGCTCGTCGCCCAGCAGCTGGTAGGTCGGGCAGGTGGCGGTGCAGAAGCCGCAGTGCACGCAGTTGCGCAGAATGCCTTCAGCGGCCTGGCCTTCGCGCGTGCCCTGGAACTCGGGCGAGAGAGTGGTTTGCATGGAGTGCCAGGATCAGAGGGAGGAATACAAACGGCCGGGGTTGAAGATGCCCGCCGGGTCGAAGGCGGTCTTCAAGTCCTTGTGGATGCGCTGCAGCACCGGTGCCAGCGGTGTGAACACGCCAGCCGATTTGTCCCGGGCGCGAAACAGCGTCGCGTGGCCGCCAGCGCGCAGCGCCGTCTCGCGCACCTGGGCGCCGGGCAGGGCGGTGGTCAGCCAGCGCTGGGCACCGCCCCATTCGATCAGTTGCTCGCCGGCCAGGGCCAGCGGCGGTGCGGTCTGCGGCAGGCTCAGCCGCCACAGCGCGGCGCCGCCCTCGACGGCGCGCTCGGCGCCGACGAAGAACTCGTCCTGCTGGTGGCGCAGGCCGTTCCAGAACTGGGCGGCCAGGCTTGCCTCGATCACCTCACCACCCAACGCTTTCTGCGCTGCGGCAACGGCCGCCTCGGCACCGGCCAGGCGCAGCACCAGCGCGCCGTCCCACCAGGCGCTGGCGTTCAGCGGCAGTGGTTTGCCGGCCCACTCGTTCAGATGGACCAAGGCCTCCGCCTGAGCCATGTCGAAGCGCAGGGTGGCGATGGCGGCCGGCCGCGGCAAGACCTTCAGCGAGACCTCGAGGATCACGCCGAGAAAACCCATGGAACCCGCCAGCAGCCGCGACACGTCATAGCCGGCCACGTTCTTCATCACCTGGCCGCCGAAGCTCAAGACCTCGGCGCGGCCGTTCAGCAGGGTCGCGCCCAAGACATAGTCTCGCACCGAGCCGACGCTGGCCCGCGCGGGGCCGGCCAGGCCCGCACTGACCATGCCGCCCACCGTGCCACGGCCGCCGAACAGCGGCGGCTCGAAGGCCAGGCACTGGTTCTTCTCGGCCAGCACGGCCTCCAGCTCGGCCAGCTTTGTTCCGGCGCGCACGGTGACGACCAGCTCGCTGGGCTCGTAGCTGCTGATACCGCTCAAGCCCGTCAGATCCAGCGGCTCGCCGCGCGGCGCCTCGCCGTAGAAATGCTTGCTGCCATGGCCGAGCAGGTTCAGCGGCGTGCCGCTGGCCAGGGCGGCCTTGACCTGGTCTATCAGCGCTTGTTGTGCCATGTCTTCCATCAAAACCTCGGGATCTCGGCAAAGGCCAGCATGCCGAGCTTGACGTGCATGCGGCCGTACTCGGCGCAGCGCTGCAGGGTAGGTATTACCTTGCCGGGGTTGAGCAGGCCGGCGGGGTCGAAGGCGTTTTTCAGCGCCAGCATCTGCGTGCGCTCCTCGGGCGAGAACTGCACGCACATCGAGTTCAGCTTCTCGACGCCGACGCCATGCTCGCCGGTCACCGTGCCGCCCATCCGGACGCTGGTTTCCAGGATGTCGGCGCCGAACTGCTCGCAGCGGTGCAGCTGGTCGGTATCGCTGGCGTCGAACAAGATCAGCGGGTGCAGATTGCCATCACCGGCGTGGAAGACATTGGCGCAGCGCAGCTGGTACTTCTTTTCCATCTCCTGGATGGCAAGCAGGATGTCGGCGACGCGCTTGCGCGGAATCGTCGAGTCCATGCACATGTAATCGGGGCTGATGCGGCCGCTGGCCGGGAAGGCGTTCTTGCGGCCGCTCCAGAACTTCAGCCGCTGGGCCTCGTCGGCGCTGACCTCCATACGCGTGGCGCCGCTGCCGGCCAGCACGGCCTGCATGCGATCGATTTCCTCGGCCACCTCCTCGGGCGTGCCATCGCTCTCGCACAGCAGGATGGCCTCGGCCGTCAGGTCGTAGCCGGCATGGACGAAGTCCTCGACCGCGGCGGTCATCGGCTTGTCCATCATCTCCAGGCCCGCCGGGATGATGCCGGCGGCAATGATGTTGGCCACCGCGTCGCCGGCCTTGCGCACGTCATCGAAGCTGGCCATGATGCAGCGCGCGATCAGCGGCTTGGGCACCAGGCGCACCAGCACCTCGGTGATCACCGCCAGCATGCCCTCGCTGCCGACCATCACGCTGAGCAGGTCCAGGCCGGGCACGTCCAGCGCCTCGCCGCCGAATTCAATCGCCTCGCCATCCATCGTGAAGCCGCGCACGCGCAGCACGTTGTGCAGGGTCAGGCCGTATTTCAGGCAGTGCACGCCGCCGGAGTTCTCGGCCACATTGCCGCCCAGGGTGCAGGCGATCTGGCTGCTGGGGTCGGGGGCGTAGTACAGGCCCATGGGCGCGGCGGCCTCGCTGAGCGCCAGATTGCGCACGCCGCACTGCACGCTGGCCGTGCGTGCCAATTGATCGATGCGCAGTATCTTGTTGAACTTGGCCAGCGACAGGGTCACGCCCATGGCATGGGGCATGGCCCCGCCCGACAGGCCGGTGCCGGCGCCGCGCGCCACCACAGGCACCTGCAGCGCATGGCAGGCCTTCAGGATCGCAGCCACCTGGGCCTCCGTTTCCGGCAGGGCCACCAGCAGCGGCTTTTGCCGGTAGGCGGTCAGACCATCGCACTCGTAGGGCACGGTGTCCTCGGTGCGCCAGAGCAGCGCATGGGCCGGCAGCAGCGGCGACAGCGCGGCGACGATCTCGGCCTGGCGGGCGGCTGTGCCTGAGGCGGTGGGAAGTGGGGCGTTCATCGTGGCGTGCTCGTTGATTCGGTGGGGCCATGGCGATCCCGCGTGCCGCCGGCATGGCGCTGCACCGGGCGGCCCGGCATCGGAGCGTCGCGCAGTGTCTGGGCGCGGCACTGCAGCTTGTTCAGCAGGGCGTCGAGCTGGGCCAGCTCGGCGGTGTCGAGGTCATCGGCCAGGGCCTGGTTGAACGCGCCGGCCTCGGCCATCGCTCGGGCATACAGGGTCTTGCCTTGATCGGTGGCGCGCAGCAGGGCGCTGCGTCCGGCGGCCTGGCGCAGCAGCAGGCCGCGGTCGACCAGGCGGCCGACGGCGCGCGAGACGCGGGGCCGGTCCAGCCAGCACAGCTCGGCAATCCGCGACGGCGCCAGTTCGCCCTCTTGCACCACCAGCGCCAGCACATGCCATTCGCGCCGGGTGATGCCCAGCTCGCCCTCGAACAGTCGCACCAGCGGCAGGCTGCAGCTGCGCACCACGCGGGTCAGCCGGTACATCAGCAGGTCTTCCAGCTGCTGGGGGTGCTTCAGACCATCGACGGAGGTGGGACTCACGGGCTTGATTGTTTTCTGCAACTGGATGGGCCGATGTTAGATTGGTTTGTGCCCCACACCACCTACAGCCCAGGTAGAACAATGATGATGAAAAACCGTATGCGTTTGGCCTTGATCGCGGGGGCGCTGTTGGCGGCCGTGGGTGGGGCCGGTGCGCAGGCGCTGGACGGCGGCCTGCTGAAGATCGTCGTGCCCTATCCGCCCGGTGGCGCCTCGGACCGCGCCGCCCGCCTGGTGGCCGAGGCCCTGCAGCCGCGCCTCGGGGTGGCGGTGATCGTCGAGAACCGTGCCGGCGCCGGTGGCCGCCTGGCCGCCCAGCAGCTCAGGCGCGAGGCCGCCGAGTCGAATGTGCTGATGCTGGGCAATCCGGCGATGATGGTCGTAGCACCCCTGGTCTTCAAGGATGCCGGCTATGACGCCGACAAGGATTTCGTGCCCGTCTCCCAGGTCACCAGCTACGACTTCGGCCTGGCCGTGGCCAGCGCCGTGCCGGTGCGCGAGTTCAAGCATCTGGTCGCCTGGCTGACGGCCAACCCCGACAAGGCCAATCTGGGCGTGCCCGCCACCGGCAGCCTGCCGCATTTCTTCGCGCTGATGGTGACCGAGAAGGTTGGCATGGCGCCCCTGGTGGTCGGTTACAAGGGCTCGGCGCCGCTGCTGAACGACCTGATGGGCGGCCATGTGCCGGTGGCCGTGGACACGCTGGATACCCTGGAGCCTCAGCACGAGGCCGGCAAGCTGCGCATCCTGGCCGTGTCCAGCGACAAGCGCAGTCCGACCCTGCCGGGCGTGCCGACCTTCAAGGAATCCGGTTTCGATCTGAGCGCCCGCGGCTGGAACGTGCTCTATGCCCCGGTGGCGATGCCGGCGGCCAAGGTCAAGCGCCTGGCTGCCGAGGTCAGGGCCGTGATGGCCGACCCGCAGCTGCGCGCCAAGTTCACGGCGGCGAAGATGGAGCCGGTGTCGTCCGGCGCCGAGCAGACCGCGGCGATGTTGAAGGCTTACAAGGCGCAGTGGGCGCCTGTCATCCAGAAGTCCGGGTTTAACCCAAACCAATGACTTGGGGACAGACCTTGGCACGCAGTGCCACGCTCTGTCCTCAACTGACTGGAGAACTATGGCCGCCGTCCGCAATGTGCTGTTCATCATGTGCGACCAGCTGCGCTGGGACCACCTGAGCTGCTACGGCCACCCCTATCTGCACACGCCGAACATCGACGCGCTGGCCCAACGTGGCGTGCGCTTCGAGCGGGCCTTCGTCAACTCGGGTGTCTGCGGGCCGTCGCGGATGAGCTACTACACCGGCCGCTACCCCAGCAGCCATGGCGCGACCTGGAACCGCGTGCCCCTGCCCATCGGCGAAGTGACCCTGGGCGAGTATCTGAAGGACGCCGGCCGTCGCCTGGTGCTGGCCGGAAAATCCCATGTGATGACCGATCACGCCGGCCTCAAGCGCCTGGATCTGGAAGGCGATTCGGCCCTGGGCACCCTGCTGGCCCGCGGGCATTTCGAGGAGATAGACCGCTACGACGGCCACCACAAGCCCGGGAAGGAGAGCGGCTACCCGGCCTATCTGCGGGCCCAGGGCTACGGCGGTGACGACCCCTGGACCGAGCATGTGATTGCCGCCATCGACGCCCAGGGCCAGGTCGTCAGCGGCTGGCATATGCGCAACGTCCACCTTCCCGCCCGGGTGGCCGAGCCGCACTCCGAAACCGCCTACATGACCGACCAGGCGCTGCGCTTCATGGCCGGTCAGGGCGAGCAGCCCTGGGTGCTGCACCTGAGCTACGTCAAGCCGCACTGGCCTTACATGGCGCCCGCGCCCTACCACGGGCTGTACACGCCAGACCAATGCCTGCCGGTGGTGCGCAACGAGGCTGAGCGTGCCGATGCCCATCCGGTCGTCGCCGCCTACCGCGAGCACGAAGAGAGCCAGAGCTTCGCACGCGACGACTGCGTGCGCATCGTGCGCCCCGCCTACCAGGGCCTGATCAAGCAGCTGGACGATCACCTCGGCCGCCTGTTCGATCACATGCAGGCCTCAGGGCTGATGGACAACACCCTGGTCGTCTTCACCGCCGACCATGGCGACTTTCTGGGCGACCACTGGCTGGGCGAGAAGGAGTTGTTCTACGACACCGTGCAGCGCGTGCCGCTGATCGTGATGGACCCCAGCGCCGCCGCCGATGCGACGCGCGGCACGGTCGAATCGCGCTTCGTCGAAAGCGTGGATGTGGTGCCGACGATTCTCGATGCGCTGGGTCTGGAGTTGCCATCGCATCGGCTGGAGGGCCGCAGCCTGCTCGATCTGCTGCATGACCGGCAGCCGGCGTGGCGCGACACGGTGTTCTCCGAACTGGACTGGAGCTTCAAGATCGCCCGCCAGCGCCTGGGCTACCGCGTGGACCAGTGCTACGCCTGGTCACTGCGCAACGAGCGCTGGCGATACGTGTACTGGCTGGACGCGCCGGAGCAGCTGTACGACCTGGCGGCCGACCCCGAGCAGTTCGTCGACCTCGGCCGAGAGGCCAGCCATGCGGTGCAGCGCCAGGTCTTGCGCAATGAATTGTTCGAGTGGCTGGCCCGCAGGAAGCGACGGACGACGATGACTCACGCTCAGATCGAGGCGTCGACCGGAGCGCACAAGCGGGCGGGGGTTTTCTACGGTCAGTGGTGAGCCTGCCGGGGGCTTGGCCGTCAGTGGCTTGAAAGGCTCAGGCCTTGTAGGGGCCCTTGACTTGGCCCCAGCCCCATTTGGGCATGGGGGCGTGCTGATCTGCGCTTGCGCCCGGCTGTGAGTTGATGACCGCGAGCCTGGAGCCCCACTCCAGGTAGCCCACGAGGGCAGACCGGAACTCAGGGTCTTCTGGAAGACCGAGCTCATCGGCCGTTGAAAGAAGTAGCTCGACCCAGCGCCGCCGCTTGTCTTGAGTCAGGTGGCGATTCAGATGCTGCTGAATCATGTGCGGATGCCCGCCGTGATGTTCCGAGTAGGTGGCGGGGCCGCCAAGGACTTCGGCCAGGAACGCGGCGACATGCCCGGGATGATCGGCTCCCATATGGGCGAAGACAGGCTTGAGCAGCTCGTCTTCATTGACATGCTCATAGAAGCGCGTGGTCAGGCGATTCAGTGCGTCGATGCCGCCCAGCCATTCGTAGAGAGTCGGCGTTTCTGCGCTCTGCATGGTCGGATGCCTTTCTACTTTGGTGGGGCGTTGAGATCAGCGGCGGTCAGGCTGCATTGTCTGGGACAAGCGTCGTCTTGAAGTAGACCACGCGCTCTGTTTCATGGAAGCCGAGGCGTGCATGGACCGTTTGGCTCAGCGTGTTGTCGAGTCGAGTGTCCGATGCCAACTCCGTGCAGGCTCTCGCCAGTGCCCATGCACGCACTGCAAGCAACAGCGTTCGGGCCACGCCTTGACGGTCTTCCGCTGGCAGAGCGGATCATGAATTGACCGAACTTGTCCGGGGCCGAGGCGAGCCCGGCCATCTCTTCCTGGTGCTCAGCGTCTGAGCCGTCGGGCCAGAGCGCCGTTCGCAGTGCCAGCCAATCGGCGTTCGGCACAGTGGTGAGTGCGATGAGTGTCATGCCGCATAACGTATCAGATAACCACTCCGGAACAATTGCACTGTTAGCCGGCATTCTCGGTGGCCAACGAGAACAGCGCCACCGAGGAGCGCTCCTCTGCCCCGACTGCGCGCCAGAAGGCCAGGCCTTCGGTGTTGGACTTGAATACGAGTAGATGCGCCTTCTGGATATCAGCGGCGAAGAGCGCGGACAAGCCCCGATCCAGCAGCTGACGCCCGACGCCCAAGCGCCGGCAGGAAGGCGAGACGACCAAATGATGAATCAGGCCTCGCCTGCCGTCATGACCGCAGAGCACGGTGCCGACAACCCGGCCCTCCTGCAAGGCAACGAAGCTGAGACCAGGATTGCGTGCCAAGAAAGCAGCAAGAGCCGGGTGTTCATCGGCGCTGCTGAGACCTACCCCTTCAGTCTGCTCCCATAGCATTCTGGCTTCCGAGATGTGCCCAGGCTCAAATACGGCGATGGAGACGGGATGATTTTTCATAAGTTCCAACGTTTGAGTTAACTGGCGTGCGCAGGCATTGGCTGCCGTAGCGCGTTCGGTTGACTGGGAGGTTATGAATCCCTGTGCCACACCCGCTCGACGGAGCCTTTTTGAACGTCAAATACATAGATGCGCTCAAACTGGCAACTGCTATCTAAAGAACTGAGGTAGGCGTCCAGATCCGGAAGCCAAACATCATCCGGAAACATTGGGTGAGATTCAATGTAAGCCAGCAAATTCAAGGGGTGAGGAGTGACGTATTTCTTCTTCGTTTTGCCGCGTATTGCGTCAACCGTTGGGTCGCCAACCCAAACGGCTGAGCTAGCATCAAACATTGGGCCAACAAAGCTACCCCTATTGACAGTGAGAAATGAAAGTGTTTTTTGCAATTTCAAACTGCAAATATCCGCATCTCCCTCGAATCCGTCAGGCAAGGAGCGGAGCGCAGTAAAAAGACTCGGCAAGAAGTTCTTTCGACGTTGGAGCGAATAGTCTCCGTGGAACCCAAATGCTATACAGGCATTGGAATACTTTGCGCAAAATGAATTCCTTCCTGCGTCTGGCATGGACTCAAGAAAAACACGACAAACTGATTTTGTATTTATCTGTAGTCCAGTGGAACTTTGAAGGCCTTGATCAAGTATCTCGACAAGTTCAAAGGCCTGATCGCCAAGTTCGATTGAGTGCAAGAGAATATCTAGTTCGGGGGGCTGCTGGCTCTCAAACGTGTCACCTTTTTGAAGAAGACCGGCAGCGATAGCGAATGCTTCGAAGATTGCGCGCTCGCGTTGGTCTTTTGTGAGGGTGGCCATGATTTCCAGATCGGATACCTAACTTTTAAGTTGGGTGGCGGGTCGAGGCTTGCCGAGGGACGTCGCCTCGAATGCCCGGCTAGACCTCATTTTGCTCACCTAGCAGGACGCGCCAGACGCTGCCGCGGCGCAGAGAAACACTAAATGCCTCGGCGAGGCACTCGAAGGTCGTGTCGTGGAATGACAGGATGAAGTGCTTGTAGCGCGCAAACCGTTCCGGACGATGGTACGGATGCAAAGAGTTCATTCGCTCGAGTGAGTGCCGCCAGGAAGATCGATCGACCTCAAATGCACCGTAGGGGCCTAGGCCACGACTTGCGAGGGGATGGCCTGAAAAAGCTTCATCGTTTGGCGGCCCGAACATATGTGCATGCACCGAGGTGAACGTCACGACTGCGCACAAGTCATCAGCATCATCTGACGCAGGCGGACGAATATCAAACCTGGACCATTCTGAAGTCAGGCGCGCTTCTTCAAGGTAATAGCCAATGCGTAGAGTGTGTTCATCCGCTACCAGCATCGGGCACGGCGCGCCAACCGATGATTGAGGCAATGTAGATATTTCGCGCGGATGATCTTCGGCGTTGACGGTGTACATGAGCTCTAACGTTGGACATGAGGCGCAGACAACGGCGGCACGAGCTTTGGCAAGGAGCGCAAACCTTGCCCGCCGTTGGCTGTCGCTTCGATGGAATGGTTAGGCATCAGTGTGTGCACGAGTTCGCTCCATTGCAATGGAGGAAACATTAAACCCAAGCTTGCCGAAGAATCCGGAGGCACCATCACGGCCAGCTCGCAGGACCCAAGTAATGCTCGGATTTGTGCCCACGATGTGCTCGACCAACGCGCGGCCGGTTCCGCGACCGCGATGCGCTTGGTCAACGACGACCATGGAAAGATAGCCGTTTGAAAGGCCGTCTGTGATGCCGCGCGCGAAGCCGATAATTTGTCCCGAATCGAGAGCGACTGCAGTTCGCTGAGAATTCTTAAGCAGCGCCTCGAATCGCTCTTTGTCCGCCACTCGTGCCGCCCAGCCGTTTGCGGCAAGAAGCTCACGAACAGGATTAATGTCGGTGGTGCCGAGGTCGCGGATTTGCATGATGCCTAACTATGTTATCGGGCGCATTCGCGTATACAAAGAATGGCGCGAAACGCCGCACGCGGCGGCTTTGGCCAGCCTGCAAAAGCCTGGATCTGACAAGCTCTCAAGTCGATGCTCCTTGCCTGACATTGCGCCTGCTCCCGAATCGTGGCGCACTGCGCCCGTACCGCGCGAATTGTGTTTCGGGCCAGCATCACATAGATCGACTCCGTCAAGATTGGTGTTACCAGGAGTCAAGCGAAACTGATGCCAGCCCCGGGAGGGCGATGTTTCGCGTGCACCGCATGTGCGGCCAGCTACGCTCAAACCGGCTCGGTGAATACCGTCAACACCCCTGTGTACCCATACAGATGGTGGTGCGCGATCTCGCCCCCGGCGAAGAAGCCGGTCAGCGGCACATCGCCCAGGGCGTGTTTGACGATGGCCAGTTCGGCCGAGGGGCCGCCGAAGTGCGGGCCGCCGCGGCCGGTGCAGCTGATGTAGATGGCGGCGGCGATGCGGGCGCTGGGCTGGCCGGAGGGCAAATCATGACCCTGGCCTTCCACTTCCTCGCGGATCTCGCTGCAGATGCGAACCAGATCGCGGCGGGCGGCTTCGGTGTTGCGGCGGCAGAAGGTCAGCTGGATGCCGGGCTCGACCTGCTCGGCGATGGCCAGGCCGCGGTCCAGTGGGGTCAGGCCCAGCAGATGGCGTACGCGGGTGGCGGGGCCGAACTGGCCGGTGCGTGGCGTCGCTTCGTCGGGGGCCTCATTCAGGCCGACCAGGGTCTGGCGCAACTGGGGCAGGGCCTCTCGGTGGTCCAGGGTGGTGAGGCCGAGGTCGCGCAGCAGGCAGTCGAGTGCGGGCTCGTCGTCGAGCCGGGCGACGCGGTTGCTTTCGCTGCGGGTGATGCGCCGCGTCGGCCCGACCGGCTGGCAGCCCTGGGTGACGCGCGAGATCAGGTTCACCTCGGGGCCGAAGGCCACGCCGGACAGGCCGCCCTGGAACAGGCCGTTGGCGATCTGCCAGGCCTGGGTGCGGGCGCTGGCAATGCCGCCGAACAGATAGCCGCTGGCGGTGCGCGCACTCATCTCCGCGATCAGCTCGGCAGCGTCGGCGCTGCTGCCATCGGCATGGACCTGCGCGCTGTGGGCCAGCCAATTCGACGTGGCACCGAGCGGCGCGCTGCCTGAGAACACGCGGTAGTGGCTGCGGGGCATATCGCTGAGCAGCAGGCTCAAGGCCGGCTCGTCGAAATACTCGACGCCGCTGGCACTCACGCCTATGCCCACCGCGCCGACCCAGTCCACGCCGGGCCAGCGCTGTTGCAACTCCGCCAGCAGGGCGGTGGCATGTGGCGCGTAGTGGTCGGTCAGATAGACCCAGCCCAGGGTCGCAGCCATGGCGGGCGCATGAGCCCGTTGTGCCTCCAGCTGGGCAGCGGCCAGCGCCAGTGCGATATGCCAGTCCGGATGGGTGGCGTGGCCGCTGAGGAACATGAATGGCGGCCGGGTCAGCCGGCGCTGCGCTTGCGCGCGGCGGTCTTCTTGGCGGCCGCGGCCCGGCCGGCGCTGGCCGTCTTGACGGCCTGCTTGACCATGCCGCCGGCCACCGCTCCGGCCACCGCGCCGGGCACCGAGGCGGCCTTGCGCAGGGTCTCGCCTGCGGCGTCGAAGGATTGCTTGACCATCGCCCCGGCCAGATTCTTGGCAGCGTCGGTGGCGCTGTCCTTCATCGCGTTGGTGGCCAGCTGGGCAAACTGCTGGCTCAGGGCGCCCCACCATTGCATCGGATCAACGGCGGCGGCTGACGCAGCGCTTGCAGGCTCGGCCTTCTTCTCGGGTTTCTCCGCCTTTTTGCTGGGTGCGGCGGGCTGGCCCATTGCGGCGGAGAACACCGGCATCGGGCCGTCCACGCCGGGCATCTTGATCTTCAGCGTCTCGCTGAGCTCGGCCAGCGGCACATTCATCGACTTGAGGGTGGACAGCGTCATGCGCTGCACCTCCAGCGCCTGTATCGTGGCACCCATCATGCGCGCGTTCTGCTCCAGCCAGAACTGCACCGTGCGCAACTCCTCGATGCGCTTTTCCAGCTCCTCGGGGTTCAGGGTTGGCGCCACCCATTGGCCGATGTTCGGCAGCGAGGCGCCGGCCGTCTTGACCAGGCCCTGCAGAAAGTCGAAGCCGGGAACGAACTTGGTGAAGCTGGATGCGTCGGCCATGGTTGCTGTCTCCGTTTTTTGGAGACCTGAGCCTATCACCGGGCGTGCTGCTTGTGGGGCTCCACGCGTTCAACACTGAAGCCGCGCCGAGCCAACAACAGGGGCAGCGCCTGCGGCCCGGTCATGTGCAGGGCGCCCACGGCGGCCAGTACCGTCCGGCCTTCCTGATGCAGCGCAGCAATGCGCTCGGCCATGGCCGGGTTGCGCTCATCGTTGAGCCGACGCATGGCCTGGCGGTCGGCGTCGCTCTTGATGCAGTCGCACCATTGCTCGTAGCCCTGCAATTCGGCCAGATCACCGCGTGCCCAGGCTTCGGCCATGCGCAGCAGGCTCGGACGCACGCGCTTGTTCTCCAGCAGGGCCAGAGACTCCTCGACCGCCAGCAGGGCCTTGTCCGCACGATTTGGAATCAGTGCCTCGCGCTGGCCCTGGGCCGTCTCCAGGCTGATCAGCGGGCGCTGGCCGGCCTTGGCGAAACCGGCCAGCATGAACTCCTGGCCGTAGGACGGGTCCAGGCCGTCCCAGCGACCGGCCAGCACCGCATAGGTCATCAGTTGCAGCAAGGGATGCATGGCGGCCAGGGCGGTGGGCGGCAGGCAGGCCTCGTCGGCCTGGGCATCCATACGCCGGCGCAAGGCCGGGGCTATGGCCGGCAGTTGATCGGCGGGTGTCGGCGCCGTCATCGCCTGCTGCACGGCCGGATCGGTGACGTCCAGCTCCAGGGCCAGCACTTCAGTCTGCTGCAGTGCCCGCTGCAGGGCCGGGCCGGGATAGATCCAGTCGGGCCGGCCCACATGCAGGGTGCCGTACAGATAGGAGTCGCGCCCGTCCTTGCTGATGCGCCACAGCAGGCCGCGGTCCCGGGCGCTGCCCATGCCGGCCTGCACCTGCTCGGGGCTGGGCACCTGGGCGGTGGGTGGGCAGGCGGCGGGCGGCGCGGCCTGGGCCAGGCCTGCGAAACAGACCAGGCCCAGGGAATAGGCGCGCGCCAAGCGTTTCACATGTGCGGCAGGCGATGGCATCGGATCTCGGTTTCTGGCTAAGCTGCGTGGATTATCGAGGAGCCCCCATGCCCAGCCTGTTCCACCTGGCCTTTCATGTACGCGACCTGGACGGCGCCCGCCGTTTCTATGGTGACCTGCTCGGTTGCCCGGAGGGGCGCAGCACCGCCACCTGGGTCGATTTCAACTTCTTCGGCCACCAGATCTCCCTGCACCTGGGCGAGCCCTTTGCCACCACCCGCACCGGCCAGGTCGGCGGCCATCTGGTGCCCATGCCGCACCTGGGCGTGGTGCTGGAGCTGCCCGAATGGCAGGCGCTGGCCGAGCGGCTGCAGGCCGCCGGCACCGAATTTGTGATGCCGCCCCAGGTGCGTTTCGAGGGCCAGCCCGGCGAGCAGTGGACGATGTTCCTGCTCGACCCCTTTGGCAATCCGCTTGAAATCAAGGGCTTTCGCTCGCTGGCCACCGTGTTCGACAGCTGATCTGGCCGGATTTGGCGGGTATTACTGAATACCTGCGTCGCGGGTGGCGTGCCAAACTGCCCCGCGCAGCAAATCGGGAAGATCAGTCATGGCACGTGTTGATTTGGCCGCCGTCACCCAGTGGATCACGGTGGCGGTGCAGCAGTTTCCGGGAGACCTGGCCAGCCAGGTGGCCGAGCGCCAGGGCGTGACCCGCGCCACCGCGCAAAAGACCTTGAAGCGCCTGATCGAGCTGCAGTGGCTGGTGCGCAAGGGCACGCCGCGCAAGCCCGTTTACGAGCCCGGCCTGCTGCGCCAGGTCGTGCGCCGCTATCCGCTCGAAGGCCTGGACGAGGACGTGCCCTGGGCGCGCGACTTTGCGCCCCACTTTGCGCTGTCCGACGAGGTGTTCCGCCTCGCCCAGCATGCCTTCACCGAGCTGCTGAATAACGCCGTCGATCACAGCGAGGGCACGAGCGTGACGGTGTCGATGCGCCAGACCGGCAGCCATTTGCAGCTGCTGGTGTCAGACGACGGCCGGGGCGTGTTCAACAAGATCAACGAGGTCTTCAAGATCGACGATCCGGCCATGGCCATGCTGGAGCTGAGCAAGGGCAAGCTGACCAGCCAGCCCGACCGCCACACCGGCCGCGGCCTGTTCTTCACCGCCAAGATGGCCGATGTGTTCGACCTGCACGCCAACGAGACCGCCTATCAGCACCGCGAATGGGAAGAGGGGCTGTGGCAGCGCGGCCGGCCGGTCTGCCGCACCGGCACCTCGGTGTTCGTGGCCTTCGGGCTGGAGTCGCGCCGCAGCGTTGACGAGGTCTTGCGCCGATTCAGCGTCGACGGCAAGGGCTATGACTTCGAGCGCACCCTGGTGCCGCTGAAGCTGCTGCTGGAGGGCCATTCGGGCCTGGAGTCGCGCTCGCAGGCCAAGCGTGTGGGCGCCCGGCTGCAGCAGTTCAAGCGGGCGGACCTCGATTTCGACGGCGTCAACGACGTCGGCCACGCCTTCGCCGACGAGCTGTTCCGTGTCTTTGCCCGCCAGCATCCGCAGCTGCGCCTGGTGCCGCTGAATATGGGGCCGCGGGTGGCGGCCCTGGTGCAGACCATCATCGAATCCGCCTAGTCGACGAGTTCATACAGCGCCGATCCGTCGCCGTTGTCCTTGACCAGCTTGACCCTGGGCGTGGCCGCCAGATGGGCCATGCCGCCCGCGCCTGACAGAAAGCGCAGCTTCACACCCGGCACCGGCAGCACGCGCCAGTTGCCATCGGCCGTCGGATTGAATTGCTTCACGCCGGCCAGGTACTGCGCCACCGCCTCGCGGTTCTCGTCCGGCGCATCGATAGCGATCTTGCTGGCGTTCAGGCCGGGGAAGTTGCCGCCACCGCTGGCGCGGTAGTTGTTGGTCACGACCAGGAACTCGGCGGTGTCGGCCACCGGCCTGCCCTGGTGGCGCAGATTGACGATGCGCCGCCCGCCGCCGGCCAGGCGCTTGCCGTCGGCGTCGTAACGGGCCGCCTGCGTCACATCGATCTCGTAGCTGAGGCCGTCCAGCGTATCGAAGTTGTAGGAGCGGAAGCCCGGCTCCAGCAGGTCCTGCTCGGGGGCGCCCTTGGGGTCGATCTGGCGGAAGTTGCCGGCCGCCATCTCCAGCCATTCGCGCACCTCGGCGCCCGTGAGCTTCAGCGCCTTGAGGGTGTTCGGATAGACGTAGAGATCGGCCACGTGCTTGATGGCTATCGTGCCGGCCGGTATGTCGGTATAGCTGCTCCAGCCCTGGCGGCCGCCCGATTTGAACGGCGCGGCGGCCGACAGCAGCGGCAGCTTTTCGTAGGCCGTGCCCTGCACCGCGCGGGCCATATAGGCCAGCTGGGCCTGCGACACCACCTGCACCGAGGGGTCGTCCATCACCAGCGCGAAATAGCTGTGGATGGGCGCCAGGCTTTGTGCCACGGCGCCGCGCACATAGGCCAGCGTATCGGCATGCTCGGTGGCGATGACCGTGGCCACCAGCGGGTCGGCATCGACCAGCGCCCGGCGGGTGGCGCGCTGGTAGATGGGGCGGACCTCGGCTCGGCTGTTGACCACCTTCCAGGCGCCCGAGGCATTGTCCAGCCGCAGATCGATCACGCCCAGATGATCGCCCCAGCGGCCCGGCATCACCGCTGGCACGCCGTGGATGCTGCCCTTGGCCAGATCGACGCCGGGGTAGCCGGCAAAGTCCTTGCCCGGAAACTCGGCATGGGCATGGCCCAGCAGCAGGGCGTCTATGCCCGGTACTTGAGCGAGCTGCGCGGCGGCGTTCTCGGCGAATTTGGCTGATGACGGGCCCGGCTCGGCCTTCTCCAGCCCGGTGTGGGCGATGGCCACCACCAGCTGCGCACCCTTGGCGCGCAGCTCCGGCACCAGCCGGCGCGCGGTCTCGACGATGTCGCGGGCCACCACCTTGCCGTCCAGGTTCTGCTTGTCCCACTGCATGATTTGCGGCGGCACGAAACCGATCACGCCGATCTTCAGCGTGTGCGGCTGGCCGGCCTCATCATTGAAGCGGCGCTCCAGGATCACCCAGGGCGTGAAGGCATGGTGATCGGGCGCCTCGGCCTGCATCACATTGGCATTGACGTAGGGAAAGGTCGCGCCGGCCAGCGCCTGGCGCAGGAACGGCAGGCCGTAGTTGAACTCGTGATTGCCGATATTGGCGGCGTCCACGTCCAGCAGGTTCAAGACCTTGTAGGCCGGGTGCACCTCGCCGGCCTGCAGCGGCTTGACCCGCGCCACCAGATCGCCCAGCGGGTTGCCCTGTAGCAGATCGCCGTTGTCGAACAACAGGCTGTTGCGCGCCTCGGCCCGCGCCGCCTTGATCAGGCTGACGGTCTTGGCCAGGCCGTACTCGTCGGTCGCCCGGTCCTGGTAGTAGTCGTAGTTCAGCAGATTCATGTGCACGTCGGTGGTCTGCAGGATGCGCAGATTCAGCTCGGCGGCATGGGAGGTGCTGGCCAGCAGGCCGGCCAGGATGAAGGACAGAAGGTGGGGTGTCGGATTCATGGCGGCAATGCTAGCGGTGCCGCCCCTGCCTCCCCGGATTTTCGTCCGGGCTACTGCTTGAAACCTATCGAGCGCCGCTGCCGCACCTCGGGCTTGACGCGGTGTTCGGCTTCCAGCTGGGACAGGAACTCGTCCGGCTCGAAACTCTCGCCGAGGATATCGACCTGGCGCTTGACATTGGCAAAGTCGCCCGGCGTCAGCTCGTCCAGCTCGGCCAGGCGCTGGCCTTGCTCGTGGCTGATGGCGTCGCCAGCGCCGTCCAGCGCCTCGGCGATGAACATCCGTTCGCGCTGCTCCTGCGTCAGCGCCTTGAAACGGATCTTGAAGGTGAAGCGGCGCAGGGCGGCCTCGTCCAGCTCCTCGAACAGATTGGTGGTGCAGATGAAGATGCCCGGGAAGCGCTCCATGCCCTGCAGCATCTCGTTGACCTCGCTGAGCTCATAGCTGCGCTCGGCCAGGCGGCGGCTGCGCAGAAAGCTGTCGGCCTCGTCGAGCAGCAGCACGGCGTCTTCGGTGGCTGCCGAGTCGAACATGCGCGCCATGTTCTGCTCGGTCTCGCCGACGAACTTGCTGGCAATGTCGCTGGCCTGGCGGATCATCAGGGGCTTTTGCAGTGCCTGGGCGATGTGCTCGGCCAGGGCCGTCTTGCCGCTGCCCGGCGGGCCGAAGAAGCACAGGCAGCCGGCACCACGGCGCTTCAGCGCCTCGACGATGCGGGCAATCTCGAAGCGCGATTCGGTGTTCAAGAGGCTCAGGTCGTAGCTCGTGACGACCGGCCGCGCGCCCTTCTCGCGGGCGTCATGACCCAGCGCCTTGTCGGCATTCTGCAGCTGGCGTTCGATCAGCGCCTCGACCGCCTTGTCGGGCCCGGCCAATTGCGCGAAGCGCACTGCCGTGCGTATCTGAGCCGGGGTCAGGCCTCTGCGTTCACTGAGCTTCTCCGAGAAGCCTGCGCTAACTTTCACCTCTTGCAGGGCGCGATTGACGAGGGCCAGGCGAGCGCCCGGCGGAGGCGACTTCAGCTCCAGGTGGTATTGGAAACGGCGGCGAAAGGCCGGATCGATCTGCTCGATGCGGTTGGTGACCCAGATCACCGGCACCGGATTGGTCTCCAGGATCTGGTTCACCCAGGCCTTGCCGCTGACGCTGCTCGACGGTGGGCCTTCGCCGGTGGAGTCGAGCCGGGCCATCAGCTGGGCAGTGTCGCTGGACAGCGGCGGGAACACGTCCTCGACCTCGTCGAACAGCAGCGCCACCTTGTGGCCGCCCTTGAGGAAGACCTGGCTGATCTGCAGCGAGCGGTAGCGGTCACGGCCGGTCAGCGAATTGCCGTCGCGGTCGGCGTACTCGACCTCGTACAGATCGAGACCGGCCGTCTGCGCCGCCACCTTGGCCAGCTCGGTCTTGCCGGTGCCCGGCGGGCCGTAGAGCAGCACATTGACGCCCAGCGCCTTGCGCTCGACGGCGTTGCTGAGCAGGGCGGTGAGCACGCTCAGGTCTTCGCTGACGAAATGGAAGTCATTGGGCGCCAGCTCGCTCTTGGTCGCCGGCCGGGTGAACACGGCCATCAGGTCGGACGGACCCTGGTACTCGCGCATCAGCACCGGCGGCAGCTGCTCGCTGACCTTCATCAGGTCGGCCAGGTCGGTGATGTTGTGCTCCGAGATCAGGTTCTCGACCATGCCTATGCGCTCCAGCCGCGAGCCGGCACGCAGCGCCTCGGCCACTTCCTGCTCGTTGACGCCGGCCACGGCGGCGATGGCGGCGAAGGCCTCCTGTGCATTGTTGACCTTGAACTCGACCAGGAGACCGCGCAGCTCGCGTTGGTAGCGGGCCAGCGTGCCGTAGAGCAGCAACGCACGCTCGGCCGGGTTCAGCTGCAGCAGATCGGCCAGCGCATCGATGTTCTTCTCGACCAGGGTCGATTCCTTCTTCAGCTGGCGCTCCAGCCATTCGCAGGTCGTGCCCAGCACCGACAGCAGGTCCTTCGGTGCGTCCTTGATGTATTCGTCGATGTAGAAGAACAGCGAGCCCTCTTCGTAGGGGCCGTGCCAGACGCCGTAGCGTTTCAGAAAGGCTTCGTCGCTGAGCGACTCGTGGTCGCGCCAGGCCTCGTTGCTCTTGCAGCGCTGGGCCAGGAAGCCGCGCACCCGGGTCAGCACGCTGGCGGGCCAGACCAGATGACGACCGACGAAGGAGAGCAGGCCGGCACAGTCGCGCCTGAGGTTGAAGCGGGCCGCGTGCTTGAGTGTCAGCGTGAGGACGAACTGCGAGCACATGCGATCCAGCACCGGTGCCTCTTTGAGGCCGGGCGAAGGCAGCAGGTGCGCGTCTGACAGACGCTTGGCCATGGGCAGCTCCTCACAGGGATGCCCCATCTTGGATCAGGCCGCGGCGCAGGGCAAGCCCTGCGGGTGTGACTTATTGGGCGAGGGATTGTGGCCCGGCCCTGTCCAGCCCTCAATGCATCACGACTGGGTGCTGACTCATGGAGGCGTAAGTCTCGATGTAGTCGTCGATCTCTTCTTCGGACGGGTCGCCTTCGATCAGCGCCTGCACGCCCAGCTTGAAGCTTTCGGCCAGCGCGCCTTCGATGAAGATTTCCTTGCGGGCGAATTTATCGACGATTTCGTAGCCACCGCGGCTCAGGGACTCGTCGCCGATCTGCAGGTTGGGATTGCCCAGATTGGGTACCGGCACGTCGAATTGCACGACCACGAAGCTGTCCGAGTTGTAGAGCATTTGCATGTGGGTACTCCTTTGCAGCTAACTGTGGCCATCGGCAGGTATTTCAAGCTGCCGGGGCCGCCATCGGTCGGGAGAAGCATCAACGCAGCCTCAGCGTGACAGTTTCTTCGGCCGGCGCCACCCTCGGCTTGAGGGGGTTGTGTCCACAAGTTCACGGTGTGGGCAGCTCTTTGTTCAGGCTCATTTCCAGCGCCTGCTCGCTGTTGTCCCGGCTCCAGCGCAGGCGCACCGGCAGAAAGTGGCGCTGCGGGTCGAGCCAGATGTCGATCTGCGGTTCGTATGGCCCCTCGGGCAGGCGTTGCAAAAACACCGCAGATTCGATGCGCCCGGCCGGCAGCTCCAGCGTTTGCGGGGGCTGCACGATGAAGCGCCAGATCTGCAGGCGGCCCTGGCCGGCCGCCACTGGCAGCTCCACCGGCTGGCCCGGTGCAAAGGCCTCGGGGCGGGCCGCGACGAGGGCCGCGAGCTGCAGCATCCAGCTGAGCCGGTCCTGCGCGCCGGCGGGCAGCGGCAGCTCCAGGCTGGAGCCGGAGAAGGTGATCTTGCCGGCCTCGCGCTGGAAGTTGGTGGCACGCCGGGCGCGGCCGCCGCGTTCGTCGGTCTGGCGCTGCGGGGCCAGGCCGGCGGCGTCGATCTCACCGTGGCTGGCCCAGGTCAGCAGCGGGCGCCCGTCCAGCCAGCGCTCCAGCCGCGCTTCATAGCCCTCGGGCGAGGGCCGCCAGCTCAGCAGCGCCTGGCCCAGCGCCGGGCCACGCCTCAACTCGTAGCTGAGCAGCGCCGGCGGGGCGAATTGGGTGGCCTGGCCGGGCCGCGCCTCGGCGGGCGGAGGCAAGGGCGTGGCGGTCGTAGCGGGCCGGGCGCCGGCCTGCGGTGCCCGCGCGCGCGGCTGCGCGGGGGCGGGTGCTTCGATGGCTGGGGCTGGGGCTGGCTCGGCCGGCGCACGCGGCGCCAGCTGGACGGCCAACGCGGCGGTCCCCGGCGAGGGGGCGGCGCTTTTGCCCGGCAGCTGCAAGGACAGCCACAGCCAGCCATGCAGGCCCAGCACCAGCGCGCCGGCGCCCAACCAGACGCGGCGCTGGCGGGGCGATGCGGCCCAGGACCAGGGCGCGGAGTGCGAAAGCGAAGTCATCGGACAATGCTGCCATTCCCGCCCAACCCGCACCATCCCCCTCAAGATGAAACTCGCCACTTACAAAGACGGCTCGCGTGACGGCCAACTCGTCGTCGTGTCCAAGGACCTGACGACGGCCCACTACGCCAATGGCGTCGCCACGCGGCTGCAGCAGGTGCTGGACGACTGGAATTTCATGTCGCCCCAGCTCGATGACATCTATGTCAATCTGAACCATGGCAAGGCGCGGCACGCCTTCAACTTCGACCCCAAGCAGTGCATGGCGCCGCTGCCGCGCGCCTGCCAGTGGGCCGATGGCTCGGCCTTCATCAACCACGTGGAACTGGTGCGCAAGGCGCGCGGCGCGGAAGTGCCCGCCAGTTTCTACACCGACCCCTTGATGTACCAGGGCGGCAGCGACGACTTTCTGGGCCCCTGCGACGACGCCGTTTTTGCCAGCGAGGCCTGGGGCATCGATTTCGAGGCCGAGCTGGCGGTCATCACCGGCGACATCGCCATGGGCACGGCGCCGCAGCAGGCGCTGGAAGGCGTGCGCTTGTTGATGCTGGCCAATGACTGGAGCCTGCGCAACCTGATACCGGGCGAACTGGCCAAGGGTTTCGGCTTCTTCCAGAGCAAGCCGGCCACCGCCTTCAGTCCGGTGGCGGTGACGCCGGACGAGCTGGGCCCGGCCTGGGCCGGTGGGCGCGTGCACCTGAAGCTGCAAAGCATGTGGAACGGCCAGCGCGTGGGTCTGTGCGATGCCGGCGAGGAGATGACCTTCCACTTCGGCCAGCTGATCGCCCACATCGCCAAGACGCGGCGGGTGCGCGCCGGCTCCATCGTCGGCTCAGGCACGGTCAGCAACAAAGACTGGTCGCGCGGCTACAGCTGCATTGCCGAGAAGCGGGCGATCGAGACCATCGAGACCGGCGAGCCCAAGACCGACTTCATGAAGTTCGGCGACACCATACGCATCGAGATGAAGGGCGCCGAGGGCATGAGCATTTTTGGCGCCATCGACCAGGACGTCGTGCCCCTGCATCCGGCCGAGCAGGCGACTTAGGGACCGTTCCCCAGTCATTTGGGGCCCGAATGCGACTTTGTTCGCGGAGTCGCCAGGGCAGGCGTCAGCTTCAAGATTCATCATGTTGTGATGAGGTCGAGACTTGGAATTTCGCTGCGCCTGTTCGCCCTGGTGCTGCTGGCCCTGCCGGGGCTGGCGGGTGCCAAGGAGGTGCTGCGCGTGCTCACCTGGGACGGCTATGCCGATGCCGAGGTGGTGGCGGTGTTCGAGCAGCGCACCGGCGCCAAGGTCGAGATCACCTACGCCAATTCCGACGACGACTTGTGGAACAAGCTGGTCAAGCAGAAGGGGCAGGATTTCGATGTCTTTGCCGTCAACACGGCCGAACTGCAGCGCTATATCGCCGAAGGGCTGAGCGTGCCCATCGACATGGCGGCGATCAGCAACAACGCCCGCCAGCTGCCGCGTTTTCGCCGCTATGCCGACATTGCCGGCCTGGTGCGTGACGGCAAGACCTTTGCCGTGCCCTACACCTATTCGGAGATGGGGCTGATCTACAACCGCAAGCTGGTGAAGACACCGCCGAACTCCTTTGCCGCCATGTGGGCACCCGAGTACCGGGGCCGGGTGCTGGCCTTCAACACCAGCAACCACAACTTCACCCTGGCCGGCATGGTGATGGGGGTGAAAGATCCCTTCCAGCTGACGCCGGCCCAGCTCGGCGAGGCGGCGCGGCGCCTGGTGCAGCTGCGGCGCAATGTGCTGACCTATTACGCCACCGCGGACGAAGTGGTCGAATGGTTCAAGCGCCATGAGGTGGCCCTGGTGTTTGCCAACTACGGCACCCAGCAGGTGCGGGCGCTGCAGGATGCTGGCGCCGACATCGGCTATGTGATTCCGCGCGAGGGGGCGCTGGCCTGGCTGGATTGCTGGGCCCTGTCCAGGGGGGCCCGGAATCCGGCCCTGGCCCAGCAATGGATCAACTACACGCTGGAGCGCGAGGTCAGCGAGCGCCTCAGCAAGGTCCATGGCCTGGCCAACACGGTGACGCCGTTCGCCGACAGCCCGGCCGGCGACAAGATCATCTGGCTGGAGCCGATCGAAGACCCGGCCCGGCGCAAGTTGCTGTGGGACAAGATACTGTCCGGTGAACGGTTGGAAAATTTCTAGATGCGATTCAGCGTAGGCATCAAGCTCGGGTTCTGGTTGGCCTTGCTGGGCGCGCTGTCCACGGCGCTGACGGGCTACTACGTCTATGACCGCAGCCGCGACCTGCTGATCAAGTCTTCGCAGGACAAGCTGCTCACCGCCACCCAGGTGCTGGCCCAGCGCTTCAACGATTCGCTGTCGCATATCTCGGACGATGTACGTTTTGTCGCCCTGCTGCCCCAGGTGCAGCAGCTGGCCGACGCCGCCGCGGCGCCGCAGGCTCAGCTGGAGCAGGGCCGGGTGCTGGCGGCCATCTTCACCGGCCTGCTGTCGTCGCGCCCGGAGTACTCGCAGGTGCGGCTGATCGGCGCGGGCAACCACGGCCGCGAGCTGATACGGGTGGACCGCGCCAACGAGAGCGTTACCGGCAGCATCGTCGTCAAGGGCGAGGGGCTGCAGGAGAAAAACCATCAGCCCTATTTCTTCGAGGCGCTGCGGCTGCCGGCCGGGCAGTTCTACGTCTCGCAGATCGGACTGAACCAGGAGCAGGGCGCCCACCATGGTTTCGGCAAGCCGACGATACGCATTGCCGCCCCGGTGCAGTCGCATGCGGGGCTGACGTTCGGCGTGGTCGTCATCGATGTCGACCTCGGCGACCTGTTCGACCTGATACGCGCCGATCTGCCGCAGGACCTGAAGCTGCTGCTGACGAACAAGCGCGGCGACTACCTGATACACCCGGATGCGAGCAAGACCTTCGGGTTCGAGACCGGACGCCAATTCCTGATCCAGGACGAGTTGCCCGACACGCGGCCGATGCTGGAGGGGCGCAGCCCGCATGTGATGCTGGAGTCGGCCGATGGGGCGGTGCTTGGCCGGCCGTCGCTGGCGGCCTTTGTGCGGGTGCCCTTCGGCCTGCTGGCCGAGCAGCGCTTCGTCGTGCTGGGCCTGTACACGCCGCTGGAGAATGTGCTGGCCCAGAGCAAGACGCTGGGCCTGGGCGTGGTCCAGCTGACCCTGCTGTTCATCGCGCTGGCCTCCATCGTCGCGCTGGCGCTGGCGCGGGTGCTGGCCAAGCCCCTGAACCTGATGGCCCATACCGTGGGCCTGCATGCGCTGGGCCGGCCTATCGACGCGCTGCCGGTGGAGCGAGACGACGAGGTCGGCGATCTGGCGCGCAGCTTCCGCTCCATGACGTTGCAGCTCGACGCCCAGGTGGCCGAGGTGCAGGCCGCAGAGGCCAAGCTGCACGCCATCCTCAACCATGCGCCGGTGGGCATCTGGCTGGTGGGTGTCGATGGCCGCTACCGCTTCGTCAACAAGACCTTCTGCGATTCGATAGGCATCGCCGAGGCGCGCTTTCTGAGCTGTCGCCACCTGCCCGAGCTGCTGGGCGATGAGCTGGCCGCCGCCCGCCAGCGCGCCGATGCCGAGTGCCTGCAGCAGCAGGGCACGCACCGCTCGCAGGAGACGCTGAACTTCGTCGATGGCCTGCCGCATCTGGTCGAGGTCACCCGCGTGCCGCTGCGCGGCAGCACCGACGAGGTGGTGGGCGTGATCGCCATCGCCACCGACATCACCGAGCGCAAGCGTGCCGAGCAGGATCTGGCCCGCGCCAGCGAGGAGCTGGCCGCGCGCGAGGCCCTGCTCAAGCAGATCATGGACACCTCCAGCGTGGCCATCTACCTGGTGGGCATGGATGGGCGCATCACCCATGCCAACCGGCGCATGGCCGAGATGTTCGGCTGGCCGCAGGAGGCGCTGGTCGGCCGGGGCTATGTCGATCTGGTCCATCCGTCGGAGCGCCCGGTGGCGCAGGCCAATCTGATGGCCATGCTGACCGACCGGCTGGCTTCGGTCGACATGGAGCGCCGCTACCAGCGCGCCGACAAGACCCTGTTCTGGGGCCATCTGACCGGCCGGCACTTCCATTCGGCCAGTGGCGGGGAGGTGGGCCTGGTCGGGGTGATTGCCGACATCACCGAGAGCCGCCGCGCCCACCAGCGCGAGCAGCACCACCAGCGGGTGCTGCAGCTGCTCAGCGAGAAGGCGCCGCTGCAGTCGGTGCTGGATCTGATCGTGCGCGAGGTCGAGGGCCTGGACCCGACGATGCTGTGCAGCATCCTGCTGCTCGACGATGAGGGCCGGCATCTGCGCAAGGGTGCCGCTCCCAGCCTGCCCGAGTTCTTCAACCAGGCGCTCGAGGGCCTGCAGATCGGGCCCGGCGTGGGTGCCTGCGGCGCGGCTGCCTTCAGCGGCGAGCGGGTGGTGGTCGAGGACATCGAGACCCATCCCTCGATGACGCAGTTCCTGGACATCACCCGTGCGGCCGGCCTGGGCGCCTGCTGGTCGCAGCCTATCCTGTCGGCCCAGGGCAGGGTGCTGGGCACCTTTGCCGTCTACCACCGCCAGGCCAGCACGCCGACCCCGGCCGATCTGCAACTGATCGAGGACGAGGCGCGGCTGGCCGCCCTGGCCATCGACCGCACCCGGGCCGATATGCGGCTGCAACTGGCGGCCAGCGTGTTCACCCATGCGCGCGAGGGCATTGCCATCACCGATGCGGCGGGCACGCTGATCGAGGTCAACAACACCTTCAGCCACATCACCGGCTACAGCCGCGAGGAGGCGCTGGGCCAGAACCAGCGCCTGCTCAAGTCCGGCCGCCATGGCCCTGAGTTCTATGCCTCGATGTGGCGCGACCTGACCGGCAACGGCTACTGGGACGGCGAGATCTGGAACCGGCGCAAGAATGGCGACGTCTACGCGCAGATGATCACCATCAGCGCGGTGCGCGATGCCAGCGGCAAGACGCAGAACTATGTCTCGCTGTTCACCGACATCACGCCGATGAAGGAGCACCAGCGCCAGCTGGAGCACATCGCTCATTACGACGCGCTGACCAGCCAGCCCAACCGCGTGCTGCTGGCCGACCGCCTGCAGCAGGCCATGGCGCAGAGCCAGCGCCGCAACGAGTCGCTGGCGGTGGCCTTTCTGGATCTGGACGGCTTCAAGGCCGTCAATGACAAGCATGGCCACGATGTCGGCGACCAGCTGCTGATCGCATTGGCCCAGCGCATGCGCGCGGCGCTGCGCGAGGGCGATACGCTGTCACGCATCGGCGGCGACGAATTCGTGGCGGTGCTGGTGGACCTGGAGCGGCCGCAGGACTGCGAGCCCGTGCTGGAGCGCCTGCTGCAGGCCGCGGCCTCACCGCTGATGGTGGGCGAGGCGGTGCTGCAGGTCTCGGCCAGCATAGGCGTGACCGTCTATCCGCAGGATGCCGCCGATGCCGATCAGCTGATGCGCCATGCCGACCAGGCGATGTATGTGGCCAAGCAGGCCGGCAAGAACCGCTACCACCTGTTCGACGTGGCCCATGACGAGGCGGTGAAGACCCAGCGCGAAAGCCTGGAGCACATCGCCCAGGCGCTGGAACGGCGCGAGTTCGTGCTGTTCTACCAGCCCAAGGTGAATATGCGCAGCGGCGCGGTGATAGGCGCCGAGGCCTTGATACGCTGGCAGCACCCCGAGCGCGGCCTGCTCTCACCGGCGGCCTTTCTGCCGGTGACCGAGGACCATGACATCAGCGTCGAGATCGGCGAGTGGGTGATTGACGCGGCGCTCAAGCAGATGATGAGCTGGCGCGAAAGCGGCCTGGACCTGCCGGTCAGCGTCAATATCTCGGCGCGCCAGTTGCAGCAGGAGGACTTCTCCGAGCGTCTGGCCACTCTGCTGGCCGCCCACCCCGAGGTCCGGCCCGGCCGACTGGAACTGGAGATCCTGGAGACCAGCGCGATGGAGGACATCGCCCAGGTCTCGCAGGTGATGATGGCCTGCCGTGCCGTCGGCGTCAGCTTCGCGCTGGACGACTTCGGCACCGGCTACTCCTCGCTGACCTATCTGAAGCGCCTGCCGGCCGAAGTGCTGAAGATAGACCAGAGCTTTGTGCGCGACATGCTGGAGGACGCCGACGACCTGGCCATCATCCGCGGCGTCGTGGGCCTGGCCTCGGCCTTCCGCCGCCAGGTGATTGCGGAGGGCGTGGAGACGGTGGCCCACGGCGAGATGCTGTTGTCGCTGGGCTGCGAGCTGGCCCAGGGCTATGGCATCGCCAGCCCGATGCCGGCCGCCGACTTTCCCGCCTGGGCCGCCAACTGGCGGCCCGATGCGGCCTGGCAAAAATAGCGCCTCACGGTCGGGTCTTGAAGTCGCCGGCGGTGCTGATGACGAAGGCTTCGGGCCTGATCAGGCGCCGCCAGGCGGCCAGCACCTGATCGGCGCTCAGCGCCAGCAACTGCTCGTCGCGCGCCTGCGCCTGGGCCCAGGTCTCGCCCCGCTCGATCAGGGTCAGCAGGCCGCCGGCCAGCTGCGACTCGCTGGCGCGTGACTGCTTGCGGCCCTCCAGGATGTCGGTCTTGGCACGCTGCAGCTCGGCCTCGCTGATGGCCTGCTCGCCCATGCGCCGCAGCTCTTCCTGCACCAGGGTGATGACCCGCTCCCGGTTGTCCGGCGCATAGCTGGCGCTGATGGTCAGTGCGGCCTCGTCGCCGAAATAGGGCGCGCTCAGGCCGGCCGAGATGCCGTAGCTCAGGCCCTCCTGCTGGCGCACGCGGGTGGACAGCCGGCTCTCCAGCGCGCCACCGCCGAACACATGGACGGCCACTGCCATGGCGGCGTAGTCGGCATCGCGCTGGCTCAGCTTCAGCGGTGTCTGCAAGCGCAGCACGGCATTGGCCTTGTCGGGCGCCGTGGCGTCGAAGCGCGCCGGTGGAATGGCGCGGAAGGCCTGCTCATGGCGCACATAGCGCGGCGCGGCCGGCTTCTTCCAGGCCCCGAACAGCTGTTCGATGGCCGTGTCCAGTCCCTCGGGTAGGGTGCCGACGACGGCCACCGTGGCCTCGTTGGCCGACCAGTAGTCGGCATGGAAGCTGCGCAAATCGTCCAGCTTCATGTCCTGTATCGCTTGCAGGCGCTCATCCAGGCTGCGGATGTAGTCCGGATGGCCCAGGGCCACGCCGCGCGCGGCGTTGTAGTGCGTGCGCACGGCCTCGGCGCGCAGGGTCTCGGGCTCGCTGCGCGAGGCCTGCAGGCCAGCGATGGCGGCGCGCTGCATGCGCTCGAAGGACTCGGCCGGCAGCAGGGGCTGCTGCACCAGGGCTGCGGCAATCTTCAGCGCCGGCAGCAGGCTGTCCTTCTCGGCGGTCAGGGCGATCGTCGCGCCCTGATCGCCGCTGCTGATCTGCAAGTTGGCATTGAGCTTGATCAGCGCATCCTGCAGCTGCTGCCTGGCGAGGCTGCGGCTGCCCTCGAACATCAGCGGGCCGATCAGATCAGTGCCGCGGCGCGCATAGGTGGCGTTGCGCTCGCCCCAGCGCAGCTGCATCTGCAGCTGCACGGTGTTGCCGCGGGTCTGCTTGCGCAGGGTGTGCAGGGTGATGCCGCTGGGCAGCAGGGTGCGCTGCATGCGCGCTTCCAGGTGCGCGGGCGTGGGGTCGAAGCGCTCGCCCTCCTCGACCTTGGGCGGGCCCTTCAGATCAGCCAGCCGTTGGTCCAGCGGCGGTGCGGACGGAATCTCCACCCGCTCGACGCTGGTGGCCGGCAGATAGCGGCCCAGCGTGCGGTTGGCAGGACGGAAGTAGGCCTGGCGCACGCGTTCGACATCGGCCAGCGTGACCTTGGGAATGTCCTCCATCAGCTGGAACAGCAGGCGCCAGTCGCCGGAGCCGATCAGGCTGGAGATCTGCTGTATCAAGGCCTCCGGGTTCTTCATCTGCTCGCGGTAGGAGACCAGGGCGAGCTCGCGCACACGGGCCAGCTCGGCCTCGGTGAAGGGGCGGGCCGTGCGGCCCTCGATCAGGTCCAGCAGCTGCGCTTCGACCTTGGCCACATCGGCCTCCTGGGTCAGCACCGCATAGGCGGTGGCGCCGCCGGGGTCCATGCCGCCCAGGCCGTTGAGGCCCGTGGCCACCGCCAGCTTGCCTTCGACCAGCGTCTTGTAGAGCTGGCCGCTGGGCTGCAGCGACATCATCAGGCTGTAGACCAGCAGGGCCGCCGAGTCACCATGGGCCATGGCCGGCACATGGTAGTGGGCCAGCAGCAGCGGCTGGCCGCCGATGCGGCGCACCACCACGCTGCGCTCGCCGTCCTGCGCCGGCTCCACGGTATAGGGCTGGGGGATGGCCGCCTCTGGTTTGGGCAAGGGGCCGAAGGTCTTGGCGATCAGTGCCAGCGTCTGTGCCTGGTCGAAGCGGCCGGCCACCAGCAGGATGGCGTTGTCGGGGCGGTAGTGACGCTTGTAGAAGGCCTGCAGCTTCTCTATCGGCACGTTCTCGATATCGCTGCGCGGGCCTATGGTGGCGTGGGCATAGGGATGCCAGTCATAGGCCACCGAGCGCACGCGCTGGTTGAGCACCTGGAAGGGGCTGTTCTCGCCGCGCTCGAACTCATTGCGCACGACGCTCATCTCCTTGTTCAGGTCGGCCTTGGCGATGAAGCTGTTGACCATGCGGTCGGCCTCCAGCGCCAGCGCGAAGGCCAGTGTCTCCTCGCTGGCGTTGAAGGAGGAAAAGTAGTTGGTGCGGTCCACCGTGGTGGTGCCGTTCCAGCGCATGCCGCGCTGGGCAAAGGCGCCCGGGATGTCGGCGTGGCTGGGCGTGCCCTTGAACACCATGTGCTCCAGCAGATGGGCCATGCCGAACTCGCCCGGCGCCTCATGCCGGCTGCCGACACGGTAGGTGATGTTGACGGTGGTGGTGCTCTGCGCCTCGTCCGGAAAGAGCAGGATCTGCAGGCCATTGGCCAGCCGGTACTCCGCGATGCCACCGAGCTCGCGCACGGCGGTGGGTGTCTCCACCATGGGCGGGGCGGGCGCGAGGACCACCGGGGCCGGTGGTGCCGCCACCGGTTTGACGACGGTGGCCGCCGGGCGGCGCGGCTTGGTCTGCGCCTGCGCCTGCGCCGCTTGCAGCGTCAGCGCCAGCACAGTCGCCGTGACCATCAACTTCATCTTCATCATCAGGCTCGCTTCAGATTGGCCGGTGGCGCATTGTGTGTGAACTGCGGCCCTCCTGCGGGGCTATCAGTCCCTGTCCCAGGGCGGCACGCCGCTGAACTGCTCGGCCAGAAAGTCCACCATCACCCGGACCTTGGCGCTGAGGTGGCGGCGGCTGGGGTAAAGGGCCAGCACATCGATGTCGGGCAGGTGGTAGCCGGGCAGCAGGGCCACCAGGCGGCCGGCGCGCAGATGGGGGCCGATCAGGAAGCTGGGCTGGCAGATCACGCCCATGCCGGCCACGGCGGCCTGCACCACCGTGTCGCCGTTGTTGCTGTGCATGCCGCAGCGCACCCGCACCGCATGCTGGGTGCCGGCATCGTCGCGGAACTGCCATTCGTCGCCGGTGGCCCAGTAGGTATAGCCCACGCAGTCGTGGCCGGCCAGGTCGGCCGGCGTGGCCGGTGTGCCGCGCCGGCGCAGATAGTCGGGCGAGGCGCAGGCGATGTTGTGCGAGCTGGCCAGCTTGCGTGCGGCCAGCTGGGTGGAGCCGCTGCGCGAGATGCGTATCGCCAGGTCGAAGCCCTCCTCGACGATGTCCACCACCCGGTCGATCAGTGACACATCGAGCTCGACCTCGGGGTGCAGGGCCCAGAACCTGGGCCACAGCGGCGCCAGGTGCAGCAGGCCGAAGCTCAGCGGTGCGTTGATGCGCAGCCGCCCGCGCGGCGCCAGGCCGCTGGAGGCGCTGATCGCCTCGGCCTCGGCCATGTCGTCGAGGATGGACTTGGCCCGCTCGAACAGCGCCTCGCCGCTCTCGGTCAGCGACAGCTTGCGCGAGTGCCGGTTCAGCAGCCGCGTGCCCAGATGCGCCTCCAGATCGGCGATATAGCGGGTGACATTGGCCGGCGAGGTGTCCAGCGCCTCGGCTGCACGGGCAAAACCCTGGCGCGACACCACGGCCACAAACACCTCGAAGGCACGCAGACGGTCCATCTCATCCCCTATGGTTCACAAAAGCTGAACGTATTGTGAACTTTCAGCGGCTGGTTGATTTAATTACTGAACCCTACATTGGAGACATCGGTGCTGAGCCAGTACCGACTCAACCTCAACGGAGAAACTCATGAACCGACTCATTGGCAAGCGCACCCTGATCACCGGCGGCACCAGCGGCATTGGCTTGGAGACCGCCCGTCAATTCCTCGCCGAGGGTGCCCGCGTGGCCATCACCGGCAGCAACCCGCAAAACATCGAACAAGCCCGCCGCGAGCTGGGCCCGGAGGTGCTGATACTGCGCGCCGACGCCGGCGACGTCAGCGCCCAGGCCGGCCTGGCCGAGGCCGTCAAGGAGGCTTTCGGCGGGCTGGACGCGGTGTTCATCAATGCCGGCGTGGCCGAGCTGCGCCCGCTGGCAGACTGGGACGAAGCCGCCTTCGACCGCAGCCTGGCCATCAATCTGAAGGGCCCGCTGTTCCTGATGCAGGCGCTGCTGCCCCTCCTGGCCAATCCGTCCTCGGTGGTGCTGAACACCTCGATCAACGCCCACATCGGCATGCCCAATTCCAGTGTCTACGCGGCCACCAAGGCCGGCCTGCTGAGCCTGGCGCGCACCCTGTCGGGCGAGCTGATCAGCCGCGGCATCCGTGTCAACGCGGTCAGCCCGGGCCCGGTCTCGACGCCGCTCTACGGCAAGCTGGGCATGTCGGACACCGATTTGCAGAAGACCGCGGCCGCCATCCTGGGCCAGGTGCCGGCCGGCCGCTTCGGCGAGCCGAGCGAGATCGCCAAGGCGGTGGTGTTCCTGGCCTCGGACGAGGCCAGCTTCACCGTCGGTGCCGAGCTGATCATCGACGGCGGCATGGGCCTGTAAGCCCGAGGCCTCTTACCGGGGCTTCTGGAACTCGTTCTCGATCCAGCTGGTGGCGCTGGTGTTGTTCAGCTTGAAGTTGGGCGCCACACGAATCCGTGCCAGCTGGGCGCCGTCCTCATCGGCGGCGGCCAGCCAGGCGTGGGCATCGTCCTCGTCGGGCACGATGTCCAGGGTGACCAGGTAGGTCGTGCCGTTGACGCTCAGCTTCAGGTTCTTGTGCAGTTGGGCGTGCAGCTGCTGCTCATGGCGGCGCAGCACCTCGTTGGCGGTCTTCACCCAGGTGTGAAAGGCCGGGGCGCTCAGTGGCTTGGGGTTCTTCTTGTCGCGGCCCATGGTCCAGGGCGCCACCAGGGCGGGCTCGGACTCGCCATGGCGCGTCATCGACACCGCCCAGCCCTCGTCCTCCTCGTTCTTGATCACGCGGGCGGTCCAGACCTCGTCCTGCCACAGCAGCGCCTCCTGAACGGGTTCGAAGGCTTCGGCGGCGGTATTCAGTTCTTCGCTCAAGGGACTCTTTCGGTGCAGGCGTGGCGCGGGGGCTGAGAATCTACCACCCGACTGCCGGCTAACATCGCGCCAACCCATTTCAGCGGCATTGCCGCCTTCACCTGCATGCGCGAACTGCCCGGCACCCTGAAGATCATCACCCTCTGGCTCTTGCTGGGCACTGTCGTTTTCATCGGCTTCAAATGGTGGGAGCGCGAGCAGCAGCGCTCGCGTTTCGTGCTCAACCAGGGCGTGATCGAGATCGGCCGCGGGCCGGACGGCCACTACCACTGGGCCGGGCGCATCAATGGCGCACCGGTCGAGTTTCTGATCGACACCGGGGCCAGCGGCACGGCGATTCCGCTGGCCCTGGCGCGGGAGCTGGGACTGACGCTCTACGGCCAGGTGCAGACCAACACTGCGGGTGGCACCGCGATGGGCCAGCTGGCAAGAGTCGATGTGCGGCTCGACGGCGGTGTGCAAGCCGAGCGCCTGCAGGTGCTGGTACTGCCCGGCCTTAGCGACAAGCCGCTGCTGGGCATGGACGTGCTGTCGCGGCTGAACTGGAGCCAGAGCAATCAGCTGCTGCGCTTCTCGCCGAAGTAGCGTCTTCCGCTATGGCCCCGGCGGAGGCTCCCACAGCTCGATGCGATTGCCCTCGGGGTCCATCACCCAGCCGAACTTGCCGTACTCGGACTCCTCGACCTTGGCGTCCACGTCGCAGCCTTCCTCGCGCAGCAGCGCCACCAGGCCATGCAGATCGGCGACGCGGTAGTTGATCATGAAGGGGCTGGTGCTGGGCGCGAAGTAGCTGCTGTCGGGCTCGAACACGGTCCAGATCGTCGCGCCCTCGCCCTTGGGGTTGTCGGGCCCGGCCCAGGGGAAGGCCATGCCGCCCCAGGCCTCGACATTCATCCCCAGATGTTTCTGATACCAGGCACGCAGGGCTGCCGGGTCCTTGGCCTTGAAGAAGATGCCGCCAATGCCGGTGACGCGTTTCATGCCGACTCCTGGATTGCTAGTGCTTGGAACGAACCTTGTAGGGCACCGGCCCGGCCGCGTCAACCCGGACCATCACGC
This sequence comes from uncultured Roseateles sp., assembly GCF_963422335.1. NCBI lineage: Bacteria > Pseudomonadati > Pseudomonadota > Betaproteobacteria > Burkholderiales > Sphaerotilaceae > Roseateles > uncultured Roseateles sp. The sequence goes on from NZ_OY729424.1 coordinate 1,449,251, forward strand.
TGGCCTGCTGCACATGGGGCAGGGCGCGGGCAAAGGCCTCCAGCTCGCTCGCTGCAGAGGCCTCGGTCACGCAGCCTTCGACATAGACCACCCGGCCCTGCACGGTGACCCACAGCGTGGTGTCGGCAAAGCGGGGCTGATCGCGCAGCCCGGCCTGCAGCGCAGCGGCAATGTCGGCGTCGTAGACATAGGCATTGGGCCGCTCGCACTCGCCGGCCAGCCAGCAGGTCGTGCCTTTCTCGGCCCGGCGGTGCGCCTGCACGCGCCGCTCGGCCTCGGTCACGAAGGGGCCGGCCGGCACGGGGCAGTCGGCAATGCCGGCCGAGATCTGGAAAAAGGGGTCGTTGAACCAGTTGCGCAACTCGTCGTCGGCTTCGGCCTGAGTTGCGGTCAGACTGGCGAGCAGCGCCAGCCATGTCGGTGCGGCGCGCCACGCCTTTCTGATCTTCATCAGAATTCGACCGTCTCGCCATGCTGCGGCACTCGCACCTTCCAGCCCAGCTCGTCCTGGATGCGGCAGCGCAGTGCGTCGCTGGCCTCGGGCTCGCCGTGGACGACGTAGACCTGTGTCGGTGCGCGCCTGAAGCCGCGCATCCAGGCCATCAGGCCGTCGGCGTCGGCATGGCCGGAGAAGCCTTCGAGGTGGCTGACCTCGGCGTTGACGGTGACGAATTCGCCCTGGATCTTGATCTCGCGGGCGCCGGCAATCAGCTTGGCGCCACGGGTGCCGCCGACCTGGAAGCCGGGGAAACAGATGTGGTGGCGGGCATTGGGCGCCAGGGTCTGCAGGTAGTTGAGCACACGCCCGCCGGTGGCCATGCCGCTGGCCGAGACGACGATGGCGCTCTTGCGCGCGACCAGAGACGCCGTCTTCATCGAGTCGGCCGATTTGGCTATCACCTTGACGCCATCGTTCAGCTGGGCCGCTTCCGCGGACGAAATGCGCAGCAGCTTGCGGTGCTTGAGTGTGATCTCGGTCGCCTCGGTGGCCATCGGGCTGTCGAGGTAGATGGGCGCGTCCCAGGGCAGCTCGCCGGCCTGGCGCAGCCGCTGCAGCACCAGGAGCAGGGCCTGTGCACGGCCGACGGCAAAGCTGGGCAGCAGCACCGTGCCGCCGCGCTTCAGGGTGTTGCGTATCACCTGGCCCAGGCGCTGCTGAACGTCTTCGGCCGGATGCTGGCGGTTGCCGTAGGTCGATTCGATCAAGAGCACATCGGCCTCCAGCACAGGCTGCGGCGGCGGCATCAGCAGGTCGTTGCTGCGCCCCAGGTCGCCCGAGAAGACCACCGTCTTGCCGCCCGCCTGCACCGAGATCGCCGAGGCGCCCAGCAGATGGCCGACCGGCGTGAAGCGGATCTCGGCCCCGCCCAGGCGCAGATGGCCGTCTCGCGGCAGGCCGACGAAGTGGGTCAGCGCCTTCTTGGTGTTGGCCAACGTGTACAGCGGCAGCGCCTTGTCATGGCGCGAGGTGCCGTAGCGGTTGGCACGGCGGGCGTCCTCCTCCTGCAGATGGGCGCTGTCGGCCAACAGCACCTCGCACAGATCGCGCGTCGCGCCGGTGGAGAAGATCTGACCCTTGAAACCCTGCGCCACCAGGGCCGGGATGTAGCCGCTGTGGTCCAGATGGGCGTGCGACAGCAGCACCGCGTCAATGCTGTGCGGCGCCACGCCGAAGGGCGCCCAGTTGCGCTCGCGCAGCACCTTGTATCCCTGGAACATGCCGCAGTCCAGCAGCAGCCGGCGTTCGCCGGTGTCCAGCAGATGGCGTGATCCGGTGACGCTGTCGGCGGCGCCGAGAAAGCTCAGTTTCATGGGGTCTCGCAGTGAGTGTGCGGGCATTCCAGCATAGCCGGTCGGCTCGCCCCTTGTTCCAGCGCAAGCGCGCCGACGCGCTGGCTGCCGGCTCAGCCGCCCGTCCAGCTCGGCGGCTGCTTGGCCACGAAGGCGGCCACGCCGGCATGGAAGTCGACACTGCCATAGCACTGGCGTATCAGGTCGTCACCGTCGGGCAGGCCGTGGGCGGTCAGCCGACGCAGGCCTTCCTTGGAGACGCGCTGCGTCACCGGGGCCAAGGCCGCCAGCTCGGCGCAGAGCTTCGCTGCGGCGTCGTCCAGCTCGCCCGCCGCACACAGCTGCTGCAGATAGCCGCAGGCCAGCGCCTCGTCGGCGGTGATCAGCTCGGCGCGCAACAGCATGCGCCTGACGCGCTGTGGCCCCCAGGCCGCCGCCAGCCGCGCCAGGTTGGCGACGGACAGGCAGTTGCCCAGCGTGCGGGCGATGGGCACGCCGAAGCGGGTGCCGGTGCTGGCGAGGCGGAAGTCGCAGGCGGTGGCGATGGCCAGGCCGCCGCCGATGGCAAAGCCCTCGATCACCGCCACGGTGGGCATGGGCAGGGCCTCGATCAGCGCAATGCCCTGGTCGATGCGGCGCTCGTAGGTCAGGCCGTCGTCACCGCTGGTGAAGGACGCGAACTGCGCGATATCGGTGCCGGCCACAAAGGCCTGGCCGCCGGCGCCGCGCAGCGTGGCGACGCGCACGCTGCGGTCGGCGGCCAGCCGTTCGCAGATAGCCCCCAGCTGCTCGTACATCGCCCAGGTCATCGCATTGCGTGCAGCCGGGCGGTCGAACAGGATCGCCGCCACGCCCTCGGAGATGCTCAGCCGCACCGCGCCGTCGTCAGAGCTCATGGGCAAACGCTCCCTGCTGCGCCAGCGCGGCGCGCTCGGCGGCGCCTATGCCCAGCTCGGCCAGCACCTCGTCGGTGTGCTCGCCGAGCAGCGGCGGATGACGGCGCACCTGCTGCGGCGTGCCCGAGAGCTTGACCGCAAAGCCGATATTGGGCACCGTGCCCTCGACCGGGTGGTCAATCTCCATGCGCATCTGCCGCACCCGGCCATGCTCGCCCTCGAAGGCCTCGGGGTAGCTGAGGATGGGCCCGGCCGGTATGCCGGCGGCCAGCAGGGTCTCCACCCAGTGGGCGCTGGTCTGCTGCTTGAAGCTCTGCTCCAGCTCGGCCACCAGCGCCAGCCGGTGCTGCAGTCGCAGCGAGACAGTGGCAAAGCGCTCGTCGTCCAGCAGCTCGCGGCGCTCCAAGGTCAGGCAGAGCTTGTGCCACAGCTTCTGGTTGGTCGCACCCATCACGAAGTGGCCGTCCGCGCAGGCCATGGCCTGGTAGGGCGCGCTCATCCGGTTGGCCGTGCCCAGGGGCTCGGGCGGGCGGCCGGTGCCCCAGTACTCCGACATGTCCCAGATCGAGAAGGCCATTGCCGAGTCGAACAGCGAGGCATCGATGTACTGGCCCTGGCCGCTGGCCTTGCTGCCGATATGGGCGGCCAGCATCGCGTAGGTGGCGAACAGCGCACAACCGATGTCGGCCACCGGCACGCCGGCCTTGACCGGGGGGCCGCCGGGGTAGCCCGTCACGCTCATCACACCCGACATGGCCTGGGCCATCAGGTCGAAGCCCGGCCGGTTGGCCCAGGGGCCGGTCTGGCCGAAGCCGGAGATGCTGACATAGACCAGGCGCGGGTTGATCTTCTGGCAATCCTCGTAGGAGATGCCCAGGCGCTTCATCACCCCGGGCCGGTAGTTCTCGACCAGGATGTCGGCGTTCTCCACCAGCTTGAACAGCAGCGCGCGCCCGGCCTCCGACTTCAGGTTCAGGGTCACGCTGCGCTTGTTGCGGTTCATGTTCAGGAAGCCCATGCTGTCGCTTCCCTTCATCTTGAAGCCCATGGAGCCGCGCGTCTGGTCGCCGCCCTTGGGGGGCTCGATCTTGATCACGTCGGCGCCCATATCGCCCAGCAGCATGCAGGCATAGGGGCCGGCCATGACCTGGCTGACGTCGAGCACGCGCACGCCGGCCAGCGGCTGTGGTCGTTCTTGCGGGGTTGTCATGCGTCCACCTTGACATTGGCGTCTTTCACCACCTTGGCCCATTTGCGCGACTCGGCCTGCATGAAGGCGCCGAACCTGTCGGCCGAGCCGCCGCCGTCCTCGGCGCCGTACTGGCCGAAACGCTCGATCACATCGGCCATGGCCAGCACCTTGTTGACGTCTTCGTTGATGCGGCGCACGGTGGCCGCCGGCAGCCTGGCCGGGCCGACCAGGCCATACCAGGTGGTGGCCTCGAAGCCGGGGAAGCCCGATTCGGCCATCGTCGGCACGCTGGCGTGGCCGGGGCTGCGCGCCAGCCGGGTCTGGGCGATGGCAATCGCCTTGCCGCTTTTCACATGGGGGGTGGCGGCGGTCATGGTGTCGAAGCTGTACTGGATCTGGCCGCCCATCAGGTCGGTCAGCATGGGGCCGGAGCCCTTGTAGGGCACGTGGATGGCATCGACACCGGCGGCCAGCTTGAACATCTCCAGGGCCAGGTGTTGTGCCGAGCCGCTGCCGGCCGAGCCGAAGCCTATCTTGCCGGGGTTCTTGCGGCACAGCTCGACCACATCCTTGACGGTGCGAGCCGGCTGCTGGTCGCCGCAGATCAGCAGATTGGGCGTCACGCCGACCAGGGCGATGGGCGAGAAGTCGCGCTCGGCCTGGTAGGGCATCTTCGGGAAGATGGCCGGGGCGATGGCATGGCTGTTGATATGGGCCATCAAGAGGGTCAGGCCGTCGGGTGCCTGCTTGGATACGTAGTCGGCGGCGATCACGCCGGTGGCGCCGGCGCGGTTCTCGACCAGCACCTGGGTGCCCCACATCGTCGACAGCTTCTGCGCCATCACCCGGGCCAGGATGTCGGTGCCGCCGCCCGGGGCGAAGCCGACGACGAGGCGTACCGGACCGGCCGGCTGGGCGCGGATCGCCGGTGCTGCCAGGCTGGCGGCAGCGGCCAGGGCAAAGGTTCTGCGTCGAATCATGATGAGCGTGTCTCCGGACATCCCGCTGCTTGCGGTGTGTGCGGACTATCCGACGCCGCCGCGCCGGCGGCCATCGCTATTTGGCCGAACCTGCGTTCGCGTTTTGCGATGACGCCAGCACCGCGAGCACGCCGCGCGCCGCCGTCGACAGGGCCTCGGGCGCCTGCAGGCAGAGCAGGAACTGGCGCCGTGCCCAGGGCTCACGTATCGGTATGCGGCGCAGGCCAGGCGAGCGGGCAATCGCCGCGGCCACCGCCAGCGGCATCACCGCGATGCCCGCGCCCTGGGTCACCATCGCGGCCATGCTGTCGAAGCTGCTGACCCGGGTGCGCATGCGCAGCACGCGCCCGGCCTCGGCGGCATGGCGGGCCAGCGCGATGGCGATGGCCGAGCCCTCCTCCAGGCCGATCAGCTCCCAGGGCAGGATGTCCTCCAAGGTCACACCGGCCATGTCGCCCAGCGCATGGTCGCGCGGCGCCAGCACGATCAGCCTGTCCTCGCGGTAGAGCTGGGTGGCCCATTCGACCGGCCCCATCGTCGCCTCGAAGATGCCCAGGTCGGCGGCATGGCGGTCCATGGCCTGCAGCACGCCCTGGCTGTTCATCTCCTGCAACTCGATGCGCACACCGGGGCAGGCCTGGGCGCAGCGCTGCAGATCGGCGGGCAGGAACTGCAGCACCACCGACTTGCAGGCCGCAATGCGCACCACGCCCTTGACACCATGGCGGTAGGAGGCCGCCTCGTCCTGCATGCGGCTGGCGGTGTGCAGGATGCTGCGCGCATGGACCAGCAGCGCGCGGCCGGCCTCCGTCAGCGCCATGCCGTGCGGCCGGCGCTCGAACAGCGGCAGGCCGAACTGCGTCTCCAGATCCTGGATGCGCCGTGACACCGCCGCGCCGGCCAGGGCCAGCCGCTCCGAGGCCTTGGTCACCCCGCCCAGCTCGGCGGCGGCGACGAAGACCTTCATCGAGGTCAGATCGAACTGGAGTTGCGCCGGCGGGCGGCCCTGCGCTGGGTCCTTGGCCATGGTTCGCTCAGGCCCGGTCCCAGTCGTCGTGGCGGTCGCGCCGCTCCTGGCGGTAGTTGGTGACTTCCAGGCGCACGCCGTCCGGGTCTTCGAAGAAGGTGGCCCAGTAGTCGGGGGCGTAGTCGGGGTAGTTCTTGGCTGGGGTCGCGGCAATGCCGGCGGCGATCAGCTGCGCGGCCACGGCCTGCACATCGGCGATAGTGTCCACCCGCAGGCAGAAATGGTGCAGGCCCGGGGCATAGGGCTGGTGCGGGGTGCCGACCCGTGCCGGCCGCAGCACGAAGCCGAACAGCCGGTTGTAATACTGCACATGGGGGTCGCCGCCCAGTGTGAAGCGGTTCTTGCGGAAGCCCAGTGTCTGCATCAGCACCTGGTCGTAAAAGGCCTCCGAGCGCGCCGGGTCCGACACGGTGATGTAGATGTGGTCGATGCCAGTGACTTCGGCCATTACATCTGCTCCCACGGCAGCCCGTCATGGCGCCAGCCGTTCAGCCCGCCGCGGCGGAAGTTCTCGTCCAGCTCGCCCTCGAAGCCGTGCACCACGTTGACCACCTCGGTGAAGCCGGCGGCCTCCAGCGCCTCGCCGGCCGGGATCGTGCGCCGGCCCGAGCGGCACAGCAAGACGACCGGCTTGCCCAGATCACCGCCGGCCTCGCGCGTCACCTGGCGGGCGAACTGGGCCGCATCGACATGCATCTCGGGGTATTCGTACCAAGGCACATGGACGACGCCTGGCGGGTGGCCGACATAGAGGTATTCGATCTCCATGCGCACATCGACAAACAGGGCATCCGGGTGCTCGGCCAGGTACTGATGGGCCTCTTTGGGCAGCAGATGCTTCATGGATTCCTGTAGGGATTTCTTTGACTTGCTACGATGACGGGCATGAACGCACCGCTTTACACCCGCGCCGCCGCCCTGCCTGGCATTCTGCAACAACGCATCGTTGTGCTCGATGGGGCCATGGGCACGATGATCCAGCGCTACAAGCTGGTCGAGGCCGATTACCGCGGCACGCGCTTTGCCGATCACGGCAAGGACCTGAAGGGCAATAACGAGCTCTTGCAGTTCACCCGGCCCGATGTGATCAGCGAGATCCACGAGCAATACCTGGCCGCCGGGGCCGACATCATCGAGACCAATACCTTTGGCGCGACCACGGTCGCGCAGGAGGACTATGACCTGGCCCATGTGGCGCGCGAGATGAATGTGGTGGCCGCCCGGCTGGCCCGTGCGGCCTGCGACAAGTTCAGCACCCCGGATCGTCCCCGCCTGGTGGCCGGCGCCCTGGGCCCGACCCCACGCACCGCCAGCATCAGCCCCGACGTCAACGACCCCGGCGCCCGCAATGTGGACTTCGACACCCTCCGCGCCGCCTACTACGAGCAGGCCAGCGGCCTGCTGGAGGGCGGGGCCGACCTGTTCCTGGTCGAGACCATCTTCGATACCCTGAACGCCAAGGCCGCGATCTTCGCGCTCGACGAGCTGATGGAAGACACCGGCGAACGCCTGCCGGTGATCATCTCCGGCACGGTGACCGACGCCTCGGGCCGCATCCTGTCGGGCCAGACGGTGACCGCTTTCTGGCACTCGGTGCGCCATGCCCGGCCCATCGCCATCGGCCTGAACTGCGCGCTGGGCGCGACGCTGATGCGCCCCTATATCGAGGAGCTGGCCAAGGTGGCCGGCGACACGTTTGTGAGCTGCTACCCGAACGCCGGCCTGCCCAACCCGATGAGCGACACCGGCTTCGACGAAACCCCCGAAGTCACCGGCGCGCAGATGGAAGAGTTCGCCCGTAGCGGCTTCCTGAACATCGTCGGCGGCTGCTGCGGCACGACCCCGGACCATATCGCCGCGATCGCGCAGCGGGTCTCGGCCTACAAGCCGCGGGTGCGGGGCGAGAAGCTGTTCAGCGACCTGCTGGCCGCCTAGGACAGCTTCAACAGCCTTTCCATATTCAGCCGCAGCCGCAGCTCATGCGGCGCCACGCTGCCCGTCACCGCCTGGGCCTGCAGCCGCGTGTCGCGCACCGCCGGTTCGCCCAGCGGCGTGCCACTCTTGCTGACCACGCTGGCCACCAGCGGCGCATTGGCCGCGCGGCCGCGCTTCAGCACCACCGCCACCTCGCCATTGGCCAGGCGCACCAGGCAGCCCGGGGGGTAGATGCCCAGCGCCTTGATCAGCGCCGCGCCGGCCTCGTCGGCCTGCTTGTTCTCGTCCAGATAGGCGGCCTGGGCGGCCGCTGACGCGGCCAGCGCCTTGCGGTTGCGCCGCGGGCTCAGGCGCGAGCCGAACACATCGGCACGCTGTATCAGCCTGGCCAGCTGCTGGCCGGGCGGGCGCTTGGCCAGCGGGCCGGCCACATGGGCGTGGTGGAAGAACACCGCGTCCAGCCACAGCGGCTCGTGCACACCCAGGGCCTGCAGCAGCTCCATCGAGGCCTGGGCGTGGTCGTTGATCTTGCTGCGCTGCTCAGGGGTGACCGGGTCGATCTGCTCGGCCAGCAGGTCCTGCAGGCCGGTGGTGGCGATATTCATCGTCAGCGCGGCCAGCTCCAGCGGGCGCTGCCAGTCCAGCGCCCAGGGCAGCTGCAGATAGGCCATATGGCAGGCCACCATCACCAGCATGGCGTGGCTGGCGCTGTAGTGGCGTATGTCCAGGCTGGCCTGGTGTATCAGCTGCAGCAGGCTGCCGTCGGCGTCGTTCTTCAGATGCCAGAGCATGTCTTCGCGCAGCTTCTCCAGCCGCGGCAGAAAGTCCTCCGGCTTGGGGTCGCGCAGCAGCGTGTGGGCGCGCATCTGCAGATCGGGCCAGCCGGCCACCGTCTCGGCCTTGGCACCCTCGGCGCTGACCTTGATGTCGGGCTTGGCCTTGGCGATGTCGCCCAGCAGCTGGTCCTGGCGCACCATCGAGTCCATGGCCTGGGCGAACTCCCGGCGGTAGGCCTCTGACTCCTGTTCATCGACCCAGAGCCCCCGCGCCACCAGGGCTTCCAGCTGGGCCTGCGAACCGACCAGCTGGCCGCGCGCCAGCAACAGATGGCCGGCGGCGTCGCGCAGCGCAAACGGCAGCGGGCGGCCGGGGCGCACGCTGTTGGTGGGCAGGGGAATGAGGCGCACTGTGCAGTCTTGGGGGATGTTGCGGGAATTTCGGCGAGTCTGGGGCAAGCTTGAACCGTTCACAACTAGAATTGCCCCTGGTCCGAGGAGCGTTGCGACAATCCGGTGAAGCGCCATACAGCGCAAACCCATTGCCAGGCTCGGACAGTGACTGCTGCTGCAGTCATGTCAACGGCGCTCACCCGAACCCAGCAGGGCCGTGGTGAGTGTGCGGCCCCCAATACGAGTTGTAGAGGCCGCCATGTCCGACGAATCCCTGAAGCCCGCTGCCGATCCCGTGACCCCGCCGCCGATGAAGCTGTCCGGCCTGGAGCCGGTGGACATCGGCCAGGGCACCCTGTTCGTCAATATCGGCGAGCGCACCAATGTCACCGGCTCCAAGGCCTTCGCGCGGATGATCTTGAACGGCCAGTTCGAGGAAGCGCTGGCCGTGGCCCGCCAGCAGGTCGAGAACGGCGCCCAGGTCATCGACATCAATATGGACGAGGCCATGCTGGACAGCAAGGCCGCGATGGTGCGCTTCCTGAACCTGATTGCTGGCGAGCCCGAGATCGCCCGCGTGCCCATCATGATAGACAGCTCCAAATGGAGCGTGATCGAGGCCGGCCTGAAGTGCATCCAGGGCAAGGGCATCGTCAACTCGATCTCGATGAAGGAGGGCGAGGAGGAGTTCCGCCGCCAGGCCAAGCTGGTGCGCCGCTACGGCGCCGCTGCCGTGGTGATGGCCTTCGACGAAAAGGGCCAGGCCGACACCTTCGAGCGCAAGACCGAGATCTGCGCGCGGGCCTACCGCATCCTCGTCGATGAGGTGGGCTTCCCGGCCGAGGACATCATCTTCGACCCGAACATCTTCGCCATTGCCACCGGCATCGAGGAGCACGACAACTACGCGGTCGATTTCATCAACGCCACGCGCTGGATCAAGCAGAACCTGCCCGGCGCCAAGGTCAGCGGCGGGGTGTCGAACGTGAGCTTCAGCTTCCGCGGCAACGAGCCGGTGCGCGAGGCCATACACACGGTGTTCCTGTACCACGCGATCCAGGCGGGCATGGACATGGGCATCGTCAATGCCGGCATGGTGGGCGTGTACGACGATCTGGACGCCGAGCTGCGCGAGCGCGTCGAGGACGTGGTGCTGAACCGCCGGCCGGACTCCGGCGAGCGCCTGATCGAGGTGGCCGAGCGCGCCAAGGGCATGGCCAAGGACGACACCGCGCGTCTCGCCTGGCGCGCCGGCGATGTCGATCACCGCCTCAGCCACGCGCTGGTGCATGGCATCACCGACTTCATCACCGTTGATACCGAGGAGGCCTGGCAGGCGATACAGGCCAAGGGCGGCCGGCCGCTGCATGTGATCGAGGGCCCGCTGATGGCCGGCATGAATGTGGTCGGCGACCTGTTCGGTGCCGGCAAGATGTTCCTGCCCCAGGTGGTGAAGTCGGCCCGGGTGATGAAGTCGGCCGTGGCCCATCTGCTGCCCTATATCGAGGCCGAGAAGCTGGCCATGGTGGCGGCCGGCGGCGAGGCCAAGCCCAAGGGCAAGATCGTCATTGCCACCGTCAAGGGCGATGTGCACGACATCGGCAAGAACATCGTCACCGTGGTTCTGCAGTGCAATAACTTCGAGGTCGTGAACATGGGCGTGATGGTGGCCTGCCAGGACATCCTGGCCAAGGCCAAGGAGGAGGGCGCCGACATCATCGGCCTGTCCGGCCTGATCACGCCCAGCCTTGAGGAAATGCAGCATGTGGCCGCCGAGATGCAGCGCGACGAGCACTTCCGCTCGCGCCAGACGCCGCTGCTGATCGGTGGCGCCACCTGCAGCCGCGTGCACACGGCGGTGAAGATTTCGCCGCACTACACCGGCCCGGTGGTCTATGTGCCCGATGCCTCGCGCAGCGTCGGCGTCTGCAGCGAGTTGCTCAGCGACGATCGCGCCGCCCAGTTCATCGCCGACCTGAAGACCGACTACGAGCAGGTGCGCCAGCTGCACGCCAGCAAGAAGCAGACGCCCATGGTCACCCTGGCCGCGGCCCGTGCCAACAAGCATGCCGTCGACTGGACTGCCTATCAGCCGCCGGTGCCCAAATTCATCGGCCGCCGCGTGATACGCAACTACGACCTGGCCGAGCTGGCCGAGTACATCGACTGGGGCCCGTTCTTCCAGACCTGGGATCTGGCGGGCCCGTTCCCTGCCATCCTCAAGGACGAGATCGTCGGTGCCGAGGCCCAGCGCGTGTTCAGCGATGGCAAGCGCATGCTGCAGCGCCTGATCGCCGGCCGCTGGTTGCAGGCCAGCGGCGTGTTCGGCCTCTATCCGGCCGCGCAGGTGGGTGACGACGATATCGAGATCTACACCGACGAGACCCGCAGCGAGGTGCTGATGACCTGGCACGGCCTGCGCATGCAGTCGGAGCGGCCGGTGGTCGATGGGGTGAAGCGACCGAACCGCTGCCTGTCGGACTTCATCGCGCCCAAGGGCACGGTGCCCGACTACATCGGCCTGTTCGCCGTCACGGCTGGCCTCGGCGTCGAGAAGAAGGAGGCCCAGTTCATCGCCGACCTGGACGACTACTCGGCCATCATGTTCAAGGCCATCGCCGACCGCCTGGCCGAGGCCTTTGCCGAGCGCCTGCACCAGCGCGTGCGCACCGAGTTCTGGGGCTATCAGGGTGACGAGAGCCTCAGCAAGGAAGACCTGATCGCCGAGAAGTACCGCGGCATACGCCCCGCGCCCGGCTATCCGGCCTGCCCCGACCATCTGGTCAAGCGCGAGGTCTTCCGCGCGCTGGCGCCCGAGGAAATCGGCATGGGCCTGACCGACAGCATGGCCATGACGCCGGCCGCCAGCGTCAGCGGCTTCTACTTCGCCCACCCGCAGGCAGCCTACTTCAATGTCGGCAAGATCGCTGCCGATCAGGTGGCCGACTGGGCCCGGCGCATGGCGCTGAGCAAGGAGCTGGCGGAGAGGGCGCTGGCGCCGCTGCTGTGATCAGCGGCGCCGCACCTCACCCGCCGGGCTATTGCACGGCCAGGGCAAAGGCGCGGACAAAGCCCGCGTCATAGCTGCTGATGCGGCTGTTGCCGTCGGTGGCCTTGGCGTCCAGGTCCAGATTGGCGGAGAAGGCTGCATTGACACAGCTGTCGGGGTGACCCGGCACCGGGCCCAGCAGGGTACTCACCGGGAAGGCATGGCTGAAGTTGCCCGAGCCCGACCCGGCGTAGAAGCCGCTGCTGACAGCGCCGACCTCGCCGCCGGCGCCGGCGTCAGGCACGCTGAACACTCCGCGTATCAGGCTGAAGCCGAAGGTGGCCCGGTTGTGCGGGTGCACGGCGTCGAAGGCCAGCGTCAGCGCGGTGCCCGCCGTGTAGCGCAGGAAGCCGCAATCGTCCACGCCCACGCCGGTTGACAAGGTGGGCGGCTGGATGTTGGCGCTGCAGCGCGAGTTGTCCACCAGCACCGTGAACACGAAGCCGCCGCCGTCCAGCTCGGACGCTGCCGCGACCCGGGTGAACAGCGTGTCGCCACTGAAATGATCGGGCACGACGAAGCTGAAGGTGCCCGCGCCCGGCATCACCAGATTGCCCAGGCTGTCGAAGACTTCGAGTTTGACCTGGTAGTTGCCGGCCAGCGCGGGCGCGGTGGCCGGGCTGGCCGTGCCCGGCGTGGTCCAGCGCGCGGCGTAGATGTCACCGATGCTGTTGTCCACCGGCCAGTAGTACTGGGTGCCGGCCGGGTCGCCCGCCGTGGAAATGCCCCAGTCGGCCGGGCTGAACAGCGCCGGCTTGAAGCGGAACAGCTCGCCCGGTTGTGGCCCCAGCTGGACGGCGGGGAACTGCACGTTCGGGCCGGGCACGTCGCGTACGTAGGTGCGGCTGACCGGGTCCAGCATCTTGGTCCAGCCGCCCGAGGTGCCGGGACGGAACGACCAGCGGTAGTAGTACTGCCCGTTGGCACCAACGTTGGGAATGGTCAGCGCGTGCTGCTGGCGAAAGCCCAGGGTCGCGCCGAAGGGCGCATTGACGATGCCGCCATAGTCCGTCATGCCGTCCGGTCGCACCCATCCGGGCGGCACCGGGCCGGGGGCTGCTGTGCCGGCGATCCAGGTACCGCCGATGGCCATGGGCATGACCCAGCGGTCGACGCCGCCTGGCGGCTCGGTGGGCACGTCGGGCACGCAGGGCAGCGCGCGCGGGTCGCTGACCACCACCGTGATTTCGTCGCCGCAGTGGTAGTTCCAGATCGTGTGGCAGCGCAGCGGCGGCGCGTGGATGGTGGTCCAGCTGCCGCCGATCAGCTGTTCGGCCGAGATATAGATGTCGGGCTGGTCCAGGTCGTGGCAGTCGTGCACGTACAGGAAGCTGAAACGCCCCTGCTCGTCGGTGGACACAGGGCCGTAGCATTGCCGGGTGTAGATGAACCAGGGCTCCAGCCAGGGTATCCAGCAGAAGTAGGGCCGCAGCACCTCGATATGGGCCAGCAGATCGGCGCGCAGCGCGGCCGCACTGACATCGCGCAGACGCAGGGCGCTGCCCGCCGAGTCGAGGGATGCGAGGTCGGACCCGGCAACGGCCGCTGCCTGCAGCCGCACACCCTGGGACAGGCCGATGCGCGCCGAGGCGTCTGCCGGCAGGCTGGTGCGCGGCGTGGCCGCCGTCGGCTGTATCAGCAGGCCCGACAGCGCATGCGGGAAGGGATCGGGTTCGGGCTCGGGGATGGGCAGCCGGCGGCGTATCACCTCGAGCAGATCGGTGCGCAGCCGCAGCAGGTCGGCCCAGGGGAAGCGGTCGATGATCAGGCGCCAGCGATCGACCTCGCAGATCGTCACACGCGAATGGCAGATCGGCAGGTCGACGATTTGTCCATTGGGCAGCAGCACGCGCTTGATCAGGCGCCCCCGTATCCAGCACCCGCACAGATGCGGCCAGCGCTCCCAGAATGGGCGGGCGATCTTCAGCGCGATCTTCGGCTCACGCAAATCGAGCTGAAGCGGCTCGGTGAAGGCGCCCAGTTGACGCTCCATGCGCTGGCGGCTTGGCGGCGCGGTGCCGCCATCGCTGGCCATCGGACTCACCACCAGGCGCCCGGACTGCAGTTGCTGGCGCGTCGCCTTCATCGCACCCTGGGCCAGCAGCGCCCCGCCAGCGTCGCGGCTGACCTTGAGCGTGGTGCTGGCTGCTAGGCCTCCGTTGCGATCGAACAGCAGGGCCTGCAAGGCCTCAAGCTTGTCGTCGGGCTTGGCGTCCAGCAGCTGGACGTGGATGGGAACGCTGGCGGCAGCGTCGACTTTACTAGCCATCGTGATGCTCCTTGTGGAAGGAGGCACACGTCGCCAGGCCAGACGAAACCATGATCGTCTGGTCCAACCCGGCGCGCACAACAGGCTCCGGCATGCCCCCTGAGCTCGCCATCGTCATGCAGGTCGCGGCCGGCGAGCGTGACCATCGATCAGGCTGACTTTAGGCTGCCACGCCGAGGGCAACATCCCTAACGCTTGGGGGGCGCACCGGGAAGTTTCCTCACCGGCGGTAACAAAGGGTCAGATGTTGACCGTCAGGTGCGGCGTCGGCGTGCCAGCCCCAGCAGGCCCAGACCGCCCAGCATCAGCGCATAGCTGCTGGGCTCGGGCACGGCGGCCATCAGAGCATCGCGCGCGGTCACGCCCAGGTCGCTGTAGTTGGTGAACACGCCGTCCATGCCCCAGCCGAAGTATTTGTCGAACTGGGCGGCGGCCAATGCCGGGTCAGGCTGGGCGAAGGTATAGCCGTGCACCATCAGCCCGGCCGCGTGAGCGGCCTGGATGTAGGCGCCTGTCACCGCGCTGGCGCCGCCGCCGGTGATCGACGGGCCGATGCCGTTGACGGTCTTGGCCAGGTCGGTGAAGCTCGACACCGCCGAGTTGCCCAGGAAGATTTCCTGGATGCTCATGCCCAGGCTGTTCTGCTTGGCGCGGATGCTGGTCAAGGTGTCCAGGCTGAAGGATTGGATGAAGACCTTGTCGCTGGCCTTGCCGTAGCCGAACTTGGACAGCGTCGACAGGATCTTGTCTTCCATCAGCGGGTCGGAGATCTTGGCCTCGGGGTAGATGCCCACGGTGCGGCCGGTCAGCGCGCTCTGGGCCTGGGCCAGTGCGATGACCTCGTCGAAGGTCGGTACGCGCATCGCGTCTGGCGACGAGGGCGTGAAACCCGGATAGCTGGTCTTGCCGGTGCCGGTGGGCAGCACGGTCAGCTGCTTGATCTCGGCCAGCGTGTAGCCCGACACGGCATAGCTGTTGTTGCGCTTGCCCAGCACGGCGGCAACATTGGTGGTGCGGTTCAGCGTCGTGTCATGCATGGCGACCAGGAAGCCGTCCTTGGTCAGTTGCAGGTCGGGCTCGATGTAGTCGGCGCCCAGCTTGACGGCCAGCTCGTAGCCGGCCAGTGTGTGCTCGGGCAGGTAGCCGCTGGCGCCACGGTGGGCGATCACCAGCGGTGCCTGGCCGTTCAAGGTGTTGAGCGCGGTGGCTTGCGCCTGTGGCGCGAAGCAGGCGGCAAGCGCCAGCGCAAGGGTCGGGTATTTGAAGATGGTCATGGGGTCAACTCCGGTCTGTATGGGATCAGGCGACTCTAGGCAGCCTGCATGACAACGCGGTGTCGGTGCCGCAGGACTGGGCGCATGGCGAATCTCATGCAGGCGCCCCCGCTGGCCAGGCCCCGCAGCTTTGTTGCACTTTGTAGCCACAGCCGAACCCCATGCAGGGCAAGATTCGTTCCCACTGCTTGGCACCGATGGCCGGCTGAACACGGCAAGGAGGCTGATGGTGGCAGGGACAGGTACAGACAATCGTTCGGTACGGGGATGGCTTGCGGGCCTGGTCGCGGTGCTGCTGCTGGCGGCCTGCGGCGGCGGCGGTGGTGGAGGAGACACTTCCGGCGGCAGCAGCACGGCGCCTCCGCCGGTCACCCAGCCCGGCGCCAACGAGCCCAAGCCGACGCGTGACCAGGCCTTCCGCTTCCTGACCCAGGCCACCTTCGGCCCCACCGAGGCCGAGATCCAGAGTGTGATGAGCCTGGGCTACAGCGCCTGGCTGGACCAGCAGTTCGCCAAGCCGGCGGTCTCGCACCGCGCCAGCTGGGATGTTGCCGATGCAGCGATACGCGCCGCCGACCCCAATCCCGGCGCCGGCCAGCGCGAAGTGCTGGACTCCTTCTACCGCCAGGCCCTCAGCGGTGAAGACCAGCTGCGCCAGCGCACCGTGTTCGCGCTGTCGCAGCTGTTCGTGATCTCGATGCAGGGCAGCGAGGTCGGCGACCACGCGCGCGGCGTGGCCGGCTATCTGGACATGCTGGGTGCCAACGCCTTCGGCAACTACCGCACCCTGCTGGAGCAGGTGGCGCGGCATCCGATGATGGGCATCTACCTGTCCCATCTGCACAACCAGAAGGAGAACCTGGCCACCGGCCGAGTGCCCGACGAGAACTTCGCCCGTGAGGTGATGCAGCTGTTCTCCATCGGCCTGGTGCAGCTCAATGCCGACGGCAGCGCCCGCAAGGATGCCGCCGGCAAGGCCTTGGAGACCTATGCCGCCGACGACATCTCAGGCCTGGCCAAGGTCTTCACCGGCTGGAGCTGGTATGGCCCCGACACCTCGGACGCCCGCTTCTGGGGCGGCAACAGCAAGAGCCAGGATGTTGATCGGGACTGGCAGCCCATGCAGGCCTATGCCCAGTTCCATTCGACCAGCGAGAAGCGATTCCTGGGTCAGACCGTGGTCGCGCAGACCGGGGCCGCGGCCAGCCTGAAGGCGGCGCTGGACACCCTGGCCGGCCATCCCAATGTGGCGCCCTTCATCGCCCGCCAGCTGATACAGCGCCTGGTCACCAGCAACCCCAGCCCAGCCTATGTGCAGCGCGCCGCCGCGGCCTTTGGCGTTGGCGGCGATATGCGGGCCCTGCTGCGCGCCGTGCTGCTGGATGACGAGGCGCGCAAGCCCGAGGCGGCCGCCGATCCTGCCTTTGGCAAGCTGCGCGAGCCGGTGCTGCGGCTGACCGCGCTGCTGCGCGCCTTCGGCGCCAGGTCCGACTCGGGCAGCTATTTGATCGGGGCCACCGACGACCCCGGCACCCAGCTGGGCCAGACGCCGCTGCGCGCGCCCTCGGTGTTCAATTTCTACCGACCCGGCTTCGTGCCGCCGAACAGCCTGATGGCCGCCCAGGGCCTGGCCGCACCCGAGATGCAGATCACCCACGAGACCAGCATCGTCGGCTATGCCAACTACCTGCGCAGCGGCGTCGATCGCGGTTTCGGCCTGAGCGGGCCGGATGGCAAGGCCACGCGCCGCGATGTGCAGCCCGACTACAACCAGGCGCTGGCCCTGGCCGCGCAGCCTGCCGCGCTGGTGGACGAGGTCAGCCAGCGCCTGCTGGGCCCGCAGGCCAATGCGGCCTTCAAGCGCGAGCTGCAGACGGCGGTCGAGTCGGTGGTGGTGCCGGCGCTGAAGGCCGACGGCAGCAACAAGACGCAGGTGGACGCGGCCCTGCGCAACCGGGTGCTGGCGGCGGTGCTGCTGAGCGCGGTGTCGCCCGAATTCGTGGTGCAGAAATGAAGAAGGCCGGCATGAGCATTAGCCATCACTCCCAGGCCTCGCGCCGCGAATTCCTGCGCCGCGCCAGTGCCTACTCGGCGCTGGGTGCGGCCGGGCCCATGGCCTTGAATCTGGCCGCGCTGGGCACGGCCGCGGCGCAAAGCGGCGGTGACTACAAGGCCCTGGTCTGCATCTTTTTGTATGGCGGCAACGACGCCTACAACATGGTGCTGGCCACTGACACCCCGTCCTGGACCAACTACCTGGCCGTGCGCCAGCAGGGCAGCGATGCGATCGCGCTGGCAGCACCCGGCACGGCGGTGAACGCCGCTGCGGCGGCCGGCAGCCCGGCCCGGCTGGGCGGCGTGCTGGCCTTGAACCCGCTCAACGCCCAGGGCCGCAGCTTCGCGCTGCACCCGGTGATGGGCGGCGCGCGCGATCTGTTCGCCGCCGGCCGCCTGGCCGTGCTGCCCAATATCGGGCCGCTGATACGGCCGCTGAGCAAGGCAGACTACCGCAACGCCAGCATCGCCAGGCCGCCGAAGCTGTTCTCGCACAACGACCAGCAATCGACCTGGCAGACCGGTGCGGTCGAGGGCGCCACCGTCGGTTGGGGCGGACGCATGGGCGACCTGCTGGCCTCGAACAACGGCACGGCCCTGTTCACCAGCATCTCGACCTCGGGCAATGCGGTCTGGCTGGCCGGGCGCGAGGTGATGCAATACCAGGTGTCCAGCCAGGGCGCGATACGGGTCGGCGGCAGCGGCAGCAGCCTGTTCGGCTCGACCGTGGTGCAGGACAAGCTGCGCGGGCTGATGCGCACCGCCCGCAGCAACGACCTGCTGGCCCGCGACCACGCCGCCGTGGCCGCCCGCAGCATGGACGCCGAGGCCCTGCTCAGCGGCGCGCTGCCGGCGGCCGGCACCGCACCGTTCGGCACGGCCGGCCTGGCCAATGGTGCTGCCGATCCGCTTTTGCAGTACGACAACCCGCTGACCGGCGCCAAGGCCACCAACGGCCTGGCCCAGCAGCTGCAGGTGGTGGCGCGGATGATTGCCGCCCGCCAGACCCTGGGCGTCAAGCGCCAGGTGTTCTTTGTCTCGCTGGGTGGCTTCGACACCCACGATGGACAGAACCGCCAGCAGGCCGATCTGATGGCAAGGCTGAGCCATGCGATGGGCTATTTCGACACGGCCATGCAGGGCCTGGGCGTGGGCAACCAGGTCACCACCTTCACCGCTTCCGATTTCGGCCGCACCTTCACCAGCAATGGCGATGGCACCGATCACGGCTGGGGCAGCCACCACTTTGTGATGGGCGGGGCGGTCAAGGGCCGCGATCTGTATGGCGCCTTCCCGGCCTACGGCCTCAGCGACGGCAAGGGCGATTTCACCAGCCCGCAGCAGATCGGCAACGGCGCGATGCTGCCGCAGACCTCGGTCGACCAGCTCGGCGCCACGCTGGGCCAGTGGTTCGGCCTGAGCGCGGCCCAGGCGCTGGAGCTGTTCCCCAATCTGGCCAACTTCGATGCGGCCA
This sequence comes from uncultured Roseateles sp., assembly GCF_963422335.1. Lineage (NCBI taxonomy): Bacteria > Pseudomonadati > Pseudomonadota > Betaproteobacteria > Burkholderiales > Sphaerotilaceae > Roseateles > uncultured Roseateles sp. Next base: position 1,468,362 of record NZ_OY729424.1, read on the forward strand.
GGCGCAATCTGGGTTTGATGGCCTAGGCAGGCGCCGGGAGGCGCCATCCGGGTCAACCCTAGGGCATCACGCTGCCTGATTGGCACCACGTTGACGTGCAGTTTCCTGCAAACTGTTCGCCACATCGGTTCGCCAAGAAAAGGAGACATCCATGCCCCATCGTCCCAGGTTGCAGGCGTTTGCCTTGTTGCTGTCACTGTCGGCGGGTCTTGCCGGTTCGGCCCTGGCTGGCACGGTGACCGTCATCACCTCGTTTCCGAAGGAGCTGACCCAGGCCTACAAGCTGGCTTTCGAGAAGGCCAACCCCAGTATCAAGCTGGAGATGCTGAACAAGAGCACGGTGCAGGGCATCGCCTATGTGCGCGAGCTGCCGGTGGGCCAACGGCCCGACATCTTCTGGGCCTCGGCGCCGGATGCGTTCGAGGTGCTGGCCGGCCAGCAACTGCTGGACAAGGTGGGCGATCTGGCCAACAAGGCGGTGCCGGCCAAGGTCGGCAACTACCCGATCAACAACCCTCAGGGCCTGTACCTGGGGCAGGCGCTGGCGGGCTACGGTCTGATGTGGAACACGCGCTACCTGGCCGCCAACAAGCTGCCGGCGCCGGCGCAATGGGCCGATCTGACGCGGCCGGTGTACTTCGGCCATGTCGCCATGAGTGCGCCTTCGCGCTCGGGCACCACCCATCTGACGGTCGAGACCCTGCTGCAGGGCGAGGGCTGGGACAGGGGCTGGAGCCAGTTGCTGCAGATTGCCGGCAACAGCGCGGCCATCACCGAGCGCAGCTTCGGCGTGCCCGATGGCGTCAACAACGGCCAGTTCGGCATCGGCCTGGTGATCGATTTCTTCGGCCTGGCGGGCAAGTTCTCGGGCTTTCCGGTCGAGTTCGTCTATCCCGACGTGACCGCCGTGGTGCCGGCCAATATCGGCCTGATCACCGGCGGCAAGAATCCCGAGGAGGCGCGCAAGTTCATCGCCTACAGCGTCTCCACCGAAGGCCAGCTGCTGCTGCTGGACCCCAAGATCTCGCGCCTGCCGGTACTGCCTCCGTCGGCCCTGGGTGGCAAGGTGCCGGCCAACTACCCGAATGCGTTCGAGATCGCCAAGCGTGCCAAGGTGCAATTCGACTCCGACCTGTCCGAAGCCCGCTACAACGTGGTGTCGTCGATGTTCGACCAGACCATCACCTTCCGCCACAAGGAGCTGAGGGCTGCCACCCAGGCCATCCACGAGGCCGCCGCGGCGCTGGCCAGGAAGCCCAGCGCGCAGGGTCAGGCCTTGCTCAAGCAGGCCCGCGATCTGGCCTTCACCCCGGTGGTGGGCGATGGCATGGCGGGTGACAAGAGCTTTCTCGCCCTGTTCACCGCCAACAAGAAGGATGCCGCGGCGAACAAGCAGGTCACCGGCCTGGAGGACCGCTGGAACAGCCATGCCCGCGACAACTACGCCCGCGCCAAGGCCTTCGCCGAGCAGGCGCTGGCCGCTGCCCGCTGAAGCGCGCAGCGATGCCTGCCGAGACCGCCCGCGCGGCGCTGTCCGTCGTCCGCTCGCGCCACTTTGACCCGGTGCGGCCCGGCGCCTGGCTGGCCGGGGCCCTGGTGCTGGGCTTTCTGCTGCTGTTCCTGGTGCTGCCGGTGGGCAAGGTGTTTGTCGCGGCCTTTGCCGATGGCGACGGCAGCCTGACGCTGGGCCACTTCGGCGCCTTCTTCGATCAGGGGCTGATGCGGGAGTCCTTCTTCAACAGCCTGTTCGTGGCCACCGCCTCGGCCGTCGTGGCGGCGCTGATCGCCGTACCCCTGGCCTACTTCACAGTGCGCTTCCAGTTCCGCGGCGCGCTGCTGATACAGACACTGGGCGTGCTGCCACTGATCATGCCGCCCTTCGTCGGTGCTGCGGCCCTGCAGCTGATCTTCGGCCGGTCGGGTTCGGTGAACCTGTTGCTGAACCAGGGGTTCGGCTTCTCGCTGCCCATCATGGAGGGGCTGAACGGGGTGATCTTTGTCGAGGCGATTCACTACTTCCCCTTCATCCTGATGAACCTGACGGTGGCGCTGCGCAATATCGACGGTGCGATGGAGGAGGCGGCGCTGAATCTGGGCTGCACCGGCTGGCGCCTGTTCCGGCGCGTCATCTTCCCGCTGGCCATGCCCGGCTTCGTCGCCGGGGCCTCGCTGGTATTCGTCAAGGTCTTCGACGATCTGGGCACGCCGCTGGTGCTGGGACAGACCAATATGCTGGCGCCCCAGGCCTATCTGCGCATCACCCAGGTCGGGCTGGAGGACCCGATGGGCTATGTGATCGCGGTGATCATGGTCGTGTTCTCCATCACCGCGATGGCCCTGTCGGCGCGGGTGCTGGCGGGCCGGGACTACGCTACCTTGCAGAAAGGCGGCGCCAGCATCGCCAGGCGCGAGCTGTCACCGATGGGCGCGGTCGCCGCCTATGGCTGGATCGCCCTGGTGCTGCTGGTCGTGCTGAGCCCCCACCTGGGCGTGCTGCTGCTGTCGCTGGCCCAGGTCTGGAGCTTCTCGCCGCTGCCCGATGCCTACACGCTGGCCCACTACCAGACCGTGTTCCAGGACGCCGGCGGCATGATGAAGAACACCCTGCTGTACTGCGGCCTGGCCGCCGGCCTGGACGTGGCGCTGGGCGTGACGATTGCCTACCTGATGCTGCGCACCCAGCTGCCGGCCCGCAAGTGGCTGGACGGGATTGCCACCGCCTCGCTGGCCGTGCCCGGCATCGTGCTGGCGATCGGCTATCTGCGGCTGTTCAAGGGCGTGGTGGTGCCAGGCACCGACATGCTGCTGACCAGCACCTGGGTCGTCATCATGCTGGCCTATGCGGTGCGGCGTCTGCCCTATGCGCTGCGCTCCTGCGTCGCCGCGCTGCAGCAGATCCATGTGTCCCTGGAAGAGGCTGCCGAAAGCCTGGGCGCCACCAAGCTGCGCACCCTGCAGCGCATCGTCGTGCCGCTGATGGCCGGCGGCATCCTGGCCGGCTTCGTCACCAGCTTCATCACCGCCGCGGTGGAGTTGTCGGCCACCATCCTGCTCTCGTCCGCCGAGTCGCAGGCGCCGATGAGCTACGGCATCTATCTGTATATGCAAAGCGTGGCCGGCCGGGGGCCCGGGGCTGCGCTGGGGGTGCTGGCCATTGCCGTGGTGGCCATGGGCACCTATGTCTCTCACGTGGTGGTGGAGCGCAGCGGCCAGGATTTGAAACGAGGTCCGAGATGAAGAAAGTGCCCGTGCAATGCCGCCAGATCCGGCTGTCCTACGGTTCGACCGAGGTGCTGAAGGAGGTCAGTCTCGATATCGAGCCCGGTGAGTTCTTTGCCCTGCTGGGTCCGTCGGGCTCGGGCAAGTCGACCCTGCTGCGCCTGATTGCCGGCTTCAACCGCCAGCAGCAGGGGCAGGTGTTGATCGACGGCCAGGATGTCAGCGGCAAGCCGCCCTGGGAGCGCAACGTCGGCATGGTGTTCCAGAGCTACGCGCTGTGGCCGCACCTGTCGGTCTGGGACAACGTCGCCTTCGGCCTGGTCGAGCGCCGGGCCGGCAAGGCCGTGATCCTGGAGAAGGTCGGTGCAGTGCTGGAGCTGGTCGGCCTGTCGGCCTATGCGCAGCGCCGGCCGAGCCAGCTCTCGGGTGGTCAGCAGCAGCGGGTGGCGCTGGCGCGCACCCTCGTGATCGAGCCCCAGGTGCTGCTGCTCGACGAACCGCTGTCCAATCTGGACAAGACCCTGCGCGTGCAGATGCGGCAGGAGCTGCTGGCGATGCAGCGGCGCCTGGGGCTGACGACGATTTTCGTGACCCATGACCAGGAAGAGGCCATGACCACGGCTGACCGCATGGCGGTGCTCGACAAGGGCGTGGTCCAGCAGGTGGGCACGCCGACCGCCTTGTACGACTACCCGGTGAACCCCTTTGTGGCCAATTTCGTCGGCACGATGAACCTGCTGTCGGGCCAGGTGCGCTCGCGCCCTGGCGACCCGCTGTCGCTCGATGTCGAGGGCGTCGGCGAGCTGCACTTCCCGCTGCATCTCGGGGCCGCCGAGGCCGACAGCATCCAGATCAGCTTTCGCCCTCACTCGTTGCGCATGGATGGGGCCGATGCGGTGAAGGACGCCCGCTATGTGTGGATGCCGGGCACGGTGGAGGCCAGCGAGTTCCTGGGCGAGTTCACCCGCTATCGCGTGCGCGTGGGCCGGCAGAGCCTGGCGGCCGACCATCCCCACCAGGTCGGGCAGTCCGGGTTCCCGGTCGGCGGCGCCGTGAGTCTGGGCATCGCGCCGTCGCAGGTGCGTCTGTTCGGCGCCTGAAGCCCGCCAGGCAGCAGCCGGTGCACGCGGCTCAGCCGACGCTCAACACCCGCCGGTACTGGATCGCCTCGGCCAGATGCGCGACCTGTATCGTCTCGGCGCCTGCCAGATCCGCGATCGTGCGCGCCACTCGCAGCACACGGTGATAGCCGCGGCCCGACCAGCCCAGCCGCGCGGCGGCGCCTTGCAGAAACCTGGAAGCGCTCGCGTCCAGCGGGCAGTGCCTGTCCAGCAGCGGGCCGCTCAATGCCGCGTTGCTGCAGCCCTGGCGGCTCAGAGCGGTCTGGCGAGCGAGGCTGACCCGGGCCGCCATCTGTTCGCTGCTCTCACCCTCGGCCGCTGCAGCCAAGGTGGCGGGGGCCACGGCCGGTACCTCGACCTGCACGTCGATACGGTCCAGAAACGGCCCGCTGAGCTTGGCCTGGTAGCGCGCCACCAGGTCTGGCGAGCAGCGGCAGGCGCGAAGGCTGCTGCCGTGGTGGCCGCAGGGGCATAGTCGCGTTGCTCTTTTGCCATTCACGAAAATGGTGCGGAAGCGCGCGGCAAAAGCGGAGCTACCACCTCCAACCACCATTGGCGAGCACCTCAAGCACGTTCGCCTCGTCAAAGGAATGCTCCAGCGCGAGGTTGCCAAAGAGATCGGTGTCAGCAAAGACACGGTGGCGAACTGGGAGAAAGCTCAGACGACTCCGCCTGTTTGTCTCGGCCCCAGGATCTTTGACTTCCTTGGATATTGCCTGCTTGCTGATGGTTGCGACCTGACATCAAGAATGGCGGCATACCGCTTTCGGCGCGGCCTCACGGTGGATGCTGCAGCAAGCCTTCTTGATGTTGATCCAGGTAGCTGGAGCGCTTGGGAGCGAGGAATTGTTGTCCCCTGGCCAAGATTCCTGATCCAAATTGAGAGACAGCTCCGGTCTTGAATCCGGCAGGCCCGCTATCAGTTTCCCTGTAGTCGTAGATCACGACTATTCCGTTAGAGGCAGACAGATACGGGCGGATCAGCCTGGCTGTTCAACAAAAATGGGAGACATGATGATCATGAGTCAAGCGCCGATCCGAGTCATAGCACGCGCCAAGCTGTCAGGCATTGGGGAGCACGTTGGAGTTCAGTTGCCTGATGGGCGAGTTGCTCACCGGACACCGGAAGGCAATGAAGTCGTATCGCTTGAGGCGTTTGCCCAAAGCCGGAAACTGCGTGAGTTGCGCCGAGCCTCTTTGGCAGACCACGGGGCGATTCTTCAACGGGTTGAGGAGTCGATGCAGGCATCAGCGAACTATCGTCTCGGCGACAACAACTGTGAGCACTATGCGGCCTATCTGATGGGCGAGTTGCCACGAAGTCCACAGATGCAGGGACTGGCGACGCTTGCCGCAATCGGCGCGGTCTTGGTATTAGCCAAGTAGGTAGGCGTGGCGCCGATGAGCCGTCTGCGCTCCTATCAGTCCTATCGCCTCAACACGGGCCCTTGCCTGACAACTGGGTCACTTCCGCCGTGTCATAAGCATCACGCTTCGCTCGGGCATTGGTCTACGGGATTGACGGGAGTCTGCAAGTTCCGTAAGTTTCGGCCGAAGTTGGCTGATGTTGCGGAAATGCCGCGTACTGGGGAACAACCCGACTTGTCCCCCGTACTTTCAGGGATACATTGCACAAATTTTCAGCAATCCTGATCGGCAGTTCCCGCGATAGCGCTGTTATGTGTTGCAATTTAGCAACGATTTCTGTTAGACTGAGGGCAAGTGCTCCACTGAGGGGCGCTTGCACATCATAGAGCGCGAAGCACGGTCCGAAGCGTTGAACGCGGATCGATTGTCGGCATATACATGCCGGCCTTCTGCTCAAGGAGTGTGAGATGGATGAACATCGTACGGTGACATCACCATTGGCTGGTGACCCGTTGATACATGAGTTGCTGACGGCGATTCGGAAGCTACAAACCGGGCAAGACAACCTACGAAACGACCTCACGGCAGAAATTCAAGCTTCTGAAAAACGGGTTAAGGGTGAAATTGCTGGACTCAGTGCTCGGGTGGAGCGCCAAGAACTCCGACTCGCAGCTATTGAATCGTTTCCCATGCCGCCAATTCCGCAACCTGGTCGCTACTATGGCACCGAAGCAAATTCAGCAAGTATGCCAAGAAGAGTGCGGCTAGGTTATACCGGCTGACGTACTTTTTTCCAAAAGCCCTGGACCCCCAGGGCTTTTTTTATATGCTCGAAGCAAAAATATCGGCTACGTCCTTCCTGGTAAGTGGAGTTGCACGAGACCCATGCGGGCCGGAGTCTATTGTTCTTATTGAAGTAAGTTTCTCATCACTCCGGGCTCAAATTCTTGGATGGGTAAGAATTCATTTGCTCGAAAAAGGAAGTCGGAACTCACTCAGGACATGGTGTTTTCTCATTTTTTTGATGTTTGGCGTAGCGCTTGCATTTCTATCCATCTCGGCCGCTCAGATAAATCAAATAACAATCTTTGCTGAGACGCCTACCGCGGAAAATGTACCTGAACGTCAGTTGGCACAAATTACCAGGCCAATAGAAAAAGTACAAATTAAGCGAATTGACACGAAGAACCCTGTTGACTGGGTGACTGAATTGATTGCTCGCCCTGGGTTTCTTCTTAGAAATGCAAGCATAACTTTCGCTGTGCCACTATTGTTTTTGGCCGCGCTATGGATTGCACTGTTTCGAAAAACAATCTGCAAAATATATTTGATTGTTATCGACCCACATCAACCTTTTCCCGTGATAGAGCGCCATATAGCAGGATCACCAACTGCGCATGTTATTGCTATCAGGGCTTTAAGTCGTGACATGAAAGAAAAATTCCCGGTCGCAGGCAGCAATGGGGAAGGCGAGATTCGACACATCACGACATTGCAGCTCACGCATACCCATTGCCAAAGTATACCGAAGCCTCGAAAGTCGGATGAGTTAGCCAGCTACTGGGCACTCATTAGGTATGCTATATCCCTAATGCTTCCTCCAGTTGCTGGTGGGTATGCGAAGGCCGCATATTTTACTTACAAATTGCATGAGCGGCTATTTTTTGTCTATCTCTTGCTAATCGGATCTGCCGTTCTAATTCCTTCAATCGGCTGGGTATCTAAAGCAGAGGAATCGCAATTTCCGCTAATAATGGCCGGCCTTGGTTTGGCATGGGTTCTTGCTTGTATCTATATGCACAACGGAAAAACAGGGCACCTATCTGAATGGGAACGCCTCACGTCTGGATTTAGATTCAGAGGGTGTCCTTTATACAAATATACGGAACCCGTCGGCATGAGTGGGCGATGGAAATTGATTGAGCCAACGGAATTTAGCACGGCGATACGAGAATTCGGTTTGGATTACTCGACATTCCAGCAGACTCTGCTGAGCGTAATGTTGGTAATCTATTTCACTATTTTGCAAATAATAAAATAAATGGCGTCGTATCGATGGATTGCAAATGAGTCAAGAAAAAGAAACGTGTGAACTCCTTTGGATCTTGTATTCTGATGCAAATGCGCGATTCAATACTCTAATTGAAGAGTGCGCTCACCTACAAGACACGATATTGGGCCTTGTGGATGATCATGCACTTGTAAAAAAAGTCATTGCTGAAACTAAGGCTACGAACCGTGATCTTGATGGGTTCGGGCGTGATGTGGTCTGCAACGCTCGTATTCACGACGATTACTACAGAATATCTGTGCGAGATCGCTCGTTTCTGAGTCTTTGGAATTTACTTGGTGGTTTGATCACAGGGCTAAATAAAAATCAACAAACGCATCAAAGCTCATACCAAATTGCTGTGCGACAGCTTGTTATGGCTCAGCGAAGAAGCGAGAGCCTCGACGAGTCAATATATTGGTATGTGGCGCAACGCGGATACCTGCTTTCGACTGTATTTCTTCACTATACTTCACAGCTTGAGCATGCTCATGAGAAGCTAATTCAGTTGCTTGAGAATCAAGCAGGAACCCTGCCAAATCCGATATTGCTTCGCAGATGGAATTCGGCACTGTACGGTGAATTTTTGTCCGAATACAGTCGGCATATAAATTGGGAAACCCAGCAACTTGTCAAGCGCCTAAATAAATCTGAATCAAAGTCGTCAAAAGGCGAAATGGACGAAGGTGGGCAGTCTATTACGCATACTTGGACGCACTATCCTACAAGCTTGGCAAGCTATTTTGATGTTAGGCTAGATTTTTCCGATGCTCAAACGGGTAAAACAAACGGGAAGGTCTTGAAGCGTTTTGCTTCGATTCGAAGCTCCTATTTCTATTTGGAACAACCGATTCTCTTCCCGCTTCTATACCACGAGTGCGCACATCTGAATTTTCCGAGCAAAGCCGCTGTCGAGTCAGACCATCGCTCCTTCTTTGGGTCACGGGTGGCAGCTTGCGAATCATTGCGATTGCTAAAATTCCCAACGCAGCCCCCTACTACATACGAGAATTTTTGGGAACACTTCACGGAAGAGGTGTGGGCGGATGCACTTTCCATTGCCTTGGGTGGGCGGGCATACCTAATGGCACTAACTCTTCAACTGGTGGCGCTTCCAGGGCATAAAGAGTTTAGCCATTTCAAAATAGATGATGACGAACTGTTCCCGCTGGATGAACTTGGAACTCCGCAGGGCCGGAAGTATGAGATTCATTATCCAGGCCTCGATATGCCATTCTTTTGGGAGGCCCGGCTGGGAATTGCCTGCAGGTTACTTGAAAAGATAGAAAAGCCGAATGAATCTTCGGACGCCTCTACTGCTCCAGTCGGGAATGCAGTTCTATTACTGATTGAAAAATGGTGGGAAAGTGGGGCGCACGCATACCGTAAAGATGGCACTTCGGTTGAGCACGAAAGCTATTGGCGTTATCGGAAGGAGCTAAATCGTTGGGTGGAAAGAACAATATTGAACTACCTAGAGCCAGCGATAGAGGACCTCGCGAAGTACTCCAAGGTTTGCACGACGTATGAAATATCCTCTAAAAGTGCGCGTTCTGCAATTGAGAATGTCGTAAATTTATATCGAGCGCAATTCTTTGTGGGGCGAGAGGCCTTAGGGGTATTTCGCCTGCAAGATAATCACAGGCTTGAGAGTGTTGTTGTTGATGCTCGCTGGCAAATCGCTGTTGACGTGTGCGAATCAATGGCGCTTCAGCAGGAATATGAGAACTGGATCAAGGCATTTGCGACCTGGGTACGAAGTGATGGGAGCTTTGCGTTCCGAGTAGCTTTGGAATATTTTAGAATAAAATTCTCTATCGTAGATGCTTTGGCGGACAAGTTGGAATTGGCGCTTGAGAGTCGAGAGATCAAGCTCTTAAATGATTTTGTGATAGCCAAAGGGTTTCTCCACTCAGAAAAATTTCAAATTGACGGGTACCTTTCTGATGACAGAAAGCAAATAGTGAGATTGTTACGTCGGCGTGGCATTACAAATGCTGATCCTACTTTGCACGGTCAGCCGGCCGATGGGCGATTTTGGACGATTAAGAAGCAGCTTGACTTTCAAGCGGATCGAGCCATGGAGGAGGTTGCTGCGTTGTCGCCTAAAAACGGAATGGCAATCGGTACTTTGCTGCTAGGGGTGGTTCGACCGAGCGAGTTTGCCGAGCCACGTCCAGGTGTCGAACAGGGATATCTTGGGTGCATGACACGAGTGAAAGAGTACTTTGTCCAAGCATCCAGTGAGAAATCCTCTCATGCGGCTGGAAGGGTTGCCGGCAGGAAGGGCTACCTTTCAAATATGCCAAACTATCAATCAACCTTTGTGAAAATGATTGGTGAGTACCAATTTCTAGCATACACGGAGGATGCCACCCCTGTTGAGCGCGAGGCGCATCCTGACGGAGGAGCTCCACGGCTACTTCTGAAGCCGCGGTTAGTTCTTCATGTTGGTGGAATGCCACTTAGTATGGCGATCGAAGACGGCGAAGAAATGTGGGCTCGCGTCGCATTGATCCGATTCAAGTATAAATGGCAGTGGGTTGAGCTACTGAAGACTCTGAATACCGGCAACCTGCAAAAAATTAAGCACTTCACTATGTTTTTGTCAAGTGCTTGGGAGGACGCAATATTATTGACCTGGCATACCGCTGCCGAGGATCTTTGGGATCTTGATGTGCTTGGCTTTAGAATGGGAAGTGACAATGGCATCGATATACAATCAAATTATATTGTCCCAAAATCGGCCTATTCAAAAATATGCACTCCGATCAAACCGAAAATATCAGACTCTTGGGTTGATGAGATGAGTGAGTGGACTGAACATGCAAAGGTGGCATCGAGAATTTATAGCCGTTCGGGAAGATATGACTATACAGTCGTCTGGAAAGATTCAAGCGACATGAGCCTGCCTCAATATCACGGGTGTCCGACCGGAGTTGCTTCCATGCCTTCTCATCTCTGGCAGCAAGTTACCGGGATGATGACATCGTTCGAAAAACTTGATTTCCCTGGTGTCGGAAAAACTGATGAATCTAACTACAAAATGGTTACTCATTTTGCGGTTAAAGATCGACTAGATCTCGGCGCCTCCCGAATCTAGTACCCAGCTTCTAACCGGATGTACTTCTGTGGGCACGCCCGGTCATTCGAGACTTTTCGCCACCACCTTCGCAACCGCATTCCGTCTCGCCAGTGCCTCAATCGGATCACTGTCTTTGACCTTTGACCGCACTGTGTAGCCCTTTACCGTGCGTTCGGTTGTTGGACGAGCCAATGGGTAGCCATCAAGGAAGCCAGGCATGTCCTCAGGCAAGAGGAACGACACACGCTTCCTGTCGCCTTCCTCCAGCGCCCCTGTGATGAACTTCTGAAGACTAACCTGACGCCGCTTGTGCGAGGTCAACATAACGATGTGGGTATAGGGCAGAGAAAGGCACTTCTCGATATTGCCAAGTTCGTGATCGCTGGTCGTCGTGACAGAGATTTCAACGGCAATAGCTATATCCTGGCGTACCAGTACCGCATCCACACGGCCGGCCCCGTCGTGAATTGGCTGCTCAAGGGTGACCAGAAAGCCGCGAGCCTCGCCCAGCTCTTTGACGAGATGCTCTAGGTACTTGTGCTTTGCGCCGCCGTGCCCCATGTCACGCGGGGCTTTCGACTCGGCTTTTGGTGGCGCTCGTGTAATGACTATCTCGATGGTAGGTGCAAGCTGGGGCCCTGCTTCTACGGGCGAGGCCGGAATCGCTTCGTCAGGTTGCCGAGCAGGAGCCACTGCTGCCTCCACACGTTGAGCCGCGACGCCCGACCCGGCAGGTTCAGCCCTGGGTGGCCAAGGTGCCTCGATGATCTCAACTGCCGGCTCCGGCACTTGCTCGACGCCGTACCGCTCGCGCGAGCGCTCCTTGAGTGCGACATAGCTTTGGTCACTCGCTCGTCCCTTTGCCTCAAGGAATCCAAGCGGTATTGAAAGCGTCACCCCACGATCAGTGATGTTCTTGGCGAAGCATGCGAAGTGGGTTTCGTGCGGCCCCTTCCGTTGGGCAAGCAAGAATTCTGAATTGCAACGGAAGTCATCAGCGAGGGCGCGAGCATCCTTGGCACTCACGCCGCCTGCGAGCTTGATCGATGTGTTCGCAATCACGCCGGCACGGATCTCTGGTTCGAACTGATCAAGGTTCTGATGGGCAAAGGTGATCGCTCCTTTGTACTTTCTGACCTGGGCTAGCATCCGGGTGAGGGTCAGATCTATTACGTCCTCGGCCTCATCGATGTAGACGTATGTCGGGGTACGGTCATGTCGGGCAACCGCTGCGCGTCGCATCAGTGCCTGGCCAAGTAGGGCAACGAACATTCGACTGAAGATCGTTGAACCTTCATGGCCAAGGAATTCCTTGGCCGTGTTGATAAAAACAATTGAGCCATTCTGGAGTGACTGGAAGAGATCGACTGAGTTGCGCTTCGCGCTCATCATGCGATCAAGGGAAGCGCTCGACAGCACACCCCAGAGGCGATTCAGGATTTGCTTCTTGGTCTCGCCAAACGACCGATCAAAGAAACGGGTTTCAAAGAACGCCCGCGCACTCCCTGTGAGTCCATGCATGTACGGGCGGAATCGCTCGCCGTCTTCCATGAGTTCGCGGAGCGTATGGATATTGGCGTTTGGTATGCGTGTCATCAGCATAGCCAGGTAGCGAAAGATAACGCCTTGCTTCTGCGTCAGTTCAGCGCCAAGGAGGCCACCGAAGAAGTACTCATACAGCTCAATCGTCCCATTGATGATCGTTTCGCGCTCAAGAGCGCTCACGGGTCCCAGACGATCAAGCCCAACGTCAAAGAGGTTGAGGCCGACCGGCCGCTCTATGTCTGTCGGATCAATGTAAATGAAGCGTTCGGCAAGTCGCTCGTTCTTGAAGTATTCGCTCCGCATCAGCGTTTCAAGAAGATCACCCTGGCTGTCCATCACGACGACCGAACGCTTCTCTCCGATCGCCTTCTCAAGATCCGCCGCAATCAGGTACTGCAGCGCCTGGGTTTTACCGTGCCCGGTGCCTGCAAGAATGTGCGTGTGCTCAAACCGTACCGCTTCAGGAATGTGAAGCGGGATCGGGAGCGTAAGAAGTTCATAGAACGGCGTATCCGCCAGGTAGAGTTCGATGAGTTCGGCATCACTTGACCCCTTCTTCTCTTCCGGCAGCACCAAGTGCTTGCTTGTGCCGTGTCTATCTTCCGGGTGAATGCCGGAGGCAATACACAGCCGGATGTGGAGCTGCTCGCGAAGCGGTTCAAACAACCCGTCATCCGGAATGCCGAAGGAGAAGGGCGTGCCGATGATCTTCTGAAGCAATGCAGGCACGTCGGCTATGAAGGTATAGAGCGGAGTCTCAGGCGCAAGTGCCGACATCTCATCGAAGTTGCCGCTGACATCAGGATCGACAAATGCCTGCTGCGGAAACCCCTTGTACATGCCGCCCAAGATCGACTGGATAACGCTCGACCATTTGGTAACGAAGTACTCCTCATTCTCAAGCATTCGCTTTGATGCGCGCAATCGGTCGCGTAGCATAACCTGTTGAGACAGCGTGCCGCCAACTGCATGTGCTTGCGGGACAAACGAAAAAGGCTCCTCGGAAAGGAGCCTTTGAATAAGGCGAGCGACGGGAACCCCGATGCGCATGCCAAGTGATACGTCCTCGGCCTCCGCAAGCTCCTCCATAACGAGGTTAGCAAGTTCAGTCGCATGGCCTCCGGCAAAGAACATGCTCTTTGCCCGGAGTGCGGAAACCTCTGCGAGCAGTGCCTCAGTCTCTGACTGCCCTTTGGGCGAGCTTCCTAGGAAGCTAAAGAAGCTCATGCAAAGCGAATGACTTCTTCACCTTCAAATGTTGAGGCCGCGGTGAGCATCTTGTGGAAAAGTTCGGTGGCTTCCTTCAGCTGGCCTTGAACCGCCATGATCTCAATAATGTCCTTGCACTCAAACGTGCGGCCGAGAACAAGATCGTTCACCGTCACACGCATTTGCATGAAGCGCGCTGCGATCAGAGACATGGTGCCGGTGGCCGCATCGATCTTGTCGGCCCCCTTTTCGTACAGTAGGGTGTCGGCGAGCTTGTACTTCTTGACGAAGCTTTGCTCAGCCTCGTTCAGTCCGACCTTTACATCGAGCATGAACTTCACGCCTCCCATGAGGCCGGACTTCTGGTTGCGAGAGAAATGCAATTCCATGGTGTTCCTCCGTTATGGTCATCGGCCTGGTTCTTCTAGAACATCTCACGGGCAGGCCGGCAGCGACAGCAAGTTGTCGGTCCAAACGCTGTCCGCGTACGTACGAATGAATGGGGTCTTCCCTGCCTCACGAACGACGCCCACGTTTGCCCGCTTTCCGCTGCGTGGATCTTGGACGAAAAACGTGTTGGTCTGTGCGTCAATGCTTGCAACGACCTGGGCAACAGTCCACTTCCATTTGCCGGCACCACCGCCAACATGCGTGATGTGCTCGTGCTTCCGATTGGTCGTGGATAGCGTGATGCAGGTGATCTGAACGTCGGCCATGCTGGCTCCCGGGGGCATTGCCGAAATGCTATTTGGCAAGTTCAAGGCACGCGTCATCAAGGCTATGGATGCGGTGAACCAGGTGAGCTACCAAACGGCGCTAGCTGATGCCAGACGCACAACTTCTGCTGCCGTGCGCAGATGTTGTACGTTTGATAGTGTCAAAGCATGCACGATGTGTCGTACTTCGCTCTGACCAATGGCAGGGCTCCCCATAAGCGATTCGGCATCAAACAAGCCGATCGGCTCTTTCACATGCATGTGATTGGAAAGACCGGCACAGGGAAGTCCAGGCTTCTTGAGACACTCATTCGACAGGACATTGATGCCGGTCGCGGCGTGGCACTGATCGACCCACACGGCGATCTAGCACTCCGAGTGCTTGCATATGCGACAGAGCGACGAGCCGATGTTGTCTATCTCGACGCTGCCGATGAAGCGGCGCCGTACGGCTACAACCCTTTGCGAGGCGTTGGCAACGAGTACGTGCCGCTCGCCGTCTCCGGATTGATGGAGGTGTTCAAGAAGCGCTTCCCAGATGCCTGGGGTGTTCGTATGGAGCACGTTCTGCGCAATGTGCTGTATGCCATTCTGGAGTCCGGCGGCGGAACGCTCACGGATGTGTTGCTCATGCTCTCGGATAAGGACTTCCGGAAGCAGGTTGTGCAGAAGGTGAAGAATGAAGCAGTGCGAGCCTTCTGGGAGAACGAATTCCCTAAGTACGCCGAACGATATCGCGGCGACGCGCTGGCGCCGATACAGAACAAGATCGGGGCGTTCCTGGCAGACCCACGCATGCGGCGCATCGTGACTGCACCACAAGTGGATCTCTCGCTCCGCAAGATCATGGACTCAGGCCAGGTGCTCATCATCAACCTGTCAAAGGGCACTGTCGGGGAAGACAGCGCTTCCCTCTTGGGGGCGCTTCTGATGACCACGTTTGGCCTTGCGGCGTACTCACGGGCAAACATAGCCGAAGTCAGTCGGCGACCGTTCTTCCTCTACGTAGATGAGTTCCAGTCTTTCACAACACTCGCGGTCGCCGACATGATTTCAGAGCTTCGAAAATATCGACTCGCGCTCACTGTCGCCCACCAACATCTGCATCAACTTGAAGAAGGCGTTAGGCATGCGCTCATCGGGAATGCCGGCACGTTGATTGCCTTTCGTGTCGGCGCTGAAGATGCGCGACTGCTGTCCAAGGAATTCATGGAGATAGCCAGTGTCGCCGATCTTGTCGGCCAAGCGAATTACTGCACCTACCTCAAACTCATGATCGACGGTGCGCCGAGTAGGGCGTTTGCAGCAACGACTATTGCTCTATAGATGCCGAATGGGGCAAATTTTCACGCCGTGCGTAATACAAGTTATCTTGAGAGGTAACCGTCCGGCCAACCCATCTTGAAGTTGACCGCTGAGGCGGCAAGGATCATGTCCACGATCAGACGATGGTGGACACGATGACAAGCGACAAACCGGTTAAGCGACGGCACTACAGCGAAGCACTGAAGGCGCAGGTGATGGCCGAGTGCGAAGCGCCGGGCGCCTCGGTGGCGAAGGTGGCCCTGGCCCATGGCATCAATGCCAACGTCGTGCACCGCTGGCGCCAACTCGCCCGCGAAGACCAGCCCGCTGTGCCCGCGATCTCAAGCGGCTTCATCCCGGTGCCCCTTGCCCCATCGCCCATACCGCCAGTGGTGCCGGCCAGCTCCGACATCCAGGTCCAACTGCGTCGAGGCGCAACAACGATGACGATCACCTGGCCGGTGTCGGCCGCTGCCGACTTCGCCGCCTGGACCCGCGAGTTGCTCCGATGATCCGTGTGGACGCCGTGTGGCTGGCGGTCGAGCCGCTGGACATGCGCGCTGGCACTGAGGCTGCACTGGCTCGCGTGGTGCAGGTCTTCGGCGCTGCCCGGCCCCACCATGCCTACCTGTTCGCCAACCGCCGGGCCAATCGCATGAAGGTGCTGGTGCACGATGGCATTGGCGTCTGGCTGGCCGCCAGGCGACTCAACCAGGGCAAGTTCGTCTGGCCCCGCGATGCCGGGCTGACCCTGGCGCTCACGCAGCAGCAGCTCGGCGCACTGGTGCTGGGCCTGCCCTGGCAGCGCATCGGCGAAGCCGGCATCATCAGCGTGCTGTAGGTGCCTTGACGCGGCAACCCCGGTCGCAGTTCCACGCAATTGTCGAATGTGCTGATGCGCACAGGCTCGACCGCTGGCACGATCAACTCCCGTGATCGCCACCGACCGCATCGACACGCTGACACCCGAGCAACTGCGCCAGGCGCTGCATTCGGCGCTTGCCGAAGTCCAGCGTCACGAGCGCCAGGCCGCTCACGACCGCGCCCTCATCGACAAGCTTACGCACGAGATGGCGGTGCTCAAGCGGCTGAAGTTTGCCGCCAAGTCCGAGAGCTTCAACGCGGAGCAGAAGAGCCTTCTCGAAGAGGCGCTCGACGCCGATCTGGCTGCGCTGGCGCTGGAGATCGAGCAGCGCGAAGCTGGCAAGCCCAACTCCACCGAGAAACGCCAAGCCAAGCGCACCGCACTGCCGGCCGAACTGCCACGGCGCGAAGTGCGTCATGAGCCTGACAGCCTCACATGCGGTTGTGGCTGCCAGCTCAAGCGCATCGGCGAAGACGTGGCCGAGAAGCTCGACTACGTGCCCGGCGTCTTCACGGTCGAACGCCATGTCCGCGGCAAGTGGGTCTGCGGCCGGTGCGAGACCCTCGTGCAGGCGCCTGTCGCGCCGCACATCATCGACAAGGGCATCCCCACCACCGGGCTGCTGGCCCAAGTGCTGGTGGCCAAGTACCTGGATCACCTGCCGCTGTACCGGCAGGAAGGCATCTTTGGCCGGGCCGGTCTGGCCATCCCGCGCTCGACGCTGGCCGAGTGGGTGGGCCAATGCGGCGTGCAGTTGCAGCCACTGGTGGATGCGCTCAAGGCAGAGATGCTGGCCCGAGCCGTGCTGCACGCTGACGAGACACCGGTGGCCATGCTCAAGCCAGGCCACGGCAAGACACACCGGGCCTATCTGTGGAGCTATTGCACGACGGCCTACGACAGCCTGCGCGCTGTGGTCTTCGACTTCGCTGACAGCCGGGGCGGCCAGCACGTTCGGGCCTTCCTAGGCTTGGGGGAGCCAAGCAATTCGGGTTGGTGCGGCAAGCTCGTCTGCGACGACTTCTCGGGGTACAAGGCCTGCTTCGAGCTGGGCGTGACCGAGGCCGGATGCCTGGCCCACGCCAGACGCAAGTTCCATGAACTGTGGGCCAACCATGGCAGTCCAGTCGGCGAACAGGCGCTGAAGTTCTTTGGCGAGCTTTACGACGTCGAGCGTGAGGTCCGAGAACTGGATCCCGATGAGCGCAAGCGCATCCGGCAACTGCGCTCGCGACCCGTGGCCGATGCCTTGCGGCAGTGGTTGAGCGGGCAGCGGCAACGGGTCCCTGAAGGCTCAGCCACGGCCAAGGCCATCGACTACAGCCTCAAGCGTTGGCAGGCGCTGACGCGCTTCATCGACGATGGCGAGCTGCCTGCGGACAACAACTGGGTCGAGAACCAGATCAGGCCCATCGCCCTAGGTCGAAACAACTGGCTATTCGCTGGCAGCCTGCGTGCGGGTCAGCGTGCGGCTGCCATCATGAGTCTGGTGCACTCGGCGAGGCTGAATGGGCATGAACCGCATGCCTACCTGCGCGACGCGCTGGAGCGCTTGCCCACGCAGCCGGCCAGTCGGATCGCCGAGTTGTTGCCGCACCGCTGGAATCCCGCCGCCATCTGATCTGGCCATCGCCGTCAAGATGGGTTTGGCGGACGCTTACCTTGAGAGGATGAATCACAGATGTTCTTCAACCAAGGAGTCTGTGATGGATCTTGACCAAGCAAGAAGGGTCATCGCTGACCACTTCACTCAATCTCTCAAACGGCATGGCTGCTTCGATTCCCCTCCCGTTGTTCGGGAATACCTGAGCGCAAGATGTGCAGGACTGGAGCATGAGGTCTTCTTTGTGCTTTTCCTGGACGCTCAGCACCGTCTGATTGAGGCCGTAGAAATGTTTAGGGGCAGCCTCACCCAAACCAGCGTGTACCCGAGGGAGATTGTCAAAGAGGCATTGCGCCATAACGCTGCTGCAGTTGACCTGCCCGAACGGTACTTCATCTACCAGTACTGGCACGGACACTGCCGCAGCAACCGCTGCAGCAAATGCACTGTGCCCGACAGGCAAACTGATGTCTGTCACACCGAAGGACGCCGCAACCGCGGTTTCCCCTGACACCTTCGCAGGTGTTATGGTGACCCTCGACAGCACGATCGACCCGAGCAGTCTCACGACTGCAAACGTCACGCTGAAGACCGGCACAACGGCAACGAGCGCAACGGTCACAGCCGACGGCACGAAAGGCTTCAAGGTCACCCTTGCAAGCAAGCTCGCTTACGACAAGCCGTATACCTTCACCGCAAACGTGAAGGACACCCTGGGAAGGGCAATCACGGTGAGCACGTCGTTCGCAACGGGCGCCGCCCCGTGCCAGACCAACATGATCTGGAAACAAGAGCTCGGTCAGTGTGTCTACCAGATGGGCGTCAAGGTCTTCACGGCCAACCAAGTACCCCTTGGCTGTGATCACGAGACGGAAGTGTGCTGGACGGAGTTCTTCTCCAAGGGTCCGGACACCGGGCTCAAGCTCATCGATACGAGCGCCGTCATGACAGGCTTCAACACCCGGCCGCTGGTCTTCGGTTTCTGGAAGAACAACGCCACCCTCTTTGGGGTGACGGGGCTGTGGAAACTCCTGGCAATCTATGTCGATACCAAGAAGATCACTGCCGGTTCTGCCAGCGACGTTGGTGTTTCAGGAAGTACCGATGAACTGGACTGGGTCTATTCTCCCAGGCCCAATGAAGGATATCTCCCTGGCATCATTGCTCACCTGAAAGGGTCTGGGCTGTGCTACCTGATGGCATGGGATGACAAGCAGCAAGCATGGGATATCAATGGCACCGGCGATGGCAAGCCGACCACCTGCCCGCAGTAACAACATTACTGCCCCAAAGCTCCACACGATAGTGTGGAGCTTTTGTTTGAGCAGGTAGGGGTGGGTGCCACCGACCAGGCTGCTGCTGAAGACAGTCAGCAGATGGCCACTCTCTAGCTTGATCGCCCTCCTCACCGACTGCCGCGAAGCGTGCTGTGTCATGGGATTCTGCTTCGTGCTCGGATAACATCCGCACATGACGCCCAATCAGATTTACGGCAGGATTTTAGAACTAAATGAACTGCTTGAGAGCCTTCGAGGTGAGGCATTGGCAAGATTCAATTCATTTATGCCCGGCAAGGGGCTACTTTCCTTTCATGCCCACATCGGCATGCATAACAACACCTTTGTCGATTCGGTTCGAACGCGTTTCGGTGGGCCAGAAGAATTCATTGCCAAATGGGTTCATGGACTTCATGCATCGCTTGATGCACTACGCGCGAAAGGAAAAATGGGGTATCAAGGCCGTCTTTACGGAGATGAAGTTGTACTTCGATGCATACAAGATCAGGTTCTCCGAAAATATACGCTGACTTTTCTGGAGCGTAACTTCTATCGCAACTACATAGAACGCACGCGACACAAACCTGATGATGCCCTATGGAGTGTGTGGTTTGGCGCTGGCAATCTCTCGTGGGGTCTTGTAATAGCACCTGCACTACGCAACAACGAGTGGACCAATGACAAGAGTCAGATGCGACGAGAGCGATACACGTATTGGACTATTGAGCATGTTCTTGCGGCTGGCTTAATTGACCCTGATTCGCCGAATCCAATGCGATTCGACTCTCTTTCGCGTTTTGTAGATTTCTATAGAAGCGTGCTTAAACGAGTTTCAGTATCATCTTACGAGCAAGCCATTTCAGATCGATACTTGGACTACTTGTCGTCTTCGCGTATGCCAATGGCAGAGCCATTGCTGATACCGGAGTTTCGCTATGCCGGCAAAGAAAAGAAGCATGAATTCCGACTGGACTTCACTGTCCTTAATGGACACACACTCGACTTAACTGGATTTGAAATAAGTCCAGCATCGACACATGTTAGTGTGAAGAAGGCGGCAGAAAAGACTCAAGTTCAACTCAATACTGAGTTGCGCGAGGCCTGGGAACATGAGATGAAGAAGCGAAATGACTACTTCCAAAAATTTGGAGTATCTGTCGTTACATTTACCGACTCGCACCTCGCCAACATCGATGCCTGCTTTGATGTCATTCGCGAGCGGCTTATGGCTCGCTCAGCCGGCCCCGTTAGCCTTGATGCGGCACTGAAGAGTCTTCAGGATAGTTACGGCATTGGCGTTTAGGTTCGGGATGAGTTAACGCCAGGATATTTGTCCCGTCGCTATGTATTCACAATGCAAAAGAGCCACCCTTGCGGTGGCTCTTTTTTGGCTGGTCAAACGCTGTCAGACCAAAAAGTCTTCCAACTTGGCACCGCCGTCAATGGCAGCCTTCAGCCACTTCGGACGCAGGCCGCGACCGCTCCAAGCCTCGCCTGTTGCTTTGTTGCGATACTTCGCAGCGACCTTGGATACCTTTGCAGTCTTGGGTGCGCGGGTGCTCAGATCACTCAGACTGAGATCGTAGTCGGCCATCAAGGCCTTCACCTTGGCGATCGCGTCTGTGCGTTCTCTCGAAGTGGTTTCGTTGATCTGCTGATCCAAAGCTGCCCGCTGCGCCAGGAGATCTTTAAGAGAAGCCATCGCTTGGTTCCTTGAAATTGTGGGGCCGATTCAGCACAAATTGCTGGATATTGGTCGATGCATTATGCCGTGTCGGATTGAATTTGGCTGCCCAGTTCTGCGTAAGCATGCACTGGTGCGACATCTATCACTTTGATACATTCGGCTGTGGTGGGTGCTGCGAAGTGCTCGCCCCTGCTATTCCTCCCTGAGCAGGAGCCAGGTGGTGGTGACATCGCCTGGCTTTCCAGCCTCGGCCTTTGGGCCGGGGCTTTTTTTCGCCACGATGCCAGATCGCAGCGAGACCGCACGGGCGTGACGTTGCCGTTTTCGAATCAGTCATGGCTTGACCCCATGGTGACTGGCGCGCGCCAGTACCGGCCATTCCGCACATTGGGATGTTGGGACGTTTGGGGATTATCCATATCGAACAAAGGAGGAGCCCCGTCAAAGAGGTGGCTCCTCCTCTTTGAGGTGACAAAGTTGAATGCATTGCATGGAATGCATTCTTTGTACCGGCCTTCGCATGCTCCATACTTTGTGTATGAAACCAAGAATGCGAGATACGTTGCAGCTGGAGCTTATTGATACGCACTTCAAAGACGCAACTGAAGCGGAAAAACAGGAAGCCAAGGACGTGCTATGGGCACTCTTTGACTATTACTTCTCCGTGTACTCAGAACTAAAAGAGTCTGGATACTTTGATCTTCCGCGTGACAAAAGGAGTGCATTTGATAAGCTGGAAGAATAGCTAAAAGGAGTATGAAGAAGTATGCTGCATATATACGTGTTTCAACAATACGCCAAGGAGAGAAAGGAACATCGCTACTTGAGCAGAAGTCTGCAATAGAAGGCTACGCAAAACGCGAGGGCCTTTCTATTGATGCTTGGTTTGAAGAGAAAGAAACTGCAGCAAAGATCGGTCGTACCGTCTTCATGTCCATGCTGAAGCAAATACAGCGTGGCGGATTTGATGGCCTTGTCCTGCACAAGATCGACCGTGGTGCCCGCAATCTGAAGGACTGGGCTGAGCTATCTCAGCTGTCAGATACCGGCGTGGATGTCCGCGTCGCTGGTGACTCAGTTGATCTCACCTCACGCGGTGGTCGTCTCTCCGCTGACATCCAAGCTGTCGTTGCTGCTGATTACATCCGTAACTTGCGTGAGGAAGTGAGAAAAGGCCAGCGCGGAAGGCTCAAGCAAGGGCTGTATCCATGGAAGCCGCCGATTGGCTACCTGAGTGCTGGCTCCGGCAATCCGGCAACAATTTGTCCAGTGACGGGGCCACTTGTTCGTGAAGCATTTGAGACCTACGCCAATGGATATCTCTCCATCAAGGAGTTGCGTCATCACATGGCAAAGCAAGGCCTTCATACGGATTCACGTAAGCCGTTTGGGATTAACCGGATGCATGTACTGCTGTGTCGGTCCTTTTACTATGGTCTTATCAATGTAAAGGGTGAGGCGTATATTGGTGCGCATGAGCCACTCATTTCAAAGCAGCTATTTGATACAGCACAGGATGTAATGCGAGGCCGCCTAAAGCGGACAACCTTTATTCGCAAGCAGTATGCATTTCAAAAGCTACTTCGTTGCACGCTGTGCAATGTAGTGCTTTATGCGGAAACCCAAAAAGGTCATATCTACTACCGCTGCCATAGTGAAAAGTGCCGTGGTGTCTGTATACGTGAATCGACTGTGACGGAAGCTCTTCGAAATGAGATACAGATGTTGGGGTTGAGCGATGCAGCAACTACTCAATTCTCCATTATGTTCAACGCAACTCTTGCTAGCGCGGTCGATGGTGTTTCTGAGCGACAGAAAATCCTCCTCCTGCAGAGTGAGAAAGGCAAGGACTCTATAGAACGTCTCACTGATGCCTACCTAGACCAGGTAATTGACCGAGCAACCTTCGGTGAACGAAAGCAGCGGCTGCTTGAGGAGCAGCTTAAGTTGCAGTCGGAATTGGCTGAAATAGCCTCGTCGGCTGCATATATTGAGTTCAAGGGAAGAGAGTTTCTCGAACTGCTTAAAACCTTGGAGAACATACGAAAAGTTGGATTTTCAGCAGATCACCGTCGATATGTGCAAAAGACAATTTCGAACTTTGGCGTAACTGGAAAATGCGTTGAAATTACATGGAAAAACTCCCTTTCCTTGATGAAGGATCGAGGGATCTTGCTCGCATGCGGGGCTGCACGAGACAGATACCGAACTTTAGAGGGTAGTGATACACAAGAATGCATGCATGCAAGGCTAGACGTGATGAAAGAAATAGTGAATGAAGTTCTCTTTCCTACAGATGAAGATAAGAGCGGCTTATCACATTCAGTTCAGTAGATGCCTTGCGGATGTCCCAATGTCCCATCATCCCTGCAAATGGTTCCAGTGAGTTGATGTTTAATAGTTGCCTCATTGTGCATAACTTATACCCTACTTCATTTCGACTTCATCCTTGACAATGAGATGCATGCACGCTCACCTTAGCAGCAGCGTGCAGTAACTAACAAGAATATGAGTCGGAAGACCAATTCAAGGTTGCGGGGTGAACGATTGAAATGGGGGTTAACTCAAAAGGAGCTTGCCCCATTAATTCTCATTCGCCATCCCACACAGTTGTCGAGAATCGAATGCGGTTTGCGCACGCCAAGTGCAACGTGCGTAATCGCATCGTGCATTGTTTTTGGGCAGAGCCTCGAACATATGTTCCCTAGGTTGCAAGGTCGGATACAGGATCAGGTTGTAGCTGACGCCTACAAGCTGTACAGAAAGGTCGAGAAGAGCAAGAAGCCGAGTGCCGACAAGAAGCGACAGCTGCTAATAGCCATCGCTTCACGGCAGTTCCTTCCATGCAAGTAGACGGAAAGAACCAGCAGTACGTGCTGGCGTTGTCGCCGTCGTCTCGCGGCATAGCCTTTGTGCTGTTTGAAAGTCCTCTATCGCTTGTCGATTGGGGTATGTGGTCTGCTCGCGGCGCACAGAAGAACGAGCGGTGCATCAAGCAGGTGAAGAAGGCGATTGAAAGGTACGGACCGGATGTGATGGTGATTGAAGACACCAGCAATCCGGAGTCGAAGCGCAGCAAACGAGTACGCAACCTTCATCTATCACTCAAAGTCCTGGCCGGCGTGTCGAATGTCGAGACAGTCAGCTACAGCAGAGCGACAGTGCGCCGGTCGTTCATCAAGATGGGGGCTGTGACCAAGCATGAATGCTCACGCATGGTGGCGGAGATGCTTCCAGCGTTGTCGCATAGGTTGCCTCCAAAGCGAAAAGCTTGGATGGCTGAAGATCCCCGGATGTCGCTGTTCGAAGCTGCGGCACTTGGACTCACATTCTATGGGCAAGAGCCATAGAACATGAGGGAAAGGTCGGCGTTGTGCCGGCCTTTCTTGTCGGCGGCCCAGTGCGTTGGGGTAGCGGACGGGACGCAAACGGAACAGCGTTACGCCGACTCAGTACAGTATCAATGTACTAAATCGGATGATACTGGGCTGGGTATGCCTTTTCACATCTGACGGCCTCCAGAGCTACATGCTCAAGAGTGTGGCGCCATCTTTGATGCGCTGACCGGTACATTTCAGTCCAGCCGGACCATCACGATGGTAGCTCCAGATAATCTGAACTTGGACCGAGGACGTGGCGGGCCTAAGGCATCTGATAGGTTGCCGGAATACTTAGTTGAACCTCTGCTAGAAAAATTTCAGATTCATAGAATCGTCTAAATTAATAATTTACTGGCGTCACAAGATATGTGCCCAAGTACGCCGAGACTCAATAGTTTTCTCTCCAAGGATGACATGCCCCTTTGATCAATCATCTCTGCGGACTCTATTGGCAGCAATTGACTCGGTACTGTGGAAAGCCCATTCGTTGGCAACGCGAGAAGTTTAAGTGCGCCAGCCAGAGATGTTTTGAACGCTCCGGCAAATGTGAACAATACATACAAATCACCATTTCGTGCGAGAAGTAGTGCATTAGTGCGAGTCAAATGACCTGGTTTGTCCGCTGGTTCAAGAATTTGCTCGGTTGGCAGTAAATTGCCATATATTTCCAGCTGAATATTAACTGTCAAGGTGAGGCACCGATTAACCCACTCCCCCCAACTCTCCGGAGTTGGGCCATTCAGCTCAAGTATAAAGTACTCAGAGGTCAATTTCGAATAGTGGCTATCAACGCGAGAGCACCGCGCAAATCGCCACTTTCGCTTCGGATAGGTGTCGCCAGAATGCGCTAGCATAGCGTCAATTAACAAGCGAATCAGCTGGCGACCAAAATCAACACTTGCCAACCAATCGCCCTTTAAAATCACACCATGCAAGCTATCGAAAGCTGACCTTGCAAGCTGAATGTAGTAGTCAATCAACTTTTTTTGGAAGCCTTCCTGATTCCATTTGGCAGTATGCTTTGCGTATTCTTCATGACCAAAAATTGCGTAGCCGTGTGTAGCCTTGTGGATCAACTCCAATTGCCGCGGAGCTAAGTTGAAGTAGCTGTCTCGATCTGCAAGCGCAAGTAAATTAATATATGATTCAATACTGCAGAACCAAACATCAATTTCTTTTTCTTGAAATACGGTGGTTTCGAAGAAATCGGCGCCCTCGTGTTCAAAAACGGCAATTATGTCAACATCAGAGCTTGGGGTTTGAAGCTGTTCAGCATACGAGCCAATAACTGCTGCAAAAAGAATGTCATCCTGATTGAAGCGCGGACTCAAATGCTCCTTTATTCGTTCTATGCGTTCGTCGAAAAAAGCATTTGATTTTGTCATGTGCAAACTCACGATATGATGAACTCTGTGCAATCTATTCCAGTAAGAAGAATCAATCTGCCAGCTTTCTTGTGATCTTCAATATATTGGCAGGAAAATCCACAAATGTAAATAAGATAGAATAGAACGTTCTTTTTTAATATGTGATTGTCACGGGGCTGGGAATGCAGCCCAAAATATGAATCGGAGCGATCATTACAATGTTGGTTCTGGCGGCATAGGGCGACGTGCTCGTGCTCGCTGCATCTTTTGATGAGCTCCGATGATCAAATCTTGATGCTGGACGCCGTTCATTCTACGGTACATGTTTGCATGAGGCCTTCGTCACACTTCATGCGGAAGTGCAGCTGCAACGCACAGTTCTTCCCCGTCGAAGGCGTTGCAATGCCCCGTCTAAGAACTGCGTCAAACGCCGGGATGTGGCGGTGGAGTGCGGCCCTTGCATGCGCCCCTACTGTGAATTCGAGGTAACTGTGCCGTCTTGCGCAGCCACGCGGTGGCCTCGACCGCATGGTTGGCGCTAACGGTCATGCCCCACGGTATGCACTAGGTCCAACGCGGCGGCGACACCGACGGCGCTGTCGCGCTGAAGTACCTCTGCCTGCCCCTCTTGCTCTGGTCCATCTCCGGGTCATGATCACTCGTGAAGCCAGTTCGAGCAGGTGTCGGAACCGCGCCGCGTCTGTGTCCACGGGAAGCGAGTGGCGCACAATTTCCTGTAGACGCATGCGAGGCGGTTGCCGCACCGCACGTTCCCTCCCTGTCAAAAATCTCCTGCTTGTAAGTTCGCCGTGTCGTTCCTCCCCAAGGCGCGTCACGACTTGCCTAGCATGCACAATGATCCCCGTGCAAAGAACGCGTTAGACTGGCTCACTGTTTGGCAAACTCAGTGGCCTGCGGCCACCATTTTCCAAAGAACCTAACGGATCAGCGTCACGGCAAGACCGGTACCACCTAAGCAGAAGCAGGGCCACGAACTCAATATTTCACAATGCAAACTGTTGACTTAACTTTCGCCGATTCCCACCTCACATTACACAATTTCCCAGATCGAGTAGTTTCGACACTAATTGAATATACAGGAGAGTATTTTTCTATTAAGCCGTCAAGCCTGGTAAAACAGAATTTTCGTATCAACTATGTTGAGTGGCGTGCTGAGCAGCCAGGATTTTCACGAGTTGAACGTTTTTTTGATGACGATGACAGGCAATTTTTTGCGGAGCTTGCGGTCGGCTTGGACCCGAGTTGCCTAACTATTTCTGGCCGTATTGACGCGCCGGCTTCGATACGAATGATTGCGCGGGTAATTCGCGCACTCGTTGCAACGAAGATGTTTTATTCGGGGTGGTCGTTTATACATGCAGCCGCAGTTGCTGGAGGCAGGACTTGTATCGCCCTCACCGGGCAAAAAGGGCAAGGCAAGTCGACGCTACTTCTCAACTGTCTTGAGCACTCCGATTTGAGGCCGATGACGAACGACAAGTTAGCGGTAAGAGGTGTTTCAGGGGTGTTGACGGCTTTCGGCTTTCCAATCAGAGCCGGAATCAGGGAAGGCACACTTGATCGATTTCCTGACCTGCGCCGCCGACTGGCGAATGCTCCTCGCGCGGCGGCAAACGAAGACAAGGCGGTTCGAATCGACATGAGCGCATTGGCTACGCTCTATAAGCGGCCACTCATACGGAGCGCACCGATCTCGGCGTTGGTGATGCCAGTGGCTGGATCGGACATAGAAGACGCAACGCTTACCCGCCTAAGCGACCAAGAAGCTGACGCTCTTCTCCTGCAAAACAGCCTTCTGGATATGCAGCTAATAGAGCCGTTCCAATACAAGGTTAGCAGCTTTGTTTCTGCGCTAGAATCGCCGCCACCGCCTGCCTTTCACCTCCCCGCTTACAGACTCGCTTATTCGTCAAATAGCAGTAGTCAAGCGATTCAGGCACTCAAAAAACTTACTATCTGAGCGCAAGTGATCTACAGATCTCTAGCCGATCCACGGGGCAGTCTAGGAGGCGCTGTGAATCGCTTCCCGGCAGAGCCACCCTTAGGCGCAACTTTAGGTCAGGAGGAGAGGGAAGCCCTTCTATCTGCGTTCGATGAGTCGTGCTCGTGGGATGTCGGGTTCGTAGCCCATCGCGTCGTGAGTGCACTAGAGGCAGCTGCCGCACAGCAATTCGGGTTCTTGCATGCTGTTGCCCTAAATGGTGCCGGGGCAGCACTAGACCTTGTTCTCAAAGCCCTGGATGCGGGTCTTGGCAGCGAAGTGATTTGTGGTGCCGCCACCTTCCATGGACAGCATCTGTCCGTTCTAGGAAGTGGGGCAACTTTACGGCTCGCTGATTTGGACCCCAAGACCTACTGCATCTCAGCTGACGCTGTGAATTCTCTTCTAGGGCCAACTACTTTGGCAGTGATAGCAACCGATTTGCACGGAGCATCGGCCAATTACACCGCATTGCGCGCCGCAGCACGCGAATCAAGTCGCCGGACGGGCTATCAGGCGCCAATTTTAATTGGCGACTCAGCGAGATCTGTGCCCTTTGTGCAATTCCAGGACGAGATGGGTGCGCCGGATATCCTCATACTCAGTATGCAGAGCAAAAAGATGTGGACAACGCTAGGAGAAGGCGGACTCGTTTTGTCGAATGACGAGGGGCTTGTGGAAAGGCTGCGGGAGTATCGCAGTTTTGGAATTGGTCGGGCGTGGGGTAGTAACTATAAATTATCGAAACTGCAGGCATCTGTCGGAGTCGTCCAGCTTCGTCGCCTACCCGAAATGTTGCGGATTCGGCAGGAGTTGGCTGCGAAGAGGACGGCGGTATTTGCTTCGCAAGTTCCTTTGTGTCGCATCGTCAATTGTGAGTCAGTCAACCATTGCTATTCATACTATCCAATCGAGCTGCCATCCGATTTTGGCCGACTTGGGCGAGATTTACTCATCGAAATGCTTGCGCAGAAATTCTCTATCGGGAGCGTTGTCGCAAATCCTCCGACTTATCTTTATAACGAGTGGGTGGCGTCAAGAACAGTGGATAGGCCATTGCAGGCTGCAGTAGTCACTGACAGGCTCATCTGCGTTCCACTTCATCCGTCGATCTCCCCTTCAGATGAGGGCTTCTTGCAGTCCTCATTTGTAACGGCATACCATCATATCGCCCGACAACTGAGGCTATAAAATATGAACGAATATCAAGCAATTAACCTGGAAAAGGTTATTTCCAGGCTCCGGCCAGATATACCTTCGAAGTTCAATGAGTTGCACGCAATTTCCAGAGAGAAAATGCGGCTCCTGGCCAATCTCCAGGGCGCAAACCCACCTCCCTACGAAGTATTAATTCATCCGTCAAGTGCGTGCAACCTTCAGTGCGAATGGTGCATCGGCGAATTTGTTCCCACTGCGCCGAGCAAGGGAAAGTCTGTTGCTATCTCATCAAAGATAGGAGATACACGCCTACCTGACAAACTGGCCAATCCGGATTCGATGATACATTTACTAAAAGGAATTTGTGAATTTTCCGAAGAGGTTGAGGTGCTGGCAAACGGTGTGTCAGCCAGGCAAAGATTTCGGGTCGAGGCCGTGTCATTCTCGGGATTAATTGGGGAGCCGCTTGTCGCGAAGAAGGCGTTAATGCGAGGGATCCCTTACCTCAGTGAGAACGGAGTCAGGGTGGGGCTGTTTACTAATGGTATTCTAATAGACGACCAGGCTTCCGAAATTCTTCAAATGGCTGACTATGTACTCGTCAGTTTAGATGCTGCAACGGAAGAAACCTATGGGCGCATCAAATTTGGTGGGCGTCCACAAGGGCACTCAATGTTTCGTAAAGCACTTGAGGGCCTTGGCAGATTAATACAGGCCCGATCAGCAAGCTCAAAAACTACAGTTAATGCCTCATTCATTATATGTCAAGAGAATGTTGGCGAGTTATTCGCGGCTGCAAAGATTGCCAAGGAGATCGGAGTCCAATGTTTCAGAATTAAACAGGATAACTCCGGAAGCCGAAAGCTGACCGCCGAAGCCATTGTCTTGGCAAAGGACCAAATGGCGCGTATCGAAGCGGACCTGGTCGATGACAAATTTACCCTCGTCAGAATTCATCGGGAGCTAGCTGAGGCCGAAATTTTAAGAGACTTCTCCAAATGCGAGATTACAAACCTTGTTGCCGCAGTTGGGTCCGACGGCCACATGTATCCCTGCAACTATCACCCGCGCCCTGGTGGTATGAGTTATGGGGATACTCTAGCGGACTCGTTTAAATCCGTGTGGCGAAATGAACGTCGTATGGAAATGCGGGAGTTGTTGCCTGAGCGCTGTCCGCCGACATGCGATCCTTTTAAGAATAGAGCTAACCACCTACTCGCCCCAATGCGTTCGGCACATACCCAAGGTGGTGAGGGGCAAGCGCTACAGGTTCTAGCGACTCTTCTGGAGGCGGCTAGGCCACGTGTTCAGAACTAATATAGCGCCAACGGAATCGAGCCTGCAGGGGGCCTTGGCATTCTGGGCAATACCACCGCGAGCTATTGTTGGTCGGAGTTTGCGTGTTCGAAGTGTGCTCTATCGCATCGAATTGAACGGGGTGTTGTTTATTCTTAAAGGTCGAGTCGCTGCAGGACAGGGTGCTCGAATCCTATTTTCCCTTCAGCTGCAACAGATGGCGGCGGAGCAAGGATTTTCACCTGGTTTAGTGCCGGGAACTTGTGGAAATCTGGGCTGTCAGCTAGATGGGATAATATGGAGTCTTTCAAGATTTGCGGTCAACACGAAAGCGAGGCAACTGTCAGCTAGTGTTGATTGGTTCCGAAAGATTGGCATTCTTCTTGGATCAATTCATAACACTCTAGCCGCTGCGGAAGGTTTGGTTGAAACCTCTTTTCTTTCGTGGCCCGTACCTTCTAATGACATTATTAATCGCAAAACTACTAATTGGGGTGCTTGTCTGCCAAAAGAGGTTGTACGGGATCTAAGGCAATCCTTGGCGAGCAGGAAGCAATATGCTAGTTTAAAGAGGCAATGGCTGCACGGCGATTTTTCAACTGGCAATATAATTAACAAAATCTCATCGATCACTGGGGAAATGACCCCGCTGCTGATTGATTTCGACAACGCGTCATATTTCCCAAGAATTTACGAAGTCATTCGTGGTTTCTTTGCTATTGGCGGCGTGCAAAGGTCATGCATTCGAGCTAACTTTAGAGAATACGTTCGGGGATATATAGAAAGCCAGTCGCTTACCGAGATTGAGAAAACCTTTGGTCTAGATGCTTACTGTTGGATTGCTGCTCATGATGTGGTAACCCATTTGCGGAAGCGCAACGGTATAGCCACAACGTACGATCAGCGCGTTATTCGACGTATTCAAAGAATTAGAACACTAAGACCCGCTTTATTTAATATCCTTACTGCTGCGAGCTAATTATGTCTAACTCCAAAGTCAGAGCGCCATTTCAAGTGCTCGTTGTCCCCTTTCGACTCTTGGGGGTTGAGCCTGAATTCGCGATCTTGAAGAGATCTGATATGCATGTTTGGCAATTTG
The DNA here is from genome assembly GCF_963422335.1 of uncultured Roseateles sp. Classification (NCBI taxonomy): domain Bacteria; kingdom Pseudomonadati; phylum Pseudomonadota; class Betaproteobacteria; order Burkholderiales; family Sphaerotilaceae; genus Roseateles; species uncultured Roseateles sp. The sequence continues at coordinate 1,499,714 of NZ_OY729424.1, forward strand.
TTGCTGGCGGAGGTGATCAGGGTGAATCTCCTCAGCAGGCAGCTATTCGGGAGGCAAATGAAGAGCTGGGGTTGACGCTCAATTCGGTTATCGACCTGCAGACAAGAAGCTCAATTCCAGCAAAGTTCTTCAAAGCTAGAACCTATTGGCCAAAAGACTTATATGTGGTTCCAGAGTACTCCTTTGCTATTGATTGTAGTGAGGCAAATATCATGCTTTCGCATGAACACATTGAGCTTAAGTGGGAGTGTTTTGAAAATGCCGATTCATTATTAAACTGGGATTCAAATAAGACAGCGCTTTGGGAGTTAAACGAGCGATTGCTGCAAACCAACGCCCGGCCCAGCGGCTCAATATGACTTGCCTGAACGTACATGGACTCCCCCGGGTTGCCAAGCGTCCCGTTCGTAGCCGTACGGAGGAATAAATTTCACCCGTACTACGGACTTCAGTTGCGAGATGAGCGTGTTATCCCAGATGAGTTCTGCTGGTCGGCTCCTCTATCACTTGCGCACACTCGATGTGCCCTGTCCGAGGCGGGCCATGTTGACCACGGCTTGACCTGCCGTGCCATCAACTTGCTGGTTGCGGGAGCGTTCGGCCGTTAGGTTCTCATTGTCTATGTGTCGTTGAGGCATAACGATGCTGCGGCGTAGGCGACCTTGAACTCTCGGCTGCTTGCTGGTGGCACCCTACGGCCCGTGCTGTCTTACTGGCCATTGCGACGTTTTTGTTGCGCTTGACGAACTGACGAGCAATCAGTCGGCCCATATGGCCCAGTGCCTGCGACTTGCGTGCTCAGTGATGAGCGCTGGCCCTGGCTTCGATCCCGACCGGGCGCGCGGCTGGTTAACGAAGGAGGGCGCAACATGTTCGCGGCGCGGCTGTTTGCGCAACACAGTCTTTCCTCGCGCGTTGACGCGGTGACCCTGGACACGTTCTCGGCCAAATCAAGTCCGATGGTCGCAACCTGCGCAATGCAGGACCCATCCGGATCGAGTGGTTGCTGACACTTCCACCGGAGTGCTTACATGGCGTCATCGGGTGGGTGGTAGCGCCCATCCCATTGCGCAATTGCCCTGCGACGTTGAGGCCTTGAGGGTTGCAACGAATTCATCCGCCTTGCGCTTCTCCGCCGCGGCAAGGCTCTGGCGTTTGGTGACGCAGCCCTTGCGAATCGCCCAGATGCCTCTGCGTGAGCGCACTTGACTCGACGGGGCACAGTCCCTGAAGCGCCCTGCGAAGAACAGGAGACTATGCAACCAACTTTGCATGAAAGAGATCCCTGAGTACCGAGCAGAAGTTAGGTCGCAGGCCTCTGTCGCTAACTCCCAAAGTGTTACAAACCTCCAAATTAAGTGCCCACGCGATATCGATGCACTCATCCACGAACTCTGGTGACGTATTCGCATGCTCAACAGCCAAAACGGAAGAAACGACAGCGATATTTAGCGTTTCAAGGTGAGGCAATGTCATCGCCTCAGCGACCCTCTTCAAGCCAGCAAAATACTCTAAAGGTAGGTCGGCGTTGATATGTTCTTTGAGCCGGCCAACATATGGCAATGGAAATTTGGCCAGGGCGTGAAATCTGGAATCGCAATTGACCACGTCAATCTGTCGGCTAAGTACAATGAAAACAAGTGCACACAATATTCCGAACAATTCAAAACACACATTCAGACTTCGTGCGGAAGTTAATATTTTTGTACTTAAGCCATGGACTCGTCCATTGACTAAGTTTCTTTTGCCAGACAGCTGCGTTAGCGCAATCTCGACTCGATCAACAAATTTTCTCGGCGCAGGGCAAACACCAGTTGTAGATACGAAAAGCTCCATCGCTTCGACATACTCGAACATCGAAGCTCCGCCGGTCTCTGTACCTAGAGCTTCAGCGACTAGGCGATGTCTACAATATGCTGCTATTCCTCGGTAAAACTTATACAAATTCGCGATATTGCTCGATATGGCCCCACCCTTTTCGACCTCATATACAAAGGGCAAAAATGCATAGCAATATGAGATTGCCGTAAGCCGTTGAAGAGGTGTTAGCTCAGACATATCGAATAGGGCCAAAAACTTCTCTGCAGATTTCTTCCACAATAGTGAATCAGCCAGAACCGTTCCCAGGGCTTTGCTGTTCATGGGTAAATTGTATTGCCCTCTCCGATCGGAAAATGGGCAGCACGCGTATTCTATCAAGCGCTGGTAGCCTGGAAACCTCATGGAGTCGGGCTCCATTAGTGGGATGCCGAGCTCATCTTTGAAATCCGGGGGGAATGCAAGCTGAAGAATCGGAAATTGCCTGAGAACGCCAGCCATATAGATCTACCGCAATGCGGCGCTTAAGTAAAATATGAGTATGCCCATATAACAACCAAAAGCCCAATAACACATCCTGCACCGACGATCCACGCTATGGGTCGGCATGCCAACGGGTCCCAAAGAGCTTCGGGGGAAGGCGCCCGCTGCAGCGCCGCAAACGCTTCTGGCCTAAATAGACCTTGGCCTGAAGACGACTTTGGTTTCACGCAATCCCCGCAGATTGAAGGTGAATAACAATGTCGGCAGTTGCGATAGTTTCTTGCCGATGAGCTACCAGTATTCTGGTGACACCCAGCGCTGCTATATGCTGACTGATCACCTGTTCGCGTTTGGCATCAAGGTGGCTAGTCGCTTCATCCATAATTAAAATGCGAGGCTTCCGATAGAGGGCTCGAGCAATTAGTAACCTCTGTCGTTGCCCTCCTGAGAAACCGCTCGCACCGCCATTTATTATGGTGTGATATTTCATGGGCATAGTCGATATCTCCTCATCAATGAGTGCAGCGCGAGCAGCCATAACTGCGGCTTCAATATGTGGTGGTGTCTCAAAGGAGGTGATATTTTCGTATATCGAACCTGAAAATAGGCGGTCGTCCTGCATAACAGACGACGCAACAGCGCGGAGTCGCTGCTTTCCAAAGATCTTTAACGGGCTTCCGTCTACTACTATTTCACCTCTTTCAGGTTCTAAAAGACCGAGCATAAGCTTCAGCAGCGTCGTTTTGCCACAGCCACTGGGGCCTACAATTGCAACTGAGGACTTGGCTGGAACAACAAAGCTAATTCCTTTGAGAAGCCATGGCTCATGAGGACCAAATCGGAACCAGATGTCGCGGAATTCAATGCCGAGCGCTTTATCTGAGTCTTCAGCGCTCAAAACAAGCGGAGCTCCACTGTCTTCTGGTTTGGAAAGTGCAATATCCGACAAGCGCTTTGCGTGGGCAGACAGGAGGTGGAAGTCATTCAGAGAGCCAATGGCTCGCTCGCCGCGAAATAGAGCGTGAGACGCGTATGCAATTATCATCAGCGACGTACCTGCCCCGAGGCCGCCAGCTCCCGCGAAAAGCGATAGCGATAGCATTACCATTACCATTGCCACCCCAAACAAGGCGCGTTGCGTTGCAACCAAGCACTGTGAGGCCCATTGTTCACGACTTCTTGCATTGAGATATTCGTGGGCGGCAGTTTGAAATCGAATACTCCGTGCCCACTGTAGATTTGCGACCTTTAATGTTTGGATTCCCCTTACGCATTCGATCAACTCAGTTTGCTGATTTGCCTCAAGCCTCATGGCATTGCCGCTTAGCGTTCGCATGCGATCAGCAAAAAGCAAATGCAGACCTGCGGCCAGCAGAATTGCGCTAAATACCCCAGTTGCTGCAACCGGTTGATACTTCCACAGTATCGCAATCATCGCCAAACAAAGAGCCCCATCTAGTGCGGCATCAATTGTTCGAATTGTTAACAGGCGATGTGCTGCCTGCAACGAGCCGAAGCGACTAATGATGTCGCTTGCATGCCTAGCTTCAAAGAAGTGATAGGGTAAGCTTAGCAAATGACGAAACATCCGCAGCGACTGCGGGCCTATTGATCGAGAAGTTATCCGGATTAAGGCTGCACTGCGAAGAGCGGTAAGGCCTCCTACTGAGAGTGCCAGTAGTATCGAAAAGGCGAGGGTAATGTAGAGCGCATTAGGAGCACTGCCGCTTGAATAATCGACTATCTTTCGAAAGAGTTGAGGAAGCAATAGGCTGGAGGCTTCTAGAAGAATAATTATCGGCGCAACTAGCAATCCACTTTTGAGAAGCCCCAATTTTCGATCAAAGAGCTCGCTGATCGGAAGTGAGGCTCTGTGTTTCTGGGGCAGAAAGTCAGTCTTTGGGGAGAACTCGATAACGATTCCAGTAAACGAATCGCTAAATTCGGTTTCGGAAATAGTCCGACGACCTTTCGAGGGGTCAATTATTGTGCTCTTACTTCCCTCAAACGACTCAAGCACAACATAATGATTGAATTGCCAATGTATAACAGCAGGTAGTCGAACTCTTCGGATTCCCGACAACTCAGCCCGCAAGACTTTTGCTGACAATCCCAGTTGACTGGCCATTGACACCATCTGCGGGAACGACGTACCACGTAGAGTTGGCTGAAAAGTGTGGCGTGCCGCGGTCATGTCGAGATCATGACCAAAATAATTAGCTACCATCAGTAGGCAAGCTAGCCCGCATTCCGAATTTTCTCCCTGAGGAATGGGGAGTATTTTCGACTTAATAAAGCGGTTGAATGGCTTGAAATTCATAGACTCATTTCAACCATGCCTGAGATTGCAAACGGGGTTGAATAGAGTATTGTAGAAAGGCGCAGCCTGCTATCCATTTGAGTGATAGTCCTAGATTTCTCTGGCGAACCAAATAGCCCACTCCCTACCAATCTGAACTTCACGGACTTCGTTAGATTTGTTACATAATAGACATCGAGGCCACGAGAGAAGCCAGTTTCTTTAACTATATAGTCAGACTGCCGATATATAGAGGTCGCTTGATGCCTAAATGTTAATCCATATTCACCGCGACCTCCTTTGTCTATACAATCTAGTGTGATTGTAGATACCTGAGGGCTTTGATTCTGTAGGCCCCCCGGGGAACTCCACTCCTTTATTTGAGACCAATTACGCGCATGTCCGAGGCTTGTCGCAATGTCATTGCTGCATGCCCAGCCTAATGACAGCGGAAATTTGACAGCGCTGGAGAGAGATAGAAGTTCTGCATGACTTCTATTTTCTGGGCGCGACACCCATCGCATTCCATCAAATGTCGTTATGTTGACAATTGGGTTGGCTATTTGACGATATCCAAGGGTAACTGAGCCTTCAGTCCCCTTCTTGAAATTCTTGATTAACGAAGTGTCCAGTGCCCAAGCTAATTCAGGTATTAGTTGTGGATTTCCCGCAATATCTGGTTCACCTGACGAATTCCGAACGGTCCATGTTCGCTTCGAAGTGATGTTCTCCGGCTTTGGGACGCGGTAAGTTCTAGATATCGCCGCAGAAAGTTGGAAATCTTTACTGCCGTCTATGCTCCATACTACTTGTGCGGTAGGGCTTGAAATGCTGGCTTTGGTAAAGGAGGACTGGGTCAAATCCTCGCTACTCAACCTCACTGTCTCATACCGAATACCTGCATATCCTGATATCTTCGCGCCTATCTGAAACTCCCCTTGGATGTAGGATCCAATTTTGCCTACGGAGGAAGTTACAACTTGCCCTGAGTTAATAGGCGAGCCAATCCCTACACTTTCGCGTTGATAGCGCTCATCGTGCCGCCTCTCGCTGCTAGTGGAGACTCCGAGGGATACTCGCCGATCGGCCAATTGGTACGCATATTTAAGATCACTAGTCGACGTATTTTGAGTATAGTTATTGGAGACGTCGCGTTCTAGATAGTTGTTGGGTGAAGCTGCATCTATCCGGCCTATTGCTCGGCGCTCATTATGTCCGAGCACTTGCTTGAATTCAACCTGTGCTCCATTTGCCAGTTTCCTGACAATTGTCAATTCCGGCCGAACTTGAGAGGATGTCCAAGAGTTACTAAAAGCGCTAGAAGAAAATGCAAATGGCATCGCCAGTAGATTTGAGGCGGCTTCTAGCGTAAGTTCCTTTGTGGAGGAGTGTCGTGCAAGTGTCTGGAGGGTGACCCGCAGATTGTTATCTGGCTGAATTCTCAGGGTGGGAATGACGTGCAACGAGTACCTGCGTGATCGTAAATCTTGAAAAAATTCACCTTGAATTGCAGGGGGTTCTTGATATTCTTGGGTATACTCGCTGGCCCACGCAGTCCCTTGTAGGTCCTCCGCAAGAATAGTTGAAATGATTGAATATGAAATCATTCCGGATGAGCCAGAATAGCTAGCTGAACTTTCAGCCGTAGGAGAGTTTTTGCGATCTAGCCCAATTTTCTGCTTGACGCTCTTTTTTGTGCCGTTGATCGTCCGGAGTACTATATTTATACTGCCTGCGATGGCTTCATTTGAACGATCCGAGCGTGGCATTCTCGAAATTTCAATACGCTCTACGGCACCCGGTGGCAGGGTTTCAATTGAGAACCCTTTCGGGAGAGGTGCACCGTTGAGTAATACTTGTGTATATCCACCGCCTAAGCCACCTATTCGTATCTCTACTTCCTGCGATGGAAGTTTTCCAATGGTCACGAGAGGGCTGAGGCGTAACACATCAATAATTGTGCTTGCACCAAATTTCTCGAGCTCGTGACGGTCAATTACTGAAAAAGAGGCCTGCGCGCTAGAGTGAGGTGCGGTTCCAGTAATCTCGACGCGGGCGAGAGGTGCGGGACCCTCAATCGGCGGATTCTCTTTTGGCGCCGAATTTCCCAACGCTGACCCAGTATTAGCGAGAGCAAAGAATATTCCGATTGTTGTGCGCGCTGTCAAAGAGCTTTGGGGCGGTACCCAACTAGTAGATCCCATTCTTCCCACAATCCTTATTCGCGCTTTAGGCCGCGCTCTCAGTGGATACATGCGCACCAGCTGCGAGGGCTGGTGGCTAGCTCATCGACGCGCTGTCGAGCTGTCGGTCCAGCATAGTGTCGATTTGATGCGCTCCCACTGACAAGGCGTGTGATAGGAGCACTCCTCAGTGACGCTGCGGCGCCGGTTCCTTCGGCACTGCGACTGTGGACTCGACGAGCTAGTCGCAGTGCTCCTGATCCTAAGTATCTAAGAAGTTAGGGTCAGACTTCGACTCGGGTTGGTCGGGCTCCGCCAAAGATGTTGCAGAGGTCGGCTAAGTCAAGTTCCCGCAAATCATCGACAACTTCACGACCTTCCTCTGTAGGCTCTACCAAGGCGGTTTCATTTTGAATAGGCATCTATTCCTCCAATGAGTTGAGTGGCTACCATGGCGCCGCATAACTGATTTGCGACATGGCGGGTTCAGTCTAGCACGGGCGGTTGTGCCGTTTGATTCGGAGTGGTCTGCGTTCAGCGCTTGTCGTCGCGCTGAGGGCCAGGAGTCAGCGTAGCGCGCTTCGTAGAATTTGTTGTGGAATCAACCAGGGTTTTGAGGAGGCGCGACACTCGAAGAGGATTGAGGCATGATGACGTCGAACAGATTTTCACCTAGGCAAGACGATGCCGTTTGCACTGAGTACGCTGTGGATGGCGCGTAGGCTAACCCCTGGGTGCAGGGGTGAGTATGCGTGCATTGGAGGCCTACTTTGCCTTGGCTGCCGTGGATGGTGGGTCTGCCGCCTTCACTGCTGAGGCACCCCCGCTGGCTTTGTCTGACTTCCGCGTTGCTGCAACCGGTTGGGAGGCTGCCTGTGCCTGATTTTTCGGCTGCTGTCCTTGTGCGGCACCAGATGCAGCCTGATCCGGACCTGGCCAGAATATGCTTGAGCTGACGAGACCGATCATTGCGATATAGGCGCCAATGACCCAGCGCCTAGTAACCATGTATTCTGATTCGCTATGCCGCAACGGATCATCGGCCAACTTCTTGAGATCGTCTTCGGGTAGGAAGCCATACAGCTTGTCGCGCCACGACTTTCTGCTGTCAGCTGCGATCAACATAAATTTCGCGTTAGACCTCAGCGTCATGTAGAGGCTGAACGCTAGAAAGATTGCCGTGCCAAAAATAAGACCCTTCACGGCAGAAGACGATGCAGCCGGTTTCTCGGCGAGAAGCAATGCTATGCGGGCCGCTAACGCTGTAGCAGCAAAAGCAAAATCGCGCCACATGCCGGACAGCAAATCACGCGTCTGTTGAACGACCTTGGTAACTTCCTCGCTCAAAGTCTTGCGCAGGTCACCCAGCGCCTTGAGCGTGTCTTTGCTGGTCTCTCTGATGTGGGCGTGGAACGCTGTCTTGGCAGAGTCGAGGGCTCTCGGTGCTTTCGCCAAGAAGCCGTTTGCCAAGGTTTCCGTGTCCGGCCATTCCCGCGCTAATTCATAGGTAAATAGCGTGTGGCGAACTTCGACATCACGGCCGCTTGCGAACACCCAGCGAGCGCACTCCGTCACGGCCGAAAATATCTCGGCTGCAGACAGCGCCGCGAGACCTGCCGGAATACGACGGGTGCGCGGACCAGCGAGGACCACAACCTCATCACCATTCGTCAGCCACACTTCATTCACTAGGCACAGCAACATCTGTCGGCACGCCTCATGCTGCCAAATCTCGCAGGGCATTGAGCCTGCGGGCGGAGGTGTGACCAACAGAAATGGCCCGAGCGAAACCGGAACCTCTCCGCCGGCAACATCTTTGACGATTCTTCGCGGGGAAGGGATAACGTCCCGAATGTCCGCAACGTCCTGGTTCGGCGCACCATTGATCCAGGGAGAGAACGTGCAGGACTCCGTGATGAAGCTGTTGCCCAGCTTCGCAACGTAGACGGAGCGTGCAAGGGAAATTTGGTCGGCCGCACCGAGCAGCGCTGCTAGTCCACTCGGTGAGTAAACGAAGAAGACTGAGGCGGAATTACGCTTTTCAATGATGATTCGAATGCTGCCGTGAAGGTCATCCAGCTGCGCCGCAACCAGATCAACTTCGTCGCCAATCGAGTCAAGTGCCCGAAGCGACCCAACGCCCGCAGCGTCAATGGCCGAAGCAATGGTGTGCCATTGCTCAAGCAGTGGCGCATCAAAGCAACCGCTCACGGTTAAGCGATCAACACTCTCGTCGATCGCTCCGCCGTCTGTTGCCGCAAGCAGCTCAGCGCTTGCGAGAATTTGGCTCGGCGTAATCATCTTCTACCTTTACACCACCAGACTCAATTGTGATTCGGGTTCGACCACCGGCGATTTGCTCTCGCTGGATATTCGCGTCGTACTCACGGTCCCAGATAATCTGAATTCCCTCCTGGGTAACAATCTGCTTTTTGGAAGGGCGAGATACGGATGCCTTGTCAAACTCAAACGATTCGCCGTCAATTTTCTCGCGCTTTAGTTCCCGGTCAAAGTCGGCGCGGACCTTAGAGTCTTCGGGAAGAGCGCCGTATACGCTGGCCAGAAAAATGTCGTGACTATCAGGCCCATAGCCCTCACCGCTCTGAATGGCTTCGTAGATTCGCTGGTTCAGATTCTTGAGCACATCAGGACCAAGAATCGCCTCATTCTGCTTGGCGACCTTTTTCGCAATGGCGACCAACTTGACAGTTAGCTGCGGAGCTTCGAAGCGACGGGTCGCACCTAAGAATTGCTGGAAGTACTGAGTGACCTTGGATGGCGCACTGCGATCGCGGACGCACAGCTCGCCGCCCCCTGCCGTCAGGCGGACAATCGCTGACTTTTGCAGGGCTTCAGGCGCCTTAACGAACGTATCTTGCATCGCTGCAATTGATGCCTTCTGCCCTTGTTCTGTTGACTCGATGGTGTAAGACAGAACCGTTTCGTGGTCGTATTTGAGGAGCGCAAATAGACGCTCCTCACCAAGGCGCAGCACAAAGAGCATGAAGACACCTGGGCTCGTGCTCTTGCCGTGACCAATCTGGAACAATCGCGCCAAATTTTTTGACTGCTCGGCAAACGTATTTAAGTCCGCCTGAACTGCCTGAAGAGAATTCAGTAGCGACGAAGCCGGGATAAAGTCAAACAGGATTCCTGTGTGAGTTGACCGTACTCGATCCAGAAAGAAGTCAGTATGGGAGCCTGGCTCGGTCTCTTCGAGCAGGACAAATTTGGTTTCATCTGGACCGACCACATGGAAAATCATGCGCTCGATTTGAAGTCCAGAAAGTTGTTCGTCGGTAAGAAACGCCATGGTTTTAATGCTCCCCTGTTTGGCATGGGTATTATGTGGCGTGATATTTGCGCGTCTATGGGATCAACCCGTGAGATGCCGATCTGATCTGGAGCAGCGGGCTTCAGCGACCACCAAACAACAAGGCGAAAATACAACTTGATCTTTGCCTAAGACCTCAAGTCACTGTGAAGAGTATGCAAGCCAGCTAGATCATGGGGTGAGCTAGCTACGCCAATGGGTGTCAGCTTTTTCGGCGGCGCTTGGCTTTCCGTTTTTCGGGCATGAACCACAGCCGAAGAGGGCGGGTGTTATGCCGTCCGCGCCTTCTTCGTTGTGTCATGTCAACCCTAGTCAAACGGAGTGTCCAGGAAAGTCACGTGGAACCGCAGAGCTGACCCAAGGATGACTGCAGGCGTACCTGCGCTGGTGCTTTACTGCGTTGTCGCGCTGGATGATAATTGGCGTCGCCTTCGTCGGCTGCGATCACTCGACTGTGAACAGTGTGGGGCGGGCTGATTGGGGCCGGCCGGCCACTAAAGCCAACTTACCAAGACCGTCGCAAGCATCAACTTGCGAGCCCAGCGCCTTACATAGCCACCGGCTAACTCGCTCGCTGGCCAATGAGACATTCAAGGAGACGGTTTGGTTGCAGTTCAACCCGTTCATTCGTGAGATCACGCCAACTAGTTTGCGGCCCCCTTCGCCTGAGCGGCCGTACTGCAGACCATCAAAGATTGGGCCTCCAGAGTCCCCTGAGCAAGCGCCACTGACGTTGTTGTCTTCTGTGGGAACCAACCAATCGAGTACGTCCGGCGTTTCGCTGTTTTCGCCTTTGGCCCAGCCAACTTCAAGCCGATAGTCCTGAAGATGTGATTGAATCGCTTCGCGTGCGGTCAATCCTGCGCTGGAGCTCCCATATCCAGCCAAGGTCAGAGCAGCTTCAGGTCGCTTGAAGCTAACTGCCGCAGTCCGAACGTCTAAGACAGGTTCATCTAAGCGAAGAATCGAGATATCGTTGTAGACCGAAATCGGGTCGTCACCGGGCGGTCGTTCAGGAAACGCACTCACACGCAATCGCCTGCGACTGAGATCAAGACAGCCAATGTACATGCCACCCGCTAGAGCGGCCTGACAGGCTCTCTGCTGCTCCGGACTTTCTCCTGGCACAACAACTTCGATTCGACGATAGTCTGTTATGCCAATGAAGCAATGAGCAGCGCTTAGCACGATCGAGACATCAATTAACGTTCCGCTGCAGACCTCAGTCGTCACCCCGCGCGTGACCAGAACTAGTACAACCTCTCGAAAACCAGACGGACGAAACGTCTCAACTCGGCGTCCAGGTTGTGGCACGCCACCGGCGACATCCCCCTTTAGTTGTACACCATCCATTTCAGGAGTTCCTGCTCTCACGATGGCAGTTTCGTCACGAACCCTTGGTCGTCGAGGCACATCATCACCGGCATTGATTCCGAAATCACCGTCTGGATAGACCAAACGTCTGGGCCCCATCGAGACAAGCCAGCGGCTAGTTTGACTGGTGTGATCTTGCAAATCCGGATGTTGTACCAAGCTCCGTAGGAGGCGGCTCGTCCTATCGTCAACAGGGTTCACGTTGAGGCGCGCCGCAAGAGGTATGGCGTTCCGCTTTGCCAGCGTAACCTCTTGGGGCGTTGGCATTGGGCGATACTTGTTGATCAAGAAAAAGTTCGGAGTAAGCCGCTCGACATCATTCCTCACGAGATAGGGCGCATGGATATCCTCCAAATGTTGTCGAATTCCGAGTTTGGGCGTGGTCATCACAAAGTCCAGCTCAACTTTGAGAGGCTCAGCCGTTTGCGCCACTACAAGCGAAGCAAGTAGTGTCAATATGACAGCCAGGGGGGCTCGGAGCCCGTAGTACGAACTCATCGGGGCGGCTCAAGCTCGATCCAGATGCGGGATAGCAACGCGTCAAGTGCCTGCTGTCGCTCCTCACCTAACCATCTATCCACCAGGAATAAGTTGTTGGCCCTACCAGCTTTGCGTGCTTCATCGACACGGATGCCCAGATTGCGGTACCTCCACCAGGAAGATAGGGTGAAGTCTTTGCGTCGCCGCTGAGAGGCCTCGAGTCGCCATTCCGACCCCATTTCCACCCCTGGCCCTGTCCAATGCGTCAAATTGGTCCAGCATGACGGGCCGGCCGCTCGCTTAAACAGAAGAAGAACCTGCTGCGTTGCCTTAACCGCTAGCTCAAACTTCTCGTCATAGCGTTCTGAGCTATCTACACCAACACCCTTCAGATCCAGATACGCGTGCTGAGGGTTGCTTATGCCTTCATGAAAGACTGCATCTTGCGGTGCATGCAATGCATAACCCAGGCGATAAAGCGCCATCTGATGCTTGCCTTGAGAGCAAAAGGAGCGCGCAGCGCGCAGATGGGCTGCGGTCCACCGGAGGAAGTTGGTTTGCGCCTGTTCGACACTGCCTACGATCTCAAGAGTTGTCGCATTGAAGTCTGCCTGTGCATGGGCTGCAGGTGTCTCCCAATCGAAGAAGTCGGGATCTCGTGAGCCCTGCTGAAGTACCTCTACCGCTGCGCCGCTAAAGTCTTTCGCGACGCGAAGCGCCCCATAGCCGGTAATCTCGAAATGGCCCTTCTTACCGATGTGGCCGAGAAGCGCCGCAAAAGGAAGCCCTCCGCTCTTCGCGAATACGGTCTCGTCAAGGCTTCGCAATCTATATATCTCTACTAGACAGTCTTGTAGGGACTGTCCGTCTGTAATGCAGTTCGCCTCTGCCTGAGGCCGCACCGCGTCACCGAACTGATCCCAAGTCAAGCCTCTTTGGTCATGCACGTATAGGCAGCTAGACCGTGTGCCGGTCGCATGCAGTTCGGGATTCAGCTCCACGCATCCCACCGCATCAGCAGCAATCTTTGCGCGGTCACCAGCGCCCTCACAAATTTGCAGGTGCAGTACATCGACAGGAAGGATGACCGATCTGAGCTGAGTCGAAGCCTGCTCTATAAACAGCCGGTTGGCGACGGCGCGTACTCCAGCCACTGAGCAGTCGAATCCCTCGTCAGGACTCTGTGCGGACTTTGTGGTCGTTTGCGCGGCACACAGAAATGTTGCTGCGGTGGTCAGTCCGACTAAAACGACACGGAGAAATTTACGATGAAACATCAACGCCTCCATCCGATCCTTGACAAGTTGGGGGGACGAATCAAATTCGAAGCGTCGTTGTAAAGCTGTAAGTCTTACCCCGTTCGAAAGCCATCGACGCTGTAGGCACCTCAACTGATGCTGACATGATCCTTTAGCCCGGTAGGACAATCGCCGGATGCTGGGTGTGAGACGCCTGCACTAGCCGCCAATTGGGGTGCCAGCGCTCAGGTCGTGACAGGTGGCGTATCAATCAAAACCTCCCAAAACGCCGAAGGCGCCCCTTGCCAGTGCCAGAAGCTATAACCAGCAAACCGATGCTGGACTACCAAGCGAATGAACTCCCTTGCGCGCTCGGCGCACGCCGATGCCGTCGCGCATCCCCCGCCATCGCCTATCCACGCTGCTCCTACAGGCACAAGCGGCGTATCAAATGACTCATTTGCGGCGATTGCCCGATCTAACCTATTGGCAACACTTGGACTACCGCCGTAATACACCTGGGGGGCGTTCATCTGGGCATGGCCTACAAACGTCGAGAATGGATATTTCGGGAAGTTGGCAGGGATGTCGTTTCCACAGATGGCAAGCCCACGCTTCGTTTGACTCAAGTGGTCGGCCAATCGCGCGGCATAGGCCTCAGCCACAGCTGAGCCACCAGTGAAGTAGCCAGTACCACCTTCGGCATCCATCAAGACACCATCAAGCTTCAGCGTGTCGGCCAACTTGGCGACACACTCGGCCTCAGCCGTTGCGTTGGCAACGGTCCCGCCGTAGGGGACCTGCCATCCCCAAACACTGATGCCTTCGTTTTTGAGCGCATCGCGAACCTCCATGAAGGTTCGGATTGCTGTTTCGTCACGAATGTTCTCGTATGCCTTGGCGCCGTCAGCGATCTTGATCCAGACGCCGCTCAGACCAGCTGCCTTGGCCTTGGCGACCATGCCAGCTATGCCGAGTTCTGTCTTCAGAATTGGAGCAAGCCTCCAGACAAACATGCATCGTCCACTGATAGTGGTCGCCATAGGGCCTCCCAAGTAATGGATCGGTATGCAGGAGCGGCGCTGAAAGAGTATCGTGCTCTCAATTTGCACGCGTTGTTTGTCGAGGCATTGATGTAGTGCGTCGTCCCCAAGAAATCGCCCATTCCAGCAGGAACAGACGCGACCCTAGACTTTCAGTATCGCGGCTGAACCGGGCGATAAGTCTCAGGACAGAGACCGAGTACCGAGTCTTCTGTACTGACGGATTTGCGACAGGTAGTCCGCTTCCTAAATCTACGCGCCACCTATTTCAGTCACACAAGTGTCGACTTCAGAAGTGAGGCTCAGCAGGGCGGCGAGTTCTACTGCATCAATCGTAGCTGGCGCGGAATTAAATTGAAAAGTCTTTGCCACCAAATGAGGTGCCGCACCACTTGCGCTAACGGTATTGACTACTGCGTCATTTGCTGCCTTGATTAGGGCAGCCTTCAACTCTGCTACTGAGGGAGATGAGATGCGAACGGCCTCCTGAAGATCTCGCAGCCGCCTCACAATCTTTGACATTCGATAGTTGATATCAGGAAAGAGTCGGTTTAGCTTTTCGATCTGTGCAATTGCGGCTGCATTTGCTGAGTTAACGTCAAAGCCCCCAGTTTCTTGATCAAAGAAATTCCAGGCACGAGGTGGAACCTCATCAATCTTCTGGCGAACGCACTCCATGGCGTTTGCTCCCTGCTTGTAATTTGCCGCCTGGGTTTCGATCTTGTAGCGACTCTCGACTATCCCCAACACACCTGTTCCCACAGCGGCCTTCTTTGCATCGCTGAGGTGATTCTTAAGAGCTAGCCCCGTCGCAGCTAACGTGCCGATGAACTGGGCATTGTCGAAAATGTCGCGCTCCACGAGCAACCCTGACTGGGCCTTCCGCCAAGTTCCAACAAACAGATTCAGTTGTTCAATCAGTGTGTCTCGGTTTCTCTGCACCGGTCGCACCCCGACGTACTCCGCGTACGTGTCGACCTGTGCTCTCATACTTCTCAAATACTCGTCGGCATTGCTGTTTTTAGGGACCGCTGCCGGCATTACGACGGAACTCGGCACAGTGCCGCATCCAACCATTGCCATCGTTGCAACGAGAACCACTATGGTTTTGAAGTGAAACATGGTGACATCCCGCAGATGGTTGGCGTTATGTTGGAGATCAGAGTAGACAGCAAGCAGTGACTTCCGTCCAATTAAAAATACGTTATGTGGGCGCGTGCAGTCTCAACGCTTCCGCAGAGACATGCAACCGAACATCAAGGAGTTGCTGTTCACCGATCTTTGACCTTGCCCGTTCCATTGCAGGGACTGCACGGCTTGTTGTCCTGCGCCTTGCCAGAGCCCCCGCACCTGGGGCAATTGACGATACGAGGGGTTTCCGGAGCTGTCGGGCCACGTTCAAGTGGATTCATTGTCGATCTCCCTCGCGAAGCTTTTTTGGTGGCAGGTACGCGAGCGATCGTAGTCTCGTAGTCGAGGCCTGCATCCTTCATTGTGTGGATGAGCGCGGCAATAACTCCGAGGTGTGATGGCACGTCTCCGCGAGCCTTGTAGTTCGAGATCGAGTTCTCATTGAGATGAAGCAGTCTTGCAAAGGCCCGGCCTGAGAGGCCGGCGGCGCGAAGTTCTGCAATGAAGTCGTCGTAAACCATTTGCTCAAGGCCTCTTGTGCAGTACCCGTCGTGAAATGACGTGCCAGCTGAAACAGAAGGCAAAGCGTAGCACTGGCCACATTAAATAATGTGTAAATTACCTTTTGTGCACATTAATTAATGTGTATTCTTGAGCTTGCAACATAGGGGCAAGCATGCGCACCGGTGAACAGCAAAAGCGGATTGGTATCTGGATTCGTGTCTCAACCGAAGATCAGGTACGGGGAGAAAGTCCAGAGACCCATGAAAGGCGAGCTCGGGCATATTCCGAGTCGCGCGATTGGCAGGTTATGGAGGTCTACCGGCTGGATGCGGTATCCGGGAAGACGGTGAAGGATCATCCAGAGGCCAAGCGCATGCTTGCCGACATCCGGCGCGGCCACATCACCGGCCTTATCTTCTCGAAGCTCGCACGCCTTGCGCGCAACACCAGAGAGCTTCTGGAGTTCGCGGAGTACTTCCGCGATGCCGGGGCCGACCTGGTGTCCCTGGCTGAGGCCATCGACACGTCCACCCCTGCCGGCCGCCTGTTCTACACAATGATTGCCGCAATGGCCCAATGGGAGCGCGAAGAGATCGCATCCCGCGTTGCTGCGTCTGTCCCTATCCGGGCACAGATGGGCAAGCCACTTGGTGGGCAAGCCCCCTTTGGTTTCAAGTGGGTCGAAAAGGAACTGAAGCTTGATCCGGTGGAGGCGCCAGTCCGCAAGCTCATGTATGAGCTATTTCGCGAGCACAAGCGGAAGAAGGTTGTTGCCCGCCTTTTGAACGAGAAGGGCTACCGCACCAGGAATGGATCGCTGTTCTCTGACACAACGGTTGATAGGCTTCTCCGCGACCAAACCGGCAAGGGCGTTCGTCGCGCGAACTACACCGTCTCGAAGAACAGCAAGAAGGCATGGGAACTCAAGCCGGAGTCCGATTGGGTGCATTTCGCGGTCGAGTCCATCGTTTCAGATGAGCTGTATGACGAAGTGACCATGCTCCTGGATGAGAACCGGGCTAAAGGGAAGCGGAAGACCAAGCCAGTCGTGCACCTCTTTTCTGGCCTGACCTTCTGCGAGTGCGAAGACAAGATGTACGTCCCTTCGAACAGTCCGAAGTACATCTGCAAGAGCTGCAGGAACAAGATCCCTGTCGTTGACCTTGAATACATCTTCAAGGAAGAGCTACGGGGATTCGTGTTCTCAGCCGCTGAGATTGATGCGCATCGGCGAAATGGGGACGGCAAAGTTCAGGAGTTGGAAGCCTTGATCGGCTCGCTTGCTGCTGATCACAAGAAGGCCCAGACAGAAACCGACAAGTTGATCGAGCTATACCAAGGCGGCGTCTTGGACAAGGCAGGCTTCGGCCTCAGGTACGAAAAGCTCGGTGCTCGCATTCGCCAAATAGACGATGAACTGCCGGAGCTTGAAGCCAAGCGCGATGCGCTCCGCATTGCGCTTTTGTCTCAAGAAGAAGTCCTGGCAGGCAGCCGGGATCTTGTTGATCGCTGGGACACCCTTCCACACGAGGAACGTCGGCACGTGGTCGAGACTATCGTTGACCGAGTAGTCATTGGGAACGGCGAAGTCGAGTTCGAGTTCCTCTATTCGCCGCCGACTACGCCTTCGGTGCCACCAAGTGGCACTCCAGGCTCCGGCACCTACGGCGCCGGAAGTGGTGGTAATTCAGCAACGCAACTTCAGGGATTCATGGCCGCGAGCAGCTGGAACTGGGCCGGAAACTCGGCCTGGCGGGCCGCCCGGGAGATCACGATGCGGCCGGTTTCCAGCGGCTCGCGCAGCGCCTCCAGGGCCGCTCGCGGAAATTCGGGCAGCTCGTCGAGAAACAGCACGCCGTGCTGAGCCAACGAGATTTCGCCCGGCCGCGGCGGCGAGCCGCCTCCGACCAGGGCCACCGACGAGGCGCTGTGGTGCGGCGTGCGCAGCACGCGCAGGCCCCAGCGGGCGATGTCGAAGCCGCCGTTGAGGCTCAGCACGGCGGCCGATTCCAGTGCCTGTTCCTCGCTCAGCGGTGGCAGCAGGCCGGCAAAGCGCTGGGCCAGCATGGACTTGCCGGTGCCGGGCGGACCAATCATCAGCAGACTGTGCGCACCGGCCGCGGCAATCTCCAGCGCCCGCTTGGCGCCGGCCTGGCCCTTGACCTCGCGCAGATCGGCGCAGGGCGGGGCGGCCAGACGGGGCGCCGCCACCGCGCGGGGCAGCGACACTGCCTCGCTGCCCTCGCTGCCCTCGCTGCCCTCGCTGCCCTCGCTGCCCTCGCTGCCTTCGGGCACCGGGCTCAGCGCCCGCACCACCTCCAGCAGATGCCGGGCGCTGAGCACGGTGACGCCGCTGACCAGGGCCGCCTCGGCGGCGCTGGCCTCGGGCAGCACCAGGCTGCGCATGATCCCGAGGCGCTTGACCGCCAGGCTCATCGCCAGCGCGCCGCGCACCGGGCGCAGATCGCCGGCCAGCGACAGTTCGCCGGCAAACTCCAGCCCGTCAAGCGCCTGGATCGGCAGCTGGCCGTTGGCAGCCAGTATGCCCAGGGCGATCGGCAGGTCGAAGCGGCCCGACTCCTTGGGCAGATCGGCTGGCGCCAGATTGACGGTGATGCGCTTGTTGTGCGGAAACCCCAGGCCGCTGGTCTGCAGCGCCGCGCGCACCCGCTCGCGAGCCTCCTTGACCTCGGTGTCGGCCAGGCCGACCAGGGTGAAGCTGGGCAGGCCGTTGGCCAGATGCACCTCCACGCTGACGGCGGGGGCGGCCAGTCCGTCCAGCGATCGGCTGTGTACCAGGGCCAATGACATGAGTAAGCCTTGCTCCAAAACAAGCCATTGTGTGCGCACCGTTTCGGCCGTGCGTCCCCCTCTTGGGTGATGCATGCGCCGCACCAAGCTGGTGTTTTGCGCCTGAAAAGCGCCAAATTGGTGCGCGGCGTCGGCAGTATTTGGCGATCTGGCGTGCATGCAAGCGTCACCACCGAGGGTGGCCATGGCTGGCATGGTTTCTGCAGATAGGGCCGGGAGTGCTTTGATTTCCACCCTTCCCAGGAGCTTGACGATGAAACACACACTGGTTGCCCTGCTTGGCGCCTTGACGGTCTCGGCCATGCCCACCATGGTTCACGCGGAAGAACCCGCCAGCCCGCTGACGTTCAACGTCAGCGTCACGACCGACTACCGCTACCGCGGCATTTCGCAGTCTCGCCTGAAGCCCGCCCTGCAAGGCGGCGCCGACTATGACTTCGGCAATGGTTTCTATGTCGGCACCTGGGCCTCGACGATCAAGTGGATCAAGGACGGTGGCGGCGACGGCAATCTCGAGATCGACCTCTACGGCGGCTACAAGACCGAGCTGAGCAAGGGGCTGACGCTGGATGTGGGCGTGCTGCAGTACGTCTATCCCAGCAACAAGCTGAACCCCAGCGCCAACACCACCGAGCTTTACGGCGCGCTGACCTTCGGCGTGGTGACCGCCAAGTACTCGCACAGCGTCAGCAATCTGTTCGGCTTCCCTGACTCCAAGCAAAGCGGCTATCTCGACCTGTCCGCCGCCCTGGACCTGGGCGAAGGCTTCTCCCTGACGCCGCATGTGGGCCATCAGAGCGTCAAGCACCTCAGCTCGGCCAGCTACACCGACTACTCGCTGACCCTGAACAAGGACTATGCCGGCTTCACCTTCGGCCTGGCCGCGGTCGGCACCAGCACCGACAGCTATCTCGGCGCCGGCAAGAACCTGGGCAAGAACGGCTTGGTCCTGTCGGTCAAGAAGGCCTTCTGATACCCGTAAGTGGAGCGCAACATGAAACTGATAACCGCCATCATCAAACCCTTCAAGCTCGACGAGGTGCGTGAAGCGCTGAGCGCCATTGGCGTGCAGGGGCTGACCGTCACCGAAGTCAAGGGCTTCGGGCGCCAGAAGGGGCACACCGAGTTGTACCGCGGTGCCGAGTACGTGGTCGACTTTCTGCCCAAGGTCAAGGTCGAGGCCGCCGTCGCCGACACCGTGGTCGACCAGGTCATCGAGGCGATAGAGAAATCGGCCCGCACCGGCAAGATCGGCGACGGCAAGATCTTTGTCTCGCCGCTCGATCAAGTGGTGCGCATCCGCACCGGTGAAACCGGCGCCGACGCGCTGTGACGCTCCACGGAGAACTCAAAATGATGAAGAAACTCATAGCTGGCCTGGCCCTGAGCCTTGCCGTACTGGCGCCCGCCGCCTGGGCCCAGGACGCCGCCTCTGCGCCTGCAGCAGCCTCGGCCGTGGCCGCTGCGCCGGACACCGCCGCCGCTTCCGCGCCTGCGGCCGCCGCACCTGCCGCCGATGCCGCCTCGGCAGCCGCCGCTCCGGCGCCGGTGCCCAACAAGGGTGACACCGCCTGGATGATGCTGTCCACGCTGCTGGTGATACTGATGACCATCCCCGGCCTGGCCCTGTTCTACGGCGGCCTGGTGCGCAGCAAGAACATGCTCAGCGTGCTGATGCAGGTGATGGTGACCTTCTCGATGATCGTCGTGCTGTGGGTGCTTTACGGCTACAGCCTGGCCTTCACCGAGGGCAATGCCTTCATCGGCGGCACCGACCGCATCTTCATGAAAGGCATCTGGGACAACGTCGCCGGCACCTTCGCCAACGCCGCCACCTTCAGCAAGGGCGTGGTGATTCCCGAGCTGGTGTTTGCCGCCTTCCAGGCCACCTTCGCCGGCATCACCGGTGCCCTGATCGTCGGCGCCTTCGCCGAGCGCATCAAGTTCACCGCCGTGCTGGCCTTCATGGCCCTGTGGTTCACCTTCGCCTACCTGCCGATCGCTCACATGGTCTGGTTCTGGATGGGCCCGGACGCCTACGCCAGCAAGGAAGTGGCCGACGCGATGACGGCCAAGGCCGGTCTGCTGTGGCAATGGGGCGCGCTGGACTTTGCCGGCGGCACCGTGGTGCACATCAACGCCGCCGTGGCCGGTCTGGTCGGTGCCTTCATGATTGGCAAGCGCGTCGGTTACGGCAAGGAGTCGTTCACGCCGCACTCGCTGACGCTGACCATGGTGGGCGCCGCCCTGCTCTGGGTGGGCTGGTTCGGCTTCAACGCCGGCTCGGCGCTGGAAGCCAACGGCTTCGCTGCCCTGGCCTTCATCAACACCTTCGTGGCCACGGCCGCTGCGGTGCTGGCCTGGTGCGTCGGTGAAGGCCTGACCAAGGGCAAGGCCTCGATGCTGGGTGCAGCATCCGGCGCGGTGGCCGGTCTGGTCGCCATCACACCGGCTGCCGGCAACGTCGGTGTCGGCGGTGCGCTGGTCATCGGCATCGTCGCCAGCTTCGCCTGCCTGTGGGGTGTGAACGGCCTGAAGAAGATGCTGGGCATGGACGACTCGCTGGACGTGTTCGGCATCCACGGCGTGGGCGGTATCGTCGGCGCCCTGCTGACCGGCGTGTTCAACTCGCCGTCGCTGGGTGGCCCCAGCGCCGTTGGTGACTGGGTCACGGCCACCATGGTCACGCCCGAGGCCTACTCGATCGCCGCGCAAGTGTGGATTCAGCTCAAGGCCGTGCTGGTGACCATCGTCTGGTCCGGCGTGGTCTCGCTGATCGCCTTCAAGCTGGTGGACATGGTGATAGGCCTGCGCGTCACCGAAGAGGAAGAGCGCGAAGGTCTGGATATCAGCTCGCACGGCGAGACTGCGTATCACAAGTAAACCGCTGGCCCGCGCCAACGCAAAAGCCACCCGCGAGGGTGGCTTTTTTCATGGCCGGCCGAAACCTCAGTGTTGCAGCGTTGCCATCACCTCGCCCATGCGCACCGGCCCGGCCGGCGCCCAGGCCGGGTTGAACTGGGTCAGGCCCATGGGGAACAGCAGCACCACGGTCGAGCCGAGCAGGAAGCGGCCCATCTCGTCACCCTGTTTCAACACCACCTCATTGGCGGCATAGGTCCACTCGCGCACCTCGCCGCTGCGCGGCGGGTTGACCACGCCATGCCAGACCGTGGCCATGCTGCCGACGATGGTCGCCCCGACCAGCACCAGCACAAACGGCCCGTGCGGCGAGTCGAAATGGCAGACCACCCGCTCATTGCGGGCGAACAGGCCCGGCACGCCGCGCGCCGTGGTCGGGTTGACCGAGAACAGCTCGCCCGGCACGTGGATCATCCGCGTCAGCCGGCCGTCGCAGGGCATGTGGATGCGGTGATAGTCCTTCGGGCTCAGGTAAATGGTGGCGAAGCTGCCGCCCTCGAAGGGCTTGGCCAGCGCCGCGTCGCCGCCGACCAGGGTGGTGGTCGAGTACTGGTGGCCCTTGGCCTGGAAGATCTGGTCGAGCTGGATCGCGCCGAACTGGCTGATCGCACCGTCCACCGGGCAGACCCACTCGGCCGCCGCCAGCGGCCGGACGCCGGGCTTCAGGGCGCGGGTGAAGAACTCGTTGAAGCTGGCGTAGGCGGCCGGATCGGCATTCGCCGCCTCGGCCATGTTCACGCCATAGCGGCCGATGAACCAGCGTATCAGCCGGGTGGTGCGCTCGCCGCGGCGCGCCGAGGCGACGCGGCCGGCAAAACGGGTCAGCGCCGCCTTGGGCATCAGGTATTGCGGCAGCACGGCCAGACGTTCGAACAAGAGGCACTACCCGAAGTTGCGGTTGGGGGGCAATTGTAGAGACGGTTTACGCCGCTGTTGGACGCATTGCCCCACCCGGCTCCTGGGTGACAATGCGGCAGTCAAATGAACTCCATACGCATGAACGAAGTGGCTGCCCGCGTGGTGGCCTGGCACAACCGTCATCCCCTGGCGCGGCGCATCACGTCCGCCCAGGTGGGTGCCATTGGCGTGATTGCCTTGCCCTTCGTGACCACGGCCGAGCGCGGGGGGGCCTCGGTGCGGGCCGATCTGGTGGCGCCGCGGGTGGTGGTGGAGCCCAGCTTCGGCGCGCCGCCGGTGCTGGACCAGATGGTGCCGCTGGACGAGGCGGCGCCGGCACCTCCCGATGCCGGCCAGGATACGGCCACCGCCAAGGCCAGTCTGCGCGAACGGGCGATGGCTGCCGTGCCCGGCGAAGCACCGCCGACGGCGGCGGCGCTGCCCGCGGCCGAAGCGCCGCAAGCCAGGGGCTGGCGCGACCAGCTGGCGCGCCTGCTGTGGCCGCGTTCGCGCGCCGGCTTCGAGGCCCAATTCAGTGAGGACTTCATTGCACCGCTGCGTCCCAGGCAGGTGGCCGGCTGGGCGCTGCAGCATGGCAGCACCACCCGACCGGGCGAGGCGGCCTGGCCGCAGCGCGAGGTGCTGGCCGATCCGGCTCTGCAATCCAGGGCGGCGGGCCAGCCCGGCGTCGAGCCGGTGACGCTGTATCTGGTGACGGCCGCCATCGACACCCCGACCCGCCGGCTGCGCGTGCTGCTGGGCCGCAACGGTACGCTGAAGGTGCTGGGGCCGCGCGATTGGAGTCTGGTGCGCATGCTGCTGGGCGGCCTGCTGCTGCCGGCGCTGATTGCGCTGGCCGGCTGGTTCGCCTGGCGCAGTGCGCAGGCCCCGTCTCCCGAAGCCGTCCTGCCCGAGCTCGCGGCCTCGGCGATGGCGGCGAGTGCAACGGCTGCGTCCGCGCCAACACTGACTCAGCACATTGCCGAGCCGGCGGCCTCCGCTGCGGTCGTCATGGCCGAAGCGGTGGCATCGGCGCCACTGCCTACGGCATCCGTTCCTGCCCACGAACCGGTCGCCGAGTCGCCGGTCCCGGCCAGCGCGCCGGCCACCGACAAGACCCGGCCCTTGCGCACCAAGCCCCTGCTGTCGGACGAGGCCCGGCAGGCCGCCCTGGCCGAAGGCAAGCAGATGCGGGCCTCCGATCCCGCGCCCGCGGTGCCTGCCGCGCGCACGCCAGCTCCAGCGGCCCCCGTGCCGACGTCCAAGTCCGGCAAGACGCCGGATCCGGGCCCCCTGCCCATTCCCGCCACCCCGGAGGCCGATCGCGGCCCGGCCGCCAACCTGCAGCGGCCACCGCTGGGCGGCAGCGCGCCGGCGGCCACCGCCAGGTTCTATGCCCTGGTCACCAAGCCCAGCTTCTCCAAGGTCGATGCCGAGGCCCGCATGGTCCTGCTGCGCGCCGGCGCGGCCAATGCCATCGCCCCGGCCGGCACCCGCATCGAACTGATACAGGCCCGCCAGGCCTGGCAGGCGGTGTGGTGGCCGTTTGCCAAGCGCGACGATGCCGAGCGCGCCCGCGGCCTGCTGGCGGTGCGCGGCGTGCAGGTCGAGCTGGTCGAGTTCTAGGCCATGGCCGCCGACGAACCCATCTTTCATATCGCCTTCTACAAATTCGTCGACATCGACGATGTGGATGCGGTGGTCGAGCGTGTGCGCGCGCTGACCCGCGAACTGCTGGGCAGCGTGCTGCTGGCCGGCGAGGGCATCAACGGCGTGCTGGCCGGCACGGCGCCGGCGCTGGACGCCTTTGAGCAATCCCTTTGCCAGGACGCGCGTTTCGCCGGCATGGTGTTCAAGCGCAGCGCCTGCCGCACCGCGCCGTTCGCCCGCATCAAGGTACACCGCAAACGCGAGATCGTGGCCTTCGGCATCGACGGGGTGTCGGGTCTGAAGCTCTCCGCCGAGGACGCGAGCCATGTCAGCCCGCAGGCCTGGCGCGAGCTGATCGCCCGCGACGATGTGGTGCTGCTCGACAACCGCAACAGCTTCGAATGGCGGCTGGGCCGCTTCAACGGGGCGGTCGATCCGCAGGTGGCCAACTTCCGCGACTTCGCCGCCTATGTGCAGGCCCATGCGCCGCAGTGGCAGGCCCGGCACTTGCGGGTGGCGATGTACTGCACCGGTGGCATCCGCTGCGAGAAGACCAGCGCCTGGATGCAGGGCCTGGGCCTGGAGGTCTACCAGCTCGACGGCGGCATCCTCAACTACTTCCAGGCCATGCCCGATGCCGCCGCCGACTGGCAGGGCGAGTGCTTTGTGTTCGACAACCGCGTGGCCCTGGACACCCACCTGCAGGAAACCTCGACCACGGCCGAACAGGTCTATGCCGGCGACCCCGATGAGGCCTGGCGGCTGGAGCGCGCCAGACGCCTTGATGCGGCCGGCGAATGAGCAGCGCCAAGGCGCCGGCGCGCGACGGCGTCAGCCCCAGCTGCATCGCCCTGCCTCCCGGTGAATGGCCCACCGTGCTGGCTTTTTTGCAGCAGCGCTTTGCCCACGTCGCCGCCGAGGATTGGCGCGAGCGCATGCAGCGCGGCGAGGTGCTGGACGCGCAAGGCCTGACCCTGCCGCCGGACGCCGCCTACCGTGCGCATGCCCGGCTCTTCTACTACCGCAGCCTGCCCGCCGAGCAGCCGGTGCCCTTCGAGGAACAGGTCCTGTTCCAGGATGAGCTGCTGGTGGTGGCGGACAAGCCGCACTTTCTGCCGGTCACGCCGGGCGGCCGCTATCTGCAAGAGACCCTGCTGGTGCGCCTGAAGCGCCGCCTGGGCATGGAGGAGTTGCAGCCGCTGCACCGGCTGGATCGCGAGACCGCCGGCCTGGTGCTGTTCAGCGTCCGGCCCGAGACCCGCAACACCTATCACGCGCTGTTCCGCGAGCGCGCAGTCAGCAAGGGCTACGAGGCCATCGCGCCCTGGCGCGACGATCTGCCGCTGCCCTTGACACGCAGCAGCCGGCTGGGTGATGGGGATTCGTTCATGCGCATGCAGGAGCTGCCTGGCCCAGCCAATGCCCAGACCCGCATCAGCCTTATCGAGCGGCGCGGCGGGCTTGCACGCTATCTGCTGGAGCCCGAGACGGGCCAGCGCCACCAGCTGCGCGTGCATATGTGCGCGCTGGGCCTGCCCATCGTCAACGACCAGATCTATCCGCAGCACCTGCCCGAGCTGGCCAGGAACGACTACAGCCGGCCGCTGCAGCTGCTGGCCCGCTCGCTGAGCTTCACCGATCCGGTCAGCGGGCAGGCGCGCCGGTTCGCAAGCCTCAGGCAGTTGGACGCGCTATCCTGAGACGGTTGCCGCCATCACCACCCCACCCCATCCCTGCCATGACCGACACCTACGACGCCCGCACGATACGCATGCACTGGCTGACCGCCGCCCTGGTCGTCGGCCTGTGGACCCTGGGACAGTGCATCGACTTCTTCCCCAAAGGCCTGCCGCGCATCACCGCGCGCAGCCTGCACATCAGCTTTGGCGTTGCGCTGGCCCTGTTGCTGGTGGCCCGGCTGGTCTGGCGGGTGCGCCAGGGCGTGAAGCTGGCGCCGGCACCCGGTCTGGCGGGGCGTCTGGCGGTGGTCATGCACTACCTGCTCTATCTGCTGCTGGCCGCCGTGGTGGTGATAGGCATCGCCTGCGTCTGGATCCGCGGCGACAACCTGTTCAATCTGTTCACCGTGCCGGCCTTTGACCCCAGCAACGAGGACTTGCGCGAGGAGGCGGTGGACCTGCATGGCTTGATGGCCAATCTGCTGCTGTTCGCCGCCGGCCTGCATGCGGCCGCGGCCGTCTGGCACCACCTCGTCATCAAGGATGGCGTGCTGCGGCGCATGTGGCCGCGCTTGAAGTAGGGCGTCGTTTGCGCAAGGCGGGGCTTGGCTTCGGGCGAACAGCCCCCAGATGCCCTGGTCCTAGAATCGATCAACCCCCTCCCGCCCGGCCCCCACCATGGTTCCTCATCTCGTCACCGCACTGAACGGCCCCATCAACGAGCTGGAGGCCCGCGTCCTGGAGTCCATGCCGGCCACCGAGCGCTGGTTCCGGCTTGAATGGATGGAGCACACGCCGCCGTTCTACACCTCGGTGGATATCCGCAATGCCGGCTTCAAGCTGGCGCCGGTCGACACCAATCTGTTCCCGGGCGGCTTCAACAACCTGACCCCCGAGATGCTGCCGCTGGCGGTGCAGGCGGCGATGGCGGCGATCGAGAAGATCTGCCCCGAGGCCAAGAACCTGCTGCTGATCCCCGAGAACCACACGCGCAACAGCTTCTATCTGACGAATGTGCGGCGGCTGATACAGATCTTCACCCAGGCCGGCCTGAATGTACGGCTGGGCTCGCTGGACGACAGCATCAAGGGGCCGACCGCCATCCAGCTGCCCGATGGCAGCGAGCTGACGGTGGAGCCGCTGGTGCGTACCCGCGGACGCCTGGGCCTGAAGGACTTCGACCCCTGCACCATCCTGCTCAACAACGACCTGTCCACCGGCCTGCCCCAGGTGCTGGAGGGTCTGCACGAGCAATACCTGCTGCCTCCGCTGCATGCCGGCTGGGCGGTGCGGCGCAAGTCGGTGCATTTCCGTGCCTATGAGGAGGTGGCGAAGAAGTTCGCCAAGCTGCTGGGCATGGACCCCTGGCTGATCAACCCGATGTTCTCGACCACGACGGACCTGAACTTTGCCGAGGGCACCGGCCTGGACGCACTGCAGACGCAGGCCGACGCACTGCTGTCCAAGGTGCGGCGCAAGTACAAGGAATACGGCATCCAGGAAAAGCCCTTCATCGTCATCAAACCCGACTCCGGCACCGAGGGCTTCGGCCTGATGACGGTGCGCGACGCCAAGGAGCTGGCCGACCTGAACCTGAAGGCCCGCGCCAAGCTGGGTGCCAGCGGCCGCGGGCTGGAGGTCAGCTCGGTGATACTGCAGGAGGGCGTGCCGACCTACGAGCGCGTCAATGAGGCGGTGGCCGAGCCGGTGGTCTACATGATCGACCGCTATGTCGTGGGTGGCTTTTACCGTGTGCATGCCGAGCGCGGCCGCGACGAGAACCTCAACACCCCGGGGTCCAGCTATGTGCCGCTGGCCTTTGCCGAATCCGGCCAGTTGCCGCGCCTGGGCGAAAAACCCGGCGCCAGCGCACCGAACCGCTTCTATATGTACGGCGTGATCGCCCGGCTGGCGATGCTGGCGGCGAGTTATGAGCTGGAGACGACGGATCCGGACGCAGAGCAATACGATTGATTGGGACTGGCGGCGATGTTGCACTGCAACATCGCACCCGACAACAGTTGTGATACCGCTGGCGCCAAGCGCACAATAGCCGCTTTTCAGCCGCCGGCCATGCCCCCCGTCATGGCCCCGTATTTGTGAGTTCCTCTTCGCACGACAGCCGCTCGCCCTCCGTCATGGCGGCATTGACCCTGGGGGCGCTGGGCGTCGTCTATGGCGACATCGGTACCAGCCCGCTGTATGCGCTCAAGGAAGTCTTCCACGGCGGCCATGTCAGCCCGACGCAGGACAACATCCTCGGTGTGCTGTCGCTGATCTTCTGGACGATGACCATCATCGTCTCGATCAAGTATGTGTTGCTGATACTGCGCGCCGACAACAACGGCGAGGGCGGCCTGATCGCCATGCTGGCCCTGGCCACCAACGCGGTCAACCACAAGCCGCAGCTGCGCCGCACGCTGATGATGGTGGGACTGTTCGGCACTGCCATCTTCTACGGTGATGGCGTGATCACCCCGGCAATGACGGTGCTGGGGGCGGTCGAGGGCATTGACGTCTACGCGCCGCAGTTCCATGACTTGATACTGCCGCTGACCCTGGTCGTGCTGACCGGCCTGTTCGCCGTGCAACGCTTCGGCACCGGCGGCATCGGCAAGGCCTTCGGGCCGGTGATGCTGGTCTGGTTCGGCGCGCTGACGGTGCTGGGCGTGCCGCATATCCTGGACAACCCCCATGTGCTGGTGGCCGTCAATCCGGCTTATGCGGCCGCGTTCTGCCTGCAGCACAAATGGGTGGCTTTTGTCGCCCTGGGCGCTGTGGTGCTGGTGGTGACCGGCGGCGAGGCGCTGTATGCCGATCTGGGGCACTTCGGCAAGAAACCAATACGCATCGCCTGGTATGGCGTCGTCATGCCGGCCCTGGTCGTCAACTACTTCGGGCAGGGGGCGATGTTGCTGGACCACCCCGAGGCGGTGTCCAACCCTTTCTTCAATATGGCGCCGAGCTGGGCCGAAATCCCGCTGTTCGTGCTCGCCACCCTGGCCGCCATCGTCGCTTCGCAGGCGCTGATCACGGCCGCGTTCTCGGTCACCAAGCAGGCCATACAGCTGGGCATCTTGCCGCGCATGGCGGTGCGCCACACCTCGGAGCGCGACACCGGCCAGATCTATGTGCCCTTCGTCAACTGGGGTCTGTATGTGTTCATCGTGCTGGCGGTGGTGCTGTTCGGCTCCAGCAGCAAGCTGGCCGGCGCCTACGGCATCGCGGTGACGGTGGACATGACCATCACCACGGTGATGACCTTCTTCGTCGTCCGCCACGGCTGGAAGTACCCGCTGCCGCTGTGCATCCTGGCCACCGGTTTCTTCTTCATCATCGACGTCACCTTCCTGGGCTCGAATGCGCTGAAGCTGTTCGCCGGCGGCTGGTTCCCGCTGGTCATAGGCATAGGCATGTTCACCCTGATGCTGACCTGGAAACAGGGCCGGCGCCTGATGCGCGAGAGCCTGCAGCACGACGCGATCGACCTGAAGGGCTTTCTCGAGGCGGTGTTCATCAGCCCGCCAACGCGCGTCAGCGGCACGGCCGTGTTCCTCACCGCCGATCAGGGGCTGACCCCCAATGCTCTGCTGCACAACCTCAAGCACAACAAGGTGCTGCACGATCAGAACCTGTTCGTCAACGTCAAGCACCACGAGGTGCCCTGGGTGCCGGTGGCCGAGCGCATCGAGGTCGAGGCCCTGGGCCAGGAATGCTGGCAGGTGATGCTGCACTTCGGCTTCAAGGACGAGCCCGACGTGCCCCAGGCACTGAAGCTGCTAGAGAAGCGCGGCGTGCTGCTGGAAGACATGGAGACCAGCTACTTCCTGTCGCGCGACATTGTCATCCCGACCATGGGCAGCGGCATGGCGATGTGGCGCGAGCAGTTGTTCGCCAGCATGCACCGCAATGCCTCAGGCGTCGCCGACTTCCTGAACCTGCCGACGAATCGGATTGTGGAGCTGGGGTCGAAGGTCGAAATCTAAGGCTTTGCGGGACAGACCTTGAGACCCGCACGCAGTGCGGCCGAAAGCTCTGTCCCCAACTGACTGGGTGTTTGGCCTTCAGACAAACCCCACCTCAGTAAAAACCCGCCCCGCAAATCAGTGGTGGGACTATCCCCCGCCCGTAAGTGACAAATTTCACACTTCGCGCACAATGAGTCCTCAATATTTGCGCGTCCGTCGGGTCAGTGGGGCGCGGCTTTGACAGCGACGCTACCCAACCTCAAGGGATTCCAAAATGACATTGTTCAAGAAGACAGCGCTAGCGATGGCCATGGTCGCCAGCTGCGCCGCCGGCTCCGCCTCGGCCACCGTGATCAGCTTCGACAGCCTGGCCGGTGCACAGGGCAGCAGCTTCTCCAGCTATATCGAATCCGGCTTCACGGTCGAGTCGCTGCTGGGCAAGTGGCTGGTGGCCAAGAACTTCGGCGCACCGGTGCCCGACATCTTCTCCGGCAAGAGCTGGGGCACGGCCTCGGCCGCGATTGAAGTGACCGGTGGCATGTTCACCTTCGCTTCGGTGGACCTGTCGTCCAGCCTGGGCAGCGCCAACTACACCATCGAGGGCCTGAAGGGTGGCGTGTCGCAGTTCTCGTTCAGCGGGGTGCGCAGCTGCGGTGGCTGCGGGGGCCTGTTCGCCACCGTCAGCAACAGCTTCTCCTCGCTCGTCATCGACAGCCTGAAAATCTCCATCACCGGTGCGGGCACGTCCTACAACGTCGACAATATCAACGTCAGCGCCATCGCGCCGGTGCAGCCACCGATCCCGGAGCCGGCCACCTACGGCCTGATGCTGGCCGGTTTGCTGGGCGTGGCCACGATTGCCCGCCGCCGCGCTCAACCCTGAAGCGCGCAGCCAACACAGCAAAGAGGCCTGCGGGCCTCTTTTTTTTGGCCGTGGTCAGCCCAGCACCGTGACGGCGCCGCCGTGGGCGGTGACGCGAACGACCGCACCGGGACCCAGCGCCTGCCAATCGCCACAACCATCTTCCAAGGGCTCCGAGGCGACGATGGTGCCCTCGCGGTGCTGGCGCACATAGAGCGTGGGCGGCTTGTCATCACTGGAGAAGCGGAAGGCGTGCACCGAGTCGCCGTCTGAAAGCGCCGCGGCGAAGCGCAGCGGGGCATCGATGCCGTCGCGCCGCATCAGCTCAAGGGTGTCGTCCAGCACGCCCTGCACCGCCTCGGGCGCGGGCATGCCACCGTCCATGCGCTGCAGGGCCAGCAGGAACAGCAGCTCGGAGTCGGTGGCGCCGCGCCGGGCCGCATACATCTCGTCATTGAGCTGGGCCTCCAGCATCCGCCGCACCTGGGCATAGCCGCCGATCTGGCCGTTGTGCATGAACATATGGCGGCCGTGGCGGAAGGGGTGGCAGTTCTGCCTGGCGATCGAGGTGCCGGTGGCGGCCCGCACATGGGCGAAGAACAGGCCGGAGCGCACGCTGGAGCACAGGGCCAGCAGGTTCTCGTCCGACCAGGCCGGCATGACCTCGCGGTAGATGCCCGGCTCGCTGCGCTCGCCGTACCAGCCGACGCCGAAGCCATCGCCATTGGTCACCGTCTTGGCCTGGTCGGCGCGCAGCGACTGGCGCACCAGCGAGTGCTGCGGCGCACAAACCAGCTCGTCGAGAAAGATCGGCTGACCGAGGTAGGCGACAAATCGGCACATGGGCGGGTCCTTTCCAGCCTGGGTATGCTCCAGCCTATGCGAAATTGGCTCAAAGACCTGTCTCTTTCATCGGCGGTTGCCGGATTTGTGGCGGTATTGGTGGGTTTCACCAGCTCGGTGGCGATTGTTTTCCAGGCCGCCCAGGCGCTAGGGGCGACACCCGCACAAACCACCTCCTGGATGTGGGCCCTGGGCCTGGGCATGGGGCTGACCAGCCTGGGCCTGTCGCTGTGGTACCGGCAACCGGTGCTGACCGCCTGGTCCACGCCCGGCGCGGCCCTGCTGGCCGGCACCGCCGGCGTGAGCATGCCCGAGGCGATAGGCGCCTTTCTGATCTGCGCGCTCTTGATCACGATCGCTGGCGCGACCCGGGCCTTCGAGCGGGTGATGGACCGCATCCCGCTGGCCGTGGCCTCGGCCCTGCTGGCCGGCGTGCTGGCCAAGTTCGGGCTCGACGCCGTGCTCAGCACCAGGAGTGCGCCGCTGCTGGTGCTGCCCATGGCCCTGGCCTATCTGGCCGGCCGGCGCTGGTGGCCCCGTTATGCCGTGCCCACGGTGCTGGTGGTGGGTGTCATTGCCGCGGCGCTGCAGGGCCGGCTGCAGATGTCGGCCGTGACCTGGGCCTGGGCCATGCCGGTGTGGACGACGCCGACCTTCAGTGTGTCGGCGCTGATAGGCGTGGCCCTGCCGCTGTTCCTGGTCACCATGGCCTCGCAGAACCTGCCAGGAGTCGCCGCGCAGCGCGCCTCGGGCTACCAGACACCGGTCTCGCCGACGATCACCGTCACCGGCCTGGCCTCGCTGGCCCTGGCGCCGTTCGGTGGCTATGCGCTGAACCTGGCCGCCATCACGGCCGCCATCTGCATGGGCCGCGAGGCCCACGAAGACCCGGCCAAGCGCTACACCGCCTCGGTGATGGCCGGCCTGTTCTATATCGCCCTGGGCCTGGCCGGCGGCGCCGTGGTCGGCCTGCTGGCCGCCTTTCCGCGCGAGCTGGTGGCCGCGGTGGCAGGTCTTGCGCTCCTGGGCACCATCGCCGGCGGCCTGGCCACGGCGCTGAAGGTCGAGGCGCACCGCGATGCCGCCATCCTGACTTTTCTGGTCACCCTGTCGGGCCTGTCGCTGGCCGGCATTGGTTCGGCCTTCTGGGGCGTTGTCGCCGGCAGCCTGGCGCTGCTGGTGCAACACTACCGCTCACGCATCTGATGAATCACCGAGACAACACATGAAACTTCTCTTCGTCGCCGATCCGCTGGAGTCCTTCAAGACCTACAAGGACACCACCTTCTCGATGATGCGCGAGGCCGCCAAGCGCGGCCATACCCTGCTGGCCACCGAGCCGCGCCAGATGCGCTGGGTCAGCGGTGGCGCGGTGACCGCCCTGGTGCGCGAGATCCGCCTGACCGGCGATGCGCACGACTGGTTCGAGACCGTCGCCACCTCGGAACTCGCCCTGGCCCAGACCGATGCGGTGGTGATGCGCAAGGACCCGCCGTTCGACAGCGAGTTCTTCTACGCCACCCATCTGCTCGAAGTCGCCGAGCGCGAGGGCGCCCGCGTGTTCAACAAGCCGCGTGCGCTGCGCGACCACCCGGAGAAGCTCGCGATTCTCGAGTTCTCGCAATACATCAGCCCGACCCTGGTGACGCGTGAGGCCGACGCCATCAAGGCCTTCCACGCCGAGCACCGCGACATCATCCTCAAGCCGCTGGACGGCATGGGCGGCACCGGCATCTTCCGCGTCCGCGACGACGGCCTGAACCTGGGTGCGATCACCGAAACCCTGAACCGCGAGGGCGCACAGACGGTGATGGTGCAGAAGTACCTGCCGGCGATCAAGGACGGCGACAAGCGGGTGCTGGTCATCGCCGGCGTGCCCGTGCCCTTCTGCCTGGCGCGCATTCCGCAGGGCACCGAGGTGCGCGGCAATCTGGCCGCCGGCGGCAAGGGCGTGGCCCAGCCGCTGAGTGACCGCGACCGCGAGATCGCCGAGGCGCTGGGCCCGACGCTTGCTGCGCGCGGCCTGCTACTGGTCGGCCTGGACGTGATCGGCGACTGCCTGACCGAGGTCAACGTCACCAGCCCGACCTGCTTCCAGGAGATCCACGATCAGACCGGGTTTGACGTACCCAAGATGTTCATCGACGCACTTGAGGCGGCGCTTACTGCCCCAGCTGCCTGACCAGCTTGATCTCGAACAGCTTGGGCCAGAGCTTGCCGGTGACGAAGAGGCGGTCGCCGGCGGCGTCGTAGGCAATGCCGTTGAGCACGTCGGCGTGGCCGGCGGCGCGTTCGGCGTTGCTCAGCAGGCCGTCGAGCTTGATCCAGCCGGTGACCTGGCCGTTCTTCGGGTCGATGCGGGCAATCAGATCGGTCTGCCAGACATTGGCAAAGATCTCGCCCTTGACCCATTCCAGCTCGTTCAACTGGGGCACTGGTTTGCCGCCGGCGGTGACGCGGATGCGGCGCGTTTCCTTCAGGGTCAGCGGGTTCAGGAAGCGCAGCTCCGGCGTGCCATCGCTCATGATCAGCTCGTGCTCGCTGCGCGCCAGGCCCCAGCCCTCGCCGACATAGGAAAAACGCTTCTCGAAGGTGAAGCTCTGCAGGTTCAGCTCGAAGCCCAGCTGGGTGGTCCAGGTCACGCCGATCAGGCGGTTGTCCCAATAGGTGATGCCCTCGCCGAACAGCTCGGGCGGCAGATTCATCTTCTGCAGCACCTCGCCAGTCTCCAGCCTCACCTTGCGCACCGACGAGCGGCCTTCCAGCCCGGTGCTCTCGTACAGAAAGCCATTCAGGAAGAACAGGCCCTGGGTGAAGGCATCGGGGTCGTGCGGATAGCTGCGCACGACCTTGTAGCTGTAGGTCGGGATGGCTGCCGCCACCACGGCGGGCGTGGCCGATGCACCGCACAGCAGCAGCGCGGCCAGGCCGGAAAGCAGCAGTCGCAGGCTCAGGGGAGAGGCCGTCAGCAGGGTCTTGAACATGGTCGCCTTGAAATACGCGTCAGGCCGCAACTCTAATGGCTGACGCGGCGACCGCGTTTTCAACGGATGAAATGCAGGCCGCTGAAGCGCTGGCGGAAGGCCGTGACCTGGGGCGCCAGCGCATCGGCCAAGGCGTCGGACTCCAGCGCACCGGCAATCAGCGCGGCCAGCCTGGGCATATCGTCCGGCCCCATGCCCAGGCGCACGATCTCGGGCACGCCCAGGCGCAGGCCGTTGACATCGCCCTTGCAGGTGGCCACCTTGGACAGCGGCAGGCCGATGCCGCAGCTGAGCAGTCGCGCACGCGCCAGCCGCTTGGCGGCGGCCTGGCCGCCGCCCCAGTGGCCGGCCTCGATGGCGAACTGGTGTGAGGTGGTGGCTCCGCGCTCGCGTGCGAACACCGGCAGGCCCTTGTCGATCAAGGCTTGTGCCAAGGCCTTCGCCGTGGCCTGCATGGCCAGACCGTAGGCTTTGCCATGCTCCTTCCAGTCGAGCAGGCCCAGGGCCAGGGCCGCCGTCTTGCCGGCGTCGAAGTTGGCGGTCAGGCCCGGGTAGGCAATCGCGTCCAACCGTTCGGCCAGGGCCGCGTCATTGCTGACGATCAGGCCGCCGGGCGGGCCGCCCAGGCTTTTGTAGGTGCTCATCGTCATCACGTGCGCGCCCTCGTGCAGCGGATTCGCCCAGGTGCCGCCGGCAATCATGCCGCTCAGATGGGCGGCATCGAACATCAGCTTGGCGCCCACGCTGTCGGCAATCTCGCGCACCTGGGCCACCGGATGGGCGAACAGGTTCAGGCTGCTGCCCAGCGTGATCAGCTTCGGTTTGATCTCGCGCGCCAGCACGGCCAGCGCCGCCACATCGACACTGTAGCCATCGGCCTGCACCGGCGCCGGCACGGTGCGCAGGCCGTAGAGGCCGGCCGCACCGGCCGCATGGTGGGTGACATGACCGCCGATCTCGCCGGGCGGGGCGATGATAGTGTCGCCCGGCTGGCAGGTGGCCATGAAGACGTAGAGATTGGCCAGCGCGCCCGAGCCCACCCGCACCTCGGCGTAACGGGCCTGGAACACCTGGGCCGCCAGCTCGGCGGCGATCACCTCGATGCGCTCGATCGCCTCCAGGCCCATCTCGTACTTGTCGCCCGGATAGCCCAGCGAGGGGCGCGAGCCCAGGCCGGCGGCCATCAACGCCTCGGCCCGGGGATTCATCACATTGGTCGCGGGGTTCAGATTGATGCCCTCGACATCGTGGATGCGGTGGTTCTCGGCCACCAGGCGGGCGATCTCGCCATCAACCCCCGAGCTGTCCAGGGCCGCGGCTGCGGCAGCGATGGCCTGCACATGGCTTTCGACCGGGGCGGGCACCCAGGGGCGCGATTGAAGCTGGGTCATGGTGATGTCCTGAGCTGAATGAGGCTTCGATGCTGCGGCCAGACGACGCCGTGCTCAAGCAAGTTATTCTTGGCCTCAGGCCTAGGAAATCTAGGCCTGCAACTCAAGTTCGCCATGGCCGTCAACCCGCCCAGCCCCCGTCTGCCGCCCTACCTCGCGCTGCGCGCCTTCGAGGCCGCGGCGCGCCACCAGAGCTTTGCCCGCGCGGCCGAGGAGCTGTGCGTCACGCCGGCGGCGGTGGCCGCCCAGGTCAAGGTGCTGGAGCAGTGGCTGGGCGCGGCGCTGTTCGACCGGCATAGCCAGGGGTTGAGCCTCAAACCCCAGGCCCAGCGCGCGCTGCCGGCCCTGGTGGCGGCGATGGACCAGCTGGGCCAGGCCATGCAGACGCTGCGCAGCGAGGCCGGCGCCCAGCATCTCCATGTGGCGGCCTTGCCGGCCCTGGCCCAGCTGTGGCTGACACCCCGCTTGCCGGCACTGCAGCAGGCCCTGCCGCAGCTTCAGCTGTCGCTGAGCGCGCTGGAGTCGCCGCCGAACTTCAGCCGCGAGGCCTACGACCTGGCGCTCTTTTACTCACCGCGCCTGCCCAAGGGCTGCCAGCGCATCGTGCTGGCCCAGGATGCGCTGCTGCCGGTCTGCAGCCCGGCCCTGCTGCGTGCGGGCCAGGCCCCGGAGCTGGCAGCGCAGACGCTGCTGCACGACATCGTCTGGAACACCGACTGGGCGCGTTGGCTGAAGGCCTCGAACCGCGGCGATGTGCCGGCCCGCGCCGGCCCGCGTTTCTCGCTGTACAGCATGGCCCTGCAGGCGGCGCTGGACGGTCAGGGCGTGCTGATGGGCCGCGCCGGCCTGGTGGCTGCGGCCCTGGCCGAGGGCCGGCTGGTTGCCCCCTGGGGCGAGCCGGTGCCGCTGCCCGAAACCATAGACCTGCTGGTGCCGTCGGCCCGAGCCGGGCAAGACCTGACACAGGCGCTGGTGCGCGCGCTGCAGCGTGTGAGTGACCCTGTGCTGCGTGGCTGAAACCAGGCTATGCGAAGATCGCCGCAGACATTTCAGGAGACTCCCCATGATCACCACCCGCGCCGCCGTGGCCTGGAAAGCCGGCTCACCGCTGACGATTGAAAACGTTCAACTCGAGGGCCCGCGCGACGGCGAGGTGCTGGTCGAGATCAAGGCCACCGGCATCTGCCACACCGACTACTACACGCTGTCCGGCGCCGATCCGGAAGGCATCTTCCCGGCCATCCTGGGCCATGAGGGTGCCGGCGTGGTGCTCGAAGTCGGCGCCGGCGTGCCCTGGCTGAAGCCCGGCGACCATGTGATTCCGCTGTACACGCCGGAATGCCGGCAGTGCAAGTTCTGCCTGTCGCGCAAGACCAATCTGTGCCAGGCGATCCGCCCGACGCAAGGCAAGGGTCTGATGCCCGACGGTAGCTCGCGTTTCTCCATCGACGGCAAGCCCATCTTCCACTACATGGGCACCTCGACCTTCGCCAACCACGTCGTGGTGCCAGGTATTGCCCTGGCCAAGATCCGGCCCGACGCGCCGTTCGACAAGGTCTGCTACATCGGCTGCGGCGTCACCACCGGTGTCGGCGCGGTGCTGTTCACGGCCAAGGTCGAGGCCGGCGCCAATGTGGTGGTGTTCGGGCTGGGCGGCATCGGCCTGAACGTGATCCAGGGCGCCAAGATGGTGGGCGCCGACAAGATCATCGGCGTGGACATCAACCCCAAGCGCCAGGCGCTGGCGCGCCAGTTCGGCATGACCCACTTCATCAACCCCAAGGAGGTGGAGAACGTCGTCGACGCCATCGTGCAGCTGACCGATGGCGGCGCCGACTACAGCTTCGAGTGCATTGGCAACACCCAGGTGATGCGCCAGGCGCTGGAGTGCACGCACAAGGGCTGGGGCCGCAGCATCATCATCGGCGTGGCCGAGGCCGGCGCCGAGATCAGCACCCGGCCGTTCCAGCTGGTGACTGGCCGCAAATGGGAGGGCTCGGCCTTCGGCGGCGCGCGCGGCCGCACCGACGTGCCCAAGATCGTCGACTGGTATATGGATGGCAAGCTCAATATCGACGACCTGATCACCCACAAGCTGCCGCTGGAGCGCATCAACGAGGGCTTCGACCTGATGAAGAGCGGCGAGTCGATACGGTCCGTGGTGATGTTTTGAGCGCCTTGCCCTTCGAAGCGCCCGAGCTGCTGAGCGAGCACGCCTGCTTCGGCGGCGTGCAGCGCTTCTACCGCCATCACTCGCGCGAGATCGGCCTGCCCATGCGCTTCGGCCTGTTCCTGCCGCCGCAGGCGCTGGAGCTGGGCGCCAAGCCGGGGCCGCTGCTGGTCTTTCTGGCCGGCCTGACCTGCAACGAGGAGACCTTTGCCATCAAGGCCGGGGCCCAGGCGCTGGCCGCCGAGCTGGGCCTGGCCCTGTTGACGCCCGACACCAGCCCGCGTGGCGCGAATCTGGCCGGCGAGGCCGAGAGCTGGGACTTCGGCGTGGGCGCCGGCTTCTATCTGGATGCCACCGCCGAGCCCTGGTCGCGGCACTGGCGCATGGAGAGCTATCTGCTGCGCGAGCTGCTGCCGCAAGTTCAAGGCGAGTTCGGGTTGGACGCGCGCCGCACCGGCATCTTTGGCCATTCGATGGGCGGCCATGGCGCACTGACCCTGGCGCTGCGCCATCCGGGTGTGTTCGCCTCGCTGTCGGCCTTCGCGCCCATCGCCGCGCCCATGCAATGCCCCTGGGGCCAGAAGGCGTTCATGGGCTATCTGGGCCAGGACCGCTGCAGCTGGTCACGGCATGACGCCAGCGAGCTGATGCGCAACCAGAACCGCGCGCCCTATCCGGGCGGCATCCTGATACATCAGGGCCTGGCCGACAAATTCCTGGCCGAGCAGTTGCACCCGGAGCGGTTCGAGTCGGCCTGCGCGGCGGTGGATCAGCCCTTGCTGCTGCGGCGCGTGGCGGGCTACGACCACGGCTACTACTTCATCGCCAGTTTCATGGCCCAGCATCTGCGGCATCACGCCGAGCAGCTGAACCAGGCGCCTGGCTGAGCCCGCGCACAAGGTCCGGAAGGAGCTTGTGGCTGGCGAAGGCCCAGCGGCGATACAAGCCGCCGGGCTGAGGGCCGCAGCCGGCGTCAGCGCTTCTTCGCGGGCGACTTCTTGCCGGCCCGCGGCTTGGCCACGGGCGGCGCCGGCTCATCCTTTTTGTAGTCCCCCAGCGTGCTCTTGACCGGGCAGACGGCGAAGATCGGGCACTTCTTGCAGCCCACGGCAAGGGCGATCGGGCAAAGCACCATGGCTGTCTCCTGGATGGCTGGCGGTCGGCCCAGCATACAGGCACTCGGCTCAGTAGTGCGGCGGCAGTTCGTCCCTCAAGCTGCGCGCGGTCGGCCCGTCGCCCGGCGCGCCTTGCTGGCCCAGCCGGGCAATCTCGCGCATCAGCAGGTCGATCTGCTGCTGCTGGCGCACGATGATCTGGTTCAGCTGGTCCAGCAGGTCTTCGCTGAAGCTGGCCTTGATCTCCAGCTCGGTCAGGCGTTTTTCGATGTCTTGGCTCGCGTTCATGGCGCTATTGGACGCCAAATCGGGATCAGTTCCGGATCAAGTGATTTTCACGCTCAGATTGGGCAGGCCGTCGATATGGCAGTCGATCACGTCGCCGCGCACCACCGGGCCGACGTTCTCCGGCGTGCCCGAGTAGATGATGTCGCCCGGCATCAGCTCGAAGGCCTCGGACAGCTTGGCGATCTGCTCGGCCACGTTCCAGATCATCTGCTTCAGATCTGCGTTCTGCTTGAGCTGGCCATTGACCTTGAGCCAGATCGCGCCGGCGCTGAAGTGGCCGGTCTGTTCGAGGCGATGCAAGGGGCCGATCGGTGCCGAGCGGTCGAAGCTCTTGCCGATTTCCCAGGGCTTCTTCTCATCGCCCATCGCCCGCTGCAGATCGCGGCGCGTCATGTCCAGGCCCAGGGCATAGCCGTAGACGCAGGCCAGCGCCTCGGCCGCCGGGATGTTGCGCCCGCCCCTGTGCAGAGCCGCCACCAGCTCGACCTCGTAGTGGTAGTTCTTGGTCAGCGGCGGATAGGGATGGTCGGCCACCGTGCCGGGCGCCACGTTCTGGATCGCATCGGTGGGTTTCTGGAAGAAGAAGGGCGGCTCGCGCGTCGGATCCGACCCCATCTCTCGGGCGTGGGCGGCGTAGTTGCGGCCTATGCAGTAGATCCGCCGCACCGGGAACACCAGCTCGCTGCCGGCGATCGGAATGGTGGTGCCGGGCACGTTGAAGGGGGTCTTGGCCGCCGAGCTGGCCTGGCCGGGCAGCGCGCAGCCGGCCAGGGCGCCCAGGCCCAGGGTCGCACTGGTTTCGAGCAATGAACGTCGATCCACGGTTTGTCTCCGTCTGGCTGGTGGTGCGATTGATTGTGCGCGCCGCCTCGGCCCGAGGCCAGCGCGGCGCGCGCACAGCGCACCGGCGCCTGCTGTGGTTTTGATCACGACAGCAGCGCAGGCGCGTCGGTCACAATCGAAGGGATGAGGTGTTTGGCCCCGAATTTCCCTGAGCCCGCCAGGTATCGCCCGGCCCTGGCCCGCTTGGTGCGGGCCGTGCCCGTGCTGCTGGCCTTGTTGCTGCCGCTGCCCGACGTGCAGGCTGCACGCCCGGCCGTGGCCGAGCCTGCGCAGCAACGCTGGTCGGCGCTGACCGAGCTGAGTTTTCGCCATCTGCGCCAGGAGCAGGGCCTGCCCAACGAAATCGCCACGGCCGTGACCGAGGACGGCGACGGCTTTCTGTGGGTGGGCACCCTGGGCGGCCTGGCGCGTTGGGACGGCTATCGCTTCAAGGTCTTCAAGGTCGATGGTCGCAACCCCGGCGCGCTGCCCGACAACGTCATCCAGACCCTGCATGGCGACGCCGCCGGCCGGCTCTGGATAGGCACCAGCGCCAGCGGCCTGGTGCGCTACGAGCGCCACGAGGACCGCTT
The DNA here is from genome assembly GCF_963422335.1 of uncultured Roseateles sp. Lineage (NCBI taxonomy): Bacteria > Pseudomonadati > Pseudomonadota > Betaproteobacteria > Burkholderiales > Sphaerotilaceae > Roseateles > uncultured Roseateles sp. The sequence goes on from NZ_OY729424.1 coordinate 1,540,596, forward strand.
CGTGCGCTATCCGGTCGGGCCGCAAGGGCTCAGCCACGTCAGTGTGCGTGCGCTGATCGACGATGGCGCGGGCGGCCTGTGGGTGGGCACCGAGGGCGGGCTGGACCACCTGGACCCGGCCACCGGGCGGATTCAGCGTCTGCCCGCCCAGGACGCCACCGGCCTGCAGGGCCTGGGCGTGCGCGCCCTGCTGCTCGACCGCAAGGGCACGCTGTGGGTGGGCACGCAGCAGGGCCTGTTCCGCCGTGCCGCCGGGGCCGGTGGCTTTGTGCAAGTGCTGCTGGGCACGGCCGGTGGCGGCCAGCCCGAGGCGGTCAGCCTGTTCGAGGACAGCCGCGGCAATGTCTGGATCGGCAGTGCCCAGCATGGCGCCTTTGTCGCCGAGGCCGCGGGCCTGGAGGCGCGGCCGGTGCAGGAGTCTTCCTCGGCCACCGGGGATGTGCTGCGGGTGCAACCGGTGGTGTCCATCGTCGAGACGCGCCAGGGCGAGGTCTGGCTGGGCACGCTGGGCCAGGGCATTGTCTCGGTCGATCTGGCCACGCGCCTGACGCGGCGCATCCGCCACCAGGCGAACCTGCCGGTCAGCCTGGCCGACAACGCGGTGCGCGACCTTTACCGTGACCGCTCCGGCCTGATGTGGGTGGCCAGCAATCGCGGCCTGAGCCGCTACGACCCCAGCCAGGCGGCCATCCTGACGATGTTCGGCGCGCCGGCCTGCGAGGGCTTGCAGCGTTGCGGCGAAACCGCCGCCCAGGGCAGCACCGAGGTCAGCTGGATACTGCCCGCACCCGACGGCCGGGTCTGGATGGGCACGCACAAGCAGGGCGTGGTGATCGTCGATCCCGCCGGTGCACGGGTGGCCGCGCTGCGCCCCGACGCCGGCCGACCCGAGCATGCCTTGCCGCCCGACATCGTGCTGGCGCTGGAGCCCGGCCCGCGGGGCGTGGTCTTCATCGCCACCAAGCGTGGCCTGTACCGGGCCAGCGCCGATGGCCGCTCGGTCGAGCGGGTGCACCTCACCGGCCGCGACCCGACGGCGGCGACCTGGGCCCTGCTGGCCGATGGCGACACGCTGTGGGTCGGCGGCCAGACCGACGGCCTGTGGCGGCTGGACCTGCGCAGCGGCAAGGCCGTGGCGCCGCTGCAGAGCGCGGCTCAGCAGCTCACCGACCAGCGCGTGATCGTGCTCGCCCGCGGCGCTGCCGGCCAGCTCTGGGTGGGCACGCGCAATGGCCTGAACCGCTACGACACCGCCAGCGGCGTGGTCACCCGCATCGCCCCCGAACCGGGGCGGGCCCAGGGCCTGTCGGCCGGGTTCGTCACCGCCCTGTTCACCGACGCGCAGTCGCGGCTGTGGGTGGGCACCTACGGCGGCGGCATCAATATTCTCGAGAGCCTGGTCGATGGCGAGGCGCCGCGCTTTCGGCCGCTGGCCGTGGCCCAGGGCCTGCCCGACGACAGCGTCAATGCGCTGTTGACCGATGCCTCGGGCCAGATCTGGGTCAGCACCGACAACGGCCTGGCCACCGTCGATCCGCGCAGCCTGGCCGTGCGTTCGCTGAAGCGCGCCGAGGGCGTGGAGTTCCTGACCTACTGGACCGGTTCGGCCGCGCGCACCGCGCAGGGCGAGTTGCTGTTCGGCGGCGCCGGTGGCATGACCATTGTGCGGCCCGAGCGCCTTGCCGCCTGGACCTACCGCCCGCCAGTGCGGGTCACCGATCTGCGCATTGGCGGCCAGGCCCAGCCGGCCGGCCGCTATCTCGGCGCTGCGGGCCCGGCCACGCCGACGCCGCTGCCGGTGACGGCCCAGGCCAACAGCCTGGCGGTCGAATTCGCGGCCATGGACTACTCGGCGCCGGAGCGCAACCGCTATGCCTACCGGCTCGAAGGCTTCGAGTCGGCCTGGGTCGAGACCGATGCCACCCGCCGCCTGGCCGCCTACACCAATCTGCCGCCCGGGAACTATCGGCTGCTGCTGCGCGGCTCCAACCGCGATGGCAGCTGGAGTGAAACCCCGCTGGCCCTGCCGGTGCGGGTGCAGGCGGCCTGGCATCAGACGCTGTGGTTTCGCGCCGCGGCGCTGCTGATTGTGCTGATGGCCATGTTCGTGATCGTGCAGGTGCGCACGCGCTGGCTGCGGGCCCGCCAGCGCGAGCTGGAGGCGAAGGTCAGCGCCCGCACCGCCGAGCTGGAGCGGGTGTCCGAGGCGCTGCAGGAGAAGTCCCGGGTGCTGGAGCTGGCCAGCATCAGCGACCCGCTGACCGGCCTGTACAACAGGCGCTTCCTGGCCGAGCACATCGAACCCTCGATCGCTGCCAGCCTGCGCCGCGCCCGCGACAGCCGGCCCGACCATGCGGTGGATACCGACACGCTGTTCTTCCTGATCGACATCGACCACTTCAAGCGCGTCAACGACCTCTACGGCCATGCCGCCGGCGATGCGGTGCTGGTGCACTTCTGCCGGCGGCTGCAGGCAGTGATGCGGGCCTCGGACTATCTGGTGCGCTGGGGCGGCGAGGAGTTCCTGGCCGTGGCCCGCGACACCGACCGCGCCCGCGCCGAGGAACTGGCCGAGCGCATCCGCGCGGCCGTAGCCGAAGCGCCCTTTGTGCTGGACGACGGCCGTGCACTGTCGGTCAGCTGCTCGATCGGCTTTGCCTGCCTGCCCTTCGTGGCGCCCCATCCGCTGGCCCTGTGCTGGCAGGACGTGGTCAAGCTGGCCGACATGGCCTTGCTGGGCGCCAAGCGGGCAGGGCGCAACAGCTGGGTCGGCCTGGCCGCCGCGCCGCTGGCGCAGGCCGATTCGCTGCTGGCCCGGTTGCAGGTGGACCCGCAGCTGGCTCTGCGCAGCGGTGATCTGCTGATCGCCAGCAACCGGCCCTTGCCGGCCGTGCTGGAGGCCCTGGTGGCGCATGAGGGGCATGAGGGACATGCGCCCCATCCCGGCAGGGAGGCCGCCGCGGCCCAGACCTCGGGCAGTCTTTCCGGCCTCGACTGAAGCAGGCTTGATGCTGACTAAGACATAACCCCCTAAGTAGGGTGTGCGAAAGCGATACGAATCGATTGACCTGACCCCCCGTGCCCGATCAGCATTAGGCCCCGGCGTCGGATGAGCCGCCGCCTGCATCGGTCCACAACATGCTTTGCGCCAGCCCCGCGGGTCATGGCGAGCAAAGGGAGAGCCATGAAGATTTCGAACCTCATCTCGGCAGTCAGCCTTGCTGTGCTGTCGCTCGCCGCCGCCGGCCCCGCCAGCGCCGCCGCCAGCTACACGCTGACCGACCTCGGCACCCTGGGCGTGTCCGGCTCGGCCGGCACCTACAGCAAGGCCTTCGGCATCAATGCCGCAGGCCAGATCGTCGGCGCCAGTGGCACCGGTGGCGCCAAGCCCCGCGAACTCGGTTTCGTCTGGTCCGCCGGCAGCATGACGGCGCTGCCGTCGCTGGACGCCAACGGGGTCTACGGCAGCATCGCCTATGGCATCAATGCGGGCGGTACGGTGGTCGGTTCAGGTTACACCACGGACGGCGCCGCTTATCACGGCATCAGGTGGCAGGCCGCTCTGCCGGCCGATCTGGGCCAGGGCGGGGCCTTCAGTGCTGCTGCGGCCATCAATACGGCGGGCACCGTCGTCGGCTCGGATAACAACCAGGCCACGCAGTGGAAGAACGGCGTCAAGACCACGCTGACCGGCCTGGGCGGCAGCAACAGCAATGCCTACGGCATCAATGACCTGGGCCAGGTGGCCGGCGAAAGCCTGCTGGCGGGCAATCTGGCGTCGCATGCCGTCTTGTGGACCAATGGCGTGGCCAGTGATCTGGGTACCCTGGCCGGCGGCAGCTACAGCGCGGCCTCGGGCCTGAATGCGCTGGGCCACGCCGTGGGCTATGGCGACAAGAACAACGATCAGAACTACACCGTTGCCGTGCTGTGGAAGAACGGCCAGGCGATCGACCTGGGCACCCTGGGTGGCTCGGCAAGCTCGGCGCTGGCCATCAACAGTGCCGACCAGATCGTCGGCAGCGCCTGGACGTCCGGCAATACTTTCGAGCATGCGACGCTGTGGTCCGGCAACAGCCTGCTGGACCTGAACACGGCCGTGGCAGGTGGCCTGGGCAGTTTCGCCTACCTCGAGTCGGCCACGGCCCTGAACGATGCCGGCCAGATCGTCGGCTACGGCAGGCTGGCGAACGGCAGCACCCGGGCCTTTCTGCTGACCCCGGTGCCCGAACCCGAAACCTATGCACTGATGCTGGCCGGCCTGGGCCTGCTGAGCCTGGTGGCGCGCCGCCGGCGCGGTTGAGCGCAAGCCCTCGGAGCGCCTCCTGCCGGAGGTTCCGAGGGGTCTTTGCCCCGAGTCAACGACAATCGGGGCATGGCAGTCCTCTCAATCACCAATGCGCATCTTGCTTTCGGCCACGTGGCCCTGCTGGATGGCGCTTCGTTCTCGCTGGAAGTTGGCGAGCGTGTCGGCCTCATTGGCCGCAATGGCACGGGCAAGTCCTCGCTGCTGAAAATCCTCGCCGGCATCGAAAAGCTCGATGACGGCCTGCTGCAGCTGCAGCAGGGCCTGACCAGCGTCTATGTGCCGCAGGAGCCCGAACTGCGCGCCGAGGCAACCATCTTCGACGTCGTCAGCGAGGGCGTGGCCGAGGCCAAGGCCCTGCGCGAGCGCTACGAGATCCACGACGAGAACGACGATCTGGCCTGGGTGCAGGAGCGCATCGAGCAGATCGGCGCCTGGAACTGGGAGCAGCGGGTCGAGGAGACCCTGCACCGGCTGGACCTGGACGGCGAGCGCGTCATCGGCACGCTGTCCGGCGGCCTGAAGAAGCGCGTTGCCCTGGCCCGCGCGCTGGTGGCCCAGCCCGACGTGCTGCTGCTGGACGAGCCGACCAACCACCTGGACCTGGACGCGATCACCTGGCTGGAAGAGTTGCTGAACAGTTTCAAGGGCTCGTTGCTGCTGATCACCCACGATCGGGCCTTCCTGGACAACGTCGCCAACCGCATCATGGAGCTGGACCGTGGTCAGCTGCGCAGCTACCCGGGCAACTTCGCCGCCTTCACCGCCGCCAAGGAATACGAGCTGCAGAACGAGGCGCTGTTCAATGCCCGCTTCGACAAACTGCTGGCGCAGGAGGAAATCTGGATACGCAAGGGCGTCGAGGCCCGCCGCACCCGCAGCGTGGCGCGCATCCAGCGCCTGGACGTGATGCGCCAGGCCCATGCGGCGCGGCGTGACGTGCAGGGCAAGGTCAAGCTGGACATCGACACCGGCGGCGCCAGCGGCAAGATCGTGGCCACCCTGGAGAACGTGTTCAAGAGCTATGGCGGCCGCACCATCGTGCGTGACTTCACCGCCACCATCCTGCGCGGCGACAAGGTCGGCCTGGTCGGCCCCAACGGTGCCGGCAAGACCACGCTGCTGAAGATGATCCTCGGCGAGCTGGCCCCCGACAGCGGCAAGATCACCCAGGGCACGCGCATGAGCGTGGCCTATTTCGACCAGATGCGCGATACGCTGGATCTGGAGGCGACGCTGGCCGACACCATCAGCCCCGGCAGCGAGTGGATCGAGATCGGCAACCAGAAAAAGCATGTGAAGAGCTATCTGGGCGACTTCCTGTTCTCGCCGGCGCGCGCCAATTCGCCGGTCAAGAGCCTGTCAGGTGGCGAGCGCAACCGCCTGCTGCTCGCCCGTCTGTTCGCGCGGCCCGCCAATGTGCTGGTGCTCGACGAGCCGACCAATGACCTGGACATCGAGACGCTGGAGCTGCTGGAAGAACTGCTGGACGAGTACGACGGCACCGTCTTCCTGGTCAGCCACGACCGGCGCTTTCTGGACAATGTGGTGACCTCGACGATAGTCTGCGAGGGCGATGGCCGCTGGCAGGAATATGAAGGCGGGGTCGAGGACTGGCTGCGCCAGAGCAAGCGCGCGATGGCCATCCGTGCCAAGGAGCAGGCCGCGGCGCCTGCACCGGCTCCCATGGCGGCTCCCGCTCCCGCTCCCGCTCCCGCTGTAGCTGCTCCGGCAGCCAAGGTCCGCAAGCTCAGCTACAAGGAACAGCGCGAGCTGGACGAATTGCCCGCCCGCATCGCCAAGCTGGAGGCCGAGCAGGCCGAGCTGAACGCGCAGCTGTCCGGCACCGATCTCTACAGCCAGGGCGCGGCGCGCCTGGCCGAGGTGCAGGTGCGCTTCGCCAAGAGCGAGGAAGAGCTGCTGGCCGCGATGGAACGCTGGGAAGAGCTGGGTGCACGCTGAAGACAACGATCTGCAAGACGCCGAACAGCGCTTTCTGGCGCTGCTGGGCGACAGCCTGGCCCAGGGCGGCTTTGCCCAGCTGCTGCTGAGCAAGCACCGCGGCGCCTCGCCCGATCTGCAGCGCGTGACCGTGCGCGAGGTGCAGCTGAAGGGCCAGGCGGTGCTGTCTTTTCTGTTCAAGCACCAGACCAGGGACATCACCAAGAACTTCGCCCGGGACGAGGGCCTGGCCCAGGTGCGCGCGCTGCTGTGGAATGACTTCCAGAACGCGCATCTGCACACGGTCGATCAGGAGATACAGCTGGCCTACAGCCGCAAGGGCAAGGCCAGCCTGCGCGTGGGCAAGGCCAGTGGCGTTGTGGTGGCGGCTGAGGCGGGACACGACAAGCAGAAGCACCGCTTCCTCGAACTGAACCGGCCTTTTCTGCACGAACTGGGCGTGACCAACGCCCAGGGCGAGCTGATCCCGGCGATGTCGCGCAAGTGGCGTCAGATCAACAAATTCGTCGAGGTGTTCTCGCACGCACTGGCGGCTTCGACACTGGCCACCGAGGGCGCCATTCACGTGGCCGACTTCGGCTCCGGCAAAGGCTATCTGACCTTTGCGATGCACGACTATCTGCGCCACGGCCTGAAGCGCGAGGCCACCGTCACCGGCGTCGAGCTGCGCGAGGACATGGTGGCCCTGTGCAGCGGCGTGATCAAGCGCCTGGGCCTGCAGGGCATGGACTATCACCAGGGTGATGTGCGCTCGTACACCCCACTCGCGCTGAATGTGATGATTGCGCTGCATGCCTGCGATGTGGCGACCGACTACGCCATCCACCTGGGCCTGCGCGCCGGCGCCGACATCATCATGTGCTCGCCCTGCTGCCACAAGCAGCTGCGGCCGCAGATGCAGTCGCCTGGAGTGCTGAATGGCATGCTGCGCCACGGCATCCACCTGGGCCAGCAGGCCGAGATGGTGACCGACTCGCTGCGCGCGCTGCTGCTGGACGCCTGCGGCTACGACACCCAGGTGTTCGAGTTCGTGGCGCTGGAGCACACCAGCAAGAACAAGATGATTCTGGCCGTCAAGCGCGCAACACCTGGCCCCAACGCGGAGGCGGTGGCGCAGATACGCGACATCAAGGACTTCTATGCGGTGCGCGAGCAGTGCCTGGAGACGCTGCTGCGCGCCGACGGCATCTTGCCGGCGCTGGCTTAGGCGCAGGCCTTGGGCGCCTCACGCGGCACCTCCACCCGCTTCAGCGTCAACGGACCCAGCAGCAGGCGGTCGTCGGTGGCGCGCAGCTCCATCACCAGCTGGCCGGTGGCGCTGTCGGCCTTGATGGACAGGTTCGCCGCGATGTGCTCGATCTGGCCGCCGGCCGTGTAGCTGCCGAAGAACAGGCCGTCGCCATTGGGCAGTACGCCAAATTCACCGCTGTAGTCGAGCTTGGGGCAGCCGCGCTGCAAGATCACCTTGCTGGCGTCGAAGCTGACCAGCAGGTCGGTATCGGGCGCCACGGTCGCGTACTGGATAGGCCTGGTGCCTTGCCGGTCTTCGGTGGCCATCGGTTCGGTGGGGCAGCGCAGCAACGCACGGAAGTCGGCGCTGCAGACCGAGGTGGCCTTGGCGCCGGCCAGCCAGAGGTATTCGGAGTCACCGCCGCCTCCAGTGCCGCCGGTCCCTGGCCCACATCCGCTGGCCAACACGAGCAGCACGCTCAGAAAGAGTTTGCGGACCAAGTCAGTCACAGTCGATCACCTTTGTCTGAATAGAAGTACACGCCGAAGCGTGCGCGATGTGTTCTGTCCTCGGCCTTGGCGCTCAGTGCGTCGCTGTCAAAACGTTCTTGCGCTTCGGCCATGACACTCTCGAAGGCTTGTTTCCAGGCAAGTACCGACACTTTCTGAAGCCGGTCTGCGGAGACTTCCGTGATCTCATCGACGAATAGCGCCTGTTCGAGAAAGTCCGCCTCGCCCTGCAAGTTGCGACTCGCAGCCGCCAGGTGGTCATGCAGGTTGTCCGCGAAGAGCGAGGCCATCTCCTGCAGACCTTTGCGCGGAATGAAGCCAACGGTCAGCATTCGCACGCCCTCTGCCTCCTCGGCGGCAACGCCCAAGCGCTGCAGCTCATCCAGCACTGCTCGCGGGCGCACATCGCTGCTCACTTCGGTGACCAACTGATCAAAGCTGCCTTCGCCGCTGCGTGGCAAGACTCTGGCTTTGCCCGGGCCATCCGAGAATGCCGTGGCGTGGAGCCAACGGGCAACGACTTGGGATACCAGGCTTGTTGGCTCCTGCACGCCTGCGTCGTCCTCCGGCGCCAGCCGCGTCAGATTGCGCACATCGCGCCGGTGCACGCCCGACAGCAGGCTCACCGCGCTGTCGGTGGTCGGGCGGCCCAGGCTGTTCAGTTCGTCATGGGCGGCCTGCAGGAATACCGGCTTCAGCGCCTGGGCGAAGGCGGTGTAGGTCACGCCGTTCTTCAGCAGCAGGCGTGCCAAGGGCCGCATGACCTTGAGCACGCAGGCGAGAACGATATGGGAGCTGGACTGACTCATCCGCGCGGACCTTAACTGATTTTCTGCGGCTGTCTGGATCGGGCTGACCAGCAATTCGCAAACGCGATTGACCGGTTTTGATTGCGTGGGATATTATCCCACAACACCAATCCCCTGGAGAAATGTCATGTCGGTGAAACGGTATTTGTGGGTCGGCGCGCTGGCGTCCACCCTGGCAGCCTGTGGCGGTGGCGGCGACGCCGGCCTGCCGAGCAACCCCACGCTGACGCTCAGCGGTACGGCGGCCGTGGGGCTGGCCATCGCCAATGCGCCGCTGAAGGTCAAATGCCAGGGCGGCAGTGGTGCAGCCACCACCGGCGCCGATGGCAGCTACACGGTCAAGCTGGCCGGCGGCGGTCTGCCCTGTGCCGTCGAGGTGCAATTGCCGGCCGATGGCGGCAAGCTGCACTCGGTGGTGGCCGGCACCGGCGTCGTCGCCGTGGCCAATGTGACACCGCTGACCGAAATGCTGGCCGCCCGTGTGGCCCGCAAGGACATGGCGGCCTTCTTTGATGGCTATGACGCCGCTGCGGCCAAGCTGCTGACGCCGGTGGCGCTGAAGAATGCCCAGGGTGAGGTCACCAGTTTGCTGACGGGCACGGTGGACACCAGCAAGTTGAAGGACTTCGTGGCCGATCCGCTGAAGGCAGCCACGCCGGCCAACCCGACCGGTGGCGACGCCCATGACAAGCTGCTGGACCAACTGCGCGCCAAGCTCAGCAAGGAGAAGTTCAAGGAGATGGTCACCCTGCTGGCCTCGGGCAAGCCCCTGCCCGATCCAGCGCCCGGGCCCTTTCAACCCGTTCTCGAGGTTCAGCCCACCGCGCTTTCTCTAGGCATGGGCAGCTCGCGCTATCTGCTGGCATCGATCAACTATCCGGACGGCATCTTCTACATCCGCCAGCCGGTCAGCTGGTCGGTGGTCGAGGTGGACGGCGGCAAGGTCGACGCGATCAGCGGCCTCTACACCGCCCCGATGAAGGCTGGCACCTACCATGTGCGTGCCACGCGGGACGACTTCCCCACCGTGGTCAAGCTGGTGACGGTGACGGTGACCTACTTCCAGTCGCTGGAGCAGGGCAATCTGTCGGGCGTCACCACCGCTCAGAACACCGTGGTGCGGGACGCCACGGCCTGGGCCGCCCTGTGGGCGCAGCACAAGAAGGCCACCGGCTCCACCACGCCGGTGACGCCGCCTGCGGTGGACTTTGCCAAGGACATGGTCGTGGCCGTGTTCCTGGGCAACAGCCCCGGCGGTTGCGACGGCGTCAACATCACCAGCGCCAACCAGGGCACGGCCAAGCTGAGCGTCGAGTACCAGGCCACCACCGCGCCGGTCAGCACCGTTTGCCCGGCGGTGATCAGCACGCCGGCGCACATCGTCACCGTGCCCAGGAGCACCACGCCGGTGGAGTTTGTTCTGAAGCCCTAATCGACGAACAGCGTCGCCGGGCACTCCAGCATGCCGCGTATGGCCTGAATGAACTCGGCGGCATGCTGGCCGTCAACGACGCGGTGGTCGAAGGAAGAAGACAGATTCATCATCTGCCGCCCGACCACCGCGCCCTGGCGCATCACGGGCCGCTCGACGATGCGGTTGACGCCGACGATGGCCACCTCCGGGTGGTTGATCACCGGGGTGGACATGATGCCGCCCAGGGCTCCCAGGCTGGTCAAGGTGATCGTTGATCCAGTCAGCTCGTCACGCGTGGCCTTGCCGCTGCGCGCGGCCTCGGCCAGGCGGGCGATCTCGGCCGCGCAGCTCCACAAATCATGGGTCTCGGCATGGCGCAGCACCGGCACCATCAGGCCGGCCGGGGTCTGCGCCGCCACGCCCAGGTGCACGGCGCCGTAACGGGTGACCACGCCCTGTTCGTCGTCCAGCCGCGCATTGATCTGCGGAAATTCGCGCAGCGCGTTGACGATGGCGCGCACCAGCAGCGGCAGCACGGTCAGCTTGCCGCGGGTGGCGGCATGCTGGGCGTTAAGCCTGGCACGCAACAGCTCCAGCTCGGTGACGTCGATCTCCTCGACATAGGTGAAGTGCGGGATGCGGCGCTTGGACTCGGCCATCTTCTGCGCGATCTTGCGGCGCAGGCCGACGATCTTGATCGCCTCCTCGCCGTCACGGGCGGCCAGCGGCGCAGGCCGGGCGACAATCGGCTGCACCGGCGACGAACTGCCGTGGCGTGCGGCATGGGCCTCCAGGTCTTCGTGCATGACCCGGCCGCCGGCGCCGCTGGGCCGCACCTGCTGGATGTCGATACCCAGCTCCCAGGCGCGGCGGCGCACCGAGGGGGAGGCGATGGCGCGGTCGATCGGCGGGCGGCTGGCCAGTGGCGGTGCCGCGGGCTTTGCCACAGCGGCTACGGGCGCAGGGGTGGGGGCGCGTGCAGGCGGCGCGGCAGCGGGTACAGGGGCCGGCGCAGGTGCTGCGGCGACCGCATCGCCCTCGACCTCGATCCGCACCAGCTCCGACCCCACCGCCATCAGCTGGCCGGCCTCGCCGCCGAGCGCCAGCACTCTGCCATGCACCGGCGACGGAATCTCCACCGTCGCCTTGTCGGTCATCACGTCGGCGACGATCTGGTCTTCGGTGATCTGATCGCCGGGCTGCACGCGCCAGGCCACCAGTTCGACCTCGACAATGCCTTCGCCGATATCCGGCATCTTGATGATGTGAGTTCCCATCAGGCTTCCATCGCGCGTTTGAAGGCCGCTGCTACTCGAGCGGGCCCGGGAAAGTAGTCCCATTCCTGGGCATGGGGGTAGGGCGTGTCCCAGCCGGTGACGCGCTCGATAGGTGCCTCCAGGTGATAGAAGCAATGCTCCTGCACCAGGGCGCTCAACTCGGCGCCGAAGCCGCTGGTGCGCGTGGCCTCGTGCAGCACCACGCAGCGCCGCGTCTTCTTGACCGAGTTGATGATGGCGGGCAGGTCCAGCGGCCAGATGCTGCGCAGGTCGATGATCTCGGCGCTGATGCCGGTCTCGTTCGCTGCGGCTTCGGCGACGAAGACCATGGTGCCGTAGGTCAGCACGGTCAGATCGGTGCCGGGTCTGAACACAGAGGCCGTTTCCAGCGGCAGCGAGTAATAACCCTCGGGCACCTGGCCCAGCGGATGGTTGGTCCAGGGCACCGACGGCTTGTCGTGATGGCCGTCGAAGGGGCCGTTGTACAGGCGCTTGGGCTCCAGAAAGATCACAGGATCGTCGCACTCGATTGCCGCGATCAACAGGCCCTTGGCGTCATACGGATTGCTGGGCATCACCGTGCGCAGGCCGCAGACGTGCGTGAACAGCGCCTCCGGGCTCTGGCTGTGTGTCTGGCCGCCGTAGATGCCACCGCCGCAGGGCATGCGCAGCGTGATCGGCGCGGTGAAGTCGCCGGCCGAGCGGTAGCGCAAGCGCGCCGCCTCGGAGACGATCTGGTCCGAGGCCGGGTAGAAATAGTCGGCAAACTGGATCTCGGCCACCGGCCGCAGGCCGTAGGCGCCCATGCCCACGGCAATGCCGACGATGCCGCCCTCGGAGATCGGTGCATCGAACACGCGTGACTTGCCGTACTTGGCCTGCAGGCCCTCGGTGCAGCGGAACACGCCGCCGAAGTAGCCGACGTCCTGGCCGAACACGACCACATCGCCGCTGCGCTCCAGCATCACATCCATCGCCGAGCGCAGCGCCTGGATCATCGTCATGGCCACGGCCTTGCCTTCGCCGGCAATGGGCGCCACATCGGTTTCTGTGCGCGCGTTCATGTCCGGCCTCCGAGCTTCTGCACCTGCTGCATCTGGTCGTGCAGATGCGGCGGCATGGTCTTGTAGACATCCTCGAACATCGAGGCGATGCTGGGCACATGGCCGTGGCCCAGGGTGCCGAAGCGCTCAGCCGCCTTCAGCGCGGCGCTGACCTCGGCCTCCAGCTCCTTCTGCGCGGCCTCGTGCTGTGCATCGGACCATTCGCCCTGCAGTGTCAGGTGTTGCCGCAGGCGGGTGATCGGGTCACCGAGCGGGAACTTCGACCAGTCGTCGGCCGGCCGGTACTTGCTCGGATCGTCCGAGGTCGAATGCGGCCCGGCGCGGTAGGTCACCCATTCGATCAGGGTCGGCCCCAGATTGCTGCGTGCCCGCTCTGCCGCCCATTTCGATACGGCGTAGACGGCCAGGAAGTCGTTGCCATCGACGCGCAGCGAGGCGATGCCGCAGCCAACGCCGCGGGCGGCGAAGGTCGTCGCCTCGCCGCCGGCAATCGCCTGGAAGGTCGAGATCGCCCACTGGTTGTTGACCACGTTGAGTATCACCGGCGCGCGGTAGACGTGAGCGAAGGTCAGCGCGGTGTGGAAATCGGCCTCGGCGGTGGCGCCGTCGCCTATCCAGCCCGAGGCGATGCGCGTGTCGCCCTTGATCGCCGAGGCCATCGCCCAGCCCACGGCCTGGATGAACTGCGTGGCCAGATTGCCGCTGATGCTGAAGAAGCCGGCCCGCTTGATCGAGTACATCACCGGCAGCTGCCGGCCTTTCAAGGGGTCGCGCTCATTGGACAGCAGCTGGCAGATCAGCTCGACCATGTCCACATCATCGCGGGCCAGCAGCAGGCTTTGCTGGCGGTAGGTCGGGAAGCACATATCGCCCTGGTCGATGGCCAGCGCATGGGCGCTGCCGATGGCCTCCTCGCCGAGGCTTTGCATATAGAACGACATCTTCTTCTGCCGCTGCGCGATCAGCATGCGGGCGTCGAAGATGCGCGTCTTCAGCATCGCGCGCAGGCCGCGCCGCATCAGATCGGGCGAGAGCTGCGGGTCCCAGGGGCCGGTGGCCTGGCCGGCCTCGTCGAGCACGCGCACCAGGCTGTAGGCCATGTCGGCGGTGTCGCGCGGCGCGGCGTCCAGGGGCGGCTTGCGCACCTCGCCGGCGGCGGACAGATGGAGGTAGGAGAAATCGGTGTGGCAGCCCGGGCGCCCGGTGGGCTCGGGGACGTGCAGACGTAGTGGCACATGACTCATGATCGCCGGCTCCAGCCCGGGCTTGTGACCAGGGCAGACAGGTCCTTGAAGGACAGATCCAGTGGTGCGGCGCTCGGCGGATAGCCAGGCGCCGCGCGTGCGGCAACGCTGCGCGCGGGGTGGCCGCCTGCAGCGTGTGCGTGGCCCCAGCGTAACGGATTTTCGGTCGACCGGCCTCGGCCCGAACACCTAGCCGCGTGGGTATTCAGCCGCCTGCTGCTCGGCCTGCGGCAGATAGATGCGGGCCAGGCCCTGGGTGATGGCCTCGACGATCTGCTCGCGTCGCAGGGCGATGTGCGCGCCCAGCAACTGCTCACCGGCGGACGCATCCCGGCGGCGCAGCGCCTGAAGGATGTTCATATGCTCCTGCTGCGTGGAGTCGCGCCCGACCTTCTCCATCGCGATCCAGCGGATGAAACGGATGCGCTCGTTGAGGCTGCCCAGCATGCGCAGCAACTCGCTGTTGCGCGCCATTTCGGCGATGCGCAGGTGAAAGGCCTCGTCGAGCTCGACCAGGCGCTCCACCGGCGTGTCGGCCGGCACATGCCTGCTCTGCTCCAGAAAGGCCAGCGCCTCGTCGATCTGTGCCTCGCTGGCCCGTTGCAGCGCCAGACGCATGCATTCGCGCTCGATGGCGACGCGGGCTTCGTACAGGTCCAGGGTTTCCTGGATGTCCAGCGGGCGGCGCATGAAGCCGCGGCTGGACGGCATCAGAAACCCATCGGTGACCAGACGCGTCAAGGCCTCCCGCACCGGCGTGCGGCTGACGCCCAGCCGTTGTGCCAGCTCGATTTCGCTGAGCCGCTCGCCGGGCTTGAGCTGGTAGCTGATGGCCATTTCGCGCAGGGTCTTCAGCACGCCGGAGCCGCGCTCACGCCGGGCTTTGGAGATAGCAGCTTTCATGGCTCCATTGTGCCTCTTGCGCAGATGAAGGCAATTAAGTATTCTTAAAAGCATTCTCAATGCTACGCGACTGTGGCGTTCCATTTCCACCGACCGGGAGACTCCTGCAATGACCGCTGCTTTCAATGGCGCCGACGCCATGGTGCGCATGCTTCAGCTCAATGGCGTGAAGCACATCTTCGGCCTGTGCGGCGACACCAGCCTGCCGTTCTATGACGCGATGGCCCGCTTGGACCACGGCATCGACCACGTCCTGACCCGCGACGAACGCAGCGCCGGCTATATGGCCGATGCCTATGCCCGCGTCACCGGCCGTGTGGGGGTGTGCGAAGGGCCCAGCGGTGGCGGCGCCACCTATCTGCTGCCCGGGCTGGTGGAGGCCAACGAGTCCTCGGTGCCGGTGCTGGGCATCACCTCGGACGTGTCGGTGGGCTCGCGCGGCAAGTTCCCGCTGACCGAACTGGACCAGCAGGCGCTGTTCCGGCCGCTGACCAAATGGAACACCACCATAGACCGGGTGGACCAGATCCCTGGCGCGGTGCGCAGCGCCTTTCGCGCCATGACCACCGGCCGGCCCGGCGCCGCCCATATCTGCCTGCCCTACGATGTGCAGAAGCACGTCATCGACCCGAACGAGGTCTGGGCTCAGCCCGGCCATGACCGCTACCCGGCGCTGCGTTCGGCGCCCGATCCGGCCGCGGTCGAGCAGGCTGCCGAGCGCCTGGTGGCGGCGCGCGCGCCGGTCATCATCTGCGGCGGCGGTGTGGTGATTGCCGGCGCCTGCGAGGCGCTGGGCCGACTGGCCGGGCAGCTCAACGCCCCGGTCTGCACCACGGTCAGCGGGCAGGGCAGCCTGGCGGATGGCCACCCCTTGAACGCCGGCGTGGTGGGTGCCAACGGCGGCATACCGGCCACCCGCGACGTGGTGGCCCAGGCCGATCTGGTGCTGTTCATCGGCTGCCGTGCCGGCTCGACGACGACCGAGCACTGGAAGTACCCGGGCCGCGACGTGCCCATCCTGCACATCGACGTCGATCCGATGACCATAGGCACGAACTACCGCACCGAGGTGGCCCTGGTCGGCGATGCACTGCTGGCACTGAATGCCCTGAATGCCGCGGTGGGCGAGCGCATGGCGCAGCGGCCTGCCGATGCGGTCGACGGCCGTGCCCTGGCCGCCCGCGCGCGCCTCGCCAAGCAGGCCTTCTTCGCACCGCTGGCGGCCTCGCTGGAGCGGCCTATCCGGCCCGAGCGGGTGATCGATGCGCTGAACCGCCTGCTGCCGGCTCGGGCCATCGTGGTGGCCGACCCGGGCACGCCCTGTCCCTATCTTTCCGCCTACTTCAACGCGCCGCAATCGGGCCGGCACTTCATCACCAACCGCGCCCACGGCGCGCTGGGCTTCTCGATGTCGGCCGGCGTCGGTGCGGCGATCGGCCAGCCGGACTCGGTGGTGGTGGCGGTGATGGGCGATGGCAGCTTCGGTTTCACCTGCGGCGAGCTGGAGACCATCGTGCGCCGCCAGGTGCCGCTGAAGATGATCGTGTTCTCGAACTCGGTCTTCGGCTGGATCAAGGCCAGCCAGAAGACCGGCTACGACGAGCGCTATTTCTCGGTCGACTTCAACCGCACCGACCATGCCCGCGTGGCCGAGGCCTTCGGCGTCAAGGCCTGGCGGGTCGAGAATCCGGCTGACCTTGACGCCGCCCTCAAGGCCGCCCTGATGCATGATGGCCCGGCCCTGGTGGACGTGCTGTCGCAGGAGCTGCAAGACACCGCCGTCCCGGTCAGCCAGTGGATGGGCTGAGCCAGGACACAAGGCCCGGAAGGGCCTTGTGCCTGGCGAAGGCCAGGAGGCGATACAAGCCTCCTGGCTGAGCCAGGACCGAGCGCAAGTCTCACGATCCTCAACCCAACAAGGACCCCATTCATGTCACATCCGCTCACCCGCCGTCGCGCACTCACTCTGGCCATGGCTGCAGCCGCTGCCTTTACCGTGCCGGCCCAGGCCCAGAACGACACCCCGCTCCGGCTGGTCATCACCTTCCCGCCCGGCGGCAGCACCGACATCGCCGCGCGCATCATGCAGCCGGTGCTGGCCGAGAAGATCGGGCGTGCGGTCGTGGTCGACAACAAGCCGGGCGCCGCGAGCCAGATTGCCACCAGCTATGTGGCCAAGTCGCCGCCCGATGGCAACACCTTGCTGGTGAGCTTCGACACCCACGCAATCAATCCGATCGCCAAGGCCAAGCTGCCCTACGACACTTTCAAGGACTTTGCCGGCGTCACGCTGGCCGTGCGCTTTCCGCTGGTGATTGGCGCATCGGCCTCGGTGCCGGCCAAGGACTTGCGCGGCTTCGTCGAGGCCGCGCGCAAGACGCCCGGCAAGTTCAGCTATGCCTCGACCGGGCTGGGCTCGATGAACCATCTGGTGATGGAGGACATCAAGCGCCAGGCCAATGTCGATGTGCTGCATGTGCCCTTCGGCGGCGGCGGTCCGGCGGTGCAGGCCGTGCTCGGTGATGTCAGCCAGCTCACGCTGCTGAGCTATGCCGCGCTCAAGGGCCAGATCGCTGCCGGCAAGATCCGGCCGCTGGCCGTGACCGGTGCGCGCCGCCTGCCCGAGTTGCCGGATGTGCCCACGGTGGCGGAGTCAGGCTTTCCCGGCTTCGAGGCCTACTCCTGGATCGGCATCTTCGCCCCGGCCGCCACGCCGCCCGCCACCCTGCGCAAGCTCACCGCCGACTTCCAGGCCACGCTCAACAGCTCCGAGGTCAACACCAAGCTGACGCAGGCCGGATTCGAGGTCATGGCCACCGACGGCGCCGGCGTCGAGCGCCACGCGCATGAGCAATATGAGCGCTGGGGTGCCTTCGTCAAGAAGCACAACCTCAAGCTCGAAGACTGAGGTGTCGGCCATGCCTGCCAATCCGCCAGCCAGCCTGCCGCTGGATCACATCGTGATCGCGGTCGGTGATCTGCAGCAGACCACCGCCGACTACCAGGCGCTGGGCTTCACCGTGCTGGCCGGCGGCCAGCACCCGGGCCGTACCTCGCACAACGCCCTGGTGGTGTTTGCCGACGGCGCCTATCTGGAGTTGATTGCCTGGGCTGCGCCGGCCCCCGGGGAGCGTTGGTACCGGGTGCAGTCGGCGCAGGGCGATGGCCTGGTTGACTTTGCCCTGCTGCCGCAGGACACGGCGGTCGTGCTCGCCGCCGCGCAGGCACGCGGCCTGGCGACGCTGACCGGCCCGCTCGACGGCGGGCGGCTGCGCCCCGATGGCCAGCGCCTGCAATGGCAGACGGCACGCCATGCCACGCCTGATCTGCCCTTTCTGTGCGGCGACATCACGCCGCGCGCACTGCGTGTGCCCGAGGGCGAGGCGCGCCGCCATGCCAATGGCGCCCGTGGAGTGGCCGGCATCACCGTCGCCGTGCATGAGCTCGAGGCATCGCTGGCTCGCTACCGGGCCCTGCTGGGGCCGGAGGCGAGGCTGGGCGAGATTGCAAGCGCCGACGCGACCGGTCTGCGCAGGGCCGGCATCGAGCTGGAGGGCTGCCGGCTGGAGCTGATCTCGCCGGACGCTGCGAGCACCTCGAGCGACGCCGAAGCGCTGCGTCAGCGCCTGGCCACGCGCGGCGAAGGCCCTTGCGCCATCACGCTGCGGGGTGAGCCGGGACGGGCCGCGCTTGGGTTTGACCCGGTATCGAGTCACGGCGTGGCGCTGGAGATCGGAGGCTGACCGCCATGCCCGCTCAGGCTCAGCCCGGCCGGCACTGTGCCAGCAGCCGGGGCTCGAGCAGGCCGCGCTGCTCGACCAACTGGCTCAGCTCGGTGCCGCCCGCGGTGAACAGGTTGACTTCCAGCAGCACCGGGCCCCGCTCGGTAAGGGCGACGTCCCAGTGCTGGAAGCGGAACTCCGGCATCAGCTCGGCTGCGGCCAGCGTGGTGGCACGCAGGGCCGCCCAGTCGGGCAGGCGCAGGCCGTCGAAGCCCAGCCCAGAGTCTGGATGGGCTGACAGCTGCTTGAGATCCAGGCCATAGCCCTGGATCACACGCAGCACCTGGCCGGTCTGCAGATCCACGCCGGCCAGCAGGTTGCCGGTGCTGCCGCTCTCGAAGTTGTCGATGATGTTGTGCCGGCGCGGCAGCTTCCAGACGGCCCGGAAGATCACGGCCGCCGCCCCGCGCGGCTTCAAGGTCATCACGCGTAGGCCGGACAGGCGCTGGCATTGCAGGTCGGCCAGCTTGGGGTGCGGGCGCAGGCATTCCTGGAACAGATAGCCCCGCTGGCCTGGGTTCTTCAGCCCCGCCACAAAGCCTTGCACCGGCATGACCTGGCCCTGGCCGAGCAACAGACTGTCGTCGTTGGGGCGGTACTGTTCCAGCAGATAGGCCCCTCGGCCGAAGCCCGCATGGGCCGGTTTGGCAAACAGCGGGTAGGCCGTGCAACGGCGCAGCCAGTCGACCAGGGCCTGATCGGTGTCGAGCCTGGCCACGGTGGCTTCGCTCGGACTGCCGGCGCGAAACACGGCATGCAGACGTGGGCGGGGCAGGCCTGCGTCTGCCAGCAGTTGATCGAGCAGGATCTTGTCGTCTGCATAGGCCCGCCAGTTGCTGGCATTGGCGCGGTCCAGGGCCGGTTCTCCGCGCCAGCCGACAAAACGCTGCTTGTCGCGAAAGCGCAGGTGCGGCGAGAACAGACGGTAGTCGAAGTACTCGGTCAGTCCCAGCCGGGCCGGCGGCAAACGCAGCAGCAGCGCTTCGAGAAACTGGCGCCACACCGGCAACCCGGATTCCTCGTGCGCCTGCCTGGCCCAGCGATACAGTTGTCTCAGGCCCTGCTTGTGGTGCACGGGCGGCGCGGTCTTGTTGTCGATGTTGGCGCTCCGGGGATGCGATCCCAGTCTAACAACCAACCTCCGCGCAGCAAGAGGGTCAACCCAGGATCTGCGAGCGCGCGGCGCTCAGCCGGGCCCAGAATTTCGCGTCTTGGCTGGTCGCGAAATTGATGCGCATCAGCGTGCCGGCCCGCCGTGTCGGGCTGAACAGCACGCCCGGCGCGGTCAGCCAGCCCTCGTCCAGCAAGGCTTGCGCCAGTCTCTCGGTGTCCATGCCGACATCGAGCCAGCCGAACAGGCCGTTGGGCGGGGTGATGAAGCGGCAGCCGGCGTCCAGCGCCAGCCGCACCGAGCGCTGGCGTGCCGCCTCCAGCCGTGCCAGCACCCGCTCGGCATGGCGGCGCAGCTGGCCCTGCTCCAGGCACAGCGCAACGGCCCGCTCCAGCAGCGGGCTGGTGGTCAGGGTGCTGATCAGCTTCACGTCGGTGAGCTTTTGCACCTTGTCGGCGCTGGCCGCCAGATAGCCGACGCGAAAACTCGGTGTCAGGATCTTGGAGAAACCCGAGACGTAGATGGTGCGGCGCAGCCCGTCCAGCGCCGACAGCCGCGGCGCATGGTTGGGCGCCAGAAAGGCGTAGGTGTCGTCCTCGACGATCTGGAAGTTGTACTGCTCGGCCAGCTTCAGTATCTGGTGCGCCGCGGCCAGCGACAGCGTGTTGCCGGTCGGGTTGTGCAGCACCGACACCGTCACATACATGCGCGGGCTGTGCTCGGCGGCCAGGCGCTGCATCGCCTCCAGGTCGGGCCCGTGCTCGCCGCGCGGCACCGGCAGCAAGCGCATGCCGGCCTGCGTGAGCCGCGCGTATTCGATCGCCCAGCCGGGATCGTCCACCAGCACCGCGTCGCCCGGATTCAGCAGCGTGCGCGTGATCAGGTCCAGCGCGTGGGTGGCGCCGACGGTGGTGATCAGCTGCGGCGCGGTGCAGGCAATGCCCAGATCAGCCAGGCGCTGCGTCAGCGCCGCGCGCAGCCGCGGCTCGCCGGCCGGCTCGCCATAGTGCAGGGCCAGCTGGTCGGGGCCGGTGCTCTGGGTGATGACGCGGCGCATCGCGCTTTGCAGCATCGGCAGGTCCAGCCAGTCGGTGGGCAGGGTGCCCAGGCCCGGGGCGGTGCGGGCATCGGCCTGGAACATGCCGCGTATCAGTGCGGTGGCGTCGATGGGCGCCAGGCGGAAAGGGTCAGCAGCCGCCGCCGCGGTGGTTTTGCGTGACGCGCTGGCGGTGCCGGCACGCACCACCGGTTCGCGTACGAAGAAGCCGCGCTGCTTGCGCGCCTCGACCAGGCCGGTGGCCAGCAGCTGGTCATAGGCAGCGACGACGGTGTAGGGGCTGACGCCATGGCGGCGTGCGCACTCGCGCACCGAGGGCAGACGGGCGCCGGGCAGCAGCAGGCGCTGCTGGATGCGTTCGGTCATGCGCTGGGCCAGCTGCTGTGCCAGCGGGGTGTCAGAACTGCGCGAGAGCGTATGGGCGGCTGTGCTCATGGTGGCCATGTGCCGGTCGATTCACCAGCACAGTTCGTTGAAATGTCTGGCTGAGTGTACTGGTTCTGTATCGGTCATGAGAATAGACTGGCTTGCCGCACACGACCCACATTGCCCAGCAAAAACCAAGCCGCCATGAATGAGCCCCTCGCCTTGAACAGCAAGACCATGACTGCCGCCACGCAGGGCTTGCTGCTGGGCGTGCTGGGGGTGTTCATCTTCGCGCTGAGCATTCCGATGACGCGGCTGGCCAGTGGCAGCAATGCCGCGCCCCAGCTTGATCCGGTGTTCGTCGCGCTGGGCCGGGCGGCATTGGCCGGTGGGCTGGCGGCGCTGTACCTGAAGCTCGGCGGCGCCCGCCGGCCGACCCGCGAGCAACTGCAGCCGCTGCTGCTGACCGCCGCCGGCGTGGTGTTCGGCTGGCCGCTGTTGCTGGGCCTGGCGGTGCGCTCGGTCGATGCCGTCCATGCCTCGGTGATCTCGGGCGTGCTGCCGCTGGCCACGGCCACGCTGGGCGCGCTGATGCTGCGCCAGCGACCCAGCCTCGGCTTCTGGGCCTGCGCCGTCGCCGGCCTGGCCCTGGTGCTGGGCTTTGCCTGGTGGCGTGGCTCGGCGGGCCTGCAGCTGGCCGACGGCCTGCTGCTGCTGGCGGTGCTGAGTGCGTCCTACGGCTATGTCAGCGGCGCACGGCTGTCGCAGCAGATGACGCCCGAGCAGGTGATCTCCTGGGTGCTGGTGCTGTCGCTGCCCATCACCGTGCCGGTGGCGCTGTGGACCTGGCCGGTTCAGCCGGTCGCCCCCTCGGCCTGGGGCGGCTTTCTGTATGTGTCGGTGTTCTCGATGTGGCTGGGCTTCTTCGCCTGGTACCGGGCGCTGGCCCTGGGCGGCACGGTGCGCGTCAGCCAGGTGCAGGTGATTCAGCCCTTCCTGTCCATGTTGCTGGCCGTGCCGGTGCTGGGCGAGCATCTGGATGGGATGACGGTCTTGTTTGCGGTGGCGGTGTTGTTGGTCGTCTGGATCGGCAAGCGCATGCCGGTCAATGCGAGGGCAAGTTGATGAAGACCTTGGGCATTCTGGGTGGCATGAGCTGGGAGTCCAGCGCGCACCTGTACAAGCTGCTGAACCAGGGCGTGGCCTCAAGGCTGGGTGGGCTGCACAGCGCCGACCTGCTGATGCGCAGCGTCGATTTCGCGACGATAGAGGTCTTGCAGCGCAGCGGCGATTGGGCCGGCGCGGCCGCCCTGCTGGGCGCGGCCGGGGCCGGCTTGAGGGCAGGCGGCGCACAGGCGCTGCTGATCGCCACCAACACCATGCACAAGGTGGCCGACGAGGTCGAGCGCCTGAGCGGCCTGCCGCTGATACACATCGTCGACGCCACGGCCGAAGCCTTGAAGGCGGCGGGTGTCCGGCGCGCCGGCCTGCTGGCCACGGCCTACACGATGGAGCAGGACTTCTACATCGGCCGCATGGCCAGCCATCATGGCATCGAGGTGCTGGTGCCCGAGGCCGCGCAACGCGCGGAGGTGCACCGCATCATCTTTGAGGAGCTGTGCCGCGGCCGCATCGTCGATGCCTCACGCGCCTACTACCGCGACGCGATGCGCCAGCTGGCCGAGCAGGGCGCCGAGGGCGTGATCCTCGGCTGCACCGAGATCTGCCTGCTGCTGGACCCGATGCAAGAGACCGGCCTGGTGCCGCTGTTCGACGGCACGGCCCTGCATGCACAGGCCGCCATTGACTGGATGCTGGGTGCCTGAACGGCGGCCGGTGGTACAACATTCCCCCCGACAGGCGCCGCAAGCGCCTGCCTCACGACAAAGCGAGAGCCTTATGAGCACCGTCTGGAAACAAGCCCGCCGCGCCGCGCGCATGAACCCGTCCATCATCCGCGAGATCCTCAAGGTCACCGAGAAGCCGGGCATTCTGTCCATGGCCGGTGGCCTGCCCTCGGCCGACACCTTTCCGGTCGAGGCGCTGAAAGCGGCCTGCGACAAGGTCTTGAGCGAGAACGCCAGGGAAGCGCTGCAATACGCCGCCAGCGAGGGCTTCGGCCCGCTGCGCGAATGGGTGGCCAAGCGGGTGTCCAGCCTGGGCATCAACGCCGACCCGGACCAGGTGCTGATCACCAGCGGTTCGCAGCAGGGCCTGGATCTGGTCGGCAAGATACTCTGCGACGCCGGTGCACCGGTGGCCGTGGAAACGCCCACCTATCTGGGCGCGCTGCAGGCCTTCACGCCTTACGAGCCCATCTTCACCAGCCTGGCCAGCGACGAGCAGGGCCCCTTGCCCGAGGCCTTTGCCAAGCTGCCGCATGACGCGCCGGGCACCCGCTTCGCCTATCTGCTGCCCAACTACCAGAATCCCACCGGCCGGGTGATGGGCCTGGAGCGCCGTCAGGCGGTGATGGCCGCGGCCAAGGCGGCCGGCGTGCCCATCGTCGAAGACAACCCCTATGGCGACCTCTGGTTCGACGAGCCGCCGCTGCCCTCGCTGACGTCGATGTGGCCCGAAGGGGCTATCTACCTGGGTTCCTTCTCCAAGGTGCTGACGCCAGGCTTCCGCCTGGGCTACATCATTGCCCCGAAGGAGCTGTACCCCAAGCTGCTGCAGGCCAAGCAGGCGGCCGATCTGCACACGCCCGGCTTCAACCAGCGCGTGGTCTACGAGGTCATCAAGAACGGCTTCCTGGACGAGCATGTGCCCAAGATCCGCGCCCGCTACAAGGCCAATCGCGATGCGATGGCCGAGGGCCTGAAGAAGCATCTGCCCCCGGGCTGCGAGTGGCAAAGCCCCAAGGGCGGCATGTTCTTCTGGATACGCCTGCCCGAAGGCATGGATGCGATGGCCCTGCTGCCCCAGGCCGTGGAGGCCAATATCGCCTTTGTGCCCGGCGCGGCCTTCTATGCCCACGCACCCGACCCGCGCACCCTGCGCCTGTCCTTCGTGACCCTGACGCCGGAACTGATCGGCGAGGGCGTGGCCATTCTCGGCCGCGTGCTGCACGAGGCGCTGGCATTGGCGGACGAACCGACGCCATGAGCGGGCCGAGCGCCGGGCCGCCCCAAGCCGGCCCGAATCCCCTCGGGGGATCGCCCGAGGTATCCCTCGGGCGAGGGGTGAACAATCCACTGCGCCGCTTCATGCAGGTCGATGTCTTCACCGACAGACCGTTGCTGGGCAATCCGCTGGCGGTGGTGATCGACAGCGAGGGCTTGAGCGACGAGCAGATGGCAGCGTTCGCCCGTTGGACGAATCTGTCCGAGACGACCTTTCTGCTGCCGCCCACCGACCCGGCGGCCGACTACCGGGTGCGTATCTTCACCCCGGGTGGTGAGCTGCCGTTCGCCGGCCATCCGACCCTGGGGACGGCACATTGCTGGCTGGCCCAGGGCGGCCAGCCCCGGCAGCCGGAGGTGATCGTCCAGCAATGCGGCGTCGGCCTGGTGCGCGTCAAGCGCGACGGCACGCGATTGGCATTTGCCGCGCCGCCCTTGCGCCGTGGCGGCCCGGTGGCCCCCGAGCTCCATGCCCAGGTGCTGCGCACCTTGCGCCTGCCGGCCGAGGAGGTGCTGGACGTGGTCTGGGTGGACAACGGCCCGCACTGGATCGCCGCCCGCCTGAAGAGTGCCGAGGCGGTGCTGGCGCTGCGACCCGACTATGCGGCGATGGGTCAGTTGGAGCTGGGCGCCATCGGCCCTTATCCCGCAGGCGCCCCGCAGCAGTTCGAAGTGCGCGCCTTCGTGCCGGAGTTGGGCGTGGCCGAAGACCCGGTCTGCGGCAGCCTCAACGCCGGCATGGCGCTGTGGATGATGGAGATGGGCCATGCGGGCGCGAGCTATGTGGTCAGCCAGGGCCAGGTGCTGGGCCGTGACGGCCGCATCCATGTGCGGCGCGAGGGTGCCGACACCTGGGTGGGTGGCGACGTGGTGCCGCTGATCTCGGGGGCGGTGACGCTGTGAGCCAGGCTGCCGAACTCGACCATCTGGTGATAGGCGCACGCACGCTCGATGAGGGCGTGGCCTGGTGCGAAGCAACCTTGGGGCTGACGCCAGGGCCCGGGGGCAAGCACGGGCTGATGAGCACGCACAACCGCCTGCTGTCGATTGCCACGCCGGAGTTCCCGCGCGCCTATCTGGAGATCATCGCGATCGACCCGCAGGCGCCGGATCCCGGCCGTGCGCGCTGGTTCGATCTGGATGAGGGCCGCGTGCAGCAGCAGCTGAGCCAGGGCCCGCAGCTGCTGCACTGGGTGCTGCGCGTGCGCGACATCAAGACTGCCCATGCGCAGTGGCGGGCGCTGGGTCTGGATGCCGGCGAGATGCTGCAGGCCTCACGGCTCACCCCCCACGGCGAGCTGCGCTGGCAGATTGCCGTGCGTGCCGATGGGCGGCGCCTGCTGCAGGGCGCGCTGCCGCTGCTCATCGAATGGGGTGAGGTGCATCCTGCCGACACCATGCCGATCAGCGGCGTGCAGCTGCGTTCGCTGGGGCTGGGTTCGCTGGACGCCGAGTTTGCCCGCCGCGCGCTGACAGAGCAGGGGCTGCAAGGCCTGGCTGGCCACACCGGGGCGGCCCCGTTTGCCGTGCAGCTGGACACCCCCAAGGGCCTGGTGTCATTGCAATCGCTGAGCTGAAGGATAGACCGACATGACCGAAGCGCTGTTCCGTGAAGACGCCCAGCTGCGCGAATGCGAGGCCCTGGTCCTGCGCGCCGATGCGCAGGGCGTGGTGCTGGACCGCACCGTGTTCTATCCGCTCGGTGGCGGCCAGGCGGGTGACCGCGGCGAGCTGCGCCTGGCCGATGGCACGGCGCTGCAGATTGCCGACACGCGCAAGGGCGTCGATCCCAACGAGGTGCTGCATGTGCTTGCGCCGGGCCAGGAGGATGTGCTGGTGCACTTTGCCCCTGGCGCCGTCGTCAAGGCGCAGATCGACTGGGAGCGCCGCTCACGCCATATGCGGTTTCACACCGCGACCCATTTGCTGTGTGCGCTGGTGCCGCAGCCGGTCGATGGCTGCTCGATCACCGCCGACTACGCGCGGCTGGACTTCCATATGAGCGAGCCGCTGGACAAGGAGGCCCTGACCCAGGGCCTGGCGCGGCTGGTGGCCGAGGCTCATCCGGTCAGTCACAGCTGGATCAGCGATGCCGAGCTGGATGCGAATCCGGGTCTGGTGCGCAGCATGAGCGTGCAGCCGCCGCGCGGCTCGGGTCGGGTGCGGGTGCTGAAGATCGAGGGTGTCGATCTTCAGCCCTGCGGTGGCACGCATGTGGCCAACACCGCCGAGATTGGATCGGTGGTCGTGACCAAGATAGAGAAAAAGAGTGCGATGACCCGCAGGGTCGTGCTCGGTTTTGCTTGATGGCCTGCGGGTGAGTTGACTCAGTTCGCGCTGTACTTCTCCGCGCGATAGTTGTCGTGGCAGGCCTTGCAGCTCTTGCCCACTTCGCCGACGGCGGCCTTGATCTGGTCCAGATTGCCGCCCTTGGCGGCGGTCTCCAGCTTGGCAACCTCGGCAATCATCTTGTCCGAGTTCTCCTTGAACTTGGCGCTTTCCTTCCAGATCTCGGCCTTGGCGCGGGTCGGTGCCCCCTTGTCCGTACCTTCACCAAAGCCGGCCCAGGGCAGCTTGGAGAGCGTGGCGACGATGTCGGCGTTCTCGGCCGCGGCCTTGGCGTCGAACGGCGCACGGCCGCTGGCCATGGCGGCGATGCGGCCGAAATGGGTGGCCATCACGGTGAGGGCGCTCTGGCGGTACTTGATCGCGTCTTCGGGTTTCTGGAATTGTGCGGCCGCGGGCAGGGCGACGCAAAGGCCACAGGTCAAAGCAAGCAGAACTCTCTTCATGCGGGGTCTCCGGTGACGTGACGGGTGGGGTCAGGGCTCGCGGCCGACGGCCGCGCCGTGGCAGTGTACGCAGACTGGCTGAAATTTGCAGGGGCTGGACGCAGGGCGCGGTTTTGCGCCATCCTTGGCGCCTGTCGCAATCTTGTCAGGAACACCTATGCCCGCAATGCCCGAAGCCAGCAGTCGCCCGGTTCGCGTCTGGGACCTGCCCACGCGGTTGTTCCACTGGAGCCTGGCGCTGTGCGTGGTCGGCTCGGTTGTCAGCGCCAAGATCGGCGGCAATCTGATGGACTGGCATATGCGGCTGGGCTATGCGGCCTTCACGCTGCTGCTGTTCCGTATCCTGTGGGGGCTGGTCGGTGGCCGCTGGTCGCGCTTTGCCAGCTTCATCTACAGCCCGCAGGCTTTGCTGCGCTATCTGCGTGGCAAGCCCTTGCCGGGTGACCACTTCGAGGTGGGCCACAGCCCGCTGGGGGCGTTGGCGGTGTTCGGTCTGCTGGCGATTCTTGCCGCGCAGGTGGGCACCGGCCTGTTTGCCGATGACGAGATTGCCACCACCGGGCCCTTGATACGCTTTGTCAGCGGGGCGACCAGCAGCCTGCTGACCGGCTATCACAAGCACTGGGGCCAGTGGCTGATCTATGCCTTGGTGGCCCTGCACCTGCTGGCCATCCTGTTCTATGTGCGCAAGCGCGGCAAGACCCTGGTGCGGCCCATGCTTGTGGGCGACAAGCTGCTGGCCGCCGAGGTGCCCGCCAGCCGCGATGGCACGGGCCCGCGCCTGCTGGCCCTGGCGTTGCTGCTGGCCTGCGCCGGCTTCGTGGCCTGGTTGATAGCCCTGGGTGCCCAGCCGGGTGTGTGAGTGGAGCCTTGCCCTAAACTGCAGGTCGGCCCCTCACTCCATTCAATGCAGCCTCCCGACATTCAACTCCTCACGCCGGACACGGCGGAGCACTGGGACGCCAGCCGCCAGATCCTGCGGGAGTACGCCGCCAGCCTGGGCTTCGATCTGGCGTTCCAGGGCTTCGAGGCCGAGTTGGCCGACTTGCCCGGGGGCTATGCGCCGCCCGGCGGCCTGTTCCTGCTGGCCTGGGTCGATGGCGAACTGGCCGGTTGCGGCGCCTTCCGCAATCTGCCCGATGTGGACTATGCGAATGCCTGCGAGATGAAGCGTCTCTATGTGCGACCGGCCTTTCGCGGCTTCGGTCTGGGGCGCCACCTGACCCAGGCGCTGATGGACGGCGCCTCGCAGGCAGGCTATTCGGAGATGCTGCTCGACACGCTGGACGATATGGAAGCCGCGCGCGGCCTTTATGAAACCCTGGGCTTCGAGGAAGTGCCGCCCTTCTATTTCAACCCCTTGCCGGGTGCTCACTATCTGAAGGTCTCGCTGACCTGACTGCTCTGCCCACCATGTCCGAAGCCCTGTATCAAGTCAGCCTGGCGCTGAATGCCCGCGCCCGTCTCGGCGAATCGCCGCTGTGGCACCCCACCGAGCAGCAGCTGTACTACGTCGATATTCCGTCGTGCCAGGTCTTGCGCTTCAATCCCGTCAACGAGGCGTTGACGCGCTGGGATGTGGGCAGCGAGGTCGGCTGCCTGGCGCCGCTGGAGGGGGGTGGCCTGCTGCTGGCTCAACGCGACGGCCTGTGGCGGCTGGACACCGTGACCGGCCAGCACACTCAAGTTACCACCGCGCCCTATGACACGGCGACGCAGCGCTTCAACGACGGCAAGGCCGACCCGCAGGGCCGTTTCTGGGCCGGCACCGTGTATGAGCCGCGCGAGCCGGCCCTGGCCGCCCTGTACCGCTATGCCGGCGGCGAGTTCAACTGCATGGTCGATCAGGCAGTGACGGCCAATGGCCTGGGCTGGAGCCCGGACGGTCGCACGATGTACTGGACGGACACCCGCGCCCACACCATTTGGGCCTTCGATTTCGATGGCGCCAGCGGCGCGATCGCCAACCGCCGCATTTTCTCTACATTTGCCAAACGCGGTGCCGATCAGTCGCTGGACGATTACGGTGGCCGGCCCGATGGCGCAGCCGTGGATGCCGAAGGCTGCTACTGGGTGGCAATGTACGAGGGCCAGCGCCTGCTGCGGCTGTCGCCACAGGGCGAGTTGCTGCGCGAGATCCCGCTACCTGTGCGTTGCCCCACCATGCCTGCCTTCGGCGGTGCCGATCTGCGCACGCTTTATCTGACCAGCGCCAGCGACAAGCGCCCGGCCGAGGAGCTGGCCGCGCAACCCTGGGCTGGCTGCCTGCTGCAGCTGCGCGTCGAGACGCCGGGCCTGCCTGCGAACTTCGCGCGCCTCACTTGATACAGACACCGGATTTGGCCCGCGCCGGCGCGGTGCGGCAATGACCTGAGACGTCATTGCCGCCATTCCGTCGCGGCCGCAGACTGTCATCCAAGCGCCCGGAACTGGGGTGCCTCGACCCCCGAGTCAGGCTTGCGCGCAGCTGGGGCTTTGGAGGATGGGCGGGTTATCACGTATAATTCCGAGGCTTTGCTGCCCGCAGCCCCGAAATTCTTGTTGATCTCTAAGTGCGATGACCACGAGTTCCACCATGAGTGATCTTGTCAAGAATGACGTAAGCACAGTGAGGCCCAATGCGGGGCCCAATGTGGCAGCGGAGGCAGCAGCGAAGGTGACCGCAAGAGCGGTTGCAAGTTGGGAAGATGAGACCGAAAAGCAGGTTTTCAAGCCCCTGACCCGCGAACAAGCGCAGGTCTTGCGGGCCGAGCAGCCGTCGATCTCACCCTGGCGTGTGGTGGCGGTGCAGGCCGTTGTGGGCGTGGTGTGTTGCCTAGTCGCGTGGCTGGTAACGGGCAGGGCCGCTGTGGCCTGGTCAGCGCTCTACGGTGTGGCTGCGGTGGTGTTGCCCAGCGCTTTGCTGGCGCGAGGAATGACGAAAAGAGCAGGCTCGGCCGTTGGTGTTGCCATCGGCTTCCTGTTCTGGGAAATGTTGAAGATTGGAGCGGCGATCGCCATGCTGGTGATCGCTGCCAAGGTGGTGCCCAACCTGAGCTGGCCAGCGTTGCTGATCACGATGGTTGTGTGCATGAAAGTGAACTGGTTCGCGCTGCTTTGGCGCGGCCGCTGATTGACGACGAGGCTCAAGACAAACATGGCAACCGAAGGCCACGAAAACGCCCCGAGCGCTGGTGAATACATCATTCACCACCTGCATCACGCGCAAAACCAGCCGCAGCACGGAGTCGTAGACTTTTCCGTCATCAATCTGGACTCGCTGACCTTTACCGCCCTGATCGGCGCTCTGGGTTGCTTGCTGCTCTGGCTGGCCGCACGCGCCGCCACCTCGGGCCGTCCGGGTCGCTTCCAGGCGGCGGTCGAAATGCTGGTCGAGATGGTGGACAACCAGGCCAAGGGCATTGTGCACAACGCCAAGAGCCGCAAACTGGTGGCTCCGCTGGCCCTGACCGTGTTTGTCTGGATCTTTCTGCTGAACGCGATGGACTTGCTGCCCGTCGATCTGCTGCCCTGGGCCTGGCAGGCCATCACCGGCAATCCCCACGCCTACCTGCGCGTGGTGCCCACCGCCGACCTGTCCATCACCATGGGCCTGTCGCTGGGCGTGTTGATCGTCTGCCTGATCTACAACGTCAAGATCAAGGGCGCGGGCGGCTGGGTGCATGAGCTGTTCTCGGCACCGTTCGGCGACAAGTGGTTCCTCTACCCCGTCAACTTCGCGATGCAGATCATCGAGTTCGTGGCCAAGACCGTGTCGCACGGCATGCGGCTGTTCGGCAATATGTATGCCGGCGAACTGATCTTCCTGCTGATCGCCCTGATGGGCGGCGCCTTCGCCTCGGTCGGCCTGGCCACCGGTGTCGCGCTGTTCGTGGGCCACATCATTGCCGGCTTCGTCTGGGCAGCCTTCCACCTGATCATCATCACGTTGCAAGCCTTTGTGTTCATGATGTTGACGCTGGTGTACATCGGGCAAGCGCACGACGCCCACTGATTTTTCGAGTTCTCTCTTTTTCTCTCACCCTTTCTCTATCCCTCTCTAAGGAAACACCATGGAAGTCATTAGCTTTGTTGCTCTCGCCGCTGGTCTGATCATTGGTCTGGGTGCCGTTGGCGCTTGTATCGGTATCGGCATCATGGGCAGCAAGTACCTTGAGTCGGCCGCCCGCCAGCCCGAGCTGATGAATGAACTGCAAACCAAGATGTTCCTGCTGGCTGGTCTGATCGACGCTGCTTTCATTATCGGTACCGGTATCGCCCTGTGGTTCGCAACGGCCAACCCGTTCCTGGCCCAGATCGCCAACCTGCCGAAGTAAGCAAGCCGCACTGCGGCTGGGCCTGGGCGTCTTTGGCGCCGGGCCTGAAGGCCCTGAGCATCCGATCCCTATAGTTTGTGAGGCACCAACGTGAGCATTAACGCTACGCTGATCGCGCAACTGATCGTCTTCCTGATCTTGGTCGGGTTCACGATGAAGTTTGTGTGGCCGCCCATCGTGAAAGCACTGGACGAGCGCGCCGAGAAGATCGCCGCCGGCTTGTCTGCCGCCGACAAGGCCAAGGCCGAGTTGAGCAACGCCAACAAGCGCGTTGAAGAGCAGCTGTCCAGCGCCCGCAACGATGCCGCCCAACGCCTGGCCGATGCCGAGCGCCTGGCGCAATCGATTGTTGAAGAAGCCAAGTCGCGCGCCAGCGACGAAGGCGCCAAGATCATTGCCGCCGCCAAGGCCGAAGCCGAGCAAGAGTCGGTGAAGGCACGTGAAGCCCTGCGTCAGCAGGTCGCCACCCTGGCCGTCAAGGGCGCTGAGGCCATCCTCAAGCGCGAAGTCAACGCCGGCGTTCACGCCGAGTTGCTGACGCGTCTGCAGACCGAGCTGTAATCACCATGGCCGAGCTTGCAACCCTTGCCCGCCCCTACGCGGAAGCGCTGTTCCAGGTCGCCAGCAAAGGTGATCTGAAGCAGGTCGTCGAGCAGATCGATGCAGTGGCCGCCGTCGCGGCTGATGCTCAGCTGCGCCAGTTCGCCGACAACCCCAAGGCCACGGCCGAACAGGTGATGGAAGTGATCGCAGCGGTCGTCAAGACCTCGCTGGGTGATACCGCCAAGAACCTGCTCAGCACCGTGATCGCCAACGGCCGCCTGACCGTGCTGCCCGAAATCGCCGCGCAATTCCATGTGCTGGTGAACGAGCGCTCCGGCGTGTCGGATGCGCAAGTGTTCAGCGCCTTCGCGATCGAGCCCGCCCAGCTGGGCGCGCTGGTGGCGACGCTGGAAAAGCGTTTTGGCCGCAAGCTCAATGCCACGGTTCAGATCGAACCCGAGTTGATTGGTGGCATTCGCGTGGTGGTTGGAGACGAAGTGCTCGACACCTCGGTGAAGGCGCGTCTTGAACAAATGAAGGTGGCGCTGGCGGCCTGAGGCCTTTCGGCCCCGCTGCTGCAACACCTGACCCCTCATCCAAACTGCCCCAAGCTCTCGGCCCGTGCCGGAAGTGCCAAGCAGACCGGAGAAAAGCAATGCAACTGAATCCCGCAGAAATTTCCGAACTGATCAAGAGCCGCATCGAGGGCCTTGGCACTTCGACCGACATTCGCAATCAGGGCACCGTGGTTTCGGTGACCGACGGCATCGTGCGCGTGCACGGCCTGTCCGATGCGATGCAGGGCGAAATGCTGGAGTTCCCGGCAACCAAGGATGGCACCGCCACCTTCGGTCTGGCCCTGAACCTCGAGCGTGACTCGGTGGGCG
This sequence comes from uncultured Roseateles sp., assembly GCF_963422335.1. Classification (NCBI taxonomy): domain Bacteria; kingdom Pseudomonadati; phylum Pseudomonadota; class Betaproteobacteria; order Burkholderiales; family Sphaerotilaceae; genus Roseateles; species uncultured Roseateles sp. The sequence goes on from NZ_OY729424.1 coordinate 1,573,294, forward strand.
CCGTGATCTTGGGCGAATACGAGCACATCTCCGAAGGCGACACGGTCAAGTGCACCGGCCGCATTCTGGAAGTGCCGGTCGGCCCCGAGCTGAAGGGCCGCGTGGTCAATGCGCTGGGCCAGCCGATCGACGGCAAGGGTCCGATCAACGCCAAGCTGTCGATGCCGATCGAAAAGATCGCTCCGGGCGTGATCGCCCGTAAATCGGTGGACCAGCCGATGCAGACCGGCCTGAAGTCTATCGACTCGATGGTGCCCGTCGGCCGTGGCCAGCGCGAGCTGATCATCGGTGACCGCCAGACCGGCAAGACCGCCGTCGCCATCGACGCCATCATCAACCAGCGTGGTCAGAACATGACCTGCGTCTACGTTGCGATCGGCCAGAAGGCTTCGTCGATCAAGAACGTGGTGCGCGCACTGGAAGCTGCCGGCGCGATGGAATACACCATCGTCGTGGCCGCCTCGGCCGCCGAATCGGCCGCGATGCAATACGTGTCGGCCTACTCGGGCTGCACGATGGGCGAGTACTTCCGCGACCGCGGCGAAGACGCGCTGATCGTTTATGACGATCTGTCCAAGCAAGCCGTGGCCTACCGTCAAGTCTCGCTGCTGCTGCGCCGCCCGCCGGGCCGCGAAGCCTACCCTGGCGACGTGTTCTATCTCCACAGCCGTCTGCTGGAGCGTGCTGCACGCGTGAACACCGACTACGTCGAAGCGTTCACCAAGGGCGAAGTGAAGGGCAAGACCGGTTCGCTGACCGCTTTGCCCATCATTGAAACCCAGGCCGGTGACGTGTCGGCCTTCGTGCCCACCAACGTGATCTCGATCACCGACGGCCAGATCTTCCTGGAAACCTCGCTGTTCAACGCCGGTATCCGCCCCGCCATCAACGCCGGTATCTCGGTGTCGCGCGTGGGTTCGGCTGCACAGACCAAGATCATCAAGGGTCAGTCCGGCGGTATCCGTACCGACCTGGCGCAGTACCGTGAACTGGCTGCGTTCGCGCAGTTCGCCTCGGACCTGGACGAAGCCACCCGCAAGCAGCTGGACCGCGGTGCCCGCGTGACCGAGCTGCTGAAGCAGGCCCAGTACTCGCCGCTGCCGATCTCGCTGATGGGCGCCACGCTGTTCGCCGTGAACAAGGGCTTCATGGACGATGTGGACGTGAAGAAGGTTCTGGCCTTCGAAGCCGGTCTGCACACGCACCTGAAGACCAGCCATGCGCCGCTGCTGAAGAAGATCGAAGACAGCAAGGCGCTGGACAAGGACGCTGAAAGCGAACTGTCGGCCGCGGTCGCTGCCTTCAAGAAGTCTTTCGCTTAATCGCCAATGAACCTGCGGGACCGAACTTCAAGCGCCAGCGCGCGGCAAGCGACGTCCCCAACTAGCTAGGAGCATTCATGGCATCAAGCAAGGAAATTCGCGGCAAGATCAAGAGCTTCGAGAACACGAAGAAGATCACCAAGGCCATGGAAATGGTCTCGGTGTCCAAGATGCGCAAGGCGCAAGACCGTGTTCGCGCAGCCCGCCCTTACAGCGAAAAGATCCGCAAGCTGGCCGCCAATCTGTCGCAAGCGACGCCCGAGTACAAGCACCCGTTCATGGTGGCCAACGATGCGAAGAAGCCGGCCGGCTTCATCGTCATCACGACCGACAAGGGTCTGTGCGGCGGCCTGAACACCAATGTGCTGCGTGCGGTGACGGCCAGGCTCAAGGACCTCGAAGCCCAGGGCGTCAAGTCCAAGGCGGTGGCCATTGGCAACAAGGGCCTGGGGTTCTTGAACCGCATCGGCGTGCCGGTGGTGTCGCATCTGACGCAGATGGGCGATCAGCCGCATCTGGAGAAGATGATTGGCCCGGTCAAGGTCTTGCTCGACGCGTATGCGGCCGGCGAGTTGTCAGCGGTCTATCTGTGCTACACGCGCTTCATCAACACAATGAATCAGGAGCCGATGGTGCAGCAGCTGCTGCCGCTGTCGTCCGATTCGATGAAGTCGGAGAAGTCCGAGCATGGCTGGGACTATCTGTACGAGCCCGATGCGCAAACGGTGATCGACGCGCTGCTGCTGCGCTACGTCGAAGCGCTGGTCTACCAGTCGGTGGCCGACAACATGGCGTCCGAGCATTCGGCACGCATGGTGGCGATGAAGGCCGCGACCGACAACGCAGGCAATGTGATTGGCGAACTGAAGCTGATCTACAACCGCACGCGTCAAGCAGCGATCACCAAAGAATTGTCGGAAATCGTGGCGGGTGCGGCGGCTGTTTAAGCCCGGCTCACCAGGACCAAGACTCAAGAATCTGCAAGATTGAAGGATACGAACATGTCGAACGTACAAAGTACTGAGGGCAAGATTGTCCAGTGTATCGGCGCGGTGGTGGACGTTGAGTTCCCCCGTAACGCCATGCCCCGCGTCTATGACGCGCTGAAGCTGGTGGGCTCGGACTCCGGTCTGACCCTGGAAGTGCAGCAGCAGCTGGGCGACGGCGTGGTCCGTACCATTGTGATGGGCTCCTCCGACGGTCTGCGTCGCGGCCTGGCCGTGCGCAACACCGGCAGCGGCATCACGGTGCCCGTGGGCCGCGCGACTCTCGGCCGCATCATGGACGTGCTGGGCAACCCGATCGACGAGCGTGGCCCGGTTGGCCAGGAGCTGACGGCTCCCATCCACCGCAAGCCCCCGGCATACGACGAGCTGAGCCCGTCGACCGACCTGCTGGAAACCGGCATCAAGGTGATCGACCTGGTCTGCCCGTTCGCCAAGGGCGGCAAGGTGGGTCTGTTCGGTGGCGCCGGCGTGGGCAAGACCGTGAACATGATGGAACTCATCAACAACATCGCCAAGGCCCACAGCGGTCTGTCGGTGTTCGCTGGTGTGGGTGAGCGTACCCGTGAGGGCAATGACTTCTATCACGAGATGGCCGATTCGGGCGTCGTGAACCTCGAGAAGCTCGAAGACTCCAAGGTCGCCATGGTCTACGGCCAGATGAATGAGCCCCCGGGCAACCGTCTGCGCGTGGCCCTGACCGGTCTGACGATCGCCGAGTCCTTCCGTGACGAAGGCAAGGACGTGCTGTTCTTCGTGGACAACATCTACCGCTACACACTGGCCGGTACCGAAGTGTCCGCACTGCTGGGTCGTATGCCTTCCGCCGTGGGTTATCAGCCTACGCTGGCCGAAGAAATGGGCCGTCTGCAAGAGCGCATCACCTCGACCAAGGTCGGCTCGATCACCTCGATCCAGGCCGTCTACGTCCCTGCGGATGACTTGACCGACCCGTCGCCTGCCACGACCTTCGCCCACTTGGACTCCACCGTGGTGCTGTCGCGTGACATCGCCTCGCTGGGTATCTACCCGGCCGTGGACCCGCTGGACTCGACCTCGCGTCAGCTGGATCCGAACGTCGTCGGCGAAGAGCACTACAACGTGGCCCGCGCCGTGCAAGGCACGCTGCAGCGCTACAAGGAACTGCGCGACATCATCGCGATCCTGGGCATGGACGAACTGTCGCCGGAAGACAAGCTGGCCGTGGCCCGTGCCCGCAAGATCCAGCGCTTCCTGTCGCAGCCTTTCCACGTGGCCGAAGTGTTCACCGGCTCGCCCGGCAAGTACGTGCCCCTGAAGGAAACCATCCGCGGCTTCAAGATGATTGTTGCCGGCGAATGCGACAGCTTGCCCGAGCAGGCCTTCTACATGGTCGGAACAATCGACGAAGCCTTCGAAAAGGCTAAAAAGGTCTGATGGCCGGCGCATTAGGGCCTGATGCGTCGTTACGGTGCTCAGCGGTCAGGAAGCCCGCTTCCGCGCCGCGCCTAGCCTCAGACCCTACTGCTTGCCCATCCAACCTTTTTACAAGCTAAGGAAGATCCAGATGGCAACCTTTCAAGTCGACGTCGTTTCCGCAGAAGAATCGATCTTCTCCGGCGAAGCGAAGTTCGTCGCGCTGCCGGGTGAAAGCGGCGAGCTGGGCATACTGCCCCGCCACACGCCGCTGATCACCCGCATCAAGCCCGGTGCGGTGCGCATCCAGCGTCCCGACGGTCAGGAAGAGTTCGTGTTCGTGGCCGGCGGCATTCTGGAAGTGCAGCCCGACCATGTGACCGTGCTGGCCGACACCGCCATCCGCGGCAAGGACCTGGACGAAGCCAAGGCGACCGAAGCCAAGAAGATGGCCGAAGAGGCGATGAAAAACGCCAAGAGCGACATCGACTTTGCCAAGGCACAGGGCGAGTTCGCGGCGATGGCGGCGCAGATTGCGGCGTTGAGGAAGTACCGGAAAAAATAATGTCCTTGGGGGCAGACCTTGCTGTACCCGGCAAGCTCTGTCCTCAACTGACTAGAGCATTCATAGCCCGCCCGACGCAAGTCCGGCGGGTTTTGTTTTTTGAGAGCCAGCGAGAACCGTCATGAGCAAAGCCTTTGCACCTTCGAAGCACCAAGGCATGGACGCCATCACCATCAGCGCACCCGATGGTGCGCGTGCCACCGTGATGCTGCAGGGCGGCCAGGTGGTCTCCTGGCAGCCGGCCGGTGCGGCCGAGCAGCTCTACTGCTCGCCGACGGCGGTGTTTGCGCCCGGCAAGGCGGTGCGCGGTGGTGTTCCGGTGTGCTTCCCGCAGTTCGGTCCACGCGGCCCGCTGCCCCAGCATGGCTTCGCGCGCACCTTGCCCTGGCAGCTGATGATGGCGGAGCAGGGCAGGGACGACGCGCTGTGCGTGCTGCGCCTGAGCGACAGCGAGGCCACCCGCCAGATCTGGCCCCATGCCTTCGTGCTGGAGCTGACCGTGCGCATCTCGGGCCGCCAGATGGATCTGGAGCTGGCCTGCGAGAACACCGGTGAGCAGCCGCTGGAGTTCATGGCCGCGCTGCACAGCTATCTGCGCCTGGAGGATCTGACCGATGCGCGTCTGCATGGTCTGCAGGGCCTGAGCTACGAGGACATGGTGGCCGGCAAGAAAGATCAGGTCGAGACTGCCGAGGCGCTGCGCGTCAGCGGCGAGGTGGATCGCGTCTACGCGCACGCCACCCGCGCGCTGATGCTGCGCGAGCCCAAGCATGCGCTGCGCATCGAACAGGAGGCCTTCACCGACGTGGTGGTCTGGAACCCCTGGAGCGACCGCTGCGTGGCCTTGCCCGACATGCCCGATGACGACTACCACCAGATGCTGTGCGTCGAGGCCGCTCGCATCAATGTGCCGGTGAGGCTGGCCCCCGGCGAGGAGTGGGCCGGGCGGCAGAGCCTGAGCCTGGACAACTAGAGCAGGACCGGCCGATCGGGCAGTTCGTTCGGGTTGTCTGCGCCGGCGGCCTGAGGGAAGTGCCGCTGCAGCAAGATGCTGACGGCGTCGACTGCCTGGCCCAGGCCGCCCTCGAAACGTCCGGTTTTGAAGGCGGCGCTCATCTGCTGGGCGATCTGCTCCCATCGCTCGGCATCCACCGCCTTGCTGAGCCCGCGATCGGCGACGATCTCGATGCGGTGCTCGGCCAGCAGCAGATAAATCAGCACGCCGTTGTTCAACTCGGTGTCCCAGACGCGCAACTTGCCGAACAGCGTCACCGCGCGGTCGCGGGCCGAGGCGCGGCGCCACAGATAGCTCAGCGGCAGCCCGGCCTCGACGGCAATCCGAATCTCGCCGCTGTGCAGCCGCTCGCTGGCGGCCACGCGCGCCTGCAGGCGCGCGAGTGCGGCCGCGTCGAGTGCGCGGCGCGTGTCGGACTCATCGAGCCAGCGGTGTTTCAGCAGTCGAAGCCAGCGGTTCATCGATCTATGCCTCACCAGTCGCCGGAGGCGCCGCCTCCGCCAAAATCGCCACCACCACCGGACGAGAACCCTCCGCCTCCGCCGCTGCTGCTTCCCCCGCCAAAGCCGCCACCACCACCGCCGCCCCAGATCACCGGTCCGCCACTGCGCCCGCGCCGACCGGCCGAGCCGACGCCGAGCAGGCCCACCAGCACCAGCGAGACAATCCCGGCGGCCCCGGCCATCAACAGGCTGGCGCTCAACCACCAGGCCATGCCGCCGACGCCGGCGCTGGTGACCAGCGAGCCCAGCTTGCGACCGAACAGGCCGGTCAGCACCGCGCCGATGATGGGCACGGCAACGAAGAAGAACATGGCCAGCTCTTCCCACTGGAAGCCGTCATTGCTCGCCGCCGCGGCGGCCTTGCGATCGGGTGCCGGCAGATGCTCGCCCTTGATGCGCGCCGTCAGTTGGTCCAGCCCGGCGTTGAGCCCGCGCGCATAGTCGCCGACCTTGAAAGCCGGGCTGATCGCGTTCTGGATGATTTGCCGCGCGGCCAGATCGGGCACCGCCCCTTCCAGTGCCTTGGCGACCTCGATGCGCAGCTTGCGGTCGTTCTTGGCCACCACCAGCAGCACGCCGTCACCGACCTCTCGCCGGCCTATCTTCCAGGTGTCGGCCACGCGCTGGGCGTAGGCGGCAATGTCTTCGGGCTGGGTGCTGGCAACCAGCAAGATCACGATCTGCGGCCCGGCCTCGGCCTCGAAGGCGGCCAGGCGCGCTTCGAGCGCCTGCGTATCTGCGGCGCTGAGTGTGGCGGTCTGGTCGATCACCCGGCCGGTGAGGGCGGGAACGTCCTGCTGCGCCAGGGCCGCGCCGAGGCCCGCCACCCAAAGCAGCATGACGTGGCACCAGTGGCGCAGGCTCAGCATCGCGGCGGCAGCGCTTTGAAAGCTACTTGGAGGCTGCCGCGGGCTTGTCGAAGCTCACCGACGGCGGGGCGCTGATGGCCGCCTCGTTCTGCACCGTGAAGCTGGGTTTGACCTGATAGCCCATCACCATGGCGGTCAGATTGGTCGGCAGGCTGCGCACCTTGACGTTGTAGTCGGCTACCGTCTTGATATAGCGGTTGCGCGCCACGGTGATGCGATTCTCGGTGCCTTCCAGCTGAACGCGCAGATCCTGGAAGCCCTGATTGGCCTTCAGGTTCGGATACTGCTCGCTGACCACCAGCAGGCGGCTCAATGCACCGGTCAGCTCGCCCTGGGCGGCCTGGAACTTCTGGAAGGCCTCGGGGTTGTTCACCAGCTCCGGCGTGGCCTGGATGCTGGTGGCCTTGGCACGGGCCTCGACCACCTTGGTCAGGGTCTCCTGCTCGAAGTTGGCCTCGCCCTTGACGGTGGCCACGATGTTCGGGATCAGGTCGGCCCGGCGCTGATACTGGTTCAGCACCTCGGACCAACCGGCCTTGACCTCTTCGTCCAGGCGCTGGAAGTCGTTGTAGCCGCAGCCCGACAAGCCCGCAGCCACGGCCAGGATGGCGGCGACGGAGCGCCAGGGTAGGAAAAATGACGGCATTGCGAATCCTCCTTGTATGAACCCGGTTCAATAGATGAGGCGCCGGGTGGTCCATTTCAAGCGTTGCGCTTCAGCAATCGCCATGCATGGCAGCGGCCCGATAATACGGTCATGAGCGCCAACCTGAAAAATGACACCTTCCTGCGCGCGTGCCTGCGCCAGCCCACCGACTACACGCCGCTGTGGCTGATGCGCCAGGCCGGCCGCTATCTGCCCGAGTACCGCGACAGCCGCGCCAAGGCCGGCAGCTTCATGGGCCTGGCCACCAACCCGGCCTATGCCACCGAGGTGACCTTGCAGCCGCTGGAGCGCTATCCGCTCGACGCGGCCATCCTGTTCAGCGACATCCTGACCGTACCCGATGCCATGGGTCTGGGCCTGAGCTTCGCCCAGGGCGAGGGGCCACGTTTTGCCAAGCAGGTGCGCGACGAGGCCGCCGTGGCCGAGCTGGCCGTGCCCGACATGCACAAGCTGCAGTATGTGTTCGACGCCGTCAGCTCGATCCGCAAGGCGCTGGACGGCCGCGTGCCGCTGATAGGCTTCTCCGGCAGCCCCTGGACCCTGGCCTGCTACATGGTGGAGGGTGCGGGCTCGGACGACTACCGCCACGTCAAGAGCCTGATGTACTCGCGTCCTGACCTGATGCACAAGATCCTGGCCATCAACGCCGACGCGGTGGCTGCCTATCTGAATGCGCAGATCGAGGCCGGTGCCCAGGCGGTGATGGTGTTCGACAGCTGGGGCGGTGTGCTCGCCGACGGCGCCTTCCAAGAGTTCAGCCTGGCCTACTCGCGCCGCGTGCTGGCGCAGCTGAAGACCGAACACGGGGGCCAGCGCATCCCCAGCATCCTGTTCACCAAGGGCGGTGGCCTGTGGCTGGATGAGATTGCCGATGCGGGCTCCGATGTGGTCGGGCTGGACTGGACAGTCAACCTCGCCAAGGCCCGCGCCCGGATCGGCGGCCGCGTGGCGCTGCAGGGCAATCTGGACCCGAACGTGCTTTTCGCGCCGCCGGAGCGGGTGCAGGCCGAGGCGATCAAGGTCTTGGACAGCTTCGGCAATCCGCGCAATGCCGATGGCAGCTGGGCTGGCCACATCTTCAATCTCGGCCATGGCATCAGCCAGTTCACACCCCCGGAGCATGTGTCGGCCCTGGTCGAGGCGGTGCACAGCCATTCGCGCCGGCAGCGCGCGGGCGATTGAACGGTCGCTTGTATCCGGCTGTGAAATTTGCACTTGGGGCTTGACTTATCCCCAAAATTCGCCTCAACGCCGGGGCGGAAAACAAGTGCAGCGCCGTCGCGGCCGGCTTTGCAGAAAGTGTGCTAAGTATTTGATTTTGTGAGATCTTTGCCCGCTGCCTCGAAACTGTGCAGCCCAAGCTGGCCCCCGTTGAATCAAGGACTTAGCGCCGCTGTCGGCAGCTTGTTCACAAAGTTATCCACAGCAATGGTGGATAGCTCAAAAAACTGTTCTGAATCAGGAGCTTGCCGTTGATTTCTAAATCCAGACCGAGCTTTCGCCGCTAAGCGTGGGCGGGGAACCCTGGCAAGGCCTGCCGCTGTTACTCACCCCGCAGCACGGCAGATCACCGAAGTAAGCACTCAGGGTGGCACTTATCCCCAAAAAGCGAGACCGTGCGAGAACGGCTCAGGGATGCTGCAATGCAGCTCAGTGTTTTCCCGAAATCATGCCAAGTTGTTGATTTATATGAGGCCTGCCGGCCCGGCCCTGGGGGGGGCCGAGGAATGCCGCACAACCGCAAGGTCGGCGCTCGGCGATTTGCCCTCCATTTGCCCACAAAGTTATCCACAAGCTTGGTTTGGTACAGAAAGTCTTTTGAAATCAGCAGCTTGTCTCGTACTTGTGATCTGCCGTCTAGAAAATGACGATAAGCGTTGGTTGAGGTGTGCCGAGCCGATGCGGGTAACTTGGGGGGAAGTGAGTACTAAGGGCTTGACTTATCCCCAAAATGCGTCTTGCCCCCAGGCCTCGCCAGGACTGCTGCAATGCAGCTGAGTGTTTTCCCTGTTTAGGGCTAAGTACTTGATTTATATGTACTTCACGATTTGCACGGAAATGGGGCAGGGCAGGTGAGCGCGAGAAAAATCAAGCACTTAGCGCGACTGTGTGCAGCTTGCCCACAAAGTTATCCACAGAAAACATGAATAGTCTGGAAGGTGTTTGAAATCATGGGCTTGGCGTATGTCCTTGAATTGATATCGAGCTTTGGCGACTAAATGACCGATGCCCTGGCCAAGGCCGTGATCCGCGTCCGCGTTGCCGTCGATGCGCCCCAGCACAGCGGCCTCAGCGAGCCGCTGGACTACCTCTGTGAGCGCTCGCTCGCGCCAGGCACCCTGGTGCAGGTGCCGCTGGGCAAGCGCGAGGTCACCGGCGTGGTCTGGCCCGATGCCGAAACCGCAGCAGGCGTCGATGCCGCCCTGCTACGCCCGGTGGCCGCGGTGCTGGATGGCCTGGCGCCGCTGTCGGCCTCGTGGTGCGAGCTGGTCGGCTTCGCCGCGCATTACTACCAGCGCAGCGTCGGCGAGGTGGCGCTGGCTGTGCTGCCGCCCCAGCTCAGGCAACTCGATGCGGCCCAGTTGCAGGCACGGCTGAAGCGCATGGCCAAATGGTTGGCGGCGCCGCCCGAGCCGGCGCCCGAGCCCGCCCGGCCCGAGCTGAGCGCCGACCAGGCCGAGGCGCTGACGAAGCTGGACGCCGCACTCGCCGCCGCGGCCCATCCCGAGACCGCCGGTGCGCCGCCTCCGGTGCTGTTGTACGGCGTCACCGGCAGCGGCAAGACGGAGGTCTATCTGCGCGCCGCCGAGCATGCCCTGGAGCGCGGCCAGCAGGTGCTGGTGCTGGTGCCCGAAATCAATCTGACGCCGCAGCTGGAGGCCCGCTTCAACGAGCGCTTTGCCGCCCACCGCATCGTCTCGCTGCACAGCGGCCTGACGCCGGCCAACCGCCTGCGCAACTGGATGGCCGCCCATCTGGGCCATGCCGAGCTGGTGCTGGGCACACGGCTGGCTGTGTTTGCCAGCCTGCCTCGGCTGGGGCTGATCATTGTCGACGAGGAGCATGACCCGTCCTACAAGCAACAGGAGGGCGCGCGTTACTCGGCGCGTGATCTGGCCGTCTATCGCGCCCACCAGCTGCGCATTCCGGTGCTGCTGGGCTCGGCCACACCGTCGCTGGAGAGCTGGCAGCGAGCCGAGGAGGGCCGCTACCAGCGCCTGAGCCTGCCGCGACGCATAGGCGGCGGCGCGCTGCCGCGCGTGCGTCTGTTTGACATGAACACCCTGCCGCGTGCCAAGGGGGTGACGACGGTGATCTCGCCGGCCCTGCTTGATGCCTTGCGCGAGCGCCTGGAACGCGGCGAGCAAAGCCTGGTGTTTCTGAACCGCCGTGGCTACGCGCCGGTGCTGCATTGCACCGAGTGCGGCTGGAAGAGCGCCTGCCCGCATTGCAGCGCCTGGCGCGTGTTCCACAAGCTGGACCGCACCCTGCGCTGCCACCACTGTGGCTTCACCGAGCGGGTGCCGCGTGCCTGCCCCGATTGCGGCAACCAGGACATCGCGCCGCTGGGGCGCGGCACCGAGCGGCTGGAGGAGCAGATGGCCGAGCTGTTGCCCGGCGCCCGGGTGGCCCGCATCGATGCCGACAGCACCAAGCTCAAGGGCGCGCTGGAGACGCAGCTGAATGCCGTCCATGCCGGCGAGGTCGATGTGCTGGTCGGTACGCAGATGGTCGCCAAGGGTCATGACTTCCGGCGCATCACCCTGGTCGCCGCCGTCAATCCGGATGGCGCCTTGTTCACCAGCGACTTCCGCGCGCCCGAGCGGCTGTTTGCGCTGATGATGCAGGCGGCCGGCCGTGCCGGACGCGATGCCGAACAGGCCGCGCGCAGCGAGATGTGGGTGCAAACCTGGCACCCTGCACACCCGCTGTACCAGAGCCTGCGCACCCACGACTACGCGGCCTTTGCCGCCAGCCAGCTGGCCGAGCGCCGCATGGCCGGCCTGCCGCCGTTCGCGCATCTGGCCCTGCTGCGTGCCGAGGCTCGCACGCCTGAGTTGGCCAAGGCCTTTCTGCAGGCCGCCGCCGACTGGGCTGCAGCGCTGCCCGAGTCCAGGCAGGTCACGCTCTATCCGCCGGTGCCGATGAGCGTGGCCCGCGTGGCCAATGTCGAGCGCATGCAGATGCTGGTCGAGGCCGCCTCGCGCGGCGCCCTGCAGCGCCTGCTGTGGCACTGGCTGCCCGAGCTGCATGGCCTCAAGCGCGAGCACAAGGGCGTGCTGCGCTGGGCCGTTGATGTCGATCCGCTGGCGATCTAGGTCTGCGACACTGCGCGACATGAACATCGTCATCACTGCCTTTTTGTGCCTGCACCTGCTCGCCGCCGCCCTCTGGGTGGGAGGCATGGCGACGATACAGCTGTGCGTGCGCCCCGCGGCGCTGCAGACCCTGGAGTCGCCCCCGCTGCGCCTGGGCCTGATGGCAGCCACCCTGCAGCGCTTCTTCGCCCTGGTGCTGGGCGCCATCGTCGTGCTGCTGCTCAGCGGCCTGGCGATGTGGGGGTTGAGCCCCGGCGCCATGCACTGGAGCGTGCATGCGATGGCGGGTCTGGGTCTGCTGATGATGGGTCTGTTCGGCCATATCCGCTGGGCCCTGTTCCCGCGTCTGCAGAAGGCCTGCGCAGCGCAGACTTGGGCCGTGGCCGCGGCTGCGCTGAACAAGATCCGCCAACTGGTGGCCGTCAATCTGGGCCTGGGCTGCGGGGTGTTCGTCATCGCCATCGTCGGGCGCGCAATCTGATTTGTCCGGTGGACTGTCCGCAGGCAGTGTCCGCGGACACCGCAATGAAGCGGCGTGCAGCGCCAAGTCCTTGATTCATAAGGGCTGAGCCCCAAGGCACGGGCTGGCACGGGCATTGCAATGGAAGGTGGGAGCCGCGCTGTCGCGGCCAACAAGCACCTACCTCCATGATTCGTGACACCTCTGCCCAAGACCGCGTGATCGCCTCCGCCTCGCCGGGGCGCCGCCGCCTGCTGCTAGCAGGCATCGCCGTCGGCCTGATCGCATTGCTGGCCTTTGCATGGCCGGCGTTGCAGCGGCAGTTCTCTGCCAATGCCTCGGTCAGCGAAGCGCGGCTGGCCTTTGCCGTGGTCGAGCTGGGCCCCTTCGTGCGTGACATCGCCGGCGAGGGCAAGGTCGTGGCGGCCAACAGCCCGACCCTGTACGCCGCCAACGCCGGCACCGTGACGCTGCGCGTCCATGCCGGCGATGCGGTGAAGAAGGGTCAGGTCTTGGCCGAGCTGGAGAGCCTGGAGCTCAACGCGCGACTGGCCCAGGAACGGTCGAACGCCGATGCGATGCGGGCCGAGGTCCTGCGTGCCCAGGTCGAGGCCCGCCAGCAACGCGCCGCCCTGCAAAGCGCCTACGAGAACGCCGGCATCGACCTGAAGACCGCGCAGAACGATCTGGCCCGCCAGACCAAGGCCTTCGAGGCCGGCGCCGCCGCCGGCATGCAGGTGGACCATGCCCGCGACACCCTGGAGAAGGCCCGCGTCACCCTGGCCCATGCCGAGGCCGGCCGCGGCCTCAAGGACGACAGCCTGAAGTTCGACGTGCAGGCCAGGCAGGCCGCACTGGACCGCCAGCTGCTGCAGGTGCAGGACCTGCGGCGCCAGGTCGCCGAGCTGGCGATACGCTCACCGGTCGATGGCCAGGTCGGCCAGCTGTTCGTGGCCGAGCGGGCCAGTGTGGCCAAGGACGCCAAGCTGCTGTCGGTCATCGACCTGACGGCGCTGGAGGTACAGATGCAGGTGGCCGAGAGCTATGCCCGCGATCTGGCCATGGGCATGCCCGGCGAGATTGCCGGCAATGGCCGCTCCTGGCGCGGCCTGGTCAGCTCGGTCTCGCCCGAGGTCGTCAACAACGAGGTTGCAGCGCGGCTGCGCTTCGATGGCCAGCAGCCCGAGCAGCTGCGCCAGAACCAGCGCCTGTCGGTGCGCGTGCTGCTCGACCAGCGCGACAAGGTGCTGACCCTGCGCCGCGGCAGCTTTGCCGACGAGGGCGGTGGCGCGTTCGCCTACGTGGTACGCGACGGCATGGCCGAGAAGACGCCGGTGCGGCTGGGCCAGCGCAGCCTGGACAAGATCGAGGTGCTGTCCGGCCTGAAGCCCGGCGACAAGGTCGTGATCTCGGGCGCCGATGCGTTCCAGGGTGCCGCGCGAGTTGCAATAAGCCATTGAGCTTGAGAGGAAGAGCTATGTTGAAGATGACTGCCCTATCCAAGGTCTATCGCACCGAGATGGTCGAGACCTATGCCCTGCGCGACTTCAATCTGCAAGTGAAGCAGGGCGAGTTCGTTGCCGTCACCGGCCCCTCGGGCTCGGGCAAGACCACCTTTCTGACCATTGCCGGCCTGCTCGAGGCCCACACCGGTGGCCGCTACGAGCTGGATGGCGTCGAGGTCAGCGGCCTGAGCGATGACGCCCGCTCGCGCATACGCAACGAGAAGATAGGCTTCATCTTCCAGGCCTTCAATCTGATCCCCGACCTGAACGTTCTGGACAATATCGAGGTGCCGCTGCGCTACCGCGGCATGAAGGCCGCCGAGCGGCAGCGCCGTGCCCGTCAGGCGCTGGAGCGCGTGGGCCTGGCCGCGCGCGAGCGCCACTACCCGGCCGAGCTGTCCGGCGGCCAGCAGCAGCGGGTGGCGATTGCCCGCGCGCTGGCCGGCGAGCCGCGCCTGCTGCTGGCCGACGAGCCCACCGGCAACCTCGACAGCCAGATGGCGCGCAGCGTGATGGAACTGCTGGAAGAGCTGCACCGCGACGGCGCCACCATCGTCATGGTCACCCACGACCCGCAACTGGCCGCCCGCGCCCAGCGCAATGTCCATGTGATCGACGGCCAGGTGGTCGATGTCGCCGCCGAGCTGCATCTGGACCCCAGTCTGTTCCGCCCGGCAGTGGTCGAATGATCTTTCGCCGTCGCGCCCAATGCCTGCTGCTGGCCGCGCTGTGCGCGCCGCTGCTGGCCTCGGCGGAGGACCTGCTGGAGATCTATGCCCAGGCCCGCGCCAGCGATCCGCTGCTGGCCATCGCTGCGGCCCAGCGTGGCGAGCAGGGCGAGCGGGTCACCCAGGCCCGGGCGGCGCTGCTGCCGCAGTGGTCGCTGGGCGCCGCCGAGCTGCGCGGCCCGCAGGATGGGCGCGAACACCGGCTGAGCAGCAACCTGAGCCAGGTCTTGCTGGACCTGAGCCGGCTGCGCGAATGGGACGCCGCGCAGAGCCTGCTCTCGGCCGAAGACGCCCGGCTGCGCGCCGTCGAGCAGGCGCTGTGCGCCCGTGTGGCCAGCGCCTATTTCGGCGTGCTGTCGGCCCAGGCCGGTCTGGCCACGGCGCAGGCGAATGAGGATGCCTTTGCCCAGCAGGTCGGCCAGGCGCAGTCGCGTTTCGAGTCGGGCATCTCGGCCTCCGTCGATGTCGAGCAGGCCCGCACCTATCACGCGCTGTCGCAGGGGGCCACCGTGCAGGCCCGCGAGGCGCTGGCCGATGCGCGCGAGGCGCTGGCCCAGATCACCGGCCGCTCGCCCGGCGTGCTCAAGCCCCTGGCCGCCGAGCTGCAGGCGTTGCCGCCCGAGCCGCTGGCCGCCGAGGCCTGGGTGCAGCAGGCGCTGCGGGTCAATCCGCAGCTGCAGGCCAGCCGCTACGGGCTGACGGCCAGCGAGCAGCGCATTGATGCGGCGCGCGCCGCCCATCTGCCCACGCTGAGCCTGGGCCTGGACAGCGAGCGCCGCAGCGGCTCGGCTGTGGCGCCTGTTGATGCCGGCCGTGCCAACACCACGCTGGGCCTGCGCCTGAGCATTCCGCTGTTCGCCGGTGGCGCCACCGATTCGCTGAAGCGTCAAGCCGTCCATCAGCGCGATGCCGCCCGCGAAGGGCTGGAGAGCGCACGCCGCGCCCTGGTGCGCGAGACCCAGGCGCAGTACCAGGCCGTGATGTCGGGCGTGGCCCTGATGCAGAGCACACGCGCCGCCGTCGATGCCGCCAGCCGCGCGCTGGCCTCCACCCGCGCCGGCCAGGCCCTGGGCACGCGCACGATGACCGATCTGCTGCTGGCCATCCAGAGCCAGACCGCAGCGCAAAGCGCCCACGAACAGGCGCGCCATCGCTATGTGCTGGCCAAGCTCTTGCTGCAACAGGCCGCCGGCGCCCTGGGCGAGGCCGAGTTGGCGGCAGTCAATCTCTTGCTGAAGGACTCATGATGCTGAGCTATTACCTTGAACTGGCCCTGCGCAGCTGCCGCTCGGCCCGCGGCCTGACCGCCCTGATGGTGGTCACCATTGCCATGGGTGTGGCCGCCTGCATGACCACGCTGACGGTGTTTCATGTGCTCTCGGGCGACCCGATTCCGCACAAGAGCGGCAAGCTCTTCAATGTGCAGCTGGATGCCGAGCTGATGCGCGACCAGCGCCCCGGCGAGGAGCCCACCTTCCAGCTCACCCGCTACGATGCCGAGGCTCTGCTGCGCGCGGCGCGTGGCACCCGCCAGGTGCTGATGACGGGCGGCATGGTGGCGGTCGATCCGGCGGCCTCGGCGGGCAGCAATGCGCGACCCTTCATCACCGGTTCGCGCTACGCCAGCGCCGATTTCTTTGCCATGTTCGACGTGCCGTTCCAGTACGGCAGCGGCTGGAGTGCGGCTGACGACCAGGCTGAAGCCCGCGTGGCGGTGATCTCGGCCGAGCTGAACGAGCAGCTGTTCGGCGGCGCCGACAGCCGCGGCAAGACCCTGCGCCTGGGCGACAAGGATCTGCGCGTGATCGGCGTGCTCAAGCCCTGGCGCCCGGCACCGCACTATTTCGACCTGACCCTGGGTGCCTACAGCAAGGCCGCCGAGGTCTATGTGCCGTTCTCCACCGCGATGGTGCTGCGGCTCAGTGCTGCGGGCAATGTCAATTGCTGGGGCGATGCCAATGTCACCGACGTGCGCGCGCTCAATGCCTTGTGCGCCTGGGTGCAGTACTGGGTCGAACTTGATGGCTCCGAGCAGGAGCGGGCCTACCGCGACTACCTGGTTCACTACTCGGACCAGCAGCGCGCCGCCGGCCGTTTCGAGCGGCCCAGCAATGTGCGGCTGCGCAATGTGATGGACTGGCTGTTCTACAGCAAGGTGGTGCCCAGCGACATCCGCCTGCAGGTCTGGCTGGCCTTCGGCTTCCTGCTCGTCTGCCTGACCAATGCGGTCGGCCTGCTGCTGGCCAAGGCGCTGCGTCGCTCCAGCGAAATCGGTGTGCGCCGCGCGCTGGGGGCTTCGCGCCGCGCCATCTTCAGCCAGTTCCTGGTCGAGGCCGGCGGCCTGGGACTGGCCGGTGGCCTGCTGGGCCTCGTGCTGACCTGCGCCGGCCTCTGGACCGTGCGCCAGGGCCCCAGTGCCTACGCCCAGCTGGCCCAGCTCGACCTGGCCATGCTGGCCACGACGCTGCTGCTGGCCCTGGCGGCCAGCCTGCTGGCCGGCTTGCTGCCGGCCTGGCGGGCATGCCAGGTGACGCCTGCGCTGCAACTCAAATCCAACTAGGAGCGATGAGCATGGATATTCTTCCAATCCTCTCCACGCTGAAGCGCCACAAGATCGCCGCCGGCCTGATCGTGCTGCAGATAGCACTGACCTGCGCCATCGTCAGCAACGCGCTGTTCCTGATCAGCCAGCGGGTGAGCAGCATCAATGCGCCCACCGGCATGGCCGAGCAGGAGCTGCTGGTGTTGCAAGTGTCCGGCCTGGTGCGGGTCGAGAACCCCGAGGTGCAGACACGCGTCGATCTGCAGGCCCTGCGTGGCCTGGCCGGCGTGAAAAGCGTGGCCCTGATCAACCAGATACCGTTCGGTGACAACTCCAACACCAGTGGCGTGCGGCTGACGCCGCAGCGCGCCGGCCGCGCCACCGGCGTCGGCACCTACAACTCCGGCGAGGGCTGGCTGCCCACCCTGGGCCTGCGCCTGGTCGAGGGCCGGGACTTCGAGCCCACCGAGTATGCCGAGGCCGCTACCGTGTTCAAGGACGATGAAGAGCCCAAGGTGCCGGCCGTGATCATCAACAAGCGTCTGGCCGAGCATCTGTTCCCCGGTCGCTCGGCCGTGGGCCAGGAGGTCTACGTCTACGGCTCGCAGCCGCAGCGGGTGGTGGGCGTGCTGGAAACGCTGCCGTCCATACGCCCGAACGGCGACGGCGACGATCGCCTGTACACCATGATGCTGCCGATCCAGGCCAGCTACCGAGGTGGCAGCTATGTGCTGCGCGTGCCGCCGGAGCAGCGTGACGCGCTGCTGAAGGCGGCCGTGGCGGCACTGGAGCAGGCCGGCGGCGGCGTCAAGCGCATCGTGCGCGAGCAGCACCGCTTCGAGGACATGCGCAGCAAGTACTACCGACAGGATGTCTCGATGCTGTGGCTGCTGGGCGGTGTCTGCCTGGCCCTGCTGGTGGTGACCGCCTTCGGCATCGTCGGCCTGGCCAGCTTCTGGGTCCAGCAGCGTACACGCATGATAGGCACGCGCCGTGCGCTGGGTGCCACCCGGGGTCAGATCCTGCGCTACTTCCAGGCCGAGAACTTCCTGCTCTCCAGCCTGGGCATTGCGCTGGGCATGCTGGGGGCCTACGGCCTCAGCCTGGCGCTGATGCAGCACTACGAGCTGCCGCGCCTGCCCTGGGTCTATCTGCCCATCGGCGCGCTGGTGCTCTGGGCGCTGGGCCAGCTGGCGGTGTGGGCGCCGGCGCGCCGCGCCGCGGCCCTGCCTCCGGTGGCCGCATTGAGGGGCTGATAGGCCGAAGTCTGCTCACGCTACATTTGTCCGATGCGGACCGTACTGATTGTTGACGACAACCCCGGCGTAGGCGAGGCCCTCTCGCTGCTGCTGTCGCTGCGCGACATCCACGCCCTGTATGCGGCCAGTCCGGCCGAGGGCTTGGAGCTGCTGGCCCGCCACCCGGTCAGCCTGGTCATACAGGATATGAACTTCAGCGCCGACACCACCTCGGGCGAGGAGGGCGTCGCGCTGTTCCGATCGCTGCGCGAGCGCCATCCGGATCTGCCGGTGATTCTGCTCACCGCCTGGACACGGCTTGAAAGTGCGGTCGAACTGGTCAAGGCCGGCGCCGCCGACTACCTGGCCAAGCCCTGGAACGACAGCAAGCTGCTGGCCACGGTGGAGAACCTGCTGGAGCTGGGTGAATCGGCGCGCGAGGTCGGGCGCCTGCGACAGGCGCAGCGGGCGCGGCGCGAGGCTCTGGCGGCCCGCTACGAACTTGACGGCCTGGTCTATGCGTCCGACGCGATGCTGCGCACGCTGGAGCTGGCCTGCCAGGTCGCGCGCTCCGAGGTGCCGGTGCTGATCAGCGGTCCCAATGGCAGCGGCAAGGAGCGCATTGCCGCCATCGTCCATGCCAACTCCGGCGCCCGCGGCGGGCCATTCGTGGCCGTCAACTGCGGCGCCCTGCCGGGCGAGCTGATCGAGGCCGAGCTGTTCGGCAGCGAGAGCGGTGCCTACACCGGTTCCAACAAGGCGCGCGAAGGCCGCTTCGAGGCGGCCGATGGCGGCACGCTGTTTCTCGACGAGATCGGCACCCTGCCGCTGGCCGGTCAGGTCAAGCTCTTGCGCGTGCTGGAGACCGGCCGCTTCGAGCGCCTGGGCTCCAGCCGCACGCACCAGACGCGGGCACGCATCATCAGCGCCACCAACTCCGACCTGGCCGCGATGGTGCGCGCGGGCAGCTTCCGCGAAGACCTGTTCTACCGCCTGAATGTGATCGAGGTCGCACTGCCGGCGCTGTCCGAGCGGCCCGACGACGTGCTGCCGCTGGCCGAGCACTTTCTGGCCGGCCGGGCGCGCCTGAGCGATGCCGCCTGCGAGGCCCTGCTGGCCCACCGCTGGCCCGGCAATGTGCGCGAGCTGAAGAATGTGATGGCGCGAGCCGGGTTGCTGGCCGGCGGCGATGCGATCACGCCCGAACTGCTGGGCCTGCCTGCCGCGCCGCAGGCTGCGGCCCGCAGTCTGGACGAACCCAGCCGCGAGGCCGTGCTGGCCGCCCTGGCGCGGGCCGATGGCGTGGTCAGCCGCGCCGCGCAGGCGCTGGGCCTGTCGCGCCAGGCGTTGTACCGGCGCATGGAGCGTTACGGTCTCGCCCAGACATGAATACGCTGTACTGGCGTCTGACCCTGCTGCTGCTGGCCGCGGCGCTGGCCGGCGGCTTGATTCACGGCGGCCTGACCGTCTGGCCGCTGCCGCAGCTGCTGGCCGCGCTGCCCGGCCTGGGCTGGCGGGCACCTGAGGTGTGGAGCCTGCCGGCGGCGCTGCTGACCGCGGCCCTGCTGCTGCCGCTGCTGCTGTGGACGGCCGCTCTGGTGATGGCGCCGCTGGGCCGTTTGCTGCGCGCACTGGAGGGCTCGGTGCTGAGCTACCGCGATGGCGACTACAGCATGTCGATCGCGCCCCAGCAGGCTGGCGAGCTCAGCCAGCTGGTGCGCCTGCACAGCGAGCTGGGCCATGCCCTGCGCGAGCAGCGCCAGCATCTGGCCCAGCGTGAGCTGCTGCTCGACACCGTGGTGCAGAACACCCCGGTCGCCCTGCTCCTGACCGACGCGCAGGACCGGGTGGCGATTGCCAACCTGGCCGCGCGCCAGCTGCTGGGCGATGGCCGCAGCCTGGTGGGCGTGGACTTCAGCGAGCTGCTGGCAGGGGCCCCCGAAGCGATGCAGCGCGCGCTGGCCGCCGGCCACGACTGCCTGTTCAGCCTGACCCTGGACGGCGCCGAGGAGACCTTCCACCTGTCGCAGCGCAGCTTCCGCCTGCAGGGCCGGCCGCATCAGTTGCGGCTGCTGCGCCGCATGACGCGCGAGCTGTCGCGCCAGGAGGTGGCGACCTGGAAGCGGGTGATACGCGTCATCAGCCACGAGCTGAACAACTCGCTGGCGCCGATCTCGTCGCTGGCCCACAGCGGCGCCGAGCTGCTCAAGCGCGGTGACACCGAGCGCGCCGGCCGCGTGTTCGTCAGCATCGGCGAGCGGGCCGCCCATCTGCATGGTTTTCTGGACGGCTATGCCCGCTTTGCCAAGCTGCCCGCGCCGCGCCTGGAGCCGGTGGACTGGCCGACCTTTCTGGACGGGCTGGCCGCCCATTGCGAGTTCCGCCTGCTGGGGGCGCTGCCCACTGCGCCCGCCCGCTTCGATGGCACCCAGATCGAGCAGGCGCTGATCAATCTGCTGAAGAATGCCCGCGAGGCGACCGCTGATGCCGCCGCGCACGAGGTGACCCTGGCCGTGAACCTGAGCCGCCAGGAGCTGCGCTTCGAGGTCGCCGATCGCGGCCCTGGCATGAGCGAGACGGTGCTGGCCCAGGCGCTGCTGCCGTTCTACTCGACCAAGCGCGCGGGCACCGGCCTGGGCCTGGCGCTGGCGCGCGAGATCGTCGAGGCTCATGGCGGACGCATCGCGCTGGCCAACCGAGTCGGCGGCGGCTTGCAGGTCAGCCTGAGCCTGCCGCTGTCCGAGACGAGCTAGACCAGGGCCTGCAAGGAGCTGCGCAATGCGTTCCACAGGGGCAGGGCCAGCGCCCAGTCGCCCTGGTCGGCGCGCGTCTCCAGGGCCCGCGCCAGCGCGGCCGCATTGCTGTGGCCCAGGCTCTCCAGCACGCTTTTCAGGCTATGGGCCAGGCGCCGCAGGGCCTGTGCGTCGGTCTGCTCGCAGGCCTGGTCGCCGGCGTGCAGATCGTGGGCAAACTGCAGCAGGCAGCTGGCGCGAAACGCCTGGTACAGCGGCAGATTGCCGCCGAAGTGGCTGGACACGACATCGGCCGGCGGGGTGATCGACGCTGCGCCGGCTGCGGGCGCGGCGTCGAGCGCCTCCAGCACACAGGCCTCCAATTCCATGATGGAGCAGGGCTTGGCCAGCAGGCGCCAGACATCCAGTGCCTGCAGCTGAACCCGCACCTCGGGCCGCAGGCCGGCGCTGAACACCGCCAGCCGGGCCGCGCCACGCAAGGCGGGCTCGCGCTGGAGCTGCGCCAGCAGGTCCAGACCGGAGCGGTCGGGCAGCATCAGGTCGGTGATCAGCAGCCGCACCGGCTCGACGGCGAGCTCGGCCAGTGCCTGGGCGACGCTGCAGCAGGTCAGCAGGGTGATGGGCAGCTCCTCCAGGGCCAGTTGCACAAAGCGCTGCAGCGAGGGATCGTCCTCGACCAGCAGCACGCGCGGCAGCGTCATGGTCGGCTGCCCGCCGTCTGTGCGTCTGGTTGCAGGGCCTGCTCGAGCAGCGCCGGCAGGTCCATCACCAGGCGCGGCTTGTGCACCACCGGCAGATCGGCCAGCGCAAAGGCATAGGGCGCGCGCTGCGCTTCATCGAGCGAGGTGACGACGATCAGCCGGCTGTGGGCGAACTGCGGTTGCGAGCGAAGGCTGGTGATCAGCGTCGCGCCGTCGATGCCGGGCAGCAGGATGTCGATGATCAGCACCTGCGGCTGCAGCTGGCCATACATCGCCAGGCCGACGATGCCGTCATGGGCGATGTGCAGCTCGACAGCAGGGAACTGCTGCTTGAGCAGCAGCCGGGTCAGGTTCTGGTAGTGCACCGAGTCTTCGATCAGCAGCACGCGTTGGGTCGCTTGCGGCGCTTCCGAACGCGGCGCCGCGGCCTCTTGGACCGCCGCGCCCTGCGGTGCACCCCGCCCGGCCAGCCAGGCCTGCACCGAGCTGCCGGCAATGCGGCGATGGCCGCCAGGCGTCTTCCAGGCGGACAACTCGCCGCGATCGACCATCAGCTGGACCGAGCGCACGGCCAAGCCCAGCATGCGGGCCACTTCCATGGTGCTGTAGTCCGCCGTGGCTTCGTCGGTGGGGTCGGAGGTGGGTGTTCGATGAGGCATATGCGCAATTTTGCCGAATTTCCCGGCGGATTTAAATGGCAGAAATGCTTTTTTTAAATGATACAGATGATAATTGTGAAATGCACCCGGCGGTTCGGGTCGCACGGAGTACCGACGATGAAGAAGATAGTGGTGGTCGATGACCACGCCGACATCCGCCGCCTGATACGCATGACCCTGGAGTTCGAGGACTACGAGGTGCACGAGGCGGCCGATGGCGAGTCGGCCTTGCGAATGACGCGTGAGTTGCGGCCCGACCTGCTGCTGCTGGACGTGATGATGCCGGGAGCGCTGGACGGGCTGCAAGTCTGTGCCGCAATCCGCGCCGATGCCGATCTGAGCTCGGTGCATGTGATGCTGCTCAGCGCCCGCGGCCAGGCGCGCGATCGCGAAGCCGGCATGCAGGCCGGGGCCCATGCCTATCTTGTCAAACCGTTCAGCCCCTTGCAGCTCATCGATCAAATCGCGGCCCAGTGGGCCACAGCCTGAGGATGCCCACCATGCTGCTTGAATCCTCCCCTGCCGCCGCTGCCGAGAGCAACCGTTTCGACGATGCCGCCTCGGAGCAGATGGAATGCATCATTGCCGACCTGGGTCGCATGTACCAGGAGCGCAACGAGGCTTTGCGCGAGGTCGAGCGCGCCCATCACGATGCCCTGCTGCGCCTGTCGCTGGCGGCCGATTTCCGCGACGACGACACCGGCGTGCACATCATGCGCATCGCCTTTCTGGCCGAGGCGCTGGCCCTGCGCCTGGGCGAGCCGCTGCGCTTTGCACAGATGCTGCGCAAGGCCGCGCCGATGCATGACATCGGCAAGATCGGTGTGCCCGACGACGTGCTGAAGAAGCCGGGCAGCTACACCGCGGCCGAGCGTGCGGTGATGAACCAGCATCCGGAAATGGGCGCCAAGATCCTTGGCAAGTCGCGCATTCCGCTGTTCCAGCTCGCCGCCGAGGTGGCGATGACCCATCACGAACGCTGGGATGGCGGCGGCTATCCGAACGCCCTGGCCGGCGCGGCCATCCCGCTCAGCGGCCGCATCGTCGCCGTGGTCGATTTCTTCGACGCACTGACGATGGACCGCTGCTACCGCAAGGCCTTCGATGACGAGGTCGCACTGGCGATGCTGCTGGAGCAGCGGGGCAAGGCCTTCGATCCGCGCGTGGTCGATACCTTCGTCGCCCATGTCGGCGAGATGGTCGACATCCGCGAGCGCATCAATCTGCAGCGCCCCAGCTTCGAGTCCCTGGTGGACCGGGGTTGAGGCGGCAATGACAGGGAGCATCATCATGAAGAAGCATTGGCTGGGCCTGATGGCCGCGTTGCTGTTGAGCCAGGCCCACGCCGGGCCGGTGGCCGAGCGGGTGCGCAGCAGCGCCACGCTGAAGGTCTGCATCTGGCCCGATTATTACGGCGTGACGTTCCGCAACCCGCGCACCCAGCAGCTGGGCGGCATCGACATCGAGCTGTCGGCCGAGTTCGCCCGTGAGCTGCAGGCCAAGCTGCAGTATGTCGAATCGTCCTTCACAAGCCTGATCGAGGACCTGAAGAGCGAGCGCTGCGATGTCGCCATGTTTGCCGTCGGCGTGCTGCCGCAGCGCGCCGCGCAGCTGAGCTTCAGCCAACCCTATCTGCAGAGCGACATCTACGGCGTGACCACCCGCACCAACCGGGCTGTGCGCCAGTGGAGCGACATCGACCAGCCCGGTGTCGTTGTCGGTGTGCAGGCGGGCACCTTCATGGAGCCGGTGATGACGCAAAGCCTCAAGCAGGCCACCATCGCCGTGGTGCGCCCGCCGGCCACGCGCGAACGCGAACTGGAGGGCGGGCGCATCGATGTGTTCATGACCGACTATCCCTACAGCCGGCGCCTGCTCGACAACGCCGACTGGGCCCGGCTGGTGGCGCCGCCCCAGCCCTTCTTTGTCCTGCCCTATGCCTATGCGGTCAGGCAGGGCGACGCCGCGTGGCTGGCCCAGGTGGACGAGTTCGTGGCGCGCATCAAGCGCGACGGCCGCCTGCAGGCTGCGGCCAAGCGCAACGGCCTGGCCGAGATCGTCGTCAAGTAGGCCGGTATGGACCGTCACAACGCCGCCGCCTTTCGCTGGTACAGCATGCTGACCCTGCTGGCCGGCCTGGCCCTGGCATGCGTGGTGGCGGCGGCCGTGACGACCTTTGCCTGGCTTGAGCGGCGCGAGACGCTGGAGGCGGCGCAGGCGCGCAGCGAGCTGCTGGCCCGCGTGCTCGAGGACCACGTCACACGCACCGTCGATGCGGCCGGCGCGGCCCTGGGCACGCTGGCCGAAGCCCTGGGTCCGCAGGCGGAGCCCGATGCGGCCCGCCTGCAGCCGCAACTGGCGCATGCCATGGTCGGCCTGCCCCTGTTGCGTGGGGTGGCGCTGCTGAACCTGCACGGGCAGATACTGGCCAGCTCCACGCCGTCCGAGGTGGGGCTGACGATCGAGCTCGCGCGTTTCGGGGCGCTGCCGGAGCCGGGCATGGAGCGTTTGTCCTCGTTGCTGCCGGGGCGCTCGCTGCGCGACTTCGCCGTCGGCCGTGCCGCGCCCGCGGCGGCCAAGGTCAATGTGCTGCCGCTGCTGCGCCAGGTCCGCACGCCCGATGGTCGGGGCCTGCTGCTGGTCGGTCTGCTCAATCCGGATGCGCTGGCCAACTACCAGCAATCGGTGCTGTCCGGCCTGAACGGCGCAGCGATGCTGACCAGCTACGGCGCCCAATTGCTGGCGGCCACCGAGGCGCTGCCGCTGGCCCCGGGCAGCCTGTTGAATGCCCACCCGGTATTTCGGGAGTGGCTGCCCAAGCGAGAGTTCGGCAACTACCTGGGTGCGGGGGCGATGCCCGGCCCCCAGGTGGTGGCGTTCCGCGTCTCGCGGACCCGGCCCCTGGTGGTCATCATCGAGCAGGACCGCGAGGCCGTGCTTGCCGGTTGGCGAGGCAGCCTGCGCGGCATTGCCGCCGCCGCCGCGCTGGCCCTTTTGCTGATTGCCGTGGCCACCGCGGTGGTGCGTCGCAGCTTGAGCGCGCGGGCGCGCGCCAGCGCGGCACTGGGCCTGGCCAATGATCAAGTCGCGCTGCGCGAGCGTGAGCTCAGCGTGCTGATGAAAAGCGTGCAGGAGCTGATCTTCCGCGCGGACGCTGGCGGCGCGATCAGCTTCGTCAATGCCCGCTGGGGCGTGATCAGTGCCGAGGGTGCCGATCAGGCCTTGGGCCGCAAGCTGGAGGACCTGGTCGATGCGTCGGACCGCGCTGCCGTGGGCGCGCTCTTCAGCACCATCGATAGACGCGGCGTGCGCCAGGTCGAGGCCTCGGTGCCGAGCCGTGACGGCGTGCTGCGACGTTTCGACTTCGCTGTTGTGCCGCTCTACAACCAGGGCAGCATCGTCGGCTTTGCCGGCAGTGCTGTCGATGTGACCGAGCGCTTCGTCGCCCGGCAGCGCCTGCAGCACCAGCTCGCCTTCACCGGCCTGCTGCTCGAGATGAGCCCGCTGCCGGTATCGATGTTCGATGCCCGGCTGAACTATGTGACCGTCAACCAGGCCTGGGAAGAATTCACCGGCCGCAACCGCGCCGACATCATCGGCCAGCAGGTGGGCCACTTCATGCCCCGCGATGAGGCCGAGCTGCACGCGGCGCAAGACGCCAGGCTGCTGGCCAATGGCGGCCGCCTGCGCTACGAGACCCAGGTGCGCCACCGTGACGGCTCGCGCCGCGACATGCTGATCACCAAGGTCGCCGTGCCGGATGAGCGGGGCGGCGTGGCCGGCATCCTGTGCACCTTGATGGATGTCAGCGAGTTCCGTGACGCCGAGCGCGCCACCCGCCTGGCCCGCGACGTGGCCGAGGAGGCCTCACGGGCCAAATCGGAGTTCATTGCCAACATCAGCCATGAGCTGCGCACGCCGCTGCAAACCATTCTGGGCTTCTCCGAGCTGGGCCTGACGCGCGGCCGGGACAGCCCCAAGCTGGCGGGGATGTTCTCCGACATCCATGCCTCGGGCCAGCGCATGCTGGCCCTGGTCAACGATCTGCTGGATGTGGCCAAGATCGAGAGCTCGGTCGGCACCTTCGACCTGGAGCGCTGCGACCTGCGTGGCCTGCTGAAGGAGACGCTGCGCGAGCTCGACCCCCTGCTGGCGCGCAAGCAGCTGCGCCCGGTGCTGGACCTGCCGGACTGGCCGCTCTCCGCCAGGGTCGATCCACTGCGTTTCCAGCAGGTGCTGCGCAATGTGCTGGCCAACGCCATCAAGTTCTCGCCCGAGGGCTCGGCCATCGAGGCGGTGGGCGAGCTCACCGCTGACAGCGAAATTCATCTGAGCATCGCCGATCGCGGCCCGGGCATTCCGCAGGCCGAGGTGGGCACGATCTTCGAGGCCTTCGTGCAGTCCAGCCAGACCAAGGATGGCTCCGGCGGCACCGGCCTGGGCCTGGCGATCTGCCGCAAGATCGTCGAAATCCATGGCGGCCGCATCCACGCGGAGAACCGTGCCGGTGGCGGCGCGGTGTTCCACATCCATGTGCCTGCGCGGGTGTCCGGCGACACCCAGGTCGGCGATGCGATGTGAGCCGGCCTATTGCGGGCGCACGCCCAGGCCCCACGCCAGCAGGCTGAAGCTGACGAAGGCCAGCACCGTGCTGGCCATGATGATGCGCGCGACGCGGCCGTTGTCCGCGCCATAGCGCTCGGCCAGCAGCGAGACATTGCTGGCGCTGGGCAGGGCGGCGGCCAGGGTCAGCACCAGCAGCTGGGCGCGGCTGACGGGCGTGCCCAGCGCCTGGGCCGCGCTGCCCAGCAAAAACACCAGCAGCGGGTGCACGAACAGCTTGATCAGCGCCACAGGCAGGTAGAGCCTGACCGGCGTGCGCGTGTGCGCATGCTGGCCGGCCCGCCACAGCACTGCACCGATGGTGAACAGGGCCACCGGAGAGGCCGCGTCGGCCAGCATCTTGACCACCGTGTCGATGGGGCCGGACAGACGCAGGCCGCTGATCGAGGCCAGCGCGCCGAGCGCAATCGACCAGGGCAGCGGATTCGACAAGGCGCCGCGCACCGCCTGCAGCGCTGCCTGGGCGGTGGAGCCGCTGCCGCCCTGGCTCATGGCCTCGTGGCCGCGGGCCAGCGCGATGCACAGCGAGCTGGTGACGAACAGATCGGCCAGGATGGTGCAGATCACCGGGCCGGCGGCGGATGGGCCCAGCAGGGCCACCAGCAGCGGCACGCCCATGAAACCGGTGTTGGGAAAGGCGGCCACCAGGGCGCCGAAGGCGGCGTCCTTCAGCTGCACGCGCGGCGACAGCGTCACCGCGATGGTGAGGAACACAATCATCAGCGCCGCGGCCAGATAGACCGTCAGCACCACCGGATTCAGCAGCTCCAGCACCGGTGTGTTCATGCCGAAGCGGAACAGCATGCAGGGCAGGGCGAAGAACAGCACAAAGCCGTTCAGGCCCGGGATCGCGCATTTGGCCAGCACGCCCTGGCGGGCGGCCAGGTAGCCGCACAGGATCAGCGCGAAAAAGGGCACAGTGACGGACAGGATCGCTTGCATCGTGCGGCAAGTATCCCCTGGCCGGCTGTAGGGCCGGTGGGCGGCCGGTCGATAGTCGCCCGTCGCCATCCAGGCCCGGCAACTTGCCACTCGTCGCAAGGGGCGAGGGCCTGCCAGGGGCGATACCGTAAGCTGCACCCTGCACAAAACATAGGGAGTGCGCATGTCATCGTCTCGCTTCGCGCCGGTCGGGCGCTTCTTTGGTCGCCTGTGGTGGCTGGTGGACGCCAGCCGGCGCACCCTGCTCAATCTGCTGTTCCTGACCCTGCTGGGCCTGCTGATCTACGCCCTGGTCAGCCGCGGCCCGGCCAGGCTGGAAGAGAAGACCGCCCTGGTGCTGAACCTGGGCGGCACCGTGGTCGAGCAGTACAGCGGCAATGCGCGCGACAACCTGCTCAACCAGGCCAAGGGCCAGGAGACCAACGAGACCCAGCTGCGTGATGTGCTGGCCGGTCTCGAGGCTGCCGCCAAGGACAACAAGATCAGCAGCCTGGTGCTGGCGCTGGATGACTTCCAGGGCGCCGGCCTGAGCACCCTGCGCGAGCTGGCCGGGGCGATTGCCCGCTTCAAGGCCGCCGGCAAGCCGGTGTTCGCCTGGGGCTCGTCCTACGACCAGCGCAGCTACTTCCTGGCCGCCCAGGCCAACGAGGTCTGGCTGCACCCGATGGGCATGCTGATGATCGAGGGTTTCGGCCGGCCCCGCACCTACTACCGCGATGCGCTGGACAAGCTGGGCCTGAGCGCCAATGTGCTGCGCGTGGGCAGCTTCAAGAACTTTGGCGAGGTCTATTCGGCCAACGGCCCGTCCAAGGAGACGACCGAGGCCGACCGCTATCTGTATGACGCGCTGTGGAAGACCTATACCGACGAGGTCGAGAAGGCCCGCAAGCTGCCCGAGGGCAGCATCATGAAGGGCATCAACAACCTGCCCGAGCAGCTGGCCGCCGCTGGCGGTGACGCTGCCAAGCTGGCGCTGAATGCCAAGCTGGTCGATGGCCTGAAGACGCGCGACGAGATGCGCGCCCTGCTCAGCGAGCGCGGCGCCAAGGACGAGGCCAACAAGACCTTTCGCCAGATCAATCTGGGCGCCTACCTGGCCCATGTGAAACCCAAGTTCACCGGCGACGCCATCGGCGTCGTCATCGCACAGGGCGGCATCAGCGACGGTTCGGCACCGTCGGGCGCGATCGGCGGGCGCTCCACTGCCGAGCTGATACGCAAGGCCCGTGACGACGACAAGATCAAGGCCATCGTGTTGCGGGTCGATTCCCCCGGCGGCAGCGCCTTCGGCTCGGAGCTGGTGCGCCGCGAGCTGGAGCTGACGCGGGCGGCCGGCAAGCCGGTGGTGGTGTCGATGGGCAATGTGGCGGCCTCGGGCGGCTACTGGATCTCCATGGCCGCCGACGAGGTGATTGCCGACCCGACCACCATCACCGGATCGATAGGCGTGTTCGCCATGCTGCCCTCGGCCGACAAGGCGCTGGACAAACTGGGCGTGCACACCGGCGGCTACACCACCACCTGGCTGGCCGGCGTCTACGACCCCCGCCGCGCGCTGGACCCGCGATTTGCTTCGCTGGTGCAAAGCAGCATCGAACACATCTACGCCGACTTCACCGGCAAGGCTGCCCAGGCGCGCAAGACCACGCCGGAGAAGATCAACGAGTTCGCCCAGGGCCGGGTCTGGACCGGTGCCCAGGCCAAGGAGCGTGGCCTGGTGGACACCCTGGGCAGCTATGGCGATGCGCTGAAGTCGGCGGCCACCCGAGGCAAGCTCAAGGACGACTACCGCGTGGTCTATATCGAGCGCGAGCGCGGCCGCGTCGAGCGCCTGCTTGACATGCTCAGCGGCACCGCCGCCGATGTGGTGGTGGGGCAGATCGAGCAAAAGCTCGGTGGTGCGGGCGTGCCCGCGGCCCTGACCCGCGAGGTGCAGAAGGACTTCGCCTGGCTGGGCGAGCTGAGCGAGGGCCGCAAGGCCTTCGGTGCGGTGGCGCACTGCTTCTGCGCCGCGCCCTGAGCCCGCACGGACGACCCGGAAGGGTCGGCCCGGCTGGCGAAGGACTTGCGGCGATACCAGCCGCAAGGCTGAGCCCGGCGGCCGGCCCCGCGGTGCCGTCCATTCATGACACCGATCCGACCCTTGGCCCGTCAACGGTGCGGGCCAGCGCTTGGCCTGCCTACACTGCGGCCCATGCAAAAGCCACCCGCCACTGCCACACCGGCCCAGCCGGCGCGGAACCGCTTCCAGCGCTGGTACCTCCGTTGGGCCGAGCGCCATGGCCTGATGCTGCCGGTGCAGCTGCCGCCGCGGTGGGGCGGGCCGCCGCAGAAGGCCCTGAGTTCGGCCCTGCTGCAGCAGGAGCGCGATGCGGCGGAGGCCAAGCTCAAGCTCTTGCAGGCCCAGGTGCGGCCGCACTTCATCTTCAACACCCTGTCGGCGGTGCAGCACTGGGTGGACACCGGCGACGCCCGCGCCAGCCCGCTGCTGCGCGCGCTGACGGCCTTTTTGCGCAGCAGTGCCGCGTTGCTGGAGCGGCCGCTGGTGCCGCTGGGCGAGGAGCTGGAACTGACACGCAGCTATTTGCAGATCATGAGCGCGCGGCTGGGCGAGCGCTTGCGCTTTGAACTGGACATCGCACCCGATTGCCTGCAGCAGCCGCTGCCACCGGGCCTGCTGCTGACCCTGGTGGAGAACGCGCTGGAGCACGGTATCGCACCCAGCCTGGGCGGCGGCCTGCTGCGCGTTGGCGCCAAACCGCTCGCCGGCGGCGGCTTCGAGTTGAGGGTGAGCGACGACGGCGTCGGCCTGCCGCCCGGCTGGCAGCCTGGCATCGGGCTGACCAACAGCCGCCAGCGCCTGCGCCAACAGTTCGGCGAGCGCGCCGCACTGAGCCTTGCCCCTCTGCAGCCCGGCACACAGGCCTGCCTGCGCATCGACGGAGACCCGCGATGATCCCCTACGACAAGATCGATTGGTCGCAGCTCTGGTATCCGGGGCCGACCAGGCGTTTCACCCCGGCCGAGATCAGGCGGGCCGGTGGCGAGACACCCAGTGCCACGCTGTCGATGGTGCTGATGCTCAATGCGGCGATGCTGGGTTTGACGCTGCTCCAGGCGGCGCCGCCACGCCTGACCGGCGTCTTGAGCGCCTGGTTGATCGGCCTGATCGTTTCGGCCATGGGTTTGGGCAAAATCGTCTGGCGCAGCCCGTCGCGGCGGGTCATGTCGCTGTGTTCCCTGGGTTTTGCCCTGGTCTGGGCCGCCTGTGCCGTCGCGGCGAAGCACACCGTGAACGACCCCGTGAGGCTGCAGTGGACCCTGCAGCTGCTGCTCGGCGGTATTGCGGTTGCGACCGTCTGCTTCTGGTTTGTGGCCATCTACCGCTCGCATCAGATCGAGCTGCGCCTGCGCGAGCTCGGCGAGCGCGAGCGCGCCGAGGAGCTGGGCCGCCAGCTGGCTGATGCGCAGATCCAGCCGCACTTTCTGTTCAACTCGCTGGCCTCGCTGCAGCACTGGGTGCAGACGAAGGATGACCGAGCCGGTCCGCTGCTGGCCTCGCTGACCGGCTATCTGCGCGCCACCCTGCCCTTGTTCAATCGCCGCCAGTTGCAGGTCGGTGAGGAGCTGCCGGCGGTGCAGCACTATCTGGAGGTGATGCAGGCGCGGCTCGGCGCGCGTTTGAGCTGGCAGATCGAGGTTGACGAGGCGGTGCGGGCCTTGAGCCTGCCGCCGGCTCTGCTGCTGACCCTGGTGGAGAATGCCGTCGAGCATGGCGTGCAGGCGGCTCTGCACGGCGGCAGCGTTCACCTGCTGGGCCGTCTGGATGGCGGCCGGGCCCTGATCGAGGTGCGTGATACCGGGCCGGGCTTGGCGCCCGGTGCCACCGAAGGCACAGGCCTGAACAACTGCCGCGAGCGCCTGCGGCAAGCCTATGGCGACCGCGCCCGGCTGAGCCTGGGCAATGCCGCCGAGGGCGGCTGTGTGGCCCGTCTTGAATTCCCTTTCGTGGCGCAGTGAACATGAACGAGACCGTGACCGCCCTGGTGGCCGACGACGAAGAAGCCCCCCGCGAGCAGCTGCTGCTGGCCCTGCAGAGCGCCTGGCCGGAGTTGCGCATCCTGGCTCGCGCCGTCAACGGCGCGGATGCATGGGATGCCTGGCTGGAGCATGAGCCGCAGGTCTGCTTTCTGGACGTGCGCATGCCCGGCCTGTCGGGCATCGAGGTGGCGCAGCGCATTGCCGGGCGTGCCCATATCGTCTTCGTCACCGCCCATGGCGACCATGCGCTGGACGCCTTCAACACCGGCGCGGTCGACTATGTGCTCAAGCCGGTGGACGGCGTCCGCCTGGCCCAGGCGGTGCAGCGCGTGCGCGCGCGCCTGAACCAGGCGCCGCCGGACCTTGCCCGCCTGCTGCAGCAGCTGGGCGTGCAGGCCCGCAGACCGGCGCCGCTGGAGGTCATACAGGCCGGTGTGGGCCGCGAGGTGCGGCTGATACGCATCGAGGAGGTGCTGTATTTCGAGTCGGACACGCGCTACACCCGCGTGGTGCACGCCGACGGCGATGCGCTGATACGCACGCCGCTGAAGGAGCTGCTGACCCAGCTCGATGCCGAGCGCTTCTGGCAGATCCACCGCTCGGTGGTCGTCAACCAGCGTTGCATCGCCTCGGCGCTGCGCATCGACGAGGGCAGCATGGTGATCACCCTGCGTGGACGCGATGAGCGGCTGCCGGTGTCACGCCACTTCCAGGGGCTGTTCCGGGCGCAGTAGCTGCCGTCAGGCGTTCTGCGCCCCAGGCTTGCCGGCCTCCACCACATAGCGCTTCTCGACGCTGACCGGGCTTTGCCCATTCATCGCATCATCCACCGTGCGCAGCTCGGCCGCGAGGCGCTGCTTGCTGAGATCGAAGAGGGTGTAACCGCGCTTGTCGCTGCGCCCGTAGCGCAGATGGGGGTTCCAGGCCATCGCGCCCTGCACCTTGTCATTGGGCAGCCCGTGGCTGGTGATCGAGGTGCCGCAGAACTCGGTGGCAATCGTCGCGGCCTTGGCGTCGTTGAAGTCCAGCTTCAGGTCGGCGATGTAGTTGGCATGCACGTCGCCGCCCAGCACGATGGGGTTGTTCGCCTTGGCAGCCAGCATGTCGCCGAGCAGGCGCTGGCGGGCCAGCGGATAGCCGTCCCAGGCCTCGGTCCAGTATTGTGGGCCGTTGGGGCCGGCCGGATCGGCCGAGCTGCTGCGCGCCATCAAGGTTTGCTGGGCCAGCAGGTTCCAGGGCCGGGTGCTGTCCCAGCTCTGCGCCAGCCAGCGTTCCTGGGCGCTGCCCAGCAGGGTGCGACGTGGGTCGTTGAGCGGCTCGCAGTCCTTCAGATAGACGGTGTTGGAGCCGGCCCGGCCCGGCTTGGGGCAGGCCTGGGGGTCGCGCCACTGGCGGTCGTCCAGGGTGATCAGCCGCGCCAGGCTGCCCCAGTCGTAGCGCTCGTGGATGCGCATCTCGGTGCCGCGCGGGCGCACCGCCTTGGGGAACGGCAGATGCTCCCAGTAGGCCTGAGTGGCCGCGGCGCGGCGCAGATCGAAATTGGGCTCCAGATCCTGGGCGCGGCCGGGGGAATAGTCGTTGGCGACCTCGTGGTCGTCCCAGATCAGTATCCAGGGCGTGCGGGCATGGATGGCCTGCAGATGCGGGTCGCTCTTGTACTGGGCATAGCGGGCGCGGTAGGCGTCCAGATTGCGCGCCGCCCCGCCGTTGTGGCGGCGGGTGGCGCCGGGCGGCGCCGAGCCACCCGCGTATTCGTAGATGTAGTCGCCCAGGAACAGCACCAGGTCCAGCTCCTGCGTGGCCATATCGCGCCAGGCGGCGTATTCGCCATGGTCCCAGCGCTGGCAGGAAGCGGTGGCAAAGCGCAGCGGCTCGGCAGCATCGGGTGCCGGTGCCGTGCGGGTGCGGCCGGTGGCGCTGCGCGCGCCCATGGCGGTGAAGCGGTACCAGTACCAGCGGCCCGGGCTCAGGCCGGTGGGCTCGGCGTGCACGCTGTGTGCCCAGGCCGCCTCGGCCGTCTCGGTGCCCTTGGCGACGATCTGCTTGAAGCCCTCGTCTGCCGCCAGCTCCCACTGCACGGCCACCTGCTCGGGCAGATCGGCGCCGAGCAGCCGCGTCCACAGCACCAGGCTGCCGGGGCGCGGGCAACCGGAGGCGATGCCCAGTGGGAAACGATCGACGTCGGCGGCGAAGGCGAAGCGGCTGAAGGCCGGGGCCGTGCCCAGAACGAGCGCGGTTTGGAGCAGATGGCGGCGGCTTGGGTTCATCCGCCAAGCATAGCCTTGCGCCTGCGACGGAGCCGCTGGCCGATGCGCTTTTCCTAGCACATGTGCGCGCCGCGAACTTGGCTATCATGCGCGGCCCTTCAGGAAGACCATGGCCAACGCTCCCCACTCTCTCAACCCCGCCCAGATGGAGGCGGTGCACTATCTCGGCGGCCCCTGCCTGGTGCTGGCCGGCGCGGGCTCGGGCAAGACGGGCGTGATCACGCACAAGATCGCGCGCTTGCTGCAGGCCGGCTATGCGGCCAAGAACATCGCCGCCATCACCTTCACCAACAAGGCCTCGCAGGAGATGCGCGAGCGGGCCAAGAACCTGGTCGGCGCGCGCGCGGCCAAGGACCTGGCCATCAGCACCTTCCACTCGCTGGGCGTGCGCATCCTGCGCGAGGACGGCGTGCACCTGGGCCTGAAGGAGAAGTTCTCGATTCTCGACAGCGACGACGTGCTGAATGTCTTGAAGGACGCCGGCGGCAGCACCGACATCGCCCAGGCCAAGCGCTGGCAGTGGACCATCAGCCTGTGGAAGAACCAGGGGCTGAACGCCGAGCGGGCGGCAAAGATCGCCGCCGATGACGACGAACGCGTGGCCGTGCGCGTGATGAAGCTGTACGAGGATCGGCTGGCCGCCTTCCAGGCGGTGGACTTCGACGACCTGATCAGCCTGCCGCTGCACCTGCTGACCACCAACGCCGAGGCGCGCGGCAAATGGCAGGACACCCTGCGCTACGTACTGGTCGACGAATACCAGGACACCAATGCCGTGCAGTACGAGCTGCTGCGGGCCCTGGTGGACAACCCCGATGAACGCAAGCGCGGCATGTTCACCGCCGTGGGCGACGACGACCAGAGCATCTACGGCTGGCGCGGCGCGACGATCGAGAACCTGAAGCGCCTGCCCACCGAGTGGCCGAATCTGAAGGTCATTCCGCTGGAGCAGAACTACCGCTCGACCAGCTCGATACTGCGCGCGGCCAACAACGTCATCGCCAGCAACCCGAAGATCTTCGAGAAGAAGCTGTGGAGCGAGTTCGGCGACGGCGAGCCGGTGGCGGTGCTGGAGTGCGACGGCGAGGAGCACGAGGCCGAGCGCGCGGTGGCCCGCATCCAGGCCCAGCGGGCCCAGGGCGGCCAGGTGCAGTACAGCGACTTCGCCATCCTCTATCGCGCCAATCACCAGGCCCGCATCTTCGAGCAGGCGCTGCGCCGGGCCGAGATCCCGTACAAGGTGTCGGGTGGCCAGAGCTTTTTCGACCGTGCCGAGATCAAGGACCTGTGCGGCTGGCTGCGCCTGCTGGTCAATCAGGATGACGACCCGGCCTTTCTGCGCTCGGTGACCACGCCCAAGCGCGGCATCGGCCACCAGACCCTGGGCGCGTTGGGCGAGTTCGCCGGCAAGTGGAAGCTCAGCATGTACGAGGCGCTGTTCGCCGAGTCGCTGGGCACGGCGCTGAATGCCCGTGCGATTGGCACGCTGCACGAATTCGGCCGCTACGTGAACGACCTCGAATACCGTGCCCGCCATACCTCGGGGGCCGAGGACGCGCGCGCGCTGTTGCTCGAATGGCTGAAGGACATCGGCTACGAGCAGCACCTGTATGACGGCGAGGAGAGCGAGAAGGTCGCCGCTGCCAAGTGGAAGAACGTGCTCGACTTCATCGACTGGATGTCCAAGCGCTGCGGCGGCCAGATCACCCAGGACAGCGGCACCTTCGAGTCGCCGAAGCAGACCGTGCTCGAAGTGGCGCAGACCATCAGCGTCATCATCTCGCTGGCCGAGCGCGGCGACGATCAGGACCAGGTCACCCTGTCCACCCTGCATGCCTCCAAGGGCCTGGAGTGGCCCCATGTGGTGCTGGCCGGCGTCAACGAGGGCTTGCTGCCCTTCAAGAGCGAAGACGAGGACATGACCGCCGAGCGCCTCGAAGAGGAGCGCCGGCTGATGTATGTGGGCATCACCCGCGCCCGTACCACCCTGGCAGTGAGCGTGCTGCGCCGGCGCAAGAAGGGCCGCGACACGGTGCAGGGCATTCCCAGCCGCTTCGTGCTGGAGATGAAGCTGCACGAGGCCAGCACCCGCGAAGACCCGCGCGAGAAGTTGAAGCGCCTGCGTGCCGAGATGGTGCAAAAGCTGGCCGACAAGGCCGCTGCGACGACAGCGCAGAACTGAGTCGCCCGCCTCGCCACGCACCGGCGCGGTGCGGGCTCGGCCCTGCTGCCTGAGAAGTAGGGGATTGCGCATTGCCCCGCCGGTCCAGACACTGCATCGCGCAACGGAGCGCAACAAGCCGTGGTTCGATTTTGGCTGAGGGGGGCTGATGCATGAGGATGGGCGTATTCCTGGTGATGGTCGGACGTGTCGCCGCTGGACCGGAGACTTACGAGCATCGTCTGGTGCAGGCCCTCGCCGCCCTGGACACCGAGAACGAATACCACGTGTTCTGCCTGGATGAGGCAGCGGTGGCGGCGCTGGGCATCAGCCAGCCGAACTTCATATTTCACGTGCTGTGGCCCAGCAACCGCTGGGTCAGCATGTCCGGCAGCCTGCCCTGGGCGATACGGCGCAGCGGCGTGAAGCTGCTCCATGCCACCTTCACGCCACCGCCGCTGTGCCCGGTCGACTATGTGTTCACCATGCATGGGGCGGTGACCTTCAAGCATCCGCACTTCTATCCGCCCGCCGTCGTGTGGCGCTTGAATGCCTTGCTGCGCCGCGGCCTGCACAAGGCCAAGCTGACGGTCTGCGTGTCCGAGTTCGTCAAGCAGGAGATGATGGAGTTCTTCGGCCTGCCCGCCGACCGCCTGCTGACGGTGCATCACGGGGTGTCGGAAGAGTTCCGCCCCCTCTGCGCCGTGACCGCTGCGGAGCAGGTCAAGCGGCGGCAGGGCCTGGAGGGGCCGTATTTTCTCTACGTCGGCAAGCTGCACGAGAACAAGAACATCGTGCGCCTGATCGAGGCGTTCCACCAGTTCATCGCCGAGAGCCGCTGCGAGGCGGTGCTGGTCCTGGTGGGGCGTCAGGTCTGGGGCAGCGACGGCATACTGGAAACCATTGTGCGTCTGCGCATGACGCAGCGTGTGCGCCTGCTGGGGCACCAGCCTCAGTCGGCGCTGCCGGCCCTGTACAGCGCGGCCAC
Organism: uncultured Roseateles sp.; assembly: GCF_963422335.1. NCBI lineage: Bacteria > Pseudomonadati > Pseudomonadota > Betaproteobacteria > Burkholderiales > Sphaerotilaceae > Roseateles > uncultured Roseateles sp. The sequence continues at coordinate 1,610,561 of NZ_OY729424.1, forward strand.
GGCCTTTGTGTTCCCGACGCTGTGGGAGGGCTTCGGCCTGCCGGTGGTCGAGGCCATGGCCTGCGGCACCCCGGTGATTGCCTCCAATGTGGCGAGCCTGCCCGAAGTCACTGGTGGCGCCGCGCTGCTGGTGGACCCGCTGTCCACCACCGAGATTGCCGCGGCCCTGCACCGTGTGTGGTCGGACGCCGCCCTGCGGGAACGCCTGCGCGCCTCTGGCCTGGCGCGGGCCCGCGTGTTCGACTGGAAGCACACGGCCGCGGCCACCCTGGCCGCCTACCGTCGGGTGCACGAAGCCTGCGGCTCATGATCTGCATCGTCTCTCCGCATCTGGACGATGCGGCCATGAGCTGTGCCGATCACGCACTCGGCTGGGTGGCTGCGCGGCAGGAGGTGCTGGTGCTGAATGTCTTCACAGGGGCCGGCGAGCCGGGCCCCTGCTCGACGTTGATGGCCGCGAATCTGCGTGCCGCCGGCGTGGCAAGCGCCGAGCAATACACCGAGCTGCGCCGTGGCGAAGACGCGCGCTGCCTGCAGGCCCTGGGTCTGCAGGCCTGCGATCTGGGCCTCAGCGACGCGGGCTTTCGAGGGCAGGGGGGCCGGCCCGACTACGACAGCCTGGTCGCCCTGCGGCCGGGGCGCCTTGGCCCGCGCGAGCAGCCGCTGGTCGACGAGCTGAGCCATCGCCTGCCGCAGCTGCAGGGGGCGAGTCTTGTGCTCTGTCCCATGGGCGTGGGTGGGCATGTCGATCATTTGATTGCCCGTGCCGCCTGTGAACGGGTGGTCGAGCCCGGTCGGCTGGCCTACTACGCGGACATGCCCTATGCCCGGGCGCCGTGGAACTGGGCCCGCACCGATTGGGCCCGGCTGGCGCGGGCCCGCTGGAGCGTCAAGGCAATGACGGCCGCCAAGCGAGCAGCCCTGGCGCATTACCAAAGCCAGACACCTCTGCTGTTCGGGCGCTGCAGCTACTGCCCGGAGCTGCTGCTGCTGCCCGCGCATTGACGCTGGCTCAGCCTGCCCGCTTGTATCGCGGTCAGGCCTTCGCCAGCCACAAGCTCCTTCCGGACCTTGTGCGCGGGCTCAGTTCATCTCCACCTTGCTCAGGTTGTCGTCCGAGTTGCGGTCGATGCGCATGTTGTACGGATCGACGCCCACCCACTTCGGCTCCTGATCGAGCACCAGCGTGAACTGCTGCTTGCCCGAGGTCAACGGGCGGCGTTCCAGCATCAGCACCGAGGCCTTGCTGAAGCCCTTTTTGCCAGGCTCGGCGGTGAACACGCCGATCTCGAAGCCCTCGGCCAGCGGCGCCTCGGTCTCCTTGCCCTTGCCGTCGGCATAGAGCTTCTTGGCCTCGACATTGAACGTCACCTCGTACTTGCCGTCGGTGCGCCTCTTCGCCTTCGCGTCGCTGGCCTTCAGGTCGTACAGCGTGATCTTCTCGAACAGATCGGTGATCAGCTGATCATGCTGGGGTCCGGCCTCGGTGCGCAGGATGCGCAGGAAGTCGGTGGACGCCGGATAGGGCGCGGACTTGAAGGCGTACTGGGCCAGCAGCTGTTGCAGCACGCGGTTCACGGCCGCCTCGCCTATCACTTCCTTGAGCCAGTACATCGTCAGCGCCCCCTTGCGGTAATGCACATAGCCCTGGTTCTCGACGCGGGCCAGCGGCACCTCCTCCACTGTCTCGCCAGCGCGCGAGCGCAGGTAGCGGTCCAGCTCCAGCTTCAGGAACTTGCGCAGCTGGTCGCGGCCGTAGAGTTTTTCCATCACCAGCAGGGCCGAGTACTGGGCGAACGACTCCGACAGCAGGGTCATGCCCTGCTTGTCGGCGCCCACCAGCTGATGGGCCCACCACTGGTGGCCGATCTCGTGGGCGGTGACGTAGCTGACGAGGTCGATGTTCTCGTCGCGCCGGCCCTCGTCAAAGTCCTGGATGAAACCGATCGCCTCCGAGTAGGGCATGGTGTTGGCAAAGGACTGGGCGAAACGCTCGTAGGCGGGGAACTCCAGGATGCGCGCCTGGCGGAACTGATAGTTCGAGAAGGCCTGGCTGAACAGGTCCAGCGAGGTCTTCATTGCCGCCAGCATGCGTGGCGCATTGCCCGCATGGGGCGGGTGGAAGTAGACGCTCAGCTCGACCGGCTGGCCGTTCTTGCCCGCCCAGGGCTGCTTCAGGATCTCGTAGCGGGCCGATTGCAGCGAGAAGAAGTTGTGGATCGGCGCCTCGGTCCTGGTCACCAGGGTGCGGCGGCCACCGGTCGTGGTGTCGCTGACGGTGTAGCCGGGCGCCACGGGGGTCTGGTCGGCGTCGGTGGTCAGCGTGATGTCGGCCGTTACCCAGTCGCTGTCGTGGCGCAGCGCGTGGTGGGCGCTGGCGGACTCGTCTTCCAGCTTGGCCATGCGCAACTCGGCCGGCAGGCCGTACTTGCGCCGCTTGCTGCGGTCCTGCAAAAAGATCTGGCGGTTGACGCCCAGCACCGGCGTCAGCGCGAAGTTGTTGAGGAAGCTGCCATTGGCGACGATCTGTGTCAGCGGCATGCCGTTGACGAAGCCGGGCTGCTCCAGCACCGTCTTGAACGCAAGCTTGCGCTGCTCGCCTACCTGCATCGGCGTGGTCAGCGCGTAGATGCGGTAGCCGAAGGCCTTGTAGTCCTTTTGCAGGGTGGCGCCCTCAAGTGCCACTTGCTGCAGGGCCAGGTCGGGGTCCAGCCGCACGTGCACGGTGCTCAAGGGCTGGCCGCTGCGGTTCTCCAGCAGATAGCTGCCTTCGGCTGCGGCCCGGATCTGCTTCGGGAACAGATCGACCTTCAGGCTGACGTGGGTGATGGTCGGTTGCGGCAGGTTCTCGTAGGGGAGCAGGGCCTTTTCGGCATCGGCCTGCCATTGCTCCCGCTCGGGTTGGGTCACATAGCGGTTCAGGATGTTGGTGTTGTAGAAGATCCATGCGCCGCTGCCCAGCCAGGCCAGGGTGCTCAGGGCCAGCAGCGCACCAGGCACGCCCTTCAGGCGGCCGCCCAGCCGCGCCAGACGCGGGCGCAGCTCGGTCGCCGCGCCGCGGCGCCACATCAGATGGGTGAACACCAGCAGCATGGCCGCGAAGGCCAGCCAGTAGCCCTGATGCCAGGCGCGGCCGATCCAGAAATGGCCCATGCCATTCATGTCGGACAGCGGCACGGCGGCGGTGTCGGCGTAGTTGTAGAGCTTGTGCTCGAAGCCCATCGTGGCCAGGGTTGTGCTGATCACCGTGTAGACCAGCATCAGCGCCCAGCCGACGAATTTGTGCGGCACCAGGGCCTGGGCGAACACCGCCAGCACGCCCAGCAGAAAGGCGTTGATCAGGCTGGGCAGCAGGAACCACAGCAGATAGGCCAGCGGCTCGATATGGGTGTAGCCGTGATAGAGCTGGAACAGCACACCGGTCAGCACGCCCGCCAGCAGCGTGGCCAGCAGCACCAGCGTGATCGCCAGCACCTTGGGCGCAAGAAAGGCCCAGCTCGGCGCGGCGGTGGCATCGACGATCTCGTGGATGCGGCGCTCGCGGTCGCGCCACACCAGCTCGCCTGCGTAGTAGACGGCGATGATGATGGGGATCAGGTTGAAGCTGCCCATCAGCGCATCGACCACGGCGCGTGTCACCGGCAGATAGTTCACGCCGCGGGCCTCGCCGGTCAGCGAGAGCCCGCCGATGGCATTGAACACGCCCAGCAGCAGCAGCACGAAGAAGGCCGGGCTGCGGAACACAAAGGCCATGTCGAAGCGGGTCAGCGCCCTGAACTGCAGCCAACGTGCCAGGCCGCCGGCCGTTGCGCCGGCCAGCGGCTTCGGTGGCGGCGCCGGGTCGGCCGCAGGGGCCTGCCTCGGCTTGGCCGACTCGGCACTGCTGCCCTTGGCCTCGAAGCGGAACAGGCCGTAGGCCAGCGCGAACAGCGCTGCGCCCACGCCCAGCCAGAGCAGGCGGTTCCACAGCAGCACGCCGGCAAGCGGTGGCAGCAGGGTGTTGCGGTCGGCCGTGGTCCAGTACTTGGTGATGCGTGACAGTGCGCCGACGGCAAAGGGGTCAGCCATCGACGAGACGGCATCCAGGCTGGGGTCGGCCAGCATCACGCGGCTGATGACGAACAGCACGATGAAGGCAACCACGCCGACATAGGTCCACATCATTGAACGCGTGGCCGTGGCCAGGGCGAAGAAGCCGGCACTCATCACCAGCAGGGTCGGCAGGCCGAACACGAACTGCGCCCAGGCATAGTGGCCAAGCACCAGCGGGCCGACCTTCTCGGCATCCAGCCAGGGCATCCAGGAGCCGATGATCATCGCCAGCGGCACCGCACAGGTGACCAGGAAGGCGACCGCGAAGGCGCCGAGGAAGCGGCCGACCAGATAGTCGAACTTGCGGATCTGCGTGGCCCGCAGAATCGGTGCGAAGCCGGTCTCGTCGTCGCGGATCACGACATTGGCGACGAAGGCGGTGACGATGAAGATCGCCAGCAGATTCATCGAGCCCAGGGTCTGCAGGATGGCGTAGGGCGAGTTGACGTTGACGTTGCCCCGGGCGCCGATCTGGATGTCTTCGATCGTGACGGCACCGAAGGTCAGCAGGAAGAACAGCACAAAAGCCACGGCGAACAGCGGCGAGCGCAGCTGGTAGCGCGCCTCGAAGGCGGCGATCTGGGTGAGCATGGCCTGTTCTCCTTCAGGCCGTGGCCGCAGCTGATGCAGTACTGCGGCGCGACTGCACCAGGGTGGCGAAGTACAGGTCTTCCAGTCCACCCTCGACCGGCTCGAAGCCGGCGGCAGGCAGGTTGTCAGCCAGCACGTGGATGACGGTCTGGCCGCCGCGCAGCCGGTTGGAGATCACCGTCAGGTCCTGCTGATAGCCGGCCAGCTGGCCGGACTCGATGGTGCGGCGCCAGACCCGGCCCCGCAGCGATCGGGTCAGGTCTTGCGGTGCACCGGTCTGCACGATGCGACCCTGGTTGATGATGGCCATCATCGGGCACAGATCGGCCACGTCATCGACGATGTGGGTCGAGAGAATCACCACCACGTTCTCGCCGATCTCGGCCAGCAGATTGTTGAAGCGGTTGCGCTCCTCGGGGTCCAGGCCGGCGGTGGGCTCGTCAACAATGATCAGCTGCGGGCGGCCGATCAGCGCCTGGGCCACGCCGAAGCGCTGGCGCATGCCGCCCGAATAGCCGGCCACGGCCTTCTTGCGCACGTCCCAGAGATTGACCTGGGTCAGCAGGGTCTCCACCGTGTCGCGGCGCTCGCCCTTGCCGGCGATGCCCTTGAGCACGGCCAGATGGTCCAGCAGGTCGTAGGCCGAGACGCGCGGGTAGACGCCGAAGTCTTGCGGCAGATAGCCCAGGGTGGCGCGCAGGCGCTCGGGTTGCTTGATCACGTCGATATCGCCGAACTGGATGCTGCCGGCGCTGGGGGTCTGCAAGGTGGCGATGCAGCGCATCAAGGTGGACTTGCCGGCGCCGTTGGGGCCCAGCAGGCCGAACATGCCTTTGGGGATGTCGAGCGTGGCGTTGGCTAGCGCCTTGGTGCCGTTGGCATAGACGTGGGTCAGGCCGGTGAGCTTGAGCATTGGGGTCCTCCAGGGTGTTTTCGTAGCGGGCGAGTGTCATCGCGAATGCGCCGGCACACGAGCGGCTTGCGAGAGACGGTGTCAATTCGCGAATAGGCTGCTTATTGGCGCGTATGAGCGGTGGGGTGCAGGTCAAAATGTCGCATGCTCAACATATCTCGCCTGCTGGCCCCGCTGACGGCGCTCAGCGCCCTGGTCGCCATGCTGGCCCTGAGCGGCCTGTGGCTGCCGCACGCCTGGGGCTTTGTGGCCAAGCCGCTGACCACCCTGCTGATCATCGGCTACGCCTGGCAGCGCGGCCGGGCCACGCCGGTGCTGCGCCGCTGGCTGCTGCTGGGTCTCGCGTTTTCGCTGGCTGGCGATGTGTGCCTGCTCTGGCCGGAGCAGGGCTTTCTGCCCGGCCTGGTGAGTTTCCTGCTGGCCCACCTTTGCTACATCAAGGCTTTCTGCACGCCGGTGCTGTTTGCCAAGGTGCCCGAGCCGATCGCCTTCTACGCGGCGCTCGCCGGCGCGGTGCTGAGCCAGCTGTGGTCGGGCGTGCCGGCGGCGCTGCGCGCACCGGTGGCGGTGTACGTCGTCTGCCTGGCGGCGATGGCGGCGCAATCGGCGGTCTGGTGGCGCAGCGAGCCTCGCAATGCCCGCGCCCGCTGGGCGGCCGTGGGTGGGCTGCTGTTCCTGTGCTCGGACACCCTGCTCGCCGTCAACAAGTTCGCCACGCCGCTGCCACTGGCCTCGCTGTGGATCTTGGCCACCTACTGGGCGGCGCAGTGGTGCATCGCCTCCAGCCTGGCCGGCGACACCGCCTGAGCCGGCTCAGCGCTGCGCAGCCACCCAGTCGTCCACCACCTGGGCGAGTACGGCCAGCGGCACATTGCCGGTGCCCAGCACCAGGCTGTGGAAGGCCTTGATGGCGAACTTCGCACCCAGCGCCTGCTGCGCCTTGGCCCGCGCGTCGAGGATGCTCAACATGCCCAGCTTGTAGGCGCAGGCCTGGCCGGGCATGACCACGTAGCGGTCGACCTCGGCCAGCGGCAGGCCGTAGGCGATGGTCTGCTGGCGCGTCCACTTCATCGCATGCAGGCCGGTGTCGGCCACCAGCCGGCGGGCGCGGAACAGCTCGGCATCGAGCTGGCCCAGGCGGCCCAGGGTGTCGCCCTCGTACCAGCCGTTCTCGGCCGCGAGCTGTTCGGCATACAGGCCCCAGCCCTCGGAATAGGCCGGGCCGCCGCTGAACACGGCGTCGCGCCGGTAGCGCGGCAGCTGCGTGCTCTCCTGCTGCAGCGAGATCTGGAAATGATGGCCGGGCACGGCCTCGTGATAGGCCAAGGTGCGCATGCCGGCCATGCGGAATGGCGCACCGGGCAGCGGCACCCAGAAGATGCCGGGCCGCGTGCCGTCGCGCGCCGGGCCGGCGTAGTGGGCGGCGGCCGTCTTCTCGGTGAACGGGGGCTCGCGCTTGACCACCACCGGGGCCTTGGGCGTGATCTCGAACACCGTCCTGGCGCGCCGCTCGGCGTCGCGCACGATGGCCTCGTAGCGCGCCAGCAGGGCCGGGCGCGGATCTGCCTCCTTCGGTTGCTGGTCCAGCTCCAGCTTGTCGATGCGCTGCTTGACGCTGCCCTCGGCATAGCCGAGCTGGCGCAGCAGGCCGTCCATCTCGGCTTCGATGCGTGCCACCTCGCTCAACCCCAGCGCATGGATCTCGGCCGGCGTGTAGTCGGTGGTGGTCTGGCGCCGCAGCTCGAAGGCATAGGCCTTGTCGCCTCCGGGCAGGCGCCACAGGCCGGCGTCGTCGGTGGTCTGGGGCAGCTGCGCCTGCAGCAGGGCCTGCACACGGCGGTAGGCGGGGATGATGGCGTCGGCGGTGATCTTTTCTGCCTGCGCGACCGCTGCCGCGCGGGCCTCGGCCGGGATGCCGGCCAGCTGGGCGGCGCGCTCATCGAGCGATGTGACCAGCACATTCTTCGCCGCTGCGTCACCCAGAAAGCGCTGCAACTGGCCCAAACTCGCCTCGGTGATGAAGCGCGGCATCAGGAAGCCGCGCGTGGCCGCATCGGCGGCCTGGGCGATGCCCCTGTCGATCTGGCCGGCGACCTGCTCCAGCCGGCTCAGGTAGTTGGCGATATCGCGCGCGTTGCGGACCGGGTGCGACTGGCTGAGGAAGTTCACCAGGCTGATATGCAGGCCGCGGAACTGATGGAAGACGAACTGGTAGTCGCTGAAGGCCTCGCCATCGACCTGGTTTTGCAGCGACCATTCGATCACCGCTGCCGAGGTGCGCTGCTGAGCGCCGAGCCGGCTGCGGTCGAAGCTGCGCATCTGCTGCAGCGCCGCTCGAGCCGCCGCGACGCGGGCCGCGCGGTAGGCCTTGGTGTTGGGCGTCAGCTGGCCGTCCAGCAATTCCTGCTCGGCCGGCGGCAGATACTGGCGCGAAGTGGCCAGCACCGGATCGGCACGCATGCGCTCCAGCGCGAGGTGTTCGGCCCAGTCGTCGAACGCCGGCGCCAGCGAGGCCGCGGCCGTTTGCGCCATTGCCTGCAGCGGCAGGGCCAGGGCGGAACTCAGGGTCAGCAGCGTCTGGCGGCGCGTCGCCACCTCACATGCCCTTGAACAGATGGGTGTAGCTGCGGCTGACCTCGAGCTTCTCGTTCAGGCCCTTGATGCCCACCATCTGGCGGCCGCGCAGGTCGCGGGTCACGCCGGCAATCGCCTTGGTGTTGACCAGGGTCGAGCGGTGGATCTGCCAGAACTGCTCCGGGTCGAGCTCGTCGACCAGCTCCTTGATCGGCTTGCGTATCAGGGCCTCGATGGTGGCGGTCTGCACGCGGGTGTACTTCTCGTCGGAGATGAAGAACAGCACATCGTCGACCGGAATCATCTGTATGGCCTGGCCGACGGTGGCCTGTATCCACTTCAGCGGCTGGCTGCCGGCCGGCTTGAGCTGCTGAGACAGGCGGTGCAGCAGCTGCTGCAGCTGGGGCGGCGGCGCATCGGCTGCGCTTGCCTCCGGCCCGCCGTGATGCTCATGGCGCTGGGCCAGGCGCTTGCGGATGCGTTCCACTGTGATGGTCAGGCGCTCGCGCTCGGCGGGCTTGAGCACATAGTCGACCACGCCCTGCTCGAAAGCCTCGATCGCGTACTGGTCGTAGGCGGTGATGAAGACGATCTCGCAGCCCAGCCAGTCGCCGCCTTCGTTCTGTTCATTGTCCGGCAGCTGGGCAATCTCGCGGGCCGCTTCGACGCCCGTCATGCCCGGCATGCGGATGTCCAGGAACACCAGATCGGGCTTGTGCTCGGCCACCAGCTGCACCGCCTCGATGCCGTTCTTGGCCTCGGCCACGATCTGCAGCTCGGGCCAGACCTCGGCCAGGCGGGCGCGCAGCTGCTCGCGCATCAGGCGTTCGTCGTCGGCGAGCACGGCACGCGGCGCGCCGGAAAAAGGGGTGGAGTGGAGCGCTTCGTTCATCTTCGGATGCTAACCGCGCAGGCGCGCGTTCGCGATCAGGACTTTGCCCGGTTGCGCCGCGCCAACCAGATCAGCGGCAGCAGCAGAAGCAGCACCGGCGACAGGGCCAGCGCGCCCACACCCACCAGGGCCAGCAAGCCCAGGGCGAGGCCCAGGGCCAGCATCAGCAGCGGCAGGGCCAGGCCCAGTATCAGCGACAGCGGCACGACCACGACGATGACCACGGCGGCGATGGCGATGCCCATCGCGCCCATCAGCAGATGGCCGGGATGCAACTCGGTGAAAGGCACATCCCAGCCATTGATGGTCAGGTTCAGGTCGGGTGTGTTGAACAGATTGACGGCCACCAGCAGGCCGAAGGCCAGGGTCAGCAGCCCCATCACGATGGCGGCGCCGACGATGAATTTGAACAGGGACTTCATGCAAACACTCCTTCTCTGGCGCTGTAGGGCACGCTGATGCTGACCACCGTGCCGGAGGGCGAGTTTTCTGTCACCGCCAGGGTGGCCTTGTTGCCATACAGCAGCTGCAGGCGCTCGCGGATATTGGCCAGGCCCACGCCGGTGCCGGCGGTGGCGGCCTTGCCGAAGCCCAAGCCCGTGTCGGCCACGGTGACACAGAGCTTGCCGTGCACGATCTCGGCCTTGACGGTCAGGGTGCCGCCCTCGGCCTTGGGCTCCAGGCCATGCTTGATGGCGTTCTCGACCAGGCTTTGGATCATCATCGGCGGGAACTCGGCCGAAAGCAGGCCCTCGGGCACCTGGATGTCGGTCACCAGGCGTTCTTCCATGCGTACCTTGAGAATTTCCAGATAGGGCTTGATGACCGCCAGCTCGCGGCCCAGGTCACGCACGCCGGTGGCATTGGCCTCGCGCATCGTCGGCATCGAGGCACGCAGCAGGGCGATCAGGTTCTTCTGCATGATCGAGGCCCGCGGCGGGTCGGTTTCGATCAGATGGTCGATGGACGCCAGGGTGTTGAACAGGAAGTGGGGCTCGACCTGGGCCTGCATCGCCGCCATGCGGGCCTCGACGACCTGGCGCTTCAGCGATTCGGCCTCGGCCGTCTCGGTGGCCTGGGCGGCCTTGACCTCGGCCTGGATGCGGCCCTTGTAGGTGATCTTGATGATCACCGAGGCCAGAATCAGCAGAAAGGACAGCTGGACCAGGAAGTCGCCGATGCGCACCACCCGCACCCGGCGGCGGGTGCCGGGCTCGGTGGCCTGCATTTCTTCCAGCGCGCGCTGCTTCTCTTCCAGCGCCTGCTGGGCCTGTTCGATGGCGCCGCGTTTCTCGTCCAGCGCGTCTTCGACGGCCTGGCGAGCCTCCTCGACCGCGTCCTTGATCGCTTCCTTGTCCACCGAGCTGGGCAGATCGATGCGGATCGAGGGCAATCTGGAGGCATCGGAGGCCGCTCCCTCGGGCGCGCTGGCCGCCCCGCGCGGCAGCACGCGGATGCCGCGCTCGTCAATCGTCACGTCGTAGTGCACCGCCGGGCCACCGGGTTTGGCGGGCTTCTCGGCCTTGGCCGGCTTGGCGGGTTTGGCCGCGGGCGGGGCCTTGGGGGCCTTGGGGGCCTTGGCCGGCACTTCTTCCACATGCTCGTCGATGCGCCAGGTGAACGGCGGCAGGTCCTGCAGGATGGAGGTGGCGATCAGCAGCAGCAGCGACAGCAGCACAAAGCGCGTCCAGGTGATGCTGACCAGCCAGCTGGCATAGACGTGGAAGCCCCGCATCACATTGCTGGCGAAGCGCTGCCAACCGTGCACCGGCGCTGGCTTGGAGGGGTACTGCGCGTTCATCGAAGCGGGGCCTTGTTCATTGCAATCCGGGGACTGGTTTCATCAGGACTGGTTTGCACTGTACCGGCAGGGGGGCGGGGGCACGATGGGCAGGCGATGTAGTGCCCAGGACAGGGGGTAGGCTGCACGAATGGCAGACAGTCGGTGGGCGCAGCCCGGGTGGGGGTGCGCGAATTTGTCACTTTTGCGGCTGATCCGGCTCCCGCAGCGCCTCGACCTGTATCAGCAGCCGTACCCTGTCGCCGACAAAGGGCAGGCCGAAGGTGGCGCCGAAGTCGCTGCGCAGCAGCGTGGCCTCGAAATCACCGCCGCAGACTTCGGTTTGCAGCCGCTCGTCCTGGCGGCAGCCGAAGCGCAGCGCATGCAGGCTCAGCGGCTGGCCGATGCCGCGCAAGGTGAACTCGCCGCGCACCTCGCTGAGCTGCCCGTCCTGAAACCTGAAGCGGCTGGCCACGAACCAGGCCTGGGGGTGGCCGGTGCTGTCCAGCAGATCGGGCTGGCGCAACCGGGCGTCCAGCACCTTGAGGCCGGTGTCCACGGTGGCGGTGTCTATGCTCAGGCCGACCTCGCCGCGCTGAGCGGCACCATCCAGGGTGACCCAGCCGTTCAACATGGCAAAACGTCCACGCAGGGTGGACGTATTGAAGTGCAGGACCTCGAACTGCACGGCGCTGTGCAGCGGGTCAAGCCGGTAGGTCACCGGCTGCGCCGAGAGCGCGCAGGGCCAGGCCAGGCTTGCCACGCTGACCAAACAAATGGGCCAGGGCGTTTCAAGGAAACGCCGGGCCGCCCCAAGTTTCCTTGCTCCCCCATTGGGGGGCGGACGCCGCCTTGCGGCGGCCTTGGGGGCTCCAATCACTGCTGGCGAACGGCTTCGACCTGGATCAGCAGGCGCACGGCGTCGGGGAAGCCGTAGTTCAGGCCGTAGTTGACGCCGTACTGGCTGCGGATGATGGTGGCCTCGAAGTCGCCGCCGCAGACTTCGCGCTTGAACATGGGGTTCTGGTAGCAGTTGAAGTTGGTGGCCTTCAGGGTCACCGGCATGGTCTTGTCACGCAGCGTCAGGGTGCCGGCCACTTCGGTGACCTTGTCGCCGACGAAGGTGAACTTGTCACCGACGAATTTGGCCGTCGGGTACTTGGCCGAGGCGAAGAAGTCATCGCTCTGCAGGTGCTTGTCCAGCGGCGCCACGCCGGTGTTGATGGCCGCCATGTCCAGCGTCAGCTCGACCTTGCCGGTCTTGGCCGAGCGGTCCAGCTGCACGGTGCCTTCCTTCTTGTCGAAGCGGCCGCGGTTGGTCGAGGTGGCGAAGTGGGCGATTTCGTAGCTGACGAAGGTGTGCGTCGGGTCGATCGCGTAGGTGGCGGACTCGGCCTGGGCCAGGGTGGCCAGGCTCAGCAGGGCGGCGGTGATCAGGGTCTTGTTCATGGGTTGTTCTCTTTGCTGGAGGGTTGGGTAAGAAAGGTGTGGATCAGAGCGGTGCCAGGCCGTTCAGGGTCAGCTTGAACTTGACCTGCACGTCGTTGGCGACCATGGAGGTGTCGGCCCATTCACCGTCGCCGATCTTGAATTCGAGGCGCTTGATGGCGAAGGCACCGGTGGCGGTGCTGACGGCGCCGGCCTGGGCAATCGTCACCGGCACGGTGATGTCGCGGGTCTGGCCCTTGATGCTGAGCTTGCCGATGACATCGAACTTGCCCGGGCCGCTGGCCTTGATGGCGCTGCTCTGGAAGCTGGCCTGAGGAATCTTCTTGGCGTCAAACCAGGCCGGCTTGGACAGCTCGGCGTCGAACTCGGGCGAGCCCAGGGTGGCGCTGGCGATGTCGATGGTGAAGGCGACCTTGCCGGTCTCGGGCTTCTTCGGGTCGAAGGCGATCTGCGCATCGAAGCGCTTGAACTTGCCGTCCACCGGCACGCCCATCTGCTTGCTGGTGAAGCTGACATCGCTTTGCGCGGGCACCAGCACGGCGGGCTTGGCCTGGGCAAAGGCGGCGCCGGCCAGGGCCAGCAGCAGGGTGGTGCCGAACAGCAGTTTGGAATTCAGTGAGGTCATGACAGTCCTTGTTGTTGAGGTTCAGCCGCGGCCGGGCAACATGCGTTGCAGCAGGCCGTCGCGGTCGACGAAGCGGTGTTTCAGTGCGGCGGCAATGTGCAGCAGCACCAGGACGGCCAGGCCCTTGGCGAAGATTTCGTGCAAGGGCTTGATGGTCTCGGCCAGGGCCTTGTCGGCACCCAGCAGATCGGGCAGTGGCAGCACACCGAACCAGACGATGGGGAAGCCCGCCGCCGAGCTGTAGGCCCAGCCGGACAGCGGCACGGCGAAAAACAGCAGATAGAGCAGGCCGTGGGTGACGTGCGCGGCCTTGTTCTGCCAGGCAGGCGCCGGCAGATCGGCCGGCGGGCGGTGTGTCAGACGCCACAGCAGACGCAGGGCCGACAACGCCAAAATCGTCACGCCCGCCCATTTGTGCCAGTTGTAAAGCTTGAGCCGGCTGGGCGAGAAGGGCAGCTCCACCATGTACAGCCCGACGCTGAACGAGATCACGATGGCCACGGCCAGTAGCCAGTGAAACGCTATGGCGATCATCGTGTAGCGGGTGGACTGGGTGGAGATCGTGTTCATCGGTGGGGGGCCTGTGGCGGTCTCGTTCGTTGACTGAAGTGTCGGCCGGCGCCGCCCCTTGGCGGTTCACCTCGCTTGACCCCTGGGTTCACATGATTTGAACGATGGGCTCCGACCGGCTTGGCGCCCGGCGGTTCCCCGGCACTCGCAAAAAGAAGTTACCGGGCGTAGCGGCGCAGCAGCGCGGCGCGGCGCGAGGGCTGCAGATGGGCGCGACTCACGTCGCCGCCGTAGTGCGCCAGCAGGCGCTTGTCCATCACCGCAAACCACAGCGGCGGCACATAGGCCAGCATCAGCATCGCCGCATAGCCCGAGGGCAGTTGCGGGCTTTGCTCGGTATGCAGCAGGGCCTGGTAGCGCCGGCCCGGATGGGCATGGTGGTCGCTGTGGCGCTGCAGCTGGTACAGGAACAGGTTCGAGACCACGTGGCTGGAATTCCACGAGTGCTCGGGCGCGCAGCGCACCCGCCGGCCTCGCGCATCGAGCTCGCGCAGCAGGCCGTAGTGCTCGATGTAGTTGACGACCTCCAGCAGGGAGGCGCCGTAAAAGGCCTGTATCAGCAGAAACGGCAGCACGCCCAGGCCCAGCCAGAGGCACAGGCCGCCAAACAGCAGGACGGTCATGCTCCAGGCCTGCAGGCATTCATTGCGCCAGTGCCAGGCGTGCAGCTGCCTCGCGCGCAGCTTGGCGGCCTCCAGCGCCCAGGCCGAGGCCACGCTGCCAACCAGGGTGCGCGGCAGAAAGGCCCAGAAGCTCTCGCCCATGCGGGCGCTGGCCGGGTCTTGTGGTGTGGCCACGTTCAGATGGTGGCCGCGGTTGTGCTCGACATAGAAATGCCCGTAGGCCACCGGCGCCAGCGCCAGGCGCGACAGCCAGCGCTCCCAGCGCGGCCGCTTGTGGCCGAGCTCGTGGGCGGTGTTGATGCCGACGCCATTGATGCCGCCGACGCTGAAAATCAGCCCGGCCCAGCCGAACAGGGTCAGGTCGTGCGTGGCAGCGATCCAGGCGCCGTGAATCGTCAGCGCGAACTGGAAGGGGATGAAGGCCACGACGATGGCGCGGTACCAGAACACCCGCTCCAGGCCGGGCAGGGCCTCGGCGGGAGGGTTGCGGGCATCGGGCCCCAGCAGCAGATCGAGCAGCGGGATCAGGATGTACATCACCGCGCTGCTGACCCATAGCCAGTACTCGTGGCCCGTGGTCTGGTACTGGATCAGGTTCAGCCACACCAGGCCCGGAAAGGCCGGTGACAGCAGCCACCACCAGCGCTTGCCGTCACGCCAGGGGCGTGCGGCGGGCAGGATGGGCGGGGCGGCGGTGCTCATCTGCGGATGCTGATCCCGCACCGCGCCCGGGTCAAGCCTGGATTACCACTTCATCTCGCCCTTGTTGACCTTGGCACCGATGTCCAGCGCGATGCCCAGACCGGCCTGCGGATAGGCGGCCTGCAGGGTGGCGATCAGCGCCGCGGCATTGGCGGCCCTGGGCAGCTCGGCCTCGAAGCGCTGCAGATAGGCGCGGGTGTAGCTCACCGTCGACGCGTCCTGCACCGTGCCGGGCAGCATATGGCCGGGCACGACGATGGCGGGCTGCAACGCGGCAATCGCGTCCAGCTTGGCGACCCAGGCGGCGCGCTCGGCCACCGTCTGCGTGTCGGCCGTCCAGGCATGCAGGCCGCCGAACACATTCACACCACCGACCACGGCCTTGATCGAAGGGATCCACACATAGCTGCGATGGGCCAGGCTGTCGTCCAGGCCGCGCACTTCCAGGGTGCGGCCTTCCAGCTGCAAGGTGTTGCCTGTCATCAGCTCGGGCAGCACCGGCTTGCGCGGCGCGTTGGCACCCAGGCGCGGGCCCCAGACCTGCAGCTTGGCCGGCAGCGAGGCCTCGATTTTCTTCAGGGTCGGTGCGGTGGTGACGATCTTCGCCTCGGGGAATTCCTGGCGCAGCACTTCGAGGCCGAAGTAGTAGTCCGGGTCGGCGGCGCTGACGTAGATGGTGCTCAGCGTCTTGCCGCTGTCCAGCACGGCGGCGGCCACGCGCAGCGCGTCGGCGCGGGTGAAGCCGGCGTCCAGCAGGATGGCCTCCTTGGCGCCGGTGACCAGCACCGAGTTGACATGGAAGCTGGCCGGGCCGTGGTTGATGACCTTCAGTTCCAGCGGGGCCGGCGCGGCGGCGGTCTGTGCATCGGCGGCGACCATGGCAGTGGCCAGAGCGGCGCCAAGGCCGATTTGCTTGAGGAGGCGGGGCAGGTGGTTCATGGTGGTTCCAGTCGTGTTGCGATGGACTGAACTTTATTTGCGCTGACTTGATTGATAAACAGCAGTCTGCGAGACTGTTTGTTGCATAAAATGAGCAAATAAGACGCCATGGACCAGCTGAAAGCAATGCAGGTGTTTGTCGAGGTGGTCGATCGCGGCAGCCTGACGGCGGCCGCCGAGGCGCTGGACCTGTCCCGGGCGATGACCTCCCGCCATCTGGAGGCGCTGGAGCAATGGCTGGGTGCGCGCCTGCTGCAGCGCAGCACCCGCAGACTGAGCCTGACCGATGCCGGCGCCGAGGCCCTGCCGCGCTGCCGCCAGATGGTGGAGCTGGCCGAGGAGACACGCCAGGTGGCCGGCGCCCGGCACCAGACCGTCAGCGGCCGGCTGCGCATCACGGCCAGCATGTCGTTTGCCCAGCAGCACATCGCTCCGGCGGTGGCCGAGTTCCTGGCCCTGCACCCGCAGACCGGCATCGAGCTCCTGGCCTCAGAGCATGCGGTGAACCTGGTCGAAGACCGCATCGATCTGGCCCTGCGCATCAGCAACCAGCTGGACCCGGCCCTGATCGCCCGGCGGCTGACGGTGTGCCGCTCGGTGGTCTGCGCCGCGCCGAGCTATCTGGCGGCGCGGGGCACGCCGGCCGAACCGGCGGAGCTGTCAGCGCATGCCTGCGTCGGCCACGCCCGCTTCGGCAGTGACGAATGGCTGCTGCAGCGCGGCGCCGAGCGCATCAGCGTGCCGCTGGCACCGCCGCGGCTGCGCGCCAACGAGGCGATGGTGCTGCTGCAGGCCCTGCTGGCCGGCGCCGGCATCGGCCTGCAACCCACCTATCTGGCCGGCCCACTGCTGGCCAGCGGCGCGCTGGTGAGGGTGCTTCCGGACTGGGAGCCCGAGCAGCTGGGCATACACGCGGTCTACACCAGCCGGCGGCATCAGCCGCTGCTGCTGCGGACCTTTGTGGACTTTCTGGCGGCGCGGTTTGATGCCGAGCGGCCTTACTGGGATTGATTGAGGGTCTCGCCCGGCGTGCGGGGGTGCCGAGGGACGCACGAGGCTGGGCAGTCCCGCAGCCCGAGTCACGCTGGTACTGGCTTCCCAAGACGGCGGCGAACCAAAAAAAAAGCGGCGGTGACTTTCGCCACCGCCGCTTTGCTATCGATCTGGAAACTGATCGAAATCAGGCCGCCACTTTGACGTCCTGCCCCCGCCACTGCCCCATCAGCCCCACCCACTTGGCGCGGGCCGCGACCAGGTGGCGCTCCTTCACATGGCCGTAGCCGCGGATGTCTTCGGGGATGCGGGCGATGTCGGTTGCCAGGGCCAGTTTGTCGGCCGTCAGGCCCTGCAGCACCTCGTCGATGCTGGCGCGGTACTCGGCGATCAAGGCGCGCTCCATCTTGCGCTCCTCGGTGTAGCCGAACACATCGAAGGCGGTGCCGCGCAGGCCCTTCAGCTTGGCCAGCAGGCCAAAGGCGCTGCGCATCCAGGGGCCGAACGGCTGCTTGATCAGCTCGCCCTTGTCGTTCTTCTTGGCCGTCAGCGGGGGCGCCAGGTGGTGCACCAGCTTGTAGTCGCCCTCGAACATGCCGGCGACCTTGTCGGTGAAGCTCTTGTCGGTGTGCAGGCGGGCGACCTCGTACTCGTCCTTGTAGGCCATGACCTTGAACAGATAGCGGGCCACGGCCTCGCTCAGCTTGGTGCTCGTGCCCAGCTTGGCTTCTGCCGCCTTGACCTTGTCGACAAAAGCCGTGTACTGCGCGGCGTAGGCGGCGTCCTGGTAAGCGGTCAGATAGTCCACGCGCTTGGCAATCATCTCGGCCAGGCCGGGCTTCTTGACGAAGGCTATCACCTGCGCGGCCTTGAACAGGGCCTGCACGGCGGCCAGGTCATGGGCGCAGCGACGGCCCCATTCGAAGGCCGACTTGTTGTTGGCGACCTGCACGCCGTTCAGCTCGATGGCGCGCATCAGCGCGGCATGGCTCAGCGGCACGCGGCCCTTTTGCCAGGCGTAGCCCAGCATCAGCGGGTTGGTGTAGATCGAGTCGCCGACCAGCTGCACCGCCACCTGCTCGGCGTCGAACGAACCGATCAGCTCCGGGCTCGCCGCCGCGGCAATTGCCGCATCGCAGTTGCCGCCGGGGAACTGCCAGTCCGGGTTCTTGACGAAGGCGGCCGTCGGCGTGCCGTGGCTGTTCAGCGCCACAAAGGTGCGACCCGGCTGCATCACCGCCAGGGTGTACTTGTTGGCGGAAACAATCGGGTCGCAGCCGATCACCAGATCGGCCTTGGCAGTGTCCACCTTGGTGGTGAAGATGGCATCCGGCCGGTTCGCGATCTGGATATGGCTCCAGGTCGCGCCGCCCTTTTGCGCCAGGCCGCCGGCGTCTTGCGTGACCACGCCCTTGCCTTCGAGATGCGCGGCCATGCCCAGCAACTGACCGATGGTGATGACGCCGGTGCCGCCGACACCGCCGACGACGATGCCCCAGGCCTGCTCGCACAGCGGCAGCGCGGGCTCGGGAATGGCCGGCAGGGCGCTCAGGTCGCCCTTCGCCTCCTTCTTCGCCTTCTTCAGCGCACCGCCCTCGACGGTGATGAAGCTCGGGCAGAAGCCCTTCACGCAGGAGTAGTCCTTGTTGCAGGTGTTCTGGTTGATGCGGCGCTTGCGGCCGAACTCGGTCTCGACCGGCTCGACGCTGAGGCAGTTGCTCTGCACCGAGCAGTCGCCGCAGCCTTCGCAGACCAGCTCGTTGATGATGACGGTCTTGTCCGGCGTCTTCATCGTGCCGCGCTTGCGGCGGCGGCGCTTCTCGGTGGCGCAGGTCTGGTCGTAGATGATGGCGGTCGTGCCCTTGATCTCGCGGAACTCGCGCTGGATCGCGTCCAGCGTGTCGCGGTGGTGCACCGTCACGCCGGGCTCCAGCGCCACGCCCTCGTACTTCTGGGGCTCGTCGGTCACGATCACCAGCTTCATCACGCCCTCGGCGGTGAGGCTCTTCATGATCTGCAGCACCGTGTGGCCCTCGGCCCGCTCGCCGACCTTCTGGCCGCCGGTCATTGCCACGGCGTCGTTGTAGAGCACCTTGTAGGTGATGTTCACGCCGGCGGCGATGCTCTGGCGAATCGCCAGCAGGCCGCTGTGGAAGTAGGTGCCATCACCGAGGTTGGAGAACACATGCGTGTCGGTCGTGAACGGCGCCTGGCCGACCCAGGCCACGCCCTCGCCGCCCATCTGGCTGAAGGTGATGGTGCTGCGGTCCATCCAGGTGGCCATGTAGTGGCAGCCGATGCCACCGAGAGCCCGCGAGCCCTCGGGCACGCGGGTGCTGGTGTTGTGCGGGCAGCCGCTGCAGAACCAGGGGGCGCGCTCGCCGGTGTCGGTCTTCAGCTCGATCAGCGCGCGCTCCTTGGCGTCGATGACGGCCAGGCGCTCGTCCATGCGGTTGACGATGTCGCGGTCCACGCCCAGCTTCTTCAGCCGCTTGGCGATCGCCTTGGCGATGATGGCCGGCGTCAGGTCGGCCTTGGGGCGCAGGAGCCAGTTCTCGCTCGGGTTGGGCAGGCCCCATTCACCGCTTTCATTGCCCCCGGCCTCGTCGAACTTGCCCAGCACATTGGGGCGCACATCGGCGCGCCAGTTGTAGAGCTGTTCCTTCAGCTGGTACTCGATGACCTGGCGCTTCTCCTCGACCACCAGCACCTCTTGCAGGCCCTGGCAGAAGTCGCGGGTGATCGTCGCTTCCAGCGGCCACACGACATTGACCTTGTGCAGGCGAATGCCCAGCTGCTTGCAGGTGTCGTCGTCCAGGCCCAGATCGGCCAACGCCTGGCGCGTGTCATTGAAGGCCTTGCCGGTGGCAATGATGCCGAAGCGGTCGTTGGCGGTGGCGATGACGTTGTGGTTCAGCTTGTTGGCGCGCACATAGGCCAGGGCCGCGTACCACTTGTAGTCCATCAGCCGCGCTTCCTGCTCCAGCGGCGCGTCGGGCCAGCGGATGTGCAGGCCGCCGGGCGGCATCTGGAAGTCTTCGGGGATGATGATCTTGACGCGGTCCGGGTCGACCGACACCGAGGCCGAGGACTCGACGACTTCCTGAATCGTCTTCATCCCCGACCAGACGCCCGAGAAGCGGCTCATCGCGATCGCGTGCAGGCCCATGTCCAGGATGTCCTGCACATTGGACGGGAAGAACACCGGCAGGCCGCAGGCCTTGAAGATGTGGTCGCTCTGGTGCGGCGCGGTGCTGCTCTTGGACACATGGTCGTCGGCGGCGATGGCGATCACGCCGCCATGCTTGGCCGTGCCGGCCATGTTCGCGTGCTTGAACACATCGCAGGTGCGGTCAACACCCGGCCCCTTGCCGTACCAGATGCCGAACACGCCGTCGAACTTCTTCGACTGCGGGAACAGGTCCAGCTGCTGCGAGCCCCACACGGCGGTGGCCCCCAGCTCCTCGTTGACGCCGGGCTGGAACACGATGTTGTGCGCGTCCAGATGCTTCTTGGCCGCCACCAGCGCCTGGTCATAGCCACCCAGCGGCGAACCGCGGTAGCCGCTGATGAAGCCGCCGGTGTTCAGCCCGGCCAGCTTGTCACGCTGCTGCTGCAGCATGGGCAAACGCACCAGCGCCTGCACCCCGCTCATGAAAGCCCGGCCTGTGTCTAGGCTGTACTTGTCGTCCAGCGTGACCAGTTCCAGCGCGCGGCGGACGGATTCGGGCAGGGGTGCATTCATCGATGAGGCTCCAGAGGGTGAGCGGCAAACGGGGAGGATCGGGCGGAAGGCACGGACCCGGCTTGTGGCCAGGGCGCGGCATCAGACCAGGAAAAAGGCGGTGCCGCGAGTGTAGGCAAAGGCCTGCGCGGGGTGCTTTCTTTCTGTGGCTGCAAAATGGGGCCTGGCGCAAGAATCTTGCTCAATAACCGCCTAGGAGTGACGATTGGCATCCAGAACCCCCAAAATCGGGCAAACCACTAGAAGTTTGGCGAGCGCCAGGCCGCGCGCCGATGCGCAGGCCGCCGCCGATGAGGCCAGTCTGCCTGAAACGCTGGACCGTTACCACATCGCCATCCTGCACGAGCTGCAGCTGGACGCCCGCCTGTCCAACGCCGAACTGGCCGCCCGCATCGGCCTGTCGGCCGCGCCGACCTGGCGCCGCGTCAAATGGCTGGAGGAGCAGGGCTATATCACCGGCTACCGCGCCGAGATCGACCGCCGCAAGGTGGGCCTGGGCGTGCTGGCCTTTGTGCGCCTGGACGCCGACCGCAACACCGGTGCCGCGACCAAGGAGCTTGAAGAGGCGATACGCCGCCTGCCCGAGGTGATCTCCTGCCACTACATCTCCGGGGCGGGGACATTTGAGCTGCAGGTGCTGGCCACCGACCTGGACGCGTTTTCGCGGTTTTCTATCGACACCCTGCTGCACCTGCCGAATGTGAAGGACATACACACCAGCTTCTCGCTGGGCGAGGTCAAGGCGGGGGCGGCGATGCCGCTGGCGCATCTGGGTGCCCGGTAGCAGTTCGTCACACCTGGAGGGCCCACGGCCTGCCGTCCTACATCAGCATGCGACGCCGGCCGATTCTCTGCCCGCTGTGTCTCGGATACCTTGGGACTTAGCGGCCATCTAGCCGCTCCACTTTCAGGAGATCCCATGAACCGCACCACTATCCCCTACGCATTTGCTGCATTGATCATTGCCGTCGCCAGCACCGGCTGCTCGAGCATGAGCCGGAACACGGTGACCGGTGCCGGCATTGGCGGCGTCGCAGGCGCCGTGATGACGGGCGGCAGCCCGACCGGCGCGGCCGTCGGTGCCGTCGTTGGCGGTGTGATCGGCAATGAAGTCGACAAGAAGAAGCGGTAAAGGTTGCAGGCCTGTACGGCCCTGTCGCCGAACCGGCTATCGCCCCCGCATGCCGGCTACCGCACCGGCATGCGGAGTGGTCGCCAAAACCCGGTTTTTGCCGCTGATGGCTCGATACACTGGATCGAACTCCCCACACCCCGAGAGATCGATCCATGCAAATCGCAGCACGCTTTTCCTTGCTGGCCCTGGCCGCCAGCACCGCGCTCGTCGGCGCCTCGGCCTCTGCCCAGAGCGCCAACCCGGTGGCCGAGGTCGAACGCATTCTCGCCAGCCCGGCCTTCAAGACCGCCGCCGCGACCATTGACAAAGAGCATGGCCGCATCGTCGAAGACGGCATCAAGCTGACCGAGATTCCGGCGCCGCCGTTCAAGGAAGAGGTGCGCGCCAAGGCCTTCGAGCAGATGCTGAAGGCCGTGGGCCTGACCGACGTGAAGATCGACGAGGAAGGCAATGTGCTGGGCCTGCGCAAGGGCACGCGCGGCGACGGCAAGTTCGTTGTCGTCTCCGCCCACCTGGACACCGTGTTCCCGGCCGGCACCGATGTGACGGTGAAGCGCCAGGGCACCAAGCTCTACGCGCCCGGCGTCGGCGACGACACGATGAGCCTGTCAGTCCTCCTGGGCTTTGTGCGTGCGATGCAGGCCGCCGGCATCAAGACCCGCGACGACATCCTGTTCGTCGGCACCGTCGGCGAAGAGGGCCCGGGCGATCTGCGCGGCGTGCGCCATCTGTTCACCAAGGGCGCCTACAAGGACAAGATCAAGAGCTTCTTCTCGGTCGAGTCGGGTGGCGTGAACATGATCACCAATGGCGGCGTCGGCTCCAAGCGCTACCGCGTCACCTTCAACGGCCCCGGCGGCCACAGCTTCGGCGCCTTCGGCCTGGTGAACCCGATGTTTGCCCAGGGCCAGGCGGCGGCCGAGTTCTCGCGCATCCAGGTGCCGGCCACGCCGAAGACGACCTACAGCATCGGCCTGATCGGCGGCGGCACCTCCGTCAACTCGATTCCGGTCAGCAGCTGGATGGAGGTGGACATGCGCTCCGAGTCGGTGCCCGAGCTGAAGCGCGTCGAAGACCGCATGCTGAAGATCATGCAGGAGGCCGCCGACGGCGAGAACTTCGCCCGTTCGATCAAGGAGGGCAAGATCACCGTCGAGGCCAAGCTGATCGGCGACCGCCCGGCCGGCAACACCGACCCCAAGACCGAGCTGGTGCAGTATGCCAAGGCGGCGATCGAGGCCGGCGGCTACAAGGTCGGCTACGGGTGGAGCTCGACCGATTCAAACATGCCGATGAACCTGGGCATTCCGGCCATCACCATAGGCCGCGGCGCACCGGACAAGAGCGGGCGTGCGCACTCGCTGGACGAGTGGATCGATGTCGAGAAGGAGCCCATGGTCAAGGCGATCACGACCAGCTTGAGCATCGTGCTGGCCGTCACGGGCATGGAGTGATCACAGCATGTTGAGGCGGCGCTACCTTGCACTGGCGGCTGCCTGCTTGTCTGCCTGCCTACCGCTGGCGGCGCTTGCCCAGGCGCCGACGCGCATCCGCATGTTCGAGCTGTACCGGGAGGATCTGAGCTTCTCCGACCTGGCCAAGCGCCTGGCCGGCAAGCCGGTCACGATCCAGGGCTTCATGGCCCCGCATCTGAAGGTCGAGTCGGACTTCTTCGTGCTCTCGAACACGCCGGTCGAGACCTGTCCCTTCTGCGCATCGGAGGACCAGTGGATAGACACCATCATCTTCGTGCGCATGAAGAAACGCCAGGAGGCGGTGCGGCCCGGTGAGCTGATACAGGTCGTGGGCCGGCTGGAGATAGGGCCGCAGACCGACGCGGCCACCGGCTTCGTCAGCCGCGTGCGCCTGACCGACGCCAGCTTCCAGCGGCCATGACGCTGGCCGCCCATTCGGTCAGCGCCAGCTTTGCGGATGCCGGCGGTGTGGCCATCGAGGCGCTGCAGGACGTCAGCGCAAGCTTTGCACCGGGGCAGCTGACGGCCATCGTCGGCCCCTCGGGCTCCGGCAAGACGACCCTGCTGCATGCGCTGGTCGGCATCGTCGTGCCGCAGCAGGGCGGCATCCTGTTTGACGGCACCGAGCTGAACCGCCTGAGCGAGCGCCAGCGCGACGCCTGGCGCCTGGCCCATTGCGGCATGGTGTTCCAGGACTTCCGCCTGATCGATGAACTCGATGCGCTGGCCAATGTGCTGCTGCCGGCGCAGTTCAGCCGCCTGCATCTGCCGGCCGCCCTGCGCCTGCGCGGCATCGAGCTGCTGGCGGGCTTCGAGCTGCCGCTGCGCACCGGGCCGGTGGCGCGGCTGTCTCGCGGCGAGCAGCAGCGTGTGGCCTTGGCCCGCGCGCTGCTGCTGGACCCGCCCCTGCTGCTGGCCGATGAACCCACCGCCAGCCTCGATGCCGACAACGGCCAGCGCATTGCCGCCGCGCTGCAGGACATCGCACGGCAGGGCAAGACCGTGGTTGCCGTCACCCATGACGAACGGCTGTCCGCGCTGGCCGATCAGGTCTTGACGATGAAGTCGGGGCGGATGGCGCCATGAGCATGATGAATCCCTGGCCGGTGATACGCGCCGCGCTGAGCCGCTACCGCTACAGCGCGCTGGCCTTTGTGCTGCTGGTCGCGGCCGGTGTGAGCCTGGCGGTGGCCATCGTGTCGCAGGAGCGCGCGCTGCGCAGCGGCAGTGCCAAGGCTGCCGACAAGTTCGACCTGATCGTTGCCGCGCCGGGCAGCCGCACCGATGCGCTGCTGACCGCCGTGTTCCTGCGCCCGGGTGGCAGCCAGTTGCTGAGCCCGGAGCTCAGTGCCAAGCTGCTCAACGACACGCGTGCCGCCTTCGTCTCGCCGCTGGCCTTTGGCGACAGCCATCGCGGCCAGCCGGTGGTCGGCGTGACGGCCGCGCTGGTCGAGCATCTGTCGGGTGGAATGGCCGAGGGCCGCGTGTTCGCCACCCGCGAGGAGGTCGTCGTCGGCGCCGCCTCGCCGCTGCAGCTGGGCGAGCGCTTCCATCCGGCCCATGGCGTGCATCACGCCGGTGAGGCCCAGGGCGGCGACGATGTGCTGGATGCCCACGAGGCGCTGCTGACCGTGGTCGGCCGCCTGCGACCCACCGGCTCGCCCTGGGACCGCGCGGTGCTGGTGCCTGTCGAGCAGGTCTGGGCGATGCACAAGCTGCCCAGCGGCCATGTGCCCGATTCGGCCCAGCTGGGCCCGCCATTCGATGCCGCCCACACGCCGGGCATTCCGGCTGCGGTGCTGCACACGCCCAAGCTGGCCCAGGCCTACGAGCTGCGCAGCGCCTACACCGGCCGCGAGGCTATGGCCTTCTTCCCGGCCGAGGCGCTGTTGCAGCTCTATGCCGTGCTGGGCGATATGCGCCAGCTGATGAGCCTGCTGGCCCTGGTTACGCAGGCGCTGGTGCTGCTGGCCATCATCGCCAGCGTGCTGATACTGTTCCGGCTGCTGACGCCGCAGTTCGTCACCCTGCGCGCGCTCGGCGCGCCGCGCCGCTATGTGTTCGCCATCGCCTGGGGCTTCACGGCCAGCCTGATAGTGGCCGGTGTTGCGCTGGGGCTGGCCGGCGGCTATGCGCTGTCATTCGCCGTCAGCGCGGCGCTGGCGCGCCAGACCGGCGTGGCCTTGCAGCCGGCGCTGGGCGAGGCCGAGCTGCTGATGGCGCTGGCGATGCTGGTCATAGGCCTGCTGCTGGCGACCCTGCCCGCCTGGCGCCTGCAACGCGTGCCGCTGGCTCAGGCGATGAAGGATTATTGACGCACCATCCGTCGCGCGCTGGCCGTACCCAGCAAGGCCAGGCCGCCCAGCATCAGGGCCCAGCTGGCGGGTTCAGGCACGGGCAGGCTCAGCAGCTCGACCGAGACATGGTCCACGCCCAGGTAGTAGGTCAGGCCGTAGGCGCCGCCGCTGCCGCCGAAGGTGATGGCGGTCGAAGAGGCCGTGGCCATGAAATCGAAGCTGTGGCTCACCCACAGTCCGGTATTCGGGGCCGACGAGGGCAGCAGATAGCTGTGGGCCGTGGCGCCTGCGCTGGCCACCAGCGTCGGTGCGGCACTGTTGACGCCGTAGGTGCCGCCGTCGAAGCTGAGCCGGTAGGTGGCGCCGGCCACGGTGGCAAGCTGCTGTGTCACCGAGCCGTAGCTGCCCGCCGCCACGCCACCGCCGCAATAGCCTGAGCCATTGAAGGCGAGGTCGCAGAAACCGGTCAGATCGACGAAGTAGTCGCCATCGGCGGCGGTCAGATTGGCCTGGCCGGTCTTGGCCCAGGCGACCTCCGGCGCGCCCACGGTCCAGCCCGTCATCGCCGTGCTGCCAGCGCCCAGTTGCTGGCCCAGCGGGTAGCCGTAGGAGCCGCCGCTGAAGCTGCCCTGTTCGAAGCTGCCGTTGGTCAGCAGATTGGCCTGGGCCCAGCTGGGTGCGAGGGCGGCGCAGAGCGCTGCGGCCAGGGAGAGCAGGGTGCGCATGGTGTGTCGCCTCGGGTTCGGGTTGATGACGGGGGCTGTGCCTATTCTTCGGCGGCACTTCGCTGCTTGTCACTCCCCGGAGCCGGGGTCATGGGCTTGAGCCTTTCGATGGGTTTTGCCGGCGTTCGCGAGGCGCTCATATCGGCCGGCAGCCGCAGCTCGTAGCAGGTGCCCTGGCCGATCACGCTGTGCACCTGGATCGTGCCGCCCAGCACGCCGGTGACCAGGTTGTAGACGATGTACAGGCCCAGGCCGCTGCCGCCTTGGCCCAGCTGGGTGGTGTAGAAGGGCTCGAACACGCGCTTCAGCACATCGGCGGCAATGCCGCAGCCGTTGTCGGCGTAGCTGAGCACGACGAGTGGGCCATCGCGATGCGCGGTGATGCGGATATGGCCGTCGCCCTGGCCTGCGTCCCGTCCGGCAAAGGCGTGGCGGAAGGAGTTGCTCAGCAGATTGCCCAGGATCTGCTCCAGCGGGGCGGAAAAGCTGTCCATGCCTATGCCGGCGTCGATATCGACCTGGACGCTATGGGAGCTGAGTGCGTCATCTGCCGGCAGCTGACGCAAGGCCTTGTCAACGACTTCCCGCAGCAGGAAGCTGTGCCGGCGGGCGCTGTCGGGCGTGGCCGCAACGCGCTTGAAGTCGGTGATCAGTTTCGCAGCGCGCATCGCGTCGCGCTCGATCAGGAGACTGGCCTCTTGCATGCGCGCCGTCCAGTCGGCCACCTCGGCGCGCCGCGCGGTGCCCGACAGCAGGCGCTCGCCGTGGCGCTCCACGTCGCCCCGCAGGGTCGACGCGACCATCAGCACATTGCCGATGGGCGTGTTCAGCTCATGCGCAACACCTGACACCAGGCTGCCCAGGGCGGCCAGCTTCTCGGCCTGCAGCAGTTGGTCCATGGTCTGCTGCAACTCCTTGCCCCTGGCCTCGACCCGGGCCTCCAGCTGCTGGTTGAGCTCCTCCAGCGCCTGCTGCGAGCGCTTCATCTCGGTCACGTCGCGGCTCAGCACCAGGCGTGCGGGCCGGCCGCCGAAGTTCAGCGAGTGCGAGTCGATCTCGACCAGGATGGGGCTGCCGTCGCGGCGCAGATGCGTGCGCAGCCCGGCACTGTGCAGGCCGCCGGGTCGTCGTGCCACCTGCTGCTGCAGGCCGGCGCGGTCTGCGTTGGGACGTATGTCGGCGATCGTCATGGCCAGAAACTCGGCCTCGCTGTAGCCGTAGTGCACGACCGCCGCGGTATTGACGGCCAGAAAAGCCAGGGTCTCGGCATCGAACACCCACATCGGGTGCGGGTTGCTGTAGAACAGCTCGCGGTAGCGGGCCTCGCCCTCGCGCAGGGCATCCTCGGCCTGCTTGCGCTCGGTGATGTCAACGCGCGTACCCATCATGCGGGTCGGCCTGCCCTGCGCATCGCGATCCAGCACCTGACCGGTGACGCTGACCCAGCGGTAGCTGCCATCGGCATGGCGCAGCCGCGCCTCGTAGTGGTAGGGCAGGTCGGCGCCGGCCAGCACGGCGGCGATGCGCTCGACCACGGCCGGGCGGTCCTGCGGGTGCAGGCGCTCCACCCATTCGTTGCGGGTGCCGAAGTCGGTCAGCGGCGGGTCGCCCATCATCGTGAAATAGGTCGGCGTGGCATACCACTGGCTGGCCTGGCGGGTGTCCCAGTCCCAGACACCTATGGTGGCCGCTGCAGTGGCCAGCGACAGCCGCTGCGCGGTCTCGCCGGCCTGTTGCTCGGCCCGCCGGCTGGCCGCCCAGGCGCGGTCGAGAAAGGCGCCCATCACAATCACGGTGGCGCAGGCGGCGGCCCAGACCGCCACAGCGACAGTGGCCAGCCAGCTCCAGGGCGCCAGCACCAGGTCGAGCGACTGGCCGGCGACGACGGCCAGGTCCGGTTGCAACGACAGCGCCCGGTAGGCATAGAGGCGCGGGCGGCCATCGACCACGCTGGCCTGCTGCAGGCTGCCGTAGCTGGCACCCTTCAGCCAGAGGCCGAACATCGGTGCGTCCGCAAAGGTCTTGCCCATGCTGGCCGCATCGAAGGGGCTGCGCATCATCAGGACGCCGTCCTTGCGGAACAGCGACACCGAGCCGCCGTCGCCCACTTCCAGACCCCGCCAGAGGCTGTCGAAATAGGGCGGCTCGATCGCCGCCACGATCAACCAGGCGATGCTGCCGTCACTGCGCCGCATCGGCCGGGTGGCGGGGATCAGCCAGGTGCCGGTGCTGCGGCTGAGGATGGGCGCTCCGAGCTGAAACCCCATATCCGACCGGCCGCGGTAGGCCTGGACATAGGCGCGCTGTGACAGATCAAGACCGATATTGCCGACGTCGGAGTCGTAGGCAATGCGGCCCCTGGCATCGAGCACCCAGATGGCGCGCAGAAAGGGCAGGCCCTTGAGTTGCTCGCGCAACAGCGTGCGGCAAGACTGTTCGCTGAGGCCGCCCGAGGTCTCGAGCTGGGTCAGGCGGTTGGCTGCCAGTTGCAGTTGCTGATCGACCGTCTGGATGGTGCGCGAGGTCTGCTCCTCGATCACCTGGGCCAGCGAGGCCGTCAACCGCTCGCCTGAGGCAATCGCCTGGCCGCGAAGATAGGCCAGAGACCCCGCCAGCAGCCCACCGGACACCAGCACCACGGCCGCCGCGAACAGTATCAGCGTGCGCCGCATGGGGCGCCGTGCCGGCGGCGTTTGCCACGGTCTGGGCGGGGTTGCTGAGGGCATGGGGGGCAATGGGTTGCCCGCCGACTGTAGCCCAGCCCCCGACGCTCAACAAAAAAAGCAGCCGGATCGGCGTGCGGGCTTACAGATGTTCGCAACGGCCCATGCGGGCGCCGCGCTTGACCTGATCGACGAATTCGTCGGGGAAGGCCACTTCCGTCGAGTGGTGGTTCTTGCAGACAAAGGCCTTCTTCATGTCCACATACCAGGTCAGCGGATAGCCCGGAATGCCGCCCACCATCTCGTTGCCGCGGCCATTGATCGAGGCCGTGCCATCCATGCCGTAGCGGTAGGCCTCGGCCACACCCTGGGTGCGGAAGAAGTCGGCCAGCTTGATCCAGCCGATGTCTTCTATCCACAGCATGCCGTGGAAGCCGCTGAACCAGATGCCGGCCTGGGCGATCATCACCTTGCCGTCGTCGCTGATGTCGCTGGACGAGATCGGAATGGGCCCGAAGTTCTCCTGGATGTAGGCGGCATCGGTTTCACAGCTGAGGTCGAAGCCGAGCAGGGGGAAGTCCTCGCACCACTTCAGCAGCTTGGTCTTGCTGAAGGCGTTCTTGCCTGTGCCCTGGGTGGCGTTCCAGAACACCAGGCCGTCTTTCTCGGTCTGCAGGGCCACGCGGCTGGCGTCGGGCGTCATTGCGTAGGCGTCCACCGCGCCGACGATCTTGTACAGATCGATGGGCTTGCCTTCGTCGATCCAGGCATAGGCCTTCATGAAGTTGCTGTTGCCCAGCACCACCCGGCCGTTGCCGGACACCGCATGGGCGCGGTGCCAGGGCTCGTTGCTCAGGTCTATGCCCTCCAGGCTCAGCGGGCGGATGCCGCGCCTGGCGGTCCAGATGAAGGGGATGATCTCGCCGCCGCTCTGCCAGTTGCCCTCGCAGAAGCCGTCGCCGTTGCGGTCCACATAGGCCGTGCCCACCGCCGTGCTGGCCGTGGCGTCCAGCGCCCAGCCATAGCTGGACGAGTAGCCGACCTGGCTGCCGCCGCCGCAGGTGTCGCCGTTGAGATTGCCCAGATCGGTCAGGCTGCCGCGCTGGGTGTCCCAGATCGCGGCCGAGTTGGTGGTCACCGGCGAGCCGTCGTCGTAGTAGCCGATCACGTTCTTGTTCAGATCAGCCTGCACGATCATCTTGCGGCCGTCGCGGGTGATGCTGGTGTTCACGCCCAGCACGCCCTCGGGCGACCACTGCACGCCGGTCTTGGCATCCCAGAGGAAGGGAATGTTGTTGATGGTGCCGGCGGCACGCTCGCCGTCCTTGGACATGCTGCCCAGGTAGCCATAGGTCACCGGGGTGTACTGAACGCCGTCCTTGTAGCCGTTGAAGTAGAAGTTGGCCGTCTTGGTGACGCCGGCTTCCGCGGTGATGGCGCTGGCCGTGCAGGCCAGGTCCTTGGCCGCGTTGGCCTGCTCGTTGGTGTTCCAGTACTCGGCTTCCGAGACCAGCGAGGTCGGCGTGGTCGGGTAGCCGCCGGCGACGATTTCCTCGGTGTAGAGCTGGTACTTCTGGCCCGGCTTCAGGTTGTTGATGCGGAAGCGCCCGTCCGGCCCGATGCGGCCCTGCGTCTTGTCGCCGGTCTGGGCCGATATCGCATCGCCCAGCGGATCGTTGATGTTGCGGGCAATGATGTTGATGCCGCCGTAGGGCGTGCGGCCGTCCTTCAGGTACAGCGTGCCGGCGATCGAGCCACGGGTCTTGGCGTAGGCGGCCGTCGGGTAGAGGTCGGAGATCGCCGCGATGTCATCGGAGCGGTCGACCGAGCTCATCTCCAGCCCCGGGTTGCGGCCCTGTTCATCGACCGTCGCCGGGTTGATGAAGGGGAACATGGTCTCGATGTACTTCGGGTCTATCCTGTTCGCGCCGGGGTCGGGGTTATGCCAGGAGTGGACCGGCTTCACGCAGCCGGGCACGCCGGGGTAGAGGTCGAAGTAGTAGGGCTCGCTGAAATAGGCCATCTGCCCGTTGACCTGCGAGTGCGACAGATTGATCGCGTGGCCGAACTCGTGGGTGAACACGCCGGCGATGCGCTTGCCGTCCACATCGGGCGGCGGCACCCAGGGCTGCTCGGGGTCCAGCGGCTCATGGTTGACGATGTAGCCGTTCATCACCGCCGTGGCCTTGACGATGGTCTCGGGGTAGCCGTCGCCATCGCGGTCTTCGGCGATCTCGGCAAAGGCAATGCCCAGCACCTGGTCCCTGGGTGCACCGAACACCTCTTCGATCACCGCGCCATGCTGGTCGTAGATGACGTAGATGCCGCCTTCGTTGTACTGGCCATAGACCTTCATCGCGGTGGCGCCGTCCTTGACGTCCACGCCTATGCTGGGCACCTGGCTGAACTTCTTGAACTTCTTCGGATCGGTGACGGCCTTCCAGGTCGAGGTGGCGACATTGCTCCACTGGCTCAGCGCAAAGGCGGTGATCTTGTCGGCCTGGGCGTTGTTCAGGAACACCGAGCCGTCATCCCGGTAGGTGAAGTCGCCGATGTCGGTGTAGACCGGGATCGGCTTGCTGGTGTCCCAGCGCTGCGGCTGCGGATTCTTCGGGTGGTCGGTCAGCAGCAGCGGGCCGGCGGCCTGTGCCGCGCAGAGCATGGCCAGCAACGCGCCGGCTGCAGACAACTTGATGGTTCTCATCAGCGCATCACTCCCTTGGCTATCCATTGCTCATTGACGGCGCGCTTGACGAAGTTCGTCAGCACGCCGCCTTCCACCGCGCCGCCATGCTTGGCCAGCATGGCGGCCTCTTTGGCGTTGAGCACGCTGGGGTCCACCGTCATGCCCTTGAACAGGTCGCGGTTGTTGAAGCTGTTGGCCAGCTGGGCGCCACTGGAGGTGAACTTGCCCTGGGCCAGGCCCACCGGGGTGACCAGGCCGGTGCGCAGGGCCGGCTTGTTCAGGAAGGTGGTGACCTTCTCGCCCACCGTCCAGCTCGCCATGCCCTCGATCCGGCTGGCCAGCAGGTAGCGGCCATCGCTCATCTTGCGGGTCTTCAGCAGGCCGTACTGGCGGAAGCTGTAGCTGCTGTTCTCGGCCAACTCCTGCTTGAGGCTGCTCTTGACCTTCAGCGTGACCTCGGTGAACGGCACGCCGTGGGCGATGCCATCGGTCAGCTTGCTGACCTCACCGCTGACGATCAGGTCCGAGGCCTGGATCATCTGCTTCAGGTTCTGCGGCACCAGCTGCGAGGCCTGGGTGGGGGTGGCCAGCAGACTGGCCGCGATGGCGGTCAGGCCGAGCAGGGCAGGCAATAGGCCCCTGCGCGACCGGAGTGAGATGTGTGGAGTCATGGACCTTGCTCTTGCAATGAGAGTAGAGGTCCGGACGGTAGCGACGGGGCCCGCGGGCCACCATCACCCGCGGCGGGGGGCCCCCGATCACGGGAGGCACAAACCCGGGATGGGCAAACCCGTGGCTGATCAGCTGTGGTTAAGAGCTGAAGCTGATCACGCCCAGGCTGCGCGCCCGCGTCACCGCATGCTTGCGCGAGCCGGCGTCGAGCTTGGTGTAGATCTTCTTCAGGTGCCACTTCACCGTTTCATCGCCAACCTCGAGCGCGGTGGCGATTTCCTTGTTCGAGTAATTGCGCGCCAGCAGCTGCAGGATTTCGCGCTCCTTCGGTGACAGCAGCTTGGCCGACAGCGGCTGCGCCTCGCCGGATTCGGGTGCCGGCGCGGGCCGCCACAGGCCCTCGGCGTCGAACAAGGGGGCGCTGCCCTGCTGGCGCAGGCGCAGCACGGCCAGCGGGTGGAGCAGCTTCAGCGCCGCGTCCTGGTCCTTCACGTCCAGCGCCTTGCGCGCATAGCCGTAGGCGCGGGCCATGTCGCCGGTGGCCGCCCAGCCATCGGCCAGCTGCACATAGAGCGAGGCGGGGGGCTTCCAGCCGGCGATCTTCAGGCCCTCGCTCAGCGTCGCCTCGGCATAGTGCAGCGCCGCGCTGGGCGCCGTCATGTCCGGCGGCGGCGGCAGCGCGTGGCGCTGATGGATCTCGGCCAGCGCCTCGCAGACGCCGACCACCAGCGCCGAGAAACCATGGCGGGTGATCAGTGCCTGGGCCTCCTCGATGGCGGCCAGCGCCGCCCCGGCCCGGCCGGCGGCCGACAGCGCCCGGGCGTGGCCGATCAGGTTCAGCGCCAGGTTGTCGGTGGACTGGGCCTCGCGGTACATCGCGATGGCCTCGGCCATGGGCCCGACGGCCTCGATGCCGCGGCCCATCGCCAGCAGCGTATGGGCCAGCGCGCTGCAGGCATTGGCCTTGTTGATGCCCACCGGCGTGACGGCCAGCCAGGCCAGCGCATCGACCAGCACGGCATGGCTGTCGTCCAGCCGGCCCAGCTCCTTCAGAAAGGCGCCCAGCCGCGTCTCGCTGGAGCCTATCAGCGCCGGCCAGCCGGTCTGGCGTGCCACCGTGGCGGCCACGTCGAAGCAGGCGGCGGCCTGGTCGAAATCGGATAGGCCCTGCAGCGCCGCGCCGGCATTGATGGTGCAGATCACCGCATGGCGCACCAGGCCCAGGCGCTGCGCCTGCTCGCTGGCATGCAGCAGCAGCGCGGCCGCCTGGGCCGGCTCACGGCGCGACAGCGCCAGGCCGCGCGCTGCACTGCGCAGCGCATCAACGGCCGGGTCGACCTCCGCAGCGGGGAGCCTGACAGAGGCCTCGGGCTCGGTGAAGGCGCGCTCATAGCCGGCCCAGGCCTGGGCCACGGCCAGCCGGCGTGTATCGGGCAGGGTGGCAAAGAAGGCCGCGCCGCGGTCATAGGCCTCCAGCTCGCGCTCACGCTGGCCACGGGCCTTGGCCACCACCGCCTCGGCCAGCAGGGCGTCGCCCTCGGCCAGGGGATCAACCCCGGGGGCCAACAGCGTGCGGGCCTCGGCCAAGTGGGCTTCGGCGGCGTCGAGTTGGCAGCGCAGCGCGGAGATTTCGCATCGCGTCAGCGCGATGCGGGCGCGCTGCGCGGTGCCGGGATGCAGGGCCTCGGCCTCGCTGCTCAAGCTCAGCGCACGTGCGCTGTCTCGCTGGCGCAGATGCCAGGCCAGCTCGATCAGCGCCGGGGCGCGTGCGTCGGCGACGGCTTCGGCCAGCGCGGCTTCCAGCGCGGCCAACTCGCCCTTTGCCACATAGAGGTCCATGCGGCAAATTGTAGGAGGGCGGGCGCCCTCGGCTCACAGACTGTTTGCGCTCAGGGGCGCACCGAGCGCTGGCCGCTCAGGTAGTCCGCATGGGCCGATGCCCGCTGCTCGGCACGCCAGCGCACCCCATCGTCCACCGAGGCATGACAGACCTGCACATAGGCCAGCAGCAGGCCGCCAGCGGCAGCGGCGGCGCCCGACGCGATACAGCGCTGGGCGATGGTGGAGAGGGCGGGGCGGCGGGGGGTGTTCATATCGGTGTTCCCTTCGGGTCCGGGCAAAGCGCCCATCTGCCGAAGTCTGCGAGGCGCAGGTTTGCGCCTCGCTTCATCGGTGTTTCACTTGTTGCAGGGCCTGTTGGCCCTGCGCAGATTCAGGCCTGCTTGCGGCCGCGGCGACGCGCGACGAGGCCCAGCACGCCGAGGCCGGCGAACATCAGGGCATAGGTCTCGGGTTCGGGCACTGCACCGACCTGCACATTCATCGTCGTGCTGGCCAGCATCGTCGTGTTGTTCCAGGCCTGCAGCGTGACGCTGTACAGGCCGGCCATATTCACGTCGAAGGGACCGCCGGGCGTGCTGGCGAACAGCACGTTCTGCGAGTTCTGGAAGCCATTGAACGGGATGGCGGCCATTGCGTTGTCGGCCCAGTGTGCGGCCGGGTCCACCCAGGAGTAGCTGACGCCGGCGCTGGGGTCATGGTCTATGCCCAGCAGATAGGTCACGCCGGTCAGGCTGCCGCTGTTGACCGAGAACTCGTAGCTCCACATCGCCTTGGGCGCGCCACTGCAGCTCAGGCAGGCGCCCAGATCGGCCATATAGGTGCCGCTGGAGCCGTCAATCGTCAGCAGGGTCTGGCGGTTCTTGGCGCGCAGGGCGACTTCCACGCCGCTGTCGGTGTCAATCGTCCAGTTGCCGTTGACATTGCCGGTGCCGAAATAGACCCCCGGTGCGGCGACATCGCCGTAGGAGGCGACGGCCATGGCGCTGGTCGAGGCCAGGGCCATCGTGGCCAGGGCGGCGGCCAGGGGAAGGGTACGCTTGAGTTGCATAGGGAACTCTCATTGAGGGGTCCGGGGCCGAAACATTCGGCTTGCCAGGGCACTGCGATCCGGAACGCGCATGGTGCATTCCGGACGGCTCAGGCTAGGGCCGGGGGCTGCGGCTGTCGGTGCGCTGGCGCACCAAGCAGCGCAGCAAGCGGCGCACCCAACGGTGACCCGGCGTGCGCGCACTGACTCGGTGCGCTTCGAGTCGGTGCGCTGGGTCGCGCTCCCGCTGCCGGTGCATAGGGGCGCGGCACAACGAGGTGATGCGGGCTTGATCAAGGCGGCACGGGTCTTGCGTTGTGTCCGGCATGCGCATCTGCGCCGTCCCAACCGGAGCCCTGAAGATGAATCTGATGAATCACGCGATGCCCCGTCGCCTGCTGCTGAGCCTTGCCGCCGTGCTCTGCACCAGCGGCGCCCAAGCCCAATCCGCCCTCGACGATGTGCTGAAGGCCAAGGTGATCAAGGTGGCGGTGCAGACCGACTCGGCGCCCTACGGCTATGTCGGCACCGACCTGAAGCCCATCGGCCTGGACATCGACATGGCCGGCTACATCGCCAAGAAGCTGGGCGTGGCGGTGGAACTGGTGCCGGTGGTCAGCGCCAGCCGCATTCCGGCCCTGCTGACGAAGAAGGCCGATCTGGTCATCGCCACCCTGGGCAAGAACGCCGAGCGCGAGAAGGTGATCGACTTCACCGCCGCCTATTCGCCCTTCTTCCAGGCGGTGTTCGGCCCGAAGACGGCCACGGTGAAGAGCTTTGCCGATCTGGCCGGCAAGTCGGTCGGTGTGACCCGCGGCGCGATGGAAGATCAGGAGCTGGGCAAGGTGGCACCGCCCACCGTCGACACCAAGCGCTTCGAGGACAACAACGCGACCATCGCCGCCTTCGTCTCCGGCCAGGTGCAGTTCGTCGCGCTGGGTGCCTCGGTGGCCGGCAATATGCTGGTGAAGAACCCGCAGCTGGCCAGCGAATACAAGCTGCTCTTGAAGGACAGCCCCAACTTCATCGGCGTCGCCAAGGGCGAGGACAAGCTCAAGGCCAAGGTCAACGAGATTCTGGCCAGCGCCAAGAAGGCCGGTGATCTGGACGCGATGGCGCAGAAGTGGCTGGGCCGCCCGGCCGGCGACCTGCCGCTGTAAGGGGCCGGCCATGTACGGCTACTGAATCCTGAGGCCATGCGCATACAACTCGACTTCATGGCCGTGCTGGCCGAGTGGCCGCTGCTGCTCACCGGCATTGGCTGGACCCTGGCGCTGACCTTTGCCGCGCTGTTCGTCGGCACCGCGCTGGGCGTGGGCGGCGCCTGGGTGCGGGCGCGCGGCTTCGGCGCGGCGCTGGCGCCGGGCTGGTTGAAGGCCGTGGTCGGCGGCTATGTCGAGCTGATACGCAACACGCCCTTCATCGTGCAGCTGTTCTTCGTCTTCTTCGGCCTGCCGGCGGCGGGCTTCAAGCTGACGGCCGAAGCCGCGTCCTTCATCGCCATGGTGGTGAACCTGGGCGCCTACGCCACCGAGATCATCCGCGCCGGGCTTGAGGCCACGCCCAGGGGCCAGATCGAGGCGGCGGTGAGCCTGGCGATGAACCGCTGGCAGACCTTCACCCGCGTCGTGCTGCCGCCGGCGCTGAAGAAGGTCTGGCCCAGCCTGGTCAGCCAGATCGTGATCGTGATGCTGGGCTCGTCGGTGTGCGGCCAGATCTCGACGCAGGAGCTGAGCTATGCGGCCGACCTGATACAGAGCCGCAACTTCCGCTCGTTCGAGGCCTTCATCGTGATCGGTGTCGTCTATCTGCTGCTGTCCATCGCGCTGCGCCACACGCTGAACTGGGCCGGCGCGAAGTTCCTGTTCGGAAGGCCCTGAGCGATGGTCGATTTCAGTCTTTGGGACATTTTTCGCAACCTGCTGCTGGCCGGGCGCTGGACGGTGGGCCTGTCGCTGATCGCCTTCATCGGCGGCGGCGCTGTGGGCCTGGGCCTCTTGCTGCTGCGCCTGAGCAAGCTGCCCGGCGTCGAGCCGGTCATTGCCGGCTATGTGCAGCTGTTCCAGGGCATGCCGCTGCTGGTGCAGCTGTTCCTGGCCTACTACGGCCTGGGCCTGTTCGGCATCAACACCTCGCCCTGGGTGGCCGCCGCGGCCGGGCTGACGCTGTACACCAGCGCCTTCCTGACCGAGATCTGGCGCGGCTGCGTGGCCTCGATTCCTCGCGGCCAGTGGGAGGCTTCGCAGAGCCTGGCGATGAGTTTCGGCGAGCAGCTGCGCCACATCATCCTGCCGCAGGCGATGAAGATCGCGATCCCGCCGACGGTGGGCTTTCTGGTGCAGGTCATCAAGGGCACGGCGCTGGCTTCAGTGATCGGTTTCATGGAGCTGACCAAGGTCGGCAAGACGATAGCCAACGCCACCTTCAGCCCCTTCCTGGT
Organism: uncultured Roseateles sp.; assembly: GCF_963422335.1. Classification (NCBI taxonomy): domain Bacteria; kingdom Pseudomonadati; phylum Pseudomonadota; class Betaproteobacteria; order Burkholderiales; family Sphaerotilaceae; genus Roseateles; species uncultured Roseateles sp. Next base: position 1,648,011 of record NZ_OY729424.1, read on the forward strand.
GTTCAGCTGCGTGGCGCTGATGTACTTCGTGCTGTGCTATCCCGTAAGCCTGTACGCCAAATCCCTGGAGAGGAAGATGCATGCCCAGCGCTGAACAAGCCGTTGTCAATATCTTGGGGCTGCGCAAGTCCTATGGCACGAACGAGGTGCTCAAGGGCATAGACCTGAAGGTCACGCCTGGCGAGGTGATTGCCATCATCGGCAAGAGCGGCTCGGGCAAGAGCACGCTCCTGCGCTGCATCAACGGGCTGGAGGAGTTCCAGGCCGGCAAGCTGACGGTGGACGGCAAGCCGCTGCTGCACGACAACGCGGCGGCGATGCGCGAGCTGCGCCAGCACGTGGGCATGATCTTCCAGAGCTTCAATCTGTTCCCGCATCTGACGGTGGGCAAGAACATCATGCTGGCGCCCAGCCTGGTGAAGAAGAAGGATGCGGTCAGCGCCGAGGCCCATGCGCGCAAGCTGCTGGAGCGGGTGGGCCTGGCCGAGAAATTCGACGCCCATGCCGACCAGCTGTCGGGCGGTCAGCAGCAGCGGGTGGCGATTGCCCGGGCGCTGGCGATGGAGCCGGCCGTGCTGCTGTGCGACGAGATCACCAGCGCGCTGGACCCGGAGCTGGTGGGCGAGGTGCTGCGCGTCGTCGAAAGCCTGGCCGACGAGGGCATGACCTTGCTGATGGTCACGCACGAGATGAGCTTCGCGCGCAAGGTCTCGGATCGCGTGATCTTCATGCACCAGGGCCGGGTGCATGAGATGGGGCCGCCGGCCGAAGTGTTCGGCAATCCGCAGACGCCGGAGTTGAAGACGTTTCTGTCGTCATTGCACGGCTGAGCTACTGCATCCATTCACCCAGCGGCCGCCGCGGTGCGGCGCGGGCCAGCGTCATCGCAAAGCGCTCGGTGTTGCGCAGGCTGGGGCGTGTTGCCGGACGATGGCTGTCCGCCAGCCACAGCGGGTGCGAGGTCAGTCCGCGTCGCGCGCCAAAGCATTGCATCGGTGTGCGCATGGTGACACCTCACTTGCGGCGCATCAGTCGCGGCAGCAGCTTGACCGCAGAGAGCAGGCCGAACACCAGGGCCGCGTACTGCAACCCGGTCACAAGGGCCAGCACGAAGCCCGGGAAACTGGGCATCAGCCGGGCGATGTCGGCCACCTGCTGCGGTCCGGCCTCGGTCGCGAACATCCAGCCCAGCACCATGATGGCCCCCACGCAGCCGGCCATGAAGGCCAGCAGCGCCCAGTCCCTGAACTTGGCGCTGCCCGCCCGGCAGGCGGCCAGGCTTTGCTTGAGCAGATCGTCGGTGCCGGCCAGGTCGTTGATGACCCAGAAGCCGTCATTGCGGTAGAAGGGCACGAGGTTGAAGGCAATGGCCACCAGGCTCAGCCAGAACACCTTCATCACGCCGAGATCGCTGCCGGCCAGGCCGACCATCAGGGTCAGGAAGACGATGTCCATCACCGTGCCGGCCATGCCGACCATGGCCTTGGCGCGGCGTGGCAGCAGATGGATGTCGGACACATCGCAATACAGCACCGGCGTGGTCATGAAAATGCCGAAGCCTATCGCACCGACCGAGCCGGTGTAGCGCCAACAGGCGGCTGCATGGCCCAACTCGTGCAGCAGGCCGCGGACCATGGCCACGCCCACCAGCAGCAGCAGCTCCTGCGGTGCGTAGCTCAGCAGGTCGCGGTAGGCTATCAGCGCGGCGCTGTGCATGGCGTAGCGCGTGAGCAGGGCCAGGCACAGCAGCATCAGCGGCAGCAGCAACCAGCCCGCATACAGCGGCGCCAGCGCCGCGGCCAGCGGCCGCACTTGACGAGGCGCCAGCAACTGGCGCTGCCAGCGCATCGCGCCGGCGCTGGCATGGGCGCTCGGCGCCTCGACCGCCTCATCGACAGGCGCGAAGATGCCCAGCGGTATCAGATGGCCCTGGACAAAGCTCAGGGCGCTGGCGTGTTCGGGGTGTTCGAGATCGGGCCCCTCGCCGCTCATCAGCTGGCGCAGCAGGGCGATGGTGGCGGCGTCGAAGCGGAAGTAGCGGCGCGCGCGGGTCTTGACGATCCAGGCGTCGGCCGAGGGCTCGATGCGCTCGACCCGGCACTCAAAACACCGACCGGACAGCCAGATTCGTGCTTGCATGAATATGCTCCAGCAGTGAGGCGGCATCGGCGGCCCGGCCCAGCGAGGCCAGGCGGCGTGACTCGAGCATCTGGTCGTAGAGCGAGCGGTTGACGCGCGACACCTGCAGGTTGGCCATGTCGGCAACATAGAAGTCGTTCGCCACCTTGAACGGCAGATGCGGGCGCTCGCCCGACTGGCTGCTGTATTTGTGTATGTCCATCAGACGCTCCCACAGCCAGGGCTTGTCGGAGACATAGCGCTCCAGCAGCGTGAAGCATTCGCTCTGCGAGCTCAGCTCGTGATGGCGTATCACGGTGCGGCGTTGGGCCTCGTCGTAGTCGGCCACCAGCAGATGGGGCTGCAGGCCGGCGCGCTCGGCAAAGGTGAACAGGGCCGAGCGGGCATCGATATGGCCGCTCAGAAACGGGAAGCGCTGGTCCGGCTCGCCGCTCATGCCCCAGGGCACGTCGACCAGCACGAACATCAGGGCGCCTTCGGCACGGGCCTGGCGCACACCGCGCAGCATGGCGATGCCGCCCGAGACCAGCACGATCTCGATGCCGGCGGCGCGGGCCATCGCGGCCATGCGGTCGTTGTAGCTGGGGTGTATCTCGCCGACCAGGCAATAGACCTTGTGGCAGCCGGTGGCCTTGGCCATGGCCGCCAGATTCATGTACCAAAGGCCGTAGTGGAAGGACATGAAGAGGCGGTCATGCGGCTGCGTCGGCAGGCCCGCATCGGCGCTCCAGCGCACGCTGTCGGTGGTGCGTGCCTGCAGCACCTGCTTGGTGACGTTCTGGATGCGGCGCCAGCGGCGCAATGTCGAGTAGGCGTGCTGGCGATCGGTCACGCCGAGGCGGACGATATTGGACAGGACGCTGACGTTGGTGACCTTGTGCATGGGAGCTCCAGACGATTGGCGGCGCGACGGGTTCAGGGCTGGGGGAAGGCCGTAGCAGCGGCCCTTCCCCGGACGGCCGGCTTACTTGTTGATGGTCAGGCAGGCCGCGTACTCTTCGCGGACAGCCAGTTCGTCGATGCTCAGGATTTCGACGATGGCGGGAGCGGTGTTCAGGTTGGTGTTCATGGTGTGTCCTTGATGAAAAAGATGAAGTGGTGAATGGCTTACTTGTTGATGGTCAGGCAGGCGGCGTACTCTTCACGCACGGCCAGTTCGTCGATGCTCAGGGCCTCGACGATCAGGGGAGCGGCGTTCAGTTCCAGCGTGGTGATTTGGGTGGTGTTCATGATGTTTCCTTGAAGGTGAATGAAGAAAGAAAAAGAAGAGAGAGAACCGTTCTCGCGGTCAGCTCGATGGCTCTGTAGCTACCTGGCGCTGTGTTTCCTGGCACCAGGTCCGTCACACGTTTGGTTTGCGCTTCGGACAACTCCAATGTCGCGGCGGCGTGTTTCATCCGCGCTTCACGCCGTTGGCGTGGTCGCTTCAGTTGTTTCAGCTTTGTTGTGGCCGTTGCGAGCGCGGGGCCGGCTCGCTCAGCGCTGCCCGACGACGCGGTCGCGGCCGCTGTTCTTGGCTTCGTAGAGCGCCTCGTCGGCGCGCACCAGCAACTCGTCGATGACGCTGTCTTGCGCCTGCAGCACGGCCACGCCGAAGCTGGCCGTCAGGCCGCGCTCGGGCAGGCCGGGCCGGCGCAGCACGATGCCTGCGAACTGCTGGCGCAGGCGCTCGGCCAGCACGATGGCCGCGGCCAGATCGGTCTGCGGCAGCAGCACAGCGAACTCTTCGCCACCGAGGCGCCCGACCACGTCCTGCCCCCGCACCAGCTTGCCGCAGCGACGGGCCACGGCCAGGATGGCCTCGTCGCCGACGCCATGACCCATGCTGTCGTTGATCAGCTTGAAGTTGTCGATGTCCAGCATGATCAGCGCCAGCGGGGTTGCATAACGCCGTGAGCGTGCGAGTTCAATCGATGCCTGCGAGATGAAGCTGCGGCGGTTGGCCACGCCGGTCAGCGAGTCGGTGGTGGCCAGGCGCTGCAGCTCGATTTCCAGCTGCTTGCGCTCGGTGATGTCGACGATGGTGGACAGGTCGGCGACCTCGCCGTTGTAGACCACCGGCACCATCGAGATCATCACCCAGCGGTCGCTGCCATCAGCAGCGAGCAGGCAGGTCTCTTCGCTCGATAGCAGGCGCTGGGTCTGGTACTTGGCCAGCATCTGCTGGCGCTCAGACGGGTCGCGATAGAAAGACTGCGCAGGCTTGCCGACGATGTCGCTCACCGGCCGGTTGATGGTGAGCCCCGCGGGCTCGTTGGCATAGATCAGCACACCGTCGCCGCGCCGCGTCAGCGTCATCGGCACCGGGGCGTTGTCGAGGATGGTGCGCAGGCGCACCTCGCTTTCGCGCAGCTCCTGGGTGCGCTGCTCGACGCGTTTCTCCAGGCTGGCGGTCAGTTCCTGCAGCTCGCCCAGCAGCCGGGCGTTGTCCACCGCGTTGACGACGTTGGCGCACAGCAGTTCCAGGAACTCGACCCGGTGCTCGGTGAAGACGCCGGGGATGGAAGCGTTCTCCAGGTACAGCGCACCAACAATGCCGCCCTGCTTGATCAGCGCGATCGACAGTGCCGAGCGCGCGCCCTGCGCGCCGAAGTAGGGCTCGCCCAGCAGCTCCAGGTCATTGCGGGCGTCGTGTATCAGCAGGGTCAGGCCGGTGGCCAGGGTGCGGCGCAGCAAGCTCAAGGGCAGGCGGGCGCCGGCCTCTTCGAGCGCCAGGTTCTGCAGCACGCGCACCTCGGTCGTGCCGCTCAGCCGCGCGTCGGCCTGCAGCGCCCACAGGCGCGGGCCGGCGGTCTGCGGGCCGGCGGCCAGCACGATGGCGGCGCGCTGCGCGCCGGCGTTCTCGGCCACCACCTGGACCAGGCGCTGCAGCAGGCCGGCCAGATCGGCCTCGACGGTGATCGCCTGCACCGCCTTCATCAGGCTGCTCAGGTCCACCAGATCGGCGCGGCCCATCTGCTGGGTGGCGGTCACGCTGGACTGGGCGGTGGCCGGGTGCTGGGCCGCCGGCTGCGTCAGCGCCTGGGCCAGGCCCGGGGCACCCCATTGCAGCCAGTGCAGCCGGGCCTGGGCCAGTGCGGCCTGTGCTTGCGGGTCGCCGGGCTGCACGGCGGCCAGATGGCGGCCCAGCAGGCCCTGCGCCAGCGCGGCGTCCAGCGGCGTGCCGGTGTCGGCCCGGCCGGCGGCAGCAATCGCGGCATCGAAATCGGGACGTGGATCTTGCCCGCGGGCACGGGCGATCTCGGCGGCCAGCAGGTGGTACTTGGCGCTGAAGGTGCCGGGGCCTGCGGCGTTCCAGCGCCCCAGGCGCTGCAGGGCGGCGTCGCATTCGGCCAGCGCGGCGGTGCGCGCCGAGGCATCGTCCGCGGTGCAGCGCAGTGCAGACAGCGCGCCGACAAACACCACCATAGGCACCGCATGCATGCCGCGCGCGGCGGCGAACAGGGCCGCGGCGGCGCGGCTTTCCTCCAGCGCGAGCGCGGGGCGGTCGGCCAGAAAATGCAGCAGCGTGCGCCAGGCATGCAGGAACATCAGGCCGGTCTGGTCCTTGCGCTGGCGGTAGGTGTCGGCCAGCGCCTCGCCCGAGAACTCGGCGCTCTCCAGGGCCTGCGCCGGCAGCTCGGGCAGGGTCAGTTCGCGCACGGTGGCGAGCAGGGCGCTGTCGTAGTCGGCCGCCACCGGCTGGCGCATGCTGCGCAGGCTGTCCACGCTCTGCTGCAGGCTGGTCAGCAGCGCAGGCAGCGGCTGGCCGGCCAGGAAGGCGTGATAGTCGTGCACATACAGGCCCAGGCCCGCATGGCGCAGATTGCCGAACTCCAGGCCGTTGCGGTAGGTCTGCATCAGGCCGGGCAGGCTGTGCGGCAGCGGCTCGATCCAGTGGTGCAAAAAAGCGTCGAACGAAAAGCCGGCATGGGCATAGACCTGCTGCCAGCCCTGGCTGCGCACCTGTTCCATGGTCATGCGGCCCAGGCCGTAGGCCAGCCGGTAGTCGCCCAGGAACTCGGCGAACATCAGGCCCAGCACCGAGAACGCCGACAGCGCCGAGGGCACATGGCCGTGCGCCATCATCAGCCGCACCTGGAACACGGTCAGCAGCGGCAGCAGGCCGGGCCGGGCGATGTAGCTGGCGGCCGTCATCTTGGCGCTGATCGAGATCAGCTGCAGGATGCGGGCGTCCTGCATGGCCGGCAGCGCGGACAGTGCGGGCAGGCCGGCCGCAGTGACTTCGGCCCGCACGCCCCCTATCAGCGCCACCACCTCCTGCGGCGTGGCGGCCTGGGGCAGTTCGGCGTCCAGCATGGCCAGCGCTTCCAGGCCCAGGTCCAGGGTGTCGGTGAGCTGGCCCTGGGCATAGCAGGCCTCGATACGCACTTCCAGCAGGCGGGCGCGATCGCTGGTCAGCGTCACCTGGGCCAGCGCCGCGTTCAGCAATTCGTCCATGCGCGGCATGCGGCCGGCCAGATAGGCCATGCGCGCGGCATGCAGGTGCAGACGCAGCATCGCCTCGGGGCGGCCCTGCCAGTCCTGGGTGCCCTGCAGCTGGGTGGCGATGTCGGCATAGTCGGCCGCCAGCTCGAAGGCGGCGGTGTTCATCGCCTGCAGCGAGGCATGCTCGTTGGCCAGCGCCAGATCGGCGCGCTCGGCGGCATTGGTGATCAGCGCCAGCGCGGCATTCAGATGATTGACGACATGGAAGGGCAGCGCGGCCGGGTCCAGGTTCGAGCGCAGCAACCGGCCGATCTTCAGACGCAGCCGCAGCCGTTCGGCCTCGCTCACCAACTGATAGGCCGCCTCCTGCACGCGGTCATGGGCAAAGCTGTAGCGCACCTCGCTGGCCTGGGCCGCATCGGCGTCGCCACTGCCCAGCAAGGTGGCATAGCGGTACAGGCTGCTGCCCGGCACCACCAGCTGGGCCTGCAGCGCCGGCAGCAGCTCGGCGGCCACAGCGGCCGGGGTCTGTTCCAGCGCGGTGGCCAGGGTGACGAGGTCGAAATGCGCGCCCAGAAAGGCCGCCACCGTCAGCGTCTGACGGGTGGATGCGGGCAGCGGCTTGAACTGCTCGATCATCAGGGCGACCACGTTCTCGGCCATCTGCGTGCGCGCTATCCGCGCCAGCGACCAGGCCCATTGCTGCGCAGCGGCATCGAAGAAGACCAGCTTGCGCTGCGCCAGGTCCTCGACGAAGCGGCGCAGGAAGAAGGGATTGCCGGCCGTCTTGGCCAGGCACAGCGCGGCCAGATCGGCCACCTCGCCGAGCGGACGGTGCAGGCTGTCGGCCAGCAGCTGCTGGGTGTTGAGCAGGCTCAGCGGGCCCATCGTCAGCGCCAGGAAACGGCCGCCCAGCTCGCGGAACTCGATCAGGTCCTGCGCGAACGGATGGTCGGGGCCGACCTCGTTATCGCGGTAGGCGATCACGAACAGCGTGTGGCTCAGGCCGGTGTCGGCCACCCATTCGCGCAGCAGCCGGCGCGAGGCCCGGTCGGCCCATTGCATATCGTCCAGGAACAGGGTCTGCGGCTCGTTGTCGCAGGCTAGAGCGCCCAGGCACAGGCGCAGGGTGCGCAGAAAGCGGTTCTCCGATTCGGCCGGGCCCAGGCCCAGCACCGGCGGCGCCTCGGGCAGCAGCGGGCGAAAGGCCGGAATCGCCTCGACCACCACGCCGGCGTTCACGCCCAGTTGCTCCTGCAGCCTTGCGCGCCAGAAGGCCTGCTGCTGCGGCGCCAGCGCCAGCACCTGGTTGGCGCGCTGGGCCAGGGTGCTGAGCAGGGCGCCGTAGGGCACGTATTGGCCGAACTGATTGAACTTGGCGCTGGCGAAATTGCCGCGCTGGGCCAGCAGGCTGCGGTGCGCGGCCGTCACCAGGGCGGTCTTGCCTATGCCGGAGAAGCCGGCGATGGCGACCAGCCGGCAGCTGCCCAGCGCAGCGGACTCAAACGCCTCGGCCAGCTGCTGCAGCGCCGGCGCGCGGCCGTAGAGCTTGCCGCTGAGCTGGAACTGGCCCAGCCGGTCGGCCCGGCCCGGACGGAAGTCCGTCAGTTCACGGCCACCCTGCAGGGCGTCGAGACACAGGGCGATGTCGTGCTGCAGGGCGGCGTGGCTTTGATAGCGTGCCTCGGGCTCTTTTTGCAGGCAGTGGTTGATCAGCTCGGCCAGCGGCGCAAACACATCGGCGCGGCGCTCCGAGGCCAGCGCGGGCGTCAGGGCCAGATGTGCGTGCACGGCCTGGGCGGCGTCGTTGAAGGCGAACACCGGCGTGCCGGTCAGCGCCTCGAACAGGGTCGCGCCCAGGCTGTAGAAATCGGCCCGGTAATCGACATCGCGGCTCATGCGCCCGGTCTGCTCGGGTGCCAGCGTGGCCAGCGAGCCCTCCAGGAAATCGGCACGCACCAGCAGCGGACGCTCGTTGCTGATCTCTGCGGCAATGCCGAAGTCGCTCAGCATCATCACCGCCGGCCTGACCTGACCTCGGCAGTCGCGCGAGATCAGGATATTGCTGGGGCTGATGTCGCGGTGCACCACGCCCTGCTGGTGGATGGCCTGAAGCGCAGCCACCAGCGCCGCCGCAATTTCCAGCACGGTGACGCATTCCAGCGGCTGCTGGCGCACCTGCTCGCGCAGCGACACCGCGCCGAGGTCCGGCAGCACCAGATAAGGCCGGCCGGCATGGCTGGACATGGCCTCGGGGCGCAGGATGTGCGCATGCTCGAAGCGGCGCGCCACCTCGTATTCGTAGCGGAACCGCGCCAGGTCGCGGGCACCGGGCAGGGCGGCGCGCAGAAACTTCAGCACCGCCTTGCGGCCCTCGCCATCCACCACGCGCAGCACCAGCGAGCGCTGGCTCGCATGCAGGCTCTCGGTGATCAGCCAGTGATCAACACGGTCGCCCGGCCGGTAGCCCGAATCAATTTCTGCGCGACGGACCATCGGTACCTGCTTGTGAAAGGGCGAAGTTTTTTTTCACTGTAACCGCGATCATCCGCCGGCTCTGTGTCACGTCACGGCGCAATGTGGGCGGAAGCCACACAATGCACGGGTATGCGAGCGCGAAAGCAGCATGGCCTGTGCGCGGGGCGCACAGCGAACCCCTGCGCGCTGCAGGCTGTTGCAGCATGCGTAGACTGTGCCATTCCCCCTGTCGCCCCGCCGCCCGCCTGCCATGACCCATTCCAGCCCATCCCTGCCGCTGCGCCACCTGCTGGTGGCCCTTCTCGTGGTGGCGATCTGGGGCAGCAACTTCGTCGTCATCAAGTTCGCGCTGGGCGAGCTGCCGCCGCTGCTTTTCGCTGCGCTGCGCTTTGCGTTTGCGGTGCTGCCGGCGGTGCTGTTCCTGCCGCGCCCTGCCGTCGCCTGGCGCAATCTGGCGGCCTACGGCGTGCTGATCGGCGTCGGCCAGTTCGGCGTGCTCTACCTGGCGATGCGCACACAGATCTCGCCCGGCCTGGCCTCGCTGGTGGTGCAGACCCAGGTCTTCTTCACCATCCTCCTGGCGATGCGTGTGGCGCGCGAGCAGGTGCAGGGTTATCAGTGGCTGGGCCTGCTGCTGGCTGCCTCGGGCATAGTCGTGATCGCCTCGCACACCGATGGCAGCACGACGGTCACCGGCCTGCTGATGGTCTTGTTTGCCGCGCTGTGCTGGGCGATGGGCAATATGACGGGCAAGCGGGCGGGCCGGGTGAATATGCTGGCCTATATGGTCTGGACCAGTGTCTTCGCCGTGCCGCCGCTGCTGCTGCTGTCGCTGGTGTTCGAGGGACCGACCGCGATGGCCGCCAGCGTGCAGCACCTGAGCTGGCAGGGCTGGGCGGCGGTGCTGTGGCAGAGCTGGGGCAATACCCTGTTCGGCTACGGCATCTGGGGCTGGTTGCTGGCCCGCCATGCGGCGGCCACCATCGTGCCCATGGCCCTGCTGGTGCCGGTGTTCGGCATGAGCGCCGCGGCCTGGCTGCTGGGCGAAACAATGCCGGCCTGGAAGCTGATTGCCGCCGCCCTGGTGCTCAGCGGCCTGGCGCTGAATCTGCTGTGGCCGCTGCGGCCCTGGCGCAAGGCGGTCAGCGTGGCCGGTACATCTTGAATCGGTTCTCCGGCTTGATCTCGAAGTAGTCGGCCGGCCCACCGCCGCGCAGTATCGGCTGGCCGGCGGCGGTGTCGTAAATGCCATCCACCAGCAGATGGCTGGCGATGTGCACGCCGACCACCTCGCCCAGCACCAGCCAGCTGTCCACCGCCGTGCCATTGGCGCCCCTGAGCTGCAGCAACTGGCTGAGCTTGCACTCGAAGGCCACGGGGCTCTCGGCCACGCGCGGCACGTTGACCAGCCGCGAGGGTTCGGCCGTCAGGCCGGCCAGCTCGAACTCGTTGACCTCGGGCGGCACGGCCGCGCAGGTCTGGTTCATCTGCTCGGCCAGCGGGCGGGTGGCCAGGTTCCAGACGAACTCGCCGGTGGCCTCGATATTGCGCACCGTGTCCTTGTAGCCGATGCTGGAAAAGCCGATCAGCGGCGGCGTGTAGTTGAAGGCGTTGAAGAAGCTGTAGGGCGCCAGGTTCAGCTGGCCGGCGGCGCTGCGGCTGGCGATCCAGCCGATCGGCCGCGGGCCGACGATGGCGTTGAAGGGGTCGTGCGGCAGGCCGTGGCCTTGGCGGGGTTCGTAGAAATGCATGATGGGCTTTGGACCGCTGTTCAGGGGTTTCGCTGCTGCCGGGCGGCGTATGCTGGGCCGCATGAGAGCATTCCTTGCCATCTTCGCACTGATGTGTTCGGCTGTTGTGCCGGCAGCCGCACAGGCGCCGCGCCAGAACCTCTGGGTCGAGCTGCGCTGGGTGGACAGCACGCTCAGCGGTGCGGTGATGGCCGGCGTGCGTGATGGCGCGGTGGTGGTGGGCACGGCGGGTTCGGTGTCACCGCGTGGCCATGTCACGGTCAGCACGCAGACCCGGGACGATGCCGCCCAGCAGGTGCAGCGCCTGCTGGTGCTCAACGGCCAGCAGGCCAGCCTGCGCCTCACGGAGAGCACGCCGGTGCAGTGGGTGGACTACGGCGTGCAATTCGATGCGGCCCAGCCGGCCTCGGCGCCGGGCAAGGGCTGGGCGGTGCCGCGCCAGGGCCTGATTGAACAGACGCGGGGCTTCACCGTCACGCCGCAGTGGCCCGGCGGCAAGCAGCCGGTGCGGGTGGAGTTCCGCGCGCTCGATGGCGGCGCGGCGCAGCAGCAGGTGCTCAGCACCGTGCTGATGCCGCTGGACAGCTGGACCGCCGTCGCACGCACCGGCCAGGCGCTGCGGCAACAGCAGCGCGGCGTGACCAGCAGCCGCGATGCCGAGGGGGTCAGCACGCGCGAGCTGCAATTGCGCGTGTCGGTCGCGCCCTGAGCTAGCTTGCGCCGATCAGCGCCAGCGTCTCCTCACGCAGCATCACGACCAGGGCCTCGGCCGCTGGCGACAAGCGCCGCCCGCGCAGCGTCACCAGGCCCAGCGGACGCGGCATCACCGGGCCGGTCAGCGGCCGGCTCAGCACCTTGGGGCCCTGGGCCACCAGGGCCGCCAGCTCCGGCAGCGCGGCCACGCCCAGGCCGGCCGCGACCATTGCGTTGATGGTGGCCAGGTGCTCGACCTCGTAGCGCGGCGCGAAGCGCAGGCCGTTCTGCAAAAAAGCCTCCTCGGTGTACTGGCGCACGCTGGTGGGCGCCGGCATCGAGATATGGGGCAGGTCCTGCGTCTCGTCCCAGCGCAGCGGTTGCCGGCTCTTGGCCAGCGGGTGGCTGGCCGGCAGCAGCAGCACGAAGCGGTCTTCGCCCAGCGGCGCGTACTCCAGGTCGGCATAGGCGGGGTTGGCGGCGGTCAGCGCAAAGTCGGCCTGGCCGGCACGCACGCTGTCGAAGGCCGGGTTGGACAGGCTGTCCAGCAGCTCCAGCCGCACGCCCGGGTGGGCGGCGCCGAAGCGGGCAAAGGCGGCCGGCACGGCGGTGGCGGCCAGCGAGGGCAGGGCGGCCACGCGCACGCGGCCCTCGCGCAACTCGCTGATGTCGCGCACCGCCTGCACCGCCGCATCGGCCTGCTGGCGCAGCAACCGTATGCGCTCGACGAACACCGCGCCGGCCTCGGTCAGCCGCACGGCCCGGGTGCTGCGCTCGAACAGGGCGCTGCCCAGGCTGAGCTCCAGCCGCGTGATCACGCCCGACACGGCGGGCTGCGACAGATGCAGCCGTTCGGCGGCACGGCGGTAGTTCAGCGTCTCGGCCAGGGTCAGGAAGACGTCCAGCTCACGCAGCGAGCAATTGATCAGCATGGGTGATCAATTTATCCGAAATGGCGAATGGACGTATCAATATGGCGGACCTAGAGTGCGCTCAGGCAACGAATGGAGCGAGACATGCAGGATGGGGCACAGGGTTTGACGGGCACACGGGCGGTCGTCGTCGGCGGCGGCACGATGGGCGCCGATGTGGCCGTGGTGCTGCTGCGCGGGGGGCTGCAGGTCACCGTGATCGAGCGCCATGCCGAGCGGCGACAGGGCCTGGTCAGCCATGTGGCCGAGCGCCTGGCGCCGCTGGGCCTGGGCCACTGCATCGCCGAGCTGGACACGGTGGCCGCGCTGGAAGACGCCGTCTGGCCCGAGGTCGGTCTGGTGATCGAATGCATTCCCGAGCAGCTGCCGCTGAAGCAGGCGCTGTTCGCCGAGCTGCTGACCCTGGCCCCGCCCGGCTGCCTGCTGACCAGCAACAGTTCCAGCTTTCCGATCAGCGCCATCGCCGCGGGCCTTGAAACGCAGTCGCGCATGTTCGGCCTGCACTTCTTCATGCCGGCCCATCTGGTGCCGCTCGTCGAGGTGGTGCTGGGGCCGCAGAGCGATGCGGGCAAGGCCGAGCTGCTGTCGGACGTGATGCGCGGCTGCGGCATGGTGCCGGTGCTCGTGCGCAAGGACAAGCCGGGCTTTCTGGCCAACCGGCTGCAACATGCGCTGGCCCGCGAGGCCTTTGCGCTGATCGACGAGGGCGTGGCCACGGCCGAGGATGTGGACGCAGCGGTGCGCTTCGGTTTCGGCTTCCGCTTCCTCGCCGCCGGCCCGGTGCTGCAGCGCGACCACGCCGGCCTGGACGTGCACTGCGCCGCGGCGGCGACGATGTACCCCAGCCTGTCCAACACCGACCGGCCCGCCGCCGCGCTGCGCGAGCGGGTCGAGCAGGGGCGGCTGGGCATGAAGACCGGCGGCGGCTTCTTCGACTGGCCGCTTGAGAAGCGCCTGGCCGAGCGCAAACGCTACGACGATCTGCTGCGCCAGGGCCTGGCCCTGCTGGCCGACGAGCTGCCGCCCTACCGAGCCCAGACTCAAGCGAAGGACAGGACATGAACGAACTGATCATCACCGTCGCGCCCAGTGGCGCCTACAAGCAGCAGCCCGACCATGCCGCGCTGCCGCTGACCGCCGAGGCGCTGGCGCGCACCGCCAAGCTGTGCTGCGACGCCGGTGCGGCGATGCTGCATCTGCATATCCGCGATGCCCAGGGCCGGCACAGCCTCGATGTCGAGGGTTATCGCGAGGCCCTGCGCGTGGTGCGCGCGGCGGTCGGCGAGGCGATGGTGCTGCAGGTCACCAGCGAGGCGGCCAAGGTCTATCAGGCGCCGGCGCAGATCGCGATGGTGCGCGAGCTCAGGCCCGAGGCCGTGTCGGTGGGCCTGCGCGAGCTGGATCAGCCCGAGATCGGCGAGCAGGGCCTGGCCGCCTTCTTCGGCTGGCTGGCCGCCGAGCGGGTGATGACGCAGGTGATTCTGTACGACACGCAAGACCTGGCCCGCTGGCAGGCGCTGCAGCGCGCCGGCATCGTGCCCGAGGCGCCCTGGTTCCTGCTCTTCGTGCTGGGCCGCTACAGCGCCGGCCAGGTGTCGTCGCCGCATGACCTGCTGCCCTTCGTGATGGCCCATACCGGGCCCGAGCCCTGGGCCGTCTGCGCCTTCGGTGCGGCCGAGCATGCCTGCATGACCACGGCCACCGCGCTGGGCGGCCATGTGCGCGTCGGCTTCGAGAACAACCTGTTCCTGAAAAACGGCGCGCCCGCGCCCGACAACGCGGCGCTGGTGCTGCAGGCCGCGCAGGCGGCCGACTGCCTGGCGCGACCGCTGGCCACGGCACAGCTGTTGCGCGAACGCTTTCGCTGAAGCCCTACAACAACGATCGGAGACAAGATGAACAACAAGCGCGCTACCGTTTTGAAGTTGGCCCTGCTGGTGTTGACCGCGATGGCCGGCACGGCCCATGCCGATGAGCCCTACCCGAGCAAGCCGATCCGTTTTGTCGTGCCCTATCCGCCCGGCGGCCCGACCGATCTGATGGCCCGCCTGCTGCAGCCCGAGCTGCAGCAGCGCCTGGGGGTGACCATCGTGATCGAGAACAAGGGCGGTGCGGGCGGCAATGTCGGCTCGGCCGATGTGGCCAAGCAGGCACCCGCCGACGGCTACACGATGCTGCTGGCCGCCAGCGGCCCGATGGCGGTGAACCAGACCCTGTTCAAGACCATGGCCTACAGCCCGCTGACCGATCTGGTGCCGGTCGTACAGCTGTCGTCCTTCCCGCTGGTGCTGGAGGTGCATCCGTCGACCGGCATCAAGAACATCAAGGAATTCATCGCCCAGACCAAGGCGCAGCCGGATGCCTTCAGCTATGCCTCGGCCGGCAATGGCACGCCCCAGCATCTGGCCGGCGAGATCTACAACAAGGCGGCCGGCACCAAGCTGGGCCATGTACCCTACCGCGGCGCCGGGCCGGCGCTGAACGATTTGCTGGGTGGCCAGGTGAAGGTGATGTTCGATGTGCTGGGCAGCTCGATCCAGTACATCAATGCGGCCAAGCTGACGCCGCTGGCGGTGACGTCGGCCCAGCGCAGCCCCTCGCTGCCGAATGTGCCGACGTTGGCCGAGTCGGGCTATCCCGGCTTCGAGGTCACCGCCTGGCACGGCATCGCCATGCGCAGCGGCACGCCGCCCGAGATGGTCAAGAAGCTCAACACCACCCTGCTGGCCATCTTCAAGGAGCCCGCTTTCCGCAAGAAGTGGGAGCTGCTGGGCACGCCCGTCGTCGCCGGCACGCCCGAACAGTTCGGTCAGCTGATTCGCACGGAGTCGGTGCGCCTGGGCCGCGTCGTGCGGGAGTCGGGGGCCAGTGTCGATTGATTGACGCCGGTCTTGATCAAGTCTTTAGAATTGGTATCAGATTGGCATTCGTATTGCGATAATCTCCAGGCCACTGGAGAGCCATCTTGATACGACGCACCCTTGTTGCCCTGTGCCTGGCGGCCTTGCTGCCGGCGCACGCCGATACCACCACCGACCACCTGTTCCGTGCCAAGCCGCTGGACTTCGAGCGCACCGGCGCCAAGGTGGTGGGCGTCTATGTGGCGAACTGGGCCCCGATCAGCCATGTCGAGGCGCTCAAGCCCGGCAGCGTCACCCACCTGCTCTATGCCTTTGTGCGCGCCTGCGGTCCCGGCCAGCTGCCGGCCGATACGCCCAAATGCCAGGGCAAGCAGGACTTCCAGCTCGCCACTGGCGAGGTCGATCGCCGCTTCGACGCCGCCTTTGCGCGGCTGAAAACCCGCGCTCCCCATGTCAAGGTGCTGGCCTCGGTCGGTGGCTGGGGCGGTTCGGACCCGTTCTTCCATCTGGCCAATGACCCGGCGCGGCGCGCCGTGTTCGCCGCCTCGGCGATGCAGTTCCTGCGCGACCACCCGGCCTTCGACGGCATCGACATCGACTGGGAGCATCCGGGCGGCAACGGCGCGGCCAATGGCGTGCAGCTGGGTTCGCCGGCCGATGGCCAGGGCTTTGCCGATCTGATGGTGGATCTGCGCGCTGCGCTGGACCGGCTGACCGCCGAGAACGGCCGGCTCTACCAGCTGACGGTGGCCGTCAATCCGATCTCGCTGATCACCGACCGCATCAACTACAAGCAAGCCGCGCCGGCGTTGGACCTGGTGTTCATGATGAGCTACGACTTCTACGGCAACTGGACGCCGGTGGCCGGCAATCACAGCAGCTTGAAGAGCTCGGGCCCCGCGGCCGATGACAGCCTGGAGCGCGGCGTGCGCAATCTGAAGGCGGCCGGCGTGCCCGCCGCCAAGCTGGTGGCCGGCGTGGCCATGTACGGCCGCGGCTTTGCCGGCGTGGCCCAGCCGGTCACCGGCGCGGCCAAGAGCGGCGGCTATCCGGGCACTGACGGGTCCACCGGCTATCGCGACATCGCCGCCCGCTACCTGGGCCCCAAAGGCCAGGGCCTGCGCGGCTACAAGCCGGTGTTCGACCCGGCCACCCAGGCCTGGAACCTCTACCACCCACAGCTCAAGCTTTTCATGGGTTATGACGACCCCCGCGCGGTGCTGGCCAAGGGCCGCTTCGTGCGCGAGCAGGGCCTGGCCGGCGTGTTTGCCTGGGAGCTGAGCCAGGACAATGGCGACATCCTGAACGCGATGAATCTCGGCATAGGCAATCTGATACTGCCTTGATACCGCCCGGTCAATCCCCTGACCGGGGTGGGTTCAATTGCCCACAAACACCTGCCTCGGGGATGGGCCTGCCCATTGATAGGCCCGATGCTGGATTCATGACCGGTGCCTGAGCTTCCGGTGTTTGTCCATGAACCTCGCAGGAGCAGTTGAGATGATGAAGCAGTCGATTTCCTTCCGTTTGATGGTCGCCGCCGGTCTGTTGACCGCCTCCGTTGCTGCCTCTGCCGGCACTGTGTTTGCCAGTGCCAGCTACAACGCCGGTACCAGCTTCGCCGATGCCCTGTCCGGCACGACGATGACCATCGCCTTTGATGGCACCAGCTACTGGAGCACCTCGGGCGGCGGCACGGGCGGCACGCGCCTGGCCCAGTACGACGCCAGCGGCGCCACCGTGGGCACCTTTGCTCCTGGTCTGGACTTCCGCTCGGTGTTCACCGATGCGGGCAACAATGTGCTGGCCCGCCAATACGCCAGCAGCACCATCTACCAGCAGACCGCTCCGGGCGTGTTCAGCAGCGTGCTGACGCTCAATGGTGGCACCCTGGACTCACAGTCAGCGGTGGTCAAGGACGGCAGCAATTTCGTTGCCATCTCTGGTGGCTCGGTGTCGCAATGGGATGCCAGCGGCAACTTCATCGGTGCCGTCAGCCTGACGGGCTTTGGGACGGTAGGTCTCGAAGCTGTGTATCCGCAAGGCCGCGGCATCGCCGCCGCCGGCAACTACTGGCTGACCTATGACAGCGGCGTGCTCAGCGCCTGGGATCACGGCGGCAACCGCGTGGACTCTACGACGCTGACCGGCGCCACCGGCACCTTCGACGCCAACTTCAGCCTCAGCTATGCCAACAACAAGGTGTTTGTCGTCACCCAGAGCGGCGGCACCTGGAACGGCTACGACGTCGGCATCACCGCCGCTGTGCCGGAACCCGAAAGCTATGCGCTGATGCTGGCCGGCCTGTGCGCCGTGGGCCTGCTGGCGCGTCGCCGCAAGGCCGCCGCCTGATAGCCTGCAGCCACCTGTTCGCAACGGCCCGCAAGGGCCGTTTTTCATGGCGCCGCCTTGCCTTGCATCAAGGGCCTAGCCCCGACACTGCGCCAAGATGCCTGCAACGCCCATGGGGAGAAGCAAGCAGATGAGCACCGGCAAACGCATCCTGATCATCCAGGGCCACCCCGACGCACTGGCGCCGCACTTCTGCCATGCGCTGGCCCAGGCCTACCGAGAGGGTGCCGAACAGGCCGGCCACAGTGTGCGGGTGCTCGATGTGGCGGCACTGGACTTCCCGCTGCTGCGCAGCCAGGCCGACTGGGAGCATGGCGAGCTGCCCCCCTCGCTGCTGCCGGCGCAGCAGGACATCGCCTGGTGCGAGCACCTGGTGCTGTTCTTCCCGCTGTGGCTGGGCGACATGCCGGCGCTGCTGAAGGGTTTTCTGGAGCAGGTGGCGCGGCCCGGCTTCGCGTTCAAGAAGGACGGCAGCAATCCCTTCGGCAAGAAGGGCTTGAGCGGCCGCTCGGCCCGGGTCGTCGTGACCATGGGCATGCCGGCCCTGCTGTACCGCTTCTTCTTCCGCGCCCACAGCGTCAAATCGCTGGAGCGCAACATCCTGGGCTTTGTCGGCATCGCGCCCGTCCATGAAACCTTGATTGGCATGGTGGGCAATTTGAGTGAGGCGCAAGCCCTCGAGCAGCTGGGCCGTTTGCGCCAGCTGGGCCAGCAGGCCGCTTGAAGCCGGCGTGACTCAATAGCTTGACGCCCCTATCATGGCGCGGCGCACGGCCACAAGCTGGCGCTCAACGAGGGGACGCGCCCATGCCGACAAGCTTTTTGCAGGCGCCCGCCGGGGCCGCCTATTCCGAACTCCGCCAACACGAGCTGCGCAAGACGCGCATGCTGATGATGGATGGCAGCCTGACCCTGAATTCTCGCACCGCCGAGGGCGGCATCAGTGCCCGGGTCTATCAGGACGGTTATTGGGGCTTTGCCTCGGCGCCCGATGCCGCCGAGGCCGCCCGCATCAGCGACAAGGCGCTGGCCAATGCCCGGGCGATGGCACGCTTCGGTGCCAAGTCCAACTTGCCCCTGCCCGGCGGCAGCTACCGCGGCGAGCATGTGTTTGCCGGCCGCAGGGCGCTGACGCCGGCCGAGTGCCAGCAGCGCCTGGCCGAGCTGCATGCCTGGTGCAAGACCCGCTTCCCGGCGCTGAAGTCCACCCGCTTCCTGCTCGCCGACGAGCATCACAGCAAGCAGCTGGCCACCAGCCTGGGCGGCCAGTCTCTGGCCAGCATCCAGCGTGCGCTGTGCTACATCGCCTTCATCACCGAAGACGCGCAGGGCGCGCCGGTCGAGCTGTCGCTGCCGCTGTCATGCAAGGGCAGCCTCGCCGATCTGGATCTGTCGATTGCCACCCTGGCGCCCGAGCTGGATCGCCTGCACGAACACCTGATGGCCAAGCGCCATGCGGTGGCCGCGCGCGGCGGCCTGCACACGGTGGTGATGGCGCCCGAGCTGGCCGGCATGCTGGCCCACGAGGCCATGGGCCACCCCTGCGAGGCCGATCTGGTGCTGGGCGGCGCGGTGACCCGCGACCTGCTGGGCCAGCGCGTGGCCAGCGAGCTGGTCAGCATGGTGGATCTGGCACACACCTACCAGGGCGAGGAACTGATGATCCCCGTCTATGCCGACGACGAGGGCGTGCCCGGGCAGGACGCGGTGCTGATAGACAAGGGCGTGCTCAGCGCCTTCATGAACAGCCGCGAGACCGCCGCCCAGCTGGGCCATGCGCCCACCGGCAGCGCCCGGGCCTACAACCCGAATGACGAGCCGCTGGTGCGCATGCGCAACACGGCCATCCTGCCCGGCGCGTCCAAGCTGGACGAGATGATTGCCGGCGTCGATGACGGCTATCTGCTGATGAAGACCTCCAACGGCCAGGCCGACTCGACCACCGAGTTCATGTTCGGCATCAGCCTGGCTTACGAAATACGCGGCGGCAAGCTGGGCCGCGCGATACGCGACACCACCTTGTCGGGCTCGGCGATCAAGGTGCTGCAAAGCGTCGATGCGGTGTCGGACGATATGCACTGGACCTGTGCCGGCTACTGCGGCAAGAAGCAGCCCATGGTCGTTTCAATGGGCGGGCCGGCCCTGCGCGCCCGTGCTCATCTGGGAGGCGAATGATGGAACAGAACACTCGACTGAAAGACGCCGCCGAGCAGGCGCTGACGCTGATGCGCGCTCAGGGTTTCGACCAGGCCCAGGTCAGTGCCTCGGCCGTGCTGCAGGACGAGCTCAACATCGCCCACAACCATGCCAGCCTGATGCGCAGCACCGAGTCGCAGAAGCTCTCGCTGCTGGGTCTGATCGATGGCCGCAAGGCCAGCACCGAGCTGACCGAGTTCGGCGTGGAGGGATTGCGCGAGCGCATCGCCAGCCTGTTCGCGGATGCCAGTGGCGCGCCGCAGGATGCGGCCAATGCGGTCTCGTCGGGGCAGCGGGCCAACATCGTCCAGGGCCCGCAGCAGGGCGACGTGGGCCAGCTGGCCGACACCGTGGCCGAGCTGCTGGCCTTTCGCGAGCGCGAAACGCCGCTGATGATGCTGGACGAAGGGGCGGCCGCCCATCTGCTGGCGCAAAGCCATACCTTGACCAGCGAGGGCAGCGAGCTGAGTTGCAGCCTGGGCTGGTACAGCCTGAGTGCCTTCGGCACCGCCCGCGAAGGCAAGCAGTCCAGCTCCTTCAACTTTGCCGGCGGCAGTACCCATGATCTGCGCGCGCTGCCGGCGGCCGAGCACTTCGGCATCGCCGACATGCTGCGTGACACCTCACAGCAGATCCACACCCAGCCCATCGCCGGCAACTTCGTCGGCGAGGTCTTGCTGACCCCACCGGCCGTGGCCGATCTGCTGGCCTGGCTGCAGGGCCAGCTCAGCGATATGCAGCTGATCAACGGCAGTTCGCTGTACCGTGACCAGGTCGGCGCGCAGATCGCCTCGCCGCACTTAAGCCTGCGCAGCCGTTTCGACGCCCCCGGCGTGGCGGCGATCTCGGGCGATGCCTTCGCCACCCCGCCGCTGGAGGTGCTGCGCGAGGGCCGGCTCCTGACCCTGACGCCCAGCCTCTATGCCAGCCGCAAGACCGGCCTGCCCCATGTGCCGGTGGCCGGCTCGGGCTGGGAGCTGCTGGCGGGCCAGACCTCGCGCGCCGAGCTGCTGGCAGCGATGCCGCGCGGGGCCGTGGTGGGCCGGCTGTCGATGGGCAATCCGGCGCCGAATGGCGATTTCTCCGGCGTGATCAAGAACAGCTTCAGCGTCCAGGACGGACTGATAGGTCCGGCCCTGTCCGAGGTGATGATCACCGGCAATATCGCCACGATGCTGCGTGAGGTCAAGGCTGTGAGTCGCGAGCGCATCGACACCGGTGACCTGCTGCTGCCCTGGCTACGTATCGCCGGCCTGCATTTTTCTTGACAAGGCTTACCAGTTCTTGCCCAGCCGCGCGTCGATGCTGAAAGCACCGGCGCCGGCCACGGCCAGGGCGAAGAAGCCGCCGGCGATGGCCAGGTTCTTCATGAACATGATCATCTGCATCTGGTCACCGGCATGCAGATGGAACAGAAAGCCGGCCGCCAGGGTGAACAGGGCCAGGGCCACCGCCGCCGTGCGCGTCATGAAGCCGAACAATATGGCCAGGCCGCCACCCAGCTCGGCCAGTATCACCAGCGGCAGCAAGGCGCCTGGCACCCCGGCCGATTGCATATAACCCTGCGTGCCCGCATAGCCACTGATCTTGCCCCAGCCCGACAGCACAAACATCAAGGCCAGCAGCACGCGCGCGATCAGCAAACCCAGATTCTGTTGCATGGTGTTCTCCGTCATTCGGTGGTTGGATGAGAAGTTGCCGCCGGGCCATTTGATGGCGACATGCCTGACCGATGGTGCGTGCAGTGTGCCAGCCTCGGCCAGCCTCGGCCAGCCTCGGCCAGCATGCCCCGCGGTGCAGCACCAGCGAGGGGGCTGGGCCATGCTGCTGCTCTGACCGATCAGCCCAGCCAGCGCAACCAGCGAGTCTGCAGCGCCTTGCGCCAGTTGACCCGCGTGAAGGCATAGATCAGCCCGAGCGCGGCCAGCTGCGAAATGATGAAGTAGGCGCCGGAGGCCAGACCACTCAGCTCAGCACCGAACTGCCGGGCCATCAGTGTGCCGCCTGCCACGGCCACCGAGTAACTGACCAGGCGGCCGACGAAAAAGGGCAGGGCCAGCAGGCGCAGCGGCGCACCGGTCAGGCCGTAGGCCAGGAACAGCAGGTTGGAGGGCAGGGGGCTGAAGGCGAACAGCAGAAAGGCCAGGGCGCTGGCGGCGCGGCGGCGCTCGATCACGGCCGCCAGTGCCTGCATGTTCTCGTGCAGCTCGGGCCGGACCCAGCGGCTGGTGGTCAGGCGCTGGGCGAAATGCGCCAGCACCAGCCGGCCTCCGGTGGCCGCCGTTGCCGCCACCAGGGCCACCACCAAGGGCTGCGCCTGGGGGTAGTTGAAACCGTAGAGCGACAACACCATCCAGGTGGGCGGGGCAAAGGCCGGCAGCACATTCAGGGCAAACACGGCCAGCAGCAACAGGGTCATCGAGAGCATGCGGCGATTTTGCTGCATCGCCGTCGGCGCCATCTTGATGCGACACCGTAACTCCAGCGCCCTAAGATGCGGCCATGAAGATCGCGCTGATTGCCCACGACCACAAAAAGGACGACATGGTGCGCCTGGCGCAGCAGTTCAGCCCCTTTTTGCAGACCTGCCGCCTGATGGCCACCGGCACCACGGGCGGGCGGTTGCGGCGGGAACTGGGCCTGGACGTCGAGTGCCTGCTCAGCGGTCCGCTGGGCGGAGACCTGCAGATCGGTGCCCGCTTGGCCGTGGGCGAGGTCGATGCGGTGGTCTTTCTGCGCGACCCTATGACCCCGCAGCCGCATGAGCCTGACATCAATGCCCTGGTGCGTGCCTGCGATGTGCACAACGTGCCCTGCGCCACCAATCTGGCAGGTGCCGGCCTGCTGCTGCGGCAGCTCGGCGCGGACGCGGTCGATCGCGCCTGAAGCCTTCGCCTCCAGGGTCTGACCCGAGGGCGCGGCGGGCTTGGGCGATGCCACAATCACCGCGGTGTGGCGTTGCCGTCGCGACGCCGCCGCCAGCAGAAAAATGGGAGTCACCATGACCATCGCTGTCACCCGCCGCGCCCTCGCCTCCGTGCTGGCCGCCAGCCTCTGGGCCGCCTATGGCCTGAACCCGGCGCTGGCCGCCACGCCCAAGGACACCCTGGTGGTGGCCTTTGCCTTCGACGACATCATCTCGGTCGATCCGGCCGAGGTATTCGAAATCTCCGGCGGCGAGATCATGGGCAATACCTATGACCGGCTGGTGCGCTTCGATGTCAGCGATCCGTCCAAGCTGATCGGCGATCTGGCCAAGAGCTGGACGGTCTCGGCCGACGGCAAGACCTTCACCTTCGAGCTGAGGGATGGTCTGAAATTCGCCTCCGGCAACCCGCTCACCGCCGAGGACGTGGTGTTCTCGCTGCAGCGCTCGGTGATGCTGGACAAGACACCGGCCTTCATCCTGACCCAGTTCGGCTGGAGCAAGGCGGCGGTGGCCGACAAGATCAAGCAGACGGGCAAGCTGACCCTCACGCTCGAGACCGACAAGACCTATGCGCCCAGCTTCGTGCTGAACTGCCTGACGGCCAATATCGCCGCCGTGGTGGACAAGAAGCTGGTGATGAGCAAGGAGGTCAACGGCGACATGGGCTATGCCTGGCTGAAGACCAATTACGCCGGCTCCGGCCCGTTGAAGCTGCGCGAGTGGCGCGCCAACGAGATCGTGGCGCTGGAGCGCAATGACAATTACTGGGGCACCAAGCCCGCACTGGCCCGCGTGATCTACCGCCATGTGAAGGAGTCGGCTACGCAGCGCCTGCTGCTGGAAAAGGGCGATGCCGACATCGCGCGCAACCTGACCCCGCAGGACCTGGACGCGCTGGCTGCGAACAAGGATGTGAAGACCACGTCCACGCCCAAGGGCACGGTCTACTACATCAGCCTGAACCAGAAGAACGCCAATCTGGCCAAGCCCGAGGTGCGCGAGGCCTTCAAGTGGCTGGTCGACTATGACGCCATCGGCGCCACCCTGATCAAGAACATCGGCGTCGTGCACCAGAACTTCCTGCCGGTGGGCCTGCTGGGCGCCAGCACCGCCAAGCCCTACAAGCTGGACGTTGACAAGGCCAAGGCGCTGCTGGCCAAGGCCGGCCTGCCCAATGGCTTCAAGGTGACCATAGACACGCGCAGCATCCAGCCGGTGCAGGGCATCGTCGAGGCGATACAGCAGACTGCCAAGCGGGCCGGCATCGAGATGGAAATCATCCCCGGCGACGGCAAGCAGACGCTGACCAAGTACCGTGCCCGCACCCACGATATGTACATCGGCCAGTGGGGCGCCGACTACTGGGACCCCCACACCAATGCCGACACCTTCGCCCGCAACCCCGACAACGCCGACGACGCCAAGAGCAAGCCGCTGACCTGGCGCAATGCCTGGGCCATTCCCGAGCTGACCAAGAAGGCCGATGCCGCGGTGCTGGAGCGCGATGCCAACAAGCGCAAGGCGATGTACACCGAGATCCAGGAGGAGTTCCGCAAGACCAGCCCCTTCATCATGCTGTACCAGCAGACCGAGGTGGCGGCCTACCGCAGCAATGTGGAGGGCCTGCAGGTCGGGCCGACCTCGGACTCGACCTATATGTTCAAGGTTGTGAAGCGCTGACCTCTCGGTGACCTCGTCGCACCTGAGCGCCCAGCTGAACGCGCTGGGCCGTTTCCTGCTGGTCATTGTCCTGACCTATCTGGGTCTGCTGGCGGTGACCTTCTTCATCGGCCGGGTGATACCGGTCGATCCGGTGCTGGCCATCGTCGGCGACCGCGCGCCCGAGCATGTGATTGCCCGTGTGCGCGAGGAACTGGGCCTGAACAAGCCGCTGTGGGAGCAGTTCTACATCTACGTCAGCAAGGTGCTGCATGGCGACTTCGGCACCTCGGTGCTGACCTCCAACCCGGTGATGCAGGACATCCGTCGCGCCTTCCCGGCGACGATGGAACTGGCCACGCTGGGCATACTGATAGGCGCCGGCCTGGGCGTACCGCTGGGCGTGTGGGCGGCGGTGCGCCGCGGCGGCCTGGCCGACCAGGGCGTGCGCATCATGGCCCTGGTCGGCTACTCGGTGCCCATCTTCTGGCTGGGGCTGATGGCCCTGGTCGTGTTCTATGCCAAGCTGGGCTGGGTCAGCGGGCCGGGCCGCATCGACGTGGCCTATGAATTCACCCTCACGCCGGTGACCGGCTTCATGCTGCTGGACACCGCCATGGCCGGCGAGTGGGAGGCCTTTCGCAACGCCTTCTCGCATCTGATCTTGCCTGGTGCGCTGCTGGGCTATTTCTCGCTGGCCTATATCAGCCGCATGACGCGCTCGTTCATGTTGAATGAGCTGGCGCAGGAGTATGTGGTGGCGGCCCGCGCCAAGGGCCTGAGCGAGGTCCGCATCATCTGGCGCCATGCGCTACGCAACGCGATGGTGCCCCTGGTCACGGTGATCGCGCTGTCCTACGCCGGCCTGCTCGAGGGCTCGGTGCTGACCGAGACCGTGTTCGCCTGGCCTGGCCTGGGGCTGTACATCACCAACTCGCTGCAGAACGCCGACATGAATGCGGTGCTGGGCGGCACCCTCATCGTCGGCTCTATCTTCATCGGCCTGAATCTGCTGTCCGATGTCCTGTACCGGCTGCTGGACCCGAGGACGCGCATCAGATGAAGCAGGCTGGCTTGCATGAATGGCTGATGTCCGATCGCCCTGCCTCGCGGCGCCAGGCCGCGCTGGGGCGCTTCTATGGCGGCTGGCGGACGTTCGCCCGCAACCGGCTGGCGATGCTGGGCCTGTTCATCGTCCTCGCCCTGGTGCTGATGGCCATCTTCGCCAACCAGCTCGCACCCTATGCGCCCAGTGTCGGCGACCTGATGACGACGCGGCTGCTGCCGCCGTCTGCCGCGCACTGGTTCGGCACCGACGACCAGGGCCGCGACATCCTGTCGCGCATCATCCATGGTTCGCGCATCACCCTGTTCGTGGTCGTGCTGGTGGCGGTGCTGGCGGCCCCCATCGGCCTGATCGTCGGCACGGTGGCCGGCTATGCCGGCGGCTTGCTCGACGCGGCGCTGATGCGCATCACCGACATCTTCCTCGCCTTTCCGCGGCTGATACTGGCGCTGGCCTTTGTCGCCGCCTTGGGCCCGGGCATAGAGAACGCGGTACTGGCCATCGCCATCACCTCCTGGCCACCCTACGCCCGCATCGCCCGCGCCGAGACCTTGACGATACGGCAGACCGACTACATCGCCGCCGTGCGGCTGATCGGCGCATCGCCGTGGCGCATCGTGCTGCGCCACATCATGCCGCTGTGCCTGTCCTCGGTGATCGTGCGCGTGACCCTGGACATGGCCGGCATCATCCTCACCGCCGCCGGCCTGGGCTTTCTGGGCCTGGGCGCACAGCCGCCCAGCCCCGAGTGGGGTGCGATGATCGCGGCCGGCCGCCAGTACGTGCTGGACCAGTGGTGGGTGGCGGCAGGGCCGGGCCTGGCCATCTTCGTCGTCAGCCTGGCGTTCAATCTGCTCGGCGATGGCCTGCGCGATGCGCTCGACCCCAAGGGGACCAAATGAGCCCCTCGTCCGATGGGTACATCGGCCGGCCCTCCGAGGGGGCTCAGGCCGGCTTGGGGCGGCCCGGCGCTCGGCCTGCAGAAATGAGCGAGCCGCTGCTGGTGGTCGATGATCTGCGCGTCAGCTTCCCGAACCGCGACGGTGGCCTGACGGAGGCGGTACGCGGCGTGTCATTCACCCTGGGCCGCGAGCGGCTGGGCATCGTCGGCGAGTCGGGTTCGGGCAAGTCGCAGACCGGGCGGGCCATCCTGGGCCTGTCGGCCGCCGAGGCGCAGATCAGCGCCCGGCGGCTGGCCTTCAAGGGCACCGACCTCTTGCACTGCTCGGCACAGGAGCGGCGCGAGCTTCGCGGCGGGCGAATCGCGATGGTGCTGCAGGACCCCAAGTACTCGCTGAACCCGGTCATGAGCATAGGCGAGCAGATCGTCGAGACCTTGCAGGCGCACAGCCCGGTCGGCAGGTCCGAGGCCCGTGCCAAGGCCCTGGCGGCGCTGGCGGCGGTCAGCATCGACGACCCCGAGCGCGTGTTCAAGCTCTACCCGCACGAGGTCTCCGGTGGCATGGGCCAGCGGGCCATGATTGCGATGATGCTGATCGCCGACCCGGAGCTGTTGATCGCCGATGAGCCGACCTCGGCGCTGGACGTGACCGTGCAGCTGCAGGTGCTGGCCATTCTCGACAAGCTGGTGGCCGAGCGCGGCATGGGCCTGATCTTCATCTCGCATGATCTGCGCCTGGTGTCCAGCTTCTGCGACCGCATCCTGGTGATGTATGCCGGCCGCGTCGTCGAGGAGGTGCTGGCCAAGGATCTGCATCAGGCGCAGCACCCCTACACCCGCGGGCTGCTGAACTGCCTGCCGGTGCTGGGCGCGGCCCGCCACCCGCTGCCGACGCTGGACCGCCGGCAGGAGTGGACGCTGTGAGCGCTGCGGTCGGTCTGGACGTCAAGCACCTGCGCGTGCAGTTCGGCGCCTTCGTCGCTGTCGAGGACACCTCGTTCACCGTGCAGCCCGGCGAGAGCTTCGGCATCGTCGGCGAGTCGGGTTCAGGCAAATCGACGGTGCTGCGCGCGATCTGCGGGCTCAATAGCAAGTCGTCTGGCGAGGTCAGGCTGATCGGCGAGGGCACCTTGCCCGCGCCCGGCGACAAGGCCTTCCGGCGCTCCGTGCAGATGGTCTTCCAGGACCCCTACGGCTCGCTGCACCCGCGCCAGACGGTGGACCGCATCCTGGCCGAGCCGCTGGCCATCCACGGCATCACGGACGCCGAATCACGCATAGCGCGCGCGCTCGAAGAGGTGGGCCTCGGGGACGGTTTCCGGTTCCGTTTCCCGCACCAGCTGTCCGGCGGCCAGCGCCAGCGCATTGCGATTGCCCGCGCGCTGATACTGGAGCCGCAAATCCTGCTGCTCGATGAACCGACCTCGGCGCTAGACGCCTCGGTACAGGCCGAGGTCTTGAACCTGCTGGAGCAGTTACGACGCGAACGGGGTTTGAGCTTCGTCATGGTCAGCCACGACCTGGCCGTCGTCACCCATCTGTGCGAACGTCTGATGGTGATGCAGCGGGGCCGTACGGTCGAGCAGCTGTCCGCCGACGACCTGGCCGCCAGCCGTGTGCAGGACAATTACACCCGGGCCCTGATGCAGGCCTCCAAGGGCTTCAGCCGGGCCCTCAATGCCCGCCCAGATAGGCCTTCTTCACCGCCGGATCGTTCCTGAGCTGATCGGCCGGGCCGTGCACGGCGATGCGGCCGTTTTCCAGCACATAGCCGTAGTCGGCCACGTTCAGCGCCGCGGCGGCGAACTGCTCGACCAGCAGCATGGTCACCCCCTCCTGGCGCAGCCGGGCGATGATGCGGAACACCTCGTCGACCAGGATGGGGGCCAGGCCCATCGAGGGCTCATCCAGCAGCACCACGTCAGGGTTCATCATCATCGCGCGGGCCATCGCCAGCATCTGCTGCTCGCCGCCGGACAGGGTGCCCGCCAGCTGCAGCCGACGTTCCTTGAGGCGCGGAAAGTAGACGAAGGCACGCTCCAGGTCGGCCGGTATATCGCCCTTGGGCCGCGAACCGGTGAAGCGCGGGAAGGCGCCCAGCAGCAGGTTGTCGGTCACCGTCATGGTGGCGAAGACGCGCCGGCCCTCGGGCGAGTGGGCCAGCCCGAGCTTGGCGATGTGGTACGACTCACGGCCGGTGATGTCGTGGCTGCCCAGCGTGATGCGGCCCTCGCGCGGCGCGATCATGCCCGAGATGGCGCGCATGGTGGTGGTCTTGCCGGCGCCGTTGCTGCCGATCAAGGTCACGACCTGGCCCTTTGGCACATCGAGGCTGATGCCGTGCAGCACCTCGACCTTGCCATAGCCGGCGTGCAGATTGCTGATGTTGAGCATCTTGTGTTCCTCAGGCTCAGGCCGGCGCCAGCGAGGCGGCATCGCCGCCGAGATAGGCCTCGACGACCTTGGGGTCGGACTGCACCGCCGCGGGCGTGCCCTCGGCGATCTTCTGCCCGAAGTCCAGCACCGAGACGGTGTCGCAGATCGCCATCACCACATCCATGTGGTGCTCGATCAGTATCACCGTGATGCCCTGGTCGCGGATCTTCTGGATGATGGCCACCAGCTCCTTGATGTCGGGAGCGGTCAGGCCGGCAGCCGGCTCATCGAGCAGCAGCAGTTGGGGGTTCAGCGCCAGCGCGCGGGCTATCTCGAGCAGGCGCTGCTTGCCATAGGGCAGGTTGCGGGCCTCCTCGCCGGCCAGATCGCTCAGTCCGACGAAGCTCAGCAGCGCGTGCGCCCGGGCCGCACTCTGTGCGCGCTCGCGCCGGTAGCGTGGCGTGTGCAGGGCCACGTCCAGCAGATTGCTGGCGAAGGTGTGGTGCAGGCCGACCAGCACGTTCTGCATCGCCGTCATCTCGCCGAACAGCTGCACGTTCTGGAAGGTGCGGGCAATGCCCGACAGGGCGATGTCCGACGAGGTGCGGCCCACCAGCGAGCGGCCTTCGAAGGCCAGGCTGCCCTCGGTGGGCACGTAGATGCCGGTCAGCACATTCATCATCGTGCTCTTGCCCGAGCCATTGGGCCCGATCAGGCCGTGGATGCTGCCGCGCCTGATGCGCAGGTCGACATTGTTCAGCGCCTTCAGGCCGCCAAACTGCATCAGCACGTTCGAGGCCAGCAGCAACTCGTCGTTGGCCGCGCCCTTGGGGTGCTGCAGCGCCGCTTCCTGGCCGATGCCGCGCGTGGCGTCGGCATCGGCACTGGCGTGGCCCTGCAGGTTCAGCGTGTTGCGCACGAAGCCGACGATGCCGTCCTGCAGGAAGTAGACGACGAACAGCGTGATCAGGCCGAAGATAGACAGGCGCCAGTCGGTCATGGTGGTCAGCACAAAGGACAGTACGGCCAGGGCCGTGCTGCCGGCCACCGGTATCGCCACCTTGTTCAGCGTGGTCTTGCCACGCGCCAGCAGCCAGCCGCTGCCGGTGGCGATCAGCACCGCGAAGCCCACCGAGACATAGCGGAACAGCTCGATGTCATCCAGCAGCTTGGGCAGCATCACGATGATGGCCGCGCCCAGCAGGGCGCCGGTGCGCGTCTTGCGCCCGCCCATGATGACGGCCAGCAGGAACATCACCGTCAGCTCGAAGTTGTAGGTGTTGGGCGAGATGTACTGCTCCGAGTAGGCGTAGAGCGAGCCTGCCAACCCGGCCAGTCCGGCGCTGATCACGAAGGCATAGACCTTGTAGCGGTAGACCGACACGCCCATGCAGTCGGAGGCCACCGGGCTGCCGCGCAGCGCCTCGAAGGCCCGCCCCAGGTGAGAGCGCAGCACGCGATGCACGAACACCAGCGAGGCCAGCAGCAAGGCCAGCACAAGCCAGAAGAATTCCTGTTCGTCCAGCTTGTGGCCGAACAGCGGTGGCTTGCTGAGCTTGATGCCCATCGGCCCCTCGGTCAGGAAGCTCATCTCGTTGATCAGGATCTGGATGATGGTGCCGAAGGCCAGCGTGACCATGGCCAGATAGGGCCCGGTCACGCGCAAGGCCGGCAGCGCCAGCAGCGCGCCGAACACGGCGGTGACGCCGACGGAGGTGATCAGCGCGACCATCAGCGGCGCGCCGAGCTTGGTGACCATCACGCCGGCCGTGTAGGCGCCGATGCCGAACAGGCCCGCATGGCCCAGCGAGACCTGACCGGTGTAGCCGACCACGATGTCCAGCCCGAACAGCACGATCGCATAGATCATGATGGTTTCGAGCAGGTGGATGTAGTACGGATTGCCCACCGCCGCCGGAAACACCGCCAGCGCGGCGATGCCCAGGGCGCTCAGGGCCATTTGCGTTGGCTTCATGCTCAGACTTTCTTGATGGCGGTCTTGCCGAACAGGCCCGCCGGCTTCAGCGCCAGCACGATCAGCAGCAGCACCAGGCCGGGCACATCCTTGTAGCCGGTCGAGAGGTAGAAGCCGGTGGTGGTCTCGGCCACGCCGAGGATGATGCCGCCGACGATGATGCCCATGCCGCTGGTCAGTCCGCCGATGATGGCCACCGCAAAGGCCTTCAGGCCCAGCACCGCGCCCATGGTGGCGCCGGTCAGCGTCAGCGGCGCGATCAGCACGCCGGCGAAGGCCGCCGTCATCGACGACAGCCCGTACGAGAAGGTGATCACCAGGCCGGTGTTGATGCCCATCAGCTTGGCCGCATCGCGGTCATTGAAGGTGGCAACCACCGCCTTGCCGTAGATGCTCTTGCGGTTGAACACCTCCACCGCCAGCATCATCAGCACCGCGCCGACGACCACCAGTATCTCCATCGGCAGCACATTGGCGCCCAGGAACTTGATCGGCGACTCGGGCAGCGGCGAGGGGAACTTCAGGTCGTCACGGCCCCAGACGTTCTCGGCCACGTTCTTGAAGATGATCCCGAGGGCGATGGTGGACATGATCCAGCCGAACTCGCTCTTGATCTTGATCGCCGGGCGCACGCCGATGCGCTCCACCAGCGCACCCTGGGCGATGCCGAACAGGCACACCAGCGGAATCATCAGCCAGTAGTTGACGCCCAGGCCGACCAGCGACAGGCCGACCAGCGCCCCCAGCATCAGCGCGTCGCCCTGGCCGAAGTTGAGGGTGTCCGAGGTGGCGAAGGTGAGCTGGTAGCCGAAGGCGATGACGGCGTAGATCATGCCCAGCGCGATACCGCTGAACACCAGTTGAGTCAGGATTTGCATGAGGGCCTCACAACACTGTGGCGGCCGCGCGGGCAGGATGCCGGCGCGGCCGCGGTCCCGGACGGGGTGCCTGCTGGCTTACTTCTTCACCGGTGCGAGGGCGCCCTTGGCGTTGACGTCCTTGACCCGCACCTCGGAGGCCTTCTTCTGGTCATCCGGGTAGGCGTAGACGACGCGCTGGCTCTTCACCTCGCCGAACACCGGGATGTTGGCGGTGATCGCCTCATGGTCGGTCTTCGAGAAGGGCTTGTTGTAGCTGGTGACCACGCCTTCGACCGGCGTCTTCAGGTCCTCCAGCGCCGCCTTCAGCTTCGGCCCCTCGGTGCTGCCGGCCTGCTTGATGGCGGCAGCCAGCAGATAGACCGAGTCATAGCCCTGGGCGGCCGACACCGGCGAGTCGATGCGCGCGTTCTTCGGGTTGAAGGTCTTCAGGTAGTTGATGATGAAGCTCTGGCGCTTGGGCGTGGTCGGCTCCTGGATGAAGGTCTGCGGCATGCGCGCACCCTCGCCGCCGGGGCCGGCGTTGTCGATGTAGTTGGCCATCGACAGGGTCCAGCTGCCGACCATGGGCACCTTCCAGCCGAGCTTGGTCATGCCGTTGGCGATCTGTGCCAGCTCCGGGCCTATGCCGTAGGTCAGCACCGCCTCGGCGCCGGCCTCCTTGGCCTTCAGCAGCTGGGCCGTCATGTCGACGTCCTTGATGTTGAACTTCTCCACCGCCACCGCCTTGACACCCTTCAGTGCCAGGGCTTTTTCCAGGTCTTCGCGGCCCAGCTGGCCGTAGTTGGTCGAGTCGGCCAGGATGGCCACCTTCTTGAAGCCGCGGCGGGTGATGGCCTCCTCGACAATCATCGGCGCCTGGATGCTGTCGTGGGCGGCATTGCGGAAGATGTAGTTCTCGGGCTGGTCATCGAACTGGTGGGTGACCAGGGAGCCCGTCGCCACATTGTTCATGACCGGGATCTTGGCCTCCTGGTAGAAGCGCTGCGAGGCCAGGGCCACGCCGGTGTTGATGAAGCCCACCGTGGCGGCCACACGTTCCTTGTTGATCAGTTCCTGGGCGATCTGCACGCCGCGCTCGTTCTTGGCCTCGTCGTCGCGTTCGACCAGCAGCAAGGGGCGGCCGAGCACGCCGCCAGCCTTGTTGATCTCGTCGGCGGCCAGGCGCACGCCGTCGCGCATGCTCACTCCCATCGAGGAGGAGCCGCCCGTGAACGGGCCGGACACGCCGATCTTGATCGGGTCGGCGGCCTGGGCGCCCAGTGCCAGCGAGGCGAGGGCCAGGGCGGTCAGCTTTGATTTCAGGTTCATCTCTGTGTCTCCGGTGATAGTGCTGATGCCCGATGAGCAAGGCCACCCGGCTCACGCCTTTGTAGTCCTTTGCGTTCAGGCACGCCCTAAGTAGTCTCCGCAGGCCAGCGTAAACCCTCAATTAAAACAATTGCAGCTTTTTCGCATGTAATGCGATTTTTGCCAAATAAAGGCCCGGGCCTCAGACCTGGGCGTCGCCGGGGGCGTCCATCAGGGCGATCAATTCCTGGGTGAACTCCAGCGCCTCCTCGGGCGTGGCGAAAAAGTACTCACCACCCAGGTCCTGGCCGCGGCCACCGGGGCCGATATGGCTGATGGACCAGCCCTCGGCACCGCCGCCGATGGCGCAGATCACGAAGCTGCCAGGGGCATAGCCGGCGTCTGAGCCGGGGCTGATGAAGATGTTGCGGCCGGCGTACTGGTGCTGGAGTTTCAAATGGGGAGCGTCAGGCAGGAAGGGGCGCACAGCCTAGCATCCCGGCCAACGCGGCCAGGTCGGCGGCCTGCAGATCGACTGGTACCGTCGGGCAGGACTCGCCCAGGCCGGCGCCGCGTTCGTCGGGGCGGGCGATGAAGGCCGTGCGCAGCCCCGCCTGCGCCGCCGCGGCCAGGTCGGACGAATGGGCCGCCACCATCATCACCTGCTCGGGTCGCAGATCGAAGGCCGACACGGCGCTGAGATAGACCACGGGCTTGGGTTTGTAGTCGCGCGCCAGCTCAGCCCCGAGCACGGCGTCCCAAGGCAGACTGTTGCGCCGCGCCAGCGCGACCATCAACGAAATATTGCCGTTGGAGCAGGGGGCCAGCAGGTAGCGCGGGCGCAGCCGGGCCAGGGCGGCAGGCACCTCGGGCCAGGCATCGAGCCGGTGCCAGGCCAGGTTCAGCGACTGCCGCGTGCTTTCATCGACCTGCTCGCCCAGGCCGAGCCGGCTGAGCACCACATCGAGGTTGCGGCGGTGCAGCCCGTCGAGTTTGCCGAAGGCGATGCGGCCGCTGCGCACCTCCTCCATCGCCGGCTGGTACTCGTCGCGCCAGGCGTCGGCAAAGGCCTCCCAGTCGAGCGTGATGCCCAGCGGGGTCAGAGCTTGCCGGGTCTCGCGCGCGACGCAGGTGCGCCAGTCCACCAGCGTGCCGAATACGTCGAATATCAGTGCCTTGATCGAGTCGGGGTCGGTTTGCATCGAAGCCTGCCTGCGCTATGCCCTGAGTCAGAGCATAGCGGCAGTGCGGGCGAAGCCCATCAGCCGTGCTTGAAGCTGATCGTGAACTGGTGCTGTTGCGCGACCTGGCCCTGGCCCTTGCATTGCAGCTCGTTGACGACCTGGCGCACGCGCGAGCGGTAGTACGTCGGGCCCGACACGGTCTGCACATCGCTGATCTGCTGGCCGGTGAGGGTGAAACGGACCTGCATCACGCCTTCTTCGCGCACGCGCATGACCGGTCCTTCCAGCGCCTCCTGCAGCGCCTCTTCGGCGTTCGGGCAGGTGGCTTGCAGGCTGGCGCGGCCTTGAAGCGTGACGGTGGGCAGGGTCTTGATGTCGGACTCGGCGCTGGCGGTGCCAGCCGCGGCGGCCAGCAGCAGGGCGACCGGCAGGGCGGCCTGCTTGAGCTTGCGTGCGAACGACAGGGTGGAAGCGGTGGTGTGCATGAGGATCTCCTGACAAAGTGGGTTGAGGCAGCGAAGCTTAGGAAGGCTTCTGCTGCATCCCCAGCCGCATGCGACGGGATGCGGAGTGGCGCGACCAAGCGCGAAGACCGCGGCCTGGAATGCGGATGTCAAGCAGTGGGCAAGCGCCGCCCCGGCAGCACGATCAGCTCAGGAGCCGGCCTCGCGCGGCCACAGCGCCCACATGCGCAGCGGCTGCTTCATTCGGCCGGCCTGTTGCTCGGCCGTGCCGCCCCAGCCCCAGAAGAAATCGGCGCGTACCGCGCCGGTGATGGCGCTGCCGGTGTCCTGCGCCATCACCAGCCGGCGCAGTGGCGTATTGCTCAGCGGTTCGCTGCTGTCCAGCCAGATGGGGGTGCCGTAGGGCACGCTGGCGGTGTCCACGGCGATCGAGCGGCCGGGCGTCAGTGGCACGGCCTGGCCGCCGCGCGGGCCGGCGGCCGGGTCGGGCAGCGGTTCCTCGCGGAAGAACACGACGCGGGGATTGCTCCACAGCAACTCGTTGAGCCGTGCGGGGTTGCGCCGCGCCCAGTCCTTGATGGCCGGCCAGTTGGCGCCTTCGGGCCGCAGTTCGCCTTGCTCGATCAACCAGCGGCCGACCGATTTGTAGGGCTGGTCGTTGTGGCCGGCGAAGGCCAGACGCACCAGGCGCTGCGAGCCATCGGGCTCGGTCAGCTGCAGCCGGCCCGAGCCCTGGATCTGCAGCACCAAGGCGTCCAGCGGGTCTTCGATGAAGGCAATCTCGCGCCCCTGCAGGGCCTGGCGGGCGGCGGCCTCGCGCTCCAGCTGCTGGCGTGTCCAGTAGGGCCTGCGGCTGGACAGATCGGCCGGCGGGCGGTGCAGGGCGGTGCGAAAACCGGCCTGGGGCTTGCGGCTGGCGGCGACCAGGGGCTCGTAGTAACCGGTGATCAGGCCCTCGCGCGAGCCGTCCAGCGATTCGATGCGGTAGGGCTGCAGCCTCGCGGTCAGCCAGCTCCTCGCCTGTTCATCGTCGGGCGGGGGCAGGGCGCGCGCCTGGCCGCACAGCCGGGCCCACCCCGGCGCGGGGCGCTCGCAGCCGCGCAGCAGGGCGGGCCAGAGCTCGCTGGGGCGGTCCTGCTGCCAGCCGGGCAGATCTCCCCAGTCCACCGCCACCCAGCGCGAGCGCTCGCGCAGCAGGTCCTGCTCGCGCCGGCTGTAGTCGGGCGGATAGGGCTTGAACATATCTTCGGGCGGTGGCGCCGAAGGCGTCGGCGGCGCGGCTGGCGGCGGTGCCACGGTGCCGCAGGCGGCCAGCAGGCCTAGAATCGCCGCCGCTGTGCCGTTCCGTAACCGACTGATCGAGAAGAAGACTGCCATGTGGGTGATTTTGCTGGAAGCGTTTGGCGCCTTGCTGCTGTTCGTGCTGATCATCTGGTGGACGATGTTCTCGGGCCGCAATAAGGGTGAGCGGCCCGGCCACCATGACGATGAGGCCGGCCGTTAGGCGCATTTAGGCGCCATTAGGCTCGCGTGGCGGCAGCACAAAGCTTCTCGGCTCGGTGCGCAGTCGCCGCCAGATCGCCGCGCGCAGCCGGGCCCGGTCGGCCAGTTTGACGCCGCGCGAACGCAGCGCCACCTTCAAGGCCAGCCAGAAGCTGACGCCCAGGTTCAGCAGGCCGATGAACGGAATGCTGGCCAGGCACCACCAGAAGGCGCCGTGCCGGAACACATCGACCCCGAGCGCCCCTACGGCCGCGGCGAGCTGACCGGTGGACAGGGTCACGTGCCTGACCTCGATGCCCAGGCCGAAGAAGGCCAGCAGCACCGGCACCAGGCCGAGCAGAAAGCCCAGCGAGATATTGGCGGCCAGGCCCGAGATATTGTTGCGCCACCACAGCGCCCAACGCTGGGCGCGGGCCTCGCCCAGGCGCGCCACCAGGGTCGGGTTCCAGGCGATGGCGCTGTCCAGCCGATGGAACACAAACCAGTTCTCGGCCCAGCCGGCGATCAGGCTGCTGGCAAACAGCAGCACGCCGGTGAAGGCGGAGAAGAACAGTGTCGGCCCCAGCAGATGCAGGGTGTCGAGCACATGCTCGGCGTCATGCCTGCCGACCAGCGGCGCGCCCAGCAGCAACCAACCCAGGCCCTGGCCGGCGAGCACCACCGGTATCACACAGGCCAGATTGCCGACGATGCCGGCGAACTGCGAGCGCAGCAGATGGGCGACCTCATCGACAAAGTCCTCCAGCTCGGCTTCCTGGTCGATGTTCTTGAGCTTGTGCGCCATCGCCGGCGCGGTCATCGCCGGCTGCTTGGTCGCCACCGTCCAGTGCAGCACATGGATCAGCACAAAGCAGGCGGCATAGTTGACGCCGGCCCAGAAACCCGACCAGAAGGCCGACAGCGTCAGCGCCATCAGGGCGAACTTGACGAAGGTGGTGATGGCAATCGCGCCGCCGCCGCCGGCCGCCCGCAGCAGCATGTCCCGGTACTCGGCGGCGGTGCGGGTGATGTAGTGCTCGCCGGTGGCGGCGCTGCGTTCGGCCACCTTGCGCGCCAGCATCGAGTAATGCTGGGCGAACAGGCTGCTCATGCTGCGCTGTTCGTGGACCACACGCACCAGGCCGGCAGCCAGGCGGGCCAGCTCCTGCTGCGGGGTGTCGGAGACCAGGCAGTCGAGCAGGGCCTCGATGCGCTGGCAGCGCCGCACCAGCTGGTCGATCTCGAACACGATGTCGACCGAGATGCCGTAGGCCTCCAGATGCTCGGAGCTGCTCAGCGCGGCACGCTGGCAGGCCTCCAGCAGCGCGCGCAGGTACTGCAGGTCTTGCGCCAATGCCGCTTCGTCGCGCTCCTGCAGCGCCTGGGTGACGCGCTCGGTGGCACGGGCCAGCTGCACAAAGGGCTGGTCCGCGATCAGCTCGGGGCTCATGCGCTGGCGCAGCGCTGCCGACAGGCCGGTGGAGCGCACCGCACTGGCCAGCACGGTGATGCTGTCCAGCATCGGCTGGCGCCAGCGGGAGTCGGCGTCGCCATCGGCCAGCGCCGGGGTCAGCACGCTGCCCAGGCGCCTGAGCAGGTCTTCGTCCATGCCCAGCAGCCACTGCTCGTCTTCGGGCTGGGGGAAAAGCAGGTGAAAGAGCTCACCCAGATCGGCGGTGTCCACCGTGCCGGGCAGCAGGTTCTGGCGCATGCGGTTCAGCAACTCGCCCCACAGCACCATGCGCGGCGCAAACCCGACGTAGGCAAACAGGCCCAAAGCGTCGATCTCGCGCCAGAAGGCGGCCATGATGTCCTGCACCGCGCGGGCGCTGTCGGGGTTGCGCTCCAGCACCTGCAGCAGGTGGCGCAGGCGCAGCAGCGGCAGGGGCTGGCTGGACTCGTGCTCGGCGCCGCGCGGCGCCGGATGGCGCAGCCACTCCAGCAGTCGTACCAGCCACAGATGGCGCTGCGCACGCGTGGCTTTCGATTGGGCCGCGTTGAGCAGCGCGGTCAGATCCCAGTTGCCGTGTTGCTTCGCCATCTAGTCAGTGCAGCACGCTGGTATCGGCCAGCAGGAACTCATGGACAGGCGTGTGGAACACCTCGCCCAGCTCGGTCACGCACAGAAACGAGCCCTGCATCGTGCCCTGGGGCGTGCGCAGCTGGGCCCAGCTGGAGTATTCAAACTCCTGCTCGGGCTGCAGCACCGGCTGGTGGCCCACCACGGCCAGGCCGCGCACCTCGTCGACATGGCCGCGGGCATCGGTGATCGTCCAGTGCCTTGCGATCAGCTGGGCGGTGATGTCGCCGCTGTTCTTGATACTGATGGTGTAGGCAAAGGCATGAATGCCTTTGTCGGCGTCGGTCTGCTCGGGCAGAGGGTGCACCGTGACGGTGCAGGTGAACAGTGGGTTGGCCATGGGGCGCATTCTAGGCACCAACCGGGTCAGGAGATCGTGTCTTGCATTACCCTTGGTATCCATGAGTGAAAGCAATCAGCATTACCTGCCCGCCGACGGCCGTCCCCGCTGCCGCTGGTGCGCCGCCGCCGCGGGTGACGCCGGCTATCTGCACTACCACGACACCGAATGGGGTTTTCCGGTGGCCGATGACCGCCGGCTGTTCGAGAAGCTGTGTCTGGAGGGCTTTCAGTCTGGCCTGAGCTGGCGCACGATATTGAACAAGCGCGAGGCCTTTCGTGCAGGTTTTGCCGGTTTCGATTTCAATTTGGTGGCCCGCTTCGATGAGAGCGACGTCGAGCGCCTGCTGCAGGACGCCGGCATCGTGCGCCATCGCGGCAAGATAGCGGCGGCCATCAACAATGCGCAGCGCTGCGTCGAGCTGGTGGCCGAGCAGGGTTCGCTGGCACGCTATATCTGGAGCTTCGAGCCCGAGGCGCTGGCCGCGCCCGAGTACGCCACCGAATCGGCGGCATCCCGCGCGCTGTCCAAGGACCTGAAGAAGCGCGGCTGGAAGTTTGTCGGGCCGACGACGATGCATGCCTTCATCCAGTCCATGGGCTTGATCAACGACCATGCGCTGGGCTGCATCACCCGCGAAGCGACGGCCCAGGCGCGCCGGCGCTTCAAGAAACCGGCCTGACGCGCGAGCTGCGGTCGGCGCGGGCGAATGGCAGATCGTTTTGTTGCTGGGCCGAGAAATAGCCGGGGCTTGCGGGCTTATTCCACACGGCACGGGCCCGCCGGGGTCGCCTAAGGTCAGGGAGCATGTTTTCATCCCTACCCCCTTATCGCCAATCCCCATGAACATCAACGAAATGAAAATATCGACGCGCCTGGCGCTCGGCTTTGCCGCCATGGCCTTGCTGATCGTGCTGCTGGGCGCCCTGGCCTGGGCCAAGCTGGATGCCATCGACGGGCAGTTCAAACTGGCGATGGAGGATCGCTATCCCAAGGTCAAGCTGTTCCTGACCATCAAGGACGGCAACAACCAGGTGGCGCGCTCGATGCGCAATCTGCTGATCATGACCGACAAGGCCGACATCGATGGCCAGTTCGCGCTGATCGACGAGATCTCCAAGACCACCGCGGCCACCCTGGACAAGCTGTCCAAGATCATGACCACCCCCGGCGGTGTGGCCGGCCTGGCCAAGCTCAACGACGTGCGCGGTGCCTACCGCACCGAGCGCGACAAGGTCCTCAAGGCCGTGCGCGACGGCGACCTGGACACGGCCAAGACCGTGCTGCTGAAGGACATGCGACCGAAGCAGCAGGCCTATATGGCTGCCGTGGACGATCTGGTGAACCTGGGTGACAAGCTGATGACCCAGGCCGCGCATCAGGCCAGCGAGGATGCCGCCAGCGCCCGCATGCAGGTGATCGTGCTG
Source organism: uncultured Roseateles sp. (assembly GCF_963422335.1). NCBI lineage: Bacteria > Pseudomonadati > Pseudomonadota > Betaproteobacteria > Burkholderiales > Sphaerotilaceae > Roseateles > uncultured Roseateles sp. The sequence goes on from NZ_OY729424.1 coordinate 1,687,892, forward strand.
GTGGCCCTGGCCCTGGGCCTGGCCCTGGTGATGAGCTGGTGGACGGTGCGCTCCATCACCGCGCCGCTGAACGAGGCGGTGCGCGTGGCCAGCGGCGTGGCGGCGGGCGACCTGTCGCTGCATATCGCCGCCGGCGGCAGCAACGAGACCGGCAAGCTGCTGACAGCCTTGCACGAGATGCAGGCCAAGCTGGCCGGCCTGGTGCGCGAGGTGCGCACCAATGCCGAAGGCGTGGCGGCGGCCTCGGGCCAGATCGCCTCGGGCAATAACGATCTGTCGTCGCGCACCGAGCAGCAGGCCTCGGCACTGGAGCAGACCGCCGCCTCGATGGACGAGCTGGGCAGCACGGTGAAGGGCAATGCCGACAATGCCGCCCAGGCCAATCAGCTCGCCATGGCCGCCTCCCGCGTAGCCGTCGAGGGCGGGGCCGCGGTCGGTGAGGTGGTGGGCACGATGCGCGAGATCAGCGAGAGCTCGAAGAAGATCAGCGACATCATCGGCGTCATCGACGGCATCGCCTTCCAGACCAATATCCTGGCCCTGAATGCTGCGGTGGAAGCGGCCCGCGCCGGTGAACAGGGCCGCGGCTTTGCCGTGGTGGCCAGCGAGGTGCGCGCGCTGGCCGGCCGCTCGGCCGAGGCCGCCAAGGAAATCAAGTCTTTGATCAACGCCAGCGTCGAGCGCGTCGAACTGGGCAGCGCCCAGGTCGACCGCGCCGGCACCACCATCGGCGAAGTGGTCAACTCGATCCGCCGCGTGACCGACATCATGGGCGAGATCAGTGCCGCCAGCCGCGAGCAAAGCGCCGGCGTGGCCCAGGTCGGCGAGGCCGTCACCCAGATGGACCGCGCCACGCAGGAGAACGCGGCGCTGGTGGAGGAGTCCGCCGCCGCCGCCGAGAGCCTCAAGCAGCAGGCCGAGCAGCTGGTGGCGACGGTGGCGGTGTTCCGACTGGCACACTGAAATGCGGTGAGGAAGGCCGGCCCGTAAAATCGGGCCAATCCACAAAGGCCTTCCCATGAGCACCACCTTCCGCATCGCCCCCAGCATCCTGTCCGCCGACTTCGCCCGCCTGGGCGAGGAGGTGCGCAACGTCATCGACGCCGGCGCGGACTGGATCCACTTCGACGTGATGGACAACCATTACGTGCCCAACCTGACCTTCGGGCCGATGATTTGCGAGGCCCTGCGCAAGCACTCGGTCACCGCTGCCGGCGTGGCCGTGCCCATCGACGTGCACCTGATGGTGCAGCCGGTCGACGCGCTGGCCGTATCCTTCTGCAAGGCCGGTGCCGATCTGGTGAGCTTTCACCCCGACGCCTCGGCCCATGTGGACCGCACCCTGCAGCTGATCAAGGCCGAAGGCAAGCAGGCCGGCCTGGTGTTCAACCCGGCCGAGTCGCTGGACGTGCTGGAGTGGGTCATCGACAAGGTCGATCTGGTGCTGATCATGAGCGTCAACCCCGGCTTCGGCGGCCAGAGCTTCATTCCCTCGGCACTGAAGAAGCTGGAACAGGCCCGCCGCATCATCGAAAAGAGCGGCCGCGACATCCGCCTGGAAATCGACGGTGGCGTCAAGGTCGACAACATCCGCCAGATCGCCGATGCCGGCGCCGACACCTTCGTGGCCGGCTCGGCCATCTTCGGCAAGCCGGACTACAAGGCCGTCATCGACGCGATGCGGGTCGAGCTGGCGCGCTGAGTTCAGGCAAGGAAAGGTTCGTCACCGATCTCCTCGGGGGCGAGTGACGCAGGAAGCTGGGCAGGCCCACAGCTCCGTGTCCCCCGGACGCTACGCGGCCGGGGGACACGGAGCAACAGCGTGCGCCCGCAGCCCGAGTCACGCTACGACTGGCTTCCCCGGAAACTGGCGAGGCAAGGAAAAAGGCTGCTGTGAAGCGGCCTTTTCCTTGCGAGGGCAGCCTCAGGCCGCGCTCTTGCTCAAGCTCTCCGCCACCTCGGTGGTGATAGGCCCGCGGCCGCTGTAGCGGTCCAGCGCCAGGTAGATCACCGGGGTGATGTACAGCGTCACCATCTGCGAGACGATCAGGCCACCGACGACGGCCAGGCCCAGGGGCTGGCGCAGTTCGGCGCCGGCGCCCAGGCCCAGGGCGATAGGCAGCGCGCCCATCAACGCGGCCAGGGTGGTCATCATGATGGGCCGAAAGCGCAGCACGCAGGCTTCGCGTATGGCCTGCTGCGGCGTCATGCCCTGGCCACGCTGCGCGTCGAGGGCGAAGTCGATCATCATGATCGCGTTCTTCTTGACGATGCCTATCAGCATCAGGATGCCTATGGTGGCGATCAGCGTCAGGTCCTGGCCGAAGATCTGCAGGGTGATCAGTGCGCCCATCGCGGCCGACGGCAGGCCGGCCAGGATGGTCAGCGGGTGGATGTAGCTTTCGTACAGCACGCCCAGCAGCACATAGATCACCAGCACCGCCAGCACCAGCAGCAGGGCCTGGCCTCCCTGAGAGTCCTTGAACACCGCCGCATCGCCGCCATAGCTGGTGATGATGCTGGCCGGCAGCTTGATGTCCCTGACCTGCTGGTCCAGCTTGGCCGTGGCATCGCCCAGCGGCACGCCCGGCGCCAGGTTGAAGCTCAAGGTCACCGCCTGCAGCTGGCCCTGGTGGTTGACGGCCGTCGGCCCCAGAGTGCGCTGCACGCTGGCAAAGGCGGTCAGCGGCACCAGCGCACCGTTCTTGCCACGCAGCGAGATCTTGCCGAAGGCATCCTCGCTGGCGCTGTCGGCCTCGGTGGCCTGCATGATCACCTGGTAGGAGTTGCTCTCGCCGTAGATGGTCGAGACCTGACGCTCGCCGAAGGCGCTGTACAGCGCGCTGCGGATGTCACCGATCTGCACGCCCAGCAGATTGGCGCGCTCGCGGTCGATGATCAGGCTGGCCTGCAGGCCGCGCATCTGCGAGTCGGTGGTGATGTCGCGGAAGATGGGCTCGCTGCGCATCTTCTCCTGCAGCCGGTTGGCCCAGTCATTGAGCTCGCCGGTGCTGACGCTTTGCAGGGTGAACTGGTAGCGGCTCTTGCTCTGCCGGCCGCCCAGCTGCAGATTCTGTATCGGTCGCATGAACACCTGCATGCCGGCCTCGCCGCGCAGCTTCTTGCGCAGGCCCTCCAGCACCTGGGCCATGGGCGGGCGCTCGCCGCGAGGCTTCAGGTTGATGAACATGCGGCCGGCATTGGTGTTGCCACCGCCACCACCGCCGCCCACCGACGAGGCCACGCTGGCCACGGCCGGGTCGGCCTGCACGATGGCCGCCACGCGGTCCTGCAACTGCTGCATGCGGGTGAACGAGATGTCCTCCGCCGCCTCGGTGCTGGCCGAGATCTGGCCGATGTCTTCCTCCGGGAAGAAGCCCTTGGGAATGACGGTGAACAGATAGGCGGTGATGGCGAAGCTGGCCAGTGCCGCGCCCATCACCCAGCGGCGGTGCAGCAGGGCGTAGTCCAGCGAGCGGGCGTAGGCGTCGAGCACGGCATTGAAGCCGCGCTCGAACCAGCGGCCCAGCGCCGACTCTTCCTTGGCCTCGTGCTTGTGCAGAAAACGGCTGCACAGCATCGGCACCAGGGTCAGCGACACCGCCGCCGAGACCAGGATGGACAGCGACACCACGACTGCGAACTCATGGAACAGCAGGCCGATCACGCCCGGCATGAAGAAGATCGGTATCAGCACCGCCACCAGCGAGATCGAGATGCTGACGATGGTGAAGGCCATCTCGCGTGCGCCCCGCACGGCGGCGGCGAAGGGCTCCATGCCGTCCTCGACGTGGCGCATGATGTTTTCCAGCATCACGATCGCATCGTCCACCACCAGGCCCACGGCCAGGGTGATGCCCAGCAGCGAGATATTGTCCAGGCTGTAACCCAGGGCGAACAGCAGGGTCAGCGCGCCGATCAGCGAGATCGGCAGCGACAGCGTCGGGATCACGGTGGCCGCGGCGTGGCGCAGGAAGATGAAGATCACCATCACCACCAGGCCCACGGTCAGCGCCAGGGTCAGGTAGACGTCGTGCAGCGCCTCGCGTATCGACAGCGAACGGTCGTTGAGCGTGCTCATCTGCACCGAGGCCGGCAGCTGGGTCTGGAAGCGGGGCAGCATGGCCTTGACGGCATCCACCACCTTGACCGTGTTGGCATTGGGCTGGCGTTGCACGGCCAGCACGATGGAGCGTTCGCCCTGGAAGCTGCTGGAGGCCTTGACGGTTTCGTAGCTGTCCTGCACATCGGCCACGTCGCGCAGGTACAGCGGCGCGCCGTCGCGCGAGGCAATCACCAGGGCGCCGAACTCGCGCGCATTGCGCAGCTGCTTGTTGGCCTGGATGGTCAGGGTCTGGCGCGAACCGTCGAGCACGCCCAGCGGCGTGTTGGCATTGGCGCTGCGGATCGCGTTCTGCAACTCGTCTATGGTCAGATTGCGCTGCTGCAGGGCCTCGTTGCGCACCTTGATGCGCACCGCGAACCGCTTCTGGCCGAAGATCGAGACCTGGGCCACGCCGTCGATGGTCGACAGGCTGGGGGTGATCAGGTTCTCGGCAAAGTCGTTCAGCTCGGACAGATTGATTGACGGCGAGGTCAGTGCCACCAGCAGCACCGGCGCGTCGGCCGGGTTGACCTTGCGGTAGCTGGGTGGCGAGGTCATCTCGGCCGGCAGGCTGCGCTGGGCGCGGAACAGCGCCGCCTGCACGTCCACTGCGGCGGCGTCGATGTCGCGCGAGGACTCGAACTCCAGGGTCAGCGAGGTATTGCCCAGCGTGCTGGTGGACGAGATCGTCGACAAGCCCGAGATGGTCGAAAACTGCTTCTCCAGCGGCAGGGCCACCGAACTGGCCATGGTCTCCGGGCTGGCGCCCGGCAGGCTGGCGCCGACATTGATGACCGGCGTGTTGTAGCTGGGCAGGGCGGCCACCGGAATCTTGCCCCAGGCGGCCAGGCCGGCAATGACCAGGGCGATGTTCAGCAGCACCGTCATCACCGGCCGCCGGATGAACAGCTCCGTCAGGCTTGAGCCGGCTTTCACTTCGATGCTCCCGAAGCAGGGGCGCTGGCCGCATCGGCGGCCCTGGCTCCACGCCTGCCACCGCCGCCGCCGCCGGCGTCCAGCGTGGCCGGCACGTCACGCACGGTGGCGCCCGGACGCAGGTTCTGCTTGCCCTCCAGCACCACCTTGTCGCCGGCCTGTATGCCTTCGACCACGGCCATCTCGCCAAAGGGGTAGCGCACCTGCACCGGCACCAGCTTGGCCGTCTTGTCTTCGCCGACGATGTAGATCGAGCGCTCGGTGCCGCGCAGGATGATGGCCGCCTGTGGCACCACCACCGCGTTCGGGATGTTGCGCAGTATCAGCCGCAGCCGCACGTATTGGCCGGGCCACAGCTGGCCGGCGCTGTTGTCGAAGTCGGCCTTGACGCGGATGCTGCCGCTGGTGGCGTCGACGCTGTTGTCCACGAAGCTGACCTTGCCCTTGATCGGTGCAGCGGCCTCGGCGCCGCGGCCGGCGCTGCCGGTCAGCAGGATCTGCGCCTCCAGCGGCGCCTTGTCCTTGCCGCCATTGCCCAGATTGACCGCCTGCAGCAGCGCACCCAGCTGGGTTTCCGGCAGCGTGAAGGTCACGCCGATCGGATTGATCTGGGCGATGCTGACCAGCGCGGTGCCGCTGGGCTGCACCAGGCTGCCGACGAAGACATTGACGGCGCCGGCCCGCCCGTCCAGCGGCGAGCGGATCTCGTTGTAGCTCAGGCTCACCTGGGTGGACTGCAGGGCGGCCTCGTCGGACTGCAGCAGCGCACGCTGTGCATCGAGCTGCGACTGCACGGTGTCCACCGCGCTCTGGGCGATGAAATTCTGCGCCCGCAGGTCCAGCGCACGCTTGTACTGGCGGTCCAGGTCGGCCAGGGTTGCGCGGTCGCGGGCGATCTGCGCACGGGCCTTGTCCAGATTGGCCCGGTCACTCCGGTCATCGAAGCGGAACAGCGGCTGGCCCTTTTTCAGCATCTGGCCGTCCTTGACCAGCACCTCGCGCACGATGCTGGACACCTGGGGCCGGATGTCCACCGTGTTCAGCGACACCACGGTGCCGCTGGCCTCGACGCGCACCGGCACGTCCTGGCGCATGGCAGCCACCACGCCAACGGTCTGCACGCCGCCCCGGCCGGCCGCACCCGAGGCGCCGGACGCTGCCGGGCCGGCGGCTGCCACGCCTTCGGCGGGTTTTGCAGCCGGGTTCTGCCACCAGTAGATGCCACCGGCAGCGGCGACCAGGACGACCAGCCCGGCGGCCACTTTTGTTCTGCTCATGCTCTAGCCCCAACGGGTTTTTACTCAACAGACCAGCTTAACCCAGCTACCCGGTAGCGGGTATTGCTCGCGGGTAAACCAGCGGTGCGCTGCTCGCCCGCGAATCCTCGGGCATAGTTGCCGCCATCCCCGGCAAAGGCACTCCGACCATGCAATCGTTCAGCGGTAAGCCCGCACCATCGGCCCTGATCATCGATCTGGACGGCACACTGATAGACACGCAAGCCGACTTCGTCGCCGCCCTGAACCTGATGCTGGACGATTTGCGCCTGCCCCATGTCGATGGCGACTTCGTGTCGCACACGGTGGGCAAGGGCAGCGAGCATCTGGTGGCCCAGACCTTGAAGCACACCGGGGCCGATGCCGCCCGCTTCGAGCTGGCGATGCAGCGCTATCAGCGCCACTATGCTGAAATCAACGGCCGCCATGCCGAGGTCTATCCCGGTGCGCTGGAGGGGCTGGAGCGCTTTGCCGAGAGGGGGCTGCCTATGGTCTGCCTGACCAACAAGCCCACCGATTTTGCGCTGCCGCTGCTCTCGGCCAAGGGTCTGTCGCGTTTCTTCAGCCATGTGTTCGGCGGCGACGCCTTCGCTCGCAAGAAGCCCGATCCGTTGCCGCTGCTCAAGACCTGCGAGGCGCTGGGCACGGCGCCCGCGCAGACCTGGATGATTGGCGACTCCAGCAACGACGCCCAGGCCGCCCGCGCCGCCGGCTGCCCGGTCGCCCTGGTCAGCTATGGCTACAACCACGGCCTGCCGATACGCGAGGTCGATGCCGATGCCTTCGTGGATCGGCTGGACGAACTGAACTGGAGTTGAGATGCCTGCCTTGCGCTATCCCGTGATCAACGCCCTGGGCGTGCTGACCAATCCGAACATTGCCCTGGAAGCCGCCAAGGCCGGCACGCAGGACCAGATCGGTGCCGCCGCGACGCAGCGCGTTGACGCCCGCGCTCTGGCTGAAGCGCGCCAGTCGGGCCTGTCGGCGGTGAACATGACCCTGGGCTACGTCGCCGGCCCCAGCGACCCCTACGAGCTGACGCTGAACGACGTCCAGGTCTGGGACGAGTTCATTGCCAACCACCCGGCCGACCTGCTGAAGGTCATCAGCGCTGCCGACATCCAGGCGGCCCATGCCGGCGGCCGGGTCGGCGTGATCTACGGCTTCCAGAACAGCGAGATGCTGGGCGACGATCTGGAGCGGGTGGCCGAGTTCGCGTCCTTGGGCGTGCGCGTGATGCAGCTGACCTACAACGGCCGCAATCGACTCGCCGACGGCTGCATGGTGGCTGACGATGCCGGCCTCAGCGCCTTCGGCATCGAGGCCGTGGCGCAGATGAATGCTCAGCAGGTGCTGGTGGACCTGAGCCACAGCAGCGAGAAGACCTGTCTCGATGCGCTACGCCACTCGACCCGGCCCATTGCCATCACCCATTCCGGCTGCAAGGCTTTGGCCAATCTGCCGCGCAACAAGACCGATGCCGAACTGCGGCTGCTGGCCGAGCGCGGCGGGGTGGTCGGCATCTACGCGATGCCCTTTCTGCGCGTGCAGGGTCAGCCGATGGCGGAGGATCTGCTGCTGCACATCGAGCATGCGATCCAGGTCTGCGGCGAGGACCATGTCGGCTTCGGCAGCGATGGCCATGTCACCGCGGTGGACGATATGGCGAGCTATCTGCGCTTTCTGGCCGAGGATGTGGCGCAGCGCAAGCTGTCCGGCATCGGTGCCTCTGGGGAAAGTGCCGCCGTGGTGCTGTTCGCGCCGGATCTGACCGGGCCGACGCAGTTCCAGGCGCTGGCGGACTTGCTGCAGCAGCGCGGCCACAGCGCAGCCCGTGTCGAGAAGATACTTGGCGGCAATTTTCTGCGGCTGATGCGTGAGGTGTGGGGGGCGTAGCCTGTCTGCCACAAAGCCCTGCTACACTTTTCCCATGTTCACGTCGCGCAAGCACATCACCATTGGGTCGTACGACCGGGGAGCCTGGCCCTGGCGTCGCCCGCTCACATTGCTCTGATGCCAGCGCTGCGCTGAACCCTGCCGGTCACTCCCCGACTGCAGGCGTCGCAAGCCCCGCCGGCATCGCACCGGTGGCTTGCAGGGTCTGACACCCAAGCGATCTTCGGGCCACCTCCGACTTGAATAGATGCCGCGCGATACCCCGGGTTTGACGCCTGGGCACAGCGGCCACGGAAGGTTCAGACAGTGATCACCGAACTCGAATTCCAAAGCCTGGCCACCGAAGGCTACAACCGCATCCCCTTGATTGCGGAGGCCTTTGCCGACCTTGAAACCCCGCTCTCGCTGTACCTGAAGCTGGCAGGCTTCTCGGGCCAGGCGGGCAGCCACCGCAACAGCTTTCTGCTGGAGTCGGTGGTCGGCGGCGAGCGCTTCGGGCGCTACTCTTTCATCGGCTTGCCGGCCCGCACCCTGCTGCGTGCCACCGGCCGCCAGATCGAGGTTGTCACCGACGGCCTGGTCGTCGAGAGCCATGAGGGCAATCCGCTGGACTTCATCGCCGAGTACCAGAAGCGCTTCAAGGTGGCGCTGCGCCCGGGCCTGCCGCGCTTCTGCGGCGGCCTGGCCGGTTACTTCGGCTACGACGCGGTGCGCCATATCGAACCCAAGCTGGCGGCGATGCACAAGCCCGGCGGCCTGAACACCCCCGACATCCTCTTGCTGCAATGCGAGGAACTGGCGGTGATCGACAATCTGTCGGGGCGCCTGTACCTGATCGTCTATGCCGACCCGGGCGCTCCCGAGGCCTATTTCCGCGGCAAGAAGCGTTTGACCGAGTTGCGCGACAAGCTGGGCTACAGCGTCTCGGCGCCCCAGGTCAAACGGGTGCAGCAGCACCCGGTGCAGCGCGAGTTCGCCAAGGACGACTACATCGCCGCCGTGCTCAAGGCCAAGGACTACATCGCCGCCGGCGACATGATGCAGGTCCAGGTGGGCCAGCGCCTCTCCAAGCGCTACACCGAGTCGCCCTTGAGCCTGTACCGCGCACTGCGCTCGCTGAACCCCTCGCCGTACATGTATTTCTACGACATGGGCGACTTCCAGATCGTCGGCGCCTCGCCCGAGATCCTGGTGCGCCAGGAGCACACGCCGGAGGGCCAGAAGGTCACGATCAGGCCGCTGGCCGGCACCCGCCCGCGTGGCAACACCATCGAGCAAGACCTGGCCCTCGAGGTCGAGCTGAAGGCCGACCCCAAGGAGCGTGCCGAGCATCTGATGCTGATCGACCTGGCGCGCAACGACATCGGCCGCATCGCCAAGACCGGCAGCGTCAAGGTGACCGATGCCTTCGTCGTCGAGCGCTACTCCCATGTGATGCACATCGTCAGCAATGTCGAGGGCATCCTGCAGGACGGCACGACCAACCTGGACGTGCTCAAGGCCACCTTCCCGGCCGGCACGCTGACCGGCGCGCCCAAGGTCCGCGCGATGGAAATCATCGACGAGCTGGAGCCGGTCAAGCGAGGCATCTACGGCGGCGCCTGTGGCTACCTGAGCTTCGCCGGTGACATGGACCTGGCCATCGCCATCCGCACCGGCATCATCCAGGACCAGATGCTGTATGTGCAGGCCGCGGCCGGCGTGGTGGCCGACTCCGTTCCCGAGATGGAGTGGAGAGAGACCGAGGCCAAGGCCCGTGCCTTGATTCGTGCGGCCGAGTTGGTGGAAGAGGGGTTCTGACATGCTGCTGATGATCGACAACTACGACAGCTTCACCTTCAACCTGGTGCAGTACTTCGGCGAGCTGGGCGAGGAGGTCAAGGTCTTCCGCAATGACCAGATCACGCTGGACGAGATCGCCGCGCTGAAGCCCGACTCACTGGTGCTCTCGCCCGGTCCCTGCTCGCCGGCCGAGGCGGGGGTGTGCGTGGCTGCCATCCAGCATTTCATCGGCAAGCTGCCCATCCTCGGTGTCTGCCTGGGCCACCAGAGCATTGGCGCGGCGCTGGGCGGCAAGATCGTGCGGGCCACGCAGCAGATGCATGGCAAGGCGAGCACCATCACGACCGACCAGAAGGGCGTGTTCCATGCGCTGCCCAGGGACTTCAGCGTGATCCGCTACCACTCGCTGGTGATAGAAGAGGCGACGATGCCAGCGGCGCTGGAGATCAGCGCCCGCTCCGAGGACGGTGAGATCATGGGCGTGCGCCATACGGGCCTGGCCGGCACGGCCACGCCGCTGGAGGGCGTGCAGTTCCATCCCGAATCGATACTCAGCGAGCATGGCCACGCGATGCTGCGCAACTTTTTGCAGAGAGTTTTATGAGCAAGCTTGTTGATCTGCGCAGTGACACCGTCACGCAACCGACGCCCGCAATGCGCGAGGCGATGATGGCCGCGCCCCTGGGCGACGATGTGTTCAGCGACGACCCGACGGTCAATGCCCTGCAGGACAAGCTCGCCGCCACCCTGGGCTTCGAGGCCGCGCTGTTCATGCCCACCGGCACGCAGAGCAATCTGTGCGCGCTGATGAGCCATTGCCAGCGCGGTGACGAATACATCGTCGGCCAGCTGGCCCACACCTACCGCTGGGAAGGTGGCGGTGCTGCGGTGCTGGGCAGCATCCAGCCCCAGCCGCTGAACCACCAGCCCGATGGCTCGCTGGCCCTGGCCGATATCGAGGCGGCGATCAAGCCCGATGACGCGCACTTTGCCCGCACGCGCCTGCTGGCGCTGGAGAACACGATCGGCGGCAAGGTGCTGCCGCTGAGCTATCTGGCCGCGGCCAGCCACCTGGCGCGCAGCCGCGGGTTGAACGTGCATCTGGACGGAGCCCGGCTGTTCAACGCCGCAGTGGCCCTGGGGGGCGATCCCTACGCCCAGGCGCACACCATCTGCAGCCATTTCGACAGCGTCTCGGTCTGCTTCTCCAAGGGCCTGGGCGCGCCTGTCGGCTCGGTGCTGTGCGGCTCCAGGGCCTTCATCAAGGCGGCCCATCGCTGGCGCAAGATGGCCGGCGGCGGAATGCGGCAGGCGGGCGTGCTGGCCGGTGCCGCGCTGTACGCACTGGACCACCATGTGAAGCGCCTGGCCGATGACCATGCGCTGGCTCAAACCCTGGCCGAAGGGCTGCAAGGCCTGCCCGGTCTGACGGTGGAGCCGCCGCAGACCAATATCGTCTTCGTCGATGTCGCACCCGAGCGGGCGCAAGGCCTGCTGGATCATCTGAAGTCGCGCGGCGTGCTGGCCACGGGCCTCTATCGCCTGCGCTTCGTTACGCATCTGGATGTCGACGCCGAAGGCGTGCAGCGCGCTGTGGCCGCGATCCGTGAATATTTGAGCTGAGGACCGACCATGCCCATATCCCATACCGAAGCGCTGACCCGCGTCATCGAGCACCGCGAGATCTTCCACGACGAAATGCTGTCGCTGATGCGCGCCATCATGAATGGCGAAATGACGCCGGTGATGTCGGCCGCCTTCCTGACCGGCCTGCGCGTGAAGAAGGAAACGATTGGCGAGATCACCGCCGCCGCCCAGGTGATGCGCGAGCTGTCGAACAAGGTGCCGGTGCCGCCCAGCCCGCATCTGGTCGACGTGGTCGGCACCGGCGGCGACGGCGCCCACACCTTCAATATCTCGACCTGCTCGATGTTCGTGGCCGCCGCGGCCGGTGCCAAGGTGGCCAAGCATGGCAACCGCAGTGTGTCCAGCAAGACCGGCAGCGCCGATGTGCTGGAGGCCCTGGGCGCCAACATCATGCTCAAGCCGGCCCAGGTGGCCGAATGCATCGCGCGCACCGGCATAGGCTTCATGTTCGCGCCCAACCACCATCCGGCGATGAAGAACATCGCTCCGGTGCGGCGCGAGCTGGGCGTGCGCACCATCTTCAACATCCTGGGGCCGCTGACCAATCCGGCCGGCGCCAACAACATACTGATGGGTGTGTTCCACCCTGATCTGGTCGGCATTCAGGTGCGCGTGATGCAGCGCCTGGGCGCCGAGCATGCGGTGGTGGTCTACGGCAAGGACGGCATGGACGAGGTGTCTCTCGGCGCCGCGACCCTGGTCGGCGAGCTGAAGGACGGCCATGTGCGCGAGTACGAGATCCACCCCGAGGACTTCGGCCTGCGCATGGTATCCAACCGCAGCCTGAAGGTCGATGGGCCCGAGCAGTCGCGCGTGATGCTGATCGACGCGCTCGACAATGCCGAAGGCCCGGCGCGCGAGATCGTCACGCTGAATGCGGGTGCGACGCTGTACGCGGCCAATATCGCCGGCTCTATTGCCGAGGGCATCAATATCGCCCGCGAGGCGATCGCCAGCGGCGCGGCGCGCGAGAAGCTCGACCAGTTCGTGCGCACGACCCAAGAGTTGGGAGGTGCCGTTTGAGCGACATACTGAACAAGATCGTCGAGGTCAAGCGCGAGGAGATCTCGGCGGCGCGTCGCCAGCGCGATCAGGCTTCGCTGCGCCGCGACGCCGAGTCGCTGGGCGGCCAGCGCGACTTCGTCGCCAGCCTGCGCCAGCGTATCGCGGCCGGCCAGGCGGGCGTGATTGCCGAGGTCAAGAAGGCCAGCCCCAGCAAGGGCGTGCTGCGCGCCGACTTCCGCCCGGCCGAGATTGCCAAAAGCTACGCGCAACATGGGGCTGCCTGTTTGAGCGTGCTGACCGACGCGCAGTTCTTCCAGGGTTCGCAAGCCTATCTGGAGCAGGCCCGCGCCGCCTGCACTCTGCCGGTGCTGCGCAAGGACTTCATGGTCGATGCCTACCAGGTCTACGAGGCGCGGGCGATGGGGGCCGACTGCATCCTGCTGATCGCCGCCTGCCTGGACGATGGCCAGATGGCCGAGCTGGAGGCCCAGGCCCTGGAGCTGGGCATGGCGGTGCTGGTCGAGGTTCACGACGGCCCCGAGCTGGACCGCGCGCTGCGCCTGAAGACACCGCTGGTGGGCATCAACAACCGCAATCTGCGCAGCTTCGAGGTCACGCTGGACACGACGCTGGGCCTGCTCAAGCATGTGCCGGCCGACCGCCTGCTGGTCACCGAGTCCGGCATTCTGGGCCGAGCCGATGTCGAGCGCATGCGCGCCGCCGCGGTGAATGCCTTCCTGGTCGGCGAGGCCTTCATGCGCGCGCCCGAGCCGGGTGTGGCGCTGGCCGAGCTGTTCGCCTGATGGGCGTCGTGCAGCAGGCCGAGCTGGGGCTGGACGCGCCGAACCGCCTGAGCGCGCCGCTGGCCTCGCTGCTGGGTGGGCTGGATGCGGGCTGGCAGCCGGTGGTCGATGCCTGGTGCGACAGTGCGGCAGGGCAGGGCTTGTTGGCCCATGTCGCCGCCCGCCAGGCGCAAGACGCGGTGATCTATCCAGCCGATCCGCTGCGCGCGCTGCGCCTGACGCCGCTGGCCGAGACCCGCGTCGTCATCCTCGGTCAGGACCCGTACCACGGCCCCGGCCAAGCCGAGGGCCTGGCCTTCTCGGTGCCTGCCGGCCTGAAGCTGCCGCCCAGCCTGCGCAATATCTTCAAGGAGCTGCAGCGCGACCTGGGCCAGCCGGTGCCGGCCGGTGGTCATCTGCTCCCCTGGGCCCGGCGCGGCGTGCTGCTGCTGAACACCTGCCTGACGGTGGAGGACGGCCAGGCCGCCAGCCACGCCAAGCGAGGCTGGGAAGCCTTGACCGACGGGCTGATCGCGGCTGCCGCTGAGCACACCACGCCCAAGGTCTTCATGCTATGGGGCGCCCATGCGCAGAGCAAGCTGGGGCTGATAGCCGGCAGCGGCCGGGCGCATCTGGTGCTGCAGTGCAATCACCCGTCGCCGCTGTCGGCCACGCGCGGGCCGGTGCCCTTTGTCGGCTGCGGCCACTTCTCGCAAGCCGCGGCTTTTGTGGCGGCGCAGGGCGGCACGCTGGCCTGGTCCTTGTAAGCGCTTGCAAGGCCTGTCCGCCGGCTGGCGGATATCGGCCTATCCAGTGAGATACCAATTGACCATTTGGTTTTTTTGGTACTACACTGGTATTAGATGAGTACCCGAACCCAAACCTCAGCCACGTTCTCGCCGAATGCCGTCAGTTACCTGATCGGCATCGATGGCGGCGGCACCGGCACCCGCGCCCGATTGGCTGCGCGCGACGGCAAGGTGCTGGGCTTTGGCGCTGCCGGGCCCTCGGGTCTGGCCCAGGGCATTGAACAGGCCTGGACCCATATCGGCCAGGCGATTGTCGCAGCCTTTGCCGATGCCGGCCTGGCGCCTGCGCCGTTGGAAGCCTGCGCATTGGGCCTGGGCTTGGCGGGCGCCCATCTGGGCACGCGCGCCCAGGCTTTTCTGGACGCCGCGCCGGCCTATGGCCTGGTCGCCGTCGACACCGATGCCTACACCGCCCTGCTGGGCGCCCATGACGGCCGGCCCGGCGCCCTGCTGGCCGCAGGCACCGGCAGCATTGGCGAGGCCTGGCATTTTGATGGCCGCCATCTGTTCGTCAGCGGTTTCGGTTTTGGTGTCGGCGACGAGGGCAGTGGCGCATGGCTGGGTGTGGAGGCGATGCGTGTCGCCCAGCAGGCCCAGGACGGCCGCCAGCCCGCAGGTGCTCTGGCTCAAGCGGTGTGGGCGCTGACCGGCCCCGGCCGCGAAGACCTGCTGGCCTGGTGTGCGAATGCCGGCCAGCATGAATTTGCCCAGTTGGCGCCGCTGGTTTTTGAGGCCGAAGCCAGCGATCCGGTCGCCGCGCAACTGCTGGCACGGGCCGTGCATGAGCTTGAGGCGGTGGTGCATGCGATGGACCCGGACGGGGCCCTGCCGCTGGCTATCAGCGGCAGCATTGGTCTTCGATTGGCCTCACGCTTCTCAGGCATCATCCAAGCGCGCTGCGTCAAGCCGGTCGGCGATTCCGCCGATGGGGCGCTGCGCCTGATCGAACAAGCGCTCAGCCGAACCCTGTGACGAAAAGCGTGATGAAACAGCCCTTTACCTTCAAGCCCGACGAGCGCGCCGCCTCGCCGCTGTACATGCAGCTGGCCCAGAAGCTGGCGCAGGCGATACGCGACAACATCTACAGCGCCGACGAGGCCCTGCCCTCCGAGCGGGTGCTGTCCGAGTCGCTGGGCCTGTCGCGCGTCACCGCCCGCAAGGCCATAGACCGCCTGGTCGAGCAAGGGCTCATCGTGCGCCGCCGCGGCTCGGGCAATTACATCGCGCCGAAGCTGGAGCAGCCGCTGTCGCGCCTGACCAGCTTCTCCGAAGAGCTGGACCAACGCGGCTTCAAGCCCAGCTCACGCTGGCTGACCCGCGGCTTCAGCATTGCCGCGCCCGACGAGCAGCTGAGCCTGGGCCTGACCACCGGCGAGCGCGTGGCGCGGCTGGAGCGTCTGCGCCTGGCCGACAAGGTGGTGATGGCCTACGAGGTTTCGGTGCTGCCCGAAAGCGTGCTGGCCGACCCCGAGGCGGTCGACGCCTCGCTGTATGCCTATCTGTCGCGCAACGGCCGTGCACCGGTGCGCGCGCTGCAGCACATCCGCGCCATCAATGCCGAGGCCAAGCTGGCCGATCTGCTGGGTGTGCCGCTGGGTCAGGCCGTGCTGTTCATCACCCGCGTGGGCTATCTGGAATCGGGTCAGGCCGTCGAGCTGACCCATTCTTACTGCCGCAGCGATTACTACGACTTTGTGGCGGAAATGAGGCGCGAGGGATGAGTGTTCTGGCTCGGGTAGAGGGGCATGTACTGACCCCGCAAGGCTTTGTGCACGGATTCCTGGAGCATGAAGCTGGCCGCGTGGTGCGCATCGAGGGGGAGTCGGTCAGCGAGTCCCGTGTGCGCCTGGAGGCCCGAGCCATCGTCCTGCCCGGCTTCATCGACCTGCATGTGCATGGCGGTGGCGGCCACGATATCATGGAAGGCGGCGAATCGGCGCAAAGCGTGGCCCGCTCCCACGTCAAGCACGGCACGACGGCCATGCTGGCCACCACCATGACCGCGCCGATGAGCGAGATCGAGGCCGCGATGCGCGCCGTGGGCAGCGTCTGCCGCACCCGCGCCCCCGGCTCGGCCCGCCTGCTGGGCGTGCACCTCGAAGGCCCCTACATCAATTCCGGCAAGCTGGGCGCCCAGCCCAATTTCGCCAAGCCCGCCCATCTCGATGAGCTGATGAGCCTGCATGCGCTGGCGCCGATCAAGCTGATCACGCTGGCGCCCGAGCTGCCCGGCAATCTGGAACTGATTGGCCCGCTGCGCGCGGCCGGCTTCCAGGTGCAGATCGGCCATACGCTGGGCACCTACGAGGACGGCGTTGCCGCCTTGCAAGAGGGCGCCGGCGGTTTCACCCATCTGTTCAACGCGATGACGGGCATGCACCACCGCGAGCCCGGCATGGTGGGCGCGGCGCTGGCCCACGCCAAATACTCCGAAATCATCCCCGATCTGCTGCATGCCCACCCTGGCGCGATCCGCGTGGCCCTGCGCTCCATTCCCTGCCTGTTCTGCGTCACCGATTCGACCGCCGCCGCCGGCATGCCCGATGGCGAATACAGCCTGGGCCGCCACCGTGTCACCAAGTGCATGGGCGGTGTGCGCCTGGCCGACGGCACGCTGGCCGGCAGCACGCTGACGATGGACCAGGCGCTGCGCAATCTCGTCGGCCTGGGCCTCGAGATTGAAGACGCTTCGCGCCGCGTATCGACCTACGCGGCCGAGTATTTGGGCTTGGACGACCGCGGCCATCTGGCCCCGGGCACGCAGGCGGATTTTGTGGTGATGGACCGTGACTTGCAGCTGCAACGCGTGGTCGTTGAAGGAGAAGAGATTGACCTCGCTTGAAACCGGCGCGTCGCGCATGCTGCAAGAGGCGCTGTTCGCGCCGCAGGCCGTGGCCCGCATGCTGGCCAATGATGCGGATGCCTATGCCGCCCTGGGCCGTTCGCTGCGCGAGCAGCCGCCCGCCGCCCTGCTGACCGTGGCCCGTGGCAGCTCGGACCACGCCGCACACTACATGGCCTATCTGATCATGGCGCGGCTGGGCCGGCTGGTCACCTCGCTGCCGATGTCGGTCGTCACGCTGTACCAGTCGCAGCTGGTCTGCGAGGGCATTGTCTCGCTGGCCTTCTCGCAATCGGGCCAGAGCCCCGACCTGGTGGCGCCGACGAAGTTCTTCCGTGCCGGCGGTGCCCGCACCGTGGCCTTCGTCAATGACCCGGCTTCGCCGCTGGCCCAGGCCTCGCAATTCGTTTTTCCGCTGCATGCCGGCGCCGAGACCAGCGTGGCCGCGACCAAGAGCTATATCGCCCAACTGGTGGCCGGCGCGCGCGTGGTCGCCGCCTGGTCCGGCGACGATGATTTGCTGGCCGCGCTGCAGCATCTGCCCGAGGCCCTGGAGCGCGCCGCGCATCAGGACTGGCGCGTTGCCGTCGATGTGCTGAAGGATGCCGACCGCCTGTTCGTCATCGGCCGTGGCACCAGCCTGCCCATCGCCCAGGAGGCGGCGTTGAAGTTCAAGGAGACCTGCGGCATCCAAGCCGAGGCCTTCTCCGGCGCCGAGGTCAAGCACGGCCCGATGGCGCTGGTGGAGGAGGGCTATCCGATGCTGGTGTTCGCGCCGCGCGGCCCGACCCAGGCCAGCCTGATCGCCCTGGCCGAGGACATGCGCGGCCGCGGCGCCCGCGTGCTGCTGGCCGCGCCCGAGGGCACGCCCGGCGCCGAGCTGCCGCTGGCCACCACCGGCAACGAGGACCTCGACCCGATCGCCGCGGTGCAGAGCTTCTATCCGATGGTCGAGGCGCTGGCCCGGGCCCGGGGCTTGAACCCCGACCAGCCGCGCCATCTGGCCAAGGTCACCAAGACCCATTGATTGACGACGACGGCGGCCGCTTGCGGTCGCCGGCGGGTTCTCTTGCTGCCGAGGCGCTGCACAGCGCGGCCTCGGCCCGTTCCCACCTGCCCCAGGTTTGCACATGAACGCCAGCACCATGACTTCACAGCTTCTCAGCCCCGCGGCACTGGCCGGCCCCCTGGTGATGGTGGACATGGAGGGCACCAGCCTCAGCGCTGCCCAGGCCGAGTTCATGCGCCGCCACCAGATCCGCGGTGTCTGCCTGTTCCGCAAGAACCTGGGCACCGAGGCCGAGGTGCGCAAGCTGACGCAAGACCTGCGCGAGGTGCTGGGCCCGCAGGCGCTGATCGGTCTCGATCAGGAGGGCGGCTCGGTGGTGCGCGCCACCTTCCTGCCACAGGCGCCATCGGCGATGGCCCTGGGTGCCGCCGATGACGAGGCACTTGCCGAGGAAGTCGGCGCGGCCGTGGCGCGCGGCCTGCGCAGCATAGGCATCAACTGGAATTTCGCGCCGGTGCTGGATGTCAACAACAACCCGGCCAATCCGGTGATTGCCGAGCGCAGCTTCTCGCAGGACCCGGCCGCCGTGGCGCGCCTGGCTGGCGCCTGGATGTGCGGCTCGCTGCGCGAGGGCGTGGGCTGCTGCGTCAAGCACTTCCCCGGCCATGGCGACACCCATGTCGATTCGCATCTGGCCCTGCCGACTGTCGACAAGTCGCGCGCCGAACTCGATGCGCTGGAGCTGGTGCCGTTCAAGGCGCTACAAAGTCAGGCGCCGGCCGTGATGACCGCCCATATCGTCTATCCGCAGATCGACCCCGAGCATCCGGCCACGCTGTCGAAGAAGGTGCTGGGTGGCATCCTGCGCGACGAGTGGGGCTATGACGGCGTGGTCATCACCGACGCGCTGATGATGAAGGCCATCTTCGAGCGCTATGGCTACGACCGCGCCGCGGTGATGGCGATACAGGCCGGCGCCGACATGGTGCTGGCCCAGGGCTCGCTGGACGAGCAGGCCGCCTCGGTGCAGGCGCTGGCCACCGCCTTTGCCAACGGCGCGCTGAGCGCCGAGCAGGGCCTGCGCGCCCGCGCCCGGCTCGATGCGCTGGCCGCCGCCTACCCGGTGCGCCATGACGACTATGCCGCCCCGGCGCGCGACAGCGACGACCAGCTGATGCGCCGCGCCTGGGCACGCGGCCTGACCGCACTGGGCGCAGCGAAGCCCCCGGCCGTGGCCCAGCGCCTGCGCGTCTACACCCAGGCCAGCGTGCCCTGCGACGGCGTGTCCGAGGCCGGGCCCTCGGGCGAGCAGGTGGCCTCGCTGTTCGCGGGCTTTGCCGATGTCGAACTGCTGGCACTGGACCATATCGATCAGCTGGACTGGGCCCAGGTGCCGCAGGATGGCCGCTTCACCATCCTTGCGTCCAACCACCGCGCGCGCTATCCCGCCGCCGCGACCGCCTGGCGGCCCGATCTGCATCTGGTGCTGTGGAACCCCTTCCAGGCACTTGACGTGACGGCGCCCTCCGTCGTCACCTGGGGTTATGCCGATGGCGCGCTGGCCGCGCTGAAGGCCTGGCTGCACGGCGATGCCGCCGCCACGGCCACCTCGCCGGTGGCATTGACCGCCGCCTGATTCCTTTTCACCTCACCGGGACCTTCGCCATGCAAAGCCCAGCCAGCCCCAAGCGCTCCCCCATCAGCTGGATCTCCAGCCTGTACTTTGTGCAGGGCATGCAGTTCTTCGTCGTCATGCTGATCGCCGGTCTGATGTTCAAGAATATGGGCGTGGCCAATGACCAGATCGCGCGCTGGACGGGCTTGCTGGGCATCGCCTGGGCGATCAAGCCGCTGTGGAGTCCGTTCCTGGAGATGGCACGCAGCAAGAAGCTGATCGTCGTGGCGATGCAATTCCTCAGCGCCGCCGGCCTGGGCCTGATGGCGCTGGCGCTGCAGCTGCCGATGTATTTCGCGGCGGCGATCGCGGTGCTGTTCCTGCTCGCCTATGCCTCGGCCACGCACGACATCGCCTGCGACGGCCTCTACATGGCCTCGCTGGACGCCAAGCAGCAGGCCGCCTATGCCGGCTGGAACGGAGCCTTCTTCAATGCGTCCAAGTTCCTGACACTCGGCGGGCTGCTGGTGCTGGCCGGCTATCTGGAGAAACAGATCGGCGTGTTCAACGCCTGGTCGGTGATCTTCGTGCTGCTGGCCGTGCTGCTGGCCCTGCTGGCCAGCTACAACGCCTGGGCCCTGCCGGGCACGCTGAACACCGACCACGCCGACCTCACCGTCGCCAGCGTGACCAAGACGCTGATCGAGGTGGTGGCCGACTTCCTGAAGAAGCCCGGCATCTGGATGGCCATCCTGTTCATCGTGCTGTTTCGCTTTGCCGAGGGCCAGGTGCAGACCATAGGTCCGCTGTTCCTGATCGAGGCCCGCGACAAGGGCGGCCTGGGCCTGACGACCGAGCAGGTCGGCGGCATCTACGGCACGGTGGGCACCGGCGCCTTCCTGGTCGGCAGCATCCTGGGCGGCTACTTCACCTCCTGGCTGGGCCTGAAGCGGGCCATGCCCATCCTGATCGTGATGATGGCTGTGCCCAATGTCGTCTTCTACTATCTCAGCACCCACCTGCCGACCGATATGTTCCACGTCGGCCTGGCCGTCAGCGTCGAGATGTTCGGCTATGGTTTCGGCTTCGTCGGCATGATTCTGTACATCATGCAGGCGGTGGCGCCGGGCAGGTTCCAGACCGCCCACTATGCGCTCGGCTCGGGCGTGATGCAGCTGGGCTTCATCCTGTCCAAGACCATCAGCGGCGACATCCAGGTGGCGATGGGCTACCAGCAATTCTTTCTGTGGACCATTGCTTGCGGCGCCCCGGCTTTGATACTGATGTTCTTCGTCAAGATTCCGGGCGGCAAGCAGGGCGAGGCCCCGGTCGCGGCCGACGGCAACGCCGCCCAGCAGGCCTGAACGCTCATGGCTCGTCGCGATCTGCTGCTGCCCGCGCTGCTGTGCCTGGGTCTGACGAACACGGCGGCCCAGGCCGCCGAGCTCTTTTTCGATGACTTCAGCTATGCCGACACCGCCGCGCTGACCGCCCAGGGCTGGACCTTGCGCAGCAAGGCCGGCCATCCGGGCGTGCCCGGCGCGGCCTGGGCCGAGTCGGCCATCACCGTGGTGGACGATGGCCGGCAACACGGCAACCGTCTGTTGCGCCTGCAGGCCAGCACCGATGGCACCGGCGCCGGCACGCGCCAGGCCCAGCTGTGCCACCAGCGCAAGTATCTGGAAGGCACCTACGCCGCGCGCATCCGCTTCACCGACACACCGGTGTCGGGTGTCGATGGCGACCCCATCATCCAGACCTTCTATGCCGTCAGCCCGCTGAGGTTCGACTTCGACCCTCTGTTCAGCGAGCTTGATTGGGAGTACTTGGCCAATGGCGGCTGGGCCAGCGAGAAGACCAGGCTCTACGGCATCAGCTGGCAGACGGTGCGCCTCGACCCCTGGCAGTCCCACAACCAGGCGCACGAGGAGTTCGTGCAGCTGGGTGCTGGCGATGGCTGGCATGTGCTGATGATGCAGGTGGCCGAGGGCCGGATCCGCTGGTTCTTGGACGGGCGCCAGCTGGTCCAGCACGGCGGGCGCAACTACCCCGTCGTGCCGATGAGCATCAACTTCAACCTCTGGTTCTCGCCGGGCGGCCTGCTGCCGCAGAGCAGCGAGCCCCGCGTCTACCAGCAGGACGTGGATTGGGTGCTGCATGCCCGCAATGTGGTCCTGACGCCCGAGCAGGTGTTGGCCCAGGTGGGTGCGCTGCGCCAGGCCGGCACCGCGCGGCTGGACCAGGTGCCCCCGGCCCAGCCTGCGCTGGACAGCCGCTGCGACTTCTGAGCTTGAATGGAATTGCGATGAGCACAACGGCATCCCCTCGCCTGGCCTCGGTCGATGCGCTGCGGGGCCTGGCCGTGGCCGCGATGCTGCTGGTCAACAACCCGGGCGACTGGGGCCATGTCTACGCACCGCTGGAACATGCGGCCTGGCATGGCTGTACGCCCACCGATCTGATCTTCCCCTTCTTCCTGTTCATCGTCGGCGTGTCGCTGGCGCTGAGTCTGGGCCCGCGGGTCGAGGCCGGAATGCCGCCTGCACCTCTGGCGCGGGGTGTGCTGGAGCGTGCGCTGCGCATCTTCGTGCTCGGTCTGGTGCTGCACCTGCTCGCCTGGTGGCTGATGCACAAGCCGGAGTTCCGCCTGCTGGGTGTGCTGCAGCGCATAGGCCTGTGTTTTGCACTGACGGGCGGGGTGCTGCTGTACTGCCGCGCACGCACGCAATGGCTGTTGCTGATGGCGCTGCTGGGCCTGAATGCGGCCTTGCTGCTGGGCGGTGACACGCTGGACAAGGCCGGCAGCCTGGCCGCGCGCGTCGATACCGCGCTGCTGGGCCGCTTCGCCTACGAATGGAATGGCCAACTGGCCTTCGACCCCGAGGGCATTGTCTCGACCCTGGGTGCGCTGTGCACCTGCCTGCTGGGCCTGCGCGCCGGCGAGATGCTGCGCCACGGGCGACTGACGCAGCTGGGCCTGCTGGGCGTGGCCGGTCTGCTGCTGGGCTATGCGCTGACGCCCTGGCTGCCCCTCAACAAGCAGCTGTGGACCAGCAGCTTCGTGCTGTGGACCGGTGGCTGGGCCTGCCTGACCCTGGCC
This sequence comes from uncultured Roseateles sp., assembly GCF_963422335.1. Classification (NCBI taxonomy): domain Bacteria; kingdom Pseudomonadati; phylum Pseudomonadota; class Betaproteobacteria; order Burkholderiales; family Sphaerotilaceae; genus Roseateles; species uncultured Roseateles sp. The sequence continues at coordinate 1,710,697 of NZ_OY729424.1, forward strand.
CTGGCCCATCACCTGGTCGACAAGCGCGGCTGGCCGGCGCTGGGCCGCAGCTTCGGCGTCAATGCGATCGCGGCCTATGCGGGTGCCTGGATGTGCACTGTGCTGCTGGAGGGGTTTGGCCTGATGGCCCCGCTTTACGCCTGGGCCTTCGGCGGCATTCAGCAGGCCTGGGGCCCGGAGCAGGCCTCGCTGGCCTTTGCCCTGGTTTTTGTGGGGGTCTGGGCGCTGATCGTGCGCCTGCTGGACCGACGCGGCGTGTACATCAAGGTCTGAGCCTCCGCGGCTAATATTGGCCGACGCTTCTTTGCTTTCCTCCGGCGCTGCCTCATGACCGACCCCTATTCGATCCGAATGCCTCCCGACATCCAGTCGGTGATGGTCGGCGACCACCAGCTGGTCTTCATCGACGACTTCCTGGAGCATCCCGAGGCCCTGGTCGACGCCGCCTGCCAAAGCAGCTTCGAGCCGACACCCGGCTTTGACGAGCGAAAAGGCTATCCCGGTGTGCGTGCGACAGCGCCAGCGGATTACTCGTCGCAGCTCACCGGGCTGCTTGAGCCTTTGATCAAGCTGAACTTCCAGGTGCCCGAGCCGCTGGCCGTTCACAAGAGCGCCTGCTCCTTCTCGCTGACCACCGTACCGCCTGACCGCCTGGGGCCCTTGCAGCGCACGCCGCATTTCGATTCCAGCACGCCCCATCACATGGCCGTGCTGCTGTACCTGTGCGGGTCCGAGCACGGCGGGACCGGCTTCTACCGCCACAAGGCCACAGGGCTGCAGCAGATCACGCCCGACACGCTCGACCGCTATTCGGATGCCTACTACGCCGAGATCGACCGTCAGCCCCCGCCGCCGCGCTATTTCGACGATTCGGACGAGCACTTCAGCTTCCTGGGCATGATCCCGGCGCGCTTCAACCGGCTGGTGGTGTATTCCGGCAGCCTGCTGCACACCGCCTGCATCAACCCCGGGCTGAGCATCAGCAGCGATCCCCGCCGGGGGCGTTTGACGGTCAACACCTTCTACGACTTCTTCTAGGTCTCTGGCGGGCAAAAAAAAGCCCGGCGGCTGCCGGGCTTTGCAGGAATCGGACAGAGGCCCGATCAGAACTTCGCGCTCAGACCGACGCGATAGGTGGCCTCACCCAGGAACGACCAGGCGGGGTAGCCCTCCTTCAGCGAGGCGCGCAGCGTCGTGGCAGCACCGGCCGCACCGTACTGGATATCGTCCTTCTTCAGCAGATTGGTCACGTCGAAGCTCAGGCGGAGCTTGTCGTTGATGTTCCAGCCGAAGCTCAGGTCCAGCGAGCCGAATGCGTCGTGCATGCGGTTGCTGTAGTAGCCGGTCTCGCGCACCATGTACTTGGAGCGCCAGTTGTAGGCCACGCGAGCGGAGTAGGTGGCATTTTCCCAGTAGCCCACCAGATTGGCGTTGTGCTTGGACGAGAGGGTGAAGAGGTTCAGCTCGTCCTGATAGCTCTTGCCGGGCGCCGTCGCGTCGGTGTAGGTGTAGTTGAGCGAGGTGCCGAAGCCGTTGCCGAAGGCATGGTTGATCTGGGCCTCGATACCGTTGATCTTGCCGCCGCCGGCATTCTTGTAGGTATTGATGGTCCAGTTGTCCTTGCCCGTGTCCGGGCTGACCAGGCCGATCTGCTGGTTGATCAGCGTGTCGGTGGTGACGAAGTTATCGATCTTCTTGTGGAAGTAGGTCAACGCCACCAGGTTGCCCCGGCCGTAGTAGTACTCGATACCCAGATCGAATTGCTTGGACTCCATGGGCTTGAGGCCGATGTTGCCGAAGGTCACCGTCTCATTGCCCGGCAGCGTGTCATGCCAGCCCGCCGTGGAGCCGCCGATGAACATATTGTCGTAGTTCGGGCGGGTGATGGCCTTCGAGGCGGCAAAGCGCAGCTTCGTCTCCTTGTTCAGGTCGTACACCAGGTTCAAGCTAGGCAGCACGTCGTTGTAGGACGCCTCGGTATTCTTCTTCGTGGTGCTCCAGCCGCGGTTCGCCTCGACCACATTGGCCAGGTCGCTCGTGCCGTCGTAGGAGTAGGCCGAGGCACTGGCCTTGGTGTGGATGTAGCGCAGGCCGAAGTTGCCATGCAGCTGATCCTTCTCGAAGTCGAACATGCCATACAGGGCCGTGTTCTTCTCCTTCAGCTCACCGTAGCCGCCGCGCGACTCCACCCAGCTGCTGACGTTGGCATTGGCCAGGTCAAACATCGCGGACAGATTGGGCTTGGGCACGCTCCAGCCCGGCGTACCGACGGGCATGGAGCCGTCGAACAGGCTGGCGGTCGGTGCGGTCACCGCGGTTGCGACGAAGGTGGGGCGGTATTCCGTCTTCGAGAAGGTGTGCGTGGTTGCCCGGGCACCGGTCTTGAACGCGGTCAGCGTGCCCCAGTTCAGGTCGAAGGTCGCATCGGCCTGGACAAAGTTCTCCTTGTCCTTGTTCGGGCCGCGTGCCGTGGCCCAGGTCTCGGGGCCGGAGGTCGTCGGCAGATTGGACAGATTGACGGTCATGTCCGTGCTGGGCGTCATCACGATCTGCTTGCCGGTGGCATCGGTCGTGCCCATCCACTTGGGCATGCCCGGCGCGTTGCCCCAGCCGACATAGCTGTAGTTGCTGGTCAGCGAGGTGCCGCCGTCGGCCTTGGTGGTGCCGGCCACGGCTTCCAGCTTGAAGCCGTCGGCTTTGTAGGAGCCGTTCAGCACCAGGCTGTCCGAGCTCATCGTGGCATCGCGTGCCCAGGTCTGCATGAAGGTGCTGGAGGCATTGCTGGCATCCAGCGTGGTCTTCAGGCACAGCAGGCCCGGATTGGGGTTGGCGAGCTTGCAGGCATTGGTATCAGCGTAGCCCTTGCCCGGGTCCTGCAAGGTGAACGCGTAGTGCGTGGTGTTGCCGGCCGGAGCCTTGTACTCCAGGCGGGTGTAGTTCAGGCCCAACTCCATGCCTGCGGCCGGACGGGCCTGCAAGGTCAGGTTGACGGCCGAACGTTCCTTCTCTTGCAGGAAGGTGCCCGGCACCACATCGCCGGACCAGCGGCCGTCGGCTTCGATGCCGCGGCGCATGTAGTCGCCCTTTTGCACCGCACCGGAAATCAGTATGCCTATGGTCTTTTCGGGGTTCTTCCAGCTGAACAGCGCCGAGGCTTCCTTGTCCAGGTCGGTGCTGATCGTGCCCTTGCCAAGCTTGACGCTGGCGAAGCCGGTGCCGGCCGGCAGGTCCAGCGGCTTGCGGGTCTTGACGATCACGGTGCCGCCGATGCCGCCTTCGGTCAGGTCGGCCTGGGAGGTCTTGTAAACCTCCATGCCGCCAATCAGCTCGGAGGGCAGCAGGGAGTAGTTGAACGAGCGGTCAATCGCCTTCTGGTCATACCAGCCGGTCGAGGCCATGGACTGGCCGTTCAGCGTGGTGTAGGTCATCTGCGGGTCGGTGCCGCGGATCGACACCGAGGCGCCGACGCCGAAGTCGCGGCCGACCGAGATGCCGGGAATGCGACCCAGCGCCTGGCCAACGTCGGCGTCCGGCAGCTTGCCCACGTCCTCGGCGGACACGGCGTCCACCACGGCATTGGCATTCTTCTTGATGTTCACAGCCGTTTGCAGCGAAGCACGGATGCCGGTGACCACCACCTGCTCAAGCTGATCGGCAGCGGGCTGGGCCTGCGCTTGAGCGTGCAGCGGCAAGGCAATGCCTGCGATCGCAAATGCAACAGCGGTTGCGACGGGTGTTTTTCTAACCTTCATGAACGGCTCCTAGAGCTTGGCCTGTGGATTCGGAACGTGGCCTGTTGAGACTCAGAATCTGTCGATACGCCCCGGGGCGGCGGCTCGCTAGATCCCCCAATTAAAGCGGCTTGCTACAACCAATGACGTGCCACTGTGCTACCGGGGCATGCCACTTTGGTACCAATTCTGAGCGCTTCGCGAACGCCACGCAACGGGGAAATGGGGTGATTAAGGGATAGCCCTAGGAATCCAATCCAACACCAGTTGGGAATTTGCGCGCCAAAGCGTTTGCTATTGGTGCAAACGTGAACGGATCGATAGGCCGGGTCGCTTCCGGCTCCGCCGGGTGTCGGCGTTGTGCTGCCGCCAGGTGCGCCGATGGCGCGTGCAGTTGGGCAATACCAGTCGTGGGCCAGTCGCAACTCAGGCGGCTGGCGCGCCCTGGTCGGCGCTGGCGCAGTGGTGTGTCGTGCGGCTGTCACGCCGTGGCCTCAGAATGATGGGCTTGCTTCGGTCAGGGTTCAGTCAAATCTTTTTCGCCAGCATTGTGGATTTTCTGAAAACCCTGTTATAGTCTGAGGCTCACCTCGGAGGGGTGCCCGAGTGGCTAAAGGGGGCAGACTGTAAATCTGTTGGCTTACGCCTACGCTGGTTCGAATCCAGCCTCCTCCACCAAGGTGACCTAATAAAGAAAGAAGGGTTGTTGGCCAATAGATGGGCGGTCAATGGCGCTGTGCTCCCGGGCGGGAGTAGTTCAATGGTAGAACCTTAGCCTTCCAAGCTAATGACACGGGTTCGATTCCCGTTTCCCGCTCCATACGGAGTGGGTTTGGAAGGTGGAAGCATCGATAGCGGTTTGAGGTCTTGTTGAGTTCAAACCAGTGTCGATGCCCATGTGGCTCAGTGGTAGAGCACTCCCTTGGTAAGGGAGAGGTCGCGCGTTCGATCCGCGCCATGGGCACCACCTCTTTTCTCATTTCTTCGTAGCAAGGTCGGACTGACCGCCGGGAGCAAGCAACATGGCAAAAGGCAAGTTTGAACGCACCAAGCCCCACGTGAACGTGGGCACGATTGGTCACGTTGACCATGGCAAGACGACGCTGACGGCGGCGATCACGACGGTGCTGTCCACCAAGTTCGGCGGCGAAGCCAAGGCGTACGACCAGATCGACGCGGCTCCGGAAGAAAAGGCGCGTGGTATCACGATCAACACCGCCCACGTCGAGTACGAAACGGCCAACCGCCACTACGCTCACGTTGACTGCCCCGGCCACGCTGACTATGTGAAGAACATGATCACCGGCGCCGCACAGATGGACGGCGCGATCCTGGTGTGCTCGGCCGCTGACGGCCCCATGCCCCAGACCCGCGAACACATCCTGCTGGCCCGCCAGGTGGGCGTGCCTTACATCATCGTGTTCCTGAACAAGTGCGACATGGTCGACGACGCCGAGCTGCTCGAGCTGGTCGAAATGGAAGTGCGCGAGCTGCTGGACAAGTACGACTTCCCCGGCGACGCCACCCCCATCATCCACGGCAGCGCCAAGCTGGCCATGGAAGGCGACAAGGGCCCCCTGGGCGAACAAGCCATCTTCAAGCTGGCCGACGCACTGGACAGCTACATCCCCACGCCTGAGCGTGCCGTGGACGGCGCCTTCCTGATGCCCGTGGAAGACGTGTTCTCGATCTCGGGTCGCGGCACCGTGGTGACCGGCCGTATCGAGCGCGGCATCATCAAGGTCGGCGAAGAAATCGAAATCGTCGGCATCGCCGACACCCAGAAGACCACCTGCACCGGCGTGGAAATGTTCCGCAAGCTGCTGGACCAAGGTCAAGCGGGCGACAACGTGGGCATCCTGCTGCGCGGCACCAAGCGCGAGGACGTGCAGCGCGGCCAAGTGCTGTGCAAGCCCGGTTCGGTCAAGCCGCACACCCACTTCACGGCAGAAATCTATGTTCTGTCCAAGGAAGAGGGCGGCCGCCACACGCCGTTCTTCAACAACTACCGTCCCCAGTTCTACTTCCGCACGACGGACGTGACGGGTGCCGTGGAGCTGCCGAAGGACAAGGAAATGGTCATGCCTGGCGACAACGTCAGCATCACCGTGAAGCTGATCGCACCGATCGCCATGGAAGAAGGCCTGCGTTTCGCCATCCGTGAAGGCGGTCGTACCGTCGGCGCCGGCGTCGTGGCCACCATCCTGGCCTGATAATCGAATTTGGCAGCAGGGGCGTAGCTCAATTGGCAGAGCGCTGGTCTCCAAAACCAGAGGTTGGGGGTTCGAGGCCCTCCGCCCCTGCCAACACCAGAAGCTGATTCGCTGGTGTTGACGAGCCAAAACAAAGCAGCCCGCGGGGGTCAAAAGCCCGGCGGGCTTTGCTGCTGGTGGGTATGCAAGATTGAAGCGGGGCTGACGCAAGGCCGGCCCGGCATGGAAGCAAAGAAACGATGAGTAATTCCCAAGTCGAGACAGTCAGCACGTCTGCCGACAAGGCGCGCGTTGCTGGCGCCATTGCGTTGGTGGTGGCTGCGCTGTTCGCGTTCTATGCGCTGAGCAAGCAGGGCCCGATCGCGCAATGGGGCGCTCTGCTGGTCTTGCTGGCAGCGGCGGCCGGCGCCTTTCTGACTTCCGAATGGGGCAAGGCGCTGATTGCCTATGGTCATGAGTCCACCCGCGAAGTGCGCAAGGTGGTCTGGCCCAGCCGCAAGGAAGCGATGCAGATGACGGGCTATGTGTTTGCCTTCGTGTTTGTGATGGCCTTGTTTCTGTGGTTGACCGACAAGACCTTGGAATGGGCCATTTTTGACCTGATCCTGGGCTGGCGCCGCTAACAGCCGGATAAGGCTAAGGAAAACGAATGAGCGAACAGCAAGCAGCAGCAAGCCCGGAAGCGGTTGGCCCGGCCAAGCGTTGGTATGTGGTGCACGCCTATTCCGGCATGGAAAAGGCCGTTGAGCGCAATCTGCGCGAGCGCATCGACCGCGCCGGCATGCAAGACAAGTTCGGCCGCATCCTGGTACCCACCGAAGAAGTCGTCGAGCTGAAGAACGGCAAGAAGGCCGTCACCGAGCGCCGTTTCTTCCCTGGCTATGTGCTGGTGGAAATGGCCATGGAAGACGACACCTGGCACTTGGTCAAGCACACCTCCAAGGTGACCGGCTTTGTGGGTGGCGCGAAGAACCGCCCCTCGCCGATCTCGGAAGCCGAGGTGATGAAGATCGTCAACCAGATGCAGGAAGGCATCGAGAAGCCCCGGCCCAAGGTCGAGTGGGTGGTGGGCGAGCTGGTGCGTGTCAAGGAAGGTCCGTTCACCGACTTCAACGGCGCGATCGAGGAAGTCAATTACGACAAGTCCAAGGTGCGCGTCTCGGTCACGATTTTCGGCCGCGCCACACCGGTGGAGCTGGACTTCTCGCAGGTCGAGAAGGTTTAAGCCGCCAAGAGCTATGGGCCTGACAGGGCCCGCTGGTGCTTTCGGGTGCCGGCATCCTGTCCGTAGCCAGCCCGCGACGAGACGCGGGCAAGAGGAGCGAGGGTAACCAATCCCTTGCGTTAGCACTCAAGGATCGCAGCCCTCAGGGCTGTCGGTTCTTACTGGAGAAATAAATGGCAAAGAAGATTGTCGGCTTTATCAAGCTGCAAGTTGCTGCCGGCAAGGCGAACCCTTCGCCCCCGGTCGGTCCCGCGCTGGGTCAGCGTGGCCTGAACATCATGGAGTTCTGCAAGGCGTTCAACGCCCAGACCCAAGGCTTCGAGCCGGGTATGAAGCTGCCGGTGGTCATCACCGCCTTTGCAGACAAGAGCTTCACCTTCGTCATCAAGTCGCCCCCGGCGACCGCGCTGATCAAGAAGGCCGCCAAGATCGACAAGGGTTCGGCCAAGCCTCACCTGGAAAAGGTGGGCAAGGTGACCCGTGCTCAGCTGGAAGAAATCGCCACGACCAAGATGAAGGATCTGACGGCCGCCGACATGGACGCCGCCGTTCGCACCATCGCTGGTTCCGCCCGTTCGATGGGCATTTTGGTGGAGGGTGTCTGACATGGCAAAGCTGACTAAGCGTCAAAAGGCCTTGCAAGGCAAGGTCGAGTCCACCAAGCTGTATCCCCTGGGCGACGCCCTGGTGTTGATCAAAGAGTGCGCCACCGCCAAGTTCGATGAGTCCATCGACGTGGCCGTGCAACTCGGCATCGACCCGAAGAAGTCGGACCAGGTCGTTCGCGGTGCTGTCGTGCTGCCTCACGGCACCGGCAAGACCAAGCGCGTGGCCGTGTTCGCCCAAGGTGCCAAGGCTGAAGAAGCCAAGGCCGCCGGCGCCGACGTGGTCGGCATGGAAGATCTGGCCGAGCGCATCAAGGCTGGCGACATGCCTTTCGACATCGTCATTGCGTCCCCGGACACGATGCGTATCGTCGGTACCCTGGGTCAGATCCTGGGCCCGCGCGGCCTGATGCCCAACCCCAAGGTTGGCACGGTGACTCCGGACGTGGCCACGGCAGTGAAGAACGCCAAGGCCGGTCAGGTGCAATACCGCGTCGACAAGGGCGGCATCATCCACTCGACCATCGGCCGTCGTTCGTTCGACAACGAGCATCTGCAGAACAATCTGCGCGCGCTGATCGAAGCACTGAACAAGTCCAAGCCGGCCACCAGCAAGGGTATCTACCTGCGCAAGGTGGCGGTCTCTTCCACGATGGGCCTGGGCGCTCGCGTGGATCTGGCCAGCATCAACGGCTGATATTGAATTGCGGTGCCGCGCGAAGTCTGGCGCGGTGCTTGGAGATTTGGTGGGGCGTGGCAAGCAATTGCTGCGCGTCATCCAAGACCGTTGGTGTGAAGCCGCTCAGCTGTATCGAGAGGTTTTGCTTAATCGAGGGGTTCGCCCCGCAACCAACGCAGATGGCGGTCCCGCTGTAAAGAATTTGGGTTTTGGGTGCTCTTCAGGAGTGCGGCAAGGCCCGGGTTTCTGCACAGAAGGTCGCTGAACCCGGTGTGCCCGGAGTGCGCAAGCGCGAAGGGCACGTAATTGTGAGGAGTAGACCTTGAGTCTTAATCGCAACGAGAAAGCAGCCGTAGTCGCGGATGTGGCAGCCCAAGTGGCCAAGTCGCAGACCCTGACGCTGGCCGAGTACCGTGGCCTCACCGTTACGCATTTGAACAAGCTGCGCGTCGAAGCGCGTGCCAAGGGTGTCTATCTTCACGTGCTGAAGAACACCCTGGCCCGTCGCGCCGTCGCCGGTACCCCGTTCGAGTGCGTCGCGGAGAGCATGGTCGGCCCGCTGATCTATGGTTTTTCTGAAGACGCTGTCGCCTCGGCAAAAGTCATTTCCGACTTCGCCAAGGGCAACGACAAGCTGATCATCAAGGCAGGTGCTTTTGCTGGCAAGGCGCTCGACGCCAACGGCATCAAGGCACTGGCTTCCATCCCGAGCAAAGAAGTGCTGCTGTCCCAGTTCCTGGGCCTGCTGCAGTCGCCGATCTCGCGCACCGCGCGCGTGCTGGCAGCTCTGGCCGAGAAGCGTGGCGAAGGTGCACCGGCCGCTGCGGCCGAAGAACCCGTCGCCGCTTGATCCACACGATCAGTACAAGCAACTACCCATATTTAGGAACCCAAAATGGCATTCGATAAAGACGCATTCTTGACCGCCCTGGACAGCATGACTGTTCTGGAACTCAACGACCTGGTCAAGGCAATTGAAGAGAAGTTCGGCGTGTCCGCTGCAGCCATGGCTGCTCCGGCCGGCGCTGGTGGTGGTGCCGCTGCTGCCGCAGTGGAAGAGAAGACCGAATTCAACGTCGTGCTGCTCGAAGCCGGCGCGAACAAGGTCTCCGTCATCAAGGCCGTGCGCGAACTGACGGGCCTCGGCCTGAAGGAAGCCAAGGACCTGGTCGACGGCGCTCCGAAGAACGTGAAGGAAGCTGTTGCCAAGGCCGACGCCGACGCAGCTCTGAAGAAGCTGGTGGAAGCCGGCGCGAAGGCTGAAATCAAGTAAGTCTTGCGGGACAGACCTGCCGACGCGCCGAAGGCGCCCGGCTGCTCTGTCCCCAACTGACTAGAGGATTTCGAATTCGGAAGGGACAGTTCTAGCCGCCGATAAAAAGGCCAAGCCAGACCTGTCCCCCCAGTATTTGTAATTTGCTGTAAAAGAGCCCACCTGCAAGCGCCCGTCACCAAGACAGACGCTTGCAAGTGTTCTCTGATCCGACTGCAGAGAACGGGTTTGGTCGGGCCTCGGTGCAATGCCGGGGTTGTCCGCCAGCGGTTGGTAGTGGCCAACCACCAAGCGTCGAACGCAATGTTCGAAAAGCCAGTCGCCGACGAAGCTCGTCCCACGGCCAGGGATGGGCTCTCGACACGGAGTGTTTATGGCGCAAGCATCCACCTATAGCTACACCGAGCGCAAGCGAATTCGCAAGAGCTTCGGAAAGCGCGAAAGCGTTCTCAACGTTCCTTATCTGCTGACCATGCAGAAAGAATCGTACGTTGCCTTCCTTCAGAAGGACGTACCACCGGCAAAACGCAAGCCAGAAGGTTTGCAGGCCGCGTTCCTGTCCGCGTTCCCGATTGTTTCGCACAACGGTTTCGTGGAAATGAAATTCCTCGAATTCAACATCGCCAAACCGCCGTTTGACACTCGCGAGTGCCAACAGCGTGGCTTGACCTATGCAGCGGCCGTTCGCGCCCGCCTGCAGATGATCATCTATGACCGTGAGTCTCCCGGCACCAAGACGGTGAAGGAGATCAAGGAGCAGGAGGTCTATATGGGCGAAGTTCCGCTCATGACCGACTACGGCTCCTTCATCGTCAATGGCACCGAGCGTGTCATCGTGTCGCAGCTGCACCGTTCGCCCGGCGTGTTCTTCGAGCACGACAAGGGCAAGACGCACTCGTCCGGCAAGCTGCTGTTCTCGGCGCGCATCATCCCCTACCGCGGTTCCTGGCTGGACTTCGAGTTCGACCCGAAGGACGTGCTGTTCTTCCGTGTTGACCGTCGCCGCAAGATGCCGGTCACGATACTGCTCAAGGCCATCGGCCTGAACCCCGAGCAGATCCTGGCGAACTTCTTCGTGTTCGACGGCTTCCGCCTGATGGACACCGGCGCACAGATGGAATTCGTCGCCGACCGCCTGCGCGGTGAAGTGGCGCGTTTCGACATCACCGACAAGAGCGGTGCCGTCGTCGTGGAGAAGGACAAGCGCATCACGGCCCGCCACACGCGCGCCATGGAGCAGTCCGGCACCACGCACATCACCGTGCCGGAAGACTTCCTGATCGGCCGTCTGATCGCCAAGAACATGGTCGATGCCGACACCGGCGAGATCATTGCCCGGGCCAATGAAGAGCTGACCGAAGCGCTGCTGAAGAAGCTGCGCGCCGCCGGCGTCAAGGACCTGCAGTGCCTGTACACCAACGAGCTGGACGAAGGTGCTTACATCTCGCAGACCCTGGCCAGCGACGAAACCGCTGACCAGACCGCTGCGCGCGTGGCCATCTATCGCATGATGCGCCCCGGCGAGCCGCCGACGGAAGACGCGGTGGAGGCCCTGTTCAACCGCCTGTTCTACAACCCGGATACCTACGACCTGTCGCGCGTCGGCCGCATGAAGTTCAACGCCCGCGTGGGCCGCGACATGCCGGAAGGCCCGATGACCCTGTCCAACGAGGACATCCTCGACGTGGTCAAGATCCTGGTCGAGCTGCGCAATGGCCGTGGTGAAGTCGATGACATCGACCACCTGGGCAATCGTCGCGTGCGTTGCGTGGGCGAACTGGCCGAAAACCAGTACCGCTCGGGCCTGGCACGTATCGAAAAGGCAGTGAAGGAACGTCTGGGCCAGGCCGAAACCGAAGCCCTGATGCCGCACGACCTGATCAACTCCAAGCCGATTTCTGCGGCTCTGAAGGAGTTCTTCGGTGCGTCGCAGCTGTCGCAGTTCATGGACCAGACCAACCCCCTGTCGGAAATCACGCACAAGCGTCGTGTTTCCGCCCTGGGCCCGGGTGGTCTGACCCGCGAGCGCGCAGGCTTCGAAGTCCGCGACGTGCACCCGACCCATTACGGCCGTGTCTGCCCGATCGAAACGCCGGAAGGCCCGAACATCGGTCTGATCAACTCCTTGGCGCTGTATGCGCAGCTCAATGAGTACGGCTTCCTGGAAACGCCTTACCGTCGCGTGATCGATGGCAAGGTGACGGACCAGATCGACTACCTGTCGGCCATCGAAGAAGGCAAGTACGTCATCGCGCAGGCGAATGCGACGCTGAGCACCGAAGGCGCTTTGTCGGACGAACTGGTGTCGGCCCGTGAAAACGGTGAGTCGGTGCTGACCTCGCCCGAGCGCATCCAGTACATGGACGTGGCGCCGACGCAGATCGTGTCGGTGGCTGCTTCGCTCGTGCCCTTCCTGGAGCACGACGATGCAAACCGCGCGCTGATGGGCGCCAATATGCAGCGTCAGGCTGTGCCCACCCTGCGTCCTGAAAAGGCCATGGTCGGTACCGGCGTGGAGCGCGTGGCGGCCAAGGACTCGGGCACCGTGGTGGCGGCTCGCCGCGGCGGCGTGGTCGATTACGTGGACACGAACCGTATCGTGATTCGCGTCAACGACAACGAGACCGTGGCCGGTGAAGTCGGTGTGGACATCTACAACCTGATCAAGTATCAGCGTAGCAACCAGAACACCAACATCCACCAGCGTCCGATCGTGCGCCGCGGCGACAAGGTCGCTTCGGAGGACATCATTGCCGACGGCGCCTCGACCGACATCGGTGAACTGGCCCTGGGCCAGAACATGCTGGTCGCGTTCATGCCCTGGAACGGCTACAACTTCGAAGACTCGATCCTGATCAGCGAACGTGTCATCGCCGAAGACCGCTACACCTCGATCCACATCGAGGAACTGGTGGTGATGGCGCGCGACACCAAGCTCGGCTCCGAAGAAATCACGCGTGACATCCCGAACCTGTCCGAACAGCAGCTTGCTCGTCTGGATGAGTCCGGCATCGTCTACGTCGGTGCCGAAGTCGGCGCCGGCGACGTGCTGGTCGGCAAGGTCACGCCCAAGGGCGAGACCACGCTGACGCCGGAAGAGAAGCTGCTGCGCGCGATCTTCGGCGAGAAGGCTTCGGACGTGAAGGACACCTCGCTGCGCGTCGACCAAGGCACCAGCGGCACCGTCATCGACGTGCAGGTCTTCACCCGTGAAGGCATCCAGCGCGACAAGCGCGCCCAGCAGATCATCGACGACGAGCTGAAGCGCTTCCGCCTGGACCTGAACGACCAGCTGCGCATCGTCGAGGCCGACGCCTTCGACCGTATCGAAAAGCTGCTGGACGGCAGAATAGCCAACGGCGGCCCTCAGAAGCTGGCCAAGGGCACGGCGCTCGACAAGGCTTATCTGGCCGGCATCGAGAAGTACCACTGGTTCGACATCCGTCCTGCAGAGGACGAGATTGCCAACCAGCTGGAAAGCATCAAGAACTCGCTGGAGCAGACCCGCCACAGCTTCGACCTGGCTTTTGAAGAAAAGCGCAAGAAGCTGACGCAGGGCGACGAGCTGCCCGCGGGCGTGCTGAAGATGGTCAAGGTCTACCTGGCCGTCAAGCGCCGCCTGCAGCCTGGCGACAAGATGGCCGGCCGTCACGGCAACAAGGGTGTGGTGTCCAAGGTCGTTCCGGTCGAAGACATGCCTTACATGGCCGACGGTACTCCGGCTGACATCGTTCTGAACCCGCTGGGCGTGCCTTCGCGGATGAACGTGGGTCAGGTGCTGGAAGTCCATCTGGGCTGGGCCGGCAAGGGCATTGGTCAGCGCATCGGCGACATGCTGCAGCAACACGCTGCGGTGTCCGAGCTGCGCAAGTTCCTGGACGAGCTCTACAACCAGTCGGGTGGCAAGCCCGAGCGTCTGGACGAGCTGACCGATCAGGAAGTGATCGAGATGTCGCAGAACCTGAGCAAGGGCGTCCCGTTTGCCACCCCGGTGTTCGACGGCGCTGCCGAAGAAGAAATCCGCGGCATGCTGAAGCTCGCCTATCCGGACGACATCGCCAAGGCCAAGGGCCTGACCGCGACGCGTACCCAGGCCACGCTGCATGACGGCCGTACCGGCGACGCTTTCGAGCGTCCCGTCACGGTCGGCTATATGCACGTGCTGAAGCTGCACCACTTGGTGGACGACAAGATGCACGCCCGCTCGACCGGTCCGTACAGCTTGGTCACGCAGCAGCCGCTGGGCGGCAAGGCCCAGTTCGGTGGCCAGCGCTTCGGTGAGATGGAAGTGTGGGCACTGGAAGCCTACGGCGCCGCTTACGTGCTGCAGGAAATGCTGACCGTCAAGTCCGACGACGTGAACGGCCGCACCAAGGTCTACGAGAGCATCGTCAAGGGTGAACACGCCATCGAAGCCGGCATGCCGGAATCGTTCAACGTCCTGGTCAAGGAAATTCGTTCCCTTGGCATCGACATTGAACTCGAACGCAATTAAGGAGACGCTGCATGAAGGGACTACTCGACCTTTTCAAGCAATTCACCCCTGATGAGCATTTCGATGCCATCAAGATCGGCCTGGCTTCTCCGGAGAAGATCCGCAGCTGGTCGTTCGGTGAAGTGAAGAAACCCGAGACCATCAACTACCGGACTTTCAAGCCCGAGCGTGATGGTCTGTTCTGCGCCAAGATTTTCGGTCCCATCAAGGACTACGAATGCCTGTGCGGCAAGTACAAGCGCCTCAAGCATCGCGGTGTGATCTGCGAGAAGTGCGGCGTTGAAGTCACGCAGACCAAGGTTCGCCGTGACCGCATGGGTCACATCGACCTAGCCGCGCCCTGCGCGCACATCTGGTTCCTGAAGTCCCTGCCTTCGCGCCTGGGCCTGGTGCTGGACATGACGCTGCGCGACATCGAGCGCGTGCTGTACTTTGAAGCGTATGTCGTCGTCGATCCCGGCATGACTCCGCTGAAGAAGTTCTCGATCATGAGCGAGGACGAGCACGACGCCAAGCGCGTGGAATTCGGCGACGAATTCATCGCGCTGATGGGCGCCGAGGGCATCAAGCACCTGCTCGAGGACATGGACCTGGACGTTGAGATCGACAAGATCCGCAACGACCTGACCGGTTCCGAGCTGAAGATCAAGAAGAATTCCAAGCGCCTCAAGGTCATGGAAGCCTTCAAGAAGTCCGGCATCAAGCCGAACTGGATGATCATGGAAGTGCTGCCGGTGCTGCCGCCGGACCTGCGTCCGCTGGTGCCCCTGGATGGTGGCCGCTTCGCGACCTCCGACCTGAACGACCTGTATCGCCGCGTCATCAACCGCAACAACCGCCTGGCGCGTCTGTTGGAGTTGAAGGCCCCTGAGATCATCGTGCGCAACGAAAAGCGCATGCTGCAGGAAGCCGTTGACTCGCTGCTGGACAACGGCCGTCGCGGCAAGGCGATGACCGGTGCGAACAAGCGTGCCTTGAAGTCGCTGGCCGACATGATCAAGGGCAAGAGCGGTCGTTTCCGTCAGAACTTGCTGGGCAAGCGCGTCGACTACTCGGGCCGTTCGGTCATCGTGGTCGGCCCGACGCTCAAGCTGCATCAGTGCGGCCTGCCCAAGCTGATGGCGCTGGAGCTGTTCAAGCCCTTCATCTTCTCGCGCCTCGAAGCGATGGGCATTGCCACGACCATCAAGGCCGCGAAGAAGGAAGTCGAGTCCGGCACGCCGGTGGTCTGGGACATTCTTGAAGAAGTCATCAAGGAACACCCGGTGATGCTGAACCGTGCGCCCACGCTGCACCGTTTGGGCATCCAGGCCTTCGAGCCGGTGTTGATCGAAGGCAAGGCGATCCAGCTGCATCCGCTGGTTTGCGCCGCCTTCAACGCCGACTTCGACGGTGACCAGATGGCCGTTCACGTGCCGCTGTCGATCGAAGCGCAGATGGAAGCCCGCACCTTGATGCTGGCCTCCAACAACGTGCTGTTCCCGGCCAACGGCGAACCGTCGATCGTGCCGTCGCAAGACGTGGTGCTGGGCCTGTACTACGCCACCCGTGACCGCATCAACGGCAAGGGCGAGGGCATGATCTTCTCCGACGTGCAAGAGGTGCAGCGCGCCTTGGACCACGGCGTGGTCGAAGTGGCCGCAAAGATCAATGTGCGTTTGACCGAGTACACCAAGAACAAGGAAACGGGCGAGTGGATCCCCGAGACCAAGTTGGTGGAAACCTCGGTCGGCCGTGCCTTGCTGTCCGAAATTCTTCCCAAGGGCCTGCCGTTCAGCAATATGAACAAGGCGCTGAAGAAGAAGGAAATCTCGCGCCTGATCAACACCTCGTTCCGCAAGTGCGGCCTGAAGGAAACGGTGGTCTTTGCCGACAAGCTGCTGCAGTCGGGCTTCCGCCTGGCCACGCGCGCCGGTATCTCGATCGCCGTGGACGACATGCTGGTGCCCAAGGAGAAGCCCGCCCTGATCGAGCGCGCCGAAAAGGAAGTCAAGGAAATCGAGCAGCAGTACGTCTCGGGCCTGGTGACCGCCGGCGAACGCTACAACAAGGTGGTCGACATCTGGGGCAAGACCGGCGACGAAGTCGGCAAGGTCATGATGGCCCAGCTGTCCAAGCAGAAGACGGTTGACCGTCACGGCAAGGAAGTGGACCAGGAGTCCTTCAACTCGATCTACATGATGGCCGACTCGGGCGCTCGCGGTTCCGCCGCGCAGATCCGTCAGCTGGCCGGCATGCGGGGTCTGATGGCCAAGCCTGACGGCTCCATCATCGAGACCCCGATCACGGCGAACTTCCGTGAAGGTCTGAACGTGTTGCAGTACTTCATCTCCACCCACGGTGCTCGTAAGGGCCTGGCGGATACGGCGCTGAAGACGGCGAACTCGGGCTACCTGACGCGTCGTCTGGTGGACGTGACCCAAGACTTGGTCGTGACCGAAGGCGATTGCGGCACCGACAACGGCATCAATATGCGTGCCCTGGTCGAGGGCGGTGAAGTCATCGAGAGCTTGCGTGACCGCATCCTGGGCCGCGTGCCCGCGACCGACATCCTGCATCCCGAGAACCAGCAGCTGCTGTGGACGGCGGGCAATATCCTGGACGAAGACGCCATGGATATGCTCGAAGCCGCAGGCGTTGACGAAGTCAAGGCCCGTACGCCGCTGACCTGCGCCACGCGCTTCGGCCTGTGCGCCAAGTGCTATGGCCGCGACCTGGGCCGCGGTGGCCAGGTCAATATCGGCGAAGCGGTGGGCGTGATTGCCGCGCAGTCGATCGGTGAGCCGGGTACCCAGCTGACCATGCGTACCTTCCACATCGGTGGTGCGGCGTCGCGTGCGGCGGTGGCTTCCAGCGTGGATGCCAAGTCGGACGGCCTGATCGGCTTCAACCCGACGATGCGCTACGTGACCAATGGCAAGGGCGACCTGGTGGTGATTTCCCGTTCCGGCGAAATCATCATCTCCGACCCGCACGGCCGTGAGCGTGAGCGTCACAAGGTGCCTTATGGCGCCATCCTGAGCATCAAGGCGGACCAGGCCATCAAGGCTGGCACCATCCTGGCCAATTGGGATCCGCTGACGCGCCCGATCATCACCGAGTTTGCCGGCAAGGCCCGTTTCGAGAACGTCGAAGAAGGCGTGACCGTGGCCAAGCAGGTGGACGAAGTGACCGGTCTGTCGACCCTGGTCGTGATCGATCCGAAGCGTCGTGGCTCCACCAAGGTGGTGCGCCCGCAGGTCAAGCTGCTGGACGCCGCCGGCCAGGAAGTCAAGATCCCCGGCACCGATCACTCGGTGACGATAGGCTTCCAGGTTGGTTCGCTGATCCAGATCCGCGACGGTCAGGACCTGTTCCCCGGTGAAGTGCTGGCACGTATCCCGGTTGAAGGCCAGAAGACGCGAGACATCACCGGCGGTCTGCCGCGTGTGGCCGAGCTGTTCGAAGCCCGTACGCCCAAGGACAAGGGCGTGCTGGCCGAGCAGACCGGTACGATCTCCTTCGGCAAGGAAACCAAGGGCAAGACGCGTCTGCAGATCACCGATCACGAAGGCAACGTCTACGAAGAGCTGGTGCCCAAGGAAAAGAACATCCTGGTGCACGAAGGCCAGGTGGTCAACAAGGGTGAGTCCGTCGTCGACGGCCCGGCCGATCCGCAGGACATCCTGCGTCTGCTGGGTATCGAGGAACTGGCCCGCTACATCGTCGACGAAGTGCAGGACGTCTACCGTCTGCAGGGCGTGAAGATCAACGACAAGCACATCGAAGTGATTGTTCGTCAGATGCTGCGCCGTGTGCAGATCGCCAACGTCGGTGATTCGACCTACATCTCGGGCGAGCAAGTCGAGCGCTCCGAGCTGCTGGACACGAATGACCGCCTGCGCGCCGAAGGCAAGATGACGGTGACCTATCTGGACCTGCTGCTGGGTATCACCAAGGCCTCGCTGTCGACCGACTCGTTCATCTCCGCGGCTTCCTTCCAGGAAACCACCCGCGTGCTGACCGAAGCGGCCATCATGGGCAAGCGCGATGAGCTGCGCGGCCTGAAGGAAAACGTCATCGTCGGCCGCCTGATTCCCGCAGGTACCGGCATGGCCTTCCACGATGCTCGCAAGGCCAAGGAAGCGATGGACGACGCCGAGCGTCGTTCGATCGCCCAGCAGGAAGCCGAGGAATTGGCTTCCGCCCAGCTGGCCAGCATGGACGCTGCCGGCGACGGCGAATCCTGAATCACTGCTTCACAGCAATGACCGAAAGGCTGCCTCCGGGCAGCCTTTTTTCATGGTGCGGTGCTTTGCAGCTTGGCCCAGGCCAGCGGTGTGATGATCTGTATGCCATGGGCACGTGCCCGCTTGGCCAGGGACAGCACCGCGCGGTCGCGGCTGAACAGCCAGCGGGCCTTCACGGCGACGGCCAGGTCCAGAAACATCTGGTCGTCGGGGTCGCGGCAGCGCAACAGGTGCAGGGCGCTGGGGGCTTCTTGCGGGAGGCGAAGGGCATGACGCTCGAAACTGTCGGCGATCAAGGCCAGATCCGGCTGCCAGGCGGCGGCCACACCGCGTCCCAGCACATGCAGCAGTTCGGCGTACATCCTGGGCGTGGTGCGCCAGTTCAGCCGCGACTGCATCACCGCCTCGCTCAGCGCCTGGCAAGACGGATCCCGGAACACCAGCCAGTCCATCACGATCTGGGTGTCTATGACCACGGGCGTATCAGCGGATTGAGTGGGCGCGGCTTGCATTGCGTAAGGATTGGGCGCCTGATGCGTCGCTCGGGCGGGGGGCGCATTGTCGCGCATCTATGGGCCAAATCAGGCCATGCTTGCGGGCAAGGCCCTGCCCACATATAATGGAAAGCTTTTCGGCAGTTTCTGCTGCGCTTTTGCGCTGCCAACTGATTGAACAATGGACGCTCCAGGCCAGGCTTGGAGCGCTTTGCTGTTTGTCACGCAGGCCCCAAGAGTGCTGTTTTCGCAGGCGCTGTGTCGAAAAGAATGTGTGACTTCAAACGGGAACAAGTTACTTATGCCAACCATCAATCAGCTCGTGCGCTTCGGTCGTCAGACCGAAACCACGAAGTCCAAATCGCCGGCGATGCAGGGCAGCCCCCAGCGTCGTGGCGTGTGCACCCGCGTGTACACCACCACTCCGAAGAAGCCGAACTCTGCGCTGCGTAAAGTTGCCAAGGTTCGTCTGACCAACGGTTTCGAAATCATCTCCTACATCGGCGGTGAAGGCCACAACCTGCAAGAGCACAGTGTCGTGCTGGTGCGCGGCGGTCGCGTCAAGGATTTGCCGGGTGTGCGTTACCACATCGTGCGCGGTTCGCTCGACTTGCAAGGCGTGAAAGACCGCAAGCAGTCGCGTTCCAAGTACGGCGCGAAGCGCCCGAAGAAGGCCTAACAGCCCAATCGTCTTGGTCTGGAATTCGTCCAGGCCTGGTTTTTTAGCGGTTCGTGCTCCATTGAGGATGCTCGACCGAGTAAGTGAATGGCCCGCTTGCAGTAAGTGGTCGTTCGCGGTCCGGGATTCATCCCGTGCCAACTGAAGCAAAAGGAAGTGTGATATGCCACGTCGTCGCGAAGTACCCAAGCGCGAGATCCTGCCTGATCCGAAATTCGGCAGCGTTGATCTCTCGAAGTTCATGAACGTTGTGATGGAGTCGGGCAAGAAGGCTGTTGCCGAGCGCATCATTTACGGCGCGCTGGAACAAGTCGAAAAGAAGGCCGGCAAGGACCCGCTGGAGGTCTTCATGGTTGCCTTGAACAACGTCAAGCCCATGGTCGAAGTGAAGTCACGCCGCGTCGGCGGTGCGAACTACCAAGTTCCCGTGGAAGTTCGTCCCGTCCGTCGCGTGGCTCTGGCCATGCGCTGGTTGAAGGAATCGGCCCGCAAGCGCGGCGAGAAGTCGATGGCTCAGCGCCTCGCTGGTGAGTTGCTGGAGGCCTCGGAAGGCCGTGGCGGCGCCATGAAGAAGCGTGATGAAGTCCACCGCATGGCAGAAGCCAACAAGGCCTTCTCGCACTTCCGCTTCTAAACTACACCGTTCTGGCCGCCTCGGGTTTTCACTAACCCGATGGCGGCTCACTGCATTTGGAGTCACACCATGGCCCGCAAGACCCCCATCGAGCGCTACCGTAACATCGGTATCTCCGCGCACATCGATGCTGGCAAGACCACAACGACCGAGCGCATCCTGTTCTACACGGGTGTGAACCACAAGATTGGTGAAGTGCATGATGGCGCCGCCACCATGGACTGGATGGAGCAAGAGCAAGAGCGTGGCATCACGATCACCTCGGCTGCGACGACTTGCTTCTGGAAGGGCATGGATCTGGCCCGCCCCGAGCACCGCATCAACATCATCGACACCCCCGGACACGTGGACTTCACGATTGAAGTCGAGCGCTCGATGCGCGTGCTGGACGGTGCTTGCATGGTCTATTGCGCCGTGGGTGGCGTGCAGCCGCAGTCCGAGACTGTCTGGCGCCAAGCCAACAAGTACAAGGTGCCGCGCCTGGCCTTTGTCAACAAGATGGACCGTACCGGTGCCAACTTCTACAAGGTCGTCGACCAGATGAAGCTGCGCCTGAAGGCGAACCCGGTGCCCATCGTCTTGCCGATCGGCGCCGAAGAAAACTTCAAGGGCGTGATCGACCTGATCAAGATGAAGGCCATTTTCTGGGACGAAGCGTCTCAGGGCATGAAGTTCGACTACCGCGAGATCCCGGCTGAGTTGCTGGAAGAAGCTCAGAAGTGGCGCGAGAACATGGTCGAGGCTGCGGCCGAGTCCAGCGAAGACATGATGAACAAGTACCTCGAGTCGGGCGAACTGACCGAGGCGGACATCATCCTGGGCATTCGCACCCGCACCATCGCGGCCGAAATCCAGCCGATGTTCTGTGGCACTGCGTTCAAGAACAAGGGCGTGCAGCGCATGCTGGACGGCGTGATTGACTTCATGCCCTCGCCGATCGACGTCCCGCCCGTGCCTGGCACGGACGAGGCCGATCAGCCGACGACGCGCGAAGCGTCCGACGAAGCGAAGTTCTCCGCTCTGGCTTTCAAGCTGATGACCGACCCTTACGTCGGCCAGCTGACTTTCGTGCGCGTCTATTCAGGCGTGCTGAAGTCGGGTGACTCGGTCTACAACCCGATCCGCAGCAAGAAGGAGCGTATCGGCCGTATCTTGCAGATGCACGCCAACCAGCGCGAAGAAATCTCGGAAATTCTGGCCGGTGACATCGCTGCTTGCGTCGGTTTGAAGGACGTGACCACTGGCGAAACGCTGTGCGATCCGGACTCGATCATCACCTTGGAAAAGATGGTGTTCCCGGAGCCGGTGATCTCGCAGGCCGTCGAGCCCAAGACCAAGGCCGACCAGGAAAAGATGGGTATCGCCCTGGGCCGTCTGGCCAAGGAAGATCCGTCCTTCCGCCTGCGCACCGACGAAGAGTCGGGTCAGACCATCATTTCCGGCATGGGCGAGCTGCACCTGGAAATCATCGTTGACCGCATGAAGCGCGAGTTCGGCGTGGAAGCCAACGTCGGCAAGCCGCAAGTGGCCTACCGCGAAACCATCCGCAAGTCGGTCACCGACGTGGAAGGCAAGTTCGTGCGCCAGTCGGGCGGCAAGGGCCAGTACGGCCACGTCGTGCTGACCGTCGAACCGCAAGAGCCGGGCAAGGGCTTCGAGTTCGTTGACGCGATCAAGGGCGGTGTGGTGCCGCGCGAGTTCATCCCCGCCGTCAAGAAGGGCGTGGAAGACTCGCTGCCCAATGGCGTGCTGGCCGGCTTCCCGGTGGTGGACGTCAAGGTCACCTTGACCTTCGGCTCGTACCACGAAGTGGACTCGAACGAAAACGCGTTCAAGATGGCCGCCAGCCTGGGCTTCAAGGACGGTTGCCGCAAGGCTTCGCCGGTGATCCTGGAGCCGATGATGGCCGTGGAGGTCGAGACGCCTGAAGACTACGCCGGCAACGTGATGGGCGATCTGTCCTCACGCCGCGGCATGGTCCAGGGCATGGACGACATGGTCGGTGGCGGCAAGGCCATCAAGGCCGAAGTCCCGCTGAGCGAAATGTTCGGCTACTCGACCACGCTGCGTTCGATGTCGCAAGGTCGCGCCACGTACACGATGGAGTTCAAGCACTACAGCGAAGCTCCCAAGAACGTGGCCGACGCGATCATCACGGCGCGGGGCAAATAATGTCCTGGGGTCAGACCTGCGCAGCAGCTCTGACCTCACTGACTAGATAGATGAATTGATTCGTCTTCGCAGAGGCTTTCCCGGTTGCCAGTCGCCGGGGCGCAAAAGCACTGCGGAAACGCTAAACCCACAGACTGGCGCATGCTCTTTTTGGAGATAAAAAATGGCAAAAGGCAAGTTTGAACGCACCAAGCCC
This sequence comes from uncultured Roseateles sp., assembly GCF_963422335.1. Taxonomy (NCBI): domain Bacteria; kingdom Pseudomonadati; phylum Pseudomonadota; class Betaproteobacteria; order Burkholderiales; family Sphaerotilaceae; genus Roseateles; species uncultured Roseateles sp. Next base: position 1,733,322 of record NZ_OY729424.1, read on the forward strand.
CACGTGAACGTGGGCACGATTGGTCACGTTGACCATGGCAAGACGACGCTGACGGCGGCGATCACGACGGTGCTGTCCACCAAGTTCGGCGGCGAAGCCAAGGCGTACGACCAGATCGACGCGGCTCCGGAAGAAAAGGCGCGTGGTATCACGATCAACACCGCCCACGTCGAGTACGAAACGGCCAACCGCCACTACGCTCACGTTGACTGCCCCGGCCACGCTGACTATGTGAAGAACATGATCACCGGCGCCGCACAGATGGACGGCGCGATCCTGGTGTGCTCGGCCGCTGACGGCCCCATGCCCCAGACCCGCGAACACATCCTGCTGGCCCGCCAGGTGGGCGTGCCTTACATCATCGTGTTCCTGAACAAGTGCGACATGGTCGACGACGCCGAGCTGCTCGAGCTGGTCGAAATGGAAGTGCGCGAGCTGCTGGACAAGTACGACTTCCCCGGCGACGCCACCCCCATCATCCACGGCAGCGCCAAGCTGGCCATGGAAGGCGACAAGGGCCCCCTGGGCGAACAAGCCATCTTCAAGCTGGCCGACGCACTGGACAGCTACATCCCCACGCCTGAGCGTGCCGTGGACGGCGCCTTCCTGATGCCCGTGGAAGACGTGTTCTCGATCTCGGGTCGCGGCACCGTGGTGACCGGCCGTATCGAGCGCGGCATCATCAAGGTCGGCGAAGAAATCGAAATCGTCGGCATCGCCGACACCCAGAAGACCACCTGCACCGGCGTGGAAATGTTCCGCAAGCTGCTGGACCAAGGTCAAGCGGGCGACAACGTGGGCATCCTGCTGCGCGGCACCAAGCGCGAGGACGTGCAGCGCGGCCAAGTGCTGTGCAAGCCCGGTTCGGTCAAGCCGCACACCCACTTCACGGCAGAAATCTATGTTCTGTCCAAGGAAGAGGGCGGCCGCCACACGCCGTTCTTCAACAACTACCGTCCCCAGTTCTACTTCCGCACGACGGACGTGACGGGTGCCGTGGAGCTGCCGAAGGACAAGGAAATGGTCATGCCTGGCGACAACGTCAGCATCACCGTGAAGCTGATCGCACCGATCGCCATGGAAGAAGGCCTGCGTTTCGCCATCCGTGAAGGCGGTCGTACCGTCGGCGCCGGCGTCGTGGCCACCATCCTGGCCTGATTTTGCGTGACTCGCCCCGAGCCGCAAGGCCAGGGGCGTCCACAAAACTATGCGGCCGTTGCTGGTAAGTTGCCCACAACGGCTGATCGCTCTTTGAAGGAATCGTCATGCAAAAGCAAAAGATCCGCATCCGCCTGAAGGCATTTGATTACAAGCTGATCGACCAATCGGCTCTGGAAATCGTCGAGACCGCCAAGCGCACCGGCGCCATCGTCAAGGGCCCAGTGCCCCTGCCGACGCGCATGCAGCGTTTTGACATCCTGCGCTCGCCGCACGTCAACAAGTCCTCGCGTGACCAGTTCGAAATCCGTACCCATCAGCGCCTGATGGACATCGTCGATCCCACCGACAAGACGGTTGATGCTTTGATGAAGCTCGACCTGCCGGCCGGCGTGGACGTCGAAATCAAGCTGCAGTAATGCACTTGTCTGGCCGGTGCCCTCGGGTATCGGCCAGCAACAATCGATAACGCTTGCCCTGCCGCTTGCGGGTTCATCCCTAGGCGGTATATACTCGCAAGCTTTCCCGCGATGGCTCAGGTCTTCGCGGGTTGAGCGCTTCAGCAATTCAATTGCTGAAGCACCTAGTCAGCCCGGCCAATCGATGTCGGGCATATGAAACAAAGGCTCCTAACGGGGCTGGAGAAAAACCATGAGTCTTAGCAATCGTCTCGGATTGCTGGGCCGCAAGGTGGGCATGATGCGCATCTTCACGGACGACGGCGACGCCGTTCCTGTGACTGTGCTCGATGTGTCCAACAACCGCGTGACCCAGGTCAAGACCGCAGAGATAGACGGCTACAGCGCCATTCAAGTGGCGTTCGGCTCGCGCAAAGCATCGCGCGTGACCAAGCCCGAAGCTGGCCACCTTGCGAAAGCAGGCGTCGAAGCCGGCGAAATTCTCAAAGAATTCCGCGTGACCGCTGAAGTCGCTGCCGAGTACAAGGCGGGCGCAACCCTGCCCGTGTCGATGTTCGCCGTGGGCCAGATGGTCGACGTGCAGGGCACCTCGATCGGCAAGGGCTTCACCGGCACCATCAAGCGCCACAACTTCAAGTCGCAGCGTGCGTCCCACGGTAACAGCCGTTCGCACAATGTGCCTGGTTCCATCTCGATGGCCCAGGATCCGGGCCGCGTGTTCCCGGGCAAGAAGATGTCGGGCCATCGCGGTGATGAGACCGTGACCACGCAAAACCTGGACATCGTGCGCATTGACGAAGCTCGTCAACTGCTGCTGGTCCGTGGCGCGGTGCCGGGTGCAAAGAACGGCCATCTGGTCGTGCACCCCGCAGTCAAGGCCAAGCTCAAGAAAGGGGCCAACTGATGCAGCTCGAGCTCCTGAATGAGCAAGGTCAGGCCACCGCCAAGGTGGACGCTCCTGATACCGTGTTTGCTCGCGACTACAACGAAGCCCTGGTGCACCAGGTGGTCGTGGCCTTCCAGGCCAACGCCCGCCAAGGTACCCGCGCCCAGCTGGACCGCGCCCAAGTCAAGCACTCCACGAAGAAGCCCTGGCGCCAAAAGGGCACCGGCCGCGCTCGTGCGGGTATGACGTCCTCGCCCCTGTGGCGCGGAGGCGGTCGTATTTTCCCGAACAGCCCGGACGAAAACTTCACGCAGAAGGTCAACAAGAAGATGTATCGCGCCGGTATGGCCGCGATCCTCTCGCAGTTGGCTCGCGAAGGCCGTCTGGCCGTGGTGGACTCGATCTCGATCGAAGCCCCCAAGACCAAGCTGCTGGCTTCCAAGCTGAAGGCCATGGGTCTGGACTCGGTGCTGCTGATCGCTGATCAAGTGGACGACAACCTGCTGCTGGCCTCGCGCAATCTGGCCAACGTGCTGGTGATCGAGCCTCGCTACGCCGACCCCCTGTCGCTGGTCTTCTACAAGAAGGTGCTGGTGACCAAGGGTGCGATGGAGCAACTCAAGGAGATGCTGGCATGAGCGCAACCAAACTGAAGCAAGACCGTTTGGCCCAGATCCTGCTGGCACCGATCGTGTCTGAAAAGGCCACCATGGCCGCCGAGAAGCACAACCAGGTCCTGTTCAAGGTCCTGCGCGATGCGACCAAGCCTGAAATCAAGGCCGCTGTTGAACTGATGTTCAAGGTCGAGGTTGAGGCGGTGAATGTGGTGAACGTCAAGGGCAAGGTCAAGCGTTTCGGTCGTTCGATCGGCCGCCGTGACCATGTCAAGAAGGCGTATGTTTCGCTGAAGGCGGGCCAAGAGCTCAACTTCTCCGGGGAGGCTGCGTAATGGCTGTCGTAAAAGTCAAACCCACTTCCCCCGGCCGTCGTGCCGTTGTGAAGGTGGTGCACAAGCATCTGCACAAGGGCGCGCCTGAGGCGTCGCTGCTGGAGCCGCAGATGCAGAATGCTGGCCGTAATAACAACGGTCACATCACCATCCGCCATCGCGGCGGTGGCCACAAGCATCATTACCGCGTTGTCGACTTCGTGCGCAACAAGGATGGCATTCCTGCCAAGGTCGAGCGTATTGAATACGACCCGAACCGTACGGCCCACATCGCTCTGGTGTGCTATGCCGACGGCGAGCGTCGCTACATCATCGCTCCGCGTGGTCTGGAAGTCGGTGCAAAGATCTTGAGCGGCTCGGAAGCGCCGATCAAGGCCGGCAACACCCTGCCGATCCGCAACATTCCCGTGGGCTCGACGATGCATTGCGTCGAGATGCTGCCTGGCAAGGGTGCGCAGATTGCGCGCTCGGCCGGCGCCTCGGTGGTGCTGCTGGCGCGTGAAGGCACTTACGCTCAGGTCCGCCTGCGCTCGGGTGAAGTCCGCAAGATCCATATCGAGTGCCGCGCCACGATTGGCGAGGTTTCCAACGAAGAGCACAGCCTGCGCCAATACGGCAAGGCCGGCGCGATTCGCTGGAAGGGCATCCGCCCGACGGTTCGTGGCGTTGCCATGAACCCGGTGGATCACCCGCACGGTGGTGGTGAAGGTCGTACCGGTGAAGGTCAAGCACCTGTGTCGCCGTGGAACACCCTCACCAAGGGCTACCGCACTCGTAACAACAAGCGCACGCAGACATACATCGTGTCGCGTCGCAAGAAGTAAGGGGTAGCGCACCATGACTCGTTCATTGAAGAAGGGCCCGTTCGTTGACCATCACCTGTTGGCCAAGGTCGACAAGGCGGTTGCCAACAAGGACAAAAAGCCCATCAAGACTTGGTCGCGTCGCTCGACGATCCTGCCGGAATTCATCGGCCTGACGATCGCTGTGCACAACGGCAAGCAACACGTTCCGGTGTATGTGTCCGACCAGATGGTTGGCCACAAGCTGGGTGAATTCGCGCTGACCCGCACCTTCAAAGGCCATCCGGCCGACAAGAAGGCCGGGAAGAAGTAAGGATGCCAACGATGGAAACCAAAGCAATCGTTCGCGGTGTTCGCCTCTCGTGTGACAAGGGTCGCCTGGTGGCTGACCTGATCCGCGGCAAGAAGGTGGATCAGGCGCTCAACATCCTGACCTTCACCCAGAAAAAAGCAGCCCTGATCATCAAGAAGGCTCTGGAGTCGGCAATTGCCAACGCCGAGCACAATGACGGCGCTGATATTGACGAACTCAAGATCACGTCGATCTATGTGGAACAAGGTGCCACGCTGAAGCGTTTCTCCGCCCGTGCAAAGGGTCGGGGCAATCGCATCAGCAAGCCCACGTGCCACATCTTCGTGTCGGTCGGCAACTGAAGGCTGAAGGAAGACTATGGGACAAAAAATCCACCCGACCGGCTTCCGGCTGCCAGTCACCCGTAATTGGGCCTCGCGCTGGTACGCGTCGAACCAAAACTTCGCCACCATGCTGGCCGAAGACCTGAAGGTGCGTGAGTTCTTGAAGGCACGTCTGAAGAATGCCGCTGTTTCGCGCATTCTGATCGAGCGCCCCGCCAAGAACGCCCGCATCACGATCTACTCCGCCCGACCGGGCGTGGTGATCGGCAAGAAGGGCGAAGACATTGAAAACCTGAAGGCCGAGCTGACCAAGCGTCTGGGCGTGCCGGTGGCAGTCAACATCGAGGAAGTGCGCAAGCCCGAAATCGATGCTCAGCTGATCGCCGATTCGATCACCCAGCAGCTGGAAAAGCGCATCATGTTCCGCCGCGCGATGAAGCGTGCGATGCAGAACGCGATGCGTCTGGGCGCTCAAGGCATCAAGATCATGTCCTCGGGCCGCTTGAACGGCATTGAAATCGCTCGTTGCGAGTGGTACCGCGAAGGCCGCGTGCCGCTTCACACCCTGCGTGCTGACATCGACTATGGCTTCTCCGAAGCCAAGACGACCTACGGCATCATCGGCGTGAAGTGCTGGGTCTATCGTGGCGACCGCCTGGCCAACGGCGATGCGCCGGTGATCAAGAGCGAAGCCGGTGACGATGATCGCCGCCCGCGTCGCAACACCCGTCCGGGCGCACCTGGTGCACCGAGCGGCCGTGGTCGCCCTGGTGGTGACCGTGGTCCCCGTGCCGACGGTCCCGCCGCTGCCGCCCCCGCTGGCGATGCAACCAAGCCCGCAGCCAAGCGTGTCGTGCGTAAGCCCGCCGCTCCCGCTGCTGGCGAGGTCAAAGGAGAATAAGCATGCTGCAACCCGCTCGTCGCAAATTCCGCAAGGAGCAGAAGGGTCGTAACACCGGCGTCGCTACCCGGGGCGCTAACGTGTCCTTCGGCGACTTCGGTTTGAAGGCGACCGAACGCGGTCGTCTGACGGCCCGCCAGATCGAGGCTGCACGTCGTGCAATCTCCCGTCACGTGAAGCGTGGCGGCCGTATCTGGATCCGCATCTTCCCCGACAAGCCCATCTCTCATAAGCCTGCCGAAGTCCGTATGGGCAACGGTAAGGGCAATCCTGAGTACTACGTCGCTGAAATTCAGCCCGGCAAGGTGCTCTATGAGATCAATGGCGTGGCGGAAGAACTCGCCCGCGAAGCGTTCCTGCTGGCTTCGGCCAAGCTGCCGCTGCGCACCGTGTTCGTCACGCGCCACATCGGCACTTGACGCGCCACATCGGAGAATCCTATGAATGCATCTGAACTGCGCAGCAAGGACGTGGCCGCCCTCGAAAAGGAAGTGTCCGACCTGCTGAAGGCCCATTTCGGTCTGCGCATGCAAAAGGCTACCCAGCAACTGACGAATCACACAGTGCTGGGCAATACCCGTCGCGACATCGCTCGTGCCAAGACCATCTTGGCCGAGAAGAAGAAGGGAGCCGCGAAATGACGCAAGCTCAAGAAAAGAACACCCGCACCCTGGTGGGGCGTGTGGTCAGCGACAAGCGCGCCAAGACCGTGACCGTGCTGGTGGAACGCCGCACGAAGCACGAGCTGTACGGCAAGATCGTCGCTCGTTCGCGCAAGTATCACGCGCATGACGAGACCAACGCTTACGGCCTCGGCGACGTGGTGGAAATCTCGGAAAGCCGTCCGCTGTCCAAGACCAAGAACTGGGTCGTGACCCGTCTGGTCGAGAAGGCGCAAGTCGTCTAAAGCCCTTGGTGCTTGAGGTGTTCGCACCTCTTTGCGCCGGAACGGCCGGAACGCTGGAATACTGGCGTCCGGCCGTTTTGCATTTTTCACGCCCCGCAGGCCAATCCGCCGGGGATGTTGTTTCAACTCAAGGAGACCGTTGTGCTCAAAGTTGGTGACAAGCTGCCCGCAGGCAGCCTGCAGGAATTCGTCGAAGTCGAGGGCAATGGCTGCTCGCTGGGCCCCAACAGCTTCGATATCGAAAAGACCACCGCTGGCAAGAAGATCGCTGTCTTCGCGCTGCCGGGTGCCTACACCCCGACCTGTTCGGCACAGCATGTGCCGGGTTACAAGCAGCAGGCCGAAGCGTTGAAGGCCGCCGGCGTCGATGAGATCTGGTGCGTGTCCGTCAACGACGCCTTCGTGATGGGCGCCTGGGGTCGTGATCAAGGCACGGCCGGCGCCGTGCGCATGATGGCCGACGGCAGTGCCGAGTTCACCAAGGCCACCGGCCTGACGCTGGACCTGGGTGCACGCGGCATGGGTCTGCGCTCGCAGCGCTACTCGATGCTGGTCGTCGATGGCGTGGTCAAGACGCTCAACGTCGAGGCTCCGGGCAAGTTTGAAGTCAGCGATGCCAACACCATGCTGGCCCAGGCCAAGCAGTTGCTCGCCTGAGTTGTTGATGAACGGAGGGCCCTGAGCGGGCTCTCTAGATTGCTGCAAGAAGGTTGTTGACACCAAGTCACAAACTACTGCATAATCCAAAGCTTCGCCGGATCTGCCGGCTGCGCCAAAAGGTGCGGCCGCACTGGCAGCACCCCAGCGGTGTTGCCGCGATTCGGTTCCGCCCAAAACCGCCGGGCTCGTGGGATCCTCATCATCGATGAGCGATGTCGCAAGACTGGTCCTCGGGCCCAAGACTGACCGCTGCAGCCGGCATGAGCCAGGTGAATGCGGGAGAAGTTGGGGACAGACATGATTCAAATGCAATCGCGACTCGAAGTCGCGGACAACACTGGCGCCAAGTCCGTCATGTGCATCAAGGTGCTTGGCGGTTCCAAGCGTCGGTATGCCGGGATTGGTGACATCATCAAGGTCAGCATCAAAGAAGCTGCGCCGCGTGGTCGCGTCAAAAAAGGCGAGGTCTACAGCGCTGTGGTGGTGCGTACCGCCAAGGGCGTGCGTCGTCAAGACGGCTCGCTGATCAAGTTTGATGGCAATGCAGCAGTGCTGCTGAATGCCAAGCTTGAGCCTATCGGCACCCGTATCTTCGGCCCGGTGACGCGTGAACTGCGTACCGAGCGCTTCATGAAGATCGTGTCGCTGGCGCCCGAAGTGCTCTGAGCGCAGCCACAGTCAAAGGTATTGCCATGAACAAGATTCGTACAGGCGACCAGGTCATTGTTTTGACCGGTCGTGACAAAGGCAAGCGCGGCACCGTGTCGCAGCGAGTCGATGACGCACACCTCGTGGTGGATGGCGTCAATATGGTCAAGAAGCACGTCAAGCCCAACCCCATGAAGGGTACCACCGGCGGTGTGGTGGACAAGACGATGCCCATTCATCAATCCAACGTGGCGATTTTCAACGCTGCATCCGGCAAGGCCGATCGCGTGGGCATCAAGTTGCTCGCCGATGGCAAGAAGGTGCGCGTTTACAAGTCGACCGGCGAAGAGATCAAGGCTTAAGAGGTTCGACATGGCTCGTTTGCAAGCGTTTTATCGCGAGAAGGTGCTGCCGGACCTCGTGCAGAAGTTCGGTTACAAGTCCGTCATGGAAGTGCCGCGCATCACCAAGATCACCCTGAACATGGGTGTAAGTGAAGCCGTCGCCGACAAGAAGGTGATGGACCACGCCGTGGGTGACTTGACCAAGATCGCCGGCCAAAAGCCCGTGGTCACCAAGTCGAAGAAGGCGATTGCCGGCTTCAAGATCCGTGACGGCGTGCCGATCGGCTGCATGGTCACCCTGCGCGGTGTTCGCATGTACGAATTCCTGGACCGTTTCGTCACCATCGCGCTGCCGCGCGTTCGTGACTTCCGCGGTATCTCGGGTCGTTCGTTCGATGGCCGTGGCAACTACAACATCGGCGTGAAAGAGCAGATCATTTTCCCGGAAGTGGAATATGACAAGGTTGATGCTCTGCGTGGTCTGAACATCAGCATCACGACGTCGGCCAAGAATGACGACGAATGCAAGGCGCTGCTGGCTGCCTTCAAATTCCCGTTCAAGAACTGAGGTGACACGTGGCTAAGACTTCCCTCATCCAACGCGAACTGAAGCGCGCCAACCTGGTTGCCAAGTACGCAACCAAGTACGCTGCACTGAAGGCGATCATCGACGACTCGAAGAAGTCGGACGAAGAGCGTTACGCAGCGCGCCTGGAACTGCAAAAGTTCCCCCGCAACGCATACCCCACCCGTCAGCGCAATCGTTGCGCGCTGACTGGCCGTCCTCGCGGTACGTTCCGCAAGTTCGGTCTGGGCCGCAACAAGATCCGCGAGCTGGCCTTCAAAGGCGACATCCCTGGTGTCGTCAAGGCCAGCTGGTAATCGGCTCGATTAGGAGAAATCGCAAATGAGCATGAGTGATCCTATCGCCGATATGCTGACCCGTATTCGTAACGCCCAAAGCGTGACGAAGGCCAGCGTGACGATGCCGTCCTCGAAGGTGAAAGTGGCGATCGCCCAAGTCCTGAAGGACGAGGGTTATATCGACAACTTCGCAGTCCGTGGCGAGTCCGCCAAGCCGGAACTCGAGATCGCGCTGAAGTACTACGCCGGCCGTCCGGTGATCGAGCGTATCGAGCGCGTCAGCCGCCCCGGCCTGCGCATCTACAAGGGCCGTCACGATATTCCTCAGGTCATGAATGGCCTGGGTGTGGCGATTGTCACCACTCCGCAAGGCGTGATGACTGACCGCAAGGCACGTCAGACCGGTATCGGTGGCGAAGTGCTCTGCTACGTCGCCTGACGCAAGGAGATAAGACAATGTCCCGCGTTGGAAAAATGCCGGTCGCCGTCCCACAAGGTGTGGACGTCGCGATTACCGCAGAACAAATCAGCATCAAGGGTGCGATGGGTACGCTGGTGCGTGCCGCCAATCCCCTGGTTGCCGTCAAGAACGAAGCCGGTCAGCTGACATTCGCTCCGGCGAATGCTTCGACCGAAGCCGATGCCATGAGTGGCACGATGCGCGCACTGGTGGCCAATATGGTCAACGGCGTCAGCAAGGGCTTCGAGAAGAAGCTGACCCTGGTTGGCGTGGGCTACCGTGCCCAGGCTCAAGGTCAGAAGCTGAACTTGCAAATCGGGTACTCGCACCCGGTCGTCAAGGACATGCCCGTTGGCATCAAGGTCGAGACTCCGTCGCAGACGGAAATCCTGATCAAGGGTGCGGACCGCCAGGTGGTGGGTCAGATCGCCGCCGAAGTGCGCGCCTTCCGGCCGCCGGAGCCCTATAAGGGCAAGGGCATCCGCTACGCCAACGAGAAGGTCTCGATCAAAGAGACCAAGAAGAAGTAAGGAGCAGCGATATGTTGAACAAAAAAGATCAGCGCATCCGCCGCTCGCGTCAAACCCGCGTGCGTATCGCTTTGCAACGTGTGGCACGCCTGACGGTGTTCCGCTCCAACCTGCACATCTACGCTACCGTCGTTTCCGACGATGGCACCAAGGTGCTGGCGACGGCCTCCACTGCCGAGAAGGAAGTGCGCGACGCACTGGCCGGACATGGCAAGGGTGGCAACGTGGCAGCCGCCGCGATCATCGGCAAGCGTATCGCTGAAAAGGCCAAGGCCGCCGGTGTCGAGAAGGTTGCCTTCGACCGTGCAGGCTTTGCCTATCACGGCCGTGTCAAGGCCCTGGCTGAAGCCGCTCGCGAAGCTGGCCTGCAGTTCTAAGCGCCGAACAAGCGCAGTAGCGACTAAGGATTTCGAAAATGGCAAAGTTTCAACCCCGCGCGGCCGCTGAAGGCAATGACGACGGTCTGAAAGAGAAGATGATCGCCGTCAACCGCGTCACCAAAGTGGTGAAGGGCGGTCGTACGCTGAGCTTCGCAGCACTGACCGTGGTCGGTGATGGCGATGGCCGGGTCGGCATGGGCAAGGGCAAGGCCAAGGAAGTGCCGGTTGCGGTGCAGAAGGCCATGGAGTCGGCTCGCCGCAACATGGTCAAGGTCAGCCTGAAGAACGGCACCATTCACCACATGGTGAAGGGTGAGCATGGCGCAGCCAACGTGATGATGATGCCGGCCCCCGCCGGTACCGGCATCATCGCCGGCGGCCCGATGCGCGCCGTGTTCGACGTGCTGGGCGTGACCGACATCGTGGCCAAGAGCCATGGTTCGAGCAATGCCTACAACATGGTGCGCGCCACGCTGGACGCCCTGAAGCACTCGATGACGCCGGCCGACATCGCCGCCAAGCGCGGCAAGTCTGTTGAAGACATCTTCAACTGATCGCGGTAGGAAAGAGACCATCATGTCTGAAAAGAAAACCGTCAAGATCAAGCTGGTTCGCAGCCCCATCGGCACCCGCGAGTCGCATCGTGCGACCGTGGTCGGCCTGGGCCTGCGCAAGCTGAACAGCGAAAGCGTGTTGGAAGACACGCCGGCTGTGCGCGGCATGATCAACAAGATCGCCTACCTCGTGAAGGTGCTGTAAGCACATCACGAACAGAGGACAAGCACATGCAACTGAATACCATCAAGCCCGCCTCGGGCTCCAAGCATGCCAAGCGCCGTGTTGGCCGCGGCATTGGCTCGGGCATCGGCAAGACTGCAGGTCGCGGTCACAAGGGTCAGAAGTCGCGTTCGGGCGGCTACCACAAGGTCGGTTTCGAAGGCGGTCAAATGCCTTTGCAGCGCCGCCTGCCCAAGCGCGGTTTCAAGTCGATGACGCTGAAGTACAACGCTGAAGTGACGCTGGCTGACCTGGAAGTGCTGGGCGCTGACGAGGTCGACATGCTGACCCTGAAGCACGCCGGCCTGATCGGCCAGATGACCAAGGTTGTCAAGGTCATCAACACCGGTGCCATCACCCGCAAGGTGAAGCTCAGCGGTGTCGGCGCAACGGCAGCGGCCAAGGCCGCGATCGAAGCTGCTGGCGGCTCGTTCGCCTAAGGCGCTCGGTCCGATCCTGCTCTAACGGAACCTGTTCATAGTGGCAACCAACGCAAACCAGCTGGCCAAGAGTGGCAAGTTCGGCGACCTACGTCGCCGGCTTGTCTTCCTGCTGCTGGCTCTGGTGGTGTACCGCATCGGGGCGCATATCCCGGTGCCCGGCATTGACCCGAACCAGCTGCAGCAGCTCTTCAAGGGTCAGCAGGGCGGCATCCTGAGCCTGGTCAATATGTTCTCGGGTGGCGCGCTGTCGCGCTTCGCCATCTTTGCGCTGGGCATCACGCCCTACATTTCGGCCTCCATCATCATGCAGCTCATGAGCTATGTGGTGCCGAGCCTGGAAGCGCTGAAGAAGGAAGGCGAGTCGGGTCGTCGCAAGATCACCCAGTACACGCGCTACGGCACGCTGGGTCTGGCCCTTTTCCAGGCGCTGAGCATTGCGCTGGCGCTTGAGAGCTCGGCCGGTCTGGTGACCAATCCGGGTTTCAGCTTCCGCATGACGGCCGTGACCAGCCTGGTGGCTGGCACGATGTTCCTGATGTGGCTGGGTGAGCAGATCACCGAGCGGGGTCTGGGCAACGGTATCTCGATCCTGATCTTTGGCGGTATCGCCGCGGGTCTGCCGAGCGCCATTGGTGGCTTGCTGGAGCTGGTGCGTACCGGCGCGATGAACGTGGTTTCGGCCATCATCGTGGTCGTCATCGTGTTGGCTGTGACCTATGTGGTGGTGTTCGTCGAGCGGGGCCAGCGCAAGATACTGGTGAACTATGCGAAGCGTCAGGTCGGCAACAAGGTGTATGGCGGTCAATCGTCGCACCTGCCGCTGAAGCTGAACATGTCGGGCGTGATTCCGCCGATCTTTGCGTCGTCGATCATCCTGCTACCCACGACGATCGTGAGCTGGTTCGCCACCGGTGAGAGCTTCCGCTGGTTGAAGGACATTGCCGATGCAATGCGCCCCGGCCAACCGATTTATGTGATGTTGTACGCCTCGGCGATCATCTTCTTCTGCTTCTTTTACACGGCCATGGTGTTCAACAGCCGCGAGACTGCTGACAACCTGAAGAAGAGCGGCGCTTTCATCCCAGGCATTCGCCCGGGTGACCAGACCGCCAGGCACATTGACAAGATTCTTTCGCGTTTGACCCTGGCCGGCGCCATCTACATCACTGGGGTGTGTTTGCTGCCGGAGTTCCTGACCTTGAAGTACAACGTTCCCTTCTACTTTGGTGGCACCTCGTTGCTGATCATCGTGGTCGTGACCATGGACTTCTGGGCCCAGGTGCAGTCTTACGTGATGAGCCAGCAGTATGAATCGCTGCTGAAGAAGGCAAATTTCAAGGCCAGCTAAGCTGACCTATTTTTAAAACGAAGTAGAACGCAACAGAAACGAAGGCATGGCGAAAGACGACGTCATTCAAATGCAAGGCGAGATTCTTGAGAATCTGCCCAATGCAACGTTTCGCGTGAAGCTAGAGAACGGGCATGTTGTTCTCGGCCATATCTCCGGAAAGATGCGGATGCACTACATTCGCATACTTCCAGGTGACAAAGTGACGGTCGAGTTGACCCCGTACGATTTGAGTCGTGCTCGCATCGTGTTCCGGGCGAAGTGAGCGTTGTATGAAACCCGGACGCGCAGTAAGCGCTAATGTGAAGGTTTAGGAGCAGACCATGAAAGTTTCGGCATCCGTAAAAGTGATGTGCCGCAATTGCAAGATCATCCGCCGCAAGGGTGTGGTGCGCGTGATCTGTACCGATCCCCGCCACAAGCAGCGCCAAGGCTGATCGCCGCACGACAAGCGAATAGAGGAAGCAAATGGCACGTATTGCTGGTATCAACATTCCGCCGCAAAAGCACACCGAGATCGGTCTGACTGCGATCTATGGCATTGGCCGTACGACCGCGCAGAAGATCTGTGAGACCTGCGGCATCCCGTTCGACAAAAAGGTCAAGGACCTGAACGATTCCGACCTGGAGAAGATCCGGGAAGAAGTCGGTCGCATGACCATTGAAGGCGATCTGCGTCGCGAGATGTCGATCAACATCAAGCGACTGATGGACCTGGGCTGCTACCGCGGCTTCCGTCATCGTCGTGGTCTGCCGATGCGCGGTCAACGCACCCGTACGAATGCCCGCACCCGCAAGGGTCCGCGCAAGTCGGGCGCGACCGGCAAGAAGTGATCCGTCGGCATCCACTGAAAGAAGCTCATTATGGCTAAAGCACCAAATAATTCGGCTGCCCAGCGCGTTCGCAAGAAGGTTCGCAAGAATGTGGCCGACGGCATCGCTCACGTGCATGCATCGTTCAACAACACCATCATCACCATCACGGACCGCCAAGGTGGCGCTCTGTCTTGGGCGTCGAGTGGTGGCCAGGGCTTCAAGGGCTCGCGCAAGTCCACCCCCTTCGCAGCCCAGGTGGCCGCTGAAGTGGCGGGCCGCGCTGCTCAAGAGCAGGGCATCAAGAACCTGGACGTGCGGATCAAGGGCCCCGGCCCCGGCCGTGAGTCCACGGTGCGTGCGCTCGGTTCGCTGGGCATCCGCATCACGTCGATCTCCGACGTGACACCGGTGCCGCACAACGGCTGCCGTCCCCAAAAGCGTCGTCGCATCTAAGGCCACCGGCCCTTGATGCAGCGCGTTTGCAGCGTCTCTTCGGGGAAGCGTCTGCACTGATTTCCGGTCGCCGGCGGGCACGAGAGTGCCGCGCCGGCGGTTTTGTTGAAGCCCACCGTCTGAGCCCCATAAAAACACCGGCCAGACTCGCGCGCAGTGGCTAACGCCCTCGCGTCAGATTGAATAAGGACACGCAAAGTGGCACGTTATCTAGGCCCCAAGGCCAAACTTTCCCGCCGTGAAGGCACCGACCTGTTCCTGAAGAGCGCCCGTCGCTCGATCGCGGACAAGGCGAAGATGGACTCCAAGCCCGGCCAGCATGGTCGTACTTCGGGTCAGCGCACCTCGGACTTCGGTCTGCAACTGCGTGAAAAGCAGAAGGTCAAGCGCATGTATGGCGTGCTGGAGCGTCAGTTCCGCCGCTACTTCGCCGAAGCCGAGCGCCGCAAGGGCAACACCGGCGCCAATCTGCTGATGCTGCTGGAATCGCGTCTGGACAACGTCGTCTACCGCATGGGCTTCGGCTCCACGCGCGCCGAGGCACGCCAGCTGGTTTCGCACAAGGGCATCACCGTGAACGGCGAAGTGGTCAACATCGCTTCCTATTCCGTGAAGGCTGGCGACGCCGTTGCCGTGCGCGACAAGGCCAAGAAGCAGCTGCGCATCATTGATTCGCTGAAGCTGGCCGAATCGATCGGTCTGCCCGCCTGGGTGACGGTCGATGCCACCAAGCTGGAAGGCGTCTTCAAGAAGGCTCCGGACCGTGATGAGTTCGGCGCCGAGATCAACGAATCGCTGATCGTTGAGCTGTATTCGCGTTAATTGGCTTGGCTGATGCCGACCTCGTTCCTCTGCTGTGGGACGAAGTCGGCATTTGCCGTTCCTCGTCTGGGGCTGTGTCCCGCCGCCCCGGTTGGTCCCTCAGCCTTATCGGTGTAACGAACCGAGGGTATTGAAAGAAAGACCTCATGCAAACAAACTTGCTCAAACCCAAAACCATCAACGTCGAGCCTCTGGGCGGCCACCGTGCCAAGGTGACGCTGGAGCCGTTTGAACGCGGCTATGGCCACACGCTGGGCAATGCCCTGCGTCGCGTGCTGTTGTCTTCGATGGTGGGTTATGCGCCGACGGAAGTGACGATTGCCGGCGTGCTGCACGAGTACTCCAACGTTGACGGCGTGCAAGAAGACGTGGTTCACATCATGTTGAACCTCAAGGGCGTGGTGTTCCGCCTGCACAACCGCGACGAAGTGACCCTGGTGCTGCGCAAAGAGGGCGAAGGCCCCGTCACCGCCGCCGACATCCAGACCCCGCACGACGTCGAGATCATCAACCCTGATCACGTCATCGCCCATCTGTCGCAAGGCGGCAAGCTGGACATGCAGATCAAGGTCGAGAAAGGCCGCGGCTATGTGCCCGGCAGCATGCGCCGTTTCGGCGACGAAGCGACCAAGTCGATTGGCCGCATCGTGCTGGATGCCTCGTTCTCGCCGGTCTCCCGCGTCAGCTACACGGTCGAAAGCGCTCGCGTCGAGCAGCGCACCGACCTGGACAAGCTGGTCATGGAAATCGTCACCAACGGTGCGATCTCGCCCGAAGAAGCGATCCGTGCCTCGGCCAAGATCCTGGTCGAGCAGCTGGCCGTGTTTGCTCAGCTGCAAGGCACCGATCTGGTCGATGCCTTCGACCAGCCGCCGCAGCGCAGCAGCTCGTTCGATCCTATCCTGCTCCGCCCTGTGGACGAGCTGGAACTGACCGTGCGTTCGGCCAACTGCCTGAAGGCCGAAAACATCTATTACATCGGCGACCTGATCCAGCGCACCGAGACCGAGCTCTTGAAGACCCCGAATCTGGGTCGCAAGTCGCTCAACGAAATCAAGGAAGTGCTGGCTTCGCGCGGCCTGACCTTGGGTGCTCGTCTCGAGAACTGGCCGCCCCAGGGCCTCGATAAGCGTTAATTTTTAAAGATGGATGGGGTGCTGACCAACCCCATCCGGTGCACCCGGCAGTACCTGATACGGCTGTCGGCGATTATTCAGTGAAAGGAAAAGCACCATGCGTCACGGAAATGGACTCCGCAAACTCAACCGCACCAGCGCTCACCGCAAGGCGATGCTGCGCAATATGTGCGTCTCGCTGCTGCAGCACGAAGCGATCAAGACCACGGTCCCCAAGGCCAAGGAACTGCGTCGCGTCGTCGAGCCGCTGATCACCCTGGCCAAGGTCGCGACCGTTGCCAACCGTCGTCTGGCGTTCGATCGCCTGCGCGACCGCGACATCGTCACCAAGCTGTTCAACGAACTGGGCCCGCGTTACAACGCACGTCCCGGTGGCTACACCCGCATCCTGAAGATGGGCTTCCGTGTTGGCGACAACGCGCCGATGGCCTATGTCGAGCTGGTGGATCGTCCTGACGTCGCTGCGACCGAAGGCGAAGAAGCTTAAAGCTCAGCGAGCGCTCCGCGCTTGAGACCAGAAAGGCCAGCCTCGTGCTGGCCTTTTTTCATGTCCGGGCGCCAAACCCGCTGACTGTTTGGCACACTGCGAAGCCATGCAAAAACCTCCCGCGCTATTGAAGATCGAGCACCTCAGCAAGAGCTTTGGCGCCAACAGGGTCGTCGACGATCTGAGCTTCGAGATTGCGCCGGGCGAGTGCCTGGGCGTGATCGGCCCCAATGGCGCGGGCAAGACCACCACCATACGCATGTGCCTGGGCCTGACCGGGCCCGATGGCGGCAGCATCACCGCCTTTGGCCTGCCCATACCGGCGCAAGTGCGCGAAGCCAAGCAGCGCCTGGGCGTGGTCAGCCAGTTCGACAGCCTGGACCCCGACTTCACCTGCATCGAGAACCTGCGCGTCTATGGCCGCTACTTCGGCCTCAGGCGTGCGGAGATCGAGGCGCGCATCCCCAAGCTGCTGGAGTTCGCCTCGTTGCAGAGCAAGGCCACGGCCAAACCGGGCGAGCTGTCGGGCGGCATGAAGCGCCGGCTGAGCCTGGCGCGGGCCCTGATCAACGACCCCGATCTGCTGCTGCTGGACGAACCGACCACCGGCCTGGACCCGCAGGCCCGCCACCTGATGTGGGAGCGGCTGCAGAACCTCTTGCAGCAGGGCAAATCTATCCTGCTGACCACCCACTTCATGGACGAGGCCGAGCGCCTGTGCGACCGGCTGCTGGTGCTGGACCACGGCCGCAAGATTGCCGAGGGCCGGCCGCGCGAGCTGATCGCCGCCCATCTGGAGAGCGATGTGGTCGAGGTCTACGGTGATGGCGCTGCGGCAGCGGCCTCGCAGCATGCCGGCCTGGCCGAGCGCGTTGAAACCAGTGGTGAAACCCGTTTCTTCTATCTGCGCGAGCCCAAGCCCCTGCTGCAGGCGCTGAGCACCGACCACTCCATCCGCTATCTGCACCGCCCCGCGAACCTGGAGGATCTGTTCCTCAAGCTGACCGGCCGCCAGATCCGCGATGAAGCCTGAGGCCTGAGACCCACACCATGCTCGTATCCGCCTATGCCTTGCCCCGCGTCAGCTGGCGCTTTCTGCCGGTGCTGCAGCGCAATCTGCTGGTCTGGATCAAGCTCGCCGGCCCCAGCATCCTGGGCAATATCGCCGAACCCCTCATCACCCTGGTCGCCTTCGGCTATGGCCTGGGCGCGATGATCGGCCAGATCGATGGCCTGCCCTACATCCTCTACCTCGCCTCGGGCAGCATTGCCGTCAGCGCGACGATGGCGGCCAGCTTCGAGGCCTTGTACTCCGCCTTCTCGCGCATGCAGATGCAGAAGACCTGGGAGAGCATCATGAACGCGCCTGTGTCGCTGGACGACATCGTGTTCGCCGAGATGCTCTGGGCGGCGCTGAAGGCGATGTTCTCGGTGGCCGCCATCCTGATCGTGCTGTTCGTGATGAATATCAGCCGTGCGCCGACGATGTTGCTGGCGCTGCCGGTGCTGGGCTTTGTCGGCATCACCTTCGCGTCGATGGCCCTCGTCTTCAATGCCCTGGCCAAGGGCTACGACTTCTTCACCTACTACTTCACCCTGGTGCTGACGCCGATGACTTTTTTGTCCGGCGTCTATTTCCCTATCAGCCAGATGCCCGAGTGGCTGCAGCTGATCGCCCATGTGCTGCCCTTGTCGGCGGCCGTTGAGTTGGTGCGACCGCTGATCATCGGCCAATGGCCCGAGCACTGGCTGGGTCCGCTGGCCGTGCTCGCTGCCTACGCCGTCGTGGGCTATTACATTGCCCTGGTGCTGACGCGCCGGCGCTTTTTCCGCTGAACCCTTTTCGACAGGCGGGCCGGAACCAATCCGACCGTCTCACTGTCTGCCGTCCTATGCTGAAACTCCTGCTCCGATCCCTGCTGGCCCTGCTGCTGAGCATCGCCGGCGCGGCCCATGCCGCCGATGACTTTCTGGAGCCCGAACAGGCCTTCAAGCTGGCAGTGCGGGCGCTCAATCCGAACATGCTGGAAGTCAGCTACGCGATTGCGCCGGGCTATTACATGTACCGCGAGCAGTTCAAGCTCGAGGCGCAAGGCGCGGCCGTCGGTGCGCTGGACTATCCCAAGGGCAAGGTCAAGTTCGACGAGACCTTTCAGAAAGAGGTCGAGACCTACCGCGAGCGCTTCGTGCTGCAGGTGCCGGTCACGCCGGCCGTCGGGGCGTTCAAGCTCTCGGTCACCGGTCAGGGCTGTGCGGACAAGGGGCTGTGCTATCCGCCGCTGACCCAGGTGGCCGAGGTCGATCTGTCCGATCCGAATGCCGCGCGTATCAAGCTGGTCAGCGCAGACGACCAAGCCGTGGCGGCTGCCGCCGGCCCGAGCAGCGCAGGCGGAGAGAGTTCACAGCTCGATGCCGCTCTGCAATCGGGCCGCTTCTGGACCGTCGTCGGCGTGTTCTTCATCGCCGGCCTGCTGCTGTCGCTGACACCCTGCGTGCTGCCGATGCTGCCGATACTGTCGTCCATCATCGTCGGCCGCAGCGGTGCGTCGGCCTCGCGAGGCCGGTCCTTCCTGCTGGCGGTCAGCTACTCGCTGGGCATGGCCCTGATCTACACCGCCCTGGGCGTGGCCGCCGGCTTGGCCGGCGAGGGGCTTGCCGCCGCATTGCAAAAGCCCTGGGTGCTGGGCCTGTTCGCGCTGGCCCTGGTCGGCTTCTCGCTGTCGATGTTCGGCGTCTACGAACTGCAACTGCCCCAGGCGCTGACCGGTGGCCTGTCGAGCGCCTCGCAGCGCCTGCCTGCCGGCCAGTTCGCCGGCGTGTTTGTGATGGGAGGCGTGTCGGCGCTGATCGTCAGCCCCTGCGTGGCCGCGCCGCTGGCCGGTGCCCTGGTCTATATCAGCCAGAGCCGCGATGTCCTGCTCGGCGGTACGGCCTTGTTCGCCCTGGCTTGTGGCATGAGCGTGCCCCTGCTGCTGCTGGGCGCCTCGGCAGGTGCGCTGCTGCCGCGCGCTGGCGCCTGGATGGATGGCGTCAAGCATTTCTTCGGTCTGCTGCTGCTGGGCGTGGCGCTGTGGACGGTGCAGCCCGTGCTACCCGCCGGCCTGGTGCTGGCTCTGTGGGGCGCCTTGCTGATCGGCGGTGCCATTGTGTTCGGCCTGTTCGAGCCGGCCCATCAGCATGGCCGCCCGCGCCTGTGGCTGCGCAAGACCGTGACTGCCGTCGCCGCGCTGTTCGGCCTGCTGCAGCTGATAGGTGCCGCCTCCGGTGGCCATGACCCGCTGCAGCCGCTGCGTCATTGGGTTGGTGCTGCCGACGCGACCGGCCCGGCCGGCCAGCCAGCGAGCTTTCAGCGCGTGCGCAGCGTGGCCGAACTCGACGCCGTGCTGGCCAGCGCCGGCCGCCCGGTGATGCTGGATTTCTATGCCGACTGGTGCGTGTCCTGCAAGGAGATGGAGCGTTTCACCTTCAACGAGCCGGCCGTGCGCCAGCGCCTGGGCAAGGCCCTGTTGCTGCAGGCCGATGTCACCGCCAATAGCGAGGCCGACAAGGCCTTGTTGCGTCGCTTTCACCTGTTCGGCCCGCCCGGCATCATCTTCTTCGACGCCCAGGGCAGGGAGCTGGACGGCGTGCGCGTGATCGGTTTCCAGGACGCCGAACGCTTCGCCAAGTCGCTCGCCGCAGCCGGTATCTGAGCAGACTCGCCGAAGCGTGCTATAATTCGAGCTTCAGTCGCGGGGTGGAGCAGTCTGGTAGCTCGTTGGGCTCATAACCCAAAGGTCGTAGGTTCAAATCCTGCCCCCGCAACCACTTTCAGAGACTCGCCGACAGCTTTTAGCAACAAGCGCTCGGCGGGCTCATCAAGATCGGCAAAGGCCTTCCCGGCCTTATCACGCCCGACAACCACCGTTCCGAGCATGTCTGCCAGCATTTGGCGCGTTCGGTCCCGGTCTTTGTCCTCTTCCAGCACCGTTTGCAGGTTCAGCACCAGGCGCTTATAGCGGCCCATCACGTCGCTGACCGTGGGCGCTGCAGGGATCTTTGCAGACGCCTGCAGTTGCTGATCGACCACTGCCAAAGCGGCCTCGGCCTGCTTCAAACGCTCCTGCAGGGCCGGGCTGATGCCTATCGAAGTGATCGCATCCACCAGCCGATCGACCTCTTGACGCAGATTCTTGGCTTTTTGTCGCGCCGGCCCAACAGTTTCGAACGATTCTTTTTGAACGTGGGCGAGTAGCAGACTGACCTCCTTTTGCAGGTCCGCCAGCGCGGCCGGGCTCACCAGTTCGTCGCGCAGCTCGCTGATCAGGCGCTTGTCCAGCAGATCTCGGTGCACCGTGTACTTGGCGCTGCAGACGCTGGCGCCGCGGTCTTTGCGCACGCCGCAGCCGTAGCGCGTGGCGTTGACTGCAATCACGCTGCCACCACAGCAGGCGCAGCGCAGCAGACCACCCAGCAAGGTCTTGGGGATGCTGCCCTTGCCTGTGCGTGATCCGCGGCCCGCGCCGGCGGTCTTGCGGGCCTGCACGCGCTGCCACAGCTCATCACTGACGATCTGCAGCTCGGGGGCGGCCCGTGTCTGCCATTCGTGCTGTGGCCTGGTCACGTACCGGCGCTTGCCGGTGTCAGGGTCCTTGAGCCACTGCCGCTTATTCCACGTCACCCTGCCCAAGTACAGCTCGTTGTTCAGCAGCCCCAGGCCTTTGGCTGCGCTGCCGAACACGGCGCTGACGGCCCAAGTGCCGCCGCGCGCGCTGGGCGTGCCTTGCGCGTTCAACCTGGCCACCAGCTCGCGGGCGCTGTTGCCGGCCGCGTAGCCCTCGAACACCCAGCGCACGATGGCCGCTTCGTCCTCATCGATCACCATGTGGTGGCCGCGTTCATCGGGGGCGGGTTTGGAGCGGTAGCCATAGCAGCGGCCGCCGGCGCTCATGCCCCGGTCGAACTGGCCAGCCAGGCCGCGGTGCGTTTTCTCGCGCAGATCGTCCAGGTACATCTCGTTGACCAGGCCGCGCGCGATGCGCATGACCTTGCGGCCGCGGGCTTCTGAGTCGTACCCATCGGCCGTGCCGATGATGCGGATGCCGCGGTGCTCGATGCGCTTGACGATGGTTTCGGACTCGCCGACCTCGCGGCCGAGGCGGTCCAGGCCTTCCAGGATGATCACGTCAACGCGCTGGGCCAGCACGTCGGCCATGAGGGCCTTGCCGCCGGCGCGAAGCATGAGCGGCGTGCTGCCGCTGATGCCTTCGTCCTGGTGAATGGCCGTGACGTGCCAGCCTTGGGCCAGCGCGCGGGCCTTGGCGGCCCGCAGCTGGTCGTCAATCGACGTTTCTTTCTGCTTGTCCGTGCTGTAACGCGCGTACAGCGCCACTCGGATGCTTGTTGTTGTCATGGTTCCCTGCCTCTTGGTGCTGCTCGGCCAATGCGTCGCGCACCAGGCGTTCAGCCAGCAGCTTGATCAGCTGCCGGCGCGCCGCGCTTCTATTCGATGCGGACATTGGGCTGGTTTGCATATTACGCCGCGCCTTCTACCCGAGCCTTCTCACGCTGGCGCTGGTAGTCGCTCTGCAGCCAGGCATCGACCTCGTCAAGCGTAGCCAACGGCGCCGACCGATAGGCCGAAAAGGCCAAGTGTGCTGCAGAGAGCATTTTGCCAACGCGCTCGAGGTCGACCAGCGTTGCATCCCAGCCCTTGACCTTGTCGTCAATGATTTGCTGGACCATGTTGTCGCCGGCGTCGACCAGCACGCTCTCCCGACGGCTGATGAGGTTGTCGCGCAGGGCACGAGCCTCGGCTACGTTGTCGATCAACTTTTCGATCTCGTGCGCCAGCATTCCATAGACCTGGCCGACCAGATCCTCGCCCGGCTTGTCCAGGGCGGCCGAGATCATCTGCGCCAGCAACATGCGGGCCTCGGCCTCGATCGGTGTGATGAGATCGTCCACACCAGTGGCATCGTAGAGCTGGCGCCGCTCGGGGTTGCTCAGCACCTCATAGGCCTTGTTGGTCGCGGCCTGTGCGTCTGCGCTGCCTCCCGCCTTGTCGGGATGCGCTGCACTGGACGCCCGGCGCCATGCTTGTTTGATGTCTTCGGCCGAGGCGTCAGGGGCGACGCCCAAAACTTGGTAGTGGGTCAGGTTAGCGGGCATTTGCTGCCTCCTTGAGGTGTTGTTCGATCCAGGCCTGGGCCTCGCCCAGCACGCGCACGTGCGAGCGGCTGACGTGGCCGTGGCTGGCCTGGTGGGGCACGCGCGTGGCGTGGATGGCCTGGCGGGTTCTGATGGGCAGGGTGAACCAATGGAGCCTGCAGCCCCACTGGCTGGCCTTGGCGAGGGCGGTGCAGCCTGGCCAGGGGCAGGGGTGCCTGCGGGGCTTGGCGTCGACGTGGGCGGTTGTGGACATGTCAATGCACCTTCTCAGCGGGCTCGGCCGCTTCCTCGGCCAG
The DNA here is from genome assembly GCF_963422335.1 of uncultured Roseateles sp. NCBI lineage: Bacteria > Pseudomonadati > Pseudomonadota > Betaproteobacteria > Burkholderiales > Sphaerotilaceae > Roseateles > uncultured Roseateles sp. The sequence goes on from NZ_OY729424.1 coordinate 1,756,595, forward strand.
GCTCGAAACGAGGGTGCGCACCAGCTCTTCGGCCGTCTTGAGGCCGACGGTATCGGCCAGCCGGACGCCGGCGGCGGCGATGATGCCCATCAGGAACTCGGCCTGCTGCGGCGGGGGCATGTCCCTGGTTACCCAGGCAATCCCATCGGCGGCGACTTTGTCGACAAACTGCACGCCCAATTCGTACGGAGTGCCATCGATGGTGTCGGCCTCGGGCTTGATGTGGCCGGCGCTCATGGTGTCACCGGCGTTGCGCTCGGCCCAGCGGTCATGATGTCGTGCGGGTCGCCTTCGGGGCCCTTCCAGGGTTGTGGCAAGAAGCTGGGCCGAGGCGGTACCACGACATCATCGTTGTCGCTCGCGCTGAAGTGAGTGGCTGCGGCCCATTCAGCAGCGGCCTCGGCATCCGCAGACGACCAGCTGGCTACCGTGGCCAGGTCGGCGTCGATGCCGACGCACAACAGCATCAAGCGGATGCTGTTGTCGTCACGCTGCCAGGTAATCGGCTGCCAGGTAATCGGCTGCTTGGGGCTCTGATCCTGCGGGGATGGCGCCGGCGCCGCGGTCTTCTCCCCGTGATGCCAAAGGAACGCGCAATAGGCCGCCACGTCGCGCGGATCGCCCTTGTCCCAGTGCTGCCACAGATCGGCCCGGCACTCATCCATCCAGTCGGGGCTCTGCCAGTGATCGGAGTAGCCGTGCTTCCGCTCGGCCTGGCGCAGTTTCATGGCCAGGGCGGTGGCAAAGCGCTGCACCAGCTGGGCTGTGGCAGGGTGCAGGCCGTACGGGATGCTGATGTAGCCAATGCTCTCGTCCATCGGCACGATCGTTCCCGGCCTCGACTCAAGGAGCGCCCGCAGCTCTGCGGCGGTCAGCGTACGCTCGGGAATGATCTTGATGCCGCCTACGTCCAGCGGCGTACCGAGCGACAGAGACACCGCGCTGACCTTGCGCGGCCAGGCCTTGATGGAGGCCGCGTAGTTGCCCATGGCCAGCGGCCGCTGGGGCACCAGGTCGATGGTGACGATCACGTCAAGCGCGCTGGCGTACTCAACCAGGTTGCGGCCCATGGCGTAGACCGAGGCAACGTCGGTCAGGCGGGCGGGGTAGTTGGGATCGGTGATCATGCGCCTGCCTCCTCATTCGCCACGGGCTGGGCCACGCCACCGCCGGCGGGCACGCCGGCGTCAACCTTCACTTTTTTGTACGGGGCGCGGAGCGTGTCCGGGTGCGACGTGATGAACTGCTTGACCGCCGCGATCTCTTCGCCGGCGAAGCCGGCTTCAACCGTCTGGCTTTGACTTGCTTGCGCAGCAAGCTCGTCTCCATCCCGAAAGCCAATCAGGCCGATCTGCCTGGCCAGGGTGTCCCGATCCTTCACCAGCTCGCGCAGCGAGGCGCCCTGTTTTGCGCCCGCGCCAGCGGTGGAAGGGGTAGGTTGCACAAAGTCGCTGAGCTTGGCGCCGCCGGCGATGGCCACCTTCAACCATTTGGGTTGCAAGCCGCGGCCCGACCAGGTCTCGCCCGTCTTGGCATTTCGGTATTGAACCGACCCCGCCTTCTTGGCCGCCGCCTTACCCTGCGCTTGCGCAGCAGTGGAGGGGGTAGGGACGGGTTTTGCAGGCGCCTGCGGTGCCTCTATGCCGTAGTTCTTGGCCACCTGCAGCAGCGTTTCGGGCTTCTTGCCTAGCGCGTGGGACTGCACCTGTGCGTCGGTGACCAGCACGCAGTCCATCAGCAGCATGTTCAGGTCGCCCACAGCCATGGACCCGACGCGCTTGACCAGCGCTTCAAAGCTTGGTGCGTTCCACAGCTCGATCAGCGGGGCTTTATCCCAGTGGCCGATGCCGTCCATTGCCGTGCGCACCACCAGCTGCAGGTCGTGGGCCGTGCGCGCAGAGGATGCAAGGTGGGTGCGCACCCGCTTGATCAGCTCGAGGTTTGCACGGGTGAGTTCTTTGGCCTTGGCTTCGTTTGCCTCGCGCTTGATCTTGCGGCGCCGCTCCGCGGCCTCGTAAGAGTCGGCCTCGCGCTGCTTGGCATCGCTCACCTTCACGCCGGCTTCCACCAGGTCAGACACCTTCACGGCCTCATACGTCTTGCCGGTACGCGGGTCCTGGATGACGACGGCGGCCGGCATCGGAATCTTGCCGTCCAGCTGCGCCGCTGTCTTGGCCTTGTCCAGTTCGCCGCGAACGGTGGCCAAGGGCAAATACGCTCCCTTGATCTCGCCAGTGGCGCTGACGGCAACGCGCGCCTTGTTCCCGTCCACCACCTCCCTGCCTTTGGCGCGTAGTTCATCGGCCTGCCGCTTGAAAAAGACCACCTTCTTTTCGGCGAAGCAGTCGGGATCGGTGCACACGTCGGCACCCAGGTTCAGGCTGCTGTACCTGTTGGGCTTCTTCGCGTTCAGCACGTCGGTGAACTCGGGCGCGTTGGCTGTGCGCTTGGTGCAGCGGATGCAGTTGCCGGCGGCGGGCAGCAGCATTTCTTCGTCGATCGGGAAGGGTGCTTTGTGCAGGTCCAGGGTGAATCGCTCGTTCAGCAAGTCGCTGATGCGGCGGGTGCTCTCTTTGCCGCCGTCGCTGAGGCTGAGGTACTTACCCTTGATGTAGCCCAGGGCCTTCTCCTGCAGCTTGGGGATGCGCAGGCGTGCGATCAAGAGCGCCGTTTCGCTGCCGATCTCATTGGCCAGGCAAGCGGTCTTGACTTCGCTGCAGGCCTGCAGCAGCTTGAGGCGGCTGTAAACATAGCTGAGCTTGTTCATCCCGCCCAGAGACATGGCGATGCGCTCGGCCGTTTCGTTGTGCTCATCGATGAGGGCGCGGAAGCCCTCGGCTTCCTCGATCGGGTGCACGTCTTTGCGCTGCAAATTCTCCGAGATCTGCGCACGCTTGACCTCGAGGTCGGTCATCACGTGCACCATGCATGGTGCGTGGGTCAGGCCAGCCAGACGTGCGGCCCGCAGGCGGCGGTGGCCGAACACCAGTTCATAGCCGGCCACGGCCGCCGGGTCATTGGTGTTGGCAAACAGCGCGGGCACACGGGGGCGCACCAGCAGCGGCTGCAGGATGCGGCCGTGGCTCTTGATGTCTTCGGCCAGCTCCTGCAGGTCGGTGTCATTGAACGTTTTGCGAGGATTGAAGGGGCTCTCGTGCAGATCGCCCAGCAAGATCTCGGTGATGCGCTGTTGCTCTGTGGTTTGGTCCATGGTGATGGCTCCGGTGATGATGGGTGTTAGGCCAGCCGGTGCACACGGCACTTGGCGGCATCTTCGGGATCGACTCGCACGGCGAACTTGGCGCTCGGTGCGTGGTGTTGGACGTAGTGCTTGGCGGCCTGCTTGAGGGCGGCCATGTAGCGCAGCTCGGCGGCAGTGCTGGCGCCCACGCGATCAAGCTTGGCGAACACTGGGGCGTATGAGGTCGTACCGTTGCCGGTGTGGGGCACGACGGGCTTGTCGTACTCAACCACCAGCTTGGCCGGATCGAGCGGTGGCAGGCGGGGGTTGCGGCGCTTTGCTGGTGGCTCAGCCGGCGTTTCAGGGGCGGGTGCGGGGCCTACGGTCACTACCGGGTCCGGGCCGGTGCTGCAGAACAGAATCGGTGGGCGCTCATGTGTGATGGTGGGTGCCGGTGCTGGTGCCGGTGCCGGCGCTGCGGCTACTGCCTTGGCGGCGCGCTCCGCCATTTCGATCAGCGCCGGGCCGGCCGCGAAGGCGCCCAGATGCGACCGGTCGCCGGCGCCGTGTTCGCGCCGCAGCCAGCCGTGCTGGACGGCGCCCATGAGCAGCGGCGTGACCTCGTTTGAGCGCAGTTCATAGCGCTCGGCCAGGTCGATGATGGTCAGGTAAGTGCCGATCTTCTTGCCCATCAGCTCGCCGCACACGCGGGCGGCCAGGCTGTTGGCAATGGGGTAGGTGTCGCCGGTCATGCGTAGGCCCTCCCATCGACGTGCACGGGGAAGAAGCGGCGGTCGCCGGTGTCGGGTTTCAGGAACTCCGTGTGACCGCTGCAGAAGAAGAGCTGCACCTGGCGCTGCGGCATCACGTCCAGCACCTTGCCGCCTTTGGACTGGGCCATGGCGGCGGCGGTGAACTCGGCCAGGCCGCTGTACTTGGCCCGCAGCGTGTACATCACCAGGCCAGGTACGTCGCGGGCGTGATACAGCGGGATCTCGGCCGCCAATGCGCTGGCCAGGTCGCGCAGGTCCAGCAGCATGGCGTGCAAGCCATCGTGAACGAAGCAGCGCAGGTACATGCAGGGGTGGCCGTCCTGCAGCACCTGGTGCAAGCCAACCGTGGTGTCATCGCGGAACTGCACGTCGTGCCGCTCAGCGATGACGGTGTAGGCGCCGATGGTGTGCAGCGGCGTGGTGTCGATGGGCATAGGGCCTCCTTGGCCGATGCGGTGGGTGGGCTTGCGATCAGTAGCCGCGATGGGCGCTGACGCCGGCGAGCCAGACGCGGCGCTCGGTGCTGAACCGGATGCGGCCAACGTGGGTGAACGCGCCGTGCACGTCTTGCAGCTGATGGATCACGGCCATGCGGCTGCGATTGCGCGCACGCTGCGGCGTCAGCAAGCCGGCGCCATAGGTGCCGCCTTTGAGCTTGCCGTTCAAGCGCTGCGAGTCGCGCAGCTTCCGACGCGCGGACGGTGCCTTGTGCTGGTTGCCTATGCCGGCGCAGGTGGCCTGGCGGACCAAGCGGCGCGACTCGACGCGGCGGCCTCGGTATTCGGTCATCGATTCGGCCGGATGGCGTTCGGGTGTGTGGACGTTCATGGGAGTGCCTTTCAGGCGCAATGGGCAGAGCCGCTGCCCGCGGTGTTGGGGGTCAGTCGTCAGCGCGCGCGCCGGCGGCCAGGCTCTTGCCGTCCAGCAGGGGCGGGTGCGTGGGCACGGGCGGGGCGTGGTGCGGGGCCGGGGTGGCCGCCGGCGCCGACTCTTGCGGGGCGGGCGCGCGGTAGCCTCGGGCAAGGCGCAAGGCCTGGCCCTCAATCAGTCTCCAGCGTGCGGCCTGGGCCTTGATCTCCTGCAGCGAGGGCCAGTCGGGGCGGCGCATCTGCCGATAGGCGTCCTGCAGCTGCAGGTCTGTGAGGCCTTCGGTGCCGCTCATTGCGTCACCATCAGGTAAGCGCCCAGGCAGGCCAGGACGGCGGTCAACGTGGTGGCTGCACCGAACATCAGGCCCCAGCGGCGGCCGTGACGCTCGCCGATGCTCAGCCCCTTGCGGAAGCCGATTTCCATGCCCTCGGTGAACGAGCCGTGCAAGGCGCGCAGGTAGCGCCCTTCGGCATAGGCCTCCGAGCGGCTCATCATCCCGCGCTTGAGCATTTGCTCGTAGGCCACGAAATCCGCAGGAAAGGCCCGGGGGTCATTGCAGGCGCCTGCAGCGGGTGCTTGCGGCGCGCTCATGCCAGACTCCAGGGCGTGATCTGCATGCGGCGGGCCACCAGCTTGGCGCGACGCTCCTGCAGGCGGGCCAGCAGCTGCCGCTCTTCGGCGCAGCGTAGGGCCAGCACGGCGCTGTGGTCGCCGAACAGGCTGAGCGTGTTCAGCACCACCAGGTCGCGGGCCATGTGGTGCTGCAGCAGGGCGATCTGGTCATCCAGGTTCGCGATCGTCCAGCGCAGGTGCAGGGTGCACAGTTGGCGCAGTAGGCGGGCGATCATGGCGCTGCCCTTGTCATGGACAGTGGCACCAGGAATCCAACCCAGTAATGGCCGTCACTCATGGGCGCGACGATCCCGGAATCGTCAAGAGCGGGGTCCCAGACGATCTGATCGTCGCAACCGATGACCTGGTGGCCGACACCGTTCCTGCTGTTTCCGCCCAGCAGGTAGTAGACACCCGAGTTGTTGACCTTGACCGAGGCGAGCACGTCGCCGAGTTCGGCCTGGAACGCAAACTCGACCCAGGTAAAGCCCTGGGTAGCCAGCCAGGACTTCGCCTTTGCCGCAGCCGTCACATAGTCTTCCCAGCAGTCCTCAAGAAAGTGGGGCACCGCCTCTACGGGCAGGTCCAGCAGGCAGGCGAAGCAAGTGCGCCAGCAGTCGCCGATAACGCCCTCGGCGGGGCGGTGACGGAACAGTTGCTTTTGCGGGGTCATGACTGACCTCCTGCCGCGGCGAGCTCCGGCTTGACGATGGCCCCGTCCGGGTCGTCGCGGCGACACAGGTCGATCTCGGCCTGAGCGATGTCTTGCAGTGCATCGTTGCAGGCATCGCGCAGGGCCAGCAGCGATATGTCGTCCAGATTGACTTCCGCCTCGCCGCAACCCGTGCCCACCTTGAGCTTGACGACGGTGCTATGGCTAAAGCGCAAGATCGACAGTGCGGGGTGTGGTGCCCGCTGGGGCGGATAGGACGTCCCTATCTCGTGATACAGGCCAGCGCGGTAGTACAGCTGGTCCGGGTAGCTCGCTGGTGGCCTGGGTGCCTGGTAGATCCAGTCTGGTATGAGGTGTGCGGGTGTCGTCTGCATGGTCGCCTCCTGAAGAAGTGGAGGCGATTATTAGGAATACCTTAAATCATTGTCAATAGGTAATCCTAAATATCTGGCCGAGCCATGATCAGGCGATCCGACATTGACGGCGCAATGCAAGCAGCCCGCCGAGGCGGGCTGCGGGTGGCCAAGCTGGGTTCAGCGGGCAGAAATGGCTTGTGCGATAGCGGCGCGAACGCGCTCGATCAGGGCGCCATTGGTGGACTGGAGCGCGACGGACTCACCGCCGCCGCTGACCAGGACCAGGCGGCGGATTCGCACCTGTTGCCAAACCCATAGGCCGGCGGCCAGCAGCACCATCACACCGAAGATCCGAGTGTCAGGGTTGGCGCCCATGGCCGCACCCAGGATGCCCACCACCAAGGCCCAGATCGGTGTGCCTGGCCGGGTGACCTTGACGCTGCCGATGTTGCGCACGGCAAAGGTCTGGCCGTCGAGCTCGATGCGATTGGTTGTGACCAGGATCGCGCCCTCGCGCAGGAACTCGGCTTCATCCATGGTGGCCCTCCTCAGGATTGGCGCGCCTGGCCTGCGCAATGATGTTCAGGGCAGTGCTCTCCGTGACATCGCCCAGAAAGAAGACGTTGCCGCCGTGCACGGCGTTGACCGACTGGCTGGCCCGGGCGACCCGGGCTGCTGCAGGTGTTTGGGGGGCTGATTGGAGTCCGAGTTCTTTTTGCAGGTGGAGGGTGCGAGCCCAGAATTGCTGATACGACTTGTCTTGAGGCATGTTCTTATCCCTGTTGAGAATTCATCCTCGCGGAAATTCAAATCGAGTCAACATCGCTCAATTAAGTGGTTACCCTCGATTGATACGGTTCTGATCCCCCAGGGTGCGAAGCGCGCACAAGCGCAGGCCAGCAGCAGCAGTATGAGGGCCACGTTTACAACGATCGACAGCCGCAGCAGCATGCGCCGATAGCTCGGCCAGCGCTTCGGTGGCGGGGGTGCGGCGGGCTGGTCGCTCAGCATTTGGATGAAGAACACGTCCCCATCGACGCGGCCAACAGACTGGCTCAGCAATACATCGGGGGGCGGGGAGGCTTCACCGGGTGGCGCCGGCAGCGCCTCGGTTGAAGCGGTGCTGTTGGAGTCTGGTGACACTGGGCGCTTTCGTACTGCTCAGTATCACATCGGTATCAATGATAAATATGTAATAAGGGAAATTACCTATTATTGAGAAACGGGGGCGGACGCGGGCGCCTTTTGTGGGGTTATTCCGCACTGCTCAGCCATGTAACGGGCCACGTCGCGCACGAATTGCACATAGCTGGGCCGCTTATCGACGTCTGGATGATGTTCGGCCACACCCAGCGCGGCCTGGTGCCAAGACACCAGCGCGGGGGCCGGCGCCTCGATCTCCAGGCCGTTGGCCAATGTGTTGATCACGTCCACCTGGTCGGGATCTGGCCCATTGAGCGCCAGCACCGTGAGGCTGTCGGCCAAGCTCTTGCGGCGAGCATATGACAGATCGCTGACCGCGACGGCGATGAGGTTCGCCAGCTCGCCCACACTGACGCGCGGCCGGATCTCGGCCCACTGTGCCGGCGGCTCGGCCACGCTACGGGCTTGCTGCGCTGCGGGGTCGGTCATGCTGCCCCGGCCCGTGGCCAGCCAGTCGGCATTGACCTTCAGATAGGCGGCCGCCAGCAGCGATGTCTCGGCCCGCAGCCGCTGCGTGGTGCCGTTGAACCAATCAGCCACGGAAGCGGGCTTGACCTTGCACGCCTTGGCGAGCTGGCTCTTGTTGATCCTTGCCGGGGGCTCCGGCCCCAGTGTCTTGCGGTAGGCCAGGGCGTTTTCGAGGCGGTTCTGTAGGGCGCTCATGTTAGGTAAGCCTAATGCAACAAACATTAGGATTGCCTTGACATGATTTGTAGGAGTTCCTAATATCGCGGCCATGCCAATACCCAGCATGCCCAGCGCCACCGAATTGATCGACTTCCTCGAGGGGCCGGCTGCCGTCGCGCGCCTGTGCCGGGTGAAGCCACCGAGCGTCAGCGAGTGGCGCGAACGCGGCATCCCAGACGGTAAGCTCATTCGCCTGGCGCCGGTGATCGAACGCCGGCGCAACAGCAAGTACCGCCGCTGGGACTTGTTCCCGACCGACTGGCACGAGATCTGGCCCGAGCTGGTGGGCACCGAGGGCGCGCCGCCTGTTCCGGCGCCGCGCCCAGCGGAAGAGGCGCTGCATGCGTGACGCCGCGCTGCCCCTGAAGTTTCTACCCACCCGCCGATTCAACGCCGGCGGTGCTGCCCTGCAGGCCACAAACCTGCGGGCACGTCTTTCCTCCCTGGGTGTGCAGTCGGCACTCCGGCGGGCGGGTGGGCTTTTATTCGTTCTCATCGCGCTCTCTCCCTCTTTGCTTGTGCTGCAAGTCTCGGCGGCAGGGGCGCGTTCGTCCATCCGAACAGTTATGCGGAGTTCGTAACACCATGAATGTGCTGGACGCGGCCTATTGGACCGGCCAAAAGTATCCGGGTGGCGCCGAGGGGCTGGCCCTTCGCATGGGCCGCCCGAACCTCAGCGATGAGCTGAACCCGAATCGCAAGTCAGCCAAGCTGGGCTTGCATGACTCGGTGGTCATGCAGGTGATGGCCCGCGACTACCGGATCTTGCACGCCATGGCTGCCGAGCTGGGCCATATGGCCGTGCCGCTGCCGGATCTGGCCGAGGGCGAGGCACCAGGCGCAGCGCAGGTGGCGCTGGTGGCGCAAGACTTCGGCAAGCTGATGCAAGAGGTGGCCGAAGACGCGGCAGACAACCAGATCTCGGACAACGAGCTGGCCCGCCTCGAGCGCCGCGCCGGCGAGTTGATCGCGCACGTGCAGCTGATGCTGAAGAATTTCGCGAACCTCAACGCCGCCGCCAAGGTGCGCCAAGCGGGGGAGTCATGAGGCCCGCCGGTGCCATTCGCCAGGCGCTGGCGGCCTGCATCCCCGTTGCCTGCGTTCCCATGCCCAAGCTCGGCGCGATGACCTGGCGCGATGCCGCCCAGGCGCTGCAGGGCCAGGGCCTGGTCAACACGCAAGCGCCCGGCGAGGCGCGCCTGGTGAAAAAGACCATGGAAAACATGGTGCAGGCCGGTCAGCTGCAGCGCGTGGGCAGCGTGACGGTGCCCGGCTCGCGGCGGCAGATGGCCGCCTATGCCAGGCCCGGCCCCTGGGTGGCGAACACAGCCAGCCTGGACGGGGTGTTCAGGGCCTGGATTCGATAGCAGCAGCCCTCGGGGCTTTTCACAACAATAACCAGGGGATTGCTATGACGGGATGGGACCGGTCAGGCAGGCGGCTGCATGGCACGTAAAAACATCGACTATGTGCGGCTGAACAACGAGCTGCTGCAGCGCGTGGGGAGTCTGTTGCAGCGCTGGCTGCCGAATGGCTTTGAGCGCGCGGGGCGGTGGTACGTGGGCGGGTTCGACGGCAACGCCGGCGAGAGCGCAAACGTGAACATGAGCACCGGCCAGTGGATAGACAACGCGTTCCCTGACGATGATGTGGGGCGCGATCTGATCAGCCTTTACGCGCGCGTGATGAACATGGCCAATGAAGAGGCCGCGCTCGAGCTGATGGATGAGCTGGGATGGGAGCGCCCAAGCAACGGGGATGATGGGCCGTTGCAGGCGCCTGCAAAACGGCACCTTGCGACGCCAGAGCCTGCTGCTGCGGCCGATGAGGTGGCACCCGAACCTGAGCGCAAGAAGAAGGAAAAGAAGTGGCAGGCCATCGTGCCCGTGCCCTCGCATGCGCCGAAGCCTGGCTTTGTGTTCGGGTACAAGGATGTGAACCAGGGCGGCAAGTGGATTGAGCAGACGGCCGTCAGGACCTGGGAATACCGGTTCGATGGTCAGCTCTTTGGCTACGTGGCCCGCTTTGAGCGGGTGTCGTCCAAGACGGGCGAGATCGTCAAAGACACGGCGGCGCGCACCTGGTGCCAGAACATGACCGATGACCGAGGCCTGCAGGGCTGGCATTGGAAGCAATGGGAGGCGCCGAGGCCGCTGTATGTGCCGCGCGGCGAGCTGAGCGCCGATCTGCGGCCCGTGGTGGTGGTGGAAGGGGAGAAGTGTGCCGAAGCCGGGCATGTGCTGCTGGGCGACGAATTCGACTTTGTCAGCTGGCCAGGTGGCTGTGCGGTGTGGGCCATGGCGCTGTGGGGCTGGCTGATCGGCCGCACGGTGTATCTGTGGCCTGACTGCGATGCGCAGCGGGAGCGGCTGACGAAGGCCGAGCGCGACGCCGGCGTTGACAAGCTCAGCAAGGCGGTGCTGCCCGAGGCCAAACAGCCGGGTATGAAAGCCATGGTGCACATTGGCAGCGAGCTGCTGGCCAAGCACCGGTGCCAGGTGTTCATGATCCCCATCCCGGCCCCTGGTGACGTGGGCGAGGGCTGGGACATTGCCGATGCCATTGCCCAGGGCTGGGGCCGCGACCAGGTGCGCGGGTTCATTCGCAAGGCGGTGGAGTTTCGCTCGCCCAATGAGGCAGTGCGCGCAGCGGTGGGCGGCGCCTCGGCTGGTGCGGCCGCAGGTTCGGACGACGGTGAAGATCCGTCGATCGCCTGGCGCAAATACCTGCTTGAAACGGAGAAGGGCGCCACGAAGCCCGTTCGAGAAAACGCGGTGCTGGCCCTGGATGGCTGGCCCGATCGCAAGATCCCAGGTGTGCCCGAGGCCGCAGGGCTGATTGCGTTCAACGAATTCACGAACAACGTCGTCAAGACCCGGCCCTCGCCCTGGGGCACCGCTGCAGGCGCATGGGAAGAGGCGGACGAGCTGCTGATGGGCGAATGGCTGGTGCGCGAGCACTACCTGCCCAGCATGAACCGCGGCACGCTGGAAGAGGCGGTGCTGATGGTGGCGCGGCGCCACAGCTTCCACCCCGTGCGTGAGCGCATGGTGGCCCTGCGCGGCAAGTGGGACGATGAGCAGCGCCTTAAGACGTGGCTAGAGCGCTGTTGCCTCAGGCCCGATGATCCGGCGTTTGAAGACCCTCTGTTGCGGCCGTACCTTGAGCGTGCCGGCACCTGGTTCCTGATGGGCTTGGTGGCGCGGGTGATGCCGCTCAAGATGAATGGGCACACGATCCTGTGCGGCCCTGGTGTGAAGTTCGACACCATGCTGATTCTTGAGGGGCCGCAGGGCTGGGGCAAGTCCACGCTGTCATCGGTGCTGGGCGGCGAGTACTTCGCCGACACGGGCCTGACCATCGGCGAGAAAGACTCGCTGCAGAACATCCAGGGCATCCTGGTCTATGAATGGGCCGAGCTCGAGAACATGAGCCGGCAGGAGATCGGCAAGGTCAAGGCCTTCATCAGCTCGCCCAAGGACCGCTTCCGGGCATCCTTTGACCGGCGGCCGCGAGACTATCCGCGCCAGGTGGTGTTCTTCGGGTCGACCAATGACACGCACTACTTGACCGACGTGTCAGGCAATCGGCGGTTCTGGCCGGTGCGCGTGTCGATGCCGCCTGACCAGGCCTGGCTGCGTGACAACCTGGACCAGCTGCTGGCCGAGGCGGTGCAGTACGTCGATGCCGGTGAGCGCTTTTGGCCAAACCGCGAGGAACAGAAAAAATTGTTCGACCCGCAGCAGAGCGACCGCCTGGTGCAGACCTCGCTCGAATCGGCCATCAGGCGCTACCTGTACGACCCGGACCAGCGCACCGTCTATGGCGAGCAAAAAGGCACGGTCGTTGACAACATCGGGATGATCGAGCTGCTGGAACGCATCGGCTACGCGATAGAGAAGCAAACCGATGTGGTGGTGCGCCGCGCGGGCCAGATCCTGGACGCCATGGGCTGGACCACACGCCGGCCAGGCAGCAAAGACAAAAACACCAGCCGTCCGCGCATCTATGTGCGTCCGGCAGAGCCGGCCGCCGCAGGCCGGGCTGCATCTTCCTCAACGCCCCACGCAGGGCCACCTGAACAGCGAGTACCCCATGACGTGCCGTTTTGACCAGCGAGGGCGGTGCGTTGCCGCCGAAAAGGTCAGGCACGTCGGGTGCCTGCCTATGTAGGCCACAGCGACCAGGCGCGCCTGGACGTTCGCCGGCTCCGTCCACGTGTCCACGTGGTTTTCATTGAGTCCTGGCGCAGCTTTGACTGCTGCACCGGGTATCGATGGCGGAGCTGTTTGCGGACGGCGGCGCATTGAAGTGGGGGCGGGCGCAGGCAAGCACGCGCGCAGGCCCGCGCGCCCGACCTCTCACCCACCCCCAAACCTCAATAAATGAACATGGACATGATGGACACAGAGCTTCCGACCCGAGATTGGTCCTGGGTGGCTGCCGCCATGCCGAGGGTCAAAAAGCAGATTGCCATTCAGCGCTCGCTGTTCGGCGATGAGTACGTGGACGAGTGCTTGAGGCGCAGCCTGGCTGGCGAGCCTGGATGGTTCTTTGCCAGGGAAGGGCCAATCGCCCTCGGCACGCCCTGGGACACCGACGTGCTGAAAAACTTTGCCGCCCTCACTGCGGCGTCGCGGGAAGTTCTGGTCGTGCTGAAGGAGCCGCAGCATGTCGTCAAGTGAAGACATGGAACGGCGCCTGCAGAACTGGGGCAGGTGGAAGCACGGCGCCGGTGCAGGTGGCCTCGGTTATGCCAAGGTGCGCATGGGCGAGCCGGTGGTTGACGGGGGCGACCTGCCCGATGCCATCATCCCTACGGTCAATTGCGAGGCCGAGGAAACTGACCAGGCCATCTGGTCGCTCAGCAGCGAGCTGCGGGCGACGATTGAGGTGTACTACGTGCAGGGCGGCAGCATCGCCCGCAAGGCCAAACTGCTGGCCGTGGCAGAGCCGACGATTCACAGCCGGCTTCGGCGGGCTCGGCCGCTGATAGAACGCTGGGTCACTGAGAAGCACCAGCAGCGGCGCGCTGAACGTGAGCGTACCGAGGCTCTGCAGCAGTCAGGCAGGCCAATAGGCGTTGATTCGGGTTAGCTCGGGGGAGTTTTAGGGCGTATCGCTTTTAGGTACATTTCAGGCATTCTTCGCGCAAGCCCCGTCCCAGGCCCAGCGCGAGGAAATTTCAGCGGCACACGCCCGGCAGATCCCATCCCTGCCGGGCGTTTCTATTTGGGCGGTGTGATGCAGATCGGCGTGCGCAACAACATCGACGCTGTGCTGTCTCGCATGGACGGTCACAAGAAAGACGTGGTCGATAAGGCCATCCCTCGCGCCTTGAACCGTTGTGGTGAGAAGGCCATAACCTCGGGCTCGCGTGAATTGCGGGCTGATGGCTATGCCTTCAGCGCCGGGGAAATCAAGGCGGCGATGTCGATGCTCAAGGCCAGCCAGGGCCGCCTGGTGGTGAAGCTGAGGGTCAAGCGCCGCACCAAAAGCTTGATCGAGTTCAGCCCACGCGAGAGCAAGGCCGGTGTGTCGGTCAAGATCCATGGCGCACGCAAGATGATCAAGGGCGCCTTCATCGCCCAGCGCCTCAATGGCAAGAGCGGTGTATTCATCGAGGACAAGGGCGCGGGCAAGATCATCATCAGGCGCGCCAAGCAATACAAGCGCGGCAGCAAGGGCGGATGGCATGCCTACCCCTGCCGCAAGCTGTACGGCCCCAGCGTCGGCGGCGTGTATGCGAACGATCGCATCCAGGCCGCGATGCGCCTGCTCATCGGGCAGGAGTTCGAGACCCGCCTGGCACATGAGATTAAGTTCCTGTCGCGCTGAAAATCCCGGGTCCTTCCTGGCCGGAAATAACGCGGCAGCCATGACCCCGAAATTCCTCTAGTTTTGGCGAGCACTAGGGGGCTATAGCCATACCCGGCGGCAGCGCAAAAATTGTTTCCGCTTCGCCAGCCTGCGGCCCTGCCCTGGGTGCGCGGGCTGCTGGCGCACACGAGGATCTGGGCATGCCCACGCAAACCGATATCGGCGACCACCTGGACCTGAGCCAGGCCGAGGTCAGCAAGCTGATGGCCGAGCTTGAAATCGATTGGCGTGTGGTGGGCATGGATGACATCCGTGTCGCGTACATCCGCAAGCTGCGCGCCGTGGCCGCCGGGCACAAGTCAAGCGACGGCATGGACCTGACCCGCGAACGCGTGTTGACGGAGCAGATCGACCGGGAGATGAAACAGCTGGCGCTCGCAGAGAAGCGGGGCCAGCTGGTGAACGTTGCGCAGCTGGAACCCGAGCTGCGCCAGATGTTCGGCGCGTTCAAAGCCGAGCTGCTGACGCGTGACGACAAATTGCGCAGCGAGATCGAGGCCATGTATGGCATCGATCTGGACCCACAGCTACTGGAAGACCACACGCGTGCAGCCCTCCGTCAACTTGCTCGATACGACCCCGAGCATCAGGGCACTGTTGCGCCGGCTGGCGACGGGGCTGGCGCCGGCGGAGAAGATGAGCACGATGGCTTGGGCGACCGAGCATCGTCGGATGTCGGCCAAGAGCACGTTCAAGCCGGGTAGGTACAGCCCCGACATCACGCCGTGGGTCAACGGCATGGCCGAAGCCCTGGACGATCCCGACATCTTCGAAGTCGTGGCAATGAAGTCGGCCCAGATCGCCTGGACCGATGGCGTGCTGTTGAACCACATCGGCAAGCGCATCGATGTCGAACCGTGCGCCATGATCGTGCTGTTCTCGAAAGAGGGCGCGGCCAAGATGTTCGAGCGGGAGAAGCTGATCCCGATGATCGAAGCCACGCCGCGCCTGGCCGCCAAGATCCCGGTGCACAAGTCCAGGGACCGCAACAACAAATGGGACTACAAGGGCTTCACGGATGGATTCCTGAAGCTGGTGGGATCGAACTCGCCGGACTCGGTGAAGTCAACACCTGCCCCCTTCGTCGCTGTCGAAGAGCCTGATGATGCCAATACGAACGTCAAGAAACAGGGCGACTCGATCACCCTGCTGCGCGAACGTCTGAAGGGTTTCCGGCGCCGCAAGCTGGTGTTCGGTGGCACGCCAACGGTCGAGGGTTTCAGCGCCATCGCCGCTGCGTATGCTGGCAGCGATCAGCGTCAGTTCTGGGTGCCGTGCCCGCACTGCGGTGAGAGCCAGGTTCTGGCGTGCGAGAACATCGTATTCACGCGTGACCCGGCCCTGCGTCACGAGATCTTCGGTGATGTCGTGCTGGAATCGGCCCGCTATCGCTGCGTGCACACGGGCTGCCTGTGGACGAACGGCGAAAAGAATCGCGCAGTGCGCAAAGGCGAGTGGCGTGCGTCGGCGGCCTTCCATGGCATCGCCGGCTTTGCGATCAATGAGGCCTACAGCCCGTTCCCCGGCAGCACGCTGCAGGAGCTGGTCAAGAAACGCCTGACGGCCGAGCATTGGCTGCGCAACGGTGACGACGCCAAGATGCGTTCATACCGCAACAACAGCGAGGGCCTGCCGTACGCCTACAGCAGCAGCGTGCCCACGGCGGACAAGCTGAAGGAACGCGCATCTGACTATCAGGAGCTGATCGTTCAGCCTGGTGGCATCGTGCTCACGGCCGGTGTGGACGTGCAGCATGACCGCCTGGCCGTTGTGATCAGGGCGTGGGGCAGGGGAGAAGAGAGCTGGCTGGTGTGGTGGGGCGAGATCTATGGCCGCACCATGCTGCTGCACTGGGGCGATGACGGCTCGATATCGAAAGAGCACTCGCCCGTCTGGCTTGAGCTGGACCAGCTGCTGAAGGGGGCCTTCCTGCACGCCAATGGCAGCAAGCTGCGCATCCGCGCGGCCACGGTGGACAGCGGCGATGGCCAGACGCAGGACGCGGTTTACAGCTACGTGCGCCGGCGGCCAGGCTTCTTGGCCGGTAAGGGCGAAAGCCATGACCCGAAGAAGGCAATCTTCACGCCGCCCAGCAGCTCGATCGACACCACGGCCAAGCACAAGGCGCACCCCTCCGGTGTGCGCCCGTACATGATCGGCACTCAGGTCGCCAAAGACCTGCTGCTGGGCGTGAACGAACAGGCAGGGCGCATCAAGCTCACGGGCAACGGCCCCGGCCGCATGCACATGTACCGCGACGTGCGCCCGGACTATTGGGACCAGGTCACGGCCGAAGTGAAGATCCCGCACAAAACCATTCCCGGTCGGATGGTGTGGGACTGCAAGTCTGGCCGCCGCAACGAGGCGCTTGACTGCGAGGTGATGTGCCTGCACGCCGCCCGCAGCCTCAAGCTCAACCTGTGGCGTGATGACCACTGGGACGCGGAAGAGGCGGCCATCAATCAGCCCACGTTGTTTGCAGCCGATGCGCCCTTGGCCGTGGTGCCGCAAAGCTTGCAGGCGCCTGCAAATGAGACGAGCGAGGGCAACGCAGAGCCACCAGAGACTGCGGCAGCACCTACCCCCGCACCTGCTGCGCAACCACAGCGCCTGCAGGCCGCCAGCCCTGTCGCCGCACCCAAGCCCGGCGGCTGGTCTGCTAAGAACTGGCGCCGCTGAGCGCATGGACTGACCCCATGAACATATTTCAACAACTCCCGGCGGGCGACAGCGCTGCCTGGCTGGATGACCCCGTCACCCTGCCAGACGGCCGCACCGCCACCAGTGCGGCCTGGGCGCTGCGCTACTGGCTGCGCGGCCCCAGCCCGCTGGACCTGGTGGCCGCAGCCAATGGGGCGGGGTGGAAGACCACGCTGTCAGCGGCGGCAAGCGCGGCGCTGACGGCGGGCCTCTATCAGTGGACGGCCACCGTCAGCGCCGGGACTGAGCGCATCACCGTGGGCGCCGGCCAGGCCACGATCACGCCAGACCTCACTGTGGTGACCGGTGTGTTCGAGGCGCGCAGCGCGGCGCAGGTGGCGCTGGCCGATTGCGAAGCGGCCATGGCCACCTTCAACAAGACGGGCGGCAAGGTTCGTAAGTACGAGATCGCCGGCCGGACGATGGAGTTTCAGTCCATCGCTGACTTGATGACCCTGCACGCGTTCTGGCGCGCCAAGGTGCTGGCTGAGCAAAGCACCCAGTCGATTGCCAACGGCACCGGCAACACCCGCAACCTGTACTGCCGCTTTGTGAGACAAACATGACCGACTGGCATGACCTCAGCCGCGCGCCGATGCGGCCCAGCCGCGTGCTGTCCAGCTTCGTTGGCCCTGCAGCCAAGCGCGCCGCAGCGGTGCAGCAAGACCGCGTGACCCAGCAGCGCGCCTATGCCGGCGCCAGCATGAACCGCCTCAACAGCGACTGGACGGCATACAACACCAGCGCCGACAGCGAGCTGCTGACCGGCGGCCGCGTGCTGCGCGCCCGCAGCCGTGAGCTGGTGCGAGACAACGAATATGCGCTGCACTGCGTGCGCCTGCTGCAGAACAACGTGATTGGCAACGGCATCGGCCTGCAGGCCCAGGTCAAGACGGCGGGCGGCAAGCTGCTCACCAAGATCAACGACTCGATCGAACAGGCCTATGCCGACTGGTCGGTCAAAGACAGCTGCCATGTCGCTGGCCTGCTAGGCTGGGCCGAGATCGAGCGCGTGTGCGTGGCCGAGCTCGTCACGTCCGGCGAAGTCATCGTGCGCTTGATTCGGCAGCCGTTCGGCCGCAGCAACGAGATCCCCCTGGCGATCGAGCTGATCGAGGCCGATCGCCTGCTGGACAACTGGCAGACTGCGCGGGCACCGAACGGCAACGCCATCCGCATGGGCGTGGAGATCGACCAGTGGCACCGGCCGGTGGCCTACTGGTTCAGCCCCCAGCACCCGGGCGACTATCAGTTCAAGACCTTCGAACCCAGCCGCTTTATGCGCGTGCCGGCAGAAGACATCATTCACCTGTACATCATCAACCGCTGGCCGCAGACCCGTGGCGAACCCTGGTTCCACGCCACCCTGCGGACGATGAACGACACCGGCGGCTTCGAAGAGGCCGAGATCGTCAAGGCCCGCGCCAGTGCCAACGTCGTCGGTTTCATCAGCAGTCCCGAGCCACTGACACCCGATGCTGTAGTTGGCGGTCGTCAGCTCATCGATACCGAGCCAGGCACCTGGCAGCGCCTGCTGCCTGGCGAGAGCGTGGCCGGCTTCAATGCGACATCGCCGAACCCTGCGGTGGAAGGGTTCCTGCGGCACATGGTGCGCAAGATGGGCGTAGGGGTGGGGCTCAGTTACGAGGCCATCAGCCGAGACCTCACCAGCGCCAGCTACAGCAGTGGCCGCATGGGCATGTTGGACGACCGGGACTTGTATCGAGTCCTGCAGGGCTTTGTGATCCGCAACCTGCGCGTGCGCGTGCACACGGAGTTCATGGACGCAGCCACCCTGGTAGCAAAGGCCAAGACCGGCGCCGACTACTACAGCAACCCTGGCAAATACCGGGTCGCCCGTTTCAAGCCGCGCGGCTGGTCCTGGATCGACCCGGGCAAGGAAGTCAACGCTTTCAAGGCTGCGGTGCGCGCGGGCTTCATGACCGCCGGCGACGTGATCGCGCAGAGCAACGACGGCCAGGACGTGGAAGACGTCTGGAAGACCCGCGCCGAAGAGATCGAGCTGGCCGCCGAGCTGGGCCTGGTGCTGGACACCGACCCCGCCCAGGTCAACGACAAGGGCCAGGTGCAGGCGCCTGCAAACGGCGTCGGGGCGGAGGGTAGCCCTGGCGAGCCTGGCGAAAACGACGATGGATCTGACGGCACTGTCGCCGGCGAAACGGAGTGATCGAGATGAGCAAACGAATCAACATGAATGTGGGCGCGTCGGCGAATGGAGGTCCTGGCATCGGGCTGATGACCGCCGCAGGCAATCCGTGGACGCTGGCAGACGGGCTCGCCGACGAATTTGTAAACCGGCAGATCGCGACATATACCGATCAGCAGCCAGTTGGCGGCGGTGTATTTGTTGCCGCCTCTGATGAGGGGTGGTTAATCGGTCCAAAGGTATACATGCCTCAGCCTGTGGCCAGCAGGCAGGCGAACTACAACAATTTGATGGACGTGATCTCGCGTACCGACGCAAACGCGCAGATCATCTTTCCTTTTGGCAAAACGTACCAGCTGTCCCGCGAGATTGTTCCGCTGACGGGGCAGATGCTCTACTTCAACCAGAGCAAGCTGAAGCTGCCCGATCAGGTGTACTCGACGCTGACAGCCGGCGTAACTGTCAGTTCGGCCGTAGCGAATCCGATCGTTGATTTTCCGGTGGCTTCGAACGCCGGCTACTTTGTCGGGCAGCGGGTAGCCCTCGAGGATCAGACGGTTGGGGGGCAGCGTACCTACACGATCACGCTGGGCATCGTCACGGCCATAGCGTCGGGTCTGGTTACCGTGCAATTCGTGGCCGACATAGCCGCCCAGATCATCTGCACGGTCAACAGCGCCACTTTCGCTGAGTCCAAGGTCACGAATTACACCTTCCCGCCTGGCTCGTATCTCTGCTCCATCAATCGGCTATTGCGTACTGAGGTCACTCACTCGCGCGTCGGAATATTTGATCTGGAGATCGACGGCAATCGTGCCAACAATACGTTGGGCAATCGCTGGGAGATCTCGGCATGCCTCGACATCCGGCACGACCGAGGCCAGGTGCGTGGGCTGTACATCCACGACGCGCCGACCGATGGCATGTATTTCGCGGCGACGAGGACTGACGTCGACAAGCTCTGGATCAACAAGACAGGCGCAATGTGCATCCATGCCGGTGCTGCTGCGGCCACCGGTGCGCAGGTCAGCAACCTCAGCAACCTGTGGCTTGACTCGGCCGGCCTCGGTACTCCGATGCAGGGTCACTATGGTGGATCTTCAACCCACCCCTCGTATGCGTGCCTCGGCTTCTCCCGCATCACGGATCACCTGATCATCACCAAGGCCCAAATCACCAATGACCTGGGCGTGACTGGCTCCACCTACGGCGGCGGCATTGGCTGTATCACGGGAAGCGATAACTTCGCGATTGAGTTCTCCGACATCAACATCAGCGGCTTTAATAAGGGCGTGGGCGCAATCCAGCTCCTGCGCTCTGGGGCCAATGCGGCTCCGTCGCGGGTGGACTTCAACCTGCTGCACGTCGAGAACTGCGGGCCTATCACTCTCGGTGCAGCCAACATCTGGGAGGTGTGCAGCCTTGGCTGGAATTCAGGCCTGACCCCTCAGGGTGAGCAGATCCGAATCAGGAACAGCGACTTCACCGACTCGCCGCTGATGACATATGACGTGAACGCGGCACTTGAGACTGTGGTCTTCACTACCACTGCCATCGGCAACAGTAGCAGCTTGGCATTGATGGGATCAGGGCCGGCGAATGGGCGTGTTGAACTTAGCAACGTGCGCTCGGTTCGTCCCATCACCACGGCCGGCAATGTGGGCGCAGCCCCTGGTGCGAGCGAGTACGCCAACAACATTCACGCGAACAACACCACTGTGCGCGGAAACGATGTTCGAGCTCTGTTCGGTGGCCACGGCCTGCGTGCTCAAAGCGGCGCAGACGTGGAGATATCGAACTTCCGTGGCGAAGACAACTACTACTACGGCGCCTGGGGGGCCAGCGCTAGTACGCGCCTGGTGCTGGACGGCCCGCGCGTCCGCTTGCGGCCTGGCTTCACAGCCAACGCTTCCTGGGCCGGCATCAGCTTCCAGAGCGGTGGCGGGTCACTTGGCGCTGGAGCGGTCGGCTGTGTGACCAATCCTGACATCGAGGCGGTGACCACAAACGCAGCGCAAACAGGCATCAGCCTCAATTCCACGGCCGGCGTGATCAACACCGTCAGCGGCGGCAAGATCAAGGTATCGGGCACGTCCACAACGCCGGTCACATCTGGCGGCGCCTCCGGCATTGGCATTGTCAATGGCGTTCTGCTCAGCCACGCGTTCGCCCCCGGAGCGTCTGAGACGGGGTCTAACAACGTGGTGTCGGCAAACGGTTAGCCCTAATCCAACGGTCCACAGATTGAACCCGCCTCGGCGGGTTTTTTTACGCCTGGAGTTTTCATGACTATCAAAGTACGCCCACAAAGCCTGGCCCCGCAGGTGCGCACCATGACCGCCAGGCTGGCCCCGGCCAATGGCGAGGCGCAGCGCGGCCTGGTCGATACCACCGCTCGCACCATGCAACTGGCCTTTGCCAGTGAAACGCCGGTGGACATGTGGTACGGCACCGAGATCCTGTCCATGGCGCCTGGCGCCATGCGCACGGGGGTGCGGCAGCTGACCATGCCGCTTCTCTACAACCACAACCTGGACGACCTGCTGGGCCGGGTCGAAGGCATCGCCATCCACCCGGACCGCATCGCCCGCGCCGACGTTCGCTTCGGCAAAGACGAGCGCGGCGAGTGGGCCATGCAGCAGGCCGACGACGAGATTCTCGTCAACGTGTCGTTCAAGTACCGGGTCTACAAATGGATTGAAGACACCGAGAACGACCTGCTCATCGCCATCGACTGGGAGGCCTACGAGATCTCCCTCATGACGGTCCCCGGCGACCCCACGGTTGGCGCCGGCCGAGGCGCCCAGCTCGATACCGAAAACGGCGTGCAGATCGAGGTTCGATCTGCTGCCGCCCCTGCCCCGTCGCCCAGTGCGCCGGGCGTTACTTCAGCGCCCGAGGCGCATTCCAACCCCAGCAACTCTCAGGAGCAATCTACTATGAACGTTCGTTTCCGTGGCCAATTCCGCAACAAGGCGGGCGGCGAAGAAGATGGCAGCGGTGGCGGCGGTGGCACCACCATCACCGCCCCGCCGGCAGACCCCACAGCACTTGCCCAGCGCGGTGCAATGGATGAACGCGCCCGCGTCAACGAGATCGAGGCGATCTGCAAAAAGTACGACCTCAGCGCGGAACTGCGCACCGCCATGGTCCAGCGCGGTGCCACCGTTGACCAGGCGCGCCTCACGGCCGCCGATATGGTGATGGAGCGCGCTCGCAACAAGCCCGCCGCTGACTTCGGCGACAGCCACAACCCGGACCTGACGGCGAAGGAGAAGGCCCGCTTCAGCATGATCCGTGCGGTCAATGCCTCGCTCAGCGGCAACTGGAAGGAGGCCGGTTTCGAGCTCGAGTGCAGCAACGACATCGCAAAGAAGCTGGGCCGCGGTGCCGCCAACGAGCGCGGCTTCTTCGTGCCGACGAACATCCAGTTTGCGATGCGCGCTCCGTACGCCGTGGGCACCCCGGGCGCCGGCACCACGGGCGGCACGCTGGTGGGCACGCAGCTGCTGCCGGGCAGCTTCATCGAGGTGCTGCGCAACAAGGCCCGCACCATGCAGGCCGGCGCCACGGTGATCAGTGGCCTGGTGGGCGCCGTCACCATTCCGCGCCAAACGGGCCAGACGGCCACGTTCTGGACGGCTGAGGGCGTGGATACCAGCGAGGGCGAAGCCACCTTCGACAGCATCACGCTGAACATGAAGACCATCGGCACCTTCAGCCAGATCAGCCGCAACATGCTGATGCAGGGCACGCCCGACATCGACATGCTGGCCCGTGCCGACATGCTGGCCGCCATTGCGCTGGGTATCGACCTGGCCGTGCTGTCTGCACCCGGCACTGGCTCGCAGCCTCTCGGCATCTCGAACCAGGCCGGTGTGGGCTCTGTCATCGGCGGCGTGAATGGCGCTCAGCTGACGATAGATCACCTCATCGACCTGGAGACCCAAGTGATGGACGCCAACGCGCCCGAGGACTCGCTGGCCTACATCATGAATCCGCGCAGCGTCGGCTGGGCCAAAAAGCTCAAGTCCACCACCGGCCAGTACCTGTGGACGACGTACCCCGGTGGCCAGCGCAGCGGCACGCCGGGTGAGGTCAACGGCTATCCGGTCCTGCGGTCCAAGCAGGCCCGGAACAACCTGGTCAAGGGCAGCTCGGGGGCCGTTTGCAGCGAGCTGTTCTATGGCGCCTGGAGCGAAGCGCTGATCGCTGAATGGGGCGTACTTGAGATCCTGCCCAGCACCACGCACCCCAGCGTCTACAAAAACGGCGGCGTGCTCCTGCGCGCGCTGCAGAGCCTGGACATCGGCGTGCGCCACACCGCCAGCTTCTCCGTCATGTCCGACGCGCTGACGGTCTAAGCGCCCCGGCGCCGCCACGAGGTGGCGCCCCTTCAATTCATCCATCCATTCAATCTGGAGATACCGATATGCCTATCAAAAAGTACATCGTGCGCGACGGCTTTATGGTCGTGCTGGAAATCAAGCAGGCGGACGGCAGCGTCCACAAGCGCACCTATGCGTCGGGTGACGAAGTCAGTCTGGACGATGACGCCCACGCCCAGCATGCCCACAAGCTCGAATTCGCGAACGAGAAAGACCGCGCCGCGGCCCTGGCGACTGAGAAGGAATCGCGCATCCAGGCCGCCGCCACCAACAGCCCGGCGGACCTGGTCAATGCGCTGATCGCCGCCCTCGGCCAGGCACTGAACCAGGGCCAGGCCGTGCCTGCACCCGAAGGCAGCCAGAGCTGAGGCGGCGCCGTGTTCGCCGATGACGCGGCCACCTACCTGGAAGACCTGGGCTCACCCGTCACCTGGCAGCCCTCCGTGGGCGGCCCGGTGGTGGCGGGCCTGATGATCTTTGACCAGCCTGGGCAAGAGATGGACGGTGGCCGGGTCATCACCCGCGAATACAAGGTCACCTTCGCCACTGCCACCTGGCCAGGCCTCAAGCGCGATGAGGTCTTGACCATTGGCGGGGAGGGCGGCGGCAGCAACTACAAGCTGCGCACCGACCCCCTGCCTGCCGAAGACGGCGTGTTCAGCGCGGCCCCGCTCAGCAAGGTGCGCCCATGACAACCAAGCTCACCCAGATCCTGGACCGCATAGACGTGGTGCTCAAAGCCGCGCTCGCCGGCGTGTGCCTGGTCTTCCGCGATCGTGCCGATGCGCAGAGCCTGGAAGAGGCACCGTGCATCAACGTGGTGGCGCGAGACGGCACCACCACCCAGTTCAGCGCCGAGTTCGACCAGGACGAACAGCAGATCGAGCTGCGCGTGTACGTGCGCGAGGAACCCGGCACCCCCGAGGCCGAGCGCATCCACCAGCTGGCGCACCAGGCCCTGGTGGCTGATGCCCCGCTGAAGGTGCTGCTGGACAGCCTGCGCCGCACTGACCACACGTTCGACCCCGAGCCGGCCGACACCACCTCGCTCATCAAGGTGCAGCGCTACCGCGCCCTTTACCTGACCCCCGTCAACACCCTGTGAACCCATTCAAGCAAGGACACCCACCATGAAATGCATCGTGAACCCCGGCCACCAGATCCGCCGGCAAGACGGCACCCTCGCCGGCCCCGGCGATGAAGTCGAGATCGCTGACGAAGTGCTGGCCGCAAACCCGGGCGCAGCAACCGAAGTCAAGGGCGAGGCCGAAGCGCCGACCACCGACACCCCCGAGGCCTGAGCCGCGCACACGGCCACCACAAAACCTGACCCTAGGAGATCATCACCATGCCTGCTCAGACCCAGAAATTCGGCGTCGGCATTCTTGTCGCCACCACCCGCACAGATGCCCAGGGCAACCTGCTGGCCGTGCCTGCGCCCTATCGCCTTGGCATCCTGCAGGAGGTCGGCACCGACTTCAGCTTCGAAGGCAAAACGCTGTACGGCGCCGGCCAGCTGCCCGTCGATCGCGGCCGCGGCAAAGCCAAGCTCGCCTTCAGCGCCAAGACGGCCCAGATCAACGCCGCCGCCCTGGCGGCGCTGCACTTCGGCGTCACGCCGACCGTGGGCTACAAAGGCCCAGTCATCGATGACCCGATCGCCGTCCCTGCTGCCGGCCCGTACACCGTGGCCACGGCGCCCCCGGGCAGCGGCACCTTTGTGGCCGACCTGGGCGTGCGCGACACCAATGGCAACGACTTCACCCGAGTGGCCAGCGGCCCGACTGCGGGGCAGTACAGCGTCAGCGCCGGCACCTACACCTTTGCCGCGGCCGACACTGGCAAGGCCCTGCTGCGCAGCTACGAATACAGCTCAGCCACCGGCGGCCTGATCGTCCCGCTGACGAACCAGCTCATGGGCTACAGCCCCAGCTTCGGCGTCATCCTGTTCAACGACAGCAAGGGCACCAAGCTGGTCATCAAGCTCACGAACTGCCAGAGCGACAAGCTGAGCTTGCCGTTCAAAAATGAAGACTTCGTGATCGCCGATTTCGGCTTCGAAGCGCTGGACGACGGCACCGGCTCGGCGGGCTACTGGAGCCAGGCATGAGCGGCGGGCTGATGATCCCCGGCTGCCTGCACGACTTCGGCGGCGGCCGGGCCTACATCCTCCCGCCGCTGAGTCTGGGCGCCCTGGAGTTGTTGCACGAGCGGATGAAGCTGCTGCCCACGCTCGAGGTCACAGACCCCGTTGCCGTGGCAACCGTCATCGACGCCACGCACATTGCGCTGTGCCGCAACTACCCCATGATCACTCGGGTCGAGGTGGCCGAGCTGGTGGATGTCGGCAACATGGGTGATGTCTATGAATCGCTCATGGACATCTCCGGCGCCAAGCGCAAGGCGCAAGCCGCGGGAAACCTGCAGGCGATGAGCCCGTCAATTGGCGAGGGCTCATCGCCGGCATCTGCGCCAACACCGGCTGGACCTGGTCCTACGTCCGAGAGCACGTAGACCTGCCCACGCTGGACGCGCTGCAGGCCGAGTGGCACCGGTGGCCACCAGTGCACCACCTGGTGGCGGGCTTCGTGGGCTACAAGCCCGAATTGCAGGCGCCTGCAACAGCGTCAGATGGCGAGCCCGGGCAGCCCTGGGTGCCGCCCGGCATGGGTATGCCGCCCTCGCAAGAGTTCCGCGAAGCAACAACGACCGATCAAGCCATTGCCGCGGCTGAACGCATGTTCTTTGGAGACGTGAAAAATGTCGAACAAATCTGACGGCCGCGACTTTGAACAGAACATCACGGCGGACCCGTCGGGGTTCATCAAGGGCTTTGACCAGGCCAAGCAGGCGGCGGTGCAAACCTCCGCCACGATCGACGCGCAGTTCAAGAAAATCGGCGATCGTGTCATGGCCGTCAGCAATATGCTGGTGGGCTTTGCCACGGTGCTCGCTGGCGGCGGGGCGCTGAAGAAGTTCATCACCGACGCGAACGAATGGAACGGCACCGCCGGCCGCATGGCCGTGCAGCTTGACCTGACCACCCAGCGCGCCAGCGTGCTGAACGTGGCTCTAGCCCGCCTTGGCATGGACTCCGATCTTTACTTGGGCGCGTCGCAAAAGCTCAGCAAGCAGATTCAGAGCAATGCGCAGGCCTTCGAGGTGATGGGCATCAAGGTCCGCGATTCGTCGGGGGCCTATAGGCCTGTGACCGAGCTGATGGGCGAAGTCAATGCCAAGCTGATCGCGATCAAAAACCCGATCGAGCAAAACATTGCCGGCATGCAGGTGTATGGCAAGGGCTGGTCCGAGATCCGGGGCATCTTGCGGCTGACGGCGGAGCAAATGAACCAGGCCGAGGTGCGCGCCCGCGAGCTCGGCTTGATCGTCGGCCCCGAGGGCGTGGCGATGAGCAAGCAGTATGCAGCTCAGATGCGAGACCTGACCCTGGTCGGCAAGGCCATGGAAGTGCAGTTCGGCAACGCGCTGCTGCCGGTCTTCAGCCGCATCGGCGAGGCCATGAGCCGCGAGCTGCCGAAGTCGGCCAGTCTGTTTGGCCAGGTGCTGGGCACGGTGATGGAAACCGTCACCGTGCTGGCTGCAAACCTGCAGTTCGTGGTGGGCGGCATCGGCAGAGACCTGGGCGCCATCGCGGCCGGCATGGCTGCTGTGCTGACGGGCGACCTGGCCGGCGCCAAGGCCATTCACGAAATGGCGATCGAAGACGCCAAGCGATCGCGCGCTGAGCTGGATGCGCTCGAGGCCAAGGTATTGGGCGTCAACGCCCGGCTGCAGAACGTGGGGCAGGGCTCTCGGGATGAAGACTACGGGCACGAGGGCCGTGGTTCGCGCGACCAAGGCCCGCGCTACAAGTTCAAAGAGAAGGAAGAAAAGTTCGCCGCAGACCCGTCGCGCATGCCTCAGTGGGAAACCGCACTCGCTGAGAAGAAGGTGGCGCTGGAGCGCGAGGCGCTGCTGGATGGTGAATACCGCACCATGAGCAAGGCGGCAGAGCTGAGCTACTGGCGCGAGCTGACCAAGCGCAAAGACCTAAGTGACAACGAGCGGATCTCGGTCTCGCGCCGCACGGCCGACGTGGAAATGGCACTGAACCGCGAGGCGTTCGACGTTCGCATCAAGACCCTGCAGGCCGAGGCTGAACAATACAAACACAACACCGACAAGCGGCTTGAAGTCGAGAACCGCCTGCAGCTGCAGTACGCATTCGGCACCAAGGAATATGAAGAGTCCCAGCGCCGCATCGTGGCTATCCGGCGCCAGGCGGATGAGCAGCTGAAGGCCATCGCGCAGAGCCGGGCCGAGGCAGAGCGCCAGGCGCAGACCCAAACCATCGCGCTGGAAGAGCAGACCGCGCTGCAGGCTGAGCAGTTGGGCCTGATCACCACGGCCCAGC
Source organism: uncultured Roseateles sp. (assembly GCF_963422335.1). NCBI lineage: Bacteria > Pseudomonadati > Pseudomonadota > Betaproteobacteria > Burkholderiales > Sphaerotilaceae > Roseateles > uncultured Roseateles sp. The sequence continues at coordinate 1,784,499 of NZ_OY729424.1, forward strand.
TGCTGGCCAAGCAAGCCGAGTTTGAAGAGCGGCGGTATCAGATCGCCTTCACTGCCATCCAGGAACGCCTGCGCCTGGCTGAGGCCGACCCCGACCGCAGCCCGGTGGAGGTGGAGCGCATCCACCGAGAGATCGAGCAACTGGAGCAGCAGCACCAGCTGCGCATGGGGCAGATCAAGGGCGATCAGCAGCTGGACTTGATGGCGCCGCAAATCGAGATCTTCAAGAGCGTGCAGAACACCCTGTCGCAAACAGCGCTGACGATGGTCACCAACTGGCGCAACGCCAGCAGCGCACTGCGCAGCATGTTCGCCAGCATCGGCAGCACCATGATCTCGGAGCTGATCACCAAGCCCGCGGCCGCCAAAGTGGTGGCCTGGCTGCGTGAGCGGGCCATGACGCTGTTCGGCATCGGCGCCGATGCGGCCAAGGCGGGGTCAGGTGCTGCGGCCTCTCAGGCAGGCATCCCTGTCGTCGGCCCGGCGCTGGCCCTGGCCAGCATGGCCTCGGTCTTCGCGGCGGTGACGGCAATGGGCGGCAACGTGCCCAGCTTTTCGGCGGCCAAGGGGTTCGATATTCCGGGCGGCGTCAATCCGATCATTCAGGCCCACGCCCGGGAAATGGTGCTGCCTGAAGAGCAAGCCGATGTCGTCCGAGACATGGCCGGCGGCGGCGCCGGCGGGCCGCCCATCCACCTGCACACCCAGGGCGGCGACTTCGTCCACAAGGATGACCTGGTCGGCCTGCTGCGCAGTTTGAAACGCAACTTCGTCATCATCTGAGCGCACTCGCATGTCCAACGATCTGTTCCCTGACCTTCCGGGTGTCAGCTGGCCGGTGGGGCGCACTGTGCTGCCGCCGCCGGTTGACATCAAGACCACGCCCAGCCAGCGCGAGTTCCGGTCGCGCAGCAGCACCGTGCCGCGCTACCGGTACACCGTGCCTTTTGAGTTCCTGCGCAGCGGCCAGGCGCAGCTCGAGTGGCAGACGCTCATGGGCTTTTACAACGTGCACGGCGGCCCGTTTGATGATTGGCTGTTCAACGACAAGGCCGACAACACCGCGCTGAACCAGGTCATTGGTGTGGGTGATGGGGTCACCACGCAATACCAGCTGGTGCGCGCCATGGGCGGGTTCCTTGACCCCATCTTCGGCATCAACGGCGCCCAGACCATCAAGGTGGCTGGCGTCACCTCGGGCGGCGCCACGGTCAGCCCGCTGGGCCTCGTCACGCTGCCGGCCCCTGCAGCCGGTGGCGCGGCCATCACCTGGTCAGGCCAGTTCTGCTGGCGCTGCAGGTTCGACGGCGACAGCCAGGCTTTCGAGCAGTTCATGGCCAATTTCTGGTCGGCCAAAAAGGTCGAGTTCATCACGGTGAAACCGCAATGAGAAGCACTCTTTGGGAAACCAGCGCCGGCGCCCTGGTGGCGCTGCTCAACAGCGGCGCACCGCTCAACAAGGCCGACCTGTACACGCTCACCCTGGCTTCGGGCGCGGTGCTGCGATGGTCGGGGTCAGACGTGCCGCTGGCCGGTAACGGCCATCTGTGGACGCTTGGCCCCGGCATCAACCGCGGCCGCATCAAGTGGGTGGTGGGCGCCGAGGTCGACACCATGGACTTGACCCTGCTCACCGACGAGGCCAGGCCTTGCACCATCGCCGGCGTGCCGCTGTTGGCCTACATCCGCGCCGGCGGCCTGAGCGGTGCGCGTCTGCAGCTTGACCGTGCGTTTTGGGGTGCGGGCGACACAGCCCCGCGCGGTGCCCTGTTGTGGTTTGCCGGCAAGTTCGCCGACATCAAGCAGCTTGACCGGCGCCAGGCGCAGATCACGATCGTGAGTGCCATTGAGGCACTCACGAACATGGTGCCCGGCCCGCTGTATCAGGCGGGGTGCCTGAGCACGGTGTTTGACGCCCGTTGCGGCCTGTCTCGCGCGGCATTCACCAGCACCGGCCACGCCACCACGGGGACCGATGCCACCCGGTCGGTGTTCAGCACTGACCTGGCCCAGGCTGGCGGCTACTTCGGCCTAGGCACCCTCACGTTCACCAGCGGGGCGAACGATGGGCTGCAGCGCTCCGTCAAGCTGCATGTGCACACCGGTGGGGTGATCACCCTCATGTCGCCGTTGCCGGCGCCTGTGGTGGCCGGCGATTCGTTCTCGATCGTGCCCGGCTGCGATGGCCTGCAGAACACCTGCGAGGCGAAGTTCAGCAACGTCATCCGCTTCCGCGGCAAGCCCTACATCCCTCAGCCCGAAACCATCACATGAGCGAGCAAACCGAGCGCGAGGCCGTAGCCACCGAGGCCCGGCCGTGGTTCGGTACGCCCTATCACCACCACGGCCGCATCAGGGGCGTGGGCGTGGACTGCGCGCAGATCCTGATGGCTGTGTACTGCGACGCGCTGCACCTGGCGCCGGCGCTGGACGTGGGCCGCTATTCGACCCAGTGGCACCTTCACCGCGGCGAAGAGGTGTATCTCGACTGGCTCACCAAGGCCGGCGCGCACGAGGTGCAGGCGCCTGCAAAAGGCGATATCGCCATGTTCAGGTTCGGCCGCACCTTCAGCCATTCGGCCATCTGCCTGGACGGCATCGACGGGCAGTTCATCCATGCCTATGTGGACCGCGGCGTGATTCTGTCGCGCCTCAATGAAGACCCGCTGCAGGGTCGTGAAGTCAAGTTCTGGAGTCTCTGGTGAGAGAGCAAACAACATGAGCGGCAAAACCATCAGCACCAGCGCCACGCGCGCCGAAGCGCTCACGCTGCAAAGCTCCACCTATGGGGCCACCGTGGCCTGGCTGCGCGGCGTCAACAAGCTGCCGGGCAATCTCGTCTGGTATGGCGACTTTCGCGCCATTCCGCACACCACCACCCAGGGAGGCAAGGGCGGCGGCGGCTCGCGCAGCACCACCTACACCTACGCCGCCAGCCTGGTCATGGGCCTGTGCCACGGCACCATCACCGCCATACCGAAGGTGTGGAAGGGCAAGGGCCAAAGCACGCCCACGGCGCTGGGCCTGAGCCTGCTCAATGGCGCCGTAGGGCAGGCCGTGTGGTCGGGCCTGGCGGGCAAGGGCATTGAGGCCATCGGATACAGCGGCCTGGCCTGCGTGGCCGGGCAAGACTATTCGCTGGGCGACTCGGCCAGCGTGGACAACCACTCGTTCGAGGTTGTGCATTCCAGCGCCTATGCGCTGGGTGTGGGCGTGCCCGACGTTGACCCGTCGGTCGCCATGGCCGACCTGATGACCGATGCCAGCGAGGGCGCCGGCCTGGACCCGGCTCTGCTGGGCGATTGGTCCGACTGGTCGGACTGGTGCGTGGCCTCTGGCCTGCTGGTGTCGCCGGCCATCACCGAGCAGATCGCCGCCATCGAGGCCCTGCGCACCGCTGCGGAGCTGACGAACACCGGCATCGTCTGGAGTGACGGCAAGCTGAAGATGGTGCCCTATGCCGACCAGGCCGCCGTGGGGCATGGCCGCACTTTCACGCCCAGCAACACGCCGCTCTATCAGCTGGATGACACCTGCTACACCCCCGCGCGGGGGAAAGAGCCGGTGCGCATGTCGTCCAAAACGCCCACGGACTTGCACAACCATGTCCGCGTTCAGTACAAAGACCGGTCGAACGGCTATCAGATCGCCATTGCCGAAGCCACTGACCTGACCGACATCAGCATCAACGGCCGCCGCTCCAAGCCCGTGATTCAGGCGCACTGGATCTGCGACGCAGGGGTGGCGCGCCTGGTGGCCGAGTTGCTCAAACAGCGCTCGCTGCTGGTGCCCAACACCTATGTCATCGATCTGCCGATCAACTACGCGCTGACCGAGCCGATGGACCTGCTCACGCTGACCGACAGTGTGCTGCGGATGGCCGACATACCCGTGCGCGTGACCCAGGTTCAAGAAGAGGGCGACGACACCCTGACCATCACCTGCGAAGACTTCCCCGCAGGCTCGGCCAATGCGCCGATCTATGCCGCCCAGGTGCCCGTGGGCTACGCCGGCAACTACCTGGCCGCGCCGGGCAGTACGGCGCAGGTGGTGGTGTTCGAAGCGCCAGGCGCCCTGGTGGGCGGTACGCTCGAGGTGTGGGTAGCTGCGCGCGGCGACGGCGCGTTCTGGGGCGGCTGCACCGTGTGGGTGAGCCTGGACGGCACCAGCTACAAGGCCATGGGCCGTATCGAGGGCGGCAGCCGCTGCGGCACGCTCACGGGGCCGATTGCCACCGGCGCGATGCCGGTGCAGATCGGCGCGAAGCAGCAGCTCGTCAGCGCCAGCTCGGCCGACGCCGCGGCGCTGAACTCGCTGTGCTATGTGGACGGCACGCCCGAGTTCTTTGCCTATGAGTCGGCCACCCTCACCGGTGCAGGCGCCTACAGCCTGGGCGGCCTTGTGCAGGGCGCGTATCACACCACCCCGGCGGCGCATGCCTCGGGCGCGAAGTTCGCCTTTGTTGATGCCTCGGTGGCGAGGTCGGATGTCATAGACCCGTCCTACATCGGCAAGACGATTCACATCAAGTGCACCAGCTTCAATGTGTACGGCGTGGCCGAGCAATCGCTGGCCGATGTGGCGGCGGTCGACTACGTCATCACCGGCGCGCAGTTCGTCAGCAACAAGAGCCTGCGCCTCCTGCCCAGCAGCACCTACTTCAAGATTGACAAGCTGCTGGCCGTCACGCCGACCACCATCACGCTCTCGGCCGTTGGCGCTGGCCTGGCGGGTGCGCCCAGCTTCAGCGTCACCACAGGCAGCGCGGTGCTCAGCGGCACGGGCACCAGCCGCACCCTCACCGAGGCCGGCATGACGACCGACCTGGTGACCGTGCAGTGCACGTGGGATGGGGTGATCGATGTCGTGACGATCACCAAAATGAGGGACGGCACGGATGGGGCGGGGTCGGGTAGTGCCAGTTTCAGCTGGGTCTTGGCGGGCGACGCCGTAGCACCCACAGGCACGTCGATCCGCAACGCGGGGCCAGGGGTTGGCGTCGGAAACGGGGGGCACTCAGTCGAGAACTACATCGGCGGCGCGCAGATGACGTTCCGCACGACCACGGCGGCTTATGACTCGACGGCAGCCGGGCTGGGCACCTCGCCAACAGCCTACCCGCGCTTCACATGGATCATGTTTGCAGACCATACCTGCTCCGCCAACAACGGTGGCTCGCACGTGGGCGGCTCCACATGGGCGGCCGGCGACACCTTCTCTGTCTTGTACGACGGCGGCGACGCCAAATGGTACAAAAATGGCTCGTTGCTCTTCACGGTGACGGGCGTCGGCGCAGGCCTGCAGCTCTATCTGGCTGTAGCCCTGGTCTACCCCGGCGCCGAGCTGGCGGGTTTTGGTTTTGCCGGCGGCGCTTCGGGCGCCGTGATCATGACGTACCGGCAGGAGCTGGACCCGGGCGCGGTGGCCAATGGATCGACCTGGACTGTTCCCAGCACGGGCAGAAGCTATCTGCGCCAGGGCGGTGTCTGGATACCCACAGTCGGCCCCGGCTCGGTGACCACGGACGAGATCCAGGCCCAGGCTGTCAGCACCAATGGGGGCATGCTCAACTCGTCCACCACCAGCGGCGGCTCGGGCACGGGGGACCTGGTCAGTGTTGGCTTCTTTGTTGGCCCGTCTCTCACTGTGGCCGATGGCGACCTGCTGGACTGGAGCGTGATCGGCCGGCATAACCAGTTCGTGCTGAGCCAGTCGACTACCGATCGCCTGGTCGATAACTTCTTGGTCGAAGTCTGGATGGAAATCAAGCGCGGCGCCGAGGCCGCCATTGAGGTGGGCGAGCGCATGCGCATCGTGACGACGGCCCGCGGCCCGAACCAGGTCACGCCTATCCCGATCCCCTTCCAGACCCAGATCGTGCCAGGCGCCGGCACCTGGGCACTGACCTGCCGCTACAAGGTCAACGCGATGAATGACCAGGGCGTCGGTGTGTATCGAAACAACGGATACGAAGCCAGCGCGCGCTGGGATTTCAAGAGGCTGAAGCGATGAGCATGATTGTGGGATTCCTCGTGTGCGACGCCACCAGCGGCGCTATCTTGAGGCTCGGCACCTGGGATGATGAAGACTTGGCCAGCATGGCGGGCGAGGGCGAAGTTGTCGTGCAGGTGGACGCAGCAGTGCCCGTCGATCCGGTGTCGCAGGTTTACGACTTCGAAACCGAGGCCTTGGTGGACGTGATACCCAGCGCCCCACCAGATGACGAGTGGGCAACTTGGTCATGGGATGCGGTCCTGGGTCGCTATGTGGCTACACCCACGCTGGCCGCGCTCAAGCGTGACGCCATCCTGCCGGTGCAGCGGCAGATCGAAACGGTAGAGCGGGCGCAGGTACGGCCCACCTCGGCCATCGTCCTGGCCCTGCTGGCGAGTGAGACACCCGACGCCGGCGACGTGACCCAGCTCACCACACTGGAAACCGACAAAACGGGCCTACGCGACTTCCGCACCGAGATCGAGGCCGCGGCCACGGTCGAAGCGCTGAACGCGCTGTTGGACCCGTAGGCGCTGGCCAGCGCCTCTCTCTGCCATCACAGCCCGCCGTGCGCGGGCATTTTTTTGTCTATCTGAAAGGTTCTATCTATGCGCGCCCTCATCGTCCTAGCGCTTGGCTTCGTCATCGCACTGCTGCTGCCGTTGCTGGCCAGGGCCGAGCCCAAAGACCCGCTGGCTTATCCGCTCAAACAGTACGGCTTCGTTCTGGGCATCGCGCTGCTTGGCGGCCTGGTCGGGTGGTACGCCAAGGTGCGCAAGGGCGAGGTGCTGCCCTGGAACCTCATGCAACTGATCGGCGAGCTTTGCACCAGCGCTTTCGCGGGCCTCCTGGCCTTTTGGCTGTGCGAGCTGGGCAACGCGCCGGCGCTGCTCACCGCCTCGATCGTCGGGATCTCGGGCCACATGGGGACCCGGGCCATCCAGACCCTTGAAAACTTCGTCGAACGCCGCTGGCGCGCGAAGTTCGGTGCAGACCCAGCGGCGCCCTCTGGAGAACCCAAATGATCACCCTTGCTGTATTGATAGCCGTCGGCGTGGCGCCGGCGATCGCGCGCCCGTTCGTGCAGCCGCTGGCCGAGGCCTGCGCCCGGTTCGAGATCGCCACGCCGGCGCGCCAGGCGGCGTTCCTGGGCCAGTGTGTGGCCGAGACCGGCAACCTGGTGCACACCGAAGAAAACCTGTACTACAGCATGCCCGAGCGCGTGCGTCAGATCTTCTCAGGCAGCGTGCACGACCTGTCCGATGCAGCAACGCTCTGCCGCAACCCGCAGGCCCTGGCCAGTCGGGTCTACGCGGGCCGGCTGGGCAATGGCGATGAGGCCAGCGGCGACGGCTGGCGGTATCGAGGCCGCGGCTTGATCCAGCTCACCGGCCGCGACCACTACGCCGATGCCGGCGAGGCGCTGGGCCTGCCGTACCTCGATCAGCCCCAGCTGGTGGCCGAGCCCCTGCATGCGTGCCTCACGGCCGCCTGGTACTGGCACGTGAACAAGCTCAACGTGTTGGCCGACTCTGGCCAGGTCGATGCGATCACCAAGGCCGTCAACGGCGCCGCAATGCTGCACCGAGATCTGCGGCGCCAACTCACCCAGGACGCGCTTGCGGCCATGGCCTGAACCTTCCCCGCGAGCTGCGGCGCTTCTCCGCAGCGATCAACTTCAAAGGAAAGACGATGTCCTATTCACTCTCGATCCGCGGCGCAAGCAAGGTGCTAGCGATGGCTCTGGTGGCCGCCGAGCTCGAAAAGGCAGCAGCGCTCTCGATCGCCCACCAGGTCGACAAAGAACAGGCCCTTGCGGCCGCCGATTCGTTCGTCAATCTGCTGCCCGATGACGACAGCAAGGATGTGGTGGTCGCCATGAGTGGCGGCCTCTCCGGCCAGTGGTCGGGCGTGCAGCTCGAGCGCGTCAGCGGCGTGTCGTTCAGCGTCCAGGCCAGCCTGGTCGACCGGCCGGTGGCGGTGCCGGCGGACTGACGCGCCAAGCCCATCCGTGACGCCTGCACCACTTCGGTGGCGCGGGCCTCTTTTTTCTCAAAGGAACCATCATGAAAAAGACAGTCCTCTTGCTGGCCATCGCTGTGGCCACCGCCCTGGCCGGCTGCGCCAACACCCTGCCGGCCGACCCGACCAAGATGTCGGCCGACCAGCTCCAGGCCTGGGCGAAAGACAAAAACGCTAATATCTCCTGCGGCGTGGTGAACAGCCCGTACGGCCGCGGCGTGATGACGTACGTGGTGCTCGACAAGGGCATCGTCATCGACGGCTCGGTGACGGTCGACAACGAGTGCAAGGTGCAGATCACGAACAGTGCCAAGCCCAAGGCGGCCAGCTCACCCTGATACTAGGCCCGCCTGCAGATGCCGCCTGCGGCCACGTACTCAGCCCAGGCCAGCGCCTCGACATTCCGTTTGCGCTGCTGCAGCGCCTCATCAGGTAACCCGCTGGCAATGCAGGTCGCGGCCACAGCCCAGTCGCCTTCTTCGGGCGTCTCCGGCAGCGCCCTTGCAATCCCGGACCCCGCGACCCTCTCGGCCAGCGGGTCATGCGCCAGCGCATCGGCCTCGGTCATGCTCCACCGGGAGGTGTAGACCTTGTGCGGCGGTATTTCGCTGTGTAGGCGCCAGCGCCAAAACTCGACTACTTTCATGCTGTGTATTTATACAGCATGTTGCGGCGTACAGACTAGGCTGTGACTCGGGAGAGCTACAGCCAGATCCGTCTCTGGGTGAAAGATCGCGCCTCCGCAACCAATCAGAAAACCCGCTGAATGCGTGAGCGTTCAGCGGGTTTTTCTTTGCCTGCGCATGCCGTGCCATCCCGTACCATAGCCTTGCGGCGCTGCGGGTCCGAGCCGCAGCAAGGGGCTTCTTCGATGCATCAGGGGTCGGTACGACGTCTTATCTGCGCAGGCTTGCTGGCACTTGCGGCGCTGTGCGCCTCGGCCCAGTCCGATGAGAGCGAACCGGGTTCGATCGACGAGGGCGAGATCGGCGGCCAGCGTCTCGGCCCCGATGACGCGCGGCGCGTATTGGCCGAGCCGTTGCCCGACGAGGCCGGCGCGCGCTACGCCCTGCTGCAACGCCAGTTCCGCGCCGCCCAGTCGCTGGAAGACCGGGCACGCCAGATCGAACTGGCCCGTCAGCTGGCCACCGCGGGCCGCGGCCGGCCGGGTGGCGAGACCTGGGTGCGCGTCTATCTGAATGCCGAATTCACCTGGGGCAGCTCGGGCAAGGCGCTGGACGCCTGCGAGGCCTTTGTCACCGACGCCAGCCTGTCCCTGCCCACCCGTGCGCAGGCCGCGCTGCGCCAGACCTATTTCGCTGCCCAGGGGAATGACCGTGCGCTGCTCGGCCGGCTGTGGCGCCGCGCCGATGGACTGGCCCAGCAGGCACTGGCCCAGGGTGGGGATCTCACCGCCAATCTGCAGGTCGACCGCCTGCAGGTGCGAGCCGAAATCGAGTCGGCCGAAGGCAATCCGGCCGCGGCGCTGGCGACTTTGCGCGAATCGGTGGGCCTGGGCCGCAGGGCGGTGCAGGCGGCGCGTCAGCGCGCACCCGGCCCGAACGACCCGGCCGTGCTGGACAGCTACGGCTGGCTTGACGGCTCGATGGGCATGCTGACCTATGCGCTGGTGCGCCAGGGCCGTTCGCAGGAGGCGATCGACGTGGCCCAGGCCAATATCGCGCTGTGGCGGGCCGGCCAGCTCAGCGAGGGCCTGGGCGCGCGCTGGAACTACCGGCTGGCGACGGGCTTGAATTCGACCCAGCAGTTCGAGCCCGGCCTGGCCGCCGCCCGCCTGTCCGACGAGATGCTGCAGCGCTCTGGCGCGGCCGCCACCAGCCACACGCGTTGGCTGGCGCGCCAGGAGGTGGTGCGCGGGCTGATAGGCCTGAAGCGCTGGAAGGAGGCCGACGAGGCCTATCGCGATCTGATGGCGAACCTGCAGACCGACGCGCTGGCCCGCTCCCGCGCCAGCGACAACCGGCTGATGGCCCTGCTGGCCGCCAAGAATGGGCGCCTGGACGAGGCGCTGGAGATTGCCGAGCGCACGCACCGCTTCCGGTTGCGCCTCTATGGCGCCCAGCATCCGCAGACCCAGGAGGCGGCCGGCGTGCGAGCCGTCGTGCGCCTGCTGCGCGGCGATGTGGGGCGGGCGATGGGTGACTACGAGCAGCTGTTCGCCGCCACCCTGGACAACCCCGGCGGCTGGCTTGACCTGGACCTGCGTGGTCTGCGCGGGTTTGTGCTGGGCGTGGCCTTCGGCGAGTTCATGAACTTCGTCGCCGAGCGGGCCTTGAAGGGCGAGCCGATGGACGCGGCGCTGACCGAACGGGCGCTGCAGATCGCCGACCGCAGCAAGCTCGGCGTGACCCAGCGCGCGCTGACCGACAGCACCGCCCGCGTGCTGGCCGCCACGCCGGCGCTGCGGGCGCTGCTGGAGCAGGAGCAACAGCAGCGTCAAAAGGTCGGTGCGCTGTTTGGCACCTTGTCCAGCACCCTGGCCCAGGAGGACCGCCAGCGTCGCGAGGTCAATACCGAAGCCTTCAAGGCCCTGCCGCCGCTGGAGCGCAAACCGCGCGAAGACGAGTTGCGTGCCATCCGCGAGCAGATCAAGGCCCAGCAGGCCGAGGTGGCGGCTGTCCGCGCCTTGCTGAACACGCAGCGCGAGGGCATCGCCAGGCAGTATCCGGCCTATGCCGATCTGGTCACGCCCGGTACGCCCAGGCCCGAGCAACTGCGTGGCTTGCTGGGCGATGGCGAGGCCCTGGTGGTGATCCAGTCGCTGGACTCGGCGACCCTGGTCTGGCTGGTCGGCGCCGATGGGCGCAAGGGCTTTCACGCCAGCCGGCTGACGGCCGCGGTGCTGGCCCGCCAGGTGGCCGAGTTGCGCACGATGCTGGACCTGGGTAGTGCCACGGCCGGCCGCGAGCCGCCGTTGCAGGTCGCTCCATTGCATGCGCTGTACCGCGAGTTGCTGGCGCCGCTGGAGCCGCAGCTGCGCGGCCTGCGCTCGTTGATCGTGGCCACCGATGGCCCGCTGGCCGGCCTGCCGCTGGCCACGCTGGTCACCGCCGCGCCCGAGGGCGGTGCGCCGCCGGCCTGGCTGGTGCGGCAGATGGCGGTCACTCAGCTGCCCGCCGCCTCGGCGCTTCAGGCGCTGCGCCGGGTCAGGCAGCCCAGCCCGGCGGCCAAGGCCTTGATGGGTTTCGGCGATCCGCTGTTCGATCTGGAGGCCGGTGCCAAACCGGTGGCCGCACAGCGCCTGATCGGCGCGCCGCTGCAGCGCGGCGCCACGCGCTACGACGCCGAGCTGGGTTTCCGTTATGCCGAGGTGCCACCGCTGCCCGAGACCCGCACCGAGCTGCTGGCCGTGGCCGCCGCCCTGGGCGCCGATGCCAAGACCGATCTGCTGCTGGGTGCTGCCGCCACCCGCCGTGCGGTGCTGGACGCCCATCTGCTGGACCGCCGCGTCGTCGCCTTTGCCACCCACGGCCTGATGCCCGGCGAGTTGCCCGGCATCTCCAAGCCGGCACTGGCGATGGCCGCCAATCAGAATCCGGCCGAATCGCCGTTGCTGGAGCTCGACGATGTGCTGGGTCTGCGCCTGAACGCGCAATGGGTGCTGCTGTCGGCCTGCAACACGGCCGCAGGCGAAGCCGGCGGCGCGGCCATGTCGGGCCTGGTGCGCGGCTTCTTCTTTGCCGGCGCCCGCTCGGTGCTGGCCACGCACTGGGCGGTCGAGTCGGCCTCGGCGGCGGCGCTGAGTACGGCCACCTTCCAGGCGCGCGGAGTGTCGCGTGCCGAGAGCCTGCGCCAGGCCCAGCTGGCGATGCTCGAAGGTCGCCTCGGCGAGGGCCGCTGGACGCATCCGTTCTACTGGGCGCCCTATGCGCTGTTTGGCGATCCGGCGCGCTAGGACCATTCCCTATTTGCCACGCCGCGCTCGCGGGCCTAGGATGGGCTCGCCGTACCAAGCGGAGATGCCATGAGACTGAAGTGCCTGACGGCCGGTTTGATGATGCTCTGGCTGCCCGCCTGGGGGGAGCCTGTCTGCGAAGTGCTGGCGGTGCGCGGCGAGGCCTTTGCTGGCGGTCGCGCGCTGGCCGTCGGTGACAAGCTCGAGCGGGGCACCGAGTTGCGCACCGGGGCCCAGGGCCGGGTGCGGCTGCGCTTTGTCGATGGTTCCACCCTGGTCCTCGGCGATGCCACGTTGCTGAAGGTCGAGCAGTTCGAGCAGGCCGCCGGCCAGCCGCGCAAGGCCGGCCTGCTGCTGGAGATGGGCCTGATCGGCCAGAAGGTCATGCCCTCGCCGGGCGGCAGCTGGCAGGTGCGCACACCCACGGCGGTGACGGCGGTGCTCGGCACCGAATTCATCATCGAAGTTGATGAAGACCAGGCCACGGCGGTGAATGTGCAGTCGGGCCAGGTTTCGGTCGAGGCGGTGGTGGCACCGTCGAGCAGCGCCACCCGGTCTCTGCACCCGCCGCGCAGCCGGGTCATGCTGGAGGATGCCCAGGCCGGCACCCGCTGTTCGGCGGTCGGCGGGTGCAGCGCCTCCAGCACCTGGTCACCCGAACGCGTGCGGCGCTCCCAGGACAGGTTGGCTGGTGTCTGATCCAGGCGGCCCGGACGCCAGCGCACCGCGCGGCGCCTGGCTGGCCGTGGCCCTGGCGGCTTCGCTGCTGGCCGGGTTGCTGTGGAGCCTGCGTGCCCAGCTGCCGCTGCTGGACCGCATCGACCGCATCACCGTCGATGGCCAGCTGCAATGGCGCGGGCCGCTGCGTCCGTCGGAGAAGGCCGGCCTGTTGCTGATCAGCATCGATGATGTCAGCCTGCGCCGCCTGGGCTCGATCGCGCCCGACCGTCGCCAGCTGGCCCAGGCCATCGACCGGCTGAGCGTGGCCGGTGCGCGGGCAATTGCCCTGGACATGCTGCTGCTGGACCCGGCCCGGCCCGATCCTGCCGCTGACCAGGCGCTGGCGCTGGCGATGCGCTCGGCCGGCAATGTGCTGCTGCCGTTTGCCCTGCCCATGGCCCCATCGAGCGAAGACAAGGCCCGCCTGCCCGCCAGCTGGGATGCGCCGCTGGACAGCGCCTATGTGCGCCACAGCGGCGGGCCGGCGCAGCAGGCGGTGGCGCTGGAGCCGGCCCGGCTGGTGATGCCGATCGCGCCGCTGGCCCAGGCCGCCGCCGCGTTGGGCCATGTCACCGTGCTGCGCGGCCCCGATGGCGCGGTGCGCTTCGACCTGCCGGCGCTGACTTTCGAAGGCGAGGTCTATCCCTCGCTGGCGCTGCGCCTGGCCGCGCTGGCCATGGGGCTGGACTGGCGCCAGGTCGAGATGCGCTTTGGCGAGCAGGTGCTGCTCGGCACGCAGGCGCTGCCGGTCGATGCTCTGTCGCGCCAGTGGCTGAACTACTACGGTTCGGCCGGCACCTTCGAGACCCTTTCCTTCATTGACCTGCTGGACGGCACGGTGGCGCCGTCCCGGCTGAAGGGGCGCGTGGCCCTGATAGGCATGGCCGCGCTGGGCGCCGGCGACACCTTTCCGACGCCCTTCGATGCCGGCCTGCCGGGCTTCGAGCGCCTGGCCACGGTGGTCGACAACATCGTCAGCGGCCGCGCCCTGGTGCGGCCGCTGTGGGCCGCGCCGGCCGAGATGCTGGCCATGCTGGCACTGCCGCTGCTGGCGGTGACGCTGATTGCCCGCTGGCCGCAGCGCCGGGCGCTGCTCGGCCTGCTGGTGCTGCTGGCGCTGTTGGTGGGCTTGCTGCAGTGGCTGTTGCTGAGCCGGCAGATCTTTGTGGCGCCGGCCTTTCCGCTGCTCTCCCTGGGCCTGGCAGTGCTGGGTGCCACGGCGCTGCGCAGCGGCATCGAGCAGGCGCGCAAGCGCGCGGCCCTGCAGGCCTTGCGCGCCAGCGAGCAGCGCTATGCGTTGGCCGTGCAGGGCGCCAACGATGGCATGTGGGATTGGGACATCGCCGGCGCAGCGGTCTATTTCTCGCCGCGCTGGCTGACGCTGATGGGCCTGTCACCCGAACAGGCGCAGACCATGGCCGCCTGGACCCAGCCGCTGGACGCCCGCGGCCGGCAGGACTTCGATGCCGCGCTGGCCGATCACCTGGCCGGGCGCAGCCTGCAGTTCCATCACGTGCTGAATTTCGAGCAGGGCGGTGCCGAGCGCTGGCTGCTGGCACGCGGCGTGGCTGTCCGCGAGGCCGACCGGCCCACCCGCATGGCCGGTTCGCTGACCGACATCAGCGAGCAGCAGCAGCTGCAGCGCCAGATCACCTTCGATGCGCTGCACGACCGCCTCACCGGCCTGCCCAACCGGGTGCTGTTCCTGGAGCGGCTGGGCCAGCTGTTTGCCGCCGGCGCCGAGCAGACCGGCGTGATCCTGATCGACATCGACGGTTTTCGCAGCCTCAACGAGCGCGAGGGCACGCAGGCCGGCGACGAGGTGCTGCGCGAGATGGGCCGCCGGCTGGCTCAGCGCGAGGGCCAGGCGCTGAATCTGGCGCGGCTGGGGGCCGACCGCTTCGGTCTGCTGTTCACCGCCCCGCTGGCCCCGGACGGCCAGGACGAGGCGCGCCTGGCGGCCTGGGCGCTGGCGCAGTTCGAGGCACCGTTTCGCGTCGGCGAGCACACGCTGAACCTGGGTGTCAGCATCGGCTGGGCCCATGGCGCGCAGGGGCGCTTCAATGCCACCGAACTGATGAATGCGGCCGAACTGGCGCTGGCCCATGCCAAGGCCAGTCAGCGCGGCAAGATCCATTGCTTCGACCCGGCCGAGCAACTGATCGAGAACTCGCGCCGCTGGCTCAGGGAGAACATCGATCTGGCGCTGCAGCGCCAGGAGTTCCGCCTGTTCTACCAGCCGCTGGTGCAGCTGAAGGATCAGGAGCTGCTGGGCTTCGAGGCCTTGATACGCTGGCCCCATCCGGTCAGGGGCATGGTCATGCCGGGGGACTTCATCCCCTTCGCCGAGGAAAGCGGCCAGATCGTGCCTCTGGGCCGCTGGACCCTGATGGAGGCGGCCGCTCAGCTGGTGCGCTGGGACGCCCAGGGCTTCAAGGGAGAGATTGCCGTCAACCTCTCCAGCGTGCAGTTCAGCGTCGGCGATCTGGAGGGCGATGCCCGGGCGGTGCTGCAGGTGCTGGGCGAGATCAGCCCGCGTCGCATCAAGCTGGAGGTGACCGAGAGCATGGCCATGGCCAATCCGCAGCGCACGGCGGTGGCGCTGCAGAACCTGGCAGCGCTGGGCTTCAAGATCTCGATCGACGACTTCGGCACCGGCTACTCATCGCTGGCCTATCTGCACCGCTTTCCGTTCGACACGCTGAAGATTGACCGCTCCTTCGTGATACGGCTGGCCTCGGGCCGCGAGGCGGTGGAGATCGTGCGCACCATCGTCGGCCTGGCCATGGCCCTGGACAAGCAGGTGCTGGCCGAGGGCGTCGAGGAGCCGGCCCAGGCCCAGCTGCTGCAGGAGCTGGGCGTGCATGTCGGCCAGGGCTGGCTGTTTGCCAAGGCCTTGCCGGCCGATCAGGCCCAGCAGCTGATACGGGATGGCATCAAGCCAGCTCGCTGAGCAGCAGGGCCTGCAGCAGGCTGATGCGCTTGTCGGCCGGCGAGCCGGGGCCGTCAAGCTCCGCGGCCGCGGCGAGCCAGCGGCCGGGCGCGGCGATCGCGTCGAACACCGGCACGCCGGCCTCCTGGCGCACCTGCGCCACCAGGGCGCGGTCCATGTCCTGGCATTCGATGGCGTCGTACAGCCGTCCGAGCATGCGTGCGGTGTGTTGCACCTCCTGCGCGCTGCTCTGGGCCGTCAGGCTCACCGGCAGGCGCGCCACATGGGCACCCAACGCCTCGGCCGCATGCCGGAACAGCCTGGCGGCCTCGGCATCCTCGCTGGCGCACAGCAGGCCCAGCTTCTTGCCGCGCAGCAAGGGCTGCACGTCAGCGGCCAGGGCGGCCGCCAGCAGCTTGCGGGCACTCGGCAGCAGGGGCTTGGGGTCTTGTGGCGACATGACAACGGGCTTGGCGAGCAGGGTTGAGTTCACGGTGGTGCGTTCCAGGCACGCAGGGGGCTTTGTGCATAGGTTCCGAGCCTAGCCATGGCCCGGCGGCCGACTTTGATGTGCGTCAAGCCAGGTCCAGCCAGGCTGTGCTGATACCAAGCGGACACAAAGCGTTGATCGACTGTTACCAAGTGATGCGCAGCGTCGTCATCCGTTGCCGGGCGCTGCCTAGGATGCAGAACATCGCATCAAGCACCGGGAGCCCCACATGTTCAGCCACCAGATCGTTACCGCCCCATCCAACCTGGCCACGCTGGCGCAGGGCCCGGCCCGCGCGCTGCTGCGCAGCCCGGCCGCGCCGCCGGTGCTGAAGTCCGATGCGGCGGCCAACCAGCGCGCCAGCCAGCATGTGGCCGACACCTTGAAGCTGCTGATCGACAGGCTGGCGCCACAACGCCGCGTCGTCCATGCCGGCGACCGGATCTACCAGGCCGGCGAATCGTTCGCCCATCTGTATGTCATGACCTCGGGCTTCTTCAAGCTGGTCAATCTGTCGGCCGATGGCCGCGAGCAGGTCGTGGGTCTGAAGTTCCGTGGTGACTGGCTGGGCTTCGATGGCATTGCCAACGGCCGCTATGCCTGCGACGCGGTGGCCATGGACACCGGCGAAGTGCTGGTGATCCGCTACGACGCGCTGTTTGCCGCCTGCGCCGCCCAGCCCGCGCTGATGACGGCGCTGCACGAGGCGATGAGCCGCGAGATTGCCCGTGACCGTGACTCGCTGATGTCGGTCTGCACCCTGCCGGCCGATGCCCGCGTGGCCGACTTCCTGCGCTACTGGGCCGAATCGCTGGCCCGACGCGGCCTGCGCTCGGACCAGATCACGCTGCGCATGACGCGCGCCGAGATCGGCAACTACCTGGGCATGACCTTGGAGACGGTGAGCCGTTCGCTGTCCAAGCTGGCCCGCGCCGGCGTGATCCTGTTCGCCGAGAAGGGCCGGCGCGACATCCAGATCCCCGATGTCGATGCGCTGGGCACCTTCATCCAGCACTGCCTGGCCCCGGTCAGCCCCGTGCTGCAGTAAGCCGGCCTCTGCCCCGCCTGCAGTACCCGGCGCATGTCAGTCCCGAATCGCCGCGCCGCCATGGCCGCGCGACCCTATCCCATGGCCGGTACGCTGGCCGTCGGCTATGCCCTGTTCGGCGTGGCCTGGATACTGTTCTCCGACCACCTGCTGCTGGCCCTGGCGCCCGACATGCGGGTGCTGACGGCACTCGGCCAGGGCAAGGGCCTGGCCTTTGTGCTGGCCACCAGCGCGGTGCTGTTCTGGCTGGCACGGCGGCGCGAACAGCACATCGAAGACACGCACCGCCAGTGGGCGATGGCCTTCGAGAACACCCGTGACGGCGTGATGATTGCCGACGCTCACGGTCGCATCCAGACCATCAACCGTGCCTTCACCGAGATCACCGGCTACACCGAGGCCGACGCGCTGGGCAAGACGACCCGGTTGCTGCAGTCGGGCATGCACGACGCGGGCTTCTACCGCGACCTGTGGCTTGCCCTGCGCGACCATGGCCACTGGCAGGGCGAGATCTGGAACCGGCGCAAGGATGGCGCCCTCTATCCCGAGTGGCTGACCGTCAGCGCGGTGCGCGACACCGCCGGCCTGCTGACCCACTATGTCGGCGTGTTCACCGACATCACCCGTGCCAAGCACAGCGAGGCCCAGCTGGACCATCTGGCCCACTACGACCCCCTCACCGGCCTGCCCAACCGTAGCCTGCTGCACACCCGGCTGGAGCAGACGCTGGCCCGCGCCGCGCGACATCGCAGCAAGGTGGCCGCGCTCTAGATCGATCTGGACGGTTTCAAGACCGTCAACGACAGTCGCGGCCACCCGGTTGGCGACGAGTTGCTGGTCTGCATTGCGCGCCGCCTGCGCGCCCGACTGCGCGAGGAGGACCTGCTGGGACGTCTGGGCGGTGACGAGTTCCTGGTCGTCGTAGAGGTGGCCGGTGGCCCCGCCGAAGTGGCCGGCCTGGCGCGCGACCTGCTGGCCGCCGTGGCCGAGCCGGTGCCCTTGCCCGGCGGTGGCGATGCCTATCTGACGGCCAGCATAGGCATCAGCGTCTTTCCGGATGACGGCTGCAGCAATGCGGTGGAGATGCTGCGCGACGCCGATGCCGCGATGTATCGCGCCAAGGACCAGGGCCGCAACCGCTTCTGCTTCTACACCAGCGATCTGAATGCCCAGGCCCAGGCCAAGCTTGAACTGGAGGCGGCGTTGAGCCGGGCACTGGAGCGCAATGAGTTCCGCCTGCACTACCAGCCCAAGGTCGAGGCGCTGAGTGGCCGTGTCGTCGGCGCCGAGGCCCTGCTGCGCTGGCAGCGCGGCGGTGTCGGCCTGGTCTCGCCGGGCCAGTTCATCCCGATTGCCGAGCGGTCCAGCATGATGCTGGGCATAGGCGCCTGGGTGATTGACGAAGCCTGCCGGCAGTTACGGGCCTGGCGCGATGCCGGCCAGCCGCTGTTGCGCATCGCCGTCAATGTGGCGGCGCGGCAGTTCGCTGCCGGCGATCTCGATCAGGTGCTGAGCCAGGCCCTGCAGCGCCATGGCGTGCCGGCCGAGTACATCGAGGTCGAACTGACCGAGAGCATGCTGATGGAGCGCCCCGAGGCCACCGCCGAGATGCTGCACAAGCTCAAGGGCCTGGGCGTCAAGCTGTCGCTGGATGATTTCGGTACCGGTTACTCCAGCCTGGGCTATCTGCAAAGCTTCCCGATCGACACGCTCAAGATCGACCAGTCCTTTGTGCGCTGCATCGGTGCCGGCGGGCAGGCCCCGGTGCTGGTGGACGCCATCATCGCCCTGGCCCACCGGCTCAAGCTCAGCGTGGTGGCAGAGGGCGTGGAGACGGCCGGGCAGCGGGAGTATCTGCTGCAGCAGGGATGTGACGAGTTGCAGGGCTACCACTTTGGCCGGCCCGACACGGCCGAAGTCCTGCAGCAGCGACTGGCAGATCAGGCGCTCAGGCCGTGAGCCGGGCAATGGCCTGGGCCAGTTGCTCCCGCGTGTAGGGCTTGGGCAGCAACTCCCAGCTTGGCGGCGAGTCGCGGTCGGCGTCCAGCAGCTCGGCCGAGAAGCCCGACATCAGCAGCACCGCCAGCGCCGGAAAGCGCGCCTGCGCCTGCAGCGCCAGCTCAGTGCCGCGCATGCCCGCGCCCAGGGCGACATCGGTGAGCAGCAGGTCGAAGCGGGCGTCGGGTGTCAGCAGCAGCAGGGCCTGCTCGGCACTGGTGCAGACGGTGGTCTGACACTGCAAGGTGTCGAGAAACTGCCGCACCACACCGCGCACCTCGGCATCATCCTCGACCAGCAGCACCCTCAGCCCGGCGGGCACGGCCAGGTCGGCGGGCCGCTCGGCTTCGGTGCCGGGCTCGGTGGCCCAGGGGCGCGGCAGGCGCAGGGTTACCGTGGTGCCGGCGCCCGGCGCGCTGTCTATCGTGATCACGCCCTTGGACTGCTTGACGAAGCCGTAGACCGTGCTCAGGCCCAGGCCGGTGCCCCGACCCACGGCCTTGGTGGTGAAGAAGGGCTCGAAGGCGCGCTCCTTGACGGCCTCGGGCATGCCGGCGCCGGTGTCGGAGATGGCAATCTCGACCAGGCGCTGATGGGCCATGCTGGGATCGTCCAGCTCTTGCCGGGCCTCGACCGGCAGCGCGATGCAGGGCTGTGCGCGAAAGCGCAGGGTGCCGCCCTCGGGCATGGCGTCGCGGGCGTTGATGGCGATGTTCAGCAGCGCCGATTCGAGCTGGCCAGGGTCGGCCAGCACCGGCGGGCAGTCCTGGCAATCGACCTCGATGCGGATGCGCTGGTCCAGCGTGCGGCGCAGCATGTCGGCCAGCGACTGCAGCATCACCGCCACATCCACCGCCATCGGCTGCAGCACCTGGCGGCGCGAGAAGGCCAGCAGCTTGCCGGTCAGTTCGGCGCCGCGCTTGGACGCGCGCATGGCAGCGGCCAGCAGCTGCTGGCCGAATTCATTGTCGGCCAGCGAGGGCAGTTCCTCCAGCACCTGCAGATTGCCCTGTATCACCGTCAGCAGATTGTTGAAGTCATGGGCGATGCCACCGGTCAGCTGCCCCACGCTCTCCAGGCGCTGCGCGTGGTTCAGCGCCTCCTCCGACTCGGCGCGCTGCAGGCTGGTGGCCAGCAGGCTGGACAGCGATTCCATGAAGCGCAGCTCGTCGTCGCCTAAACGGGCCTCGCGGCGGGTGCGCACCGTCAGCGCGCCGATGATGCGGCCGCGGTCCGACAGCGGCACGGCGATGCCCTGGACCAGGCCGGCGTCAAGATAGGCCCGGGGCACGGCAAAACGCGACTCGCGGCGGTAGTCGGACACCACCACGGGCTGCGCCTGGGCCAGCACAAAACCGGGCGGGGTGTCGGGGCGGTTGGGTATCAGGCTGCCGACGGCTTCGCCGTCGAGCAGACCCATGCCGCTGGCGACGCGAAACTCCAGCCGGTTGGGCTGCAGCAGAAAGACCATGGCCAGCTCGGCCTGCAGCGCCTCGGCGGCCATGGCCGGCACCTGATCCAGCAGCACCTGGGGGTCGCGCGAATCGACCGCCAGCCGGCCCAGATTGGCCAGGAATTCGCTGTAGCGCGCGCGTTGCAATGCCTGCTTGACGCGGGGGTAGGCGCCGATGTCACGGATCGAGGCGACGACGAAGGGCAGGCCGTGATCCTGCAACGGGCTCAGTGCGATTTCGACCATCACCTCGCTGCCGTCCTTGCGTTTGGCCGCCAGTTCCATCTGCGTGCCCATCGGGCGCGGCTTGGGGCTGTGGCCATAGGCCTCGCGGTAGGCCGCATGGCGCGAGCGCACCGCATCGGGCACCAGGGCGTCGACGCCCAGGCCCAGCAGCTCCTCGTTGCTGTAGCCGAGCAGCGCGCTGGCGGCCGGATTGGCCAGCACCACCTGGCCCCGGCTGTCCACGACCAGCAGCGCGTCGGGGTAGGCGCTGTGCAGCGAACGGAAGATGGTCTGCTCGTCCACCCCGGTGAGGGCCTTGATTGAGGCGGGCATGGTGAGGCTCAGCCTTGGGTGACCGGGGGCACCAGGATGTAGCCGGCGGCCCGCACCGACTTGATCAGCTGCGGGTGCTCGGCATCGGCCTCCAGCTTCTTGCGCAGGCGGCCGACTTGTACGTCGATGGTGCGGTCGAACGGTGCCGCCTCGCGGCCCCGCGTGTGTTCGAGCAGGAAGTCGCGCGACAGCACCCGGCCCGGGTGCTGGGCAAAGGCGCTGAGCAGATCGAACTCGCCGCCGGTCAGTGCCACCTCCTGCCCCTGGGCGTCGAGCAGCTGGCGCGCGGCAATGTCCAGCTGCCAGCCGGCGAACAGCAGGCGGCTGCGTGCGCCCGGTGCTGGCGCCGCGGGGGCCTCGACCGGGCCGACGCGGCGCAGCACCGCCTTGATGCGGGCCAGCAACTCGCGCAGATCGAAGGGCTTGGTGACGTAGTCATCGGCGCCGACCTCGAGGCCGACGACCTTGTCCACCGCATCGCCGCGGCCGGTCACGATGACCAGGCCGCAGTGCCAGTGTTCGCGCAGCTGGCGGGCGATCGAAAAGCCGTCCTCTCCGGGCAGGCCCAGATCCAGCAGCACCAGGGCCGGTGCATCAACAGGCATCAGCTCCATCAACGCACGGCCGGAGTGCAGCGGTGTGATGCGGTAGCCGTGGCCTTGCAGATAGTTGGCCAGCAGGGTGGTGATGTCGATCTCGTCATCGACGATGGCAATGTGCAGGGCGGAACTCATTCGGGCGTCGGTGCATATCCCTATGGACGGGCACCGAAGGGTAGCAGCTTTGCAAGCCCCTTCAGCTCAACTTCGGCCCTACTTCAGTTCGACTTCAGTCCGATCGGCGCCGGCACCGCATTGACGATGCGGGTGAACAGGGCCCGGTACTCGGCCTCGGGTTCGTGGCCGGTGAGCGGATCGCGGTTGGCGCTGAAGGCCTCATCCAGCTCGGCCCAGTCCTGCTCGGTCAGCACCTTCTCGGCCAGCGGCAGGATGTCCTGCTCCTCCTTGCTCATATGGCTCAGGTAGAAGGCCACATAGCGTTCCGCGGCCTGCTCGAAGGCGGCGCGTCGTGCCTCGCCCATCATTTCGAAGGCGAGCAGCGCATGCTGCAGATTGCGGATGTTGCGCTCGCCGCAGGCATGGTCATGGTCTAGATCGTCCAGCAGCTCGCGCGACAGCGGCGTGCGCGCACGCAGCTTGGGAAACAGCAGCTCGGTTTCCTTGCGGTGGTGCTGCTTTTCGGGGAATTCGTCGACGTAGAACAGCATCGCGCGCAGGGCCGCGAAGTCGGGCATCGAACTCTCGCGGCGGTGCTGCTCCAGCAACAGCAGGATGGAGCGCAGCATGGCGGCCAGCGCCTGGTGTTCGTCGCGGATGATGCGCAGGGCAAGGTGTTTCATGCAGGGCTCCGTCGAAGTGTCTTGAGCTGCGGCGGGTCAGGGGCAGGCCAGCGCCGGCACCCGTTCGCCGCCCAGCAGGTGCACCAGCAGTTCGCGCACGCTGCGGATCTGCTGGCCGAAGGGCAGGGCGCCCCGGCCACTGAAGAACAGGCCGCTCTTCAGGTCGCCGTGCAGGGCCGAGGCCAGTTGCTGGTCGATGCAGAACTGGCCCCAGCCGGCCTTGCCATCACGCAGGCCGCATTGAGCCAGGCAGTCGAAAGCCTTGGTGCAACGGGCCTTGACCTGGGCCACGGCCTGCAGCCTGGGTTCGGCCTTCAGATAGGCGCGCAGCCAGGGGGTGCCGACCGCACGGGCCGGCAGGCCGGCGACGCTGGTGAACTCGACCATGTCCTCGTCGCGGGCCTCGGCCAGCACACGCTTGAATTCGGGATGGGCGTCGCCTTCGGTGGTGACGGCAAAGGGCGTGCCCAGCTGCACGCCGGCCGCGCCCAGATCCTGCAGGCGACGGATGTCGGCCAGGCTGCGGATGCCGCCGGCGGCGATCACCGGTGTCTGCGACTCTATGCCGGCCGCGCGCAGCACGGCCAGCGTCTCGGGCACCGAGCGCTCGAAGTCGAAGCGCGGGTCATGCAGATCCTCGATGCGGGCCGCGCCGAGGTGGCCGCCGGCCAGGCCGGGATGCTCCAGCACGATGGCGTCGGGCATGCGCTTCTTGCGCTCCCATTTGCGCACCACCAGCTGCACACCGCGCGAGTCGGACAGGATGGGGATCAGTGCGACGTCGGGATGGTCGGCGGCCAGCTCGGGCAGGTCCAGCGGCAGGCCGGCGCCGACGACGATGGCGTCGATGCCGGCCTCCAGCGAGCGTTTCACATAGGCGGCGTAGTCGCTGACGGCACGCATCACATTCATCGCCAGCAGGCCGTGGCGGCCGGCGATCTGGCGCGCCGCCTTGACCTCGCGTTCCAACGCCTCCAGGTTGGCGGCATTGATGCGCTCCTTCGCCTCCGGGCCCACGCCCAGGCTGCGGGTGGCTTCCATCAGATCGGGGTGGTGGCGCCTCAGGTCCACCGAGCTCAGCGTGCCGGTGCCGCCAAGGGCAGCGACATGGCCGGCCAGGCTGTGGGCCGATACGCCAATGCCCATGCCGCCCTGCACGATGGGCAGCAGGCTGCGGCCGGCCAGGCGCAGGGCCTTGAGGCCGCTGTGCTCCAGCAGTTGTTTCAGGTCGGATGGGATCACGCGGGCTCTCCAGTCTTTGCGCTGAACTGTAGGCATGGCCGCCGCGGCCCGGCATGACCCATATCAAGGCGGCTGGAGATGCCGCCGCGATTCAGGCGCCGGCGCTCTCGCGCGGCGTGATCTCGGTGAGGTCCAGCGGCGCCTGCGGCTCGCCGAGGCCTCTCACCTCCGTCATGGCAGGCCGTTCGGCTGCCGGCGCCGGTGCGGCCTCCGACTTGCCGCCGCCGCATGCGACGCCGATGACGAAGGAGCAGGCTGCAAGCAGACCCAGCAGGGTCAGGGAGGTGTGGTCGTGGCGCATGGCGGGTTCCGTTCGTGTCTGGCGCGGCGTGATTGCCAGGCGCCAGGCGATCGTCGGCGTGCCACGCTTCAGCCGCGTTCCAATTGCGCCCTGTTCGGGGGGCAAGAGGTTTCAATCGTTGCAGGGCCGGGCGCATGGCGCGCGCAAGCCGTGGGTGAGGGCACTACCATGGCCTCAACTTCAAGGACGATGACCATGCAATACCGCAATCTGGGCAAAAGCCCGCTCCAGGTGTCCGCCCTGTGCCTGGGCACGATGATGTTTGCCGACCAGACCGAGCTCGCCGAGGCGCGCAGCATCGTCAGCCATGCGCACGAGCATGGCGTCAACTTCATCGACACCGCCGATGCCTACTCCAGGGGCGGCTCGGAGGCCATGGTCGGCGAGCTGCTCAAGCAGCAGCGCCATGACTGGGTGGTGGCCACCAAGCTGGGCAACAAGATGTCGGAGCGGCCCAATCAGTCGCAGTACTCGCGCGCCTGGGTGCTGCGCGAGTGCGAGGCCAGCCTGCAGCGCCTGGGCACCGACCACATCGACATCTACTACCTGCACCGCGACTTCAGCGGCATGGACCTGGAGGAGCCGCTACGGGCCATCGCCACCCTGCTGCAGCAGGGCAAGATCCGCTACTGGGGGCTGTCCAACTTCCGCGGCTGGCGCATCGGCGAAGTGGTGCACATGGCGCGGGCATTGAACATGCCGGGACCGGTGGTCTGCCAGCCCTACTACAACCTGCTGAACCGCCAACCCGAGGTCGAGGTGCTGCCGGTCTGCGCGCATCACGGCATCGGCATCGTGCCCTACAGCCCGATCGCGCGCGGTGTGCTCTCGGGCAAGTACGCGCCGGGCAGCCAGCCCGCCGAGGGCTCGCGCGCCGCACGGGGCGACAAGCGCATGCTGGAGACGGAGTTCCGCGAAGAGTCGCTGCAGGTCGCGCAGACCTTGAAGGCCCGCTGCGATTCCAGCGGCCGTGCCTTGAGCCACTTCGCCACCGCCTGGGTGCTGGCCAACCCACGCGTCAGCGCGGTGATCGCCGGCCCCCGCACCCTGGCGCAATGGACCGATTACCTGGGCGCGCTGGACTGCGTGATCAGCGCCGAAGACGAGGCGCTGGTGGACTCACTGGTGCGCCCGGGGCATCCATCGACCCCGGGCTATACCGATCCGGTGTATCCGCCGGAGGGGCGGTGACCGAGGTTTAAAGACGCTCGAACACGGTAGCAATACCCTGCCCGCCGCCTATGCACATCGTCACCAGGGCATAGCGGCCGCCGCTGCGGTGAAGCTCGTAGATCGCCTTGGTGGCCAGGAAGGCACCTGAGCAGCCAATCGGGTGGCCCAGGGCGATGGCGCCGCCGTTGACATTGGTCTTGCTCATGTCCAGCTCCAGGCCCCGGGCCACGGCGATGGCCTGGGCGGCGAAGGCTTCGTTGCTCTCGATCACGTCGATCTGGTCCAGGCGCAGGCCGGCCTTTTGCAGCGCCAGCCTGGAGGCGGGGATGGGGCCCTCGCCCATGATCTCGTTGGGCACACCGGCCACCGCATAGGACACCAGGCGGGCCATCGGCTTGTGGCCGGCGCTTGCAGCCACGGCGGCATCGGCGAGCACGAAGAAGGCCGCACCATCATTGATGCCCGAGGCATTGCCGGCGGTGACCGAGCCGTCCTTCTTGAAGGCGGGCTTCATCTTGGCCAGCGTCTCCATCGTGGTGTTGGCCTTCACATGCTCGTCGGTGTCGAAGACGACCTCGCCCTTGCGGGTCTGCTTGACGATGGGCACGATCTGTTCCTTGAAGCGCCCCTCGGCGATGGCCGCAGCGGCGCGGCGATGCGACTCGACGGCCAGCGCGTCCTGCTCCTCGCGGGTGATGCCCCATTTGGTGACCAGGTTCTCGGCCGTGATGCCCATATGGCCGACGCCGAACGGGTCGGTCAGGGTAGCCACCATCATGTCGATCAGCTTGGTGTCGCCCATGCGGGCGCCGGTGCGCATCGCCGCCGACAGATAGCCGCTGCGGCTCATCACCTCGACGCCGCCGCCGACGCCATAGTCGCAGTCGCCGAGCAGGATGTTCTGTGCCGTCGTGACGATGGCCTGCAGGCCCGAGGAGCACAGGCGGTTGACCGACATCGCCACCGAATCCATCGGCAGGCCGGCCTGTATCGAGGCCACGCGGGCCACATAGGCAAAGCGGCTCTCGGTCGGGATGGTGTTGCCCACCGTGACGTAGTTGATCGCCTTGGGGTCGACGCCGGAGCGCTGCACCGCCTCCTTCATCACCGTGCCGGCCAGTTCCGCCGGCTCGATGTCGGCCAGGCCGCCGCCGAAAGTGCCTATCGCCGAACGGGCTGCGCCCAACACCACCACATCACGCTTGCTCATGCTCTGTCTCCTAGGGGTTTGATAGATACCTGCCGGAGTTGACGCCTCGGTTCTGGCATTCAGCTTACGTCCGGCCACGCTCAGCTGCCTTGTCCAGTGTAAATGTTGCAGTGCACAATAGGCCTATTGCAGCTGCCGGTATCACCATGCGACGCGTCGTTTTCAACCAGAAGGGCGGGGTGGGCAAATCCACCATCACCTCCAACCTGGCGGCGATTGCCGCTTTCCAGGGGCAGCGCACGCTGGTGGTCGATCTGGACCCGCAGGGCAACAGCACCCGCTACCTGCTGGGCGACGCCGCCGACGAGCTCCAGCCCGGTGCGGCCGAGTTCCTGGAGACGACGCTGAAGTTCAGCGTCCGGGCGCCCAAGACCAGCGACTTCATCGTCGCCACTCCCTGGGAGAACCTGCACCTGATGGGCTCAAGCCCCCTGCTCGACGAGCTGCACGGCAAGCTGGAGAGCCGCTACAAGATCTACAAGCTGCGCGACGCGCTGGTCGAGCTGGCCGAGGACTACGACCAGATCTGGATAGACACCCCGCCGGCGCTGAATTTCTACACCCGCTCGGCCCTGATCGCAGCCGAGACCTGTCTGATCCCGTTCGACTGCGACGATTTCTCGCGCCGTGCCCTCTACAGCCTGCTGGAGAGCGTGACCGAGATCCAGGCCGACCACAACAAGGAACTGACGGTGGAGGGCATCGTCGTCAACCAGTTCCAGCCAAGGGCCGTGTTGCCGCAGCGCACCGTGCAGGAGTTGATCGACGAAGGCCTGCCGGTGCTGCAGCCGTACCTGAGCTCCAGCGTGAAGATGAAGGAGTCGCACGAGCTGTCGCGGCCCATGATCCACCTGGACCCGCGCCACAAGCTGACGCAGCAGTTCGTCGAGTTGTACGAGTCGCTGGGCTAGCCAGCAGCGTTGGTCGCCGATAGCCGGGGTATAGGATGGCTGCATGAATGCAGCCCTTGTCTCGCTGGCCCTGCTCGCGACGCTTGTCCTCGGCGGAGCCGGTGCCGAGGCACAGGGCTTGCCGGTGCAGGTCTATGCCGACACCTTCCCGCCGCTGCAATACCCGCACTATCCCCAGGGCCCCCAGGGCAAGGCCGAGGCGGCCGGCTATGTGCAGCAGTTTGTCTGGGAGGTCCTGGGCAAGGTCGACAAGGAGCTGCCGCTGCGTGTCACGCCGCTGCAGTTCGTGCCGCTCAAGCGTGCGCTGCAGACGGCCCGGCAGGAACCCAATGCGCTGGTGCTGAGCGTGGCGCGCACGCCCGAGCGCGAGGCGGACTTTATCTGGCTGAGCGAGGTCTCGCCCTACCGCTTGTGGCTGTACCGGGCCAGCGGCACCGTGCTGCCGCCGCTGCACACGGTGGCCGATCTGAAGGGCCGCGGCCTGCGCTTTGGCGTGCAAAGCGGGGCCAACTTCCATGAATGGTTGCGTGCGCAGGGCATAGGCCAGCCGCCCGACAACAGCGTGATCGAGCCGGTGACCCAGAACCAGCGCAATTTCCGCATGGCGCTGGCGAACCGCATCGATCTGTTCGCGCACCCGGAGCTGAGCCTCGAATACCGTCTGCGCGAGAACCAGCTGAACCCGCAGGACTTTGTGCCGGTGATGCCGGTGGAGGAGCTCAGCCTGCCGCTGTGGCTGGTGATCAGCAGGGGCAGTGACGCGGGCCTGGTGCGCGCGCTGCAAAGGCAGCTGGAACTGATGAAGGTTGCCGGCCGGCTGGAGGCCCTGCGTCGGCAGTACCTGCTCGCGTTCCGGGCGGCGGCGGTGCCGCCGGGCCCGGCCTCAGAGCCCGCCCGCTAGGGCCGCCGTCAAGCCGGTGACGCGACCGTGCGGCCCGACAGCCGCTGCAGCGCCGGCACATCGTGCACGCGGATGCGATAGCGGTCGATCTCCACCGCGCCGATCTCGCGCAACTGGCGCAGGGTGCGCGAGAAGGTTTCCGGCGAGGTGCCCAGCTGGGAGGCAATGAAACGTTTGTGCTGCTGCAGCACCAGCTCGTGCGGCACCTCGCTGGCCTCCAGCGAGTCGAGCAGCCAGCCCGCGCAGCGCGCCATCACGTCCTTGGCCAGCAGGTCATGCACTTCGTGACCGAGCCGGCGCACGGTCGCGGCCATGGCGCCCAGCAGCCAGCGCGACACCTCCGGATGGGCGGCGGCCACGGCGGCCAGTGGTTCGACCGGAAACTCATGCACCCAGACCGCAGTCTGGGCCAGCGCCGTTTCCAGATACGGGCCGTCGAGCCAGGCGCTGCTGAGGTCTATCCAGCCATGGGCCTCGACCGTGTGCGTCTGCCACCAGTGGCCTTGCGAATCGTGGTTGCCGACGCAGACCGTGCCCTGGGTCAGCAGCCACAGCGCATGGGCCGGCTGGCCGCGCTGCAGCACGCAGGCCTTGGCCGGCACCGCATGGGCATGGCCCAGCTGGGCCAGCGCCAGCAGCGCGGCTTCGCTCAGCGCCTGGGCACCACTGGCCTGGCGCAGCGCGGCATACAGGCCGTCGTGCACCGGCAGCGGCGGCGACGTTGCGGCGAGTGCGGCGCCGATGGAGGTCATTCCTGAGGCAAAGCCAAACGGGCGGGGAGCGATGTCCATGGCGGGCTCGATGAATGCAGGTGCAGCCACTGTGGCGTGGCCGATTGGCTAAAGTCTTGCGTCAACGCAAAAGGGCCGTGATTGGCGGTTTGAGCGGCGTCAACAAGGGCGCCGGGCGGCCTGTTCGCATGACCCCATCCTCCCGCAGGGGCGGGCGGCGGCGGGCTTGCGGGGCGGCGTATTTCCATGTTGGGGGGCTCCAGGCGGCTACTCCCAATGATGGGCAGGCAGCCGACTGCACCACTTGACCTGGGTCAAGATCGCTGCGCGCGCCGGCCTCCACTTATCATCGGCAAACCCGCAACACCCAGACGCACAAGGCCTCTCACGCATGGAAGACCTGCCCCCCGAGGCAATGCAACAGGTGGCAGCCTATTTCCAGGCGCTGTCCGAGCCGACCCGCCTGCAGATCCTGAATCTGCTGCGCAGCGGCGAGCGCAAGGTCGGCGAGCTGGCCACGGCCTGCGGCTACACGGCGGCCAATGTGTCGCGCCACCTGGCCCATCTGCAGCAGCAGGGCCTGGTGGAGCGCGAGAGCCGCGGCACCTCGGTCTACTACCGGATTGCCGACCCCGCGGTGTTTGCGCTGTGCGACCTGGTCTGCGGCAATATCGCCCGCAAGCACGAGCGCAATGCCGGCGAGCGCCAGTTGTTCTCGCGCACCGCCAAGACCGGGCCGCTCAGCAAGCCTTGAACTGAGGGCTGCGCTTTTCGGTCCAGGCGCGCACGCCTTCGGCCAGATCCTGCGAAGCCAGTGAGCGGGCGATATCTGCCCGCAGCGCCTCGGCGTTGAGCCTGCCGCGGGCGATGGCATTGAGGTGCTGCTTCATGCCCAGCAGGGCCAGTGGCGCCATGGCCAGCAACTGCGCGACCAGCGCCTCGACCGCAGTGCCCAGCGCCTCGGGCGTGTCGTGCAACTGGTCCAGAAAGCCGCCCTCCAGCATCTGCTGCGAGTGCAGCGTCTCGCCGGCCAGCAGCACGCGCTTGGCCAGGCCCAGGCCCAGCCGGGTGACATAGCGCTCCAGCCCGCCGCGGTAGAAGTGCAGGCCCAGCCGCGCGGCCGGCACGAACATCTCGGTGCTGCGCGCACCCAGGCGAAAGTCGCAGGCCAGGGCGAGGTCGGTGGCGCCGCCGTAGATCCCGCCGTGGATCTCGGCCACCGTGATCGGCCGGGCTGCCTCCAGATCGTCGGCCAGCGCCTCGAACAGCGCGCCGGCATCCACTCCGGGCACGCTGCCGATATTGAAGCCGGCACAGAAGTGCTTGCCGGCGCCACGCAGGCGCAGCACGCGCACCTCGGGGCTGGCATTGACCCTGGCAATGTGCTCGCGCAGCAGCGCGATGTCCGCGATCTCCAGCCGGTTGGCGACACGGGGGCGGCGCAGCAGCAGGGTGGCAACGGGGCCGGACAGGCTCAATTCGGGGGCGAGGGCAGGCATGCCCGAAGTCTATCCACCTCGGGGCGCCGGCATTGCCGGCGCGGCGACAGCCTGCTTCGAGCGGGGGACGTCAAGGGGGTGCGGCGAAATCGAGACAGATTGATTCGACCGCTCGGTCGGATTTGCTGCCTATGGTTTAGAGTCCCGTGCGGCCCCGCATTCGGACGGGGTCTGAGGTATGCCCTGTATGGATCTGTCAATCGCAAGCATCCTGATGCTCGATGGCGTCACCAATGGCGCGATCTACGCCTTGCTGGCGCTGGCCACGGTGCTGGTGTTCGCCGTCACCCGGGTGATCTTCATCCCTCAGGGCGAGTTCGTCGCCTTCGGCGCGCTGACGCTGGGCATGCTGCAGCTGGGCCAGACGCCCGGCACGATCTGGTTTCTGCTCCTGATGGCGGTGCTGGTCGCCGTGCTGGACCTGGTGGCCGGCCTGCGCCAGGGCCGGCCTTTGGCCCGCGTGCTGGGTTCGGTGTTGAAGGCGGCGGCCTTTCCCGTCCTGGTGGCGCTGTTCGCGCTGTGGGCCGCGCCGCAGAAGTTTCCGCTGCTGGTGCAGGCCGGCCTGACCCTGGCCCTGGTCACCCCGATGGGCCCGCTGCTCTATCGCCTGGCCTACCAGCCGGTGGCCGATGCAACGGTGCTGGTGCTGCTGATCGTCTCGGTCGGCGTGCACTTCGCGCTGACCGGCCTGGGCCTGGCCTTCTTCGGCGCCGAGGGCTTTCGCACGCCGGCTTTCTGGGATGCCAGCTTTGCCGCCGGGCCGCTGATGCTGTCGGGCCAGACGCTGATCATCTTCGCCGCCTCGATCGCGCTGATCATCTCGCTGTGGCTGTTCTTCGAGCGCTCGCTGTACGGCAAGGCCCTGCGCGCCACCGCGGTGAACCGGCTGGGCGCGCGGCTGATGGGCATCTCGAGCACCACCGCCGGCCGACTGACCTTCACGATGGCGGCCTTCATGGGCGCGCTGTCGGGTCTGCTGATCGCGCCGACGACGACGATCTTCTATGACAGCGGCTTCCTGATCGGCCTGAAGGGCTTCGTCGCGGCCGTCTTTGCCGGCCTGGCCAGCTACCCCGGCGCGGCGCTGGGCGCCATCCTGGTGGGCCTGCTGGAGTCGTTCAGCTCCTTCTATGCCAGCTCCTACAAGGAAGTGATTGTGTTCACCTTCATCCTGCCGGTGCTGTTGTGGCGGTCCCTGCGCGACCCGCACAGCGAGGAGGAGTGATCATGCTGAGCACACGCAAGATCTTCCCCCTCGCCACGCTGGCCCTGCTGGCCCTGCTGCCCCAGCTGCCGGTGCCCGAGTTCTGGATCACCCAGCTCAACTACATCGGCCTCTACGCAATGGTCTCGCTGGGCCTGGTGCTGCTGACCGGCATCGGTGGTTTGACCTCCTTCGGCCAGGCGGCCTTCGTCGGCGTGGGCGCCTACACGACGGCGGTGCTGAGCACGCGCTTCGGCATCTCGCCCTGGGTGGCGCTGGGTGTCGGCATCGTGCTGACGGTGGCTGTGGCCCTGGTGCTGGCCTGGCTGACCCTGCGCATGTCCGGCCACTACCTGCCGCTGGCCACGATTGCCTGGGGCCTGAGCCTGAACTACCTGATGGGCAATATGGAGTTCCTGGGCAAGTACGACGGCATCCAGGGCATACCGGCGCTGGAGATCTTCGGCATCAGCCTGAACGCCGGGCGCAGCATCTACTACCTGATCTGGGCCTTTGCGGTACTGGCGGCGGTGGGCGTCAGCCATCTGCTCGATTCGCGCCCCGGCCGGGCGATACGCGCCCTCAATGGCGGCGTGACGATGGCCGAGGCCATGGGCGTGTCGACCTTCCGCTACAAGGTGGTGATTTTCGTGCTGGCGGCCATTCTGGCGGCCGTCTCGGGCTGGCTCTACGCCCATTTCCAGCGCAGCGTGAACCCCTCGCCTTTCGGCATCAAGCTGGGCATCGAGTACCTGTTCATGGCCGTGATCGGCGGCGTCGGCGGGGTCTGGGGCGCCTTCACGGGTGCTGCGGTGGTGAAGATCGTCGAGGACCAGCTGCAGACGATCCTGCCCAAGCTGATGGGCGCCAGCGGCAATTTCGAGATCATCGTCTTTGGTGTGGCCCTGGTGCTGGTGCTGCAGTACGCGCCCAAGGGTCTTTGGCCGGCGATTGCCCGCTGGTTCCCGGCCGGCCCGCGCCCGCGCGACTGGGGCGATGCGCCGCCGCTGGAGTCGCGCAGCAAGCCGGCCCATGGCGAGCTGCTGCTCGACGTCAACAAGGTGCGCAAGGAGTTCGGCGGCCTGGTGGCGGTCAACGACGTCAGCTTCCAGATCCGTGCCGGCGAGATCGTCGGCCTGATCGGCCCCAACGGCGCCGGCAAGTCCACCACCTTCAATCTGATCACCGGCGTGCTGAGCCTGACCTCGGGCCGCGTGCAGTTCCGCGGCGAGGCGGTCGGCGGCCTGGCCTCGCGCCTGATCGCCCGGCGCGGCATGTCGCGCACCTTCCAGCATGTGAAGATGATTGCCGACATGACGGTGCTGGAGAACGTTGCCCTGGGTGGCTATCTGCGCAGCCACAGCGGTGCCCTGCGCGCGATGCTGCGGCTGGACCGCGCCGAGGAGAAGCGCCTGTTCGCCGAGGCCGAGCGCCAGCTGCAGCGCATCGGCATGGCCGGGCAGATGCACGAGCTGGCCGGTAATCTGGCCCTGGGCCCGCAGCGGCTGATGGAGATCGCTCGGGCGCTGTGCACCGACCCGGCCCTGCTGCTGCTCGACGAGCCCGCCGCCGGCCTGCGCCACAAGGAGAAGCAGGCGCTGGCCGAGGTGCTGCGCCAGCTCAAGGGCGAGGGCATGAGCATTCTGCTGGTCGAACACGATATGGACTTCGTGATGGGCCTGACCGACCGCCTGGTGGTGATGGAGTTCGGCACCAAGCTGATCGAGGGCACGCCGGCCGATGTGCAGGCCAGCCCCGAAGTGCGCGCCGCCTATCTCGGAACGGAGCACTGAAGCATGACGATGCCACTTGATCACGATCTGCTGCTGAGCGTCAGCGATCTGCACGCCGGTTACGGCAAGGCCGAGGTGCTGTCCGGCCTGAACCTGCGCCTGCCCCGCGGCAGCGTGGTGACGGTGATTGGCCCCAACGGCGCCGGCAAGTCCACTACCTTGAATGCCTTGATGGGCGTGCTGCCGGCCAAGGGCCAGGTCTTGTTCGACGGCGAGGACATCGCCTCGCTGAGCCTGGAGGAGCGTGTCATGAAGGGCCTGGCCCTGGTGCCCGAGAAGCGCGAGCTGTTCTCGACCATGAGCGTCGAAGACAACCTGGTACTGGGCGGCTTCAGGCCCATGCGCCTGGGCCTGCGCGACTGGCGCGGCGGGCTGGACAAGGTGTTCGAGCTGTTCCCTCGGCTGAAGGAACGCCGCACCCAGCTGGCCGGTACGCTGTCGGGCGGCGAGCGCCAGATGCTGGCCGTGGGCCGCGCGCTGATGAGCCAGCCCAAGGTGCTGATGCTGGACGAACCCAGCCTGGGCCTGGCGCCGCTGATCGTCAAGGAGGTGTTCCGCATCGTCCAGCGCCTGCGCGACAGCGGGGTGTCCATCCTGCTGATCGAGCAGAACGCCCGCGCCGCGCTCGAAGTCGCCGACTACGGCTATGTGCTGGAGACCGGCGAGATTGCGCTGGAAGGCCAGGCCGCCGATCTTGCCCGCGACCCGCGCGTGATCGAGACCTATCTCGGCGCAGCCAAGAAGGCGGCGCAAGCCGACTGAGATGGGCCGCGAAGCGCAATGCCCGTGCCAGGTCGGCGAGCAGAGCGCCGAGGTCAAGGTCTTGCTGGAGAGCGATGCGCTGCTGCTGCGCGGCGGCTTCAAGCGCCGCTATTCTCTGGCCGAGCTGAGCGGCCTGCGCGTCGAGGGTGAGCGCCTGTGCTTCGAGGCGGCCGGCGAGCAGGTCGCGCTGGAGCTGGGCGCCAAACCGGCGGCCAGCTGGCTGAAGAAGATCGCCACCCCGCCGCCGACCTTGGCCGACAAGCTGGGTTTGAGCGCGGAGCACAAAGGCCTTGTCATCGGCGCGCTCGATGAGCCGGCTCTGCTGAAGGCCTTGGAAGGCGCCCGCACCGAGCGGCCGGCCGAGGCCCACATTGCACTGGCCGTGGTGAGCAGCGAGGCCCAGCTGCTAGCCGCCATCGCCGCCCATGCCGGATGGCCGAATGCCCGCCACCTGTGGGTCATCCACCCCAAGGGCTCCAAGGCCAGTCTCACAGATGCCACGGTGCGTCGGCTGATGACCGAGGCAGCCTATGTGGACAGCAAGACCAGCGCCGTCTCGGCCGCGCTGACGGCCACGCGGTACGGCCGGCGCTGAGCGCGGCCGCCGGGTTTACGCCGGCCTGGCCAGCAGGCCAAGCTCCTAGAATCGACATCTCAAACGAGAGAATCCGGTGGTCCAGGCCGCCGTTGCGAGGGGCAGGTCAATCGATGTGCTGCGACAACTGGCTTGACACGCTCGGCCTCGGGGGCTGCCTGCCATGGCTGCTGGCCCTGCTGTTGCTGCAAAGCCTGCTGATCTTTGGCCTGGCGCGCAGCATGCTGGGCCGACGCCGGGCGCTGCAGGCCTTGGCCGAGGAGCGCGCGCTGCTGGAACAGCATGTGCACGAGCGCACCCTGGCCTTGGAGGCCGCCAATGCCCAGCTGGCGACCTTGAGTTTCACCGATGGCCTGACCCAGCTGCCCAACCGCCGCCGCTTCGACGAGACCCTGGCGGCCGAGTTCGCGCGCCACCGGCGCTCGGGCAGCCAGCTGTCGCTGATCATGCTGGACATCGATCACTTCAAGGCCTTCAATGACACCTATGGCCATGTGGCCGGTGACGAGTGCCTGCGCCAGGTCGGTGCGGCGATCGCCAGGCAGGTCAGCCGCAGCAGCGACCTGGCGGCACGCATCGGCGGCGAAGAGTTCGCCGTGATACTGCCCGAGACCGAGGCGCCTGGCGCCGCCCAGCTGGCCGAGCGCCTGCGGGCCGGTATCGAGGCCCTGCAGATTCCCCACGCGAACTCGCTGGTGGCGCCTGTTCTGACGGTGAGCCTGGGTGTGGTCACCGTGCTGCCGGCCAAGCTCAGCAATGCGCTGGAGGCCTTGAGCCTGGCCGACGCGCTGCTCTACCAGGCAAAAAGCGGCGTGCGCAACCGGGTGGTTGCGCACGCGCTTGAGTAATCAGCGGCCACCCTCGATGAAACAACGCAGCGGCGCCGGCTGCAGCGGCTCGCGCAGGCCGCGGCCTGCGGCCATGGGCCAGCCCAGCACATCTTGCGTGATGGGCCCGCAGATGCGGCCCTGGCAGGCGCCCATGCCGCAGCGCGTCTGCAGCTTGGCCTCGCGCCAGTCGGGCCAGGCCTTCAGCTCGCCCAGGGCCACGTCTTCGCAACGGCAGATCAGGGTCTTGGCATCGGCCAGCTTCAGCAGTTCGGGGCGCAGCGCGAAGTGCCGGGCCAGCAGGGTGCCGAAGGCCAGCGCGCGGGCGTGGCGCCTGGCGAGCGGGGCCAGGTCTTGATCCAGCATTGCCTTTGCGGCCAGTTCGCCTTCCAGCAAGGCCTTGTCGACCCCGCCAATGCCGGTGCATTCGCCGGCGGCAAAGACCTGGGGCAGGGAGGTCTGTAGCCTGTCGTCGACGCCGATGGCCCCGTCGTCGATCCGGCAGCCCAGCAGCTCGGCCAGCTCGGTGTTGGGCAAGAGGCCGAAGCCCAGGCCCAGCGCATCACAGGGCAGCTCCCATTCGCGCTGGCCATCGGTCAGCACGACGGCGCGCAGCTGGCAATCGTCAGCAGTGCCGAGCGCACGAACCGGCCAGCAGCCGGTGCGGTAGGCCATGCCCTTGAGCCGCCAGCGCAGGCCCAATGCCTGGAGTAGTTTGGCCGATGGCAGGCCGGCGGCGAAGGCACTCAGTGATTTGAACGAGGCCTGCTCGGCCACGCAGCTGATCTGGGCGCCCGCCGCTCGCAAGGTGTCGGCCGAGGCCAGCAGCAGCGGGCCCGAGCCGGCCAGCACGACGCGCTGGCCTTTGATGGGCCAGCCGCCCTTGACCAGGGCCTGCAGGCCGCCGGCGCCGGTGACGCCGGCCAGGGTCCAGCCAGGGAAGGGGATGAAGCGTTCGCGCGCCCCCAGGGCCAGCAGCAGCTGTGTGGCACTGACGCGCAGCGAGCCGCCGGCTTGGCTGTCGTGCAAGAGCAATTGCAGCGGGCCCTCGGCGGCAACCACCGCGTGGCCCGGCAGATGGGTCAACAGCGGATCGGCCAGCAGCCTGTCCAGCGCTAGCGCCCAGCCACGACCCAGGGCACTGCCATGCCGGGCCGGGCCGCCGCGCCAGATCTGGCCGCCGGGCCGGGCCTGGTTGTCGACCCAGATCACCCGCTGTTGC
Source organism: uncultured Roseateles sp. (assembly GCF_963422335.1). NCBI lineage: Bacteria > Pseudomonadati > Pseudomonadota > Betaproteobacteria > Burkholderiales > Sphaerotilaceae > Roseateles > uncultured Roseateles sp. The sequence goes on from NZ_OY729424.1 coordinate 1,821,399, forward strand.
GCGGCCAGCAGGGTGCGCACGGCGGCGATGCCGGCCGGGCCGCCGCCGACGACGATCTGGTCGGCCTGTAGTGCCGTGCTCATGTCGAAGTCTCCACCCGCATGCCCTCGGCAACGAGGGTCATGCAGGCCAGGCGCTGCGGCTGGCCGTTGATGGTGACCCGGCACTCCTGGCACAGGCCCATGCCGCAAAAAGCGGCGCGCGGCTGGCCGCCGATTGAGACGCGGGTGGCCGTGAGGCCGGCCTGAGCCAAGGCTGCGGCGACGGTGATGCCCTCGGCCACCTCGCAGGCCTTGCCATTGATGTGCAAACACGTCATGAGGCAAATCTCGCAGGCGAAAAAGGCTTCGGGTCCAGCGTTGGCGCCTGGCCCAGGCTCAGCTCGGCCAGCAGCTCGGCGCTGGCCAGCGAGGTAGTGATGCCCAGGCCCTCGTGGCCGGTGGCCAGCCAGACGCGCGGCAGCGTCGGATGGGCACCGATCAGCGGTTGGCCATCGCTGCTCGCCGGGCGTATGCCGGTCCAGCAGCGCAGCAGGCTGAGTTCGGCCAGGCCCGGCAGATAGCCGGTGGCGCATTGCAGCATCTGGCGCAGCATGGGCAGGTCCAGCGCCCGGTCTTCGCGGCCGACCTGGCGCGACGAGCCTATCAGCAGCTGGCCGCCGGGGCGGGGCTGGACGTTGAACGACACCGTGTCCTCATCGACCAGATGGGCCTTCTTGATATAGCCCAGCTCGACCAGCTGGTGCTTGACCAGATCGGGATGGCGCTGGGTGATGGCCAACTGGCCCTTCTTGGGCAAGAGGCAGCCGGGCGGCAGAAAGCGCTGGCTTGCCAGGCCGGCGCAGAGCACGACCAGAGCGCCCCAGAGCTGGCGGCCATCGGACAGGCGTACGCCGGCGCCGTCCAGCGCGACGACCTCGCCGCGTATCAGCCCGGCCCGCGCCTCCTCGAGCCAACGCTGGGTCACCTTGGGCGGATAGACGCGTGCATCACCGGGCACCCGCAGCGCGCCGGCCAGGCCTGGGCGCAGCATCGGTTCGAGCCTTGACAGTGCCGGGGCATCGAGCAGCTCGGCCTTCAATCCGCGTGCCGTCAGCCAGGCCTGCTTGCGCGCTGCGAGCGCCATCTCTTCATCATCGGCGGCCACCCACAGCGTGCCGCAGGCCTGATGCTCGGCCTGGGCGGCATGGTCGCGGGATTCGTCCAGCCAGTCCTGCCACAGCCCCACCGAACGCCGCGACAGCGCAAACTCGGCCTCGTCGGCACTGCCCTCGGCATCGACCACCAGCAGATGGCCCATGGACGCCGCCGTCGCGCCGCCGCCCACCGCCGCCGGCTCGACCACAGCGACCGACAGGCCCTGGCGCGCGTAGGCACGCGCGCAGGCGGCACCGATGATGCCGGCGCCGATGACGATCACATCGGCGGTTCTCATCGTCGCGCCGTCAGGACGACGATGTGATGCCCCAGGCGAACGGGTCGCCGGGCTGGAACACCAGGGTGGCGTCCATGTTGACGAAGGCCCGGCCCTGGATGGTAGGCAAGACATGGCCCTCGGGCAGGGCGGCGCTGCGCTCGAAGCTGCCGGTGAAGACGCTGCCGATCACGCTCTCCTGCTGCCACAACGCACCGGGCTGCAGCTTGCCGTCGGCCGCCACGCAGGCCAGCTTGGCGCTGGTGCCGGTGCCGCAGGGCGAGCGGTCATAGGCCTTGCCGGGGCACAGCACGAAGTTGCGCGCATCGTTGGCCGGGTCCAGCGCCGGCCCCACCAGCTCGATGTGGTCGATCTCGGCGCCGCCGGCCCCGGTCACTCCCTGCTCGGGCAGGACCTGGCGGATGCGCCAGCTCAGGTCGGTCAGCGCGTCGATATGGGCTCGGTCCAGCGTCAGGCCATGGTCCTCGCACAGAAAGAACCAGTTGCCGCCCCATGCCACGTCGCCGTGGACCAAGCCGTGGCCCGGCACCTGCACGGCGGCCTTGCGGGCATGGCGGTACGAGGGCACGTTGGCGACGCTGACACGGCCGTCTTCGTGCAGGGTGGCGCTGACCCGGCCAACCGGCGTCTCGATCAGATGCTGGCCCGGCGCGATGCGGCCCAGATAGGCCAGCGTGGCGACCAGGCCAATCGTGCCGTGGCCGCACATGCCCAGAAAGCCGACGTTGTTGAAGAAGATCACGCCGCAGGCGCTGTCGGCCGCTACCGGCTCGCACAGCAGGGCGCCGACCAGCACGTCCGAGCCACGTGGCTCGTTGACGATGGCGCTGCGCCAGCCGTCGTGCTGTTCGCGAAATATCGCCAGACGCTCGGCCATGCTGCCGCGGCCCAGATCGGGGCCGCCGGTGATCAGGATGCGCGTCGGCTCGCCGCCGGTATGGGAATCAATGAATCGCATGGCCTAGCAGGGTAGGGGAGAAAAAAGTCAGGCGATGACCTTCTGCGCATAGCCGCGCAGATAGTCCATCAGCGCGTCGGAGGCGGCCGCCGCCGGCTCGGGCTCGCCCTGGGCGATGGCCTGGGCCAACTCCATATGGCAGCGTGCGCCCTCGGTCATGTCGCCCTGGTGCTGGTAGGCATACCAGAAGCGCCGGCACTGGATGGCCATCGGTATCACTGCCGACACGGCGAAGGGGTTGCGGCAGGCGGCATGGTTGACATGGTCCAAGGCCTGGTCCGAGCTCATATAGGCCGTCAGGTCCGAGGCCTGGCTGGCGCAGACCATGGCCTCGGCACAGGCCAGCAGGTCCTGGCGCTGCTGCGGTGTGGCACGGCGGGCCGAGGTGGCGGCGATCAGGCGCTCGAGTACGCGGCGGGCCTCGATCAGGTCCAGATGTTCGGCCAGCCGGATCTCGCTGACGCGCAGGCCGCGGCGCGGCTGCTGCACGATCAGGCCATTGGAGACCAGGCGCATCAGCGCTTCGCGGGTCGGCGTGCGCCCCAGTCCGGTGCGCTCGATCAGCTCAGCCTCGACGATGGGTGCGCCGGGCTTCAGCGCCAGGGTCGAGATCATCGCCTCCAGCGCGTCATAGGCTTGGTCGGCGACGCGGCGCTTGTCGGGCTCAGCGGCCTCTGGGGGGGTGTCGTGGGTGCTCATCAGGCGTGCATCATCGCAGGGGCTGCCCACTTGGGGTATCGGGCTTTGCCTCCATGCCGGGCGCGCTCTTGAAGCCGGGCGCAAAGGCCGGATATAGGGCGAGCCGGTGTTGGAGGCGGTGCTGCTGTGGGGTGCGCATGAAGTGCCCGACCGGGCATTAATATATTTAAAGAATATCGGCGCAGGGTGCGGCTGTCAAGTTCGTCGGTGCCTGGGGTGAACCCTTGGGTCGGGCCTTCCGGGTGCGACTGGCCTGCCGCATACAATGCGCGATTCCGATTCGGGCTGGCTTGCTGCGTCAAGCCAGCGCTTTGCCTTGCTTATTCCGCTGCTGGCGGACTCTCTCCTCGAGGACTTTCATGTTTATTTCCGACGCTTTTGCCCAGGCCACGGGTGCCGCCGCCGGTGGCGAATCCAGCCTGCTGAGCATGCTGCCCCTGGTGCTGATGTTCGTGGTGCTGTACTTCGTGATGATCCGCCCGCAGATGAAGCGCCAGAAGGAGCATCGCGCCATGATCGAGGCGCTGGCCAAGGGCGACGAGGTCGTGACCTCGGGCGGCCTGCTGGGCAAGGTCACCAAGATGGGCGAGAGCTTTCTGAGCCTGGAAGTGGCCAATGGCGTGGAGTTGCAGGTGCAGCGCTCGTCCGTCGTGCAGGTGCTGCCCAAGGGCACCGTCAAGTAAGCCGAAAAAACGGCCGCAGCCCGCTGCGGCCCCACTCGGGCGGCGTGATCCGTCCGAGCCTGCAGGGCTTGAGCGCCCTGTATGCCCGCTGAGGAAGTTCCCATGAACCGTTACCCGCTGTGGAAGTACGCGATGCTGTTGGTCGCGCTGCTTGTCGGCCTGATCTACTCCTTGCCGAATGTGTTCGGCGAGGCGCCTGCCGTGCAGGTGTCCAGTGGCCGTGCCACCTTGAAGCTCGACGCCAGCGTGATCGCGCCTATCGAGGGCGCCCTGGCCGCGGCCGGCATCAAGCCCGACTTCGTGCTGTTCGAGGGCAATTCGGTGAAGGCCCGCTTCACCGACACCGACACCCAGATCAAGGCCAAGGACGCGATCAGCAAGGCGCTGAATCCCGATCCGGCCGAGCCCAGCTACATCGTCGCGCTGAACCTGCTGTCGCGTTCGCCGACCTGGCTGACGCAAGTACGGGCCCTGCCGATGTACCTGGGACTGGACCTGCGCGGCGGCGTGCACTTCCTGATGCAGGTCGACATGAAGACGGCCCTGACCAAGAAGGCCGAATCGCTGACCGGTGACGTGCGCACCTTGCTGCGCGACAAGAACATCCGCCATGCCGGCATCACCCGCGACGGCAACACCGTCGAGGTGCGCTTCAAGGAGCAGGCGGTGCTGAACCAGGCCCGCGATCTGTTGTCGGTGCAGGTGCCCGATGTGTTGTGGACGCCCATCCCCGAGGGCGCCGAGTTCAAGCTCAGCGGCGCGCTGAAGCCGGCGGCCGCTGTGGCGGTGCAGGAAACGGCGCTGAAGCAGAACATCACCACCCTGCACAACCGGGTCAACGAACTCGGCACGACCGAGCCGGTGATCCAGCAGCAGGGCCTGGACCGCATCGTCGTGCAGCTGCCCGGCGTGCAGGACACGGCCCGCGCCAAGGACATCATCGGCCGCACCGCCACCCTGGAAATGCGCATGGTGGACGACAGCGCCGAGGCGGCCGCGGCGGCGGTGGGCTCCGGCCCCGTGCCGTTCGGCACCGAGCGCTATGTCGAGCGCGGCGGCGCGCCGCTGATCGTCAAGCGCCAGGTCATCATCACCGGTGACAACCTGACCGATGCGCAGGCCGGTTTCGACGGCCAGAACCATGAGCCGGCCGTGCACCTGACGGTGGATGCCAAGGGTGGCCGCATCCTCAAGGATGTGACGCGCGAAAACGTCGGCAAGCGCATGGCCATCCTGCTGTTCGAGAAGGGCAAGGGCGAGGTCATCACCGCCCCGGTGATACGCAGCGAACTCGGCAACAAGTTCCAGATCTCGGGCCGCATGAGCACCACCGAGGCGGCCGACACGGCCCTCTTGCTGCGCGCCGGCTCGCTGGCCGCGCCGATGGAGATCATCGAAGAGCGCACCATAGGGCCGAGCCTGGGTGCCGAGAACATCGCCAAGGGCATCAACAGCGTGATCTTCGGCTTCAGCGCCGTGGCCCTGTTCATGTGCCTGTACTACCTGCTGTTCGGCGTGTTCTCGTCGCTGGCCCTGGCCTTCAACCTGCTGCTCTTGGTGGCGCTGCTGTCGATGCTGGGCGTGACACTGACGCTGCCGGGCATTGCCGCCATTGCGCTGACGCTGGGCATGGCCATCGACGCCAATGTGCTGATCAACGAGCGCGTGCGCGAGGAGCTGCGCAACGGCTCGGCGCCGCAGTCGGCCATCTCGGCCGGCTACGAGCGGGCCTTTGCCACCATCCTGGACTCGAACATCACCACCCTGATCGCCGGCCTGGCACTGCTGGCCTTCGGCTCGGGCCCGGTGCGCGGCTTTGCCATCGTGCACTGCCTGGGCATCCTGACCTCGATGTTCTCGTCCGTGGTGTTCTCGCGTGGCCTGGTCAACCTCTGGTACGGCCGCCAGAAAAAGCTCAAATCGGTGTCGATCGGCCAGATCTGGCGTCCCGACGGCGACACCCCTAACGCGTAAGCCTGCCCCATCATGGAATTCTTCCGCATCAAACGGGACATCCCGTTCATGAAACACGCGTTGGTACTCAACGCGGTTTCCTTCATCACCTTTGTCGCGGCGGTGTTCTTCATCGCCACCCGGGGCCTGTATTTCTCGATCGAGTTCACCGGCGGCACCGTCATCGAGCTGGAGTATGCGCAGGCGGCCGACATTGCCAAGACCCGAGAGGTGGTCGAGCACATGGGCTTCGGCGAGGTGCAGGTGACCAAGTTCGGGACCTCGCACGATGTGCTGATACGCCTGCCGCTGCGCGGCGAGGCCAAGGCCACCGATGTCGTGTCCCGCGTGTTCGGCGAGCTGTGCAAGGCCGAGAGCGGCACCGTGTCGTCCAAGCAGTTTGTCAGCGACAAGGGCGAGGCGATTGCCAAGCAGGTCTGCACGACGGCGGCCAATGTCGAGCCGCTGAAGCTGCAGCGCAGCGAGTTCGTCGGCCCCTCGGTCGGCGCCGAGCTGGCCCAGGACGGCGCCAAGGCGCTGCTGGTCACCGTGGTCGGCATCATGATCTACCTGGCCTTCCGCTTCGAATGGAAGTTCGCTGTGGCCGGCATCGTCGCCAATCTGCACGACGTGGTCATCATCCTGGGCTTCTTCGCCTTCTTCCAGTGGGAGTTCTCGCTCTCGGTGCTGGCAGCGGTGCTGGCGGTGCTGGGTTACTCGGTCAATGAGTCGGTGGTGATCTTCGACCGGATCCGCGAGGCTTTCCGCAAGTTCCGCAAGATGAACACCCACGAGATCATCGACCACGCCATCACCAGCACGACCAGCCGCACCATCATCACCCACGGCAGCACGCTGATGATGGTGCTGGCGATGCTGTTCTTCGGCGGCCAGACCCTGCATTACTTCGCGGTGGCGCTGTCGATCGGCATCCTGTTCGGCATCTACTCTTCGGTGTTCGTCGCGGCGGCGATCGCGATGTGGTTGGGTGTCAAGCGCGAGGACCTGATCAAGACCACGGTCAACAAGGAAGGCGACCCGGATGATCCAAATGCCGGGGCCGTGGTGTAGAGTCGAATCGAGACGCAACCCGAGACAGACGCAAGCCCATTCATGCTGAACGCCGCAAGTTCCAAAGCCCTGGCCACCCAGGCGCGGCGTGTCTATATCGAGGCGCTGCAGCGGGCGCTGCCCGGGTTGATGCACACGCTGAGCGAAACCACCCGCCAGCTGCTGATGCAGCCGGCCGAGTACGCGGTACAGGTGGCGCGGCGCGACGGGGTCAACACCTGGCAGCGCCACCATGCCACCTGGCATATCAAACTGGCCGACGCCCTGCGCCAGGCCGCCCAGCATGGCGTCAATGTCGCCCACGCCCCGGAGCTGACCACCGGCCGCGACCAGATGTCGCTGGTGGACGACGACACCATAGAGCGCGAGATCCACAGCTCGCGTCTGGCCCTGTCCATCATGGACAAGGCGACCTGGGAGTTCAGCGACCTGCGCAACCGCATTGCCATGCTGGAGCAGCAGGAGGAACTCAGCGCCCAGGACCTGCTACGTGCCCATGTGGTGGCCCGCATCGTGCTCGATACCTGGCACAGCAGCGGCCTCACCAATGCCGAGTGGCAGATGTTGCAGAACGTGTTGCACGAGGAGTTCTCGCTGCTCACCGGCGAGGCCTATCACGAGACGAATCGCTGGCTGGTCGGCCAGAAGGTGCTGCCCGAGGTGGACCTGCGGCCTATGATCCGCCGCAGCGGCGTGTCTTCCGGGCCGACTTCCGGCAGCGGCGGCCATACCGGTGCGGGTGCAGCCTCACGCTACAGCAGCCAGCCTGGCCCGGACACTCAGCCCTCGGCCCATGTGGCCGGAGACGAGACCCGTGTGATGACCCGCAGCGCGGGCCTCGGCGGCCGTGCCACCGCCCATGCCGAGGCGGTGCTGGGCCGGCTGAACCGGCTGATCGGCCGCCAATTGCCCGAATTTGTGGCCACCCAGGCCCATCCGAACCAGCGCCACTCGATCTCGCCCAAGCTGACGGCGGCGATGGATCTGGCCGAGGAGATGGCGCGCAAGCGGGTGGCCTTTGGCGACGTGCCGGCCAACAAGGGATCGTCGCTGCTGGAGGAGCTTCAGCAGCGCAAGCAGACGCTGAAGAAGGCCGCCGAAACGCCGGCTGAGCGGGCCACGATAGAGATCGTCGCCCTGCTGTTTCAGGCCATCCTGACCGAGGAGCGCATCCCGGCCTCGATGCGGGTCTGGTTTGCCCGGCTGCAGATGCCGGTGCTGCGCGTGGCCGTCAGCGAGCCTGACTTCTTTGCCACCACCGACCACCCGGCGCGCCGGCTGATCGATCGCATGGGCGCCTGCGTGATGGGGTTCAATCCCTCGGCCGGCGAGGTCGGCGAGTCGCTGGAGAAGGAAATCAAGCGGGTGGTGCAGGTCGTCGAGGCCTATCCGGACACCGGCCGCCGGGTCTTCCAGACCGTGTTGACCGAGTTCGAGAAATTCCTCGACCACTATTTCAAGAACGAGAACCAGACCACCAAAAAGGGCGTGTCGCTGGCCCAGCAGGTCGAGCAGCGCGAGACGCTGGCGATACAGTTCACCATCGAGTTGCGCAAGATGCTCAACGAGGTGCCGGTGCAGGACGGGGTGCGCGAGTTCCTGTTCCAGGTCTGGGCCGATGTGCTGGCCGTCACCGCCGTGCGCTCGGGGCCTCAGGCCGATGCCACCCGGGTGATGAAGCGGGCCGCCGCCGACCTGATCTGGTCGGCCAGCGCCAAGGTGTCGCGCGAGGAGCGGGCCGAGGTCATACGCCGCCTGCCGCCGCTGCTGAAGACGCTGCGCGAAGGCATGGGCCATGCCGGCCTGCCGGCGGCCAAACAGGACGAATGCATCCGCACCTTGAACAACTCGCTGGCCGCTGCCTTCACCGCCAAGGCCGCCGCCATCCCGCGCGAGCGGCTGGAAGAGCTGATGGAACAGCTCGAGGCGCTGGAGGAGATGCTGCCCGAGTCGGAAGACGTGCAGATCAACGAATCGATGGTGCGCGACCTGTCCGGCCACGAGAGCGAAGACCTGGAGGTGGTGGCCGATGGCGGCACGCCACCGACCCCCGCCATGTTGGCCTGGGCCCGCGAGCTGCAGGTCGGCAGCTGGTACATGCTGGACTACCGCGGCCGCAACGAACCGATGCAGCTGGCCTGGCGCGGCATGCGCCGCCAGCTGGCCCTGTTCGTCTCGCCGCAGGGGCGTGGCGTGCTGTTCCAGCTGAACCGGATGGCCGCATTCCTGCAGGCGGGCCTGTTGCTGCCGGCGCAGGATGAATCGTTGACGGTGCGCGCTACGCGTACGGCAATGGAAAAGCTGGAAGTCGATCCGACCCGCTTGCTCGGCTAGCCGCTCCCGCGGCCGCCTCGGCGCAACAGTCGATCAGTGGATCAGTCGATCCTCGGGCGCCACGAACAATTCGTCGAGTATCAGCGCGTCCGGTTCCTCGCCCAGGCTCCAGAACACCATCAGCACGATGATCTTCAGGTCTTCCAGGTCCAGCGGATTGCCGGGAATGGCCATCGCCCGGTCTATCACCGTCTCGCGCATTGGCGGCGGCAGCACGCCGGCAGATTCGAGGAAGCTGATGAAGCCCACCGAGTCCTCGCCGAGGTGCTCGGTCTCCGCCGGCGAATAGACGCGCAGGCTGTCTGCACCCTGCTCGCCGTGGTAGCTCTGAGCGGCCACTGCCAGCCCGTCCAGCCAGGACAGGGCCTCCTGGATCTCGTCGGTTTCGAAGCCAATGGCCGACAACTTGCGCCGCAGCTGGGCCTGATCCGGGCAGGCATCCGGGCGCCAGTAGGTTTCGTAGAGATAGACGAGCACATCAAACATGACTTCACTATACCCCAGGGCCAAAGGCCTCTTTTGGGCAAAAGACCGGGATTTGGCCTAGTGATTGCCCTGGTTTGGGCCTGATTCCCGGTGAAATCAGCCGGCCATCCGGCGCTGGAATAGCTGGCCGGGCAGGCGCTGCACCTGGCCGTCCAGTTCCAGTTCCAGCAGTCGGGCGCTGAGTTGGGCGGCGTCTTCGCCGGTGCGCGCCATCAGCGCGTCCAGGCTCACCGGGTCGTGGCCCAGGGCCTGCAGCAGACTGTCCTCGACTGCGGCCGGCTCGGGCGGTGCCGCGCGAGGCCCAGGCCTTTGATCCGGACGTAGCTCGTCAAGAATGTCCTGGGCCGTGGCCACTAACTTGGCGCCCTGCTGTATCAGCTGATGGCAGCCCCGTGACAGCGAGGCGTGGATGGAGCCCGGAATGGCAAATACCTCGCGTCCGGCCTCGGCCGCCAGCCGGGCGGTGATCAGCGAGCCCGATTGCAGCGCCGCCTCGACCACCAGGGTGCCGTTGGCCAGGCCGGCGATCAGGCGGTTGCGCTGCGGAAAGTTGCCCGCCAGCGGTGCTGTGCCAAGTGGGTATTCGCTCACCAGCAAACCATTGTTGGCAATACGTCGGGCCAGCTCCCGGTGACGCTTGGGGTAATCGATGTCAAGGCCGGTGCCGACCACCGCGATGGTGCCGCCCGGGCCTTGGAGTGCGCCTTCGTGGGCGGCGCCGTCAATCCCCAGGGCCAGGCCGGAGACGATGCACCAGCCCGCCTGGCTCAGCTCCCTGGCCAGGCCGCGGGCGTTGTCACAGCCCTGGGGGCTGGCGCTGCGGCTGCCGACGATGGCAAGGCCGGGTCGGCCCAGCCACTCGCGGCGGCCATCCAGATAGAGCAGCAGCGGCGGGTCGGCAGTCTGCAACAGCGCCTCGGGATAGTCGGCATCACCAAGGGCCAGCAGGCTGCGTGGCGTGTCGCTGGGTGCTTGCAACCAGTCCCAGGTGGTTTTCAGCAGTGCCTCCCAGCGCCCGGGCGGCTGGGCCAGGTCCGCGGCGATGGGGGCGCCGACGACGCTGCGCCAGGCGGCTGGCTCGGCAGTGAATACGCCTTCGGGCGAACCGAAAGCCGCCAGCAGCCGGCGTGCCGATTCGCGGCCGACCCCGGGGGTTTCAAGCAGGCGCAGCCAGGATCCGAGCTCGTCGCGGTCCATGGCTGCAGCCGCGGCGGGCTAGGGCTGGCTGAAGGCGTCGCCGGGCTTGACCGGCTCCTGCACCGACAGTATCAGCGCATAGGAGACCCGCTCGAACACCCGGAATACGAACAGCAGGCCGTGGCGCTCGTCGGGCAGCTTGACCTCGGTGCGCTTGCCATCGGTCGGGTCTATCACGGTGCGGCCGGCACGCCACAGCGCCAGCACATGGCCGCGCTCGACACCGTCGCGGGCGCCGCGGTTCAGCGCCACGATCTGGTTCTGGCCGGCGGTCAGCGCCTCGCCGTAGATCGACACCAGCTGGCCACTGATGGGCTGGTCCGGTGAGTGCGGCACATAGCTGGTGAACTCGCGCGGGGGCACCGGGGCGAGCCGATCGCCCACGCCCACTTCCTGGCGGATGCTGGTGAGGGTGATGGTGGCGGGGATTTCGCGGGTCTTGCCATCGGGCAGCTTTTGCTCGTCGGCGGCGCGGGTGTATTCGGCCGTGCCCAGGTAACCGGCCTCATAGCCGAGGATCTCGCGGGTGGTCGGGTCCAGCAGCGGTTTGGGCTGGCGGAACAGGCGGTAGTCGCGAGCCTGGCTCAGGTCGCCGCGCACATAGGCCACATCGCCACGGGACAGCAGCACGCGGCCCTCCTGGGCGGCCACGATGCGCGGGGCCTGGTTCAGCGCATCGCTGTCGAACACCACGGCCTCGTTCAGGAAGGGGGCGATCAGGTGCAGGGGCAAGGAGGCAATCGGGCTCTTGTCCACCGCCGAGGAGCGGATCTGCGGGCTCAGCTTGACGCTGTTGGACGTGTTGGCGCCGCCCAGGTTCTGTGCCAGCTGCAGCTGCGCGCGGCCATTCACCTTGACCAGCAGCAAGACCTGGCCCGGGTAGATCAGGTGCGGGTTGCGGATCTGCTCCATATTCATGCCCCACAGCTCGGGCCAGCGCCAAGGGCTCTTCAGGAACAGGCTGGAGATATGCCAGAGGGTGTCGCCGGCCTGCACGGTGTGCGAGTCGGGTGCATTGGGCGAAAGCTCGGACAGCGGCACGCCGGCCTGGGCCACCTTGCCGGCGGTGTTGCGTTGCTCGGGGCTGATCGGATAGTTCGGGAAGTTGGCAGCGGCTGCGGTGGCGCTCAGCAGGCTGCTTCCTATCAGGGCGCCCAGCAGGCTCAGCATCAGGTGTGAGCGCTTGAAGGCGGCGACAGGCTTGCAACAGGTCATCAGGGGCTCTCCCGCGCTTGCGACCCGGTGTGCCAGGTCGTGCGCCGTCTGGGGTCATAGGGGGCTAGAGGCGTAAACCAAGGCCGAATTGAACTCAACTCGGCAAGCTGGGTCAACTTCGGCGAAAATCCTCATTTGATTTCACAGATTCTGCCCCTAAACCCTTGATGTCGCAAACAAATGCGCCGCCGCAGGCGGTTCTTGTGAGGCCTGTCACAAGTGCTCACCCTGTGTTGCGGCGATGCTGCAACAGCGACCCGTTTTCCTCGACATCGACCGTTTTGGCATCACACCCATGGCGCTACTGAACATCCTGAGATTTCCCGACCCCCGCCTGCACACCGTGGCCAAACCGGTGGCCGAGGTGGACGAGCGCATCCGCACCCTGGTGGCCGACATGCTGGCCACCATGTACGAGGCCGACGGCGTCGGCCTGGCCGCCACCCAGGTGGATGTGCACGAGCGGGTGGTCGTGATCGATGTCTCCGAGCAGCGCGACACGCCGCTGGTGCTGATCAACCCCGAGCTGATCGAAAAGAGCGAGGAGATGATGGTCGGCGACGAGGGCTGCCTGTCGGTGCCGGCGATCTACGATGCCGTGCAACGCCATGCCCGGGTCACCGTGCGTGCACTCGACCGCGACGGCAAGAGCTTTGATCTGCCGGCCCAGGACCTGCTCTCGGTCTGCATCCAGCACGAGATGGACCATCTGATGGGCAAGGTCTTCGTCGAATACCTGAGCCCGCTGAAGCGCGAGCGCATCAAGACCAAGATGCTGAAGAAGACCCGCGAAGAGCAGGGCAAGCAGCGCTGATGATGAAGCGGCTGATCTTTGCCGGTACGCCGGAGTTTGCCGCCGTCGCGCTGGCGCGGCTGCATGCCGCCGGCTTCGAGATCGCCCTGGTGCTGACCCAGCCCGACCGGCCGGCCGGCCGTGGCCTGAAGCTGCTGCCCTCGGCGGTCAAGCAGTTCGCGCTGGACCATGGCATCCCGGTCGCCCAGCCGCGCAGCCTGCGCCTGGACGGCAAGTACCCGGACGACGCCCAGGCCGCCCGTCAGGCGCTGCTGGACGCCCGGGCCGATGTGATGATCGTCGCCGCCTACGGCCTGATCCTGCCGCAATGGGTGCTGGATCTCCCCCCGCGCGGCTGCCTGAACATCCACGGCTCGCTGCTGCCGCGCTGGCGTGGCGCGGCTCCCATCCACCGCGCGATCGAGGCCGGGGATGCCGAGACCGGCATCACCATCATGCAAATGGACGCCGGCCTGGACACCGGGGCGATGTTGCTGAAGGAAACGGTGGCGATACGCCCCGATGACAGCACCGCCGCCTTGCATGACCGCCTGGCTGATCTGGGCGGCAAGCTCATCGTCGAGGCGCTGCAGGCCGTCGAGTTGCCGCCAACGCCGCAACCGGCCGAGGGCGTGACCTACGCCCACAAGATCGAGAAAACCGAGGCGGCGATCGACTGGGCGCAGCCGGCGCGACAGATCGAGCGGCGTTTGCGCGCCTTCGATCCGTTCCCGGGCGCCAGCACGCTCATCGCTGGCGAACTCGTCAAGGTCTGGCGTGCCGAGCTTGTCGATCAGGCCGGCCCGGCCGGCACCGTGCTGGCCGTGGATGACGCCGGCCCGGTGGTCGCCTGCGGCGAGCAGGCGCTGCGCCTGACCGAGTTGCAACGCCCCGGCGGCAAGCGCCAGCCGGCGCGGGCCTATCTTCAGGCCAAGCCGCTGGCGCCCGGGGTGATACTGGCCGGCAGTTGAAATTGCCGGGGGCGGCCCCACCTGGGCTCCTCAACCACCAGGAGATTTGGACCATGTTCAACCTGCTCAAGACCGCGGTCTTGATGGCCGCCATCACCGCGCTGTTCATGGCGCTGGGCGCCATGATGGGTGGGCGCCAGGGCATGATGCTGGCGCTGATCATCGCGCTGGGCATGAATTTCTTCAGCTACTGGTTCTCCGACAAGCTGGTGCTGAAGATGTACAACGCGCAGGAGGTCGACGAAACCTCGGCGCCGCAGTTCTACCGCATGGTGCGTGAGCTGGCGCAGCGCGCCGAGCTGCCCATGCCCAAGGTCTATCTGATCAACGAGGATGCGCCCAACGCCTTCGCCACCGGCCGCAACCCCCAGCATGCCGCCGTGGCGGCAACCACCGGCATCCTGCGCGTGCTGTCCGAGCGTGAGCTGCGCGGCGTGATGGCCCACGAGCTGGCCCATGTGAAGCACCGTGACATCCTGATCAGCACCGTCAGTGCGACGATGGCCGGCGCGATCTCGATGCTGGGCAATTTCGCGATGATCTTCGGCGGCCGCGACAGCGAGGGCCGGCCGGTCAACCCCATCGTCAGCATCCTGATGATGATTCTGGCGCCGCTGGCGGCCAGCCTGATACAGATGGCGATCAGCCGGGCCCGCGAATTCGAGGCCGACCGCGGTGGCGCCGAGATCTCCGGCGACCCGCAGGCGCTGGCCTCGGCGCTGCAGAAGATCCACCGCATCGCCCAGGGCATTCCGTTGGAGGCGGCCGAGCGCCACCCCGAGACGGCGCAGATGATGATCATGAACCCGCTGTCCGCGGGCGGCCTGCGCGGCCTGTTCAGCACCCACCCGTCCACCGAAGAACGTGTGGAAAAGTTGCTGGCCATGGCCGCCGGCCGGGCCTGAGCATCAAGTCCGGGCGCTTTCCGACCGATAAGCCCCAGATGAAGACGGCACTCACCTCCCTGACCCTGGCCACGGCCGCCCTGTTGAGCGGCTGCGACCTGCTGGGGCTGGAGTCGCCCGAGAAGATCGCCGCCGTCAAGGAGGCCGACGGCAAGGCCATAGGCGGCGCCTGCCGCCATGCCTCGCGGGCCATCGAGGACTGCTACGCGCTGAACCCCAAGGCGCTGCGCGCCGCGGTGTTTGCCGGTTGGCGCGAGATGGACGAGTACATGCGCGAGAACAAGCTGGAGGGCATCACCCCTCTGGTTGCCAAGGGCCCGACCGCCGGCAAGGGCGAGGCCGAGGCCGAAGAGAAGCCTGTGGCCAAAGAGCCGGCCAAGGCCGGCGCTGCCAAGCCTGCGCCGGCGCCAGCCGCAGCCAAACCCAAGGCGTGATGATGTGGTGTGAGGCCGGGCTTTGACGCCTGGGCCCGCCATTCCGGCAGTTCATCGCAAGCGGCTTCGGCCGCATGGTTCCGGGCACGATCATTCGCTCACTGTTTGATTCGTCCGGTCACCACCCCGAAGAGGAGCCCACCATGCTGAACCGCCGTCTTGCCCTTTGCGCCGCCCTGATCCCCCTGTTTGCCAGCTCCGCCGCCAGCGCCTGGGGCAATGAATCGATACGCGGCTCGGGCCATGTGGTGACCGAGGCCCGCGCCATCACCGGCTTTGATGCAATCAGCACCCGTGGCGGCATCGACGTGCTGGTGCGC
Organism: uncultured Roseateles sp.; assembly: GCF_963422335.1. Taxonomy (NCBI): domain Bacteria; kingdom Pseudomonadati; phylum Pseudomonadota; class Betaproteobacteria; order Burkholderiales; family Sphaerotilaceae; genus Roseateles; species uncultured Roseateles sp. The sequence goes on from NZ_OY729424.1 coordinate 1,836,852, forward strand.
CAGAGCGGCAAGGAGGCCGTCGAGGTGCAGACCGATGACAATCTGCAGGCGGTGCTGGAGACCCGCGTGGTCAGCGGATCCAAGGGCCGCAACACGCTGGAGATCTCGTTCAAGAAGGGCTATAGCGTGTCCAACCATCGCAAGACCCTGGTCACGGTCGATGTGGCGCAGCTGCGGGCGCTGTCCATTGCCGGCGCCGGTGATGTCCGCGCCGAGGCCATCAACAGCCCGCAACTGGAGCTGTCCATTGCCGGCGCCGGTGATATGCGCCTGGGCAAGCTCAGCTGCGACGAGGTCAAGATCAGCGTTGCCGGCTCCGGTGACGTGGTGGCCAGCGGCAAGACGCAGAAGCTCAGCATCTCGATTGCCGGCAGCGGCGACGTCAAGACCGAGGGCCTGGCGGCCGACGATGTCAGCGTCAGCATTGCCGGCAGCGGCGATGCGCTGGTGGCCGCCAAATCGAACCTGACCGTCAAGGTGGCTGGCTCGGGCGACGTCAAATATGTCGGCAACCCGGCCAATATCAAGAGCTCCATCATGGGCAGTGGGTCCGTCAACAAGCTTTAAGACATTGCTGGAGCGTGCGCACACCGCGCCCCTCGGGCGCTAGGCCCATCCGCCTCGTACGACAATCGAGGCATGACTACAGCAGCACAAGGCGCGCTTTGGCGCCATCCTGAGTTTTCCCAGGGCGCCCGCGACATGGTGGGCGTCTCGCTGGGCATTTCGGCCTGGGGCCTGGTCACCGGCGTGGCCATGATCAAGAGCGGGCTGAGCGTGCCGCTGGCGCTGGCCATGTCGCTGCTGGTGTTTGCCGGCAGCTCGCAACTGGCCTCGCTGCCGCTGATCGCCGCCGGCGCGCCGCTGTGGGTGCTGTGGGCCACCGCCTTTTGCGTCAATCTGCGCTTTGTCATTTTCAGCGCCCATTGGCGGCTGTATTTCGGCCATCTGCCGTTCTGGCAGCGCATGCGCCTGAGCTATTTCGCGGCCGACCTCAATTACGTGGTCTTCTTGCGCCGCTTTCCGGACATGAAGCCGGCGCCCGAGCAACTGCCCTACTACTGGGGTGGGGTGGCGCTGAACTGGAGTGCCTGGCAGGTGCCGTCGATTGCCGGCATCTTTCTGGCCAACCAGGTGCCCACCGAGTGGGGCTTGGGCTTTGCCGGCATCCTGGCCTTGCTGGGCCTGAGCTATTCGCTGCTGTCCGACAAGGGCACCTGGATCTCGGCTGGCGTGGCCAGCTGCGCCGCCGTGGCCGCCTACGCCTTGCCGCTGCGCCTGAACATCGTCGTGGCGATTGCCGCCGCCGTGGCCGTGGGCCTGCTGCTGGAGCAGTTCATGCCGCCGCCACCGAAGCAGGAGGTGCGAGCATGAGCGCCTGGGAGACTTTGCTGGGCATCGTCGGCATGGGGCTGATCACGGCCCTGACCCGCGGCTTCTTCCTCTTCCCCAAGCGCGAGATACCGCTGCCCGACTGGGCGCGCCAGGGCCTGCGCTATGCGCCGCTGGCCGCGCTGGCTGCGGTGGTCGTGCCCGAGATCGTGATGACCCAGGGCCATCTGATCAGCACCTGGAAGGATGCTCGCCTGTTTGCCGTGGCCGTGTCCACCGCCTATTTCTTCTGGCGCCGGGGCATTTTGGGCACCATTGTCAGCGGCACGGCGGTGATGTTGGCGCTGCGCCTGGGGCTGGGCTGGTAAGGTTCGGGTTGTTCACCTCAACTGCACCGCCCTCCCATATGAACGTCATCCGCTTCTCCGACCTCGTGGCCGCCGGCAAGGTGGCCGGCCAGCGCGTCTTCATCCGCGCCGACCTGAACGTGCCGCAAGACGACGCCGGCCAGATCACCGAAGACACCCGCATCCGCGCCTCTATTCCCTGCATAGCGCTGGCCCTGAAGGCCGGCGCGGCGGTGATGGTGACCTCGCATCTGGGCCGCCCGACCGAAGGCGCGTTCAAGCCCGAGGATTCGCTGGCGCCCGTGGCCAAGCGCCTGGGCGAGCTGCTGGGCCGCGAGGTGCCGGTGGTCGCCGACTGGGTCGATGGCGTGACGGTGGCACCGGGCCAGCTGGTGCTGCTGGAGAACTGCCGCGTCAACAAGGGCGAGAAGAAGAACGACGAAACCCTGGCGAAGAAGATGGCCGCGCTGTGCGACATCTTTGTCAACGACGCCTTCGGCACCGCCCACCGCGCCGAGGGCACGACCTATGGCATCGCCCAGTTCGCCCCCATCGCCTGCGCCGGCCCCTTGCTGGCGGCCGAGATCGATGCCATCACCCAGGCCTTGGCGCAACCGAAGCGCCCGCTGGTGGCCATCGTCGCCGGCTCCAAGGTCTCGACCAAGCTGACCATCCTGAAGGCCCTGTCCGAGAAGGTCGATGGCCTGATCGTCGGCGGCGGCATCGCCAACACCTTCATGCTGGCCGCCGGCCTGAAGATAGGCAAGTCGCTGGCCGAGCCCGATCTGGTGGCCGAAGCGTCGGCGGTGATCGCGGCCATGAAGGCCCGTGGCGCGGCCGTGCCTATCCCGGTCGATGTGGTGGTGGCCAAGCGCTTTGCGGCCGATGCCGAGGCCACCGTCAAGGCCGCGGCCGACGTGGCAGACGACGACCTGATCCTGGACATCGGCCCCCAGACGGCCGCCATACTGGCCAAGCAGCTGAAGTCGGCCGGCACCATCGTCTGGAACGGCCCGGTCGGCGTGTTCGAGTTCGATGCCTTCGCCAAGGGCACCGAAGTGATCGCCCGTGCGATTGCCGATTCCAGCGCCTTCAGCATCGCCGGCGGTGGCGACACGCTGGCGGCGATCGCCAAGTACGGCATCGAGAAGGATGTGGGCTACATCTCCACCGGCGGTGGCGCCTTCCTGGAGATTCTGGAGGGCAAGACGCTGCCGGCGTTTGAAATCCTTGCCAAGCGCGCACAGGGCTGAAGGCAGGCGAAGTGCCATCAACGGCGCCCTGGTGGCGCCGTTTTTCATGGCCTTCCTTGCATGACAGTTGTGATTCTCCGCATGGTTGATGGCCGATTCGCGGAGTAAGCTGCCAGCCAAAGAAGGAGACCTGTATGAGCCACACGCCCCTGTCCCCGGCCGAAGCGGCCTTGCGCGAAGCCGCCCTCGAGTACCACCGCTCGCCGACGCGGGGCAAGATCTCGGTCAATGCGACCAAACCGCTGTCCAACCAGCGCGATCTGTCGCTGGCCTACTCCCCGGGCGTCGCCTATGCCTGCCTGGCGATTCAGGAGGACCCGAGCCTGGCGGCCGACTACACCTCGCGCGCCAATCTGGTCGGTGTGATCACCAATGGCACGGCCGTGCTGGGCCTGGGCGATATCGGCCCCCTGGCCGGCAAGCCGGTGATGGAAGGCAAGGGCTGCCTGTTCAAGAAGTTCGCCGGCATCGACGTGTTCGACATCGAGCTGGCCGAGCGCGACCCCGACAAACTGGTGGACATCATCGCCGCGATGGAGCCGACGCTGGGCGGCGTGAACCTCGAGGACATCAAGGCCCCCGAGTGCTTTTACATCGAGAAGAAGCTGCGCGAGCGGATGAACATCCCGGTCTTCCATGACGACCAGCATGGCACGGCCATCATCTCCAGCGCCGCCCTGCTCAACGGCCTGGAGCTGGTTGGCAAGCAGATCGGTGAGGTCAAGGTCGCGGTGTCGGGTGCGGGGGCTGCGGCCATCGCCTGCCTGGACGTGATGGTGGGCCTGGGCGTGGCCCGCCAGAACATCTTCGTGGTCGACTCCAGGGGCGTGATCCAGTCCGAGCGCGACGATGCCCGCTCCGGCAAGCTCGACGAATCGAAGCAGCGCTACTGCCAGGTCAGTGCTGCGCGCACCCTGGCCGATGTGGTCAGGGACGCCGATGTCTTCCTCGGCTGCTCGGCCGCCGGCGTGCTGACCGCCGAGATGGTGGGCACGATGGCGCGCCAGCCCATCATCCTGGCCCTGGCCAATCCGGAGCCCGAGATCCGCCCCGAGCTGGCCAAGGCGGTGCGGCCCGACTGCATCATGGCCACCGGCCGCTCGGACTATCCGAACCAGGTCAACAACGTCCTGTGCTTCCCCTACATCTTCCGTGGCGCGCTGGACTGCGGCGCGACCAAGATCACCGAGGCGATGAAGCTGGCCTGCGTGCGCGAGATCGCCGCCCTGGCCAAGGCCGAGACCAGTGACGAGGTGGCCGCCGCCTATGCCGGCCAGGAGCTGGCCTTCGGCCCCGACTACCTGATACCCAAGCCCTTCGACGCGCGGCTGATACTGCGCATCGCCCCGGCGGTGGCCCGCGCCGCCGAGGAGTCGGGTGTTGCCACACGGCCTATCAAGGATCTGGACGCCTACCGCCAGTCGCTGGAACGCTTCGTCTACCAGACCGGCATGTTCATGCGCCCGGTGTTTGCCGCGGCCAAGGCCAGGCCGGCGCGGGTGATCTACGCCGAGGGCGAGGACGAGCGCGTCTTGCGCGCCGTGCAGGTGGCGCTGGACGAGGGCCTGGCCCGGCCCATCGTCATCGGCCGGCCCGAGGTGATCGCCATGCGCATCCAGCGCGCCGGCCTGCGCCTGAAGCTGGGCGGCGATGTCGAGGTCATCGATCCGGCCAATGACGCGCGCTTCCGCAGCTACTGGGAAACCTACCACCGCATGCTGGGCCGGGAGGGCATCACGCCCGAGATGGCCAAGGCCGATGTGCGGCGCTCGTCCACCACGATAGGCGCGCTGGCCCTCAAGCTGGGCGATGCCGACGCGATGATCTGCGGCCTGGTCGGGCGCTACGACAAGCATCTGGACCATGTCGCCAAACTGATAGGCCGCAAGCCCGGTGCGCCGAGCTTCGCGGCAATGAATGCGTTGATGATGGACAAGCACACCTTGTTCATCACCGACACCTTCGTCAACGACGACCCCACGGCCGAGGAGCTGGCCGAGATCGCCGCGATGGCGGTGGACGGCATGCGCCGCTTCGGCCTGCCGCCCAAGCTGGCCTTTCTGTCGCACTCGATGTTCGGCTCCTCGACCCGGCCCTCGGCGCGCAAGATGCGCAAGGCACGGGACCTGTTTGTGGCCGCCCATCCGGACATCGAATGCGATGGCGAGATGCATGGCGACGCGGCGCTGTCCGAGGCGGTGCGCCACACCTTCCTGATGGACAGCAGCCTGACCGGCTCGGCCAATCTGCTGGTGATGCCCAATCTGGACGCCGCCAACATCCTGTTCAATGTGCTGAAGGTGACCGGCGGGCAGGGCGTGACGGTGGGGCCCATCCTGCTCGGCGCTGCGGCCCCGGTGCACATCCTGACCCCGTCAGCGACGGTGCGGCGCATCGTCAACATGACGGCGCTGGCGGTGGCCGATGTGGCCGAAGCCGCCCGATAGGTTTCGTACCGTCGTGTAACCCGTTGGCGCTGATAATCATTGCTTACTTGACCCGAGTACCGAGAGCCAAAACATGTCCCGTGCCACCAAGATCGTCGCCACCCTGGGCCCCGCTTCGTCAACCCCGGAGGTGCTGGAACGCATGATCCGGGCCGGCGTCGACGTGGTGCGGCTGAACTTCTCGCACGGCAAGGCGCAGGACCATATCGACCGCGCGGTGATGGTGCGCGAGGCGGCCAGGGCGGCCGGCAAGTCGGTGGCCATCATGGCCGACCTGCAGGGTCCGAAGATCCGCGTCGGCAAGTTCGCCAACGGCAAGATCGAGCTGGTCAACGGCACCAGGTTCGTGCTGGACGCCGACCGCACCGAGCTGGGCAATGAAGAGGCTGTGGGCCTGGATTACAAGGAGTTGCCGCGCGATGTGAAGCCCGGCGACACCCTGCTGCTCAACGATGGCCTGCTGGTCTTGATCGTCGAGGCGGTGCGCGGTGCGGCGGTGCACACCATCGTCAAGGTCGGCGGTGAGCTGTCGAACAACAAGGGCATCAACAAGCAGGGCGGCGGCCTGACCGCACCGGCGCTGACCGGCAAGGACATGGAGGACATCAAGACGGCGATGAGCTTCCAGGCCGAGTACGTGGCGGTCAGCTTCCCGAAGAACGCCACCGACATGGAGATGGCCCGCCAGCTCTGCAATGTGGCCGGCGAACCCTACCGCCACAAGCCGGGGCTGATTGCCAAGATCGAGCGTTCGGAGGCGATCCCGCACCTGGAGTCCATCCTGAAGGCCAGCGACGGCATCATGGTCGCTCGCGGCGATCTTGCGGTTGAAGTGGGCAACGCGGCCGTGCCGGCGCTGCAGAAACGCATGATCAAGCTGGCCCGCGAGCTGGACAAGGTGGCGATCACGGCCACGCAGATGATGGAGTCCATGATCGTCAACCCGGTGCCCACACGCGCCGAGGTGTCGGACGTGGCCAATGCGGTGCTGGACGGCACCGATGCGGTGATGCTCAGCGCCGAAACGGCCGCCGGCAAGTACCCGGTCGAAACCATTGAGCAGATGGCCGCGATCGCGCTGGAGGCCGAGCGCGCCGAGTTCGTGAGTCTCGACACCGACTTCGCCGGCCGCCAGTTCGGCCGCATCGACCAGTCGATCGCCATGGGCGCGCTGTTCACCGCCTTCCACCTCGGCTGCAAGGCCATCGTGGCGCTGACCGAATCGGGCTCCACCGCGCTGTGGATGAGCCGCCATCGCATCCAGGTGCCCATCTTCGCGCTGACCACGCAGCCGCTGAGCCAGACCAAGATGACGCTGTACCGCAATGTGCGGCCGCTGCTGATGCCCAAGTTCGAGGACCGCGACACGGCGCTGGCCGCCGCCGAGAAGCTGCTGGTGGACCAGGGCGTGCTGATGCCGGGCGACACCTATGCCATCACCTGCGGCGAGCCCATGGGCTACCCCGGCGGCACCAATATGTTGAAGGTCTGCCGCGTGGCGTGAGGCCCGGGGCCCCCGCATTCCGAGGTGCAGGTTCGGCGCCTGTGCGGTGGCCGCGCCGGTAGAATCAGCCAGAGTTACGGCGCGGTTACGGGGTTGGGGCCTTCGCCCCTGAGCGCGCGCACCGGTTTTTCAACTTAGGGGACTCTCATGGCACTCGTTTCCATGCGCCAATTGCTGGACCATGCGGCCGTCAACGGCTACGGCATTCCGGCATTCAACGTCAACAATCTGGAGCAGGTCCAGGCCGTGATGGCCGCCGCCGATGAGGTCGGCGCACCGGTGATACTGCAGGCCTCGGCCGGCGCCCGCAAATATGCCGGCGAAAGCTTCATCAAGCACCTGATTCAGGCCGCTGTCGAGGCCTATCCCCACATCCCGCTGGTGATGCATCAGGACCATGGCACCAGCCCCAAGATCTGCGAAGGCGCGATCAATCTGGGCTTCGGTTCGGTGATGATGGACGGCTCGCTGATGGAGGACGGCAAGACACCGGCCTCGTTCGAATACAACATGGAGGTGACCCGGCGCGTGGTCGAGATGTCGCACCGGGTTGGCGTCACCGTCGAGGGCGAGCTGGGCTGCCTGGGCAATCTTGAAACCGGCGAAGCCGGCGAGGAAGACGGCGTCGGCGCCGAGGGCAAGCTGGACCACAGCCAGATGCTGACCGATCCCGAGGAGGCCGCCGTCTTCGTCAAGGCCACCCAGCTGGACGCGCTGGCCATCGCCATCGGCACCAGCCACGGCGCCTACAAGTTCTCGCGCAAGCCCACCGGCGATATCCTGGCCATCGGCCGCGTGAAGGAAATCCACAAGCGCATTCCCAACACCCATCTGGTGATGCACGGCTCGTCGTCGGTGCCGCAGGAACTGCTGGCCATCATCAACCAGTACGGCGGCAAGATGAAGGAAACCTTTGGCGTGCCGGTCGAGGAGATCCAGGAAGCGATCAAGCACGGCGTGCGCAAGATCAATATCGACACCGACATCCGCCTGGCGATGACCGGTGCGGTGCGCAAATTCCTGGCCGAGAACCCCGAGAAGTTCGACGCCCGCGAATGGCTGAAGCCGGCGCGCGAGGCGGCCAAGGCGATCTGCAAGCAGCGTTATATGGAGTTTGGCTGCGAAGGCCAGGCCAGCAAGATCCAACCCCGCACCCTGGTCGACATCGCCGCCGCCTATGCGCGCGGCGAGCTGAATCAGGTCGTGCAGTAAAGCGCATCCACAACAAGAAGGACGCATCGCGAATCTTGCCCGCCGCGCTGTCTCAGCCCGGCGGGCTTTTTTGTATCGAGCAGCGCCTAAAATCCAGCCTTCTCTGACGGAACCCCACCATGACCGCTGCCCTGCTCGAATCGTCGCTGACCTCGCTCCCCCTGATTGCCCGTGGCAAGGTGCGCGAAAACTATGCGGTGGGCACGGACCGCATCCTGATGGTGGCCAGCGACCGGCTCTCGGCCTTCGACGTCATCATGGGCGAGCCCATCCCCGGCAAGGGGGCGCTGCTGACGCAGATGGCGCTGTTCTGGTTCAAGCAGCTCGATGGCATCGTGCCGAATCACCTCACCGGCGATGATCCGCTGTCGGTCGTCACCGAGGCCGAGAAGGCCCAGGTGGGTGAGCGCTCGATGCTGGTCAAGCGCCTCAAGCCGCTGCCGGTCGAGGCGGTGGTGCGCGGCTATCTGGCCGGCAGCGGCTGGGCCGAATATCAAAGGAACGGCGAGGTCTGCGGCGTCAAGCTGCCGGCGGGCCTGAAGAACGCCAGCAAGCTGCCCGAGCCCATCTTCACCCCGGCCACCAAGGCCGAGATGGGTGACCACGACGAGAACATCTCGTTCGACAAGATGGTCGAGATCATTGGCGCCGATCTGGCCACCCGCGTGCGTGACATCTCGATCACGCTGTACCGCCGCGCCGCCGACTTTGCGCTCAGCAAGGGCATCATCATTGCCGACACCAAGTTCGAGTTCGGCCTCGATGCCGATGGCACCCTGACCCTGATGGACGAGGTGCTGACGCCCGACTCCTCGCGCTACTGGCCGGTCGAGAGCTATGCCGAGGGCATCAACCCGCCCAGCTACGACAAGCAGTTCGTGCGCGACTGGCTGGAGCAGGCCACGGTGGACGGCAAGCCCTGGGGCAAGGTGGCCCCGGCCCCGGCCCTGCCGGCCGAGGTGATTGCCAAGACCAAGGCGAAGTATGAGGAAGCCCTCGCGCGCCTGACCCAATGAGCCCGGCCATGCTGCTGACCTCCCGATTGAGCAAAAGCCTTGAGCGCGACATCGCCAAGGCCGGCAACCCGATCGAGCTGGCCTGCCTAAAGGCGCAGCGCGCCATTCTGCTGATGCGCCATGGTCATCTGCCCGAGGCGCGCGAGGTCTTGACGGTGCTGCACCAGCAGGCTTTCCAGTACCCGAATCCGGCCCTGGGCGCCTGGCTGCATCTGGCCGAGGGCCTGATGAGCTACTACACCGACTTCAGCAGCAGCGCCCGCGACAAGGTGCTGCGCGCCCATGCCATCAGCCGCGGTGCCGGCATGCTGCCGCTGCAGGCGCTCAGCGCGGCCTGGTTGGCGCACATCCACTTCGCCGAGCACCAGGTCGAGCCCATGGTGCTGTACCTGGCCGAGACCTTGCGTCTGGCCGCCCCCGATCATCATGCCGCGCGCAGCCGTGCCTGCATGGTGGCTGCGCAGAGCTACCACTTCGCCGACCGCATGGGCCCGGCCAACGCCTGGTATATGCGGGCCCGTACCCATGCCAATGCCGAGGGTGATGACGCCACCCTGTCGCATCTGATCCACAACATGGCCCAGCTGCGCACTGCCCAGGCTCGCCGGGCCGATCTGTCGGGTCGGCCCCGCGCTGCCGACGGCGGGCTGATGCTGGGCGCCGATTCCATCCAGCACTACGACGAGGCGGTCGGCGGCTCGGCCATGGAGGGCCTGGTGCCGATACTGCGCGCTCAGGTGCTGGTGGTGGAGGGCGATTTCGCCGCTGCCCAGGCCCTGTACGAGGAGCATCTGCCGCGCGCCATGTCACTGGGCCTGGCCCGGCTGGGTAGCAGCCTGCTGGCCGATCTGGCCTGGTGCCGTGTCAACAACGGCCAGAACGAGCACGCGCTGCAACAGGCCCATGAGTCCGAGGTCGAGCTGGACCCGGATTGCGATGTCGATGACCGCGCCGCCACCCACGCGCGGCTGGCCCAGGTCTACACGGCGCTGGGTGATGTGGCCGCGGCGCGGCGCCACACCGATCTGGCCGAGAGCGCCTGGCTGGCGTTTGACGTCCAGCAGCGGCAGTGGGCCGAGGCGCTGGATGAGGGGTTGAGCGGGCTGGCTTAAGACCAAAGACCCAGTCAGTTGGGGACAGAGCTTTCGGCCACGCTGCGCGTGGAGCTCAAGGTCTGTCCCGCAAGGTCAGAACAGGGCCATGCTCAGCTTGCGCCGATACTGATCCAGCACCGGATCGCTGGGCTCCACATGGGCTCGGCCGGCAATCTCCAGCGCACCCTTCTTGACCTCGGCCGCGGCCACCTTGGGCGCGGGCTTGGTCATCAGCTCGAGGATGGCGACATAGGTCTTGCGCGCCAGTTCGCCGTTCCAGGCCTTGTCGCGCATGATGATTTCCAGCAGCTCGTCCATCGCGGCGGTGAACTGCTGGCCGGCCAGCAGCGACTGGGCCAGCTCGAAACGGGCGTCGAAGTCGCGCTTGTTGGTGGCAATCGCCTGGGCCAGCGCGTCGACATCGCGCGCTTGTGGGGCAGATTGGCAGGCGCGCAGCCAGGTGGCCAGCGCGGCCAGGCGCGGATTCGGGGTCAGCGTGTCGGCGGCCTTGGCGGCCAGCGGGGCGAAGGCCTCGGTGGCGGCGGCCGTCTGGCCGATCTCCAGCAGCGCGCGGACGAAATCAAAGCGGGCCGCTTCGTTGCCGGAGTCCTTGGCCAGGGTGTCCTGCAGGCGCTGCAGCGCGGCCTCGGTGTCGCCCTCGGCCAGCAGCTCCTCGGCCTCGGCCAATTCCTCCTCGGCCTCCATCGCCTCGGTGCTGGGCACATGCTTGTCCAGGAACTCGCGGATCTGCGCCTCGGGCAGGGCGCCGACAAAGCCGTCCACCGGCTGGCCGCCGACAAACATCACGCAGAACGGGATGCTGCGCACGCCGAAGGCCTGGCTCAGCTGGCTGGAGATCTCGGGCTGCTCATCGCTGTTGAGCTTGGTCAGCTTGAAGCGGCCGGCATAGGCGACTTCCAGCTTCTCCAGCAGCGGACCCAGGGCCTTGCAGGGGCCGCACCAGGGGGCCCAGATGTCGAGCAGGACGGGTTGCTGCATCGATGCCTGCAGCAGTTCGGATTCGAAGTTCTGGATCGTGATGTCGGTCATGGCCTGCACTGCAAAAGAGAGCGTAAGGAGGAACGTGGCGCCCGCCGCCTACAATTCAAGGCTTACTAGCAATGGAGCGAGCCTTGACGAGCGCCTCTCCCGTGGTTGGTGTGGTGATGGGCTCCAGCAGCGACTGGGAAACCCTCAAGCACGCCGCCGACATTCTCGCCGAGTTCGGCATCGCCTTCGAAACCCGTGTGGTTTCGGCCCATCGCATGCCCGACGATATGTTCGCCTATGCCGAGGCCGCGGTCGGCCGTGGCCTGAAGGCCATCATCGCCGGTGCCGGCGGTGCCGCCCATCTGCCCGGCATGCTGGCCGCCAAGACGGTGGTGCCGGTGCTGGGCGTGCCGGTGGCCAGCCGCCATCTGCAGGGCGTCGATTCGCTGCATTCGATCGTGCAGATGCCCAAGGGCATTCCGGTGGCCACCTTTGCCATCGGCACGGCCGGGGCTGGCAATGCCGCGCTGTTCGCGATTGCGATGCTGGCCAATGAGCAGCCCGAGCTGCGCGCGAAGCTGGAGGCCTTCCGCGCCCGCCAGACCGAGGTGGCGCGGGCGATGACCCAGGATCTCAAGTGAGCGCGGTGTTCCTGCCCGGCTCGGTGGATGAGCAGGGCCGCCCCGCCGCGGTCGGTGTGATGGGCGGCGGCCAGTTGGGCCGCATGTTCGTCCATGCCGCGCAGACGCTGGGCTTCGAGGTTGTCGTGCTCGATCCGGATGCCAACAGCCCGGCCGGCGCCGCGGCGCAGACGCAGATCCAGACCGCCTATCTCGATGCCGGCGGCCTGGCCGAGCTGGCGCAGCGCTGCGTGGCCATCACCACCGAGTTCGAGAACGTGCCTGCCGCGGCGCTGCAGACGCTGGCACGGCAGCGCCCGGTCGCGCCCTCGGGCGAGGCCGTGGCCGTCTGCCAGGACCGTGCCGCCGAGAAGGCGCATTTCGCCGGCTGCGGCGTGCCCTGTGCGCCGTTTGCGGTGATAGAGACGCCCGCGCATCTGGCGGCCGTCGATGAAGCGCTGTTGCCCGGCATCCTGAAGACGGCCCGTCTGGGCTATGACGGCAAGGGCCAGGTGCGCGTGCGCAGCCGGGCCGAGCTGGCGCAGGCCTGGGCCGACTTGAAACAGGCGCCCTGCGTGCTGGAGCAGATGCTGCCGCTGGAGCGCGAGATCAGCGTCATCGTCGCGCGCTCGGCCGGCGGCGACATCGTCCACTTCCCGGTGCAGCAGAACCTGCACCGCGAGGGCATTCTGGCGCTGACCCAGGTGCCGGCGCCCGACGTGCCTGCGGCCCTGCAGCAGGAGGCCGTCGCCTGCGCCCGGCGCATTGCCGAGTCGCTGCACTATGTTGGCGTGCTGTGCGTCGAGTTCTTCCTGCTGCGCGATGGCCGCCTGGTCGCCAACGAGATGGCGCCCCGCCCGCACAACTCCGGCCACTACAGCATCGATGCCTGCGATCTGTCGCAGTTCGACTGCCAGCTGCGTGCGATGACCGGCCTGCCACTGGTGCAGCCGCGCCTGCATTCGCCCTGTGCCATGGTCAATCTGCTCGGCGATCTGTGGTTTGACGATCAAGGCCAGCAGCGCACCCCGGCCTGGGACCAGTTGCTGGCCCTGCCCGGCGTGCACCTGCACCTCTACGGCAAGACCGAGGCCCGCCCCGGCCGCAAGATGGGCCATCTGACCTTGACGGCGGCCACCGCCGAGCAGGCACTGGCCACTGCCAACCGAGCGGCGGCCCTGCTCGGTCTGCCGGGGTTTTGACCATGCTGGTTCCGGGCAACGATCCTGCCGCGCTGGCCGAGGGCGCCAAGCGCCTGGCCGCAGGCGAACTGGTCGCCTTTCCGACCGAGACCGTCTACGGCCTGGGCGCCCGCGCCGACCAAGACGCGGCCGTGGCCAAGATCTTTGCCGCCAAGGGACGGCCCAGCGACCATCCTCTGATCGTTCACGTGCTGGATGAAGCCGATGCCGCGCTGTTCGCCAGCACCTTGCCGCCGGTGGCCCAGAAGCTGATGCAGGCCTTCTGGCCCGGGCCGCTGACGGTGATCGTGCCGCGCGCGCCCGGTCGGGGTGCCGCGGCCGCTGGCGGACAGGACAGCATCGGTCTGCGCTGCCCTGCCCACCCAGTCGCCCGCGCCCTGCTGCAGGCCGCGCGCGCCCAGGGCGTGCTGGGCGTCGCCGCACCGAGCGCCAACCGCTTCGGCCGCGTCAGCCCGACCCATGCCGCCCATGTGGTCAGCGAATTCGAGCCCGGCCTGCTGGTGCTGGACGGGGGCGACTGCGAGGTCGGCATCGAGTCCAGCATTGTCGACTGCAGCCGCGGCCGGCCGGTGCTGCTGCGACCGGGCGTGATCACCGCGGCGCAGATCGAGGCCGCCGCCGGTGAGGCGCTGGGCCAGCTTGACGCCGCAGCCCCCCGCGCCTCGGGTACGCTGGAGGCGCACTACGCCCCGGCCGCCACGGTGCGCCTGCTGACCCTGCCGGTACTGCGCGACGCGCTTGCGCAGACGCCGCAACAGGGGCTTGAGGGTGTGGCGGTATATTCCCGGACGCTGAGCCCACGTGCGGGCTCTCTCGACAGGCCCATGCCTGACGACGCAATTGCCGCCGCGCACGAGTTGTTTGCGGTGTTACGCGCGCTGGATGATGCCGGCGCGCGGCAGATCTGGATCGAATCGCCCGAACAGGACCCGGCCTGGGATGGTGTGCGCGACCGCTTGACGCGGGCCGCTGCCGCCACCCCCGAGGCCTAGTGCGATGATGACAAGTGTGATGATGGAGCGAGTGTTTTCATGAAGATGTTCAAGCAAGGCCTGCGTGCCCTCTGGTGTGGCGCTGCGGCGGCCCTGATGTTGTCGGCCTGTGGCGGCGGCGGCGGTCAGGTGGAACCGTTCAAGCCCACGCGCATCATTGCGCTTGGTGACGAGAGCAGCCTGATCACGCCGGCCGGCAAGAAGTACTCGGTCAATGCGCTGGTGACCCAGACCGATGCCACCTTGCCCGACAAGCTCGATTGCAAGAGCAATCCGATCTGGGTGCAGACGGTGGCCACCAACTTCGGCCTGGTGTTCCCGCAATGCAACCCGGACAACGTGGTCACCACCAATGGCGTGATGTATGCCCAGGTCGGCGCCAAGGTGGCCGACGTCAAGGCGCAGATCGATGCCCATCTGGCCAGCGGCAGCTTCAATCCCAAGGACCTGGTGACGGTGCTGGTGGGCATGCACGACGTGCTGGAGCTGTACAACCAGTATCCGGCCCAAAGCCAGGCCACGCTGCTGGCCCAGGCCGAGCAGCGCGGGCAGGCGCTGGCCGATCAGGTCAACCGCATCGTCAATGCCAACGGCCGCGCGATCTTTGTGCTGACCCCCGATATGGGCCTGACGCCGTTTGCGCTGGCTGAAAAGGCAGCCAAGCCGGCCAGCGGTTCGGACCAGGACCGCGCCGCCTTCCTGACCAGCCTGAGCGCCCGCTTCAACAGCAAGCTGCGCCTGGGGGTCATCAACGACGGCCGCCTGATCGGCCTGGTCAACGGCGCCGAAATGACGCAGCTGATAGTCGCCTTCCCCGGCAGCTACGGCTTTGTCAATGTCGACAAGGTGGCCTGCAATGTGGCGCTGCCGGACTGCACGACCAAGACCATGAGCTCGTCCACCGACGCTGCCGGTGCCGTGACTGCGGCCGATGGCACCACCTGGCTGTGGGCCGACTCCATACACTTCGGTGCGGGCATGCACACCCGCCTGGGATCGACCGCCTACTCGGCCGCCAGCATCCACCCGTTCTGATCCGGGGCTTGCCCTCCAGGCGGGCCTCAACCGGCCCCAACAGACCCCGCCGCCGGCGGGGTTTTTTATTGGGCGCCTGCTGTTTTAGATCTGTGCGCCTAAGCCGGGTTTTCCCGTGATACGCCCTTTGGAGGCCGGCCTATAGTGACCGCCTGCCCACCAAGCACTTGCTTGGCGGATTCGGCATGAAGGCTTTGGCCAAAGATAAATAGGGGCATAGGATGAAGCGAATAGTTGTATGGGGTTCGGCCCTTGGTTTTGCAGCGTTCCTGGCGGCCTGCGGTGGCGGCGATGGCACGATTGCCGGTAGCGGCACGCCCAGCGGCGCGCCTACCAGCAAGGGCACGTTCACGGCCCTGGTGTCGTTCGGTGACAGCCTCAGCGATATCGGCGCCTATGCGCCGGCCACCTCGCTGACCGGCACCGGCGCACCGCCGTACTTCGGCGGCAAGTTCACCACCAACAGCGCCAGCGCCACGATCTGGGTCGAGAACCTGGCCAAGACCATGGGCGTGATCGTCACGCCGGCAGAAGTCGGCTTCGGCGCCAGCTCGGTGAAGTGCCCGGCTGCCGCCAATCCGGCCCTGGCCGCGACCTGCACCGGCTACGGCCAAGGCGGCTCGCGCGTCACCGACCCGAACGGCATCGGCCATGCGGGCGGCGCGCTGACGGTGCCGATGAAGGCCCAGATCGCCAACCACCTGGCCCGCTTCGGCAGCTTCAAGGCCAGTGACCTGATCCTGCTCTACGGCGGCAACAACGATGTCTTCACCCAGTTCGGCGCGTTCACGACGACCGCCGCCAAAGTGCAGGCCGATGCCGCCGCCGGCAAGCTGACCGCCGACCAGGCCAATGCGGCCCTGTTCGCGGCCCAGACGGCAGCCCAGGGCGAGATGAAGAAGGCCGCACTGGAACTGGCCGGCTATGTGAAGGACGAGGTGCTGGCCAAGGGCGGCAAGTATGTGGCCGTGATGACGCTCAGCGACATCGCCGACACCCCGTTCGGCAATTCGCTGCCGGCCGCGGTGCGCCCGATCCTGAGCGATCTGTCGCAGGTCTTCAATCTGTGGCTGCGCGAGGGGCTGACCGGTCAAGCGGTGCAGATCGTCGATACCTATCCGATCTTCAAGGATGGCTATACCAATCCGGCCAAGTACGGCATCGTCAACAACACCGTGCCGGCCTGTGATGCCACCAAGATCGCGGCCATCACCGGCGGCAAGGTCACCGATGGCTCCTCGCTGTTCTGCAACAGCACCGTCGGCGCACCCTACAACGGCCTGCGCACCGGCGCCGACGTGAACACCTGGCAGTTCGCCGATGGCGTGCACCCGACGGTGGGCGGCCACAAGATCATCAGCGAAGCATTCACCGCGCAGCTCAAGTCCTTCGGCTGGCTGTAAGGCAACAGGTATCAAGGAGACACTCCATGAACAAGAAACTCATTCCG
This sequence comes from uncultured Roseateles sp., assembly GCF_963422335.1. Classification (NCBI taxonomy): domain Bacteria; kingdom Pseudomonadati; phylum Pseudomonadota; class Betaproteobacteria; order Burkholderiales; family Sphaerotilaceae; genus Roseateles; species uncultured Roseateles sp. The sequence goes on from NZ_OY729424.1 coordinate 1,853,346, forward strand.
CTGTTGCTGGCGGTTCCGGCCCTGCTGTGCGCTCAGGGCGCTGCGGCTCAGATGAACAGCTTCAAGATCGGTCTGGCGTCGATCGACGTCAACTCCAGGACCTCGGGCCTGAGGGGCATTGGCGTGCCCGCCGGTGGCGACCTCGAGATCAAGGACGCCAGCACCCTGACCCTGTGCTACGAGCGCACGCTGTCTCCCCATCTGAGTGTCGAACTGGCGCTGGGCGTGCCGCCTCGCCATGACGTGATGGCCAAGGGCCCGATCGCCTTTCTCGGTAAGGTGGCCACCGTCAAGCAGTTCGCCCCGACGGTGTTCCTGAATTACAGCTTCCTCGACGAAACCTCGGCTTTCCGCCCCTTCGTCGGCATCGGCGTGAACTACACCCGCTTCATCGGCGCAAGGTCGATGATCGGCCAGAAGATCGAATTGAGCGACTCGACCGGCCTGGCAGGCCAGATCGGCGCGACCTATGCGATCAACAAGCAGTGGGGGCTCTACGGTGCCTTCATCATGGCCAAGGTCGAAAGCGATCTGGTGGCCACGGCCACCACGGTGCAGACCACGACCATAGACTTCCGCCCCAAGGTGCTGACGATGGGCGTCAGTTATCGCTTCTGAGGCTCGCGCCCCGGCACCTTCGACGCCCCGCATGCCGGGGCGTTTTCTTTGGCGCGGCGGCGGGTGGCGCGCCGCTACACTTGCGCCATGACCGTGCTGCTGGCTCTGGATACCTCGACCGAAACCATGGCGCTGGCGCTCATCAGCCCGGCCGGCCTGCTCACGCATGAAGGCGAATCGGGGGCCAAGTCCTCGGCCCATATGGTGCCGGAGCTGATGGCCTTGCTGGCTGCTGCCGGCCTGCGCCTGGCCGACGTCGATGCCATTGCCTTCGGCCAGGGGCCTGGTGCCTTCACCGGCCTGCGCACGGCCTGTGCCGTTGCCCAGGGCCTGGCCTTCGGTGCTGAGAAGCCCGTGTTGCCGCTGGACAGCCTGATGCTGGTGGCCGAAGACGCTGCCGCACAACTGGGTGGCGACCGCGCGGAGCTGGGCACCGTCTGGGTGGCGATGGACGCCCGCATGCAGGAAATCTATGCCGCCGGCTACCGCTGGCAATCCGACCGTTGGCAGGCCGTGGCTGAGCCCGGGCTGTACGGGCCCGCGGCCCTGCAGCAGCGCTGGCGCGACGCCCCCCCCACCGTGATCGCCGGATCGGCGCTGCAGGCCTTTGCCGGCCTGCTGGACACCCAGGGTGCCCGCCTGCTGCCCGGCTGTGCGGCGCGGGCGCAAAGCCTGGCCCGGCTGGCGCAGCAGCAATGGGCGCGCGGCCTGGCCGTCGATCCCGCGCTGGCGCTGCCGGTCTATGTGCGTGACAAGGTCGCCCACACCACGGCCGAGCGCGAGGCGCAGCGCAGCGCCCAGGGGGCCGCATGAGCGCACGCCTGCAAGCCCAGCCTCCGCGTTGGCTGGCCATGGGGGTGCGCGATATCGCCGAGGTGCTGGCGCTGGAGCAGCGCGTCTATCCCTTTCCCTGGACGCGGGGCAATTTCGAGGATTCGCTGGCCTCGGGCAACTACGCCCAGGTGCTGCGCAGCGAGCAGGGCCTGCTGCTGGGCTATCTGCTGGCCTTGCCCGGCTTTGACGAGATGCATCTGCTGAACATCACCGTGCTGCCGCAGCAGCAGGGCCTGGGCCATGCCCGCCTGATGCTGGACGCGCTGGCCGAGGCCTGCCGCGGCCGCGGCTTCAGCCAGATCTGGCTGGAGGTGAGGCACAGCAATGCCCGCGCGCGCAGCGTCTATGCCCGCTATGGCTTTGCCGAGGTGGGGCTGCGCCGCGCCTACTACCCGGCCGCGGCCGGCACGCGGGAAGACGCCATCCTGATGAGCCTGGACCTGCACGGGGGCTCGGCATGAACTGGAGCACCCGCCAGGAGGCGATGCTGGAGGCGATGGGCTTGCGCCTGTGGCAGCGCCCGCCCGAGACCGCTGAAGCACCTGAACCGGCCCCCGCGCAGCGAGCCCCGGCCAAGGCCAGCCCGCCGGTGCCTGTGCGCATGCCCATCGCCGCGCCCGTCACCGAGCGCCCGCTGGCCCTGCGCCCCAGCCAGCCGCCGTCGGCCGTGTCCTCGCTCGACTGGACTGGCCTGCGCGAGGCGGTGGCCGGCTGCCAGGCCTGCAAGCTCTGCGAGGGCCGCACCCAGACGGTGTTCGGCGTCGGCCATGAGCGCGCGCACTGGATGGTGGTCGGCGAGGCCCCGGGCGAACAGGAGGACCTGAAGGGCGAACCTTTTGTCGGCACCGCCGGCCGGCTGCTGGACAGCATGCTGAGGGCCATCGCGCTGAGCCGTGGCGAGGCCGCCCCCGAGCACTCGGTCTACATCGCCAACACCTTGAAGTGCCGGCCGCCGCGCAACCGCAACCCGGAGCCCGAGGAACTGGCGCGCTGCGAGCCCTTCCTGCTGCGCCAGATCGAGTTGGTGCAGCCACGCATCATCCTGGCCATGGGGCGTTTTGCGGTGCAGTCGCTGCTGCGCAGCAGCGAGCCTATCGGCCGTCTGCGCGGCCGGGTCCACCAGTTCCATGGTGTGCCCTTGATCGTCACCTACCACCCGGCCTATCTGCTGCGCAATCTGACCGACAAGGCGCGGGCCTGGGAGGACTTGTGCCTGGCCCTGGACACCTTGCAGCCGGCGTGACCGCAGCCACTGCGATGTCGCCTGGCGATGAGACCGGTGCCCAGGCCGAGCTGGCCCGCTTTCGCCTGCTGGCCAACAACCTGCCGGTGCTGATCGCCGTCTACGAGACGCGCAACAATGCCTGCCTGTTCGCCAACCGCCAGTATGCCGAGGCCTTTGGCTGGACGGAAACCTCGCTGCTGGGCCGCCACTTCGCCGAGGTCATCGGTGCCGAGGCTGCGGCGCTGATACAGCCGCATATCGAGCGGCTGCTGAGCACCCGTCAGCCGGTGCTCTACGAGCGCCGCGTGCCGGGGGTGGAAGGCCAAGGCGAGCGCTGGATCGAGGTCAATCTGCTGCCCCAGCTGGGCACCGACGGCGAGGTCATGGCCACCTTTGTGCTGATTTCCGACATCACCCGGCACCGGCAGGCCGAGCTGGCGGCGCGCGAGTCGGAGGAGCGCCTGGGCAAGTTCATGCAGGCCAGTCTGGAGGGCATCGTCTTCCACCGCGATGGACTGATCACCGACGCCAATCCGCCGGCCTGCGAGCTGCTGGGCTACTCGCTGGACGAGTTGCTGGGCCGCAGCACCCTCAGCTTCATCGCGCCGCAGGCGGTGCCCAAGGTGCAGCAGGTCATACGCTCGCGCGAAGAAACCCGCTATGAAAGCGTGCTGCTGCACAAGAGCGGCGAGCACATCCCGGTCGAGTTCATTGTGCGCAGCATGATGTTCGGCGGCGAGCTGCAGCGCATGACCATCATCCGAGATCTGCGTGACCGGTTGGAGGCCCAGGCCCGCATCCACCATCTGGCGCATCACGACGCGCTGACCGGCCTGCCCAACCGCATGGCCTTCATGGAGCATCTGCAGCGTTGCTGCGCCGAGGCCCTGGCCCAGGGCGAGACGCTGGCCCTGCTGTTCCTGGATCTGGATAACTTCAAGCGCGTCAACGATTCGCTCGGCCATCTGGAGGGCGATGTGCTGCTGCGCACCGTGGCCCAGCGCCTGACCGGCGCCTTGCGCGCGACCGACAGCGTGGCCCGTTTCGGTGGTGACGAGTTCGTGCTGCTGTTGCGGCCGGTGATGGGCCGCGAGCAGGTCGAGGGCGTTGCCCGGCGGCTGCTGGCCGATGTCGAGCTGCCGGTGCTGGCCGGTGGCCGGCAGCTGTCGGTCACGCCCTCGATAGGCATCGCTCTGTTCCCCGAGCATGCCGGCAGCCCCGAGCAGCTGATACAGCGCGCTGACATGGCCATGTACCAGGCCAAGGCGCTGGGACGGGCCAACCACCAGTTCTTCGACGCCTCGACGGCCGTGTTGGCCCTGGACGCCCTGGTGCTGGAAAGCCAGCTGGCCCATGGCTTGAGCCACGATGAGTTTGTGCTGCACTTCCAGCCCCAGCTGCAGATTTCGGATGGCCGCCTGGTCGGCGCCGAGGCCTTGATACGCTGGCAGCATCCGACCCGCGGCCTGCTGACGCCGGAGTCCTTCATCGGCGTGGCCGAGCAGCTGCGCCTGATGCTGCCGCTGGGTGAGTGGATTCTGCGCGAGGCGGCGCGCTGCGCCCGGCGCTGGCACGGGAACGGCCTGGCGGCGGTGCCGGTGGCGGTCAATCTGTCCAGCATGCAGTTCCGCCTGGAGGGCTTTGCCGCGTCGGTGGGCCGCATCCTGGCAGAAGAGGGTGTGCCCGGCGAGTGGCTGGAGCTGGAGCTGACCGAGCGCATGCTGATGGACGATATGCCGCTGATGCGCAAGACCTTGATCGAGCTGAAGGCCCTGGGCCTGCAGATCTCGGTCGACGACTTCGGCACCGGTCATACGCTGCTCAGCCACCTGACCCAGCTGCCGATCGACAAACTCAAGGTCGACCGGCAGTTCGTCGAGGCCCTGCCGGACGATGCCGGCGCGCTGGCCATCACCCGCGCCATCGTGCAGATGGCCCGTGGCCTGGGTTTCACCGTGATCGCCGAGGGCGTGCAGAACCGTGCCCAGCAGGATCTGCTGGCGCAATGGGGCTGCCAGCAGATCCAGGGCCTGGCCCTGGGCGGCCCGCTGCCGGTGGCCGAGTTCGAGGCCTGGGTGGCGCAGCGCCGCTGGCCGGTGCTGGACTGAGCTGGCTGCGCCGGGCTTCTAAAATGCCGGCATGCAACAGAGTCCCGACCGATCACCCCTCGTCGCTGTCATCGAGCAGCAGATCCTGCGGGCCGGCGGCTGGCTGCCGTTCGACCGCTTCATGGCCCTGGCCCTGTACGAGCCCGGCCTTGGCTACTACGCCAACCAGAGCCCCAAGTTCGGCCTGATGCCGTCCAGCGGCTCGGACTTCGTCACCGCGCCCGAGCTGTCACCGCTGTTCGGGCAAGCGCTGGCGCGCCAGGTCGCCCAGGCACTGCAGGCCACCGGCACGGGTGCTGTGTGGGAGTTCGGCGCCGGCTCGGGTGCCCTGGCCGAGCAGTTGCTGGAGGCCCTGGGCGATGCGGTCGCCAGCTACACCATCGTCGATCTGTCCGGCAGCCTGCGCGCCCGCCAGGCGCAGCGCCTGGCCCGCTTCGGCGACAAGGTGCGCTGGCTGGCCGAGCTGCCCGAGCAGATCGAGGGTGTGATCGTCGGCAACGAGGTGCTTGATGCGATGCCGGTGCAACTGCTGCATTGGGACGGCGCCCTGTGGCGGGAGCGCGGCGTCGTGGTCGGTGCCTCGGGTTTTGCTTGGGCCGACCGGCCGACCGATCTTCGGCCGCCGCTGGACGGCGTGTTCGTCCCCGGCACGGTGACCGAGATCCATCCGCAGGCCGAGGCCTTTGTGCGCACCCTTGGCGAGCGCCTGGCGCGCGGCGCGGTGTTCCTGCTGGACTATGGATTCCCCGAGGCCGAGTACTACCACCCGCAGCGCAACGGCGGCACCCTGATGTGCCACCGCCTGCACCAGAGCGATATGGATCCCTTGGCAGACGTAGGGCTGAAGGACATCACCGCCCACATCAACTTCACCGGCATCGCACTGGCGGCCCAGGAGGCCGGGCTGGAGGTGCTGGGCTACACCTCGCAGGGCCGTTTCCTGCTGAACTGCGGCCTGACCGAACTGATGCAGGGCGCCGACTACCGCACCCTGGCCCCGGCCCAGAAGTTATTGGCCGAGCACGAGATGGGCGAGTTGTTCAAGGTCATGGCCCTGGTGCGGGGCGAGGCCTTTGACGCGTTGGGGTTCAGCGAGGGCGACCGCACGCATCGGCTCTGACCATCAAGCCACGGTTTGATGCAGGCAATAAAAAAGGCGGCACATCGTGCCGCCTTTGTCATCGTGCCGGGATCGTCAGATCAGCTGCGGCGACGCGCAATGAAACCGACTGCGGCCAAGCCGGCCAGCATCAAGGCATAGGTCTCGGGCTCCGGAACCGGCGCCAGCGTGACATTGCCCGTGTACGACGAGCCAGCCGACATCGAGGTGCCGGTGACCTTGATCGAATAGGTGCCGGCAGCCAGCAGGGTGGGAACCACCACTGCGGTGTACTGCTGGAACAGGCTGCCGCCGATGGGTGTGTCGACGTTGTTGAAGGTGATGGGGCCGCCGACCCAGGTGACCGAGGTGATATCAAAGCCCACCGAGCTCTTCACATCGGGGGTCAGAACTGCCGTCACCCCGGCATTGGTCAGATACATCGGGGACAGGATGGTGAAGTCGAACGTGTCGCTGATCATCCCGCTGAACGAGCCCGGCGCCGTGAACACGGTGTTGGCAAAGGCGCCCGTTGCAGACGCGGCCAGCAGTGATGCCGCGAGTATTGATTTCAATTTCATAACTTCCTCCGTTGGTACAAACTGAAGTTCTGTCGACGGCCACGATGGCACGCACGCGAACATATGTCTGCAAGTTTCCGGTGGGTGCGCATCCGGGGCTATCCCTCGTAGTAGGGGGAAAGCCGTCAAATGGGGCTTAAAGTTGTATCAGTTGTTTCAGGCCAAGAAAAAAGCGCCCTGTTGATTGGGCGCTTTTAGTCTTTTTGCCGGAGCCAGCAGGTCCGGTTACGGGCGAGCGTGGACTCAGGCGGCGTTGCGGCGGCGAGCCACAAAGCCCACTGCGGCCAGACCGGCCAACATCAGCGCATAGGTCTCGGGTTCAGGCACGGCCGACACGGCAATCGAACCTTGGTAGTTGGCTTGCTTGAGCGTGTTGGCCTTGGCGTCCACCAGACCGGTCACGGTCAGGGTCATCGGCTTGGAGCCGGTGTACTCGACGAAGCCGCCGCGCAGCTTGCCGCCGGCGCCAAGCGTCAGCGTCCAGTCCTTGCCGTCCAGAATGACAGAGCTGAGTGCAACAAAGGTGCCGCTGATGTCGCCGGTGATGGCATAGGTGCCGGCAGCCAAGCCGTCGAAGGTGATGGTTTGAGTGAAGGCACCCAGACCGGCGAAGGGGTCGTTGCCAAAAAAGGCCAAGCCGTCGGCGTCAAAGCTGCTGGTGCCGGCGAATGCGCCGAAGGCCGAAGCCGAGAGGGCGGCCGCTACGGCCAGTTTCTTGAAATTCATGCTTGTTTACCTTGTTGGCTGCTGTATCGGACGGGCAGGAGGCAGCTTGTCACGCCGCACCATTGGGTTGTCAATGTACGCAGGTCCAGGACGGAGGGCTACCCCGTGGGTGCGGGGGCTGCGGCAGATTCCGCCTGGCCCGGTCCGGTTCGGCCTGGCGATAGACTGCCGGCATGCAAACCTATCTGGTCGGTGGCGCCGTGCGTGACGCCTTGTTGGGGCTGCCGGTGAGCGATTGCGACTGGGTGGTGGTGGGCAGCAGCCCGGCCGAAATGCTGGCGGCCGGGTTTCAGCCGGTGGGCAAGGACTTCCCGGTGTTTCTGCATCCGGTCAGCCACGAGGAGTACGCGCTGGCGCGCACCGAGCGCAAGACAGCGCCCGGCTACCACGGCTTCAGCGTCCACTCGGCGCCCGATGTGACCCTGGAAGAAGACCTGCGCCGCCGTGATCTGAGCATCAATGCGATGGCCCGGGATGCCGAGGGTCGGCTGATCGACCCTTATGGCGGCCAGGCGGATCTGCAGCACAAGATCTTGCGTCATGTGTCCGAGGCCTTTGCCGAAGACCCGGTGCGCATCCTGCGGCTGGCGCGTTTTGCGGCCCGCTTTTCCGATTTCACGGTGGCGCCGGAGACGCAGGCGCTGATGCGCGACATGGTGGACAGCGGCGAGCTCGATGCGCTGGTGGCCGAGCGGGTCTGGCAGGAGCTGTCGCGCGGGCTGATGGAGTCCAGTCCATCGCGGATGTTCGAGGTCTTGCGCAGTTGTGGTGCCTTGGCGCGGCTGCTGCCCGAGGTCGACCGGCTGTGGGGCGTGCCGCAGCCGCCCGCCCACCATCCCGAGATCGATACCGGTGTGCATCTGATGCTGGTGCTGGACATGAGTGCGCGGCTGGAGGCGCCCCTGAGCGTTCGCTATGCCTGCCTGGCTCATGACCTGGGCAAGGGCACGACGCCAGTGGATCTGCTGCCCCGCCACATCGGCCATGAGGGGCGCAGCGTCAAGCTGGCGGCGGTCATCGCCCAGCGCCTGCGCGTGCCGCGCGACTGTGCCGAACTGGCCGAGGTGGTGGCGCGCGAGCATGGCCATGTGCATGGCAGCCTGGAGCTGAGCCCGGCGGCCGTGCTCCGGTTGCTGGAGCGCTGCGATGCATTGCGCCAGCCACAGCGCTTCGAGCTGGCGCTGCTGGCCTGCGAGTGTGATGCACGGGGCCGCACTGGGCTGGAGGACAGGCCCTACCCGCAGGCCGACCGCCTGCGCTTGGCGCTGTCCGCGATGCTGGCGGTGGTCACAGCGCCGGTGGCGGCGGCAGCGGCCGCTCGAGGGGCGGCCGGGCCCGAGATCGGGCGGGCCATCCAGCAGGCGCGGCTGGAGGCCTTGATCGCTGCGCTGTGACTCAGCGCTGGGTGCGATAGGGTTCGTCGGCGGCGATGAAGTCCTGCTCGGCCAGCGCATCCGCCACCCAGGCGGCCACGGCCGGCGTCTGTTCCACCGCCTTGACGTAGGCCGCCGCCGCCGGGCTCAGCGGCAGGCCGAAGCGGGTGACGCGCATCACCACCGGGGCGAAATAGGCATCCGCCGCGCCGAAGTCACCGAACAGGAAGGGGCCGGCCGCCGAACTGAAGATGGCGTCGACTCGGGCCAGATCGACGCGCAGCTTGGCGTCCTCGGCCAGCAGCTTTGCGCCGATCTCGGGCAGATAGGCCTCGATATTCATCGGGCACAGATTACGCAGGGCACCGAAGCCCGCATGCATCTCGGCGCACAGGCTGCGCGCGCGGGCGCGGTGCTGCCGGTCGCGCGGCCAGACGGCCAGTTCGGGATGGCGGTCGGCGATGTATTCGGCGATGGCCAGCGTGTCCCAGACAGCAAAGCCGTCGTTGTCGACCAGCACCGGCACCTTGGCCACCGGGCTGATCGCGGCCAGCGCCCGGTAGAAGGCCGAGCCTTCGCTGAAATCGAAACGCAGCATGACCTCCTCGAACGGAATGTCCAGCGCCTTCAGCAGCACCCAGGGGCGCATGGACCAGGAGGAGTAGTTCTTGTTGCCGATGTAAAGCTTCATTGGGGGTTTCTTCAGGCGGGGAAATCTTCAGTGGCGGGCGCGCCAGGCATTCAGCCGTGCGCAGCCCTGGCCGCTGCTGAGGTAGCTCGGCGCCACGGCGCCCACGGCCTGCGGCGTGATGCCCAGATCGGCCAGACCCGGCAGGCGGCCGCCGGCTACGTTGGGCACAGACATCGAGGCCAGGTTGTCGCGTGACATCAGCGGCTCGCCGGGCAGCAGCTCCAGGGCCAGCGCCTGCAGGGTGGCCAGCGGGCCGGGCAGCGGCAGGATGGGGCGGGGATGTCCGCTCAGGCGGCCCGCCAGGCGCACGATGTCGGCCAGGCTCAGCACCTCGGGGCCGGCCAGTTCGTAGGTCTGGCCGATGGTTGCGCGGTCCTGCACGCAGCACACGATGGCGCGGGCCACGTCCTCGACCCAGACCGGCTGGAAGCGCGCTTGGGCGCCGGCCAGCGGCATCACCGGCGCCAGTGCCTGCAGCTTGGCGAACATGTTCAGAAAGCTGTCACCGGCGCCGAACACGACCGAGGGGCGCAGCAGGGTCAGGTCCAGTCCGGCTCCGCGCAGCACCGCCTCGCCGGCTGCCTTGGAGCGCAGATAGCGCGAGGGTGCGTCACCAGCGTTGCCGTCGGGCACACCCAGCGCGCTGACGTGTATCAATCGGCGCAGGCCGCTGGCCACGCAGGCCGCCGCCAGGCGCTTGGGCAACTGCACATGGACCTGGTCGAAGCGCGCTTCGCTGCCTTGCAGCACGGCGATCAGATTGATGACCATGTCATGGCCGGGCAACAGGCCTTCCAGCACGCCGGTGCGGTGCACATCGGCCTGCAGCACCGTCACGCCCGGCAGGCTTTGCACCGACTGGGCATGGGGCAGGCGGCGCGTCGGCACGGTGATGCGGGCGCGGCCACCGAGGGCGCGCACCAGCTGCTCGCAGACGCTGCGACCGATGAAGCCGCTGCCGCCCAGTATCAGCACAGTCGGATTCATGGCAGCTCCGCCGGTGCCGGTGCGCTGGCTTCGCGCGGCCCGATCTGCCGGCCCAGGCGGGTGCGCAGGCTGGCGGGCTCGCCGCCCAGCAGCTGGGCGTACAGCGTGGCGTTGGTCAAGACCTTCTTGACGTAGTCGCGGGTCTCGTTGAACGGGATGTTCTCGGCCCAGACGGCGGCGTCCTGCAGCGAGCCCTCGCGCCAGCGGCGGGGCCGCGACGGGCCGGCGTTGTAGGCGGCGGCGGCCATGGCCATCGAGCCGCCGAAGTCGTCGAGCACCAGCTTCAGATAGCGGGTGCCCAGCTTCAGGTTGAAGTCGCGGTCGCTCAAGGCTTCGGGCTTGTAGTCGAGGCCGGTCTTCTTGGCCACCCAGCGCGCGGTGCTGGGCATGACCTGCATCAGGCCCGAGGCGCCGACATGCGATTGCGCGTCCATCACAAAGCGCGATTCCTGGCGTATCAGGCCGTAGACATAGGCCGGGTCCAGGCCGATCTCGCGGGCCTTGCTCAGCACCTCGGCGCGGAACGGGGTCGGGAAACGCTGGGCCAGATCGATTTCGTCCCTGGTGCGGTCGCTGGTGTTGATGCAGCGGTCCCAGACCTCGCGGTCGCAGGCCAGTTGCGCGGCGGCCAGCAGCTCGCGGTCGCCCATGCCGCGCAGGCTGAAGTTCCACTCGCGCACGCCCTCGCTGCGCAGGCCCAGGCTGATCAAGAGCAGGCTGCGCGTCAGGCCGGGGTGGGCAGCGGCGGTGCTGCGCTCGGCGGCGCTCAAGGCCTGCGGCGCTGGCGGCAGGGCGGGCACGGCGCCGAGATCCTCGGCGGCCAGCTTGCCGTAGAAGGTCAGCGGGCTGGCAATGCCCTGCAGCAGGCCGCGGGCCAGATTGCGCTGCGGCTCGCCGTGCTCGCCGGCGTCTGCCGTGGCCAGCAGGGCGCGGGCACGCCAGTAGACCCAGGTGCTGTCGCGGGCGTCCTTCTCGCCCATCATCGTGATGCCGCGCATCACCAGCGGCCAGCGCGAAGCGCCCTGGTCGGCACGCAGGGCCGAGCGCACCAGCCAGGCCAGTGTGTCGTCGCTCCACTCCGGTTCCTTGTTGCGCAAGGTGGCCTGGGCGGCCAGGGCGCGCTCGAAATAGCCGGCCGCCTCGGGCTGCAGCTTGAAGGCGGCCTGCTTGCCGATCTGGGCCCAGACCCAGGCATTCAGATCGGCCGGCAGCTTGCTCTCGAAGCGGGTGCGCAAGAGCTCGGCCGCCGAGTCGGGCTCGGCAACGGCCTGGCGTATCAAGGCCAGGGTGGTCAACTCGGCATGGGTGCGGCCGGTGGTGCCGGCCTTGCGCGCCAGGTAGCGAGCCAGGCCGTCTTGCAGGTCGGTGACGGCCAGCTCGACCGGCTTGCCCAGCAGCACGGCGGCCTGACGGGCCGCGCGGGGGCGGTTGTTTTCCATCGTCAGCCGCAGCTTCAGCCAGACGTCGGCGGGGGTCAGCTGCTTGGCCTCGAACAGGGTGGTGGCCAGCAGATTGCAGCCATCGTCCATGTCGCGTTGGGCCAGCCAGTTGCTGCGCGCCGCGACCTTGACGTTGCGGCCGGCCAGATGCTCGGTCAGCAGGGCGTAGCAGGTGACCTCGCGGTCGTCGTTCATGCGAAAGCGCGGAAAGTCGGTGGCGAGGTTCTTCCAGTCGCGGCGCCGGCCCAACTCCAGCAGCCAGTCGTTGCGCAGGCGGTCTTCGACGTAGGTGCCCGGCCATTGGGCATAGAAGGCATCGAGATCGGCTTGCGTGGCCTCGGCGAGGCGCTGGCCGATCTCCCAGTAGGCGATCCAGGAGGCCAGCGGGTGCTGCTGATTGACGGCGGCATCGCGGGCGCCGGCCAGGGCCTTGCGGTCCTTGGCGCCGAGCGCCTTGCGCGCCTGATCCAGCACATCCTGGGCCTGGGCCAGCGGGGCGCACAGCAGCGCGGCGCACAGGGCCAGGCCGCGCAGGCTGGCTTCATATACTCGGAACTTGATTGGATTTCGCATGGAGTGTCTTGGTGTCGCAGCAACAGCCCCCGGTTCCCGCCGCTGATACGCGTGCGGCCTTGCGTCAGCAATTGCTGCTGCAGCGCAAGGCCTGGTTCGCGAGTGCGGCTGCAGTGCCTCAGCGCGCCGCCCTGGCTGCCCATTTGCGGGACGTGCTGCGGCAGTTGGAGCCCGAGTGCCTGGGCCTGTATTGGCCCTTCGAGTCCGAATTTAACGCAGTCGAGGTCTGCCTGGACTATGAGCTGCTGAATGACACCGAGCTGGCCCTGCCATTCGCCTTCAAATCACCGCGGCGCATGGAGTTCCGGCTGTGGGATGGCGAGACGCCGACGCTGCGCGACGAATGCGGCATCCTGAGCGCCAGCGGTGCCGCCGTGGTGCCCGAGGTGGTGCTGGTGCCCTGCCTGGGTTTCACCCGCGAGGGCTATCGCCTGGGCTATGGCGGCGGCTATTTCGACCGCTGGCTCAGCCACCATCCGGAGGTCACGCCGGTGGGCCTCGCCTGGGCCGGCGGCGAGATAGCACTCGAGGCCCAGCCGCATGACGTGCCGATGGCACTGATCTTGACCGAGCAGGGTGTGATCAGCTGACCTCTGCCTCGCCGATGGCATGGCGCGTCAGTGCCGCCTGGGCCATCACCCATTGGCAGAACTGCTGCACCTCGGGGCGTTGGCGGCTCTCGTCGGCGACGGCCAGCCAGTAGGTCAGCGGGCTGTCCATGCGGCCGGCCGGGCCGAAGGGCTCGACCAGCTCGCCGCGCTCCAGTGACTCGGCCACCAGGGCCACACGGGCCAGCGCCACCGCCTGGCCGGTCAGCGCCGCCTGCACCTGCTGGTAGGTGAAGTTCAGATACATCCAGCGCCGCGGGTTCAGGCCCGGCTGGCCCTGCTCGGCCAGCCAGCGCCGCCAGCTCAGGAACTCGGCGCTGGGGCGTTGGTCGTCCTCCTCGGCCAGTGTGTGTTCGGCCAGGTCGGCGGCCACGCGCATCGGCGGGCGCTGGCCCTGGGCCACCTGCTCGGCCAGCCAGGGGCTGATCACCGGCGTCAAGGTCTCGCCGAACAGCCGCCGTGAATGGGCTGGTGCGGTGGTGCTGTAGCGCAGCGCCAGGTCCATCTCGCCATCATCGATGTCCAGCACCATGTCGGTGGCCGAGACGCGGATGTCGATGTCCGGATGCTCGCGCTGGAAGGCCTCCAGCCGCGGGATCAGCCACAGCGAGGCAAACGACGCGAAGGTGGTGACGTTGACCACCCGCCGGCCGCGCGACTCGCGGATCTGGCGCACCGCGCCGTCCAGCCGGTCCAGTGCTGACACGCAGGCCCGCTGCAGCAGGGCGCCATGGCTGGTCAGCTCGACATGGCGGGTGCCGCGGGTGAACAGGCTGGCGCCGAGCTCCTCCTCCAGCGTCTTGATCTGGCGGCTGATGGCCGGCTGCGTCAGGTGCAACTCTTCGGCGGCGGCACGGAAGCTGAGCAGCCGGGCGACCGCCGCGAAGGCGCGAAGCGGGCCGATGGCGAGCGGGCGCTGGCGGGGTGTACTCATGACGATATGTTATCAATGATCAGCAAAGCTCTCATTGGACGCTACCCGCCGCCCTGCCTAATATCGAGTCCAGAGCAAACAAATCAGGGTTTCTACCGGAGCAGCAAAATGATCAATCACAGCACTGAATTTCAAGCCTCTTCATGGCCTCTGACGGCAGGCGAGGCGCTGAGCATGAAGATCGGCCCCGGCCCCCGCGTGCTGGGTGTGACCGAAGGCCGTGTCTGGCTGACCGTGACCGGCGACAGCGAACATCAGGACCAATGGCTGGAAGCCGGCGAGAGCGTCGACCTGCCGGCAGGCGCCCATGTGGTGATGGAGTCCTGGCCCTCGGCCAGCTTCCAGTTGCTGGTGCCGCCCAAGGCCTGCGCCGTCGGCCGCCGCCTGTCGTCGCAAAGCGTGGTCAGGCCTTTGCACCGCCTGATCGCTTCGCTGCAGCCGGCTTTGCAACACGCTTCTTGAGCACCGGTTTTGCTGTGGCCCGGGCACGCAGGGCGGCCTCCAGCGCCAGGCGTGCCCAGGGTTGCATCAAAGCGGCTGATTCGAGCGCCTCGTCGGGCGGGCTGAAGTAGGCAATCGTGTTGAGCTTGCCGCGGGCCTCGTAGCGAAACGGCTCGCAGCCGGCCGCCTCGAAACTGGCCCGGTTGATGGGATCGGTCTTCAGGTACAGGCGCTCCGAAGACAGGATGGCGATGAACAACTCATCGACATAGAGGCCGTGGCCGCCGAACATGCGCTTGATGCGCACCGGTCCCAGCGGGGCCAGCAGTTCGGCACAGTAGTTGGCGAATTCATTGGCAGGTGTTGACATGGCCCCACTCTAAAGCGTGCGCGCCTGGCACACAATCAAGCCGGTATCGACTGCCCTGGAGAGTGCCGGTGGATCTGAACGACCGAGTGGCGCTGCGCCGCAAGCTGATCGCGCAGCGCCTGGATTTGCCAAACCGGCTGGAACTGGCCGCCGATCTGCAGCAGGTGCTGCGTGTCTGGCTGGCCCGGCGCCAGGAACTGACCATAGGTGCCTACTGGCCGATCAAGGGTGAGTTCGATCCGCTGCCTGCGCTCTACCGCTGGAGCGAGGCCGACCCGCGGCGCCGCATCGGCCTGCCCGTGGTGGACAGGGAGCAGGGCACCCTGAAGTTCCATGTCTGGTACCCCGGCTGCCCGATGGAAGAAGACGCCTACGACATTCCCAAGCCCAAGGGCACCGAGGTGTTCGAACCCCAGTTGCTGATCGTGCCCTGCGTGGGCTATGGGCCCGAGGGCCTGCGCCTGGGCTATGGCGGCGGTTTCATGGACCGCACCCTGGCGGCGCTGACGCCGCGCCCGGCCACCGCCGGCGTCGGCTACGCCCATGGCTTCCAGCCCATGTTGCGCGCCGAGCCGCACGATGTGCCGCTCGACGCCATCATCACCGAAGAGGGCGTCGTCTGGGACGCCCAGGGCTGAAGTCAGTTGGGGACAGACCTTGCCGGGTACGGCAAGGTCTGTCCCGCAAGGGCATTAGAAACGCCAGCCGAGGCCGACGCCGACCAGCAGTGGGTCCACCTTGAACTTGCCGACTTCCGTGCCCTTGGAATAGACCTTGGTGTCGATCTGCACCTTCTTCAGGTCCAGGTTCAGGTACAGGGTCTTGGACAGGGCGATGTCGGCACCGACCTGGAACGACAGGCCATAGCTGTCCTTCTTGATGCTGGGCGCCAGCGCGGCCTGCACGGCCGGTGCGAATTCGACACCCGAGAAGTGGGTGTAGTTCACCCCCACGCCGACGTAGGGGCGGAAGGTCGCGGCCGGCGCGAAGTGGTACTGCAGGCTCAGCGTCGGCGGCAGGTGCTTCAGCGAGCCGATGTCGGCCCCGCCCGAGCGCAGCGTGTGCTTTTGCGGCACGGTCAGCACCAGCTCGGCCGCCCAGTTGGGGGTCAGAAAGTAGCTGAAGTCGACCTCGGGAATGACCTTGTTGTTGATGCTCAGGCCCAGGCCGGTGCTGTCCTTGTTGGCCGAGTCGAGGTTCACGGCGCGCACGCGCACCAGCCAGGGGCCTTCCTGCTGGGCCTGGACGGCGCTGCCGGCGAGGCCGAGAGTCAGGGCGGCGATGGCGGTGAGGGTGTGTGCAAGCTTGGTCATTTCAATCACTCCTTGTTGAGCGGGAACAGTCCCGTTAGGTGTGATTGAAAGCCGTCAGCGAGGGTTATCCCTTGAGTTGGGGCAAGCGTCGGGAAGGCCATGCCATGTGACTGGCATTGCTTTGCCTCAGGTCAAACAACAGCGCCGAGACCGAGGCGTTTGCACAACTCCAGGGTCAAAGCCGACTGATTCAGGGTGTAGAAGTGGATGCCCGGTGCGCCGCCAGCGATCAGGCGCTCGCAGACGCGCGTCATCACGTCCAGGCCGAAGGCACGGATCGACGCACTGTCATCCATGAAACCTTCCATCTTCAGGGCCACCCAGCGCGGAATCTCGATGCCGTCGCGGGCCGCGAACTGGGCGATGCGGGCGTAGTTGTGGAAGGGCATGATGCCCGGAATGATGGGCGCCTCGACGCCCAGCGCCCGCACCTCGTCGACGAAGTGGAAATAGGCGTCGGGGTTGAAGAAGAACTGGGTGATGGCCGAGTTGGCGCCGGCGCGCATCTTGTCGGCAAAGTGCTGCAGGTCCTTGGCGGCGTAGCGCTGCTGCGGGTGGTATTCGGGATAGGCGGCGACCTCGATCTTCCAGTCAGCCCCCTGCGTTTCGCGGATGAAGCGCACCAGCTCCGAGGCATAGCGGAACTCGCCGGCCGTGGCCGTGCCGCTGGGCAGATCGCCGCGCAGCGCAACGACGCGGCGGATGTTCTGCGCCCGGTAGGTGGCCAGGATCTCGGCAATGCCCTCGCGGGTGGAGCCGACGCAGGACAGATGCGGTGCGGCCTCATGGCCCATCTGCGCGATGGCGCTGACGGTGGCCAGCGTCTTGTCGCGCGTGGCGCCGCCGGCGCCGTAGGTGACGCTGAAATACTGCGGGCTCAGCACGCTGAGGTCCTGCACCACGGTCTTGAGCTTCTCTGCACCCACCGGTGTGTTGGGCGGGAAGAACTCGAAGCTCACCGGGCATTTGTTGTTCTGGGCCATGCTCACTCCTTGACTGGGGCAGGTCCGGCCTGCGCCCACAGAAAAAATTCGGTGTTGCCGTCGCCGCCGGCTACGGTGCTTTCAAAATAGCCGCGCAGCTGCCAGCCCAGCGCCTTCGCGGCCTCTCGGGCCCGCGTTTCCAGCAGCACGTACTGCCTGGTGTCTTTCACCAGCCCGCCGCGGCCCACGTGCTGCGGACCGACCTCGAACTGGGGCTTGATCAACAGCAAGACCTGGCCCTCAGGTTTCAGCCAGTGCGCCAGCTGGGGCAGGGCGCCCAGCATCGAGATGAAGGACAGGTCGCCGACGATCAGATCGAAACCACCTGCCGGTGCGTGCGCTGCCAGTGCCGAGCCGGCCAGCTCGCGCACATGCAGGCCCTCCAGCGCCACCAGGCGGGGCTCGCTGCTCAGCCTGGCATGGAGCTGGCCATGGCCGACATCGACGCCGACGACCTTGGCCGCTCCAGCCTTCAGCAGGCAGTCGCTGAAGCCGCCGGTGCTCTGGCCGACATCGAGCACCGTCAGTCCGGCCACTGCAATGCCGCTGTGGGCCAGCGCACCCTCCAGCTTCAGCCCGCCGCGCGACACGAAACGCAGCTCGGCGTCATCGGTGATGCGCAGCGCGCTGCCGTCCGGCAGGTCCTGCCCGGCCTTCTTGATCGGCAACCAGCTTGCGGCCGACTGCCATTGCACGGACTGAGCGTCGATCAGCCGCTGCGCGGCCGATCGGGTGGGCGCCAGACCCTGGCTTACCAGCAACTGGTCGGCGCGCATGTCCTCAGTAGCGGTAGGTGTCGGGCTTGTACGGGCCGGCCTTGGGCACGCCGATGTAGGCGGCCTGCTCTTCGGTCAGCTCGCTCAGCTGCGCATTCAGCGTCACCAACTGCAGGCGCGCGACCTTCTCGTCCAGATGCTTGGGCAGCACATAGACCTTGCCGATGTCATAGGCATCCCGGTGCGCGAACAGCTCGATCTGGGCAATCGTCTGGTTGGCGAAGCTGGAGCTCATCACATAGCTGGGGTGGCCGGTGCCGCAGCCCAGGTTCACCAGGCGGCCCTTGGCCAGCAGGATGATGCGCTTGCCGTCGGGGAAGATCACGTGATCGACCTGGGGCTTGATCTCTTCCCACTGGTACTTCTCGATCGAGGCGATGTCGATCTCGTTGTCGAAGTGGCCGATGTTGCAGACGATGGCGTTGTGCTTCATCGCGGCCATGTGCTCGTGGCGGATCACGCCCTTGTTGCCGGTGGTCGTCACGAAGATGTCGGCCTTGTCGGCGGCGTACTCCATGGTCACGACGCGATAGCCTTCCATCGCCGCCTGCAGCGCGCAGATCGGGTCGATCTCGGTCACCCAGACTTGCGCCGACAGCGCGCGCATGGCCTGGGCCGAGCCCTTGCCCACGTCGCCATAGCCGGCGATGACGGCGATCTTGCCGGCCACCATCACGTCGGTGGCGCGCTTGATGCCATCGACTAGCGACTCACGGCAACCGTACAGATTGTCGAACTTGCTCTTGGTCACCGAATCATTGACGTTGATGGCGCGGAACAGCAGGCTGCCCTTGGCCGACATTTCCTTCAGGCGGTGCACGCCGGTGGTCGTCTCTTCGGTTACGCCGATGATCTGGGCGCTCTTGCGGGTGTACCAGGTCGGGTCCTGGGCGATCTTGGCCTTGATGGTGGCGAACAGGATGCGCTCTTCGTCGCTGCCGGGCTTGTCCAGCACCGACAGATCCTTCTCGGCGCGCTGGCCCAGATGCATCAGCAGTGTGGCGTCGCCGCCATCGTCGAGGATCATGTTCGGGCCTTCGCCCTCGCTGCCTGCCGGGCCGAATTCGAAGATGCGGTGGGTGTAGTCCCAGTAGTCTTCCAGCGTCTCGCCCTTGTAGGCGAACACCGGCGTGCCGGCCGCCACCAGCGCGGCGGCGGCGTGGTCCTGGGTCGAGAAGATATTGCACGAAGCCCAGCGCACTTCGGCGCCCAGGGCCTGCAGGGTTTCGACCAGCACGCCGGTCTGTATGGTCATGTGCAGGCTGCCGGCGATGCGGGCGCCCTTCAGCGGCTGGCTGGGGCCGTATTCGGTACGCATGGCCATCAGGGCGGGCATTTCGCACTCGGCGATGCTCAGCTCCTTGCGGCCCCAGGCGGCCAGGCTCAGGTCGGCGACGAGGTATTGCTCGGGATTCAGGGGTTTCAGAACAGCATTCATGTCAGGGGCTCCTTCGGATGGAAGCCGCATGTGCTGTCGGTGGATGCGCGAACTCACCCACGCGAAACACATGCGGGTGAGCGCCGTTGCTACAAGACTCCAAGCCTGGCCACGCATGCTGCGGGGTTGCAACGCTCCTTGGAACGGACGGATTGTAGTCGCGAGCCGAAGCGCCGTTTGAGGAATAGGACCGAAACATGGGGACAATAGCGCCCATGCAGCCCTTTGCCTCCTGCCCTGCCGCGCGTCTGAGCGCGGTGCGTGGCGTCCTGACCGATATCGACGACACCCTGACCGCGGAAGGTGCCATCGCGCCCGCCGCCCTGCAGGCCCTGCATGCACTGCACGAGGCCGGAGTGCCCGTGATTGCCATCACCGGCCGGCCCGCGGGCTGGAGCGAGCCGTTTGCCTTGCAATGGCCGGTGCGGGCCATCGTGGCCGAGAACGGCGCGGTGATGCTGCGCTCGCAGGGCGGCATGTTGAGGCGTGATTTCACCCAGGATGCCGCCACCCGCGCCGCCAACTTCGCACGCCTGCAGCGCTGTGCCGAGGCCGTGCTGGCCGAGCTGCCCGGCACCCGCCTGGCCACCGACAGCGCCGGCCGGTTGACCGACATTGCCGTCGATCACAGCGAGTTCGCCCATCTGGATGAGGCGCAGATCGCCCAGGTCGTGGCCTTGATGCGCGGCCATGGCTTGCACGCAACCGTCAGCTCCATCCACATCAACGGCTGGATCGGCGAGCACAGCAAGTGGACGGCGGCGGCCTGGTCGGTGCAGACGGCGCTGGATGAGGCCTTCGAGGCCGGAGACTGGCTGTATGTCGGCGACTCGACCAATGACCAGCTGATGTTCCAGCGAGTGCCGCTCAGCGTTGGCGTGGCCAATATCCGCCGCTTCGTGCCGCAGCTGACGGTGCTGCCGGCCTATGTGACCGAGGCCGAGCGCGGCGAGGGCTTTGCCGAGGTGGCGCGGGCGCTGCTGCGGGCCCGCGCCGTTGCGACGCAGGTCTAGCGCGGATTCAACCCGGCCGTCTCCAACTGCTGGCGGGCCACGTCGCGGTAGCGGGCCGCGCGCTGCAGGTCGGCACGGCCGACCTCGTGGACACGGGCATTGACCACTGAGGGCGGCGCCGCTGCATCGGGCACGAAGCTGTGCCAGGCCTTGCGCAGCCGGGCCAGCTCGGCCGGCGTCATGCTCGGACGGGCGATGTAGATCGGCGCCGGGATATCGCTCAGCTCGACCAGGGTGAACTGGCCACCGGGCGAGCCGGGTGGCAGCAGATTCAGCTGCGTGCGTGTCACGGCGATGGCCTCCACATCGCCCTGCTCCAGGCTGATCACGGCGCTGCTCGTCGAGGCCTGGGTGATGATGGTGAGGTCGCGGCCAGGCTCCAGCTGCTGCTGGCGCAGCCACAGGCCGGCGACCGCCGCCGACAGCGACAGCGTGCCCAAGGTGCCCAGCCGCTTGCCACGCAGCTCGGCGGCGGTGCGGATGGGGCTGCCCTGGCGCAGCAGAATCAGCACCGGCGTGGCCTCCACCGTGGCGGCCAGTGCCTGGAAGCCCCAGTCGCTGAGCGCCAGGCCGGCCAGATGGGCGGGCAGCAGGGTCACGTCATGCTCGCCCCGTCGGGCCTGCTCGACCAGTTCGCGGAAGTCTCGCGCGGTGTAGAGCTCGACCGCCTGCTTCAGCTGCGATTCGAGGTGGGTGCGCAAGGGGCGGAAGGCGGTCAGGGCGGCGCTGGGCGACAGAAACGGCGGCACGGCCACCAGCAGCGGCCGAGGCTTGTCCGGCGCCTGCGCCTGCGGCCCGGTGCCGCCCAGCAGCAGGGCGGCGCCCAGCCAGGTACGGCGCTTCAGTGCGGGCAGCGTCACAGCGGTGCGTGCAGCTCGCCCCAGGCCGAGGCCGAGAACGCGCGTTCGTTGAGCAGGCGGTCGATGTGCTCCAGCAGCTCGGGCAGATCGATGGGCTTGGTCAGATAGGCGTCGAAGCCGGCGGCCTGGGCATCGCGCACATCGGAGGGCATGGCATTGGCGCTGAAGGCGATCAGCGGCATGCCCTGATTGGCCGGGTCGGCGCGCAGGCGCCGGCAGACCTCCAGCCCGTCGATGCCAGGCAGGCCGATGTCTATCAGTATCAGATGCGGGCGCCGTTGCTCGACCATGGCCAGGCCTGAATAGCCGTCGACGGCAATGCGCAGATCGAACTCCGGGCGCTGCTGGCGCAGCATGCTGCGCACCAGCTCGGCATTGGTCGCGTTGTCTTCGATGTAGAGCAGGCGGCGCGACACGCCGGTCAGCGGCTCATGCAGCGGCGCGGCTTCCGGGCCGTCGTCGAGGTTGATGTCGAAGGGCGGGCTGAAGGGCGAGGCGGCACTGGCCACCAGGGTGACGTTGAAACGGGTGCCGCGCCCGGGCTGGGACTCGACGCTGATCTGCCCGCCCATCAGCTCGACCAGGCGCTTGGTGATGACCAGGCCGATGCCGGTGCCGGCGGTCAAATCATTGCCCTGCTCGAAACGCACAAAGGGCTGGTAGAGATTGGCCAGCTGCTGGGCGTTCATGCCGCGGCCGGTGTCGCTGACGCTGACCAGCAGCTGCTGCTGCGCCGGCAGCGCCGACACCTCCAGGCTCACCGAGCCGCCGGGCTGGTTGTACTTGATGGCATTGCTGAGCAGATTGTTCAGCACCTGCTTGAGCCGCTTGCGGTCGGCGCGGGCCCAGAGCTGCGGCGCCGCGTGCTCGATGATGCGCACGCCCTGGGTCTGAGCCTGGGTGGACAGCATCTGCACCGTCTCGCTCACCAGTTCGGCCACCAGCACCGGCTCGATCGAGGTCGACATCTCGCCGGCCTCGATGCGCGACAGGTCCAGCACGTCGTTGATCAGGTCCAGCAGATGCCAACCGGCATGCTCGATCTGCTTGACCTTCTCCAGCTCGCTGTCGCGCAGGCGCTCCCGCGACAGGCTCAGCAGCTGGGCAAAGCCCAGCATGGCATTCAGCGGCGTGCGCAGCTCATGGCTCATGCGCGACAGGAACTGCGACTTGGCCAGGCTGGCGCGCTCGGCCTCGTCGCGGGCGCGCTGCAGCTCGACGGTGCGGCGCTGCACGCGCGACTCCAGCCCTTCGTTGAGGTTGCGCAGCTCCTGCTCGGCCAGCACGTGGCGGGTCACGTCGGTCAGGGTACTGACAACCGCCTCGACATGGGGCGCTCCCGTGGCATGGGCATCGGCATGGAAGCGGGGTTCCGCATTGACGCTGAGCCAGCGCACCGCACCCCGCGCGTGGCGAAACTGCAGCAGCACATCGCGTTGCGGCTGGCCGGTCTGCAAGGCCATCGCCGCGGGCATCTGTTCGGGCGTCAGCAGCCGGCCCTCGGGATCGCGGGCTTCGGGCATGCGGCCCGACAGGCTGCTCACGCCGAGCAGGCGCAGCGCCGCATCATTGCTGTGGATGACGCGCTGCTGCGCGTCCTGCACCAGCAGTCCGCCGGCCATCGAGGCCATCAGCGAACGCTGCTGCTGCTCGCTGTCGCGCAGCGCCTCGAACTGGGTGCGTACCGCGGCCGACATGCGATTGAAGGCATCCGACACCTGGGCCAGCTCGCGTACCCGGCTGCCCGGCAGGCTGAGGCTGTAGTCGCCATCGGCGACGCGCTGGCTGGCCTTGGCCAGGCGGGCAAAACCGGCACTCAGCCAGGTGGCCCAGAAGGCCAGGGCGGCCAGGCCCAGCACCAGCAGGGCGCCACCGATCAGCAGGCTGCTGCGCAGCAGCCGCGCACGCACCTCCTGCAGGGCCGAGCCGACCAGGCCGAAGCGCACCTGCCCCAGGCGCTGGCCGGCAATCTCCACCGGCACGGTGGCGATGCGCAGCGAGGCACTGGCCTCCGCGCCCGGGCCGGCCTGGGCGACCAGGCGGTCACGTGCGTCGAGCACCTCCAGAAAGGCCAGGGCCTGGGTCTGCGTGCTCTGGCGCACCACGTCCTGCAGGGCGGCGTAGTCGCGGGTGGCGAGCAGCGGCGCCACGGCGGCGGTGATCAGCGGGCTGGCCAGCCCCATCTCGGCCGCGAAGCGGTCCTCCAGGGCCTGGGCGATCAGCAGCTGAGCGTTCCACAGCAGCAAGCCGAACATCACCAGCATGGTGATGAATCCACCCAAGAAGTACTGGGAGCGCAGGGTTTTGAACACGGCCGGGGGCGTAGTGATGGCGCGGCCGATTGTGCCCGATGGCGGCGCTACAAATGCTTGCAAGACGTAAGCAGGCCCGCGACCTGCGGCGGCGATTCAGCGGGGCAGGTCGAGAAATTCGTGCAGGCGCGCCAGCTCTTCTTCGAGGGCCAGGCGGAACGCGGCGCTGCGCGGGCGTGATTTGATAAAACCGAGGTCGGGCACCAGCGCGCCGTCCTGCACCCGCACATTGGCCCAGCCTATGACGTCCTCGCCCCACAGCAGGGGCAGCGCGTAGTGGCCCATCAGGCGCTTGGCCGCCGGGGTGTAGGCCTCGAACTTATAGGCCCAACCCCAGAACAGTTCGAAGCGGCGGCGGTCCCAGACCACCGGATCGAAGGGCGCGAGCAGGCGCAGCGCGGCATCGGGTTGGTGGCGGCGGGAGGCCGGATCCTCGCCCTCGGGCCACAGCCAGGTGGTGCCGTCTATCTTGGTCTGCGGCAGCTCCGCGCGTGCCTTGGCCAGCGCCTGGCGGGCCTCCGGCTTCAGGTGCGGCGCTCCATAGCCCAGCAGCTGCACCAGGTAACCGAGGCTGGCCGAGGGCAGCGGCGCGTATTTGTGGACGACCAGATCCACCAGCCGGCGGGCCCGTTCCAGCCGGGCGGCCGGGCTGTCGTCCACCGCCGGATGCTCGTTGACTGCGTAGACGCGGGTGCCGCTGTCGCGGCGCACCACGCGCAGCAGGCCGCGGTAGTGCATGCCGTCCAGCAGCTGGGTGCTGGCATTGAGCTCGCCGCCCCAGTAGCCGGGCACCCGCCCGTGCGAGAAGGCGGCCAGCACCTCGCGCGGATGGATCACACCGCGCTCGCGGATGAAAGCCAGCAGGTCCTGGGCGCGCGCCGCGGTCTCGGCGTCCCAGGCCCGCTTGGGCTCGCGCGGGTGCATCAGCGCCAAGGTCTCGCGAGGCAGAAAGCCGTAGTTGACGAGGCAGTCTTCCTCGATGTCGAGCTTGGGATAGCGGCGCTCCAGATCGCCGGCGCGGTAGTCCTTGACCCGGTGGCGCAGGGTCAGGTCTTGAGCGCGGGCGGGCGCGCGTATCGGGTCGGCCTGGACGAAACCCAGGCGCGCTATGGCGCGCTTCAGGGTGGTGGGCTTGAACAGCGTGCGTGCGATCGCGTAGCGGCGCAGCTGATCCAGGGTCGGGGCTGCCATTGGCTCAGTGCAGATCGCCCTGCTGGGTGCTCAGATGCTCCTCGGTGTCGAGCTGCATTTCAAAGCTGAAGAAGCGGTTGCGGCCATGGGCCTTGGCGGCGTAGAGGGCCTCGTCGGCGCGCATGATCATGCCCTGGGCGGTGGTCGAGTTGTCGGGCACGCAGGTGGTGATGCCGCCCGAGACGGTGACGTAACCGGCCACCGGCGAATCGGGGTGGGGCAGGGCCAGCTTGGCCATCACGCGCAGGAAGGCGCGGGCAAAGGTCATGGCGCCCGAGCGTGGCGTGTTGGGCAGTATCAGCGCAAACTCCTCGCCGCCGTAGCGGGCCGCCACGTCGCGCGGCCGTCGGCAGACCTGCTTGAGCAGCTCGGCGACCTGGCGCAGGCAGGCATCGCCCTGCAGATGGCCGAGGCTGTCGTTGTAGAGCTTGAAATAGTCGACATCGCACATCACCAGGGTCAGCGGCAGCTGGTCGCGGCGCGCGGCGACGATTTCGTTGAACAGGCCGCGGTCCAGGCCGCCCCGGTTGATCAGGCCGGTCAGCGAGTCCAGCTCGACCAGGTGCTTGAGCTTCTGATTCGCCTCGTTGAGCTCCTCGGACATCACCACCAGCCGCTTGCGCATGGCCAGCAGGCGCTGCATGGCGCGCAGCTTGGCGGCCAGCACGATGGCGCTGACCGGCTTGACCAGATAGTCGTCGCCGCCGGCCTCGATGCCGCGGTGCAGGTCCAGGTCATTGCCCAGGCCGGACAGGAAGATGATGGGTGTCCAGCCGCCCGGCTCAGCCTGGCGCAGCTCGCGGGCCACCCAGTAGCCGTCATGGTCGGGCATCTCGACGTCCAGCAGCACCAGATCGGGCTGATGGCGCAGGAACAGCGACAGTGCCTCCTCGCCCGAGCGGGCCTCCAGCACCCGGTGGCGGGCATGCTCCAGCTCGCCGCGCAGCACGGCACGTGCCGTAGCCTGGTCATCGACCACCAGTATCGTCAGCGAAGGTTCAATATCCGGGGGGCGCATCAGGGGCTGGTTTCTGTGCCAAATGTCACAGATTCTGCCGTACGCAGGCTGGCTTGCAATGGGGTTTTGCGCGGGAAATGAAAAAGGGCCGCTGCTGCGGCCCTTGATTCGTGGGGGTTGCTTGCTTGCAGCCCGGCTGCTGCGCGCGACGCGGCAGCCTTGTGGCTTCGGCCGGCCCTGCGGGCCTTCACTTCGCTGCGCGAAGTGAGCCTGCGCCGCAAGGCGGCCGATCCGCTGCGCGGATGCTGGGCTTACAGCCCAGCCGCTGCACGCAGCGCTGCCGCCTTGTCTGTTCTTTCCCAGGTGAACTCGGGTTCTTCGCGGCCGAAGTGGCCGTAGGCCGCCGTCTTGGCGTAGATCGGGCGCAGCAGGTCCAGCATCTGGATGATGCCCTTGGGGCGCAGGTCGAAATGCTCGTTGACCAGGGCGGCCAGCTTCTCGTCCGAGATCACGCCGGTGCCTTCGGTGTAGACCGTCACATTCATCGGGCGGGCCACGCCGATGGCGTAGGCGACCTGGATCTGGCACTGGCGCGCCAGGCCGGCGGCGACGATGTTCTTGGCCACATAACGGGCGGCATAGGCGGCCGAACGGTCCACCTTGCTGGGGTCCTTGCCCGAGAAGGCGCCACCGCCGTGCGGGCAGGCGCCGCCGTAGGTGTCGACGATGATCTTGCGGCCGGTGAGGCCGCAATCGCCCTGCGGGCCGCCGATGACGAAGCGGCCGGTCGGGTTGATCAGGTACTTGGTGTCGGCGGTCAGCCACTCCTTGGGCAGCACCGGCTTGATGATTTCTTCGCGCACCGCCTCGTAGAACTCGGGCGTCATCTTGTCGCCGAGGCTGTACTCGGGCGCGTGCTGGGTGGACAGCACGATGGTGTCGATGCTGTGGGGCTTGCCGTCCACATAGCGCATCGTCACCTGGCTCTTGGCGTCGGGGCGCAGGAAGGGCATGCGGCCGTCCTTGCGCATCTGCGCCTGGCGCTCGACCAGGCGGTGGGCGTAATAGATCGGCGCGGGCATCAGCTCGGGCGTTTCGTCGCAGGCATAGCCGAACATCAGGCCCTGGTCACCGGCGCCGATGTTCAGATGGTCATCTGACGCATGGTCCACGCCCTGGGCGATGTCATTGCTCTGCTTGTCATAGGCCACCAGCACGGCGCAGCCCTTGTAGTCGATGCCGTATTCGGTGTTGTCGTAGCCGATGCGCTTGATGGTGTCGCGCGCCACCTGGATGTAATCCACATGGGCATTGGTGGTGATTTCACCGGCCAGCACCACCAGTCCGGTGTTGCACAGCGTTTCGGCTGCCACCCGCGAGCGCGGGTCTTGCGCGAAGATCGCGTCGAGAATCGCATCGGAGATCTGGTCGGCCACCTTGTCGGGATGGCCTTCGGAGACGGACTCCGAGGTAAAGAGAAAATCGTTCGCCACTTCTACACTCCTTAGGTTTGACACTGGCGTCGCCGTGTTGCTAGGAGAGCTGCGGCGAACGCTTTAGCGGCATTTATAAATCGCCCCGCAAGTTGTTCCTTTAACTCGGCGATGACAGATTATAGAAATAATGGCCAAGCTGCTACGGATTTTGTCGGGACTGCCCCTGTGGCTTATGCACGCTCTGGGCGCAGCTCTGGGCTGGCTGAGCTGGTGGGCCTCGCCCAGCTACCGCGCGCGCTTCCGCGCCCAGGTGGCACAGGCGGGGCTGGCCTCGGCCGCGGCCCGCCCGGCCGTGGCCGAGGCCGGCAAGATGATTGCCGAGCTGCCCTGGCTGTGGCTGCGGCCCGTGGCACAGATGCTGGGCAGCCGGGTAAGCTGGGATGGCGTCGAGGTGATCGATCAGGCGCTGGCCGCCAAGCGCGGCATCGTCTTCCTGACGCCACACCTGGGCTGCTTCGAGGTCACGGCCCAGGCCTTTGCCGAGCACTTCGCGCCGGACCATGGGCCCATCACCGTGTTGTTCCGCCCGGCGCGCAAGGCCTGGATGCGCGAAATCGTCGATGGCTCGCGCGCCCGGCCCGGGGTGGCCACGGCGCCGGCCACCCTGGCGGGCGTGCGGCAGATGATTCGTGCGCTTCGCAAGGGCGGGGCCATAGGTCTGCTGCCCGATCAGGTGCCGCCGGAGGGCATGGGCGTCTGGGCGCCGTTCTTCGGCAGGCCGGCCTACACCATGACCCTGGCGGCGCGGCTGATCCAGCAGACCGGGGCCGTGCCGGTGCTGGCCTGGGGCGAGCGCCTGCCCTTTGGCCGTGGTTTTGTGGTGCATGTGCGACCCGGGCCGCAGATTGAGGCCGAATCCACGCCAGAATCGGCGGCCGCCACCATCAACCAGGCCATGGAACATCTGATTCTCGACGCGCCCGCCCAATACCTCTGGGGCTACCACCGCTTCAAGCAGCCGCGCGGTCAGGCCGTCGAGCCGTCCGAGGCCTGAATGCTGGGCCGCTGGCTGTCCAATTCTTCCGCCCATCTGTTCGTGGGGCTGTTGTGGCTGCTGCACTGGCTGCCGCTACCGGTGCTGGCCGTGCTGGGCCGCGGCCTGGGTGGGCTGCTGTGGCGCTTTGGCCGCTCGCGCCGCCGCATCACCTTGCGCAATCTGGAGCTGTGCTTTCCCGAGCTGGACGAGACGCAACGCCGGGCCATGGCACGCGAGCACTTCGGCTGGCTGGGGCGCAGCTTTCTGGAGCGCGGCCTGCTGTGGTTTGCGCCGGCCGAGCGCTTGCAGCGCCTGGTGCGCGTCACCGGCAATATCAAGCTGGCCGAGCAGAGCGATGCACCGGTGATGTGGCTGCTGCCGCATTTCGTCGGCCTGGAGTGGACCGGCCCGGCGCTGATGCTGAACCAGACCAACCCCGGCGTCGATGTCTACCAGCGCCAGAGCAATCCGGTGTTCGACAAGCAGATGCTGGCCGGCCGTTCGCGCTTCGGCAAGACGGCTTTTGTCGACCGGCACGATGGCATTCGCCCGGTGCTGCGGCTGATCAAGCAGGGCTATGCCTTCCTGAACGCTCCAGACATGGACTTCGGCGAGAAGGATTCCGCCTTCGTGCCCTTCTTCGGCGTGCCGGCCTGCACGCTGCTGGCGCCCTCGAGGCTGGCGCGCACCATGAATATGGTGGTGCAGCCCCTGGTGGTGACCATGCTGCCCGGCGGCCGGGGCTATGAGGTCGAGGCCGGCGAGCCGCTGGAGGGCTACCCGAGCGACGATGCGCTGGCCGACGCGGCCCAGCTGCACCGCTGGCTGGAGGCTCGCATCCGTGAGCGGCCGGCCCAGTATCTGTGGGCGCACAAGCGCTTCAAGACCCGGCCCCCGGGCGAACCCTCGCTGTATTGATGCCGAGCGGATAATCGAGACATGATGAAAGTGCACTTCACCAAGATGCAGGGCGCCGGCAACGACTTCGTCGTGCTGGACGCCACGCAAACCCCGCTGAGCCTGACGCCCGAGCAGATGCGCCATCTGGGCGATCGCCGCTTCGGCGTCGGGGCCGACCAGATCCTGGTCGTCGAGCCCGGCCGCGAGCCCGGCATCGACTTCGGCTACCGCATCTTCAACAACAGCGGCGACGAGGTCGAGCAATGCGGCAATGGCGCGCGCTGCTTCGTCCGTTATGTGCATGACAAGGGCCTGAGCACCAAGCGCAATATTCGCGTGCAGACCATCAATGCGCTGCTGGAACTGCGCCTGCGCGATGACGGCGGCGTGACGGTGGACATGGGAGCGCCGCGCTTCGAGCCGGCGCAGATTCCGTTCGATCCCCGGGGCCTTAGCCCAAAGCTGCGCAACGGCTTCGAGCAATGGCCGCTGCGCGTCGAGGGCATTGCCGAGGTGGTCGAGGTGGCGGTGGTGTCCATGGGCAATCCCCATGCGGTGCTGCTGGTCGACGACGTGGATACCGCGCCGGTCGCCGCCTGGGGCCCGCTGATCGAGCACCACCCGGCCTTTCCGCGCAAGGTCAATGTCGGCTTTCTGCAAATCATCGACCGCGGCCATGTGCGGCTGCGCGTGTTCGAGCGCGATGCCGGCGAGACGCTGGCCTGCGGCACCGGCTCCTGTGCGGCCGTGGTGGTCGGCATACGCCTGGGCCTGCTGGACGCGCAGGTGGAACTGCAGGCGCGCGGTGGCGTGCTGAATATCGAGTGGGCCGGCGGCGACGCTCCGGTGTTGATGACGGGCCCGGCCCAAACCGTTTTTGAAGGAGAGATCGAGCTGTGAGCAATCCAACCCAGGGCACCGACGGCGTTACCGAGCAGGACATTGCCAACTATCTGGCCAACACCCCGGGCTTTTTCGAGCGCCATGCCGAGTTGCTGGCCAGCATCCAGCTGAGCCACCCCCATGGCCAGCGGGCGGTGTCGCTGCAGGAGCGCCAGGCCGAGATGCTCCGCGACAAGATCAAAGGCCTGGAGCACAAGATCATCGAGATGATTCGCAACGGCCAGGAGAACGTGGCCATTGCCGACCGCCTGCACCGCTGGACCTGCCAGCTGATGTTGACCGCCAACGCGTCCGAACTGCCGCAGATCGTGCTGGATGAACTGCGCCATCAGTTCCTGATTCCGCAGTCCGGCCTGCGCCTGTGGGGCGCCGATGCGGCCTATGCCGAGCTGCCGTTTGCGCAGGCGGTGGGCGACGACGTGAAGAGCTTCGCCGCCAGCCTGACCCAGCCCTACTGCGGCATCAACTCCGGCTTCGAGGCCGCGCAATGGCTGGGCGAACCGGCCGGCGTGATGTCGCTGGCCCTGGTGCCGCTGAACCATGGCCAGCCCAGCAACACCTTCGGCATGCTGGTGCTCGGTTCGCCCGATCCGACCCGCTACACCGCCGACATGGGCACCGAGTTCCTGGCCCGCATCGGCGAGATCGCCAGCGCCAGCCTGTCGCGCCTGCTGCCGGTGACTTGAGTTTCATCGCCGTGCTGGATGCCGACCTGCAGCGCTATCTGGAGCATCTGCGGGTCACGCGGCGGCTGGCGCCGCGCACGCTGCAGCTTTACCAGGACGCGCTGACGCGGCTGCAGCAGCTGGCCATCCAGTATCCGATCGAGCTTCGCCAGGTGCAGAACCACCATGTGCGGCGCTGGACGGCCCAGCTGCACGGCCAGGGCCTGGCGCCGCGCAGCCTGGCGCTGATGCTGTCGGCCTGGCGCGGCCTCTACCGCTGGCTGGGTGGCGAGCGCCTGGTCAGCCACAACCCGGTGGAGGGCGTGCGCACGCCCAAGGCGGCCAAGCCGCTGCCCAAGGCCCTGTCGGTCGATCAGTCGGTGGCCCTGGCCGATTTCCAGAATCCGGCCGACGCCGATCCGCGCGTCGAGGCCCGTGACCGCTGCATGGTCGAGCTGCTCTACGGCTGTGGTCTGCGCGTGGCCGAGCTAGTGGGGCTGGACCTGCAGGCCAGCGGCGCGGCCCAGGGCTGGATCGATCTGCCCTCGGCCGAAGCCCATGTGCTGGGCAAGGGCTCCAAGCGCCGCTCGGTGCCGCTGGGCAAGGCCGCCGCGGAAGCCTATCAGGCCTGGCTGCAGCAGCGCCCGTTGCTGGCCCGGGCCGACGAGACGGCGCTGTTCGTCGGCGCGCGCGGCCAGCGCATCAATGCCAATCAGGTGCGGTTGAGCCTGAAGGCACGGGCGCTGGGGGCCGGCGTGCCCACCCATGTGCACCCGCACATGCTGCGCCACTCGTTTGCCTCGCATCTGCTGCAATCCAGCGGCGATCTGCGCGCGGTGCAGGAGCTGCTGGGCCACGCCAATATCAGCACCACCCAGGTCTATACCAAGCTGGACTTCCAGCATCTCGCCAAGGTTTACGATGCTGCGCACCCGCGCGCCAAGCGCAAGTAAGCCTGCTACCCTGCCGCCCTATGTTGAATACCGCTGACCTCGCGCCCAGCGCCCGCCGGGCGCTTTTTTATGCCATTGCCGCACTCTGTGGCGCCGCCACAGCCGCCGAGCCGGTGCTGCCACGGCCGGGCTTTTTGCAGACCCAGCCGGCGGCCATCGAGTTGAGCTGGTCGCCACTTCGCCTGCCCACCGGTCAGAAGACGGCGCTGGCCGGCGCCAGCTATCTGGTGGCCATGGATGAGGAGTGGGGCCTGGGGCCAAGCTTTTACGGTGCGGCCAAGGGCGATTTCGGCGGACTGTTCACCGTGGGCTTCACTGCCCAGCGGCGCTGGCGCCTGGGCGGCGATCTGCACGCAGCTGCCAGCCTTTATGCCGGCGCCGGCGGAGGGCTTGGCTCCGACAAGGTGCGCTTCGGTGGCGGGCTGATGGTCCGCCCCGAGATCTCGCTGCGCCGGGAGATGGGGCCCTGGTATGCCGGCTTCAGCCTGTCACGGACCAGTTTTCCCAGCGGCAATGTCGGCGGCAGTTCGGTGGGCCTGGTGCTCGGCTATGCCGATGGCTTCAAAAGCTACACCCCCGACGACTCGGGTCAGCAGGTGCGCGGCTACCGCCGCAGCGGCCTGGGCTTCGATGAGTTTGCCTTCACGGTCGGCTCCTACCAGCCGCATCGTGGCAGCAGCGGACGCAGCGGTGTGAAGTCGCAGCGCCTGGGCAAGGTTGGCGGCGCACTGCGTCAGTACGTCAGCGAGGGTGCCTGGTGGGGCATCGAGGCGGCTGGCGCCTCGCAGGGGGGGGCCGACGGCTATATGGAGGCCCTGGTCGGCATCGGTCAGGACTATGCGATGGGCAGCCCGACCCTGCGCGTCGGCTGGCAGGCCGCGGCCGGCCTGGGCGGCGGCGGCGATGTGGATACCGGCAATGGCTGGCTGGTCAAGCTGGGCCCGACTCTGCGCTGGAAGTCGCCCTGGGGGCCGTCGCTGCAGCTGGATGCCGGTTTCATGGGCGCCATCAACGGCCAGTTCAAGTCGACCTACGGCCGCTTGAGCCTGGGCCTGCCGCTGGACCAGGCCATCACCCCCTTTGGCGAGCCGAATGCCACTGGCGGGGTGGTGCAGACGCAGACCGTTTCGGCCAGCCTGCAGCATCTGTCCAAGGTGCGTTTCAAGGACGGCCGCGAAGAGAGTGTCGGCCATCTGGCCATGGTGCTGACGCGCGAACTCTCGCCCCATTGGTATGGTGTGGCCCAGGCCGGCAGCGCCGCCTTTGGCAGTGCCGGGGCCTATTCTTTCGGCCTGGTGGGCCTGGGCCTGCAGACGCGGCCGATGGCTCTGCAGGGTTTGCCGGGCATGCGCCTGGGCGCCGAGCTGATGGCCGGCGCGGGCGGCGGCGGTGGTGTGGCCGTGACTGGCGGCGCCATCCTGCAGGGCGAGGCCTGGGCCGAGTGGAGTTTTGGCGAGGCCAAGCGCTTGCGCCTGCGCACCGGGTTGGGCCAGTGGCGCAGCTTGCGCGGGCAGACGCAGAGTTCGCCGCTGGTCAATCTCTCGCTGGGCTACGCCTTCGGCACCCTGCAGCGGTGAGCTGAGCCCGGACACAGGGCCCGGAAGGGGCCCGTGCCTGGCGAGGGCCTGTTGGCGATGCAAGCCAGCAGGCTGAGTTGAGCCGGGAGCGGCGACAATCGCCGCATGAAAATCATTCGACTTCGCGAGGGCAAGGAGCGCTCGCTGCAGCGCCGCCATCCCTGGGTGTTCGAGGGCAGCATTGCCAAGGGCAGCGGCGACGCCGGTGAGACCGTCAAGGTCACCGCCGCCGACGGCGCCTTCCTGGCCTGGGGCGCCTACAGCCCCACCTCGCAGATCCGCGTGCGCGCCTGGAGCTTCGACGAGGCTGAGCGCATCGACGCCGCCTTCTTCAAGCGCCGCATCGATGCTGCGCTGGCCGTGCGCCAGCGCCTGCCGATTGCCAGCGACGCGATGCGCCTGATCCACGGCGAGGCCGACGGCCTGCCCGGCCTGGTCGTCGATCGCTATGCCGACACCCTGGTGGCCCAGTTCGCCAGCACCGGCAGCGAGCGCTGGAAAGACGTCATCGCCGACCACCTGCTGGCCGCCACCGGCCTGACCCGCCTGTACGAGCGCTCCGACGCCAATGTGCGCAGCCTGGAAGGCCTGGAGCCGCAGACCGGCTGGCTGCGCAAGGTTGACAACGACAGTGGCGCGACCGAGATCACCATCCAGGAGCATCAATGGCGGCTGAGCCTGGATGTGGCCGAGGGCCACAAGACCGGCTACTACCTGGACCAGCGCGACAACCGCAAGAAGTTCGCCGATGCCGTGCGCCACTACGGCGCCAAGCGCGTGCTCAACTGCTACAGCTACACCGGAGGCTTCTCGGTGGCGGCGCTGGCCGGTGGCGCCGACGAGGTGCTGAGCGTCGATTCCTCGGGCCCGGCCCTGGCCCGTGCCGACGCCCATGTGCGGCTCAACGGCTTCGATGCCGCCCGCCACACCTGCCTGGATGCCGACGTCAACCAGACCCTGCGCCACTGCCTGGAGCAGGGCCGGACCTTCGACGCCATCGTGCTGGACCCGCCCAAGTTCGCGCCCAGCGCGGCGCACGCGGAGCGGGCCTCGCGCGCCTACAAGGACATCAACCGCCTGGCCCTGAAGCTGCTGGCCCCCGGCGGCCTGCTGTTCACCTTCAGCTGCTCGGGCGGCATCAGCGCCGACCTGTTTCACAAGATCGTCGCGGGGGCAGGTCTTGATGCGCCGGCCGACGGCTTCATCCTCGACCGCGTCGGCGCCACGCCGGACCATCCGCAGACGATCTGCTTCCCGGAGGGGGAGTATCTGAAGGGGCTGCTGATACTGAAGCGCTGATCAGCCCGCCGCGGGCAACATCACCCGCGGCTCGAACTTCGCCCGGTGCACGCTGAAATAGCTCTTCACATTGCGCACATTGGCGTCCTGGGTGAACAGGCGCTGCACCAGCGCGTGATAGGCCGGCATATCGGCCACCTGGACGATCAGCACGAAGTCGGGGCCGGGCGCAACGCGGTAGCACTGCTGCACCGCCGCGTCCTGCAGCACGCGCTGCTCGAAGGCCAGCAGATGCTCGGCGCCCTGGCGGTCCAGCGTGATCTCGACGATGGCGCCGAGACCCGCGCCCAGTTTCTCGGGCGATAGCAGGGCCACACGGCGCTCGATCACACCGCTGTCGGTCAGCCGCTTGACGCGCCGCAGGCAGGTGGCGGGCGAGACATGGGCGCGCTGGGCCAGATCCTGGTTGGACAGCGAGGCATCCTGCTGCAGCAGGTCCAGCAGGCGCAGATCGGTGGCGTCGAGCTCTGGGGGTGTGACGGAATCATTCATGCAAAGGCAATGTGTGAATTAATTCATCATGAAATGCTGGTGATGATCGATTATTGCAATTGAATGCGAATTTTGAAAGCAACTAATTGGCAACTCTGCCTACGATGCCGCCAGAGTTCAATTCACCGGAGTCAAACCATGTGTGGCATCGTCGGCGCAGTCAGCAATCGCAACATCGTTCCCATCCTGATCGAGGGGCTGAAGCGCCTGGAATACCGTGGCTATGACTCCTGCGGCGTGGCCGTGCACCAGGACGCCGAGCTCAAGCGCGCCCGCAGCACCTCGCGTGTGGCCGAACTGGATGCGCAGGTGCTGGAAGACCATATCCACAGCGGCACCGGCATCGCCCACACCCGCTGGGCCACCCACGGCGTGCCGGCGGTGCACAACGCGCACCCGCACTTCTCCAAGGGCCCGGGCGTCGACCCGCAAGGCCCGGGCCGCATCGCCCTGGTGCACAACGGCATCATTGAAAACCACGACGAGCTGCGCGCCGAGCTGAAGGCCCGCGGCTACCAGTTCGACAGCCAGACCGACACCGAGGTCATTGCCCATCTGGTGGACCAGCTCTACAACGGCGATCTGCTGGAGGCCGTGCAGCAGGCCCTGCTGCGCCTGCGTGGCGCCTATGCGATTGCCGTGTTCTGCCGCGACGAGCCGCACCGCGTGATCGGCGCCCGCCATGGCTCGCCGCTGGTGCTGGGCGTTGGCGAGACCGAGAACTTCGTCGCCTCCGACGCGATGGCCCTGGCCGGCGTGACCGACCAGATCGTCTATCTGGAAGAGGGCGATGTGGTGGACCTGCAGATGGGCAAGGTGTGGATTTCCAACCGCGACGCCCAGGGCCGCTACCAGGCCGTGCAGCGGGAGGTGCGCACCGTGCACGCCCACACCGGCGCGGCCGAGCTGGGCCCCTACCGCCACTACATGCAGAAGGAAATCTTCGAGCAGCCGGTGGCCATTGCCAACACCCTGGACTCGGTCGAGGGTATCTCGCCCGAGCTGTTCGGCGACGGCGCCTACCGCATCTTCAAGGATGTCGATTCGGTGCTGATACTGGCCTGCGGCACCAGCTATTACGCCGGCCTGACGGCGAAGTACTGGCTGGAGAGCATGGCCAAGATACCGACCAACGTGGAAGTGGCCAGCGAATACCGCTACCGCGACAGCGTGCCCAACCCGCGCACCCTGGTGGTGACGATCACACAAAGCGGCGAGACGGCCGACACGCTGGCCGCGCTGAAGCATGCCCGGTCCCTGGGCATGGAGCACACGCTGACCGTCTGCAATGTGTCCACCAGCGCCATGGTGCGCGAATGCAAACTGGCCTACATCACCCGCGCCGGCGCCGAGATCGGTGTGGCCTCGACCAAGGCCTTCACCACCCAGCTGGTGGGCCTGTTCCTCCTGACCCTGGCGCTGGCCCAGACGCGTGGCCACCTGAACGACGAACAAGAAGCCGAGCACCTGAAGGCGCTGCGCCATCTGCCGGTGGCGGTGCAGGCCGTGCTGGCGCTGGAGCCGCAGATCATTGCCTGGAGCGAGGAGTTCGCGCGCAAGGAAAATGCCCTGTTCCTGGGCCGCGGCCTGCACTACCCGATCGCGCTGGAAGGCGCGCTGAAGCTCAAGGAAATCAGCTACATCCACGCCGAGGCCTACCCGGCCGGCGAACTGAAGCACGGCCCGCTGGCCCTGGTCACCAGCGCGATGCCGGTGGTCACAGTCGCGCCCAACGACGCGCTGCTGGAAAAGCTCAAGAGCAATATCCAGGAAGTGCGCGCCCGCGGCGGCGAGCTGTTCGTGTTCGCCGACAGCGACACCAGGATCGAAAGTGAAGCCGGCGTCCACGTGATACGCATGCCCGAGCACTATGGCGCCCTGTCCGCCATCCTGCACACGGTGCCGCTACAGCTGCTGGCCTATCACACCGCCTGCGCCCGCGGCACGGACGTGGACAAGCCGAGAAACCTCGCCAAGAGCGTGACGGTCGAATGACCGTTGCGGGCTTGGGCCGCTGTGCATAAAGTTGCATTAAATGCGGGACTTTATGGCCTTGCGGTATAAGACATTCGCATTTTATTTGAATTGCGGGTCTTTTTTGCATTGCTGGACAAGTTTCCCGTGGCTCGTTTGACTCAAGATGGATGCGATGGCGGTGGGGGCATTGCTGCGTGGGACGACACCGATCCCAATCAGGTGCCACTCCTCGGCATCATTGATTCAAGCGTGCCGTGCAGGGCATCAGGACAATCCCAGCAACATCACACATCTCACTCTCGAATGGCCTTGAGAGTTTCGTAGGCGCCTTGATGGTGCGCTTTACGGGAGCTGTCATCCTGTCCAGGAACAACGACCAGTGCAATGCCGTCCAGGTCGATCGAGGTGATGCCGGCCAGGCCAACGCCAAAAGATTTGAAGCCCTGCCTTTGCCATTCGCTGCTTGAATCGATCGCGTCGTGATGGTGTCCGTGAACCGAGACTTTCACGCCCATCGTTTGTGCAAGCGTGTCGAGGATGCCGAATCCGTTCGGGTGATAGCCTGGCGCCTCATGGGTGATCAGCACATCCGCTTCCTGCTCCGCGAGGGAGTCGATTTCGTCTGGGTAGATGCTTGACCAATGACGCAATGCTGGCCCGTTGCGCCAGCGGTCTTGCCGAGGCGTAAGCCTTGCGTGTGCGATGCGGTTCCGATACCTCGGCTCTGAATCCTGTACGCCAGGGTAATAGACTGACTCGCGAAACACCCCTCCGAGCCCAGCCAAGCGTGTTCCGTCGGGCAGTACGACGACACGTCCGTGGACATTGCGATCGGCCAGTTTGCTGTCCCAAAGATGCTCGAAGTCTTGCTTCGAGTCGGTGTCGTGGTTGCCATGAATGAACCACACCCGCTCAAGGATGCCTTCGAGCTCAAGGTGAAGGGGTCGTAGAGGCTGGATGTCGCCCAAAAGCACGACCGCGGACGCATGCAAGTCGTTCGCGTATTGGGTCACATGGTTGAGGCAGCCGTGAGGGTCGCCCACATAGAGGACTGGACCAAAGTTCAATTGCTACTCCTGTGCGGAGGTCCGTTGTCTTCATTGTCTTGTAAGGCTAATCGCGTCGGGTCGAGATCGCGTGGCCAGACCATGGTGATATCTTGTTCGGGGTAGCCTCGAAGCGGTAGATTGCGCTGACACCTTGATCATGGAAGATCAACCTCGATGACAGTGCCAGAGTCTTCTCGCTGCAATGGCATCCAGCGCTACCTTGGCCTTGAACACCGCTGAGTGGTTGCGGCGGGGTCTTCTGCTTGTCTCTGGTCGCCTTGCCGCCCGGGCCCTCGGGGCAAATCAAGGGACCGCGCGCTCACTCATCGCCGTGTTCAGCTTTGCGAGGCTACCTCTGCCGTGTCGGCTGTGCCGCCATGTGGCACCAACAATCCGCGCTTGAGCGCTGCCAGCTTGGACCGCAGCAGCATCCCTTGCTGGTAGATTTGATGCAGAGTCAATCGTTCCTGTGTGCTATCGGTGTACAGGTTCGACATCCACAGTTTCCAAGGGCAAATTGAGATTAGTAGGTCACGCCATGAGATCCAGCAAGTTGTCAGTTCCGACCGTCCCCGAGCAGTTGCTCGCCGAAATTTCTGATGCCGATGCAGTTGGCAAGGCGCTCGGCAATTCCTTCGCCGATGCCTTGGAAGTCTTTCGCACGGACAAGGCCCCGATGGCTGATTTCCTTTTCGGGCTGGGGCCGAAGATGCGCGATTTCGGCAAAGCTGGTCATGCCGCGTTGCTCGAAAGCATGGGCCGGGAAGCGTTTGGGTTGCTGGCGGCGCGTGGCTCGGATGCCATCGAGGCGGCGGAATCGCCCGTCATCGAAGCGAGCCTTATGAAACCCCTGCTTGAAACCGCAAAAGAGAGCGGGTTCTTTGCGCACGTGCATGTCTCTGAGCTCATCTGCGCGGTGACCACCTACGGCGCCGTCGTCCTCTCCGGCAAGGTGGACAAGCAGGTCAAGCAGGACGTGGACGCTCAAACAGCACGTGCGCTTGTGCTGGCAGCCTCGAGCCACGACGAACGTGCGTTGACCGAAGCGACCCGGTTCGTGCCGGCTGCGGTGAGCTACAGGTTCTTTGGTTCCAGCAGCCGGCCTGAATACGGCCCCGAAACCACACCGCATGAGTTGGGGAAGATCTGGTCAGCCGTCGTGCATTCGGATGCTCCGCTGCATGCGGTAATTGCAGGCGTTTTGAATTCCCCTCACCTGCAGAAAGCCGTCGAACTTGGGCTCGTTCAGCCATTGCCTGGTGAGCATCCTCAGGCTGCCGCGCTCGAGCAAGAAATCGGACACGTCACAGGCCCAAACAAGATGTTCCTGCTTGAAGGATTTCTGCCCGCTGATGGCGACCCCCGAGTTCGGCGCCTCGCCGCACTGGCTGAGCAGGGACGGGAATTCGTCGAATTGGCCACGAGAGCAGCCGGACAAGCATCCCAGCCTCAATGACGGCGCCAACCTCATCGACCGAGGTGCCAGACTCAGCGCATACGCCCCGAGTCTGCGCCTTGAACGCCGCGCTGTAACAACGGACCTGTTTCGGCTTGACGGCAAGGACGCCTGGCGATCCTGGATGAGCGGCAACGGTCTTGGCGACGATGGATGCTAGCGTCTGCTTTAGAGCTTGGCGCCCACAGTTGCTTCTTTGGCGGCGCTGTTTGCAGCAGCGTTCGCCATGGATGCAAAGAACGCCCGACCCGCGTCCAGGTCCACGAGCTGGGCGCTTCCGTTGCCCATGGACTTCACACCGCTGGTGGAGATCACGCCGTAGTTGACGCGGAAAACCTTGTTGCAGCCGTTCTCAAGGCGCATCGAGTCCCCCTGGTTTACCCGGCCGAATGGCAAGGTGTTGTCGCTGCATGTCCCCTGATAGAGCTCGAAGCCCGTGAGGGTCTTGGAGCCATCGCCTTTGCGTTGCCCATTGGCGAGGATGTCGAAATAGTCGTTGATCGGAGTT
The DNA here is from genome assembly GCF_963422335.1 of uncultured Roseateles sp. NCBI lineage: Bacteria > Pseudomonadati > Pseudomonadota > Betaproteobacteria > Burkholderiales > Sphaerotilaceae > Roseateles > uncultured Roseateles sp. The sequence goes on from NZ_OY729424.1 coordinate 1,893,048, forward strand.
GCGCCAGCGTACTTGGTGCCCATGTCCCCAATGGTCTTCTCGTACGCGTAGGTCGATGTCGTGTCGTCGCGCCAGATGGCCCAGACCTTGCCGTCGTTGATCAAGATCTTGACGAAGTCGTAGTTGCTCTTCTGCTCGGGGAACAGATCGAAGCGGATCCCGGCACGCATCGGCGCACGGGTGACTGAATTGGGCCACATGTAGTCCGATATTTTCAGCTTGATGGTGCGGCCGCGGCTTTCCTTGCTGCCATCTGGGAAGCGCTGCTTAATGGCCGCCACAGCCTGGGCTTCGGTCATGCCGAGTTTTACGCCGAGGATGTCGAAGTTCTGAATGGCGCCAGTGGTGTCCACCGCTTTGCTGACACCGGCGTGAGCGAGGTTCAGTGCAGCAATGATGGCTGCGGTGATTGCGATGCGGACGAAGTGCATGGGGTTCTCCATTGTTTTTGGGAATCGAGCAGAAGGCGCAACCGCGTGAGCGAGACGATTGCCGCGGGTGCACATCGCTGTGCGCATCGGCTATTGCGGAACTTCCGCGGGGATGCGATCGAGAGCGGTATGCGAAGCTGCGGGGACACCTTGGCCTTGCTTGGCCGGCCCGAGCTCAATGGCGTGGAACCAGGCCAGCCGTCGGGTTTCGGACACCTCAAAGGTCTGCCCGTAGAGCGCATTACCGTGCCTGACCATGGCCAACGCCATGCGTGCGGCGTGGAAATCTCCGGCATCGGCGTGCGCTGCAAATCCTTCGAATGCCTGGCGCCAATGGCAATGCTCGTATGCGGTCCAGGCTGCACCGATGGGCAGTCTCTCGCCGAGACTGAAGGGCGTCCTGGAAGACACAGTGCCATTGAGGACGGGGTTTGAGTCCTGCCGGGCGGCATGGGCCGCCGCTTGCAATGTGGGGTCCGGCGGCGCCGGATGCCTGTCGCCGACGGATCCGTTGAGTGCGGGGTCGGTATCGCGCTGTGACGCGACGGCCGCGTTGTCGAGTGTCAGTCGCGGTGCCCCGATTCGTGTGGACGGTGGCGCTGCGTAGATGTCATGCGCGAGAAGAAGCCCGAGCGCTGCAACCAAGGTTGCAGCGCGATGTCCCTCAAATTTCATTCCTTCCTCCCCAGGTAGAACGATCATCAGATGGTGCTGCCTGTGCTATGTGTTATTCATTATGGCCTTCATGTGAATCCAAATGATCCACAAAGAGCACCAAATGTATAACGAAAGGTGTAGAGAAGGAAGCCCCCGAAATACATGCTTGGCCCATGTCCAAAGCCAAGCCGATCCCCACTGCCAGAGAGATATTTGCTCGCAACCTTCGTCGAGCTCGGCGCTTGAAGGATGTGACCCAAGAGGGCTTGGCGCTGGAAGCTGGCGTGTCACGGGCCTATCTCAGCCGTGTAGAGCACGGCACGGTCAACATCTCTTTCGATAGCGCCGAGGCGCTGGCCAAGGCCATCGGCGTCTCGCTCCGGGACCTGGTCGATCCGCAGCAGTTTCAGGGTTTGGACGAAAGCTGAGGCGGTATGCCCGATGCCGACCGTGCGACGCGGCGGCAGCGGGCCGCGCGTTTGTCCCAGCATCAAATCATGCGGCCCTTGGTAAAGTGGCGTCCGGCAGCGCCGCGAGGTGTCGCCCCTGCTCTCCCTCCCTGAGCAGGAGCCTCAACGTGATGACAGCGTTAGGCTTTCCAGCCTCGGCCTTTGGCCGGGGCATTTTTCGATCTGGAGACGGCATCATCTAGCTGATGCACAAGATTTTGAGAATAGTCTTTTTGGATCAACGACTTACATTCCGTTGGCGCATCATCTAAAGGGGCCTGCGTTACAGGCAACGCAGGCCCCTTTTTCTGTAAGTGGCGCTTTGCGGGAAATTGCGGTTGTTCTCCGCAATTGCGGCAGTAGGCCGCAAAACTGCCTGCCGTCACACTTCATGGGCGCAGTTTTCGATTCAAGCTCGCTTCCGGGGCTCCGCGCTCCTAGTCGTCAGTCCAACTGGCCGTAGCAGCACGCTTTCCATCTGCGTCCAGTTCGACCTTGGCGATGTCCGGTTCGTTCTGGAAAGGACCGCTCGGGTCGTACCAGCGGTGCGTGATCAGGACGGCCATGCCATCAACAGTGCCGCCGGCCAGCGGCGGCTCTCATCACCTTGCAGCTGCGAAGTACATTGCCAAGCGTTTAAACACGTCGGTCGACCTAAGCGCGCCTCTACAGCTATCGAACTACGGAACGCTGGAGCACCATCGCTGAACGACTTGCTTTTGGGCCTACTTCGCAAGCAAGCTGAACAGCTGTAGGCGTGGGGTGACTCTGCTTCGAAGTAGGGGGTAGATGGCTTGCAAAAGATGACGGCAATCCGTCAAGATTTGCAGCCGCAACCCGTTGATGCGCATGGTAAAATTGTGAAATCCGTCCACAACAAGGTGGCATCATGATTCTCAAGGACCGGGTTCAGATTTCCATATCAAAGCGAAGCGGGAACGTCGTGTTGAGATCCGACGTCTCGGGGCTTGGCAGTAGCACCCAAGTTGGCACTGCCCTGCGCACGCTTACGCAGGAAGGAAAGCTGATCAAGCTGGGCTCCGGCATCTACGCGAAGGCTGCAGTTGACGATGACGGTCGACCGCGGCTCGCGGCGAGTGACCGCGAGGTCGCCGAGGAAGTTTTTGAGCGCCTCGGCGTGGACGCGGAAATCGTTCATGTCGATGCGCCCGGAGGTGAAACGCTGTACGTACTGAATACAGCGAAGCGTCGCATGACCCGTGACTTGAATCTCCACGGGGGCCCGCTGGTGCATGCTGGCGATCGCAAAAGTCCGCAGGACCGTATCGGGGCCTGCCTCACTGTCGACGTCGACGAACTTCCAAAGACAAGCGTTGGCGCCTTCATCCATCGACTGGCAGAGGCGAACCGGGTTGTTTACAAGCGCACTCGTCTCGACGATTGGGCTGAAGCGGTCACCCAGGCTGCCGGAGACGATGTGAAGCTTGATGCGACCGAGAATCTGTTGGTTGCTCTCGCCAAGAAGCACGTCATCACCGGTCGCCAAGCAATGCGTCTTCTGAATAATTACATGGAGGAGGCAGAGAGTGTTCGACCCGTTCAACGACTTCCAGACCGTCGGGTATCTCCGCAACGCTGAAGCGCAAAAGGATCCGAAGAAGGTCCGGCGTGCAGAGCACGTCGCCTTCATGGTTGGGCTTGAACAAGCCCTCGACCAGTTGAAGCGTCGCAAAGCAGACCTGACATACGCCGACTATCTTCGGGTCCATAAGACGCTCTTCCAAGACTACTACCCGTGGGCGGGCATAGATCGTCACGATCTGGGCGTCGGAAAGCTCATCACCAAAGGTCCCAACGTCCAGTTCGAGCTGTCAGAGAACTGCCGCAAAGCGGTCGAATGGGGCTTGAGCATGGGCAACAATGCAAAGCACATCCGTGAGCGGCCTGGAGAGGTGATGGGTGCGTTTGCTTGGGGGCACCCCTTCTTGGATGGCAACGGACGGGCCATGCTGCTGGTCCATTCCGAGCTTTGCCACCGCGCGGGGTTTGCGATCGACTGGATCGCCTCCAACAAAGCGGACTACCTTGCTGCGCTGACCCATGAGTTGGCGCATCCGCGCGATCGAGCGCTTGACGCTTACTTCACCGATCTGATTGTCGACACACGCCCTCGTAGTGACTGGGCTGCCTACTTCAAAAGCATTCCTGGGCTCTCAGGCCTCGACGATGAAGAAGAGCACGTTGGCTATAGCGATGACGATGCAGGCGCCATCGCGCGATATGAGGAAACCAAGCGTCAACGAGAGTTGGAGGATCCCGTATGTGGCTGATCCTCCGTTGCTTTCGGGTCCGAAGGGGCCGCCCTTATTTGCTCTCTACTTCGCGGTGACCAACCCGTCACCCAAGGCCTTGGGCTTAGCCAAGCGGGGGCATCGAGACATCCTGAGCAAGCTGAGATGAACGGAGATCGGACTGCGGCTTGTCGCTTTACCTGCCGGTTTGTCGACAAACTAGGCGTCGCGACCTGCGTGGGAGAATCCTTGCCGAAAGAGGGAGGACTATGAAGCCATGAGCGCAGGACGGCCGCCAAAAGGCCGAAAGGTCTGAATCGTCACGGTAGCAAAGCCTGACAACGACGGCGAACTGCTAGACCCGCCTGAGTATGAATACTGGGGCGTGGTGTTCGGGTCATCGCCGATAGAGGTTCTCTCGGCGGGACATCCGACCTATCAAGATGCAGTCGAATGGCTTGCGGAGCAAGGCCTCCGACTTGGCGACACGCCGGACTAGGTGGCCTTGGCCGCGGGGCGCCCCATGTTCGTGATGTCGAGCTGATCGTAGGGCGCCCACACTTGCACAACCCCGCCCCAACGCTTCTTGACCTCATCCCAATGCTCCACTGCGAGGTCAAAGGCACGATCGGCCTCAGCTTTCGCCTCTTCGGCTGGCAGCCGGGTGAGCGCTGCGATGAATGCTTGATGCCAAAAGTCTGAAGTGGTCATGATGCGGTCCTTAGCCCATTTGGCGCCATGAATCTCTTCCACAACGCTTCTGGGAGTCCGCAAATTTTAGATTTGAGGTTGGGCGAAAAACGCCCACGGCGTTCGTTAGACCGGGGTGCATTTAGCCGTTGTTTGCCGCGCCATCGGCCGCCCGCTGCATCACCGGTCTGGTCCAATTGAGATATTTAGCGTTTGTCCAACCCGCCCTCGCCAATGAAATTCACCAAGCTTCCATTGAGTCAGCAAAAGTTGATTGATCTGATGTCTCAACGAGGCTTACCGCTGAACTCTCCCGACGAACTGGCGATGGCGCGCAGGGTCCTGGATCGCGTTGGCTATTTCCGCCTCAGTGGATTCATGCTTCCCTTCGTTCATGGTGGCGGAGGTGGCAACCGCCATAACTTCAAGGCCAGTGCGAGCATCGAGAAGATCGTTGCCCTGCATGACTTGGACGCATCCCTGCGCATGCATTGCATCGAAGGCCTCAGTCAGCTCGAGGTCGCAATCCGTGCGTCCATTTGCGATCATCTGTCGCGGTCTCATGGATCGCACTGGCCACTGTCGCCTAAGCCGTTTAAGGCAGGCAAGCATGCGGACAACTTGGACGCTCTCGCCAGCGCCGCGGAATTCGACCTGAATCGCGGTCAGCCCTATGCTCGACGGAGCAGCGATACCCATCAGTTCCTTGACCGGTACTACGCGAAGTACACCGATCCGGCCACCCGCATGCCACCAGGCTGGATGGTCAGGGAATGCGCCAGCTTCCGAACGTGGGCATTCCTATTTGAGGGACTCGAGGCTTCGGAGCAAAAGCAGATTTCGGACTCCTGGAAGTACCCGAGCGGCAAGCGGATCGATCACACGATCTTGGAAGACTGGTTCCATTCCCTCAGCGTCCTCCGGAACAGATGCGCGCATCACGGCCGCATCACCCACAAGACCTTTCCGTTTGCGCCCACTGCGCCTCGCGACCCCAGCGTGGCACAGTTGTTCCAGGGGCCAGGCACTGATCTCAGAACGCTGATGGTCGTGATCGCCGTGTTGCTGAAGTGCGTGGATCCGCGCTCCATGTGGAGCCGAAAGCTCTACACATTCCTGGACTGGCAAAGCGCGGTTGACATAGGCTCTGCCGCAGGCTTCCTTCCGTGGAGCCAGGGAACTTGGAGGGACGACCTCCTCTGGAGCTTCTAGCGTCGAATCGTTCAGCAAAGTGCGGACGTAAAAAAGCCCCGCTGATGCGAGGCTTTTTTACCGCTGACGCGAAAAACGTAACCAACCCTGGTGCGCCCCCTCTCGGGACTCTTTGGCCTTTCAACCAAAGATGGCGTGGTGGCGTTGTTGGGAGCAACTATACCTGAAATCTTGTCCTAGGACATGTTGCGGCCGCTCTTTTACGTTAACTCCATTTCGCAAGCTCATTCGCCAACTCGTGTTCACCAAAGATCGCGTAACTTGTTGATTTCACGGAATTTACGGGGATCACGACTCGGATTTTCCAGCCTGATGGCGGGCCACCCTTACCCGTTCAAGTGCAGCCATGGCCGATTCCCAGGTACTTGCCTTGGCCGTACCCTCGGCCAAGATCCGGGCGTGCAGCGCTACGTTCAGCACCGATTTCGGTGCGGTCTGCAGCTGTACGGGTTGCGGAGGTAGAGCTTTCCTTGGCATGGCGCCGCCAAGGTAGCACTCAGCGAGGCAAGGCGCTACGGAATTTGGTCAATTTCAGGCAATTTCAGCTCACAGCTTAAATTCAGGGTAGTTCGTAAGTGTCCGCGGTCACAGACCATCCGTCCGGCTGTAGGCCAATGAGACATTCGGCCTGCTGGGCCATCGGGAGCAAAGATGCTGGGCTGGCTCATAGTCATTTCACTTGCCGACGGCGATGCGCCTGCAAAGCTGGACGATGTTCGTACGCTTGTAAGCTGGCGATGCAGCATAGGCGGCCTTGACTGGATCGACCGGCTTGTGGAACAGGGCCAGGCAAAGTTCGAGTCAGGCAACGGTTACCCAACCCGGTATCGTTCGATTGCGGCAGCAGTGCTGCCGCTCATGCATGATGGTCGTCCGCCTGAACATCGTGGCTTTGATGTTCTTGGCGACGACTACTTCACACCCTCCGGCTGGGTCGGCGACTTCACGCGGCATCCTGAGCGTATCGCTGCGTGTGCGCCAACCGATCATCTTGTGATTGAAGCGTGGGATCAGTTGTAGTGTTTAGGCTCGCTCGCGTAAGTTCGCAACCACTGTGCAGCATTGAGCCAGTGACGCAGGCAACGCCGATGTGTCTAGGCGCCGCTGGCCGTGGTAAGTTCATCGCGTGTTCAGTCCAGCCGAAATCGACGGGAAAAGCTTGGCGCTGCACCGCTTGGTGGTGCAGAAGATCAGGCGTGACCCGGAATTGTTCAAACGCGTTCAGCAGACGTTGAATCGGCGGTACGAAAAGCTGAGCATCTCATCCCTGCCGTATGTCGTTGAGTGGCAAAAGCTGGTCGATCTCGGCATGGAGGCGGCGCTTGCTGCGGCGGTTGAAGAGACTGAGCGAGGTCAGGTTCTGCGGCAGACCTCGCCGTTTTCTGGGATCCTCAGCGAACAAGAACGTCAGGATTTTTTGAAGTCTTGGTCTCGATCCGCTGAGCCGGAGTGACCTGATCAACGGATCAGAGGCCGGGCACGAGCGCCGAACGCCCAAGGTCTTGGCCTGCGTCAAGCCAAGCTGTTGGGCATTTCGTAGCGAAGGCACTTCGGATGTGATACCTCTTGCCGCATGTCCAAGAAGCCCTCCCCAACCGTCTCGACGTCGGTCTGCAGGGAGGTAAGCCACCGTCTCAATACGGCCCTGCATTTGCGCCTGCTTTTGGAGGGGGCGGTGCGCTCGACGCTGGCATCGGCGATGGAAGCGCTTGAGCGTAGAAAGCCTTGCCGCGGAGTCTATGCGGCTGCAAGCTTGCGAGCACTGACATTTGGAAAGGCAAAAGCCCAGCGGAGCTGGGCTTTGCAGGTCCCTCAAGGGGAAGAAAAATCAGACGCTCTGGGCGACGAGCCTAGTCGGATGTGATCTTACAGCAGTCAATCGGCGAATACGGGACCTAGCATTGTCATCCCCTGGCTAAAGTCCACGGGCGTTGAGGCTGCGAATCCGACAGCGCGAGGGACATGGCGCAACGCAGATACCCGATCACCGGCTGGCTACTGTCGCCGATGATCGAGGCGTCGGCCACGAGCCTGAGCCCTGCGTCAGTCATAGCTAGCTGTGCGCCGCGCCTGCAGCGTTCGCGCAAGCGATCAGCGCCGGCCGGTGCTTCGTGGCGTGCCGCGTGCGCTGTTCTACCTGCACCGCGGCGGCTGCGCGCTGCTTGGTCTGTTGATTGCAGTGCCGGTGCTGACCGACGCCTATATGGCCTGGCGACTGGCAATCGCTCAACACGCTTTCGGCTACCGTTTCGTGCCAGCGCCGTCCGCACCAATCGTCAATAACCACGGTTGGTATTCATTCGACGCAGCGAGCCGTCCTTGCGAGCCTGCCCCAACTCCTGCAACACCTCTGCGCGCGTCTTGCCACCAGCCGCTGGCGCTTCGAAGGTGATGGCGTCCTTGCCCGCCAGCTGCGTTTCCTTGGCCGAGACTTGAGCGCTCATGACCGGATGCGTGATCGTTTCATATCCCGGCACGTACGACTGATTGCGACTCATCTTGGCCATGGTTCCATCCTTGATGGCCGCGGCCAGTTCGGCCTTGACCTCCTCGCGGGTTTTGCCGCCGGGCATGGCGTGATAGGCCCCACCGCTGTCCGTGTTCGAGGCGGTGAAGCCGCTGTTGGCAAAGGCTGGTGTAGCGAACGCGGTGACCAGCAGCGTGACGGTGGCGAGTACAGAGATGCGAGACATGATGAACTCCTTGTGCGTTGAACCAAGCCGTCAGGCGAGAGCCTGGCGGCAAGACGCAACCGATGCGTCATGACTGCACTGTAGAAATCGAGCCCCGACGCTGACCTGTCCAACGGATTACGGTTTTGCAAGAAACCAAGGGCCTCCGACGTACGGCCTCAACCTTCGTCAGGCTCCTGACTCTGATCGCGGTGGGCGCGGGCCTGGCACCGACGGGCGGGTGGCCCGGTGCGTGACCGAGTTTGGCGCGCAGCGTACGGGTGATCGACGCTGCCTGCGATGGCCGTGAAGCCGGCATTGCCGACAGGGCCGTCACCGGCCGCTTGCGAATGGGCCAAGGAATTCCGAATCGCGCCGGGATCCGGTACAGCTCACTTCACAGCGGTAATGACGTAGTCGTTGCCATTCTGCATGAATTCGAAAGCGACCTTCTTACCCTCGCCAAGTTTGTCCATCAGCATCTTGTCCTTGACCTTGAAACCCATCGTCATCGCGGGCCAGTTCAGGGTCTTGACCGGCTCGTGCGCAAGGGTCACCACACCCGTCTTCGCATCCACTTTCTTGACCAAGCCCGTGGCCATGTGCTTCGCTGACACGCCGGCGGACGGTTTCTTGGCCATGTCCATGCCCTTCATCTCGTCCATCTTGGCCTGAGCCATGGCTGACCCGGTGGAGAGCAGCAGGGCCAGAAGCAGGGAGGTGCGTGCAGAGTTCTTCATGTCGATTTCCTTTGTTGAGCTTGAGTTGAGCGCAACCGGCGCTCTAGCGGTAAGACTGGTAAGGGCTGGCGCTGCCGTCACGCTTCACCAGCAAGACGTCGAAAGGGTCGCGATGCCCGTGGTAGGCGGGTCCATCCATGCCGGGCGAGCCTCTGGGCATCGCGGGAACGGCCAGCCCGACGGCTTCGGGACGCTGTTTCAGCAGGCGCAACACCTCACGTGTAGGCACATGGCCCTCGAGCGCGTAGCCGGCCACCTGCGCCGTATGACATGAGCCATACCTGATCGGCATGCCAAGCCGGGCGCGCACATCGGTGTTGCCGGTGTCATGCGTCTTGACCGTGAAGCCATGGGCCTCCAGATGCTTGACCCAGTCCTTGCAGGCCTTCAGTTCGGCCTCGAAGCTCTCCCTGCGCTTCTCGTTCAGGTCGGGCGTCGATTGCGCGCGTGGCCCATGATCAAGCGGCAGCGCGAGCCGCTTGGCGGCGCACTTCTCCTCAGCGCTGAGTTTTTCCATTCGTGCAACCTGGGCGCGGTGGTTCCTACGCGCCGACTCGATGGCCTGCCAGTCGGGGCCGGCGAACACCTGCAGCAAGGTCCCCAATGCAATGCTGCCGACCACGGTGATGTGCAGCTTCTTCATGACGGACTCCAATGGTGTGGGTTGATCTCGCGGGACTCGATCGCGCGCGGGGCGCTGCTTCGATCGATCAATCCAGCCACCGGCAGAATGCGATGCACGCGCACAGGCGCGGAGGACCGGCTGCGAGGGCTGCGGAATCGAGGGATGACGGCGGCACTGCATCGTGTACGCAGAGGACGGGATTGCCCTGCCGCCCAGGCTCCTCGTATGGCCCCTGGTCGATGGTCAGGGGTGCGACGTAGCAACGGGCGCAGGGCATGGAGTCCAGGATCTGCTGGAGCGGAGTCGATGTTGCGGGTATCGGCGACACCAACCTCGTGGCCTGCCCATCCGGCAGCGGCAGTACCATCGCCCGGACACCGCCCGACGCCAGCGCCAGGCACAGCCAGACGCCAAGGCTGGCGAGCAGCCGCCAATGTTGCTCAGACCGGCGCACGACGCTTCCTCCAGAATGCAAGCCCTGGGACCTGCCGCTCGCGCGCCTTACGCATCAACAGGTAGGCCGCCGGAATCACGAACATCGATAACAGCGGCGCCGTGATCATGCCGCCGACCATCGGTGCGGCGATGCGCTGCATCACCTCGGAGCCGGTGCCAGTGCCCCACATGATCGGGAACAGGCCGGCCAGGATCACCGCCACCGTCATCGCCTTCGGCCGCACGCGCAGCACGGCGCCTTCGCGGATGGCGTCGAGCAGATCGGCGTTGCTTGTCTTGCCCTGCGCGAGGCGCGTGTCCCAGGCCTGCTTCAGATACAGCAGCATGATCACACCGAACTCGGCCGACACGCCGGCCAGGGCGATGAATCCCACCGCCCCGGCGACCGACAGGTTGTAGCTCAGCAGGTAGAGCAGCCAGATGCCACCGACCAGCGCAAATGGCAATGTCGCCATGATCAGCAGCGCGTCGTCGAAGCGCTTGAAGGTCAGGTACAGCAGCACGAAGATGATCAGCAGCGTGAATGGCACCACCACCTTCAGCTTCGCCGTCGCACGCTCGAGGAATTCGAACTGCCCCGACCACGAGATCGAGTAGCCCGGCGGCAGCTGCACCTTCTCACCGACGACGCGCTGCATGTCCTGCACCGCCGACCTCAAATCGCGGCCACGAATGTCCACATACACCCAGCCCGACAGGCGCGCGTTTTCGCTGCGCAGCATTGGCGGGCCATCGGTGATGCGGATGTCGGCCACGTCGGACAACACGAGCCGCGCACCGCGCTCGCTGACAATGGGCAGCTTGCGCAGCTTGTCGAGCGAGTCGCGCGTCTCCCTGGGGTAGCGCACGTTGATCGGGAAGCGCTGGAGGCCCTCAACCGTCTCGCCGACGTTGTCGCCGCCTACCGCCGAGCTGATGACGGACTGCACATCGGCGATGTTCATGCCGAAGCGCGCCGCGGCATCGCGGTTGATGGTCACGTCCACGTAGCGCCCGCCGGTGAGGCGTTCGGCGAGTGCGCTGCTGACGCCGGGCACGTCCTTCAGCGCCTTCTCGATCTCGCCGGCCACGCGGTCGATCGTCGCCAGATCGGTCCCCGCGACCTTGACGCCCACCGGGCTCTTGATGCCGGTGGCCAGCATGTCGATGCGGTTGCGGATCGGCGGCACCCAGATGTTAGCCAGGCCGGGCACCTTGACGATGCGGTCGAGTTCATCGACTAGCTTGTCCTGCGTCATGCCGGCGCGCCACTGGTTCTTGGGTTTGAACTGGATCGTGGTCTCGAACATCTCCAGCGGCGCCGGGTCGGTGGCCGTCTCGGCGCGACCGGCCTTGCCGTAGACGCTGGCGACCTCGGGCACGGTCTTGATCAGGCGGTCCGTCTGCTGCAGCAGCTCGGCCGCCTTGCCGGCGCTCAGCCCCGGCAGCGCCGAAGGCATGTACAGCAGGTCGCCCTCGTCGAGCCGCGGCATGAATTCGCCGCCGATGTGCTGCAGCGGCCAAAGGCTTGCCAGCAAGACGAGCGCGGCAGCGACCAGCGTGAGCTTGGGCGCCCGCAGCACGGCGTTCAGCAGCGGCCGGTAGACCGCGATCAGGAAACGATTCAGCGGGTTGGTCTTCTCGTCCGGGATGCGCCCCCGGATCAGGTAGCCCATCAGCACCGGGATCAGCGTGGCCGACAGTCCTGCGGCTGCCGCCATCGCATAGGTCTTGGTGAAGGCCAGCGGGGAGAACAAACGGCCCTCCTGCGCCTCCAGCGTGAAGACCGGGATGAAGGACAGCGTGATGATCAGCAGCGAGAAGAACAGCGCCGGCCCGACCTCGGCGGCCGAATCGCCGATCACTCTCCAGCGCTCTTCGCCTTCGAGTTTTTGGCCCGGATGATCGTGGCTCCAATGTTCGAGATGCTTGTGGGCGTTCTCGATCATCACGACCGCTGCGTCCACCATCGCACCGATCGCGATCGCAATGCCGCCCAGCGACATGATGTTGGCATTGACACCCTGATAGTGCATCACGATGAAGGCCATCAGGATGCCCAGCGGCAGCGAGACGATGGCAACGAAGGCCGAGCGCAGGTGGAACAGGAAGACAAAGCACACCACCGCGACGACGATGAATTCCTCCAGCAGCTTGAAACCGAGGTTCTCCACCGCGCGCTCGATCAGGCCGGAACGGTCGTAGGTCGGCACGATCTCGACCCCCTTGGGCAGGCTGCCTTGCAGTTGCTGCAGCTTGGCCTTCACGGCGGCGATCGTCTCCAGCGCGTTCTTGCCCGAGCGCATCACGATCACGCCGCCAGCGGCTTCACCCTCGCCATCGAGTTCACCGATGCCACGACGCATCTCGGGGCCGACCTGGATGCGTGCCACGTCGCCCAGCCGCACCGACACGCCGGCATCGGTGCTCACCAGAGGGATCTTGCGGAAATCGTCGAGCGACTGGAGATAGCCGGAGGCGCGCACCATGTATTCGGCCTCGCCGAGCTCGAGCACCGAGCCACCGCTCTCCTGATTCGACCTGCGGATCGCCTCGACGACCTTGGTGTGCGGTATCGCGTAGGCCGCGAGCTTGTCCGGGTCGAGCAAGACTTGGTACTGGCGCACCATGCCGCCCACAGTGGCCACCTCGGCGACGTTGGCCACGGTCTTCAACTCGTACTTGAGGAACCAGTCCTGCAGCGCACGCAGCTGGCCCGCATCCATCTTGCCGCTGCGATCGATCAGCGCATACTGATAAATCCAGCCCACGCCGGTGGCGTCTGGTCCCAACAACGCCGTCGCGCCAGGCGGCAGCCGCGCCTGCACCTGGTTCAGGTATTCCAGCACCCGCGAGCGTGCCCAGTACAGATCGGTGCCGTCCTCGAACAGCACGTAGACGAAGCTGTCGCCGAAGAAGGAGTAGCCGCGCACCGTCTTCGCCCCCGGCACCGACAGCATCGTCGTTGTCAGTGGGTAGGTGATCTGATTCTCGACGATGCGAGGTGCCTGGCCCGGATACGTGGTGCGGATGATGACCTGCACGTCCGACAGGTCGGGCAGCGCATCCAGCGGCGTGCGCAGCAGGGCATAGACGCCCCAGGCGCTGATCATCAGCGTGGCCAGCAACACCAGGAAGCGATTGACGATGGCCCAGCGGATCAGCTTGGCGATCATGGCTTGCTCCCGGAAGCGACGGGTGCCGAGGCCTTGGGCACCGGGTTCAGCAGCGTTATGCGGGTAAGCTGCGGCTGTTTTTCGGCATCCATGTAGAACTCGAAGTCCACCCGGTCACCGACGTCGATGCCGCGCGGCAGACCGGAAGGGCTGTTCTTGGGCAGCTTGAAGTCCATCGTCATCGCGCCCCACTTGAGGGATGCGATCGGGCCGTGCGACAGCGTGACCCCGTCGCGCCCGACCGCTTCGATCTTGGCTTCGCCGGTGTGCCGCTGGGCGGTGTTGGCCGCATCCGCTTTGGGCTCCACATTCAGGCGCGCTTCGACGCCCTTCAGGCTGGCTTCGGAGTCGATCAGGAACTGCGAGGACACCACCACGCGTTGGCCGGCCTGGAGGCCGCGCTTGACCTCGGTCTGGCCGCCGGTCTCGATACCGATCTCGACCTCGACCGGGCGGAAACGCCCGCTCGTGCCATCCTCCTCGGCCAGCATCACGACCGTGCGCATGCCGGTCTGGATCACCGCCTCCGTCGGGATCAGCAGCGCCTTGCCGGCGCGCATGTCCATGAATTGCATCTGCACGAACATGCCGGGTGCCAGCATGCCCTGCGGGTTCGCGATTTCGAGCCGGGCCTTCAGCGTCCGCGTGGTCGCATTGACCTCAGGAAGGATCGCTTGGACCTTGCCGTCGAAGAGGGCTCCCGGTGCGGCGGGGCTGCGTGCCTGGACCTTGGCGCCGACCCGCAGCAGCACGGATTGGCTTTCCGGCACCTCGGCATTGGCCCAGACGGTGGCAAGGCCATTGATGCGGAACAGCGTTGCGCCGGACATCATCGTCATGCCTTCGCGCGCCATCAGTTCCGTGATGACCCCTCCGATCGGTGCAAACAAGGTGATGCGCGGCTGCGTGCGGCCGGTGCTGTCCACGAGCGCAATCTGGGCTTCGCTCATGCCGACCTGGCGCATGCGCTGGCGGGCGCCATCGATGAGCGCGGCGAGTTCGGTACCCTGCATCCGCCGCACCGACAGGAACTCCTCCTGCGCCGCAATCCAGTCCGGCACGTACAGCTCGGCCAGCGCCTGCCCCTTGGCGACCCGGTCCAGCGTGGCGCGCACATGAAGGCGTTCGACATAGCCGGTTGCGCGCGCCTGCACGATGACTTGGTCTCGTTCGTTGAAAGCGATGCTGCCGACCGCCGCCACCTGCGGCGCCAGAGTTCCCTCGACCACCAGTGCGGTGCGGATGCCCAGATTCTGCTGAATGCGGGGGCTGACCGTGACCCTGCTGCCGTCGCTGTCGCCATCGGCGTAGACCGGTGACATCATCATGTCCATGAACGGTGACTTGGCCGGCTTGTCGAACTTGTTCGCCGGCACCATGGGGTCGTGGTAGTAGAGGATCTTTCTGCCCGTGGCCGGGTCAGTGTCCCCGGCCTTCAGGCCCGCAGTGATGTGCCGGCGCGTGGCGTCTTCGCCCGATTCATTGGAGGGAGTTCCGGCGGGCGCGGCCACCGACGCAGCGCTCCCTTGCTCGGACGTGGTCCCAGGGGCCATGCCCATGCCGCGATGCATGCCCATGGTGTAGAGACCGTAGCCAGCGGCTCCGAGTACCGCCGCGGCGATCAACCCGATCAGGAGGGGTTTGAGTTTCATCGTTGTTGCTCCTTGGCGGTAGTCGGACGGTCCGACGCGGGCGCTTGGTGTTCAGTCGGAATCAGATATTCAAGTTGTGCCCACAGTCCTGCGGTCTCCATCTCCAGGCGCAGGCGCTCCATGCGGGTATCGATCTCCATGCGCCGCGCTTCCAGAACGGAGGTGAGCGGAGCGCCTCCGCCCCGATAGGCGGCGATCGCCGCACGGGTGCGTTCGGAGGCGAGCGGTATCAGCGCGCCGTCGTACTGCGCCATCCGATCCCGGTTGCTCTGCCACTGCTGCAGCCAGCTGCGGGTTTCGGCAAGGTGCTCGCGCGTAACTTCCTCGCGCTGGGCGCGCATCTGCTCGGCGATCGCCAGCTTGGCCGCCAGCTCGCGATCCTGGCGGTTCTTCTGGTCCCATTGCAGCGGGATCGAAACGTTCAGCGACACCATGTTCGAATAGGCCGAACCACGCTGGTTGAGCATCAGCTCGACGCTCCAGTCCGAGCGCTTGTTGCTCCTTGCGATGTCGGCATCCGCAAACGCCATGGCCTCCTGCCTGGCCATGAGCGTGATCTGGGGGTGGTGGTCGAGCTGGGTCTCCAGGCTGGCGCCGTCCAGGCGCATCGAGGCCAGATCGGGCGGTACTCCAAGCGCTTGCTCGGCAGCGTCCCCGACCCAGCGCGCGAGCCGGGTCTTCGCGGTGGCGATCTGGCGCTCAGCCTGGCGGATGCGATCATCGACCTGCGCCACGGCCGAACGCGCGGCGAACACATCGGCCTGCGAGCCTCGCCCTCCGCGATAGGCGGCCTCGGCCGCTTCGATCTGCAGAGTGGTCTCGGCGCGCTGTGTGTGCAGCAGCTCACGCATGCGCTCCTGATAGTGACGGTCAAGCCAGGCCAGGGCGGTATCGCGGCGCAGATTGGCCAGCGCCAGCGCCCGGCTGGCTTCGGCCGCTTCTGCCTCACGGGTGAAACGAGCCGAACGGGCCTTGCGCTTGTCGTGGCGCGTGAGCTCCTGCATCACGCCGATCGAACGCATGGTCATGAAGTCGCGCGTCAGGCTGAAACGGTCGGCCCCATTGATCGGCAGGTTGTTGATGCCGGCCTTGAGCGTCGGATCGGGCAGCTGCCCTGCGGCAACGGCCATTTCACGTGCCGCCGAGGCCGCCAAGTCTTCGGCAGGCAGCTGCCTTGACCTCTGCTGGGCAAGGCGCAAGGCCTCGTCAAGGGTCAGCAGGGGCTGGGCATGGGCATTCAGGCCGATGGTGGCCGCGCACAGTGCCAGGACCGCCGCCCAGCGACGCGGCGACGGCCGAGATGAAACAGTGAACATGGATTCTCCAGACAACGTACCTGGGCAGGTATCGGGCTCGCACCACCGATGCGAGCCAAGCTCGCAGGCGGAAGGCCAGCGCAAGCTATGCACCGAGACGACCAGGACGGTCGTCAGCGCAACGTCGTTTGGAGGATCAGATTCGGTAGACGCAATGCAGCACGGTGTGCGGCGGCGAGGCAGCAACCAGAGCATCCAGCGCATCGGCCTCCATGCGAGGTGGCGAAGCCACCTCGGACGCCGACGGGATGGCGTAGAGCGCCGTCATCAGCACCACCGGCACGGTGATCGTTGGCGCGTGGTCGCTTTGCTGGCCGTAGTGGCAATGCTCGAAGCAAACCTTGCTCGGCGCGGCGTCGGTGGGCATGACCATGTCGGCACAGTCCGAGGATGCGAAGTCGGATTGCGTCTCATGGGGCGCTTCGGCTGTCTGCATTGGCGGTTCGCCCTTCACTGACATTCCCATCGCAGCAGCGGATGGCAGCGTCTTCGAGCAGGCATGAGCGGTCACTGCCAGCTGCGACAGCAGCAGCGTGCCGACCATGATCCGCGCCAGCCAGCGCAGTAAACCTCGCGTCATGACCGCCTCGCCAAAGCCGGCTGACAGGGAACCTGACCTGCTGCTGCGGGCGTGACGACCGGAATCTCCCATGGCAAGCCACTGACGCTGGGTGCACCGGTCAAACGCTCGCCTGAGATATTGGAGGAGGCCATTCTTTTCAGTATATCGAAGCGAGGTCGCAAGTTGTTGGATTCAGCAGTTCTTCGATTATCAGCGGTGCATTTCGGTCTGGCCGTCATTACCGCTCGTTGGCTTGACCGGATTCACTGGATTCAGGATGCGCATATTCCCCTTCGGGTCGAGCCAATACTTGCACGGAGCGGCTGGCGCGTTCGCGTCAATCGGCTCATGGCTTGCTTGGACTGGGCGCAGCATGGCGTTCGTCGCGCGATCGACCTTGACAAAGCCGAGCTTGGGGTGCAGCCAGTAGTAGCTGGTGCTGGTCGCGCCCGAAGCCTCTGCCTGCGCGTTTGCCTGCGCGCTCGCCGGCGCGGAAACAAGCGCCGTCGTAGCTACGACAATGCTGGACAACATGACAATTTTCTTGTTCATGGTGATTCCTTCCGAAGTGGATTCGCCGGACCTGGCAGGGCGCCGGATTCGGCTCATGGGGTGGCGTGATGGGTTTATTCTTGATTTCGGGGCCAGCGGCGGTGCTGACCACTTCATTACGGTTTCGTAAGCTTCCAAGCCCTGCATCGAGGCCCTCATCAGCATGAAACTCCTGATCGTCGAAGACGAGACCCGCGCCGCGGCCTACCTCTCCCAGGGCCTGAGCGAACACGGCTATACGGTCGAGCTGGCCCACACCGGTCCCGACGGGCTGCACGCGGCCGCCACCGGCGACCACGATCTCGTCATCCTGGACGTGATGCTGCCGGGCGTGAATGGCTTCGCGGTGCTGTCCGCCCTGCGCACCTCCAAGCAAACCCCGGTGCTCATGCTCACTGCACGAGGCCGCACCGACGACAAGGTGAAGGGCTTCGAGTTGGGGGCCGACGACTATCTGGTCAAGCCTTTCGAGTTCCCGGAATTGCTGGCCCGGGTGCGGGCCCTGCTCAAGCGCGGGAACCGACCGCCCGAGATCGAGGACCTGCGGATCGGCGACCTGGAGATCGACCCGGTGAAACACCGCGCCTTGCGCGCAGGCCAGCGCATCGATCTGTCGGCCAAGGAGTTCGCCCTGTTGGTGCTGCTGGTGCGCAAGACCGGCCAGGTGCTGTCGCGCACGCAGATCGCGTCCATGGTCTGGGACATCAATTTTGATTCCGACACCAATGTGGTCGAGGTGGCCATCCGGCGCCTGCGGGCCAAGGTGGACGATCCCTTCGAGGAAAAGCTGATCCACACCGTGCGCGGCGTGGGCTACGTGCTGGAGCGACGGGCGTGACCTCGCGCAGCCTGGCATTGCGGCTGGGCCTGGCGGTCACCGTGCTCGGGTTGCTGCTGGCGGCCGGCGTGTTGTTGTTCACCTACGGCGTGCTAGAGCACGAACTCGACACCCAGCGCCGCGTCGTGCTGCGCGACAAAGCCGATCATGCACGCCTGCTGCTCGCCGACATGCAGGACGCCGATGCGGTGCGCGCCAACGCCTTTCGGTTGGTCGAGCTCGTCACTGGTCACGCCGAACTCCACCTCGCAGTGGGTGAACCCAACTCGACCCAGGCCTATGTCGCGTTCAGCCGCGATGCGACGGCATCGCTGGAGCGCTTGAAGAGCGACGTGTTCGACACGGATGCCTTCCTCGAGTGGCGCGTCCCGGAGGACGGTAGGCGCATGTTGTCCATCGCCGCGGCCGCCGAAACCCGCGACGCGCGCCCGCTGGAGATCGTCCTCACGGTCGATCGAAGCGAGGACCAGCGCCTGCTGCGCAACCTGCTCGTGACCTCCGCAACCGTCGCGCCGTTCGCGCTGGCCCTGGTGCTCGGCAGCGCAACCCTCATCGTCAGCCTGGGGCTTCGACCCCTGAAGCGGCTGCGCACGACCGCTGCGGCCATCTCGACCCAATCCCTGTCGACGCGGCTCGATCTGGGGCAGATGCCCGAGGAACTCCGCGCCGTGGGCGCGGCCTTCAACGCGATGTTGGACCGGCTCGACGATGGGGTGACGCGCCTGGGACAGTTTTCAAGCGACTTGGCTCACGAAATGCGCACACCGCTGGCCACGTTGTTGGGGCGATCGCAGGTGGCGCTGTCCCAGCCACGCACCAGGGAACAACTTCTCGATGTGCTCGAAGGCAACGTCGATGAACTGCAGCGCCTGTCCCGACTCGTCAGCGACATGCTGTTCCTGGCGCAGGCGGAGCATGCCGAGAGTGCCGTGCAGGCGAGTCCGCTGGCTCTGGACGACGCGGCCACAAAGGTGGCCGACTATCTACAAGTGCTGGCCGATGAGCGCAATGTCGCTGTCGTCGTGCGCGGCAGCGGGACGGTTCTTGCTGATCCGGGACAGGTCGAGCGTGCGATCACGAACCTGCTGTCCAACGCACTCCGCCATTGCAGGCCGGGTACCGAGGTGATGGTGGCCATCGAGGATCGCGGGCAGGCAGTTTGTCTGGGTGTGGTGAACCAGGGGGCGCCGATCGCGCCGGAACACCTCACGCGACTGTTCGACCGGTTCTACCGCGTCGACGGTTCGCGAGCCCGCGATCTCGGTGGTTCCGGACTCGGCTTGGCGATCGTCGCGACGATCATGAAGCTGCATGGCGGGCGCGTGGAGGCAAGTTGCACGCCGGCTGGGGAAACGTGCTTCACTCTGCATTTTCCAGTGGCGCGGGCTGCCAACCCGGACCGAGGCAAGGCGTCACTGGGCTGACGGGCGGCGCTCAGCGAGGCGCCAAACGGGTCACAGTGAAGCGATTCTCGGCTCGAACGACCTTGAACCTGACGGCGTCGCCCGGCTTGACATTGGCCAGCATCGCCGAGTCGGCCGCCCGAAACACCATCGTCATTGCGGGCATGCCAAGCGCTTGGATGGCGCCGTGCTTCAAGGTCAACCGCCCACGCTCCACATCGACGCTGATCACGATCCCTTCAGCGTCGCCGACCACTTGCGCCGCCGCGGCGACCCGTCCGCTTGGCGCTGATGCCATATCCGCAGCGTTCGATGGCGCAGCTTGCAGCAAAAGTACCAGCACTATCAGTTGCAACACCGTTTCCGCACCTTCATCCTGAGCCCTTGAACATGGGCTGGCAGCCCACTTGCAACAGCGTTGCAGGAGTCTCGACCGCCACAGCCTTCGAATGGCTGGCGGATGGATTACGGTTTTGAAAGGCCGTCCCCGCGTCCGATGATCCGGCCGGGATAAATCTTTCAAATCTGTAATGAACCTGCCCGCATGGGGTCAGCGTCTGCCTTGCAGTCTACTTCTCGGGGCCTCCCGCTGAACCCAGAGGCGCGAGACGTTGCCGCAGGTATTGAGCGTGAGCGGTATGCCTTGCATGGCACCGGAGGCCCAAGTCCCTCTCGGCGATCCCAGTCGCCTGGCGGATTCACGGTACTGAGGAGAACATCATGACAAGGTTCCTGATCAAACTTGCCGGCGGCCTGACCCTGGGCGTCCTCCTGTCCGCGTGCGCTGGTCCAGACCTCATGGCTCTGGACCGCGATCACAAGGGCCAACTGGCAACCCAGGCGCAGACTCAGCCCCAACGCGACCTCTATGCCAACTTGCCACCCACTGCGGCCGGTTCACCCAAGTGCCCTCAGCAGGCGCCGGTGATGGGCTTGGATCACGGCCCACGGGCGCAGACAACGCCCTATCAGAATCAGTTGCGCAGGGATCGCTATGCGGCGCAGATGAGCGCCTGCATGGATGCGAAGAAATGAGCATGCGCGGGCGGTCCGCGCTGCTGGCATCGGCGTCGCTAGCTGTCTTTTGGGGAAGGCGCGCCCTCCGCTTGGTCATTGGTCGCTTTGACTCAGTGCGGCAGCCGCTGATCGAAATCTTCACAACGCTTTGAGCGTTACGGCATACATGACAAATTTGTAATGCTGCCGATGGCTTGGTGACGACGCCCCATTCCTAGAGTTCAGCTGTGCCCACCAGCACAACGTCAATCCACAGGACTGAATGGAAGGGGAAGATTATGAAATCACTCGCCACTGCAATCGCGCTCACGGCCGCGCTCGTCGGCGCTGCCGCGCCTGTCTTTGCGCGCGATGCGCTCGATCGTGCGGTCAAGGCCACCGTAGAACTCCGGGACGGCTCCACCCTCTACATCTTCAAGGATGGAAAGATGGCCAAGGAGGATGCTTACGGGCACGCCGTAACCCTCAAGCCCGGCGAAGTTCTGACCGCCAAGGACGGCCAGCAGATTAAAGCAGTCGGCAACGAAAGCGCGCGGCTCGACGGACTGCTTAACGATGGTCACCGCGGCTGATGCCTCGAATTCTTCCGCTGGGACGGCGCTGAGCGGAACGCCCTGCCTGATCCCTGATGATTGGTCGTGGGCACATCCCTCGTCAGAGTTGGTAGATCCACCGTACTTTCAGACCATTCACGCGAGCAAGGCGGAAGAGCACTACTCCGCCCCTAAGACAATGGCGGAGGCAATCCAGTTCGGAGGCTCTGGAGAGCGCCGGCCTGTGGCGACCTCGGCCCGGCTCAGCATGGCAGAGGAAGCGGTGACTATTTTTGTACGGTCAGCGTCAACTGGCTCGCCTTGTCCGTCTTGTTGGCCCACATCCAGCAATAGTCCTGATCGACCGGCACGGCCAGCTTGCCCTCGGCGGCGAGCGCCCCGTCAACCTTGGCCGCGAATTCCACTTTCTTGCCCTCGTGATAGTGGATGTTGAAGTTCATGGGGGTCTCGGCCTTGAAGACCCAGGCAATCGTCTGGCCCTTCGTCAACTGGCTGCAGATCTCTGCAAACTTAACCGGCTCGACGGTCGTCGCTTTTTCGAAGCGGCCGTTGGTATCCCATTGGATGTCGATCAGCTCGGCATGGGCGCTGGCGGCGCCCAGAAGCATCGAGATCAGGAAAGGCGTGTGAGGAAGAGTTTTCATATCAGGAGGCTTTGCGCAGGCGCAATGCGTTGGTGATCAGGGAAGCTGACACAGGCCAATGATCGGAATGGCAATCGTGGGCGACGGCAGCTACGGCATACCGCCTCCCACCTTCTCGGCCAAGACCCGAGGGCCCTATGCCGGGCTTATTTCGCGACTTGCATCTCGGTCACGACGATGGTGCCATCGGCCTTTTCGACCTTGAACTTCACCTTATCTCCCGCCTTGACCATGTCCAGCATGGCCGGGTCCTTGACCTGGAACACCATGGTCATACCTGGCATGTCGAGGTTTTTGATTTCGCCATGCTTGATGGTGATTTTCTTGGTGGACTTGTCGACCTTCTTGACTTCTCCGTCGGTCATGTCGGCGGCAGTCGCTGGTGCTGCAGGCGGCGCAGCAGTCTTGCCCGCAGGTGCCGTCTGTGCCAGGGTGGTTCCGGCAAGGCCGGTTGCCATGGCCAGGATTGCAGCCAGCTTGGCGAGAGTCAGGTTCTTGATCAAATTCATCACAGTTTCCTTTAACGGTAGGTTTGAAACACGCGCGAGCTGCCATCCTTGGCCAGCAACAGCACGTCATAGGGGTCTTTGCGGCCCGAGTAGCTGGGCCCGTCCATGCCGGGCGATCCCACAGGCATGGCCGGCACAGCCAAGCCAACGGCTGCAGGGCGTTCCTTGAGCAGCCGGTGGATCTCGCGTGCCGGCACATGGCCCTCGATGGCATAGCCTCCGACCAAGGCGGTATGGCATGAGCCGTAGCGAACATCGACGCCAAGCTTCAGCCGCGCATCGGTATTGCCGGTGTTCTCAACCCGCGTCTGGAAACCATTGGCCTCTAGATGCTTGAGCCAGTCCTTGCAGCAACCACAACTTGGGCCCTTCCAAACCTGCACCAGCGGGCCGGGCTGCGTTAGCGGCTGGATTTTGGCGAGCAAGGCGGCGGGTGTCAGCAGCAAGCCGGCTGCCCCGGCAATAACGCTGCGGCGACGCATGGGCGCCTTCAGCATCTCAATGCTTGTGGTCGCCATGGACATCTGCCTTTTTGGCGGCCGCACCGCTTGCGCCGGCCACGTTGACGGCGCCCTTCATGCCCGCGTCGTAGTGGCCGGGCTGCAAGCAGGCAAAGTCGATCTTGCCGGCTTTGGTGAACTGCCAAACGATCTCGCCAGTCTTGCCGGGCGCCACCGTCACCATGTTCTCATCCGCATGTTCCATCTCGGGGGTCTTCTTCATGACCTCGTAGTGCTCTTTGAGTTCCTTCTCGGTGCCGAGCACCATCTCGTGTTTCACCTTGCCTGAGTTCTTCACGACGAAGCGAACGGTCTCGCCTTGCTTGACATTCAGGCTGGACGGCGAGAACCGCATCGCATCGGTCATGTCGATTTGCACCGTTCGGTTGGCCTTTGCGGCGACGCCCGGCTTGCCGATGGCTTCATCGTCTTGGCCATGGCCGCCCGCGTGATTGCCGCTCGCCAGTGCCATGGAGGACAGCAATACCGTTGTCAGGGCAAAGAATGCAACGCGTGCGGTGCCTGTGTGCTGGGTTTTCATTGGGGATCCTTTCTGATGTCGCGCAGGGGCGGACGGAGGGTGATGGAACTTCAGTGGCCGGAATGACTGGTGGGCTTGCGGACGGTGACTTCAGTCGTCTTGCCCAAGGCTTGCTGGCGCGGCATCGATTGGCCACCTTCGGCCGCAAAGCGGGCAGGCTCGGGCAAGGCGCCGGTCCACTCGAAGGCGACTTCACCCTTCGGGTGCTTGTACCAACCTGGGTCGCTGTAGTCGCCTGGCTTCTGGCCCTTGCGCACCTTCAGGATCGAGAACATGCCGCCCATCTCTACGCCACCGAACGGACCCTTGCCGGTCATCATCGGCACCGTGTTGTCGGGCAGGGGCATTTCCATCTCGGCCATATCGGCCATGCCGCGCTCGCCCATCACCATGTAGTCGGGCACGAGCTTGGTGATCTGCTTGGTTATTTGGCGATGATCGACGCCGATCATCGTCGGCACGTCGTGGCCCATCGCGTTCATCGTGTGGTGGCTCTTGTGGCAGTGGAAGGCCCAGTCGCCTTCCTCGTCGGCCAGGAAGTCGACCTGGCGCATCTGGCCCACGGCCACGTCGGTCGTTACTTCGGGCCAGCGGCTGGTCTTGGAGGTCGGTCCGCCATCGGTGCCGGTGACCATGAACTCGTGACCGTGCAAATGAATCGGGTGGTTGGTCATCGTCAGGTTGCCGACGCGAATGCGCACCTTGTCGCCCTTGCGCACATTCAGGGTGTCGATGCCGGGGAAGATGCGGCTGTTCCAGCACCACAGGTTGAAGTCCAGCATCGTCATGATCTTGGGCGTGGCCGCACCAGGGTCGATGTCGTAGGCATTGAGCAGGAAGCAGAAGTCGCGGTCTACCTCGTCGATCAGCGGATGCTTGGCCTTCGGATGCGTGATCCACAGGCCCATCATGCCCATCGCCATCTGCGTCATCTCGTCCGCATGAGGGTGGTACATGAATGAGCCCGGACGGCGAGCCACAAACTCGTAGACATAGGTCTTGCCTGGCTTGATGCTGGGCTGGTTCAACCCGGCAACTCCGTCCATGCCATTGGGTAGCCGCTGGCCATGCCAGTGAATACTCGTGTGTTCCGGAAGCTTGTTGGTGACGAAGATGCGCACGCGGTCACCTTCCACCACTTCGATGGTCGGCCCGGGTGATTGGCCGTTGTAGCCCCACAGATGCGCATTCATGCCGGGCGCGAGTTCACGCACTACCGGCTCGGCCACCAAGTGGAACTCCTTGACGCCCTGGTTCATGCGCCAGGGCAAAGTCCAACCGTTCAGGGTGACGACCGGGTTGTAGGGGCGGCCACTGCTGGGGACCAGTGGCGGCATGGTGTCCGGTTTGGACTGCATGACCGGTTCGGGCAGCGCGGCCATCGCCACCCGGCTGACGGCTGCGGCCGACACCGCCGCAGTCAGAGCGCCGGCACCTTGGAAGAAACTACGTCGAGAAACCATTTTTGCTTGTTCCTGAGTCAGTGAGCGGGGCCGGCGCTGCCGGTTGCTGTTGCGGGTGCAGTGCCGCCGGACAAGCGGGGTTTGCCAATCAGCGCCATGTCGAGATCTGCTTGTGCCACCCAGAAGTTGCGCAAGGCCTCGATGGAGGCGTTGACCGCGCTGATCTGCGCGCGAGCATCGGCCAGCAACTCGAACACGCTGATGAACATGCCGTTGTAGCGAAGCACGTTCTCGTCCGAAATGCGCTTGGCGGTGGGTACGACGTCGTCGCGGTAGTGCTTGGCAATGTCATAGGACGAGCGATAGCCCAGATAGGCCTCTCGCACTTCGGAGCGTGCCTCGACCGCAACTTGCGCCGCTCGCTGCACGCTTTGCATATAGATGGCCTCGGCCTTGGCGACCCGCGCATCCCCCCAGTCGAACAACGGAATTTCGAAACTGATTTCGTAACCCGTCTGGCGCGGCAATTCGTTGGAGCCATTGCGCCGGTAGCTGAGATCCAACACGTTCACGAACCGAGTGATCTTGCTGAGCCCAAGGCTTTTGGCCATCGCCTCCGTCTGCTGCTTGGCCGCTTGAACGTCCAGGCGCTGAGCAATGGCTTGTTGCTCCACGTCGGGGAGATCCTGCGGCGCTTGCGGCAGATCGGGCAGCCGGTCTGGCAAGGTGAACT
This sequence comes from uncultured Roseateles sp., assembly GCF_963422335.1. Taxonomy (NCBI): domain Bacteria; kingdom Pseudomonadati; phylum Pseudomonadota; class Betaproteobacteria; order Burkholderiales; family Sphaerotilaceae; genus Roseateles; species uncultured Roseateles sp. The sequence continues at coordinate 1,918,611 of NZ_OY729424.1, forward strand.
GGGTTTGCTGGCCCCACAGGCCCAGCAGCCGGGTCAAACGCTCGCGGGTAGAGACTCGTGCTGCTTCGGCCCGCGCGGCGTTGAGCACGGCCTCTGAGAAAAAGCCATGTTCGCGCGCCTGCTGCAGCTTGGTCCAGTTGCCCGCCTGCGCCAAACGCTTGGCGAGTTCGGCGCCCGCGTCCGCAGTTCCGCGAACATCACGCATGTAGCGAGCCGTCTGTTCGGCAGCCACCGCAGCGTAATACGCCTTGCGAGACTCGGCAGCCAGAGACAGCATCTCCATGGAGACGCTGCGCTGAACGGCGGCAAAGCGCCGGTTCTCAATCTGCCGGGTCAGGGGCAGAGCGATCAGGTGCGCCAAGTCGAGGCTGAACGAGCGCTCGATTTCCCGCTCGTCACCGCGCCGAAGCTTCGCAATCGAAAACCCCGGATTGGGCAAACGACTGGCTTGCACCAGTTCGGCTTCTGCGATGCCGAGTTCCTGGAAACTGGCTTGCAGCCCGTGATTGTTCAGCAGCGCGATCTGCACGGCGGTGTCGGCGCTGAGTGGCTTTGCCAGCAACTCATCGACTCGGTTGCCCACGGCGTCCTGATCGGCCTCGGACTTCACCAACTGGACGGTCTTGCCCAGATGCTGTTCGGCCGCCTGCTGGACCGGCTTGAGGCCGCCGTCGCCGCTCAGGCTGGCGCAACCGGCGAGAACCAGCGGCAGGGTTGCCAGGGCCAATGTGCGCAGCCGCAACGCGGCCGATCGCCGGTGCTCAAATGTCTTTGTTGTCATGCCAAGCCCTCAGTTCATCTTGTGGCCAGCATGGCCAGCCGGCATCGTCTTTGCATCAGGGCCGGCTGGAGCCGAAGCGCCAGTGCCGCGCGCGACGACATCGGGCTGGCGGGCTTCCTTGGCGTAAACGCGCCAGCCACCAACGCGTCCGACGTTGTCATTGGTGTCCTTCCAGGATCCCACCTCGACTTCGACGTTGGGGCGATAGCCTTGCAGCGCCGAGCTGTAAATGAGCGGTGGCACGGCCACCATAGGATCAGCCGCATCAGCGCGCTTTGACGACGGGGCTGGGGGCTGGGCAGCAGGGGGTGGGGTTTGGGCAAACGCAGGCAACGCCAAGGCTGCGGACGCTGCCATGAGCGCCACTCCATTGAGGACGAATTGCATAGATATCTCGCAAGCAGACACGAACGGCGGTCACCGAAGCTTCGTGCGTTCTGGCACGAGTTCGGAGAGCGGCTCTTGGCTGCGACCGGACGCTGTGGGCGCGCCGCCGCAGGTCAGGCGAGGAAGGGTCGTGGCGGGCGCTCGAGGCCGCCGATGGTGTCAACAGCGTTGCCCACCGGAATCGTTGCCACTACAGGCACATGCTGTGGGATTACTTCAACGGCGTGTACGGATGCCGTGATCGCCGGTGCGCCGCAGCAAGAGGAGCAAGCACTGCACTTGGTGGCATGCCCCGATTTGACCATCTTGGCACGGTGGTTGAGCGAGGCGTCCGGTGAACCTTTGACATCGCTGTGTGAGGGCACAGAAACGGCCAAGTCCACTGCAAGATCGCCGTGATCATGAGATGCGTGATAGTGGATGGCCGCACTCTGATGATGAGCAGGAGCGCACATCAGCATGGCTTGCGCAGCGTACCCTTGAACGGGCAGCGCAACGGCTAGCAGCCATGCCAACGCGATCTGCAAAAACTTGCTCATTATCAAAGTGTACGGCAAGCAGCGTTCAGCAGTTGCGAGCTTGGTTGCTGTTCAAGCATTGCAGGCTGCCATCGTCTCGCGCCTGCTGCAGATCGCTCAGAACTTGCTCGCGGCTCAAGCTGCTACGCGCCGTCGTCGAATTGTCAGGCGTGTACGATTGGTTGCGGCTCATCTTGGCAAGCGAGCCGTCATCGCGAGCGCGTTTCAGTTCGCTCAGCACTTCCGCGCGGGTAAGCGGAGATGCCTTGCGCGTTTCGAACTCGGGGGCGTATCCGGCCTCGCTGTTCATTTTGGCCAGCGAGCCGTCCTTGATGGCTGCGGCCAGCTCTGCCTTGACCTCGTCACGGGTCTTGCCTCCGGGCATGGCGTGATAGCTGCCGCCAGAGTCGTTGTTGGCGGGCGTGAAGCCGTTGCTTGCAAAGGCGGGGGCTGCAAGGGTCGCAGCGAACAGAACAGAAGCAATGACATTGAAGCGGGACATGAAGCACTCCTGGGGTTGAAATAACAGCAAACTGACTGGATTGCTGAGGCGCATTGGTTGCACCATGGAGTGACTGTAGGAATTTCGGCTGGACAAAAGACCGACCCTGGCATTACGGTTTTGTCATCTGCCCGCGGCGATGAGCTCGTCCTGAGCACGCTTGGCGGTGCTGAAGGGTGTCAGCGGTTTCGTGGGCACCGATTTGCCGTCAATTGGCGGATTGGTCGATCTCGTCGGCCAGGAAGACACGGGATCGCTCGATTGTTTGATAGGGATCAAGTCTCACGGTGCCCGAACGTCTGAACATCTGACACAAGGCTCATCCAACGGGCCGATCAGTGGGAACCTCCATGGCCATGATTCTTCGACCATCATCCAGGCGACGTTTTGCCGCCGCGATGCTGTTCGTCTGGATCTTCGCGCTGGTGATCGGCATTGCCAACGCCTGTGCTCTTGGCGAAGTGCATGGCGGCCCCACGTCTCTGGCAGTGGCCGAGCACCACCATGACGAGGCATTGGACGGTCATACCCATGCCGGCGCGTCCTCGGGCGAGACCGCGCCATCTCCGTACACGCCGGACCCCGCCTGTCAGAAATTTTGTGACAACGAGCGCTCAACGCTGAATCTGCCCCTCAAGGATCTCGGCAGCGCCGCCGATATGCAGCCGCTGTTGCTGCTGCAGCCCATCGTTTTGGCCTGGACGTCGGGAGACGACCTTGGGGTGGAAGCACCCAACGCTCAGGTCCCGGTTTGCGAGACCGGTCCGCCTATCCCCATCCGCTTCCTGCGGTTGACGATCTAGCCGTTTGCGCCCGCGCCCCGGAGCCCCGAGTTCCGGATGGCGCCGCATCTGCACGCCCGACACAGCGCGTGCTGGATGGCGAGGCAGCACGCGTGCCTTCGACCGATTCTCTGGTCGTACCTCCTCGCCGCAATCTATCGGAGAACTCCATGAACAAGATCGTCATGACCACCCTCGCATTGCTCGTTGCCACCAGTCTCGCCGCGGCTCAGCCCAAGGATCAGGACCACACGGCTCACCACCCCGAGGGCGCTGCCTCGGCGCCGCCGGCCAAGGCGCCCGCAAAGGACGCCGCTGTGGCGCCAGCAAAGGACGCCGACATTGCCGTCAAGATGAAGGCGATGCAGGACATGCACCAGAAGATGATGGATGCGAAGACGCCCGAGGAGCGCCAGGCGCTGATGGGTGAGCACATGAAGGCCATGCAGGGCGGCATGGGCATGATGAAGCAGATGTCCGGCAAGGGAGGTGGCGCTGCCGGCATGAAGGGCATGACGACCGATCCCAAGGCCCGCATGGAGGCCATGGAGCAGCGCATGGACATGATGCAGACCATGATGGAAATGATGATGGACCGGATGCCGGCAGCACCCGCACAGGGCAGCAAGTAAGCCACCCACCCACATCGGGAGATCGTCATGGATCACGACTCGAATCGTCCGTCAGCGCATCCGCCGCAACATCCTCCGTTCTGGCGCTCGCGTTTCGGCATCGGCTGGATCGTCCTGGCCGCCGTGGCCGGTTGGTTCCTCTGGGAGGAGCACCGCGCCCATCTGCTGGGTTTCCTGCCCTATGCCTTCCTGCTGGCCTGCCCCTTGATGCATGTGTTCATGCATCGCGGCCACCACCATGGCGGAGAGCGTCACTCCCATCGCGATGACCGCAATGAAGGAGACCGGCCATGACGCACGACGCACCGGCCTATGGCCTCTGGTCCCTGGTGATTCTGAACTCGGCCGTATTCCTGATGTTCGCGTTCAGCTTCTTCAAACCGCAGTCGGCGCGGGATTGGCGCAGCTTCAGTGCCTTTGCCGCCTTCATCGTGGCGCTGTTCGTCGAGATGTACGGTTTTCCGCTGACCCTCTACCTGATGTCCGGCTGGCTGCAGACGCGCTATCCCGGGCTCGACCTGCTGAGCCACAACGCCGGACATCTGTGGTCCACGCTGCTGGGCGAGAAGGGCGCCCCCCACTTCGGTGCGCTGCACATCGCCAGCTACATCCTGCTCGGTGGTGGCTTCTGGCTGCTGTCGAGCGCCTGGCATGTGCTGTACCACGCGCAGCGCCGCCACGGCCTGGTGACGGTCGGGCCCTATGCCCGCATCCGGCATCCGCAATATGTGGCCTTCGTGCTGATACTGCTGGGCTTCCTCGTTCAATGGCCGACGCTGCTGACGCTGCTGATGTTCCCTATCCTGCTGGTGATGTATGGCCGTCTGGCCGTCACCGAGGAGCGCGACATGGAGCGCCAGTTCGGTGCCGAGTACCGTCTCTATGCAGAACGGACGCCCCGCTTCCTGCCCCGCTGGTCAGCGGGCACCCTTCCACCGAGTCGGGGAACTTGACCTTGCCATGATGACAAGGCTGAAACTTGGGTCAGCCTTGCTGCTAGCGAGCCGATAAACGCAAAGTGGGAATCGCATGAAACACGTTGTCGAAGTGCCCGTCGCGGCGACGGTCTATGTCTGCCCCATGCATCCTCATATCCGGCAGACTCAGCCGAGCCGTTGCCCCGAGTGCGGGATGAATCTGGTGCCTGAGGGCGAGGCGAAGCAGGGGGCTCACGCGGGTCACGCGCACCATCACGCGGGGGCCGCGCCGCAGGAGCATGGGCACCATGCCCGTGCGCCAATGTCGGGCATTGCGGCTCCAGCGCCGGCAGTCGGTGGGCCAACGATCTACACCTGCCCGATGCATCCGGAGATCAGGCAGGACCACCCCGGCAACTGCCCCAAGTGCGGCATGACACTGGAGCTCCTGCTGCCTGAGCTGGAGGCAGAAGAGAACCCCGAGTTGCGCGATTTTCAGCGGCGCTTCGGGTGGACCCTGCCGCTGACCGTGATCGTCACCGTGTTGGCCATGGTCGGCCACCGGCTGCAGTGGTTCGAGATGGGCACGCAGAGCTGGATCGAGCTGGCCTTGACGCTGCCCGTGGTCCTGTGGGCCGGCTTGCCGTTCTTCCAGCGCGGCGCTCAGTCGGTGCTGAACCGCAGCCCGAATATGTGGACCTTGATCGGCCTAGGCACTGGCGCGGCCTTTGTCTACAGCGTCGTCGCCACCGTCGCGCCGCAGCTGTTCCCGGCCTCCTTCCAGGCGATGGGCCGCGTGGCGGTCTATTTCGAGGCGGCGGCGGTCATCATCTCGCTGACCCTGCTCGGTCAGATGCTGGAGCTGAAGGCGCGTTCGCAGACCTCGGCGGCGATCAAGTCGCTGCTGGGCCTGGCGCCCAAGACGGCAAGGCGCATCGATGAGAACGGCCAGGAAAGCGATGTGCCGCTGTCCCATGTCCATGTCGGCGATCTGCTGCGTGTGCGTCCCGGCGAGAAGGTGCCGGTCGATGGCGTCGTCGTCGAGGGCCGCAGCGCAGTCGACGAAGCGATGCTGACCGGCGAGCCCGTCCCCGTCGTCAAGAGTCCAGGAGACAAGCTGATTGGTGCGACGCTGAATACCAATGGTGCCCTAGTCATGCGCTCCGAGCGCGTCGGCTCGGCGACGATGCTGGCGCAGATCGTCCAGATGGTCGCGCAGGCCCAGCGCTCACGCGCGCCTATGCAACGCATGGCCGATCAGGTCGCGGGCTACTTCGTCGTGGCTGTCGTGGGCATCGCGCTGCTGACCCTGCTGGCCTGGGGCTTCTTCGGCCCCGAGCCCAGCTGGGTCTATGGCCTGGTGAACGCCGTGGCCGTGCTCATCATTGCCTGCCCCTGTGCGCTGGGCCTGGCCACGCCGATGTCCATCATGGTGGCCACCGGCCGCGGTGCGACCAGCGGCGTGCTGTTCCGCGACGCGGCGGCGATCGAGAACCTGCGCAAGGTGGACACGCTGATCGTCGACAAGACCGGCACCTTGACCGAAGGCCGTCCGGTGTTCGACCGCGTGGTCCCGGCCCCCGGGGTCGAGGTCGACGAGGTGCTGCGCCTGGCCGCCAGCCTGGACCAGGGCAGCGAGCACCCCTTGGCCGAGGCGATCGTCAAGGCGGCGCGCGAGCGCGGTCTGTTGCTGGCCAAGCCCGAGAGCTTTGAGTCCAGCACCGGCATCGGTGTGAACGGTGCCGTGGCCGGACGCAAGCTTGCGCTGGGCAATACGGCGCTGATGCAGCAGGCAGGCGTCACCGTGGATGCACTGCTTCGCGAAGCCGAGGCGCTGCGCGTGGAGGGGGCCAGCGTGATGTACCTTGCCGCCGATGGCCGCCTGCTCGGGCTGCTGGCGGTCTCGGATCCGATCAAGGCCAGCACGCCGGAGGCCCTGGCATCGCTGCGAGCCTCCGGCATCCACATCATCATGGCCACCGGCGACGGCCTGACGACGGCCAAGGCCGTCGGCGCCCGGCTGGGCATAGCCGAGGTGCATGGCGAGGTCAAGCCGGCGGACAAGCTCGAGCTGGTGTCGCGGCTGCAGTCCGAGGGGCGGATCGTGGCCATGGCGGGCGACGGCATCAACGACGCACCGGCCCTGGCCAAGGCCGATGTCGGCGTGGCCATGGGCACGGGCACCGACGTGGCGATGAACAGCGCCCAGGTGACCCTGGTCAAGGGCGACCTGCGGGGCATCTCGACGGCGCGTGCCCTTTCCGAGGCGACGGTCGGCAATATGAAGCAGAACCTGATGTTTGCCTTCCTCTACAACGCCCTGGGCATTCCGATCGCGGCTGGCCTGCTGTACCCGTTCACCGGCTGGCTGCTGTCGCCGATGATCGCAGCGCTGGCGATGAGCCTGAGCTCTGCCTCGGTCATTACCAACGCGTTGCGCTTGCGACGCGACTGACGGGACCCAACGACACCCGGCGCAGCGACACCTATGCCGAACGTTTTGCTCGGGTGAAAGTGTCTTCGGCGATCTCGGCAGGACTCGCTAAAAAAACAACCCGTGCATGACAGAAATGTCATTTGGGTGACCAAGTTCTGCCGCTACCGCCTTTCTAAAGTGATCCCTGGGATGAATCAACGGAGCGACTTGATGACCTTGTCGCCCATCCCGTCAAACAGGAGATCACCATGCGCATTGCCAAAGTTTTGACCTCAGTTGCATTGACCAGCGCTGCTGCGCTCAGCGCCACCGGCGCCTTCGCCGCCAGCGATGAAACCTATGCCAATGGCCGGTCCATCTATGGTGTTCCGGCCAGCCAGAGTGCCGACTCCAGGGTGCTGGACGTTGCGAACGCCAAGTTCGCCAACATCAAGTGCGGCGACATCGTCACCTTCCGCAGTGGCGACAAGACCTTCACATGGAAGTTCGATGTCGCTGGCCATCGCGCCGTCGATCTGCAGAAGATCGCGCCAGCCGGATTCGCCAAGCAACCCTTGATGGTGTATGTGAGCCGCAACGACGCTGAGCGGAGCTGATTGGAACAATCCAGCGTTACGACACATCACTCAGGTGTTCCTGCCTGGGGTGTCGTCCGAGGGGTGTTGCGGAGGCGGCAGGAGCAGTCCAATTCGGGTAATGCCTTGATCGGAGCCCGCGAAGACGCTCCCGCCATGCATGCGCGCAATCGCGGCCACGATGGACAAACCCAGTCCGTGGTTCAGATCCGCGTGCGCGCGTGCGGGATCGACGCGATAGAACCGATCAAACAACCGGGGTAAATCTGCGGGCTCAATCGTCGGCCCGGTGTTATGCACTGCAATCGAGACTTCTCCGCCGGGATGTGTCTCGATTCTCACCATCACGGCAGACCCTGTCCGTGCATAGCGCGTTGCATTGCCGAGCAAGTTGGAGAGCGCGCGGCGCAGCAGTCGCGCGTCAAAGCGACCGGCGGCGTCTCCCAGGATCTCGGCCGTCAACGTCGCTTCCTGCATGGCAGCTTCATGGAACTCGATCACCTCGCCGGCAAGGGCCGCCAGGCTGTTGACATTCACGCGGCGGGCGCCGGCGCCCCGATCGGCCTGCGACAGAAAGAGCATGTCGTTGACGATGCCTGACATGCGCCGAAGTTCCTCCAGATTGGAGGCCAGCACGTCGCGCATGTCGTCAATGTCCCGCGATTTCCTGAGACTCAGTTCGCAGGCACTGATGAGCGTGGCCAGCGGCGTATTCAGTTCGTGAGCGACATCGGCGTTGAAACCTTCCATCTGCCTGTAGGCGCTGTTCAGGCGATCGAGCAGGGCATTGAATTGCCCGATCAGCGGTTGCAATTCCTGTGGCTGAGCAGAACCGTCCAGGCGTTTTTCCAACTGGCTCGCGGTCAATCTCCGGGTCTGCTCGACCAGTTGGTGAACCGGCGCCAGCGCCAGACGAACGAGCCAAAAGCCGCATACCGAAACCACCAGCGAGCCGACGATCGCGGCGGCGGTCAGCGTCCATCCGAGCCGGCGAAGCAGACTAGCGTCTTCCTGTGTCCCGAGGGTCAGCGTGGCGCTGGCAGGCCCGGAAAAGTACATGGAGGACGCCACCTCAAACACGCGTTGCTTGACAGGTGGCGGCAGCGATGGGTGAGCGGTCGATGAGGCATAGACCGTGCGTCCGTCCGGTGACCTCAGCTGCAACGCCAATTCTTCGTGACCTGCCAGGAAGTCATTGAGCTGATGTCGCAGGGCGTCAATATCTGGTGCAGCACGGGCCTCGGACAGCAAGTGCCTGATCATGGTTGTCTTTTGATCGAGGGTCTCGTCCTGCCGCTGGGCCAGCGTCATGGCCGTCACGAAATAGACGGCCAGGCAAACGAGACCGAGGCCAATGAAGGTCTGCATCGCCAACCACCAGGACAGGCGATGACCCAGTGAACCACCCGAAGCCGATCGCTTCATGAATCCCGAGCCTCCAAGACGTAGCCCATGCCTCGGATGGTGTGCAGCAAAGGTCGCTCGAACGGTGCATCCAGCTTGCCGCGCAGGCGACGAATTGCCACTTCGACCACATTGGTCTCGCTGTCAAAATTCATGTCCCAGACCTGCTCAGCGAGTTCCGTGCGCGAAAGCACCTCCCCTTGCCGGCGCAGCATCAGGCTCAACAAACTGAACTCCTTGGCCGTCAGATCCAGCCGCTGTCCGGCCCGAACAGCCTTGCGCCGAAGCAAGTCCATCTCAAGATCGGCCAGCTTCAGTACGGTGGGTTCGGACGAGCCACGCGCCGGGTTTGCCCGGCGCAGCAGAACTTGGATGCGTGCGACCAGTTCAGAGAACGCAAATGGTTTCAGTAGATAGTCATCCGCACCACTTTGCAGCCCCTTGACCCGGTCCTCGACCTGTCCGCGCGCCGTCAACATCAACACAGGCGTCTGCTTGCTCTGTCGCAACGCGGCAAGGACGGCAAGTCCGTCGATGCCGGGCAGCATGCCGTCCAGCACAAGCAAGTCGTAGTCGACCTCGGTCGCCAGGTGCAGCCCATCGATGCCGTTGTGCGCCACATCGACCGTGTAGCCTTCCTCCGACAACCCCTTGCGCAGATACTCCGCAAGCTTGGCTTCGTCTTCAATGACCAGTAGTTTCATATACGGCAATTGTTGCTTGCATGGCGATGAAACTCGATTACGAATTTGTCATCTGGCGGACCGATGGCTGACGGCTGTCGGCGGGTAAGGTGGCAGCTTGCGGATTGAGCACGCAAAGACCTTGGTCAGCTATTCTCAATTACCTCTTCAGGCTCGGCCTGTCGGGCTTTGTGGAACTTGTTCTGATCCCTGCGGCTGCACTGCAAGCTAAACTCCAAACCATGCGTCGTTTTGTCATCGTATTTTTGTTGATGGTCATGCCGTTCCAGTGGTCCTGGGCGGTGGCCGGAGGCATTTGCGAGCACGAAACTGGCAAGGCCGCCCAACACTTTGGGCATCACAGCCATGAGCACGATGCAAAGGCTGTAAAGGCAGGCAAGACTCCCTCTGAGTCCAAGAATCCAGGCGTTGGAGTCGATGCTGACTGCGCATACTGCCATTTGCTTGTCGTCGAGTCGTCGGCACCTTCGCAGGCCCTCGCCTCGGCGCTCGCTGATGCGTCGCACCTTGTTTCGACGCTGCCACTGATCGATTCCCTGCTGGCAGATGAACCTGAGCGCCCCAAATGGCGCCCCGCGCACTGATTCGGCGCGGCCAGCCCACGTTCCACGACTGAGCCTCTGGATCTACGGACTTCTTCCATAGACGCCTCCCGCGCTGAATCTCTTTGATCCTGGCATTTCGCTGGCCATTGCAGCGAAGCGACAACAAGGGGATTTCAATGCGCGTGCGTGCTTACGCCACACCATTTCTGCCGCTCACGCTGGCAGTCGTTATTTCGTTTTCACTTGCTCAAGCTGCGTCTGCGCAGGATTTGAGTGCGGCTTCGCCACCAACGCCCGCGCCGTCCAGCGTCGTCGTTCCGGCCCGGCTCACGTTGGCGTCAGCCATCGATTTGGCTTTGTCTCGCAATTCGGACATCGCCGCGGCTCAACGTGAGTTGGAGGCTTCCGAAGGTGCGTTGCAGCAAGGCCGCGCTCGTCCCAACCCCGAGCTGTCCTATCTACTCGAAGACACTCGCCAAGCCACCCGGACCACCACCGTTCAGGTGAATCAAGCAATCGAGATCGGCGGCAAGCGCGCAGCGCGCGTCGATGCCGCTGAGCGGGGGCGTGAGGCCGCGGCCAACGATCTGAACGCGCGCCGGGCGGAGATTCGCGCGCAGGTCAGCAGCGCGTTCTATGAACTCCTGACCGCGCAAGAGCGGATCCGGCTGGCCCAGGACACGGTCGAATTGGCGCACCGCGCCGGCGAGGCGGCCGGCAAACGGGTGGTAGCGGGCAAGATTTCGCCGGTTGAGGAAACCAAGGCCCGGGTCGCGGAGTCGGGTGCACGGCTGGAACTGGCGCAAGCACAGGGCGAACTCCGTTCGGCGCGGCAGCGCCTCGGGGCCCTTTGGGGGGACCCGTCGCCTCGATTCGACGTGGCCGATGGCTCTGCGGAGGTTTTGCCCGTCGTCCCGTTATTGCCCAACCTTGACCTGAGGCTAGCAAATGCCCCGGGGCTCAAGCGTGCACAGATCGAGGTGCAGCGCCGCCGCGCACTGGCCGACTTGGAGCGCGCGCGCCGGCTGCCCGACCCGACACTCAGTCTGGGCGTCAAGCGCTCGCAGGAGCTGGGGCGCAACCAGATCCTCCTGGGCGTATCGATGCCCATCCCCCTGTTCGACAGCAATGCGGGCAATCAGCTGCAAGCTTTGAAGCAGTATGAAAAAGCTCAGGATGAACTTGCGGCGACCCAGACCCGCCTGTACGCCGACGCGCTGCAGGCGAGGGAACGGCTGAGCACGAATAGGCTTGAGGTCGAGACCCTGCGCCAGGACTTGCTGCCTGGCGCGCAGGCGGCCTATGACGCCGCCAGCAAAGGGTTCGAGCTGGGCAAGTTCGGCTTCCTTGACGTTCTGGACGCGCAGCGAACGCTGTTCCAGGCACGGTCCCAGTACCTGCGCGCCATTGCGGAGACGCATCGCGCTGCAGCAGATATCGATCGCTTGCTCGGCCAAGACCCGAGCAACTGACGCCAACCTCTACGCCACTCACCATGAATTTCAACAAGAATCCTGCCAAGTTTGGCAAGCAGCAGCTCACAGCGATCGCCGCAATCTTGATCGTCGGGACCGGCGCGGCCGCCTACATCCTGACCGGAGGCAAGTCCAAGCCGGAAGGTGACGGGCATGGCCACGAACAGCACAGCGAGGCCAAGGAACATGCCGATGGCGAGCACCATGGTGCCAAGGCCGCCGACGCGCATGACCACGACAAGGGGCACGCCGACGATGAGCATCATGAAAAGGCGCCGGGCAAGGGCCCGCATGGCGGCAGCCTGTTCGCGGACGGCGATGCGAGTGTCGAGGTCGCGCTGTCCGAAGAAGGCGGCGAGCCGCACTTCCAGGTGTGGGGGTTCAACAAGAACCAGCCGGTTGCCGCGAATCAGATGAAGATCACCGCAACGCTGACCCGCGCCGACGGCGAGCGCATGGACGTGAGCTTTGGCACCGATGGTGCCGCGCTGAAGAGCCGGCAGGCGATCGAGGAGCCGCATGTGTTCGATGCCGCCTTTGTGGTCACGGTGGGCCAGCAGGTTGTTCGGTTCACCTTCAGTCGCGAGGAAGGCAAGGTCGAACTGACCGATGCGCAGATCAAGGCGGCAGGCATCAGCATCGCCACCAGCGGTCCAGCGCGCATCAAGTCTTCCATGCAACTGCCTGGCGAGATCCGGTTCAACGAAGATCGCACGGCCCATGTGGTGCCCCGAGTCGCTGGCGTGGTGGAAAGCGTGGCGGCCAGTCTGGGTCAACCGGTGAAGAAGGGGCAGTTGCTGGCCGTGATCGCCAGTTCGACCGTGTCCGAACAGCGCAGCGAGTTTCTCTCGGCGCAGAAACGCTTGGCGCTCGCCAAGACCACCTTTGATCGCGAGAAGAAACTCTGGGAGGAGAAGATTTCCGCAGAGCAGGACTATCTTCAGGCGCAGCAGGCCTTGCGCGAAGCGGAGATCGCCGTGGCGAACTCCCAGCAAAAGCTTGTTGCCCTTGGCGCCATCCCCAGTGCCACCACCGGCCTGAACCGCTACGAGCTGCGCGCGCCGTTTGACGGCGTCATCGTGGAGAAGCACATCGCCATGGGCGAGTCGGTGAAGGAGGACGCACAGGTGTTCACGGTGTCCGACCTGTCCAGTGTTTGGGCCGAAATCAGCGTGCCGGCCAGAGATCTGCCGCTGGTGCGCGTGGGCGAAACGGTCAGCATCAAGGCTTCCGCCTTCGACTCCAAGGCTGCCGGCAAGGTGGCCTATGTGGGCGCTCTCATTGGCGAGCAGACCCGCACCGCCTTGGCGCGTGTCACCCTGGCCAATCCCCAGGGTGTCTGGCGCCCCGGCCTGTTCGTCAACGTGGAACTGACCGCGGCGGAGAACGAGGTGCCGGTGAGTGTCTCTGCGGACGCGATCCAGACCCTGGCCGACAAGCCCGCCATCTTCCTCAAGGTCAAAGGTGGCTTCGTCGCACAACCGGTGGAGACCGGCCGCAGCGACGGCAAGCTGACCGAAGTGGTCAAGGGACTCAAGGCCGGGGCGTCCTACGCCGCGGCCGGCAGCTTCGTCGTCAAGTCCGAGTTGGGCAAGGCATCTGCCGAACACTCCCACTGAGCCCGAGATCAATCATGTTTGAACGCCTTATTCGCTTTGCCATCGAGCAGCGGTGGTTGGTTCTGCTGACCGTCCTGGGCATGGCCGCACTGGGAGTCTTCAGCTATCAGAAGCTGCCCATCGACGCCGTGCCCGACATCACCAACGTCCAGGTTCAGATCAATACGCAGGCACCTGGCTACTCGCCGCTTGAAACCGAGCAGCGCGTGACCTACCCCATCGAGACCGTGATGGCCGGCCTGCCCAATCTTGAACAGACCCGCTCGCTGTCCCGCTACGGCCTGTCTCAGGTGACCGTGATCTTCAAGGATGGCACTGACATCTATTTCGCGCGGCAACTCGTGAACGAGCGCATCCAGGAGGCGCGCGACAAGATGCCCACGGGCATCACACCGGCATTGGGGCCGATCTCTACGGGACTGGGCGAAATCTATCTGTGGACGGTGGAGGCCAAGGACGGTGCCAAGAAGCCTGACGGCTCGCCATACACCGCCACCGATCTACGCGAGATCCAGGACTGGGTCATCAAGCCGCAACTGCGCAATGTGCCGGGCGTCACCGAGATCAATTCGATCGGGGGCTTTGCCAAGGAGTACCAGGTCGCGCCGCTGCCAGAACGTCTAGCCGCCTATGGCCTCACGCTGCCGGAGATCGTCAATGCGCTGGAGCGCAACAACGCCAATGTGGGCGCGGGCTACATCGAGAAGCGCGGCGAGCAGTACCTGATCCGTGCGCCGGGGCAGGTTCGAGGCATCGAGGACATCCGCGAGGTCATCGTCGGCACCGCCAAAGGCCAGCCCATCCGCATCAAGGACGTCGCCGAGGTCGGCCTCGGTCGCGAGTTGCGCACGGGTGCTGCCACCGACAACGGGCGCGAAGTGGTGCTCGGCACGGTGTTCATGCTGATCGGGCAGAACAGCCGCACGGTCTCTCAGGCCGTCGACAAGAAGATGCTGGAGATCAATCGTTCCTTGCCCGAAGGTGTGCATGCCGTCACCGTGTACGACCGCACCACGCTGGTTGACAAGGCCATCAGCACCGTCAAGAAGAACTTGCTCGAAGGCGCTGTGCTGGTGATCGTGATCCTGTTCATGTTCCTGGGCAACATTCGGGCTGCTTTGATCACCGCATTGATCATCCCCTTGTCCATGCTCTTCACATTCACTGGCATGGTGACTTACAAGGTCAGTGCCAATTTGATGAGCTTGGGCGCGCTGGACTTCGGCATCATCATCGACGGCGCGGTGGTGATTGTGGAGAACTGTGTCAGGCGCCTGGCCCATGCGCAAGCCCATTTCGGCCGTCCGCTCACGCGGGCCGAGCGCTTCCACGAGGTGTTCGTTGCGTCCAAGGAGTCGCGCCGTGCGCTGCTGTTCGGGCAGCTCATCATCATGGTGGTTTACCTGCCCATCTTCGCCCTGACAGGTGTCGAAGGAAAAATGTTCCATCCGATGGCGATGACGGTCGTGATCGCCTTGCTCGGCGCCATGATCTTGTCGGTCACCTTCATCCCCGCGGCGGTGGCGCTCTTCATTGGCGAGCGGGTCTCCGAGAAAGAGAACGCCCTCATGGCGATCGCTAAGCGCTGGTACACGCCGGTGCTGGGCAAGGCCATGGCCGCCAAGCCGGTGGTGTTGACCTTTGCCGCCGTGACCGTGGTGCTGAGTGCGCTGCTGGCCACGCGCATGGGCAGCGAATTTGTGCCCAACCTGAACGAGGGGGATTTCGCCATCCAGGCTTTGCGCATCCCGGGCACCAGCCTGTCGCAATCGGTTGCCATGCAGCAGCAGATCGAGAAGACGCTGAAGGACAAGTTCCCGGAGATTGACCGTGTGTTCGCCCGTACGGGCACCGCCGAGATTGCATCGGACCCCATGCCGCCCAATATCTCGGACGGCTACATCATGCTCAAGCCCGTGAGCGCCTGGCCCGACCCGTCGCGCTCGCGTGATGATTTGCTGCAAGCGGTGCAGGCCGAGGTGAACAAGATCCCGGGCAACAACTACGAGTTCTCGCAGCCGATCCAGCTGCGCTTCAATGAATTGATCTCCGGCGTTCGAAGCGACGTCGCCATCAAGGTCTTCGGCGACGACATGGAGGTTTTGAACAAGACGGCGGAATCGATCTCGACCATGCTCCAGAAGATAGCGGGCGCCTCCGAGGTCAAGGTCGAGCAGACCACGGGCCTGCCGATGCTGACCGTGCAGATCGATCGCGAAAAGAGTTCGCGCTACGGCCTCAACGTCGGAGACATCCAGGAGACCCTGGCCACCGCGATGGGGGGGCGCGAGGCGGGAACGGTGTTCGAGGGTGACCGCCGCTTTGACATCAAAGTCAGGTTGCCCGAGAGTGTTCGAGGCGATATCGAGGCGATGAAACGCCTGCCGATCGCGCTGCCGCGCGCGGCCGACGGGCGAGCCCATTTCATCCCCTTGTCCGAGGTTGCGACTTTGGAAGTATCGCCGGGGCCCAACCAGGTCAGCCGGGAAAACGGCAAGCGCCGTATCGTCGTCAGCGCCAATGTGCGAGGCCGCGACATCGGTTCGTTCGTTGCCGACGCCGAGCAGGGGCTCGCGCAGATCAAGATCCCGACCGGCTACTGGACCAGTTGGGGCGGCACGTTCGAGAACCTGCAGTCCGCAACGCAGCGCCTGCAGGTCGTGGTGCCGGTCTCCCTGTTATTGGTCTTCACCCTGCTGTTCGCCATGTTCGGCAATGTCAAGGACGGCCTGCTGGTGTTCACTGGCATTCCCTTCGCCCTGACTGGCGGCATCATCGCCTTGTGGTTGCGGGACATCCCGTTGTCGATCTCCGCGGCCGTCGGCTTCATTGCCCTGTCCGGCGTGGCCGTTCTGAATGGCCTGGTGATGATCTCGTACATCCGCAGCCTGCGCGAAGAAGGCAAGCCGCTGGACGAAGCCGTTCATGAGGGGGCGTTGACACGCTTGCGGCCGGTGTTGATGACGGCCCTGGTCGCCTCCTTGGGCTTCGTGCCGATGGCCATCGCCACCGGTACGGGGGCGGAAGTTCAGCGCCCACTGGCAACCGTCGTGATTGGCGGCATCTTGTCGTCCACCTTGCTGACCCTGCTGGTGCTGCCGCTGCTGTACAGCATGGTTCATAAACCCGACGAGGTGGACGAGGATGTCTCGGCTGATCCACCTCATCCCGAGCCGGTGCCGCATTGAGACTGAGCGAGCACGCAGCGTTTTCTCAGGCGTGAACTGAAGGAGATTGTGATGATGAATCGTCGAACGTGGTTGATGGTGCCGGCGGGATTCGCCGTGGTGGCATTGGCAGGCTGTGCCAGCGAACCGATTCGTCGTCGCGATCCGAGCGGTCACGCCTGCTTTGCGCCATTGTCTCGAAGACGATCAAAACGGCTCACCTGCGGTGACACGACGGCGCCGACACCGGCGGCCGAGGCCGAGGCCAGGCAGCTCTTGCCGCACCGCGATCTATTTACCCTCTACATTCTGCGCGAGCGATTGGGCGATGTCGGCAACGCGGTGCCGGTGGCGGTGGATGGTCGGCCTGGGCTGGTGACCATCCCGTTTGGCTTCGCGCGACTTCGCCTCAGTCCTGGCCCCCACGTGGTAGCCACGCGATGGAATGGGCAAGAACGCTCGATTCAACTTGACGGCAAACCGGGCGAAGTCCAGTTTGTCGAGCTCCACTTGAGCAACCGTTTCTGGGGGGACGACTACGAATGGACACGCGAAGGTCACGCTTCAATGGCGCAACGGATCCGAGGCATTCAGTTCATTGCCGATCTGGACCTTTCCAACAATGCTTCGTCCTGAGGGGCCTGCGCAGAATCGCGCTTGCCGAGTCGCCAAAGGGTTGAACGGGAGAATTCGACGCCATGCCTGCTGATTTTGGCCACTGGCAAGCGCAACATGGCCCAGTCGTCACCTTGATGGTGGCGTTCGCGGTGATCGGCGTGATCGCTTGCGTGGTCCTGGCGATTTATTTGAACCGGCGTGAACGCCAGGATCGCGACCGGCGCCGTGAAGAAACACGGCTTCGGCGCAGCAGGGACAAAAAGCACCGCCGAAGATAGCCATGGTTGTGCTGCGAGAACCCTAACCGCAGTACCGCGGTCAGTGGGCGTGCCCCTGGTGTCCGGTCGAACCGGCAGCCGGCTCGCGCACCTTGCTCGCTGGTGGCAGATAGGTGTGCCCGCTGTCGACGTCCTCGCAGGGCGTGTGTTCCAGTTGGAGCGTCACATGGTGCATGTCAAAGCGATCCGAAAGCATGCTGCGCAAGGCAGTCAGAAGCTGCCCGGCCTCGACCCTGTTGCGGTCATACACGATGTGGCTGCTCAGGCTGTGCTTGCCACTCGTCAACGACCAGATGTGCAGGTCATGCACGCCCGTGACGCCCGCTTCGTCAGCCAACGATTGCTCGATCGCCTTGAAATCCACGCCTTCGGGCACCCCTTCAAGCAGGATGTTCACGGTGTCCTTCAGCAGGATCCAGGTGCGCGGGAGGACCCAGAGCCCAATGCCAACGGCGACCAGCGTGTCCACCCAGGCCCAGCCCGTGTATCGGATCACCACGGCCGCAACGATCACGCCGATGGAGCCCAGCAGGTCGCTCCAGACCTCCAGGTAAGCCCCCTTCAGATTCAGGCTGTCGTCCTTGCCCTTGCTGAGCAGGCGCATGCTGATCAGGTTGATGACCAGTCCAAGCGCTGCGACCGCCATCATGCCCGTCGGCTGGACTTCAGCGGGGTTGTTGAAACGCTGCCAGGCTTCGTAGAGGATGTAGATGGCAACCGCGAACAGCAGCAGTGCGTTGAACGCCGCCGCGAGGATTTCGAAGCGGTGGTAGCCATAGGTGCGCTGCGCATCCGCCGGGCGGCGTGCGAGGCGAACGGCGGCCAGCGCAATACCCAGCGCCGCCGCATCCGTGAACATGTGCGCCGCGTCGGCCAGCAACGCCAGGCTGTTGAGCAGCACACCGGCAATCACTTCCGCGACCAGGAAGGTGCTCGTCAAGCCCAGCGAAATCCAGAGCGTGCTTTCGTTCTGATTCTCCGGCAATGCGTGTGAGTGGCCTGCGCCCATGAAAGTCCCCTTGCTCAAGTCCGGTTGGAATGAAGACCCGTCGGCGCGGACCCTTGGATCAACGCCGATGAGCCGAATGCCGGCAATCCGCGGATCGACCTATGTGATGGCGACCGCGCTTGCGATGTCCGCCACGTAGATCCATCCCGACTTCGCTTGCCCGGTGCGGCCCGCCCGGCGAATTGCGTCCACCAGTTCATCGACGTGCTCGTCGACGCAATGCAGCTCCAACTTGTACTCGTTGACCACCTCCTCGCCGAGGTCCACTGAGTAGTGGCGCTCGTCGTCGTCCAGAGGCACCAGCGAGCCCTTGACCATGTAGACAGTCAGGTTGTGTTCGCCATTGCCCGCAGCGGCCCAGGCGGAAGAGTTCTTGAGCGCGCTGATGACATCGGCAATCCGGTTGCGGTGGATGTAGGCCTTGATTTCTTTCATGACGATGCTCCTTCAATGGAAACGCTTTCGGTGCCCGGCCGCTGCGCACGGCGTTCGGCCCGCAGCTCCGACCACTCGTAGATCAACGGCAGCAGCAGCAGCGTCAGCGCCGTAGAGGTGAACAATCCGCCCACCACCACGGTGGCCAGCGGACGTTGAGTCTCCGCGCCGACACCGGTGGACAGCAGCATCGGAACCAAGCCCAGGATGGCCACCGACGCCGTCATCAACACGGGTCGCAGCCGCATGGCCGCCCCTTGGCGCACGGCCTCTCGAATGGACAGTCCTCGCCGTCGCTGGTCGTTGAGGAAGGACACCATCACGATGCCATTGAGCATCGCGACACCGAACACGGCAATGAAGCCGATCGCCGAGGGCACCGACAGGTACTGGCCGCTGATGAACAGGCCCAGGATGCCACCGATGATGGCAAACGGCACATTGGCGATGATCAGCGAAGCATGTCGCACCGAGTTGAATGCGGTGTACAGCAGCATGAAGATCAGCCCGATGGTCAGG
Source organism: uncultured Roseateles sp. (assembly GCF_963422335.1). Lineage (NCBI taxonomy): Bacteria > Pseudomonadati > Pseudomonadota > Betaproteobacteria > Burkholderiales > Sphaerotilaceae > Roseateles > uncultured Roseateles sp. The sequence goes on from NZ_OY729424.1 coordinate 1,937,915, forward strand.
GGCACGATCACCGCCAGACGCGCCATGGCGCGCTGTTGGTTCTCGAACGCACCACCCCATTCGACCCAGTAGCCGGCAGGCAGCTTGATCTGCTCCTTGATCCGGGCGTTGGCCTCCGTGACAAAGCTGTCCACATCACGGCCCTTCACATCGAGTTGCAGCACCGAGTAGCGCTGCAGGGATTCCCGACGAACGAAGGAATAGCCCTCGTCGAGCTCAATCGTCGCCACCTGAGAGAACGGCACCAAGGCACCTTCGCCGGTGCGGATGGGAATGGCCGCGATGGCCGCCGGGTCGGCACGGAAGCCATCCGACAGACGCACCGCAATGTCAAAACGTCGGGTGCCGTCGATCAGCGTCGAAACCGTCTGACCGCCGATGCCGGCCTGGACGACTTCGAGAATGTCATCGGCGTTGATGCCGAAGCGCGACGCCGCCTCCCGGTTGACCTTGATGATCAACTGCGGCTTGCCCTTGTTGGCCTCCGCGGACAGGTCGGCCGCGCCCGGCACCTTGTCGAGCACGCCCTTGAGCTGCGCGGTCAGACGGTCCAGCGTCTCCAGGTCTTCGCCGTAGAGCTTGAGCGCCAGCGTGGCACGCACACCCGAGATCAGCTCCTCAACGCGCGACTGGATGGGTTGGGTCGCGCCGAAGACCGCCGTCGGTACCACCTTCTCCATCGCCTCCTGCATCTCTGAAGCGAGCTTCGCGTACGACATCTTCTCGGGCCATTCCGACTGGGGCTTGGTGTCGAGGTTGATCTCCATATAGTTCACGTCGGTTGTCTCGCCGCCTTCGGCGCGACCGATTGTGGCCAGCACCGAGCGCACCTGCGGAAACTTCTTGTGCAGTTCGTCGCTCACCACGTTCGACACCCGGATCGACTCATCGAGCGAGGTCGACGGGATGCCGGTCACCCGGAACTGGATCGTGCCTTCCTGCAAGGTGGGCATGAACTCCTTGCCCAGGAATGGGAACAAGGCCAGTGACCCGATCAGCAGCAGCACGGCGGAGCCAACGACCGGCTTCTTGTGCTCCAGCGCCCAGTCCAGCAAGGGCAGGTAGGCCCGTTTGCACCAGCGCACCAGGAAGGTGTCACGCTCCTCCTTGGGCTTCAGGATCAGGGCCGCCAGCACCGGCACCAGCGTCATCGACAGCAGCAGCGAGCCCGCCATCGCAAACGTGATCGTGAAGGCCATGGGTTTGAACAGCTTGCCCTCCAGGCCGGTCAGCGAAAACAGCGGCATGAAGACCACGATGATGATCAGAATCGCGAATGCGATCGGGTTCATCACCTCGCGCGCTGCTTCGAGGATCAGGTGGGTCTTCTGGATGGGCTTGCCCGTTTCCTTGGCGGACTCCTTCGCATGGGCCAGCAGGCGGAATGCGTTTTCCACCATGACGACCGCGCCATCCACCATCATCCCGGTACCGATGGCCAGGCCCGCCAGCGACATCAGATTCGCCGAGACGCCGAACTGCTGCATCAGGATGAAGGCAATCAGCATCGCCATCGGCAAGGTGACGATCACGACGATGGCGGAACGGAACTCACCGAGAAACAGGAACAGGATGATCGCGACCAGCACCGCGCCTTCGACCAGCGAGCTTTCCGCGGTCTTGAGGGCTTTGTCGACGAGTTCGGTGCGGTCGTAGATTGGCACCAATGTGACCCCCTTGGGCAGGGCCGCCTGCGCGATGGCCAGCTTGGCCTTGACGGCGTCGACGACGCTCTTGGCATTCTCGTTCACGCGGGACAGGGCGATGCCCAGCACGGCCTCCTTGCCGTCGCGGGTCACGGCCCCGAAGCGCGGCGCCGCGGCCTCTTTGACCTCGGCCACGTCGCGCACGTAGATGGGAGCACCACTGCGCTCGGCCACCACGATGCTGGCGATGTCAGTGGTGTTGGTCACCAGGCCCAGACCACGCACCAGGTACTGCTCCGACCCCAGTGTGAGCGACTGACCGCCCACCTGCTTGTTATTGGCCGCCAAGCGCTCCATCACCTGCTTGAACGACAGGCCGTACTTGATGAGCTTGCGCGGGTCTATTTGCACCTGGTATTGCTTCTGGTCTCCGCCCCAGGAGACCACGTCGTCCACGCCTGGCGCGGTGCGCAGGATCAGCCGCACGGTCCAGTCATGCAATGTGCGCAAGTCCATTGCATTGAGCTTCTTGTCGGCCGACTCGATCGTGTACCAGAACACCTGGCCCAGGCCCGAACTGTTGGGGCCGAGCACCGGCTCGCCGTAGCCTTGCGGCAGGCGGCCTTTGGCTTCTTGGAGTTTTTCGCCCACCAAGCGGCGGGCAAAGTAGATATCGACGTTGTCCTTGAAATAGATGCCGACATAGGACAGGCCGAACAGCGACACCGAACGCACTTCCTCGACGCCTGGCAGGCCCGCCATGGCGCCCTCAATCGGCGTGGTCAGCAGCTTCTCGACGTCTTCGGCCGCCAGGCCCGGCGATTCGGTGTAGATGTTGACCTGGATGGGTGTCACGTCCGGGAACGCATCCACCGGCACCTGACGAAACGCCTGGACGCCCAGTCCCACAAGGACCAGAAAGGCGACCAGCACGAGCACTTTGTAACGCAGCGATGCGTCGACGATGGCATTGAGCATGATGAAGTCCCCGGCTCAATGTTCGTCGCCGATTTGCGACTTGAGCAGCCGCGCCTTGAGCGCGTAGCTGCCAGCGATGACGACCTGCTCGCCGACGGCGAGGCCGGACTTCACGACGGTGCGACCGGAGAGTTTTTCGCCCGGTAGGATCGCGCGCTGCTCATAGCCTCCGTGCTCGAAAACGAACACCGTGGGCTGGCCCTGCATCAGCACGATGGCCGCATCGGGCACGCTCAGTGCCTCGCGTTTCTCGGCACCCGCGGCCGGCGTGCTGGAGATCGTTGCACTGGCGAACATCTCGGGCTTCAGCCTGCCGTCCTTGTTCTCGACTTCGATCCGCGCCTGCACGGTGCGGGAGTCCTTGTCGAGCAAGCTCGCCACATAGGTCACGCGACCATGGAACTGCTCGCCCGGATAGGCATCCAGCGTCACGCTCGCGCCAGCACCCACGCGCACCTTGGCCAGCATGGTCTCGGTCAGGTTTGCCTCGATCCAGACCTTGGACAGGTCGGCCACGACCAGGATCGGCTCGGCCGGGCTGGCCAGGCTGCCGACGGTCACCTTCTTCTCGATCACGGTGCCTGCGAACGGCGCGCTGACCGGGAAGGTCGATACGACGCGACCGGTCACCTGCTTGGGCGACACGCCCAGCAGCTGCAATCGGTCCTCGGCGGCGCGCAGTGCCGCCTCGGCCTTCTCATGCTCGGACTTGGCGCGCAGATATTCCTTCTGGGGAATGATTTCCTCCGCGTTGAGGGCCGCCGCGCGCTTGAAGTCGCTCTCGGCCACGCGATCGGCTGATTGAGCCTGGATCAGCGCAGTTGAAGCCTCGCCAACCGCCAAACTGTCCAGCACGGCCAGGGTCTGGCCCGCGCGCACGGTGTCGCCCAGGCTCACCTGCACGGACGAGACCCGACCCTCGACACGTGGCGCGATGCGGGCCATGCGATCCTGATTCGGTCGAATCGTCGCGGTCACGGTGACGGCGTCGGCCAAGGCCTGCAGCTTGAGTTCTTCAAGCTTGATGCCGGCGCGCTGCACGTCCTCTGCCGAGAGCTTCAGGCCATCTGCATCGCCATGCGACTCGCCCTTGCCGGTGGATGCCGCGGTTGCGGCAGGCTTGGCCTCGACGGGCGTTTTGTCACCGGGCTTGTCACCCGCGCCGCAGGCGGCGAGCAGCATCGTCGCAAAGACAGCCATGCTCAGCGTGGACAAGCGATGCCGCTTGGAAATGGCGTTGTTCTTGGGATTCATGGATTCGATCCTTAGGGCATGGACCAGCCTGCGGCCAGTTCGAGTGCGAGACGGGTGGTCTGGAGGTCGGTCAAGGCCTCGATGAGGTCGCGCCTGGCGTCCAGCGACTGGCGGTTGACGACGATCATTTCGAGCAGGCCGATTTCGCCGGCACGCTGGGATTTGAGGGACAGCTGCTGGTTGTCCGCCAAGGCCGGCAACACCGTATCGCGCAGCCGGGCGACGCGGGTCTGGAGGCTGTAAACCTTGGACCACAGCGTGCGCACCTGCGCCTGGGCATCCCGGGAAGCCGCAGTGCGTTCGATTTCGGCCTGCGTGAGTTCAGACCGGGCTTGGCCGACACCGGCGGCGTTGCGTTTGAACAGCGGCAACGGCACGGACACCGTGAAGGTGGTGAGTCGTTCTCGGGCATCTCCCGGACCTTCACGACCCACGTTGACACCCACAGTCACGTCGGGATAGCGGCTGGCACGTTCAAGATTCAGCTTGGCGCGTGCACTGTTTTCCCTGGCAGCAACCGCGCGAAGGCGGGGCTGCGCCTGAGCTTGTGCGAGCAGGTCGTCCAGCGTGTAGGGCGCGCGGCCAACTCCGTCGGCCCGGTCGGCCAAATCGCCCACGACTTCCGGGACGGCCTGCGGCTCCAGTTGAAGCTTGGTCGCCAGCTCGCTTCGCGCGTCCAGCAGCTGTTCGGCGGCCTGTGCCAGCTGGTTGCGGGCGCGCTCGGCTTCGACCGAGGCAACATTGGCATCCAACTTGGTGTCCTCGCCCGCAGCCCGACGCTTCTGGACCGCCGTGGCCGTGCTTTCAAAAAGCTTCAGTGCCTGCGCCTCCAGATCCACACGCTGCTGAAGGGCAAGAATCCGGAAGAACTGCTGTGCGACCTCGGTGCGCACCTGACGCCTAAGATCATCGATCTCGGCCTCCAGTGCCATCAGAGCCGCCGTCGCAGCGTCCCGTCGGTAGCCCGCCTGTCCGGCGACTTCAAGCGTTTGCGACAGGCCCGCAGCCCATTCCTTGCGGCGCTCGGTCGGCAACGATGCTTGCGGCACATCCCGGTGGGTGCGTTCGACCGACAGTTGCGGGTTGTTGTAGAGCAGGGCACTTGCGTCCGCACGCAGCCCTTGTGCCGCGTCGAGCTGGGCCTGCTTTGTTCTGAGGGCCGGATTCGCGTCTTCCGCCAGCCGCAGGGCATCCCCGAGGTTCAGCTTGCGCAGCAGCGGCAGATCTTGTTTGGGTGGGACGGAAACTTGCGCGTTCTGCGCCAATGTGGGCCACGACATCGCAGCCATGGCGCCGGCAATAACCAGCGTCTTCAATCGCATCGAATTCTCCAGGTTGTAGAAACAACAACGGGCGAATTCGGCGAGTCGTCAGGACCCGAGGGGTGATGGCGTCAGTGACAGATCTCGCCGAATCAAGCGGCGAGATTTCGATCGGGTCGTTCGAGACCCAAGGGTACATAGGAGTCGTAGCGCAGGCTGTAGACGAAACCCGCGGTCTCCACGAGAGGGACCTCGAAGGTCACATGCTCCGAAACCGGGCTGGGCACCGTGCTCAGATGGCAGATGCTGCAGTCGTCATCGACGATCGTGCTCGCCTTGTTCTTCAGGCTCTTCGCACCGTCGTCGGCCTTGCCTTGCGATCCATGCTCATGCTGGTGGTGTCCGAAGTGCTGCACCGCTACGCCGCCTTCATGGCGGCAGTAGGCCGCTGCTGCCGCCCAGGAGAACTGGAAGGGCAGCACCAAGAGCATCAGGACGAGGACACAACGGCGCATGGCAAGCAGTGTAGCGATTCGATATGACGGTTGGCGACGAATTGACCTGCCGGTCGCCGCAAATACGGGCCGATACAGCAAAGTGTTCAGCCCTTGCTGACTGGGTTCCGAGCTGATCGAACGTTGATCGCAAACGCAATCAGTACGATGGCCAGCACGGCCACCTGAGCCAAGGTGGTCTGCCACGAGGGGTGAATGCCCAGGACGTCGATTCGGGGAATGGCCAGAGGACTGGTCGGCAGGAGGCCCGCTTCCTGGAGTCCAGCGATGCCCTTACCGGCGAGCACAATGGCCAGGATCGCCACCAGCAGGGAACTGGCCGCAAAGAATTGTCCAATTGGCAATCTTGCGCTCGTGCGCAGCAACACGAGGGCGATCAGTCCCAGCAACGCGGCGCCTGCACCGAGGCCTGCCAGCAGCGGCCAACCGTTTCCTTCTGTCCACAGTGCGGCATAGAACAGGACCGTCTCGAAGACTTCGCGATAGACCGCCACGAAAGCCAGCGAGAACAGGAACCACGCCGTGCGCTTGTTGAGCGCAGACGAGAGCTTTTCCTTGAGGTAGATCTGCCAGCGCCCAGCCACGCTCTTCTGGTGCATCCACATGCCAACGGCCAGCAAAACCACGGCTGCAAACAGCGACGAGAACCCTTCCGTCAGCTCCCGGCTCGCACCGCTGACACCGACCAGATAGGTCGCTACCCCCCAGGTCACGCCTCCGGCCACGAGGGCGACCACCCAGCCCGCGTGCACATAGACCAGCACATCACTTCGCTCGGCCTTCTTGAGGAAGGCCAGCATGGCCACCACCACGAGCAAGGCCTCAACCCCTTCGCGCAGCAGGATCGTCAACGCACCAATGAAGGTGGCCAAGGCATCGTCCTCGGATGGCGAGAGGGCCTTGTCTGCCTCATCCAGCAGACTCAGCAAGTTCTGTTGTGCCTTCTGAACATCGGCCACGTCACCAGCGGCGAGCTGCGCCCGGTAGGAAATCATTGCGGTCTCGATCTTCTCGAACAAGGGGCGATTGCGTGTCGCCAGCGCAGGTTCGACCGGCTCAAACCCGTCGAGGTAGGCCGACAGCGCGAGCTTGACCGCGGCTTGGCGATCCCCGCCTTGCAGCGCCGCGAGGCTTTCGGCAAGTTTTACCTTCGCTATTGAAGTGCCTCGGGAGGAGCTCTCAGCCAGAACCGCTGGATTGGCACGCAGATGCGCTGTCACGGCTACCGCCGCCGACGCGTCCAACCTCTCCGCCAGGGCCTGCTCCGACGTCTGCGTCAATGCGCTGAGGTCCGGGACGGCCTGACGCGGCGCTTTGCTTTCCTTCCACAGCTGCGCCCCGGCCGCTCGGTCATTGCCGTCATACGACAAGGTCCCGGCAAAGAAGGCAAGTGCCCAACGGTCCTCCTCCGGGAGCTTGGAGAAACCTTGCATTGCTGTCCCCTGGACGCCATTGCTGACGACTTGGTACAAAGCAAACAGGCTGCGATCCTTCGCGCGGGCACGATTGGAGAGCGCCGTGGGTTTAGGGTCCAGGGAGGCCGCCAGTTGTCCATCGCCTCTGCCTTGCGGTCCATGGCAGGCCGCGCACTGCGCTTGGAACAATTGCGCGCCACGGGCCAAGTCCGGGGCGAGGCGCGGGGCGACAGGAAATGGGTAGAGCTTTTGCAGGGCACCGGCCAGGCCATACGCGAGTTGCGCCACCTGGCTTGGATCGGTTTTGGCCGAGACCATGCGGCGCAATTCGGCGGCCTGCTGCAGCAATACATTTTTGCCGTCGCGATTGGGCAGGTCAGCCAACTGACGCTCTGCCGTCGCGGCAAACTCCTGCATCTCGGCGTACTCGGTGTCCTTGACGACCATGCCGTTGGCGACGGCGCCGCTGTAGTCGACCGCGACATAGTCCAGCAACTGCCATATCTGCTTGGTCTTGCTTTCTTCCTGCTCGGCCGCGCTGGCGTGTCCCCCCAACAACGACAGGCCGAACACGACCAACGCGATAAACATTCGGCCCGTTGCTTGCCCAATCATTGAGATACCCATATCAGCTGAATAAGAATGATTATATTTTGCATTTGAGGTGATCGCCGTGGGCTTTTATCGCTGTGCAGCCGTCCGGCGAAGAGAAGCACCCAGCAGGTGAGACTGGTGGCAACGACACCCGGAGGCCATTCACCCGTCGGCTCGCCATCCCAACAAAGGCAACACAGCCCAGGCCCAGACCCCAACCTGCCAACACGTCAGCCGGGAAATGCATGCCTGCGGCGATGCGCGACCAACCCACCATGGCCAAATACACCAGCAGCCCTACGCGCCATCGCTTGCTCAGCAGTGGCCAAAGCACGCCGCTGAGCAGCGCGGCATAGGTCGCATGCCCGCTCGGCGTGCTGTAGTGGTACTCGGGCACACCCATGACGCGCACGAGCGCACCAAGCACAGCCGGCGGCCGCGGAAAGTCGAACAGCCACTTGAGGAGTGCGGTGGCAAGAAGCGCAATCAAGAATGCCACCGCAAAACGGAGGGTCTGACGTCGAATCCTGTCCGCCCGCGTCTCATCGGCGGACCATCTGGACCAGGACCACAAGCCGATCAGCGTCAGCGGCGCAGTCCAGTAGCTGCCGATGAGGCTGAAGAATTCGACCAAAGGTTCGAGATATACCGGTGTGCCTTGATTGATCCACTGAAACAGGGCAACGTTCCAACCTCCCCAGTCGTAGAGGACTTGCGCCCACCTCATCGGCGCAGCAGCCGCAGGCCATTGGCCACAACCAGCAGGCTGGCACCCATGTCGGCAAACACGGCCATCCACATGCTGGCATTGCCGAACACGGCCGCGACAAGGAAGACGGCCTTGATCCCCAGGGCCAGGCTGATGTTCTGCCAGAGCACCGCATGGGTGCGGCGCGACAGGCGGATGGTTTCGGGCAGGCGCTGCAGGTCGTCGTTCATCACCACCACATCGGCCGCTTCCATTGCCGTGTGGGTGCCCGCGCCGCCCATCGCAAAGCCGATGTCGGCCTTGGCCAGCGCGGGGGCGTCGTTGATGCCGTCGCCCGTCATCGCGCTGGGGCCGTAGTGGGTTTGCATCTCGCTGATCGCATTGAGCTTGTCTTGCGGCAGCAGGTTACCCCGCACCTGTTCAATGCCAGCTTCACGAGCGATGGCCTCGGCGGTGGCCTGGTTGTCGCCAGTCAGCATCACCGGAGTGACACCCAGTGCCTGCAGCTCGGCCACGGCCGCACGGGACGATGGCTTGATCGTGTCGGCCACGGCGAACAGGGCCAGCACGCCAGCATCGTCGGCCAGCAGGGTCACCGTGCGCCCGGCCTTCTCGTGCTGCTTCAGCAACACTTCGATGGCCGGCGAGCACTGGTTCCGTTCCTCGATCCAGCGGTGATTACCCAAGACATAGGGCATTTGGTCCAGCCGGGCTTGCACCCCACGGCCGACCACGGCCTCGAAGTCAACCACCTCGCTGGCACTCGCCTCCGTGGCTAAGCCGGCGGCGATGGCCTTGGACACCGGGTGATCGGAACGACCGGCAATGCTCAGCGCCGTGCGCGCCACCGTGGCCCGGTCGACGCTATCCCGCAGGATCTGGACATCGACGAGTTTGGGCTTGCCTTCGGTGATGGTGCCGGTCTTGTCGAGCGCCACCGCTTTGAGGGAACGGGCCTGCTCCAGATAGACGCCGCCCTTGATCAGGATGCCTCGGCGCGCCGCCGCCGCCAGGCCGCTGACCACGGTCACCGGGGTCGAGATCACCAGCGCACAGGGACAAGCAATGACCAGCAGCACCAGGGCCTTGTAGACCGCCTGCGTCCAGGTCCAGCCCATCAACCAGGGCATCAGCAGCGCGACAGCCACGGCCAATGCGAACACCCCTGGCGTGTAAATGGCGGCGAAGCGATCGACGAAGCGCTGGGTGGGGGCGCGGGTGGCCTGGGCCTCCTCGACCGCATGGATGATGCGAGCCAGGGTGCTGTCCGTGGCCAACGCAGTCACGCGGAACTCGAGGGCTGCGTTCTGGTTGATGGTGCCCGCGAAGACTTCGTCGCCCACGGTCTTGTCGACGGGCACACTTTCGCCGGTGACCGGTGCCTGGTCGATGGCGCTGCTGCCGGCCGTCACCATGCCGTCCAGCGGCACGCGCTCGCCGGGACGCAGGCGCACGATGGCACCCACAGCAACCGCCGCGGTAGGCATGCGCATCCACTGGCCGTCCGCCTGCTGCACCTCGGCATCTTGCGGTGCCAGATCCAGCAGGCTTTTAATGGCATTGCGGGCACGGTCCACCGCCCGTGCCTCGATCAGCTCGGCGATGGCGTAGAGGGCCATCACCATGGCCGCCTCGGGCCATTGGCCGATCGCGAAGGCGCCGGTCACCGCTACGGTCATCAATGCGTTGATGTTCAGGCGGCCGGCCTTGAGGGCCAGCAAACCCTTCTGATAGGTGCCGAACCCGGCCAGGAAGATGGCCAGGGCGGCCAGCAGCATCTGCACGCCCTTGAGCAACGCAGTCTCTGGGGCGAAGAAGGCCACGGCCTCGGCCGCCACGGCGAAGACCAGGGCGCCGATCAGACGCGGCAAGCCCGATTCGACGTGGTCGTGATCATGGCCGTCACCTTCCTCATGCGTTGCAGGGGCAGCGGCCGTTGACGCATCCAAGGGCTGGGGCCTGTAGCCGATGCGCTCAATGGCCGCAATCGCTGCCGCCAGCTCGCCGGGCTCCGCCGCCAGGGACACCGTCCGCTGGCCCAGATCGAAACGCAACTGTTTGACGCCCGCAATGGGCTCCAGGGCACGACGAATGTCGGACTCCTCGGACGCGCAGTCCATATTGGCGATACGGAAACGATGCAACCCGGCAGGCGCGGGCTGCGCCGGCGCAGGGGTGAGCGGGACCGTGCCACAGGCAGAACCGCAGCAAGAGGCTGCTGCCATGTCGGAAGAGGCTACAGAGGTGTTCAGGGTCTTGTCCATGGCCGGATTAAAAACTCTGTAGTCGGTGTAGAGTCAAGCGCAACCACACAAATTCGAGGCCGATCATGAAAATCGGGGCACTGGCCGTGGCGACCGCCACGCAAATCGAGACGATCCGCTTCTACGAGCGTGAAGGACTGATCCCGGCACCCGGACGCAGCGCGGGCAACTACCGCCTATACGACGACAGCCATGTGCAGCGGCTGGTTTTCATCAGGCGCTGCCGGGGCTTGGACATGGCGCTGGACGAGATCCGCGCGCTGCTGGGCTTCATCGACCAGCCTGGCGCCGATTGTGGCGAGGTGAACCAGGTGCTGGATGATCACATCGGCCATGTGGCGAAGCGGATCCAGGAACTGCACGAACTGGAGACCGAACTGCGAGACCTGCGCTCACGCTGCCAGTCCACCAGCCCGGGACAGGCCTGCGCGATTTTGAGGGAACTGAATCACCCCCAGGCCGGTGAACTGACGCCACGTCCGGCCTCGGACGTCCACACTCATGTGGGGGCCGTTCATCGACGCAAGGCCGGTGTCAATGCATGACCCGGCCTGGGCCCGGTCGTCGAACTCAGTTGCGCTCGGCATCATTGCGAGCGACATAGGCCTTCAGTGACTTGCTGCTGAAGCCTGCAGTAGCAATGGCCATCAGGTCCACTGCGCGGTGAGCGCGGTAAGCGCAGAGATCACGGAGTTCCTGCCGGCCAAGGCTGCTGCACGACTGCAGTTCCTGCTGGCGGCCACCTGAGATGGCGTGACGATTTCAGGCCCTGACGGTCGGCCTCGCTGCGCCAGGTGTGCGGCGGCTAGCTCGGCAGGTCATACCTTCTCGCGCTAGCCGGCAGGCTGCCAGGCCAACGCCGCCAGGGCGACCACGCATAGCAGCGCCCCTGAGTAGAAGGTCATTGATGCTCCGAAGCTGTCCCAAAGCAGGCCTGCGACCACGCTGGCCAACAGCATCGCCATGCCGCTCACCAGATTGAAAACCCCGTAGGCCGTGCCGCGAAGATCGGCGGGGGCGACCTCGGCCACCATGGTCGCGAGCAGCCCCTGAGTGATGCCCATGTGCACGCCCCACAGCGCCACACCGGCCAACACAACGGACCAGTGATCGTTGATGGCCAGCACAAGATCGGCCGCGATCAACACGAGGAGCCCCAAGGCCAGGAGCTTGCGGTGGCTCATGCGGTCCGACAGCTTGCCAAAGGGATAGGCCGAGGTCGCATAGACCAGGTTCATCGCCACCATTACCAGCGGCACCAGCGCAAGCGGAATGCCACCTTGCTGGGCGCGCAAGACCAGGAAGGCCTCACTGAAACGCGCCAGGGTGAAGAAGGCACCGACACCCACCACCCACCAGTAGGCCGCCGGGAGGCGGCCCAGATTCTCTCGCCGGATCGGATTCACGCCCTTGCCGGCCTGAGGACGCTCAGGCTCCCTCAGGCCGAATCCCAGCAGCGCGACGGCCATCAGGCCTGGGATGACGGCGACCCAGAACACGGCGCGAAAGTCATTGGCCCACAGCAGCATCAGGGCCACCGCCAGCAGCGGACCGAGAAAGGCACCCACCGTGTCGAGCGACTGGCGCAAGCCGAAGGCGGCACCGCGGATATGGACAGGCGCGAGGTCGGCCACCAAGGCATCGCGCGGCGCGCCACGCACGCCTTTGCCCACCCGGTCCAGCAGACGTGCGGTCAGCACCATGCCGGCGCTCGGCGCCATCGCAAACAAGGGCTTGGTCAAGGCCCCCAGGGCATAGCCGAACAGGGCCAGCCCCTTGCGTCGGCCCAGGTAGTCGCTCAAAGCGCCAGAGAAGACCTTGACGATCAAGGCCGTCGCCTCGGCCAAACCTTCGATCAGGCCGACCGCAAAGGCACTGGCTCCCAGCGTCGTGACCATGAACAACGGCAGAAGGCTGTGGATCATCTCGGAAGAGATGTCCATCAGCATGCTGACGAAACCGAGGATCCAGATTCCCTTGGGAATTTGCTTCAGGGCACTTGGACGAGTCATGGGCCGCACTTTAAGAATGGACGGGGTCAGCTTGTGCCCTTGGGGCCGGACATGATGACAGCCATCCCAAACAAGCAGATACCGACACCCGCCCAATCAGTCACTGTCGGGGTGATCCCGTCCACCAGCCAGAGCCACAGCACAGCGACGCCGATGTAGACGCCACCGTAGGCCGCATAGACCCGGCCTGCCGCCGTCGGATGCAAGCTCAGCAACCAGGCGAACAACACCAGGCTGCCGGCAGCAGGCACGAGCAGCCAAGCTGATTTGCCCTGCTTGAGCCAGAGGTAAGGCAGATAAGCGGAAATCGCTTGCCCCAAGTGCGGAAGTAGCGAGTACAGCCGCCACGAACGCGGCTCCCGGCTTCTCTTGCAATGCTGCCGATCCTGGGGGCAGGTCCTGAACGATTCTGGACTGTTCGTCATCAACTACGGCCCGACAGCGACATCGGCAAAGGTCGGCTGGTTCAGGAAGCGGCCCCTGACCTCCTGAGCGATCTGTTTTTCCCGCAGGCCATCGGGTTCAAGCTGTCTGCTGCCTCATTTCAGTTGCTTTCTACCCTTCACAATGCGGTGAGCATCCAGCCAAGCCGCCACCCAGTGCCGATACGTCCAATTGATGTTGGCGGTCTTGCAGAGGCGGACTGTGGTTAGAGGGAGTCCCGATGCCGCGAGCTGAACTGCGGCCGTGGCTAACCGCCGATCGCGCCACATGCTTTCGGTTTCGATACAGGCCACGAGTGCGTCGTAGGTGAATGGCAAGCGGTGTCGATTGCGAATCATCATGGTCTGGATGCCAAGGATGCGCAGGATCCGATAGGCGCTGAGGCGTTCTGTCGCACCTTGCTCAACCTCTACGGACTGCAGATTGAAGACCAGCGTGCTCAGATTCAGATCCCTCATGGGCCAGTCCACCCGTGCGCTGCTGGTTGGCTTTCGCACCGCCGCCGGTTCGAAGTTGCTCTGGTCCGTGATCCAGGCTCGATCGTTCCGGTAGAGCCAGATGTATGCGGCGGGGGCAATGCGGCGGGCTGCGGTGATGGAGTCAGCGCCGCGGACGGCTGCCTGCCATTCGTCCTTGGCCTTGCGCTCGTTGGTTTGATGAATGCTCGCCTGCCGCCTCGCTTGGGCTTCTGCGTTGGATCGCAAGATGCGGCACACCGTTGCCATCGATACATCGCTGTTGCCCGCAACCTCAGCAAGAGGCCGGCCGGCCACCAAGTCATCGACGATCTGGCCTTCGACCATGCGTGTGGTCTTGTGATTTCGTGGCGTGACCTGCATCCCGCACTCGCGCCTATAGGCAACTACTGTGGCCGTGTTGACTCCCAGGGCGGCAGCCGCAGCGCGACAGGACAACGAAGAATCTAAGAGTTCAGGTCCAGCGGGGCGGGCTCGTTGCGTTGGGCTCTGCAGCCGCGCCGGAAGAATGGGGGTATGGGCTCCATCGGCTTCAAGTGCACCACGCCAGGCCGAAATCGACCCAAATAGGTGTCCGATCAGCATCAGATGAGCAATCGGATGAACAGCTCTGTCTGGCTTGTTGAAGATGGTGTGCAGCCAGCCCAGCGGTTTCGCCTGCGTTTGAATGAGGCGGTTGCGATGCGCAAAGCCCTCGAAGTCCCGGTAGTGTTCGCGGACGGCCTGCGCGACCTTGGAAATGCGGACGCGGCCCGTCGAACAGCCATAGCCCAGTTTCAGGGCGCGCCTTCGATACGTTGTGGTCAGGACGTCCCGGTGAAGCGCGGGCAGGTTGGATTGCAGCAACTCGGCCGACAACTTGCTGAACGCCCAGTCGAGCGATCCTTCGGCGCATGGGATGCAGTTGATGACAGGAGGATGTGACGGCGGCTGACGCGACTCGAAAGGGTTGCTTGGCCTTGTCGCTGGCATGAGTTCTACCAGAGCAATGCCGTGGGTCGGGCAACACGCAACGCCCGGCAGAAGCCAACTTCGTCGCCAATGGGGTTCGCCGAGGCGGACCGCGTCGGTACGAATGCAGAGCGGGCAATAGCGAAGGGAGGTGGCTGCGCCGAATCTGTTGGCCAATCGCCCCATCAGGGCTTTCTGTGCACCCCCTGCATTGCTTGCGCTGAGCATGTTCTCGCAAACGATGCGATCCCGCTCCGGCGTCAAGAAGGGGCGGTGGTAGGGGTATAAGGTGGCACGGTCTATCCAACTGTTTGGGGCCGACAGAGGCGATGCGGGACCGAGTACGGTTTGAAGATGCCCCAGCCCGGTGGGCAGGTCCACACACAGCGTGCGATAGCTTCCGCCGAGAAACATGTTCACGGCAGCCCTTGTCGGAGCAAAGGAGTTGCGGCGGAACATGCGGCCAAGCCACGAGTACAAGATCTCGTCGTCCCGTAGCGACAAGACGGTACCGATGGTCAATGCTGAGGCTCCAGCCACAGATTCCAATTCCTCGCCTCCCGAGATTGCCGGCCTTCAGATTTCTTGCCAGAGAAATATCTGAAAATCCGAGGCGAACATTTTAATGAAGATGATCGAGGAAATTGGTTTTGATAAATATGACGCCGACCCTCCCATTCATCCCTAAGGTGAACGATGACGAGCTGCTCGGCTCTTGGTTCTCCAGAATTGCTTCAGCAAACCAAGCTGCGACCTGGAGCTGGGTGCTAAATCAATGCGGCTATGGGGGAAAGGACCAGCCGCCGCTTGATATCGCTGGACATGATGGCCGGTATGAATTGCTTCTTGCGGCATTGGGAAAG
The DNA here is from genome assembly GCF_963422335.1 of uncultured Roseateles sp. Classification (NCBI taxonomy): domain Bacteria; kingdom Pseudomonadati; phylum Pseudomonadota; class Betaproteobacteria; order Burkholderiales; family Sphaerotilaceae; genus Roseateles; species uncultured Roseateles sp. The sequence continues at coordinate 1,953,298 of NZ_OY729424.1, forward strand.
TCGTACCCGCAATCCACGCTCAAAATGACGACGCTCCCGTTTTGGTTATTCTTTGAGGCGTCTCAAAGCGAGCTTGCCTATGACGGTGAAGTCAAAATTCCCGCGCGAGATGTGGCAGGACGAGGCTCGCCTTCTCAGGCTCGGGTTCATGGAAAGCTGAAACGACTGAAATACTGTCCGTGCTGCTTGAAGGACCAGCTCGAGAGCGGCATAGAAGCCTATTGGCGAAGGTCCCATCAACTACCGACATCGGTAGTCTGTATCGAGCACAAGGTGCCCCTAAGGGCGTCTTGCTTCTCGTGCGGGAAGATTCATGAGCTTCGAAAACAGAAGATCATGAAAATGCCCGAGCTTTCATGCAGTTGCGGCGCAGACTTGACCAAGCCACCCGCTTCCGGTCCAGAGATAGGTAAACGATTTCATGCATTGTCAGCGTTGGCGTTCCAGGCGCTTGGAGCCGATCTGCCAACCTGGAACCGTGGGGATGTGGTTTCCGTCGCCCAGGCAGTCATCAATCAAGAATGGGGAGGAAGTCTCGTAAAAGCCTTTGACGCCATGGAGGCTCGGTTTGGACTTCAACGCTATTCAAACTACGGATTGAAGCTATCTAATCCAGAACTTGACCTCGCAGTTCCGCCGCTGATTTTGCAGAATGTTCCTACCCAATGGAGTGCATTGACATTTGCTGCTTTGTTTGTGACTGCGGGCATTGGATTCCCGGACTTGCGTCAAAAATTGACGGAGCAGTCGTCTGTTCTTGGTCAGAAGCGAAGCCAGCCGAGACGGAGGTTCTTCAGCACTGGCGCGCTGGGCCTTTCAGCTGTGCCTGCCGCCAAGAATGCACTTGCATCGAAATTTCAGCAGACTGGCAGATTTGCCAGTCTACAGAGGATGAAAACGCCGTTCTGGCTGGTCTACTTTAATGACAGACCTTGGCTTCGCGAGCTCGTTGGGATTGAACTTGATAAGTTGCGTGTCTCATGCGCCGAGTCAGACCGCCAAACCATCATTGACGCCATAGCTGGTGGTCGCCCAAGGCACGAAATGCTGCATTCGCCGGCGAGCGCCAGGGCCAGGGCGCGCGACGCGCAATGGTTCGAGTCTGCGGTGCCGCAAGCACCGACAAGGGAGGGGCGGGCAGCTCCGCTCATGGGCGTCCAGCAACTCAAGGATGGGTTGCTGCGGGTGTTGGCGTCACAGCATCGACCATCGCGCATCTTGGTACAAGAGCTGGCGCTGGTCTGCGGGACGACCGCGCATATCGTAAAGAAGAGCATTGCCGCACATCCTGAGTTCACTGCGGAACTTGAGCGGGTGAACAGAAACTATCCAGCTGAGCGAATCCGCATGAAGCTCAGGCAATTGGTCGTCGAGCAGCGCAGAGTCGGCCTGACAATCTTGCTCCGAGAAATCGCTTTGAATGTCCCGCACGCTCGAAACTACCAGCTTGGACTAGAGATTTTGAAGGAACGTGAAGACTGGGCCGCTCTGGTGCAAGTCTCCGACTTCACTCCATCTGACCACAGTAAAAGCCGAGGTGAAGGTGGAGAGCCCTCTTGATTTGGGGGCATTCATGCCAGGTCCGCATCCACCGGCCGCATTGGCAGTGGCGAGGTTGCAGAGTCGGGCGCCTGCTGTTTCTTGGTTGAGCGAGGGCTCGCGGCTTTCTTGGGCTTGACGGGCTTTGCCGTTGCTGAAATTTCGTCAAACTCGCCAGCGTCGCGTATGGCTTTGTCGGCTTCCTGTGCGGAATTGTCCGAATCTTCCTCTCGGTCCGTCGGATTCAATGGCGCGGTCGCAGGCATGTCGTAGACCGCATGCGGCATGAATGCTGCAATCAACGCTCGGCTTTCGGCGTCACAAATCAAATCTTCGAATGCTTCCAGTTCCGACGGCCGGCCGCGGGCCAGGGCGTCGATTGCTGGCTTCAAGGCCGCGAAGCTGGTATTCAAGACCATTTCAAAACTCACTTCGTCAACGCTCGATTCTTCTGTTATCGCGTACTCCTGAGCGAGCTTGTAAGCATTGATGGCGAACGCCGTATTTCCACCAGATGCTCTGTGCCAAGCGGCGCTGATTTCTGGTGTTAGTGGGGGTTTGTGTTCGGTGTAGCAGAACGGCCAAACAGCTTCGGAAAAGTGTTTCCACTCGTTACTACCTGCTGCCATCAGAGGGAAGTAGGTCGTATTCCCCATCAGCTTTCGAGTAATCGCAAGCTTGGCTGCGAGCAGCTTCTGTATCGCGGGTGTGCAGAGGGTCACAACAGAAATCCCGTAGTCTTCAATCATTTGGACGAACATGTTGAAGACGATTACGCATTGCTCTGTCTTGGCGATCTTCAGATTCTGAAACTCATCGACGATCAGCAGCCCGAGCGAAATGCTGGTGGCAACCTTTCCCATCAAGAGCGTCATGTTCGCCACGGTCCTGGCTGCATAGGCCTGTTTGAGGTAGTTCGTGTTGAGCAGCTTATCAACGGCTTGAAAGAAATTCAGGCAGAAAGCTTTCAGCGTGCCGTCCGGGGGGATTGATATCTTTAGATATACGACTTGGGCTCGACCAAGCTCTTCGCCCTGGTATTCCTTGTGGCGAATGACCTGTGCCAATCGAAGCAGGAATGCGTCAATGAAGGTCGTTTTTCCCGTGCCAGTGGATGAAATGAACATGTGACCGGATGCGGTCGACTTCCAGTCGAATGGAAGTTTCAAGTCGTCGCCGAGCTTTCTGTTGGCGATAGCAATGCAGCGAATCTCTTCAGTTTTGTCTGCCGCATTGCGGGCTATATAGGTGTTGCGCAGCAGGGTGTGGAGTTGAATCGAGGCACGCTTGTACTCCGGCGTCGCAACAATAATGTCCCGCAAGTTGCTCACAGCCTGATAGCGGGTCCATTCATCTTGCTTTCGCATTGCTGCATCTGGCTTGGGCGGAAAGTGCTCCAGCGCATTGGTGAGCTGCGCAAAGGAGCTGAGCGGCGGCAAAGCTTCAATCAGCGGGTTGCCGCGATATGCTGGGACCTTTGAAGGCGTGTATTCGGCATCCACAATGTGCGTCTTGCGCAGTAGCATTCTTATTACTCCCGTCGAGATTCTTGCAACTTAGCCAAAGCGGACGCGCGCTTCTCTTCTTCCCGCCGCTTCCATTCCGGAATGCTTGATTTGGCGGTCGGTTTTTTCTCGGTTGGCGACGACCTGGCTTGCGGATGTTCTTTGCCGGTCAACGTCGCCTTGAGCGCGGTGGTTTCAGCCTGCCGGTCGTCTGCCAGCTGACGCTGCGACGGAACGCTCCGGTCCACTTCGACGGTCGACCGGCGGGCGGCGGGTGCTGCGGTCACCTCGGCACGCAACTGTTCATGCTCCAGGTCTCGGGTCTCCGCGTTGGCGACCGGCGTCAGCGCGTCGTACTCATCGAGGCTGAGGTATCCCAGGGCTCGCTTGTCGGCCGAGACCATGGTGAATCGTGGCCATTCCGTGCGGCGCTCAACATAGAGTTCATGCGGAAAGGTCTTGTCGACGCGTACTTGCAATGCTCTGCGGGCTGCTGGCCGCGAAGCCAGGAAGGCGCGCGCTGCAGGGTTGGCCGGAACGTAGCGCCTCGACTTGTAGCGAAGCTCGCCTCCGCCAGTCGAGGCCTGGTCGACGCCGAGCATCAGCTTCTGCATATCGCCATCGGAGTAGCTTGAAACTCTCGCCCCGGTGATGTTTTCGCTGCCCCAGACGTACGCCGCCTGCGGCGTCGGGGCAATCCCGGCCTGCTTCAGGACGCCGAGCTTCTTCAGATGCGAGTGGGGCGTGTTGTTGTACTTCTCGACGAAGTCGATCAGCGCCCGGTACAGCTCCGCCAGGGAATGCACGGTGATCTGCTTGGCTTGCTTCGCGGCCCTCTTGGCGTGGAGGTCCATCGGACGCTCCGCATAGCTGCCCTTCACATTCCGCGCCATCCAGCCCTTCAAGGTGCGCATGAAGCGTTCGATGATGGCCTTGCCATTCGGGGTGATCGAGGGCAGGGTGGAAGGATCGATGCGCATGTCACCGGAGACGGCCTTGTCCATCGACTCGCTGGTGAGCTCCGAACCGCGATCGCGACGAAGCACGCTGCAAACCCGACCGATGGGCCAGCGCTTGTTGGTGATGTCCACGCCGAGCGTCGAGAATCGTTTCTCCCGTGAGGTGAATGCAATGAGCACCGCATATCGGGCTTCGTCCCACGACGGCGCCTTCAGAGAGACATAGATGGAGACGATGAAACGACTCCACCGGTCGAGGATGACGTAGATGGTCGGCGTGGCGATCACCCGTCGCGATTCGCCTGAAGTCACAAGAACGATGCGCCCGCCGGTTGCATCAATTTCATAGATGTCGCCTGGGCCCGCTGAATCCAAGGAGCCTTCCCCGGTGGCCTTCGCAGAGCGTGTTCGCAGATTTCTCGCGATGTCCTTTGTCAGCACCAGGTGTTCATTGACGTATCTGCGGTATTGCCACTTCGATACGGGGATCGGATGCCGCCCCTCAGCGACCTCCTTGAACAGCGCCGGATGACGCCGTTTGAAGTCTACTTTCAGATATTCACTGTACGCATCAATAACGAAGGTGCGCTTCTTCGTGGCCATCGAGGCCAGGCGCGCGACCATGTCCTGGATGTCCTCCGGCGACACAATGAAGGTGTTCTTCCCGAACTTCGCCTCAACGCTGGCTCTTGGCCCGGGACGTTCGCGTGTCGCCACCAGGCGTTCACGCGCCACCATGTCGGAGTCTTCATCCTGGTCGCCCGGCTGATCCGCGGCGCTCGAAGTGCCGAGAGTCCGTCGCTCAGACAGCTCCATTGGGCGTGGGCCTGGCGTCAACATGCGCAGCCCCGCATGTTCCTGGCCAAAATAGTAATAGCGGCTCAGCAGCCGCTTGACGGTTTTGAGGGCGATTCCGAGCTCGAGGGTGCGCTGGGTCGCCAGATGGGAGTATCGGTTTCGGGCAAGATTGCTCTCGCGTTTGAACAAGTTCACCAGCGGTTCGATGATCCGCCAACCCGCATCCGCAGCATCTGGCGTGTTCTCGTCTAGCGGCTTGGCCAGTTCGTAGGGCAGCGAGAGACGGCCCCAGACGCCGCCATCTTTCTCCATCTGTGCGATCTCATCCCAACTGAACCTCAGTGGGCGAGAAGCATCGCGCGCACCTGCGGCGTTAGTCACCCACTGGCCGAAGCAGGCTCCGGTGAAGCAATGGGTCAGCCGGAGGTATCTCTTCGTGCCCGGCTGATCTGCCTCCACCGCGAGAACGTGAGGCGCCTGTCGCCGGGCCTGTGGAAGTGGCTCAAATTTCATTCTTGCACCAGGACCAGCGGCAGGTCCAACGCGATTTCGTGGTTGAAGGAGACCGGGATATCGCCAATCCAGGCGCCGTGCCGGAATGCATCTTCCGCCTGTGGGAAGGGGAGCCGCGTGCGCTTTGCTGCCCTTTCGAGCAGACGCTTGAGCGTCACGTTCCGTTCATAGGTAAACATGAAGTGTTCTTTGAACAGCCTCCTCAGCGCCAGGTCGGGCTGCCACCGATTCAAGTACCACTTGCGCGTATAGCGAAGAGCTGAAAGCATGGTCAGGTGATTCGGGAGGCCCTTCATGTCAATGAGCTGCCATGGGATCCCGTTGCGCTCACACCAGAGTCGCTCAACATTCAGCTTGGCAGTGGTCGCGGCGTCCAGCTGCTGATAGGGCGGCTTGATGCTGGCTGCCCGTGTCTGGCGCGTGCCGCGGACTTCCTCTGTCACAAGAAAATCAATCGTGTAGGGCTCCGGCCTCTGCGGACCGCGCGACGTCGTCTTGTGATCGATGCCGAGTTCGGCGCAGATGCGTTGGGTGCCGGTGATGTCAAAGATTGGGAACTGTTCCCTCACGTCCTCAACGCCCTGCTTGCGCTCGAGGATGAAGAAGTACAGGGTCTCGAAATCCGACAGCAGTTCGTACGATCTTCCGTTGCGGATGCTGTTGGGGGTGTCACAGGTGCCGCGGGACTTGATTTCAGCCGTGGTGTACCAGGAGAGGTAGCTCACGCCACTGCCGCAGCCGCGCCCTCGCTTGATCTTTGTAGCAAGGTAGGCTGGATAAAGCTTGGGATCGGCAGTCCATTCCATCGTCGCAGTCTCTTCCTATAGGATGTAAAAGTCCACAATAGGTGGGAAAATGCAACAGGAAGATCGACTCTAGGGATTAACGCCCCGCATTTATTGCAAGTTCAAGCTGTGATCGTATAAATAAAGACTGTCAGACGAAAACAAAGACTGTAGGGATCAATGAGAGTTATTGGTGACGCTCTCGACTGGAACGAGCCGCTTTGGCGCTACTTCAAGACCGAACGTTTCGTTGGATTGATGGACTCGGGGCGCCTGTACTTTTCGTCCGCTCGCGAATTTGAGGATCGATTCGAAGGTGCAGTCGCTGTCATGCCCGCGGGCTTCCCGGTGGACCCTCGCTACGCCGACATGGACTTCGGAGAGGCTGCTTTCGAGCAACTGCGGCGACTAACCAAGGTCAGCTGCTGGCACCGCGCGGACTATGAAAGCGATGCAATGTGGAAGCTCTACGCCGACCTTCACAAGGGGGTTGCCATTCGGAGCACGCCGCAGCGCATTCGGGATGCAGCCAAGCCCTACCGCATCCAGCCCGAGTTCGGCCACGAGGACCTCTTTGGAGGCAACGTGAAGTATTTCGACTTACTCAAGCAACGACTCAAGCTGAGCATGCTCGACCGCTTCTACGTGAAGCATATGGCGTTCGCGTGGGAGCGCGAGTTCAGGCTGGCCGTGTCGGTTCGCCACGCGGAAGAGTTCGGCGTGGCGGTGCCTGAGAAGGGCGTCTTCGTCGAGTTCGACCTCGATGCGCTCGTCGAAGAGATTTACCTCGGCCCTTCGCTGACGCAAGCGGATGTCGACCGCATTGAGGCTGCGGCAGCTCGCCACGGTCTGAGCAACCGAATCCGCGTTTCGAGCTTGCTTGGCACGCCGCGCTATGTCTGAACGCAGGTTGCGCATCGTTCGCTCTAGTTAAGGCTAACCGCGCCATCATTGTGGCTTTCCGCCCCAACCTTTCCACTCACCCAGTTTCAGGGTCAGGGCCAGTACACTTTGGCGCGGGGACAGAGGTGACGTCGATACCTGAACCGGCAACTCTGCCGTTGCTGTATTGTGGTTTGCTCGGGATGACGGCCGCCTCACGCAGGAAGCGGCACGCTCCGGTGGTCTAAATCGTGAGTATCAACGGGCTGCCAGCCCTCGACTTATCCGCGGAGATCGTCCAAAAACTCTGACGCTGGCTCGGTGCTCGTCACGAGCAATCTGTCACGGGCCCGAGTACATGCAACGTAGAGCAGGTTCCGCTCGGTGTTGTAGACCTCTTCGAGATCCGCATCGTCGGCAACTGCTGCAATGCGCTCCTGCAAAGGAATGACTTCGTCGTCGCATGCCATCACTGCCACCGCACGAAACTCCAGGCCCTTTGCAAGGTGCATCGTGCAAATGGACGCATGCCCATTTTCCGTCTCTACCTGCTCATCCAGCACGCTGAACGGGATTCCGGCTGCACTGGCCGCAGCGACTGCCCGCGCTACTTGAGCATCGGACCTGACGAAGATCCCCAACTCGTGCGGCGCCAAGCCGTCCTTGATGCGCGCAAAAATCCAATCTGTGACGGACTTGGTTTCCTCTGTCTCAGACTTGAACGAGAGGACTTCCGGCGCCGGTCCATTGAAGACGGACACAGTACCGCGCCGGCCTTCGGTATTGCCATCTACGTCTGAGACGTCAGGCCCAAGGAGCTGATCGGCCTGGGCTCTGATCTGATGCGAGGTTCGATAGTTGATGTGCAGCGTTCGCGACCGCCCACGTATATCGACGCCCAAAGACTTCCAAGAGAAGGGCTGCTGAAATATCCGCTGGCCCAAGTCGCCGGCAAAGAACAAGCTGTTCGGGCGCGCCAGCCCTTGGCTGGCACCGATAGCCGCCAAAAACTTGAGCTGCGCGATGCTTACGTCCTGCGCTTCGTCCACGACAACGAAGTCAAAGGGCGGGTGCCGGAGCGCCGCCGCCTTCTCAGCCAGCCGGCTGAACATCTCGGCATGCGTGATCAGGCCGCCTTGCCCCAAAGCGGTAAGCAAGCGCTCGAAAACGGACCACAGGGCAAGACGTTGCGCCTCTGATAGCCTCGTCTTGCGTCCTAGCCGCTTGACGTCCCTGTAGCCCTCCCAGGTCTTCAGCTGCCAAGCATCTACCAGATCGTTCCATTCGCCAAGCATGAACCTGAGACCGAACTTCAAACCTGGATCCGGCTTCGCTGCGACCAGCAAGAGCCGGCCAATCTCCGCCTGCGTCGCGAGCTTCGGTTTACCCCAATATGCCGTGAACAGCCGCTTGCCAATGGCCGCCATCGAGTGGATTTCAAGGCGCTCGGCGAGCCTGGGCTGATTGCTGATCAAGTTCTGCAGCTTGGTCCCCAGCGCGCTGGCCAGCGTTTCGGAAAACGTTGCCAGCAATACCCGACTGTCTTGGTTCTGGCGGGCTAAATGAACTGCGCGATGCAATGCCACGATAGTCTTGCCGGTCCCAGCAGAACCCGAAACTCGGGCCGGGCCGGAGTAGTCGCGCTCGATCCATTGCCGCTGGGCGGGGTGAAGAAATACTGTCCATTTCTCCCAGGGGGAGTTGAGCGCACGCTCCAGCTCATCGACATCCTTCATCACGCGGAATCGGCGCTGTGCGTCCGGGTGACTGAATGGGTCGGTACCCGGCTGAGTGGCTGTGACTGGCTTTGGTGTGCCGCCCGTTGCCAGTTCCAGCAAGGCCTCTGCAGCCTCTGCCGGAAGGTGGTCGGCAAGGATGAGCAGACTGTCTTCGTCTGCCGCGCGAACGTCAGCCAGCCACTCTGGCGGTACGCCGAAGCTCAGCAAATCCTCATCGGCGCTGTCGGCAAAAAGTAGGGGCTTCTGCTTCGCGGGCTGCACTTTAGCTGGAGCCGCCGCCTTGGCCTCAATCGCACCAGACGCCGCTGTGACCCGACCGAAACGACGAGCATCGAACTCTTCCACGCGCTCGCGAATTTCGACCCACTGCGCCGCACCTGTTTTGGGGTGAACCTCAAGCTTCCGGCGCTCCGCCCACTTGTAGGCTTTGTCGTGATGGTCGACATAGCAGAGCAGGAAGCTGGTGGCCGTCCTGTGCACGATCAGGCGGATGTCGCTGCTGACCCTTACCGACCAGAAATTCTTGTCCTTCGACTGTTCGATCTTGTGCAGGCTCATGCTGGGATGAGCCGGATTCAGCTGTAAGTCGAATGCAGTGGTCTTGACCGCCTTTTGCTCATCGCCAGTGAGCTTGGCGAGGCTGTCGGTGAAGGTGTCGGCAATGCGGAAGTCCATTGTGCTACCTGGCTCCATCAAAAATCGAGATGCTTGCCGCAGTGGCCGATGACAAGCCGCTTCTCGGCGGCGACCCACTCGAAGTGAACGCGGAGCGTTTCTGCCGCGCTGTCCTTGATACCGATCTTGAGGTGCTTCTCCATCAAGAGGTCAGTGCCCCGGTAGTTGAAAGTCCTGCGCTTTTTGCCGGCCTTACTCAGTGCCTCGCCTTCGTTCTGGGCGTAGTCGTTGGCCCCGAAAGCCCGCTTGCCGATCATGTCGCCCTGTCCACCAGCGAGAGCGGACCAGTAGTCGTTGACAAAGCTCCAAAGTAAATCGAATGCTCGCTTCCCGTATATGAACTCATTGGAGTCCTGCGCAGATTCGTAGGCTGAGTCCAGCACGACGATGCGATCTGGGAAAAACGTGCTGATGACCGTCAGTGATTGCTCCAAGCTAGGTTCGCCATTCACCAATGAAGCCACAGCGTCACGCAGGGGCCTGATGGCCGCCAGTTCGTCCTCAGTTGCATCCCCCGACGACTGGCGACCGTTCAGGGCATGCTTTAGGCCATCAATGTCAGCTTGCAACCGATGCGCCAACGATCTCTTGTCTTCCAGGTCCTGTCGCAGGGTGGCTACTTCGCTGTCTTTGGAAAGCAGTTCCTTGTCGGCCTCCTCAAGCAATGCTGCGTACTCGCTGGCCTCATCGCTGCTCTTCGCCCGTTGGATGCTCGCGGTAAGCTGACTGCGCAAGACGGCCTGGCTAACCACTTCCAAAGAAATGTGCTTCCACGAATAAGGCAGGTTGGTCCGGTGCGTGACCGTAGCCAAGATTTCTGAATCCAGGTTCTTGCCGTCGGCCGTCAAATCAGCCAAGTCTGCCGGACGATACAAGGTCCTTTCGCAATAGACACCACGGTCGCCGGTACGGGCCTGGAAAAGTACGTTGATCGCGCCGCCCCACGCGCCGTAGCGGCCACCCACGATCTCCTCAATCTTGAAAGTATCGACACCTGCCGGAACCTCAACCACTTCGGCAATACCTACCAACAACGAACGCAAACGCTCGGGCTGCACCGTGTAGACACCATCACGGTTCGTGCTAACAACCACGATGGGGTACTGCCGCGCTTCGCGCTCGACCTCCATTAGGAAGGCTGCTGCACTGGATTCGTCCAACCGCTTGACTCGAAGGCCAGGGGTGTCGCCACTGGGTTCGCACGCCTCCATCAGGGTCTGCACGATTCGTGGCCGCGTGACCTGAATAGGCGCCGTCACCCTGGCACTGATTTCGTCTGTTCGTAGCAGGACGGTGCATTCGACTGGCCCCTGTGGGTCCAGTTGTCGTACGCCAAGTTCCGTGAACCAACGGCGGCCAGACACCTCGCTGTCACCGTGCGATAGCTGCGCACAAAACAATATGGGGTATGAGGGCTCCTTCGCAGAATTGGAGGTAGCCCGAGAAATCGCCAGGCTACCGTCCCTCAGGCGCTGATGCATACCCGCCGCCAATTGACTGCCGTCAACAAAACCGCCTGTTCGCTTGCCCATCCAGCGGGCGACACACTCCACGATCTGTTGAGGCCCATCTTTGGGTTCGAGGTGAAATCGGCTGCTGTAGACGAGCATGTGTGTCCTTGTGGTCGGCGACGGATTCGGTACCTGATCAAACGCTTTTAGGGATGAACCCTTGGCGCCCGTGGGCAGCACCAGTGAATCGAATGATGTTTGCGTCAGCACCCAAGTCCGAAGGCGGGTCTTCGTTCTCGAAAATGATCACTTGAGACGCACGGAAGTCCTCCGCAATCGACCGGTAGAACGCGTCTTTCACGTCATGCGAGAAGCTACCTTCATCCGTATCCGGCTCGCGGTAAACCACGAGCGGGGAGTCGATCAGAACAAAGCCTGGGTGCGGCATTTCACCTTTGAGGCAGGACTTGAGCAGAGCCAAGTTGAACGCCGCATGAGCAATGGCCCGAACGCCCTTCCCGTGGCTCGCTCGTGTACGCCCAGAGATCACTATGTCTTGGTCGCCCTCACTGAAGGTCACTCGGTCAAGGCCTGGGAAATGCCAAGCCCGCAGCAAAGTTTCGACTTCCTTGCTGAAAGCCTCGGCTTCATCGGAACGCACTCGGGCCGACTCCAGCTCCGCCCCCTTACCTGCAGCCGGAAGACCAAGGTCCGCCAACAGGCCTTGAAGCTCATTCACACGGCCATGCAGTTCAAGTGCTCGTCGATAGGTGTCCCTGTTCGCCTGGCTTTCACGCAAACGAAGCAAGGCAACCTCCACGCGTGGCTTCAGCATCTCCGTGAGCTGCGTCGCCACAGTGCGAACGCGCTCTTTGGCCAGAATGCCCAGATCGTCAAGTCGTGCGATCTCGCGGTCGTTATCGGCCCTCGTCAAATGCAAATCTGAGATCAGCAATCTAATTTTGGCCGCCTCGGCAAGGCATGACTGCGCCACGTCCTCGGGTGCTACTTCGGCCTTTTGATGCTCATGTTCTTGATGCTCAGCCGTCGCGCCGCAAACAGGGCAACGCTCCTCATTCATCTGACCCAGGCGCGCGCCGGCCTCAGCAATGCTTTCAAGGCGACGGAGGTCAGACAAGTATTGCTGCTCAAGCAATGCGAATCTGCGCTGCAACTCTCGCAAGACGCCCAACCGTGACTCAAGCTGGCGAAGATTGCTCAACTCGGCTCGGCGCTTACCTTCAAGCTGCGCGGCGTTCTGCTGCTCAACTGCCAGCTCCTTTTGTGCAGTCTCAAACAGCGCTTCGATCTGGGCCAATTGGCCTTGCCATGCTTGCACATCACCGGGCAGCTGCATCTCGGCCACGCGCCCCTTAGTCTGATTCAGCAGCAAGTCCAGCATCTCGACTTTTCCGGCCTGCCTGCCCTTCGCGACCTTGGGGTCTTCATTGGAGATCAGTGAGCTGTCATCGACACCAGTCAGCAGCAGACGGAAGACGGCGCTCTCGGCTGTGCCAGTGGTGTACTGCCCAGTCAGAATTGGGGAAGTCTTGCTGATGATGGTTTCTTCATCAACCAGAATCAACCGCGCCAAATCTCGAAAGCTGACCTCGCGGGTTGCGCCTTGCTTGTTCTTGCGAACCTTCTTCTCAGTCAGCGTGGATAGACCCAGCAGGTACTGAGATGCCGAATCATTGTCTCCCGCACGGTGCTTTGCAGAAAGGTGCCGATCAGCTTCTCCCGGACTAACAAGCTTGAAGTCGCCGCCACGGATTGACCGCTCCAAAACAATATCATCGTCACCGTCCGACACGTTCAGTGCGAGACGCACGGTCTCATACCGCGCTGCCTCGGGGATGGACTCCGGGACATCCTTTCCGCCGAGCATGTAGTCAATGCACTGCACGATAAACGTCTTGCCGGTATCAGACGGGCCCGACACAACGTTCAGTCCTTCGCGGAACTGCACTTCGGCGTTCGGCACGCCGCGTCCGACCAAGGTCAATCGGCGGATCTGAAATCCTGTTATTGCCATTCGGCGTCCTCCACTTTCAGCACAGACTCCATCGCGAACTCTGCGCCCCACTCGCCGACCTGAGAGTTAGCTATCTTCAACAGCTCGCTGTCCGACACATCCCCGAAAAGGGACAACAGCCATGCCGCCCGCTCTCGAAGCTCGGCTGCGTATCCGGAGGACAGCGCATCCAAGAAGCCAGCGGTTCTCTCTGTCGCAGCGAACATCACGCCCGTCTCGGTGTAATGGCGCTCCAAGAGACCACGGCTTAGATACAGCATCAAACCTTGTTCCAGTACGGCGCGGCGCACCAATAGCTCGCCACCTCGATGCGGTGTCTTTGGATGTAGACCGGGCGGACCGCCCGGCAAGTCGTCGGAGTGAACGAGCAAGTAGTCCGATACCACCAGCCTTTGAAGCGAAGACGGAGTTGGAAAGGCCTCGCTCAACAGCGACAACGCACGAAGCCCAATCTCAATCGGGCCATTGAACGGCGGCAATCTTTGGGTGTCTGCGGCTTCGATCATTTGACCCACTTGACCTTTCCGTCATTGGCAAGCTGATGGCAGATGCCACCACGGTCGTGGGTCGACAGGCGCTCCTTGAGTGCATGGTCAGTGATAGGCAGCAGCTTCGCAGTCTTTACCACGGACAGTACGCGCCGATATCCATCTGAATGCGCACCGCGCATCTCGTCCTTGATGCCGCCGTGCAACTCGTTCTGCAGTTCCTCGAACGCGCCAGGAGGCAAGGTGTCCCGCGAAAACGCGCGTAAGGCTTCGGCGCTGTAAAACTCAAGCCTTGCATCGTTAAAGTGCCCTCTGACATCGTCATGGGCACCCAGGTCGGCCACCGTCGGCACGGCGCACTTTAGATGATCGCCGTAGGCATCCAACAGGCTGCGCACATAAGTGACCTCATGGGCGGCGACTGTCGCGGGGGGCGCTACAACCTTTGGCCGCGCTGGAAGTCCACCGCCAAACCTTGTCGCATACCAGCGAGTCTTGGCGTGTTGGTCGATGATACGCAGCGGCGGTACAGCCTCGAAAATCGAGAAGTCCAGTGCATCAAGATGTGCACGCAAGTTCACGTCCAGTTCAACAACGGTGGTTGATGTGATGCCGTTTTTGCAATGCTTTTCCCAGTTGTCGATCAGTTGGGCTTTGAGCTTGTCAGCCTTTCGCAGCAGATTCGAAAGCTTCGTTCCAGCCCCTTGTGGCGCAACGAAGAAGTACTTTCGTGGGTACGAGTACTCCTGGAGGTGGGTGTAATAGACCAGCTTCCCCAACTCCACCCAGACATCACCTGGTGCCAGGCCCGCCTTGTAGTGCTTGCACTGGTAGTTGTCCCAGATCACGGGGTTGGCCTTATCGAAGGCAATGATGTCTCGGCCCATGTCACCAGCGCCGCCGCATCGCTCTACGGTGCCGTACTGATCGCTCAGTGAATCCGCCCATTCAAGAACGAAGTCTTCCCATTGCCCGGCGCTGAAGATGCGTATCCGTTCGATGGGAGGGATCGGTAAGCCAGCGGCCACCACATCGGCTGATGCAGCAGTGCCACCCGCTGGTGCTGGCAGTGGTCTGGACGAAATCATGCGACCTTGAAGACCTTCATCACTTCGTCACCCAGGTGATTGATCACCTTGACTGCGATGCGACCAGACTTGGGTTTATCGAACGGACGTGACGTATCGCTGTTCAAGGTAGCCCAGGCTTCCTCGTTGATTTCGGCCTTCAGCGTGGTCTTGAGCGCCTTGTAGGGGTCGTTAGCGCCGAGGAAGTAGGCATGCCGGACGAAGAAGCTTTCTTCGTTGTAGTCGGTGTCGATGAACCAGCAGGCGATGCCGTCAGCGCCGTTACTGCGGACCTCGCCGGTGTTCGGGTGGAACACGTCCACGCCGTTGACCTTGACGCGAACTTGGCCCTCGGCAGCCTCAAGGATGTCGATGTCTGGCTCGCCGAAGATCACGAAGAGGTTGCCCTTGCCCGTGTTCTTGAGGTCTTCGGCCATGTGCAGGTCGGCATTCATGCGCGCCTTCAGCACAGGGATGCGGCCAAGCTTCTCGAACTCGGACGAATGCGCGTCGTAGTTGAAGGCGCATGCGATCAACACATCAAAGCCGGCATCGCCAGCTTCACGGGCGGCGGACACCAAGTCAGGGCGAGACACTGTGCCGAACTCGGGGCCGATGAAGATGGCGGCGCGCTTCTCGCCCGCGCTGTCCTCGTATAGACCTTCGCCGCATACGAGATCGCCAGGCCACGGCACCAGCGACGTGAAGATAATTTTGTCTTCTTTGTGTGCCTGCTGCACGCCTGCGATCTTGAGATTCTCAAGAATGATCTGGACGAAGCTGCGCGCAGCGTTGTACTCGGCTTGTTGTTCTGCGACCTTTGGGTCGTTGGGGTCGATCAACTCATCGTTTTCATCGACGCCAAGCACCCTATGTGGCGACAAACTTTCTACCGTGAATGGCCCAGCTACGCGCACCTTTTTCTTGTCTTCGTAGGGGCGGTCGTAGAGGTATTCTGTATCGGCCTTTGCGGCAATCGATGCGTCGATCTCGCGCTGACGTGCAGTTCGCTGTGCCCACCACTCACCATGAAGCTTCTTTGCCGATTGCGTCCACGTTGATTCCGACTTCCGAGGAATCTCCCATTCGCGCCAGGTTTTTCCCGCCTCCAGATTTAGTGCTTCTCGAAGCGGTTCCAGAGTGTGTTGGAACTTGGCCCAGATAACGTCAACCTCGGAATTGTTCGCGATGGCTTTGAGCGTGATGTGAGGTACTCGCTCATATACGAATCCTTGGCGAACGTTGTTCCGCGTAGCAGAGCTGGCGGGAGCGGAGCGCGTCACCTCAGCCTCTTTAAGCTGACCGTCCCTGCTGTCAGCAAGAAGATAAAACGGATAGCGCGCGGCCATGATGCGAGCACGGGCTAGCGCTAGCGCCACGCGGGAGGTATCAATGGTGATCCACCGCCGAGCCCATTGTTCCGCGACAAATGCGGTTGTGCCTGAGCCACACGTAGGATCAAGAACCAAGTCACCCGGGTCCGTAGTCATCAATATGCAGCGTTGAATGACCTTGGTGTTGGTTTGGACAACGTAGATTTTGGGATCGGTAAAGCTCCCCGTGCCTGTATCACTCCAAACGTTCCGAAGGGGCACGACCGGGTAATCGTCAATTCGCCTGACATATGCAAGAGATGATCCTGACACGATGACGCGGGTTGCCATTTTCAGGCGAGCCATACCAGCGGGCGGGGTGGCCCATTGGCGCTTGCCAACGTCGAAGGATTTACCCTCGAAGTCGACGGCATAACGCGTTGTAGACGCTTGAGTTTGCGATGTAAGTTGATCGATTCGGAAAATTTTGGGCTCTAGCCCAGAGGCAAAGGCTGCCGGCTCAGCGTTCCGATGCAACTGACCATCGTTCGTTGCGACATGTCGATAGAGTTGGTCCGATGAAGTCGAGTCTGATTTGTTGAGAAAAAGCCCTCGGTACTTGCAGGCGCTGCGCTTCTTCGCGTACCAGAGGACGTAATCGGCGACCGTATCGATGAACTGACTTGACGAGCTCGTCGTGGTTGCATTTGTTATTCCAGCAACAAAATTCTCATCCCCAAAAATTTCATCCATTACTGCACGAACACGGTGGACATTTTCATCGCCGATCTGCACAAATACGGACCCGGACTCGGCAAGCAAGTCCCTGGCGACAGTAAGTCTGTCTCGCAAATAGGTCAGATACGAATGAATTCCGTCCTTCCAGGTGTCTCGGAATGCCTTTACCTGCTCGGGTTCCCGCGTGATGTGCTCAGCGCTCCCATCCTTTACGTCGCGGCTGGTCGTACTCCATTGGAAGTTGCTGTTGAACTTGATGCCGTACGGAGGGTCGAAGTAGATGCACTGCACCTTGCCGCGCAGCCCTTCGCGCTCAGCTAGAGAGGCCATCACCGCCAAGCTGTCGCCCAGAACCATGCGATTCGCCCAATGCGCGTCGTGAGCGTAGAACTCGGTCTTGGCGTCTTCATTCGGCAATCCGTTGAAGTCGGCGAACATGTCGACCTGGGGCGCTTCTGGGCTCTGCGCACGCTCAGTCTGCCGCTTGAGGTCGTCGATCAGCACCTTGGGATGAACCTTCTCCTGGATGTACAGCGGCGGTGCGTGCACCACCAGGTCTGACCAGTCCTGTTCGTCCTTTCCGCGCCAGACCAATTGCGGGTCCAGGTCGCGATTGCGACCCTCGCGCTCACGCGGGTACGCGACGCGCACCGGGCTCTGCTGCTCCTTCTTCATGACCGACTGGTACTCGGCCGTGGGGATGTTTTTGCGCTTGGCGTCGTCGTGCTTCAGCGTCTCAACGGTGAGCTTAGGCTTCTGCGGCTTCTCCATTACACAGCCCCCTCGCTCGGCTCGTCGGCATCCTCTGCGTCGTCCTCAATTTCGTTTGAGCCAGCGTCCTCAACGACCGGCTTTTGCATCGCCTCTGCGACTAAGCCCGCCAACGCCTTGCTGCGCGCTTCAAAGAACGCTGGGAAATTGTCCGATCGAAGATGCTCGGGTTCAATGAGATGCGTACGCAGCATCTCATCCAATGCACCTGACGAAATGCCCTGGGCAACTTCGATTCTTTTGAGGTACACCGACGGAGCATCACCTCCAACAGAAATGTTTGAGAGCTTTGAAAGAGGCGTCTTGTTGATGATCGAGTCAAATACGCCCTTCTCGATTCCGTTCTTCTTGCACCAAGCCTGCGGAAAGACGTGGTGAATATCGATGTCATCCTTGAAGAAGGTCATCAGATCGGTAGCACGACCGGTGATGAAATCGCGGCAGCCATGCTGCATCAGCAGTGCATGCAGGCCCTTGTAGGCCGCAGACTGCCGAGTGCGAAGCGAACGCAGCCGAACACTCTGGAATACAGCTTCATCCAATGAGCGAGGCCGGCTCGCCTTCTTGCCAATCCAGTCCACCAGTTCAGGCACATCACGAGCGAGACGGGACTCGGTGCTGGACCCAAACAGTTCACCAAGCGTGACCGACCAGAACCATTGCGCGAGTTGCTGCTTTGCCTGAGCTGTTTGTGCGTCCTTTCCGAGAATTGCAAAAACAGCCGCCAAACCAACGACCAGCGGCGGATATGGAACATCTTTGTGCCAGATGATCTTGAGCTCGTTCAGGAACCCGCCAGCTTCAATAAAACCCGCTTCCACTGCGTCAGCATGTGCCTTGAAGCCATTCAACGGCAAGCCGAGCAAGGCGTCACGCTTGCAGGAAATCTGAGGCAGTTCGTTGTCCTTTGCCCCTTGAGCTACGGCTCCTAGTCTGGCCTCGCGCGTATGCAACAACGTGCATGCTTGCAAGAAGTCAGTGTTTGCGATTTTGGAGAGGACGTCCCGGGGATTTGGCGCGCCTACCAGCCGGGCATGTCGGCCAGCTTTGGCAGGCTTTCTCGACCCATTCCAGTCTTCGCGAAGGTCGAACTTGTCTGCGGCGTATATGGCAGTTACTAGCTCGAACGCATCCAACTTCTTGCCGCCAACATTGACCTTTTCGAAGACCAAGCAGATTGCTTCGCGCGTGTTGCTACGGTCAAGCCTGATGATGGGCATCTTGTACCGTTCAATCGCGTCAATCACGGTATGCACGAATTGGCGGTCTAGATCATGTACATCTCGGCCCTTGCCCTTCCAGTAGTCTCGCCAGCCGTAAAACCAGTCACGGCTATCAAAAACCTGATTGAGAGGGAACAGGTCGTACTCGAACTCCAGGTCGCGAGTCGACACATCCAGGTCCACTGCCTTGCCGAAATTCGAGCGAACGATCCTGTCTGCAGGAACTCCGATGATGGCCTCATCCAAGCTGGCGGAATCGGCGGCAGACTCCTTGATGTCGATGTAGTAAAAGCGCTCAACCAACTTGTTGCGTGGAGTCTTGGTGCGCACTGGCGCCTTGGCGAAAGCTGCCTGGAACAACGAAGTCATACGTTGCTGACCATCAAGCAGAAGTTCGGTGGGGCGAACATTCTTGTGCTCGACGCCTTCCAGCAGGCGTGGCTTGAACTCGACCTCTCCGCCAGTTTCGAGCGTTAGTAACGCACCCACCGGAAATCCTTTGGCAATGGACGCGATCAGACTTCGTACATCCTCATCACCCCAGACGTAGTCCCGTTGAAAATCAGGCAATTGGAGCTTGCCTTCGTCGATTTTTCGAAGGATGTCTTTTAGGTCTTCTTTTGTGGTGTCAAACATTCGAATGCATTCCATTTGAGGCGCCAGCTGCAACGCCTTCGATCATCTTGTTGAACTCGGCTTCGACCTTCTTAGCGAAGTCGTGCTGCATTTGGTACACGTCGACAAATTCGACGAAGGCCCAGCGCCCATAGGCCCCCAGGTTGTTGACGCCAGGCACCCAGTAGGTGTCCATGGTCAGCTTCTTGTCTTTGGCGTCCTCGCCTCGATAGCCCTTGATCTCGACGATCAGATTCAGGAGGTCGTCGGGGCCATGGCCGTCGTCGATCTGCACCATGAAGTCCGGGCGGTACTTGCGCGTTTCAGACCCGTAGCGATAAGGCACTTCAAGGCCAAGGTTGTGGTTCTTGACGTAGGCCACCACGCGCGGATGCCGCTCGGCAACACGGCAGAACTCTGCTTCCCAGTCACTGTCCAGGATGACCCAGTTGACATGGCACTTGGGCGGGGGGCCATTGGTCTCCCAACGTTCGGTCTTCGAGGTATTGAAGTTGACGAAGCGGGTGGTGCCGGTCGCGTTGTATGGGTCCAGCACCGCCTTGATGGGGCGCATGTTGGCTTGCTCGGCCTTGGTGATGGCAGCGGTGATGCGGTTGCATGCCTCGTCCGCCAGCTCCTGATACATCAACTGCGCGGCGTAGGTGTCCCCCTTGCAGGTCAGGCAGGTGTCTAGCCATTCCTTGGTGATGCGCTTGAGCTGGCCGAACAGATGCAGCTTGGGTTCATCACCAGGGTCGCGCCAATGGTTCATCAGCAGGCGCTTGGTGAGGTGCATCAGCAAGGTGGAGTGCCGCATGTCAGCCAGGTGTTCAAGGCTGAGGTCGACGGTCTCGCCGATGATGCCGGCGTTCTGCGTGATAGACGGGCCGACCAAGTCGGGCGTTAGCACCATGTGGGAGTCAGCGGTGAACTCGGCCGTCAACCGCTCTTCGGGCAATTCGACCCGGTAGCCCTGCACCCGAGGGAACTGAATCTCCAAGGCTGCGCGATCTTGCAATGCGCGCACTTGAACCGTCTCGCGCGGAGGCTGCGGCTTCGAGATGACGGGCTTGGCCGTGAAGTCAAACGGGATGCCCAGCACGTCGGCGTACTCGACGTTAAACAGACCGTCCTCGTTCAAGTCGTAGGACTGGCGGCGCAAGGCGCGGCCGATCACCTGCTCGCAAAGCAACTGCGTGCCGAAAGCGCGAACGCCCAGCACGTGGGTCACAGTGTTGGCGTCCCAGCCCTCGGTCAGCATCGACACGGAGACGACACAGCGAATCGAGTCACCGAGGCGGCCGGACTTGCCAACGGTGTTCATGACCTCGCGAAGCAGGCGGGCGTCGTCAAAGTCCTTGCCGGACCGAAGCTCGTCAGCCAGTGCGCCGCCGCGCTCGAAGACCTCTTGTTTGAACTGCTCAATCTCCGCGCCAGCCGCAGCACGAAAGCTGTCATCGAGGGCATCACCGGACTCCAGCTGCTCGCTGTCGATCAACAGCGTGCGTGGGCGTCCAAAAGGGTTGCCGTACTCGTCAGTGTTGCGGAATAGCTCCAAGCGGCCGGGCACTGGCGTCAGGGTCCCGTTTTCGTTCTCGCGATTGAAGCCAGAGATGAAGTCATAGACCAGCTTGGACGTGGAGGTGTTGTTGCACACGACGATGAAGCAAGGCGGTACCTTAATGCCTGCCGCCTGCCACAGGTCGAAGGTCTTCTGGTAGTGGCCGTACAAGGCTTCAAGGGCCGTTTGCAGCTCGACCGGCAGGCTCAAGGGGTCGAGCGACTTCGCGGCCCCTCGGCCCTTCTTGGGCATGCGCGTGCGGATGTGTTCCCACAGGTTGCGGAACTTCGGCATCTCGCCGCCGGGGATGTTGTCGGCCACCGGCACGCGTGGCAGCTTGACGATGCCGCACTCGATAGCGTCCATCAGCGAAAAGTCGCTCATGGTCCAAGGGAACAGGGTGCCCTCTACATAGCCAGACCCGGCCAGGAAGAAGGGCGTGGCGGACAGGTCGAGCACCTTGGCAACGCCGAGCTTGCGGTTGACCGCCTCCAGGCCGGTGATCCACATGCGTGCTGCTTCGTTGTTCTCTTCGGCTTCCTTCCTCTCATCACCTTTGAGGGCGTCGGCCTCGGCGTCGGGCTTTTCGCGATAGCAGTGGTGGGCTTCGTCATTAATCACCAGCACGTTGGTCATGCCCATCAGGTCAGGCATGACGCGCTGGAGCATCTGGCCCTCGGTTTCCAGGGTATTCAGTTCCTCACCGCCGCGGCCTTGCAGCAGTAGGCGACCGCCTTTGGACAACTCGATACGCTCTCGAAGCTTGAACGCGTGATAGTTGGTGATGACGATCTTCGCGCGATTCAGATCGTCCAGCATGTCGCTGGGGACCAGCTCGCGGCTGGCGTAATAGCTGTCTGGGTCGTTGGGATGCAGGACGCGAAGGCGATCCTTGATGGTCAGACCGGGGGCGACCAGAAGGAAGCCGCGGGTGAACTTCTTGCTACCGGGCCGACGCACAGCATTGACGGTCTGCCAAGCGATGATCATCGCCATCACCGTTGTCTTGCCCGCGCCGGTGGCCAGCTTGAGCGCCAGGCGCATCAGCTCCGGGTTGGCATCGTTGTTGGCGTTGGTCAAATGGTCAAGAAAGGTCTGACCAATCTTGCCGATCTGTGGCGCCACTTCGGTGAGCCAGATAACGGTTTCTGCTGCCTCAACCTGGCAGAAGAAGGGGCGGATGCTGCTGAACGGGTGATGTCGCCAGTGCTGCAGCAGTCGTGCCGTCTCCGGCGTGACGCGCCAGTCGGCGGGATTCTTCAGGGCGCGCCACTTGTCGACCTCCTGGCGCACCGAGTTGATCACGGCAGTGTGGTCGTATGCTTGCTGTTGGGTAGAAAGGTCGTCGTCGAACAGCAGGTTGTCCTGCTTGCCGCCCTTTTGCTTCTTGGCCTTTGGGATGGGCGTGATGAACTCGGCGGTACGCCGAGCTTCGACAATCTGCTGCGTCGGCTGTCCTGTGGCGTCCAGTTCCCAGTGACGGCCGGGATACTCGTACGGAGAATTGAGAATCGGCTTCTCAAAGAACTGATTTGTCATTCAAGGCCCGCTATTGTTTTCGCCCCCTCGGCGAAATGCTGTGGCACTCGCGCGGCAGATTCCTGAATCTGCAGATCGGATTATCCTGTCTTCCTTCAGGTCGGGATATCCACTTTTTCCCGGGAAATGCCCTGGAGCGCACGAAGATTCCGTGAGGCTATTTCACAGTGGCCTCGTCCTCTTACTCCGGCTGACCAATCCTATATGCTTTGACGGGGTCCCAGGTAACCAGTGGAGTTTGGAGTACGACTGGCATCGCGGACTGTCTCGATATCGTCAGGTCGCGTGCCGGACCGCTCGCTAGTCGAGTGTCGAAGTAGCGACGATGGCGGCGAATTGCTCCAGGACCTCTGGCTGCCTCAGCTTGAGGTACTTGGACACTTTGGGGTTCTCAAGCAGCTTGGCCAAATAGCCCCTGGCCAGAACGAGATTGAGAACATCTTGGCCGTACGTCTGTTCAACCAGTCGGTACTGCCCCTGCAGATTCGCCATCTCGCGCTCCATACGAGCCATTTGTTCTGGTGTCACGCCGTGGACTTTTCGGGGGCGCTTGTCTTCGACGAGGGCAGAGGGTGGTGTGGCAACCAGCAGCGCCTCGGCATAGGCGACCGTGAGGTTGTTGGCCGACACCATCAGCTCCACGCACTCAACCTGCCGGGTCGGCTTCATCTTTCTGATCACCCGCCCCAGTTCGGCGGAAAACTGCCGGTCCTTGATCAGTTCGATCGCCTCCGGGCAGATGCCATCAAGCAGGTTCATCTTCTTCTCGATGTGACTAACATCGACACTCAGCGTGTTCGCCAGGCGTTCGGGCGGAACTCCGCGATCGATCGCCCGACGGATCATGAAGTGTTCTTGAATGGTCGACAGCCGGTTGAGCCGGTTGTTATAGGTATAGCTCTCGTCGTCGGTCGCTACAAGACAAGGCGCCGTTTCATACCCGAGGTCGCGCAGAACGACCAACCGCACGTGCCCGTCCAACAAGAGGTGTTTGCCGGTGCCCGCATCCAAGGCCGCAATCGACAGCGGTTCGATGAGGCCAATCTCCTCGATCGATGACTTGATCTGTTTGAACTTGCGGGACGTGGCCAAGCCGACAGGAACCTTGCGAGATGGCAGCAGTAGATCTATCGGCACCGACATCGGTTCAGGCACAAAGCCCAGCGCAATGCCGGTCATGATCGGCGCCCGTCAGACCACACACGTTCAGAGAGGTACTTCGGCAACGTGTCGAGCCCCTCGGCTCGCAGCAGGTTCACGAAGTTCTCGTCCTGGAACAACTGCTGCAGCGCGCTGACCGTGAACAGCAGGCGCTGCTGAGCAAACGTCGCCTTGCGAACCATGGACTTCTGTCGCTCCACCTCCTTCTGATAGGTCCGGACCAGATTCGATGTCGTGACGCCGGTGATCTTGCGCGGCACCCCTTTCGCGATGGATCGACCCAGGCTGGCGCGACGTTCGAGCACGCGGCGTGCATCGATCAGCCGCCGACCCCGCAGAGTACCGGCCTCGTAGGCATCCTGAAGCGCCGCTTGGACGGCGGCATCGTCGTCGCCGGCGCCCACGATGGCCAAGGCGGCGTTCAAAGGGACCGCACCCTTTTCGACGGCGACAAGCAAACGCTGCTCGCCCTTTTGGATCAGAGTCAGGATGCCCTGAACATAGCCCAAGGTTAGTCCGGTCTTGCTGGCTATCTGCTTCGGGGCATAGCCGCTGTCCCGCAACTGCTCTATGCCTGACAACAGTTCAAGAGGACGCCATTGACGTCGCGCGATGTTCTCGGTCAAGCTCATGATGAGGGCATCCTCATCGCTGACCGTCACCACCAGCGCGGTGATTGAGGTCTCGCCGAGTGCCTTGAACGCCTTCATCCGGCCTTCGCCGCAAATCAATAGATATCGGTCCGAGCCATCCGCCTCCGGTCGCGGAGTCACAACGATCGGCTTCTTCAGTCCAAGCGCCTTGATGGTCGCGACGATCTCGCTAAATGCGTGGCTGTTGCGCTCACGCGGGTTCAGCACCTCAATCTGGTCGAGAGGGATCTGTCGCAGTTCTCGGCGCTGCAGGTCCGTCATGCCGCAGTCCTCAGCCGCGCCCTCGCGGCCATGCCGTACAGGTAGTCCAGGGACTCGAAGCGGTAGGTTTCGAGCTCGGCAGCGTTCTGCTCCGCCAGACGAATGGGCGACATCCCAAAGTCCATCCGCGGCAACAGGTAGTAGTCGAGCAAAGACTTGTTGGCGCCGTCGAGCCGAGCGGCGATGGAGATATCGGGTGACAAGCTTGAGTCGAGACGGATCTTCCATCTGAAGTGCCCGCTCGGCATGGCAACGCACCGAGCAAGGACGACGGACACGCTGAACTCTCGATTGACTCTTAGCAGATCGGTGGCCTGGTCTCGCTCGACGGTTCCGCCCAGTTCTGCGATCTGCCGCTCGACCTGCTGCACAAGGTCAGGGTGCATGCGTCGGATCAGGCGGTTGAGTTCGAGAAAGCGGTAGTCGCGGTCCGGCGTGAAGCCCACCAACTGATATGCCCGCACGAGGCTGCCAAAGCGATAGGCGTAGACGGACGCAGAAGGCATGCCCTCGGTTTCATTGATGATCAGGCCCGAGAGAAATCCACGGTTGCGATACAGCCCCTTCAAGCGCTCGATCAACTCGTCGTCGGTGTAGCGTCTGGCCCGAGCGCGAATGATCCCTTGGGCCGTGTAGAAGGCCTCCGGCTGGACCACGCCCTCGAAGGCGCCTTCCTTGCGGACCCACATGTCCGGCGGATTGATGACACGCAGCTTCTTGAGCTTGAACGAGATGCGGTTGTAGACGTTGTGGCCCACGTATTTCTCGTTGGTCAGTACCTCGTGCACGGTGGCTCTCGTCCAGTCGCGGCCGAGATCCGTGCGCACGCGCATGCCATTGAGTCGACCAGCGATCTCGGCCTCGACCAGACCGTCGTCGATGAACCAGCGATAGATGTCGTTCACGATCCGGACTTCTTCCGCAGGGCCTGGTGTGAGGATGACTCTGTCCGTCTGCAGGCTCTTCTGCTCGCCGCGTGAGAGCTCGGCCTTGACTGCGCCCTGGACATCGACCAGGGTGCGCCGAAGACCGTAGCCAGCTGGTCCTCCCTGACGAAACCCCAGTTCAATCAGCCGACATTGGCCGGCGAAGACCTTGGTCGATAGCTCTCTGCTGTACTCACCGGCCATCGCGCGTTTCACGCCCTTGACGATGGTCGAGACTGGCGAGCCATCGTTCTCGAACTGTTCGGCGCAGTAGGCCACCTGGATGCCGGCGCGGCGGCATATGTATTCGTAGTACGCGCTCTCATCGGCGTCCTGGAACCGGCCCCATCGGCTCACGTCGTAGACCAAGATGATCTGAAATCCGGCCTGGCCGCTTTGAACGTCCTTGAGGAGTTGCTGCAGCGCCTGTCGCCCGTCGATGCGCAAGCCGCTCTTTCCCGCATCGGCATACGTCGCCACGATCTCGATCCCACGCCGCGCGGCGTACTCGCGAATCTTGTCGCCCTGGTTCTCAGTCGAATACTGCTGATGCTCCGTCGACATCCGCACGTACTCGGCTGCTTTCATCCGAACACCTGCGCTACATCCAACGCTTCCTTGCTCACCTGACTGCATGGCGTGCCTCCATCGATTCAACGATGTCCGGCCGGCAGTGCCGGCGGCTTGTGCGACCGCATGGGGCGATCCGGGGCCTGTGGTTTAGGTCGGGTGTCTGCTCTCAGGGGTCGTGTACGCGCCGCCAAAGTAGCAGCCGCCTGGAGCCGCGTCGATCTAGTGCTCTCTTTGCAATCACCCGTGACAGGCTTTAAGTGCCTGACAGGACAGTGATTTTCACGATCCACGCGTCCATCTTTGCAATCTCTGCATCGTCCGCAGTACTCAAGCGGTAAGTGCCTGATCGCAACGGTGATTCGGGCAATGACGCGTCCATCTTTGCAATCGGAACCGCGCACCGTGTCGCATTGCGTGAGTGCTGCTTTTCCCGGTTCGCCGCGACGTACTCGGGGTGTGCGGCCCTGTAGCGCTCCCAGTAGTCCCGGTGGTTGTCATTCCACCTCTTCTGACACCGCGATTGGTTTTCCCGGTAGTCATCGTCGGCCTTGCGCTTCTGGCGCTGCCAGAGCTTTCGGCGTTCCTTCTGGCATTCCGGACGGGCGCAGTAGTTCTGTGCAGGCACTTGCGGGCAAGGCTTGAACGGAGCTGCGCAGGCAAGGCATCGTTTCAGCCCCATGGCGAGATCTCCTCGCGCGCGTACTCAGATTGGTGCGATGGCGATGCGAGACGTTGCAGATCTGGCTGCGCGCGAGCTGACCGTGATCTCCCCCTCGTCGATGCTCACCAATTGCTGATGTGCTATAAAAACACATCTGTGTAGATATAGCACATATGAATTTCACGGCTTTTCCGACAACACAAGGGCAATTGATCCGGGCTGCGCGAGGCGCTCGCACGCAGGTCGAGTTCGCGCGGGCGATGGGTGTGGATCGCTCCTGTTTGTCTCGCTATGAAAGCGAGACGCTAGGTGCGCCGACGCGGCTGATCAACTTCTGCCTGAATGAGGTCGTATCGGCGGCAGCGGCGAAGGGCGCGCAGGCCCAGCCCGTACACGAGGCTTTGGCTCACGCTCGCCTGGCGGTCAAGGCTCTTGAGCACGTATGTGATGAGCGCATTGGAAGACCCAAAAGGAGTCGAACATGATTCACGCCGACCTGATGCGGGACGAGCTCGCCCTTGGCTATATGGGTCGGCTAAGGATTTTGAATGACTGGGGTAGTCACCAGATGGCTATGAGCCTACTGCGTGATGCGCTTGAGGCGGAAGGTTTGCTCAGAGCTGGGTGTACCAACTCGGGTTTGTTGGCCCATGTGGCGCGAATGTCTGTTGGCCACTTCATGCGTTTTCATACGCTGTTGCCATTCAGGTTCGTGGCCTCTGACTTCGGCGCGCACGTTCCTTACGGATCGCCAGGTAGCGCCGGCACGGAGCAGGTCTATGGGCTAACGCTGCCGACGGCGAAGCTTTTCGCGTGCCGAGCATGCGCGTCCGAAGATTTCCGCCGGAGGGGATTTAGCTGGTACCGACGCGCCCATCAGGTCCCCGGGGCAGAAGTGTGTGATGAACATCAGCTGCCGCTCTCGTGGGTTGATGACGACGATCCGAGCGGAGAGGTACCGCACGTATGGTTTGAGCGGGGTGCATATCGAGAGGTCACCTGCGAGTCCGGTCGCCAACACGGTAGTAGAGGTGAGACCTTGCAGCGCTACCTTTCCGTATGCACCGCGCTCCTAGATAGAGAAGCGCCTGCCGATAGCAGGATCTTGAATCGACGGCTGGCGGCACGTGCGGCGGCGTTGGGCATGGGCATCGACTCCGAAGACCACGAGAGCAATCTGCGGGGGGCGATCAAAGCGGCTGCACACGGGAGTTGGCTCGCCGAATACTTTCCCGAAATCCAAGACGGCGTTCACCTGCGGGGGACTCGCCTCGGGCGCTTGCTTCGGGACCCCAAATGCGTTGCGCAAGGCGCTGACTACGGGTTACTTGCTGCAGTGCTGTTTGACGATGTCGATGCCGCCATGGCCTCACTGTTCGGTATTCGCAAATCTACCGGCCGGTCGCCGAATCCACCATCGGCGGTCGATTCACGTCAGCAAGCTCACCACGAGTTGGTCATGTCCAGCTGACGGCGTGCTTCGGCAGGACGCCGCCGTGTGGCCTGCTTCAGCGCCGCGCTGGTGAGTGGCATTCGATCAAGTTTGCTGAGCAACGGCTTCAGCGAAGGCAAGGCCTGGCACAGGGTGCCCATCGTCACATGGGTGGCCGCGTTCTTGGTTGCGATCAAAAGGCAGACCTCGGCGATTTGATTTGCATAGCTCTGGTCCCTCGCATCCCAATCGATCCGCGCGTGATTCGATTTCGGCGCTGCGGGTTGGCGTTTGGCCTGTTCCTCCAGCCATGCGCGATCGTTGCGGTAAAGCCATGCGAAAGCCGCTTGATTCATGCGGCGGATATCCGTGTACGTTGCATGCGGATGTCGGGCCGCCATGGCAAGCCAATCGGCATGAGCGCGACGCTTAGCTTGCATGAAGCGAGCTTCGTGCCACGCATCGGCCAGGCCTACTTCTGTGCGCAGAGTGGTGGTCACTGTCTGCACGGAAATGCTGAACGACTCGGATACAACCTGCTTGTCAACGCCTCGCCGCAAGGCCCGAATGACCAGCCTTCGTACATGGGGCTTAAGCAGTTTTGGGCGTCGCGTCACCGAGACCGCCGACTGGGCAGCCCACGCCATTGCGGTGCCAGTGGCAATGCCGACAGCAGCCGCTGCTGCTGAGATCGACTTGCCTTCACCGATCAGGGTGAGAAGGTTTGCCTTTCGGTCATCCGCGTCCGTTGGGGGCGGATCGGCAAGTTCAAGGACGCATGTGCCTCTGGGCCTGATCTCGTCAGCACGCCGTGGCTCGGCGCAATAGGCAGTCCAGAACGATTCCCAACTTCCGAAAAGCGAAAGGATCATCGTGAAGTGTCGCAATGGATGAGCGCCCGTGCGAGGCTGACGCAGCAGACGGGCGAACTGTGCAACTGCTTCCGCCGGGCAACTTGGCAGCGCCGATAGCTCGGGGATGGCGCGCAGCGGTTGCGCCGTGGTCGCCAGCCTGTCGCCGAACGCGGAGATGCACAGTCGGTCGTTGCCGGCGATCAGGCCGCGCGCAGCGGCAGCCCGACGATATGTGGAGGCCAACTGCGCGTCGTCGAAATGAAAGCGGTCTGAAAGTGCAGAAGCTTGCACACCACAGTTGGCAAGGTCATGCCAAACCGGATGCCCAGCGTCTATGGGCGCCGCTGATGCGGACTGCATTGATCCCATATCAGGCAAGTGCCAAAGGAATCTGCCCACACCGCTGGCCTTGATCGTTGACCGAAGCAGCAGCAGGCGGTGCCGTGGGCAAACCCAAGTGCTAGGAAGCTGATGGCTCCGCCGCCAATGTGCGGTTCCGCCGGTTTCTTGATCCTCAGTCATGCACTGGACGCAGGCCTTGAGGGGATGGTGGGCGCGAAACCGCGTTGCCAGCATCCCGAGTTGACCCTTCAGTGGACCAATGCCTGCACCGCGCAATGCCGCGCACGCATTGCGCGCCACGCTCTCTGATCGGTAGGGTAGGTAGAAGGGAAGAAGGGTTCGGTTCCGAATGATGGACTCGGCGTTTCCAAGTGCGCCGCCGGTCCGCTCGACGAACCTGTCCAAGCACGATGGCAAATCGTGAGCACTGCCCAACTGTGCGTGGCCGAAGAGTGCGCGACACGTGTCCGAGGCCCGCGCGCTGCAGCTGATTACGTGTTGCCGGCTGGCCAGGCTGAACAGGGTTTCGTCGTCGCGCCACGTGTCGACAAAGGGTGCATCGAAGAGTGTGTCAGGCGTCTTTGTCTTCACAGCGGGAGTGCCTCGGAAATACTGGGAATGCAGTTTTCAATACCAGTCACACGTATGCATAAGCCATTGATTTATAAGGGATATTTTCTCAAAAACCGATTGCAAATCCGTTGGCCGCTGTGCACAATCTTGAACAAGAAGATGCACGCGACGCCGTGTCGCGTACGCGGATGAATGCCGGCAGCGCCGGTTCAGCTGAGGTGCTAGATCTCCATGCAGCTTGTCGATACAGAACTGCAGGTGCCAATGGCAAGGGGCGCGAACGCGTTGGAGCGCGCTGTGTCGGGCCTGACTGCCGAGCAACTCGCGTGGCGCCGATTTCGCGCTGAGGGTGTGAATGTTCGGGCCTGGGCAATTGAGCGAGGCTTTCACCCCGGCCTTGTCTATTCCGTGCTGCGCGGCGAGCGCAAATGCGTGCGCGGGCAGTCTCACCAAGTGGCCGTCGCGCTGGGGCTGAAGCCCTCGGCCAGCTGACGAAACCTATCCAGAGGGTTACGGCATGCTCAAAGACCCATGAACGAAAAAAGCGCCTATGGCCTGGCAGCCGTAAGCGCTTCCCGTCCGGGGAGACCCCAGAGTCAAACTCACAGTTGAACTCTACCGGCGCGGTCGCGACGGGTCAATCTCCCCTTTGCACACTTTTGTGAACGCAGCAGCGGGCGCTGGATAGGTGCGCCCAGCAGGGGGACTTCACATGAATCAGTTGCCTACTCGCCCGGGCTCCGACGGTACTTGCATGGGCCTGATCGCGCGTGCCGAGGCCGCGTAATGGCTGAGTTCAAAGTATCCGAGGCGAGGCTCCGCGTGATCATGCAGAGGCAATTCAACGATCGTTGGGGGGCGGAGTACGTTGCGGGGATCTTTGCTGATCCCATGGAGGCGCCCGGCATCAGCACCGGCTCCATCCTTCGTCCGCGAAAGCTTGGGTACCGAGAGTTTCATACACTCAGCGCGCCGGAAACCTTCATCTCCCTGCTTTGCCTGCATCACCCAGATTGTTGGGACATCCATGAGCAGCGGATCTTGTACCCAACGCCGCGGGCGCACTTCCTGTACGGGCATGCAAGGGCGAGCGGGCTCGCTTTCAAACCAACCCCGGGAACGATTGAAATTGCGGATTGCCTCGGCATTCGGCATCCCAAAGTTCGACTGAGAATTGGAAATGAGCCAACAAAATGGCCAATGTCGCCGTTCCCATTTTTCGGTGACTTGCTACTTTTCATGGAGGACGCCGATGGCGCGTATGCACTAAACATCCCTGTCAAAAACAAGTTAGAAGACTTCCGAAAAAAGGGACCTAGCTCCAAACGGCCTAGCCCAGATCATGCCGACGATCCAGGAGCGGTTCTTCGGCAACGCTTGGAAGAGATGTACTACGGCGGCGCCGATATCCGTAATCAGCCGCTCGGCCTTGACCAACTGGACAAAGACCTTCGCTGGAATTTGCGCGACCTCTTCCTCGCGGACTCCACGCCCATCAATCTTTGCGCTTCACAACGGGCAAGCGCAATCGAAATCTACCGTGACGCCATTGGGCGCGATCAGCCGGCCTACGTCGCCGCTCGCAAAGTGGAGCGCGAGTTCAAGATTCCGGAGCGCGATGCCGTGGCACTTCTGAAACAGGGCGTCTGGCGCAGGGAATTGCGTGTCGATCTGTTTCGTCCGGTGCTGATGGACAAACCCCTGCGGCCTGGAGTCGTAGACGTTTTCGCGCGCTATTCAACTTGGTTCAAACGGTAACAGCGCGATGTACGCCGGGGTCCAGATCCATGCACCGAACGGGTGGGGCGTCTTTCGAAAAGGGCAGCGCTACTACTTTGCGGGTGACCGTCGGGATGGCACCGTCCTAGTCGTATGGTTCATGAAGTCAAGGGGTGCTTGGCGGGTCTACACACTTACGCCATTGCGTAAAGACTTTGAGGCAGGGTTGGTCTCTGACGACCATAAGCTCAAGCAGCTAGCGGTGCAGCATCGTCTGCCTGAATTGTTGATTCCCGCGCAATCCTGACCCACCGTTTCCATCCAATCTTGACCCACCCTTGTTAGTGCCTCTGAGGGCTTAGGCTGTGGGTAACTTCTTGGTCTTGGACTCCTTCTTGGTGGGTTGTGCGGAACTGTTCTTGAAGCGGTAGCTCTCGTTGCCGGTCTCAAGGATATGGCAGTGGTGCGTGAGCCGGTCCAGCAGCGCCGTCGTCATCTTGGCATCGCCGAAGACGGTGGCCCATTCGCTGAAGCTCAGGTTCGTCGTGATGACGACGCTGGTGCGCTCGTAGAGCTTGCTCAGCAGGTGGAACAGCAGCGCCCCGCCCGACGAGCTGAACGGCAGGTAGCCCAGCTCGTCCAGGATCACCAGGTCCATGTGAGCGAGCCGGTGAGCCATCTGGCCGGTCTTGTTGCACAGCTTCTCCTGCTCCAGCAGGTTGACCAGCTCGACCGTGGAGAAGAAGCGCACCCGTCGCCGGTGGTGCTCCAGCGCCTGCACGCCGATGGCCGTGGCCAGGTGCGTCTTGCCGGTACCAGGTCCACCGACCAGCACAACGTTCTCGGCCCGGTCCATGAACTCGCCACGGTGCAACTGCTTCACCAGCGCCTCGTTGACCTCGCTGTGCGCGAAGTCGAAGCCGGTCAGGTCCCGGTAGACCGGGAAGCGGGCCTGCTTGAGCTGGTACGCGACGGCGCGCACCTCGCGCTCGGCGGACTCGGCCTTGAGCAACTGCGCCAGGAAGGGCTGCGCCGCCTCGAAGGCCGGCGCACCTTGCTCGGCCAGCTCACCCACGGCTTGGGCCATGCCGAACATCTTCAGCTCCCGCAGCGCGGTCATGAGCCCATTGGTTGCTGAGTCACGCATGGCGGACCTTCCTCTCTTCTCGTAGTTCGTCGTAGCGATTCACATTGGCCTGAGGTTCATTGACCAGGCGCAGCGCGTGCGGCGCATCCACCGGCGGCGGCTCGGCCTTCCCATCCAGCAGCCGGTGCAGCACGTTGAGCACGTACATCTTGGTCGGCACGCCAACCTCCAGGGCCAGCTCGACGGCCGCCAGCACCGACTGCTCGTCGTGGTGCAGGACCAGGGCCAGGATGTCCACCATCTCGCGGTCTCCGCCCGGCTTCTTCAGCAGCTCGGCCTGCAGCCGCTTGAACGCCACCGGCAGCTCGGCGAACGGCGCGCCGTTCCTGAGTGCGCCTGGCTTGCGCTGCAGCACCGCCAGGTAGTGGCGCCAATCGAAGATGGTCTGGCCCAGGGTGTCGTGGCGCCGCTCAATCACCCGCTGGTGCTCGCAGATG
Source organism: uncultured Roseateles sp. (assembly GCF_963422335.1). Classification (NCBI taxonomy): domain Bacteria; kingdom Pseudomonadati; phylum Pseudomonadota; class Betaproteobacteria; order Burkholderiales; family Sphaerotilaceae; genus Roseateles; species uncultured Roseateles sp. The sequence goes on from NZ_OY729424.1 coordinate 1,986,233, forward strand.
AGCTTGCCCTCGGCCGCGACGACGAGCCGGTCGGCGTACACGCGCAGGCTCACCGGCCGGTTCGCGTACGAGGCCGGCACGCTGTAGCGCGTGCGCTCGAAGGTGATCAGGCAGGTCGGCGAGACGCGCTTGGTGTGCTCGACGAAGCCGTCGAACGGTCGGGGCAGCTGCATCAGCAGCCGCCGCTCGTCCTGCCAGGCGTCGTGCACGGTGCCGGGCAGCTTGCCGTGCGAGATCTCGGTCCACAGCGCCTTGCACCGCTCCTCCAGCCAGACGTTGAGGGCGTCCAGCGAGGGGAAGGCCGGCACGGGCTGCCAGAGCCGATGCCGCGCGTCGCGCACGTTCTTCTCGATCTGGCCCTTCTCCCAGCCCGAGGCCGGGTTGCAGAACTCGACTTCGAAGAGGTAGTGGCTGACCATCGCGGCGAAGCGCGCGTTGACGTCGCGCGCCTTGCCGGTCAGGACCTTGTCCACGGCGGTCTTCATGTTGTCGTAGATGCCTCGCTTGGGCACGCCGCCGAACACGCGGAAGGCGTGGTTGTGGGCGTCGAACAGCATCTCGTGGGTCTGCAGCAGGTAGGCCCGGATGTAGAAGGCCCGGCTGTGGCTGAGCTTGAAGTGCGCCACCTGCAGCTTGGTGCGCTCGCCACCCAGCACGGCCCAGTCCTCGCTCCAGTCGAACTGGAAGGCCTCGCCGGGCTCGAAGACCAGGGGCACGAAGGTTCCGCGCCCGGTGGTCTTCTGCTCTTCCTGGCGCTTGAGCGCCCACTCCCGCGCGAACGCGGCCACGCGGTTGTAGGAGCCGTCGAAGCCGAGTTCCATGAGCTCGGCGTGCATCTGCTTCAAGGTGCGCCGCTGCTTGCGGTTCTTGCCGGCTTCGGTCTTGAGCCACTGGGCCAGCTTGTCCGCGAACGGATCGAGCCGGCTCACGCTCTCGCGCTTGGCGTACGACGGTTCCTTGTCGTCGCTGCGCAGGTACTTCCTGATGGTGTTGCGAGACAGGCCTGTTCGTTTGGCAATCTCGCGGATGGACAACTGCTCACGCAGGGCCCATCGCCTGATGACACTTAGTGTCGCCACGTCAATCACTCCAATACTCCTGCCGCAATTTGCGGCAGGCTAGGGTTCATACGTGGGTCAGGTTTGAACGGAAATCAGTGACGGTAGAGGGTCAGTTCTTGCCGGAAATCAACACTGATAACCACTGCCGAAGGGAAGTCGCTCTCACAAAACGCGCCTCAAGCTCCAGGAAAAGGCGGCTCGACGTGGCTTATGTCAGCCACCCACCAGCACGGCGGCTTTGCGGATGGCGTCGAGCACGTCGTGCGGGTGGGACGACATCGGCATATGGCCGCTCTTGATCTCGACGACGGTCGCCCCCATGCGTTCAGCCCCCGCACGTTGAAGGCTGGGGTGGATCGTCTGGTCCTCTGTTGTCACGATGTAGGTGCTGGGCCGGAACTTCCACGCGGCGCCATCCAACTTCTGACTAAAGAGGTCCGCCGCCGGTGCGAATTGCGTCGCATAGAGCAGGTCCTGTTCTTCTATAGGGAGATCGCCTCCGACGGCCCAGATGCCTTCTTCCTTCAACCAAAGGCGGTCGTCGCCGATCTCGACATGCCGGGACACGGCAGCACGGGGAAACTGGTTCAGCTGCTCCAGGGTGGTTTCGTTTTCATCGGGGCAAAGGGCGGCGATGTAGACCAGAGCGGCGACTCGTTCGTGTAGGCCCGCATGAGTGATTACAGTCCCGCCATACGAGTGGCCAACCAAGAGAATCGGGCCGTCCAAGCGTGCGAACGTTCGTATCGTCGCGTCGACGTCGCCGGCGATCGAGTCGAGGCCGTATTGCGCGGCCATCACCTGATGACCTTCGGATCGCAGCGGCGCAATCAGCTTGCGGAAGCATGAGCCGTCTGCCCATATGCCGTGACAGAGGACGACGCTTGGCTTGGTGAGGGTGTTCATTTCACGCGTTCTCCAACAAACCGACCAGCGCGCTGCCCCCTCGATCTAGAGGTAAGCCTCGTCGCCGCGCCTTGATCTAGCCGCCAAGCGTAACGAAAAATAGCTTCCCCCAAGGCCTAGCCGCCTCATTTTTCGCGCACTCAAGAAGCGTACTCGCGGAGATCAGCGATCCCGGGCGGTGGCGCATACTATCGTCGCGGCGCAGCCGGCGGCTATCGGTTGCACAGCAACAGACGATTGACCCGCCGACAGTCGTTCAGCAACCGTCCAACGCAAGGGCGGAGCCAGGCCCGGCAACCGATTGCCGAATTGACAACCGAGATCTCTACAAGCATGCGAGGCACGAATGGCGATAGGAAACGAAAAAGAGGCCCTCGCTCAGTTCATGAGTGAGACGAAGAAGCTGGTCAAGCAAATGCTGGACGAGAACTGGAAGGAGTGGTCGGCGCTGATCAAGGAGGTCAAGGAAGAGAGCGGCAAGACCGCCGAGAAGGAGCTTCTTGCGGCCAGAAAGGACTGGATGGAAGGATCGCGGGCCACCCAGACCAAGCTTCAGTCCGAGGAAGTGAAGCGCAAGGTCGCCGAGGGGCAGATTGCCGCCTTGACGCGAGAAGTCGAGACCCTGAAGAGAGACAGCGTCGGGTCGGCCGACATTGCGGCGCTCAAGAAGCGCCTGGATGTGTTGGAAAAGAAGAAGTGAGGCACTGCTGGACGGGGAGCGAGTGGCCTGTGTGCGGGCCGCCACCTACGTCCGCCACGCGGCCCCTACGCGGTTGAGCACCGCCATCGCCGGGCTCCACCGCCGGCGCCAACAGGCGCAGTGCCACCAGGCGCCGGTGCAGCGCGGTGCAGCCGATACGCAGGCCATCGGCTTGCGGCGCATCGGTCACGGCGCGGAGGCTGCACCGCGCCAACGGCCCACCACAGCGTGCAGCACACCGGCTGGCCGTGCAGGCCCAGCGGCGAATGCAGCCGCCGCGCGTCCGCCGCGTCGATCACGCCGTGCTCCAGCCACAGGCCCGGGATCAGCCGCTGCATGAACTCCAGCGGGCTCCTCACCAAGTGCGTGGTTCCACCCGACCTGGAACCGTATGACCGAGCGCCGGATTGGGCTACACAAAGCCGTCGTTGACCGGCCCTGCGGGAAGTGCGATTTCACAGAACTTCACGCGACGTTCATGGCGTCTCTCGCTACAAGACGAGAGACTGAATCACCCCATCGATTCAGGAGCCGCCATGAGTACCTTGCAACGTCTTCGCGACGCTTTCGATCGCATGGAGCACGTGTTCTCGAAGCGACCCGCGATGGCCTTGGCCACCAACGTTGCGCGGGCCCGGCTGGTCGACGGCGTCCACTGTGAAGCCGCCGAAGAAGGGTGGCGGTTCGTGATGGACTTGCCGGTCGACTCGGGCGGCACCAATGCAGGGCCTCCGCCCGGCGTGCATGGCCGTGTCGCGCTCGCCGGGTGTCTGGCGATGGGCTACAGCGTTCAACTGGCGCGCGCCGGCATCGAGCCGCGCAGCATCGAGGTGGAGGTCGAGGCCGACTCCGATCATCGGGGCATGCTCGGACTGAGCGAACGCCCGGGGTACCTCGCGCTGCGCCATACCCTGTATCTGGACTGCGATGCCTCCAGGGAACAGGTGCAGCCAGCGATCGACCGCGCCCAGCGCCTCAGTCCCTACCTCAGCATGTTCATGGCGGGGCAGCCCGTCAGCGGAAAAATTGTGTTCGCGCCGCGCGTGCTGCCGTAACGGCGATGGATGCCCGGCTTCAGTTGCGCGTGCAACGTTCCGGCTGGAACCGCGCCGCGGAACACTACGATGCAGGCTGGCTCGAGGCTTTGCAGCCGGCGACCTCGCTGGTTCTGGAGCGCGCCGGCTTGCGCCCCGGGCAATGTGTGCTCGACGCCGCCTGTGGATCCGGCGTACTCACCGCAGCAGCATTGCGGGCAGTCACCGGCACCGGTGAAGTGATCGGCACCGACATCTCCGAAACGATGCTCGCGATTGCTCAAGAGCGAGCCCCCGCATGCCGCTTTGTCCGCGCCGATGCGCAGTGCCTTGACGCCCGCTGCCGCTGGCGCATTTCGATGCGGTGCTGTGCGGCCTGGGCCTGATGTACCTGCCCGATCCGGAGGCGGCCTTGTCTGCGATGACGCGCCTCCTGCGTTCGGGCGGTCGCATTGTCGCTTCGGTCTGGGGCGAACGGCGTGCCTGCGTCGGGGCGGATATCTTCGAGATCGTCGATGCCCGAGTGCGCTCGGACGTGTGTCCGATGTTCTTTCGCCTGGGGACCGGCGACACGCTGGCGCTTGCGCTCCGGTCGGCAGGGCTGAACGATGTCGACCTCCAGCGGGTACCTGCGATGCTGACCTATCCCAGTTCGCAAGCCGCGTGCGACGCAGCCTTTCTGGGCGGGCCGGTTGCGCTCGCCTACTCGCACTTCGACGAAGCGACCCGGTTGGCGGTGCGGACCGAGTACCTTGCGTCGATCGAGACCTACCGGGATGGCAGTCGATACCGCTTGCCAAGCGAGTTTGTCGTGGCCTGGGGCAGCAAGAAATAGCACGGGACCCGTACTCTGGAGTAAGGCTGGCATGTGACACTGCTCGGATGCCACAGGGGCGGGCCGGGCGGCCCGTCCACCGCCACCCGGGCCCACCATGCGCTATGTCTTCGGTAGGTTTGAAGCAGATCCCGGCCAACGCAGCTTGCTGGTCGACGGCCGCCCGCAGCCGATCCGGGCCCGTGCGTTCGACTTGCTGGTCACCTTGATCGAGCGCAGTGATCGCATCGTGAGCAACGAGGAGTTGTTCGACCTCGTCTGGCCCGGCCTGGTGGTGGAGGAGAGCAACCTGCGTCAGCAGATCGCGGCGCTGCGCAAAGTGATCGGCGTCGACGCGCTGCTGAACGTCCCCGGGCGAGGCTACCGATTCACGCCGCCCCTGGCCAGAATCTTTCCGCCCGCGGAGAGCGCAGGCCTGTCGATGCAAGGCAGCGAGTGGATCGCTGCACGCTCTGCTGGCAAACCTTCGATTGCTGTGCTTCCCTTCGCTGCGCTGTCGGAGGAGCCTGCCATCGGGTTCCTGGCCGATGGACTGGTGGAAGACGTCATCGCCTTGCTTGCCCGTGTCGCCGGCTTCCTGCTGATCTCGAGCTCGTCGTCGTTTGCATTTCGTGAGACGCGGGAAAGCCTCTCGTCAATCGCCCGGCGACTTGACGTGCGCTACCTTGTCGAAGGCAGCGTCCGCCCGATGGGTGACGAGATACGGGTCTCGACGCGCCTTGTCGAGGCCTGCTCGGGTCGCGTGTTGTGGTCCGGCAGCCTCGAGCGCAAACGGCAAGAGGCGGAGGATCTACAGGAAGCGATTGCCAGAGGCATCATCTCCGAACTGGAGCCGGAGCTCACACGTGCGGAAATCGAACTCATACGCAGGCGTCGCAATGACGATGTCGATGCCTGGGGGTGCTTCCACCAGGCCACCGCCGTCTTGGCGCGTGACGGCTGGGCCGATGCCGCACTCGGTGAGGCGCGCAGGCATCTGCAACTCGCCTTCAGCATCGACCCCAGCTTCGCCCTGGCCCACGCGCAATTCGCGCTGTTGACGTCTTTGGGGATGAACACAGGACTCATCGAAGCCTCGGCGGACGCAATCCATGAGGTTCGTGGGGCCGCGGAGCGCGCACTGGCCCTGGACGACGGAGACTCGCGTGTGCTGGGATACGCCGGCTGCGCGCTGGCGGATATTGGCGACGCCCGACGTGGCGAGGATCTGCTCCAGAGCGCACTCGCGCTCGACCCGAGCAATGCCCAGGCGCATGTCGCTCTTGGCGCAACCCAGGCCTTGCGTGGGGAACTGGACGCAGGAATCTCAGCCATGCGCCATGGCATGCGCATCAGTCCACGCGATCGGCGCTTGGGCTTCTGGGGCTGGGCGCTTGGCGTGTTCCTGCTCCGTGCCGGGCATGTCGAAGAAGCGTTGCAGGAGGCCAAAAAGAGCGCAAGCCTCGATTCCAAGCTCTACCTGGCGCCGGTCTTGCAGACCCTCGCCTTGCAATCGCTGGGGCGAACCGCGGAAGCGCGGCAGGCCTACGCCGCTGCCCGCCGGCTCCGGCCTTTGATTGGACGCCAGGATGTGGCACGGTCGCACGGCGAGCTGGCCGCCAACCGGATCGAGGAACTCGGCACCTGACCCTGTTGACGAGAAGGGAGGCGGCCTTCGAGAATGTCAGCTTTCCGACCGCGCGCCTGGTACGGGGGGCACCATGGGACTCTTGACCTTCAGTATCAACGTCACCCTGGACGGCTGCGTCGATCACCAAGAAGGAATCGCCGACGACGAGACACACGCTTTCTTCACCCGCCTCATGGACGAGGGCGGGGCGATGCTATGGGGCCGCGTCACCTACGAGATGATGGAGAGCCACTGGCCGGCGGTCGCCCGCGGCGACGCGGAGGCGGCGCCGGCGATGCGCGAGTGGGCGCTCAAGCTGGAGGCCAAGCCGAAGTACGTGGTGTCGTCGACGCGAAAGGACTTCCCGTGGACCAACAGCCACCACATCGCCGGCGGCCTGCGCGAGGGCGTGCAGAAGCTCAAGGACGCGACCCCGGACGGCGTGCTCCTCGGCAGCGGCAAGCTCGCGACCGAGCTGGACCGGCTGGATCTGATTGACGAGTACAAGTTGCTCGTCCACCCCAGGATCGCCGGCCACGGCCCGACCCTGTATGAGAACGGGCTGCCCAGCACGCGACGGCTCGAGCTGGTCTCGGCGAAGCCGCTGCGCAGCGGCGCGGTCGCCATGCACTACCGGCGCGCGCGCTGACCGCTGGTGGCGTACGCCAGCGCTTTGGAGCGACCCGCCGAAGGACCTAGATTTCAGGCGTGACGGTCGAATGACCGTGCCCCTCAGCGTGAATGGCTGTTCAGCCAGGTCACTACCGCAGCCGCGCTGCGGAAGTCATCGCATGCGCGGGCCGGTACGGTGGGGAAACGCTGATTCCACATGCGGGCCAGTGCCTGGCCCGGGCCGATCTCCAGCACGCAATTCACTTGTCGGGCGGCCACGTGCTCCATGCATTCGTCCCAGCGAACGGTGTGGTCGATCTGGGCCGCCAGCGCGACACGCGCTGACACTGCGTCGCGGATGCGGTCGCCGGTATTGCTGAACAACAGCGTTTGTGGCGCACGAAATGGCAGGTCTTCGAGCGTGCGCGAGAAGACCTGCGCCGCCTCGCGCATCCACGGCGTGTGCGAGGCGACGTGGATGCGCAGGCGCGTGCACTGCGCGCCTTCGCGCGAGGCTCTGCGCTCGGCAGCATCGAGTGCAGCGAGCGGGCCGCCCAGTATCACGCTGTCGACGCCGTTGCGGATGGCGAGTGCCAAGCCGCTTTCAACGCGCAGCTGTTCGAGCTGCCGATCGATCAGGCCGCTGACGGCCAGCAGGCCGCCGGGGACGCGCGCCGCGCAGCTGTCCATGGCCTCGGCCCGCTTGGCGGCCAGCAGGGCGGCGGCTTCTGCGGTGATCACACCGGCCGCGCTGAAGGCCGCCAGTTCACCGACGCTGTAGCCAGCCACCGCGGCCGGCGACGCGAGCCGGGGCGCCAGCTGATGCCAGGCCGCCAGGGCGAGGCCGGTCAGCAGGGTCTGCGCCTTGTCGTTGCGCTGGGCCCAGAGAGGGTCGGCGAGGGCGCGGCGCCAGTCATCGACGCCCAGCCGCGCGCAGGTATCGCGCACGAGCCCATCATTGGCCAACCACGGCAGCATGTCGGGATGCTGTGTGCCCTGGCCTGAGAAGAGCAGGGCAAAGCTCATGGCCCGTCGCACATCCTGGTGATCCAGCAGGCCGCGGAGAGCGTGTCCGCCGCGCCGCCGGGAGACAGGCGCTGCGCCACGAACGCGCGGGCAATGGACTCGGCCTTGCGCAGCCCGTCGGGCCCGGCCGCACCGCCGCCATCCAGAAACTGCCGCGCCGTGCACTGGGCATAGCGCAAGCCTCGCAGGCCACCGCGGTGGGCGAGATTGCTGTCGTCCAGCACGGCCATGATGTGGAACAGGGTGTCGAGCCGCGCCTGTTGCGGTGTCAGCCCCCGGGCCCGCGCAGCCGTCAGCGCGGGGACGGCCGTCTCGAACAGCGCCGGAAACGCGAGCGCCGCCTCCTGAGACGCGCTGCGCAGTCCGTGGCGCCGAGCGGCAAGGCCGCCTGGCAGCGTGGGCATGCGCTGGCTGCGTCGGACTAGCGCCTCGCCCCAGTTGCGGCGCAGCGCATCGCGCAGCTGGGCCGGTTGAGTCAAACCACCGCACTCCCGCGTCACCGCGCCTGCCGAAGCGCACAGCAGACCGAGCATGAAGATGGCGCCCCGGTGCGTGTTGACGCCTTCGGTGGCTGCGAGCATGCGGGCCTCCGCGGCGATGCCCAGTCGCTCCAGCACGGCGAAATCGGCACCGTCGAGGCCGGCTTCGGCGATCTGGCCGAAATAGTGGCGCAGGGCGAACAGGCTGCGCATGAAGCTGTGCGCGTCCATGTCTTCGTGGCTGCCGCGATCGATGAGCGTGACCAGCCCGGGCTTGGGCGACAGGGCGAGTTCGTCATGCAGTGCCAGCGTGGCGGCGCGGCCGATGGCCTGGGGCGTCAGCGTCGGGCGGTGCCCAGCGATGCGCACCGCGGTGCCGTGCATCACCGGGCCTCCAGCAGGGTTGCCGGCCCATGCCCGGCCGGCGAGCGAACCAGGGCACTGCCGCCAAGCGACTTGACCAGCAGCGCCTTGACCTGCCCGCTGCGCCAGGCCTGCCATTCTCGCCAGGCCACGGCGCTGCCGTCTGCAAACATCAACTCGCCGTCCAGCCGCAGTGACCCGCCCGAAAAGGCTTGCAGGCAGGCGGTGACCGCGTCGGCCTGTTCCGCGTCCGCGACCGACAGCCACAGGTCGATGTCCGAACCCCTGCGCACATGGTCGAGCCCGCTCAGCAGCTCCCAGCCGTAGCTGCCGTAGACGTGCGCATTGGCGTGGACGGCTTTGAGGCCGGCGCACAGTGCGCGCCAGGCCCCACGCGCTGCCATCGGCAGATGGCTGCAAACCTTCTCGGCGCTGGGAAATTCGTCGAAGTACAGCACCTCGCTGCGCGCGACGCTGAGGGCCAGGCGGCGTCGGCTCCAGCGACCGGGGGCCGGCAGGCCCAGCGCAACGGCATCCTCACCCGCCGAAGCGACCTGCCGTGTCACGACCAGGGGCAGGCGCTCCGCGGCCCAGTGGGCGAGACAGTCGCGCGCGGTCGCATCCCAGTCGCGGTCTTGAATGCTGCGCCAGCCGGCTTCGCCAAGCAGGGCAAGCTGATGTCGATGCAAGGGCGTCATGGGCGTGCCGCGCTGATGCTGCGTTCAGGCCGCGTCCAGCACGCGCTGGATCACGGCAGCGGCGAGCCGGCGACCGCCGCGCTGCTGGCCCTCTTGCGCACGCCTGTCGTCGACAGGCGCGTTGGCCAGCGCGTCGCGCAGCGCGGCGGGCAGGTCGCCCTGCCACAGCGCGCGCACGCCCCCCATCGCCACATAGTTGCCCACGCCCGGTGCGAACACCGGGTTGGTCTGCGACAACTCGGTCAGCATCGCCTCGGGCAGCTTGGTCACGCGTGCCATGGCGGGGATGCGCATGACGCGAATCTCGGCCTCGGGCAGGGCATCGCAGGCGTCGGCAATCAGACCCGAGGTGATGAAGCCGCCCGACAGCGCCTGGTCGTAGACCAGGCCGAGAACGCGGTGACCGCGGCGCCGTGCGAAGTCGATGCTCATGCCCAGATGGGCCATCGCGCGGTTGATGCCCAGCAGCTCGTCGCGCCGGCGCAATTGCTGGCCCTGGGTGTCGATCAACAGCAGGATGGGGCGGCCGGGATGTTGCGTGACCGTGTCCAGCACGACGCGCGCCTGGGCCAGTGCCAGCCGCACACCAATCGGCGCATGGTGGGTGGTGCCGACGACCGTGAGCGGCTCGCCCTCGAAGTGCACGGTGCCGCGCAGCAGATCGCCGTCCCGGGCGATGCCGTGGTCGGCGCCGAACAAGGCCGTGGCCAGGGTATTCCAGTCCATTTCCTAACTCCTCAGGTCTTGTTCACGCCGGGCGCTGTGCGCGTACCGCATCCACGTCCAGATCGGGCACCCGCTGCGCGTCGGCAATGCCCAGGCGCTCCCACAAGGCCACGGCCTCGTCGCCGCTCACACTGTCGGGTAGGAGCTGCAGCCGCGCCGCCAGCAGGGCATGCTCGTCTTCCAGCCGGGCGAGTGTCACGAAGGTGGCTGCGTCGAGGGCTGCGATGGCCGCCGCGCGGAAAGCGGCCACGTCGTCATCCACCAGCGCGTCGCAGTCGCCGCTGAGCCAGCGGTGCTTGCCGCCCGTCGTGCGCCACACCAGCGCGCGGTCCCGGGAATCGAATTCCTCGACCCCGTGCGAGGCCTCGATCACCTCGGGGCCGGACATGGCCAGGCGGCCCAGATCGCTCATCACGATGTGGTCGGCGCAGCGCGCCACGATGCCCATGCCGCCGAAGCAGCCGTTGGCGCCGCCGATCAGCACGATGACGGGAATGCCCTCGGCGCGGACATCGAGCAGGGCACGCATGACTTCGGACACCGCGATCAGCCCGGCGTTGGCTTCGTGCAGGCGCACCCCGCCCGATTCGGCCAGCAGCAGTACCGCGGCGGGGCGCTCGCGCAGCGCGCGTTGCAGCAGGCCGACCAGCTTGGCCCCGTGCACCTCGCCGACACCGCCACCCATGAACTCGCCCTCCTGGGCGGCGATGAAGACAGGGCGACCGGCCAGCGTCGCGCGGCCAATCGCCACGCCGTCATCGAAGGCCGAGGGCACGCCGAGTTGCGCCAGATGCGGGCTGGTCACGCGCTCGGCGGGCGGCAGCCATTCATGGAAACTGCCGGCGTCGACCAGGTGCATGAGCCGCTCGCGCGCCGAGCATTCGGCGTAGCTCAGCGAGACGTGGGCGCTCATGGCGTCAGCTCCGAGACGGCCTGGTCGAGCCGCAGGCTGACCACCGCAGGCGTGGCGCCCATGTCGTTGAGCGACAGGCGCACGCCGGCCAGCGGGTGGCGTTGATGGAAGTCACGCACCACCGCCTCCCAGATCGTGCCGAAGCCCCGCGCCGAGGTCTCGATCCGGATGTCGCAGTTCGTGCCCGCGGCCGGTTCCAGCAGGACTTCGAGGTTGCCCGAGCCGACGACGCCGACCAGAACGGGAGGAAAGCTGCCGGCCTGGACCTGGCCCGGGAAGCTGTAGTGCAGGGTTTCGAGCCCCGAGGGAAAGCTGCTCATATGGGGTCTCCGGATCACCAGTGGCGAAAGCGCTTGGGCGGGTGGTAGAGACCGCCCGAGGCGCGCACCAGGTCGCGCATGCTGCGCGCGGCCAGCAGATTGCGGGTGGCCTCGCGCGGGTCTATGCCCATGTCTTGCGGGCGCCGGATGACGCCGCGGTCGCGCAGGTTTTCAACCATGCGACGGTCGCGCCCCAGGCCGACCGCGGTGTAGCCGGAGACGCCGCGGATGGCCTGCTCGCGCTCCTCGTCGCTGCGGCACAGCAGCAGGTTGGCGATGCCTTCCTCGGTCAGGACGTGGCTGACGTCGTCGCCGTAAATCATGATGGGTGGCAGCGGCATGCGGGCCTGCTCGGCCAGCTGCCACGCATCCAGCGTTTCGACAAAGGCCGGCTGCATATGCTCGCGGAAGGTCTCGACCATCTGCACCACCAGCTTCTGGCCGCGGGGCGTGCCTCGGGCGCCGGGCAAACCGGCACGGGCCTCGCTGCCGGCCTTCAGCCAGGCGGGGCTGCTGTGGCGCCGGCCGCGGGCATCCGCCCCCATATTCGGTGCGCCGCCAAAGCCGGCGATGCGGCCCAGCGTTGCCGTCGAGCTGTTGCCGGCCAGGTCCATCTGCAGCGTCGAGCCGATGAACAGGTCGCAGGCGTAGTGGCCGGCGGCCTGGCAGAACGCGCGGTTGCTGCGCAGGCTGCCATCCGCACCGGTGAAGAACACATCGGAGCGGGCGCGGATGTAGTCCTCCATGCCCAGTTCGGACCCGAAGGAGTGGATGGATTCGACCCAGCCGGCCTCGATGGCCGGGATCAGCGCCGGGTGCGGGTTCAGTGCCCAGTGCTTGCAGATTTTGCCACGCAGGCCCAGCGACTCGCCATAGGTGGGCAGCAGCAGTTCGATCGCTGCGGTGTCGAAGCCTATGCCGTGGTTCAGCCGCTGCACACCGTATTCGGCGTAGATGCCCTTGATGGCCATCATGGCCATCAAGACCTGGATCTCCGAGATCTGTGCCGGGTCGCGGGTGAACAGCGGTTCGATGACGTTGGGAGTGGGTGCCAGGATCACGTAGTCGACCCAGCCTGCCGGGATGTCCACACGCGGCAATTGATGGGCAACCCCGTCGACGATCTCGTTGACCTGGGCGATGACCAGGCCACCACTGAAGGCCGTGGCCTCGACGATGGCCGGCGTGTCTTCTGTGTTCGGCCCGGTGTAGAGGTTGCCCTGCGCGTCGGCGGCGTGGGCTGCAATCAGCGAGACCTGCGGCGTCAGGTCGACGAAGTAGCGCGCGAACAGCTCCAGATAGGTATGGATCGCACCGATCTGCACGCCGCCCTGCGACACCAGTTGGGCCAGTCGTGCCCCCTGCGGACCGGAGAAGGAGAAGTCGAGTTTTGATGCAATGCCGAGTTCGAACACATCGAGGTGTTCAGGCAGCGACAGCACCGACTGCACCATGTGCAAGTCATGCACGGCCTGCACATCGACCCCCACCAGGGCGCGGGCCAGAAAGTCGGCCTGCTTCTGGTTGTTGCCCTCCAGACAGACGCGGTCGAAGGGGCGCAGCGCGGCGTTCAGCAAGGCCACCGCCTGATCGGTGTCCACCCGCTTGCCGCGCAGCGCCGGGCCGAGCGCGTTGGCTATGCGCTCCAGCCGCTGAGCGCGGCCCGCGGCGCGGGTGTCCCATCGGCGGGTGTCGGTGCGCGCGTTCATGGCTTGGCCGCCACGACACCCATCACCGCATCCGGCAGGCCGGTGGCAATGCCGGGGAACACGCAGATCAGGACCACCGCCAGCAGCATCAGCACGACGAAGGGCAGCACACCCCAGATGATGTCGGACAGCGGAATGTCCGGAGCGATGTTCTTGATGACGAAGATGTTCAGGCCCACCGGCGGATGGATCAGGCCGGTCTCCATCACGATGGTCATCAGCACGCCGAACCAGATCAGGTCGAAGCCGGCGGCCTTCAGCGGCGGCAGGATGATGGGCGCCGTCATCAGGATGATGCTGACCGGCGGCAGGAAGAAGCCAAGCAGTATCACCATCAGCAGCACCGCGGCGAGCAGCACCCACTTCGACAACTGCATGCCGACAATCCACTCGGCCGTCGACTGGCTGATGTGCAGAAAGCTCATCACGTACGAGAACAGCAGCGACATGCCGATGATGAGCATCAGCATGGTCGACTCCTTCAGCGTCGAGGTGAGGATGGGGGCCACGTCCTTCGGGCGCCAGACGCCGTAGATGCCGGCAATCAGGCCCAGCGCCAGCAGCGCGCCCAGGCCCGCCGTCTCGCTGGGTGTCGCGAAGCCGCCGTACAGCGCCACCATTACACCCACCAGCAGCAGCACGAAAGGCACGACCCGCGGCAGCATCTCGAACTTCTCGCGGTTGGTGAAGGTCTCGTTGGCGAGCAGGGCCGAGGCGGTGCCCGAGCGCTGGTACTCGGCCTCGGCCAGCTTGTATTCCTTGCGGTAGCGGAAGGCTGCGTAGGCCGCGAACAGGCCGACCAGCAGCACCCCGGGGAAGATGCCGGCCAGGAACAGCCGGCCCAGCGATTGCTCCGCGGCGACCGCATAAAGAATCATCGTGATTGACGGCGGCAGCAGGATGCCCAGGGTGCCGCCGGCGGCAATGATGCCGGCGGCAAAGCCCGGCGAATAGCCGCGCTTGCGCATCTCCGGGATGCCGGCGCTGCCGATGGCCGAGCAGGTGGCCGGGCTGGAGCCGGCCATGGCGGCGAACAGCGCACAGGCGAACACATTGGCGATACCCAGGCCGCCGGGGATGCGGCCCATCCACACATGCATGGCCGCATACAGGTCCTGGCCCGCGCGCGACTTGCCTATGGCCGCGCCCTTGAGGATGAAGAGCGGGATCGACAGCAGGGTGATGCTGGCCATCTCCTCGTAGACGTTCTGCGTCACCGTGTCCAGCGCCGAGGCGGGCATGAACAGATACATGAACAGCACGGCCACGCTGCCCAGCGCGAACGAGATCGGCGCGCCGGAGAACATGAAGACCAGCGTGACCAGGCCGAAGAACAAACCGATGGCGAGCATGCTCATGCTGTGACTCCCTTGCCGGTCAGGGCATTCAGCCGCGCCGTCAGTTGAACGAGGATCTGCAGGGCCAGCAGGCTCATGCCGGCGGCCATCAGCGCGTAGGGAATCCACAGCGGCGGCGCCCAGGAGGACGAGGTCGTCTGCCCCTCGACCCAGGCCTCGTGGAACAGCGACCAGGACTTCCACGCAAAGAAGGTGCAGAACAGCACACTGAGCAGGTCCACCAGCATCAGCCGCAGCCGGTTCAGTGATTGCGGCAGCAGGCCGGCAATGGCTTCTATGCCCACGTGGCCGCGCATCGACTGCACAAAGGCCCCGCACAGAAAGGTGGCCCCTACGAGGCAGAACACGGCCGCCTCATCCTGCCAGTCGGTCGATGCCTTCATCAGGTAGCGCGACACGACGCTGGAGGTGAGCACGACCGAGGCCACCAGCAGGGCCAGCATGCCCAGCACCACCATCGCCTGATTGACCCACAGCAGCGCGCGGGCGAGCGGCTTCAACCACGCGGGCGTGCAGGGATCAATCGCCACGCGCGCCGGCCCGGTTTCAAAACCGTGGCTCACAACAGCACCTGAGCTGCCTTGAGCAGCGCCGCGCAGGTTTCGTTCTTCTCGCCAAAGTCCTTCCATGCCGTGTCACGGGCAATGGCCTGCCATTTCTTCAAGGTGGGCTCGTCCATGTCGTAGACCTTGGCGCCGGCCTTGGCATAGATTTCCGCGGCCAGCTTGTCGTCGGCCTTGGCGGCATCGCGGGCGAACACTTCCAACTCGGCGCCCACCGCCATCACCACGTCCTGCTGCGCCTTGGGCAGCTTGCTGAACACCTCCTTGGAGATCATCAGCGGCTCGAACATGAACCAGTAGGTCTTGTTGCGGCCCGAGGTCAGGTGCTTGGCGATCTCTTCCAGCTTGAAGGAGATGAAGCTGGTGCTGGAGGTCATGGCCGCATCCATCGCCCCGGTCTGCATGGCGGCATAGATCTCGTTCGACGGCAGGGTGATGACCGAGGCGCCCGCCTGCTTGAGCATCATGTCCATCTCACGGCTGCCGCCGCGCACCTTCAGGCCCTTGGCGTCGTCCGGTGTCACCAGCGGCCGGGCGCGGCTGGCCACACCACCGGCCTGCCAAACCCAGCTGACGATCAGCACGCCCTTGGCGTCCAGCACCTTGGCGAGCTGCTTGCCGACTTCGGCGGTCTTCCAGGCGGCGCCCTGCTCATAGCTGGGCACCAGCGCCGGCATCAGGCCGATATTGGTCTCGGCCACCTCGCCGCCGGCATAGGACAGGGGCACCAGGCTCATGTCCAGGGCGCCCTTGCGCATCGAGGAGAACTGGGCATTGGTCTTCATCAGCGATGAGCCGGGATAGACCGAGGCCTTGAGCGCACCGCTGGTGCGTTTCTCGACCTCAGCGGCGAACTTGCGGCACAGGCGGTCGCGGAAGTCGCCCTCCGTCAGCGAGCCGCTGGGGAATTGATGGGAAATCTTCAGCCCACCCGACTGCTGCGCGAATGCAGGCAGGCCCGCCAGTCCGGCGGTGGCGAGCCCGAGGCTCTGGACGAAAAGGCGGCGGTCGAGATGCATGGATTTGTCTCCTGAATGCAGTGGGTGAGGCCTGGGAGTGCTATTTCGACACTTTCTTCTCGATTGAATGCAATGTAGTGCCATCTTGTATAATTAGAAAGATAAATTGTGCTAGGAATACTACCTATATGCACATCTGGAAGAGGTGGGCCAATACATCGCTACACTCAATCGATGAACCGACTTTCTGAAACCCTGCGTGAATCGATTGAGGAAGAGGTGGCCACCGGCAAGCTGGCGCCTGGCACCCATCTGGACGAGATCGAGTTGGCACGGCGGTTCGGTGTCTCGAGAACACCTATCCGTGAGGCGCTGAGCCTGCTGGCGGGCGAGGGGGTGGTCGAGATCCGCCCGCGACGCGGTGCGGTGGTGGCGCAGATCACGCCCCAGCGACTGGTGGAGATGTTCGAGGTGATGGCGGAGCTGGAGGCGATGTGCGCGCGTCTGGCTGCGCGCCGCATCGGCGCCGCCGAGCTGGCCTTGCTAGAGGCGGCGCATGAGGGTTGCCGCAGCGCCGCTGCGACACAGGACTCGGACGCCTACTTCTACGCCAACGAGCATTTCCACCATGCCATCTACACCGCCAGCCACAACAACTTCCTGAGCGATCAGGCGCACGCGCTGCAGCGCCGCTTGCGCCCCTATCGGCGGCTGCAGTTGCGCGTGCGCAATCGCCTGGGCAAGTCGTTCGAGGAGCATCAGGCGGTGCTCGATGCCCTGCGCGACGGTGATGGCGACCGCGCCGTTGCCGCCATTCGCAGCCACGTCATGGTGCAGGGCGAGCGCTTCAACGACCTGCTGGCCGGCCTGTCGCAGCTGGAGATGCAGGCGCAGCGGGCAGCGCCTTCCTTGGCCGACGCGCCGGGCGCTTAAGCCGTGGGCGCGGGCCGGTGCTGCGCCAGTGCTGCGGCAATCCTGGCCACGCCACCGCGCATCGGATCGACCACGGGCAGCTTCAGTTCGGCTTCCAGGCGGGCCCGGTAGTCGGCCCAGGCGGCGTCCGACAGCGAAGACGAGTTGATGCTGATGCCCACGCAGCGGATCCCGCGGTTGGTCAGCCGGCCCGCCTGCAGATAAGCCGCGATGGCCTCGTCCAGCGCGGGGATGGGCGTATCGGGGCAGGTCGCGATATGGCTGCGCGCCGGGTCGTGGCAGAGCACGATGGCGTCGGGCTGCGAGCCATGCAGCAGGCCCAGGGTGACGCCGGCATAGGCGGGATGGAACAACGAACCCTGGCCTTCGACGATGTCCCAGTGGTCGGCCGCGTTGTCGGGCGACAGCTGCTCGGCCACGCCGGCGATGAAGTCGGCCACCACGGCGTCCAGGGCAACGCCTGACCCCGCGATCATCACGCCGGTCTGGCCCGTGGCACGGAAGCTCGCGGCCACGCCCAGCGCCTGCAGCTCGCGGGTCAGCGCCAGCGCGGTGTACTTCTTGCCCAGCGCGCAGTCGGTGCCCACGGTCAGCAGGCGCTGGCCGCTGCGCTTTTTGCCGGTGCCGGTGACGCGGGGCCAGTCGCTGTGGCGCACGTCGTGCAGCTTCACGCCGCGGGCCTGTGCTGCGGCCACCAGCGCCGGGATGTCGCTGAGCTTCGAATGCAGGCCGCTGACGATGTCCAGGCCGGCCTCGACAGCTTGCAGCAGCACGGCGATCCAGGCCTCGGGCAGGTGGCCACCGGCCGGCGCGACGCCGATCAGCAGCGAGCCCGCACCGCACTCGGCGGCCTGGCGGATGCTCAGCGCGGGCTGGCCGGTGGAGGCCTGGGCGCCGGGCAGGGCCAGCTCGCCGATGACGTCGTCGGGGCACCAGTCGGCCACGCCGAGTGCGGTCTTGGCCTCCCAGCGGGTCTGGACATCGCCGAGGAAGAGGAGATAGGGTTTGCGCAGAGAGATCATGATTTCCAGAAGAAGAGGTTTGAAGTTCTTAGCCCCAAAGATCGGCATGTGGCGGATCTGCCCGCCCGTCGGCGTAGCGAAGACCCTCGAGCCGGTCGCGCCTTTGCAGCAGCGGGCCGTCGATGTCGACCAGGTCGGCCACGCAGCCCAGCACGAAGGCGGGGGCCATGGCCAGCGAGCTGCCGCCCATGCAGCCGACCATCACCCCCATGCCGCGCTCGCGGGCGGCTGAGGCCAGGGCCAGGCCGTGGGTGAGGCCGCCGGCCTTGTCGAGCTTGATATTGACCATCTGGTAGCGCGCTGCGGCCTGCGCCAGCTCGCCCAGGTGCAGGCAGGACTCGTCGGCGCACAGCGGTACCGGTGAGCGCAGGCCCTGCAGCCCGGCATCGGCCCCGCGGGGCAGCGGCTGCTCGATCATCTCCACGCCCAGGTCGGCCATGGCGGGTGCCACATCGGTCAGCTGGGCCAAGGTCCAGCCCTGGTTGGCATCGACGACCAGGCGGGCATCCGGCCGCGCCGCGCGGATCGCACGCATGCGCTCCAGCGGACGATCGCCATCGAGCTTGACCTTCAGCAGCGGATGGGCCTGGGCTGCTGCTGCCTTGTCGCCCATCGCGGCCGGCGAGGCTTCGATGCCTATCGTGAACACGGTGCTCAGCGGCCTCGGTGCGATGCCGGTCAAGGCCCAGATGCTGGACTTGAGGCATTTGGCCTCCAGATCCCACAGCGCGCAGTCCAGCGCATTGCGCGCACCGCCCGGCGGCAGCAGGGCCTGCAGGTCCTGGCGGGTGAGGCCCTGCTCGAGCACGGCCGCCTGGGCTTCGATCTGCGCCAGCAGGTCCTGGGCCGTCTCCTGCAGGTAATAGACGCCCAGCGCCTCGCCCCGGCCGACCCAGCCTTCATCGGCCAACTCGACGACCACCGACTCGAAGGCCTCGAACGTGGTGCCGGTGATGCGAAAGGGCGAGCGCGTCGCCCAGCGCTCGGTGTGCAGGCTGAGCTTCATGGCGTACCCAGCTGGGCCATGATGCCGTCGATCTCTTCGACCACGCGAGCGACAAAGGGCGGCAGCACGGCAATGCCCATGTGGGTGGCGCCCTCCAGCATCATCACGCGGCCGCGCGAGGACAGTGCGGCATGGGCCTGCTGGTAGTCCGGCCAGCGCTTCTGGATCTCGGCGATGGCGGCCGGCACGCCGGGCACTTCGGTTTGCGGCGCCCACAGCACCGCCAGCGGGCGCGCGCCCAGATCGCCGGAGGCCGCGGCCTGGCGAGCGATCTCGGCCTTGCCACGCATTTCCAGCGCCATCGCATCAATCGCCTCGGGCCGGTACTGGGCCTTCAGTTGCGCGATCACCTCGGGCATGTCGGCAAACACCGCCTCCACCATGGCCAGCTCCGGCGGCGGCGGGCCGCCAGCGAGAACCTTGGCCCGCTTCTCGCGCTCGGCGGCGAACTGCTCATCCATCAACCCGTCCATCATCGCGAACTGGTCCGGGTGGCTGGCGTCCAGCATCATCAGGCCGACCACCTGCTCGGGGTAGGCCTCGGCATAGACCCGGGCCAGCGGCCCGCCCAGCGAATGACCGATCAGCACGATGGGTCCGGTGACGCCGGCCGCGGCCAGCAGCGCATGCAGGCGATGCGCATTGCGCAGCGCGTCCAGCGGCTGGCTGTCGGCCTCGCTCCAGCCCAGGCCCGGGCGGTCATAGCTGCAGACCGGGTACTTGGCCGCCAGCGCTTTCTGCAGACGTGAGTACACCGCCGCGGACGTGCCGGCGCCGCTTTCGATCACCACGGTCGGCGGGCCCTTGCGCGTGGGCGCGGGGCCGCTGCGGTGCAGGTGCAGCTTCAGGCCGTCGATCACATACAGCTGGCCAGGTACGGAGGCTTGCGCGTTCGCGGGCTTGTTGAAGCCGTGCGGATCGGCCACCCGTGGCCAGTAGTCCAGGTCGCGCACGACGTAGGGCAGGCGGCCGAAGTTCATGTCCTTGGCGCCGGGCGTGGTGACGTAGAGCACCTCCTTGGCGATCGGTGCGAACTGGGCGTGGAAGTGCTGGGTGGACTTCAGCACCATCAGCTTCTTGCCCGCCAGGTCTATGCCCAGATCGGTGAACGCCTTCGGCGAAAACACCTGGCCGCGGATGCTGACCAGCACCAGGTCCATGCCATTGGCCGCCTGCACCCACACGGTTCTCCCCAGCGGGGTGCGTTCCTCGCCGCCGCCCATGCCGATCTGCACGTGGTCGTCGATGATCGCCCTCACCACCACCGGCAGATCGACCGGATTGCCCGAGGCCGGGCCGCACTTGCCGCCCACCCGCAAGGCCACCTTCGCGCCCACGCCGGCATCGGCGCAGATGCGCACCGCGCCCAGGTCCCAGAAGAAGCCGAAGACGGTGTCGGCAATGCCTCGGTCCAGCACCTCGCGCAGCAGGAAGGTGCTGTCGCTCATCGCGCCGCCGCCGGGGTTGTCGGCGATGTCGGCCATCACCACCGGGCCGCCCTGCACCGCCATCGCAGCCTTCATGGCCTCGTCGGCCGACATCGTCGGGATCACGGTCTGCTCACGCAGGTCCCAGAATTCGCGGCCCAGTTCAGCGGCCACCGAGGCGGCCAGGGCCGGGTCGTTGTCGGTCACGACCCAGAGCTTGCAGCCCGACTCGGGCACGTCGGCCCAGGGGAAGCCGTGGCCCAGCGACACCGACAGCACGCCCGGGCGCTGCTCGACCTCCTGCATGCGCTTGACGAAGCTGATCATCGGTTCGCGCGTGGTGAACCACAGGCCCACCATCTTGCAGTCGAACACCGCCGTGGTCGGCCGCACCTTGCCCGAGGCGGTGTCCAGCACGATGCGTATCAGCTCCTTCATGCGCTGCACGGCATCGACGTGCGGGTACTCCTTGAAGCAGATGATGGCGTCGGCGTTGCGTCGCATGCGCTCGGTGAAGTGGCAGTGCAGGTCCAGCTCGACGCCTATGGGCACGTCGGGGCCGACGATGGCGCGCACGCGCTCCAGCACATCGCCCTCGCAGTCGTCATAACCTTCGGCCACCATGGCGCCGTGCAGCACCAGGATGACGGCGCCCACGGGGCCGGCGGCTCTGAGGTCTTCCAGGATGTCGTCGCGCAGGCTTTCATAGACCTCGCGTACGGTGCGGCCCAGCGGCTGGGCGAAGGCGGTGACGCTCTCGACCAGCTCGTGGCCCTCGGCAGCCAGCATCTTCTCGAGCTCGTGCATATAGATGCCGAAGCCCTTGGTCGCGCGCTTGCTGGCGTCGCCCCGGTAGATGACATGCTCTTGGAAGCTGCCCCAGCCGGTGGGCGCGGGCGCAAAGGTATTGGTTTCGGTGGCAAACAGGCAGGAAAAGATCTTCATGCTGGGGTCTCCTCGGTCAGCAGGCGGAACAGGCGGATGTGGCGGGTTCTGAGGTTGTCCATGCGCAGGCTGATGACGTGCTCGCCTTGGCGGTCGACGTTGACGGTGCCACCGCCGTACTGCGCCAGCATCGGCTCGACGCCGATGCAGTGCATCACCTCGCTGGACAGCGGCGTCAGCAGCAGGTCGACCCGGCCGTCCTGGCCCTGCATGCGCAGCAACAGCCGCTCGCCCTGCAAGACCACTTCGGCGCTGGCGTTCAGGTCCGGCGCGCGATAGCGGCCCACCAGTTGCGGTGCCAGGGCGGCGGCCGTCGGCGCCTCTTCCGGGATCAGGCGGTGCATGAGCTGCACATTGCCGCCGTCGGCCACCGTGATGGTCGCCGGCACGGTCTTGCCGTCCCAGCCGGTGGCGTCCACCTCGATCGGACCGGCCGCCACGTCATGGGCCGCCAACCAGGGGCCCTTGGGCCCGATGCGCGCCGGCGTCGGCAAATAACCGACCCAGCCCAGGCACAGCTTGGCAACGCCCAGCCGGCCGGTCATTTCGGAAATTTCAAGCACCGCGCCGGTGCTGGGCGCGTGGTAGCGCTGGCCTATCATCGATGGGTAGCGGCTTGCGTCCATGCGCTGTTCGGGCGGCTCGGTCAGGTGCTCGGCCAGCAGCGCGTCGACGATTTTTTGCGCCAGCAGCACCGGGTGCTCTCCCGCCCCGTTGGAGATGGCGATGATGTCCAGCCCATGGGCCGGCACGGTGAGCATCTGCGCCGAGCCCCCCATCCAGCCGCCCGAGTGGTGCCAGGTCTCGACACCGCGATAGGTCTCGCGCATCAGGCCGAGGCCGTAGTCGATGACCGTGCCGCTGGTGAGTGTCGTCGGCGATGTCATCAGCGCCCAGCTGGCCGGCGAGCCGACCTTCTTGTCGGGGCTGCGCATATGGGCCAGCCAGCGCAGCATGTCATCCACCGTCGAGATCAGCGAACCGCTGCCGTTGGTCTCGGTGCTGACGTACATGCCATGCTGCCAGCCGCCCGAGGGCAGGGCCTGATACAGACCGGCCAGGCCGGCATGCACTTCGAAGTCGCTGGGCGCCGCCTGGGTGTCCAGCATGCCCAGTGGTTCGCAGATGCGTTCGACCAGGAAACGCTCGAAGCTCTGGCCGCTGAGCCTGGCCACCACATTGGCCAGCATGCGGTAGCCGCCGTTGGAGTAGATGAAGTGGCTGCCCGGGGCGAAGTTGAGTTCGCTCTGTACCGACAGCAGGTCGATGGCCGCGCCCTTGGGCAGTATCGTCAGGCCGTGAGCCAGTGCGGACAGTTCGGCGTCCGAGCGCATGCCGCCGGTGTGGTGCATCAGCTGGCGCAGGGTGGGGCCGGCCGGACCGAAGTCCGGCAGCTCGGGCAGGTGCTTGTGCACCAGGTCGTCGATGTCCAGCAGGCCTTCTTCGGCCAGCAGCAGGATGGCCAGCGAGGTGAAGTGTTTGCTGGTCGAGGCCAGGCGCATGCGCGTGTGCGGCGCATTGGCCACGCCGTGCTCGAGATTGGCCAGGCCGTAGCCGCGGCGGAAAATCGTCTTGCCGTTGTGGGCAATGCCCACGACCAGGCCGGGCGCGTCGCTGCGCTTGTGCGGCGCCAGCAAGGCTTCAATGGCGGCCAGGCCTGTGAGGGCAGGGGTAGGTGGAGTTTGAGTTTCAGACATGGGTGCGTTGCTTGCGTATCGAGGGGGTGAGGAAAAGCGTCAGTCCTGGGCCTGCTGCTGCGTGTGCATCAGGCGCAGCAGCGAGGGCTCGGTGGCGCGCAGGATCAGGGCGCCCACGGCGCCGCCGACCAGGGTGATGCCGACCACGGCATAGGCCAGGCCATTGGGTGTGGACTTGAGGGCATCGGACATCAGGCCTATCAGCAGCGGGCCGAGGACGCCGAAGGGCAGCGAGGCCATCGTCAGCAGGGCGATGACGCGGGCGCGCAGATGCGCGGGGCCGACGTCCTGCAGGATGTTGGGCAGCACCAGCGTGCCGGCGATCAGCGGCGCAATCAGCAGGGCCAGCAGCGCGAATACATCGGTATGCGAGCGCACGAACAGCAGCAGCACCGACAGCAGGGCGGTGATCAGATTGCCCGCGATGATGATGCGCAGCGCCGCCGCCCCGCCCATGCCCTTGCCCAGCCAGCGCATCACGGCCAGGCCCACCACCGCGCCGCCCAGCGTGCCGGCGATGAAGGCCAGGCCCAGGCCCTGGCCCACCTGGGCCGGCGTGGCACCGAACTGGCGTGCCGCGAGGATGGGGATCCAGCTGCCCACGGCGATCAGGCCGACGCTGGCCACGCCGTTGCCGACCACCAGCCGGGCGAGCACCTTCCAGTGCTGGCGCAGATAGTCGCCGAAGCTGATGCCTTGCACCGCCTGAAGGTCGGCATGGCGTGCGACTGGCGCGGTCCTGACCGGGCGCTGTATCGTCAGCAGCAGCAGGGCCACCGGTGCGCCGCAGGTGGCGATGGCGATGAAGCTCAGGCGCCAGCTTTCCAGATGCTGAAGCGATGCCGGCAGCATCGGCCGGGCGCCGTCCATCGCGCCGGAAATGGCGCCGCCCAGCATCGCGCCCAGGGCCGCACCGAAGATGCTGGACAGCGCGAACACCGCATTGGCGAGCACGCGCTGGGCACGCGGGAACAGGTCCGGGATCATGCTGTGGGTGATGGGCCCCAGGCCGGCCTCACCCGCGCCGACGCCGATGGAGGCGATGAAGAGCAGGCCGAAGTCCTGCGCCAGGCCGCGTGAGCCGGCGGCCACGCTCCAGACGATGACGCAGGCCGCCAGCACCACGCGCCGGTCATAGCGGTCGCTCAGCCAGCCCAGCGGGAAGGTGGCGATGCCGGTGAACAGCGCCAGGCCGGCGCCCTGCAGCAGGCCCAGCTGCGTGTCGGACAGGGTCAGTGCGTGGCGCACCGGCTCGGCCAACAGGGTCATGATGACCTTGTCGATCGCGCCCAGCACCATGGCGATGACCAGCACCGCCAGCGCATACCAGGCGCCCGCCGAGGCCCGCTGGGCCTCGGCCACCGGCGCATCCGGCAAGGCTGCCGCCTCCGCCGGCTCGGCGGATACCAAAGTGGGGGGGGCCATGTCAGAACGGGACGCTGAGCGTCATGCCTATCGTGCGCGGCTGCAGCACGTTGCCGGCCTGGAGCCCGGCGGAGGCCAGGCCTGCGTAGGTCAGGCCTCGCGAGTCGCCGAGATTGCGCACATAGCCGGCCAGGCTGAAGCGGCGGAAGTCAATGCCGGCCTGCAGATCGATCTGCGTGTAGGCCGGCAGCTTGAAGCTGGGCGCCGCCGTGCTGCCGACGTAGCCAGCGTCCCGCTTGCCCATATAGGCTGCTGTGGCGCCCGCATAGGCCGCCTGCCCGGCCACATTGAAGTGGTGCAGCGCGCCCACCGTCAGCGAGAACGGAGCGGTCACCGGCAGACGCGAGCCGGCGGTGGCCTTCAGCCCGGGCGCGTCATTGGTCAGGCGGGCATCGATGGCGGCGGCCGAGGTGGTGAACTGCCAGTCTTTGATCGGTGTCCACTTCAGTCCCAGCTCGGCGCCTCGCACACGGGCATTGCCGCCGTTGGTGAAGTAGCTGAACGAGCCGCTGCGTATCGGCTGCTGGATATTGCTCCACTCGATGTCGTAGATCGAGGTCTCCAGGCTCAGGCTGCGGTCCAGCAGGTCGGCCTTGTAGCCCAGCTCATAGCTCCACAGCGAGTCGGACCCGAAGGCCGGCTTGACGATGGAGAGGTCGGCGGTGGGCTTCAGGCCGTTCGGGCCGCCTGGCCGGTAGCCGCTGGCGGCGCGAAAGTAGACATTGCTCAGCGGCGACAGCGCGTACTTGGCGGTGGCCAGATAGGTGGTGCTGGTTTCCGACGAGCTGCCCGGGGTGTCCGAAGTCCCGCCGACCAGCAGGCCGGAAGACATATCGTGGTAGTTCTGGCTGTTGCGCGCCAGGCGCAGGCCGGCGGTCAGGGCCAGCGCCGGCGTGGCATGCCAGGTGATGTCGCCGTAGCCCGCGACCTCTTTGTAGGTGCTGGGCAGCGAGGTCTTCAGCAGCACCATCGGGCTGCCACTTTTCAGCGTCGCGGCGATGCCGCCGTCGGTGCTGGCCCGCTCTCGGGTCAGGTACAGGCCGGCCAGCCATTCGATGCTGCGGCTGGCACGGGAGGTCAGCCGGAACTCCTGGCTCACGCGGTGCTGGGTGACGTGGGAATCCGCCCCCACCGATTTGGCGGGCACGCCCATGCCGGCCAGCAACGCCAGGCCCGCCGGGCTGATGTCGATCAGCGCCTGGATCGAGGTGTCCTGCGCCGAGGTGATGGCGTTCAACCGCGCCGGGCCGAAGTCGTACTCCGCATCAATGCCGTACAGGCTGGTGTTGTTGCTGAAGGGCTCGCTGGCGTAGATGCGGCGCTTCAGATCGCCTTCGATGAGCTGGCCGGTGCTCGGGCTCAGATCGACCAGGCCCTGGCCCTCGCGGTTGGCTTTCTGCGTCATCGCGCTCAGGCGCACGGTCAGGCGGCTGGTCGGCGTCAGCAGCAGCGAGACGCGGGCGCCCTCGGTCTTGCCGCGGTTGACGTCCGGGCCGGCGGCCACGCCGACTGCATCGATATAGCCGCCGAACTGGTCATGGAACGCGGCCACGCGCAGCGCGGCCACATCCTCCTTCAGCGGTGCATTGACCACGGCGCTGGCCGTCCAGCCGGTGCCGCCGTTCTGGGTGGCCGAGGCACCCAGCGTCACCTTGCCGCCGAAGGCGCTGCTGTCGGGTTCGTTGGTCACGTACTTGAGCACGCCGCCCATCGCGCCGGCACCGTACAGGGTGCCCTGCGGGCCGCGCAGGATCTCGATGTGATGCAGGTCCAGCAGACCCATGTTCAGCGGCGTGCCGGCGCCGGCCGAGTAAGGGCCGCTGGAGCCGGTGGCCACATCATCGACATAGACGCCGACGGTGGCGACGGTCTGCTGCCCGGTCGTCACGCCGCGTATGCTCAGCGACTTGGTCAGGCCGCCGGTATCCGACAGGTTCACGCCGGGTTGGCCGGAGATGTAGTCGGCCAGCGACCGGGCGCCGGAGCGCTCCAGCGCCTCGCCCTGCAGCACGCTCACTTGCAGCGGTATCTCGCGCACCGGTTCGCGGCGGCGCGTCGCGCTGATCATTACGGTATCCAGCGCTTCGACCCTATCGCTGCGGTCGGGCGCTGGCAGCGTAGGGCGGATGGTGGCGGCGTTGACGCCCGTCCCCACTGCCTGCAGGCCCGTGCCTTCCAGCATGCGGGCCAGCGCCTCCATCGGCGTGAAGCTGCCCTTGACGGCCTTGGTGGTGATGCCGCGCAGCAGGTCCGGTGAATAGATCAGCTGCAGCTTGGTCTGCTCCATCAGCTGCAGCAGGGCCTGGGGCGCGGCCTGGGCGGGTATGTTCAGCGGCTGAGGCTGTGCCGCGCTCACCGCGGGCGCCGCGTTTTGAGCGGCACTGCCCAGGCTGGCCAGGGCCAGCGCCAAGGCCAGGGTGAGGGGGCGAAGCAGATGCGGCGATGTGGCTTGCACTGAGATCTCCTGCGTGGGCAACCTGGGGTTCAGGCCGCTGGGGTTGTCGATGCTGGTATGACGCGCCAGCCCGCCCATGCCCCCACAAGGACAAACCCTTGGAGGCTGTCGGGCCTGGGGTCGGGCCCGCGCCGGGACGAGTTGCGGTGCCAGACTAGGCGTCGGCGAGGCGTGGGATGGGCCGCCCACAACGAGCCGGCAACGACGTATGGCGCCGCAAATCGTCCCGGCCCTGCGGGTTGAGCCTGCAAGGGGGCGCATCCGTCGTTGCAAATGCGCGCCGCGTGTACAACCCTGCTGTGCTTTGCGCCTAGGCTTCACCCCCTTGCAGGCTCAACGCGGGCCCGACCCCAGGCCCGACAGCCTCCTCACCTCAACGCACATCGGCGCGACTCAGCACCCAGGCATCGCCGGCGCGCTGCACGCGCAGGCCGAAGCCCTGCTCCAGGCTGCGCAGGAACACCGCCGTGTCCCGCGTCGAGAACGAGCCCGACACCAGCATGGTCTGCAGCGAGGCATCGTTCATCCGTATCGGCAGGCTGCTGTAGCGGTTGACCTCTTCCAGCGCGTCCAGCAGCGGTGTGCGATCGAACTCGATGCGGCCCTGCTGCCAGGCCAGCTTGCGCCCCATGGCCTGCGGCTCGGCCAGCGCCACCAGCGTGTGCTGGGCGGCACTCACGGCCGTCTGGCCCATGCCCAGGCGCAGCGGCTGCGGGCTGGCCTGGGCATCTTTTGCGTCGGCAATCTCCGCACTGGCGGCCACCGGCTTGGTGACCTCGACCACGCCTTCGTAGACCGTCACCTCGACCCGACCGTCGCCATGGCGCTGCACCAGAAAGCGCGTACCCACCGCACGCACCACGGTGTCGCCCGCCACCACCTCGAAGGGCCGGGTCTTGTCCTTGGCGACGTCGAACAGGCCCTCGCCACGCTCCAGCAGCACGCGGCGGCGCTCGGGGCTGTAGGCCACGCGCAGGCTTGACGCGGCATTGAGCTCGGTGCGCGAGCCGTCCGGCAGTGCCACCGGCTCCGGCTTGCCGATGGCCGTGACATGCAGGGCGGCCAAGGTCAGATCGGTGGCCGAGGGCTGCAGCGAGCCGTTCAGCCACAGCGTCGCCACCAGCACGGCGCTGCCCAGGGAGCCCAGCGAGCCCAGGGCCCAGGCCCATCCGGATCGGCGCAGGACGGGGCCCTGCCATGCGGTCCCGGCGGGCGCGGCGTGGGCGGCCGCGGCCGGAAACCGGGCGCGGCTGGCCGTGGCCCACAGCAGCGCGTGCTCGTCCAGCAGGCGCGGGTGGCTGGCGTCCTGCGCCAGCCACTGCTGCAGCAGCTGGCGTTCATCGGCGCTGAGTGGGCCTGCGTCTATGCGCACCACCCAGTCACGCGCCTGCTCTTCGGCCTGCGGCGTGCGCTCGAAATTCATCACAACAGTCATGATTGCCCTCCCAGGCGTGCGGCGCGCTGGCGGCCGCCGGCCTCATGCTCGGCCAGGGCCTCATGGCAGAGCTGCAGCGCGCGCGTGATATGGCGTTCCACGGTCTTGGTGGAAATATCCAGGCGCTGGCCGATCTCGGCATGCGACAGGTTGTCTATCTTGCGCAGCTGGAACACCTCCAGGCATTTGGGCGCCATGCGCTGCATGGCCGCCTCGACGGCATCGATCAGCTGGCGCTCCTCCATCTGGGCCTCCGGATTGGCGCCTGGGGCAATCACGCCCAGCACATCCATATCCCCGACCGCGTCGGTGGCCCGGGTGGTGCGCTTGCGCAGCTCGCTGAGTGCCAGATTGCGCGCCACCGTGTAGAGCAGCGCCTCGCTGACCGGCGTCTGACCGCCCAGTTCGGCGGCGTAGACGCGCAGAAAGGCCTCCTGCGACACATCGGCCGCATCGGCGCTGTTGCCCAGCAGGCGCCGGACATAGCGTTCCAGCGCCTTGCTGCGTCGTCGATAGGTTTCAATCAGGTTCATGCAGGGGTCTCGGCACAGCGCGCAGCCTCAGCTCCTGAGGCAGGAGCTGCCGGCTACGAGGATATGACGCGCACCCCAGACCACACCCCCATAGGACAAACCCTAGGGTTCCTATCGGCGGACCATGCGGTCGAACACGCAGTCCAGCGCCTGGTGCAGGTCGGTGCAGCGGCCGGTGTGCACCGGCGAGGTCTGTACGCTGGTGCTGCGCGGGGCCACCAGCCAGTGGAAGCGCTCGCGCACCGACAGGGCGCTCATGGCGCCCGCCGCGGGGCCGCCGGCGCAGATCAGCGGGATGGCGGCCAGGCTGCTGCGGATCTGCTCCATGTCCAGCGCTGGCGACAGCGCGTGCAACGCCGTCACGGCGGCGTTGTCCAACTCCACCCGGGCCTGCAAGAAGCCGCTGGCCGAACAGGACAGGATCACGCCCACATTGACAAATTCGCCGCGCTCCACGCGTGGCACCACGCGCACGATCGCGTAGTCATAGGTGCTGTGCACGCAGGGCCTCCTCCAGGAATTCATGCGGTGATTGCAGGCGCTCGAGAAAATACTGGCGGTAGGCGTCGCGCTGGGCCGCGGCATCGGCGAAGCATTCGTCGGCCTGCAGCCAGCCGTCGGGAATCAGCTGCGTGACGGCCTGGATCACCTCCGGTCCGAGGCGTGCGCTCATCAGGGCGTCGGCCTCGCGCAACGCGGTGGCCCGAGGCAGCAGCACATGGTCCTTGATCATGGTGAACGGTGCGCTGCTGCGCTGCCGGCCGGTGCTCCAGTTGTGATGGAAGTAGAGCGCCGCGCCGTGATCGATCAGCCACAGCTTGCGGTGCCACATCAGCATATTGGCATTGCGGGGGCTGCGGTCCACATTGGACACAAAGGCGTCGAACCAGACGATGGCCGAGGCCAGCGCGGCATCGGTGCTGTCCACCAGCGGGTCGAAGGTGACCGAGCCAGGGAGATAGTCCAGCGCCAGATTGAGCCCGCCGCTGGCCCGTATCAGATCCTGGATCTCCGGGTCAGGCTCGGTGCGGGCGAGGTCGCCGTCGAGCTGGGCGAACACGATCTCCGGGATGGCCAGGCCCGCCGCGCGTGCCAGCTCGCCGGCCACCAGCTCGGCAATCAGCGCCTTCGGCCCCTGGCCCGCACCGCGGAACTTCAGCACGTACAGGCCGTCGTCATCGCCTTCGACGATGGCGGGCAGCGAGCCGCCTTCGCGCAGCGGCGTGACATAGCGGGTGACGTTGACGGTGCGAATCGGCATGGCTCTCGGCTCGGGGTGAGTGGCGACTGTAGCGCAGTGACGCCACTGTGCCCGGCCGGCTTTTCGGGAGCCCGAAACGGGGTAACAATGGCGACCTTTCCCACGGACTTCACCGGTCCCGAGCAACTTGCACATCCTCCTGGTTGAAGACGACGCACCGCTGGCCGAGTCCATCGCGACGGCAATGCGGGCGCGGGGCTGGCGTGCCGATGTCAGCGCCACCGGTGAACCGGTGCCCGCATCGCTGCTGAAGGACGACTACGACGCCTTGGTGCTGGACATCGGCCTGCCCGGCATCGACGGCCTGGAAACGCTGCGCCGGGTGCGCGCCCAGGGCTCCTATCTGCCGGTGCTGATGCTGACGGCGCGCGACGGGGTCGAGGACCGCGTGCTCGGACTGGAGCGCGGCGCCGACGACTACCTCGTCAAACCCTTCGCGCTCAGCGAGCTGCTGGCCCGGCTGCGGGCCCTGGTGCGCCGCCATGAGTTCCGCCGCGGCGAGACGCTGGAGCTGGCGGCGCTGCGTTTCGATGTGCCCGCGCGCCGTGCCTATGTCGAGGACCTGCCGGTGAAGCTGACGGCCCGCGAGTGCATCGTGCTGCAGTACCTGATGCTCAAGACCGGCCAGATCGTGCCGCGTGACCAGTTCGCGGCGCTGATACCCGGCTGGGATGCCGCCACCTCCGACAATGCCCTCGAGCTGCTGATGTCGCGGCTGCGGGCCAAGATCGAGGCCGGCGGCGTGCGCCTGCGCACCGTGCGCGGCCTGGGCTATCTGCTCGAACCCGCCGTGCCCCCGGCATGAGCCCGGCCGGCGCCGCATTGTCCCGACAGCGCCAGCCCAGCCTGCGGCGCGCGCTGCTGCTGTGGCTGCTGCTGCCGCTGGTGCTGCTCATTCCCTTGAGTGCTGCGCTGATGTACGGGCTGGCGTTGAGCCCGGCGCTGGATGCGCTGGACCGCGCCTTGACCGACACGGCGGTGGCGCTGGCCCAGATCGTCGAGGTCCAGGGCGACCGCGTCAGCCTGCCGCTGAGCGAACAGACCGCCCGTGCGCTGCGGGCCGACCTGGTGGACGAGACCGTGTTTGCCGTTGGCGACCCCCAGGGCCGCTTCCTCGGCGGCCATGCGGCGCTGCTGGCCATGGCCCCGGCCCTGCAGGCCGGGCAGTGGCGATTCTTCGAGGCGGCGCTGGATGGCAAGCCGGTGCGTGTGGCCGCCTTCGGCCGCCCCTGCGGCGAGGGCGCCACCTGTGCCATCGTTGTGGCCGAAACCCTGGGCAAGCGCGCCGCCGCCGAGCGCGCGGCGCTGCTGGGCGCCCTGCTCGGCGCGCTGGCACTGGCCCTGCCGCTGGTGGCGTTGGCCCTGCTGGTGGTGGGCCGGGCGCTGCGGCCGCTGCAGCGGGCGGTGGCCGATCTGGAGTCCCTGACACCGCAGCGGCTGGAGGATATCGAGGCGCGGGGCGTGCCGCGCGAGGTGGTCGGCTTCGTGCATGCCTTCAACCGCCTGCTGGCCCGACTGCGGGAGGCGGCCGCGGCGCAGCGCGCCTTCGTGTCCGATGCCGCCCACCAGCTGCGCACGCCGCTGGCGGTGATGCGCGTCGAGGCGGCCGAGGCGCTGGCCACGCCCCATCCGCAGGCGCTGCAGCCGGCGCTCGAGCGCCTGCATGCGGCGGCGGAGCGCGGCACCCGGCTGGCGCAGCAGCTGCTCGCGCTGGCCCGGGCCGAAGGCATGGCCCTGGCCCCGACCCAGCAGTGGCAGCGGCTGGACCTGAGCCGGCTGGCCGCAGGCAGCGCTGACCGCTGGCTGCAGCCCTCGCTGGCCGCCGGCCAGGACCTGGGCTTCGATCTGCAGCCGGCCTGGGTCGAGGGCGACACGGTGCTGCTGGAGGAGATGCTGGGCAACCTGATCCACAACGCAATCGAGTATGCCGGGCCCGGCGCCAGCATCACGGTGCGCACCGGCACCCTCGATGGCCGTGCCTGGCTCTGCGTGGAGGATGATGGCCCCGGCGTGCCGGCCGACGAGCGCGAGCTGCTGTGGCAGCGGTTCCGGCGTGGCCGCGAGGCAGGCGGCATGGGCAGCGGCCTGGGCCTGACCATCGTGGCCGACATTGCCCGCCTGCACGGCGGCGTGGCCACGATGGAGGCCGCCGAGCGGCACGGTCTGCGGGTGCTGGTCCGCTTTGCGCCGACCGGGCCAGCGACCCCGCGCTGAGCCCGGCGGCGCGGTGCGTCGCCTCAGGTCGGGTGCAGGGCGCCGCTCTCGCGCAGCCGGGCGGCTTCGCCCCGCGACTTGAGAATGAAGCTCACTGTCTGCCAACCGATGAACAGGACGATCAGCCCGACCAGGCTGCCGCTGATCGGCCGCGTGACAAAGGTCGAGAAGCTGCCGCGGCTCAACAGCATGGCGCGGCGGAAGTTCTCTTCCAGCATCGGGCCGAGGATGAAGCCCAGCATCAAAGGCGCCGCATCGAGGTCCAGGCGCATGAACAGGTAGCCGGCAAAGCCGAAGGCCGCGGTCAGGAAGATGTCGTCGATATTGTTGTTGACGCTGTAGGTGCCGATGCAGCAGAAGAACAGGATGGACGGGAACAGCACGGCGTAGGGAATCTTGAACACCGACAGCCAGTAGCGCACCAGTGGCACGTTCAGCAGCAGCAGGAAGCAGTTGCCCACCCACATGCTGGCGACCAGGCCCCAGAACAGATCGGGGTGGCCGGCGATCATGTTCGGTCCCGGCTGTATGCCCTTGATGACGAAGGCGGCCATCATCAGCGCCATCACCGCGTTCTCCGGGATGCCAATGCTCATCAGCGGAATGAAGCTGGTGCGGGCGGCGGCCTCGTCCGCTGCCGCCTGACCCGCCACGCCCTCGATCGCGCCGGAGCCGATCTCGTGGCGGTACTTGCTGACCTTCTTGTCCAGCGCATAGGCGGCGAACTGTGCGATCACCGGCCCACCGCCGGGCAGGATGCCGAGGAAGGAGCCGACGATGCTGCCGCGCAGGGCGCTGGGGATGATGCGCTTGAACTCGGGCCAGGTGGGCATCAGGTTGATCTTGCCGTTGAAGGGCGTGCGCTCCTCCTTGGCATCCAGGTTCTTGGTGATCTCGGCAATGCCGAAGCAGCCCAGCGCGACGCTGACCAGGCCGACGCCGTCGGCGAGGAAACCCAGGTCGAAGGTGAAGCGCTGGGTGCCGCTGTTGACGTCGGTGCCGATCTGTCCGATCAGCACGCCGATCAGGCACATCGCCATGCCGTTGAGCAGGCTGCCGGTGGTGACGAAGCTGACGCAGACGAAGCCGACCAGCATCAGCGCGCAGTAGTCGGCAGGGCCGAACAGGAAGGCCACCTCGCCCAGGCTGGGCGCCAGGCAGGACAGCACGACAATGGCCACCGTGCCGCCGATGAAGCTGGAGACGCCGGCGGTGAACAGGGCCAGCCCCGTCTTGCCCTTCAGCGTCATCTGGTAGCCGTCGATACAGGCCACGATGCTGCTGGCGTGCGGAATCTTCATCGTGATGGCGCTGACACTGTCACCGTACTGGGCACCGTAGTAGATGCCGGCCAGCATGATCAGCGCGCCGCCGGTCGGGATCGAATAGGTCAGCGGCAGCAACAGGCTGATGGTGGCCAGCGGGCCCAGGCCGGGCAGCAGGCCCACCAGGGTGCCGACCGTGCAGCCGATGGCGCAGAACATCAGGTTCTGCAGCGTCAGGGCATGTCCGAAACCGAACATGAGGTTGTGGATGATGTCCATCAGAGCAGGGGCAGGTTGAGGCCGAGGAGCTTCTGGAACGCAAAGGCGACGGCGATCAGGCCCGCTGCCACCTTCAGATTGCGTTGCCAGGAGTACGAGGTGCCCGCGAAGGCAGCAATGAAGACCATCGCGGCGATGCCCACGCTCATATTGAGCAGCTTGGTCAGCAGCGCGCAACTGCACAGGGCGGCCAGGATCAGCGCGATGTTCTTCAGGTTGAAGCCCAGCGGCTCGGGCGCCACAAAGCGCGAGCGCACGATGGTGATGATGGCGATCACGAAGAGCAGCGAGCTCATCATGAAGGGGAACATGCCCGCACCGGCGCGGGCAAAGCTGCCCAGGGGGTACTGCAGCGCGCCCAGTCCGAACGACAGCGCAATGGCCGCGAGGAACAGGCCTCTGACGAGGTTTCGGTTATTCATCATGCGTGGAAGATCCGTGTACAGGTTGGAAGGGCAGGCACCTGCGGATCAATGTAGGACGCACCCATGCGCAGCCTTCGTCGGTTTCCACGTACGACAGCTATCAGACAGCTTGGAGGCGCCGCCGCGCCCGGCCGGACTCAGGCCGGCGGCGGCTCGCCGAGGAACTCGGCCGGAATCGCCTGATGCAGCGGGAAGTAGGCGAAGTAGGGCCTGGCCTCGACGATCACGCGCTGCACGGTCGGCCGCGCCATCAGACGCTCGAAATAAGCCCTCAGCCGGCCGTGGTCAGGCGGCAGGGGCCGGACGATGGCGGCATAGAACAGGGCCGGGGCCGCAGCGCAGTCGGCCAGGCTGAAGTGCTCGCCGGCGGCCCAGGGGCCCGGGCCGAGCCGGCGCTCGATCAGGTCATAGGCCATGGCCAGGCCGGCCTGCGAGGCGGCCAGTGCGGACGCGTCACGCTCGGCTTCGGGGCGCAGCAACTGGCCGATGAAGCGCTGCATCGGGTCCATCACATAGAGGTCGAAGAGGCGGTCCCAGAGCCGCACGTCCAGCTGCGCCTGTGCGTCACCGGGCAGCAGGCTGACGGGGCCGGGATGCTGCTGCTCAAGGTACTCGATCATGATCGAGGTCTCGGGAATGACGCGGCCCGCGTCTTCCAGCAACGGAATCTTCGATGTCGGCCACAGATCGGTGAAAGCCGCCCGGGCCTGGGCGTCACCGAAATTGACGAGGCGGGTCTCGAAAGGCAGGCCACGCTCGTACAGGGCGATCAAGGTCTTCCAGCAGAACGAAGACAGCGGGTGGTAGTGCAGTATCAGGGCCATCGCATGCTCGGCAGTTTCCGATGCTGCGGAATATGGCGCAGCCGCCCCGGCGATGCAAGAGCGGCCGTCGTCCGACTGCCTCAGCCGGGCTGGGCGGGGAACACCGGCTCGCCCAGGTTCAGCATCAAGCGGTTGGCCCAGGCGAAGATCGCCACCGCGTGTATCAGGTCCAGCACTTCCAGCGCCGACAGGCCGGCCGCGTGCACCGCCTGCAGCTGGGCCGCGCCGAACTGCGCCGGCCGCAGGGTCAGGTCTATAGCCAGCTGCACGATGGCGCGCTCACGTGCAGTGGTGCCGGCGCCCTGGGGCTCGGTGAAGACCTGATGGATGACGTCGTTGCGCTTGGTGATCTGCTCGAAGCGCTGGGCATGGACCGAGGCGCAATAGACGCAGCCGTTGACGCGCGACACCACCGCGCTGCCCAGCTCCCGCTCGGCCCGCGACAGGCCGCCCGGCGCATACATGATGGCGTTGAAGACGATGGAGCGCTCTTCGAGGATACGGGGCTGCTGGGCCAGGGTCAGGTAGTAGTCGCTGGTCTTGGCCTTCGGGTGGCTGGCCTCCAGCACCGCCAACTGGGCGGGCGTGGCCCGGTCCAGCTGCAGCACCGGCAGCCAGGCCTTCCAGTCCAAGGTCTCGCTGGTGAAGCCGTTGACGCGCAAGGGCTCGCCGGGCTTGGGCAGATTGGCCGGATGGACGAAGGGCGCATCTAGCGCATCGGCCACGGCCGGCGTATCGCTCGCACCCGACTCGACCAGGGCCTGCAGACCAGCGACCACGCGCAGCTGGTAGGCCACAAAAGCGATCAGCTGGGCCAGCGCCACCACCTCGGCCGTGCTCAGGCCGGCGGCGGGCAGCTTGAGCAGGGCGGCCTTGTCGCCCTCCACCGGACGCTCGGTCAGGGTCTGGGTGAAGCTGAGAATGGCCTGCAGGCGGCCATCGACCGGCTTGCCGTCGAGGGCGGCGCGCTCGCTCGCCGTCAGCGCGGGCATAGCCAGAAGTTGCTCGCGGTAGTGGGCTTGCAGCACCTCGCTTCCAGTGAGGCGAGCGATCAGATGGGCCGTCAGCAGGCGCTCGGCCAGCGTGGGCCCGCCCAGTGACGGGTCGAAGATCGCGTCATAGCTGCCCTGCGTGCCGGCAACGACCTTGTCGCGCTGATGGCGCACGGCGTGCACGGCGCTGCTGGCGGGCATAGGGGCGAGGGCATCGATCAGATCGACGGTGGATGTGGTCATGGCATTTCTCCAGAGTTGCCGTCAGGCCTTGGCCTGGACGGCTTGATTCAGAAATCGCAGCACGCCGGCCCAGGAGGCCTCATCGGCCTGCGCGTTGGCGGCCGGTGCGCCACCGGTAGTGCTCAGCCGCCCAGACACCGGATGGGCATAGACCAGCTGGGTGGTCGGCACGAAGGGGAAGACGATGGAATGGCCGGCGCCCTCGAAGTCCAGCTGCTCGACCGGGTGGGGATGCTGGAACTGCTGCAGCCGCTCGACGACCATCTGGCCATAGCGGCTGGACGGCCAGGAGCCATCGTCGGTGGCGCTGAGCAGCATCACCGGGCCCTGGATGTTTTCCACGCGTATGCGCGCGCGCTCCACCGCCTCGGCATCCTGCAGCGCGGTCAGCAAGGCGTTCGTGTGGCGGCGCGGTTGCGGGCCCTCGTCCCAGGGCTTCCAGCTGGCCGTGCGGTTGTGCTCCCACAGATGGGGCAGCGGCCGGCCGCGGAAGATCCAGGCCGGGCCTTCTCTCCCGGTGGCGGGATCGCAGGCGTTCTGCGCGCTGTGCACCACGGCACCGGGCACATAGCCGATCACCGCCGACACCAGATCCGGGAAGAGCGAGCCCAGCAGCAGCACCAGTTCGCCGCCACGCGACTGGCCGCTCAGCGCGACGAAGCCCCGCTTCGGTTTCACCGTCTGATGCAGCCAGTGCAGCGCCGTCTCGAAATACTCCAGCTTCGTGTTCGAGATGTAGTCTGACAGCCCCGGCGCCTTGAAGTAACCCAGCGCCAGCGCCGCATAGCCGTGCGAGGCGTAGAGCGCTGCGCGCGGCTCGTTGATGCCGCCGCCGGAACCGTTGAGCACCATCACGGCCGGATGGGGGCCTGGGCCTGCGGGCAGGAACAAGGTGCCGACCAGGCCCTGCTCGCGGATGTCGCGACGCGTCACGCCATCTGCTGCGAGCCGTTGCACGAATGAGCGCTGCACCGTCGTCGCGTCATCGCGAGTCACCGTGACCTCGGTCACCAGCGCCGCCGCCGGCTCGGCCGCGAACACCTCGCGCGACGCGCCATTGACCTCGGGGGCCTGCGACCAGATCAGGCCCATGGCCGACACGCCTTCGTAGCTGCCCGAGACCGGCGCATCGCGCATCAGATCCACCAGGCCCGCCGCGTCGGCACGGAAGCTCGCCACTGAGCGCCACACGACGCCCGGCCCGCGCACGGTGCGCGTGCCCAGTGTCACGCTCTCGCCGGGCCGCAGGCCTTGCACCGCGATGCGCCGCGGCACATCGATCAGCGCATCGTCCGGGGTGACGGTCAGCTGCATGGCCTTACTTGCCCACCTTGGTGACCTGCATGGCCGTCGTGCGGTCGCTGAGCAGCGGCACGACCTTCAGGCCCTTCTTCGCGGCCCAGATGTTCTGGTAGTGGAACAGCGGGATGTGACCGACGTCGTCGGTGACCAGCTTGACCGAGTGGCGGAACATCGCGGCGCGGCGGCCGGCGTCGAACTCGACGGTGGCGGCGTCCAGCGCCTTGTCCACCGACTCATTGCTGTAGCGGCCCCAGTTGTTGGAGCCGCGGCCGCGCTTGGCATCGTTGGTGGCCAGGGTCTGCAGCAGGCCGTAGCCGGCCTCGCCTGTGCCATTGCCCCAGGCGATCACGCTGACCGCGTATTCGTTCTTGGTCGCGCGGCTGGAATACACCGACCAGGGCACGACTTCGACCTTGGTTTTTACACCGACACGTGTCCAGAACTGGGCCACCGCCTGCACCGTTTCCGGGGCTTGCGGATAGCGGTCGCCGGGCACGTGAATGGTCACCTGAAAGCCCTGCGGGAAGCCGGCCTCAGCCAGCAGCTTCTTGGCCTGCTCGGCGCTGTAGGGGATGTCCTTGACGTCGGGGTTGTAGCCGAAGGTGCCCTTGGGCATCCACTGGTTGGCCTCGGTCACCGTGCCCTGCAGCACGCGGTCGGCAATGCCCTTGCGGTTGATGGCGATAGACAGGGCCTGGCGCACGCGCTGGTCTTGCAGCGGGTTCTGGGCCAGCGGCTTGCCGGCGTTGTCGGTGATGAACTCGTTGGGCCCGGGGCGGAAGCTCGGTTGCAGCAGCAGCACGCGCAGGCCGGGGTAGGTGTAGACGCTGACCGAAGGCGTCTTGCGCAGCTTGTCGACATCGGTCACCGCCACCTTGTCGATCACGTCCACATCGCCCGACAGCAGGGCGGCCGTGCGCGCCGCGCCATTGCTGATGAAGCGGTAGTTGACCTTGTCCCACAGCGGCTTGGGGCCGTAGTAGGTCGGGCTGCGCTCGAACACGGTGCGGTCGCCGGGGCTGTAGGACACGAATTTGTAGGGCCCGGTGCCTATCACCGCGCGGCCGGCGTTGTAGTCCTCGGTCTTGAACTTCTCGCCGATGTGCTTGCTGACGATGTAGATCGAAGCGATGTCCAGCGGCAGCATCGGGTTGGGCGTATTGGTCTTGATGATGACCGTGTGCGGGTCTTTCGCCGTGGTCGACTCGACCGTGCGCAGTGCGCCGGTGTACGAGGCCACCGTGCCCGGCACGCTGCGTGCGCGCTGGAACGAGAACACGATGTCATCGGCGGTGAACGGCGTGCCGTCCTGCCACTTGATGTCGTTGCGCAGCTTGAATTCCCAGGTCTTGTCGTCCAGCGCCTTCCAGCTGGCGGCCAGCGCCGGCTCCAGCTTGCCGCCGTCGCGCGAGTTGATGATGGAGTCCCAGAAGTGCAGGGCCAGCGAGCGGTCGCCGGCATGGTTGTTCAGCTGCGGATCGACCGAGGAGACCGGGTCGGCAAAGGCGATGGACAGGGTCTGGGCCGAGGCCAGCGAGCCGGCGGCGAGCAGGGCGGCGGCGATCAGGGTGAGCTTGCTTGAAGAGTTCATCGGGGAGTCCTTTTCAACGGGTGTTCGGAAATTCAGCCGGCGTCATTCAGATGACAGGCGCTGGTGTGATGGATGGCGATGCCGCGCAGCTGTGGCACCTCGGTGCTGCACCTGGCCATGGCCTGCGGACAGCGCGGATGGAAATGGCAGCCGGTGGGTGGGGCGATCGGGCTGGGGATCTCGCCACGTATCGCGGCAAAGCGGGTGCGGCGCACGTCGATGCGCGGTATCTCGGCCAGCAGCGCCCTTGTGTACGGGTGGTTGGGCCGCGCGAACAGCTCGGCCACCGGCGCGCTCTCGACCACCCGGCCCAGATACATCACGACGACACGGTCGCACAGATGCTTGACCACGCCCAGGTCATGGCTGATGAACAGATAGGCCAGGCCCAGCTCGTCGCGCAGGTCCATGAACAGATTCAGTATCTGTGCCTGTATCGACACATCGAGCGCAGCCACCGCCTCGTCGCAGACCAGCATCGAAGGCTGCACGGCCAGGGCCCGCGCAATGCCTATGCGCTGGCGCTGGCCGCCGCTGAACTGGTGCGGGTAGCGGTGGCGCAGCGTCGGATCCAGCCCGGCGCGCTGCAACTGGGCGGCCACGTAGTCGTCTTCGCCGTCCGCATCGGTCAGCCCGTGCAGTCGCGCCGCCTCGCCGACGATGCGTGACACGCGCAGCCGCGGGTTCAGGCTGGCGAACGGGTCCTGGAACACCATCTGCACGCGCAAGCGCGCGGCCAGACGTTGCTCGGCGTCCAGCCCTTCGAGCGCTTGGCCGTTGACCCGGACCTCGCCTTCGGTAGGCTCCAGCAGGCCGGCGGCGATGCGGCCCAGGGTCGACTTGCCGCAGCCCGATTCGCCTACCAGGCCGACGACCTCGCCGGGTTTTACGGACAGGTCCACGCCATCGACCGCGTGGGTGACGACAGGCGGATCGTTCCAGCCGAGCTGGCGCATCGCGCGGCCGATCACGCCCGGCGCAGGCCGTGCGCCGAAGCGCATGGCGATGCCTTGCAGATCGACCAGCGGCAGTTCCTTGGTCGCGCTCATGCCAGCATCTCCACCGCAGGGCCGGGATGGAAGCAGCGCACCGTGTGGCCTGCGTGGGTGCGCATGTCCGGTTTTGCGTCGCAGACGCTGCTGGCGCGCGGGCAGCGTGGCGCGAAGGCGCAGCCGCCGGGCATGTGCAGCAGATTCGGCGCCATGCCGGCAATCTGGCGCAGGCGCGTGCCGCTCTGGTTGGCGCTGGGCAGGCTGGCAATCAGGCCCTGGGTGTAGGGGTGTTGCGGCCGGTCGAGCACCTCGTCCACCGTGCCGTGCTCGACGATGCGCCCGGCATACATCACCGCGATCTCGTCGGCCAGGCCCGCCACCACCGACAGGTCGTGGCTGATCCAGATCAGCGAGGTGCCGCGCTCGCTGACCAGCTTCTGCATCTCGGACAGGATCTGCGCCTGTATCGTCACGTCCAGCGCCGTGGTCGGCTCGTCGGCAATGATCAGGTCGGGCTCGTGCAGCAGCGCAATGGCGATGGCCACGCGCTGGCGCATGCCGCCCGACAGCTGGTGCGGATAGGCGCGCAGCCGCTCCTCGGGGCTGGCGATGCCCATCAGCCCCAGAGTGTCGGCGGCCAGTTGCCGTGCATCGGCGGCCGGCATCTTGACGTGGGCATGGACGGCCTCCAGCATCTGCGCATCGACGCGCAGCACCGGATTCAGCGTCGCCATCGGGTCCTGGAAGATCATCGCGATGCGGTTGCCGCGCAGCGCGCGCCGCTCGGGCTCGGACATCAGCATCAGATCCTTGCCCTTGAACAGGACCTGACCCCCTTCGACCCTGCCCGGCGGATCGACCAGGCCCATGATGGAGAAGCCGGTCACCGACTTGCCCGAGCCCGATTCGCCGACCAGGCCCAGCACCTTGCCGCGGCCCAGGGTGAACGACACGCCGTCGACCACCGGCAGCACGCCGCCACGGGTGTGGAAGCGGGTCTGCAGATCGCGGACCTCAAGGGTGGGAATGTTGTCGGCGCTCATTTCTGCAACCTCGGGTTCAGCACATCGCGCAGCTGGTCGCCGACCAGATTGATGGCGACGATGGTGGCCAGCAGGGCCAGGCCGGGGAAGAAGCTGATCCAGTACTCGTTGGACAGCAGGTACTGGTAGCCGTTGGAGATCAACAGGCCCAGCGAGGGCTCGGTGATGGGCACACCCAGGCCCAGAAAGGACAGCGTGGCCTCCAGGGTGATCGCGCGCGCAATCTGCAGCGCACCGATGACCAGCAGCGGCGGCAGGCAGTTGGGCAGGATGTGGCCGGTCAGGATGCGCCAGCGCGGAATGCCCTGGCCGCGCGCCGCTTCCACATATTCACGCCGCGTTTCCACCAGCGCCTGCCCGCGCGCGGTGCGGGCGTAGTAGGCCCACTCCAGCAACACCAGGGTCAGCACGACATTGCCCACGCCCTTGCCCACGTAGGCCAGAATCATCAGCGCCATCAGAATGGTCGGGAAGGACAGCAGCAGGTCCACCAGCCGCATCAGCGCCGCATCGACCTTGCCGCCGGCATAGGCCGCCAGCAGGCCGACCAGGGTGCCGATCACGGCCGCGAACAGGGCCGAGCCCACGCCCACCAGCAGACTGATGCGCAGGCCGTAGATGATGGCCGAGTAGAGGTCGCGGCCCTGGCCGTCGGTGCCCAGCCAGTAGGTGTAGCCACCGGCGCTGCTGGGCGTGCCGGGGTGCAGGCGGGCGTCCAGCACGTCCAGCTGCATCAGGTCGTAGGGGTTCTGCGGCGTGATCCAGGGCGCGACCAGCGCCGCCAGCACCACCAGGCCCAGCACGATCAGCCCGCCGACGGCGACGCGCGATTGCAGGAAGTCGGCGGCGACGCGCCACCAGATCGAATGCTCGTCGAAGGTGCGTTGTTTCTTGCTCATCGCGCGCCCTCCAGCCGCACGCGCGGGTCCAGCAGCTTGTAGAGCAGATCGACCAGCAGATTCAGGGTGACGAAGATCACCACCACCACCATCAGGTAGGCGACGACGACGGGCCGGTCCAGCGAGTTGATGCTGTCCAGAATCAGCTTGCCCGCACCGGGCCAGGCGAAGATGGTCTCGGTGACGACGGCATAGGCAATCGTCGCGCCCAGCTCCAGGCCCAGCACGGTGACCAGCGGAATCAAGGTGTTGCGC
Source organism: uncultured Roseateles sp. (assembly GCF_963422335.1). Lineage (NCBI taxonomy): Bacteria > Pseudomonadati > Pseudomonadota > Betaproteobacteria > Burkholderiales > Sphaerotilaceae > Roseateles > uncultured Roseateles sp. The sequence goes on from NZ_OY729424.1 coordinate 2,028,567, forward strand.
AGCACATGCATGACCACCACCCGCACCGGGCTCAGGCCCTTGGCGCGGGCGAACTTCACATAGTCCTGCGGCAGCACCTCGCGCACACCGGCGCGTGTCAGGCGCAGCACCAGCGAGATCTTGAACAGGGCCAGATTGAAGGCCGGCAGTATCAGGTGCTGCAGACCATCCAGCGTCAACCAGGACCATTGGATGCCCAGCAGCGCGCGGGTCTCGCCGCGGCCGCTGGCCGGCAGCCAGCCCAGTTGCACGCTGAAGACCATGATGAACATCAGCGCCACCCAGAAGGCCGGCAGCGAGAAGCCGACGATGCTGGCCGCCATCAGTGACTTCGAGACGGGATGCTCGGGCTTCATGCCAGCGAACAGGCCCAGCGGCACGCCGATCACAATCGCCAGCAGCAGGGCGCCAACGGCCAGCTCCATCGTCGCCGGCAGGCGCTGCAGGATCAGGCGCACGGCGTCTTCCTGGTAGACGAAGCTCTTGCCCAGATTGCCGTGCAGCGCGCCATCGACAAAGGCCAGGTACTGGCGCCACAGCGGCTGGTCCAGGCCCAGCCGGGCGATGGCCTCCAGCCGCTCCTGCTGGTTCATGTCGTCGCCGATCAGGATGTCGACCGGGTTGCCGATCGCATGCAGGCCGACGAACACGATCACCGTCATCAGCACGACGACCAGGGCGGCCTGGGCGATGCGGCGCAGCAGCCAGGCTGTCATGGCCGGATGTCCTCGTAGGCCGGGAAGGTGGCCGGCGTCCACTCATCGCCGTCCAGCTCGGGCTCGGAGAAGCGTGTCATCGCCGCGAAGTGCGATTCCACATCCTCGGCCAGCAGCTGCGCCGCCAGGCCACGGGCCAGGCGCTGGGCGCCGTCGCTGATCTGCGGGATGTCGCCGGCGCTGGCGCCCTGCGACAGCGCGGCGGCGTAGTTGAAGCAGTGCACCCGCTCAAGGCCCGGGCAGGCGCCGGGTGTCTTGGGCTGGAATTCGTACAGCGGGCCGAGGTCGGGCGACTCGCTCAGCTCCGCGTCGTCTTCGCCTTCGGGCGCGGCAAAGCGGTCCTGCCACAGCCGCACCTGCGGCGCGATCGCCGCAAACTCGGGCCGCAGCGACCAGTCGGTGCGAAAGCCGGTGCAGCAGATCAGGAAGTCGGCGGCCAGCGGGCCCTTGGCCGTGTCCACGCGCAGCACGCCATCGGCGCGCTGGCTGACACCGCTGACCGGCGTGCCGAGATGGAAGTGCGCATTCGCATGGCGCGACACGCGCAGGGTGCTGCCATGCGGCGGCGGCACCTGCTGCACATTGATGTAGTGGCGGAAGCGCCATTTCCATTCGTCCGGCAGCGACCAGAAGCCCTGGGCCATGCCCGGGTTGCCAGCGCCCTTGCCCTTGTTGACGCGGGGCAGGTCGGGCCGGCGTATCAGCAGATCGACGCGCGCGGCGCCACTCTCCAGCGCGGTGGCGGCCGCGTCCATGGCCGAGGCGCCGCCGCCGATCACGGCCACGCGTTTGCCTTTCAGCGAAGCACCGTCCCAGACATCGGAGGAATGCTTCCAGCGGTCACTCGGCAGCGCCTTGGCCCAGTCCGGTGCCCAGGGGCCGCCGAGGCCGTCGCGTCCGGTTGCCAGCACGACGTGGCGGGCCAGCACCTGGTAGCTGCGGCCGCCATCTTCGTCATCGGCCAGCTCCAGCCGCACCAGGCCGTCGGCGCGGGGCAGCACGGCCAGCAGGCGCTGGCGGTTGCGCACATCAAGGCCCAGCACCTGCCGGTACCAGCGCAGATAGTCGGCCCATTGCAGGCGCGGGATCTTGTCCAGCGCCGCCCACTCGTCGTCGCCGAACTGGGCCTCGAACCAGGCGCGGAAGGTCAGCGCGGCAAAGCCCAGGGCCGGGCCGGTCAGCTCCTTGGGCGAGCGCAGCGTCTCCATCCGCGCGGTCGTCGCCCAGGGGCCTTCGAAGCCGGCCGGCGAGCGGTCGAAGATGCGTGTCTGCACGCCCAGATGCGTGAGCGAGGCAGCCAGCGCCAGGCCGGCCATGCCGCCGCCGATGAGGGCGGTGTCCAGCACCTCGGCGCCGGCCTCGGTGCGTGCGGGAACCCAGCGCTTGGCCGGCAGGCACAGCTGCTGCAGGTCTTGCCGCAGCCGGGTTTCGAGTGCGGCCAGGCCGCTGCTTGGGATGCTCATCAGTGAGGCTTTCGGGTGGGGCCGTGGTCTTGCAGCAGGGTGGCGTGTTCGGCGATGCCGTGCTGCACAAAGCCGGGCAGCGATGCCGCCGCCTGCAGCAAGGCCTCGACGAGGGCGCTGACCGCGGCGCTGGGCGCGCGGGACTGGGGCGTGATGACGCCGAAGAAGAAGGGGATGTCGGTGTCCAGCGGGCGCAGCACCAGGCCTTGCAGCGGCGCACCGTGGGCCGTCAGCGGCTCCAGCACGGCCACGCCGAGACCGGCTCGCACCAGCGCCTGGGCGTTCATCGACGAGTTGGTTTCTATCAGTGCCTCGGGCCGCTGCGCATCGCGGCCGGCCAGCGCCAGCTGTGCGTCCAGCCGGTTGCGCAGGCGAAAGGGGTTGCTCATCGTGATCAGGCGGCGCCGCGCCAGTTCGGCCAGGGGAATGACGTCGAGTGCGGCCAGCGGGTCATCCTCTGCCAGCACGGCAACGCAGGGCAGCTGTCCAATCCAGTGCACCTGCAGGCCGCGATGCTCCAGCGGCAGGCTGCAGGCACCGAGTTGGACGGCGCCGCTGAGCACGGCATGGACGACCTGCTCAGGCGAGGCGGTGCGCAACTGCACCGGCGCCGGCCCCTGCTGCGTCTCGACCCGTTTCAGTGCCTCGGGCAGCAGGCCCATGGCCAGGGCCGAGGTGGCGGCCAGCAGCAGCGGCTGGGCGTCGCCACGGGCAATCTCGGCGGCGCGGGCGTGGATCTGCCGCAGGGCGGTCAGCGCACGCTCGGCGTCTTCATAGAGCAGAAAGCCCTGTTCGGTGGGCGTGACCCGGGGGCCCTTGCGGGTGAACAGGGCGTAGCCGATCTCGGCCTCCAGCTCCTGCACCAGGCGCGACACGGCCGGCTGCGAGCGTGCCAGCAGCTTGGCCGCGCCGGTGACGCTGCCGGTGGACATGACAGCCGCAAAGGCTTCGAGTTGGCGGAGTTCCATGCGATCCAGTATTCAGATGGCGGATCATGACGCATAGATCATGCCATTGACAAATACTAAATCCAGATGAGCTTATGCATGGCAAGATCAAACGGCCTCGGCCACGACGGCCGGCATCAGGCGCGCCAGCTCGCCGCCCTGCGCACGCACGAAGGCGGCCAGGCGTTCGACATAGTCCGCCGCCACGGCGCCCCGCACCGAGGGCCGCGCGGCCAGTGCCTGGCGCCAGGCCTGGACCTTGGGCAGGCCGCTGAAGACGCCGAAGTCGGCGATGCGGTCGAACAGTTCCCAGTAGCGGAACACCGGGGCAAACACCGCATCCACCAGGCTGAAGCGCTCGCCGGCGAAGTAGGGGCCGCGGTCCAGCGCCGCCTCCAGCCGCTCGAACTTGCTGCGCAGCAGTTCGCGCTTGGCCTGCAGCTGCGCCATGTCGGCGGCGGTGTAGAAGCCCCAGATATCGTTCAGCACGGTGGAGCCGAACTCGATCCAGGCGCGATGGCGGGCGCGGGCCAGCGCGTTCCTGGGGTGCAGGGCCGGCGCCTGCGTGTCTTCCAGGTATTCGACGATCACCGCCGATTCGAACAGCACCTCGCCGTCGACGCGCAACAGCGGCACCTTGCCCAGCGGCGACAGGGCCTTGAACCAGGCCGGCTTGGCGGCGAGGTCGATGTCGGTGCGGGTGAAGGGCACGTTTTTTTCGCTCAGCGCGATCACCGCGCGTTGCACATAGGGGCACAGCACATGGCTGACCAGTTCCAAATGGGTTGTCATGTGGCCTCCGTTCAGGCTTGGCTGCGCTTGATGGCCAGCTCGCCATCGCCCAGCAGGATGTGGGCGACCGAGGCCACGAGCAGAAACACCGGGTACTCCCAGCCGCCGTTGGCGCTGGTGAACACCCAGCCATTGCCGGCATGGATGACGGTGGCGCCTATCAGCACCGGCAGCAGGGCCAGCGAGGCCCAGCGGCCGTGCAGGCCCAGCAGTATCAGCGTGCCGCCCAGCGTCTCGGCAATCACCAGCGGCCAGGCCAGGCCGGGTGGCAGGCCCTGCGTGGCCATCCAGGCGGCCAGGCCGGCGATGCCGAAGGTCATCAGCTTGAGCAGGATGGCGTGGCTGAGCCACATCAGGCCCAGCGCGATACGCAGCAGGGCGGCGCCCATTCCGGGCGAGGCTTGTGGGGGCAGGGCAAGTTTCATGGCAATCGCTTTCATTCACGGGAGGCTTGAAGCCGGTGAAGAGAATGTAGGTTCCGCCGATTTGCATGACAATTCGCTGTATCTGCATTTTTGATATGCAAATACGCATCAATGAGCGCACCGATGACAGCAAACCCTCAGCGGCCTTTGAGCTGGGACGATCTGCAATTCTTTCTGGCCGTCTGCCGCGCCGGCTCGATCTCGGGCGCGGCCGCGTTGCTGGAGGTCAATCACTCGACGGTGCTGCGGCGCATCGCCAGCCTGGAGCAGACCCTGGGTGTGCGCCTGTTCGACCGCCTGCCCGGCGGCTATGCGCTGACCGCCTCCGGGGATGCGCTGGCTCAGCAGACCGCCGGTGTGGCCCAGCAGATCGAGTCGGCGCAGCGCCGGCTGATGGGTCTGGACGAGGAGATCAAGGGCGTGATACGCCTGACCGCCCCCGACACCCTGGTGCATGCGCTGCTGATGCCCTTGCTGCAGCGCTTCCGGGCGCTGCATCCGGGCGTGCAGATCCAGCTGGTGGCCAACAACAGCTTTCTGAGCCTGACCCGGCGCGAGGCCGATGTGGCGCTGCGCGGCACCAACCGGCCGCCGGAGAATCTGCTGGGCCGCCATGTCGGCGATATCCAGACGGCGCTCTATGCCTCCGAGACCTATCTGCAGACGCTGGACGAGGGAGCCGGCTTCGATGACTACCGCTGGATTGCGCCGGATGAGTCGCTGGCCCATCTGGAACAGCTGAAATGGCTGCAGCAGCGCGTGCCGGATGAACGCGTCGTCCTGCGTGCCGACAGCCTGGTGGCCATGGCCGATGCGGTAGCCCAGGGCCTGGGTGTGGGCCTGCTGCTGTGCCCGCTGGCCGGCCAGCGCCCTGGCCTGGTGCAGCTGGCGCCGCCCGAGCCGGCGCTGGACACGCAGATCTGGGTACTCAGCCACCCCGATCTGCGCCAGGTGGCGCGGATGCGGGCATTCACGCAATTCCTGTTCGAGGCACTGAGCAGCGACCCGCGCCTGCTGCACTGACCCGAGGGCCTCACCGCGTTACCGCGGGCTCGCCCGGGGTATCGCCGAAGGGCCGCCTGAACCTACACTGCGGCCATGCTGAGCCCCGACGCCACGGCCGACACCGCTGTCCGCACCGACACCCTGGTGCGCCATCTGCGCCAGATCCTGCTGTGGCCCCTGCGGCTGATACCGCCCGAGCGCGCCGAGGGCGACCGGCGACCGCCCTGGCAGCTGCTGCGCGATCTGGGCGAGCGCTCGCCCTGGCGCGAGGTGGTCGACGAATACACCGGCGAGAGCGACCGCTTCCACGAGCGCCACTACAACGAGTTCGTGTCCTTTCTGCCCGTGGTGCAGCGCTTTCTGTACGGCGACGGGCGCTCGCGCCGGGGTTCCAGGGAGGAGGCCAGCGACTCGCCGATGCGCGTCTTCCGCCGCCACGACGTCACCGGTCTGCGCGTCGTTCCCCGGCCCGGCGATGCGCCGGTGAGCTTGAGCGTCGTCCACCTGGACCTGTATTTCTTCTACGACGTCGATGTCGTGCTGCTGAACATCGAGGTCGCGGCCGACGCGCTGCCGCTGAGCCAGGTGCAGGAACTGCTGTACCGCTTCGGCCGGGCCTATCCGGCCGGCTGGGACGCCCAGGGCCGGGCGTTGCACTGCCTGGACAGCCTGGAGTGGCTGGGGGCCGACGGCCAGGTGCTGGCCCGCTCGGACACCCAGCAGCGCGAGGCCTTTCTGTCCCATGTCTGCGAGCACCGCGCGCCGCGCGTGGCCACCCACTGGGCCTATGTGCTGGAGCCCCTGGTCAGCCACCATTCCGACGAGGAGGGGCTGTTGCGCTACCGGCAGATCGAGTACTACCGCATGCCCATGATGGCCTACCTGGCGCTGGACGATCCGCGCGCGCTCAAGCGCAGCGACTTTGTCCGCCTGGGCCTGGTCACCGCCGCCGCCGAGGACACCCAGCTGCCCTATGGCGACCAGCACCTGGCCGACTTCGAGCAGCGCTACTGCTATGACCGCTTCTGGTCCGGCGCCGGCAGCGCGCCCAACACCCGCTATCTGTGCAACGGCCATGCGCTGGTGGTGGTCGGCGATGCCCGCTCCGAGTTCTTCGGCTGCCGTGACCGCGGCGTGCTGGCGCAGTTCCGGCATCAGCACTTCCTGCTGTTTCTGATCGCGCACTTCCAGAAGGCCGCGCTCTTGATGTTCTCCGACCGCCTGGTCGAGGCGCTGAAGGGCCTGGACATCAGCCGGCCGGCCAGCGTCAAGCGCTTCAAGCGCACGATACGCGACAGCTTCGAGGTCTTTCTGCGTTTCACCCACCGCTACTGGTTCCACGAGATCTCGGACCAGGCCCATGTGCGCGCGCTGTTCCAGATGTGCGTCACCCATCTGCATGTGGACGCGCTGTACGCCGAGGTCAAGGAGCGCATCGCCGACATGAACAGCTACCTCGATGCCGACAGCCTGCGCCGCCAGGCCAATACCGTGGTGCGGCTGACGGTGGTGACGATCTTCGGCCTGATCGGCACGGTGACCACCGGCTTTCTGGGCATGAACCTGCTGGCCGAGGCCGAGGCGCCGATGTCGCGCCGGCTGGTCATCTTTGCCGTGGTCTTCGTCATCACCACGGTGCTGACGGTCTACACCATGGCCAAGTCCAAACGCCTGTCGGACTTTCTTGATGCGCTGTCGGACGAGCGCCTGTCGGTCTGGTCCAAGTGCAAGGCCCTGATCGCGGTGTGGCTGCCGGGGCGGGATGGCGAGAGTTGAGGGTTCGCTGGCGGACTGATTGCTTGTTTCGGTACAAATATGTACCTATACTCCAACCAAGCGCCGGTCATCCCCCGGCCGTGGAGCCACCATGATCCACCCCTCCGAAGCCCAGCCCGATGTCTATTCGGCCCCCTCCGCCCAGGCCGCGCTGCGCACCTTCTTCAAGATTGCCCAGGCCTGGGGCCTGAGCAACGAGGAACAGCAGCGCCTGCTGGGCTGCGGCCGCACCACCTTCTACGACTGGAAAGCCGGGCGCATCAAGACCGGGCTGGACGCTGCGACCCTGGAGCGCTTGTCGCACCTGTTCGGCATCTACTCGGGCCTGCAGATCCTGCTGCCCATCCCCGAGCGGGCCAACGCCTGGGTGCGCAAGCCCAATACCGCGCCGCTGTTCGGCGGCCGCCCGGCGCTGGAGCGCATGCTGGCGGGCCAGGTGTCGGATCTGTTCGTCGTGCGCCAGTACCTGGACGCGCAGCGGGGCGGCTGGGCTTGAGCTCCCGCTGGCCGCTGGTCGAGCTGGACTGGCGTGACTCCTGCCGCCTGGTGCCCAGCCGCTTTCCGCCGATCTCGCTGTTCGAGGCGGTGGCCGACCCGGCCGATCTGGCCACCGTGTTCGCGATCGAGTCGCTGGGCAATCCGCGGCTGCGCGACGAGATCGGCGAGCTGAGCCTGGTGCCGGCCGAGCAGCGCATCAGCGGCCCGGGATGCAGCCCCATCATGGCCGCCTTCACCCACCTGAACCCCGAGGGCTCGCGCTTCAGCAACGGCAGCTATGGCGTCTACTACGCGGCGGCCGTTCTGGAGACGGCGGTGGCCGAGCTGAGCCATCACCGGGCGCGCTTTCTGGCGCGCACGGCGGAGCCGGCGATCGAGGTGGACCTGCGCTGCTACCGGGTGCGCGTCAAGGCCTCGCTGCAGGATCTGCGCGGCCGGCAGAGCGCTGACTACCGGGCCCTGCACGACCCCGACAGCTATGCCGCTTCGCAGGCCTTTGGCTTGCGCCTGCGCGAAACCGGCTTGGCCGGCCTGGCCTATGACAGCGTGCGCCACCCGGGCGGCCATTGCGTGGCCCTGTTCACCCCCCGGGCCACCGTGCCGCCGGCCCGCCAGGCCGAGCAGGTGACCTTGCGCTGGAACGGCCAGCGCATCAGCACCTGGTACCTGAAGTCCGACAGCCGGCCGGTCTGACGATCAGGCGCTGGGCGGGTTGGCTCGGCGGCGGGCAATCGCGCCCACGGCCAGCAGGCCGGCCAGCATCAGCGCATAGCTTTGCGGCTCGGGCACGGCCGCCACCTCGATGTCGATGCGCGCGAAGGCCGGTGCGGCATTGAAGTCCAGCGCGCCCCATTGATAGCCGTTAGGCACGAAGCCCTGGCTGAGGAAGCTGGTGTAGGGGTTGCCGGTCACCAGATGGACGACGCCGTGCTCGTCCGTCCCCTGGTTGGGCCCGGACTGACCGCCGCCGATGCCGAAGGCGCCGTTGGCCAGCGAATACTGGAAGTCGTTGACCTCGGTGCCGGCGTCCCAGACGCCGCCGTTGCCGCCAACCAGAATCGAGATCTTGCCGCCATTGGCGATGCTGGCCAGGTCATGGGCCTTGGCGTTGTCATTGCCGATGAAGAAGTCATTGCTCAGCACCACCATGGCGGCGTAGCTGAAGTAGCGGTTGACGCCGGCGAGGTCGACGTTGGTCAGCGTGCGCGTGCGCACGGCGCCAGGGAAGGCGGGCGGGCCGGGCAGGGTGGCTTGCACGCCGCCGGCCACGCTGGCGGCGAAGATGGTGCTCAGCTGCGCGGCATTGCCGTCTTCGGCGGCGCGCTCGATGCCCAGCGAGGCGGCCGAGCCGGCGTCGAAGCTGTCGAAGCTGCTGTTGTGAAAGCCGACCCACAGCGGGGCGATGCCGACGCCACCGGCTGGCGCCAGCTGGGTCAGCGTGACCGTCACATCGACGGCATGGGCAGCGAGGGCGGCCAGGCCCAGGGTGGCGGCGGCCAGGGTCTTCAGCGCATAGCGGCTGGTGTTCATGAGGTGCTCCTTGTGTGTGGGAAATCCACCGGCCGGATGCTGCCGATCAGGCCTCGCGCAGTCCTCACCGAAATCTCACGGCGCCGTGAAGAATGGAGTTGCGGCTGCGGGCTGTAAGGAAGTGGCCCCGCCGAACGACCCAGGGCATGGACGCAACGATTCTGCTGGTGGAAGATGACGACGCGATCGCCCAGCTGGTGCAGCAGCAGCTGCAGGAGGCGGGCTTTGCCGTGCAGCGCGAGGCCGACGGCCTGCAGGCGATGCGTGCGATCGAAGCCAGGCGGTACGACCTGGTGCTGCTGGACCTGATGCTGCCCGGTGCCGATGGCTGGGAGGTTTGCCGTTATCTGCATGCACGGCACCAGCATGTACCGCTGATCATCGTCAGCGCCCGCTCGGCCGAGGCGCACCGCGTGCTCGGGCTGGAGCTGGGCGCCGACGACTATCTGGTCAAGCCCTTCTCGGTGCTGGAGCTGGTGGCACGGGTGCGTGCGCTGCTGCGCCGCGTCGAGCAGCTGCGCCAGCCGCAGGCCGCGCCGGCCGAGCTGCAGTTTGGCGAGCAGCACCGGCTGGATCCGATACGCCGCGAGTTGCGCCAGGGCGGCGAGGCCATCCCCCTGACCCTGCGCGAGTTCGACTTGCTGTACTTCCTGGCCCGCCACCCGGGCCAGGTGTTCAGCCGCGGCGATCTGCTGGACCGCGTCTGGGGCAGCGGCTTCGACGGCTATGAACACACGGTCAACTCCCACATCAACCGGCTGCGCACCAAGATCGAGGCCGACCCGCAGCGGCCGCGCCTGATCTCCACGGTCTGGGGCGTGGGCTATCGCTTCGGGGCCTGAACCATGCTCAGCTTCTCGCGCCGCCTGACCCTGGTCTTTGCCGGCCTGTTGTGCGGTTTCGGCCTGCTCGTCGGCCTGGTCGGCTGGAAGGTCATGAACACCCAGGAGCGCGACACCTTGCAGCGCTTGTCTCATGGCCTGGCGCGGCACATCGTCGAGCATTGGCCCGCGGTGGCGCACAGCACCGGGGGTGACACCGAACGGCGCGCGCTCGACGAGCTGCTGGGCATGCTGATGGTGGTCAACCCGGCGATCGATGTCTATGTGCTGGATGCCCGCGGCGCCGTGCGCGCCTACCTCGGCGACCCGCTGGCGGTGCGCCAGCCTAAGGTCGATCTGGCGCCGGTGCATGCCTTTCTGGCCGATGCCGCCCTGCCGCTGCTGGGCACCGATCCCAAGCATCCCGGCGGCGGCAAGATCTTCAGCGCGGCAATGTTTCCTGCCCAGCCGGGCGATGCCGCGCCACCCGGCTATTTGTATGTGGTGCTGGAGGGCCAGGCCCATGAGCAGGTGGCCGGGCATATCGGCCAGCAGCGCATCTGGCAGGGCATGGGCCTGCTGCTGGCGGTGGCCCTGCTGCTGACCCTGCTGCTCGGCGCGCGCATGGTGCATGGCCTGACGCGGCCGCTGCGCCAGCTGGCGCGTCGCATGCAGGCCTTCGGACCTGGCGCCGATGCGGCTCTGGCCGGCGCTTTGCCCGACGGCGACGAGGTGCGGGCCATCGCCCAGTCCTTCGACCTGATGGCCGCGCGCATCGACGAGCAGCTGCGTGACGAGGCCCGCCAGCAGGCCACCCATCGCGAGGCCATGGCCAATGTGGCCCACGACCTGCGCACACCGCTGACCGCGCTGCACGGTCATCTGGAGGCGCTGCACGGCCTGCCGCAGATGCAGGCGTCGGCCGATGGCCGGCATCACCTGGGCATTGCGCTGGCGCAGAGCAACAAGGTGCGGCGCCTGACGCAGCAGCTGTTCGAGCTGGCCCGCCTGCAGTCCGGTGACCAGGTCGTTCACGTCGAGCGGTTTCGGCTCGACGAGCTGGTCGCCGACGCGGTGCAGAAGTTCTCCTTCGATACCGGCGCGCCGGCGGTGGCCCTGGCCGGAGCGGCGCCCGGTCCGGTGGAGCTCGACGGGGATCTGCAGCTGATTGAACGCGCGCTGACCAATCTGATCGACAACGCGCTGCGCCATGCGCCCAGCGATCAGCCGGTGCGCGTCAGCCTGGAGCGGGAGGCCAGGCAGGTCAGCCTGGTGGTCGAAGACCACGGCCCGGGGCTGCCCGACGAGCTGCGCCAGCGGCTGGCGTGTGGCGGGGCGCTGCGTGACCCGCCTATGGCTCGCCCCGGTGGCGGCTTCGGCGGCCTGGGTCTGGCGATCGCCCAGCGCATTGCCAGCCTGCATGGTGGCAGGCTCAGCCTGCGTGCCAGCAGCGCCGGCGGCACCACCCTGTGCCTGGCCTTCCCGCTATCGGGGGGATGACTACAGGCCCAGATCGCTCAGGCCGGGATGGTCGTCCGGGCGGCGCCCCTGTGGCCAGAGGAACAGTCGCTCGGCCTCGGCCATCGGTCGGTCGTTGATGCTGGCATGGCGCCAGGCCATGAAGCCCTGCTCGTCGAAGGCCCAGTTCTCGTTGCCGTAGGAACGGAACCAGTTGCCGGCATCGTCGTGCCACTCGTAGGCAAAGCGCACGGCGATGCGGTTGCCGGTGAAGGCCCACAACTCCTTGATCAGCCGGTAGTCCAGCTCGCGCGCCCATTTGCGCTGCAGCAGCTGCACGATCTGCTCGCGCCCCTGCGGAAACTCGACGCGGTTGCGCCAGCGGCTGTCGGGCGTGTAGGCCAGCGCCACGCGCTGCGGGTCGCGCGTGTTCCAGGCGTCTTCGGCCATGCGCACCTTTTGCGTGGCGGTCTCCAATGTGAACGGTGGCAGCGGCGGGCGCGGGGCTTCGATGGCGGTGGTCATGGCGTGGGTTCCTGTGGGGGCGACGGCCGACTGTCGACGAGTTCGCGCGGATTGGGAACCACCGGCGCCTCCAATTCACCGTTACAGGCGCTGAAACAATGGTTCAGCAGACTTGCAGCGGCGCCGTGCCGGCCTGGGCGCTCAGCACCCGGCCGATGCAGGCCGCTGCCGCGAAGCCATGGGCGCGGAAGGTGGCCAGCACCGCATCGACGGCCGCCGGCTCGCAGCTGACCAGCAGGCCGCCACTGGTTTGCGGATCGGTCAGCAACGCCTGGGCGGTGGCGGCAAAGCCGGCGGGCAGGGCGATGTCGGCGCCATAGCCGGCCCAGTTGCGGCCCGAGGCGCCGGTGATGAAACCCTGCCCGGCCAGCGCCTGCACCCCGTCGAGCAAGGGCACGGCCGACCAGTCCAGCTGCACCCGGCAGCCGGCGCCGCGGGCGATTTCCAGCGCATGGCCGGCCAGGCCGAAGCCGGTCACATCGGTCAGCGCGTGCACGCCGGCCAGCTCGGCCAGTGCCGGGCCGGCGGTGTTCAGCTGGGTGGTGACGGCCAGCATCTGTGCATAGCCGGCGGCATCGAGCTTCTCCTTCTTCAGCACCGCCGACAGCACGCCCACGCCCAGCGGCTTGCCCAGTATCAGCACATCGCCCGGCCGCGCATCGGCATTGCGTTTGACCCGCTTCGGGTGCACCAGGCCCAGGGCCACCAAGCCGTAGATGGCCTCGACCGAGTCGATCGTGTGGCCGCCGGCGATCGGTATGCCTGCCGCGCGGCAGACCGAGGCGCCACCCTCCAGCACCCGGCCTATGGTGCTGGTGGACAGCACATTGATGGGCATGCCCACCAGGGCCAGCGCGAAGATGGGCCGGCCGCCCATGGCGTAGACATCGCTGATCGCATTGGTGGCGGCGATGCGACCGAAGTCGAAGGGATCGTCGACGATGGGCATGAAGAAATCGGTGGTGGCGATCAGCGCCTGCTCGTCGTTGAGCTGGTAGACGGCGGCGTCATCGGCCGTCTCGATGCCGACCAGCAGCTCCTTCGGTATCGGCATCGCCGGCATGCTGCGCAGGATCTCGGTCAGCACGCCGGGGGCGATCTTGCAGCCGCAGCCGCCGCCGTGAGACAGCGAGGTCAGGCGCGGCTCGCCGGCGGGTTGTTGGTAGGGTGCGGGGGCGTTCATCGTGAATCTCCTCAGTGGGCGCTGCATTCGGCCAGCAGGGCCCGCAGCGTTTGGCGTTCGTGATCGGGGTGGAACAGCGGCGCGCGCCGCGCGCACTGGTCCATCAGCCGCGGCAGCATAGCCGCAGCGTCGCGGCATTGCGCCAGCAGGGCCGCCAGGCCCGCGGCATCGCCGCAGTCGAACAGCCCGGCGTAGTCGCTGCCCAGCAGGCCAAGATTGCCGGCGATGCGCGATGCCAGCACCGGCGTGCCGCTGGTGATCGCCTCTATCACCACATGGGCGCCGCCCTCGATGCGGCTGGGGTGGACCAGCAGATGGGCGGCCGCGATGCGCGCCCGCGTGGCCGGATGCGGCAGGCCGCCCAGCCAGCGGTAGCGCGGGCATGCCTGCTGCAGCGCCTGCGCTGCCTCGCCCAGCAGGGGGTCCAGCGCGGCGCCGATGTGGTCGAACAGCATGTCCTTGCGGCCGCAGAGCCGTCGCACCGCGTCGAAATAGGTCTGCGGCGACTTCTCGTCGCGCAGATGGCCGACCATCAACGCGCGCAGATGGCGACCGGTCTTGACCCGGGCCAGCTGCGCCGGCACCGATTGCAGCAGCACACGGCCCTTGTGGCGCAGCGCGGCGGGCAGGCCGTCGAGGCCCAGTTCATTGAGCACCACCAGGCGATCGGCCAGCGCCAGCGAGGCCTGGGCGCTGGCGTCGCTGGCGATATCGCGGTAGAGATCCGTGCCGGTGAGCACCAGCACCACCGGGCGCTGCGGGTGGAGTGCCTTCCATTCGGCCACGCTGGCGGCCGAGCGGCGCGCGTGCAGGGCGATCATGATGGCATCATCGTGCTGGCCGGCGTCGGGCCAGCAGGCTGCCAGTCGCACCCGATAATCGCCGGACAGGAAGCGGGCCCAGCGCCTGGCCGTCTGCCAATTACCGTTGTTGGCCGCAGCCAGGGCCGGCGTGACGATGACCAGTGAGGGCGCCTGCATGTCCGAGGACTATAGCGAATGAGCGTTCACCGCCCCACCGGCGAGGCCCTGCGCCGTGCCGCGCCCGAGTCGCTGGCCGAGGCGCTGCGTCAAAGCCGTGCCGACACGCTGGCCATCGCGGCGTTGTTCGAGCAAGGCCCCGAGGTGCCCCGGCGCGCCGGCCTGAATCCGCCGCGCTGGGAGCTGGGCCATATCGGCTGGTTCCAGGAGTTCTGGATCGCGCGCCATCCGCAGCGGCATCTCGGCCCGCGGGCCGACCCGCAGGCGCCGCGCCTGCCCGCGCTGCGCGGCAATGCCGATGCGCTGTACGACTCCAGCCAGGTGCCTCATGCCAGCCGCTGGTCGCTGCCCCTGCCGGATGCGGCGGCCACGCGCGATGATCTGCACCAGCAGTTGCAGGGCACACTGGCGCTGCTGACGCACACCGAGACTGCCGACGACGCGCTCTACTTCTTCCGCCTGGCCCTGTTGCATGAGGACATGCACCACGAGGCGGGCCTGTACATGGCGCAGGCGCTGGACATGGGCGTGAGCGACCCACGCTGGCAGCCCCGTGCCCTGCCCCAGCCCAGGCAGCCGCTGCGCCTGGACGCCGCTATCCACCGCCTGGGCGATGCGGGGCCGGGCTTTGCGTTCGACAACGAGCTGGCCGCACATGACCAGCCGCTGACGGCCTTCGAGATCGACAGCCGCGTCGTCAGCTGGGCCGAGTTCCTGCCCTTTGTCGAGGCCGGAGGCTATGGGCAGCCACACTGGTGGAGCGGGCCGGGCCGGCGCTGGCTGAGCGAACAGGCACCCGCCGCACCGCGCTATCTGCGTCGTGCGGGCAAGGACTGGGAGCAGCGGCTGTGGGGGCGCTGGCGCCCGCTTGACCCGGCCCTGCCGGCCTGCCATTTGAACGCCCACGAGGCCCAGGCCTGGTGCGCCTGGGCCGGCCGGCGCCTGCCGACCGAGGCCGAATGGGAGCGGGCGGCGCTGGCGCCGTCGGACCCGGCCTTTGCCTGGGGGTCGGTCTGGGAGTGGACGGCCAGTGCCTTCGCCCCCTACCCCGGCTTTCGCCCTCATCCCTACCAGGACTATTCGGCGCCCTGGTTCGATGGCCGGCCGGTGCTGCGCGGTGCCTCGTTCGGCACCCAGCCGCGCCTGCACCACCCGCGCTACCGCAACTTCTTCACCGCCGAGCGCAATGACATCTTTGCCGGCTTTCGCAGCTGCGCCCGCTGAGTGGCCCCGCTTTGCTGTCCAATGCGGGCTGATCCCCTTGAATCTGCCAAGAAACGACCATGCCCAACATCATCACCACACTGAAGACCCTGCTGGCCTGCACCCTTGTCAGCGCGGGCGCCCTGGCGCAGGCCCAGCAGGTGCTGCGCGTCACCGCCATCCCCGACGAGTCGCCCACCGAGCTGGCGCGCAAGGCCGGGCCGTTGGTCAAGTATCTCGAGACCCGGCTGAACATGAAGGTCGAGTACACGCCGGTGACCGACTACGCCGCCGCCGTCGAGACCCTGGTCAACAGAAAGGTCGATCTGGCCTGGTTCGGCGGCTTCACCTTTGTGCAGGCGAATGTGCGCTCGGGTGGCAAGGTGCTGCCCCTGGTGCAGCGCGAGGAGGACGAGAAGTTCCGCTCGGTCTTCATCACCAGCGAACCGGCAATACAGTCGCTGGCCGATCTGAAGGGCAAGGACGTCAGCTTCGGCTCGCAGAGCTCGACCTCGGGCCATCTGATGCCGCGCAGCTTTCTGCTCCAGGCCAAGATAGACCCGGAGAAGGACTTCAAGCGCGTGGCCTACAGCGGCGCGCACGACGCCACCATCGCCGCCGTAGTCGCCGGCAAGGTGCAGGGCGGCGCGCTGAACATCTCGGTCTGGGAGAAGTTCGTCGCCGACAAGAAGGTGGACCTGAGCAAGGTGCGCGTGATCTACACCACCCCGCCCTACTACGACTACAACTGGAGCGTGCACGCCGACATGCCGCAGGCGCTGCGCGACAAGCTGACCCAGGCCTTCCTGGCCCTGAGCCGCGACACGGCCGAGGGCAAGGAGATTCTGGAACTGCAGCGCGCCACCCGCTTTGTGCCGACCAAGGTGGACAACTACAAGGGCATAGAGGCCGCCGCACGCAGCGCCGGCCTGCTCTGAGAGCCCGCCGTTGAAGATAGCGCTTGATGCCGCAGCGGCTCGTCACCCGGCGGCCCGACCCGGTGCCGCAGCCGCCTTGCAGCCAATCACGCTGCGCATCGCGCAGGGCGAGTCGGTGGCCGTGATCGGCCCGTCGGGTGCCGGCAAGACGACCCTGCTGCAGCTGCTGGCCTGCGCCCTGCCTCCGGCCGAAGGCAGCTTGCAACTGGACGGCGTCAATCCCTGGACCCTGCCGCGCCGCGAACTGCAGCGCCTGCGCGGCCGCCTGTTCCTGGCGCCGCAGGTGCCACCGCTGCCGCCGCGCCAGCGCGTCGTCACGGCCGTGCTGGCCGGGCGGCTGCCGGCGATGAGCTTGTGGGCCAGCCTGCGCTCGCTGCTCCACCCGATCGACATGGCCGCGGCGCAGGCGGCACTGGCCCGCTTCGATCTGGCCGACAAGCTGTTCGAGCGGGTCGATCGCCTGTCGGGCGGCGAGCGCCAGCGCGTCGGCCTGGCGCGGGCGCTGCTGGCGCCGGCCGGGCTGTGGCTGATCGACGAGCCGCTGTCGGCGCTGGACCCGACGCGTGCCGCCCAGGCCTGCACGACCCTGTTCGATGAGGCGCGGGCGCGAGGCGTCACCCTGGTGGCCTCGCTGCACCAGGTGGAGATAGCGCTGGCGCGGTTTCCGCGCATTGTCGGCCTGCGCGACGGCCTGCTGGCCTTCGACCTGCCCGCCAGCGAAGTCACGCCGAACCGGCTGGCCGCGCTGTACGCCCAGCATGAAGACGAGCTGCAAGGCCCGGCGCCGACACCGCCGGCGGTGAGCGGCGACGCGGCGCGCCTGGTCGGCGCCACCTGCCGATGAGTGCTGCGGGCGGCCCGGCCCTGCGCGACCCGGCCCGGCTGGGCCGCCTGTTCTGGCTCGGCGCCGGCCTGGCGCTGCTGTGGCCGCTTTGCCTGGCGACCGAGTTCCGGCCCTGGGTTTTGCTGGAGCCCGACAGCCTGCGCGTCACCGCGCGCTTTCTGGGCGACTTCTTCCCGCCCACGCTGCGGCCGGACTTCCTGCTGCTGGTGGCGCGCGAGACCTGGCGCACCGTGGCCATGGCCACCGCCGGCATCACGCTGGCCCTGCTGCTGGCCATTCCGCTGACCCTGCTGTCGACCCGCGTGCTGTCGATTTCGGCGCTGAGCGGTCGCATGGCGCCGGGGCCGTTCTGGCTCAGGCAGCTGCTGCGCTGGCTGATGATGGTGTTGCGCAGCGTGCCCGAGCTGGTCTGGGCGTTGGTGTTCGTGCGTGTCGTCGGCCTGGGGCCCACCGCCGGCGTGCTGGCGATTGCGCTGACCTACGGCGGCATGCTGGGTAAGGTTTACGGCGAGATACTGGAAAGCAGTGACGGCCAGGTCGGCGAGGCGCTGCTGCGTTGTGGCAGCTCGCGGCTGCAGACCTTCTTCTATGCGCTGCTGCCGCAGAACGCGGCCGAGCTGTGCTCGTACACCGTCTATCGCTGGGAATGCGCGATCCGCTCCTCGGTGGTGCTGGGTTTTGTCGGCGCCGGTGGCCTGGGACAGCAGCTGGACGGTGCGATGAAGATGTTCAACGGCGCCGAGGTCTCGACGATGCTGCTGGTCTTCATGGCCCTGGTGGCCCTGGCCGACCGCACCAGCGCCTGGTTGCGCAAGGTGCTGGCATGAGCAGAGGCCGTTTCTTCCTGGCCGGCCTTGCCGTACTGGTCATTGCCAGCTTCTGGTCGCTGGACCTGCAATGGGCGCAGTTCTTCTCTGTTGAGGCGGCGCGCAGCATGGGCCGCTTTCTGGGGGAGTTCTTCCCGCCTGATCTGAGCCCGGCTTTTCTGCGCAGGGTCGGCTGGGGTGCACTGGAGACCCTGGCGATGTCGGCTCTCGGGACCCTGCTGGCGGCGGTGGCTGGTCTGCTGCTGGCCTGGCCGGCGAGCCGGCTGCCCGGGGATGGGCGCTCGCTCAGCCGCGCGCCGCTGCGCCTGCTGCTCAACGCCCTGCGCTCGGTGCCCGAGCTGGTGTGGGCAGCGCTCTTGCTGATCTCGGCCGGCCTCGGGCCGCTGGCCGGCACCTTGGCGCTGGCCGTGCACACCACCGGCGTGCTGGGCCGGCTGTTCGCCGACGCGCTGGAGAACATCGATGCCGGACCGGGCCTGGCGCTGCGCACGCAGGGGGTGGGCAAGGGGCGGGTGTTGCTCTACGCCGGCCTGCCCCAGGTGTTGCCGCAGCTGCTCAGCTACACGCTGTACCGCTGGGAGAACAATATCCGCGCCGCCGCCGTGCTGGGCGTGGTCGGTGCCGGCGGGTTGGGCCAGTTGCTGGCCTTCCACATGGGGCTGTTCCAGATGGGCAAGACGGCAACCGTGCTGGGCGCGATGCTGCTGCTGGTGGCCCTGGTCGATGCGCTGAGCTATGTCTGCCGCCGCCGCATGGGCTGAGTGCGGCGGCGCTCAGCCGTCCTGGCGGGTCTGGGCGACCCAGATCAGCCGCTCCACCGCAATGCCGGCCGCCTTGGCCCGGCGCAGCAGATCCTCGCGCACGGCCGGGCTCAGCTGTTTGTCACGGGACAGAATCCACAGATAGTCCCGATCAGGCCCGACAACCATGGACCAGCGGTAGGCCTGCTGGTCCAGGGCCATGACGTGATAGCCGCCGTAGAACGGACCGAAAAACGAGACCTTCAGCGAGCCCCGGTCGGCCGGGCCGGTGAACAGCGCGCGGCCATTGGCCTGGCGCCATTCGCCGCTCTTGGTGTCGAAGCCGCGGTTGATGACATCGACACTGCCGTCAGGCTGGGCACGGTAGCGTGCGCTGACATCACTGAGGCCCCGCTCGAACGAGTGGTCGAGCCGGGCGATCTCGTACCAGGTGCCCTCGTAGCGCTTGAGCTCGAAGGGCGTCACCGCGACGATGCCCTCGGGCACGCCGGTGGAGCAGGCGCCGAGCGTCAGCACCGCGGCCAGCAGCAGAGCGCAAGCGCGCGTGAACGTCTTTCGGGTCAGGAGGTCGGGCATAGGCAGGATGGGACGAAAGTCGTGACCGCGCGATTGTGCGCTCACGACATTTCCTCCGGGACCCGGCGCCTTATTTGACCTTCAGCACCTGACCCTCGATACGCTTGGCCTTGGTGGCGGCGCGCTGATAGGTCTCCTCGGCCTTGGTGCGCAACTCGACCGCCTTGGCCAGGGCGGCGTGGTAGCGCTCCACCGTGTAGGTGTTCTCGGTGCCGATGTAGACGCTGCGGCGCTTGGCCGTCTCGCCGAAACGCGGCAGGGAGACCGAGAAGCTGCAATCGCGCACCGACATGCCCTTGCGCTGGCGCACGATGGGCCCGGAAATGCCGACAGGCAGATCGTTGGTCTTGTTTTCGTTGGGGCTTCGTCGCAGCCGGGAGGGTGCGGGCAGCTTGGTGATGCGCCGCAGCAACTCCTTGGTGGCCTTGGCCAGTGCCTCGGCGGCACCGCTGCCGTCCTGGCTGTGGTCCGAGAACAGCTTGGTGCCCGCGTAACGCAGTTGCCAGCCATGGGTGGCGTTATGGTCAATGCGCTGGATGCCTTGTGGCACCTCGAATCGTTCACCGGAAAAAAGTGTGACTTCTCTGAATTTCATGAGGTTCCTCAAAACAACGAGTTGAACCTCCCTGTGGCGATGATTATGCCGTTAGCCTGGGGCCTGGGACGCCCTGGCGTGGGGTGCAGGTAACGCTTTGTGCGATCAGCGCGCCAAATCGAAGCCCAGCCCGGCCTCCAGCGCCTGGCGCAGCGAGTCCGGTCCGGTGATGTGGAAGGTCTGCAGCCCGGCCTGTCGCGCACCCTCCAGATTGAGCGCCGAGTCATCGAAGAAGGCGATGCGCTCTGGGGCAAACCCTAGCTCCGCGATGACGCGCCGGTAGGATTCGACGGTGGGCTTGCGCAGCCCGATTTCGTGCGAGCAAAACACGCGCTGCACCGGCGCCAGCAAATCCGGGTATTGGCTGCCCCAGAAGGCGTGGTGCGCGGCATTGGTGTTGGAGAACAGATATATCGGCAGGAGGGCGCCGAGTTCGCGCAACAACTCGGTTACCCCGGCAATGGGCCCGAGAAAGATCGCATTCCAGCCGGCCAGCCACTGGGCCTGGCTGAGCTGGATCTGCAGGGTGCTGCGCAGGGCGGCAAAGAATTCGGCCGAGCTGAGTTCGCCGCGCTCGTGGGCCTCGTAGGCCTGGTCGAAGGCGAAGCGCTGCGCCAGCAGGGCTTCGTCCGCACCGGATGCCTGGGCCCAGCTGCGCAGGGCACGCTTGAAGTCGATGTCGATCAGCACGCCGCCGACATCGAACAGCAGGGCATCCACCGCCACCGAAGCCGTGGGCAGACTGGAACTCATGCCCGCTTGCGTGCCGTCACTTCAATCTCGATCTTCATGCGCGGGTCGGCCAGGCCGGCCGAGATCATCATCGCCGCCGGCCGCACCTCGCCGAAGTACTTGCGCAGGATGGGCCAGCAGTTGGGGAACCCGGCCGCATCGGGCAGCACATAGGTCACGCGGACGATGTCGGCAAAGCTGGCCCCGGCCTCGGTGAGTGCCGCCGCTATGTTCTTCAGGCACTGTTCGGTCTGCTCCAGCAAATCGTCGGAGACGGTCATGGTCTGGTAGTCGAAGCCGGTGGTGCCGGAGACGAACACCCACTCGCCGTCCACCACGGCCCGCGAGTAGCCGATATCGTGTTCGAAGCTGGATCCGGAGCTGATCAATCGACGGGTCATGGTGTGCCTTGCTATCTTGAAGGAGCGGATTGTCGGCGATGCCGCTACTCCGACACCTTGGCTTCGATGAGTTGGGCCAGCAGCGTCAGTGACTCCTGCCAACCCAGGTAACAGGCCTCGGGCGGAACGATGGCCGGTATGCCCTCTTGCTCGACATGCATCTCGGTGCCGCAGAACACGGTCCGCAAGGTGATGGTGGTCTGCATCACGCCGGGCAGATGCGGATCGTCGAACTTGCCGGTGTAGCGAATCCGCTCGTGCGGCAGCAGCTCCAGATAGTCCCCGCCGAAGGCGTGGCTGTGGCCATTCGAGAAATTGGTGAACGACATCCGGTAGCTGCCGCCGACCCTGGCATCCATGTGGTGGACCTTGCCCGTGAAGCCATGCGGTGGCAGCCACTTCGCCATGGCATCGGCATCCAGAAACGCGCGATAGACCCGCTCGGCCGGGGCCTTGATGACGCGGTGGAGCCGGACAGTGTGAGTGGACATGATGAACTCCAAAAAGCAGAGGACGGCCCTCTGCATGCACGACGAACAATGATGAACGAA
Source organism: uncultured Roseateles sp. (assembly GCF_963422335.1). NCBI lineage: Bacteria > Pseudomonadati > Pseudomonadota > Betaproteobacteria > Burkholderiales > Sphaerotilaceae > Roseateles > uncultured Roseateles sp. The sequence goes on from NZ_OY729424.1 coordinate 2,050,114, forward strand.
ATCGACCCTGCCGTGAGTTCAATCTGCCCGGAGGCCGCCCGGCGTCAGCGCCGCACCAGGGCGATCAGATAGCGGCAGGGCAGCCGGCCCGGGTTGATGAAGACGCAGTCCTCCGGCGGCCCCAGCTGCAGGCAATCACCGGCCTCGAGCCGGTGTTCGATGGCGCCCTCGACGAAGACCAGCGTGTTCTCCAGCACCAGGATCTGCTCGTGCTGGAAACTGAAGGCACTGGCCGGATAGGGCACGCGCACGCCGGCGGGCAGCGCTATCTCCAGCAGCTCCAGTGCGCTGCTGCCGCTGGGCGAGAGGCGCCTCCGGGTGTAGCCGGTCTCGGGGTCCTGCCAGAGGGTTTGCGTGTCGCGATGGCTGACCCGCCCGGCCGATTGCTCGGCCAGGGCCAGCAGTGCCGACAGGGCCAGACCGAGTGCGCCCGACAGCCGGCCCAGCACCGTGGCGGTGGGGCTGGCCTCGCCGCGCTCGATCTTGCTGATCATCGCCTTTGACACGCCGGCGCGCTCGGCCAGCTCAGCCAGGGACCAGCCGCGTTGCGTGCGCTCCAGCTTGATGCGCAGGCCGATGGCGGCGCTGGGGTCGCTCATCATTGCTGGGCCGCGGCGGCCTGGTCCTTCAGCTGCCTCAGGCAACTGACGCACAGGCAGCTGCTGTATTGCTGCGCCAGTTGCTGGCGCAGGCCCGGCGTGAGCTGGAGGTCGAAGCAGTCGCAGCGGGCATCGGCCACGCCACAGTGAAAGGGCTGGCCGCAACGCGGGCAGGCGCTGTTGCTGCTGACAGGCGCCGTGCTCATGCGAACAAACCCCTGTGCTGATCGCGCAGCAGGTTCTTCTGCACCTTGCCCATGGTGTTGCGCGGCAGCTCGGCAACGACGAAGACCTGCTTGGGCACCTTGAAGTTGGCGATTTTCCCCTTCAGGGTGGCGGCGATCCTGGCGCCGTCCAGCGCCGCGCCGGACTTGGCCACCACGACGGCCACCACCGCTTCGCCGAAGTCCCGGTGTGGCACGCCGATCACCGCCGATTCGTTGACGCCGGCCATGTCATTGATATAGCCCTCGATCTCGGCCGGGTAGACGTTGTAGCCGCCGCTGATGATCAGGTCCTTGCTGCGGCCGACGATGGTCACATAGCCCTGTTCGTCGATGCGGCCGACGTCGCCGGTCTTGAACCAGCCGTCCGCGGTGAACTCTTCCCGGGTCTTCTCGGGCATGCGCCAGTAGCCGACGAAGACGTTGGGCCCCCTGACCTCGATGCCGCCGATCTCGCCGGTGGGGCAGGGCTGGCCCTTGTCGTCCCGCAGGCGCAGGCCCACGCCGGGCAGCGGGAAGCCGACTGTGCCGCCGCGCCGCGCGCCATCCTTGGCGTGATAGGGGTTGCTGGTCAGCATCACCGTCTCGCTCATGCCGTAGCGTTCGAGAATCTGGTGGCCGGTGCGGGCGAGGAATTCGTTGAAGGTCTCGATCAGCATAGGCGCCGAGCCGCTGATGAAGAGGCGCATATTCCTGCAGGCCTGCTTGCCGAACGAGGCCTCGCCAAGCAGGCGCACGTACAGCGTCGGCACGCCCATGAAGACGGTGGCCTCGGGCAGCTTGGCGATCACCGCATGTGGGTCGAAGCGGGCGAACCAGATCATCTTGCTGCCGTTGAGCAGGGCGCCATGCGTGGCGACGAACAGGCCGTGGACATGGAAGATGGGCAGGGCGTGAACCAGCACGTCGCCGGGCTTCCAGCCCCAGTAGTCCTTCAGCACCAGGGCATTGCTGAGCATATTGCCGTGGGTCAGCATCGCGCCCTTGCTGCGCCCGGTGGTGCCGCTGGTGTAGAGGATGGCGGCCAGCTCGTCCGTGCCCTTGACCACGGTCTGGTGCTGGTCCGACTGATGGGCGGCGCGCTCCAGCAGGCTGCCGGTGCGGTCCTCGTTCAGGGTGAACACATGCTCGGTGCCGGCATTGAAGGCAATCTTGCTGACCCAGCCGAAGTTCTTGCCCGAGCAGACGACGACGGCCGGCTCGGCATTGCCGACGAAGTACTCGATCTCGGCGGCCTGGTAGGCGGTGTTCAGCGGCAGGAAGACATAGCCGGCGCGCAGCACGGCCAGGTACAGCATCAGCGCCTCGACCGACTTCTCGGTCTGCACCGCGACTCGGCTGCCGGCCGGCAGATCCAGCGAGGCCAGCAGATTCGCCATCATCGCGGTGGCGCGGTCGATGTCGCGCCAGCTGTAGTTCAGCCCCGGGGTGTCGGCCACCTCGATGGCGGTCTGTTCCAGATCGGCGGGGAATTGGTCGCGCAGCGCGGCGAACAGATTGGCGTTGGGCATGGTGAAAGGCTAAGGGTTGTCCATCAAATCAGGTGCAGCAGCACATAGTCCTGCGCGTCGGGGGGCTGGGTGGCGGCTGCCGTCCAGCCATGGCGGGCATAAAAAGCCAGTGCAGCCTGGTTCCTCAGCACGCACTTCAGTGCGGCGGGGCGGTGGTGCATGCCGTCCAGGCAAGCCTGAAGCAGGGCCGTGCCTATGCCGCGGCCATGGCAGGCCGGGTCCACATACAGATGGTGGATGAAGGCCTCGGCCCGCTGGCAGGAGACAAAGCCCAGCAGCCGGTCGCCGCGACAGGCCACCAGCATCCACTCGCCGGCGCTGTCCGCGGCGAGGCTCTCGGGCGGCTCACGCCACGGAAAGGCCAGGGCGCGGGCCCGCAGATAGATGTCGTGCAGTGCCGGCGCGTCGGCGGCGATGGCCTCGCGCACGGAGCAGGCGGGCAGTGTCTCGCTCACTGCGATCAATCCAGCTTGGCGCCCGAGCTCTTCACCACCTCGGCCCAGCGCTTGACCTCGGCGCTGACGAACTTGCCGAAGGCTTCGCCGTAGAGATTGGGCATCTCGGCACCGAGGCCTGTCCAGATGTCGTGGATTTCGGGGGTGGCGTAGGCCTTGACCAGCTCGGCGCGCATGCGGTCTATCGCCTCCTTGGGCGTGCCCTTGGGGGCCCACAGGCCGTACCAGGTGGCGACCTGGTAGGTCGGCACGCCGGCTTCGGCGCTGGTCGGCACATCCGGGAAACCCGGAGCGCGCTTGGCCGAGGCGACGGCCAGCGCCTTGATGCGACCGCTCTTGATGTGGTTGGCCGATGAGCCCAGGCCGTCGAACATCAGATCCACCTGGCCGGCGATCAGGTCCTGCAGGGCCGGGCCGGCGCCGCGGTAGGGGATGTGGGTGACGAAGGTCTTGGTCTGCAGCTTGAACAGCTCGCCGGCCAGATGGTGCGAGGTGCCGTTGCCCGCCGAGCCGTAGTTCAGCTTGCCGGGGTTCTTGCGCATCATCTCCAGCAAGCCCTTCAGATCGGACACCGGCACCCGCTGCGGATTGACGACGATGACCTGGGGCACGCTGGCGATCAGGGCCACCGGAATGAAGTCGGTCTCCAGCTGATAGTCCAGCTTCGGATACATGCTGGGCGCAATGGCGTGGTGCACGGCGCCCATGAAGAAGGTGTAGCCATCCGGCGCCGCCTTGGCCGCCACCGAGGCGCCGACGGTGCCCCCCGCGCCGCCCTTGTTGTCGATGATGATCTGCTTGCCCATCTGCTTGGTCAGCATGGCGGTCAGCGGCCGCGCAAAGGCGTCGGTGCCGCCGCCGGCCGGGAAGGGCACGACGATGGTCACCGGCTTGGTCGGCCAGCCGCTCTGTGCCTGGGCCGCGCCGGTCAGCAGGCCGCCGGCGCCTAGGGCTGCCAAGGCGGCCAGCCAGGCCAGTCGGGTGCGCTGCGGGCGCGCTGAAAAGGTCGTCATGCTGCTGTCTCCTATGTAGGGCGGTATGCCCCCGTCTGCCTGCTGCGGGGTCTTGCAGTCCGGTTTTATAACAGTGCGGCCAGGCTGCTGGCCCGCACGACTTCCCGTAGGAGGCCGCCAGGCCCGCGCCGGGGCGGTACAGTGCAGTCCGATTCCGCCTCCACCCGCCCGAGAAACCCGCGACATGATGGCCCCGAGTTCAGCTCTGCCCCAGGACGCCGATGGCCTGCTGATGCTGGCCGCCCAATCGATGTTCGATATGTTTGCGCGCAGCGCCCTGGGGCTGATGGTGGTGGACCGTGCGCACCGCATCGTCTGGATCAGCGAGGGCTACAAGCGCTTTCTGCCCGGCCTCGGTTTCGACAGCGACAGCAGCATCATCGGCCGCCGCGTCGAGGACGTGGTGCCCAACACGCTGATGGCCCAGGTGATAGAGACCGGCCGGCCCATTCTTGTCGATCTGCTCAGCAACCAGGCCGGCACCTTTCTGGTCAGCCGGCTGCCGCTGCGCGACGAGGCCGGCCAGGTGATCGGAGCGATCGGTCTGGTGCTGATGGACCACCCCGAGACAACGATGCAGCCGCTGATGGCCAAGTTCTCGCGCCTGCAGCGGGAGCTGGAAGACGCGCACCGGCAACTCGCGGCACAGCGAAGACCGAAGCACACGATTGCCAGCTTCATCGGCACCAGCCCGGCGGCGCTGGAGGTCAAGCGGCAGGCCAGGCGCGTCGCCCAGGGCGCCAGCACGGTGCTGCTGCTGGGCGAGACCGGCACCGGCAAGGAGTTGCTGGCTCACGCCATCCACGCGGCCTCGGCGCGCGCGTCGCGGCCTTTCGTCGGCGTCAATATCGCCGCCGTGCCCGAGACGCTGCTGGAGGCCGAGTTCTTCGGCGTCGCCCCCGGCGCCTACACCGGCGCCGACCGCAAGGGCCGCGAGGGCAAGTTCAAGCTGGCCGACGGCGGCACGCTGTTCCTGGACGAGATCGGTGACATGCCACTGGCCCTGCAGTCCAAGCTCTTGCGCGTGCTGCAGGAGCAGGAGCTGGAGCCGCTGGGCAGCAACCAGGTGCTGCGCGTCGATGTGCGGGTGATCGCCGCGACCAGCCGAGACCTGGCTGCGATGGTGGCGCAGGGCAGCTTCCGTGCCGATCTGTACTACCGGCTCAACGTTGTGCCGATACGCCTGCCCACCCTGCGCGAACGCGCCGGCGACTTCGAGGCCCTGGCCGAGGCCCTGCTGGACGACATCGCCCGGCGCAGCGCGATGGCCCATCGCGAACTGTCGCCCGAGGCGCTGGCCCTGCTGGCTGCCCAGCCCTGGCCCGGCAATATCCGCGAACTTCGCAATGCGCTGGAACAGGCCAGCATGATGAGCGACGAGTTGCGCTTGACGCCGGCGCATTTCAGCGCCCTGCTGGCCGCCTCGCCGGCGGGCCTGCGGGCCGTGCCGGCGGCGGCGGGCGGCACCGAACTCCGGCCACTGCCCGAGCAGATTGCCGCGCTGGAGCGTCAGGCGATTGCCGCCGCAATGGCCCACACCCAGGGCAACAAGGTCGCGGCCGCCAGGCTGCTGCAGATCTCGCGCGCCGCGCTGTACGACAAGCTGGCGCTGTACGGAACTGCTTGAGCTCAGCCCTTGGCCAGGCGCTCCAGCCGCATGGCGATGCGCAGTTCCAGTGCGTTCAGCTGCGCGCGCAGCTCGCGGGCCTGGTCGGCCGGCGGATCGCTGCGCAGCGCTTCGCGCAGCTCGGCCGCTTCCTGCATCAGCTCGATCTCGGGCGGCACAAAGCCGGCGTCCTTCAGGAATTTATAGCCCAGGCGCAGCTCCTCGGGGGTTTCCATGAAGCCGTCGTTGATCTGCAGGGTCTTGCCATAGCTGGGTGCCAGGCTCATCTGGCCTGACAATTCCTCCTCACGGATGCGTTGCGCGATCTGTTCGTCTAGCGTGGGCATCTGACACCTCCGGTGGAACGAGGTCTGATTGTGGCGCGGGCGCCATGCCCCAGTCGGGCACTGGGATGACTGAAATTCAGGCAATGCCTGAATTTCAGTCATATTGCGCGGGCCTGAATTTGCCTGATTTCAATACAAATGGTGCAGGCGAGCGACGGAATGCGCCTTTGTCACCCGCTTTTAGGGCGTTTTCTAAGTGTTTGCACTGAGTCGGTGCGCGGCGGCACGGGCTTTGCAATAGAAAGCGGATCACCCCGCGCTTTCCAACAATCATGCGGGGATTCATTCCATCAGGAGACATCCCCATGCAAAGACGCCTGTTCGCCCTGTCCACTGTCTGCGCGGCCGCGCTGAGCCTGGGCGCTGCCGCCCCAGCCCTGGCCCAAGCCAAGGAAATCCGCATTGCCCACGTCTACAGCAAGACCGGCCCGCTGGAGGCCTATGGCAAGCAGACGCAGACCGGCTTCATGATGGGCCTGGACTATGCAACGGGCGGCACGATGACCGTGGCCGGCAAGAAGATCGTCGTGATCGAGAAGGACGACCAGGGCAAGCCCGATGTGGGCAAGAGCCTGCTGGCTGCCGCCTATGGCGATGACAAGGCCGACATCGCCGTCGGCCCGTCGTCCTCCGGCGTGGCCCTGGCCCTGCTGCCGGTGGCCGAGGAGTACAAGAAGATCCTGCTGGTCGAGCCGGCCGTGGCCGATGCCATCACCGGCGACAAATGGAACCGCTACATCTTCCGCACCGGCCGCAACAGCTCGCAGGATGCGATTTCCAACGCCGTGGCGCTGGACAAGGCCGGCGTGACCATCGCCACCCTGGCCCAGGACTATGCCTTCGGCCGCGATGGCGTGAAGGCCTTCAAGGACGCGATCAAGAATGCCAAGCTGGTGCACGAGGAATACCTGCCCACCAGTACCACCGACTTCACCGCCGGCGCGCAGCGCCTGATCGACGCGCTGAAGGACAAGCCGGGCCGCAAGATCATCTTCATCATCTGGGCCGGCGCCGGCAACCCGTTCAAGATCGCCGACCTGGACCTGAAGCGCTACGGCATCGAGATCGCCACCGGCGGCAACATCCTGCCGGCCATGGTCAACTTCAAGCAGTTCCCCGGCATGGAGGGCTCGAGCTACTACTACTTCGGCATGCCCAAGAATCCGGTCAACGAATGGCTGGTGGCCAACCACTACAAGCAGTTCAAGGCGCCGCCCGACTTCTTCACCGCCGGCGGCATGAGTGCGGCGATTGCCGTCGTCGAGGCGCTGAAGAAGAGCAATGGCGACACCAAGACCGAGACCCTGATCAAGACCATGGAAGGCATGAGCTTCGAGTCGCCCAAGGGCAAGATGACCTTCCGCAAGGAAGACCATCAGGCGATGCAGAGCATGTTCCATTTCAAGATCAAGGTCGACCCGGCCTTCGCCTGGGGCGTGCCGGAGCTGATACGCGAGATCAAGCCGGAAGAGATGAACATCCCGATCAAGAACAAGCGCTGATTCGCCGTGCTTGAAACCCGGGATCTGACCATACGCTTCGGCGGCCATGTGGCCGTCGATCATGTGTCCTGCGCGTTCGCGCCGGGCAGCTTGACGGCCATCGTCGGGCCCAATGGTGCGGGCAAGACGACTTACTTCAATCTGATCTCGGGCCAGCTGCCGGCCAGCGAGGGCCAGGTCTTGCTGAACGGGCAGGACATCACGCGGCTGCCGGTGTCGGCGCGCACGCATCTGGGTCTGGGCCGGGCCTTCCAGCTGACCCAGCTGTTCCCGGCCCTGAGCGTGCTGGAGAACGTGCGCCTGGCCGTGCAGTCGCGCCGCAAGCTGGGCCTCAATCTTTGGTCGGTGTGGCTGGACCACCGGGGTACGCTGCGCCAGGCCCATGAGCTGCTGGAGCAGGTGCGCCTGGCCGACAAGGCCGAGACGGTCGCCAGCAGCCTGCCCCACGGCGACCAGCGCAAGCTGGAGGTGGCGATGCTGATGGCGCTGGACCCGCTGGTCTATATGTTCGACGAGCCGACGGCCGGCATGAGCGTCGACGAGGTGCCCGTCGTGCTGGACCTGATACGCGCGCTGAAAGCCCGCCAGGACCGCACCATCCTGCTGGTCGAGCACAAGATGGACGTGGTGCGCGAACTGGCCGACCGCATCATCGTGCTGCACAACGGCCGGCTGATGGCCGACGGCGAACCTGAGGCCGTGATTGCCTCGCCGGTGGTGCAGAACGCCTATCTGGGCGTGGTCGAGGAGGCGGCGGCATGAGTTCCCTGCTCTCCTTGCAAGGCGTGCACACGCACATCGGCGCGTATCACATCCTCCACGGCGTGGATCTGCAGGTGCCTGCCGGCGAGCTGACCATGCTGCTGGGCCGCAACGGCGCCGGCAAGACGACGACGCTGCGCACCATCATGGGCCTGTGGCCGGCCTCCAAGGGCCGCATCGAGTTCGATGGCCGCGCCATCGGCGGCGCCGGCGTCAAGGCCTCGACGCCCGACATCGCCTGCAGCGGCATTGCCTATGTGCCCGAGAGCATGGGCATCTTCGCCGACCTGACGGTGCGCGAGAACCTGCTGCTGGCCGCCCGCGGCGCGCGCAGCATCGAGCAGATCGACACGCAGCGCCTGGACTGGTTGTTCACGATGTTCCCAGCGCTCAAGAAGTTCTGGCTCTATCCGTCGGGCAAGCTCAGCGGCGGCCAGAAGCAGATGCTGGCCATCGCCCGCGCGATGGTCGAGCCACGAAGGCTGCTGCTGATCGACGAGCCCAGCAAGGGCCTGGCGCCGGCCATGGTGCGCAATATGGTGGCGGCGCTGCGTGAGCTGAAAGCGACGCAGACCACGGTGCTGCTGGTCGAGCAGAACTTTATGGTCGCCCGCGAGCTGGGCGATGGCGTGGCGGTGATGGACAACGGCCGCGTCGTCCACGCCGGCCGCATGGCCGAGCTGGCACAGGACGACGAACTGCAGCAGCGGCTGCTGGGCCTCTCTTTGGCCGCGCATCAATGAGCACCACCATGAATCAAGCCGCTGTTGCAACCGCCGAGATCGCCATCCCCAAGGCCAGCTTCGACTGGCTGCCCTTGGCCCTGGTGCCGTTGCTGGCGCTGGCCCTGCTGCCCTTCATCGGCTCGACCTCGACCTGGCTGACACTGACGGTGGCAGGCCTGGCCATGGGCCTGATCGTCTTCGTCATCGCCTCCGGCCTGACCCTGGTGTTCGGCCTGATGGATGTGTTGAACTTCGGCCACGGCGTGTTCATCGCGCTGGGGGCCTTTGTCGCCACCTCGGTGCTGGGCGGCATGTCGGCCTGGATGGGTACGCCCTCGCTGCTCTTGAACCTCGGCGCGATCTTTGTTGCCATGCTGGTGGCGATGAGCGTGGCCGCCGCCGTGGGCCTGGCCTTCGAACGGGTGCTGGTGCGGCCGGTCTACGGCCAGCATCTGAAGCAGATCCTGATCACCATGGGCGGCATGATCATCGGCGAGGAGCTGATCAAGGTGATCTGGGGCCCGCAGCAGATCGCACTGCCCCTGCCCGAAACCCTGCGTGGCGCCTTTCTGTGGGGCGATGCGGCGGTCGAGAAATACCGCGTGCTGGCGGTGGCCATAGGTCTGGTGGTGCTGGGCGTGATGCTCTACACCCTGAACCGTACCAAGATTGGCCTGCTCGTGCGCGCCGGTGTGCAGGACCGCGAGATGGTGGAGAGCCTGGGCTACCGCATCCGCCGCCTGTTCATCGGCGTGTTTGTTGCCGGCTCAGGCCTTGCCGGCCTGGGCGGCGTGATGTGGGGCCTGTACCAGCAGAACGTGACGCCGCAGATGGGCGCCCAGGTCAATGTGCTGATCTTCATCGTCATCATCATCGGCGGCCTGGGCTCGACCCTGGGCTGCTTCGTCGGCGCGCTGCTGGTCGGCCTGCTGGCCAACTACACCGGCTTTCTGGTGCCCAAGCTGGCCTTGTTCTCGAACATCGCGCTGATGGTGGCGGTGCTGCTGTGGCGGCCGCAGGGCCTCTACCCCGTGACCAGCCGCTGAGGAGCCGACGACATGCTGAACCGACTCCTGTCGCACGACCTGCCGCGCAACCGCTGGTTGGCACTGCTCTTGATACTGATGCTGCTGGGCCTGGCGCTGACACCTTTCCTGTTCCCCGGTACCAAGGCCTTGAATGTGGCGGCCAAGATCATCGTCTTCACCCTGCTGGTGGCCAGCTACGACCTGCTGCTGGGCTATACCGGCATCGTCAGCTTTGCGCACACGATGTTCTTCGGCATCGGCGCTTACGGCGTGGCAATGGCCAGCACGCGCATGGGTCCGGGCTGGGGCGCGGTGGGCCTGGGCGTGGTGGCAGCACTTGCGCTGTCTCTGGTGCTGTCCCTGGTGATCGGCCTGTTCAGCCTGCGCGTCAAGGCGATCTTCTTCGCGATGATCACGCTGGCCGTGGCCTCGGCCTTTTTGACCCTGGCCTCGCAGCTGTCCGACTGGACCGGTGGCGAGGACGGCCTGAACTTCAAGGTGCCCGAGGCGCTGCAGCCCGGCACGCAGTATCTCGAAGACCCGCTGTGGGGTGCCTCCGTCGACGGCCGCCTGCTGACCTACTACCTGCTGTTCGTCGTCGTCGTGGTGCTGGTGCTGGCCCTGCTGCGCATCGTCAACTCGCCGTTCGGCCGCGTGCTGCAGGCCATCCGCGAGAACGACTTCCGCGCCGAGGCCATTGGCTACCGCACCGTCATCTACCGCACGCTGTCGAATGTGCTGGCTGCACTGTTTGCGTGCATGGCCGGTGCGCTGCTGGCGATCTGGCTGCGCTACAACGGGCCGGACACGTCGCTGTCCTTCGAGATCATGCTGGACATCCTGCTCATCGTCGTCATCGGCGGCATGGGCACGATGTATGGCGCACTGGTCGGCAGCGTGCTGTTCATGCTGGCGCAGAGCTATCTGCAGGACTTGATGAAGCTGGGCGCCGGCGCGGTGGAGGGTGTGCCGCTGCTGTCGCAGCTGATCTCGCCGGAGCGCTGGCTGCTGTGGCTGGGGGTCTTGTTCGTGCTGGCGGTCTATCACTTTCCTTCCGGTGTTGTTGGCCGGCTACGCGCCAGTCGCCAACTGCCGCGCTGACGGCATCAGCTTGGAATCGTCTTTGCATCTGTCCGCCGCTGCCGAGGGCTCGCCCATGTCATTCACCTCCCATTACCTCCGATGCGAAGGCCGCGAACTCCACTACACCGAGTGGGGCGCCGGGCACAGCGAGACCGTGGTCGCCTGGCACGGCCTGGCCCGCACCTGCCGGGACATGGACGTGCTGGCCGCCCACCTGGCCACCCGCTACCGCGTGATCTGCCCCGACACCCTGGGCCGCGGCCTGTCGCAATGGAGTTCTGATCCCGGCCGCGAATACTGCCTGGACTTCTATGTGCGCCTGGCCACCTCGCTGGTGGATCAGCTGGGCCTGAGCCATTTTCACTGGGTTGGCACCTCGATGGGCGGCGCCATCGGTACCCTGGCCGCTGCGACAACTCTGCGTGGCCGCATCCGCCGCCTGGTGCTCAACGACAACGGCCCGCAGCTGGCCGAGGCGGCGATTGCGCGCATCCGCAGCTACGCCGGCAACCCGGCGGCCTTTGCGACAGTGAGCGAACTGGAGCAGTATTTCCGCACCGTCTACAAACCCTATGGCTGGCTCAGCGACGCGCAGTGGCGAGCACTGACCGAAAGCTCGGTGCGCCGCCTGCCCGATGGCCGGGTCACCCCGCACTACGACCCGGCCATGGTGCAGCAGTTCATCCAGCACCCGAACGACTACGACCTCTGGGAGGCCTGGGACAGCCTCGATCTGCCGGTGCTGTGCCTGCGCGGCGAGTCGTCTGATCTGCTGCTGGCCGAGACCGCCGAAGCGATGCGCCAGCGTGGGCCGCGCGCGGTGGTGGCCACGATTGCCGGCTGTGGCCATGCGCCGGCCCTGAACGTGCCCGATCAGATCGGCCTGGTGGAGCGCTTTCTGGCAGGAGAGTAGGCGGGCCGCCGGCTCAGCGCTGGGCCGGCATCTCGGGCAGGCGCAGCCAGCGGCTCAGATGCTGCCGCAGGGCCATGAAGTCCAGCGGCTTGGTCAGATGCTCGTCCATGCCGGCATCAAGGCTGGCACGCACGTCGCTGTCCAGCGCATGGGCCGTCAGAGCGAGGATGGGGAAAGCAGCCAGATCGCCGGCCTGTTGCAGCGTGCGGATGCGGCGCGCGCATTCCAGGCCGTCCATGCCGGGCATCTGGATGTCCATCAGGACCAGATCGGGGGCCGTCTGCTGGCACAGCGTCAGGGCCTCCAGCCCATTGCCGGCAAGGTCGCAGCGCAAGCCCATCAGCGACAGAAACTCCTGGGCCACGACCTGATTGATCAGATTGTCTTCGACCAGCAGCACCAGGGGCACAGCACCATGGACCACCTCGGCATTGCGAGCGCAGGGCTGGGTCACCGGGGCGTCGGACCGGGGCGCTTCGCTCTGCGACCAGAGTGAGGCGAGCGGCCGGATCGAGCTGGAGCGCTGGGCAAAAGGTGAGGCGTTCATGCTTCTCGGTTCGATGCTGATCTGGTCGTCGGGCGCTGAGCGACTTGCCACAAAGCAGGTGCCGAGCCCTTGTTTTGAGACCAGGGTGGGTGGCTGCCGCGGCGCTGAAGGCCGGCCGGCCATCGTTTCGGTCCAGGCCTTGCAAGGCCTGGACCGAGACGTCATTGTTGCCTGCGGACCTGCCATCCGCAAACTTTTACATGGCTGGACTATGGGGGATGGACAAGCCGGCGCGCATCTGCTTGGCTGGTCAGATAGGGAGAGGAAAAGGCCGTGGCCGTCAGTGCTCACTCATTGGGGGCTTGCGATTCTTTGGTAGCATAACTGTACATATAATCAGTTGTCACCTGGCCCTAGGCAATGGCCGGCAGGCGGCGCCACCGAACCCAACCGGCCCGGTCGCCATTGCATCTCCTTACAACCTCGGTGGGTGGTCAAGCTGCCTAGAATGTCCGGTCCCCCACCCAGCACAGCACCTCAGCCGCCATGTCCGAAGGTCTTATCCGCATACGCGGCGCTCGTCAGCACAACCTGAAGAACCTGGACCTCGACATTCGCACCGGCGAAATGACGGTGGTGACGGGGCCGTCCGGCTCGGGCAAGTCCAGCCTGGTGTTCGACACCCTGTATGCCGAGGGCCAGCGCCGCTACGTCGAGACCTTCAGTGCCTATGCGCGCCAGTTCCTGGACCGCATGGACCGTCCGGCGGTGGACCGGGTGGACGGGGTGCCGCCGGCCATCGCCATCGACCAGACCAACCCGGTGCGCACCTCGCGTTCGACGGTCGGCACAATGACCGAGCTGAACGACCACCTGAAGCTGCTGTTCGCCCGCGCCGCCCAGCTGTTCGACCGCAAGACGGCGCTGCCGGTGCGCCACGACACGGCGCAGACGATTTACGCCGACCTGCTGGAGCGCAGCGCGGCCCAAACCAGCCCACCGCGGCTGATTCTGACCTTCCCGGTGGAGCTGCCGGCCAACACCAGCGCCGAGCAGCTGGAGCAATGGCTGACGGCCAGCGGTTTCACCCGCATCCAGGCCGAGCGCGAGATCGATACGGATCAAGGAAAACACAAGTTGCTCGATGTGGTGGCCGACCGCTTCCGCATCGCCAATGTCGAGAAGCAGCGCGCGATGGAGGCCATCGAGTTGGCGCTGAAGCGCGGCGGCGGCCGGCTGATCGTCTATGCCCAGGGCGAGGAGGGCACGGAGCCCGAGCTGTGGCGCTACTCCACAGGCCTGCACTGCCCCGAGAGCGAACTGCGCTATCTGGAGCCGCAGCCGGCGCTGTTCTCGTTCAACTCGGCCATGGGCGCCTGCGAGACCTGCCGCGGTTTCGGCCGCGTCGTCGGTGTCGATCTGGGCCTGGTGATCCCGGACGAGAAGAAGACCCTGCGCTCCGGCGCAATCAAGACGATACAGACGCCGGCCTGGAAAGAGATCCAGGACGATTTGCTGAAGTACGCCGGCGACGCCGGCATTCCGCGCGACACGCCCTGGAGCCAGCTCAGCGCCGCACACCGCGACTGGGTGCTGAACGGCTCGCCGCACTGGAACGGCAACTGGAACAAGCAGTGGTACGGCGTGCACCGCTTCTTCGAATACCTGGAGAGCAAGGCCTACAAGATGCACATCCGCGTGCTCTTGTCCAAGTACCGCAGCTACACGCCCTGCGGCGTCTGCGGCGGTGCGCGGCTGAAGCTGGAGCCCCTGCTGTGGCGCATGGGCGGCAAGGAGCAGGCCGACGGCGTGCTGGCGCCCGAGCTGCGCTTTCTGCCGCGCGGCGCCGACTGGTCACGCGCCCAGCTGGAGGCGCTGCCCGGCCTGAATCTGCATGACCTGATGCAGCTGCCGATCGCGCGGCTGCGCGCCTTCTTCGACGGCCTGCAATTGCCCAGCACGATGCTGGACGACGCGCTGAAGCTGCTGCTGGACGAGATCCGCACGCGGCTGCGTTACCTCGTCGAGGTGGGCATAGGCTATCTGACCCTGGACCGGCAGAGTCGGACGCTTTCCGGCGGCGAGGTCCAGCGCATCAACCTGACGACAGCGCTGGGCACCTCGCTGGTCAACACGCTGTTCGTGCTCGACGAGCCCAGCATAGGCCTGCACCCGCGCGACATGAACCGCATCGTCCAGGCCATGCACCGGCTGCGCGATGCGGGCAACACGCTGGTCGTCGTCGAGCATGACCCGGCCGTGATGCTGGCCGCCGACCGGCTGATCGACATGGGCCCGGGCCCGGGGGAGCGCGGCGGGCAGATCGTCTTCGACGGCACACCCGAGGCGATACGCCAGGCCGACACGATGACCGGCAACTACCTGGGCGCGCGCAAGCATGTGGGCATGGGCATACGCCGCCTGGTCGAGCCGAACACGCCGCGGCTGATACTGGAAGGGGTGCGCGAGCACAACGTCAAGAACCTGACGGTGGAGTTCCCTCTGCAGCGGCTGGTGGTCGTCACCGGCGTCTCCGGCTCCGGCAAGTCCACCTTGATGCAGGACGTGCTCTACCCGGCGCTGGCCCGCCACTTCGGCATTCCGACCGAGACACCCGGCACGCATGACCGGCTGCTGGGCGCCGATTGGCTGAGCGATGCGGTGTTCGTTGACCAGTCGCCGATAGGCAAGACGGCGCGCTCGAACCCGGCCAGCTATGTCGGCGCCTTCGACGAGATCCGCAAGCTGTTCGCCAATCTGAGCATGGCCAGCCAGCGTGGCTACAAGGCCGGCACCTTCAGCTTCAATGCCGGCGATGGCCGCTGCCCGACCTGCGGCGGCTCGGGCTTCGAGCATGTGGAGATGCAATTCCTCAGCGATGTTTATCTGCGCTGCCCGGACTGCGATGGCCGGCGTTTCCGAGCCGAGATTCTTGAAGTCAAGCTGCCGCGCGATGCAAGAGAGTTCAGCGTTGCCGACGTGCTGGAGCTGACCGTCAGCGAGGCCGTCCATGTGTTCAAGAACGACCGCGAGGTGCTGGCCAAGCTGCAGCCCATCGTCGACGTGGGCCTGGAGTATGTGAAGCTGGGCCAGCCGGTGCCTACGCTCAGCGGCGGCGAGGCGCAGCGCCTGAAGCTGGCCGGCTTCCTGGCCGAGGCGGCCAGCGGCTCGCGTCAGCCTATCGCACGCAAGGGCACCCTGTTCCTGTTCGACGAGCCGACCACCGGCCTGCATTTCGACGACATCGCCAAGCTGATGCGCGCGCTGCGCAAGCTGCTGGCGGCCGGCCACTCGCTGATCATCATCGAGCACAACCTGGACGTGATCCGCTCGGCCGACTGGATCATCGATCTGGGCCCGGAGGGCGGCGACGCCGGTGGCGAGCTGGTCTGCGTCGGCACGCCGGAGGATCTGAAGGAACACCCGACCTCGCACACCGGCCTGGCCTTGCGCGAATACGCCGAGGCGCTGCATGCGCACAAGGTCGAGGAGGGCGTGCCGCTGCAATCGCTGCTGCGCCGCGCCCGCCAGCCGCTGGACGAGAACATCCGCATCGTCAACGCCCGCGAGCACAACCTCAAGGGCATGGATGTCAACATCCCGCGCGGCCAGTTCAGCGTCATCACCGGCGTCAGCGGCTCCGGCAAGTCCACCCTGGCCTTCGACATCCTGTTCAACGAGGGCCAGCGCCGTTATCTGGAATCGCTGAACGCCTATGCGCGCTCCATCGTGCAGCCGGCGGGCCGCCCCGAGGTCGATGCGGTGTACGGCATTCCGCCCACCGTGGCGATCGAGCAGCGGCTCAGCCGCGGCGGGCGCAAGAGCACGGTCGCCACGGCCACCGAGGTCTGGCACTTCCTGCGCCTGCTCTACGTCAAGCTGGGCATACAGCACTGCGTCAACGACGGCACGCCGGTGCGGCCGCAAAGCGTCGAGTCGATCGCCGCGCAATTGCTGCGCGACCACAAGGGCCAGCACGTGGGCCTGCTGGCGCCGCTGGTCGTCAACCGCAAGGGGCTGTACACGGACCTGGCCAAGTGGGCCAAGGCGCGCGGCCACAGCCATCTGCGGGTTGATGGCGAGTTCGTTTCCGTCGATCCCTGGCCGCGGCTGGACCGCTTCAAGGAACACACCCTGGAGCTGCCGGTTGGCGACCTGAAGATCACGGCCGATAACGAAGCCGAGCTGCGCGAGCTGCTGGCCAAGGCGCTGGACGTGGGCAAGGGCGTGATGCATCTGCTGAGCCCGCTGACCGGCCTGCATGCGGCGCTGGCCGAGGGCGACTCGACGGCCGGCATCGGTGCGGTCAAGGTGTTCTCGACCAAGCGCGCCTGCCCGAGCTGCGGCACCAGCTATCCGGAGCTGGATCCGCGCATGTTCTCGTACAACAGCAAGCATGGCTGGTGCGGCACCTGCGTGGGGACGGGTCTTGCCCTGACCCGCGAACAGCGCAAGGCCTTCGACGACTCGGTCAAGGATGATGACAACCGAGGCCGCGAGCAGAGCTTCCCGGCCGAGGAGGCCGAGGTGGAGGGCCTGGTCGATCAACCCTGCCCGGACTGCCATGGTGCGCGCCTGAACCCGGCCGCCCGTGGCGTCAGCTTCGAGGACAAGAGCATTGCCGACGTGGCGGCCTGGTCGGTGATGGACGCCCGCACCTGGGTCAATGGCCTGGAGTTGCTGGGCCGCGACGCCGAGATTGCCCGCGACGTGGTCAGCGAGATCAAGAGCCGGCTGAGCTTCCTGGAAGAAGTGGGCCTGGGCTATCTGACGCTGGACCGCGCCGCGCCGACCTTGAGCGGTGGCGAGGCGCAGCGCATCCGCCTGGCCGCCCAGCTGGGCAGCAATCTGCAGGGCGTCTGCTATGTGCTGGACGAGCCGACCATAGGCCTGCACCCGCGCGACAACCAGATCCTGCTGAAGGCCCTGCAAAGCCTCAGCGACCGCGGCAATACCCTGGTCGTCGTCGAGCACGATGAAGACACGATACGCCGCGCCGACCACATCATCGACATCGGCCCCGGCGCCGGCAAGCGCGGTGGCCATCTGGTGGCCCAGGGCTCGGTGGCCGATCTGGCGCTGCAGCCCGACTCGCTGACCGGCCAACTGCTGAAGCATCCTATGCTGCATCCGCAGCAGCCGCGCCGTGCGGTCACCGTTGATGACCCGCATCTGCTGATCGTCGAGGCCAAGCTGCACAACCTGCAAAACGTCAGCGTGCCGGTGCCCTTGCAGCGCCTGGTCGGCGTGACCGGTGTCAGCGG
Source organism: uncultured Roseateles sp. (assembly GCF_963422335.1). Lineage (NCBI taxonomy): Bacteria > Pseudomonadati > Pseudomonadota > Betaproteobacteria > Burkholderiales > Sphaerotilaceae > Roseateles > uncultured Roseateles sp. The sequence continues at coordinate 2,067,633 of NZ_OY729424.1, forward strand.
TTCGGGCAAATCGACCTTGGCGCGTGACGTGCTGCTGGCCAATCTGCTGCAGGTCGTCGGCCAGCGCAAGCCGGCTCCGGTGTGGCAAGGCTGCGCCGAGGTCCTGGGCTGGGAAACGGTGGACCGGGTGCTGGAGGTCGACCAGACGCCCATCGGCAAGACGCCGCGCTCCTGCCCGGCGACGTACATCGGCTTCTGGGACCCGATACGCAAGCTGTTCGCCGAGACCTTGGAATCCAAGGCCCGCGGCTATGCGCCCTCGCGCTTCTCGTTCAACACCGGCCAGGGCCGCTGCCCGGGCTGCGAGGGCCAGGGCATGAAGACCATAGAGATGAGCTTCCTGCCTGACGTGAAGATACTCTGCGACCAATGCCATGGCCAGCGCTTCAACCCCGAGACGCTGACCGTCACCTGGCGCGGCCGCAGCATCGGCGACGTGCTGAGCATGGAGGTCGACGAGGCGGTGGAGTTCTTCGCGCCCATGCCGGCGATTGCCCACCCATTGCAACTGCTGAAGGATGTGGGCCTGGGCTATCTGACGCTGGGTCAGCCCTCACCGACGCTGTCAGGCGGCGAGGCGCAGCGCATCAAGCTGGTCAGCGAGCTGGTCAAGGTGCGCGATGACATCACCCGCCGTGGCCAGAAGCCGCCGCACACCTTGTACGTGCTGGACGAACCTACGGTGGGCCTGCACATGGCCGACGTCAGCAAGCTGATCAAGGTGCTCCACCGCCTGGTCGGCGGCGGCCACAGCGTGATCGTCATCGAGCACGACCTGGACGTGATGGCCGAATGCGACTGGATCATCGATCTCGGACCCGAGGGTGGGCGCAGCGGTGGCGAGATCGTGTCGACCGGCACGCCGGAGGCGGTGGTGGCCAGCGGCAGCCATACCGGGGTGGCCTTGAAGCCTGTGCTGGCACGGGCATGAAAAAAGCGACAGGCGCCGTGCCTGTCGCTGATCCCAACCGGGCCCTGCTCTGCGGCAGGGCTTGCAAGTAAAAAGTTCCTCCTAGCACGTCGGCACCGAACCGTCCCCTAGCCTGTGGAGTGAGGGGTCGAACGCTTGACGCGATCTAGTGCCTGAAGTGTAGGGAGTAAGCCGGGGCGGCGTCACCCCCGAGGCGCGGGGTGAGCTGCCAACTATTCACTTTCTAGCCAGTTGGTGCCAGAGCTCGCCGGGTACGGCAAGGTCTGGCACGCAATTACTTCTTCTTTGTCGGCCGCTTCCAGCCGCTGATCGATACCTGCTTACCCCGCGCCACTGTCAATTCCCCGGCCGGTGTGCTCTTGCTGATGGTCGAGCCGCCACCAACGGTTCCGCCGGCGCCTATCGTCACCGGCGCGATCAGCACGCAGTTGGAGCCCACGTGCACATCGGCCTCGATCACCGTGCGGTGCTTGTTGGCGCCGTCATAGTTGGCGGTGATGCTGCCGGCGCCGTAGTTGACGCGCTCGCCCACCGTGGCGTCGCCCAGATAGGCCAGGTGATTGGCCTTGGCGCCGCGGGCCATCGTGGTGTTCTTGACCTCGACGAAGTTGCCGATGTGCACCTCGGGGCCCAGGTCGGCACCGGGGCGCAGGCGGGCGAAGGGGCCGATCAGGGCACCGGCACCGACCTTCACGCCCAGCGCCTCGCCATCGATATGCGTGAACGGGTGTATCACCGCGCCATCGGCGATCTGCGCATTTCGGATCACGCAATGGGCGCCGATGCGCACCTCGTTGCCCAACGAGACCTGGCCTTCGAACACGCAGCCGACGTCGATCTCGACATCGCTGCCGCAGCTCAGCTGGCCGCGCAGATCGAAGCGCACCGGGTCGGCCATGCGCACCCCGGCCTCCAGCAGGATCTCAGCCTGCTGACGCTGGAAGCGCCGCTCCAGATCGGCCAGCTGCAGCGGGCTGTTGACGCCCAGGACCTCGGTTTCGCTGGGCGCATGGCTGGCGACCACCGGCACGCCCTCGGCCACGGCCATGGCGACGATGTCGGTCAGGTAGTACTCCTGCTGCGCATTGTCGTTCTTCAGCGCCGCCAGCCAGCGCTTGAGCATCGCGGTGGGTGCGGCCATCATGCCGGTGTAGCCCTCGCGGATCTCGCGCTGGCGCTCGGTGGCGTCCTTGTGCTCGACGATGCCCAGCACATGGCCGCCCTGGGCATCGCCGCTGCGCAGGATGCGGCCGTAGCCGGTGGCATCGGCCAGTTCGACGGTCAGCAGGGCCAGGTTCTTGCCGGCGCAGGCCTGCACCAGCTTTTCGGCGGTGGTGGTGCGTATCAGCGGCACGTCGCCATTCAGTATCAGGGTCGTGCCGCCTTCCAGCAGCTCGGGCACGGCCTGCTGCACCGCATGACCGGTGCCCAGCTGGGGCATCTGACGGACGAAGTGCAGATCCGGGCCGGCCACGGCCGTCTCCACGGCCTCCGCGCCATGGCCGGTGATGACGACCAGGCGTTGCGCGCCCAGGCCGCCACAGGTGTTGAGCACATGCTGCAGCAGCGACTGCCCGGCCAGCTTGTGCAAGACCTTGGGCAGGCTGGACTTCATGCGGGTGCCTTTGCCCGCAGCCATGATGACGACGTTCAGAGCCATGCTGACCTTTCTTGTTGAAGGGTCAGATTATCGGGTCAGCCCATGACGACTCGGCCGCCGCTCAGCGCGGCCAAGCGCGACGCAGTTAACGCTGCAGGCTGACCGCCACCTCATGAGGCTCGGGAACCGTGCGCGGAAAGTCCTGTATCGCCGCGGCGAACATCGCGCCCAGCAGCGCGTCATCGCCGACGCTGAGGCCGTCCGAGCTGGCCCGGGTCTCGTAGATGGCCTCGCCGCTCTGGCGGTCGCGCAGCACCAAGGCCACTTCACGTTCGTAGCGGCGGCTGCCCAGGGCGTTGTTGTAGGGGTAGGGCCGCAGCATCGGGCTGTGGCGCCAGAAGCTGGTGCGGTACTGCCACCAGAACGGATCTTCCCAGGGGCCACGCTCCTGCAGGCTGACACGGCCGCCGACCATCACCAGCACGTCGGCACTCTTGTTGTCAGCGGCGGGGCTGAAGCCTGCCTTTTGCAGCGCCGCCGTGGCTGCTGTTTCCAGCTGGGCCTGGCGCTTGTCTTCCTTGCCCTGGGAGGGCAGGCGCTCGAAGGCGAAGCTCGCCGGCTTGCGCTCGGCCGGCCAGGCGCCGTAGCTGGTGACCTCGGACCGCACCGTGTACATGCTGGCGCAGCCGCTCAGGGCCAGCGCTCCGGCCATGGCCAGGCCGTAAAGCGCGAATCGAATCTTGGTGTTCATGCAGCCTCTCCTTTTAACGAACGAGGTTCAAGCCTCGCGCCGCAGTTGTATCACCGACTGCGGCGCGGGCGTGGCACAGCCCTCGTCGTCTTCGTCAAAGGCGCGATCCCCGTCGGGATCGGCCACGCCGGTGGCTTGGAGCGTGGTGAAGGGGAAGAGGTTCCGGTCCATCATGTGCGAGGGCACCAGTTTGCCCATGGCATTGAACATATTGTCCACACGGCCCGGGTATTGGCGCTCCCATTCGCGGATCATTTTCTTGACCTGCACGCGCTGCAGGTTCTCCTGGCTGCCGCACAGCGAGCAGGGGATGATGGGGAACTCGCGGTGCTGCGCCCAGCGCTCCAGATCGGTCTCGGCCACATAGGCCAGCGGGCGTATCACGATGTGCTCGCCGTTGTCGCTCATCAGCTTGGGCGGCATGCCCTTCATGCGGCCCTGGAAGAACATATTCAGCAACAAGGTCACGACGATGTCGTCGCGGTGGTGGCCCAGCGCGATCTTGGTCGCCCCCAGCTCGCCGGCCACGCGGTAGAGGATGGCCCGGCGCAGCCGCGAGCACAGGCTGCACAGCGTCTTGCCCTCGGGGATCACGCGGGTGACGGTGCTGTAGGTGTCCTGCTCCTCGATGTGGAAGAGGGTCAGTTCTTGCCGGAAATCAACACGGGGTCAATTCCCATGGAAATTGACCCACATCTCAGACACCATCGCAGGACTGGCGCGCCGCATGGTTTAGTCCGATCCTAGATCGAAAAGTGGACGCGCGTTCGTCACAACGTCCCTATGCGGCGCAGCGTCGTAAGTCTGTGCGTGGAAGCCTAGTCACATCGCTAGAAAGAGGCGGGCGCTTCGTCAATCGCGGCCTTGTGACCCCGCCTTTGACGACACGGCTCCCTCCATGGGGGCGCTGCTCCCTCAGTCAATCACGACGGTGTTCTGAAACTGGTCCAGCGTCTCGTCTCGATCAAAGAGGATGTCGCCGTAGCTCTTGTCATACGCGATACCCTGGAACTTCTCAAAGTCGAACAGCTTGTGATCCATCATGTGTGAAGGCACGACGTTGGACATGGCCGAGAACATGCTCCGCAGTCGCTGGGGATGCTGCTTATCCCATTGCTGCAGGAGTTCCTTCATCGCTTGCCGCTGCAAGTTGGGCTGCGAACCACAGAGATTGCAAGGAATGATCGGAAACTGCATTGCCGCTGCGTACTTCTTGATGTCTGCTTCCTTGCAGTAGGCAAGCGGACGGATGACGATGTTGCTGCCATCGTCGGACTTCAGTTTCGGCGGCATCGTCTTGATCCGGCCTCCGAAGAACATGTTCAGCAGCAAAGTCTCAAGAATGTCGTCACGGTGGTGGCCCAGCGCGATCTTGGTGGCGCCGAGTTCCTTCGCGGTGCGATAGAGGATGCCGCGGCGCAGGCGCGAGCACAGGCTGCAGGTCGTTTTGCCGGGCGCGACCTTCTCCTTGACGATGCTATAGGTGTCCTGCTCGACGATCCGGAACGGGATCTGACGCTCGGTGAAGTACCGGGGGAGCACATCCTCAGGGAAGCCCGGCTGCTTCTGGTCAAGGTTGACGGCGATCACGTCGAACTTGATCGGCGCCACATGCTTGAGATACAGGAGGGTATCTAGCATCGTGTACGAATCGGCCCCACCCGACATGCACACCATGATCAGGTCGCCGTCTTGGATCATGCTGAAGTCCTGGACCGCGCGGCCCGTCAGACGTCGGATCTTCTTTTGTGCGCCCTGGGCAGAATTCGACATCTCAGGCGTCTCACGGCGCAGAAAGCTCTCACGCGCAGGCGCGGCGTAATCGGGCACAGGGCTGGTAGCGAGGTCCAACGTGGTCATAGCAGTAGATTTTCCTTGAGCCGCAATTGTCGCCGATGTCATCCAAAGCCCCGTTTCAAGCCATGCGGCAACATCCTGCACCAGCAACTGCGTGAGCCGTTCCTCTGGCCGAGACGGTCTCAGACCTCTTCTATGACGGAACTGATCGGGAGTGCCACAGGGCTGCATCCGCGCCCCGGATCGGGCGCGCTTTTTATTGCTACGTGTTACGTAAGTTGTTGATAAATAAGAGTATTTTCATCATGCCTCCAGAATTTAGCGGTTTTTTTGTTCCAGAATGTGGTGGCCAACCTGGCGGCTGATGTTGCGCTAACTTCGTCCGTCCTCTGGGGCATGGCACCTTGGGAGGGAACCGCTTGGCCATCGAACCGCAAACCCCCGGCGCCTATACGCGCGTACTGCTCGACCGCGTTGGTCGCGGCAGGAATCTTCCACCGTATATCGTTGGCTGAACGAGTTGAGTCTATTTGGCAGGACCGTCTTTGAGGCCATCAACGGACAGTTGATCAAGACGATCACGCTCAGGATGTACATCTGGTACAGCGCCCAAAAGAGCGCGTCACAGGAGAAGCTTCTTCGAGGATCGTTGCTGTACTGGATCAAAGAGGAAGTTCCAGGTCTTCATCAGGATCTTGTCACCCACCTGCGGGCGACGGCGCCACCCAAGCCGCGCGGGATGATCGAGGTCCAGAATGCGGTGCCTGCGGAGCGCCCATTGACCATGGGACAGGTGCAAGGGCTGTTGGACGACGTCGCTGACTTGTATCTCGCCGGCACGTTCAATCCTCAAGACAACCTTCTCTGGCGCTTGATGATCTCCGAGGCATTGCGCCCTTCGCAAATGAGGCTGCTGCAGGTCGGCGACGTCAAGATAACCCGCCACGAAGATGGCCGGCTTGTCAGCGTTCAACTGATGGTTCCGATGGTCAAGCAGTCCGGCATCGCGGCGCGGGACTATATGCGTGAGCATGCTTTGTCTCCGGCGGTGTCGCAAGCTGTCGTTGACCATCTTGAGTACATCGAATCGGTTCACGGAGGTCCAGTACCGAAGACATGGGCCATCTTCTGCGTGCGCCGCGCAAAGGACAAGAAGACGCGGATCACGAAGAGGACAAGCATCGATATCACGGACCTCGTAGCTAAGACAAGGAGACATCTCACAGCGCGCAGCAGCGAGTTCGTCGATACCGATCTGTTCAATCGCAGATTGAAGCACACCAAGTTGACCCACCTCGCCGCTGCCGGCGCGCCACTGGAGGTGCTCGCCTATGCGGGCTACCAGACATCCACGGTTTCTCTGGTGCGGTACGTCAATCTGACTGAGGAGGCTTTCGTTGGTTACGAGGAGAAACTCGATACCGCCCATCAACACATAGAAGACGCATTTCGAGGTCGCGTGATTGAAAGGGCTGAGGCAACCCACCCGGATCCGGAACATCGGATCGCAGACCCCAGCATGGAGGACGAAGTCGGTGCATGCGCCGATGAACCATGCGAGTTCCTGGCATGCCTCGGTTGTTATGGGTGCTCTCGCTTCGAGGCATTCAAGGACGGACCACATGAGCGCGTTGAAGCGAAGCTCGTATCGGATCAGGCTCGTGCACGTGCCGCCGGCATGCCGGACGAAACGGTGAATTTGAACGATCGGACGCTTGCGGCGGTTCGCCGAGTCATTCAGATCGCCCGGATCTGAAATGAACGAAGCCACGACGCACTCATTCGCCTTCGAATCCAAGGCGAGCAGCGCCTGCACACGCTTCGACGACTTCATCGAGTGGGCCGAACCGGGTGGAACTGGTGGGTTCGATAACGCTCATCGCGAGCGGTATGAGCGCAAGGACGCCTTCTTCGCGTTTAGCACGAAATTCCTGCCCCACAGCCACGACAGCTATCGCGCTTGGCTTGTCAGGCAGGAGTACCTCAAGCGAGCCGCCAAGGGCGGATTTTTTGCGAGAGCTCGCGGCGACTCCGTCCCTGAGGTCAAGAACCCTCTAGCCATGATTCGGCCGGGCAGGTTCTTGTCATTTGCGAAGGCCTATCTCAACGTCTACTGCCATATCCGCAAGATTCGCAGCACGCCGAAGGCAACAGTCAGGGCCTTGATTTTCCTTGAGAAGTCGCTACGCGATCTGAACAAGGGCGACAACGATCCTTCCAACATTTCACACCTCGCTCTTCATCGTGCAGCACTGGCTGTGCAGCGATCCAAGATGAGCCCGGGCGTATGCTTTGACGTCGGGAAAGCGCTTGAGCATCTAGCTCTTCTCGTGCAGGCCGGGGGGCGGTTCAAGGGCGACAAGAAGCATGCTGCCTTTCCCGGATTCAACCTGATCCGCACTTCGTTCTCCTTCCGATCACCGATCAAGGCGCCTCCGAAATTCGGCAAGAAGCGAAAGGATGACGACTCCTGCGCCGACAGCGGCCATCTCAGCAGCGAAGAGGTGGCTGCCGTTGGGCTCGCGTATCGACGGTCGGAGGAGCGCTTCGGCGCAGCAGGTGTCCCGACATTCTTCGGAGCCCTCACGGGTTTAGCGCTGACCACAGCCTCAATGCGCGCTTCGGAACTTCAATCTCTTCGCGCAGATGCGCTGTATGACAGCGATGGCCGCCGCCGGCTACGCATTCCTCGACCGAAAATCGGGATCGAGCAAGATGTCCCGGTCAGCAAACGACTTGGCCCACTGGCGAGCGAGCTGTTCGACGTCGTCAAGAAGCATTCCTCAGAAGCGCGAGCCGCTCTCGCGTTCTACATCGCGCAGAGTCCCGAGAGCGTCGAGGGCATTCACACGCTGTACATCCCGGGCAATATCAAACCTCTGCTCAGGTCGGCCTACCTCACGAAGAGCCAGTCACACGATCTGATCAATCCGGACGTGACGAACAAGGTTGCCTTCCCACAACGTCTGATCGGTGTCGTTCCTATGACCTACTTCGTGGCAAAGCACGGAGACGTTTACGGCCCGCCGAGCGTTTGGCCTATGGTACGAATCGGCGACGTGATCACCGCATGCCAGCATCTCCCGATCAAGGCCACAACGCCATCTGATGCGAATTCCAGGCAATACATAAGCATGAAGTCCGCGGAGAAGCTGCTCGGCGTCAGCAACAAGAACTCGCTAGTGCGAAAAGCCCTCCGACCGCTCTTCTCTTCTTCCAAGGCTCGAAAGTGCGAAGCTTTCATGTCGCGCGACGCCGTGGTCAGCTATCTTCTCTCGGAATTCAAGAAGTCGGCATTCCCGCACTGGCCATACACGTCCAAGGATCGTTCGATCAGACTGGATGCTGCTCTAGCGGTTCACTTTGAAGCCGGCGACAACGCACAAATCAAACCGGGCACACAGCGCCAGCAATGGTGGCTGCCTCGACTCCTGTCAATACAGAACTTGAATCGATGGATCTCCGGGAGTAGCCGTTACCCGCCGCTACTTTTCTCGCTGACTAACGTCAGGCTCGGGAGCGGTGCATTTCCGAGTGTCTCGGTCCAGCGAACCCGGCGGTACCACCACACCGCAGCATTGCTTGCCGGCGCCAACCCCCTTTTTGCCGATGAGCTGGCCGGGCGGCAGTCCGGCTGGCAAGGAGAAGCCTACGACTACCGTACGCCTCGCGAGATCGTCCGTCAGTCGATAGACACCTACGATCCGGACCAGGGATCCGACGTCATCGGACCGGTTGCCGATCAGGCGCCCTCGCCCAAGCGGGTCGTTGAGCGCAGAATTTTTCTTGCTGAGAACGCCGCCCCGAAGCACATAACGGAGATTGGAGGCTGCCGTACTGATTGGACCTTGGATCCCTGCGACTATCACGGTGACTGCATTCGCTGCGGCGAACATGTTTGGCGCAAGGGCGACAAGGTGCGCCTTCCGCGAATTCTTGATATGCACGCCGAGGCGGAGCGGACCATCAAGATTGGCGCGGCGAAGCTCAGCGCGAATCCGCGAATGAAGTCGATAGAGAAGCAGGTGCGCCAGCAGATGGAGGCGCTCGACCGCTGCAATCACATCCTTCGCATCGAGGCCGATGACTCCATAGCGGTTGGCACGCTGGTCACATTTCCTGCTGCACCTACGGCGATGTCGAGTACTGAGCTTCGGTCCCGGCTGAGGCGGGCATTGGAAGGCAAGAATCCGCCGCACTCTAGGAAGTCATAAGGAACTCGCATGCGCAAGATTGGTGAGCAAGACGAGAGGGCGATCGTGGGTATGTTGCGCAATTGGAAGCGCCCGCCACTACGATGGGAACTGGTCCGGGAGCGCATCTCCGCAGAACTGCTCGAGGGCGAAACATCGTGGTCGCGTAAGTCGTTGCAGGCCAACGAGTCAATAAATGCAGCGTGGGTTACTGCAAATGATCGGCTGGCTAGTGACGGACGGGGTGCGCGAGGAGCTGAACGTGACGAGCCCTCTGAAATCGAACGGCTCCAAGCCGCGTTGTGCGAACTAAACATCAAGTACGAAAACTTGCTGATTCGGCACCGAAAGGTGATTCACAACGCAGCCTTGTTGCCCGGCGGTACGCGACTGCTTCTTGACCCGTTGCCTGATAACACTCCAGTGCAGAAGGAGGGGGGCACGGGGTCGAAGCCGTCTCGGCACAAATGACGCCGACCTGACGCATATTGCGACGCAGAAGGATCACACACGAGCACCAGTTGGCTTCAACTGCCATGCCCAACGCGGCGCCTCAAGCGCCGGCACTTTGTCATGAATATTGCAGCACGTTGAAGCCTCGCAGCGCGCCGGAGCCAAAAACGACGAAGTCGGAGCTGGAGCAAGCGCTGATTGCCCCAATTCAGCCCACTAGGCCGAATGCCTGCGCCATTCGTATTCGGCCTGCCCTGGTGGAATGCAATTATTCGTCGAATTCAAATTCGGCCGAGTTGAATCGCAGGCCTTGCAATTTTTACTAATGGCCCTCTGCAAGCCATCGTCGAATCCCACGGGCGTCTCTGCCGCCGGATCAATCGAGATGCGTACTTTGACTCCGTGATTTGCAGTGAACTGCTGAACCACCTCGTCGTATCCGTCCGGCCAAGTCATCTTGACCCTGGACGGAGCGCGATTCAGGCCGATTGCTTCCAGCGATACGGCAGCTACGCGCGTGCAGTTAGCGCCGCCGACGGGGCGGCTACAGGACTCCAACTGAAGGCCTGGCACCCATTCGGCCATTTGCTTGGTCTGCTCATTCGCCAGACTCAAAGTCACCCTTGACCTTGAGGACACGGCAGTTCTCGTTGACGGCCCGCTGGAGCCCATCATCAAATCCTGCTGGGAACTCTGCCTCAATTTCGATCGAGACTCGAACCTTGACACCTAGCTTGGTAGTGAACTGTTGCACCACCTCATCTACGATGTCCGCGAATTGCTTCTTGGCTAGCGTCGGGTTCAAGTCAATGCTGCCATAGAACCGGCGCTTGTGTGCTGCTGCAGGTACTGACACAGGAGGTTCGCCGTCTGTTCCAGGTCCACCTGACGGCGGCCGCTCAGTGACACCAGTTGGCGGAGCGCGGTCGTCAGTCGTGAGCGTGCTCGTATTTTGCGCTGGCTTGCGCGCCGCGGCTTCTTCTGCGCGCAGCTTGTCCGTATAAGCGCTGGCTGTTGCGGGCTCAATCAGTAGCAGGCTATTGTCCAAGAAGATCGTGCTGCGGCGACCGAACACGAAGCCTGCATAACGGCTATCAGCCTTGCCTTGAGCAATTGCGAAGAAGTCCTGGGACTCGACACCCGCATTGATCGTCAATTGGAAGACCTGATCATCTTTCAAGCGTGGTAAATAGAGGTACTGGCAGGTCTTCTGCCAAACATCCAGCGCGTTCGCTTCAGGTACACCTTCCTTCCAAAACCAAGCCTTGAGCAACGCTGCCAAGTGGATCGGGGCCCACTCGGTGATCAGGAGTTCGTTCTCCTTCATCACGCGCTCGATTTCCTGCGAGGCGTTGGCCGCGCCAGGATTCAATGGGAAATGCTCCCACTGAATGTCTCCCAGCCCCTTGCCGGGTCGAACTTCCTGTACGGGTGCCAGCAACCACTTGTAGGTCTCGCGCACCATGCGGCGCAAAGCGTCATTGGCATCGTCCAGGCTCTTCTGTGCCTGCTTTGCCTGCAGCATGTCCAGGTTCAGTTTTCCATCGCGGATGTCGTTCACGATGGACTGCCACGCAAGCATGGAACGCACCTGGTCTCGCAGACGAGCCACGTTGTCGTAGTCGGCCGCCATGAAGATCAATCGGTTTTGCTTCTGGCGGGGAGCATCACCGCGGCTCTTCAGAATCTCGGTCGCACGATCAACGGCGAGGTTCGTGCCGCTGCGGCTGAAACCTGCATCAGGCGGTAGCACCACTAGACGGAGCGCCCAGTCGTCAGGCACGTCACTGCTGTTGGTGAATACGTGGATGCCAGTGAAGATGCCAGTTGCAAGGCTCTTGCGCACGCGGTCTTGCACGGCAGGGAAGACATCTTCCTTGTCAAGATAGCGACGCTTTCGGTCCTCCATCTCACGACGCAGGTTGGGGCGGGTGTCAAACCAGAAGCGATCGTTGCCGCTATTCAGATAGTGCAGGCGGTCACCCAGACGGCGCAGCGCGTCCTTGAACACGCCCAACTGCTGCCCAGGCTGCATGACCCCCAGCAGCACACGCTGCAATTCGAGGCCGCGTACCACTTGATTGACTGTGCTCGGGGCGCTGCCCAGGAAGATGGTTCGAGCTGTCCGGCGGCAGGCCTGAACCGCGCCCAAGCGGGTGTCTAGATTCTCGATGGCCGTGGTCTCAGCCCGCTCGCCGTCGATGTCGCGCTCCAGCACCGGATCCCAGCCCTGGGGAAGGTAGTAGATGATGTCGTTGCGGGTGTTGGCGTCGTCCAATGGCAGCGAGCCGGGCATGATTAGCGGGTCCCGGTTTTCGCTCTGCCATAGTCGGTGGATAACCTTGGCCATCAACTTCAGCACACCGCGGGTGCGCTGAAAGTTGTCCAACGACGACCAGTCCTCATACAGGCGGTCGAACACCTCAGGGTGGATCGGGTATGCATGTACCAGGCGCTCGTAGTAGCGGCTTTCCTGAGTCTCGCGCGGCAAGTCATCCTTGTGAGCGATGTAGGCGTCATGGAAGGCACGGCATACCTTCTCAGCCGCCAGCCGATCACCGATCTGGCTGAACAGGCGGCGCCGCACGATCTCGAAGGCTTCTTCGGTCGCCACTGGTTTCCACAGTGCCTGCACCCGGCCGAAATAGTGCGCCAGCGAAGCCAGCGCCTTCACGCCGCGCTGGCTACCCGCTTCCTTGTCAGATTCGGGCAGTGAGGCCAGCAGCACGGCTGTCGGTACGGCCTTCAAGGCTTCGGTCAGTGCTTGGATGAAGGTCAGGTTCGAATCGAAGGAACCGCCTGTCAGTGACTTACCTTCTTCGAACTGGCGGATGTAGGCCACCAACTCGTCGATCAAGATCACGCAGGGCGCGTAGCTGGCGAGCAAAGACTCCAACACGGCCTTGCCAGGCGAGGTGCCGGAAGCGTCTGCGTCGGCCACCATGGCATAGCCATCTGCACCACCAAGCTGCCACGCTAGGTCACCCCACAGTGTGCGCACTAACACGCCACCATGCTGTACTGGCTGGTTGGGCGAAGACTTGATGCCGTCCAGCACGACGATGCGTGCAGTCGGCAGCTCGGTGACGCCCGCTGCATCCATGATCGCCGGCACGCCGGGCATGTCGCTTGCGCCGGCCTTGCCACTGGCTAGGTGATATACGGCGAGCATCGTGTGGGTCTTGCCGCCACCAAATGCCGTCTGCAGTTGGATCACGGGATCCCCACCCTTGCCAGCTAGCCGTTGGACCACGGAGTCCAACAGCAGGCGCATGCCCTCTGTGATGAAGGTGCGCTGAAAGAAGAGCGCAGGGTCTTGATACTCAGCCGTCGCAGTGCCGGCATGTACGCGCGAAAGGTCAGCCGCGAACTCGGCTTGCTGGAATGTGCCAGCAAGCACATCTTCATGGGGGACGGCAATTTCACGCCAAGGCTTGAGACTCATCTTCAATTCCCGGAAATTTGCAAACGACCAGCGACGTACCGGGGCCGCGTGCCACCACCAAATGAGAGCGGTGCGGTCATCGTCTCAGGGAGCTCCTCAGCGGCACCACCGATAGCCACTGCCAACTGTGGGTAGACCGCCATCAACTCGTCTGGGACGCCGTCCATCCAACTAGGCTTTGGGTCGACTGAGTCGCGCATGATCTTGAAGCCCTTCACTTCAATGGGCCCCTTGGCCAAGGCTTTCATCATGGGCAGCGTTGAGCTACCACCTGTCAGCACTACATGCAGCTTTACGCCGTCCATCGCGAGCCACTTGAGCCACGTGTCATCGACTGCCTGCAGAGCTTTCTTGAAGCCGTCCTCAACCAGTTGACCGAACCGCTTTACCGTCAAATCTTCCAGAAAATCCTGGAGCGCAATCTTGCCGACAGTTCCATCAGCGAGTGCGTATTCAAGTGCTCCGGTCTTGAACAGCGTTTCCTTGAGGCCTCGAATTCGACGGCCCAAATCGGCCATGATCAGGTGGCCTGAGGTGTCGGCCGCATCAACAGATTCGTGTTTGCAGATGAACGAGCGAAGCATCCCATCCACCTTGTCACCAGCCTGCATCAGTCCATGAATGGACGCGGGGATCTGAAAGACCCTGGGCTGATCGTCCTCTTCACCTGGCTTGCGTGTAGACACGAATAGACCGAAGTCGGTTGTACCTGCCCCAACGTCCACAACCATGAACGCGTCACGCAAGTTTTCTGCATCTGCGATTGCGCCGGCAGCGACTGCAACTGGCTCGGGAACGCCGTCGTCAATAAGGTAGTCCGGGCGTGCGCTGAGCGCGCGAACTTGATCGGCAGCAGACTTCAGCTCGGCCACGTTGATGCCTCCCGCCCATTGACCGGAAAACGTGTCAGCCAGTACTTGCGCCTCAGCTAGCATGGCCCGCATCAACTTGTCTGCCCACTTCGCCTGTGCTGGATCTGGCCAGCAAGGGCGAGCAAAGCGCCGCTTCACATATCGATCGATGGTCTTGCCACCCACCTCGTACCCCCCTAGCGCCTGATTCGCCATGTCCGTGAGATAGGCGAGGTAGATACGGATCAAGTCCCCCTGAGTCAATTTGTAGTCGGTAGGGTTCCACGACTTTTGGAGAATCCGCGCGTCACCGTCCAAGCTGCCTTCGCTCTGCTGACTCAACCATGCCTTGATTGAATCGAGCCGCTGGCGTCCCGACTCAATCAGGTCCTGACTACGCTCGATGGCTTCATAACCGAAGTAGGCCTTGCCGTCGTCGGCGATGAAAACCGACGACGGCAGTGTGTAACCTGATCGACCAGCTGCGGCGCCCAGTTCGAGGTCCAAATATCCATCTGGAAAGACGGATGCGAAAGCCTTGGACATTGCCGTTCCGAAGTCCAGGCAAAGCAGAACTTCGCGATCAGATGGCTCCGTCAGCTTGGTGGAATCAAGTACCAACTTGACCGTTGGAAGTGACGGTGCCTTCGTCGCAACGACCACTGCAGCGATCTCTGTGACGGATCTTGGTGCGGAAGCAGGTTCCGCGACGCTGCCCACATCAGTGCGAGGTGCAACCGGAAGGGTCACTGCGGAATCTGGCATCGTTGCATCAGGGTCTAGCGCGTTCAGAGCAGACCTAAGGGCTTGCAGTTCGTGCGATGAAACGCTACCGGTACCACCATCACGCTGAACTCGTTCGATCAAGCTGGCCAGCAAGATCGCAGCAATCTTCTTATCCATGGTCGCTTCCCCCTATTAGTTTGACTCTCAGAACTAGGTGACCTACTGAACCAATCCCTTCGTCACCACTTCACCGGGCGTTCCGTCCGCGCGTAGACGGACGATCGCCGGTTGCAACACCGTCATTCGCGGTCGAGACTCGCCGGTCGTGGTGTTGAAGAATTTCATCGAAGTGTCGACCTCTTCGCCAACCGTGCCGAACAACCCTAGACCACGCAATTGCGCCGCCTGTTCGATCTGGACTGCGAGCACACGCACACGGTCGATCAGCTCGGCGGCAGCTGGAGCAAGGTTCGGCTCGTAAATTTCGAGGGATGCGGCAAGCGGGGCACGAATACTTTCGCCGGCCTGTCGAACCTGTCTAGCCGCTTGAAGCGCAAGTCCAATGCTCTCGTCCGCATTGCTAGCCGCGGCTTCCAGAGCTGCGTCACTCGCCATCTTGACTACACGGCGGCGCCCACGATCCAACCAATCACGCACTTCTTCTGGGAGCTCAGGGTGCTTGGCGGCAAGATCTTTTGCCACGACCCGTGCGCGTTCGGGATGATCGCAAAGGACGTCTAGCTGATCGATCAACGATTGATGACACTGGCCCTGCCGACCGAGGAGCAAGATTGCCTCCGTCACATCCGCAGTCAAGCGATCCAAAGGCCGCTTTAACTCACGGGGCCAGACGCTGCCACCACATAGCCGGCGGCAGTAGCTAGCGACACGATACATCTCCGCGTCAGCAACGACAGAGATTCGCGTGCGCACGAGATCATGAACCGTGAGCAAGGCTTCGCGTGACAGATCCACTCGGACCTTGTCCTCTTGAGGGCGACCGATTTCGACCAATGGGCTGGCAACCAAGTCGTGAATCGCAGCGCCCAATCCGTCGCCCGCCTCAAGCTCGTTATCAAGCAGTACCTCGCGCACAGAGCTCAATGTTCGGGTCAGGCGTCGAGCGATCGTGTCTCCAGGCGCCTCCGTATCTGGCCGCTGGGCCGCAAAGGCTCGCGCCAATGCAGAAAACCCCGCGGCCAAGTTAGGTTGTCTAGCGAACAGGGCTGCAACGAGTTCTGCCCGCGCCTTTTCCCCGGCCTCCTCTTCAGCAACAGACCGAGCAAGGTAGCTTGGGAGCCAAGCTGCTTCCATCAATGCGCAGGCGCGGGCCATATTCAACCGATCATCTGCGCTAGCCATCAGCTGCATGGTGGGCAGCTCTGCAGTAAAGGCCGGTCTGAGTTGAGCGGCCAGGTCGGTCGACCAACGCTTTACGACCTGCGCCAGACGCACGGATTCCGCGATCCCAAGCAATCGATACCCCGGCTCGACTGCGTCGAAAATTTGCCGAAGCAAAAGCAGACGCCCGGCCGAGATGGCAGGATGGTCCGCCTGCTTCGGAAGGACCTTCGCAGTGATTAGCGCAGTCAATGCATCGCTTCGCATCTCGGGGGATGCCTGTGCATCAGCGAACTGCACCAACGCCTCATCGGGTGAGAGTCGCGGCGTGCCTGTCGGCTGATGGTCTTGCATGCTCATGCTCAATCCTCCGACCTCACAGCTCAAAGCTCGTTTGTTGGCCCACAGGACCGGCTTCGACTGCAGCAGCTTCAATACCGCCCCACGCAGTTACCAACTCGTTGTAGGCGCGCGCCTCCTCAGCCCAACCTTGGCGCTCGCACAGCGTATAGAGACGGTAGGCCAGCGCGCGGATCGGTTCGGCGCGCGCGGGCATTCGGGCCAGCAAGGCACCTGCTGCAGATTCGCCGTCGCGGTTCATGCCGCGGATCAGTTGATGCAAAGCCTCCCATACGGGGGTGCGGGCGTCAGTCTCTGGCGACCACTCAGGGTCTAACTCGGCCCAACGCAGTAGGCGCAGATTTCCACCACTACTTTCCAGCACTCCAGCATCGGCCAGCCCACTCACGCTGGTTCCCTTGGCTCGGGCGAGCACATCCGCTTCGCCATACTTACCAGTCGCCCAGCCTTGCTGTTCGAACCATGCTAGGCAGAACTGGGTGTCATGGTCGAAATCGTCCTCAGCTAGGAAGCGGTTAATTAGCTGCAGCGCGGTCTTTACGCTCATCTCTGTGCCGTCGGCTTCTAGCACCGCACCATACTGGCTAAAAATGGCCATGCCCGGGCCGATAATGGCTTGGCTCAGATCGACCGGAGCCACCGGCGAATTGATTCCACCGCGAGTCATCTCCTCCAGTGCGTTGGGAAGCGCGGCGTTCAACTCGCGAATGAAGGCACGGCGGCCAATAGTCGGCGCATCATTGGCGCGTCGCCGGCAGACGAGCACGATGCTAGAGGCGAGGGCGTTGGTGCCAATTCCGACGGAGCGAGCGTCGCGCTCAGTTCGAACCGGCCATGTACCGTTGATGGCAAATCCCGCGTCTAGTACCGCCTGCAGGAAGGTGTCCCAGCCGGTGTTCGAGGTGCCAGCGTCTGCCTTAGTCTCGCTTTGCTTAAAAGCGTAGTAGATCGTCACCGGAAATGCTGGGTGCGCCTTCTCCGCCAAGTTGTGCATAGCCTGAGTCATGCCGTCGAGGAAAAAGGCTTCGGCCTTCGCCTTGCTTCCATGTCGATACGGCGTGGCGACCAGTTCTTCCGCCTTCGGCACGGCGAGTGTGGCGTACAGCTTGGGATAGATCGACCTCAAGATTTTCCGATGCCATACGTAAAAGTAGTCGGAAAGATCTGCGTAGCCAATGTTGTCGTAGTACGGAGGATCAGTGGAGACGACTTTGTCAGTACTAACGGATTGAGTTTGAGCATCCGCATGAACAGCACTCCCGCAAACTTGCGCTGGCAGATGATCAATGCCTTTAGCTACGTACATGAGGTTTCCCTCAAAATTTCCGCCTGACGCGCTAAACGGACTAGCTTCAGCAAAATCCCAGGTCATAGGAATTGCTTGACGGGTGAACATGTGAGCCACAAGTTCGTTCTTGGGTTGGTTGGCCCAAGTACACAAATTCGACCAAAAGTCGGTGCTGCGAATGATCCCAAAGGTCAGGTATGTTCCCACTGCCTCTGCGTATGCCAAAGCCCCTCGCCCCCCCGCATCTAACCCTAGTCCGTCATCCGCGATGCCACGGGCAAGCGCGTCTAGCCGGCATTTGCTGATGGCTTCTTGGACCAGACCAGAGAAGGTCGTCAGCGCAACTAGTTGGCGCGGAGTAAACAGGTCACCGTAGGTTTTAAGGCCGTAAAGTGGTGGCGAGAACCAGCGAGGATTCTCGGGCATGGCGACCTCGGGCTTCCATTCGGGCCTGGCTTCGGCCGCGATCCGCTCGTGCTCTTCCGAGGGGGCTAGATAGACGCGCCCCCGCGTACCCTCGGCCACGATGGCCATCAACCGCGCTCCCATACGGCCGGCATTGGCCTCGGCGTAGATGTGCTTGGACTCAATTGGCGTGCCCGACATCAGGCACTGAAAATTTGCTCCGCGCGAAAGCTTGGTGCCGTTCTTGGCAGAGTCATCGGGCTCACCTGCCTGCACAGTGAAACGATAGTCGCTGCCCTCGAGTACCGGCTTCACATAGGATTGCTTGCCCTCTTTGGTAGACAGCACGAAGGTCGAGGCTAGCGGCACTGCTACTTCGGAAAAGGCGGGGTTCGGGCTCCTGACCGTGCGGGCCCACAGCCAAGCGATAACTGTCAGCCTTTCGCCTAGATAGGGTTTCAACTCTGGCCGGTCGGCCACCATCGTGGCCGTCACCTCTATCTTGGGGTAAAGGTGGCCGATGCGCTTCTCGGCCTCGGCGCGCATCCAGGCACCATAGCGGCGCACGTCTTCTGCAAGGCCACGCGCACCGCGCCACTCTTCAAACGCATCATGCGTGCCCTTTTTGGCCGTTCCCTTCTCGGACTCTAAGACCGGCCCCACAGGCGACCAACCCGCGAATATGGGCGGGATCTCGATCATCGCCTTGTTGATCGTCACTGCGACGGGGTTGAGGTCGCTGGCCCAGCTTTCCAGGCCGAGGCGCTGTGCCTCCAGAGGCAGCGCGCCACCGCCGGCGAAGGGGTCATGAAACGCTGGCAGCTTGTCGGGGTTGAACAGCTCGGCTGCCCTTGGGTGCCCCTTATTCAGGCGGCAAGTCTCTTCCCAACTTTCCTTGATTGCGACACGTGCGCGAGCGAGAACTGCCTCGTTGTTGGTGTTCTCCCAAAGCACCAGGTCTTCGATGATCTTGAAAAGTTCTTCGCGCTTGGCCGCGGCCTGCACCTTGGTCATTCCCGGACCGTAACCACGTTCGCCGCCCGGGTCATTGACCATCTGGGCAAAGATCACTGCCCGTGCCGCCGCCAATGGACGGCGGGCCCACCAAAGATGCAGCGTGCTGGGGTGGCCATGACGTATGGACTT
Source organism: uncultured Roseateles sp. (assembly GCF_963422335.1). NCBI lineage: Bacteria > Pseudomonadati > Pseudomonadota > Betaproteobacteria > Burkholderiales > Sphaerotilaceae > Roseateles > uncultured Roseateles sp. The sequence goes on from NZ_OY729424.1 coordinate 2,086,920, forward strand.
CTCACGCGCAGACGCCACATTGATGGCATCCAGGGGCAGAGCCACCTCTATGAGTTTCTTAGGAGACTTGATTGAACTCATGAACTGGATTTAGTCTTGTCGGGTAAGCACGTGCTTGATGGCAGTAGCAAAGGGCAAATGTTCGGTTGCGTGAAGCTCTTGCGCTAGGAACTGTTGGCCGAGTACGGGGTCTACTTCGAAGAACTCGGCAATTTCTTCAGCCGTCTGTAGATAGCCCATCAACTCAGAACGGCGAATCGCTTTAAGTACGCCGTCTAGATTGAAGACGCGCATCGTCTCTGTGGCACGTCTGGCGGCAGCAGCACCGAGGCCCTTTCGCGGACGAACTGCACCGTGCGGCTCAAACACAAGCAGCAGCTCTGGGTCTTCGATATCGGGCTTGATCAATTCGTGATCTGCATAAGGGCGACCCTTGGCGTCTTTGTGCTTGCCGCAAGAGTCTTCACGGTTGCATGAGCCAAACAGGTTGTGCCAAGAGAAAGTCTGTGCCGGAACGCGGCCCTTCTGTACGAAGTGCTCAATGTGACGATCAGATTCACTGATGTCGGCCTCGCAATATGCACATCGCTTTCCCTGCATAGCACCAAGTGACTGCCAGATTTCTGCCTTTTGCTCGGGAGTCACATCACTCCAGTTTTGTGCGCCATGCCTGAATCCCGTCAAGCACAGCGGTGCGGGGCCGCGCGTCAATTGGCGCATCAGCTCTTCCCCCCGGCATGAGGCATGCTCGCTCGGTAGCCCTGCAGGCGAATCAATCGATCGCATTCACGAATGACGGGGTGATCTTCGCCAAAGTGCGTCACTAGCCGAGCTCTTAGGTCCAAACCATCCTCGTCCTGAAAGCGGTTCTGCAAGATGAGCGCGTGGTAGTCGGAAACCCAGCGAGCCTCGGGCACATCAGGGATCGGATCGACGCCCATGATTCGCGCGAGCAGGTCAGAGCTCGCGACGCCACGCGTTTGCCATCTCACACCATCAACGATAGTGCGCACCTTCCCATCATCTGGACTAACTTCATCGCGAAGGATGCGAATGCACGCTGCGTCAACGCTTGTCAAAACCTGAGGGCTGTGGGTGGTGACGATGAACTGGAGTCCGGGGAATGTTCGGCTCAGGTCGGTCAACACTGTCTGTTGCCAGCGCGGATGTAGGTGCATATCCACCTCATCAATCATCACCACGCCCTGGGTGCGCTGCGGGGCCTGTTCACCCAGGTGCGCGTTGAGCTTGTAGCAGCGATGAGCGATGTCCCCCACCAGCGCAAGCATGTTGCGGATGCCGTCGCTGAGCTGGCTTACCTTGAGCTGTCCAAGGTGCTCGTTCTGCAAGACTAGCTCTTCGTACTCGGCGCTGTAGCTCAGCGAGTGCCAGCCAGTGTGAGGCTTGAGCATCGAATCGACTGCTTGCTGAATGGCCTTGTATGGTGCGATGAGTCCATAGGGAACGTCCGCATCCATAGGCAATTGCCGCTCCAGATTCCGAATCTGAGCCTGCAGATATGCCTTGTGGATGCGCGTAAACCAGACAGCAAAATGCTTGTAGCTGGATGCAGGGTCCAGACAATCACGATACGCAAATGTTCGAGATAGCGTTTCCGGCTCTGCGCGCTCGTGTAGTGCCGTGAGTTTCTTTTGAGCCCACAAGCGACCAGTGCCGTAGTAGCCCAGCATTGGTAGATCGTCAGGCAGTCTTTTCCCGTCAGAAAAGACCCGCTGCTCAAGGACTTTGGCGACCTCGGAGAGATTCAGTGCGCCGACGACGACGAGGTCCTTTGTCTTGGTGTTCTTCTTGATGCTTTCGCGGTACCTAACACCCTGCCAAGGCAGGTCGGCTGCGAAAGCCTCAGCGATGTCTATGCGAGCCTCTGCAGCACTAGGTACGGGATCTGCCAACGCGCCATCAATCACGAGCTGCCGTACCTGCACTTGCCCATGCGCCTTGATTTCTGCGGGCAGTCGCCAGTCCTCCTCGTGCGAGCCCATCTGCTCGCGGCGCACGTCATCAATGTGAATGCCGGTCACATCGTTGGTGGTGCTGCCCAAATCGAAGCCGGCAACAAATGGCCAGAGCGCAACCTTCACGGCATCCAGCACCGACGTCTTCCCTTGGCCATTGGGCGCCACGAGCACAGTCATGCCGGAGTGAAAGTCGACCGCTAGTTCGGCGAAACAGCGGTAGTTCTTCAGATGAATGTGATCAATCTTCATGCCAACCCAATCTGCTCAGGCCTGACAGCACGGCGCATCAACTCAGCCAAATCCAAATTCACGCTTGTTACCGCCCAATCAGGTTCCTGAGTAAATGGTCTGCGAACGTAGTGCGGTCCTTCAACATGCTCGCCGTCCACCAGAACCACGGCCAGAATGAACTTGTCATGCTGGTTCAAGCCGTATAGCAGCTCGTTGCGGGTGACGGTAACGGTGCTACTGCCCTTGGCTCGACCCTTCACTTCAATATGCCGCGATGGCGGCAACTTGCCGTCTACAGCCCGGGGCACACTTGTCACATCCCAGCCGCACTTTTGCGCCGAGACATCGACCACGGTATGACCCAGTGCGCGTTCGGCAGCCATGACTGAGTTCATCGCGATCTGTTCGATGCGAGATCGGGCGGCGGCATCGGCCGACCAACCATGCTCACCCCGGCGTTGCATCAGTAGCCCAGCCGGAACTACCAAGGCGCCGCCCACGATCAGCGGGGTGGCGGACACTACGTGCCGTAAGGCTGTGAGCGACTTTTCACGGGCCTCGCGCCGGGCGGTGAGGTCATCGATGGTGCGACGCACGTTTTCAAGCGTCAGGCGCACGTCCTTACCGGCAGCTAGGTCGTCCTGCAGCTTGATGTAGCGGTCAGACCAGAAGTTGATTTCCTTGACCAGGCGTTCGTGCACGGCTGCCAGGGTCTTGTCGACATGGGCTTCGCGTCGCGTGCGCACTTCGTTGAAGTGTTCCGGTACCAGATGAGTCGATGCGTGGGCAAGAGCCACCTGCTCAAGGTCTTTAGCGATCCAGGGTGCGCTAAGCACATCGGGGATCAAAGCCAGATCTGCTGCGTCGGCCTGCTGCATGTCCAGATGGGGCGCCCAGCCGGCGTTTATGGAGGCCCCACTGGCGTCGATCTCGACGAATTGCATGCGGCGCGAGGCAACCTTGGCCAGGTCCTCTCCCTCGCGCACGGCGTGGTCGATGATGAACATGACACGAGGGGTCAAGCCCATGTCAGCCGGGTCGATCAGCACCGTACCCTGCTTGAGCTTGTTGCGATGTATCTCCAGCATCAAATCGGTGGTTGCCTGCATCAGCGGGTGAGCCGGGTGCAACAAGCTCGCCATAGGTGCGCCCACACGGTCGGTCAGGCGCACGAACTTCTTCTCGAAGCACACCCGCTCATAGCGCCGCAGCACTGGGTCAACGTTGCGCCGGTCGCGCCCACTGATCTGGCGGTCACGCTCGCGGATGGTGGCCGGCACGTTGGTGATCTCGTAGCGGCCGGCTTCCCGGCAGCGCAGTTCGCCTCCAAGTTGCTGGAAGGCCTGGGTGAAGAAGGCACGGATGAAGTAGGGCTGAAGTTTCCTGGCCTCGGCCTTTTCCATCTCCTCCTTCAATGCGAACAACCGCTGCGCGTCCATCACCTCGTCACACAGCGCGTTGCGCTTGATGATGGTTTCCAGATGGGCTGTGTCCAACGCCCCCTCAACCTGGCGGTGTAGCCGAGCACGCACCTCAGGGTCGTCACCGTAACGGATGGCGTCGATCAGCAGGTCCTTGAGGCTGCGCTCTTCAAATACCTCGCCCAGGATGTCGAACACCCGACCCTTGAGTGCCACGCGCTCGACTTCCAGCTTCTCGAATAGGCGCTGGAAGACATCGCCTTCGCGGGTCTCGTTGGCAACCATGTTCCAAAGGTGGCAGACCTCGGTCTGGCCGATCCGGTGGATACGGCCGAAGCGCTGCTCCAGGCGGTTTGGGTTCCACGGCAGGTCGTAATTGACCATTAGGTTGGCGTTCTGGAGATTCACGCCTTCACCCGCTGCGTCGGTTGCCAGCAGCACCCGGGTGGCCGGGTCGTTGCGGAACAGCTCTTGCACCTTGCGCCGATCTTCGCGCTTAACGCCGCCGTGGATCATCGCAACTGACTCTTCGGTGCCAATCAGACCCCGGATCTTCACCGCGAGGTAGTTGAGGGTGTCCTTGTGCTCGGTAAAGATGATGAGCTTGCGCTGCCGACCCTCGGCATCGCGCATCTCGGGCGTGTCCTGCAGAAGTCGGGACAGCTCATCCCACTTGCGGTCCAGGCCTGAGTGCACTAACTGGCGGGCCTGTTCCTCCAGCACCTGCAGGCTGAAGATTTCTGCCTCCAGCTCGACGATGGTCTGTGCCGCCGTGGCCTGGTCGACCACTGCTTCCTCGAACTCTTCATAGTCCTCGGGCGTAAGCGCATCAGCCGATTCCCAGACATCTTCGGGTGAGCCCTGCTTGCCGTTGAGCGGAACCGTCTCAGTCAGGTTGGTGCTCACCGACTGACCGCGGGCGCGGAGTTTCTCTTCCTCAACGCGCCGTGACAGCTTGATGCGGCGGCGTTTGAGCGACTCGTAGATCGCGGCGGGGCTGGATGCAAGCCGGCGTTGTAGCGAGGTCAGTGCGAATCCCACCGTGCCCTTGCGCGCGCCATCCTGCAGTTGGTCGGCCCGGTTCATCTCCCCCTTGACGTAGGCCGTCACGGCTTCGTACAGAGCGGCCTCCACGTCGGACAGCTTGTAGTTCGCCGTCGTCGCGATGCGCTCGGGGAACAGCGGGCTGCCGTCGAACTTCAGCAGGTCTTCTTTGACCATTCGGCGCATCAGGTCGGTGACGTCCACCTTGTGTGCGCCATCGCGAAATTTGCCGTAGAAACGGTCGCTGTCCAGCAGGCTCATGAACAGCTGGAAATCCTCTTCCTTGCCGTTGTGCGGCGTGGCCGTCATCAGCAGGAAGTGCCGAGTAATGGAGCCCAGCAGCTCCCCCAGCTGGAATCGCTTGGTCTTGTTGATCTTCTGGCCGAAGTAGTTGGCCGACAGCTTGTGCGCCTCATCCACCACGATTAGGTCCCAGCGGGACAGTCGCAGCTTCTCAAGCAGTTCCTCGCTGCGAGAAAGCTGATCTACCCGCGCCACCATCAGATCAGCATCTTCGAAGGCGTTGCCCCGACTCTGCTCGACCATTTCGCGACTGAACAGGGTGAACTCCAGGCCGAACTTCTCGGCCATTTCGTCCTGCCACTGCTCGACCAGGCTGCCAGGCGCCACGATCAACACGCGTTGGGCGTCGGCGCGCATCAGCAGCTCGCGGATCAACAAGCCGGCCATGATGGTCTTGCCAGCGCCGGGATCGTCGGCCAAAACGTAGCGGAGCGGCTGGCGCGGCAGCATCGACTCATAGACAGCCGTTATCTGGTGCGGCAGCGGTTCCACGTTGGACGTGTGTACGGCCATCATGGGGTCGAAAAGGTGGGCTAGGTTGATGCGGTAGGCCTCGGCCGCCAACTTGAAGGCTTCGCCGGGTGCATCGAAGGCCCAGGGCCGGCCGGCCTCTGCTAGCTTTAGGTTGGCCTCGTCCGCGCGAAACAGCATCCGCTCGCGCAATTGACCGTCGCCCGTCTTGTAGTAAACCGTCAGCGCGTTGTCACCAACAGCCTCTGTCGTGACTACCCGAACGACCTGGCCCGGTTCGATGCCCGAGACAGCGGCATTCTTCTTGACGTCTTCGAGTTTGAGCATTCGGCGTGTATGAGGTGACTGGCATTTGGCCGCCGGGTTTGGCGAAGGAAATTCAGCCCTTCAACGGTGAAAACCAGGTTGGAAAGGCCAAACATCAGCCTCGATTTCGTGATGCGGGATGATACCTGGGGGTATAGCTATTTCGTCTGGGGTCGGTAGCTTCAAACGTCCGCTTTGCTAGCCAACCGCCGAGGGCTTTGGCTTCAAGCTGACCCAATATGTCGAGCCGTTTTCGAGCTGCACTGCCAAGTCCGGATAGGCGCGCACCATGTCAGATAGCGCGGTATGCCCATAGGCCTTCGGCGAGAACCCAGGATCGGTGCGCTTGAGGTACTGGCCCAGGGCACCCAGCCCCACACGCCCGTCAGGTGTGTCGGCGGCGAGCAGGCTCACGGCATTCAGAACGGCCTTGGGGCGCTTCTTCGGGGCAGGCTTAGGGGCGGGTGCAGGCGGGGCCTTGGCCGCAGCTGCCGACCCGAGGGGCTCAGCGGGGGGCTCGGGGGGCAGCCATTCGAAGAACTGGTCGCTGGCGTTGCGCAGGGCATCGGGCGTCTTGGCCTCGCCCACGATGTGCACCGTGGCACCGCGTTCGCGCAGCTTGCGGCACAGGTAGGCGAAGTCGGAGTCGCTGGTGACTAGGCAGAAGGTGTCGGCGCGTTGATCGAACAGCGCTTCAACGGCATCCAGCGCCAACGCAATGTCGGCCGTGTTCTTACCGGCGGCGTACTGGTACTGCAGGCAGGGGGTGAAGGCCAGGCGCACCAGCGCTTCCTGCCACTTGTTGGCCAGGGTGGCGTGGTTGCCATAGCCCCGCCGCAGCACCACCCGCCCGAACTGAGCCACGACCCGCAGCGCATATTCCAGAATCTCGGGCGTGGTGTTGTCGCAATCCACCAGGAGGGCCACCCTGGAATTCATGCCCGAATCGATTTTTTCCATCGAATTCATCTCCCCTATTTGGGTATCGATGATATTCGGGCACACATGGGCTATCCGCCCTCGGCTGGATGCACAGCGCCGGCGCGTAGCATCTCCTCCGGCCGACCCTGTTCGTCCGCTTCTGGGCAGCCGATTTGAGAAGGCCGCGGTCTGCCGTGAAACGCAATCCGACGGTCGGGCTGGCCAAGCCGATGGGCCGCTCTCAGGCTCGAGCAGGCGACAGGTGTTCGCCATCAGGTGTGCAGCGAGTCCGGTCATTTCAACGAAGCCTGTGAAATGGCACCGCCGGGCAATTTCGAGCACTGCTTTTGTAGCGAGTATTCGTCGGCAATTGAGCCATGAGCTGACATCCGCCGATCGACATACCTACGTCGCAAGTTCGGGAAGCCGCGTTACGAGCGATGGTCGCGTCGTGCGATCACTTGACGCGATCCGCGCCCGTAACACTGCCAAGCATCGAACGTCTCATCGTTGATGGGCCGACTTCCTTCGTGATCGCCGATTGTGGTCAGCGATGTGAAGCGGGTGATGGGAATCGAGCATACGGGCAGCCGTAGCTGGCAACGAACAACACGGATGTCGCTTCAGCGCGCATGTCGAACGCAATGTACCCAACTGATGTCGTCCTCCGTGCCATCGCCTCGCAGAAGCTGAAAGTGCTTGTGCCCGTAGTCGTCGAGCCGAACTTCAAGGCTCCGAACTCCCGAAGCCAGCTTTGAGGCCACATCAGGATGGAAGTTAAACAATTCAAAACAGAAAGACCTGTCTTCTCCTTCCACACTGAAACCTACCGGATAACGAGCAATTAGTTCGCGGATGTATTCGGTAAGCGCCGTCTTTGTCGGAAAGTAACGTCCATTTACAGATATTGGAATGCTTTTACCCATGATACCTCCCGATGAATATCACTGCTGAAGTGTTGGCTTACCCAAGTACATCATCTGTTCGACTCCCGGGAATTGCGGGGTCCATTCCTTGTCAAGGTCTCCAACTTTGTGATGATATTCTGTGGAAGAGATCAGAATCTGCCCATTGAACTCATCGCAAAGCTCTTCAAGCGCTCGGAGGTATCTTGCCAAATCCTCATTCGCCAGTTCCTGCTGCTTCGGCGTATCCAGAATTAGGAAGCGCAAGGACCGCCCACGATCCTGCAAATAATGCTCGAAGATTGCGGCATGAATGGCCAGGATGATGCGACTCCTAGTGCTGCCATTAAACACGTCGATAGTTTGCTTGCCAAAACGGAACTTAAAATCCAGGTCGATCTCAACTTCGCGCGAAGCATTCGGCGTTTTCAGAATGTCCATCCACTTTATTGTTAAGAGTTGGATTTTATTGCGAAGCACATTGAAATCCAAATCAGAGCGTCCATGGTTACTTAGCGTCGCTATGCGATTCTGCGTTTTATCACGATCGGATTCGAACTGTATGTACTTTCGCTTCTCCTCAGTAAGCCGTGCAATCGACGCCAAGTATTGTTCTGATTCGAGAAGCTCTCTCATTAGAGATTGAACGGCGGATACCAGCTGCCCAGTTTCTGCGTGGCCATCGCGTTGGCCGATTTTTTCGAGAATCGAAGCTCGATCAGATTCTTCATCTCGCATTCGGGCATCGAGCAATGAAAGCTGCGCCTCTGCTCGGTTGGCGTTGTTTTCTAGGTCTTTAATTTGATCCTTCAAATAGATCAAATTCTTCGCATAACTTGCAGAGCTAGATACAAATAGGCCACAGTCAGACCTGCCACACACATCAAAAAATGACTCGAAGACACGCCGAGACTCTTCATTGAGCGAAAGCGTTTGAATCTCCCCTTCGATCTCGCTGCGGATGGATTCAATTCCCGTGACTCTTGCGCTCAAATCGCCGTGCTGTCGGCGGATAGCACGAATGCGCTCTTCCTTGGCATGAAGAAGTTCGGTCAGTGCATCGGAGGCTGCACCAGCGACATCGGCGGACTCTCGCAGATCCTTAATCTGCGAAGTCAGAATCGCCGTACGTTGCGTCAATCGATCCCGGGTTGCTGGCGAATCGTCAATAGACGCCGACAAATCCGCCACCACCTTTTGCTGATAGACGATCCTCCGTTGATTGGCCTCCAACTGATCTCGCGCTGCGAGTAAGTCCTTCTGTGCTGTGTATGACCGCTTAGGACCTTGACCAAATGCGAATCGGATCATCTCAACAAACTGATCCAATATAAATTGCGCTGGTGGACGGTAAGGTTCGTCGTAACCACCGATCTGTCGTACGTAAAAAATTGGTAACAAGCTTGAGATGTAGGGGCGAGTAGCTTGGCGGTTTGTTCCAACCAGCAAGGGCACTGAAAGATTCAACTGTTCAAAGAAGGCTTTCGAGAAATCGCCCTCACTGAAATACTCTTTGCGCCCACCCTCAGTCTCCACAATCACATGGAAGTCCCCAAACTCGCGACTAATACGAAATTGGTGTCCTTCATGCTCTATCGTTAATGTGGCGTATAGACATTTTTCGCGGATGTCATTCTGAAACTTAACATCAAAGCCCAGGCAAAACGGTATTGATTGGACAATGGGAGTCTTACCGCTACCGTTTCGGGCGTGCAATGAGGTTGTACGCTTGCCAAATTCAAGCAACGGACTCTCCCATCCATTGACGCCTCGTGGCGACAACTTCAGTGAAACTAGTTTCATCAGACCTCCGCGCGGATTCGGCGTTCCGCCCTGATATTCTCGTAGCTTCTATCCACTATTAGCAGCGCAACAGCTAGTGGCGAATCACTATCGATCACATTATCAATGATGGTGCGCCCTTTGTTATCGATCGAGAGTCGGCCGTCGCGTTCGTCTACAGTGATAAATCCCGCGCGCTCCAGGAATGTCAGCGCCTTAACTGTGCGGATTCTCAAATTTGCAGACCATCCAATATCTTGAGATGAACCCTTGAAACCGGCGACGGTTCGCTCAAGGCACTCTCCTACCAGTTGCCCGAGTTCCGAAAACTTAGGTTTGCTATTGCCCTTCGATAAAACCAAAATCACCATTGCCAGCAGCGGAATTTGAAATAATGCCTCGTTGTCCAACGTAGAGCTGACGTGTGTAAAGGGATCGGATGATGGCAGCCGAAGGTCCAGACGAACCGCCTCGTTAAAGAATTGGTCGTAGTTCATTTTGAATAAACTCGAACCACGACTGAGCCGATGGCGCCAAAAAGTAATTCACGACTTAACCCACCAAACTTTGCTAAGAACGGAATCTTCGAAAAATCCTCAAGCAATTGGTTTAGCCGTTGAAATCCCTCACCGCTTTGCACCCATTGCAGGTAGAGCTTATCAATTTGTTCAAGCAAGCTGCCGAGGTCAAGCGGTGAATAGTTGTGACGCGCCGTGCGCAGCCAAATATCCCAGTTGACTTTCTGCATCGAGGCGTATTCAACCATCTCGTCACCTGCGCCAGCACCTTTCAGCCATCGCTGAATGGCGGATGCTTGCTTTAGTGCTTTCGGCTCGGCTCCCTTTAGTAGTGCTTCATATGCGGAGCGAGAAATGCTAAGGACTTCAAGCAAATCGTCGAGGCCGACACCAATTCGCGAGGCAATCTCGGCAGGTGCTACGCCTTCGAGAGGCATCTTGGACTTGCGATAGACAAGGTCTACAAGCCCATTGGCAAGTTCCTTGGTTTCATAGTGCGTGAGGTCAATCTCGCTATATTCATATATGGCGGATCGCGCCGCACCAGCAAAAGTTCCTCTATCCTTGTCTATGTATCCAACGGATGGCTGCAAAATAAGCTTGCCAAGAAATTCCTCGATCTTCTCGCCGGGCAACTCCGGCGTGATTGAAAAAATCGCAGAGAAGTTATCCGACAAAAACTTTGCCGCCCTACATTTAGGGACTTTGCCGCGTAATTCATCGACGGCCTGCACGACGTCATCGTGAAAGTAGACGTTCGACAATAGCGTCGCTTCAATGCAAGCATCGTCAAATACAATCCCATGCAGCAAAAGCTTCCCAGCAAAGCTTTGGCGGACCTTTTTCAAGCTCTCGCCGTCATTCTTCTGGCCGGCCTTCTTTAGGGCGAATATGTCATTCAAGCTCCATTGATGATTGAGCTTGTTCTTGGTTTTGACTTGGAAGAAGTGGTAGGTAGTAACGTTGGCGACTACCCGGCGTACTACGAAGTCGTCGTGAAAGTCGCAGTAGACGCAGTCAACGCCCTTTCCTTCCAAGATCTGGAGCGCGGCGTATGCAGCAGCCTGGAATTGCATGTCATACCGCGACAGCGTGTCGCGGCCAACGTCTTCCACCAGCTTGGCGGTCTCAATGGATTTCACCTGGCACGAGCTCCCCGACCGCTCTTCGATGGAACGGATATGTATATGTAACACGCGATTGCGAGGCGTGAATACAGGTTTGCGCGAAGAGCTTGATATCCGACGATGCGTGTAGAGAGCGCAATGGCGATCGCCGGAATGCGTTGGACTCGAGATGTTCATGGTGAAGGCCATGCTGTACATAAATACAGTATTGCACAACGAATGGCTCGTCAATGACTACCTGATCCTTTGGTCTTGCGGATCAGGTAGCGCCCGACTAGGGTTCGACTCCCTTCGCCCGCTCCACATAGCTGATCACCATCGTTGATCGGCGTGGCTGATCGTCATCTAGGCTTACGCAAGCAGTCGGCCCATCGGCATTCAGACGCTCGATGGCTTGGCTGCGTTACGTGCGCGGATCGCGTCATGTGCTCGCAGGACGCGACCACAGCTCGTGACGCGGCTTCCCGCGCTTGCGACGTAGGTATGTCGATCGGCAGATGTCAGCTCTCAGCCTAGAAGCGACATGCCTGCGGTGCCCGGCGGCCTAGCAGCATTACTTTCTGTCCGCCCGCGCGTTATTTCTTCCTGGCACCACGTCGCGCGATGGCGGGGTTCATGTCTTCGATGGAGACTTGCAAAGCAGGCCGCCCAAACATGCCTTTGAGCTTCTTGATCTCGGCCAGCCCCCTGAGCGAGTCTCGCTCCTGGACAGGCATTTCCTCAACATCGCGCATGAAGTCTTCACTAGCATGGCCGCCAGCCATCATCAGGATGGACATGACTTTGCTAAGTCCATCCGGGCGCCGCGACGCGTCCTCTGGACAGGCTCCACCGAGCTGAGCATTTGGTGTCACCAGCCAGTCCCGCACCCGCTCCCACGATTGGAAGGCAGCAAACGCGGCCTGATCCAACGCCGTCAAGCGCTCATAGTCCGGGCTGCCGAACTCGCGGCCGACCGGCGCCGTGTCTAGCCAAGCCCTCTCTTCGTCTGAAGCCTGGTGCTGCAGCCTTGAAGGGGGTTTTGGCAAAGAGTTCTTCGGCACTTTTCAATGCTACTCGCACATGACTTCCTCTGGTTACGGCGATTGCAGTAATCGGGAATGCCGGAGTTCCATATAGAAGGGCCATTGGGGGCGGTTGTGCAGCGCTTGCAGTCCTTCGCCAGCCGCAGGGGACTGGTGCTATCGGCGCCGTTTGAAGGCCTTCTCCACCGGCGCAAGCAGTTCTCCTGACTCGCAGCCCAGTCCTCTCGCCAGTTTCAGAAGCGCAAGGAGGGTTGGCTGGCTCAGCCCTCGCTCAAGGCGGCTGATGTATGACCGTTCTATTCCGGTTTCCAGAGCCAGCGCTTCCTGGGACAGTCTCGCCTCTAGGCGGCGATCCCGGGCACTCTTTCCAAAGGCTTTCGCGATGCCTGCGTCGAGGCTGCTATAGCCCTTTGGGCGGCCGGGTTTGAGGGCATTCTTTGGGCGGACTGGCATCCGCCCAAGGCTCCGAGAACTGAGCTATCTACGCCACGTTATAGATAACTCAAATTGAATGAGCTTTCGCCCTCGAAGACTTATGCCGTGGGCTGTTTCGCCGCAGAACTCGCAAGCCAGTGGTGCCGTGCGGGGCAAGTTCCGTATGCAACTCGCGCATGAACTCGATGAAGTCGATGTCGAGGGCAGTCAGCCAGTCTCTCAACTCGATAACGTCAAGCCTACGCTCGCCGCGTTCCACCTTGCTGACCAACCCCTGGTGGCGCCCTAGCAGCAAGGCCAGATCCCGTTGGCGAAGACGCACGCGCTTGCGCGTGCGCTTGAGCATTTCAAGAAAGATCTCGTTGTGACGGGAATGAAGGATCTTTGGCATGGTGTGGTCCGCTGCGCACCCTAGCCCATGCCGCGCCGTATTCGGTAAGCGGATTTTTTTCCGGGCCGGCGGATCGCGCATTCAGGGAAACGCTTGGCGCGCAGGCATTGACCGCGCAGAATTCTTTGCGTTATTTAAACCTCATCCGACGAAACATGATCTCAATAACCCGCGTCAAAGAGCTCCAGCTCATCGCTGGCTCCGTCAAGGCATGTTCGCTGCCATGGACTACGGCCTGGCGGACCCAGCGAAATCGATTCCATGAAACCGTGTAGGTCAGAGGCATGACCCAGAGCCGACTGGGTGACTTCGCGGTCACTGTCGTCAACGACAGGGTGGCGCCGCCGGTGGAACTGCATCCGCACATGGAAGTGCACTCCTGGCTGGTGATCCGAGCGCGGTCCGGCAGTCTTCACCTAGTAACTCTCCGAGACATAAGCGCTGGACGGGGAACCGTATGCGTGAGTTCGCCGATTTCAGCTGTAGACAGCGAAGGGCGTGTAGTGACTACATCGTCCGGGCGGCGGTATGAACTGATGGGGCCACCGGAGGCGCGCGAGCTAGAGCGCGACGTGCTTCGTTGCGGTGCCGTCAGCTTGGGCATGGGCGAGGCAGTCGACGTCAGCGTATTTGCCTGGGATCTCTTGCACTTCGACTCATTTGAACTACGACTTCGATAAGGAGAACGAATGAATGCTCCCGACAAAGTCGCGGCGTTTATCGCCGAGAAGCGCGAGTTGCTGAGTAACCGTCCGGCCAACCCATCTTGAAGTTGACCGCTGAGGCGGCAAGGATCATGTCCACGATCAGACGATGGTGGACACGATGACAAGCGACAAACCGGTTAAGCGACGGCACTACAGCGAAGCACTGAAGGCGCAGGTGATGGCCGAGTGCGAAGCGCCGGGCGCCTCGGTGGCGAAGGTGGCCCTGGCCCATGGCATCAATGCCAACGTCGTGCACCGCTGGCGCCAACTCGCCCGCGAAGACCAGCCCGCTGTGCCCGCGATCTCAAGCGGCTTCATCCCGGTGCCCCTTGCCCCATCGCCCATACCGCCAGTGGTGCCGGCCAGCTCCGACATCCAGGTCCAACTGCGTCGAGGCGCAACAACGATGACGATCACCTGGCCGGTGTCGGCCGCTGCCGACTTCGCCGCCTGGACCCGCGAGTTGCTCCGATGATCCGTGTGGACGCCGTGTGGCTGGCGGTCGAGCCGCTGGACATGCGCGCTGGCACTGAGGCTGCACTGGCTCGCGTGGTGCAGGTCTTCGGCGCTGCCCGGCCCCACCATGCCTACCTGTTCGCCAACCGCCGGGCCAATCGCATGAAGGTGCTGGTGCACGATGGCATTGGCGTCTGGCTGGCCGCCAGGCGACTCAACCAGGGCAAGTTCGTCTGGCCCCGCGATGCCGGGCTGACCCTGGCGCTCACGCAGCAGCAGCTCGGCGCACTGGTGCTGGGCCTGCCCTGGCAGCGCATCGGCGAAGCCGGCATCATCAGCGTGCTGTAGGTGCCTTGACGCGGCAACCCCGGTCGCAGTTCCACGCAATTGTCGAATGTGCTGATGCGCACAGGCTCGACCGCTGGCACGATCAACTCCCGTGATCGCCACCGACCGCATCGACACGCTGACACCCGAGCAACTGCGCCAGGCGCTGCATTCGGCGCTTGCCGAAGTCCAGCGTCACGAGCGCCAGGCCGCTCACGACCGCGCCCTCATCGACAAGCTTACGCACGAGATGGCGGTGCTCAAGCGGCTGAAGTTTGCCGCCAAGTCCGAGAGCTTCAACGCGGAGCAGAAGAGCCTTCTCGAAGAGGCGCTCGACGCCGATCTGGCTGCGCTGGCGCTGGAGATCGAGCAGCGCGAAGCTGGCAAGCCCAACTCCACCGAGAAACGCCAAGCCAAGCGCACCGCACTGCCGGCCGAACTGCCACGGCGCGAAGTGCGTCATGAGCCTGACAGCCTCACATGCGGTTGTGGCTGCCAGCTCAAGCGCATCGGCGAAGACGTGGCCGAGAAGCTCGACTACGTGCCCGGCGTCTTCACGGTCGAACGCCATGTCCGCGGCAAGTGGGTCTGCGGCCGGTGCGAGACCCTCGTGCAGGCGCCTGTCGCGCCGCACATCATCGACAAGGGCATCCCCACCACCGGGCTGCTGGCCCAAGTGCTGGTGGCCAAGTACCTGGATCACCTGCCGCTGTACCGGCAGGAAGGCATCTTTGGCCGGGCCGGTCTGGCCATCCCGCGCTCGACGCTGGCCGAGTGGGTGGGCCAATGCGGCGTGCAGTTGCAGCCACTGGTGGATGCGCTCAAGGCAGAGATGCTGGCCCGAGCCGTGCTGCACGCTGACGAGACACCGGTGGCCATGCTCAAGCCAGGCCACGGCAAGACACACCGGGCCTATCTGTGGAGCTATTGCACGACGGCCTACGACAGCCTGCGCGCTGTGGTCTTCGACTTCGCTGACAGCCGGGGCGGCCAGCACGTTCGGGCCTTCCTAGGCTTGGGGGAGCCAAGCAATTCGGGTTGGTGCGGCAAGCTCGTCTGCGACGACTTCTCGGGGTACAAGGCCTGCTTCGAGCTGGGCGTGACCGAGGCCGGATGCCTGGCCCACGCCAGACGCAAGTTCCATGAACTGTGGGCCAACCATGGCAGTCCAGTCGGCGAACAGGCGCTGAAGTTCTTTGGCGAGCTTTACGACGTCGAGCGTGAGGTCCGAGAACTGGATCCCGATGAGCGCAAGCGCATCCGGCAACTGCGCTCGCGACCCGTGGCCGATGCCTTGCGGCAGTGGTTGAGCGGGCAGCGGCAACGGGTCCCTGAAGGCTCAGCCACGGCCAAGGCCATCGACTACAGCCTCAAGCGTTGGCAGGCGCTGACGCGCTTCATCGACGATGGCGAGCTGCCTGCGGACAACAACTGGGTCGAGAACCAGATCAGGCCCATCGCCCTAGGTCGAAACAACTGGCTATTCGCTGGCAGCCTGCGTGCGGGTCAGCGTGCGGCTGCCATCATGAGTCTGGTGCACTCGGCGAGGCTGAATGGGCATGAACCGCATGCCTACCTGCGCGACGCGCTGGAGCGCTTGCCCACGCAGCCGGCCAGTCGGATCGCCGAGTTGTTGCCGCACCGCTGGAATCCCGCCGCCATCTGATCTGGCCATCGCCGTCAAGATGGGTTTGGCGGACGCTTACGTTGCTGAACCGCCTGGAGCGGTTCGTAGGAACCTCGGACTACCGTCGCCTGCTAGCAGCGGTTGCGCCCTTGGCCGGCGAGGATCCTGAACCATGGCTTTCAGACTGGTTGATCGAACCAGTCGTCAGCCTGGGCCTGGGCGAGCGCCCCATCGACGTGGTAGTCCGGCCTGGAGGTGTGGAGTGCGTCGAGCAGCATCTTCAGTGGCTCGCTACCTTCGTGGTCAATTAGACCGTTCAAGCACGAAAGGTGCGTGCGTCGGGAAAGATCCACGCAACGGCGCAAGTCTGCCTGCTTCGACCATTGGAGGGTGCCCTAAAGCCGCGGATTCCTTCTACGTATCACGAGAAATGGCCGGGCGCTACGCTCCCGGTAAGTCCGTGGACAACGCGTTGCGTTGACGAGCACAACTTGCTCCGTCAATTGCTGATGCTCCAAAGGTTACAAGAATGCTGCTGTTCCAATAACCTTGCCCCCTGACATGCAGACCATGACCTTGTCACCGGCCTCAATCATGTTGTAGTCGCCGATCGCCTGGCCAACCTGGCGGTGCAAGCGCTTGCTGAGCTTGTTGATCTCCAGCGCGGTCTTCTTGGCCTTGGCGGCTTCGTCGGCAACTACGGGGTCTTGTTCGATCGCGATCATGATTTCATCCCAAACACTTCAACTCCCACCGCATCGCAGTCGGGATACACATCCGGCTTTTCGGTCGAGACCCGCGCCGCCTTGACGCGCGGGTGGGCCAGCATCAGGGCCAGCACGTCGTCGCACAGGGTCTCCTGCAGGTGCACATGGCCCAGCTTGACCCGTTCGGCGATGGTGCGGCGCATGAAGTCATAGTCCACCACCTCGTCCAGCTCGTCGGCCTTGGGTGTGGACAGGGCCAGCGGGATGAACAGATCGACATTGATCAGCACCCGCTGCTCGCCCTTTTTCTCGAAGTCGTGCACGCCGATATTGATCCAGACCTCGTAGTCGCGCAGGAACAGGCGGCGGCAGTCCATCAGCGAGGGGTGGGAGAGGGGGCTGTGCATATCAGTCCTTGGTGAGGAACATCACGTCGCGCGGCTGCGCGCTCATGTGCTGGCCGCCATCGACCAGCAGGGTGGTGCCGGTGATGGCCGGAGATTCGATCAGAAAGCGCACGGCACGGGCGATATCGTCCGGCGTCGAGGAGCGCTGCAGAGGTGTCAGCCTGTGCGCCGCCTGGAAGGCCGCGTCGTCCATCGGCCCCGAGGCCAGCGTCACGCCTGGCGCCACGCCGCAAACCCTCACGCTGGGCGCCAGCGCCTGAGCCAGCAGGGTGGTGGCGGCTTCGAGTGCGGCCTTGGACAGGGTGTAGGAGAAGTAGTCCGGATTCGGGTTCCAGAGCTTCTGGTCCAGCAGATTGACGACGCAGCCGCGGCGCTGTTCAGTCACCAGATGGGTGTGCAGCGCCCGGGCCAGCAGCACGGCCGGGCCAGTGTTGGCGCGCCAGTGCCTGTCCATCGCCGCATAGCTGAAACTGGCCAGATCGTCGTACTCGAACAGGCTGGCGTTGTTGACCACCGCATCGACCCGGCCGAAATGCTGTATCACGGCCGGCAGCAGGGCCAGGGTGGCGGCCTCGTCGCCCAGATCGGCGGCAAAGGCCTGGGCGCGGGCGCCCATCCGGCGCAATTCATCGACGACGCTCAGCGCCTCGGCCTGCGAGCCGCGGTAGTGGACGGCGATGTCGTGGCCATGCTGAGCCAGATCGAGCGCAATGGCGCGACCCAGGCGTTTGGCACTGCCGGTGACGAGGGCAACGGGACGCAAAATCTCTGGCCTTGCTGAGGGAGGGGACGCCGTGAACGCACGGCGGAGCAGGCCGAGAGTGTATCGGGAGCCTAGTTTGAGAGCCCGCGGACCCTTCCCAAGGCCTGCGCCGCCGCCGCCGTGCGCGTCTCCACGCCCAGCTTGGCGAACACATGCTCCAGGTGTTTTTTCACCGTCTGCGGGCTCATGCCCAGGATGGCGCCGATGTCGCGGTTGATCTTGCCCTTGACGACCCAGTACAGCACCTCGGCCTCGCGCAGGGTCAGGCGCAGGCCCTGGGCGATGCCGTCGATCAGCACGGCGTCGGACGACTCGCGCATCATCACCAGCCATTCGTCGTCTCCGGTCTGGCCATGCAGGCTCAGCTCCAGCCTGCGGCCGCCCCGGGCGCTGATCATCGCGCCGGGCTGTGAGGACGCAATCGATTGGCGCAGCCAGCGCAGCACGCTGGGCGGGGTCACCATCTCGGGCACCTCGAAGTGGAAGTGCATCAGCTGGCTGGCCAAGGGCGTGTGCCAGATGCGCGCGCCATCGACGGAGCGCAGCACCAGCGAGGCATGGCCGAAGGCATCGAGCGCCTGGCGGGCCTGGCGGGCCTCGCGCCGGCCCCGCACATGGACGGCCACCCGGGCCAGCACCTCGCGGGCGCGCACCGGTTTGGGGATGGTGTCCACACAACCGGCCTCCAGTGCGGCCAGCACCTGCTCGCTGTCAGGTCTGGGGCCCATCAGGATGCCGGGCACATGGGCAAAACCGGGCATGGCCAAGAGGCGGCTGACCTGGCCCATACCCTCGTGGGCGCACAAATCCTGGTCCAGCAGCACCAGGTCGGGGCACCAGCCTGGTGCAATCAGCAATGCATGGGCTACGCTGCGTGCGACGGCCACGTTGTAGCCCGATTCCTCCAGCACGTCTTGCAGCACCTGCAGATTCGCCGCATGCTCGTCCACGATCAACACGCAGGCGCTGTTGCCCGGGCTTTGCAAAGCCTCCGGAAATGCACCATGTTGGGGTGACGCCGCGGCTCTGCCGTCGGGCCAGGGCGCGGTGGGGAGGACGAACTCTGAGGTCTTCATGGTGTGGGGGGCGCCTTGAATCCAAGCCACAAAGCTTGTACCGCTGCAACAGTGCAGATTCCGTGCCACAGCCTGCGCCGAGTGGCACGGAATCTGCTCTCACCCTCAGCTCAGGAGCACAAGACCCATGGATCTGACCCCCAGAGAAAAAGACAAGCTGCTGATCTTCACCGCAGCCCTGCTGGCCGAGCGCCGCCGCGCGCGCGGCCTGAAGCTCAATGTGCCGGAGGCGATCGCGCTGATCAGCGCCGCCATCATGGAAGGCGCCCGCGATGGCAAATCGGTCGCCCAGCTGATGAGCGAGGGCAAGACGGTGCTGGGCCGCGCCGACGTGATGGACGGCGTGCCCGAGCTGGTGCCCGAAATCCAGGTCGAAGCCACCTTTCCCGACGGCACCAAGCTGGTGACCGTCCATCAGCCCATCATCTGAAGAAGAGGACTTCCGCATGCGACATCCCGTCCCGAAACTTGTGGCCGTCTCGGCCTTGCTGCTACCGGCCCTGGCCTTTGCCCATGCCGGCCACCCCGAGTCGGGCCTGCTGGCCGGCCTGGCGCACCCGTTCACCGGGCTGGACCATTTGCTGGCCATCGTCGGCGTGGGCCTGTGGGGCGCCAGGTGTGGCGACTCCTTCAGCCAGGCGCTGCGGCTGCCGCTGCTGTTCGTCGGCCTGATGCTCATCGGTGCGCTGGCCGCGTGCTCGGGCCTCCAGGTGCCGGCCCTGGAGCCGCTGTTGGCCGGGTCGCTGCTGGTGATAGGCCTGGCCCTGGGCACGCCGCGTGGCGTGCCTGCCCTGCTGGCCTATGGCCTGTGTGCCATGGCAGGCGCCTTGCACGGCGCCGCCCACGGCCAGGAGTTACTGGGCGCTGGTGCGCTGGCGGGCATGCTGGTGGCCACCGCTGCCGGCCATGCCGCCGGTCTGCTGGCCGGGCGTTGGCTCGGCGAGCGCAGTGCGCTGGCCTGGCGCCTGCTGGGCCTGATGGTCGCGGGGGCGGGCGCCGGCCTGTTGCTGGCATGAGCAGCGTGATCCCCGGCGAGCTGCTGATAGCCGAGGGCGAGCACGAGCTGAATCCCGGCCGGCGTTTATTGAGCCTGCAGGTCTCGAACCGCGGCGACCGGCCCATCCAGGTCGGCTCGCACTATCACTTCGCCGAAACCAATGCGGCGCTGGACTTCGACCGCGCCGCCGCGCGCGGCATGCGGCTGAACATCATTGCCGGCACCGCCGTGCGTTTCGAGCCGGGCCAGCAGCGCAGCGTCGAGCTGGTCGATTTCGCGGGCGACCGCATCGTCCATGGCTTTCGCGGCCTCGTTCAAGGGAGCTTGTAATGGCCACAGTCGGACGACGTGCCTATGCCGAGATGTTCGGCCCGACGGTGGGCGACCGCGTGCGCCTGGCCGACACCAATCTGATCATCGAGGTCGAGAAGGATCTGACCCTCTTGGCCGGCGGCTATGGCGAGGAAGTGAAGTTCGGCGGCGGCAAGACGGTGCGCGACGGCATGGGCCAGAGCCAGCGCGTCAACGGCCCGGGCCGGCTGGACGCGATGGACTGCGTCATCACCAATGCGCTGATTCTTGACTACTGGGGCATCGTCAAGGCCGACATCGGCCTGCGCGGTGGGCGCATCGCCCATATCGGCAAGGCCGGCAACCCGGACGTGATGCCCGGAGTCGATATCGTCATTGGCCCCGGCACCGAGATCATTGCCGGCGAGGGGCTGATCGTCACCGCCGGCGGCGTTGATTCGCACATCCACTTCATCTGCCCGCAGCAGATCGAAGAGGCGCTGATGAGCGGCGTGACGACGATGATTGGCGGCGGCACCGGCCCGGCCACCGGCACCCTGGCCACCACCTGCACGCCGGGGCCCGATGCCATGGCGATGATGCTGCGCGCGGCCGAGGCCTTTCCGATGAATCTGGGCTTTCTGGGCAAGGGCAATGCCAGCCGGCCCGAGGCGCTGCGCCAGCAGGTCGAGGCCGGCGCGATCGGCCTGAAGCTGCACGAGGACTGGGGCAGCACGCCGGCGGCCATCGACAACTGCCTGAGCGTGGCCGAGGAGCACGACGTGCAGGTGGCCTTGCACAGTGACACCTTGAACGAATCGGGCTTTGTCGAAGACACGATGGCCGCCTTCAAGGGCCGCACCATCCACTGCTTCCACACCGAGGGCGCCGGCGGCGGCCATGCACCGGACATCCTGCGCGTGGTCGGCGAATCGAATGTGCTGCCCTCGTCAACGAATCCGACGCGGCCATTCACGATCAACACCATCGACGAGCATCTGGACATGCTGATGGTCTGCCACCACCTCGATGCGTCCATTGCCGAGGACCTGGCCTTTGCCGAAAGCCGCATCCGCCGCGAGACGATTGCGGCCGAAGACATCCTGCACGACCTCGGCGCGATCAGCATGTTCTCCAGCGACAGCCAGGCGATGGGCCGCGTTGGCGAGACCCTGATCCGCTGCTGGCAGACGGCGCACAAGATGAAGGCGCAGCGCGGCGGCCTGCCGGGTGACGGCGCCCGCAACGACAACGCCCGGGTCAAGCGCTATGTCGCCAAGCTGAGCATCAACCCGGCGCGGGCCCATGGCATTGCGCATGAAGTCGGCTCGGTCGAGCCGGGCAAATGGGCTGATCTGGTGCTGTGGCGGCCGGCCTTCTTCGGCGTCAAACCCTCGCTGGTGATCAAGGGCGGCTATATTGCCGCGGCGCTGATGGGCGACGCCAATGCCTCTATCCCGACGCCGCAGCCGGTGCATTACCGGCCGATGTTCGCCAGCTTCGGTGGCGCCATCGCCCAGACCTCGCTGACCTTTCTGAGCCAGGCCGCGCAAGACAGCGGCGTGGCCGACAAGCTGGGCCTGAAGCGCCGCACGGTGGCTGTGAAGGGTTGCCGCAGCGTCAAGAAGCAGGACATGGCGCACAACGACTACACGCCGACGATGAGCATTGACCCGCAGACCTACGAGGTGCGCGCCGACGGCCAGCATCTGCACTGCGAGCCAGCGACCGAGCTGCCGATGGCCCAACGGTATTTCCTGTTCTGATGGCGCTGGACATGATCCACAAATGCCTGGCCCAGGGTGCCGGCCTGGCCGCGCCACTGCTCAGGCGCGCGGCCGTGGTGGCGCTGGACTGGGACCTGCGCCAGCGCAGCCGCTTCCAGGCGACAGACGAGACCGGCCGCGACTGGGGCGTGGTGCTGCCGCGGGGCCAGGTCGTGCGCGGCGGCGATGTGCTGGTGGCCGAGGACGGCACGCTGTTGCGCGTGGTCGCGGCGCCGCAGCCGGTGATGGTGGTGACGCTGAAGGAGGGCTACCCCGGGTTTGATCTGCTGCGCGCCGCCTACCACCTGGGCAACCGCCATGTGCCGCTGGAACTGCAGCCGGACCATCTGAAGCTGGAGCCCGACACCGTGCTGGCCGACATGCTGCGGCAGATGGGCCTGGTCGTCACCGAGGCGATGCTGGGCTTCGAGCCGGAGGGCGGGGCGTACAGCGGCGGTGGGCATGGCCACCATGGTCACGATCACTCGCACGGCGAACACAGCCACAGCCACTGAACCATGCACCCCCTGACCCTGCCCCCGGCCCGCCTGCTGCAGCTGATGTGGCTGGCCTCGCCGGCCCTGCCGGTCGGCGGGTTCAGCTATTCCGAGGGCCTGGAGGCGGCCTGCGAATCGCGCCTGGTGACCAACGAGGTCGAGGCCCGGGTCTGGCTGACCGACCAGTTGCAGCTGTCGCTGGCGCGCTTCGATCTGCCGCTGACGGCGCTGGCCGTCGCAGCCTGGGCGTCACCCGATGCCGCGCGGCTGCAGGAGCTCAACGACTGGATGCTGCACACCCGCGAGAGCGCCGAGTTCCGCCGCCAGACCGAGCAGACCGGCCGCTCGCTGGCCGAATGGCTGAAGCTGAGGCTGGATGCCGACGATGCCAGGCTGCTGCTGCTGCATGGCCTGCAGCCGGCGCCGACCTGGCCGCTGGCCTTTGCTCTCGCCGCCAGCGTCGTCGGTGCGCCGCCGCGCGAGGCCCTGCTGGCCCTGGCCTTCAGCTGGGCCGAGAATCAGGTGCAGGCGGCGATCAAGGCCGTGCCGCTGGGCCAGAGCGCCGGCCAGCGCATCCTGATGAGCCTGAGCCTGGCCATCACCGATGCCGTGGAGGGCGCGCTGACGCTGCCACCCGAACAGATGCAGGCCTTCACCCCGATGCTGGCGATACTGAGCGCTCAACATGAAGCGCAGTACAGCCGCATTTTCAGATCCTAGAAAGCCCTCCCAATGAGCACTTCGCTACATAACATCCCGGGCCGCACCAAGAAGCTGCCCCCGCTGCGCGTCGGCATCGGTGGCCCGGTCGGTTCGGGCAAGACCACCTTGCTGGAAATGCTCTGCAAGGCGATGCGCGAGCGCTACGACCTGGTGGTCGTGACCAACGACATCTACACCAAGGAAGACCAGCGCCTGCTGACCGTCTCCGGCGCCTTGGAGCCGGAACGCATCGTGGGCGTGGAGACCGGTGGCTGCCCGCACACGGCGATACGCGAAGACGCATCGATCAATCTGGAGGCGGTGGACCAGATGCTGAAGGCCTTTCCACAGGCCGACATCGTCTTCATCGAGAGCGGCGGCGACAACCTGGCCGCCACCTTCAGCCCCGAACTGTCGGACCTGACGATTTACGTCATCGACGTGGCCGGCGGCGAGAAGATCCCGCGCAAGGGCGGGCCCGGCATCACCAAGAGCGATCTGCTGGTCATCAACAAGATCGACCTGGCGCCCTACGTCGGCGCCAATCTGGATGTGATGCGCGACGACACCCACCGCATGCGCGGCGCCCGGCCCTTCGTGATGACCAATTTGAAGACCCAGGCCGGGTTGGACGAGGTGATACGTTTCATCGAGCAGAAGGGTTTGATGCTGGCCTGAGCGGGGCCGCCCTTCAGGGCGCGTAGCCGTGGTCCGAGTAGATCTTGCGCACCACGCCCCGCTTGACCAGGCCCTCGAGTTCGCGGTTCAGCCGGGCGATGGTCTCGTCGGGCATGCCGCGCTGGCAGGCCAGATACATCTCGGTGCGGTTGAAGGTCAGCACCGGCTCGATCGCACCTTCCAGGTTCTGCTGCTTCAGTCGGAACTGGCCGATCAGCCTGCCGGTGGCCCAGAAGTCGATGCGGTCCAGCATCAGCTTGCGGGGGTTGACGTCATCATTGGGGGCGATTTCCACCATATGGCCGCGCGTCTGCAGCCAGGTGACGATGGCGTCACCCTGGTAACTGCCTATGCGGGTGTGCATGGTGGCCTCGATCGAGTCGGGGCGGCTGGCGGGGCGCTTGGCAAACAAGGTCCACTCGTTGGCGACCAGCGGGCCGACCCACTTGTACAGCGGCTCGCGCTCGGGCGTGCGTGACATCGAGAACACGCAGGTGTTGACCTGGGTGCGGGCCAGCGCAATGGCCCGGGCCCAGGGATAGACGGCGATGCTGTACTCGGTGCCGGTGGCCTTCATCAGCTCGCGCACGATCTCGGTGGACAGGCCCACCGCGCCGTCCTTGCCGCTCATGTTGTAGGGCGGATACTCTTCGGTCAGCAGGGTCAGGTTCTCGGCCGCCGCCGTGTGGCCCGACAGGCAACTCAGACCGCCAAGCAATGCAAGGACAAGAGCGCGCATGACAAGCCCCCGGCGCCGTTGATGGCACTTGGAGCCTATGCCTGCGCGGCCACTTTGTCACCCCGCAAACGAGTCGCCGTCAGGGGCTTGGCTACTTTGCCGTCAGCTTGGCCTTGAGATCGACGCCTACGCCCTTGTTGACGAACTGGAAGGTGGCCACCTTGCTCAGGTCCACCTCGCCGGCCTTGTACAGCCCGGCCTTGACCATCTGCTCGTAGAAGTCCTTGATGCGCGGCGCACCCATGGCGCCGATGCCGCCCTTCAAGGCCTCGCCGGAGTCGACGATGCCCTGGCTCTTCATCAGCGCCACCGAGGCCTCCATCTCGGCCTCGGTCATCTCGGGGTTGTCCTTGATCATCAGCGCGCTGGCCGCCTTGCGGTCACCGTAGAGGTAGTTGACCCAGCCCAGGGCCGAGGCATCGACGAAGCGCTGCACCAGCTCCGCCTTGTTCTTGACCGTGTCGGTGCGCGCCTCTATCACCGTCGAGTAGGTCGAGAAGCCATGGTCGGCCAGCAGGTGCACGACCGGCTTGAACTTGCCCTGGTTCTCGACATAGATGGGCTCGGCCACCGAGTAGCCCTGCTGGATCGCCTTCTTGTTGGCCAGAAAGGGCGCCAGGTTGTAGTTGTAGGGCTTCAGCACCTCGTCCTTGAAGCCGTGGGTGACCTTCAGCCACTGCCACCAGCTGAACTGGCCGTCCTTGGCGATCAGCGCCAGTGGCGCGTTCTTCAGCGTGTCGAAGTTCTCGTAGCCCTGGCCCGGGTGGGCGATCAGCGCCTGCGGGTCTTTCTGGAACATCGCCGCCACCACGACGGTGGGCACGCCGTTCTTCACATTGTCGAAGCTGTGCAGCAGATTGCCGGTCATCAGGAAGTCGATGCGGCCGGCCGGCAGCAGGGGCCGGTTGTTGACCGAGGGCCCGCCCTGCTGGATGGTCACGTCCAGGCCGTACTTCTTGTAGGTGCCGTCGGCGACGGCCTGGTAGAAGCCGCCGTGGGCGGCCTGGGCCTTCCAGTTGGTTGCAAAAGTGATCTTGTCTTGCGCCTGGGCACCGGTGGCGGCGAGCAAAGCGAGGGCGATGAGGCTGAGGGAGGTACGCACGGTGTGTTCCTGTCAGTGGATCGATCAATCAATCGGAGCGTGCAGATTCTGACGCATGCCAGCGCCCCAGCAAACGGCGCGACAGGCTGTTGAACAAGCAGAAGATCAGCACCCCGGTGGCGACCAAGAGCGTCAGCGCCGCGAACATCTTCGGCGTCTCGGTGCGAAAGCTGGCCTCGAGGATGCGCGAGGCCAGGCCGGTCTCGCGGCCGGCCGCCCCGGCCACCATCTCGGCTGTGACCGCGCCGATCAGGCTCAGCCCGCCGGAGATCTTCAGCCCGGCGACGAAATAGGGCAGGGCGGTCGGCGCCAGCAGCAGGCGCAGGCGCTGCCAGCGGGTGGCGCGGTAGAGGCGGAACAGATCGCGCAGATTGTTCTCGGCCGCGCGCAGGCCTATCACCGTGTTCGACAGTATCGGGAAGAAGGCGACGATCCAGGCGCACAGCAGCAGGGCCGCCGTGGTGCTCTCGACATAGATCAGTATCAAGGGCGCCACCGCGACGATGGGCGTGACCTGCAGCACCACGGCGACCGGGAACAGCGCCCGCTCCAGCGGCCGGGACAGGGCGAACACCGAGGCGATCAGCACGCCGCCCAGGCAGGCCAGGGCCAGCGCGCCGAAGGTGATCTTCAAGGTGTACCACCAGCTGCCGGCCAGGGACCCGAAGTTGGCATACAGCGTGGTGGCCACCAGCGAGGGCGCGGGCAGGGTGTAGGCCGGAATCTGCGCCAGCCGCACCAGCAGCTCCCAGCCCAGCAGCAGGCCGCCCAGCACGACTGTGGGCCACACCCACGAGCGGCTCAAGACGCGGCCTCCTGGTCATCGAAGGCATGGGCCGCTTCCAGCGCCAGGGTCAGCTCGCGGCAGATGGACGCATAGCTGGCCGAGGTACGGAAGGCTGCCGTGCGCGGATAGGGCGCATCGACCCGCACCTCGGCCACGACACGGCCCGGGCGGGCCGCCATCACCAGCACCCGCTGGCTCAGGAACACCGCCTCGAACACGCTGTGGGTGACGAACAGGGCCGCCAGCTGCTGGCGCTGCCACCAGTCCAGCAGATCGGTGTTGAGCTTCTGCCGGGTGATTTCGTCCAGCGCAGCAAAGGGTTCATCCATCAGCAGCAGCCGGGGGCGGGTGACCAGGGCCCGGGCGATCGAGGCACGCATCTTCATGCCACCCGACAGCTCGGCCGGGAAGGCCCGCTCGAACTCGGCCAGGCCGACGCTGGCCAGCACCTGACACACACGTTCGGCCGCCACCTCCCGTGCCACGCCCTGCAGGCGCAACGGCAGCCAGACGTTGTCGAACACGCTGGCCCAGGGCATCAGCGTCGGCTCCTGGAACACGAAGGCCGTGTCTGCGGCAGCCGTTCCACCCAGCGCCGGGGCCTCGACCTCGCCGCTGCTGGCCTGGTCGAGCCCGGCGATCAGGCGCAGCACCGTGCTCTTGCCGCAACCCGACGGGCCCAGCAGCGAGACGAACTCACCGGGGTGCAGGTCCAGGCCGACGTTCTGCAAGGCCAGCAGGCCGGACGGGAAGCGCTTGTGCACCTGATGCAGCGAGACAAGAGGCGTTTTGTTCATTGCCGCCAGTGTGCCCGCAAATCCGGCCCGGCCCGGTGCCTGGGGCCATGCGAGACAATTCGGGGATGCAACCGAACCGACTGCTCCGCCTCCTCCCCGTCCTGATCCTGCTGCTGGGTATGGTGGCGCAGGCGCAGACCCCGGATGGCGTCCCGCAGAACAAGACCCGCCCCCGCGTTGGTCTGGTGCTGTCGGGTGGCGGCGCGCGCGGCCTGGCCCATGTGGGCGTGCTCAAGGTGCTGGAGCGCGAGCGCATCCCGGTCGATCTGATCACCGGCACCTCGATGGGCGCCATCATCGGTGGGCTTTACGCCAGCGGCATGAGCGCCGAGCAGCTGGAGCGGGAACTGACCCAGCTCTCCTGGGGCGATGTGTTCGCCAGCCGGGTGGACCGGCAGAACCTCTCGCAGCGCCGCAAGGAGGAGGATTTCGAGTTCTCCGCCGTGCTCGAGTTCGGCATGCGTGACGGCGAGTTCCGCGCGCCCCAGGGCACGCTGTCCAGCCGCGGTCTGGAAACCCTGCTGCGTCGCTTCACCCTGCCGGTGCGCAAGATCCGCAGCTTCGACGCGCTGCCCACGCCCTTCCGCGCCGTCTCCACCGACCTGGAATCGGGCGAGCAGCAGGTGATCGGCGAGGGCGATCTGGCACTGGCGATGCGCTCCAGCATGAGCGTGCCTGGCGTGTTCTCGCCGCTGGAGTGGGAAGGCCGCATCCTCGGCGATGGCGGCCTGGTCAACAACCTGCCGCTGGACATTGCCCGCGGCATGGGCGCGCAGCGCCTGATCGCGGTGAATGTGGGCACGCCGATTGGCGGGCGCGAGTCGCTGGGCTCGCTGATAGGCGTGACGGCGCAGATGATCAACATCCTCACCGAGCAGAACGTCAAGCGCAGCCTGGCCACCCTGTCGGAGGGCGATGTGCTGATCAAGCCGCAGCTGGGCAAGCTCACGTCCGGCGACTTCGAGCGCGGCATCGACTTCATCAAGCTCGGAGAGCAGGCCGCCGAGGCCGCGCTGCCCCAGCTGCGGGCCTATGCGGTGGATGACGCCAGCTACCAGCGCTGGCGCGAGGCGCGCAGCAGCACGCAGCTCGACAAGCCGGTGCTGGCGGCGGTGCAGATGGAGGGCAGCGACATCGCCCAGCCCCAGCGCTTTGCCGCGCAGCTGGAGTCCCGGCCGGGCGAGCGCTTCGACCTTGCCAAGGCGGAGCGTGACACGCGCTTCCTGGCCTCGTCGGGCGACTATGAGCGGGTGGACTTCCACGTCGAGCAGCGTGAGCCCGGCGACACCCTGGTGTTCAGCATCGAAGACAAGTCCTGGGGGCCGAACTACTTCCGCGTCGGCCTGGACCTCAGCACCGACCTGAGCGGCGACAGCTCCTTCAATCTGCGCATCTCGCACAACCGCCACTGGCTCACACCCAGCGGCACCGAGTGGCGCAACCAGCTCACCCTGGGGCAGACGCCCAAGCTCTACTCCGAGCTGTACCAGCCGCTGGGCATCAAGCTGGGCACCGCTATTGATTGGTTTGTTTCCGGCTGGGGCCGGGTCGAGCGCAAGCAGCTCGATCTGTATGACGACGCCGGCGTTGGCCGGGCACGCTTTCTGCGCAGCAGTGCCGCCCTGGGGCTGGACCTCGGGCAGCCCTGGGGCAAGTGGGGCGAGATACGGCTGGGTGTGGTGCATGAGGCCTGGCGCCTGCGGCCCAGCCTGCTGACCGTCGATCTGCCCGATGCGGAGGTCAGGCGCGATGCCAGCGAAACCGCGCTGCGCCTGAAGGCCGTGGTGGACCAGCTCGACTACGCCAACTTCCCGCTGCGCGGCTACCGTGCCGGCTTGGAGGCCCTGTATGGCCGCCAGGTCAACAAGCAGCACAACAGCGGCAGCTTCGCGCGCATGGAGTTGCAGGCCACCGCCGTGCAAAGCTGGGGGCGGCACACGCTGAACTTGCATCTGCGCAGCCTGATGGCACGCGAGCCCGAGGACTCGATCCAAGGCCCCTATTCGCTGGGCGGCTTCCAGCAGCTGTCGGGTTACAAGCAGGGTCAGCTGACCGGCCCGGCCCTGCTGTTCGGCCGCGCCAGCTACTACATGCGGCTGAACGACGCACCGGTGCTGACGCGCGGCTTCTTCATCGGCGGCTCGCTGGAGGCAGGCAACACCTGGGAGAACCACCGCCAGATGAGCTTGAAGGGCCTGCGCCGGGCCAGCAGCATCTTCCTTGGGGCCGACACGGCGGTGGGCCCGCTGTATGTCGGTCTGGGCTATGCGCCCAGGGGCGGCAGTGCGCTCTATCTGTTCATCGGCCGGCCGTAGGAGGCTGTCGGGTTGCTTTACGGTGTTGCCGCCCTCATCCGGCGGTGCGCATTCCTTTGGCAGGCCTAACCCTTTGATATGACTGCAGAATTTCTCGCGAAGCCCATGCTGGCTCGATTTGTGCTTCAGAGCAGCCTTCAACATAACAGGGTGGGGCATATGACGAAAATTACGCTGACTCAACGAGTGGCGGGTCTGGCGGCGATCGGGCTGCTGGCCAGTGGCCTGGCGGGCGCTGCACCGGTGCTGCTGTCTGCTGGCGGCAAGGCCACCGGTATTCAGGATCTGGTCGTGGACGGGATCAACTACGACGTCAGCTTCGTCTTTGGCACCTACAACTCGGTGTTCGCAACCGAGCTGCCCACCTTTTTCGGGAATGGCGCAGGGGCCGTCCACGCCAGGGATGCCATCTGGTCACTGCTGAACGGTTCGTCGCTCAGGGTTGGCAACGTCCCCAGCCGTCCCTTTGGAAACCTGTCAGTCGTGTACGGGGATTTGCTCAACGGCACCTATTGGGCTTCCACGCGGACCTCTTACTCGGACGGTACCGGAACGGTTTGGCAACACACGGCTGCCGATTTGGGCGGCTACAAGAATGTCGACTACGGCTACAACAACTATGGCTTCGCCGTGTTCACCGCCGATCCGATCGCCGTTCCGGGCAAGGTCCCCGAGCCGGGCTCCGCAGCCCTGGTGGGCATCGCCTTGCTGGGCCTGGGGCTTGGCCGGCGCAAGAAGCACTGAGACCGGGCGCCTGCAGCCTCGGCTCAGGCCCTGTTGTCCGCCGCTTGCCGGGTCAGTGCGCGGCGGATCTCGGCCTCCACCAGCGCTGGCTGCTCATGCACGATCCAGTGCGTGGCGCCGGGCACGCGGGTCAAGGTCAGCTGCGGCACAAAGGCCTCCAGGCCATCGATCAGGACCAGGGGCAGGGCGATATCGGCCTCGGCCCAGATCACGTGGGTCGGCAGCTTGACGGTGACGAACTCGGGCGGGAACTGCAGGTTCATCACCGTCTGGTCGGTGGCCGTGGGTGGACGCAGCGGCGAGGCGCGGTAGTAGTTCAGCGCGCCGTTCAGGCCCAGGTTCCAGACCTCGCGGTATTGCTGTTTGACGGTCTCGGTCAGCCAGGCCGGGTCGCCACTTTCGCCCATATCGTGGCTGAAGAAGGGCCATAGCCGC
Organism: uncultured Roseateles sp.; assembly: GCF_963422335.1. NCBI lineage: Bacteria > Pseudomonadati > Pseudomonadota > Betaproteobacteria > Burkholderiales > Sphaerotilaceae > Roseateles > uncultured Roseateles sp. The sequence continues at coordinate 2,117,699 of NZ_OY729424.1, forward strand.
GCATAGTCGTTTTCGCGCAGCAGGCCTTCCGCATCCGGCCGGCACAGAAAGGTCATGTAGGCGCTGGAGGCCTGCTGGGCCGGATTCGTCTGCAACTCGCGCAGAAAGGTGCCCGGGTGCGGCGAGTTGATGATGATCAGCCGCTTCATCAGCTGAGGCCGCTGCACCGCCATATTCCAGGCCACCGCACCGCCCCAGTCATGGGCAATCAGCGCCTCCAGCTGCGCGACGCCCTGGTGCTGAAGCAGGGCCTCCAGATCGGCCATCAGATGCTTGGCACGGTAGGCCTCGACCTCGGCCGGCCGCGAGGAATGCTCATAGCCGCGCAGATTCGGGGCGATGCAGCGGTAGTCGCTGCCGAGTGCAGTGATCAGTTCGTCCCAGACGAAAGCGGCCTCGGGGAAGCCGTGCAGGAACAGCAGGGTGGGCGCGCCCTTGGGCCCGAAGGCCCGGCAAGACAGGGTGATGCCGTGCGGCAGCTCGGCCTGGAAGGTTTCTATCATCTGGGCTCCCGTTGGGTCGGCGCAGTATCCCGCGCCGCCGGGCGCCCGGGTGTCAATCGGGTGACACTGCCGCCACTTGCGGGTGCACCCATTCGTGCAGGATGCTGGCCACATCGCCAACGCCCATTTTCTTCAACGCCGAGAACAGGGTGATGGCGATGTCGGAGTCATCGGTGGCCAGATCGGCCAGTTCGGCCTGGGTGCTGGCCAGGATGGCGGCCTGTTCCTTGCGGTTGAGCTTGTCGGCCTTGGTCAGCAAGACCAGCAGCTTGACCTCGCCGGTGCCCACGCGGGGGGCGACAAAGGACAGCAGCTGCTTGTCCAGGTCGGTCAGGCCCAGGCGTGAATCGACCATCAGCACCACGCCCGACAGGCTGCGGCGTATCTCCAGATACTCGGCCATCACCTGCTGCCAGCGCAGCTTGGCGGCGCGGGCCACGGCGGCATAGCCGTAGCCGGGCAGGTCGGAGAACCAGGCATCGGCGGCGTCCTTGGGGCCCAGCTCGAACAGATTGATGTGCTGGGTGCGGCCCGGCGTCTTGGAGGCAAAGGCCAGGCGTTTTTGCTGGGCCAGCGTGTTGATGGCGGTCGATTTGCCGGCGTTGGAGCGGCCGACGAAGGCGATTTCCGGCAGTTCGGAGATCGGTACCTCGACCACCTTGCTGGCCGTCGTCAGGAAGCGTGCGGTATGCGTCCAGCCCAGGGCCACCTTCTCGCTGACGGGGGCGCTTTGGGGGCCGGCCAGGGCCGCTGCAGCGCCGGATTCTTGCGGTTTTGGAGTTGTAGTTGTCATGAAAATCTCGGGCTGGGTGGCCGAGCATTGTAAAATCCGGCGGTTGCGCTTTTGGTGATACCCATCCTCTCATGAAAACAGCTGCCTTTGCCTCTTTGAAGTCCGTGATGTCCGGGCTTGTGTTTGCCGCCGCAGTGGCAAGCACCGCACACGCGTCGGAAGCCAAGGCCCCGGCCAAGCCCGATCTGGCCAAGGGCCAGGCCACCTCGACACAGGTCTGTGCCGCCTGCCACACCGCCGATGGCTCGCGCGGCAGCCCCGCCAACCCCATCCTGCAGGGCCAGCATGCGGAGTACCTGGTCAAGCAGCTGACCGAATTCAAGTCGGGCAAGCGCGCCAACCCCATCATGGCCGGCATGGCCGCGACGCTGAGCGAGGAAGACATGAAGAATGTCGCCGCCTTCTACGCGTCCAAGCAGGCCAAGCCCGGTTTCGCCAAGGATAAGGACCTGGTCCTGCTGGGCGAGAAGATCTACCGCGGTGGCATCGCCGACCGCAGCATCCCGGCCTGCGCCGCCTGCCACAGCCCCAACGGCGCCGGCCTGCCCGCCCAGTACCCGCGCCTGGCCGGCCAGCATGCCGACTACACCGAAGCCCAGCTGCTGGCCATGCGCGCCGGCACCCGCGGCAACAGCCCGATGATGAAGGGCATCACCGCCAAGATGAATGATCGCGAGATCAAGGCGGTGGCCGACTACATCGCTGGCCTGCGCTGATCTCCCGCGCATCGCGAGTCAAAAGGCCGGGTCAAACCGGCCTTTTTTCATGGTGCAGCACCTTCCCCGCCCAGAGGCCCGACAATCCTGCCATGCCTGAAGCCCGCCCCGCCCCAACGGCCGTTCCCCGTTCCAGCACCGCCCGCGAGCTGTATGACCTGCTGGCGTCGATGCGCTTTTCGATCTCGCTGCTGACGGTGATCTGCATCGCCTCGGTCATAGGCACCGTGGTCAAGCAGCGCGAGCCGCTGAACAACTATGTGAATCAGTTCGGTCCGTTCTGGGCTGATTTCTATCAGAAGATAGACCTGTACACGGTCTACAGCGCCTGGTGGTTTCTGCTGATCTTGGCCTTTCTGGTGCTGTCCACCAGCCTGTGCATCGCGCGCAACACGCCCAAGATCCTGGTCGATCTGAAGAGCTACAAGGAAGATCTGCGCGAGCAGTCGCTGAAGTCCTTCCATCACCGGGCCCAGGGCCGGCTGAGCTTGAGTCCGGCGCAGACCCTGGAGCGCATCAACACCATACTGGCCAAGGCCGGCTGGCAGGCCAAGCTGCAGCAGCGAGACGGCGGCCAGATGGTGGCGGCCCGCGCCGGCACCAGCAACAAGATCGGCTATATCGCGGCGCACTCGGCCATCGTGCTGATCTGCCTGGGCGGCCTGCTGGACGGCGACCTGATCGTCAAGGGCATGATGCTGCTGCAGGGCAAGTCGGTCTATGCCGGCGCCGGCCTGATACGCGATGTGCCGGCCGCACACCGGCTCAGCGAGGCCACGCCGACCTTCCGCGGCAATCTGATGGTGCCCGAGGGCGGCCGCGCCGGCACGGCGATCCTGAACATGCCCGATGGCGTGGTGCTGCAGGACCTGCCCTTCGACGTGGAGCTGAAGAAGTTCATCGTCGAGTACTACGACACCGGCATGCCCAAGCTGTTTGCCAGCGAGGTGCTGATACACGACCGCGACACCGGCCAGACCACCGCCGCCACCGTCAAGGTCAACGAGCCCGCCCACCACCGTGGCGTGGCCATCTACCAGAGCAGCTTCGACGACGGCGGCTCCGAGGTCACGCTGCAGGCTCAGCCCCTGGTGGCCGGCGCCAAGCCCTTCAAGATCCAGGGCACGATAGGCAGCAGCACCTCGCTGAGCAATGGCGACGACAAGCTGATGCTGGAGTTCACCGGCCTGCGCGTGATCAATGTCGAGAACACCCTGGCCGACGGCGGCGCCGGCACCGATGTGCGCAAGGTGGACCTGACCGCCTCGCTGGAAAAACATCTGGGCTCGGGCGCCAAGGTCAAGACCGAGAAGGCCTTGCACAACGTCGGCCCGTCCATCAGCTACAAGCTGCGCGATGCCAGCGGCCAGGCCCGCGAGTACAACAACTACATGGCACCTGTGCAGCTGGACGGCCAGAGCCTGTTCCTGATCGGTGTGCGCGACACGCCGGCCGACGGCTTCCGCTACCTGCGCATCCCTGCCGACGACAGGGGCAATATCGACGGCTGGATGCAGCTGCGCCAGGCCTTGAGTGATGCGGCCCTGCGCGAGCAGGCGGCGCTACGCTACGCACGCCTGGCCACGCCGCTGGACAAGCCCGAGATGACGCCGCAGCTGCAGGCCACGGCGCGCCGTGCGCTGTCGCTGTTCGCTGGTGCCGAGGCGGTGAAGCCCGGTGAGGCGGCGGTGGGTGGTCTGCCGGGGCTGTCGCAATTCATCGAGCGCGAAGTGCCCGAGAGCGACCGTTCGCGCATCTCCGAGGTGTTGCTGCGCATCCTCAACGGCAGCCTGTTCGAGCTGCACAAGATGGTGCGCGAGCAGGCCGGGCTGGCAGCACCCGGCACCGACGAGGCCGCCCAGCGCTTCATGACGCAATCGGTGCTGGCGCTGTCGGACAGCATGTTCTATCCAGCACCGGTGATTCTGCAGCTCAGCGATTTCAAGCAGGTGCAGGCCAGCGTGTTCCAGGTCGCGCGGGCGCCGGGCCAGAAGCTGGTCTATCTGGGCGCAGTGCTATTGATTGTCGGCGTGTTCACGATGTTGTACATAAGGGAACGCCGGATGTGGATCTGGCTCCAAGCGGTGCCTGAGGGCACGCATGTGACCATGGCCCTGTCCACCACGCGCCGCACCCTGGATACCGACACCGAGTTTGATCGCCTGCAACAGGCGGTATTGAGAGACCAAGCCACATGAACACGACGACGATGACCATGGGCCGCCCCTCTTTTGGCGCGCGCCTCAGCGGCCTGAGCCCGCTGGACTGGGCGTTTGCCGCCCTGCTGCTGGGGGGCGCCGCCTATGCCTTCATGCGCTACGGCCATTCGATGGACGGCTACGAGCAGGGCATTCTGCTGTTCGCCACGCCGGCGCTGATCGCCCTGGGCTGGTTCTGGAAGCCGCTGCGCGTGCTGATGTTGCTGGTCGGCGCGGCCAGCCTGCTGGCGATCAGCCTGTACAACCGCACGCCCGACGCCTTTGGCGCCGACCTCGGCGCGGCCGACAAGGTCTTCTTGCTGAAGTACATGTTGTCCAGCCAGAGCGCCATCCTGTGGATGAGCCTGCTGTTCTTCATGAGCACGCTGTTTTACTGGGGCGGCTTCTTCACCCGGCGCGGCGAGGCCAGCGCGGCCGAGGCGATAGGCTCGCGCCTGGCCTGGGGCGCTGTCTTCATGGCACTGACCGGCACCATGGTGCGCTGGTTCGAGAGCCACCAGATCGGCCCCGACATCGGCCATATTCCGGTCAGCAATCTGTACGAGGTCTTCGTGCTGTTCTGCTGGATGACGGCGCTGTTCTACCTGTACTACGAAAGCCGCTTCAAGACCCGGGCGCTGGGCGCCTATGTGCTGCTGGTGATCAGCGCGGCGGTCAGCTTCCTGCTCTGGTACACGGTGGCGCGCGAGGCGCACGAGATCCAGCCGTTGGTGCCGGCCCTGCAGAGCTGGTGGATGAAGATCCATGTGCCGGCCAATTTTGTCGGCTACGGCACGTTTGCGATGTCGGCCATGGTGGCCATGGCCTATCTGCTGAAGACGGCCACCCCGCGCGCGCTGGTGATAGGCCTGGTGGGCATGCCGGCGGCCCTGGTGGGCGTGATTTTGGCCGTGCGCTTCGGTGCCGGCCTGCCGGAAGCCTCGCTCGCCGGCCTGGACGGCTGGGCCGCCAAGATGACGGGCCTGCTGGTCTTCTTCGGCCTGTGCGTGCTGGCGCGCAAGCCGCTGACGGCGCGCCTGCCCTCGCTGGAGGTGCTTGACGACCTGATGTACAAGGCCATCGCCCTCGGGTTTGCCTTCTTCACCATCGCCACCATCCTGGGTGCCTTCTGGGCTGCCGAGGCCTGGGGCGGCTACTGGAGCTGGGACCCGAAGGAGACCTGGGCACTGATCGTCTGGCTCAACTATGCGGCCTGGCTGCATATGCGGCTGATCAAGGGCCTGCGCGGCGTCGTCGCCGCCTGGTGGGCGCTGGTCGGCCTGGTTGTCACGACCTTTGCCTTCCTGGGGGTGAATATGTTTCTGTCGGGGTTGCATTCCTACGGAACCTTGTAAGGTTCTGTCGGCTCTTTCGACCAAGTGATATGTCAGGCAGGTAATGTTCCCCGGAGACCCCAGATGCACTTGATCAAAGACCACGGCTTCAAGCACCCACACAGCTCGGAGATCACCCCGCGCCAGCAGTTCGAGCAGCGTCGCGAACTGTTGCGCCACCTCGCCACCGGTGTGGCCGGTGTCGGCCTGGCCTCCTGGGCCGCTCGTGATGCGCTGGCGCAGACCACGGCGGGCCCCGGCAAGCTGGCCAAGCTGGCCGGCATACGCAGCGCGGTGGCCGGCGGCATGGTGATGGACAAGCCCACGTCCTACCAGGACGTCACCAGCTACAACAACTACTACGAGTTCGGCACCGACAAGGCCGACCCCGGCCGTACCGCCGGCAGCTTGAAGCCCCGGCCCTGGACGGTCAGCGTCGAGGGCGAGGTCGGCAAGCCCGGCACCTTCGACCTGGACATGCTGCTGAAATTGGCGCCGATCGAGGAGCGCATCTACCGCCTGCGCTGTGTCGAGGGCTGGTCCATGGTCGTGCCGTGGATGGGCTATTCGCTGTCCGAGCTGATCAGGCGAGTGGAGCCCACCAGCAAGGCCAAGTTCGTTGAGTTCATCACCCTGGCCGACAAGTCGCAGATGCCCGGCCTGCGCTCCGGCGTGCTGGACTGGCCCTATACCGAGGGCCTGCGCATCGACGAGGCGATGAACCCGCTGACCCTGCTGACCCTGGGCCTCTACGGCGAGGTGCTGCCCAACCAGAACGGCGCGCCGGTGCGGCTGATCGTGCCCTGGAAGTACGGCTTCAAGTCGGCCAAGTCCATCGTCAAGATCCGCTTCGTCGAGAAGCAGCCGGTGTCGAGCTGGACCCGTGCGGCCGAGCAGGAGTACGGCTTCTATTCGAATGTGAACCCCAACGTCGACCATCCGCGCTGGAGCCAGGCCAGCGAGCGCCGCATCGGCGAGGGCGGGGCGTTTGCCAAGAAGCGGCCGACGCTGATGTTCAACGGCTACGAGGCGCAGGTGGCCTCGCTGTATGCCGGCATGGACCTGAAGAAGTTCTACTGAAGCTCTTCGACGTCCCATCATGAAAAAACTGCTGCTGCACCCCGCAGCGAAGCCGCTGCTTTTCGCGCTGGCCCTGCTGCCGCTGGCCTCGCTGGCCTATGGCGTGGTGTTCGACACCCTGGGCGCCAATCCGGCCGAGGCCTTGATACGGGGCCTGGGCGACTGGACCCTGCGCCTGCTGTGCCTGACACTGGCCATCACGCCGCTGCGCCAGTGGACCGGCCAGCACGGACTGGCGCGTTTTCGCCGCATGCTCGGCCTGTTCAGCTTCTTCTACGGCTGCATGCACCTGCTCAGCTATGCCTGGCTGGACATGGGGCTGGAGTTCGGCGATATCGCCCACGACATTGCCAAGCGGCCCTTCATCCTGGTGGGCTTCACGGCGCTGATGCTGATGCTGCCGCTGGCCCTGACCTCGTTCAACCGCGCGATCAAGGCCATGGGTGCGAAGCGCTGGCAGCTGCTGCACAGGCTGGTCTATGCGGTGGTGCTGCTGGGCCTCTTGCACTTCTTCTGGATGCGCGCCGGCAAGCACAACTTCGCCGAGGTGGGCGTCTACGCAGCCATCGTGGCTGTGCTGCTGGGCTGGCGCCTGCTCAAGGTCTGGAGCGGTTGGCGCATGACCCGGACGGCCGCCATCGGCTGAGCGCATTCCGCATACGCCATCCGGCGTATTTGCCCCAGGCGGCATAGTCGCAACACTGTCCCTCAAGGCAGCGGGCTTTCACCCAGAAAGCAGCTGCCAACCGTTTCACAACGAATGAGGACCCACAGCATGTCACTATCGCGTCGCAGTTTCAGTGCCTCCATCACCGCCGGCGCCATCGCCGCCCTGGGTTTGAGCGCACAGGCCCTCGCTGCCGACACCATCAAGGTGGGCGTGCTGCACTCGCTGTCGGGCACGATGGCCATCTCCGAGACGGTGCTGAAGGACGTCACCCTGATGGCCATCGACGAGATCAATGCCAAGGGCGGCGTGCTGGGCAAGAAGCTGGAAGCCGTGGTCGTCGACCCGGCCTCCAACTGGCCGCTGTTCGCCGAGAAGGGCCGCCAGCTGCTGACGCAGGACAAGGTGGCCGTGACCTTCGGTTGCTGGACCTCGGTGTCGCGCAAGTCGGTGCTGCCGGTGTTCGAGGAGCTCAACGGCCTGCTGTTCTACCCGGTGCAGTACGAGGGTGAAGAGCTGTCGAAGAATGTGTTCTACACCGGCGCGGCGCCGAATCAGCAGGCCATTCCCGCGGTGGAATACCTGATGAGCAAGGATGGCGGCGGCGCCAAGCGCTTCGTGTTGCTGGGTACCGACTATGTCTATCCGCGTACCACCAACAAGATCCTGCGCAGCTTCCTCAAGTCCAAGGGGGTTGCCGAGGCCGACATCATGGAGGAGTACACCCCCTTCGGCCACAGCGACTACCAGACCATCATCGCCAAGATCAAGAAGTTCGCCGCCGAGGGCAAGAAGACGGCGGTGATCTCCACCATCAACGGCGACTCCAACGTACCCTTCTACAAGGAGCTCGGCAACCAGGGCCTGAAGGCGACCGATGTGCCGGTGGTGGCCTTCTCGGTCGGCGAGGAAGAGCTGCGCGGCGTCGACACCAAGCCGCTGGTCGGCCACCTGGCCGCCTGGAACTACTTCATGAGCCTGAAGAACCCGGCCAACACCGAGTTCACCAAGAAGTGGGCGGCCTATGCCAAGGCCAAGGGCATCGCCGGCCACAAGGACAAGCCGCTGACCAACGATCCGATGGAAGCCACCTACATCGGTATCAATATGTGGAAGCAGGCGGTCGAGAAGGCCAAGAGCACCGATGTCGACAAGGTCATCGCCGCGATGGCCGGCCAGACCTTCCCGGCGCCGGGCGGTTTCATGTCCAAGATGGATGAGAAGAACCACCATCTGCACAAGCCGGTCTTCATCGGCGAGATCAAGGCCGACGGCCAGTTCAATGTGGTCTGGAAGACACCGGGCCCGGTGCGTGCCAATCCTTGGAGCCCCTTCATCGCGGGTAACGACAAGAAGAAGGATGTACCGGAAAAAATGTAACTCTTGTGGGTCAGACCTTGAGGCCCATGCCCAGCATGGCCGAAAGCTCTGACCCCAACCGATCAGATGGCGTAAGCAAGCGCGGGGGGTAGGCATGTGCCCACCCCGGGGTGCGCCCTGTCGTTCGGGGGATCGGCAGGGCGCTCTCTTTTTTCAGCCATCGCAAACTTCTTGATGGATTGCTCAGGCCCATGTTTTCTTCGCGTCACCTCAGGCATCTTCTTCTGGCTCTGCTCTGCCTGCTGGGCTCGCAAGCCCAGGCGGCCGTGAGCTGGCGCGACATCGCCGCCGGCGAGACCGACGAGCGCGTGGCCGCGCTGCGCAATGCCTTGCTGGAGTCCAACCCGCGGCTGCAGCAATTCGTCCAGGCCCTGCTCGATGACAAGGTGCGCGTCAGCCCGGCCGGCGTGTGGATAGTCGACGGCGAGGCGGTGCGAGACTTTGGCGCCGACCAGGTGGCCTTGCTGCCGGCCGATGCCGAGGAGGTCAGCAACAACAACCGCATGCGCCGCGAGCTCGGCGTGGCCCTGGCCGTGCTGCAGCTGCGTTCGCCCAAGCTGGCCCAGCGCCAGCAGGCGGTGCAGGTGCTGCAGGAGCAGGCCGACATCAAGCACCAGGCGATGATCGAGCAGGCCTGGCTGCACGAGATCAACGAACCGTTGAAGGAGCAGTTGCAGACGCTGCGTGCCAGCCTGCTGCTCGACGCACCGGCGGCGGCCGACCGCATTCTTGCCGCCAAGTGGCTGGCCGCCCAGGGCAGCCCCAAGGTCAGCGCCCTGCTCGAGGCACGCCTGGCGGCCGAGACCGAGCCTGCCGTGCGCGCACAGCTGTCGCTGGCCATCAGCCAGGTCAAGTCGCAGCTGGATTGGGGTGAGCGCCTGGGCCTGCTGTTCGCGGGCCTGAGCCTGGGTTCCATCCTGCTGCTGGCGGCGCTGGGCCTGGCCATCACCTACGGGCTGATGGGCGTGATCAATATGGCCCATGGCGAGCTGATGATGGTCGGTGCCTACACCACCTATCTGGTGCAGCAGGGCTTCAAGGCCTGGCTGCCTGGGTTGTTCGACTACTACCTGCTGCTGGCCGTGCCCATGGCCTTTCTGGTCACGGCCGCCGTCGGCGCCCTGCTGGAGCGCAGCGTCGTGCGCTGGCTCTACGGCCGGCCGCTGGAAACGCTGCTGGCCACCTTCGGCATCAGCCTGGTGCTGATGCAGGCGGTGCGCAGCCTGTTCGGTGCGCAGAACGTGGCGGTCGAGAACCCGGCCTGGCTGTCGGGCGGCTGGGCGGTGATGAGCAATCTGACCCTGCCGTTCAACCGCCTGGCCATCATCGTGTTTGCGGCACTGGTGCTGGGTGCCGTTGCCTGGGCCTTGTCGCGCACGCGGCTGGGCCTGTTCGTGCGCGGCGTGACGCAGAACCGGGCCATGGCCTCCTGCACCGGCGTCAACACCGCCCGCATCGACACGCTGGCCTTCGCGCTGGGTTCGGGCATTGCCGGCCTCGCCGGTTGTGCCTTGTCGCAGGTCGGCAATGTCGGCCCTGATCTGGGCCAGTCCTACATCGTCGACAGCTTCCTGGTCGTCGTCACCGGTGGCGTCGGCCAGCTGGCCGGCACCGTCTGGGCCGCCATGGGCCTGGGCCTGATCAACAAGGGTCTGGAGGGCTGGGCCGGTGCGGTGCTGGCCAAGATCATCGTGCTGGTGGCGGTGGTGGCCTTCATCCAGAAGCGGCCGTCCGGCCTGTTCGCCCTGAAGGGCCGGAGTGCGGAGGCATGAGCGCAGTGTTGCCGTCGATCGTGGTTGAGAAGTCGAGTTCACCTGTCTCCAGCTCGCGCCTGCTGCGCTGGTGGCAGGTCTTGCTGGCGCTGTGGGTGGTCACGATGGTGGTGCCCTTCCTGAACCTCTGGGTGCCCGACGGCCACTGGCTGCATGTGTCCGACTACCTGGTCAGCCTGCTGGGAAAAATGCTTTGCTACGCGCTGTGCGCGCTGGCGCTGGACCTGATCTGGGGCTACACCGGCATCCTGTCCCTGGGCCACGGCCTGTTCTTCGCGCTGGGCGGCTATGCCATGGGCATGTACCTGATGCGCGAGGCTGCGGGGCCCGGCGCGCTGCCGGCCTTCATGGTGTTCCTGGACTGGAAGGCCCTGCCCTGGCACTGGGCCTTGAGTGATTCGCTGGTCGTGCAACTGCTGCTGGTGCTGGTGGCGCCCGGCCTGCTGGCCTGGGTGTTCGGCTACTTTGCCTTTCGCTCGCGCATCAAGGGTGTGTACTTCTCCATCATCACGCAGGCGCTGACCTTTGCGGCGATGCTGCTGTTCTTCCGCAACGAGACCGGCTTCGGCGGCAACAACGGTTTCACCGACTTCAAGTCGCTGGCCGGCGTGCCGCTGGCCGAGCCGACCACAAGGCTGTGGCTGTTCGTCATCACCGGCTGCGTGCTGATTGCCTTCTACCTGCTGGCGCGCTGGATCGTGGGCAGCAAGTTCGGCCGCCTGCTGCAGGCCATACGCGACGCCGAGAGCCGTGTCATGTTCACTGGCTACGACCCGCTGCGCTACAAGCTGGCGATCTGGGTGCTGTCGGCGCTGATGTGCGGTGTGGCCGGCGCGCTGTATGTGCTGCAGGTGGGCATCATCAACCCGAGCGAGATGTCCACCGCGGCCAGCATCGAGATGGCGGTCTGGGTGGCGGTGGGCGGCCGCGCGACCCTGGTCGGGCCCATCCTCGGCGCCTTCTTCGTCAACGGCACCAAGAGCGTGTTCACGGTGCTGTGGCCCGAGGCCTGGCTGTTTGTGCTGGGCGGGCTGTTCATCGTCGTGACGCTGTTCTTGCCGAATGGGCTCCTGGGCTTGTTGAAGTCTCTGAAGCGCAAGGTGAAGCCATGAGCCCCGATCTGATGGAGCAGGGCGCCGAGCGCCTGCAGCACGCCACGCAAAGCGGTGGCCGTAGCGCCGCCTACGGCCGGGTGCTGCGCGAGGGCGAGCTGGACCTGAGCCACGGCACGGTGCTCTACCTGGAGGACATCAGCGTCAGCTTCGACGGCTTCAAGGCCCTGAACAAGCTGAGCCTGGACATTGCCGCCGGCGAGCTGCGCTGCATCATCGGCCCCAACGGCGCCGGCAAGACGACGATGATGGATGTGATCACCGGCAAGACCCGGCCCGACGCCGGCCAGGCCTTCTTCGGCAGCACCATCAATCTGCTGCGCCACCGCGAGAGCGAGATCGTGCGCTTGGGGATTGGCCGCAAGTTCCAGAAGCCGACGGTGTTCGAGCAGCTGACGGTGCTGCAGAACCTGGAGCTGTCGCTGCAGGCCGATCCCCGCGTGCTGGCCTGCCTGCGCTTCAAGCCCACGGCCACCCAGCTGGACCGCATGGATGCGGTGCTGACGCAGATCCATCTGAAGGGCGAGGCCACGCGCCAGGCGGGCCTGCTGTCTCATGGCCAGAAGCAGTGGCTGGAGATAGGCATGCTCTTGATGCTGGAGCCCAAGCTCTTGCTGCTCGACGAGCCGGTGGCCGGCATGACCGACCACGAGACCGAGCGCACCGCCGAACTGCTGCTGTCGCTGCAGGGGAAACATTCGCTGATGGTGGTCGAGCACGACATGAAGTTCATCGCCGCGCTGACGGCCGACGATGTGCGCAAAAAGGTCACCGTGCTGCACGAGGGCAGCGTGCTGGCCGAAGGAACGCTGAACCAGGTGCAGGCGAATCCGCAGGTGCTTGAGGTCTATCTCGGACGATGACGGGGCGAGCAACGATGCTGAAGGTCGATGGAATCCAGCAGTACTACGGCGGCTCGCACATCCTGCGCAATGTGGGCTTCGAGGCCAAGGCCGGCGAGGTCACCGTGGTGCTGGGCCGCAACGGCGTGGGCAAGACCACGCTGCTGAAAAGCCTGATGGGCCTGGTGCCGCTGCGCGCCGGAGCGATCAAGCTCGGCGAGCACGACCTCACGGGCAGGGCGCCCTACGAGCGGGTGCGCGCCGGCATGGCCTATGTGCCGCAGGGCCGCGAGATCTTCGGCCGGCTGACCGTGCTCGACAATCTGCTGATGGGCCTGGCCTCCAAGCCTGCCCACACCGAACTGCCGGCCGAGCTGTACGAGCTGTTCCCGGTGCTCAAGCAAATGCTGCACCGGCGCGGCGGCGACCTGTCGGGGGGCCAGCAACAGCAGCTGGCGATTGCCCGCGCGCTGGCCGCCGGGCCCAAGGTGCTGATACTCGACGAGCCGACCGAGGGCATACAGCCCAGCGTCATCAAGGACATAGGCCGCGTCATCCGCACCTTGGCCAAGCGCGGCGACATGGCCATCATCCTGGTCGAGCAGTTCTACGACTTCGCCGAGGAGTTGGCCGACCAGTACCTGGTGATGGAGAGGGGAGAAATCATCGCCCGCGGGCCGGGCCGGTTGATGGAGGCTAACGGCGTACGGGCGCTGGTGTCGGTGTAACAGCCGGCAAGCTAGGGAGTGACAAGGCGGGGCGGGCCTCGCTAAGGTTGCGGGGTCGCCAAAGACCTTGAGGAGACCCTCGATGAAATTCGCCCTTGTTGCCGCAGCCGCGGCGCTTGCTGTTGCCCCCTCGTTTGCTCAAACAGCCATTGCTCCGGGTGGCAGCGCCTCGTTCAATGTGCCGGGCTTGGCCAGTCTCTACCAGGTCTTCGGCCATGCGGGCTCGGTGGTGGGGGTGTCGTCTGACGCGCGCTACGCCACTTTCAGCGCCGGTGCGGGCAATGTCTTCACCTTTACCCAGGTCACCGGCGGCGTGAACTGCTGCGGCGACCCCAGCCAACTGGCCACGCCGGAAGGCGGCAACTGGCTGGGCCCGGCGTCGAATATCGGCGGCATCAATGGCATCTCGGACGCCTTCGGCAACACCCAGCTGCCCTTGGTGGCGATGTTCGCCTCCGAGACGGACCCCTTCGGCAGTGCCGCCCCGGTCGCCTTGCCGGCCTGGGATGCCCACAATCCGGTCAGCCAGGCGCCCGGCCTGTACCAGGTGTTCTTCGTCGGCGATGGCCGAGCCGGCTTCAACAATGCCGCCGGCGCCCTGCTGACCTTCACCGCGCCGACCAATGCCACGCGCCTGTACATCGGCTTTGTCGATGCCGGCAGCTTCAACGGCACTTCGGGCTACTACTTCGACAACCCGGGCTCGATTGACGCCACGGTGACCCTGGCCGTGCCCGAGCCTGGCAGCTATGCACTGATGGGGCTGGGGCTGCTGGGCTTGGCGCTGGCCCGCCGTCGCCGCAGCTGAAGCGGCGTCACTGCCGCCAGATCCGCGGCTCGTGCGCCGGCTGGCCCAGGGCCAGTGGCCGCCAGCGGGCGCGCACGGCGCGCAGCAGTGCGAAGGCGGTCTCGGTGTGCGAGGCCAGCAGGCGCAGCACCAGCAGGCGCGGGTCGGCGGAGCTGACGCCGGCGGTGATGTCGGCACCGGCCAGGCCGATTTCCGCGCGCGCTTCGTCCAGCAACTGCTCCAGCAGCGCGCGGTCGAGGGTCGTGCCGCTGGCCAGCCACATTGTGCCCACGCAGTCATGACCGGCCAAGCCCAGCGGGCTCTGGCGCAGCTGCTCGTCGTCGGCGCGCAGCTGAGATCGCTCCAGCCAGACGCCGGGCCAGTGGAGGTGGGTGGCGAACTCGCCCTGGGCGAAGGGGCGGTCGGCGGCTGGCAGGCCAAGGGCCAGCAGGTCCCAGCCCAGCAGCAGGGCGCCGGGTTCCAGCTGCATGCTCAGGCTGTTGCGCGCCAGGCATTGGTCATAGGCCAGGGTCTCCAGCGGCAGCCATTCGAGCTGGGCGCCAGCGGCCAGGCGCAGCTCGGTACGCTGCTCGGCCCAGGGGCCGGCGCTGCGGTAGAAGCGGGTGGCGCCGGGCGTGGTGATCAGCGCGCGGCTGCCCGGCCCGGCCTCGACCGTGACGCGCAACTCGTCGCCGCCGACCACGCCGCCGGGCGGGTGCACCAGCACATGGTGGCAGATGCCCGGGCCTTCCGGGTAGAGGGCCTGCAGCACGCGCAGGGGGCCGCTGTGCAGGTCGTGGGCCAGGGTTCGTTCGGCTTGTGCGCGGTAGGTCAGCTGCAGATGGGCGGCCCAGGCCGCATGGGTTCGAGGTGCGTCACTCACTGATTCAGGTCTTGCATCATCGTGTCCACGGCGCGTTGCACCAGGTTGCGGTCTTCCAGCTCGGTCACCAGGCCGGCGGCGCGCAGCTGCAGCAGGGCGCCACGCGTCAGCGACTGCGGCGGTGCGCCATGCTCGCCGGAGAAGACAAAGTAGTTGCGGCTGTCGCTGATCCAGGTCAGCTGGGCGGTGGTCCACTGGCTTTGCACAAACATATGGCACCAGCTGCCGACCTTCAGCTCACGCTGCCAGGCCTCCAGCGTGGCGCGCAGCTGGGCTTCGTCCTGCGTGGCCAGGGGCACGGGCACGGTGGGCAGGCTGCCGCGGTCCACCATGCTGTCACTCCAGAAGCTGCTGCCGCCGCCCAGCGAGTCCATCGTGTCGTGCACGCTGGGCGTGGTGTCCTCGTCGGCCAGGCTGCCCATCTTGCTGGGCACGGGCCGGGGGTCGGGAGCCAGGCGCAGCAGCTTGGTGTGGCGGTCCATCAGCTCGTCCAGCAGATCGCCCCGGCGCGACTCGGGCCAGTTGATCAGGTCGAAGCCGAAACGCAGCCGCGCCGTCAGGGTCGGCAACATCTCGCGCAGCTGCTCGCGCTCTTCGGCATGGCGCAGCGGCTGCACGCTCCACAGCAGGTCATCGACCATGTCTATCATCGGCTGCACCTGGGCCGACTGGGGGCCGAAGCGCACCATGGCCTCGGCCATCGCATTGACCCAGGGGCCCTCCAGAAAACCGCGCACCGTGGTGCTGACCACTGCCTGGGCCAGCTGCTCGCGCACCTGCTGGCGCAGGATGCCGTGCCACTTTTCGCGCTGCTGGGCGCGCTCCAGCATCTCTATCGTGTTCTGCGTGCGGGCCACCGTCTGGCGGGCGCTGGTCTCGATGAACTGCTGCGTTTCCTGCAGTGCTTCCCAGTAGAGGCCGGCCTGCGGGTGGTGGTCGGCGGCCACGCGGTCGATCAGGGCCTCGACAAAGCCCAGAAAGGCCTGCAGGCGCTCGCGGTCGCCCTGGTTGAAGCCGGTGCTGTGCGAGGCCACGCAATTGATGAATTGCCAGGTCGGATGCTCCTGCTGGCTGAGCAGCAGGGGGTCATCGACCGCCACACGCAGCACCGAGACCTGCAGCCGGCTGAGCAGGTTGCGTACGTCCGGCAGCAGCGCCGGGTCGTCAAGAATCTTGTCGTAGACCCGGGACAGCAATTCCACCGCGTTGGTGCTGGGCATCGGGGCATCGGCAAGGGCCTGGGGCGTGATCGCAGGGAAGCCCTGGGGAGCCGGCGCCGGCGGCTTGTCCTCGGCGGCAATGCCCATCGAGGCGAGCAGGGTGTCCAGGCTGGGCAGGGCGTCGGCCGACAGGGGCGTGGGGTGAGTGCTCTCCTCGTCGGCGCGCTGCTGCATGCGGCGCAGCAGATTGTCCAGCGTGTGCGGCACGGTGGGCGCATCGTCGCGGGCCGGCTTGGGCGGCGCCGGGGGCGATGACTCCGGCAACGGCGCGTAGTCGGTCTCGTTGACCTGGGCACACAGCCCGGCATAGATAGGCTCGAGCACCTCGGCCAAGGCCTCGGCGGCCACGCGCAGCAGTGCCACCCGGGCCGCCGGCGCGAGGGTCAGCGCATGCAAGGCATGGCACAGCAGGCGGGCAAACACGGCCGGGCGCAGCGGATTGGCCTCGCGCTTGCTGAACGCCGCGCCAGCGCGCATCGCCTCGAACACCGTGTCCAACTGCTGCAACGACAGGCGCGCGGCCTCGTGGATGGTGCGAATCGCCGCGGCCACGGCCACGTCCTCCAGGGCCTGCTGCTCGTCCACCAGGCTCAACTCATCGAGCATGGCCAGCGGCTTGCCACGGTGGGCGCCGGTCGGTGGTGCTTGCAGCGCGGCGGGCAGTTCCAGCGCCAGCCGCTCCTGCAGCGCCAGCACAAAGGGTTCGCGCAGGCGTCGCAGTGTCTCGGCCAGGTTGAAGAACAGGGCCAGCTCCGTGGCTCGGGGCTTGACGGGGTGCCGGCCTTCCAGCCGCAGCAGCGTGCCGTCCAACACATCACGGGCCAGCTGGGGGGCTTGGCTCAGTACCGCTTCGACGAGGGACTGGGGGGTGATGGGGGGCATGGGGCTGCTAAGGTGGCTTTGGCAATTATGGCGGGAGAAAAGAAAAGGGCCGCATTGCTGCGGCCCAGATCTAGGGAGACGATCAGTTGGGGTCGGAGCTTGGGGCTTGCCTGCGGCCAGGTCCCAAGGTCCAACCCACAAGCCTTACATATCCATACCGCCCATACCACCCATGCCGCCCATGCCACCAGGCATGCCGCCGCCGGACGATTCGTCCTTGGGCGATTCGGCGACCATGGCTTCGGTCGTCAGCATCAGCGACGCGACAGAGGCGGCGTTCTGCAGGGCAGTGCGTGTCACCTTGGTCGGGTCCAGGATGCCCATTTCGATCATGTCGCCGTAGGTATCGTTGGCAGCATTGAAGCCGAAGTTGCCGGTGCCGGCCAGAACGGCGTTGACCACGACGGAGGCTTCGCCGCCAGCGTTGTAAACGATCTCGCGCAGCGGGGCTTCGATGGCCTTGAGCACCAGCTTGATGCCGGCGTCTTGATCAGCGTTGTCGCCGACGATCTTGCCAGCAGCTTGCTTGGCACGCAGCAGAGCCACGCCACCACCGGCCACGATGCCTTCTTCAACGGCTGCGCGGGTTGCGTGCAGCGCGTCTTCGACGCGGGCCTTCTTTTCCTTCATTTCGACTTCGGTCGCAGCGCCGACCTTGATCAGTGCAACACCGCCGGCCAGCTTGGCCACGCGCTCTTGCAGCTTTTCACGGTCGTAGTCGCTGGTCGCTTCTTCGATCTGGATGCGGATTTGCTTGACGCGGGCTTCGATGTCGGCAGCGGCACCGTTGCCATCGATGATGGTGGTGTTTTCCTTGCCCACTTCGACGCGCTTGGCCTGGCCCAGATCGGCCAGGGTGACCTTCTCCAGCGTCAGGCCGACTTCTTCGGCGATGACCTTGCCGCCCGTCAGGATGGCGATGTCTTCCAGCATGGCCTTGCGGCGGTCGCCGAAGCCAGGCGCCTT
The DNA here is from genome assembly GCF_963422335.1 of uncultured Roseateles sp. Classification (NCBI taxonomy): domain Bacteria; kingdom Pseudomonadati; phylum Pseudomonadota; class Betaproteobacteria; order Burkholderiales; family Sphaerotilaceae; genus Roseateles; species uncultured Roseateles sp. The sequence continues at coordinate 2,135,562 of NZ_OY729424.1, forward strand.
GACGGCCACAACCTTCAGGATGCCGCGGATGGTGTTGACCACCAGCGTGGCCAGTGCCTCGCCTTCAACTTCTTCGGCAATGATCAGCAGCGGACGGCCGGCCTTGGCAACGGCTTCCAGCGTCGGCAGCAGGTCACGGATGTTGCTGATCTTCTTGTCGAACAGCAGCACGAACGGGTTGTCCAGCAGCGCGGCTTGCTTTTCGGGGTTGTTGATGAAGTAGGGCGACAGGTAGCCGCGGTCGAACTGCATGCCTTCGACGACGTCCAGCTCGTTGTCCAGGCTCTTGCCGTCTTCGACGGTGATCACGCCTTCCTTGCCCACCTTGTCCATCGCCGAGGCGATGATCTTGCCGATGGATTCATCGCTGTTGGCCGAGATCGAGCCGACTTGAGCGATTTCCTTCGAGGTGGTGGTGGCCTTGGAGGCCTTCTTCAGCTCGGCGACCAGGGCAGTCACTGCCTTGTCGATGCCGCGCTTCAGGTCCATCGGGTTCATGCCGGCGGCCACGTACTTCATGCCTTCGTGCACGATGGCTTGAGCCAGCACGGTAGCGGTCGTCGTGCCGTCACCGGCGTTGTCGGAGGTCTTGGAAGCAACTTCCTTGACCATCTGCGCGCCCATGTTCTGCAGCTTGTCCTTCAGCTCGATTTCCTTGGCCACGGACACACCGTCCTTGGTCACGGTGGGGGCGCCGAACGAGCGCTCCAGCACCACATTGCGACCCTTGGGGCCCAGGGTGACCTTGACCGCGTTGGCCAGGATGTTCACTCCTTCGACCATGCGGGCACGTGCCTCGCCGCCGAAAATTACGTCTTTAGCTGCCATGTTTCATTCTCCGAATTCAGGTATTGGGATCCAGGGCTTGGAGGGGGCGGGTGGCCTGCCTGCAAATGCCTAGTCAGTTGGGGACAGCGCTTTCGACCACGCTGCGCGTGGGGCTCAAGGTCTGTCCCGCAAGGGAATTACTTCTCAACCACCGCAAACAAATCTTCCTCGCGCATCACGAGGAGTTCGTCGCCGTCGACCTTGACGGTCTGGCCCGAGTACTTGCCGAACAGCACGCGGTCGCCGACCTTGACGTTCAGGGCGATCAGGTCGCCGCGGTCGTTGCGCTTGCCGGCGCCAACGGCCAGCACTTCACCCTGGTCAGGCTTTTCAGCTGCTGCGTCGGGGATCACGATGCCGGAGGCCGTCTTGGTTTCTTGTTCCAGGCGCTTGACGATCACGCGATCGTGCAGAGGACGAAGTTTCATTGCATCTCCTAAATAGATTCAGTGAGCATTAACAAAGAGCGCTGAAGAAGTCAGCGCTCGTTCACATGCTTGAAACCCGCGGCAGAACCGTCTGCCTGGGTCGTTAGCACTCGCGATGTGTGAGTGCTAGCAGAAAGCATTATAGGGGCGGAGAGGGAGGATTCAAGAGGGCCGGATGTCAATCACGGCGGGCCAGGGTCAGACCGCGTGCCGGCTTGTCGAGCGGGCCGGGACCCCTACGGTGCGTCAGATGTCGCTCGGCGTCATCGCGTGAGACAAGCGGTAGAGCGCCGCTATCTGGCCGGGCAAGGCGCCGGCCGTTTCCAGTGCAGATGCCCGCAGTTCGTCGGCGCTCAGGTCCTGCAGCGCCTGCGCCTCGTAGCCGGACACCAGCACGATCCAGTCGGCCACGCCATCGCCACCGCGGATCTTCTGCTCGGTGGTCGCGGCGGCTTGCGGTGTCTGCGTCTGCAGCAGGTGGGCCGCGGTCAGGCCTGCACGCTGCGGCAGCGAGCTCAGAACCGATCGCAGGTGATCCCGCAGCACATCGGCCCGCCCGGGTGCAGGCGACAGGCGCAGGGTCAGCATGGCGCTGGCCAGGCCACTCCCGTGGCTCTCCAGCACCTGGCACTGGCTGCGCACCATACGGCTGTGCCTGGGCATCATCTGCTGCGACCACGGCGTCGGGTTGTTGAGGCGTGCGAAGTAAGCTGGTGACGTCAGCGTCTCGTACGACTGCAGCTCATACAGGACGAAGAAGCCGTCGCCGCCGTCGCCGCCGCTGGCGCTCGCCCAGCGAGAGCCGCGCAGGAAACCCGGGATGCCCAGACGCTCCGGAAAGTGCTCGTGGGAATGCCAGTCCTCGAACTCGGCGCGATGGGCTGCTGCCATGTCCCACCACATGGCCACAGCGGCCTTGCCCAGCAATGGCATGAGGTCTCCCTGGCCGGATCGATCAGAGCTTGGACACGCGTTCCAGCTCGCTCTTGAACAGCGTCACCACGGCCGGCTCGTAGGAGGCGGCGAACTTGTCGTGCACCGGCTTGACTTCGGCTCGCATGCGGGCCATCTCGGCGGGCGCGATGTCGTTGTAGACCATGCCCCTGACCTGGATCTCGGCCAGGGCCTTGCCGGCGACCTCGCGGCTGACCGTACGCTGGTAGTTCTGGGCTTCGGTGGCGGCCTCCTGCAGCAGCCTGTGCTCCACCGGCGACAGCTTGTCCCAGAAGCGCTTGCTGATCTGGATCGGGTTGGTCGCGTACACATGGTTGGTGCCGCTGACGTACTTGTTCACCTCGTAGAACTTGCTGGACAGAATCACCGAGTAGGGGTTCTCCTGCCCATCCACGGCCCGGCCTTCGAGCGCGTTGTACAGCTCGGCAAAGGGCATGGGCAGCGGATTCGCCCTGAAGGTCTTGAAGGTTTCCAGGAACACCGGGTTCGGGATCACCCGCAGCTTCAGGCCGTCCAGGTCCTCGGCCTTGGTGATGGGCCGCTTGCTGTTGGTGACATTGCGAAACCCCAGGTCGAAGAAGCCCAGCACGACCACGCCCTTGTCTGCCAGCTTGGCGCTGAGCATCTTGCCCAGCGGGCCGTCGACCATGGCGTCGGCCTGGCGGGCGTTGCTGAACAGGAAGGGGAAGTCGAAGAGGCCGAATTCCTTGACGATGCCGGCCAGCGAGGTGGTGGAGGCCGTGAGCATCTCCTGCACGCCGCCCTGCAGCGCCGACTGCTGCTGCAATTCGTTGCCCAGCTGGCTGCTGGGATATTCCTTCACCGTGATCTTGCCGCCGCTCTTGGCAGCCACCAGCTCAGCGAACTTCCTGACCCCGGTGCTGGTCGGGTGATCGGGGTTGTTCAGGTGGCCGAAACGGATCGTCCGCTCCTGAATGTCCTGGGCCAGCGCGATGCCGCCTGCGGCCAGCAGCGAGAACATCGCGGTCAGTTGAATCAGCTTGGATTTCATGGGGTCTCCTGCGAGTCAGGGTGATGGAGCTGGCGCCTCAGCGCAGCAGCTGGCGCACGCCGTCCTTGTCCAGCGCCCAGAGCGAGGTGTTGCCGTCGGAGCCGTCGGCGGCGAAGAACATGGCGTTCAGCGCCGGGGTGAACAGGTGTGGAAAGGAGCCTTTGGTGCCGGGCTGCAGATCGGCCAGCAGGGTGGTGCCGCCGGCGCTGCCATCCGATTGCCAGAGCTCGAAGCCGTGGGTCTCGTCCAGCGCTGCAAACAGCAGCCGGCCCTGGTAGGCGACCAGCTTGGACGGTGCGGACGAGCCGGGGCCGGGCACCAGGTCGGCCACCATCACCGTGCCGGCGGCCGTGCCGTCGGATCGCCAGAGTTCCGCGCCGTGCACGCCATCGGTGGCCGAGAAGAACAGGGTCTTGTCCACCGCGGTGATGAAGCTGGGCAGGCCATGGCCGGCGCCAGGCAGCAGGTCCTTGAGCAGCACGGTGCCGCGGCGTATGCCGTCCGACGTCCACAGCTCGGTGCCGTTGCGGCCGTCATCGGCGGCAAAGTACAGCGCGCCGTTCATGGCGGTGAGGTAGCGGGGGTGGCTGCCGGCCTGGCCGTTGCGGATGTCGGACACCATGCGCGTGCCGCCGCGGCTGCCATCGGTCTTCCACAGCTCCTGGCCGTGCCGACCATCGTCGGCAACGAAGAAGAGTTCCTTGCCCAGGGCGGTGAGCGACTCGATGCGTGCATCGGCATTGCCGGGGGCGATGTCGCGCACCAGGTGCGTGCCGGCGGCCGTGCCATCGGAGACCCAGAGCTCGTTGCCGTGCTGTTCGTCGGAAGCGATGAAGTAGAGCTTGTCGCCGACCACTGTCAGCTGACGCGGTGTCGATCCGGCAGGCCCGGGTTGCAGGTCGGCGACCAGGGTGGTGGAGGCTTCATCGCCGGCCGTGGACCAGAGTTCGAAGCCATGGGTGCCGTCATCGGCGACGAAGAACAGCTTGCCGCGGAAGAGGGTGAAGCCATTCGGCGTGGAGTTGTCGGGGCCGGCGTTGATGTCCTTCACCAGGTGCGTGCCGGCGGGGGTGCCGTCGGTGCGCCACAGTTCCAGGCCGTGGCTGCCATCGTTGGCGGTGAACAGCACCGTCTCGCCCAGCTTGGCCAGGCCGCTGGGATAGGAGCCCAGCGGGCCCGGGTTGATGTCCATCACCCGGGTCGCTGCAGTGCCCTGGATGTCGGCCGACCACAGTTCGTAACCGGACTGACCGTCGCTCATGCCGAACAGCACCTGCTGGCCCAGCACCACCAGACCGGCCGGCGCCGACCAGCGGGGCGTTGCCGCGCGCACGGCGTCCTGCGCCAGGGTTGACAGGCAGCAGGCGGCCGCCGCGGCGGCCAGGGCCACCGTCCGTACCCAGGCGGCCAGGGAGTGAGACGTGGCCCCGGCGTTCATGCGCGCCCCGCGCTGGGAGTGCGGCGGCGCACCACCAGGCCGATGCCGCACAGACCGGCGAGCATCAGGCCATAGGTCTCGGGCTCGGGCACGGCTGCGATGGACTGGCTGTGGATGGCGGCCACCAGCTGCAGCTGCGGGCGGGAGCCGCGGGTGTCGAAGTCCATGCCTATCTCCACTTGCTTGACCGTTGCGCCCGGTGCGAGACCGAAGAAGCTGAGATCCAGCGTGGTCATGTTGACGTTGTGGTCGTCGACGATGGTGGTGGTCTCGGTCGTGAAGTAGGTGCGGGTGATGCCGTTGATGGTCACGTCGAAGCTGTCGAAGCCCTCCTGCGAGTACTCATAGGCCTCGTGGCCGACCTCGAACAGGGCCAGGTCGTCACCGGCGCCGTTGACGATCACATTGTTGGTGAAGGCCAGCACCACCTTGGCGCCAGGCGTCATCGAGGTGGCCCAGGTGGACAGGTCCTTGTCGGTCAGCGCGGCTTGCAGGGAGGCCCCGGCCACGGTGTACACACCGGTGGACGAGACCAGTTTGTCGGCATAGGAGTCGTCGGTGAAGCTGATGCCGCCGATCTGCAGGGCATGGGCGCCGTGGGAGGCCGCAAGGCCCAGAACGGCTGCTGCGAAGTACTTCCTGAACATGTTTGCTCCGATTTTCTGTGTGGGTGCGGTGGGAACAGCCCCCCGGCGCGCTGCCGGAGGGCCGAGGGCTTAGCGCCGGAAGATGCTGCGCAGGCGATGGCCCAGGCCCAGCACCGCCAGGCCGGCCAGCATCAGGGCGTAGCTCTCGGGCTCCGGCACGGCAGTGACGGAGGCACTGGCATAGGCCAGCGCGTTGCCACGGATGTTGTAGTAGCCCACTTCATCGGGCGAGGTGAACTGCACGGTGAAGGTGAGCGTGCCGCTTTGCGCCGCGTGGCCGCTCAGTGCGTCGAACGAAAAGATCGACGGCGTCTGCATGCCGCCGCTGGCATTGGCATAGTTGCCGAAGGCGAATTCGATCGACGACTGCGCGAAGTTCTCTCCGGTGTTGCTGGTCGCCGCACCGGCGGCGAGTGCGTAGCCGATCGAGAAGGTCACGCTGCCGGCCTGCGACAGGTAGAACTCCTGCGATTGCTGAGCCATCGAGACGCCGGCGTGGGGCTGGCTCACCGCGGCGATCACGAAGGGCGTGGCCGTGGCCGTGCCCTGCAGGGTGCCGCCCAGTGCCGCTGCCGCCGATGAACTGGCGTGCGGGCGGCTGGTGCTCAGCGCCGCGTCGGTCAGCGCAAAGTCGGTGGAGCTGGCGCGGTCGTTGTCGACCAGGCCGCCGGCTTCGGAGGATTCCGAATACAGCGTCTGGTAGGCGGCGCCGGTGTTCCAGGTCAAGCTGCCCGCAGACACCAGGTACGAGAACGAGGTGACCTGGTAGGAGGCGCTGGAGGCCGGCGCGCCGGCGCTGGCCGCGCCGGCTGCTGCCAGCAGGGTGGCCGCGCCAATGGCGCGTAGGGCGGGGCGGCGTGCGAGAAGGGTCGCCATGCTGCGCAAGGTTTTCATATCGAGTCTCCTGTGATGGTTGGCGGTCAGTACACGACGACCTTGCCGGTGGCCCGGGGGCTCGTGCAGTCGTTGTAGAAGTACTCACCCTTCTGGCTGAAGGTGTAGGCGAAGGCCTGTCCTGGAGCGAGCGGGCCGGCGTTGAACAGGCCTTCGAAGAACTGCGTGGCGCAGTGGTTCTTCGCGTTGGTGGCCGGGTTCAGGAAGGTCACCGTGGTGCCCACCGGAACGCGCAGATGCTGCGGCGCCATGGCGTTGACGGTGTCCTGCTCGACGGCGCCCACCGCGCCATTGCTGTACGAGCGGTTCAGCACCACGGTGTTGTTCACCGCCGAGCCTTCCACGGCGGCTGCCGTGATGTCGCGGCGCAGCGCTGGCGGCACTGGCGCCGCGGCCTGGGCCACCTTGCCGCCGACCTTGAAGGCCCACAGATAGTCGCCCCGCGGTGCGTCCGAGAACGGCAGGCCGGAGCCGCCGGCGAACACGGCCATGTACTGCTCGCCGTTGACCTCGTAGGTGATCGGGCTGGCGTTGATGCTGGCCCCGGTCTGGAAGCGCCACAGCTCGCGGCCGTTGAGTGCGTCCATGCCCAGCAGATTGCCGTCGGGCTGGCCGATGAACAGCAGGTTGCTGGCCGTGGTCAGGATGCCGTTGCCGTGCGCGACCGACCAGGGCAGGTCCTTCTTCCACACCACCGTGTTGGTGGAGGGATCGACGGCCACGATGCCGCCCGACATCGGCGTGCCCAGCGGACGCAGGCCGTTGCTGGCCTCGGTCAGCGAGTGGGCCGAGCCGATATAGCCCACGCCGGTGTACATCAGCTTGGTGGTCTGGCTGAAGGACTGGTGGTTCCAGTCCGCGCCACCGCCCTGGCCGGGGAAGGACAGGATGGGTTCGTCCCAGTGCGCCGCGAAGATGCAGCCGGTCTTGAAGTTCGGCACGGCGCGGGCCGGGCCTTCCTTGGTCGGGCAGGTGGGGATGAAGCCGCCGCCGCGCGGGAAGGGTTGCGTGGGCCAGGACTTCTGGCGCGGGTCCACCGGCACGGGCTTCTCGTCGATGCCGATCAGCGGTGAGCCATCGGTGCGGTCCAGGATGTAGTACATGCCGGTCTTGCTGCCGTAGACCACGGCCTTGCGCAGCTGGCCCTTGACGGTGATGTTGGCCAGCACCGGGGACATCACGTTGTCCATGTCCCAGATGTCGTGGTGGATGGACTGGAAGTGCCACTTGTAAACGCCGGTCTTGGCGTCCATCGCGACGATGGAGTTGGCAAACAGGTTCTGCCCGCCGCGGGTGGAGCCGTTCTGCGAGGAGCCGGCGCGCACATTGCCGAAGGTCCAGTACAGCGTGTTCAGCTCGGGGTCGATGGCGGGGTGTATCCAGGGCGTGGCGCCGCCCTTCAGATAGGTGTTGCCCTCCCAGGTGTCGCCGCCGATGGTGCCCGGCTCGGCCGGGCCGTAGAAATGCCACACCACATCACCGGTGTTGGCGTCGATGGCCAGGCCGACGCCGCGGTCCGTGTCGCTGGTGCCGACGTAGATCAGGTTGTCGTGGTAGACGATGCCGACCTTGGCGATGCCAGGGTAGTTGCTGTACTGGCGCTCCCAGAGCTTGGCACCGGTCTTCTGATCCAGCGCGATCACGTAGTTGCCCGTGGTGCTGGTGAATACCTTGCCCTGGCCCACGGCCACGCCACGGCGCGTCTGACCGCCGCGGCCAGGGTTGAAGCTCCATTTCACCTGGCCGGTGACGCCATCGACGGCATGCACGCGGCCCTGAGCAGTCTCGATGAACAGCACGCCATCCACCGCGACGGCGGTGCTCTGGGCGTTGCCGGACTTGGCGCCGCCCTCCAGGCTGTTCACCCAGATGGCGCCGAGCTGGCTGATGTTGCCCTTGTTGATCTTGGCAAGCGCCGAGTAGTTCTGGTTGCCCAGGTTGCCGCCCACTTTGGGGAAGTCGGTGGTGGTGGCCACGCAGCAGGAATCTGCTGCGGTGGCGGCCTCTGCCTGTGTGGCTGCAAGCACCCCGGCCGCAAGCAGCATGGACGTGATCAAGTGTCTGTTCATTGTCTCTGTCTCCGTTGGTTGGTGAATTTGCATCGTTCTGTCAAGCAGAACGATGAATCGTCTGACCGAACGAAGTATTGGTGACGCCGATGGCAAAGTCAACACAACTTGATTGAGGGTTTGCCCGGTTATTGCGGGCCCGAAAAGAAAAGGGTCGGCATCACGCGGAGACCCTCCGTGCGATGCCGACCCCGGCCTGGTGCTGTGCTGTCGCTTGCTGCTAACTTGTTTGATGTGCGTCAAATGAAAAACGGTCCGCCGCGCCTGCGCGCGGCGGACCGCCGTACGAACATTGCGGAGATCAGCCGCTCAGGAACCGGGCCGGCCAGATCACCAGCTGCGGGAAGAACACCAGCAGGAACATCACGCCGAACTGCACCATCATGAAGGGCATGGCGCCGCGCGTGACCTCGTCCATCTTCATCTTGCCGACCCCGGCGACGACGTTCAGCACCACTCCCACCGGCGGCGTGATCAGTCCGATGGCGTTGTTGATCATGAACAGCACGCCGAAGTAGACCGGGTCGATGCCGGCCGCCTTGATCACCGGCATCAGCACCGGGGTCAGGATCAGGATGGTGGGCGTCATGTCCAGCGCCGTGCCCACGGCCATCACCAAGGCCATGATGGCGATCATCAGCAGGGTCTGGTTGCCCATGAAGGGCTGCAGCATATCCACCATCTTGGCCGGCAGGTCGGCCACCGTGATGAGCCAGGCCGACACCATCGAGGCGGCGACAAGAAACATCACCACGCCGCTGGTGCGCGAGGCCGAGACAAAGATGCCGTACATCTGCGACCACTTCAACTCGCGGTAGACGCAGGTGGCCACGAAGAAGGCATAGACCGCTGCCACGACCCCGGCCTCGGTGGGCGTGAACACCCCCATCTTCAAACCGACCAGCACGATGAAGGGCAGCACCAGGGCCCAGGACGACTCTTTCAGGGCGACCAGCCGCTCCTTGGTGGTGGCCTTGTGCGGCATGGCGATGACCTCGCGCTTGGCCACCCACCACCAGGCCACCCAGAGGCCTGCACCCAGCAGGATGCCCGGCACGATGCCGGCCAGGAAGAGCTTGCTGATGGACACATTGGCGGTGACGCCGAAGATCACGTAGCCGATCGACGGCGGCAGCACCGGCGCGATGGTGCCGGCCGAGGCGATCAGCCCGCCCGCGCGGCCACGCTCATGCCCGGCGGCGATCATCATCGGCAGCAGCAGCGCCGACAGCGCGGCGGCGTCGGCCACGGCCGAGCCCGACAGTGCCGCCAGCAGCAGCGCCGCCACGATGGCGACGAAGCCCAGGCCGCCGCGCACATGACCGACCAGCGTGATGGCCAGTTGCACGATGCGCTTGGACAGGCCGCCGACATTCATGATCTCGCCGGCCAGCATGAAGAAGGGCACGGCCAGCAGCGGGAAGTTGTTGGCACCGTTGACGACGTTCTGCGCCAGGATCTGCGCGTCGAACATGTCGAGATGCAGCATCAGGGCGAGGCCCGACAGGAGCAGGGCAAAGGCGATCGGCACGCCGATGGCCATGGCCGCGATCAGCGACCCCATGAAGATGATGACAGTCATGATCGGTCCTTAGCGCTTGAGCACGGGCTCTGGGAGTTCTTGGGGCGGATGGTCACGCAGCTTGGCCAGGTCTTCCGACTCTGTGAACATCACCAGATCTTCCTCGCTCGCCCGACCGGTCAGGGTGCGGAACAGCTGCACGCCCAGGATGACGACCGCGGAGACGGCGAACACCACCACCGACATGTAGAAGATGCCCATCGATGCGCCGCTGACGGGCGCCGTCACGTCGGCATTGATCTTGACCTGTGCCCAGCCGCCGGTGATCAGCAGCCAGCTGACATACAACATGCCGCTTTGCGCGATGGCAGCGCAGATGCGCTTGCCCATCAGGGGCAGCCGCGCGATCAGGAAGTCCGTGCCGAGGTGGCCGTTCTCCTGCAGGGCCGCAATGGCACCAAGAAAGATCATCCACACGAAGAACCAGCGGGACATCTCTTCCGAAACCATCAGCCCCGAATTGAAGGCATAGCGCAGGACCACGTTGCCGAAGACCAGGACGACCATCACGGCGAGCGAGATCGCAGTGATGGCGTCGATCAGGCGGCAGTACCAATTGAGTAACCGATTCACGGCAGACCCCCAGAGAGCGGAGTCGCGATAACGCGACAGAGAAGAAAGCCGCACACCGCGAGTGCGATGGGCGGCTGATAGGCAGAGCGCTTACAGCTTCTGTATGCGCTCGAGCTCGGCGTGGAAGACCTTCACCAGACTCTGGTCGTATTCGGCCGCAAACTTCTCGTGAATGGGCTTGACTGCCGTTTGCATGCGGGCGGTCTCGCCGGCCGACATCTCGTTGTACTGCATGCCCTTGGACTTCAGCTCGGCCACCGCCTTGCCGGCCATTTCGCGGCTGATCTGGCGCTGGAAGACGATGGCCTCGCTGGCCGAGTCTTGCAGCGCCTTCTGCTCAGCCGGGCTGAGCTTGTCCCAGAACTTCTTGCTGACCAGCAGGATGTTCGAGGCATAGACATGGTTGGTCGCGCTGACGAACTTCTGCACCTCGAAGAACTTGTTGGACAGGATCACCGAGAAGGGATTCTCCTGGCCATCCACCGCATGGGTCTCCAGGGCGGAGTAGAGCTCGCCGAAAGGCATAGGCACCGGGTTGGCCTTGAAGGTCTTGAAGGTGTCCAGGAAGACGGGGTTGGGTATCACACGCAGCTTCAGGCCTTCCAGGTCTTCACCCTTGGTGATGGGGCGCTTGCTGTTGGTGACATTGCGAAAGCCCAGGTCCCAGAAGCCCAGTCCGATCAGGCCTTTTTCGGGCAGCTTGGCCAGCAGGGCCTTGCCCACGGGGCCGTCCAGCAGTGCGTCGGCCTGCTTGAAGTTGCTCACGATGAAGGGGAAGTCCAGCAGGCCGAACTCCTTCACGATGCCAGCCAGCGAGGTCGGTGCGGGCGCCGTCATCTCCTGCACGCCGCCCTGCAATGCGGACTGCTGCTGCAGCTCGCTGCCCAGCTGCGAGGCGGGGTACTCCTTGACCACGAGCTTGCCGCCGCTCTTGGCCGCAACGAGTTCGGCGAACTTCTTGGCGCCGATGCTCATCGGGTGGTCGGCATTGTTCAGGTGGCCGAAGCGAATGGTCTTGGCTTCTTGCGCGTGGCTTGTTTGCAGTGCGCACATGCCCAGCATTGCAAGCAACAGCGTACGGCGAATATCGCTCTTAATCACTTGTCGTCTCCTTCATGGAATGATCTGATGAACTTCCGCTGCCGTTGCGAGCAACAGAACGTCGTTGCATTCTATTGGTCTCGAAAGCGTAGCGTCAACAAAGGGTTGACCCTGTGTTGTGCGTTGCGCGAGCGAAAAAAAACGGCCGCGAGTTGCGGCCGTTGTCGAGGTTGCGGGGTACTTCGTGCCGGGGCACTCAGGAGCCTTCAGGCTCCGGATACACGCCGCCCAGCAGGCCCGTCAGCTTCACGGCGGCATACCGCACATGGTCGGCATGGGCGGTATTCAGTCGGTAGGTGGGAATGCTGAGCGTGACGGCTCCGGCGCATTCGCCGTCGGCACCGAATACCGGCGCCGAGATGCCCGACACCTCGGGGACACGATCGCCCGACGCGATCACGACCTGCTCCTTGCGAATCTTCGCGTGCTTGGCGCCGCGCCCGCTGCTGTACGCAATCAGGACGCGGCCACCGGCGCCGCGGTCCAGCGGCAGCAGATCGCCGGCACGGGTGTGGTCACGCAGCAGCTGGGGTGAGTCGACGCGGTACAGGCACAGGCGGTGCTCGCCATGGATGACATGGAAGGCGGCGCTCTCGCGCGTCAGGTCAACCAGTTCCTTGAGTACCGGCATCACCACATCCTGTTGTGAAAACGCCGAGGCATAGACGCCATTCAGGCGGACGATCTCCGGGCCCAGGCTGTAGGTGCCATCGGCATGCCGGCGTATCAGGGTTGCATGCTCCAGCGACGCGATCAGGCGCAGCACGGTGCTTTTGTACAACTGGGTTCGCTGCGCGAGCTCGGCCAGCGACAGGGAGCCGTCGCCTTTTCTGAATGCGGTGAGCAGCGAAAGCGCTCGGTCGACGGCGGCCGCGCCGCCCGGCGCCGCCTGTTGGTCAGCCACTGACGGAATCGCTGCTTTCCTTGGCATAGGGTTTTCTCTGGGACTTTATTTAGAAGAACTATTGTGCCGTAGCTCTTACACTCTCCAATTTAAGAACGTCGTTCTAAAAATTGATGGCGCGCTGCGGCGCGTCGAATGGAGGCCCCAGGATGGCGGAAGAAGTGGGAGTTGCTGCCGTAGAGCGTGCGTTGGGGATTCTCGAAGCCCTGAGCGAGCCCAAGCTCTCGCTGGCCGAGCTGTCCAAGCGCACAGGCCTCTACAAGAGCACGGTGTTGCGCTTGACCAAGTCGCTGGAAAAGTTCGGCTACGTGGTTCGCGCGGAGGATGGCTGCTTCAGGCTGGGCTCGAAGGTGCTGGTGCTCGGCGGGCGCTTTCAGCGGCATCTGCGCACTGCCGATGTCGTGCCGCCGGTGCTGGCGCGCATCGTGGGCGAGTTGCGGGAGGGCGCGTCGTTCTATATCGCGCAAGGGGATCACCGTGTCTGCTTGCACCGCATGGATTCCGCCAGGGCGGTGCGCGACTCGGTGCATGAAGGCGATCGTTTGCCACTGACCGTGGGCGCTGCGGCCCATGTGCTGCTGGCCTTCTCGGGCACCAGGGGGGCGGCGTACGACGCCATCCGCGAGCAGTTCTATGCAGAGTCGTACGGCGAGCGGGACGATGAGACCGCGGCCGTGGCCTGCCCGGTGTTCAGCCACGAGGATGTGGTGTTCGGCGCGCTCAGCGTCTCGGGGCCACGCTATCGCATCGAGTCACTCGGCATCTCCCGGATTCTGCCCACGCTGATGCGCAGCGCCCAGGACCTCTCGGCTGCCCTGGGCGGCCATCGATGCCTGCCGCTCTATGACATGCATCGCAGCAAGTGGGTGCCTGTGGAGCTGAATCTGCCGGACACCGGGCCGGCTCCCCTCGCCGACTGAACGCTACGCCACCACGGGACCGTCACCCGGCCGCGGTGCGGTGATTTCCCGCGCCATCAGGCTCGGTTTGTCAGCTTCTTGTCCGCGTACTAGGGCCTACCCGAGGTGCTTCATTAATAGAATTGCATTATGCTGGATGGAACGGCAAGCCAAAAAGGCGGCGCCACAACAAGTCGGAAAGCCATGCAAGACTCCAACGCAATGCCCCATTACGACCACTTCATCGATGGGCGAGCGGTCAAGCCTTCGTCGGGGGCCTATTTCCCGACCGACAACCCCTTTGACGGCCTGACCTGGGCCCAGATCGCCCGCGGCAACGCGGAGGACGTGAATCTGGCGGTGGAGTCTGCGCACCGTGCCTTCGAGATCGGGCCCTGGGCGGGCATGACGCCCAGCGAGCGCGGCCGCCTGATGTGGAAGGCCGCCGACCTGATCGCGTCGCGTGCCGACCGCCTGGCCGTGATCGAGCAGCGCGACAACGGCAAGCTGGTCACCGAAGTGGTCTCCCAGGTCAAGTACATGGCCGACTACTTCAAGTACTACGCCGGCCTGGCGGACAAGATCCATAGCGCCGTCATCCCGACCGACAAGAAGGGCGTCTTCGCCTATACCAAGTACGAGGCCAAGGGCGTGATCGCCATCATCACGCCATGGAACTCGCCGCTGACCCTGACCAGCTGGAAGCTGGCGCCGGCCCTGGCGGCGGGCTGCACCGTGGTGGTCAAGCCCTCGGAGTTCACCTCGGCGTCCATGGTGGAGCTGGCGGCGATCTTCATCGAGGCAGGCTTCCCGCCGGGCGTCGTCAATGTCGTCACCGGCTTTGGCGCCGAGGTCGGGCAACCGCTGGTCACCCACCGCCGGGTCGAACACATCGGCTTCACCGGCGGGGCGGAGGCCGGTCGAAAAATCTACGAGCTGGCGGCCAAGAACTTCAAGACCGTCACCCTGGAGCTGGGCGGCAAGTCCCCCAACATCGTGTTCGACGACGCCGACCTGGACCAGGCGGTCAAGGGCGTGGTCTCGGGCATCTTTGCGGCCTCGGGGCAGAGCTGCCAGGCCGGCTCGCGGCTGCTGCTGCAGCGCTCGATTCACGATCAGTTCATCGAAAAGCTGGTCGCCTTCATGAGCGACGTCCGCATGGGCGACCCGTCGCTGCCGGAGACCCAGATCGGGCCCATCGCCACCCGGCCGCAATTCGACAAGATCATGTCGTACATCGAGATTGCCAAGGCCGAGGGTGCCATCTGCGCGCTGGGCGGCAGGAGCCGACCCGACCTGGGGGCCGGGCAGTTCGTCGAGCCGACGATCTTCACCAATGTGCGCAACGACATGCGCATCGCGCAGGAGGAAGTCTTCGGCCCGGTGCTGGCTGTCATCCCCTTCGATACGGAAGAGGACGCAATCCGCATTGGCAACGACGTGGCCTACGGCCTGGCGGGGGCGGTGTGGACGCGTGACCTGAAACGCGCGATGCTGATGACCGACAAGCTGAAGGCGGGTACGGTCTGGGTCAACAACTACCGGGCCACCAGCTTCACCTCGCCTTTCGGTGGCTACAAGGAGTCTGGCATAGGGCGCGAGTCCGGCATCGATGCCATCAAGGAATACCTCCACACCAAATGCGTCTGGATGTCGTCCGATCTCGAGGTGCCGAATCCCTTCGTGCGTCGCTGAACTGACGGGCCTAGGGAGAGAAAACCATGAGTCAGGCACTGGCGAATGTAAGGGTCCTGGACCTGAGCAATGTATTGGCAGGTCCGTTCTGCGCCTACCAGCTCGCGCTGCTGGGCGCCGATGTGATCAAGGTCGAAGTTCCCAGCGGCGGCGATCTGGCGCGGCAGCTGGGCTCGGACCCCGGGCTCAACGCCAACCATATGGGCGCGTCCTTTCTGGCGCAGAACAGTGGCAAGCGCTCGATCACCGTGAATCTGAAGACGGCCAGCGGCAAGGCGGTGCTGAAGCGCCTGGTCGCTTCCGCCGACGTGCTGGTGGAGAACTTCCGCCCCGGCGTGATGGCGCGGCTGGGTCTGTCCTGGGATGAGCTGAAGCAGTGCAACCCGGCCCTGGTGTATTGCGCGATCTCGGGCTTCGGCCAGGACGGCCCGCTGAAGGATGCACCGGCCTACGACCAGATCATCCAGGGACTGTCGGGCATGATGAGCATCACCGGCGACAAGCACAGCGCGCCGCTACGGGTGGGCTCGCCGGTGGCCGACACCATCAGCGGTATCACCGCCGCGTTCGCGATCTCCAGCGCCCTGGTGCGGCGTTTCCGCACCGGTGAAGGCGCCTTCATCGATGTGTCGATGTTGGAGTCCACTCTGGTGACCATGGGTTGGGTGGTGTCCAACTACCTGATCGTCGGCACCGTGCCGCAGGCCAATGGCAACGACAACATGACCGCCGCGCCGTCCGGCGCCTTCAAGACCGGATCGGGCCTGCTGAACATCGCCGCGAACAAGCAGGAGCAGTTCGAGGCGCTGGCCAAGGCGATTGACCGAGAGAACCTGATCACCGACGAGCGCTTTGCCAAGCGCGAGAGCCGCAAGCTGCACCGCCCGGAACTGACGGCCGAGATCGAGGCGGCGCTGGCGGCCCACGACGCCGCGCACTGGGAGGCCCTCTTCAATCGCGTCGGCATACCGGCCGGCCGCGTGCTGACGGTGCCCGAGGTGCTCGAGTCCCCGCAGATACGGCACCGCGAACTGCTGCAGACCTTCGACGATGTGCCTGGCGTTGACCGGGCCATCACCGTGCCGCGGGCGGGCTTCCGCCTCTCCGACGGCGAGCCCCGCACCTCATCGCCCCCGCCGCTGCTGGGCCAGCACACCGATGCGGTCCTGCTGTCGGTCGGCTTCAGCGAAGCCGACATTCAACAACTCCGTGCCGAAGGTGCCATATGAGTGACAAGACCAGCGGCAAGGCCGGCGACAAAAGCGCCGAGCAGATTCTGGGCGAGGCGAAAGCCTGGTGGTCCACGGCCATCATCGACGTGAAGCCGAACGAGATTGCGATCCGTGGCTATCCGATACAGCAGCTGATCGGCGAACTGAGCTACCCCGCCATGGTGTGGCTGATGATTCGCGGCGAGCTGCCCACGGCCGAGCAGTCGAAGCTGCTGGAGGCGACGCTGGTCGCCGGTGTCGACCACGGCCCCCATGCCCCGTCCATCGCCATCTCGCGCATGTCGGTCACCTGCGGCCTGCCGCTGAATGGCGCGATGGCCTCGGCCATCAATGCGCTGGACGACATCCACGGTGGCGCCGGCCAGCAATGCATGGAGCTGATGCGCAGCATTGCCGCCGCGTCGAAGGGTGCAGAACCCACCGACGTTGAGGTCGCCACGGCGCTGGCCGAATGGCAGGCCAGGCACGGCAAGGTGATTCCCGGCTTTGGCCACCGCTGGCACCAGGTGGACCCCCGCGCCGTCCGCCTGCTGGAGCTGATGCAGGGTGCGCAGGAGCGCGGCGCCATCTCCGGCATCTACGGCCGCATAGGCTCGGCCATCGAGCGGGTGCTGACGGCAGGCAAGGGCAAGCCGATACCGATGAATATCGACGGCGTGACGGCGGCCCTCTATCTGGAGCTCGGCTTCGAGGCGGAAGTCGGCCGCGGCCTCTTCATCCTGTCGCGCTCGGTCGGCATTCTTGCCCACGCCTGGGAGCAGCGCCAGCAGGGCGGCCGCATCAAGGGCCCGATGACCCCCAGCATTCCCTATACCTACACCGGCCCGAGCGCCGCAACTTCGAGCGCTAGGCATTGCCGGGCCGCCGAACTCAAACCTGTCTATTCACCATTCTTTTCAGGAATTGCCATGACCAAGGAACTCATCTCGAAGCAGCTCGTGAGGTATCTCGAGCAACGCGGCGTCGAGCACATCTTCGGCCTGTGCGGCCACACCAATATTGCCGTGCTGGCCGCGCTGTCCGAAAGCACCAAGATCAAATTCGTCAACACGCGTCATGAGCAGATTGCCGCGCATATGGCTGACGGCTATGCCCGCGCCAAGCGCACCACGGCGGTCGTGCTGTCGCACCTGGGCCCGGGGCTGACGAATGCCTCGACCGGAGTGGCCAATGCCGCGCTGGACTCGGTGCCCATGGTGGTGATTGCCGGCGACATCCCCAGCCACTACTACGGCAAGCACCCGCATCAGGAAATCAATCTGCATGCCGATGCGTCGCAGTCGGAAATCTACCGGCCCTTCGTCAAGCGCGTGTGGCGCGTGGAGCGCCCCGATCTGTTCCCCGAGATTATCGAGAAGGCCTTCCAGCTGGCCGAGACCGGTAGGCCCGGCCCGGTGCTGGTGTCCGTGCCCATGGACATCTTCTCGATGGAGGTGGACACCAAACTGTTCGAACGCCTGAGCCACCACACCAAATCGATTCACAAGCCCTCGCTGGACGAGGTGGTGGCCGAGCGCATCGTGAACACCCTGGCCAAGGCCAGGAAGCCGGTGATCTATGCCGGTGGCGGCATCCTGCTGGCCGATGCAGCGGCCGAACTCGCGGCCTTCGCCGACCACATGTCGCTGCCTGTCGCGCACAGCCTGATGGGCAAGGGAGCCTTGCCGGATGATCATGCCTTGACCCTGGGCATGACTGGTTTCTGGGGCACGCAGTTCGTCAATGACAAGTGCCGCAACGCCGACTGGGTGATAGGCCTGGGCACACGCTTTGCCGAGGCCGATTGCAGCTCCTGGGAGTCGGAGTTCACCTTCAGCTTCCCGCCCACCAAGCTGATTCACATCGACATCGACCCGGCCGAGATCGGCCGCAACTACCCGGTGGAAATCGGCGTCGCCACCGACCTGAAGTCGGCACTGGCGGTGCTGATCCGTGTCGCCCGCCGGCTCTTCCCCGATGGCGTGAAGAACGATCATCTGCGCGAGGAAATCGGCGCCTACCGCCGCGACTTCGAGGCGACCAATCGCCAGCACGTCAACAACGACGCCTTCCCGATGCGGCCCGAGCGCATCCTGGCCAATGTGCGTGAGGTGCTGCCCCGCGACGGCATCATCACCACCGATGTGGGCTGGAACAAGAATGGTGTCGGCCAGCAGTTCCCTATCTACACGCCCGGTTCCATCCTCACGCCCGGCGGCTTCGCGACGATGGGCTTCGGCTCGCCCGCGGCGCTCGGTGCCAAGCTGGCGCAACCCCACCGCGTTGTCATCGCCCTGGTCGGCGACGGCGGTTTCGGCCAGAACCCGGCCGTGCTGGCCACCGCCGCCGAAGAGAACATTCCTGTCGTCTGGGTGGTGATGAACAACGGCGCCTACGGCACCATCGCCGGCCTCGAGATGGCGCATTACGGCACGACCTTCGGCACCGTTTTCAAGAAGCCCGGAGGCGAGCCCTATTCGCCGGACTTCGCTGCGATCGCGCGGGGCTTTGGCGTCGAAGGGCTGAAGATCAGCTCGGCGGCCGAGTTCAAGCCGGCGCTGGAAAAAGCCATCGCCTCGGGTCGCCCCTTTGTGCTCGATGTGTCGATGAAGAACGAGCCGGTGCCGACCTCCGGCCACTGGAACATCAACGACATCTACACGCCGAACGGCGGACGCGCGATCTCGCACGTCGCGCTCGACTGAGCGACTCCAGCCACAGGCCACCAGGGCGCCACTGCCTGCTTCCTGGCAGGCAGATGGCTCTGCTCGTCCACTCAACGCCGCCACGTTCGAATCATGCCAGCCCATCTGTCCCGATTGTCGCGAGCGGCCGCCCTGCCGCTACTCACGCTCGCCGCGTCTGCCGGCGCCCAGAGCAGCCCCGCCGAGGTGACGCTGCTTGACCCGGTGGTCGTGACGGCCGGCGGGGCTTTGCAGCGGGCCTTCGACACGCCCTACGCCGTGAGCGTGGTGGGCACCGAGGCCCTGCGCGCCGGTGGGCTGATGGTCAACCTCAGCGAGGCGCTGGCTAGCGTGCCCGGCTTGACGATCAATTCGCGCAACAACTACGCCCAGGATCTGCAGATCAGCTCGCGGGGCTTCGGCGCCCGCGCCACCTTTGGTGTGCGCGGCATCCGGCTCTACACCGATGGCATCCCCGCCACCGGACCCGACGGGCAGGGCCAGGTCTCGCACTTCGACCTGGCGGGCGCCGACCGCGTCGAAGTGCTGCGCGGTCCGTTCTCGGCCCTGTACGGCAATGGCTCGGGCGGTGTGATCTCGCTGGTCAGCAGTCCGGCCACGACCCGCCAGTTCGAGGTGGCCGGCGACATCGGCTCCAACGGTACGCATCAGCTGCGGGTCGGCATCGAGACACCGTTCGGCAACGGCTTTGATGTGCGCGCCCAGGCCGCCCGCTTCGAGACCGATGGCTTTCGCCCGCAGAGCGAGGCGCGCCGCGAGCTCGCCAATGTTCGCCTGGGTTGGCGGGGTGACTTCGACACCGTGGTGGTCTTGGCCAACCGGCTGGACCAGCCGGCCGATGATCCGCTGGGCCTGATCCGCGCGCAGTTCGCTGCCGATCCGTTTCAAACCACGCCGCAGGCGCTGCAGTACGACACCCGCAAGACCACGCGCCAATCGCAGCTGGGCCTGCGTTGGGAGCACTCCTTTGCCGGCCTTTCATCACCGCTGCGAAGCGCCGTCACGGCCTATGCCGGCGAACGCAGCGTGACCCAGTGGCAGTCCATTCCGGCGTCCACCCAGGCCGCCGCCTCCAGCCCGGGTGGCGTGATCGCCTTCGACCGCGAGTACCAGGGTCTCGATGCACGCCTGATGTGGCGCGGCGAGCGCGTGAACCTGGTGGCAGGTCTGTCCTTCGATCGCCAGGGCGAGGACAGACGGGGCTATCAGAACTTCCTGGGCAGTGGCGCGGGCCAGCAACTCGGCGTGACCGGTGCGCTGCGCCGGCAGGAGCGCAATGTCGCGCGCGCTACCGATGCCTATGCCCAGGCCGAGGTCGATCTGGGCCATGCACTGACCGGCACCTTGGGTGTGCGCTCCGGCAGCGTGCGCTACTCCAGCCAGGACGAGTATCTGAGCAACGGCGACGATTCCGGCCGGGTGCAGTACCACTACACAACGCCGGTGGCCGCTCTGCTGTGGAAGGCGACACCGACCACCAACCTTTATGTCAGCGCCAGCCGGGGCTCCGAATCTCCGACCCTGGGCGAACTCGCCTACCGCTCGGGCGGGCAGGCGGGCTTCAACACGGGATTGCGGGCCCAGTCCAGCCACCAGTTCGAGCTGGGTGCGAAGTGGCGCGATCCGCAAACCGGTCTCTCGGCCGATGGCACCCTGTTCAAGGCACAGACATCCGATGAGATCGGTGTGCTGGCCAATAGCGGCGGCCGCTCGACTTATCAGAACGTCGGGCGCACCTTGCGTCAGGGTGCCGAGCTGGCGGCTCGCTGGCAGGCCAGCAAGAGCGTGCATGCACTGCTGTCTCTGACCTGGCTGGACGCGACCTATCGCGACAGCTTCTCCACGCCCAATGGCGTGGTCAGCGCCGGCAGCCGCATTGCCGGCACCTCGAACAAGAGCGCCTATGCCGAGGCGGGTTGGCGGGGCAACCCGCTGGGCCTGGCCGCGGCCCAGACCGAGCTTGGCGTCGAGTTGCGGTCTCAGGGCAGCCTGCCGGTGAATGACGTCAACAGCGACTTCGCCGCCGGGGCGACCACCCTGGCCCTGCGAGCCAGCCAGCGCTTTGCCGTGGGCAGCGGCTCAGTGGAAGTGCAAGCGCGTCTCGACAACGCCACCGATCGCCGCTACGCCGGCAGCGTCATCGTCAACGAGAGCAACGCCCGCTATTTCGAGCCCGCGGCGGGGCGGGCCTGGCTCTTGAGCGTGCGCTGGCGGCAGGGCTTTTGACGCCATGCTGTTCAACGTCAGGGGATTGAAGGCCGACGGCTCGGTCGTTTCAATGCCGGTCGAGGCCGCGGACCGGAGTGCCGCCGTGCAACAGGCGCGCTCCGAGGGGCTGACGGTGCTCTCCGCCCAGACGGCCCACAGTCTGCCGAGCCGGGCGAACAGGGCAGGGCGCTTTCCGCTGCTGACCTTCAGCCAGGAACTGGTCTCGCTGCTGCAGGCCGGCCTGTCCCTGCCTGAGACGATAGAGGCCATGGTCGAAAAAGAGAATCGGCCGCCGGTGCGACACGTGCTCAGCGCCCTGCGTGACCGGCTCTTCGAGGGTCAGTCGCTGTCCAGGGCGATGGAGGCTCAGCCGGCGGAGTTCCCCGAGCTGATGATCGCCACCACCCGCGCGGCCGAGCGCACCGGCGACCTGGCCGAGGCGCTGTCGCGCTACATCGACTACCAGCAGCGGCTGGAAACGGTGCGCAAGAAGATTGTCTCGGCCTCGATCTACCCGGTCGTGCTGCTGGGCGTGGGCGGCTTGGTGACCCTGTTTCTGCTCGCCTACGTCGTGCCGCGCTTCGCGACCATCTACGCCGAAGCCGGTCGTGACCTGCCCTGGCTGTCGCGCGTGATGCTCGAATGGGGCCAGCTGATGAATGGCCACGGCGTGACGATCCTGCTGCTGATCGTCGCTGGCGCCGTGGCTATCGCCTTCGGCGCACGCCGAGCCGCGGGCCTGGTCGGGCGGGTGGCCTCGCGCATCCCGGGCATAGGCGATCGCCTGATGGTCTATCACCTGGCCCGGTTCTACCGCACCTTGGGCATGTTGCTGCGCGGTGGCACACCGGCCGTGCCGGCCCTGGGCATGGTCAGCGGCCTGCTGCCCGCCGACATGCGCGAGCGCCTGATACTGGCCACCCGCCAGGTGCGCGAGGGCAGCAGCCTGTCGCAGGCGATGAGCCATGCCCGGCTGACCACACCGGTGGCGCAGCGCATGCTGCGTGTCGGTGAAGACAGCGGCGACATGGCCGGCATGATGGAGCGCATCGCCACCTTCCACGACGAAGAACTGGCCCGCTGGGTGGACTGGTTCACCAAGCTGTTCGAGCCGCTGTTGATGGCCGTGATGGGCCTGGTCATCGGCGGCATCGTGGTGCTGATGTACCTGCCCATCTTCGAGCTGGCGGGGAGCTTGCAATGAACGCGGTCGTCGCCGACGCCGTGCTGCTGCCCTACACGGCCGCCGACGTGGCCGCCGCCCGTGCCGCTGCCCCCGCCCGGCAAAGCCCGCTGATTGCCGTGCTGGAGGAGTTGCAGGGCGATGCCCCCGGCCGCTTCACCGCCCGCCTGGGTCTGACCATGGGCTACCCGACGGCCGACATCCACGACCTGCGCCGCTGGACCCCCGCCTTCGAGCTGCTGCCGGTGACCGAGGCACTGGCCGCCCGCATGGTGCTGCTGCGCGATGGCACCGGTGAGCTGCACATGGTGTTGGGCGACCCCTTCGCCGAGCAGCGCATGGCCTGGGCCGAGCAGCGGGTGAACGCGGCCTTCACCTGGACCTTGGCGCACCCCGCCGATGTCTCGGCCTTCCTGACCTCGCATGAAGACGGCCTGTCCGCGATGGACAGCCTGATGTCCCATGGCGAGGCCGCCGTGGTGCTCGATGCGGAGGTGGAAGACCTGTCCTTCAAGAGCATCACCGAAGACACCAGCGAGGTGGTGCGCCTGGTGCGCTCCACGCTGTACGACGCGCTGAAGGCCGATGTCTCCGACATCCACCTGGAGACCAGCGCCAAGGGCCTGGGCATCAAGTACCGGATCGACGGGGTGCTGTCCCACGTCAAGCAGTGGAGTGGCGCCGAGCTGGCCGACCAGACGATATCTCGCGTCAAGGTGATGGCGGGGCTGGACATCGCCGAGCGCCGCGTGCCGCAGGACGGCCGCTTCACCGTGGCCGTGCGTGGCCGCGAGATCGACTTCCGCGTCTCCATCATGCCCTCGATCTTTGGCGAGGACGCAGTGCTGCGCATCCTGGACAAGCAGCGCCTGGCCGACGAGGCGCGCGGCCTGACCCTGGACAGCCTGGGCTTCAACGAGCGCGACAAGGCAATGATCCGCCGCCTGTCCAGCGAGCCCTACGGCATGCTTTTGGTCACCGGCCCCACCGGCAGCGGCAAGACCACGACCCTGTACGCGGCGATCTCCGAGACCAACCATGGCCACGACAAGATCATCACCATCGAAGACCCGGTGGAGTACCAGTTGCCCGGCGTGCTGCAGATCCCGGTCAACGAGAAGAAGGGCCTGACCTTTGCCCGCGGCCTGCGCTCCATCCTGCGTCATGACCCGGACCGCGTGATGGTCGGCGAGATACGCGACCCCGAGACCGCTCAGATCGCCGTGCAGGCCTCGCTGACCGGTCATCTGGTCTTCACCACCGTGCACGCCAACAATGTGTTCGACGTGCTCAGCCGCTTCACCCATATGGAGGTGGACCCCTACAGCTACGCCGCGGCGCTGAACGGCATCGTCGCCCAGCGCCTGGTGCGGCTGAACTGCCCCCATTGCAGCGAAGCGCAGCAACCGTCGCAGGCCGAGCTGGAAGCCGCCCGCCTGCACACGACAGATGTCTCAGGTTTCCGCTTCATGCAGGGCGCTGGCTGCGGACAGTGCCGCGGCACCGGCTATGCCGGGCGCACCGCGATTGCCGAGATCCTGATCGTCGACGACGAGATGGCGGAGATGATCGTCGCACGCGAGCCGGTGCGGGTGTTGAAGGAGGCGGCCCGCCGCAGTGGCACGCGCCTGCTGCGCGAAGAGGCCATTGACCTTGTGCGCCAGGGTCGTACCAGCCTGAAGGAGATCGCCCGTGTCACTTCAGTGGCGTGATCCCTGGCGTGATCGCCTTACGGTGCTGGTCAGCCCCGAGCGCGTCAGCGTGCTGCGGGCGCGCCGCGGTTGGCGCGTTCAGCCGTTGGAGCGGGTGGATGTGGCCTGTGCCGCCGGCCAGCAGGCGCTGGCCGTTCCCGCCGCACTCACCGAGGCCTTGGCGGAACTGCAGGCTGGGGAAGTCGACCGGCGCGGCGCCTTCAGGCCGCTGGCCCGTATCGTTCTCTCGCATCGGCTCGCACCGCTGTGCCTGGTGCCCCATGCGCGCGCGCTGCGCAATGAGCACGAGCGCGAGGCCGCTGCCCGCCACGCCTTCGAAGTCGTGCATGGCGCGGCCACCGCGGACTGGCAGATCGTCGTGGACCGTGCCTCGGCCGATACCGCACTGGCCGCCGGCATAGCCGGCCCCTTGATCGAAGGGCTGCGGCACTGCCTTGCCGAAGCCCGTGTTGCCCTGCGCAGCATCGAACCGCTGCTGGTCTCGGCCGCGGCCAATGCCGTCGCGGCCCTGCACGGCGGCCCGGCCTGGCTGGTGGTGGCCGAACCGCAGCAGGTGGTGCTGGCCCGGCATGACGGAGGCGTTTGGTGCTCGCTGCGCACCCACCGGCCCCGCCACTCGCTGGCCAGCGACCTGGGCGCCTGGATCCGGCAGGCGCGGCTGATCGACGGTGTCGACGGCCCGGACGCCGTGGTCGTGCTGGCCGCCGAACACCATGACCTGGAACTGCTGCGTCAGCCCGGCTGGCGCATCGAACAAGCGCCGTTACCGGCGTGGCAGGCGGCGCGATGCGCAGTCTGACGCCGCTGCGGCTGGATTTCATCCACCCACGCCGCCGCGTCGCGCCTGCCGCCGTGGTGCTGCTGGGCCTGGGCCTGCTGGCCTGCGTCGGTGTGGCCCAGCGCCTTGTACAGGTGACGGCCGATCTGGTCGAGCTCGAAGCTGCGGCCGCCTTGGTGGCTCCCGCCAATCCCGGCCGCACCAGCCGACCCATCGTCGGCAGCACCGCGTCCAAGATGCAGGCATTGAAAGCCGAGCAGGTCAACGCGGCTCTCTCCAGTCTGTCCACGCCCTGGGATGCCTGGTTCGTCCAGCTCGAAGCTGTGGCGGATCGCAAGGTGGTGCTGATGGCCCTGCAGCCGGAGGCCGATGGCCGGCGCGTGCGTCTGTCCGGCGAGGCCCGCCAGTTTGATGATTTGCTGGCCTATATGACGCGGCTGGAGGCGGCCCCGGGGTTTGCCAATGTGTTCCTGAGCGAGCACGGCGAAGCCGTACAGGGCGGCGTGAGCTTCACCTTGACCGCAGACTGGGTGGCGCAGCGATGAAGGCCTGGCTGTCGAAGCTGCAAATCGGGCGCCTGGGTTGGGTGGGCCTGGGTCTGCTGCTGCTGGCCCTGGTCGCCTACGGCGTCCTGGTGTCGCCGCGCATCGAGCAACGCACCCTGCTGGAGGCGCGCTTGACGACAGCGCCCCGGCAGGCACGAGGCCCCGCGGCCGATGCGCTCGACGCCGATACCCGCCTGGCCGACTTCCAGCGTGCCCTGCCGCGCACGGCCGCCGTGCCGCAGTGGCTGGGCCGCATCCGTGCCGCCGCCCAGGCCAAGGGGCTGGCCTTGCGCTCCGGCGATTACAAGCTGGAGCGTGTGACCGACTCGCCCTATCTGCGCTACCGCATCACCTTCCCCGTCACCGGCTCCTACGCCCAGATCCGAGGCTTCATCGGCGCCGTGCTCACCGAGGTGCCCGCCGCCTCGGTGGACGATGTGCAGCTGAAGACGGCCTCGGGCAGCATGCTCGACGGACGCATCCGCCTGTCCCTGTTCATTGCCGCCGAGTGACGATGCCATGAACGCCGCACAACGCTGGACCTCGTATGCCGTGGCCGCCCTGGGCACCGCGGGCGCGATGGCGTGGGTGGACCGGCGAGAGAGCGCGGTGCCGCCCGTGCCGCGTGTGATCACGGCTGCGGCCAAGACCGCGGTGCGGCCCAGGCCGGGCGCCGCGCCCGCGGCCACGCTGCCCAGGCGCAGCTTCACCGAGCCTGCCGGCGATCCCTTCGCGGGGGGCGATGCTGTTTCCGTGGCGCCCATGCCGGCGCCGGCCGAGATGGCGCCGCCGCGCGCAACGCCACCGGCTGCGCCCCCGCTGCCCTATGCCTATGTCGGGCGATGGGTCGAGAACGGCAGCACGGTGGCCTTTCTGACCACCCAGCAAGGTATCAATGTGGCCGCTCGCGCCGGCGCCACCCTGGACGCCACCTATCTGGTCGAGGTCGTTGATGCGCAAGGCCTGACCCTCAAGTACCTGCCGCTGGGCCAGCGGCAACGACTGACCTTCGCCGATGGGCCAGCGGCCCCCGCGGCGGCGCCCACCGGGCAGGCGCTTCCCACCGCCGTGACCGAGCCCGAGGATTCGAATTGAAGATCAATCTGAACAGAAGCTGGCTGTGTCTGGCCCTGGCCGCCGCACTGGCCTCCTGCGCCACCCAGCCACCCGCCATCGCCGACGGCCGCAGGCTGATCGCCGAGGGCCGCATCGAAGAGGGGCTGCGCCTGCTGGAGACTGCCGCCAACACGCCGCCTCAGAACGCGCAGGCGCACGCGCTCTACGTCACCCAGCGCGACCTGATCGTCGGCGTCTACGTGCGCGATGGCGACACCGCCCGCATCACCGGCGACCATGACACCGCCGAGGCGCGCTTTCGCACCGCGCTGCGCCTGGACCGCACATCCGCCGCTGCCCAGGCCGGGCTGGACGCCACCCAGCGCGAGCGCCGCCAGGCCCAGCGTGCCGCGTCGGCGCAGGAGGCCCTGGCCAAGGGCGACTTCGTCACCGCCGAGCGCGAGGCCCGCGCCGTGCTGGCCGAGAACTCCGGCCAGCGCGCGGCCCGCGGCGTGATGAAGCTGGTGGCCGAGCGCAATGAGCGCGCACAGTCGTCGGAGCCCCTGCTCAAGGCGGCGCTGGCACGGTCCATCTCGCTGGAATTCAAGGATGCACCGCTGCGCACCGTGTTCGAGATGATGTCTCGCACCGGCGGCCTGAATTTCATCATCGACCGCGACGTCAAGGTCGACCAGCGCACCACGCTGTTTGTGCGCGACACCAGCCTGGAGGACGTGCTGAAGGTGCTGTTGCTGACCAACCAGCTCGAAAAAAAGGTGCTCAACGACAACTCGCTGATCATCTACCCCAACACGCCGACCAAGCAGCGCGAGTACCTGGAGATGGTGACGCGCAGCTTCTTCCTGGCCAATGCCGACGTGAAGCAGACCGCCGCCATGGTGCGTGCCATGGTCAAGACGCGCGACATCTTCGTCGACGAGAAGCTGAACCTGCTGATGCTGCGCGACACGCCCGAGGCAATCCGCCTGGCCGAGCAGTTGATCGCCACCCAGGACCTGGGCGAGCCGGAGGTCATGCTGGAGCTCGAGGTGCTCGAGGTGGCCTCCACCGTGGCGCAGGAAATCGGCACCCGCTTTCCGGACCAGATCGTGGGCAGCATCACCAATGGCGTCACCGAACCCAACGGCCTGACCCGCATCGGCAGTGGCAATCTGCGCGCCCTGGTCGCCAATCCGGTGCTGCTGATCAATCTGCACAAGCTCGATGGCACGTCCAACATCCTGGCCAATCCGCGCATCCGGGTGAAGAACCGCGAGAAGGCCCATGTGCACATCGGCGAGAAAGTGCCGGTGATCACCACCACCTCCACCGCCAATGTGGGCGTGTCCTCGTCGGTGAGCTATCTGGAGACCGGCCTCAAGCTGGACGTGGAGCCCAACATCTTTCTCGAGGACGAGGTTGCCATCAAGGTGCAGCTGGAGGTGTCCAACATCGTGTCGCAGCTCAATGCCTCGGGCACCATTGCCTACCGCCTGGGCACCCGCAACGCCGCCACCTCGCTGCGGCTGCGGGATGGCGAGACCCAGGTGCTGGCTGGCCTGATCAACAACGAAGACCGGCAGTCGGTCAACAAGCTGCCCTATCTTGCCGACTTCCCGGTGCTCGGCCGGCTGTTCCAGAACGACAACCGTGACGGTGGCAAGACCGAGATCGTGTTGCTGATCACGCCGCGCATCGTGCGCAATATCAGCCGACCGGACACCGTAGCCGCGCAGATACTGTCCGGCACCGACGCCGCGCCCGGTGCACCGCCTGTGCGCCTGGCCATGGCCGGCAGCATGGCGATGTCGCTGGAAGCCGTGGCATCGGGTGCGGGCCAGCCGGGCAAGGGTGGCGCCGCACAGCGGCCCGGAGCCGCCGACTCGCTGCCGCTCACCGCCACCGCGCCGCAGCAGGCGGGCCTGGGCGAGGAGTTCAGCGTCACGCTGACCTTGCCAGCGGGGGCCTCGCAGCAGGTCGACACCACCGTCAACCTCAGTTTCGACCCGGCGATGCTGGCACCGGTGGGGGCTGCGGCCAATGCCGGCAGGGTCGCGGTGACGCTGTCCACCAGTGGCCTGGCCGGCGTGGCGGCCAAGCCCGCCAGCACGCGCTTCAAGGTGATCGCGCGGCAGGCGGGCAGCACGCAGATCGGCTATGAAGTCACGGCCGCCAACCTGCCGGTGCTGGCGCCGCCGGCCACGCCCCTGGTGCTGGTGACCCGATGAAAACGCGGGGCAGGGGCTTCACGCTGATCGAGCTGGTCATCACCGTGGCCATTGTCGGCTTGCTGGCCACCATGGCCATGCCGCTGGCGGAGCTGGCGGTGCGCCGCAACAAGGAGCAGGCGCTGCGGCAGGCGCTGCGCATCATCCGCAGCGGGCTGGACGAATTCAAGCGGGCCTCGGATGCGGGGCATATCGAGCGTGCGGCCGATGCCAGCGGGTTTCCGGCCAGCCTGGAGCTGCTGGTGGCCGGCGTGCCGGACGCCAAGGACCCGGCCAAGAAGAAGATTTTCTTCCTGCGCCGCCTGCCGCCCGACCCCTTCTTCGATGGCCCGGCCGACGCGCTGCCGGCCCAGACCTGGGGTCAGCGCAGCTACGCCTCGGGGCCGGAGAACCCGATGGCCGGCAAGGACGTGTTTGACGTCTATTCCACCTCGGCGGGCACCGGCCTGAACGGCCGGGCCTACAGGGAGTGGTAGCGATGCGCGGTCTCCGCTGCGGCTTCACCCTGATCGAGTTGCTGGTGGTGATGGCCATCCTGGCCACCTTGCTGACGATTGCCTCGCCGCGCTACTTCGGCTCGATGGAACGCTCGAAGGAAAACACCTTGAAGCAGTCGCTGGCGGTGATGCGTGACGCGATCGACAAGTTCTACAGCGACAACGGCCAGTACCCCGAGGCGCTGGCCGACCTGGCCACCAGGCGCTATCTGCGTGCCATTCCGGTCGACCCCATTACCGGCAGCGCCGAGACCTGGACCACGGTAGCGCCGCCCCCGTCCGGCCTCAACAGGGGCGAGGCGCTCAAGGGCTCGGTATACGACGTGCACAGCGGCGCCGCCGGCCAGACCGAACGCGGCGCGGAGTACTCGTCGTTATGAAGGGGGCCACTTCGCAACGGGGCTTCACCTACCTGGGGGCGCTGTTCTTCGTGGCGCTGCTGGGCTCGGCCCTGGCCCTGGCGGGCGAACTGTGGAGCACGCAGGCCCAGCGCGATCGCGAGGAGGAGTTGCTGTTCGCCGGCCGGCAGATCCGCAACGCCATCGCCTCCTACTACGAGGGCGTGCCCGTGGGGCAGCAGCGCCGCTTCCCGCTGAAGCTGCAGGAGCTGCTGGAAGACAAGCGCTGGCCCACCGTGCGCCGGCACCTGCGCCGCCTGTATGTCGATCCGATGACGGGCGCGGCCGATTGGGAGCTCATCGTGGCCCCCAGCGGCGGCGTCATCGGTGTGCGCTCGCGCGCCACCACGCGGCCGCTGAAGCGGGCAGGCTTCGACGAGGACGAAGAGGCCTTCGATCAGGCGGCCAGTGTGGGCGACTGGCGGTTTTCTGCCGCCATGTCCGGTGCGGGCAGCAAGGCGCCGGGAGCGGCAGCGCCCTCCACCGGGGGCAGCGGCAACTGACGGCAGGGCGACCCCTCCATTCAAGGGTGCGAATTCACGGCCGCTACCGATTGACACCACCCGGTCGGTCCCTATACTTCAATCGACCAGAGACAAAACGACGTTCTGCCTGGTAGAACAACGACAAAGAGCAATCAAAGTCGCGTGGATCGTTTTCTGGCACGACAACCGGCTTCAATCTCGAAAGGCCCACCATGAGCAAGAGGATGACAATGACAAGTAGCTTCAAGAAGACATTTGCGCTCGGCGCACTCGCCCTGTCTGCGGCTGGCGGTGCCAGTGCGCAGATCAACAGCAACCTGCCGCCCGGCGCGCTGCCGTCGAGCTGGGACCCGACCTACAACGTCTGCCGCGGCACCGACCCCAAGTGCTATCACAACTGGATTCCGACCCGGCAGAAGCGCGTCCTGATCTTCAGCCGCACCGCCGGCCCGCGCCACGCCAACCTCGGCACGGCACTCGCCGCCGGCCTGAATCCGCCGCTGAACGCGAACAACACTGCCGTGGCGGGCCTGAAGGCCTGGCTCGAGGCCGAAGGCATCGCCGTCGACTACACCGAGGAGGCCAGCCGGATTCCGGGCCACACGGCCACCTATGCCGCGGTGATCTTCATGAGCCCGACGCGGGACTCGATGAGCCTGCATGGCCGTGCGGTGAATCCCACCTATGCCGTTGACACCACGACCAGCGCCTATCTCGATTCGCCTAAGGTGAATCTGCGCCAGTACATCCGTGGCGGTGGTGGCTTCGTCGGCATCCACAACGCCTACGGCAATGAATACAACTGGCCCTGGTACGAAGGTCTGCTCGGCAATGCCAACTACTACAACCACGGCGCCGCCCAGAACGGCACGGTCAAGATCGTTGGTTCAGCGGACTCGTCGACCGAAGGTCTGCCGACATCGTTCGGCTTCCATGACGAGTGGTACAACCTGGTGCCCTACCCGACCAACGTCAAGTTCCTCGCGACCGTGGACACCGACTCGCTGGCCACGAAGAGCACCACCCACCCCGGCCATGGCAACTTCCATCCGGTGGCCTGGTGCCAGTACTACGACGGTGGCCGCGCCTTCCTGACCACCCTGGGCCACGATGCGAATGCCTTCATCGACGGTTCCAGCCAGCCCGGCCAGGCGGAGTTCAAGAAGTTCATGGTGCAAGGCATCAAGTCCGCCATGGGTCTGACACCGTTCTGCACGAAGTGAGTCAGTCGAACCCATCCACCTGGAGAATCCTATGAAAACAGGCTCGACCTTGCGACGAGCGCTGCCAGCGCTCAGGGCAGCGGCGGCGGCCGCGGCAATGGCGTGCAGTGCCAGCGCCAGCTTCGCCGCGGACGCAACGCTCTCGATCACCTCGTTCACCGCCAGCGCAGACGCCGACTCCGGCCTCTACGTCTACGCCACGAACCCGTTCCAGAGCTTCAGCATGAGCGCGGCCAATGGCGGCGGTGCCAGTGCCTCGGACAGCTACTCGGCCAATGACTGGTATCAGGGCGCCAACCGCCTGGCGCAAACCAGCTATGCCAAGGCCACCGGCAACACCGTTCAGTTCACCGACGCGTTCACCCAGCTGGCCACTGCCGGCTTCAATCTGGGCGCCAGCGCCCAGGAGAGCGGCGTGCTGGCCAACACGGCGAATGCCACGGCCTCCCAGTCCGGCGCCTTCACCCTGATCAACGGCGATGGCGACGCCGCTGCCGGCAGCATCACGTTCGACGTCTACTACGACATGGCGGTTGCGCCACCAGCAGGCACCTCGCCGGCCCGCTATGCGCAGACCCTGTTCAGCCTGCTCACATCGAGCACGGCGGGTGCAGGGCCGAGCTTCAGCGATGGCCTGCTGTCCAGCAACCTGCCGGGCGGCGTTGGGTCAAGCTCGGGGCATTTCAGCTGGACGGTCAGCCTCAACGCCGGCGACTCCGCGCTCTACACGCTCAACTCCAGCGCCATCGCTGCGGCCGTGCCCGTGCCCGAGCCGAGCAGCTTTGCGCTGCTGGGCCTGGGCCTGGCGGGCATCACGGCAGTGGCGCGCCGCCGCCGGCTGTCGTGATGCAGGGTCGGCCGGACACAGAAGGCAAAGCGCTGTTTGTCGACGCCCTGTCGAGAGGCAAGCCGGCCGGCTGATTCGCGATCTATCCCCCGAGAGTTGCCTCCGGCCTGCCCGGAGGCTTTTTTTTGTCGCGGCGATCCGCGGCGTTCAGCGTATTGCTTCCACCGTCCGCTCAAACCGCGGCAGCCAGTTGCTGAGGATGTCGGCCGAGACCAGCACCCGGTGCGCGCGGCCTATCAGCAGATGCCGGGGCACAGCGCCGATGAAGCGCGAGTCTTCGCTGTTGTCGCGGCTGTCGCCGAGCATGAAATAGTGGCCGGCCGGTACGGTAAGCGGGGCGAAGCTGCGCAGGGCCGGTTTGTCGGGGATGAACTGCACGCGGCGGTCGGCGCCGGCCACGCGCTCGGTGGCACGCACGGCACTCATCTCGACCCCGGGGGCCACCGGTTCGGGGTGCAGCGTCTGCTCGGCGTACTCGGCCGCCTGGCCGTTGAGGTACAGCACCTCGTCGCGCATCTCGACCACATCGCCCGGCAGGCCGACAATGCGTTTGATCAACCGGGTGCCGTTGGTCGGCGAGGTGAAGGTGACGACGTCGCCGCGCCGCGGGTCGCCAAGCGGTGCCAGCGAGATGTCGGTCAGCGGCAGCTTGAAGTCATAGGCCAGGCGGTTGACCAGCACCACATCACCCTCGAGCAGGGTGGGCCGCATCGAACCGGAGGGGATGGGGTTCCAGTCGGCAATGGCGGTTCGGAAGAATCCGAAGCAGATCAGGAACACGATGAATCCGCGATTCTCTTTGAGCCAGTGCTTCATGAATGCCTCTTGCTGGGTTGGGGTAACGGCGCGTTGGAGTGTGCGCGCGGAATTCGGTTCCCTGGCCCGGCGCCGGGCTTGACCCAGCGCAAGCGCCGACGGTGCGGCGGCTTGCCGCCCGCGTCCAATGCTGCGAGCATGGGGTTATCCGCCCCCTATCCCGTCAACGAGGTTCGC
This sequence comes from uncultured Roseateles sp., assembly GCF_963422335.1. NCBI lineage: Bacteria > Pseudomonadati > Pseudomonadota > Betaproteobacteria > Burkholderiales > Sphaerotilaceae > Roseateles > uncultured Roseateles sp. The sequence goes on from NZ_OY729424.1 coordinate 2,168,655, forward strand.
CATGGCTTCCTATCAGCACATTCTGCTGCCCACCGATGGTTCGGCCAGCGCCGACAAGGCTGCCGACACGGCCGTCGATCTGGCCCGGCGCTACGGCGCAAGGCTGAGCATCGTCAGCGTGGTCGACCCGGTGCCCTTCATCAGCTTCCCGGAAGCGGGCGGCGAGGCGCTGGCCTACTACCTCGAGGCCGCCGAAGACGGTGCCAAACTGGGCATCGAGCAGGCCGCGGCACGTGCCACGGCGGCCGGTGTCGCCTTCGACAGCCAGGTGCTGCGCGAGCATGGCCCGGCACCTTCCATCATCGATTACGCCAAGCACGAGGGCGCCGACCTGATCGTGATGGGTTCGCACGGCCGGCGCGGCCTCGACTCGCTGCTGCTGGGCAGCGTGGCGCACAAGGTGCTCACCCTGTCACCGGTGCCGGTGCTGGTCGTCAAATAGACCGCAGGCCCTAGGCCGAGGCGGGCAGCACAGGCCAGCGGGCCGTGATGCGCTGGCCGTCGAACACCAGCAGATCACCGAACTGCAGCAGCACCGCCTCGCTCTGGCGCGGGCGCAAGAAGATGTGGTCATCGGGCTTCAGATCGACCCGGCCCGAGGCCACCATCACCTGCTGGTTCGACGAGGCGCCGTAGAGGCCGCTCGCCGCCACGCCCTCCGGCGAGGCCACCTCGGCCAGCCAGTGGCCGCCGTGTATGGCCAGGCCGCGGGCCTGGTTGCGGTCCCAGGTCTGGGCCAGGCGGCTCAGCCAGGTGGCGCCCTCGGGCAGGCGGAACTGGGGCCAGGACTTGAGCACCGGCGTGGCGATGAAGGCCGCCGGCTGCAGGTCGGCCAGCAGCGGCTTCTCGAAGTCCAGCGGCAACAGCGCCGCCGAGCCCACCGAGACCTCGTTGGCCACGCCCTTGCCGTCATGCAGGCGAAAGGTTGGAGAGCCGGCGGTGTTCAGCGTCAGGCCCTCGCGGCGCAGCGGCCCCAGCAACTCGTTGGCCAGGCGCCAGGCGGTCTGGTAGCGCTTCTGCGACTCCTCCCAGGCCGTGGTGCGCATGCCTAAAACGTCGGGCAGGGCGGCCACATGGGCGTCGTAACCCATGAAACCCTGCCACTTCAGGCTGCCGGTCTTCAGGCTTTGCAGCGCCGCAGACAGTTCGGCCGGATCTTCGAAACCGCCGCGGTGCAGGCCGACGTCGATTTCCAGATTCACCCGCAAGGCCTGGCCCCGCTGCTCTGACAGCTGGCGGTACTGGGCCAGGCGCTCGGGCGTGTCGATCAGCCATTCGATGCCGCTGCCCACCTCGGGCGGCAGGGCCTGCAGCAGGGCGGCAGCGGCGGCCACCGGAAACGGCTTGCCCAGCAGCACCTGGCGATCGGGCCGCGCCTGAAGCAGCTGGCCGGTCTGCGCCGCGTTGAAGGCCATCACCCGCGGGCTGGCCCAGGCCTTGGCCACCTCGTCCATCAGCTCCAGGCAGGGCAGGGATTTGAGCACCGCGCGCAGGCCCATGCCGGTCTTGGCATGCGCGCCGATGGCAGCCAGGTTGGCGCGCAGCCGGGAGAGGTCGACAACCAGGCTGGCCTGGGCCACACCGGCGGCCTTCAGTGCCTGGCTCAGTGTGGCGAAGTAGGGGGCGTGCGGACCGCCGGTCTCGGCCGGGCGGGCCAGCCAGCCGGCCACCGGCAGCGCGATGGCGGCGCCCAGCAAGACGCGACGCTTATGCATTGGCGGCTCCCACGAACAGTTGGCGCAGATGCGCATTGAGCATGCGGCCCTGCGGATCGACGCTCTCGCGCACCCGCTGGAAGTCGGCAAACCGCGGGTACAGGGTCCGCAGGTCCTTGAGGTTCAGGTCATGCAGCTTGCCCCAGTGCGGCCGGCCGCCGTGACGCTTGAACACCGGCCCCAGCTCGGCGATCAGGTACTGGTAGGCCTCGCCTTGCAGCGCATGGGTGGCCACCGAGCAGCTGTCGCGGCCATGGAAAGGACTCAGCCAGGCGCCATCGCCGCGGATGAAGCGGAACTCGATGGGGAAGAAGATATCGTTGCGCCGCTCCAGGGTGGCGAGTATGTCCTTCAGGCAGGCGATGCCGGCCTCGCGGGGCAGGTGGTACTCGCTCTCGTTGAAGCGGGTCGGCCGCACGGTGCTGAGCAGGCGCCAGGACCAGTCCTGCGCGAACTCGGTCTGGGCCGGGTCTATCAGCTTGGCTGCGGTCCAGCGCCGCAGATCGGGCCAGCGGCCCAGCCAGTCGCGCAGGCGCTGCAGGTCGCGCAGCACGTTCTCGTCGGCCGAGCCCGGGTGCTGGGCCGGGCCCTCGGCCACCTCGCTGTGGGTGATGCCGGCGCTGTAGCCGGTGAAGGGCAGCACATACATCTCGAAGTGGCGGTGCTGGCGGGCCAGCTCGGGCGCCTTCTCCAGCAGGCCCGCGGTAGGTTCCAGCCAGACGCGGCGGGCCAGCATATGGCGGGGCCGCACGCGCAGCGTGTACTCGGTGATCACGCCCAGCGAACCCAGCGACACCCGGGCGGCATCGAACAGCTCGGGGTTGAGCAGCCGCGAGGCCTCCTTGACTTCGCCGGCCGGGGTGACCAGGCGCAGCGCCTGCACCTCGTCGTGCAGGGCCGGCAGGGTCAGGCCGGTGCCATGGGTGCCGGTGGCCAGCGCGCCGGCCAGGGTCTGCACATCGATGTCGGGCTGGTTGTGCAGGGCCAGGCCTTGACCATGCAGCTCGCGGGCCAGCTGGGCCAGGCGGGTGCCGGCGCGCACGCGCACGGTGCTGGTGGCCTTGTCGATGGCGATGATGCCAGTGAGCTTGTCCAGCGAGATCAGGGTGCCGTCGGTGGGCACCAGGGCGCTGAACGAGTGGCCGGCGCCGACGCAGCGCAGCGGTCCGGGCGCGCCGGCGATTGCCTCGGCCAATTGGGCTTCGTCTGCCGGCATCAGCCATTGCCTGGCCTGGCATTGCTGAATACCTGACCAGTTCTGCCAGGGCTTGGGGCCGGCGGGTTTGGGCGCGGCGGGCTGGGCCACAGCCTCGCCGCCCAGCGCCAGGCCGGCGCTCAAGCCCACGCTCAATGCCGCCGTCTGTTTCAGCCAGTCTCTGCGTTCGTTCATTGCTTGTCTGTCCGGCTCATGAAGGTGATCAGGTGTTCGAGGTCGCTGTCGCTGCAATCCGGGCACAGGCCCATGGCCGGCATGCTGTTCAGCCCCTGGTGCACGCTGTGCAGCAGGGCCGGCATGCCCTTGGCCAGGCGCGGCGCCCAGGCGCTGGCATGGCCGGTCAAGGGCGCGGTGCCGTCGCTGCGGCCATGGCAGTTCAGGCAGGAGCGTTCGTAGACAGCGGCCAGGCGCGTATCGGCGGGGCGCAGGCTTTCAGCCTGCGCGGGTGTCGGTTTGTCATCCCTGCTGCAGGCGGTGAGCAGCAGCAAGGCGATCAGCAGGCAGTGGCGCATCGTTCAGAAGCTCGCCCGCAGTTCCACCGCCACGGTGCGCGGCTTGGCCAGCGTGGCATAGGCCGAGCCCAGCGGTGCAGATTCGTACCAGAGGCGGTTGATGTAGCGCTTGTCCAGCAGGTTGTTGACCAGCAGCGAGGCGCCCCAGCGCTTGCTGTCGCTCTCCCAGCCGATGCGGCCGTCGAGCTTTTGCCGCGCGCCGCCGACCTGGAAGGCCGGCGTGGTCAGACACAGGCCCTGCACATAGGATTCCTCGTTGCAGCGCGTCGCGCCGCTGTAGCTGGCCTGCAGGCCGGCCTGGGCCTGGCCGCCCAGCGCCTGCCACAGCACCTCGAAGCCGAGGCTGGCATGCAGGCGCGGCGCGCCCACCGGCTGGCCGGCCAGATCGCTGCCCAGGCTGCTCGTGCCGCGCTTGTAGGTCTGGTCCAGCAGCTCCACATTGCCAAACAGGTTCAGCTGACGGCTGACGCGCCAGCGTGCGTCGAGGTCGATGCCGGTCGCCTTCTGGTCGCTGATGCTGACCTGGTAAGCCGGTATGCCTCCGGCGCTGGACGGCACCAGCTGCAGGGTCTGCAGATTGTTGAAGGCGTAGTGGAACAGCGAGGCGCTGTAGCTCAGGCCCAGGCCGGCAAGCTGGCCCTTGGCGCCCACTTCCAGGCTGGTGACGCGCTCCGGCGCATAGGCCGAGTTGACCTGCAGGGTATTGAAGCCGCCGGCCTGGTAGCCGCGGGTGATGGAGCCATAGACCATCAGCTCGCGATCGATGCGGTGGTCCAGCACCAGGCGCGGGCTGACATCATTCCACGAGCGCGACAGCTGCAGCGGTGCGGCGGTGGCGCCGCTGCTGGCGATCAGCGCATTGCTGCGCAGCGCGCCCTGCATCATCGCCGCCTGCTCCTGCGTCAGTGCGCCGGCCGCCACCATGCCGTTGAACAGATCGACGGCGTCCAGCACCGCCAGCTGTTCGTCAAGACCTGGTGCCGCGCGGTTCGGGTTGAACCAGCTGAAGCGCTTGTGGTCGCGGGTCAGGCGCAGGCCGGTGGTCAGGTGGGTGCTGGGCTGCAGCTCCCAGATCACGTCGCCATAGGCGGCCACCGCGCTGAAACGGCCCTGGTTGGTCATCGCCTCGCCCCAGCTCTGGCCCAGCAGGTTGATGCCGGGCACGCCGGCGGCCTCGGCCAGCACGTTGACGGTCTGGAACAGCGGCAGACCGGTCAGATTGCCGGCCATGGTGTCCAGCGCCGTGGTCGTGCTGTCGACGAAGGCCGTCTGCCTTGCGGTCTCGCGGTAGAGGCTCAGGCCGGCCAGCCAGTCGGTGGTGCCGCGCTTGCCGCTGAGGCGGAACTCCTGCTGCCAGCTGGTGTTGGCTTCTTCATTGGTGGTGGACAGATAGATCAGCGGGCTGTTGCTGCCGTCGTTGTCCTGCCGGTTGCGCGAGGTGAAGTGGCGATAGGCGGTGGTCGAGCTGAAGTCGGCCCAGGCCAGCGCATGGGTCAGGCGCAGGGTGACGCCGTTGAAGTCTCGCGCCTCGACATCGCCGGCCACGTCATTGCGCAGCGGCGCCTTGCGGGGGTCGAGATAGGTGGCGGGGTCTGAGGGAAAGGCCGGTGCCATGCCGGGGGCGACGGGCACCACGCCGATGGCGGGGCGGGCGCGCTGGTTCAGCTTCTCGTGCTCCAGGCTCAGAATGGCCTTGGTGTCCTCGCTGGCGCGCCACAGCAGGGCCGCGCGCAGGCCCCAGGCGTTCTCGCCGCCGGCCTGCTCACCGGTTGCCGCATCGGTCAGGAAGCCGTCGCTGTGCTGCGACACCAGGCTGGCGCGCAGGGCCAGGCTGTCACCCAGCGGCTGATTGCCCAGCAGCTCGACATGGCGCTGGCCCCGGTTGCCCAGGCGCAGCAGGCCGCTGGCCCGGCTGGCGAACTCGGGGTCGTTGGTGACCACCGAGATCGCGCCGCCGGCGCTGTTGCGGCCGAACAGCGTGCCCTGCGGGCCCTTCAGCACCTCGATGCGCTTGACGTCATTGAAGTTCAGGAGCGCGCCGCCGGTCTTGCCGGTGTAGACGCCATCGACGTAAATGCCCACCGGCGAATCGGTGCCTATGCCGAAGTCGCTGGTGCCTATGCCGCGCAGCGAGATCGTCGGCTGCGTGGCCTGCGTCGCGTCAATCGTCAGCCCCGGCACATGGCTGGCCAGATCACCCATATTCGCCGCACCCAGCTTGCGCACCTGGTCCGCTCCCATCACCTGGATGGCGATGGGCACCGACTGCAGCTGCTGCACCCGACCCTGGCCGGTCACGACCACCGCCTCCAGCTGGCTGGGCGCCGGCTCGGTGGCCTGGGCCTGCGCCTGCGTGGCGGCAATCAAACCCAGCGCCGCGGCCACCGTGGCGCGACGCAAACCGGGGGGCTGACATGGGTTCATGCGTGATCTCCTGTTGGCGCGGGTGGCCGTTTGTGTAAATATAGCGATGACTATATTCATCTCGAGCGATGCTGCGACCCGGACAAACCCGCACCGGGCCTTGCCCTAGACTCGACCGCAATGACACGGACCAAATCCATCCCGGCAGCCGATAGCGGCGCGCTCCCGCCCGATCTGTTGCTGAAGAAGGCGCCGTCTCAGCCGCGCGCGGTGGAGACCTACGAGCGCATCCTCGGTGCCTGCGCCGAATTGCTGGGCGAGGTCGGCATCGAACGCCTGTCCACCAATCTGATCTGCCAGCGCGCCGGTATTTCGCCGCCGGCGCTGTACCAGTACTTCCCCAACAAATACGCCATCCTTCACGAACTGGGCACGCGGCTGATGCAGGTGCAGAACGAGCTGCTGGCGCCCTGGGCAGTGCCCGAGACCATGCGGCTCAGCGAGGCCGAGTTCGCGCGCAGCGTGGCCGGGCTGTTCCTGAGCACCCTGGCGCTGACCGAGCAGATGCCCGCCGGCGTGTGGGTGACGCGGGCGCTGCGCGCCGTGCCCTCGCTGCAGCATGTGCGCAATGGCTCGCACGACTTCGTCACCGACATGCTGCTGCAGCCCTTCATGCAGGCCCATCCGCAGGCCGACCGCACCCAGGCGAGGCTGAGCTTTCGCCTCGCCATCGACGCGCTCTATGCCGCGCAGGAGCTCTTGTTCGACGATCCCAGCCTGGACCCGCAGGCGGTGGCTCGCACCATGGCCGAGATGGTCTCGGCGCAGCTGATGCGGCTGCGCACGGCCTGATCGAGGACTGAAGGCAGAATTTGAGGGCAGGAAATTGCTGACCCCTCTGGCGCGCCAACGCCTCAGAATAGCGGCCTGGATGCAGATGCAGTAGCAATGGCAATAGACAGTATCAACGACGAAGCCAGCATGGCCTTGCTGCGGCAGGCCAACCAGCAGGCCGATGCCGGCCATGCCGAGCCGGCGATGGCGTTTGCGCGTGCCCTGCTGGCCCGCGCCGAGCAGGCCCAGGACACGGTGATGTGCGCCGAGGCCATGCTGTGCCTGGCCTGCTGCGAATTGCGGCTGCTCGGCAAGTTCGCCAAGGCGATCGATCTGGCCCAGCGGGCAGCGCTGCTGTTTCAGCGCGTCCAGCATGCAATGGCGAGGGGCGCGCGCTGGCCACCCAGGCCATCGCTGCCTCGCGGCTTAGCTATTACGAGGTGGCGGTGGACAGCGCCTTGCTGGCGGTCAAGGTCTCGGCCTCCGAGTCACCGACCCGCGACCAGGTGATGGCCTATCACGCGCTCGGTATCGCGATGTACTCGGGCAAGTGCTTTGTCGAGGCCAGCAATGCCTACCAGCAGGCCATCTACCTGGCCGAGCGCTGCGACCCGCCGCTGAATGCCTTCGAGCTGCACACCGATCTGGCCTCGACCGAGTCGGTGCGCTATATGGTGGAGCGCAATGGCGGCGGCGCACGGCTGTCACTGGACATGCTGGAGGTGCAGATCAACCGCTGCCACCAGCTGCTGGCGGCGGCCTCCAGCGGCAACCCCATCGCCACCGCCAGCCATACCAACAATCTGCTGATACTGGCCCTGGCCCATACCCATTTGCTGACCTGGCGGCTGCGTTTTCGTGAGGCGGCCGAGGCCTTGCAGCACTTCCAGCAGATGCAGGAGCAGATGCAGCGGCCCTGGCTGAAGGCGGCCGTGCACTGGGCCCAGGCCGAGCTGGCCATGGTCAAGGGCCAGCTCAGCGAGGCCCAGCACTGGGCGCGGCAAACCGTGGCGGTGGCCGCCGAGCATGAGCACGAGGCGCTGCTGGCGATCGGCTATCAGCTGCTCAGCTATGCCTGCGAGCTGGCCGGCGACACGCTGGGCGCGCTGTCGGCGCTGCGCCAGCTGGCGCAGCGTGAGCAACTGGCCCGGGCGCACAGCCTGAGAGGCCGGGTGGACCTGATCGACCGCCAGGTCGAGCTGCGCCGCCAGACCCAGCAGCTGCAGCGACTGGAGAGCGATTCGCGCCTCTACCAGCGCCTGGCCATGGAAGACGGCCTGACCGGTCTGGCCAACCGCCGCCAGCTCGAGACCAGCCTGAGCGAGTGGCTGAACATGCTGCCCACGCCGGGCGCCAGCCTGTGCCTGGCGTTGATCGATGTGGACCGGTTCAAGCAGATCAATGACCGCTACTCCCACCAGGTGGGCGATGCGGTGCTGCGCCAGATCGCCGATCTGCTGCGCCTGCACACCCGCGAGCCCGACCTGCCGGCGCGCCTGGCCGGGGATGAATTCGTGCTGGTGCTGCGCGGCGCGGATGAGCTGTCGTGCAGCCAGGTCTGCGCCCGCGTGCAGCAGGCGGTGCGGCAGCACGACTGGCAGGCGCTGGCGCCGGGCCTGCAGGTGACGATCAGCGTCGGCCTGGCCGTGGCGGAGACCGGCGACAGCCTGGAGGCGCTGATGCTGCGCAGCGACGAGAGGATGTACGCCGACAAGCGGGCCTCGGCCTGAAGGCCTGGGCAGGATCAGGTCGCTGCGCCGTGCTGCACCAGATGCTGATGCATCTCCACCGTCAGACCCTCGATGCGCTCGGTCAGCTGCTTGGTCAGCTCGGTCAGCTGGGTGTTCTGGCGCAGCAGCTCCAGCATCTGCTCGGCCTGCTGGGCGGCTATCGCCAAGCGCTGCTCGTTGGCCACGGCCAGGGTCTCGCGGTGCAGGGCGTCGGCCTCCGAGTGCACCTTGTCGCGCGCGGCCTGGCGGGTCTGGGCCAGCAGAATCAGCGGCGCCGCGTAGGCGGCCTGCAGGCTGAAGGCCAGGTTGAGCAGGATGAAGGGGTAGGCATCGAACTTGGCCACACCGGTCACGTTGATGACGATCCAGGCCGCCACGATCAGCGTCTGGGCGCCCAGAAACAGCGGCGTGCCGAAGAAGCGCGCAAAGGCCTCGGCCTTCAGTGCGAAGGCGTCATTGCCAAAGGTGGGGGCCAGGTGGGCATGGGGGCGGTGGAAGCGCAGATGGTCCACATGAGGGTGGCTGGCGGGCTGCGCCTTGGCTTCGGCTGTTGACATGGGGCATCCTTGATGGGGGCGCCCGGCGCGTGCCGGGCGACTCGCATCATGCGCCCATCATTTGCCCCGATATCTGCTCACTCGTCGCGGCCGCCAAAGATGCCCAGCAGCATCAGCAGCGACTGGAACACGTTGTAGATGCTCAGGTACACGCCCAGGGTGGCGGTGATGTAGTTGGTTTCATGGCCGTCCTGCACCCGCTTCAGGTCATGCAGGATGAAGGCCGAGAAGATGCCAATGGCCAGCACCGACAAGGTGATCATCAGCGCGCTCGACTTCAGGAAGATGTTGGCGATGCCGGCCACCATCAGCAGGATGGCGCCGATGAACAGCCACTTGCCCATGGCGCTCAGGTCGCGCTTGATCACCGAGGACAGCGAGGCCATGCCCAGGAAGATCGCGCCGGTGCCGGCAAAAGCCGTCATCACCAGGCTGGCGCCGTTGGCCAGGCCCAGCACCGTGCCAACCAGCCGCGCCAGCATCAGGCCCATGAAGAAGGTGAAGGCCAGTAGGATAGGCACGCCGGCGGCCGAATTCTTGGTCTTCTCGATCGCGAACATGAAGCCGAAGGCGCCGACCATGAAGACGACCAGGCCCATGCCGCCCGTCATCAGGCTGGCGATGCCGGTGGCAATGCCCACCCAGGCGCCCAGCACCGTGGGCACCATGGACAGCGCCAGCAGCCAGTAGGTGTTGCGCAGCGTGCGGTTGCGCTGGGCCGCGGTGTCGGCGCCGTAGGCAAAGCCGGTTTGATAGGTTTGAACGGGGTTGTTCATGGCAAATCCTTTCGTGGGGTGTTGAAGGACAGGGTCAAACTTGCTCGGCGACAGCGGCGGCGGCCTTGCGCTTGGCACGGGCGCGCAGGTTCAGCGCTTCGACGGCCAGCGAGAAGGCCATGGCGCCGTAGATATAGCCCTTGGGTATGTGCATGTCGAAGGCCTCGCCGGTCAGCGCCATGCCCACCATCACCAGGAAGGCCAGGGCCAGCACCTTGACCGAGGGGTGCGCATCGACGAAGTCGCCAATAGGCTTGGCGGCGAACAGCATCACGCCGACCGAGGTGACGACCGCGGCCACCATCACGCCGATCTGGTCGACCATGCCGACGGCGGTGATCACCGAGTCCAGCGAGAAGACGATGTCGATCACGGCGATCTGGCCGACGATGGACCACAGCGCCTTGCGGCCGGCAGCCTTCAGGGCCACCGGGTCGCTGCTGGCCGGGCCGTCCTCCTCCTTGGCCTCGACCTCGACGAAGATCTCGTGCGAGGCCTTGTAGAGCAGGAACAGGCCGCCCAGCAGCAGCACCAGGTCACGGCCGCTGAAGCCGTTGCCGGCGATGGCGAACAGGTCTTCGGTCAGACCCATCACCCAGCTCAGCGAGAACAGCAGCATCAGCCGCGAGACCATCGCAAAGCCCAGTCCCAGGCGGCGCGCGAGGTCGCGCTGCTCGGGTGGCAACCGGCCCACCAGGATGGAGATGAAGATGATGTTGTCCACGCCCAGGACGATTTCCAGGGCGGTGAGCATCGCAAATGCGATCCAGAGATTGGGGTCGAGCAGGATTTCCATAGGCTCGCACTGTAGGCAGGGCAACACTAAGCGTAAAGTCGTAGTTTCGGAAGCATGACTTCGAGAAACCAGAACAATGAACTTCAAGCACCTCTACTACTTCTGGGCCACGGCCAAGGCGGGCGGCATCATGCGTGCCGGTGAGCAGCTGAACACCACGCCACAGACCCTGTCCACCCAGATCAAGCTGCTGGAGGACCGCCTGGGCTGCGCGCTGTTCCGCAAGAGCGGCCGGCGGCTGGAGCTGACCGACGACGGCCGCGTCGCCCTGGGCTATGCCGAGCAGATTTTTGCGCTCAGTGCCGAGCTGGAGTCGGCCATCGGGCGTGCGCGCAGCGACCAGACGGTGCTGGAGTTCCGGGTCGGCATTGCCGATCAGGTGCCCAAGGCGATTGCCTACCGCCTGCTGGAGCCGGCGTTGGACGGCCCCGGCCCGGTGCGACTGATATGCCACGAGGGCAAGATGCAGGATCTGCTGGCCCAGCTGTCGGTGCACCGGCTGGACATCGTGATTGCCGACGAGCCCATGGGCAAGCAGCTCAGCGTCAAGGCCTTCAGTCATGCGCTGGGCACGACGGCGATGAGCTTCTTCGCTGCCTCGTCGCTGAAGCGGACATTGAAGACGGACTTTCCAGGCTGTCTGGATGGTGCACCGATGCTGATACAGGGTGCCAGCTCGGCGATGCGCCAGCGCCTCGATCTGTGGCTGGCCGAGCAGGGCCTGCGGCCGCGGCTGATCGGCGAATTCGACGACGCCGCGCTGATGAAGGCCTTCGGCAGCGAGGGCCGCGGCGTCTTCATGTCGCCCACCGTGCTGGAGGCCGAGACCTGCGAGCAGTACGGCGTCAAGGTGCTGGGCCGCAGCGATGCGCTGGTCGAGGAGTTCTACGCCATCTCGGTCGAGCGGCGCATCACCCACCCCTGCGTGGTGGCCATCACCGAGGCGGCCCGCAGCCAGTTCCTGGCCTCGCGCTGAGGCTTGTTGCTGCGAAGAAATTCCACTATAGTTGACAAAAATCAACCTAAGTGGACGACACCGATGAGCCGAGAACTCCGCGTCAATGCCTTCGACATGTGCTGCGTCGGCCATATCCAGCAGGGCCTGTGGCGCCATCCGCGTGACCGCTCGGCCAGCTATCTGGACATCCACTACTGGACCGACTACGCCCGCAAGCTGGAGGCCGGCCTGTTCGACGGCATCTTCTTCGCCGATGTGCTGGGCGTCTACGACGTCTACGGCGCCAGCCCCGATGCGGCGCTGCGCGGCGCGGTGCAGGTGCCGGTCAATGACCCGACCCTGATCATCCCGGCGATGGCCGCGGCGACCAAGCACCTGGGCTTCGGCGTCACCAGCAACCTGACCTACGAGACGCCCTTTCTGTTCGCCCGCCGCATGTCCACCCTGGACCATCTGACGGCGGGCCGCATCGGCTGGAACATCGTCACCGGCTATCTGGACAGCGCCGCCCGCGCCGCCGGCTTTACGGCCCAGACCGCGCACGACGACCGCTACGACCTGGCCGACGAATACATGGAGCTGGTCTACAAGCTCTGGGAGGCCAGCTGGGAAGACGGCGCGGTGCAAGCCGACCGGGCCAGCGGGGTCTACGCCGATCCGTCCAAGGTCCACGTCATCCGCCACCATGGCAAACAGTACCAGGTGGACGCGATGCATCTGTGCGAGCCCTCGCCGCAGCGCACGCCGGTGCTGTACCAGGCTGGCTCGTCGACCCGCGGCCGGCAGTTCGCCGCCACGCATGCCGAGTGCGTGTTCGTCAACGGCCAGTCCAAGGCCGGGGTGAAGGGCATCGTCTCGGACATCCGCGAGCAATCACTGCAGCGCGGCCGTGCGGCCGGCGACATCAAGGTCTTTCTCGGCGCCACCATCGTCACCGGCCGCACCGACGCCGAGGCGCAGGACAAGTTCCAGGACTACCGGCGTTATGTCAGCTCCGAGGCGGCGCTCGTTCATGCTGCGGCGTCGATGGGCATAGACCTGGCGAAGTTCGACATCGACGAGCCGGTCGAGACCCAGAAGAGCCAGGCCATCGTGTCGAATATCGAGGCAATGACGCGCACCGCCGGTCCGCAGTGGACGCGGCGCAAGCTGCTGGAGCAGATGGTGCTGGGCAGCCGCCAGCCGCCCTGGATAGGTTCGGCCGACAAGATCGCCGACCTGATGATGGCCTGGGCCGAGGAGGCCGATGTCGATGGCTTCAATCTGTCGCGCACCGTGGTGCCGGAATGTTTTGACGACTTCACCCAGCTGATCGTGCCCATTCTGCAGGAACGGGGTGCCTACAAGACCCGCTATGCCGAGGGCACGCTGCGCGACAAGCTGTTTGGCACGGCGCGGCTGCCAGCGCGCCACGCGGCGCAACTGCAGCGCCGATGAAGCGTCCATCATGATGGTCAACAAGCTGCAGTACCGCCAGGCCATGTCCAGCCTCGGCGCGGCCGTCAATGTGGTGACCAGCGAAGGCCCGGCGGGCCGCGCCGGCTGCACCGTTTCCGCCGTGTGCAGCGTCACCGACGAGCCGCCCACGGTGATGGTCTGCATCAACCGCGACAGCCGCAATGCCGCCGCCTTCCGCGACAGTGGCGCGCTGTGCGTCAATGTCGTCAGCGCCGACCAGCAGCGCCTGGCGCAGCTGTTCTCAGACCGCGAGGTGACGGTGGAGGCGCGCTTTGCGGCCGCGCGCTGGAGCCGCCTCGTCACCGGCGCGCCGGCGCTCGATGAGGCGCTGGCCTCGCTCGATTGCGAGATCCGGTCGGTGATCGAGGTCGGCACGCACGATATGTTTCTGTGCGAGGTCAAGGCGGTGCGCATGGCCGACGGCGGCGATGCCTTGATCTACTTCGGCCGCCATTTTCACCGCCTGGCTGCACCGGCAGGCCTGGCACCGTGAAGGCGGGTGCGGCCATGCCCGGCAAGTTCGGCGCGATGGCGGTGCTGCTGCTGTGCCAGATCGGCACGATGACGGTGTGGTTCTCCTCGGCCGCGGTCGTTGCCCTGGTCAAGCAAAGTCATGCGATGACCCCGCTGCAGGCAGCCTTGCTGACCAGTTCGGTGCAGATCGGTTTCGTGCTGGGCACCCTGGCCAGCGCGCTGCTGCAGCTGGCCGACCGGCTCGATCCCAGGCGCTTGTTCATGAGCTGCGCGCTGACCGCCGCCGCGGCCACCGCCGCGCTGGCGCTGCTGGAGCCCGTCAGCTCGCTGGTGCTGGCGCTGCGCCTGCTGACCGGCGCCTGCATGGCCGGTGTCTACCCGGTGGGCATGCGCCTGGCCGCCACCTGGGCCCGGGGCGACCTGGGCCTGCTGGTCGGCTTTCTGGTGGGCGCACTGACCCTGGGCTCGGCCAGCCCCCATGCCCTGTCGGCCTGGGTGCAGGCCGACTGGCGCGTGGTCTACGGCGTAGCCTCGGCCTGCGCGGCGGTGTCTGCCTTTGGCATCCGGTGGTTCTCTGTCGGCCCCAACCATGCGCGCGCCGCCAGCGTCCACTTCGGCCAGATGCTGCAGGCCTGGAAGCAGCCTGCGCTGCGCCTGGCCAACCTCGGTTACCTGGGCCATATGTGGGAGCTGTACGCGATGTGGGCCTGGCTGGCGGTGTTCCTGACCGCCAGCTTCGAGGCCGTGGGCCTGGCCGACGCCAAGCACTTTGCCGCGCTGCTGACATTCGCCGCCATCGCCGCTGGCGCACCCGGCGCCTGGCTGGGCGGCGTGCTGGCCGACCGCTACGGCCGCACCGCACTCACCACCGGCGCCATGGGCCTCAGCGCCGGCTGTGCCTTGCTGATGGGCTGGCTGTTCGCCGCCCCACCCTGGCTGGTCGCCCTGGTCGCGCTGGTCTGGGGCGTGTCGGTGATTGCCGACTCGGCCCAGTTCTCGGCCTCGATTGCCGAATTGAGCGAGCCGCAGAACGTCGGCACCATGCTCACCGCCCAGACCTGCGCCGGCTTCTTGCTCACCCTGGTGAGCATCCATCTGGTGCCGGAACTGGTGGGGCTGGCGGGCTGGAAGCTGGCGTTCAGCGTGCTGGCGCTCGGGCCGATGGCCGGCTGCGTGGCAATGTGGCGTTTGAGGCAGCGGCCGGAAGCCCTGCGGATGGCGGGGGGACGGCGTTGAGCAGGCCCTCAGCCTTGCATGGCATCCAATGACCAGTAGTGGGGAATTCGCGGGACACTGAGTGCCTCGGTTGCGATCTCGGGGCGAGAGGCCGACAGCCGTGCCGCGGACGGAGGCTTGCCAACGGACGTCGCGTCGTTGGCCGGCTTAGACGTCGTTCTCGAGCCAGGCCTTGACTTCCGGTGCTGCGAGAACAGAGAAGATGTCCCCAAAGAAATAGCCTCGAAGAAACCTCTTCTTGAACGGCAGATACAACGCGACGGTAAGGCCGCGCCGGTGCTCGAACAACACCTTGATCGCTTGGGTGGCGGGCCGTCCACTCGGCGTAACGGTCACGTTCTCTGCTACGCCGACGGCAATGATCTGCTTTGCCTTGGCTTGTGCTCGCAACCCGTCGTGCAGGAGCGGAAGCACTTCCACTGAACTGGTGCGCCCGTTCACGGATTCGGCCATCGCGGCAACAAGCTCAATTCGGCCCGCCTCAGTGAGAACCGCCGCGTGCGGCAAGAAGTTGTCAGCATCGCGCAGGCATCGTTCGGAGAAATCGAACAGCAGTGTCGAAACGTCTCCGATCTGCGGCTTCAGGTCACGGTAAAGATCATCTGCAGCAATCATGCATAACGTTTAAGTTAACCGGCCAGCGACGGTGGGCGCCGAAGGGCTGGAATGAAATGAGGCCCGTAGGCGGAATGCCGTTGCATGTCGGGTTGAGCGGCAGTCTAGGTATCGACCTCCCGACCAAGGCAGATCGATCGCACCGCACCCGCGATTGAGACCATACACCCCCCGAAGGAAATCACAGCGTAGAGTGCCAATTCAGAATGATCCTTCCAAGGATCGTCTCCGCGATTCCAGGTAAACGGATTGTCAAAGCCGCCGGCCATTGCATAAAGAATTGCTCCAAGCGCGGCCGCCAGTGACGCCGCAAACATCCAGTCCATAGCGCCGATCGGTGCATACTCGTGTCGCCATGCGTAGAAAGCGCCTGCAAGAAGCATTAGATAGGCAAAAACCCAGTAGAACTCAATGCCACCGAACCCGAATTTGGCAACCGCAAGAACTAGCAGCGCCAGTACGAGAGACCCAACAAAGTCCGCGAGCATTCTGATGGCTAACGTTTGACATGAGGGGCAGACGACGGCGGCACCAGCTTGGGCAGACAGCCCAAAGCTGAACCGCCGTTGTTTGTCCCCTCGATGGAATGGTTAGAGCGGACCACTACTGAACTCCGGGAGTGTTGCTGGCATGGGCGCCGGATCTGTACTGAAGCACGGCGACGAGGAGGAGCACGGCAGCAAATGCAGCCCAGAAGTACGCTACGCCGTGGGCGCCAAACTGCGCGTGGAAGAAGGAGATGACTTGTGACCAACGGCCGGTGAACGGTGGTGACTTCGGCTGGCGCCACTCGACGAATGCCAGAACTCCGAGCATGAAGCCGAAACCTGCACTGACTCTCCACTTTGGTATCTGTTTTGGGCGCCAACCATTCTTCAGGGCCGCGCGTGGCAATGGAATGGCAGGGCTATTCGCAGATCGCCGACGCTCCCAGATAAGGTAGGCCAGCATAGTCACGAGAGAGCCAAGGAGAAGAAGTACGGGCATACGAGGCGTTGAAACTGTGCGCTCTAACGTTCGACGTAAGGGGCGGCTTGCGTCTCGGCGCAAGACGTCCCCTTGATGGAGGGGTTAGGGCTCGCGGCGGTGGAAGTCAAGGTAAAGGCGTCGAAGAAGAGGTGGCAATTGCTCCCAATACGGAGCGCACTTAGCGCTTGGGACTTGCCAGAAGAGATTCTCCACAAACGCGACATCTATGCACTGACGAACGGGGTCGCTGGCCTGCGGAAACGCACCACTGATGTAGAGAAACAGGGGCTCACGCACCGCGAAGTCGACCTCACGACTCATCTCCAGATTGATTGCGGAGGCAAGGCTCTCAAACCAGATGTAGGCGAACTCGGAATCTTCTTCACCCCACTGCCTGGCGTGAACTCGGTCCGCGCTCTCACGAATTCCCGGGAACTTGGCTCTTACGGAGTCATAGAGTTCGAGGACGGTTTCCATGGGGGACGGGCCCTAACGTTTTAAATTAGGGGCAACTGACGGTGGCACAAGCATGGACAGAAAGCCCACACCTGGATCGCCGTTGTTTGTCCCCTCGATGGAATGGTTAGGCGTCGCGTTCACTTGCCAGAGCTTGCAGCTTCAGTACCGTTGCCCAATTTCTTGTGGTGGCCGACTTGCCCGTTTTGCCGAGGAGAGCTTCCCCGGCTTTGCTTTCCAGTATGCCCGCTGCGCAGAGCAGGTACGCAGCACTCTTGCCTACTGCAAACTGCTCGGGAGGCACTATCAGCGACTCGATAGCCGCAAGGCTGGGCAGCGCATCGGTGTCTTGAACGAATGCAACCAGAAAGCGTGGATGTTGCTCCGCTTGTGCTTCGATTGGATTCTCGGAGATGATTTCTGCCAATTCGATTGCCGACTTGACGATGACCGGCACCTCAACCTTGAGCTGGGTGGAGATTGCAGCAGTAATGTTCACTGAGTGCTTTGCCGCCGTGCCCCTTGTAGCGCGGAAGACGGCATTGCCACTGTTGAGCAGAGTAGCCACGCCTGTGTAGCCCAGGCTCGAGAGCAGGGCGCGCAGCTCGGCCATGGGAACACGCTTGGCCTTGCCAATATTGACGCCGCGCAGAAGAGCTATGAATGTGGGCATTTGCGACGTCTAACGTTTGACTTAAGCGGCTGTCCGAAGGCCATTCCTTTTGAAAGAAGGGTTAGCCGTCATTCGGAATAACCTCCACGGACTCACAGATCACGAATTGATTATCGAGTGTGAGCACCATGGCGTTGCTATGTAAGACATGCGACTCCATCACCTTGACAGACAAGAGCGAATCCACCGCCGAGGCCAGAGCCGCCATTGCGGCGGAAGGACCTCTAGCAAGAAGCCCGAAACCACCCGCCAAATGCTTCCAGATTTCCTCGGGTTTACCGTTTAAATAGTCAGCTGGATCTCGCCAGCCTTGCAACTCAGACGTCAGTACCCGGTGAGCAAGATAGAACACTCCAGCCGGTGATTTTGGGACGGATGAGAAGAATACTTGTGCTTGTGGCCCGTGATGATTGCGTAGGAGAGCATGATCTTCGAACTGGGCTATGTTGCCCACGTAGCCCACCGTGACGCTGAATTCCTTTGGCTGCACGCACTTTAGTTCAACCTGCCGCTTGCGCTCTGGAAGTACGACGCTGTCGTATTCGATCTCCAGGCGGAGATCCCCGCTCCCATCGAATGATACGGAGTTCACTCGCGCATCGATGTCTTCGAACACCGTATCGATCAGAGTCTGCAGATTCATGACGGCTAGCTGAGTTGGTTGGTCAAACGCCAATCATCGGGTTCACGCATTCTGCGGCCTAACGTTGGACATGAGGCGCAGACAGCGGCGGCACAAGCTTTGACAGCTTGCGCGAGCGTTGCTCGCCGTTGGCTGTCGCTTCAATGGACGGGTTAGCCCGCATTCGAGCCTGCTCTGGATATGACCCCGATAGGGAACAGTATTGCGCAGACAGCGGCCACAGCACTGCAACAGATGGCTGTGAGGCCGGCCACCTCCACCACGCCACGCGACATTGGAAAGAGTTGACCGGAAGCGAAGGCGAACTTGGCGAACATACCTATGCCGCCGCCTAGCGCACCAAATAGTGCAGCAAGCAACGACGAAAGCCGCGCGATCTGGAGTGCACCGACGAATCCTCCTGTGAGTGCGGCGTAGATCAAGCCGGCGCCTAGTGCGGGCGCGCCAGCGACAGCGTAGCTAAATATGAGCGTTAGCGCGACAGCTGGAAATGAGAGGGAATGCGATGCACCTTCTGAAATTAGTAAGAGCAAGGTGCCCAGGGGTGGAACGACTATTGGGAAAATGCCAGCCAAAGCGAGCGCATTTAGCAGAGAAGGCGCGCCCGCCTTACTCGCATGCTCCCCAAGCTTGCTGGTAACCAAGACAGGTTGCCAAGCTGCGGCAGGACCAAAGTCTGCACCGCAGCGCTCACATTTGGCCGCGGCTTGCTCTAACGGAGTATGGCAACTTGGGCAGTAGTACATGTGGGTTAACGTTGGAGGTAAGGGGCACACGACGGCGGCACAGACTGGAACAAAGAACGCAGGCTTGGCTCGCCGTTGTGTGTCCCCTTGACCGACTGGTTAGCCAGAAGCAGAGCAAGCTGCACCAACACATTGTGGAACAGCGCGGCGACGCTGCCGGCATGGGCGAAGCCGATGCCCCAAAGGAAAGCCAGATCCGGCGCTGCCGCAGGCAGGGCCAGCGAGAAGCTACGGCCCAAAGCTGCAGCAAGCCCAGCCACAGAGCTGAAACCACCAAACCACTGGAGCGCTGACCTGCTACCAGCCAGTTGACCGCGTTGGCGCGAGACTGCCACGAAGCGGAGTTCAAACAACCGGCGGTGATTGACCACGGTTTCGATGCTGCTGGTTAACGTCCGAGCTAACCGGCCCGCGACGGCAGGACGCCGAAGGGCCAGAATGAAATGAGGCCCGAAGGCGGCATGCCGTTGCGGGTCCGGTTGAGCGACTGGTTAGGCCTCGGCCTGCGCAGTGCCAGAGAACTGAACACGAGAAAGCATCTCTGTTGCCACCCGTGAACCAAACCGCCCAGCCAGCTTGTAGCTCTCCAGCTCGGCGTCGGAGTCGGAGCAGACACGGGCGAGTACTTCGTACGCGATGAACTCATGAGGTTGAATTCGATTTTCATGTTTCTCAAAAAGCGCAAGCTCATCCAATTCGGATTCATGCCCGTCGAGCGCATAGAAGGCATAGAAGTCGTTGTACAGTTCGCAGAACTGATCGAAGGCAAGGCTCCCAGCCACGCATTGCCGCACAAGATCGTCGTGCAGATCAAGTGCCTTCAAGAGATCTTCCTCAGATTCGAAAATCGCCATAGAAATTGAGGCCTAACGTTGAAGCTAACCGGACTGCAGCGGCAGGACGCGGCTGGCCGAGAATGAAATGACGGCCGGCCGTGGCGTGCCGTTGCGGGTCCGGTTGAGCGCCTGGTTGGGGCTCAGACCTCGGCGCAACCGATTCTCCCGCCAACACTCAATTGAAACGAACTCTCCCGTCGTCGGCTCCTGCGCGAGGAGCTCCCCTTTCGAGGATTCAACAAGGAAGAAATGCAGTGCATGCAAATGCGTCTTGTGATATTAGTAAATGGCGATTGACCAGTAGCACTTGGACCCGTGCGGTTCGGGTGCCTGACCCGGCTGAAAGATCACGGGAACTGGGCTTGATTTGATGAGCGCACGCGCTTCCGGCAATGAAGTGACGCGCGAAATTGCCATGTCTCGCTCCCGCCTGTCGGCCGGCGGTTCGACGCAAGTTGCAAATGACGTCAGGTGCAAGCCGGCGAGGCAGATGGCGACTAGTAATGCGTGCATTTTGCGATGAGCCCTAACGTTTGACATGAGGGGCAAACGACGGCGGCACCAGTGTGGGCAGCGAGCCAAAAACCGAACAGCCGTTGTTTGTCCCCTCGATGGAGTGGTTAGGCATCACAGCCTCTCCTGCAGCGCTATCTTCGCTGCATGCGCCAACTCCCGCATGACTACCTCACTCGTTGTTGCCAGATAATCAAGCCAGGAAATTACAGCAAGCCATTGCTCGTTGGAGTACCCACTCTCTGGGTCGTATCCTTGGTTCGAATCGATGTTGATGCGAGCGGCATCAGCGGCATCACCCGTTGGGTCCGCCAGGGCAGCACACAGCCAAGCTGGCAGAAAGTAGTGTTTGGCTTTGGCCGAGAGAAGCGGGAGGTCCCAAACATGCTTATGTAGGAGCTCACCAGTTAGAGCATCGCAGGTGATGCCAGAAAGACTATCCCGCAGCGCATCGCACTCCGCACATTGATGGGGCACGATTTCACTGATGTGCGGCCTCGCTACATCGGCAAATGCCACCTGGATTCGTTGAGCGATTACGTCGGCGGGTTCCATGTGATGCCTAACGTTGAAGTTCACCGGCGGACCGAGGCTTGCCGAGGGACGTCCGGTGGAACGACCGGTTAGGCAGCAGCCCCCTCAGGTTGACCCAATTCTTGCCCAGCACGGCTTCAGAAATACAAATCTTGCCCAGCATGCTTCCCCAGATCCCGGTCGAATACTGGCAAGCCGCCGCAACCGACCGCAGCAACTGAGACGCGGTAACCGCCCCAATCATGATGCACAAGCAAGCCGCCCAGACTGTGCAGGCTTGCAATGTTTCGGGTTGTGGGGCGGCGCCTTCCATCGGAGTATGAATCTGGTACCTAACGTCTGAGCTCAGCCGCAGCCGAAGGCTGTCGGATGGAGCGATTGGTTATGCGTAGCCCCAACGACGGAGGCACAGGCGCTTGAGTGCCGGATGCGCCAGCCGAAGAAGGAGCCAGCCGGGCGCGCCCCGAGGGCGGTGGCGTGGACCGAAAGCGAGGCGATGGTTGCATGGCGGTGACTTTACCCGCGTAGACCATGCCATGGTCCATAGCAAACCCTGAAGACTGAGCAGGCGACGCGCGTGGCGACGGAGCTTGCCTGCTGGTCAGTTCGACGCGCGCGGCGGAGACTCCAGTGTGGCCGCAAGCGGAACCAACCTTAGAGTTCCGGCGAAGCCGACGCATAACGTTTGAGATGAGAGGACGTGCTTTAGCACGTCCTCTCGATTGAAGGGTTAGAGCGCATTTCTCGGCCACACCCTTTCAGGCTTTTGCCCCAACTGCCAATCAACATACTCTTGAGGCGGAGTGCCAATATCAATTACATGCTCCGCTTGAAATGGAATTTCCGCACCGAAACAGAGGTATTCACCTTCGGATTGCTCAAAGGTGGCCGGTTTGTTGTCGAGGATTCCGATATAGGTCTCACCAATCTTCTCGGAAATAATGACCCACATTCGTTCCGTAGTAGTTTCGACTTCTCCGGATTCTTTGTTAACTGATTCAATCTCAAATATCAGCTTTGCTGCAGCGCCTCTGAGTAATTCTTGTCTGTCGGAAAGGCTGGGCAACCAGAAACTCTCCGGATTCGCAGCATGACGTTCCTCTCCTGAAAGCAGGCGCCAGTAATCGACCTCAAGGCTTGGCAATCGCATCATGCGCTCTAACGTTTGACATGAGGGGCGGACGGCGGCGGCACAAGACTTGGCAACCAGCACAAACCTTGCTCGCCGTTGGCCGTCCCTTCGATGGATTGGTTAGGCATTTGGCTGGCTACGGTGCGGATTTTTACCATGCCAAGTATGGCGGCAACGCGTGCAACGCTCTGACGTCGGGCCGCTTGGAAGGTGGCCACATGCTGGGCAAAAGTTGAGAAAGATCTCGGCAGGATACTTCTCAACCACCAACGCAGAGATTTCCTGCCTTCGCTGCCCAGAGAGCAACGAGACTTCGCCCTGAAGTCTTTCAATTGGCCACCCAAAATATTTCCAGTCCTCGGGTCGGAGGAAGCTGCATGCCGACCTGTCAGTTTGTGGGTATGCGACTAATGCACGCACCATTGACAAATAGCCAGCTTCCCGCTCGATGAGTGAGCGATAGTTTCGCCAAACGTATTCGCATAGTTCATCAGGTTCGAGCGGCTGCATTCCAGATGCCTAACGTTGGAGGTAAGGGGCACACGACGGCGGCGCGAACTGGAACGAAGGGCACCAGCTTGGTCCGCCGTTGTGTGTCCCCTTGACCGACCGGTTAGACCGCATGCTGCCACCGCAGACCGTATTTCAGCAAACGCGGACCGAAGAGAAAGTGCAGTACGCGCCGACGGCTCGCACCCTTTGACTTTGACGATGCATGCAGCAAGAGTGGACGCATCGCGAGAACTCCGCCTCGTTCCGAAGGGCAGCTTACCTCAGAGTTTCGCCGCGCCGCAACGGCGGCCTCGGGCGAAATGCGACCTAGCTTGTGCGACCCAGGGACAACGCGCAGTGGCCCATCGTCGGCCGAGCACGGATCGAGATGAAGGCGAACAGCCATCAATTGCTCGAGAGTCTCAATGGGCGCTTGAACGAAAAGAGAGCCTTCTTTCTCCGACCAACCACCAAGAGCTGGATCGGCGACCCGTTCGGCGACGGGAATACTTAGGTCCTGGTGAACCGGGACCAGCCAATTCCGTTCCGCGGACTTCTCGAAGAACGTGCACTGCACGGCAACATAGCCAGGAGGGACAAGCTCTGATACCACCGGGGAGTTCTGAACGCGCCTAGCCAGCTGGGCGCACCACTCATTTGGCAAGAGGCACCGAGAACCGACGGAATCCGGACTCAGCGCGACCAATGTAGCGATTGCCTCGCACTCGTTGGATTCAATCACGGCGGGCGCGAGTGCAAAGCCGTTCGTAGCGAAAGTATCTTGGATCATCGACTCTGCGGTCTAACGTTTGACATGAGGGGCAAACGGCGGCGGCACCAACCTGGGCAACGAGCCCAAGCCTGAACCGCCGTTGTTTGTCCCCTCGATGGAATGGTTAGGCATCGGCTACTAATCGCACATTTGACCCATGTTCTGAACACACTTGAGGTGCCTTCGAAGCTCGGCAGTACGCATTAGGGTCATTCCGGCAAGACAGTAACCCTCGTTCTTCGCCTTCCAACCAGGCGACGCGATTGTTAAGCGATAACCGACATTGCACTCTAAATTACGGTACGCCAACCATGCCTTCTGAGAAGCTAGGATCTTTCCGACCGTGACTTTGTCGTACTCCGAGGACCGCTTGGTGGTTGTCAGC
The DNA here is from genome assembly GCF_963422335.1 of uncultured Roseateles sp. Classification (NCBI taxonomy): domain Bacteria; kingdom Pseudomonadati; phylum Pseudomonadota; class Betaproteobacteria; order Burkholderiales; family Sphaerotilaceae; genus Roseateles; species uncultured Roseateles sp. Next base: position 2,192,047 of record NZ_OY729424.1, read on the forward strand.
AAATCGGAGAGCACTGGGTTCATTTCGTCTTCTGCCTTCTCCAACGCTGACCGGGAGCAAGCCGCTCGGGTAGGTCCGTCAGAACCTCCATCGTCGCCGCACGGATCGTCGGTCGCAAACGTGGCAAAAGGAAGAAGCCCTGCCAGCACGACAGCGAGGGCAATAAGCGTCTTGGATTTCATTGATGCGATTCCTAACGTTTGACATGAGGGGCAAACGACGGCGGCACCGGCATGGACAGAAAGCCAAAACCCGGACCGCCGTTGTTTGTCCCCTCGATGGAATGGTTAGGCCGCACTCTACGCGAAGCACAGCGATGAGCAACGGCGAACCGACGGCGCGGCTCGGAAAACATGGATTGGGCGCCTCGCAGGCACCAAGTGCCCACCATAGAGGCGTTGTTCATGTCGCTCTCCCCCACCCGAAAATGAGCGCAAAAACTAGGGCGATGTAGAACGCAATACCTACAAACAGAAGTCCGTTGACGGTGACAACACGCTGACCATCTCGCTTGAAGGACAGCGCACCAGCCGGGCTGTGGATGCGCCCCTCCTTCCCGTTGAGCCTCTCGCCTCGCCATCGACCGAGCGTCCCGAGGAACACCACTGCGCGACCCGTATTGAGAAGAACAAGCTCCACGAGAAGCCAGGCAGTCAGCGCTAGCAGCTCTTCCACTTGTGAGGCCTAACGTTTGACATGAGGGGCAAACGACGGCGGCACCAGCCTGGGCGACGAGCCCAAACTTGGACCGCCGTTGTTTGTCCCCTCGATGGAATGGTTAGAGCGGACCACTACTGAACTCCGGAAGTGTTGCTGACATTGGCGCCGGATCTGTACTGAAGCACGGCGACGACGAAGAGCAGGACGGCAAATGCTGCCCAAAAGTACGCTACGCCGTGGGCGCCAAGTTGCGCGTGGAAGAAGGAGATGACTTGTGACCAACGGCCAGTGAACGGTGGTGACTTCGGCTGGCGCCACTCGACGAATGCCAGAACTCCGAGCATGAAGCCGAAACCTGCACTGACCCTCCACTTTGCTATCTGTTTTGGGTGCCAACCATTCTTGAGGGTCGCGCGTGGCAATGGAGTGACAGGGCTATTCGCAGATCGCCGACGCTCCCAGATAAGGAAGGCCAGCATAGCCAAGAGAGAGCTAAGGAGAAGAAGTACGGGCATACGAGGCGTTGAAACTGTGCGCTCTAACGTTTGACATGAGGCGCAGACAACGGCGGCATGAGCTTCGGCAAGGAGCGCAAACCTTGCCCGCCGTTGGCTGTCGCTTCGATGGATTGGTTAGGCATCAGTGTGTGCACGAGTTCGCTCCATTGCAACGGAGGAAACACTAAACCCGAGCTTGCCGAAGAAGCCGGAGGCGCCATCACGGCCAGCTCGCAAGACCCAAGTAATGCTCGAATTTGTGCCGACGATGTGCTCGACCAACGCACGGCCGGCTCCGCGACCGCGATACGCTTGGTCAACGACGACCATGGAAAGATAGCCGTTTGAAAGGCCGTCTGTGATCCCGCGCGCGAAGCCGATGACTTGTCCTGAAGCGAGAGCGACTGCAGTTCGCTGTGAGTTCTGAAGCAGCGCCTCGAATTGCTCTTTGTCCGCCACTCGTGCAGCCCAGCCGTTTGTGGCGAGAAGCTCACGGACAGGATCAATATCGGTGATGCTGAGGTCGCGGATTTGCATGATGCCTAACGTTTGACATGAGGGGCAGGCGACGGCGGCACAGGCTTTGGCAACCAGCACAAACCATGCTCGCCGTTGGATGTCCCCTCGATGGAATGGTTAGCCCGCATTCAGCGGCTCCTCGGAAAAGCTACTGAGGTCGGCCTCACCATCGAAGGCGTTCACAGAGATCGCAAACGGTGATGGCAAGGTAGTAGCCAACAAGACAGTTCCGTTGCCGTCGCGAACTCTGATACCACCCACATAAGTACATGCAGCGAGCGCAACTTGGGGTGCCTGGCCAGGCGCGCCCTGGCACTGCATCATTGGGGACGATCCAAGCGCGCCCTCGCACACCATGCCAGGATCCAGCCAGTCCTGAGTGCGGAGCAGATATACCTCGATTGGCGGCGCAAGATGGAAATCTCGGACTTCCGAAGCAGTGAAGTGGGTTACAGAAGCGGCGGTGATTGGAAAGACTTCGAACCTGGGTTGTAGCATCTGCTCGTCAGCGTGGATAGATATCACTTCACCGGTTGCTAGGACCATCTGAAGGCCGCCGTAGATTTCAGTTTTCCCGGTGGCGCGTGCGCTGACGCCAATGCGAACTACGCCACCTTTGATCGCCGAAAGGGTGGCGGATACAGCGGCTGGTAGATCAAGCTCGTAAGTGTGCATTTGCGGGCTAACGTTGGAGGTAAGGGGCACACGACGGCGGCACGGACCTGGCCGAAGAGCGCAAACAAAGCCCGCCGTTGCGTGTCCCCTTGACCGACCGGTTAGACGTCATTGCTCGGCCGACCATTCAAGGAACTCCTGCGCAAACCGGGGAGTCATTTCAAGTGCCGCCTCGGCCATCGCCGCTTGGCCCTTGGCTACGGCCAGCGCTGCCATGCAGATACCCAGGAAGTCGGGCTCCCAGGTTCGACCTGAGGCCGCGGCTACAAGAGATGGAAGGCGGCGCAACGCTTCGAAGTAGGCAGACTCCAAATCACTCGGGATTGGCGGCCCACTTTTGACGCGACAGATCTCTACCCAGACCGGAAAATGAAAGTAGGAACTGTCGGCCTGTTCAGGCGCGGAAGCAAGGGCCGCAACGATATGTGGCACTGCGGCGTATGAGCTAGCAAACACATCGCCCTGATGCGCCAGTGCGCTCCAGAAACTGAACCAAGGTTCTGCGTTTCCAATAGAAGACCGCATGGCCATCAGCTCGTGGAGCCAAGCAGGAACGCCCGAAGCGCTCCCATACGCGTGCGACAACTGGCTCCAGCGCGGACTGTCGAGAGCGAGCATGCTATGGGTTCCCTTTGATGTCTAACGTTTGACATGAGGCGCAGACAACGGCGGCACAAACCTTGGAAAGAAGCCAAAAGGTTGCACGCCGTTGGCTGTCGCCTCGATGGAAGGGTTAGCCATCATTTTGGGATCGGGGAGGCTACCAAAGTGGCGTCGAGTTCTTGGGAGAAGCACTGCAGAACCGAATTCAGCACTCGCCCGATGACATACGAGCGAAGCTGGAGATCTTCTGTAGCTCGGAGGATCGCCTCGTCGCCCTGCCCGAGCAGAGGCGCTAGGCGAGAATCGGCCGCGACTGAGCGGTTGGCGCATGAACAGACTTGCCGTGAATCTATACCTCGCGCAGCTGCAAGCGTAGCAATTTCCTTTCGCCCAAGCACTGGTGCGAGGAAAGACGTGCAAGTGGCGTCCACCAACTGGCCAATCACTTTAGTTTCCTGCGCTTGCACAGGTGCGGCGGAGATGGTGAGCGTAAGCAATGCGGCGCTTGCGATGTTGAATTTCAGGGATTGCGAGTGATGCATTCGTTGTACTTGCTACGCGCGGAACTGCGGCGATTGTGATGGCTAACGTTTGACATGAGGGGCAGACAACGGCGGCACCAGCTTTGGCAACCAGCACAAGCTAAGCTCGCCGTTGGATGTCCCCTCGATGGATGGGTTAGGGAGCGCTAGATAACCGATTGGCAGTCCAGCTGTAGCCTCGCTACACGATGCTTTCGGTGCTGAACCGCCAGGCACGCAACCTCCCCGCATACTTTGAATTCTCCTTCATTCGGCGGAGCCTTGACGCCGTAAAACGCAAGGAAATCATTCAACTTCTGACCAACGTAGACGCCGCTCATCAGGCGCCACCTACTAGAACTGATTTCAATCTCAAGTGGCGACAGGACACGTTCGCCTGAGATTTCAAGCAGATCGGCGTTGAGCCCAGGCATCTGAATCTTGACCCGCCGGCAACTGTACTTCTGTGCGTCGCAGTACTCTGCGACATCGCTCGAAATGCTCTGCGAGACCACCGGCCCTAAGCCACGAAGCTCTTTCAAAGAGGGAGGGAGTGCCGCTGAAACGGCTTCGCATTGACGAAACGGATCGCCAATCGTTGCTTCGACGCTCGGCAGCGGCAAAGTGGTTGCGGCTGCAACCGAGCTTCCGAGGAGCGCTGTAACGATCAGCAGCCCAACACCATCGAAAGAAAGAAGCATTTCGCTCCCTAACGTTTGACATGAGGGGCAAACGACGGCGGCACCAGCTTGGACAGAAAGCCAAAACCTGGACCGCCGTTGTTTGTCCCCTCGATGGAATGGTTAGGCCGCAGCATCTGCAAGCCGCCATATGAAAATTTCAGAGAAGTCGGCAAAACAAGTCTTGCACACCCAGTGATACCGGTCGGCTGTGCAGTACCCCTCCGCAAGGGTGTCCGGCAATTCTCCGACCATGAATTTCGCAAAACAGAACTCGCAATGATCATGGTCGTTCTCTGGTGATGCCGGCGAGTACGCCCGCCAGGTGAGGGACGCATTCTTGAGATAGCTGAGTTGGTTGGTCAAACGCCAATCATCGGGTTCATGCATTCTGCGACCTAACGTTGAAGCTGAGCCGCGAGCGGCGGCCTGCCGACGCGAGTCGGCTCGAGCGACTGGTTAGGGCTCATCTTGGCATGTCCGTGGTTTCAGTCTTGCTAGCAACTACGCCACCTTTAATGGTGAACACGATGTATCGCTCGTACCGAGACTGATAGCCCATATGCACATACGCAAGCTGCCGACCAACGGGAACAACGAGTGAGCCCGTGTACCAGCTCGCGAAAACCGCGCCTGGCTCCACCGGAAACAATGAGCCGAGTGGGATCTCTCTTGGCTTCTCGTCGCAAGGGTCGGTTTCGATTCGGACTAGATATAGCCGCGATTCCCGAATTTCCCATGAGCCTCGATAGTCTCGCCACGAGCCAGAACAGACCTGCTTGCTTCGCAGTTTCTCGAACCTAGCCAAGTTCTCGCCGAGCAAGAGCCATTGCCCAAGTGGCTCGGAGAACAGCATCTCAGATCTCCCATCAAAGGAGATCATCTCCGGAATCTGCGCAGTGGCTAACGCGCTGCCACAAGCTAGTCCCGAAAATGCCAACACGAGAAACGAGCGTCTGTCTTTCATGGCCTGAGCCCTAACGTTGAAGCTGAGCCGCGAGCGGCGGCCTGCCGACGCGAGTCGGCTCGAGCGACTGGTTAGGTGGCTCTGGCAACATGCAAGAACTCTCCCGGCAAGTGCGCTGCCACACGAACCCACGCCGCGCTGATGATCTCCTCGACATCAGCTCCGGTAATCAGTCCTGACGCAATTGGGCCGGCCCTGTTGGATTGGGCGTTCTCTTGAATTCTTTCGGCTAGCCAGCTTGCATCGAAGCCCGCCCACTCACCAGCAACTGATTGAAGATTGTGCGCAAGCACCGGGAACACGTCACACCAAAGAGCGATCGAAAGCTCTTGCGGGTTGAGTGAGGATTCAAGCACGCGTCTGGCAATAAACTTGTAGTCTCCGTCCTGCAGTTCCGTATCCAAGAACATCTCCGACAAGGCTTCCCAAAGCGGCCTCCGAATGGCAAGTTGCTCTTGCGTAAACACTCTGGTCATTTCGCCACCTAACGTTGAAGCTGAGCCGCGAGCGGCGGCCTGCCGCCGCGAGTCGGCTCGAGCGACTGGTTAGGGCACAGGCCTTGGCAAGCCAGGAACCTAGCCAGAACCGGCTGATGAGATTGCGAGCGTAGAACCAAGAGCTGCGTGCCGCGACGGGAAGAACCCGACCGGCCACGAGCAGCACCGCCAGCCACCATGTGGCTCTGTAGCGCGATGCGTGCCTTCGGACTTGATTGGCCAGGCTGGCGTGACAGCGCCACGACAAGGGCACGGCGTCGCGCGAACCACTCAACAAACTGACTGCCAGGCGCAGCACTGCAGCGCGAAGCGCTAGCAACCAACTGGCAAGGAATGGTGAGCGAAGGCACAGCGGTCGAGGCTGTTCTCTTGGCAGACACCAAGCCTCGCCCCGCGCTCCCTGCATTTGTATTCATCAGCATGGCTCGGAGCGAGCTGCCTGATTCACGCTGGCGCATTTCTTTTCCCTGTGCCCTAACGTTGAAGCTGAGCCGCGAGCGGCGGCCTGCCGACGCGAGTCGGCTCGAGCGACTGGTTAGGGCTCGGGCTCTTGACCGCGACACGGCCGACCTGCGGCAGCAGACGAAACCCAAAGCTTAGGCACACAAGCTGCCCCGGCCAACGGGACGAACCCGACCGACCCCGAAGACCATAGTCAGCCACCATGTGGCCTTGCAGCGCATGGCGTGCCTTCTGAATTGATGTGCCTGACTGGCGTGCAGGCGCCCCGGCTTGAGCACGGCCTCGCGCGAACCACTCAACAAACTGACTGCCAGGCGCAGCACTGCGGCGCGAAGCGCCAGCAACCAACTGGCAAGGAATGGTTCTCGAAGGCACGGCCTCCCGCGGCTGTTCGCACGATGCCATGGGCATGGTGCGCAAAACCGAGCCGCGCCTTGGCGGGGCGGACCTGAAGCACAGCGGCTTGCAAACCGAGCGCATTGACCGATGAAGTGGCACTGTCCTCCTGAGCCCTAACGTTTGACATGAGGGGCAAACAGCGGCGGCAGCAACCATGGCAACGAGCGCAAACTTGAACCGCCGTTGTTTGTCCCCTCGATGGAATGGTTAGGTGCGTTCACTTGAAAATCGCCGGGGCGCCAGGAATATCGCGCAACGCTGACTTGCAAGCCTCGGGAGAAAAGCTTGCCTGGTGCTTCTCCCCCACGTCTCTGCCGGCACATCCTCCTATCTTCCCGCCAACCAGGACAGATTCCTCCTTGGTTTGGATGACAAGCGGAATATCCGATTCCAGTTTTACAAGACAAGAGTTAATGGCGACGGTCGCACTCCGTTCGCACTGTTCAGCTGAAAGGGCAAAGCAAGTCCGAATTGGTGCGCCTTCGGCACAAAACAGTTTGGGTGTCACCGTTGCATAGAGTCGCGTCCAGTCACTTCGCGCTACCCCGTCGGCGGATGCGAAGTGGCTTGATAGTAGAAGTATCAGCGCCAAGGGGAGGGTTTTCTTCATTTAGGACCTAACGTTGAAGCTGAGCCGCGAGCGGCGGCCTGCCGACGCGAGTCGGCTCGAGCGACAGGTTAGCCATCTGCGTACAGCCCATTGCTGATGGCGAAACACTTGCAGCGCTCACCTAGTTTGTCCGGATCTTCATAGAACAATCTATCCAACTCATCGAGTTGCTTATGCCCCGGCGCCGCATCATTACCAATGGTTGGCATTTGACTGCACCGCTCGCTTCGATCCACCGGAACGAGTCCATCTCCGAAAAGAACTTCCTTCGCTCGGAGAAGTAGGCCCGCAGTCACATTGGCCTCCAACTCCCACAGTCCCGCCAAGGCGATACCGTACATCTCGCCTGAGCTGTTCGAGAAGAACTGATCAAACCCACCGTTGTAGACCTCGCCAATTAGACAGGACACGGCGAAGTAGGTTTTCTCCTCAGGTCTCAGTCCATCGAATCCTTCTGAGGTGCGATGAACGCGATCAACAAGGGTGCGCCAGTACTTTCGTTCTGCACTCTGTTCGTAAGCGCGATCCACTTCCCGCTGGCGCTTTCCGGCTTCAATTCGCTCACGATAGCCGCCCATGCACGGCATGCAAAGACCGTTGTTCTTGGTCGCGGTATCCGGGTGTATTGATTCGCCACATACGCGGCAAGGAAGGCGAGTGCTCATTCAGATGGCTAACGTTTGACATGAGGGGCAGACGACGGCGGCACCATCTTGGACAGGAAGCCCAAACCTGGACCGCCGTTGGTTGTCCCCTCGATGGAATGGTTAGCCCGCTGCCGCAGAGCATGCCTCGCACGCCCCAGAAAGGCAAAGCGACAAGCCACAGCATGCATTTCTTTAAACGCGGACACAATACCTTGATTCAAGGTTGCTTCCGCAAGTACATGCTTGGCAAGAGAGCTACACCGAAGGACAGGGAGATTGCCCCGCCAAGGTACTTGAGTGGTAAACCAAACAGAGCGACGACAAGCCAACTCGCAAGCAAGAGTGCCGCGAGTAGTGGGACATACCGTTTGGCGCTGAACGCAGGCTCGACGCCTTGCCGGCAAAAAGGGCAGACCTTTGTCTTTGATTGGCGTTGACTCTGCCAAGCCGATGCGAACATGGCAATGGTTGCATCGCAGTGTGGGCATTTTAGTTTTCGCATCTGCGGGCTAACGTTGAAGCTGAGCCGCGAGCGGCGGCTTGCCGACGCGAGTCGGCTCGAGCGACTGGTTAGGCGGCACTTGGCTGGCACGAGCGGCCCTCATTTCAAGGAGCCAAGATGTACTCATCGGCCTCCGGCAATGGATAGGCATTGGTGATTCTTATAGCAAACGTCGGCCCCTCAAAAGCTCGGAGGTTGCAGTGAAAGACGGGGGTTCGCTCAAGCTCGGGACGATCATCCCAAGGATCAACGGCAAGTGAGATCCATGCTGCCTTAAAAATTTGCCGCCGAGCACCGCCAACTGAAGTTGATGCCTCTTGATATAGCCGCTTTGCCTTCTTCATCCAATCGGAATCCGACTGATCTGAGGGCTGGTCCGCCCCATCAGGGTATTGAAGGTGCTTGTCGATAAGTCCGTCAAGTAGCAATGCCATGAACAGCGCCCAATTCCTTTCAGAGGAGAACAGGAAGTTGGAGAGGTCGTGCCGGCGAGCCAGCTCCAGAAGCTCACGACGCAACAAATCAACTTGGAACACTTGTTCAGACAGATAGTTCAGCAAGTCCTGAACCCCAGTGCTTTGGCTCGCAATCGCCGATTGCTTCTTTGAGATCTCGGCTAGCCATCGAAGGGCCGTCAGGGAGGCCGAAATCTGCGTATGGAGCGACCAGTTGCAATAGAGAGCTGTGACTGGAAAGTCCGCATGACTCCTGTTCGCTTCGATGAGCTCTCTGATTGTTGCAATAACGTTTCGCACGGCGCTTCCATCAACTCGACGGAGGCGCTTTGCCTTCTTTAGCAGCATGTCAAGGCGGTGCCTAGGACCGCTCATCTGATACTCGGCGGGATCATCTGTGACGCCTAACGTTGAAGCTGAGCCGCGAGCGGCGGCTTGCCGACGCGAGTCGGCTCGAGCGACTGGTTAGACATGGACTGCTCCAAAAGCTCCGAGCGTCAGACCAACCAGGAAAGCCAAGGCTCCACAGAAGAACACGACCGCCTCCAGGTCCTTAATGCGAGCTGCCGGGCGATCAGTTCCAATCACGAGCCAGAGGACGAGCTTAGCGGCGGGACCAGCATTTGACTCTTCCACGTCCCGAGCGCTCGCTGCAGCCAAGGAGCCGAAGACTAGGGCAGCCAGCCCTGTGCCCCAGAAGCAATACTGCAGCCATCCCTCAGGAACTACGAAAGCCGTTCCAGCGCCGACTGCTGTCGTCACGGCCAGCGCGAACGCGATGCGGCTGTTGTTCATGTCTAACGTTTGAGATGAGAGGCGGCGCCCGGCTTGCCGGGTGACGTCCTCTCGATTGAAGGGTTAGGCATCACTTGCGAACATTTTCTGAAGCGCCGCGTACGTAGCGACCAGTGGCGTATGCGCGATACCCAAACGACGAGCATTCACCAAATTGGGTGACTTGAACTTGCTTTGGTCGGGAGAATGTTAAGACGATGGTGCATTGGCCAGGGTCATATTCGCCCTGCTGCGGGCGATAGACAGCGACATCGCCTTGAATTGGAACGATCTCATTCTCAAGAATGGCGAACTGGCTCGATTGCTCTGGGTCTCCAGTCGGATTGAAGGTCGCTTGGAGATCCAGTGTGAACTCCGCTCGGTGCAACTTGGAGATGGTAAGAGTACCGGACTCAAATCTTGTAGCGGGCACGCGAACATACGTGCCTTCTATTGGAGCTGCACTTACGTTCATGGTTGCAAGTGCTAAGGCCAGCGAAGCGAACAGGTGCGTTTGCGTGTTTGCCATGACTGTGATGCCTAACGTTGGAGGTAAGGGGCACACGACGGCGGCACGGAACTCGCAATGGCCGACAAGCCAGGCCCGCCGTTGTGTGTCCCCTTGACCGACCGGTTAGCCAGAAGCAGAGCAAGTTGCACCAACACATTGTGAAGCAGCGCGGCGACGCTGCCGGCATGGGCGAAGCCGATGCCCCAAAGGAAGGCCGAACCAGGCGCTGCCGCAGGTAGGGCCAGCGAACTGGCACTTAAAGCTGTGACATCGGCAGGCACAGCGCGGCGCAGACCGGCGAACGCGAACAGACGGGTACAGCCGACGGAGCACCCGACTTGACCGTGATGCGCCAAGAAGGCGAGCGCCACGAATGGCTTAAGCGGATGGTGAGCTGCCATGAACTCGATGCTGCTGGCTAACGTTTGACATGAGGGGCAAACGACGGCGGTACCCGCCTGCGCAACCAGCACAAGCCTAAACCGCCGTTGTTTGTCCCCTCGATGGAATGGTTAGGCACTACCCCGCTATACCCAACGAATTTCTTGATGGTGGACTGATTCTGCTGGAGAAACTGACCGCAGAACAGGAGATTTCGCATTCGCATTCATACGTCACCATCGTTGGAGTTGGCCGTGGCGCTCTTTGCTTGGACGCGCTTCACAACGTCATATGCAAACCCTGCAAAGCCAACCAGGAAAATTCCAATAGCCTTGGCTTGAGGCCAACTGAATAGTGGTTCTTGCACGGCGAGATAGCCGCCGATCCCGATGAGCGTCAGGCTCCAGATGAAGATCGGAATCTTCTCGAGTGGAAGGAGTAGTCCTAGACCCAAAGTGACCTCGGCAGTTCTATTTTCACGGTGCCTAACGTTTGACATGAGGGGCAGACGACGGCGGAACTGGCTTTGGCAGCCGGCACAAACCATGCTCGCCGTTGGCTGTCCCCTCGATGGAATGGTTAGCCCGCACTGTATGCCAAGCGTCGAAAAGTAGCACCTTTGAGTGCAGCTCCAGACCACGCAACCTGAAGCGCATCTTGAGAAAAGAGCTCGGCAAGAACCTGTGGGTGGCCCGGTGCAGGGACGCGGAAGCAAGGTGGAAGCACCCATGTGCCGGGTTTGAGATACACGCTGACAAAGTGAAACGGGATCGGCGGATTTAGCGGGATCGAATGCAGCGCTGCAGAGCGAGCGAAATCAATTGCATCGTAGCTTTTAAGGGGAATGTGAACCTTGAACGGGGTATTGCTTAGGACGCGTAGACGGCAGTCGAGGAATTCCTCCGCTGCGCAGCCTGCCGCCAAAAGCAGCTGGTGGGCACGCTCCGAGAAGACCGGTAACCAGTTGAACAACAGCATGTCACCGACTGGCACTGCTTGGTCATAGAGTGCCCTCCCGTCTGGTCGTACCAGATCCAGAGTAAGTGGGCATTTAGCAGCATGCTCAGAAAGTGATTGCCTGACTGCGGCCGGCGACAGGCCGCCTTTCAATATCTCGCGAAGCAAGATCTCGTCAGCGAGGTATGTCGCTGGTGCGGTGTGATCAACCTCAAAAGACCAAAGTGCTGCGGTCATCGCGTGGCGCGGGCTAACGTTTGACATGAGGCGCAGACAACGGCGGCACAAACCTTGGAAAGAAGCCAAAAGGTTGCACGCCGTTGGCTGTCGCCTCGATGGAAGGGTTAGCCATCATTTTGGGATCGGGGAGGCTACCAAAGTGGCGTCGAGTTCTTGGGAGAAGCACTGCAGAACCGAATTCAGCACTCGCCCGATGACATACGAGCGAAGCTGGAGATCTTCTGTAGCTCGGAGGATCGCCTCGTCGCCCTGCCCGAGCAGAGGCGCTAGGCGAGAATCGGCCGCGACTGAGCGGTTGGCGCATGAACAGACTTGCCGTGAATCTATACCTCGCGCAGCTGCAAGCGTAGCAATTTCCTTTCGCCCAAGCACTGGTGCGAGGAAAGACGTGCAAGTGGCGTCCACCAACTGGCCAATCACTTTAGTTTCCTGCGCTTGCACAGGTGCGGCGGAGATGGTGAGCGTAAGCAATGCGGCGCTTGCGATGTTGAATTTCAGGGATTGCGAGTGATGCATTCGTTGTACTTGCTACGCGCGGAACTGCGGCGATTGTGATGGCTAACGTTTGACATGAGGGGCGGACAGCGGCGGCACTAGCTTCGGCAACCAGCACAAACCATGCTCGCCGTTGGCCGTCCCCTCGATGGAGTGGTTAGACCTCACGTATGCAACCACCAAATTCATCTCGGCTTTGAAGTGCATCGATAACATAGCGCTGAACCTGCCGAAGTAGATGCAAGTCCACGAGATTCACATCCAGCCCTTCAGCCTGAAACACGGCACGAGCAAATGCATCAGGCGTGCTGGGCGGACTGCTTCGCAGCTTCTCGCATTCGTTCGGCGGCAAACAGAAACCAAGCTCTATACAGAGCTTTGACAGTAGCTTGTCGATTTCGGCTGGCTGGTTCATGGACGATTGCCTAGTCTTGTCGTTCGTCACGGAGCCTAGCGCGCGCTTGGTCCAACTGGTCTTGGTAGTTGCTCGCAAAAGGCGCCGAAAGTTTCTTCTCCAGTAGGCAGCAAAGGTTCCAGAGAGCGCGCTCCTCCGCTTGGTCCTGAATCGTCAGCGCCTCCGATTCGCTGAAGCGCTGGAGAAATTCAAACAGGACTAGGGACTCATCACTGGTGAGTTCAATGGAAGTGCTGGTGGATGTGGACTCGCTCATGGTACTGAGGTCTAACGTTTGAGCTAACCGGCCCGCGACGGCAGGACGCCGCAGGGCCAGAATGAAATGAGGCCTGGAGGCGGCATGCCGTTGCGGGTCCGGTTGAGCGAGGGGTTAGGCGTCACAGTGCGATCCTACGCCAGATGGCCGGGCCGATTAAGAATGAAACTGCTGCAACGAGCATGTTTGCATAGATGGCGTACCCAATGAACGGAGATGTTTCAGGAATGCCAAGTGCTCTAGCCACAAGCACCGGAACTCCCATAGCCCCGAAGAATATGCATAGCCAAACGAGCATGGCAACGATGAAACCGATGCGACCAATAACCGAGAAACTGCTGGGGGAGCATGTTCCGAGGAGAACCCAGCGGTTGTTACTTCTGATCTGTGCGCCGCCAAGCTTGTAGCGATAGGCTGCGAGGCCGACCGCGCAAGGAAACCATGCAATGACGCCAGCTAGAAGGCCAGAAACGACAACAAGAACTGCACGCATCTGATTTATGAAGCCTAACGTGGGAGGTAAGGGGCGCACGACGGCGGCACCAGCCCCGAAGGATAGCGACAAGCCTTGCTCGCCGTTGTGCGTCCCCTTGACCGCCTTGTTATGGCGAGCCAGAAACGAAGGCACAGAGCTTGAGCGCCACCGGTGCGGCCCAGGGCGTGACCCGGCATGCGAGCAAAGAAGGCGACTGGCAAGCTGGCGAACGCCTTGGTTGCCAGCTCGCCTAGGGAACCCAGAAAGTCCGCGCACGCAAAGAATGCTGAGCAGAACAGGCGCGGCTCCAATGCTTGAACGTCGCTGACCAAGCGGCACTCCGCGCAGGCGACCAAGTTGGAGGAACTGACTCTCATGGGCTATTTGCCAGCGCTATAACGTTGGAGGTAAGGGGCGCACGACGGCGGCACGGAACCAGCAAAGGAAGGCAAGCCAGGCCGGCCGTTGTGCGTCCCCTTGACCGACTGGTTAGACATCTACGGACCTTGCGTGCTTGGTGACGCATTTCTAGTTGACTAGAAGCGGCAAGTTGAGCCTTCTGCTAGTGTCGAATTAGCTGCTAGGCAGCATGCGCGCGCTCTTCGATATTTGGCTCGGCGTTAGCAAGTACATGAACATCGAAGTCCTCCGTGTGCACAAGGTAGTGGGCCAGCGTGCGACCCGCCTCCGAAGACCGCAACACCCAAGTCTCCACCCCCCAACGCTGTTCTTCGAGATACTTACTTCGCTTGAATCGCTCGACTAGGAAAGCTTCGACGGTATCCGTTTCGTCGTCACCGGGCGGCCAGCTGCACTGTTCGGGCACAACTCGAAAGCCCCCGACGCCATGAAACGAGACTCGCAGTTGTCGCCCAAGCAAATTTAGGGGTGAACCTATTGCCCCCACGTCGCGCAGTGAATGATCTGGAAACAGCTCGGTTACGGCGATCCGCAACGTTGTATCAACAAAGGATACGTCGTCGAGTTGGAAGAAACGTCTGCTCATGATGTCTAACGTTGGAGGTAAGGGGCGCACGACTGCGGCACGGAACTAGCAAAGGCAGACAAACAGGGCCCGCCGTTGTGCGTCCCCTTGACCGCAGGGTTAGCCAGAAGCAGAGCAAGTTGCACAAACACATTGTGGAGCAACGCGGCGACGCTGCCGGCATGGGCGAAGCCGATGCCCCAAAGGAAGGCCAGACTCGGCGCTGCCGCAGGCAGGGCCAGCGAACTGGCACTTGAAACTTTGAAGCCGCAAGGCACAGAACGATGCGAGCCACTGTGCGCGAATAGCTGAACGCTGCAGGCCGAGCACATGGCCTGACCGCTGCATGCCAAGATGGCGAGCGCTACGAATGGCTTGAGCGGACGATGACTTGCCATGAATCCGATGCTGCTGGCTAACGTTTGACATGAGGAGCAAACAGCGGCGGCACCAGCCTAGGCAAAGTGCCCAAGCCAGGACCGCCGTTGTTTGTCCCCTCGATGGAATGGTTAGGCCGCTCTCTCACTTACGTAGTCCAGTCTGCTTCTCCCACCGCTGAAGAACCGCCTCGAACCGAGCGTTTTGGGCTTCCTGAGCTGCGAGCGACGCGGTAGTCCGCCGCTGCTGCTCCGCGGCTTCAGCGAGTTGCTCACCGACTTGGCGAGTCTGTTTGTCGTACTCCTCGATCCGTTCCTTGGCCTGCGTGGCTTCCTGAGCATTGGCGGACTGCGTAGCGTTTATGGGCCTATAACCAAGGAGCCAGACAGCGACGAAGATGACAGAGAAAGTGACGCACTTCAGCAAGAAGACGCCAATCGAAGCAGTTTTGGACATAGAGGGTATGGGAGCGGTCTAACGTTTGAGCTAACCGGCCCGCAGCGGCAGGACACCGCAGGGCCAGAATGAAATGAGGCCCGGAGGTGGCATGCCGTAGCGGGTCCGGTTGAGCGATGGGTTAGGCGTCACTTTGGCCGACACTTTGGATTCACCCGTTTTTGCGCGTGAGAGGCAAGTGCAGCGGAACGACCAGTGTGACGTCCGCGGGTTTGCCATCGATCAGTTTGGGTGCGAACTTCATTTTTCGCATAGCGTACAAAGACGCCTCATCGTGGTCGGGGCTGCCGCAACTCTCTATGAGCACGGCCCGCCTAACAGTCCCGTCTTCTGCTACGTGAACCCTCATAACCACGGGGGCAGTCACATCCCTGTTTGATCCTGCAACGACTGTGGAGATTTTCATTCGCTTCATCATTCGCATCTGCTCAATTGTGACCACCGGTTCGGGCCACGGCTCAGATGCAATCACCGGCAACGCGAAAACGGTCAGTAGAAGTGCTAGGAGTTTGATGAAGGCCTTGGGCATGGCGTAATTTCCAATCTGTTGGAGCAAGCAGAAGAGCCTGACTGTGTGACGCCTAACGTTGAAGGTAAGGGGCGCACGACGGCGGCACGGACCCAGCAAAGGAAGACAAACCAGGCCCGCCGTTGTGCGTCCCCTTGACCGACCGGTTAGCCAGAAACAGAGCAAGCTGCACCGACACATTGTGAAGCAGCGCGACGACGCGGCCGGCATGGGCGAAGCCGATGCCCCAAAGGAAGGCCAGACTCGGCGCTGCCGCAGGCAGGGCCAGCGAACTGGCACTTGAAACTTTGAAGCCGCAAGGCACAGAACGATGCGAGCCACTGTACGCGAATAGCTGAACGCTGCAGGCCGAGCACATGGCCTGACCGCTGCATGCCAAGATGGCGAGCGCTACGAATGGCTTGAGCGGACGATGACTTGCCATGAATCCGATGCTACTGGCTAACGTTTGAAATGAGGGGCAAACGACGGCGGCACAAGCTTGGGCAGAAAGCCCAAACCTGAACCGCCGTTGTTTGTCCCCTCTATGGAATGGTTAGGCGCGTGAGATTGAAGCATGACTATGCCTGCCTTGGAAGAGCAATGACCGCTGGGAGCGACGCTAGCTCTCGCGCCAACGAGAATGCCGCGTAGGAACCAAGCGCTGTCTGAAGCGTGCCGTACTCTCCGCCACGAACGAGCAGGGTAAGGAGAGCGATGCTGGCGAGCCAGAGTAGCCCCACGGATAGCCTGCCGGACAAAGAGCTGACCAAGGCTGCCCTAACTTGGCGGGCAGTACCTGCTGCTAGGAACTGCGTGGCGTACTGGCGAATGGCGCGGCCTTGAAGTGCGCCTGCGACCAAGCCCGCGAGAAAAAATGCGCCTGCCACGGCAACGGAAAGGCGAGGCTCGACCAGTGCACAAGCCGCAAGTACGCCGCACCAGAGCAAGATGAGCAAACCATTGCCGCGAGATGTGACGGTGAAATGCATAGCGCCTAACGTTGGAGGTAAGGGGCGCACGACGGCGGCACGGAGCAAGCAAAGGCAGACAAACCAGGCCCGCCGTTGTGTGTCCCCTTGACCGACCGGTTAGCCAGAAGCAGAGCAAGCTGCACCAACACATTGTGAAGCAGCGCGGCGACGCGGCCGGCATGGGCGAAGCCGATGCCCCAAAGGAAGGCCGAACCCGGCGCTGCCGCAGGCAGGGCCAGCGAACCGGCACCTAAAGAAGTGACATCGTCAGGCACGAAGCGGCGCAGACCGGCGAACGCGAACAGGCGAGTACAACCGACGGAGCATGCGACTTGACCGTGACGCGCCACGAAGGCGAGCGCCACGAATGGCTTAAGCGGATGGTGAGCTGCCATGAACTCGATGCTGCTGGCTAACGTCTGAGCTCAGCCGCAGCCGAAGGCTGTCGGATGGAGCGATTGGTTATGCGTAGCCCCAACGACGAAGGCATGGGCGGCTGAGGGCCCCAAGCGGCCCCCGAAGAAGACGCCAGCCAGGCGTGCCCCGAGGGCGGCGGCGTGGACCGAAAACGAGGCCAGGGTTGCATGGCGATGACTTTACCCGTGTAGACCTTGCCAAGGCGCATCGCAAACCCTGAAGACTGAGCAAGCGACGCGCGCGGCGGAGGCGCTGGCTTGCCTGTTGGTTCGACGCGCGCGGCTGCGACTCCCGAGTAGCCGCAAGCGGAACAAGCCTCAGCCTGGCTGGTAAGCCGACGCATAACGTTCGAGCTAACCGGCACGCAGCGGCAGGACGCCGCTGGGCCAGAATGAAATGAGGCCCTGCGGAGGCATGCCGTTGCGTGTCCGGTTGAGCGACTGGTTCGGCGTCATGGCCCGCCCCCAGCGAGCAGACTTGCAGTTGGCCGAGCGCCGTTGCGAAGCTGAAGCCTAGCAAAGTGAACAGCTGACGCTGCCGCCAGCAAGGCCACGAGAGCCAACGGAGGCAAGAACACGAGCAGCACGAGCCCGGCCGACGCACCGCACAAGGCTCCGGCAAAGAAAGCGCGACCGAACCTGTATGGCCGGCTGTTCATGGTGCAAATAGCAAGGTGCCAGTACTGAGCGAGTGCAACTACGCAACAGCCGAGCATGGCTGCATTTGCTGCCGCGAAGGCTGGCGAGTCCTGATACTGGCCAATTGCAACGATAGCTGCCCACGGCAAATAGACCACAGCCAGGAACGTCGCGGGGATGCCGCAGACGAGCGCTTCAAGCAACAGCAGGCCGGAGAGCGAGCTTTTCATGACGTCGAACGTTTGACATGAGGGGCGGACGACGGCGGCACCAGCTTTGGCAAGTGGCACAAACCATGCTCGCCGTTGGACGTCCCCTCGATGGAATGGTTAGCCGGCAAGGGGCACCGACGACCCAACGAGGGAGTTAATACGTTCCGCAATGTCTTCTGGCGAAGCGTCTACGCAGAACAATCCAATGACCTTCCGGTCATAGTAACGCTGGCCTCCGGCAGCCCGTGACTCCATTTCCAGCAGCACGCTAACGTTACCAGGCCATGCATTTGAGCTGCTGCCACCGGACACTGCGTATTTGATACTGGACAAAGGCACCTTAGTTGCCAAGCCAGGACCAAAAGATATCTCAGAGCTGCCGAACTCCATTACTGGGCGATCGAATGGGCTCAGCTTCAGGAGAACTGCGATGACCACCAGCGCCCACGAAGCAGCAAGAATCAATAGAACGCTGCTTTTCAGGCCAATCCAGAACAGCGCGGCTGCAATGACGAACATCGGCGCCAAGCTTGCGACCAGCTTCGGCTTCGAGTAGTAAACAAATCTGTCCATTCTTGACGGTTAACGTTGAAGCTGAGCCGCGAGCGGAGGCTTGCCGACGCGAGTCGGCTCGAGCGACTGGTTAGGCTTCACTCTCGCTCCTCGCGCAGCTTAGCTCGAAGAAGTTGCTCATTTCGCTCCGCAACAACCTCGATAGCGCGCCGAAAAAGTATGAGGAACTGCATGCTGGTGCTATGTGAGCCAGGCTTCTCGTGTATGTAGCGCCATTCAACAAACGCACTTGAAACGGCCGCCAGCTCCTTCTCGAAACGCGACTGTTCGTAGCCGGTGTGACGAATCACGGTGTCTCGGTCCTCAGGAGTCAAGAGACCGAACAGCACATCCAGCTTGTGCCCGGGCACTGACGGTTGGGTGGCCAGAATGATGGCCTTTAGTCCGAGTTCGATGGAGAAAGCCAGGCACACAACGCCAGGGATGAGTGCATTCTGCTTTCCATCCGCCGCGGGCAACCCATTGCCCCAGCAAAGCTCGTACCCTCGATAGAACTCTCTCGAAACGGATAGCGTCGCGGTAGCGGTCATTTGAAGCCTAACGTCTGAGCTAACCGGCCCGCGACGGCATGACGCCGTAGGGCCAGAATGAAATGAGGCCCGAAGGTGGCATGCCGTTGCGGGTCCGGTTGAGCGATGGGTTAGAGCGCATTTTGGCTAAACCCATTCGTTGGAGTGCCTTGGTGAAAGATCATTTTCCATCCTGTGGCCTCTAGTCGCCAAACCGATGAGCGATTCGTATGGTGCTCGAGCTGACGGGTCGCTGCAACGTGTGCGGAACGATACGTTAATAGATATGCGGCATCCGATAGCGCAATCAACTGAAAGTCCTGCGCGTGTATCTCTGGAAATTCCGTTTCAGCCTGCAGTCGCTCAAGTATTTCTCGCCGATCGTACGACCGGCCGGATCGCCCAAACTCACGAAACTCTGAATGCAGAAGTTCTGCAAGACGCACGGCGTCATGCCTCATCTCCGGCCCGTGAAGCGCGCGCTCCAGAGCTTGCAGATCGGAAAGTATCGATTCCATGGTCTTTGCGCTCTAACGTTTGACATGAGGGGCAAACGACGGCGGCACCAGCTTGGGTAACGAGCAAAAACCTGGCCCGCCGTTGTTTGTCCCCTCAATGGAAGGGTTAGAGCGCTCTCTGCAGAGAGAAGCATTAGATAGCAATAGGTGACGCACTTGCTTCTTCTTTCGCCAGCTAACTAGCGTTTCCTACGGGTTCGTATGTAGTAACCAATTGCGAAGCCAACGAGCACCAGGATCGCGCTGGTGAACTTAATTGACTCTGCCGGAGAACTGGTTCGGTTGGCTTGCCCGATCAGTGCTGCACAACCAAGGACTGCCAGCATTGCGGCGCCCCACACCAGCCATTGGCGAGTTGGCGTACGCCTTTGCTTCTGAGCTGCCAACAAATATGCGAGCGCGCCTCCGCAGATTGCTCCGATGCAAAGTGACAAGAGTAAATAGACAAGCATGTTTTCTTTGGGGTAGCAAACAGGAGTCTCGAAGGCGGTTTGGAGCGCTCTAACGTTCGACGTAAGGGGCCTGCCGAAGGCAGGTCCCCTTGACGGAGGGGTTAGGCGCCGGCGTTCGCCGAATAGGGGCCACGGATGGCGACAACCCGACCCGATGGATGGTTGAGGGATACATAGGCTGCAAGTACTTGTAGGCCAGAAGAGCAACCCTGGACGACCTCTGCTTCGGCCTCCAAGAAGATCGCAACATCTGAACAGAAGGCTGCAATTAGGACTGGCGCACGCGTGGCGTTCTGCCGGTACTGATGGAACACTTGAAGGCGGAAAAATGATTCACGGGCCGAGCACTTGGCTTCTTGAGTTATCCAGTCGACGGATGCGCTGACCAAATGCCAACCGTCGAATCGTTCGATTGCCACGCGATCTGCGCCAAGATAGACAGCATCGTTGGCCAACTCAAGAGACAGATCACGTAGATCATTCGTTCGACCTGGTGCCAGATAGAAGCTTGGATTTGATCGAACCCTACTGAGCACCTGCTGGTCGTGCGTGGAATCCGCCATGAGGGGCCTAACGTTTGACATGAGGGGCAAACGACGGCGGCACCGGCTTGGACAGAAAGCCCAAACTTGAACCGCCGTTGTTTGTCCCCTCGATGGAATGGTTAGGCTTCACTGGTGACAGGCGGCATTGGATACTCTTGAAGTGACTCAACGAGCACTCGCCTGCAATCCGCCACGCTGCCATAGGTGTTGTTTCGGGCGAGGAAGAGTTCGTCGTCAATTGAATCAAACCCATAGTACGTTTCATCTCCGAGTGCGGCAATGCGCGCAATTTGCATGGCGCGGCGTATAGCCCAATGCAAATGTTCATCGGAGTCCGGAAGTGACTGCCGCAAATAGCCGAGCAGCCACCGACCAGCCAGACTGGAGTCCCGCTCACCTTGAACTGCCGCCAGGTTCTCAAGAGTTGTTGCTAGGCCTTTGCCCAAGGCAACCTCGATGATTTCGTACGGCGGTTCGGCCAGTTCCTCCACGAGCGCCATTGCCCACGCGCTTGCATCTTCGGGCTTCAACAGACCTGTCTCCAGGCCAAAGCGAAAGTACTCGGCAAAGGTGGCGTGCGAAGGCGCGGATGGCATTTCGTGAAGCCTAACGTGTTGTATGGCGCACCGCGCCGTTGCCCCGTGAACGGGCGCGTTGCGCCTGTATCAGGAAAGTGGCGCAGGGCTTTGGGGTTTGACGGCTTTGTGCGGGCATTGGCGGGGCGGCTTGAAAAAATGGGGCGGGGGTTCTAGTCTGTATTTTCATACAGTACTTCGCGATTGCCGCCATGAGTCACTCCTCCGAACCTGTTGATGCCTGTCCTTTGCCCTCGCCCTCGCCTGATTTGCCGCCCTTGCAGTCTGAGCGGTTGATTGATCAGGTGCGAGAGCGGGCCCGCTATTTGCACTACAGCATACGGACGGAGCAGGCCTATGTCCATTGGGTGGTGAGTTATGTGCGCTTTCATCGGCACCGGCATCCCGGTGAGATGGGACATGACGAGGTGGTGGAGTTCCTCACCTGGCTGTCTAACGACCGGTCGGTGGCGGTGAACACCCATCGTCAGGCCTTGTCGTCCTTGCTGTTCCTCTACAAGCAGGTGCTGGGCCGTGACTTGCCTTGGATGCTGGAGCTGAACCGGCCGAAGACGGCTCGTCGATTGCCGGTGGTGCTGAACCCCGACGAGGTCGGACGTCTGCTTTCGGCAATGACCGGGGTGTATGCGGTGTTTGCTCGCATGTTGTATGGCACGGGCATGCGGTTGATGGAGGGCTTGCGCTTGCGGGTAAAAGACCTGGACTTTGCTCACCGCACCCTGGTCATTCGACAGGGCAAGGGCGGCAAGGACCGAGCGGTCATGCTGCCGCTGGCCTTGATGCCTGATCTCGGCTTGCAGCTGAACTATGCGCGGACCCTGTGGCTGCAGGATCGTACCCAGGGACATGCGGGTGTGTATCTGCCCAATGCGTTGGAGCGCAAGTTTCCGCGCGCACCGGCCTCCTGGGCGTGGTTCTGGGTGTTTCCCGAGGCGCAGATGTCGATAGACCCGCGTACAGGCGAGATGCGTCGCCACCACATGTTCGACCAAGGTTTTCAACGCGCCTTCAAGAAGGCGCTGAAGACGGCGGGCATCGACAAGCCAGCCACCCCCCACACCTTGAGGCATTCGTTCGCCACACACCTGCTGCAGTCGGGCTATGACATTCGCACGGTGCAGGAGTTGCTGGGCCACGCAGACGTCAGCACGACCATGATTTATACCCATGTGCTCAAGGTCGGAGGTGGAGCGGTGCGCAGTCCGCTGGACTTGCTGAGTCCTTTGCCTCCGGCTGCGGCAACAAGTCCGGCTGGCTCTGCGCCGGCCGAAGCCGTCAGACCGTTCGGTGTGATCACTCCGGTGGAGCCCAGCGGCCCCGGTCGGCATGCCGGCGGTGGCAAACGCTATGGCAGCGCCCGGTGTGCGGATGATCCAGATGGGTGGCGCCCGCCATGGCACGCCGCGTCGCCCATCGCTGTCTATGGCGTGGGGGCTGTTCCTGGCGCGCCTGCGTGACGGTGCGGCTGCAAAGGCTGGTGGGCGGGCTCAGGCATCAATCAGCGTTGAGCTCCACGCGTGCACCCGCTGGCGTTGCTCACCCAGGCCTGTAATGCCCAGGCGCATCTCATCGCCGGGCTGCAGATACAGCGGTGGCTTGTGGCCCATGCCCACGCCGGGCGGCGTGCCGGTGCTGATCAGGTCGCCCGGGTAGAGCGTCATGAAGCGGCTGACGTAACTCACCAACTGGGCGACACCAAAAACCATGGTGCGGGTGCTGCCGGTCTGGCGGCGCTGGCCGTTGAGGTCCAGCCACAGATCCAGCACCTGCGGGTCGGGTATTTCGTCTGCGGTCACCAGCCAAGGCCCGACCGGGCCGAAGGTGTCGCAGCCCTTGCCCTTGTCCCAGGTGCCGCCGCGCTCGATCTGGTACTCGCGCTCCGACAGGTCATTGACCACGCAGTAGCCGGCGACGTGTTGCAGCGCCTCGGCCTCGCTGACATAGCGCGCCTTGCTGCCGATGACCACGCCCAGTTCGACCTCCCAGTCGCCCTTGACCGAGCCCTGCGGCAGCACGACGGCGTCATTGCAGCCGATCACGGCGCTGGTGGGTTTCATGAACAGCACCGGTTCCTTGGGCACCGGCATTCCAGCTTCCGCCGCGTGGTCCGCATAGTTCAGCCCGACACAGACGAATTTGCCCATGCCGCGCCATGGCGGCGCGATGCGGCCTGGCCGCTCGACCACGGGCAGGTTGCCGGGGTCGATCTGGCGCAAACGATGCAGGCCCTGAGGTGTGAGGTCGGTGCCGTCGATATCGCTCATCACGCCACTGAGGTCGCGCACATGGCCCTGCTCGTCGAGCAGGGCGGGGCGTTCCGTGCCCTTGGCGCCGTATCGCATCAGTTTCATGGCGAGGGTCTCCGTGTGAGTGAGGCGCTGAGGCTTCTGCAGCCGAACTGGTCGCAGCGAAAGAATGAATGGATGAATGAATGAAGTATCACCCGCCCGAGGATGCCGGCCTTCGCCGGGTTGGCGTCGACGGTGCGATTGCCAGAGTGTCGCGGTCGGTGGTCGTTTCTACAATGAGGGCTGCCTTCAACACTGCCCCTTCATCATGCTCAACCTGTCCCTGGCCACACTCCAAGACCCGCGTTTGCAAAACGCGGTGCAATTTGCCATTGAGCATGAGACGGCCTGGAGCCGCGACACCGAGAACCAGGCCTGGGGCGTGCATCAGCAGGACCCGCCGCCGTGGAATCGCTTGCTGGGGCCGGTGCATGGCCGTGGACCGGTGTCAGGTGTGATCGTGCAGGATGGCCAGCTGCTGGCGCGTTGGGGCGAGCCCGAGCGGGCCGACCTGACCTTCAGTATTGCCAAGACCTATCTCGCCCTGTTGGCCGGCGTGGCGCAGGACCGTGGCCTGCTGCCCGACCTGAACGAGCCGGTGCACCTGCGGGTGCCGGGCATAGGCTTCGAAGGTGAGCACAATGCCCAGGTCACCTGGCTGCAGCTGCTGCAGCAAACCAGCGAATGGGAGGGCAGCTGCTTTGGTGTGCCCGACCAGGTGGACCGCTACCGCAGCGTCAAATTCCAGGCCAAGGAAGTCACCGGCACCAAGGGCGATGCCCGCCCGCTGCAGGCACCGGGCAGCTACTGGGAGTACAACGACGTGCGCATCAACCAGCTCTCACTGGCGCTGCTGCACTTGTTCGGCCGGGCACTGCCCGAGGTGTTTGACGAGGCCATCATGCGGCCCATCGGTGCGAGCACGGATTGGCGCTGGGTCGGTTATGACAACGCGTGGGTCGAGTTGGCGAATGGCCAGCGCGTGCAGTCGGTGCCCGGTGGCAGCCACTGGGGCGGTGGCATGTCGATCAGCAGCGTCGATCAGGCGCGCATCGGCCAGTTGCTGCTTGATCAGGGCCGCGCCAATGGCCGGCAGGTGATTCCTGCGGCGTGGGTGGAGCGCATGCGCAGGCCCTGCGCCATCGCACCGTTTTATGGCTGCCTGGTGTTTCTGAACCCGGGCCACAGCGTGTTTCCCAGTCTGCCGGAAGACAGCTACTTCGCTGTCGGTGCCGGCAGCTCGCTGACCTGGGTGGCGCCTTCGCAGCGTCTGGTGGTGGTGGTGCGCTGGATCAATGCCGATCATGCCGACGGCTTTTTCGGGCGGGTGCTGCAGGCGCTGGCCTGACCTCGCTCGCCCTTCAGATCCCCGCCGGGCGGCGCTCCGGCAGCGGCAGGAACTCGGTTTCGTTGGGGACCTGGCCCATGCGCTGGGCCTGCCAATCGTCGGCGGCCTGGCTGATGCGTTCCTTGCGGCTGGAGACGAAGTTCCACCAGATATGGCGGTGCGCGCCCAGCGAGCTGCCGCCCAGCGCCATCAGCTGTGCCGGGCCGTCGGTTTGCAGCCTGACGGTCTGCCCGGGCGCCAGCAGGGCCATCGTGTGCGGCGGCACGGTTTCGCCATCAATCTGAACCGGCGCATCCACCGCGTAGATCGCCAACTCCTCGGCCAGTGCGGGCAACTCCATGGTGCCTGCAGCAGCGAAGCGCACATCCAGGTAGAGGGTCGGTGCAAACGTCGGCACCGGCGAGCGCAGCCCGAAGGCCTCGCCGATCAGCACGCGCACCTGCGCGTCGTCAATGGTCAGCGTCGGGATCGCCGCGGCCGGCGTGTGCGAAAAGCTCGGGGCCACCTCTTCGAACGCTTCCGGCAAAGCCGCCCACAGCTGCAGGCCGTGGTTGACGAAGGTCTTGTCGCTCAGGTCGGCGGGGCGGCGCTCGGAATGCACGATGCCGCTGCCGGCCGTCATCCAGTTGATCGCCCCGGGGGCGATGCGCTGCTCGGTGCCCAGGCTGTCGCGGTGCATCATCGCGCCCTCGAACAGATAGGTGACGGTGGCCAGGCCGATATGCGGGTGCGGCCGCACATCGTGGTGGCTGTCGGGGTCCACCGTGACCGGGCCGAAGTGGTCGAAGAACAGAAAGGGGCCGACGGCCTGGCGCGCCGCCGAGGGCAGCAAGCGCCGCACCACGAAGCCGCCGCCCAGGTCTTTGACGTGGCCGCTGAGTTGAAGCGTTGCAGGCATGGCGATTCCGGTGGGTTGATCGGTGTTCTCAGAGGTCATGCCGGCGGCATGGCCGGCCAGGCGCGCATCGCTGCGGCCGTGATGGCCATCAGGCTCTCGAAGGTCGCGCCATCCTTGGACTGCATCGACATGCCCTGGTAGACGGTGGCATAGAAGTTGGCCAGCGCGCCGGCATCGGTATCGGCAGGCAACTCACCGTTGGCGATGCCTTGCTCGATGCGGTCGCGGATGCCGGTCACGGCACCGGCCCGGCGCTTGGCCAGCGCGGCCTCGATATGCGCCGAGGCCACCGAGCAGTTGGTCGCCGCCATCACCATCATGCAGCCGCGCGGGTGGCAGGAGCGGGTCAACTCTTCGGCGGCCTCTTCCAGCAGGCGCTTGATCGCGCCGTAGGCCGTGGGGGCCTCGGCCAGGGCCTTGGGTGCGCCACTGCCGGGGCCGACGGCATAGCGCTCGACCGCTTCCCAGAACAGATGCTCCTTGTCGCCGAAGGCCGAGTAGAGGCTGGGCGGGGTGATGCCCATGGCCGCGGTCAGCTCGCTGATCGACGCCGCCTCATAGCCAAAACGCCAGAACACATGCATGGCGTTCTCCAGCGCCCGGTCCCGGTCGAAGGACAGCGGGCGACCTCGGGCGCGGGGCTTTTTTGTCTCAAGAGTCTTTTCCATAACGATCGATATTAAATTTGTTGACGGCCTTGTGCAAGCTCGCTACAGTCCCCATTATTCCAGAACGGTCGTTACGAAACTAAGGGGAAAACGATGAATTCAAACAAATTGAAGCGGCCTCTAGCCCATACATCTAGCTGTAAACCCTGATATCAAGACCTCGTACAGCTCGCTTTGTTCCACGAAAGGAACAAATGCACCAGATCAGCAGGATTGACCAACCGATTCAGCAACGCTGATCCACCAGTCAACACAGTCACACAGTTTCACGGAGTTCCCATGAGTCAGAACCCTAATCTCACGCCCCCTGCCGCTCAGTTCCCGCTGCGCTCCAACACCCGCCTGTGGGCCGTGGGCACCGCCATCACCGCCGTGATGGCTGTTTCGGCCGCCTTCTTTGGCCTGCACACAGCCGAGGCCGGCCCCACCGCGGCGTCTGCCGAGCCGCCGGCCACGCCGGTGTCGGTGGCCACCGTGGTGAAGAGCGACGTCGCCACCTGGGACGAATTCTCGGGCCGGCTCGAAGCCGTCGAACGCGTCGATCTGCGCTCCCGCGTGGCCGGCGCCGTGCAGGCGGTGCACTTCAAGGAGGGCGCGCTGGTCAAGCAGGGCGATCTGCTGATCACCATCGATCCGGCGCCCTTCGCCGCTGAAGTGGAGCGCGCTGAAGCGCAGGTCGCCGCCGCGCAGTCGCGCCAGACCTATGCCAAGAGCGACCAGGCCCGTGCCCAGCGTCTGCTGGACGAGCACGCGATTGCCCTGCGCGAGTACGACGAGCGCCAGAACACCTACCGCGAGGCCGAGGCCAATCTGCGTGCAGCCCAGGCCGCGTTGCAGACCGCCCGCCTGAGCCTGAGCTACACCCAGGTGCGCGCGCCGGTGGCGGGCCGCGTCGGCAAGCTGGAGATCACCGTCGGCAATCTGGTCGCCGCCGGCCCGGGCGCTCCGGTGCTGACGACGCTGGTCTCGGTCAGCCCCATCTACGCCAGCTTCGATGCCGATGAGCAGGTCGTCGCCCGCGCGCTGAAGAGCCTGCCGGCCAGCGCCGGTGGCCGCAGCCAGCTGGAGAAGATTCCGGTGCTGATGGGCACGGCTGCCACCACCGATACGCCGTTCGAGGGCCGCCTGCAGCTGGTCGACAACCAGGTGGACACCAAGAGCGGCACGGTGCGCGTGCGCGCCGTGTTCGACAACAAGGACGGCAGCCTGATGCCCGGCCAGTTCGCCAAGCTGCGCATGGGCCAGGTCAAGAACGCCTCGGCCCTGCTGATCAATGAGCGCGCGGTGGGCACCGACCAGAGCAAGAAGTTCGTGATGGTGGTCGGTGCGCAGAACAAGGCCGAGTACCGCGAGGTCACCCTGGGCGCCAATGTCAACGGCCTGCGTGTCGTCAATACCGGGCTCAAGGCCGATGAGCGCATCGTCGTCAACGGCTTGCAGCGCGTGCGCCCCGGCGCGGTGCTCAAGCCCGAGTCGGTGGCGATGGACGCCAAGCCCGAACTGCAGGCGCGCCGGGAAGACGCCAAGCCCTCCTAAGCCAAGCAAGTCCCAGCCTATCCAAGGCCGTCCGGCCTGAGGCTGCCACTCCTTCAAGGGGAGGGCAGCCCCAGGCCGGCCCCCGGCGTTCCTACGTGAACGCCTGACAGGAAAGAAGAACCGCCATGAACCTCTCCAAATTCTTCATAGACAGGCCGATCTTTGCCGGCGTGCTGTCGCTGCTGATGCTGATCGCCGGCCTGATTGCGGTGCGCAGTCTGCCGATCTCCGAATACCCCGAGGTCGTGCCGCCCTCGGTGGTGGTGCGAGCCAACTATCCCGGTGCCAATCCGAAGGTGATCGCCGAAACGGTGGCCACGCCGCTGGAAGAAGCGATCAACGGCGTCGAGGGCATGCTTTATATGGGCAGCCAGGCGACGACCGACGGCCTGATGACCCTGACCGTCACCTTCAAGCTGGGCACCGACCCCGACAAGGCCCAGCAGATGGTGCAGAACCGCGTCTCGCAAGCCGAGCCGCGCCTGCCCGAGGAGGTGCGCCGCCTGGGTGTCAGCACCATCAAGAGCTCGCCCGACCTGACCATGGTCGTGCACCTGCTGAGCCCCAACGGCCGCTACGACATGACCTATCTGCGCAACTACGCGCTGCTGAACGTCAAGGACCGGCTGGCTCGCGTGCAGGGCGTCGGTGACGTGCAGCTGTTCGGCTCGGGCGACTACTCGATGC
Organism: uncultured Roseateles sp.; assembly: GCF_963422335.1. Classification (NCBI taxonomy): domain Bacteria; kingdom Pseudomonadati; phylum Pseudomonadota; class Betaproteobacteria; order Burkholderiales; family Sphaerotilaceae; genus Roseateles; species uncultured Roseateles sp. The sequence continues at coordinate 2,220,431 of NZ_OY729424.1, forward strand.
GCGTCTGGCTGGACCCGAACAAGGTCGCGCAGCGCGGCCTGTCGGCCGGCGACGTGGTGACTGCCATCCGCGGCCAGAACGTGCAGGCCGCCGCTGGCGTGGTGGGTGCCTCGCCCGGCCTGGCTGGTGTGGACGTGCAGCTGTCGATCAACGCGCAGGGCCGCTTGCAGAACGAGGAAGAGTTTGGCGACATCATCGTCAAGACCAGCGTCGATGGCGCGGTGACACGCCTGCGTGACATCGCCCGCATCGAACTGGGTGCCTCGGGTTATTCGCTGCGTTCTCTGTTGGACAACAAGGACGCGGTGGCCGTGCCCATTTTCGCCGCGCCGGGCTCCAATGCGATCGACATCTCCAACGGCGTGCGCGCCACGATGGCCGAGCTGAAGGCCGGCATGCCCGAGGGCGTGGACTACGAAATCGTCTACGACCCGACGCAGTTCGTGCGTGCGTCGATCGAGTCGGTGGTGCACACCCTGCTCGAGGCCATCGCCCTGGTGGTGCTGGTCGTGATCCTGTTCCTGCAGACCTGGCGTGCGTCCATCATCCCGCTGCTGGCCGTGCCGGTGTCGGTGGTCGGCACCTTTGCGGTGATGCATCTGTTCGGCTTCTCTATCAACGCCCTGAGTCTGTTCGGCCTGGTGCTGGCCATCGGCATCGTGGTGGACGACGCCATCGTCGTGGTTGAGAACGTCGAGCGCAATATCGAGGCGGGTCTGAGCCCGCGCGACGCCACCTACCGGGCGATGCGCGAAGTGTCGGGCCCCATCATCGCGATCGCCTTGGTGCTGATCGCCGTGTTCGTGCCGCTGGCCTTCATCAGCGGCCTGACCGGCCAGTTCTACAAGCAGTTCGCGCTGACGATTGCGATCTCGACGGTGATCTCGGCGATCAACTCGCTGACCCTGTCGCCTGCGCTTGCCGCGCTGCTGCTGAAGAGCCATGACGCGCCCAAGGACTGGCTGACCCGCGTGATGGACCGTTTGCTGGGCCGCTTCTTCCGCGGCTTCAACAAGCTGTTCGGTCGCGGTGCGGCCGCCTACAGCGGCGGCGTGACCCGTGCGATCTCGCGCAAGACGGTGATGGTGCTGGTCTATCTGGCGCTGGCCGGCGTGACCGTGGGCCTGTTCAAGATCGTGCCCAGCGGCTTTGTGCCGGCGCAGGACAAGCAGTACCTGATCGGCTTCGCCCAGCTGCCCGACGGTGCCACCTTGGACCGCACCGAGGACGTGATTCGCCGCATGGGTGAGATCGCCTCGAAGACGCCAGGCGTCGAGCACTCGGTGGCCTTTCCGGGCCTGTCGATCAACGGCTTCACCAACAGCTCGAACTCGGGCATCGTCTTCACCACCCTGACGCCCTTTGATCAGCGCAAGGGTGCGGCCCTGAGCGCAAGCGCGATTGCCGGCAATCTGAACCAGCAGTTCGGTCAGATCAAGGACGCCTTCATCGTCATGTTCCCGCCTCCGCCGGTGGCCGGCCTGGGCACGACCGGCGGCTTCAAGTTGCAGCTGGAGGACCGTGGCGGCCTCGGCTACACGGCGCTGGACGGCGCGGTCAAGGCCTTCATGGCCAAGGCCTATCAGACGCCGGAGCTGGCGGGCATGTTCTCCAGCTACCAGGTCAATGTGCCTCAGCTGTATGCCGACATCGACCGCACCAAGGCGCGCCAGCTGGGTGTGCCGGTGACGGACATCTTCGACACCATGCAGATCTATCTGGGCAGCCTGTACGCCAACGACTTCAACAAGTTCGGCCGTACCTACTCGGTGCGCGTGCAGGCCGATGCGGCCTACCGTGCCCGTGCCGAAGACGTGGGTCAGCTGAAGGTGCGCTCGAACTCGGGCGAGATGGTGCCGCTGTCGACCTTGATGAAGGTCACGCCGAGCTTCGGCCCGGAGCGTGCGATGCGCTACAACGGCTTCCTGTCGGCCGACATCAATGGCGGTCCGGCCCCCGGCTATTCCTCGGGCCAGGCCCAGGACGCGATCAAGCGCATTGCCACCGAGACCCTGCCCAAGGGCATCAGCTATGAGTGGACGGAGCTGACCTATCAGGAGATCCTGGCCGGCAATTCGGCGATGTGGGTGTTCCCGCTGGCCATCCTCTTGGTGTTCCTGGTGCTGGCGGCGCAGTACGAAAGCCTGACCCTGCCGCTGTCCATCATCCTGATCGTGCCCATGGGCCTGCTGGCGGCGATGACCGGCGTCTGGCTCTCGCATGGCGACAACAATGTCTTCACCCAGATCGGGCTGATGGTGCTGGTGGGGCTGAGCGCGAAGAACGCGATCCTGATCGTCGAATTCGCGCGCGAGCTGGAGTTTGCCGGGCGCACGCCCCGCCAGGCGGCGATCGAGGCCAGCCGCCTGCGGCTGCGCCCCATCCTGATGACCTCGATGGCCTTTGTGATGGGTGTGCTGCCCCTGGTGCTGTCCACCGGCGCCGGCTCCGAGATGCGCCAGGCCATGGGCATTGCCGTGTTCTTCGGGATGATTGGCGTCACCCTGTTCGGCCTCTTCCTGACGCCGGTGTTCTATGTGCTGCTGCGCCAGCTGACCGGCAACCGTCCGCTGAAGCTGCATGGCGAGGTGCCGCATCTGGAGGCGTTTGCACATGCTGATTTCGGGCCTGCTGGCGGTCCGTCCTCGGGCGGCAGCCTGACGCCCCAGCCCGCGGCGCCCATCTCCAAGCATGAATGATTGATTGAGAGAAACGATATGAAAACATTGTCGAATTTCTGGCGGCGTTCAGCGCTGACCCCCGTGTTGACACCTCTCCTGGCGGCCCTGCTGCTGGCTGGTTGCGCCACGGCCACCGTGCCGGTGGCGCAGGAGCTGCCCGCCACGCCCGCCGCCTTCAAATCCGGTGACGGCCGCTGGACCACCGCCGCCCCGGCCGAGGCGCAGGCCCGTGGCGAGTGGTGGAAGGCCTTTGCCGACCCGGTGCTCAACGCGCTGGAGCTGCAGGCCACGGCCAGCAACGCCAGCATCCAGGTGGCGGCCGCTCGGCTGGCACAGGCCAATGCGCTGGTGCGCAGCGCCGATGCCGACCGCTCGGTGCAGCTGGGCCTCAGTGGTGGCGCCACGCGCGGCGTCGAGCCCGGCGTGACGCCGAACGCCACCACCCGCATCACCGCCGGCGCAAGACTGTCGTACGAGTTGGACCTGTTCGGCAAGCTGAAGCAGACCACCGACGCCGCCGCGCTGGACGCCCAGTCCCGCGAGGCCCTCTTGCGCAACACCCAGCTGCTGGTGCAGGCCGAGGTGGCGCAAACCTATCTGTCGCTGCGCGCGCTGGATGCCGAACGCGCCTTGGTGCGCGACACGGTGGCTGCCTACCGCGACACCTTGCAGCTGACCGAGCGTCGCTTCAAGGCCGGCGACGTGGCCGAACTGGACGTGATGCGCGTGCGCACCGAGGCCGCGGCGACCGAGAGCGAGGCCTTTGCGCTGGACCGCCAGCGCGCTGCGCTGCAGAACGCGCTGGCCGTGCTGGTCGGCGAGGTGGCATCGAACTTCGAACTGGGCCTGGACGGCTGGAACGCGGCCCTGCCGCAGATCCCGGCCGGCCTGCCCAGCACGATGCTGGCGCGCCGGCCCGATGTGTCCGCCGCCCAGCGTTCGATGCAGGCCGCTCAGGCCCGCGTCGGCGTGGCCAGGGCTGCCTGGTTCCCCAGCCTGTCGCTGACGGCCAATGGCGGTGGCGCCTCGCCCGAGCTGGGCGATCTGTTCAAGTTGTCGGCCCGCGCCTGGGGTGTGGGCGCGCTGCTGTCGCTACCGATTCTTGACGGCGGCCGCCGCGAGGCCCAGGTGCAGAACGCCGGTGCCGAGCTCGACGTGGCCCTGGTCAACTACCGCCAGCAGGTCCTGGTCGCCTTCAAGGACGTCGAAGACCAGCTCGCCGCGCTGCAGCTGCTGGCCCGCCAGTCCGAGCTGCAGACCAGCGCGGTCGATTCGGCGACACGGGCGACCAAGCTGTCCGACTCGCGCTACCGCAACGGGCTCGTGAGCCAGCTGGAGCTGCTGGACGCGCAGCGCAGCGAGCTGCGCAACCGCCGCCAGGCGCTGCAGGTGCGCTCGGCACAGTACCAGGCCACGGTAGGGCTGGTGCGGGCCATCGGCGGCAGCTGGGCGTCCTGATCGCTCAGCGCCCCTCCGGCCAGGTCTGCGCCGCGATCCTCGCGAAATACGTTTCCAGGTACTCGACGCAGACCCGCACCTTGGCCGAGGTGCCCAGCCGCGACGGATAGACGGCCCAGACGTTGGCCTCCTGCTCATGGCCGGGCAGCACCTGCACCAGCTCGCCGCTGGCCAGCAGCGGGGCGATGTCCCAGACCGAGCGCAAGACAATGCCGCGGCCGTCCACTGCCCAGCGCACCGCGATCTCACCGTTGTTGGTGGACAGCGGGCCCGTCACCTTGACGGTTTGCTCGGTGTTGCCGGTGCTCAGCTTCCAGACGCCGAACGGGTGGTCGCGCTCCTTGATCACCATGCAGTCGTGGTTGGACAGATCAGCCAGCGCGCGCGGCACGCCGCGCCGTTCCAGATAGCTGGGGGCAGCGCACAGCACGCGGTGGTTGGAGGCGAGGCGCTTGGCGATCAGGTGCGGGGCGATCTCGTCGCCGACGCGCACGTCCAGATCGAAGCCCTCGCTGGCCACATCGACCAGCCGGTCGAAGACCTCGAAGCGCACCGCCAGGCTGGGATATTTCTCGACCAGCTGCGAGATCGCCGGCGCCACCAGATTGCGCCCGAAGCCGAAGCTGGAGCACACGCGCAGCAGGCCCCGCGGCATCGCCCGCGTCACCGACACCTCCTGCATCAGGTGGTCGATATCGTCCAGCACGCGCTGGGCCCACAGATAGACCCGCTCGCCGTCCTCGGTGACGACCACGCGCCGCGTCGTGCGGTGCAGGAGCTTGGTCGCCAGATCGGTTTCCAGCATCCGTATGCGCTTGGTCACATAGGCGGCCGACACGCCCAGCTCCTCGGCCGCGCCGGCAAAGCTGGACTTGCGTGCCACCACAGTGAACACGCGCAGATCGTCATTGCTGGGAGCTTTGATCATGAGTTCCTTTGTCTCGTGATGGCGCAGGAGGGCGGGCAGACCTGCTGCTGCGTGTCCCCCGGCCGCTTCGCGGCCTCCTCCTTTACCTCCGCATCAGGCCAGCCCGTCCTCCTGCTCGTGCAGCGATCTCGGCGCGAGGGCTTTGGTGGCCGGAGCAACACGGCGGATGAGCCGGGATGCGGGCGGGCGCGATTGCGCAGGTAGAGGAGGAGGGCCGCTTGCGGCCCGGGGGACACGGAGCAAGCGCGCCCGCTCGCGTTCCGGCGACCGCCTCGTAGGCGCAGATGATTTGTCCGCCCGTCAAAAAGCGTGGCGCCAAAAGCCTCAATCATTCACGATGTGTGCAGGATGAATTAACCGATGCCGCCATTGTAGTTTCTTCGTGCACAACTAAAGTTCAGCCATCCCCACTGAACCAGGCCCGCACCATGTCCAAGCGCTACCAAATCGCCGTCATCCCCGGAGATGGCATCGGCAAGGAAGTCATGCCCGAGGGCCTGCGCGTGCTGCAGGCCGCCGCGCAGCGCTTCGACATCGACCTGGAGCTGACGCCCATCGCCTGGGCCAGCTGCGACTACTACGCCGAGCATGGCCAGATGATGCCCGACGACTGGAAGGCGCAGCTCAGTGGCATGGACGCCATCCTGTTCGGCGCCGTCGGCTGGCCGGCCACCGTGCCCGACCATGTCTCGCTGTGGGGTTCGCTCTTGAAGTTCCGCCGCGAATTCGACCAGTACATCAATCTGCGTCCGGTGCGCCTGTTCGAAGGCGTGCCTTGCCCCTTAGCCGGGCGCAAGGCCGGTGACATCGACTACTTCGTTGTGCGCGAGAACACCGAGGGCGAGTACACCAATCTGGGCGGCGTGATGTACCCGGGCACCGATAGAGAGATCGTCATCCAGGAGTCGGTCTATTCCCGCTTCGGCACCGACCGGGTGATGAAATATGCGTTCGAGCTGGCCAACAGCCGCGAGCGCAAGCACCTGACCGTGGCCACCAAGAGCAATGGCATCGCCATCAGCATGCCCTGGTGGGACGGCCGGGCCGACGCGATGGCACAGGGCTATCCGGCGGTGACTGTGGACAAGCAGCACATCGACATCCTCAGCGCCCGCTTCGTGCTGCAGCCGGGCCGCTTCGATGTGGTCGTGGCCAGCAATCTGTTCGGCGACATCCTGTCCGATCTGGGCCCGGCCACCACCGGCACCATAGGTCTGGCGCCTTCGGCCAATCTGAACCCGGAGCGCAAGTTCCCCTCGCTGTTCGAGCCGGTCCATGGCTCGGCCCCCGACATCTACGGCAAGAACATCGCCAACCCGGTGGCCATGATCTGGTCGGCCGCGCTGATGCTGGACTTCCTGACCGAGAGCGCAGGCGCCGGCCGCGCTGCCCACGACGCCATCGTCAAGGCGATCGAGACCGTGTTGGTGCAGGGCCCGCGCACCGGCGACCTGGGCGGCACGGCCAACACCACGGCGATGGGCGAGGCGATTGCCAAGCTGGTTGCGCAGGCCTGAATCCACAACATACCCCGGAGCGAGACATGAACAATTCCATCAAGACCCTGGCCGACCTGCAGATGAGCCGCCGCCAATGGCTGCTGGCCAGCGCCGGCGTCGTGGCCAGCGCAACGGCCGCCATGCTGCCGAAGAACGCCTTTGCCGCCGCCTACCCCGAGCGGCCCATCACCTTCATCTGCCCCTGGCCCGCCGGCGGCACGGCCGACCAGACGATGCGCGCTCTGTGCGCCGCCGCGGCCAAGCACCTGGGCCAGACCCTGGTGGTCGAGAACCGCACCGGCGCCTCGGGCATGCTGGGCCTGCGCGCGATGGCCTTGGCCAAGCCGGATGGCTACACCATAGGCCAGATCCCGATCTCGGTGACGCGCTTCTCTCAGCTGGGCTCGGTGCAGATCGACCCGCTGAAGGATCTGACCTACATCGCCCGCACCTCGGGCCAGACCTTCGGCATCGCCGTGCAGGCCAATGCGCCGTGGAAGACGCTGAAGGATCTGGTGGCCTATGCCAAGGCCCATCCGGGCAAGGTCAACTACGGCAGCGCCGGCATCGGCGGCGCCACGCACGTGGGCATGGAAGAGTTCGCCATGGCCGCCGGCGCGCAGTTCAACCACATCCCGTTCAAGGGCGGCTCGGACGCGCTGCAGGCGCTCTTGGGCGGCCACATCGAGGTGCTGGCCGACTCCAGCTCCTGGGCGCCCCATGTGCTGTCGGGCAAACTGCGCCTGCTGGCCACCTGGGGTGAGCAGCGCACCACCGACTTCAAGGAGGTGCCCACGCTGAAGGAGGCCGGCTACAACGTCGTCGTCGATGCGCCGAACGGCATCGGCGCGCCCAAGGGCCTGGAGCCGGCCGTTGCCGCCCGGCTGCGCGAGGCCTTCAAGGCCGCTGCGGCCAGCCCCGAGTTTGCCGCCGCCTGCGACAAGATAGACGCGCCGCTGATGTACCTCGACGGCCCCGACTATGAGAAATACATCGCCGCGACCTACAAGAAGGAAACGCTGCTGATCGAACGCCTGAAGCTCAAAGAGCTGATGGCCAAGGGCTGATCGCGATGGCCGCCACCATCACCGCCTCGCCGCTGATACGGCTGCACGCGAATGACAATGTGCTGATCGCCCGCACGCCTGTGGCCCTGGCCCAGGAGGTGCCCGAGTTCGGCCTGCGCGTGCGCGCCCAGGTGCCGGCCGGCCACAAGATCGCCGCCGTGGCCTTGAAGGCCGGCGATGCGGTGCGCAAGTACGACACGGTGATCGGCTTTGCCGCCCGCGATGTCGAGCCTGGTGACCATGTGCACACCCACAATCTGCGCTTCGAGGAGTTCGACCGCGACCCCGAGTTCTGCACCGATGTGCAGCCGGTGGCCTATCTGCCCGAGGGTGAGCAGGCCTCCTTCATGGGCATCAAGCGGCCTGGCGGACGCATTGCCACGCGCAACTACATCGGCATCATCTCGTCGGTGAACTGCTCGGCCACCGTGTCGCGCCGCATCGCCGACTGGTTCACCGAGGAGCGGCTGGCCGAGTTCCCCAACGTCGATGGCGTCGTCGCCTTCACGCACAACACCGGCTGCGGCATGTCCACGCCCAGCCTGAACTTCGACGTATTCCGCCGCACCCTGGCCGGCTTCGCCCGCCACCCCAACCTGGCCGCGGTGCTGATCGTGGGTCTCGGCTGCGAACGCAACCAGATCAGCTCGCTGCTCGAAAGCCAGGGCTTGGCCAACGGGCCGAAGCTGGTGACGATGAATATGCAGGACACCGGTGGCACCCGCGCGACGATTGCCGCCGGCGTGGCCGCCGTGCAGGCGATGCTGCCCGAGGCGAACGCGGTGACGCGCGAGCCGGTCAGCGCGCGCCACCTGAGCATAGGCCTGCAGTGCGGCGGCTCGGACGGCTTCTCCAGCATCAGCGCCAACCCGGCGCTGGGCGCGGCGATGGACATCCTGGTGCGCCATGGCGGCACGGCCATACTGTCCGAAACGCCCGAGATCTACGGCGTCGAGAACATGCTGACGCGCCGCGCGGTCAGCGAGGCCGTGGGCCAGAAGCTGCTCGACCGGCTCGAGTGGTGGAAGGACTATTCGCTCGGCCAGAGCGGCCAGATGAATGGCGTGGTCGTGGCCGGCAACCAGGCCGGCGGCATTGCCAATATCTTCGAGAAGTCGCTGGGTTCGGCGATGAAGGGCGGCACGACGCCGCTGCAGGCGGTTTACGAATACGCCGAGCCGATTGACCAGCACGGCTTCGTGTTCATGGATTCGCCCGGCTTCGACCCCTGCTCGGCCACCGGCCAGATCGCCAGCGGCGCCAACCTGATCTGCTTCACCACCGGCCGCGGCTCGATGTTCGGCGCCAAGCCGGTGCCGTCGATCAAGCTGGCCAGCAACACGGTGATGTTTGATCGTCTCAGCGAAGACATGGACATCAACTGCGGCCTGGTCGTCGATGGCGAGCTGAGCATCGAACAGATGGGCCAGCAGATCTTCGACGAGATCCTGCGCGTCGCCTCCGGCCAGTCCACCAAGAGCGAGGAGCTGGGCCTGGGCGACAACGAATTCGTGCCCTGGCAACTCGGCATCGTCACCTGAAAGCGAGCACCATGAATCTGCAACAAGCCACGCTGCTGCGTGCCGAGAACTTCATCGCCGGCCGCTGGGTGGCCGCTGCCTCAGCCCAGCAGCTGGAGGTGCGCAACCCGGCCGACAATGCGCTGATCATTGCCGTGCCCGACAGCGCGGCCGCCGATGCCCAGGCCGCCGTCGATGCCGCCCAGGCCGCCTTTCCGGCCTGGAAGGCCACGCCGGCCCGCGAGCGTGCGCAGCTGCTGAAGCGCTGGCATGCGCTGATCATCGAACACCAGCAAGACCTGGCTCTGATCATCTCGACCGAGCAGGGCAAGCCGCTGGCCGAGGGCCGCGGCGAGGTGCTGTATGCGGCCAGCTATGTCGAATGGTTCGCCGAGGAGGCGACCCGCGCCAATGGCGAGCTGATCCCGGCGCCGGTGCGCGGCCGCCGCATGATGGCGCTGAAGGAGCCGGTCGGCGTGGTCGCGGCGATCACGCCCTGGAACTTCCCGGCCGCGATGATCGCGCGCAAGATCGCCCCGGCCCTGGCCGCCGGCTGCACCGTCGTCGCCAAGCCGGCCGAGGACACGCCGCTGACCTCGCTGGCCCTGGTCCACTTGGCCGAGCTGGCAGGCTTTCCGGCCGGTGTGCTGAACATCGTCAGCGCCTCGCGCGAGCACACGCCGGCCGTGGTCGATGTCTGGCTCAAGGACGTGCGCGTGCGCAAGATCACCTTCACCGGCTCGACGCCGGTGGGCAAGCACCTGGCCCGCGAATCGGCCACCACCTTGAAGAAGCTGTCGCTGGAGCTGGGTGGCAACGCCCCCTTCATCGTCTTCGAGGACGCCGACCTGGACGCAGCCGTCGAAGGGCTGATGGTCTCCAAGTTCCGCAACGGCGGCCAGACCTGCGTCTGCCCGAACCGCGTCTTCGTCCATGACGCCGTGCACGATCAATTCGTCGAGAAACTGGCCTCGCGCGTCGGCGCGCTAAAGGTCGGCCCGGCCACCCGCGCCGATTCTCAGATCGGTCCGATGATCAACGTCCGCGCGGTGAACAAGATCATGGCGCACATCGACGACGCGCTGGCCAAGGGCGCGCAGCTGGTCACCGGTGGCCGGCGCCTGCTGCAGGGCGAGGGCCCGAACTATGTCGCGCCGACGGTGCTCAGCGGCGCCACGACGGCGATGCTGCTGGCCCAGGAAGAGACCTTCGGCCCGGTCGTGCCGGTGTTCCGCTTCACCGGCGAGGACGAGGTGGTGAGAATAGCCAACGACACGCCGTTCGGCCTGGCTGCCTACTTCTACTCGCGAGACATCGCCCGCGTCTGGCGCGTCGCCGATGCGCTGGAGACCGGCATCGTCGGCATCAATGAGGGCGCCCTGGCCTCCGAGGCCGCGCCATTTGGCGGGGTCAAGGAATCGGGTTATGGTCGTGAGGGGTCCACCCACGGGCTGGACGATTACATGCACACCAAATACCTGTGCCAAGGGGGACTTTGATGAGTGGCAACGTGTTCAAGGCTGCGCTGCAGCGCGGCGACAAACAGGTCGGCCTCTGGCTGTCCATGGCGCAGGCCTACAGCGCCGAGATCTGCGCCAGCTGCGGCTTCCAGTGGCTGCTGATCGACGGCGAGCACGCGCCCAACGACGTGCGCTCGATACTGTCGCAGCTGCAGACGGTTGCCGCCTATCCGGTGCAGCCGGTGGTGCGGGCGGTGGCCGGCGACCCGGTGCTGATCAAGCAGTTGCTGGACATAGGCGCGCAGAACCTGCTGGTGCCCATGGTGGACACCGCCGAGCAGGCCCGGCGCCTGGTGGCCGCCACCCGTTACCCGCCGCTGGGCATGCGTGGCGTCGGCGCGGCGGCGGCCCGTGCGGCGCGCTTCGGCGGTCGGCTCGATTACGTCGATGCGGCCGATGACGAGGTCTGCCTGCTGGTGCAGGCCGAGACGGCCACGGCGCTGGGCAATCTGCAAGAGATCTGCGCGGTCGATGGCGTGCACGGCGTGTTCATCGGTCCGGCCGATCTGGCCGCGTCCATGGGCCACCGCGGCAAGCCGGGCCACCCGGAGGTGCAGGCCGCCATCGATGCAGGCATCAAGACGATTGTGGCCAGCGGCAAGGCTGCCGGCATCCTGACTGCCGACCAGGCGCTGGCCCGTCACTATCTGGAGCTGGGCGCCACGTTTGTGGCGGTGGGCATCGACGTGGTGCTGCTGGCCCAGGCGGCGCGCAAGCTGGCCGGCGACTTCGGCCTGGGCACCGTGCGCCCGCTGCCGGCGGGGAGCTCGGCCTACTGATTCGGTGACTTTGTGCAGCCAAGCCCGGATGGCGTGGCTTGAGCCGCCGGACCTTGGTCCGGGCCGGCGCTATGCTGGATGGCATGGCCCAAGTCCCAAGCCGAATGGCGGGTGTCGCAACCGACACTGCTGAACATCGCAAGACAGGCCCGGGACCGCAGCGTCGCCTGGGTGCCCTGTTGTTGATGCTGGCCTTGCCCCTGCTGCTGTTCTGGGCCTTGCCCTCGCTGGACTTTCTGAAGCGCAGCGAGAGTGTGTTCCCGGTCTGGCTGCACACCGTCAGCGAGCTGGGTGCGGTGATGATCGCGGGCCTGGTGTTTGTTTCGGCCTGGCATGCGCAGGGGCGCGAGCGCCGGTTGAATATTGTGCTGCTGGGCTGCGGCTTTCTGGCCGTGGGCCTGCTGGACCTGGGCCATCTGCTGTCCTACAAGGGCATGCCGACCTTCATCACCGAGGCGGCGCCGCAAAAGGCGATCGCCTTCTGGCTCAGCGCCCGCTACACCGCCGCCATCGTGCTGCTGCTGGTGGCTTTGCGGCCGGTGTCGCCGCCGATCGATGCCGCGCAGCGGCGCCTGCTGTTGATGGGCTTTCTGGCCCTGGTGGCTCTGGGCTATGCCTCGCAACTGGTCTGGCCCCAGATCTGGCCGCTGCTGTTCGTGCCGGGGCAGGGCCTGACGCCAACCAAGATTGCCGCCGAGTACGGCATCGTGCTGCTGCTGCTGGCCGCGGCCGGCCTGCTGGTGCGGCAGACGGCGCGGGGCCAGTACAGCAGCGCCGATCTGGCGCTGGCGGCGCTGATCACCATCCTCAGCGAGCTGTGCTTCACGCTCTACGCCAATGTCAATGACATCTTCAGCCTGCTGGGCCATGGCTACAAGATCATCGCCTACTGGTTCATCTACCGTGCCGTGTTCGTGGTCGCCGTGCGCGAGCCCTACACCCGGCTCAGCGAGGAGGTGGCGGAACGTCAGCGCGCCGAGCAGCGGCTGGAGTTTCTGGCCTACCACGATCCGCTGACCGGCCTGCCCAACCGTGCGCTGCTGCATGACCGCATGGAGCAGGCCATGGCCGACGCGCGGCGCGAGAAGACCCAGGTGGCGGTGCTGCTGCTGGACCTGGACCAGTTCAAGGCCGTCAACGACTCGCTGGGGCATGTTGCCGGCGACCAGTTGCTGGTCACCGCCGCACAACGCCTGCGGGCCGCTTTGCACAGCAGCGACACGGTCGGCCGCCTGGGGGGCGACCAGTTCCTGATATTGATGAGCGGCCTCAGGGACCAGGCGCCCGTCATGACCCTGCTGGAGGCACTGGAGGCCGGGCTGCAGGCGCCGGTGTTCATCGATGGCGCCGAGCTGCGCATCTCGGCCTCCTTTGGCATCGTCATGTTCCCCGGGCAGGGCACCGACCTCGAGACACTGCAGCGCCGCGCCGACACGGCGATGTACCACGCCAAGGCCAGCGGTCGCAATTGCCACCGCTTCTTCGACGAGAGCATGCAGGGCGATGTGCAGGATCGCATGCGCCTGCAGGTGGGTATGGCCCGCGCCATCGAGGCGAACGAGTTCGAGCTGCACTACCAGCCCTTGATCGACCTGCAGACCGGCCGCATGGTCGGTGCCGAAGCCCTGCTGCGCTGGCGCCTGCCCGACGGCAGCCTGATGCCGCCGGCGCAGTTCATCCCGGTGGCGGAGGAGAGCGGGCTGATCGTGCGCATCGGTGCCTGGGTGCTGCGCGAGGCCTGTCGGCAGGCCTGCCAGTGGCCCGCGATTCACGGACACCGCCCCTGGGTGGCGGTCAATCTGTCGGCCCTGCAGTTCCGGCAGGGCAATCTGCAGGCACTGGTGGAGTCGGCGTTGGTCGACAGCGGCCTGGCGCCCGGTCGGCTGGACCTGGAGCTGACCGAGTCCATCCTGATCAGCGACCCGGCCAGCGTGCTCGAGGTCGTGACCCGGCTCAAGGCCCTGGGCGTGATGCTGTCGATCGATGACTTCGGCACCGGCTATTCCAGCCTGTCCTACCTGACCCGCTTCCCGGTCGACAAGCTGAAGATAGACCGCAGCTTTCTGCACAATCTGGGCGCCCGTGGCCAGGGGCTGGTGATTGTCGAGGCCATCATCGGTCTGGCCAGCAATCTGGGCCTGGCCTGCGTGGCCGAGGGCGTGGAAACGGACGAGGTGGCGAGACAGCTGAAGGGCCTGGGCTGCGGCTACGGTCAGGGCTACCACTTCGCCCGGCCGATGCCGGCGGAGCAACTGATGGCCTTTGCCCGGGCACAGACCTGAGTGTTGCGGCCGGTGGCCGCTATGCTCCCGGCTGTTGCAACTTGGGTTTCCTGCTGTTATGCGCCTGCTGCTGGTGGAAGACGATCGCATGATTGGCGAGGGCCTGCGCGCCGCCTTGCGCCTGGAAGGCTATGCGGTGGACTGGGTACGCGATGTGGCCGCCGCCCAGGGCACGCTGGCCAGCGAGCGCTTCGATCTGGTCTTGCTGGACCTTGGCCTGCCACCCGGTGGCGGGGCTGCCTCCACCGACCCCACGGCCGACGGACTCACCGTGCTGCGCGGCCTGCGCGCCCGCCAGGACCAGACGCCGGTGATCGTGCTGACTGCCCGTGATGGCGCCGGCGAACGCGTCAAGGGCCTGGACAGCGGTGCCGACGACTACATCGTCAAGCCGTTCGAACTCGACGAGCTGAACGCCCGCATCCGTGCCGTGATGCGCCGGCACAGCGGCCGCGGCCAGGCCTTGCTGGGCTATGGCGGCGTCACGCTGGACCCGGCCACGCGCCAGGTCACGCTGAATGGCCAGCCTGTCGTGCTGTCGGCCCGCGAGCTGGCCGTGCTGGAGGCCCTGCTGCAGCGGCCCGGCGCGCTGCTGTCGCGCGCCCAGTTGGAGGACAGGCTTTACGGCTGGGGCGAGGAGATCGAGAGCAATGCCGTCTCGGTCTACATCCACCAGCTGCGCCGCAAGCTCGGCGCCGATTTCATCCAGAACGTGCGCGGCGTCGGCTACTACGTCGGCCCGGCCAGCGAAGCGGCGCCATGATCAACTCGCTGCGGGCGCGGTTGCTCGTCACCCTGCTGGGTCTGCTGGCTGCTGCCGCTCTGGTGATGGGCCTCAGCACCTACCGCAGCGTGCTGGCCGAGACCGAGACCCTGTTCGACTACCAGCTGCGCCAGATGGCGCTGGCGCTGCGCGATCAGGGTGAAATAGCGCCCAACCAGGCGCAGGCACTGGCCGACGAGCAGCTCGACTTCGTGGTGCAGATCTGGACCGTGGACGGCCGCAGCATCTATGCCTCGCGGGCGCACAGCAATCTGCCGGCGCGGGCCTTGCTGGGCCTGGCCGAGATCCATGTCAATGGCCAGGCCTGGCGCACCTTCAGCGTGGCCACGCCGGAGCGCATCATCCAGGTCGCCCAGCCGGTGCAGATACGCCAGCGCCTGGCCGCGGCCGCGGCACTGCGCAGCGTGCTGCCCCTGCTGCTGCTGGCGCCGCTGATGGCGCTGCTCGGCTGGTGGCTCAGCGCGCTGACGCTGAGGCCCTTGCAGCAGGTGGCGGCCGGCGTGCGCGAGCGCGACGCGCAGTCGCTGGCGCCGCTGCCCAGCGAGGGCCTGCCCGACGAGGTGGCGCCGCTGGTGACGGCGCTGAATGCCTTGTTGCAGCGCCTGGGCCAGTCGCTGGAGCAGCAGCGCAGCTTCGTGGCCGATGCCGCCCACGAGCTGCGCTCGCCGTTGACGGCCTTGAAGCTGCAGGCCCAGCTGCTGGCGCGTGCCACCGACCCGGCCACCCGCCACGAGGCGATGGCGGCGCTGACGGCCGGCATCGAACGCGCCGCCCGCCTGGTCGAGCAATTGCTGGCCCTGGCCCGGGCCGAGCCCGGTGCGCTGGCGGTGGCCCAGCAGCCGCTGGACCTCAGCGAGCTGGTGCGCGAGGCGGTGGCCGACTGCGTGCCGCTGGCGCGGCTGCGCGGCAGCGAGCTGCAGCTGATCGCCGAGCAGCCGGTGTCCGTGCGGGGCGACAGGACGGCACTGGCCGCCCTGGTGCGCAATCTGGCCGACAACGCCCTGCGTTACTCGCCGCCGGGAGCCCGGGTCGAGCTGCACGTCGACGCGGTCGATGGCCGGCCGCGGCTGCAGGTCGATGACAGCGGCCCCGGTATTCCGCCGGCCGAGCGTGAGCATGTGTTTGACCGCTTCTACCGGCGCAACCTCGATGACGCCAGCGGCTCCGGTCTGGGCCTGGCCATCGTGCGCCAGGTGGCCGAACGCCACGGTGCCGCCATCACCCTGGGCGACTCGGCCCTGGGTGGGCTGCAGGTCAGCCTGCTGTTCCCAACCGCCTCTTAACTTTCGCTTAAATCTCGGTTAATCGAGGCCTAACCTGGCATCCCTATCGTTCAAGTCATGCGGAATCTTCCGCGAGTCTTGACGGAGAGCGTAGCCATGAACATCAAACCCCTGAATGCGGCCCTGCTGACGGCAGGCCTGTTGGCCGGCGGTGCGGCCGGTGCGCTGAATCTGCCGCAATGGCTGAAGAGTGACGCCAAACCGGCGCCCGCGGCCGCCCCTCAGCTGGTGGCTGCGGCCGAGCCGGCACCCGCAAGTCCTGCGGCCCAGGCTCCGGTGCCGCTGCTGCGTGACGCCGGCGTGCCCAACTACCGGGCCATCGTCAAGCAGGCCGGCCCGGCGGTGGTGGGCATCACCGTCGAGGGTTTGCACAAGGTCAGCCGTGAAGAGCAGGGCGGCGCGGATGCCGAGGGTGATCCGTTCGCGCAGTTCTTCCGCGGCATGCCGGGCTTTCCGGGCTTTCAGCAGCGCGGCCGCGGCCAGCCTGCACAGCCCTTCCGCGGCCAGGGCTCGGGCTTCATCATCAGCAGCGACGGGTTGATACTGACCAACGCCCATGTGGTGAACGAGGCCAAGGAGGTGACGGTCAAGCTCAGCGACCGGCGCGAGTTCGCCGCCAAGGTGCTGGGCAGCGACAAGGCCACCGATATCGCCGTGCTGCGCATCGAAGCCAAGAACCTGCCGACCGTGCGCCTGGGCGACCCGCGCCAGATCGAGGTCGGCGACCCGGTGCTGGCCATTGGCGCGCCCTACGGCCTGGAGCAGACCGCCACCCAGGGCATCGTCAGCGCCAAGGGCCGTTCACTGCCCGGCGATGCCGTCGTGCCCTTCATCCAGACCGATGCGGCGGTGAACCCCGGCAACTCGGGCGGCCCGCTGTTTGATGGCGGTGGCGCGGTGGTGGGCATCAATTCGCAGATCTACTCGCAGTCGGGCGGCTACCAGGGCCTGAGCTTTGCCATTCCGATCAATGTGGCGCTGAAGATCAAGGACCAGATCGTTGCCACCGGCAAGGCCCAGCATGGCCGGCTGGGCGTCAATGTGCAGGACCTGACCCAGTCGCTGGCCGATTCCTTCGGCCTGCCCAGGCCCGATGGCGCCCTGGTGGCCAATGTGACGCCCAAGAGCGCCGCGGCAGCCGCTGGCCTGAAACCGGGCGACGTGATCACCGAGGTCAATGGCGAGCCGGTGGTGCGCTCGGGCAATCTGTCCAGCCTGATCGGCATGTCGGCGCCGGGCGAGCGGGTCAAGCTCAAGGTCTGGCGTGACCATGAGGCCCGTGAGGTCGAGGCCAGGCTCGGCGGGGCCGAGGCGGCCGACAAGCAGGCCGCGGCCGGTGACGCCAGCCCGCAGGAAGGCAAGCTGGGCCTGGCCCTGCGCCCGCTGACGCCGGACGAAAAGCGCTCGGTCGGCGGCGTGCAGGGTCTGCTGGTGGAAGACGCCGACGGGCCGGCCGCAAGGGCAGGCATCAACGCCGGCGACCTGCTGCTGGCCATCAACGGCCGGCCGGTGCAGTCGGCCGAGCAGGTGCGGGAGGTGGTCGCCAAGTCGGGCAAATCGGTGGCCTTGCTGATACAGCGCGGCGGCGACAAGATCTTCGTGCCGGTGAAGATCGGGTAAGCAAAGGCGTCTGATCCGCAGGGAGGTTGCGCAAGCCCGATAATCGGGCCTGCACTTCAGTTGTCACGCGCAACCTCCTCACATGTCGAATCTGATTGTTCACGGCGGAACGCCGCTGGCCGGCCGCATCATCCCGTCGGCCAACAAGAACGCCGTCCTGCCCATTCTCTGTGCCACCCTGCTCAGCGCCGAGCCGATACGGTTGCAGGGCGTGCCCGAGATCACCGACGTCAAGAAGATTCTGGAGGTCTTCCGCAATCTGGGCAGCCGGGTCCAGGTCGATTTCAAGACCGGCGTGCTCGATGTGCACCACCGTGACACGCACTTCGACGCCGCCAAGGACCGCCTGCCCGAGGAAATGCGCTCGTCCATCATGCTGGTGCCCGGGCTGATGGCCCGTTTTGGTGCGGCGCGCATCGAGGACGACGTCAAGGGCTGTACCCTGGGCATGCGCGAGATCGACCCCCATGTCGAGGTGTTCGAGCGCTTCGGTGCCCAGGTCGAGCGCCAGCCCGATGGCCTGCTGCTGCATGTGGCGGCCAAGCTGCATGCCAATGACCACTGGACCGACTACGCCTCGGTCACGACGACCGAGAACTTCGTGCTCTGCGCCGTGCTGGCCGATGGCACCTCGACGCTGATGAACGCGGCCTCCGAGCCCCATGTGCAGGAGTTCTGCCAGTTCATGCTGATGCTGGGCGCGAAGATCGAGGGCCTGGGCACCTCCAAGCTCAAGATCACCGGCGTGTCGGCGCTGAAGGGCGGCGAATTCACCTTTGC
This sequence comes from uncultured Roseateles sp., assembly GCF_963422335.1. Classification (NCBI taxonomy): domain Bacteria; kingdom Pseudomonadati; phylum Pseudomonadota; class Betaproteobacteria; order Burkholderiales; family Sphaerotilaceae; genus Roseateles; species uncultured Roseateles sp. The sequence goes on from NZ_OY729424.1 coordinate 2,238,632, forward strand.
CGAAGACTTCCACGAGATCGTCACCTTTCTCGCGCTGGGCGCCATCACCGGCGGCGATGTGCAGGTGAAGAACTCGACGCCCGAGCAATTCCCGCTGATCGACCGCACCTTCGCCAAGTTCGGCGTGCGCATCGAGCACAAGGACGGCTGGTCGCGAGCCATCACCGACGGTCCGCTGAAGGTCAAGGAGCCGTTCACCCGCAACATCCTGCAAAAGGTCGAGGCGGCGCCCTGGCCCTATCTGCCGGTCGATCTGCTGCCCATCTTCGTCGCCCTGGGCGTCAAGGCCGAGGGCAGCGTGATGTTCTGGAACAAGGTCTATGACGGCGCGATGGGCTGGACCTCGGAGCTGAGCAAGTTCGGCGCCCACGCCTTCCTGTCCGACCCGCACCGCATGGTCACCTTCGGTGGCAAGCCCTTGGCGCCGGCCGAGGTCGAGAGCCCCTACATCATCCGCGTGGCGATCGCGCTGCTGATGGTGGCCTCCAGCATCAAGGGTCGCTCGGTAATACATAACGCCACGCCGATACGGCGTGCGCACCCGCACTTCGTCGAGAACATCTGCACCCTGGGCGCCCGCATCGAGTGGGTGGAAGGCGACTGAGGCGCTTGAGTGACTGCTGAGCGCCGCTGCGGCGGCCCCTCTCTGCGCGGCATTCGCCGCTGGCTGCTGGTCTTGTGCCTGGGCGGGTGGTCCTGCGCCTGGGGCCAGGAGGCGGGCACCGTGCGCTGGATGACGCAGGACATCCCGCCGCATTTCAGCTACCTGCACGGCAAGCCTCCGCAGCGTGTGGCCGATCTGGCCAACGGCGAGCTCGATGGCTTTCTGCGCCTGCTGATTACCCAGATGCCGCAGTACCGGCACGAATTTGTCGATGCCGGCTTCCCCCGCTTCGAGTCGCTGGTGCGCCAAGGGCAGACCCTGTGCTCGGTGCTACATCTGCGCACGCCCGAACGGCTCAACTGGCTGTATTTCACCCAGACCCATCCGCCGCAGTTCTCGCGCCAGATCCATTTGATCGTGCGGCGAGACAAGGCCGCCCAGTTCGATGCGGGAGGGCAGCCGCAGCAGTTCGCGGAGCTGCTGCAGCGCCCCGAGCTGCTGGGACTGCTGCCGCGCGACCGCTCCTTCGGCCCCAAGATCGACGCGCTGCTGAAGACCCCGGGTCTGAACACGCCGCAGACCGTGGTGGCCACGCGCAGCCAGCAGCTGCTGGCCATGCTGCGCGCCGGCCGCATGGACTACACCCTGGAATATCCCTCGGCCGTCGATGAGTACCTGCGCAGCGCCGAGCCAGGCCCCGAGCTGATCAAGCTGCCCCTGGCCGAAGGCCGAAGCACCCTGGTCGCCACCGCGGCCTGCACCCGCAATGCCGAGGGCCGCAAATACATCGAGGCGATCGACCAGGCCGTGCGCAAGCTGGCCCAGGACCCGCAACGCGAGGCCTGGATACGCGCCTGGCGCGGCGACGCGCTGGACGAGCAGGACCGGCTGCGCATCAACCGCTATATGGATGAGCGGGCCAAGGGTGGAGCCTTGATCGAGTGAAGGGCAGGGGCTGCTCAGCCCCGCAGCAGCTCCGCCAGCGCCCGCGCATCCAGCACCGTCGCTTCTTCCTGCCCCTCCAAAATGCCGTCGGCCAGGCCGCGCTTGTCGCGGTGCAGGGCCAGTATGCTTTCCTCGACCGAGCCGGCGGTCACCAGGCGATAGACGGTGACGGGGCGCTGCTGGCCCATGCGGTGGGCGCGGCCCATGGCCTGGTCTTCGGCGGCGGGGTTCCACCAGGGATCGACGATCAGCACGTAGTCGGCCATCGTCAGGTTCAGGCCGAAGCCGCCGGCCTTGAGGCTGATCAGGAACAGCTCGCCCTCGCCCTTCTGGAAGGCGGCCACGCGCCTGGCGCGCTCGGGCGCCGGTGTGCTGCCGTCCAGGTACTGGTAGGCCAGGCCCATGCTGTCCAGGCGCTCGGCCAAGAGCTTCAGGAAGTCGGTGAACTGGCTGAACACCAGGGCCTTGTGCTGGCCGTCGACCAGCTCGCGGACGATGCGCTCGAACTCGGCCATCTTGGCGCCGGCCAGACCCAGCTCGGGCGCCACCAGGCGTGGATCGCAGGCGGCGCGGCGCAGGCGCATCAGCTCGGCCAGCACTTGCATCGTGGCCGGCTTGCCATCGCTGCCCGCCTGTTTGACGCTGTCCTGCGCATTGCGGCGCAGCGCCTCCAGAAAGCTGCGCTCCTCCGGCCCGGGCTGGACCAGGTGGACGATCTCGGTGCGCGGCGGCAGGTCTTGCAGCACCTGGGCCTTGGTGCGGCGCAAGAGGAACGGCGAGACCAGCCGACGCAGCCGCGCGCGCACGACCGGGTCCTGCTGGCGCTCGATGGGCCCGGCGAAGCGCTCGTTGAACTGGGCCGCGCTGCCCAGCAGCCCCGGGTTGATCAGATTCATGATGGACCACAGATCGGACAGGCGGTTCTCCACCGGCGTGCCCGACAGCGCCAGGCGGAAACCGGCGCTGAATTCGGCCACCGATTTGGCCCGCTTGGTGGCCGCGTTCTTCAGCGCCTGGGCTTCGTCCATCACAAGGGTGGCCCAGTGCTTGTCGGCAAAACGCTCGCCGTCGATCTGCGCCAGGGCGTAGGAGGCGATCAAGACATCGCCAGGGCCGGCGGCGGCGATCTGCGCTTCGCGGTCGCCGTCCTCGCCGTACAGGCTGCAGCGCAGGCCCGGCGCGAACTTCTCGCCCTCGGCGAGCCAGTTGGCGCAGACCGAGGTCGGCGCCAGCACGAGGGCCGGGCCCAGCTCGGCGCGGGCGATCATCACGCCCAGCGTTTGCACCGTCTTGCCCAGGCCCATATCGTCGGCCAGGCAGGCGCCCAGGCCGGCATGGGCCAGGCGGCTCATCCAGGCATAGCCCTCCAGCTGGTAGTCGCGCAGCTCGGCGCGCAGGCCCGGCGGGGCGGCGGGCTGCAGCGCGGCGGCCTGGGCCAGGGCATCCATGCGGGCACGCCAGGGCGAGTCGCCCTCGACCTGCATGCCGTCCAGCGTTTCGTCCAGCCAGGAGGCGACGGCCGTGGGCAGCTGCAGCTGGTCCTTCTTGGTATGCCCCAGCGCATCGAGGTCGCGCAGCTGCTGGCGCAGCTGTTCGCTGAGGGCCAGGTATTGACCGTCGCCGAGGCTGACGAAGCGGCTGCGCGAGGCCCGCGCCAGCGCGATCAGCTGTTGCAGGCCCAGCACGCGGCTCTCGTCCAGCTGGGCCTGGCCCTGCAGGGCCAGCCAGTCGCGGCCGCTGGCCACATTGACGGTCAGCGCCGCGCTGGCCAGCGGCTGCACACGCAGCGGCCGGCCCTTGGGCCAGTCCAGCGCGGCCACGCCGGGCAGGCCGGGCAGCAGCTCGACGGCATGCAGGGCCTGCTCCGGATCGTCGAGCAGCCAGGGCGCGTCGGCGCCCAGCTCGGGGTCGAGAAAGGGCAGGGCATCGAGCACAGTCAGGCGATGGGCTTGCTCGGCAGCGAGATCGCGCTCGGTGGCCAGGCTCAGGCCCTCGTGCATGCACATCAGCCGGGCGCGGCCCAGACCCGGCGTGACGGCGGGACCGAAGTTGCCGAACGGCTGCGCCACCAGCTGCAGCTGCAGGCCCTCGCCCAGCGGGCTCAGGCGCGCGCGCAGGCGGCTGTCACCGCTCACCAGCTGGCCGGCGGCGGCATCGCTGTGCAGCTGGAAATGGCCGCTCAGCACCTGCAGCGCCGCGCCCAGCTCGGCCGTGGCCTCGGCGGGCACGGCCCAGCCCTGCGAGACCAGCTCGGCCACACGGCGCTGCGCGGCGCTGATGCGTATCAGCCGCGCCTGCTGCGGCCCGTCGCGCAGCAGGCGGATGCTGTTGCGCTTCTCGACCTCCACCTCGTAATTGCTGCCCAGCCAGTCGGTGGTTCGGGGTGGCTCAGAGGCGACCAAGGACGGGTGGATGGAGAACTCGAACTGCTCGCGACCCTCGGCGCCGGCCTTCTTCAGCACCTCGAGCTCGGGTTGCGCCTCGACCAGCTCGACCCACTGGCCCGGCGTGTCGGCAAACATCACGCCTGGGTGGCCGACCAGCGCAATCGCCGCCTGGCTGACGTCGATCTGGTAGGTGGTGCTGGCACCGTAGGCCGGGCGCTCGACATGGCGCAGCACCACGCTGTCGCGGGCCAGCAGGGTGCTGCTCTTCTTCAGCTTGGCCCAGCCGACCGATTTCAGCTTCAGCTGGCCGCGGGCGCCCAGGCTGCGCTCCAGCGCCGCGATGTCCTGCACACGGCCCTGGGCGTCGAGCTCCAGCTGCCAGGCCAGCTCGATCTGGGCGGCGGCTGTCTTGGGCGCCGCAACTTCATCCAGCACGGCGATCGCCGCCAGTGCATCGCGCCAGGCCTCGCGCGGGCCGCCGAGAAAGCTGACCGGCTGCGGGCGCTGGCCCTGCTCCAGGCGGACCGGCCCCAGTTCGAGCGCTTCTGCCGCGACCGCGACCAGGGCCGCCAGCCAGTGCTGCTGCAGCGCCTGCAAGCGGCTGGCCACGGCCTGCACGGCGGGCGCCTCCCAGCCCGACGCCTCGCGGCCGAGCCAGGCGGCCAGCAGCAGGCGGTTGCAGGCGGCGTCCAGCACATGCTCGCGGGCCTCCAGGCCGGGGATGAAGGCCAGCGCGGCGTCGTCGGGGCTTTCCTCGCCCAGGCGCACGCCGATTCCATGGGCCCACAGCCCCCACCATTCGAAGGCGGTGGGTTTGCGCGAGCCCGATTCGGCGATGCAGAACTTGCGCGCCGCCTCCCACAGCTTGGGGCTGTCCTGGGCCAGCAGGCTCAGCACGTACAGGCGTCCATGGTTCTGTCCCAGCACGCCGCGGCGCAGGCCGCGCTTCTTGCGCAGGTCGACCAGCGCCTGCTCGTAGCGCGCGGCGGCCTCGGGCCAGCGACCATTCAGCATCAGCTTCGCCGCCTCGAAGGGGCTGGCCTCGATGCTGTCCAGGCCGTTCAGCAGCTGATCGAGCAGCGGCAGGTCCAGCGCTTGCAGCGCATCGTCGGCCAGGCGGCTGCGCAACGCCGGCGCCAGTGTGTCAGGGGCGCTGTGGAACTGCTGCAAGAGCCAGTCGTGCAGCATCAGGCCCGGTGCCGAGCCTGGCGGCAGCAGGGCCAGCAGCTGGCCCAGCACCTGGTCGCGCAGGGCGGGGTCCATGGCCGCGACGACCTCGGGCAGCCAGGGCCGCAGCAGGGCGGGCACCAGCAGGGCCTCGTCGGACAGATCGAGCAGCAGGCCGTCCAGCAGGCGCTGATACTCCGCCAGCGCAAGCCCCGAGGCCAGCAGCAGGCGCAGCAGGCTCAGCCGCTCGTCGGCATTGCGAAAGCTCAGCCAGCCGGGCAGGCGCTCGATATCGCCATGGCCACCGCCCAGCACCCAGACCATCACCCGCCAGTAGCGCGCCGCCTCGGGGCGCAGCAGCAGGGCCTGCAGGCGCTCGGCATGGCGCTGGGTGTCCGCGGCATAGCCCTTGCCGTAGTGCTGGGCAATCGCACCGGCGCCCATCAGCGCTTGCAGGCCCTGCGTCACATCGGCAGGCTCGAAGGCCCCGCCATCGCGCCGCTGCCAGCCCAGCGCGCCCAGCCACAGGCTCAGGCCGGTGGCGCCGCGCGTGCCGCCGAGCAGCAGCAGGGCGTCGAGCACGGTGTCGGTATCGGAACGGGGCTTGGCGGTGGAGAGCAACGGGGTCATGGCGGGGCGTGGAGCGAGCCCGCGAGTATGCCGGCTCGCCTCAGGGGCGTCCCATTCCCGACCAGCGCAAGACCGTGGCCACCAGATCGCGGGCCACCACCGGCTTGGTCAGGAAGTCGTTCATGCCGGCGGCCAGGCAGGTGGCGCGGTCTTCGGCAAAGGCATTGGCGGTCAGCGCGACGATGGGCACGTGCCGGCCGCGCGGCCCGGCGGCGCCGCTGCGCAGGCGCCGCGTCACCTCCAGGCCATCCATATCGGGCATCTGCCAGTCCATCAGCAGCAGGTCGAATTCCTGCTCGTTGACCAGCTGCAGCGCCGTCTGCCCATCGCCGGCGATCAGGGTCTGGAAACCGGCCTGGTTGAGCATGGCCGAGACAATGGTCTGGTTCACCAGATCGTCCTCGACGATCAGGATGCGGCTGGGCACCGGGGCGGGCGCCGCAGCCGGCCTTTCGGTCGCCAGGCGCGGCACGGCGCCGAAGCGGCTCACCAGCTGGGCGCGCAGCACCGGCTTGATCAGGCTGCGCGGTAGGCGGAACTGCTCGCGGGCGGCGTCGGCGCGGTACCAGTCGGCCTGCGTCATGCCTATCACCCGCTCCGGATTCAGCCAGGGCTCGGCGGCTTCCAGCAGTGGCAGGCCCAGCGGGCTGTCGGCGCTGACCAGCAGCCAGGACGGTTGCCGGTGCGGCGGCACGCCCTCGAACAGCGCCCGCAGCTGCGGCGCCGTGCTGCAGGCCAGCGGCTCGCAACCCATGCGCTGCAGCAGGCTGGTCAGGCCTTCGGCCGAGGGCGGATGTGGCTCGAAGAAGGCCACCCGCAGGCCCAGCGGCGCCGGCTCGGCGACGGGCTCGGTGGCCAGCGGCAGCGGCAGGGCGACGCTGAACACCGAACCCTGGCCCGGGGTGCTGCGCACCGCTATCTGCCCGCCCATGTTCAGCACCACGCGGCGGCAGATCGTCAGCCCCAGGCCCGAACCGCCAAAGCGTTTCTTGGTGCCGGCATCGGCCTGGCGGAAGGGCTCGAACACGCGGGCCAGCGCGGCCTCGTCCATGCCTATGCCGGTGTCGCTGATCTCGAAGCGCAGCTGTTCGGGGCCGCCTTCACCTGCTCCGATGCGCAGCACCACCTCGCCGCGCAGCGTGAACTTGACCGCGTTGCCCAGCAGATTCAGCAGGACCTGGCGCAACCGCGCTGCGTCGCCGTGGCGCCAGGCACCCAGCTCGGGCGCCAGGATGCAGGCCATCTGCACGCCCTTGCCGCGCGCCGGTACGGCGGCGGTGGCCACGGCTGCCTCGACGCAATCGGCCAGATTGAAGTCGCTGGTGCTGAGTTCCAGCACGCCGGCCTCGATGCGCGCCAGATCGAGCACGCTGTCAATCATGTCCAGCAGGCTGGCGCCGCTGAAGCGGATGATGTCCACCAGCTCCTGGCGGCGCTGCGGGTCCTCGCCCTGGTCCTGCAGCAACTGGGCGGCGCCGATCACGCCGTTCAGCGGCGTGCGCAGCTCGTGGCTCATATTGGCCAGGAACTCGGTCTTGGCGCGGTTGGCGGCCTCGGCCATCGCCCGCTGCTGGGCCAGCACCTGGTTCTGCGCCTGGGTGTGGCGCTGCTGGGCCAGCGCCGCCAGCAGGCCGCCGCTGGCAATCAGCAGCAGCGGTGGCAGCGGCTGGGTCTGCCATTGCAGCCAGGCCAGCGCACCCAGGCTCAGGCCCGAGACCGCCAGCAGAGCCAGGCCGGCAGCGAAGGCGTCGTGGCGGAACGATGGCCGCCCACGCCGCCACAGATTCATCACCGGCAACAGGGCCACCGCCAGCAGCAGGCCGTCGCCCGCCCAGCCCGGCGGGTGCAGGATGCGGCCCTCGCGCAGCTGGGCATAGGCCAGGGCCAGCCAGGCGGTGCCGGAGAACTGGCCGGCCGGCGTCATCACGCCATCGCCCGACAGCGCACTGCTGCCGATGAAGACGATGCGGTCCTTGAACGCCGCCCGGGTCGGCAGATCGCTGACGCTGCCCAGCGGCGTGCCCAGCGCGGCCTGGGCCAGCAGGCCGAAGGGCAGCACGGTGAGCTGGTGCGCGTTGGAGGGCAGGGCGATGGCGGCGGCGCCGGTCTCGTCCACCGGCCAGTCACGGTTCTTGACCAGGAAGCGGCCGGGCCGGTAGACCGGTTCGCTCTCGGCCTGCAGCTGCAGATGCACGGCCACCGGCAGGGCCGGCAGCACACGGCTGGCGCCAAAGGCCTCGACCTGGTGCAGCACCGGCAGGCGGCGCAGCAGGCCGTCGGTGTCCAGCGGGGTCGAGACCATGCCCAGCGGTGCCACCAGCAGCGGCTCGGCGGGCAGCAGCAGGCCCGGCCAGCGCATCGCCGGTGTGCCATCGACGGCCGGGCGCGACACCCGTTCCAGCCGCTGCGCCTGGGCCGACTCTGTCTCCAGCGGCTGCAGCAGGCTGCGGGCGGCCAGCAGCACCGGCGCGCCGGGGGCCTGCAAGGCCTGGCGCAGCGCGGCATCGCCCTCGCGCTCGTCGGCGAAAACGATGTTGAGGGCGATCAGCCGCGCCCCGGCCTCGCGCAGGTAGTTGATGACCAGGGCATAGGCGTCGCGCCGGTAGGGCCAGGCGCCCAGATAGGGCTTGAGCTGCTGCAGCGAGGCCTCGTCGATGTCCACCACCACCAGGTCCTGCAGCGCCGAGGGGCGGGCCAAGGTGCGCGTTTGCGCGTCGGCCAGCCAGTCGGCTGCGTTGCGCTGCCAGGGGCTGAGCCACAGCAGGGCCGTCAGCAACAGGGCGCCCAGCGGCACCCAGGCCAGGCCCAGCCGCGACAGCGCGGGCGAGGGCGATGCGAAAGCAGCTGGACCCTCGGGCTCGCGCATGGGCAAGGGGCTTACAGCGCCAGCAGCAGGAGCAGCAGCGGTGCCGCCATCCACCAGGGCGAGCGCGGGATGGTGATCTGCTGCGTGCCGCCGAACGGGCCGACAAAGCCGTCGGCGTCGATGCTGCGCACGCGCAGGAAGTAGTTGCCGGCTGGCGGCTTGGCCAGCGTGATCTGGTGCTCGCCGCTGGACTGCTGCTGCAGCACCTGGGTGAACTCGGCGTCGGCCGCGAGCTGGAATTCGAAGCGGGTGCCGGGCTCCTGGGCCTGCCAGCTCAGGCGCAGCTGGTCGCCGCTGATCTGCGGCGGCTCCAGCGCCGGGCTGGGCGGGATGGGCTTCTGGGTGAAGGGCTGCACATCGCTGAAGGGGCCGTGGTCACCGTCGGCGCGGATGCTGGCCACGCGCCAGTGGTAGCTGCCGGGCGCCAGCGCGAGGCGGTGCTCGGTGGCCGTGACATCGGCGAGGTCCAGCTGCGGGCGGGAGAAGTCGGCGCTGTCGGACAGCTGCAGGTGATAGCGGGCGGCAGCTGTGGCGCGCGTCCAGGCCAGGGTGGCGCTGTCGCCGTAGACCTTGGCATTGGGGGCCGGCTGGCTGATGAAGGGCGGCTCCGGGCGGGCCTTCAGTCTGAAGGCCTGGCCGGCGTCCAGCCCCTCCAGCCCGTTGGCGGCGATGCCACGCACGCGCAGCCGGTAGTTGCCGTCGGGCAGATCGACCCAGCGCGCGGCTGGCAGATCGAAGCGGCCGTCCAGCAACAGGCCGCCGTCGGCCTCGATGACCTGGGCACGGTAGGCCGACGCGCCGTCCAGCGCCGGCCAGGCGAAGCGCAGCGGCACCCGCTCCAACAGGGCCGGCAGGCCCTGCAGTGAGGGTGCGGGCAGCAGCTTGCTCGGCACCCCCGGCGCCTGGCCGGCCTGGGCGCGCAGGCCGTAACCGGCCTCGACCACACGTTCAGCACCCGGCTTGACACTGCCGTCGCCGGCCGCCACCTTGCCCTCCAGCACCTCGAGGCTGGCACCCTGGGCATCGGCCTGGGCGCGGAAATCGGTGCCGCGCACGCCCAGGGTGACGGTGGGCGTCCTGATCTGGTAGCTGCGCAGGCCACCGGCACGCGGCAGCACCTGCGAGTCCAGGCTGCCCTGCTGCAGCTGCAGCCGGGTGTCATGCACCTCGCTCTGGCCGTAGACCATCAGCCGCTCCAGCAACAGCTGAGTCTGCGGGCGCACCAGCAGGCGCGAGCCGTCGGCGAAGCGCAGCGTCAGTGAACCGTCGGCCGGCGCCTGCAGAGCATCGCCGCTGCGCAGCTTGTCGCCCACCGCCACCCAGCCGGCCGGCGCCTGGCCGCGCTGCAGCCCGACCTGGCCCTGCAGATGGACGACTTCGGCCACGGTGGCATCCTGCCGCAGCCAGGCCACCGGCATGCGCAGGCTGCTGCCCGGCATCAGCCGGCGCGGATTGGCCACATGGTTGAGTTTTTGCAGGCCGCGCCAGTCGGCCGGTGACTGCAGAAAACGCTGCTGCAGGTCGATCAAGGTGTCGCCCGGAGCCACCCGGTAGACCCAGTCGCCGGCCGGTGCTGGCGGCTCGGCGGCCAGCGCCGGCGGTGAGGCATGCAGGCCGCCGCCTGCGATCAGCACAAGACCGAAGAAGGTGCGCGTGGTGAGGCTCGAAGACATGAGTGGCGACCCTGAAAAGCGACACAGACCCAGCCCACGGTCCGCTCTGCGCCCAACCGCGGGCGACGACAGGTGCGGGGAAATAGTAACCGAGGCGAACCCCCGCAGCGCGTCCGTAATGAGCTCCGGTCTTGATCCGCGTGGGTGGCAGGGGTCAGGTCGAGCCCGTTGTGTGGCGAAAAAGCGCCCACCTCGGGTGCATAACGGCCTATGCTTGAACAGCGTCAACTCTGGAAAGTCACCAGCATGAAGCTCAACAACATCAAGCTGGGCCCGCGGCTGGGCTTTGGTTTTGGCGCCGTGCTGCTGCTGCTGGCGATTCTGGTGGCGGTGGCCTACGCGGGCATCAACAAGATGAACGCCGGCCTGGAGAGTGTGGTCCAGGCCCAGTCACTGGTGTCGCGGACCGATGAGTGGGAGGGGCTGACCCAGCTGAATGTGGCGCGCACCCTGGCGATTGCGAAGTCGGGTGCGAACCCGCAGCTGACGGCCTTCATGAATCCGACGATGAAGTCCACCACCGAGCGCATCAGCGCGGTGCAGAAGGGGCTTGAGGCCGATCTGACCGGCAGCAAGGCCAAGGACCTGTTTGCCGCCATCGGCGACCGGCGCAAGAGCTATATCGCGCTGCGCGACGAGATATTGACGCAGCTGAAATCGGGTGGCGACGCGGGCGCCATCCAGGCCGATATCGACGCCAAGCTGCTGCCCGCGGCCACCGGCTATCTGGCGGCGATCGACGAATTCCAGGCCCATGAGCGCGAACTCGCCGCCACGGCCATCGCCGACTCGCAGGCCGAATCGGTTCGCGTCAAGTCCCTGCTGCTGCTGCTGGCCCTGGCCAGCGGGGTGATGGGGGCCACCAGTGCCTGGTTCATCACCCGCTCGGTGACTCACCCGCTGCGCCGGGTGGCCGCCGCGACGAAGAGCATCGCCGACGGCGATCTGTCGCAGCGCATCGATGTCGAGGGCCGCGACGAGGTCAGCGAGGTGATGAGCAGCCTGGAGCAGATGCAGGGCTCGCTGGGCGCCATGGTCAGCCAGGTGCGCCTGTCCACCGACTCGATCTCCACCGCCAGCGGCGAGATCGCGGCCGGCAGCCTGGACCTGTCCTCGCGCACCGAGGAGGCGGCCAGCAGCCTGCAGCAGACGGCGGCGGCGATGGAGCAGATCACCGCCACCGTCAAGCAGTCCGAGGCTTCATCGAAGACCGCCAGCACGCTGGCCGTGTCGGCCGCCGAGGTGGCCGCGCGCGGGGGGCAGGTGGTGTCCCGGGTGGTGGCGACGATGGACGACATCAACAGCTCGTCCAAGCGCATTGTGGACATCATCGGCGTGATCGATGGCATCGCCTTCCAGACCAATATCCTGGCGCTGAATGCGGCGGTGGAGGCGGCCCGGGCCGGCGAGCAGGGGCGTGGCTTTGCCGTTGTGGCCGCCGAAGTGCGCAGCCTGGCCCAGCGCAGCGCCCAGGCCGCCAAGGAGATCAAGACCTTGATCGGCGACTCGGTGGACAAGGTCGGCCAGGGCTCGCAGCTGGTCGGCGAGGCAGGGCAGACCATGTCCGACATCGTCAGCTCGGTGCAGCGCGTCAGCACCATCATCGAGGAGATCACCGGCGCGGCCAGCGAACAATCGATGGGCATAGGCCAGGTCAACACCTCGGTCACCCACCTGGACCAGATGACGCAGCAGAACGCCGCCCTGGTCGAAGAGTCCGCCGCCGCCTCGGACAGCCTCAGGGCCCAGGCCCATGTGCTGGCCGATGTGGTGCGGCGCTTCAAACTGCCGGAGGGCCGCGGCTGAGCGGACATCGCGCCAAGGGTTGCCGCCAGTGCCGCGGCACCACATGTGGGCGTAGTATTTGTGCCAGAGGGCACGGCACGTCACCGCTCTGTAGGGTCACGGTCGGCAGCCCCGCACAGGAGACTGCATGCGACCGACCGAGCTTGCCGACCCGTCCTACTTCCACAAAGTCGTTGACTGCCAGTGGGCCTGCCCGGCCCACACCCCGGTGCCCGAATACATACGGATGATTGCCGCGGGGCGCTACGCCGACGCCTATATGGTGAACTGGGCGTCGAATGTCTTTCCCGGCATTCTGGGCCGCACCTGCGACCGGCCCTGCGAGCCTGCCTGCCGGCGGGGCCGGGTCGAAGAGAACAATGGCGAGAAGCCCGAGCCGGTGGCCATCTGCCGACTCAAGCGTGTGGCTGCCGATCTCAAGGATGATGTTCACGGCCGCATGCCCAAGGTCGCCGCACGCAATGGCAAGCGCGTGGCCTGCATAGGCGCCGGCCCGGCCTCGCTGACGGTGGCGCGCGACCTGGCCCCCTTGGGCTACGAGGTCACCGTGTTCGATGGCGAGGCACGAGCGGGTGGCTTCATCCGCACGCAGATCCCGCGCTTTCGCCTGCCCGAATCGGTGATCGACGAGGAGACCGGCTACATCCTGGACCTCGGCGTCACATTCCGCAGCGGCACCCGGGTCGAATCGATGAAGGCCCTGTTGGCCGAGGGCTACGACGCGGTGTTCGTCGGTTGCGGCGCGCCGCGCGGCCGTGACCTGGACATCCCCGGTCGGCAGGAGGCCGCCGGCCATATCCACATCGGCATTGACTGGCTGTCCTCGGTGTCCTTCGGCCATGTCGACAAGATCGGCAAGCGCGTGATCGTGCTCGGCGGCGGCAACACCGCCATGGACTGCTGCCGCTCGGCGCGGCGGCTCGGCGCCGACGACGTCAAGGTCATCGTGCGCAGCGGCTTCGAGGAGATGAAGGCCTCGCCCTGGGAGAAGGAAGATGCGCAGCACGAGGGCATACCCATCATCAACTTCCATGTGCCCAAGGCCTTTGTCCACACCGGCGGGCGGCTGGTGGGCATGAGTTTCGAGATCGTCGCTGCGCGCTATGACGAGCAGGGCAGGCGCAGCCTGGTGCCCACCGGTGAGGCCGATGCCTTTTTCGAATGCGATGACGTGCTGCTGGCGGTGGGCCAGGAGAATGCCTTCCCCTGGATAGAGCGCGACAGCGGCATTGAGTTCGACAAATGGGGCCTGCCGGTGCTGGATGCCAAGACTTTCCAGGCCTCGCTGCCCCAGGTCTTCTTCGGCGGCGATGCGGCCTTCGGCCCGAAGAACATCATCACCGCGGTGGCCCACGGCCATGAGGCGGCGGTGTCGATAGACCGTTTGCTGCACGGCGAGGCCTTGAGCCAGCGCCCGCCGCCGCAGTTCAACCTCGTGTCGCAGAAGATGGGCATTCACGAGTGGAGCTACGACAATGCGGTGTCCAACGACGACCGCTTCAAGGTGCCCTGGGCCAATGCCGCCAAGGCCCTGGCCAGCATCAAGGTCGAGGTCGAGCTGGGCTTCGATGTGGCCACCGCTTTCAAGGAGGCGCAGCGCTGCCTGAACTGCGATGTCGAGACGGTGTTTGCCCCCCCGGCCTGCATCGAGTGCGACGCCTGCGTCGATATCTGCCCGACCGACTGCATCAGCTTCACCGCCAATGGCGAGGAGGCGGATCTACGCACGCGGCTGAAGGCGCCTGCGCTGAACACGGGCCAGGCGCTGTATGTGTCGCCCGAGCTGAAGACCGGCCGGGTGATGGTCAAGGACGAGGACGTCTGCCTGCACTGCGGCCTGTGCGCCGAGCGCTGTCCGACCGGTGCCTGGGACATGCAGAAGTTTCTGCTGAACACGACCAAGGCTGGCCCTGCCTGCAGGGACTCGGCGATGGGGGTTCCAGCATGAAACGCTTGGAGGCCGTCAACGACTTCGTCATCAAGTTCGCCAATGTGAACGGCTCGGGCTCGGCATCGGCCAACGAGCTGTTCGCCAAGGCGATTCTGCGCATGGGCGTGCCGGTCAGCCCGCGCAATATCTTCCCCAGCAATATCCAGGGCCTGCCGACCTGGTACGAGGTGCGCGTCAGCGAGGCCGGTTTCCTGGGCCGGCGCGGCGGCATCGACATGATGGTGGCGATGAACCCGCAGACCTGGGGCGCGGATGTGGCGGAGCTGGAGCCCGGCGGCTATCTGTTCTACGACAGCACCAAGCCGCTGCCGAAGTCGGCGTTCAGGGACGACGTCCATGTGATCGGCATGCCGCTGACGGCGATCTGCAACGCCACCTACGACGACCCGCGCCAGCGCCAGCTGTTCAAGAACATCGTCTACGTCGGCGCGCTGTCGGTGCTGCTGAACATCGATGCCGAACAGATCAGGAAACTGTTCTCCGAGCAATACCTCGGCAAGGAGAAGTTGCTGGCGTCGAATATGCAGGCGCTGCAGCTGGGCCGAGACTTTGCGCAGGAGCATCTGGCCGGCCAGGTCGGCCTGCAGGTGGAACCGCGCGATGCGGTGGGCAGCAAGATCTTCGTCGATGGCAACAGCGCCGCGGCGCTGGGCTGCGTGTACGGCGGCGCCACGGTGGCGGCCTGGTACCCGATCACGCCATCGAGCTCGGTGGCCGAGGCCTTCCAGAAATACTGTGCCAAGTACCGGGTCGACAAGGCCACCGGCACCCACCATTACGCCATCGTGCAGGCCGAGGACGAGATCGCCTCGATAGGCATGGTGGTCGGCGCCGGCTGGAATGGCGCGCGGGCCTTTACCGCCACCTCGGGGCCCGGCGTATCGCTGATGACCGAGTTCATCGGCCTGGCCTACTTCGCCGAGATTCCGGTGACCATCATCAATGTGCAGCGCGGCGGGCCCAGCACCGGCATGCCCACGCGCACCCAGCAGGCCGATCTCTTGAGCTGCGCCTATGCCTCGCATGGCGACACCAAGCACGTGCTGCTGTTCCCCGAAGACCCGAAGGAATGCTTCGACCACGCGGCGGCCGCACTCGATCTGGCGGACCGCCTGCAGACCCCGGTGTTCCTGATGACCGATCTGGACATAGGCATGAACCAGCGCCTCAGCGAGCCGTTCGAGTGGGACGATGAGCGGCGCCTGGACCGCGGCAAGGTGATGACGGCCGAAGAGCTGGAGGCCGGCCGCGACTTCGGCCGCTACAAGGATGTCGATGGTGACGGCATTCCCTGGCGCACCTTGCCCGGCACGCACCCGAGCAAGGGCGCCTACTTCACCCGCGGCACGACGCGCGACGCCTATGCCCGCTACTCCGAGGCCGGGCCGGACTATCTGTACAACGTGCACCGCCTGCTGACCAAATTCGACACCGCCGCCCAGCTGGTGCCACAGCCGGTGCTGCGCCGCTCGGAGCAGCCCACGCGCCTGGGCGTGCTGTATTTCGGCTCCACCAGCCCGGCAATGGGCGAGGCGCTGGAGGCCCTGAGCGAGGCCGGCATCCATGTCGACGCGATGCGGCTGCGGGCCTTTCCGTTTCCCGAGTCGGTGGCGCAATTCATTGCCGCCCATGACAGCACCTTTGTCGTCGAGCAGAACCGCGACGGCCAGCTGCGCACGATGCTGATCAACGAGCTGGAGATCAACCCGGCGGCCTTGATCGCCGTGCTGCACTACGACGGCACGCCTATCACCGCGCGCTTCATCACCGCGGCGATCACGCGCCAGGTGCATGCGATGGCCGTCAAGCCGCTGCGCCAGGTTGGCTCGGATGACTGAGAGAACAAGATGACCTATCTCGCCAAACCGAAACTGCACCACCCGACCCTGGCCCGCAACAGGGTCGGCTACACGCGGCGCGACTACGAGGGTCGGGTCTCGACGCTGTGCGCCGGCTGCGGCCATGACTCGATCTCGGCGGCCATCATCCTGGCCTGCTGGGAGCTGGATGTCGAGCCGCACCGCGTCGCCAAGCTGTCCGGCATAGGCTGTAGCAGCAAGACACCGGACTATTTTCTCGGCGCCTCGCACGGCTTCAACACCGTGCACGGCCGCATGCCCTCGGTGTTGACCGGCGCCAACTTGGCCAACCGCGATCTGCTGTACCTGGGCGTGTCGGGTGACGGCGATTCGGCCTCTATCGGCCTGGGCCAGTTCGCCCATGTGATGCGCCGCGGCGTGAACATGGTCTACATCGTCGAGAACAACGGCGTCTACGGCCTGACCAAGGGCCAGTTCTCGGCCACGGCCGACCGGGGCTCCAAGTCCAAGAAGGGCGTGATCAATCCCGATGCCCCGGTGGACCTGATAGGCATGGCCCTGCAGCTCGGTGCCACCTATGTGGCGCGCAGCTTCTCGGGCGACAAGGAGCAGCTGGTGCCGTTGATCAAGGGGGCGATCGCGCACCGGGGTGCGGCCTTCATCGACGTCATCAGCCCCTGCGTGGCTTTCAACAACCATGCCGGCAGCACGCGCAGCTATGACTATGTGCGTGAGCACAATGAGGCGGTGAGCCGCATCGACTTCATCAGCCCGCGCGACGAGATCACGGCCGAGGTCGAGCCTGGGGGTTATGTCGATGTCGAGCAGCACGATGGCACCGTCCTGCGCCTGCGCAAGCTGCATGCCGACTACGATCCGACCGACCGCGTGGCGGCCATGTCCCATGTGCAGGCGCTGCAGGCCCGAGGCGAGGTGGTGACCGGCCTGCTTTACGTCGAGGCCGAGGCCGGCGATCTGCATGAGGCGCTGAACACCTCGGCTCGGCCCTTGAATGCGCTGGACGAAGCGGTGCTGTGCCCCGGCGAGGCGGCGCTGGCCAAACTCAACGCCAGCCTGCGCTGAACAGCCGAACAGCTACAGTCAGTTGGGGTCGGAGCTACCGAGGGTACCCGTCAGGTCCAACCCACAATGGACTAGAGCTTGCCGCTGCAGTTCGGTGCCCCACACCGGCAGCGTAAGCGGCCCTCATGGTGGCTCTCGCCGTAGTGCACGGTGACTTCTTCGCCAACTTCGATATCGCGCAGCGCATAGAACTCGACCCGGCCCTGGCGTATGCGCAGCACGGCGTTCGGGCCGCAGCTGTGGTTGATCTGCCGCACCGCGTCGGTGGAATCGGTCGCATCGATGGCGCGCTTGTCGCTGATCTCGACGATGTGGATGCGCTCCCGGCCCTTGGCCCGGCGCCGCGCCTCGGTGACCGAGATGCTCTCGCCGCGCAGCTCGCCGAGCTTGCGCCGTGCCGGTATCGCCTCGGCGGCGAACACGCCCAGACCATCGATGACCGACGGAGCCACCGTCAGCGCAAAGCGTGCCGCCGGCTGCACCTGGCCCTTGATGCGGGTGGGCTTGCTTTCAGCGCTGGAGGGTGCGGTGGCGATGTCGGTCAGGCGTGGCATGGGCAGACTATAGAGCCTGCGCTTGACAGCCCGCAGCGCCTCGGCGCTCAATCTGGAGCCTCGGCACTCATCCCCGGAGCGACACGATGAAACCCACCCCCAGCGGCTGGCCGCGCCTGTCCTCGGGCCTGACCTACAAGGAGCCGGCCAGGATGCTGGACTGGCTGTGCCAGGCCTTCGGTTTCGAGATACGGCTCAAGGTCGAGGGCGAGAACGGCGTGCTGCTTTACAGCGAGCTGGCCTATGGCGAGGCGCTGATGATGCTCAACGGCGAGCGCCTGGGCCCGGACCTGCGCTTCGGCATGAAGTTCCTGAGCCCGGCCACGGCCGGCGGCATCACCCAGCACCTGATGGTCTTCGTCGATGACGTCGATGCCCATTGCGCCCAGGCCCGTGCCGCCGGTGCCGTGATCGCCGACGAACCGGCGCTGCACGACTATGGCGAAGACTACTGGGCCGACCGCAGCTACGGCGCGGTCGACCCCGAGGGCCATCTGTGGTGGTTCACCCAGCGGGTACGCGATCCCGCTTGACGGGCTGCGCGGCGCAAATCAGCGGCTTGGCGTGATGTTGTTCACTGCAGGAATGCACGCCATGGCCATGCCCCTCAAGCAGGGGGTTTCGGTGGCTGCGGTCGCGACCTACTATGGAATCGACGGTGGTGAGGCGAGCCAGTGCATCCGCACCAAGCAGAACGACAGTGATCCAGTGTCGGCACCGTCGCCAACATAGGCCCACAGCGTGCAAGCAGCGCTCTGTGGGCCGCTTTACTTGCGCAGCATGATCTCGTGATGGCCGGCGCCGGCCGGGATCATGGGGAAGCAGTTCTCCTCGGCGGCCACGCGCACGTCAAGGAAATAAGGAGTGCTTGACGACAGGCAGGCCTGCAGCGCGGCATCCAGATCTTCGCGCCTGTCCACCCTCGCGGCCTGCCAGCCGAAGGCCCTGGCCAGGGCCACGAAATCGGGCAGGGCCTCGGTATAGCTGTGGCTGTAGCGGCCGCCGTGTATCAGCTCCTGCCACTGGCGCACCATGCCCATATAGCCGTTGTTGCTGAGTACCACCTTGACCGGCGTGCGGTGCTGGGTGGCGGTGCTGAGCTCCTGGATATTCATCAGTATCGAGGCATCGCCGCTGACGCAGACCACCAGCGCGTCCGGGTGCGCGATCTGCGCGCCAATCGCTGCGGGCAGGCCGTAGCCCATGGTGCCGGCGCCGCCGGAGCTGAGCCAGCGGCCGGGGCGCTCCAGCCTGATGTGCTGGGCGGCCCACATCTGGTGCTGGCCGACATCGGTGGCGACGATGGCGTCACGGCCTTGCAGCTGATGCTGCAGACGGGTCATCAAGGCTTGCGGCACGATGTGCTCGGCGCTGTCTTCAAAGCCCAGCGATTGCTCGGCGCGCCAGCCGGCGATGCGTTGCCACCAAGGTGCCAGGTCGGGATGCGACACCTCATGCCGCTCCCATTCATTCAGCAGGGCCAGCAGGCTGGCATGGCAGTCGCCCAGCAGGCCGACATCGGCCTTCACGACCTTGCCGATCGAGCGCGCGTCGATGTCCAGGTGGATGACCTTCGCGTCAGGGCAGAAGGCATCCAGCCGGCCGGTGACGCGGTCATCGAAACGCGCGCCGACGCAGACCACCAGATCGGCATGGTGCATGGCCAGATTGGCCTCCAGGGTGCCGTGCATGCCCAGCATGCCGAGGAACTGAGGATCCGAGGCCGGATAGGCGCCCAGGCCCATCAAGGTCAGGGTACAGGGCGCGCCGCTGAGTTGCACCAGGCGCTTGAAGGCGGCGCAGGCCGCCGCACCGGAATTGATCAGCCCGCCGCCACCGTAGAAGACCGGGCGCCGGGCCTGCCGCAGCAGCTCGACCGCGGCAGCCACTTGCCCCTGTGGCACGGCAGGCAGGGCGGGCATCAAGACCCGACCCTGCGGCGCCGCGGCCACCGGTGCCAGCTGCACATCCTTGGGCACATCGACCAGCACCGGCCCGGGCCGGCCCGCGGCCGCGGTGGCGTGGGCCCGGGCGATCGTCGCACTCAGCTCCTCGACCCTCAGCACCTGGGCATTCCATTTGGTCACCGGGCGCGAGATGCCAATGGCGTCGCACTCCTGGAAGGCATCGGTGCCTATCGCCGTGGTGGCCACCTGGCCGCTGATGCACAGCACGGGGATGGAGTCGCACAGCGCGTCCAGCAGGCCGGTGGTGGTGTTGCTCATGCCAGGGCCCGAGGTGACGAACACGACGCCGACGCGGCCCGTGGTGCGGGCATAGCCCTGGGCCGCATGCACCGCCGCCTGCTCGTGGCGCACCAGGATGTGGCGCAGCCGCGGTTCGGCGTGCAGCGCGTCATACAGCGGCAGCACGGCGCCGCCGGGGTAGCCGAACACGGTGTCGACGCCCAGGCTCAGCAGAGTGGCGATCAGGGCGTCGGCGCCGTTGGTTTGGCGCTGGGCGGGGAGGGGCGGCAGGGTGGGGGATTCGAGCAGGGCATTCATCTGCGCTACTGTGCCCAGGTCGGCCCGGCAAAGGCTTCTTTGTTTTTTGAATTGTTGGATGATTTCAGTAAAATTTGCTGTGGATTGTCATAATTGCGGCATGAAACTCGACAAGTTCGATATTTCCATACTTGAAGCGCTGCAGCAGGACGCTCGCATCAGCCTTGCCGAGCTCAGCGCCAAGGTCGGCCTGACCAGCTCGCCCTGCTGGACCCGCGTCAAGCGCATGGAGGAGGCGGGCGTGATCGAGGGCTATTCGGTGCGCGTCAATGCCGCGGCCGTGGGTCTGTCGGACACGGTCATCGTCCACGTCACCCTGGACAGCCACTCGGACGAGGCGCTGTTCAACTTCGGCCGGGCGCTTGAGGGCATACCCGAGGTGCTGGAGGCTTTTCTGGTCTCGGGCGACTACGACTACTTCATCCGCATCGCCGTCAGCGACACGCGCGACTACGAGCGCCTGCTGCGCGAGCGGCTGTACAAGATTCCGGGCATACGCCATAGCAAGTCGAGCTTTGTGTTGAGGCAGCTCAAGCAGAGCCATCTGCCGCTGAGGCGCTGACGCGCTGGCTGGCGGCGCAATCGGTAGTAATCCCTGACGGGGGGGACTATCAATCGTCCTAGACTCCGCCACCACTGAGACACATCACGGGAGCGATTGCATGAAACGGTTCAAACTGAATGCTGCCCTCAGCGCCCTGGCCCTGGCCTCCTTTGGCGCGCAGGCGGCCACCACCCTGATCTATTGCTCGGAGGCCAGCCCCGAGGGTTTCGACCCCGCGCGCTACACCGCCGGCACGACCATGGATGCCAGCTCGCAGACCCTGTTCAACCGTCTGGTCGAGTTCGAGCGCGGTGGCACAACCGTGGTGCCGGGCCTGGCCGAGAGCTGGGCCATCAGCCCCGATGGCCTGGTCTACACCTTCAAGCTGCGCAAAGGCGTGAAGTTCCACAGCACCGACTACTTCAAGCCAACGCGTGAACTCAATGCCGACGATGCGATGTTCAGCATCGACCGCATGATCAACAAGGACAACGCCTTCCACAAGGCCGCTCCGGCCTCCTACGAATACGCCAGCGACATGGGCCTGCCGGCCAATATCGTCAAGCTGGAAAAGCCCGATGCGATGACCTTGCGCATCACGCTGAAGGCCGTCGATGCCGCCTTTCTGGCCAATCTGGCGATGGACTTTGCCTCCATCCAGTCGGCCGAGTATGCCGACCAATTGCTGAAGGCCGGCCAGGCCGCCGAGCTGAACAACAAGCCGGTGGGCACCGGCCCGTTCGTGTTCAAGCGCTACGAGAAAGATGCGCAGATCCGCTACGCCGCCTTCGAGTCCTACTGGCGTGGCAAGGCAGCGATCGACAACCTGGTGTTCGCCATCACCAAGGACTCGGCCGTGCGCATGCAAAAGCTGAAGGCGGGCGAGTGTCATGTCTCCTCATACCCGAAGCCGGCCGAGGTCGAGGTGCTGAAGAAGGAGGCCAAGATCAAGCTGCTGCAGCTGCAGGGGCTCAACGTCGGCTACCTGACCTTCAACGTCACGCACAAGCCGTTCGACAGTGCTGATGTGCGCCGTGCCGTCAATATGGCGATCAACAAGAAATCTCTCGTCGACGCCGTTTACCAGGGCACCGGCGAGGTGGCGATGAACCCGATTCCTCCGACGATGTGGTCGTACAACAAATCGGTCAAGGACTATGCCTACGACCCGACCGCCGCTAAGGCGCTGCTGGCCAAGGCGGGCTTCGCAAACGGCTTCGAGACCACGTTGTGGGCCTTGCCGGTGCAGCGGCCCTACAACCCCAACGGCCAGCAGACGGCCGAGCTGATACAGGCCGATCTGGCCAAGATCGGTATTCGCGCCAAGATCCAGAAGTACGAGTGGGCCGAGTACCTGAAGCGGGCCAAGGCTGGCGAGAGCGATATCGGCATGTTCGGCTGGACCGGCGACAACGGCGACCCGGACAATTTCATGGGCAATCTGCTCAGTTGCTCGGGCGTCGGCGGCTCCAACTACGGCCAGTGGTGCGACAAGGAGTTCGATGGCCTGATCACCAAGGCCAAGCAGACCACCGTGCTGGCCGAGCGCACCAAGCTCTACGAGCAGGCGCAGCAGGTGTTCAAGCGCGAGGCGCCCTGGGTGCCGCTGGCGCATTCGGTGGTCTATCAGCCGATGCTGAAGAACGTCGAGGGCTACAAGATGAGCCCCTTCGGCCTCAACCAGTTCTATGGCGTGAGCCTCAAGTGATGCGAATCGCCCTGCGGGTCGGTCTGGCCATTGGCCTGGCTGCCTGCCTGGGTGCTGCCCGCGCCGCCACGCTGGCGGTGTGCACCGAGGCCGCGCCTGATGGCTTCGACATTGCCCAGAGCGAATCGGCCGTGACGGTCGACGCGGTGGGCAATACCATCTTCGACCAGCTGCTGATGTTCAAGCGCGGCACGACCGAGTTCGTGCCGGGCCTGGCCAGGAGCTGGGCCTTCAGCGCCGACGGCCTGCAACTGACCCTGCAGCTGCGCCCCGGCGTCAAGTTCCACAGCACGCCCTGGTTCACGCCGACGCGCGAGATGAATGCCGACGATGTGCTGTTCTCGTTCCAGCGTTTGCAAGGGACGGCCGAAGCCAAGAGTCCCTGGCAGGCGGCGGCCAAGGGCGGCTTTCTGATGTGGCATGGCACGGGCATGGCCGATGCGATCAAGTCGGTCGAGAAGCTCGACCCGATGACGGTGCGCATCCATCTGCACCGGCCGACCGCCCCGCTGCTGACGCTGCTGGCGAATCAGTTCAACAGCTCGATCTTCTCGGCCGAATACGGTGCACAGCTGCTGAAGGCCGGCAAGCCGGAGTTGCTGAACACGCAGCCGGTGGGCACCGGTCCCTTCCTGCTGAAGAGCTACCAGAAGGATGCCGTGCTGCGCCTGGGCGCGCACGCGGGTTACTGGGGCAACAAGCCGCAGTTCGATCAGCTGGTGGTGGCGATCACGCCCGATGCCAATGTGCGTGTGCAGCGGCTGAAGGCCGGCGAGTGCCTGGTCGGCGCGAACATGCGCGGTGAAACGCTGTCCAGCTTCGATGGCACGACCGTCAAGGTGCAGGCCGAGGCCAGCCTGCTGACCGGCTATATCGCGCTGAACACACAGCACAGATTCCTGTCCGACAAGCGCTTTCGCCAGGCCCTGGCCTTGGGCTTCAACCGGGCCAGCTTTATCCAGTCGGTCTACGGCGGGCGGGCGCTGCCGGCCTCCAGTTTTCTGCCGCCTTCGCAATGGAGCCATGACGCCAGCCTGGTCAGCCGCTTCGATGTGGAGCAGGCCAGGGCCCTGGTCAAGGCCTCGGGCTATGACGGCAGCGAGCTGGCGCTGTTCACCCGCATCGGTGGCAGCATTGATGGCAAGCGCGCCGCCGAGCTGATGCAGGCTGACTGGGCCAAGATCGGCGTCAAGGTCAAGGTGCAGATGATGGAGTGGGGCGAGATGCTCAGGCGCACCGGTGCCGGCGAGCATGACATCACCTTCCTGAACTGGGCCGGCGATGGCGACCCCGACAGCTTCTTCAACCCCAACCTCAGCTGCGAGGGCGCCGAGACCGGCAACAACAAGAGCCGCTGGTGCAACAAGGCCTTCGATGCCTTGCTGGCCAAGGCCCGTGCCAACAACGATCAAGGCCAGCGCAGCCAGCTGTATCTGCAGGCGCAGCGCGTGGTGTTCGACGAAGTGCCACTGATTCCCACCGTCTACCCGCAATACTTCACGGCGGTGAACCAGAAGGTCACGGGCTTCAAGTCCAGCCCGTTTGCCGACCTCGATTTTCGTGGTGTGTCCGTGCCCTGAGGGGCGCTAGAGTCCAGGGAGTTTGGCGATGACAGCACTTTGCACCGTGGCGCGCGGCTTGGCGTTTGCCGCGGCCTGCGCCGCGATGGCGGCCCAGGCCGCCGACAGCGTGACCTTCTGCGCCGGCGCTTCGCCCGACGGCTTTGACATCGCGCAGTACGAGACCGTGGCCACCAACGACGCCGCCGGCCTGACGATCTACGATCAGCTGCTGCAGATGAAGCCCGGCACGACCGAGGTGCTGCCGGGCCTGGCCAAGAGCTGGGAGATCAGCGCCGACGGCCTGCAATACACGCTGCGACTGCGTCCCGGGGTGAAGTTCCACACCACGCCCTGGTTCAAGCCGACCCGCGACATGAACGCCGACGACGTGCTCTGGTCGTTGAACCGCATCAATGACAAGACCCACCCGGCCCACAGCCTGGCGCGCAACGGCTATCCCTATTGGGCCGGCATGAGCATGACGGAGCTGATCAAGTCGGTGGTCAAGCTTGACGATCTGAGCGTGCGCATCACACTCACGCGACCCGAATCGCCCTTTCTGGCGAACCTGACGATGTCGGCCATTGCCTCGGTGTTCTCGGCCGAATACGCCGGCCAGCTGCAGAAGACCGGCAAGCTTGAGCAGATCAACACCCAGCCGGTGGGCACCGGCCCCTACGTGTTCAAGAGCTATCAGAAGGACGCGGTGGTGCGCTTTGCCGCCAACCCCGTCTACTGGGCCGGCGTGCCCAAGCTCGACCTGATCTTTGCCATCACGCCGGACCCCAGCGTGGCGATACAGCGCGTCAAGGCCGGCGAGTGCCA
Organism: uncultured Roseateles sp.; assembly: GCF_963422335.1. Taxonomy (NCBI): domain Bacteria; kingdom Pseudomonadati; phylum Pseudomonadota; class Betaproteobacteria; order Burkholderiales; family Sphaerotilaceae; genus Roseateles; species uncultured Roseateles sp. The sequence continues at coordinate 2,263,261 of NZ_OY729424.1, forward strand.
GGTGGCCAATATCGGCGGCGACAATGCCCGCAGCCTCGACGGCGATACGCGCAATGTCACGCTGTTGGCCAGGCCCCTGGTCACCAGCTATATCGCGCCGAACGCGACGCACAAATTCCTGTCGGACAAGCGCTTCCGCCAGGCGCTGTCGCTGGCGATCGACCGCGACAGCTTCATCCAATCGGTCCACGGAGGCTATGCCACGGCGGCCGGCAGCTTTCTCCCGCCTGGCATCTGGGGGCATGACGCCGGCTTGAAAACCGTTCAGGACCTGGAGCGCGCCCGGCAGCTGGTCAAGGATGCCGGCTATGACGGCAGCGAGCTGAGCCTGTTCGCCACCGCACGCAGCAGCGACATCAAGCGTGCCGTCGAATTGCTGCAGGCCGACTGGGCCCAGATCGGCGTCAAGGTCAAGCCGCAGCTGATGGAGTTGGGCGAGCTGTACAAACGCACCGGCAAGGCCGAGCATGACCTGGCCCTGGTGAGCTGGTTCAGCGACAACGGCGACCCCGACAACTTCTTCACCCCCAACCTCAGCTGCGCGGCGGCCGAAGGGGGCAGCAACAAGTCGCACTGGTGCCACAAGGGCTTCGATGACTTGTTGGGGGCGGCGCGAGCCACGGCCGATCTGCGCAAGCGCAAGGAGCTGTATCGCAAGGCACAGCGCCTGCTGTTCGACGAGACGGGCCTGATACCGCTGACCAACAAGCAGGATGTCTTTGCCGTCAGCAAGCGCATCAAGGGCTTTCTCGCCACACCGTTCGGCGGCAGCGAGTTCCGCTTCGTCAGCCCGAACTAGTTTCTCTCCTCACGAAGACCATGCTCAGTTTCTTTCTCAAACGCCTGGGGCTGGTGATTCCGACCTTCATCGGCATCACCCTGCTGGCGTTCTCGCTGATTCACCTGATTCCCGGTGATCCGGTCCAGGTGATGGCCGGCGAGCGCCGGCTGGACCCTGCCTTCTACGCCGAGACCCTGCACCGCTTGGGCCTGGACCGGCCGCTTTACGAGCAGTACGGCCTCTATCTGTGGAAGGCCCTGCACCTGGACCTGGGCGAGTCCTTCGTCACCCACGAGGGCGTGTGGAGCGAGTTCCTGAAGCTGTTCCCGGCCACCGTCGAGCTGGCCTTCTGCGCGCTGCTGTTCGCCACCGTTGTCGGTCTGCTGGCCGGCGTGCTGGCCGCGATCAAGCGCGGCACCATCCTCGACCATGGCGTGATGGGCATCTCGCTGACCGGCTTCTCCATGCCCATCTTCTGGTGGGGGCTGCTGCTGATCATGTTCTTCTCGGTCGCCATGCGCGACATCGCGCCCGACTTCGCACTGCCGGTGTCGGGTCGCATGGCGCTGGAGTTCGACATCACGCCGCGCAGCGGCTTCATGCTGATCGACGCCTGGCTGTCCGGCGAGGCGGGGGCCTTCAAGTCGGCGCTGTCGCACCTGGTGTTGCCGGCCATCGTGCTGGGCACGGTGCCGCTGGCGGTGATCGCGCGGATGACGCGCTCCAGCATGCTGGAGGTGCTGCGCGAGGACTATGTGCGCACCGCCCGGGCCAAGGGCCTGTCGCCGGTGCGCGTGGTGTTTGTGCACGCGCTGCGCAATGCACTGGTGCCGGTGGTCACGGTGATAGGCCTCCTGGTCGGCACCCTGCTTGGCGGTGCCGTGCTGACCGAAACCATCTTCTCCTGGCCCGGCGTCGGCAAATGGCTGATCGACGCGATCAGCCGCCGCGACTATCCCGTCGTGCAGGGCGGCATCCTGATCTCCGCGACCCTGGTCATCATCGTCAATCTGTTGGTGGACCTGCTCTATGGCTGGATCAACCCGAGGATCCGCCATGCCAAATAGTCAAATGCCCAGCGACGCGGCCAAGCAGGGCCCGGTGCTGAATGCCATGGGCAACAACGAGCCGCTGGCGCCGCTGCCTTCGGGCCTGGCCGACTTCTGGCGCAGCTTCTCGTCCAACCGGGGCGCGCTGCTGGGCCTGGTCTTCTTCGTCATCGTCGTGCTGTGCGCGCTGCTGGCCGACGTGCTCGCCCCCTACAGCCCGATCGAGCAGTACCGCGATGCACTGCTGACGCCGCCCATCTGGGGCGCAGGCACCAGCCGCTTCTGGCTGGGCACCGACGACATCGGCCGCGACATGCTGTCGCGCCTGCTGCATGGCGCGCGGCTGTCGCTGAGCATAGGTCTGGTGGCTGTGATCCTGTCGATGCTGCCGGGCATTGCGCTGGGCCTGCTGGCGGCCTTCTTCCCGAACAAGCTGGGCACGGTGATACTGCGCCTGATGGACGTGATGCTGGCCCTGCCCAGCCTGCTGCTGGCGATTGCCGTTGTCGCCGTGCTGGGCCCGGGCCTGGTCAACACCATGCTGGCCATCGCCCTGGTCAGCATCCCCGGCTATGTGCGCCTGGTGCGCGCCTCGGCCATGTCCGAACTGGCCAAGGACTATGTGATCGCCTCGCGCCTGGCCGGCGCCGGCACCTTGCGGCTGATGTTCGACACCGTGCTGCCCAACTGCATGGCGCCGGTGATAGTCACCGCCACCCTGGGCTTCTCGGACGCGATCCTGACCGCCGCGGCCCTGGGCTTTCTGGGCCTGGGCGCCCAGCCGCCGATGCCGGAGTGGGGCACGATGCTGGCCTCGGCGCGCGACTATATCGAGCGCGCCAACTGGGTCGTGACCCTGCCCGGCCTGGCCATCCTGAGCACCGTGCTGGCCATCAATCTGATGGGCGACGGCCTGCGTGACGCACTCGACCCCCGTTTGAAGAAACTGTCATGAGCTTGCTAGAGATCAGAAATCTGACGGTCGAATTCGGCAGCACCGAGCGGCCCTTCGCCGCCGTGCAGGGTGTGGACATCACGCTGGACCGCGGCGAACTGCTGGGCGTGGTCGGCGAATCCGGCTCGGGCAAGAGCGTCAGCATGCTGGCGCTGATGGGCCTGATCGACGCGCCGGGCCGGGTGCGCGCCGATGTGATGCGCTTCGATGGCCATGACCTGTTGACCCTGCCGGCGCGCGAACGCCGCCGCATCGTCGGCCGCGACATGGCAATGATCTTCCAGGACCCGATGGCCAGCCTGAACCCCAGCTACACGGTGGGCTTCCAGATCATCGAGACGCTGAAGGTGCATCAGAAGGCCAGCCGCATGAAGATGCACGACCGCGCGTTCGAGTTGCTGCAGCTGGTCGAGATTCCGGACCCGAGTTCGCGGCTGCAGGCCTATCCGCACCAGTTGTCGGGTGGCATGAGCCAGCGCGTGATGATCGCCATGGCCCTGGCCTGCGCGCCCAAGCTCTTGATTGCCGACGAGCCGACCACGGCGCTGGACGTGACCATACAGGCCCAGGTGCTGGACCTCTTGGTGAACCTGCAGCGCCAGCAGAATATGGCGCTGATACTGATCACGCATGACCTGGCCCTGCTGTCCGAACATGCCAAGCGCATTGCCGTGATGTATGCCGGCGAGGTGGTCGAGACGCAGGCCGTGCCGGCGCTGTTCGAGCGCCCCCATCATCCGTACACCGAGGCGTTGCTGGCCTCCATCCCCGAGCACTCGCGCGGCGCGGCGCGCCTGCCGACCCTGGCCGGCGTTGTGCCCGGCCAGCACGAGCGGCCCAAGGGCTGTCTGCTGTCGCCGCGCTGCCCCTACGTGATGGAGACCTGCCACACCACCCATCCGCAGCTGGGCACGCTGGGCGACGGTGCCCTGGTGCGCTGCCTCAAACCCATCCATGTGCAGGCCGTTGCCGCTGCACCCGCCCACCATGACTGAACCCCAGCAACAGCCTCTGCTAGAGGCGCAGAACCTGTCGCGCCACTATGCGGTGCGGCGCGGCATGTTCGAGCCGCCGGCCATGGTGAAGGCGCTGAACGGCGTGAGCTTCAATTTGCAGCGCGGCGAGACCCTGGCCGTGGTCGGCGAGTCGGGCTGCGGCAAGTCCACCCTGGCTCGCGCGCTGACTCTGATCGAGAAACCCACCGGCGGCGCCCTGCGCATCAACGGCACCGATGTGGCCGATGCCAGCAGCACCCACCTGCGCGCGCTGCGCCAGACGGTGCAGATGGTGTTCCAGAACCCGTACGCCTCGCTGAACCCGCGCAAGCGCATCGAACAGATGCTGGAAGAACCGCTGAAGCTGAACACCAAGGCCAAGGCCGCCGAGCGCCGCGAGCAGGTGGCCGCGATGCTGAACCAGGTCGGCCTGCGGCCCGAGCATGCGCAGCGCTATCCGCATATGTTCTCCGGCGGCCAGCGCCAGCGCATCGCCATCGCCCGGGCGATGATGCTGCAGCCCAAATTGCTGGTGGCGGATGAGCCGACCTCGGCGCTGGATGTCTCCATCCAGGCGCAGATCCTGAACCTGTTCATGGACCTGCAGCAGAGCACTGGCATCGCCTACGTCTTCATCTCGCACAACCTCAGCGTCGTCGAGCACATCGCCAACCGCGTGATGGTCATGTACCTGGGCCGTGTGGTCGAGTTCGCGCCCAAGGCCACGCTGTTCACCCAGGCGCTGCACCCCTACACCAAGGCCCTGCTGTCGGCCACGCCCAGCATCGACCCGGCCCGCCGCGCGAACAAGATACGCATCGTCGGCGAGTTGCCCTCGCCACTGGACCCACCCAGCGGCTGCACCTTCCACAAGCGCTGCCCCTACGCCGACGAGCGCTGCAGCGCCGAGGTGCCGGAGCTGCGGCCCTTAGCCGGGCATCAGGTGGCTTGCCATCATGTGGAGCGGATGGCTGGGTAGGCCTGGCGGGTTGAGCAGAGGCTTGGACAGACTCGGACCACGCAGCTGTGCTCGCTCGGCGACATTGCCAGAGCCAAGGGCGTGACCTCAGAGCTTTGATTCACCGCCGGTTTTATGGGAGCCGGTATTGGCGTGGCTCGGGCCGCGGGCGCACGCTGTTGCTCCGTGCTCGGGCCAGAGGCCCGATCCTTCGCCAGGCACCAACAGTCCCCAGGACTGTTGGGGTCCGGGCTCAGTCCCCCGGCCGCGGTGCGGCCTCCTCCTTTTACCTGCGCAACAGCGCACGCCCACAGCCCGAGCCCAGCCACCACGGTGGCTGTTCGTTGCAGCGCTGCGATGTGGCACAAGCGGGAGGCTGGGTAGGCCCGCAGCGCAGGTAAAAGGAGGAGAGCGCGCAGCGCTCGGGGACACGGAGCTGCGGGCCTACCCGGCCTCCTGCGTCGCTCGGAGCTGCGCAGAAGGTGTTTCCTCAGGGCATGCCGAGTGAAGCCTTCGCGCAGAATTTGGGCGAGGTCGCCTCGGAGCCCAAAGATTGAAAGGTCGATATGCGAATCACCGTCTTGCTGGCTGTTGCATTACTGTCGGTGGCATTCACATTGCCTGCGTTGGCACAACAAACCGAACTCGCCTCGCTCTCCTGGCTCAGCGGCTGCTGGGCTGCCGAAGGCGGCGAGCCGGGTTCGGTTGAGCACTGGCTGCCGCCCGCCGGGGGCACGATGCTGGGATTGAGCCGCACGGTGAAGAAGGGTAAGACCGTCGAGCATGAGTTCCTGCAGATCCGCGCCAATGCCGAGGGCAGGCTGGTCTATATCGCGCTGCCGTCGGGGCAGAAGGAAACGACCTTCACACTGGTTAGCACGTCCGGAGGCGTAGTGACCTTTGAGAACCCGCAGCATGACTTTCCGCAGCGCGTGATCTACCGGTTGCTGCAGGGCCAACGGCTGACGGCGCGCATCGAGGGTCTGCGTAATGGTGTGTTGCGTGGCATAGACTTTCCGATGAAGAAGGTGCCCTGCGACTTGCCGCAGAGCCCTGCAACCCCACAGTAGGAAACTCATGTCACGCGACGAACGCTTTAATCAGGAGGTCCAGGCTTTGGGCTACAGCTTTGACGGCGAGATCAAGATCGGCGGCAACTATGTGCCGCTGGTACGCGACGGCCAGCAGATCTATGTCAGCGGCCAGATCCCGCGGGTGGGCGATCAGGTGGTCGTCACTGGGGCCGTCGGCGCCGAGGTGACGCTGGAGCGTGCGCAGCTGGCGGCCAAGGTCTGCGCGATGCGGGCGCTGGCCCTGCTGCAGCGCAGCCTGGGCTCGCTGGAACAGGTAAGGGCGGTGCTGCGCATCACTGTCTATGTCCAGTCGGCCCCCGGCTTCACCCAGCAGAGCGAGGTGGCCGATGGCGCCTCGGACCTGCTGTTCCGCGTGCTGGGCCCGGCCGGCGCGCACACGCGCACTTCGGTGGGTGTGCTGCAGCTGCCGAAGAATGCCTCGGTCGAGATGGATCTGATCGCCGGCGTCGACTGAGAGGCAGAGAACTTTTCTACTGCGCGACTGCCATGCGTCGTTGGCCGAATGCTCGGGATCCTCACGTACAGGAAGTACGTTCCGGTCCCTGCGCTCCGTCCGCCTAGCCTGACAGCCGCTCGCTACGAAAATTTCTCAGCCTCTGAATTTTCAGGGCATCAAGGCCCGCCGTCTGGCTTCCAGGATGGCGTCCTCGCGCGTACGCACGCCCAGCTTGGAAAAGATCGCCTTCAGATGGTGCTTGACCGTCTCCGGGGACAGCAGCAGGTTCTTGGCAATCAGCTTGGTCGTGTGGTCCTTGGCCAGCTCGCACAGCACATCGACTTCGCGCGGTGTCAGCGGGCTGGTGGCCGCGCCCAGCGCGCGGGTGCGGAAGCGCTGCTCCCAGGTGCGCACCAGGGTCTGTGCCCATTGCTGCTCGGGCACGCTGCCCGCCGCCGGCACGCCTGAGAGCCAGACGCGCACCTGGGCGATCAGCTCGGCGCCGAAGTCCAGGCAAGGCTGGATGGCGCCGCTGCGTGCGGCCAGGGCCAGCGCCTGCAGCAGGGCGCGCTGCGCGCCGGCGGCGTCACCCAGCAACTCGTGCGCGCGGGCGGCCATCAGGTGGGCACACAGCTCTGACAGCCTGTGGCCCGATCGCCTGGCCGATGCCAGCAGCGCAACAGCAATCGCGTCGGCAGCCGCCGCATCGCCCACCCCCATCTGCACGAAGAAGCTCGCCCGCGCCAGCGCCTCGACCGAGATCCAGGGCAGGGCGAAGGGCTCCTGGGCCATGGCCCACAACTCATCGAGCTTGACCCGCGCCGCCAGGGCCTGCGCGCCTGCCACGTCACCCAGCCGCGCCAGCAGCTCCACCTGAGCGGCGCCGGCCAGCACCTCCAGATGCGGCAGGGTCTCCTCGAAGGCGAGGTGGCGGGCGCTCTCCAGCAACTCCATCGCACGATCGGCGTGGCCCAGCGCGAACTCGCACAGCGCGGTCTCCACATGGCCGGCGTGCAGCACCTCCAGCAGCCGCGTCGGCTCCCAGGGCGCCATCGCCGAGAAGTGCTCCAGCGCCGCCTCGGTCTCGCCGCGCAGCCGGGCGATATGGCCCAAGAGGCTGCTGACCAATCGGCTCAGCGAGCCCTGGCGGAAGTTCAGGAAGTTGGCGTCCTGCTGCAGCGACTGGCGGATGTCGCGCTCGGCCTGCTCCAGGTCGCCGCGGGCCAGTGCGCTGCGTGCGTGATAGGTCCAGATCCAGGGGCTGTTGTAGGTGTAGGCGCCGCTGGCGAACACCTCCTCGACCTCGCGGATGCGGCGCTCGCAGCGCTCGACCGGGCCGTAGCGGTGCAGAAAGAAGATCTCGATAGGCACGGTGCAGCCCAAGGGCCGCTGATCCTGGCCCGCGTGCGTGCGCGCCAGCTGCCGCGCCTGCTCCAGCACCGACCAGGGCGAGAAGCGCAGATGGTGTTCGGCCGGGTTCATCTGCATCATGCAGCGCGAGACCTCCAGGTCGAAGCGGGCCGGATCGTCGGGGCCGGTGTCGGCCTCGCGTATCTGCTGCTCCAGCCGCTCGAACTCCAGCGCCGCGCTGGCCGGGTCGGCCTCCAGCACCTGCTGCACCAGCTGCAGCAGGCGCAGGCGAGGGCGCTTGCGTATCGTCGCCTCGGGCAACTGCTGCAGCAGCAGGCGCGAGCGCACGGCACCCTCGTTGGCCACGAGCAGAAACCCCCCCGCCTCCTCGATCAGGTCGGCGCCCATGTCCAGTCGCCCGCCAGCCACCGCGTGGGCCACCGCCTCGTGCAGCTGGCCGCGCTCGGCCAGGTGCCGCGCGGCGCGCAGATGCTGGCCGGCCATGCGCCCCGGTGAGTTCAGCTCGGCGGCGTCGATCAGATAGTCGCGCAGCAGCGGATGCAGCCTTGCCGACCAGGGCGACTCCTCGACCACGGCAATCGGCTTGATGCGCGCCAGCTGCTGTATCAGGGCCAGGCTGTCGTCGCGGCCACGCAGCGCGTTGGCACTGGCCACGTCCACCGTGTCCAGCACCGCCACATCGCCGAGAAACTCGATCATCACCGGAGGCAGGGTGGCCAGCACCTCCTCGGCCAGATAGTCGAAGATCTGGCGGCGCGGGATCTTGGCGCGGGCGTCCACCGTCCAGTCGGTCGTGGCCGCGCCGCCGCTGGCGCGCAGCCGGGCCAGCTGCAGCGCGAAGGGCCAGCCATCGGCATAGGCGGCCACCTGCTGGGCCGCCGCCTCGGGCAGGGCGTCGCCCAGCAGCAGCACCGACTCGTCGCGGGTGAAGCGCAGCAGCTCGGCATCGACCAGCCGCACCTTGCCTGCCAGCTGTAGCCGGGTCAGGTGTTGATGGGGGGCCTCGCGGCTGGCCAGCACGATGGCTACATGGGTCGGCGCGGCCAGGGCCATCTCCTCGACGATATCGTCTACCGCGACGCTGGAAGCGCATTCGTAGTCGTCGATGCAGATCAAGAGCGGCTCGCGCAGCTCGGCCAGCCTGAGGGCCGGTGGCGAGGCCTGGGCCATGCCGCGGTCCAAGGTGCAGCGACCCAGCGCGGCCAGCAGGTTTTCGGCGAACAGGGCCGGGTCCTTGTCGCGCTCGTCGCAGTTCAGCCAGGCCACCTGCGCACCTTCGCGGCGCTTCTGTTCGGCCAGCTGGGCCAGCACCGTGGTCTTGCCGAAGCCGGCCGGGGCGCTGAGCAGGGTCAGCCGGGCCGAGCTGGGTGCGGCGGCCAGCAGCCGGTCCATCACGCGCTGGCGCCACAGGGCCTCGTCCACATGGACGATGGGCTCGAAGCGCAGGGCGGGGTCGGCGGGCAGGGTCATGACGGTTGATTGTGCATGGCCCCCCTGGTGGCCGACGTGCGAATAGCGACCGGGTTTGCCCCATCCCCCGTTTTTGCCGGCCATGCCCCCCGCCGTTTGCATTGCGGGCAATGGGGGGGTCACCGAGACTTGATCCATCCCAAAGCCAATCCCCTCACACTCTCCGAAGGACTTCCGCATGAAGCACGCGACGCAAGCCCGCCACCGGCTGACGCCGGTCACCCTGGCCGCGCTGACCCTGGCCAGCACGGCCGCCTGGAGCCAGAGCAGCGAACCCCCGGCCGCCGACCCCGCCAAGCTGGAGACCGTGGTCGTCAGCGCGCAGCGCCGGCTCGAGCGTCTGCAGGACGTGCCCGCGGCGGTGAAGGCCTTCTCTTCGAAGCAGATCGAGAGCATGGGCATCGCCAGCACGCAGGACTTCGTGAACCTGACGCCCAATATGTCCTTCGACAACTCGTTCACCTACGGCAACTCCTTTGTCGTGCTGCGCGGCGTGACCCAGATCAACAACGCCGACTCGCCGGTGGCGGTGGTGGTGGACGGTGTGCCGCAGAACAACCAGAAGCAGCTGAAGATGAATCTGTTCGACGTCGAACGGATCGAGGTGCTGAAGGGCCCGCAGGGCGCGCTGTACGGCCGCAACGCGATCGGCGGGGCGATCAATATCGAGACCAAGGCGCCCGGCAACAAGCTGGAAGGCTTTGTCGGTCTGGAGCTGGGCAACGGCGGCTCGCGTGAGCTGTCGGGCGGCGTCAGCGGTGCCCTGGTGCCGGACACGGCGATGTTCCGCGTCGTCGCCCAGACCAAGAGCACCGACGGCCTGATCACCAACACCTTCAGCGGCGCCAAGGTCGATGCCGTCGATCACGACAACTCGCTGCGCGCCAAGCTCTTGCTGAAGATGGGCACCGGCCTGCAGGTCGATCTGCGTGCCAATGTCATCGACTACGCCGCCGGCGCCACCTGGGACAGTATCGTCACCGACCGCAACCCGGCCACGATACTGGCGCCGCGCTCCAACATCCTGGGCCGCACCGAGGGCCACACCGACGACTTCAGCGCCAAGGTCCAGTACGAGCTGAATGTGGGCACCTTGACGGCGATCACCGGCTACACCAAGCTGACCGAGCGCTACCGCGGCGACGTCGATTTCTCCAACCCGACCGACTCGCCCGGCGGTTTCCTGGGCCTGGGCTTCCAGGCCGGCCAGGGCCAGAACCTGGGTGTGCGCATGGCCAGCCAGGAGCTGCGCCTGACCTCGCCGGACGACCAGTCCGTGCGCTGGATCGGCGGCGTCTACTACCTCGACACCAAGCGCGATCTGGAGACGCGCGCCTTCATCGATGTCGATGGCTCGACCGGCCAGTGGGATGAGGCGGCCAAGACCATCGTCCATCTGCAGGAGTCCAACCACAACCGCGCCTCGGCCCTGTTCGGCCAGGTCGATGTGGACTTCAGCAAGCAGCTGACGCTGTCCAGCGCACTGCGCTACGACCGCGACCAGCGCGAGCAGACCAATGTGCTGAATGGCGCCGTCCGCTCGGCCACCTACTCGAAGTGGCAGCCCAAGTTCACGCTGACGCAGAAGTACAGCCGCGACACGCTGGCCTATGCAACGCTGAGCACGGGCTTTCGCTCCGGCGGCTTCAACGCACCGGGCATCCCGGACTTCAAGGCCGAGACCTTGAGCAATGCCGAGATCGGCGCCAAGACCATTCTGATGGACGGCCGGCTGCTGTTCAATGCGGCGCTGTTCTTCTCGCGCTCCAAGGACTTCCAGTTCTTCAAGGTGGACATCGCCACCGGCTCGCAGGTCATCACCAATATCGACTCGGTGGCGCTGAAGGGGTTGGACCTGGACTTCCGCTTCCTGCCGATGAAGGGACTGGAGTTCGATGGGGGGCTGGGCATCACCGACAGCAGCATCCGCCGCAGCACCGCCGAACCGGGCACCGTGGGCAATCACACGCCGAAGACCGTGCCGTTCAAGATCAACTTCGGCGCGCAGTACACGCAGCCGCTGGGCAACGGCATGGAAGGCCTGCTACGCGCTGACTACGAGCACCGCGACAAGAAGTACTGGCACCCGGACAACGTGGCCGTGTCGCCGGCGCTCGATCTGCTGGGCCTGCGCATCGGCGTGCGTGATGCCAAGGACCGCTGGTCGGTCACCCTGGTCGGCCGCAATCTGGGCAACAAGCGCTACTACGCCGACTACAACGCCACCCGCTACAGCGGCCTGCCCTACGACATCGGCTCGCTGGCCACCGGCCGTACGGTCGGCCTCGAAGCCAAATTCCGGTTGTAAGGGGAAGCGCGATGATTCGAGTGGGAATTGACGTCGGTGGCACCAACACCGACGCCGTGGTGATGCGCGGCCGCGAGGTCCTGTTCGGGCTGAAGACGGCCACCACCGCCGATGTGATGAGCGGTGTGGTCAATGCGCTGAAGGAGGTCGTTGCCGGTGCTGCGATAGAGCGATCCAGCATCGGTGCCGTGATGATAGGCACGACGCATTTCACCAATGCCTTGATCGAGCGCCGGCGGCTGGCACCGGTGGGCATGATCCGCCTGGGCCTGCCGGCCACCAGCGGCCTGCCGCCGACCTCGGCCTGGCCCGAGGACATGCTGGCGGCCGTGCCCATGCACTGGCGGCTGGCCCAGGGCGGCTACGAGTTCGACGGCCGCGAGCTGGGCACCTTGCAGCCCGAGCAGATCAGCGGCTTTGCGCGGGAGTTCGCGGCCCTGGGCTTGCGCGATGTGGCGATCTCCGGCGCGTTCTCGTTCATCAACGATGCGCAGGAACACATCGCTGCCGATCTGGTGCGCGAAGTGATGCCCGACGCGCGCATCACGCTGTCATCGCAGATCGGCCGCATCGGCCTGCTGGAGCGCGAGAACGCGGCCATCCTGAATGCCTGCCTGGGGCCCTTGGGCCTGGACGTGGTGGCCGCCTTCGAACAGGCCTTGCGGGACAGCGGCATCAGTGCGCCGTTCTACCTGACGCAGAACGACGGCACCTTGATGAGCGCCGAGCAGGCCGCGCGCTTCCCCATCCTGACGGTGGCCTCAGGCCCTACCAACTCGATGCGCGGCGCGGCGTTTCTGTCGGGTCTGAGTGACGCCATCGTCGTCGATATCGGCGGCACGACCTCGGATGTCGGTGTGCTGCAGGCGGGCTTTCCGCGCCAGGCCGGCATCGCGGTCGAGGTCGGCGGCGTGCGCACCAATTTCCGCATGCCCGATGTCTACAGCATAGGCCTGGGCGGCGGCTCGCTGGTCAATGCCGACCTGACGACGCTGGGCCCGCGCAGCGTCGGCTACAACATACACACCGAGGCGCTGGTGTTCGGCGGCCGCACCCTGACGGCCACTGATATCGCGGTGGCGGCCGGCGTTGCCACCCTGGGCGATGCGGCCAAGGTCGCACATCTGGCACCGGAGGCGGTGCAGCGCTGCCACAGCAAGCTGCAGCAGATGGTGTTCGACGCGGTTGAGCGCATGCGCACCTCGGCGGCGGTGCTGCCGGTGGTGGTGGTGGGCGGCGGCAGCATCCTGCTGCGTGAACGTGTCGGCGATGCGGCAGTGACGATTCCGCCGCACTTCGGCGTGGCCAATGCGGTGGGTGCGGCCATGGCCCAGGTCAGCGGCGAGATCGACCGCGTCGTGCGCCTCGAAGGCCTGACACGCGAGCAGGCGATCGCCCAGGTGCGGGCCGATGCCGAACAGAAAGCGGTGCAGGCCGGCGCTAATCCGCAAACCCTGACCCTGCTCGACGTCGAGGACGTGCCGCTGGCGTACATCGGCGGCAACTCCACCCGCATCCGCGTGCGGGTGATCGGCGACCTGAACGAAACTGGAATTGCGACTGGAACTGCGGCATGACACTGATCGAAGCAACAGACATGGAGGCCATCGCCATCGGCGGCGCGGTCTACGGCACCGGTGGCGGCGGCGACCCCTATCTCGGCAAGCTGCTGGCGCAGCGGGCCATCCGCGAGTACGGGCCGGTGCGGCTGATCGACATCGACGAGCTCGATGACGACGACCTGATCGTGCCGGTGGCCATGGCCGGTGCGCCGGCCGTGATGCTGGAAAAACTGCCCGAGATCGGCCCGATGATGGCTGCGCTGCGCAGCCTCGAAGCACTGCTGGGCAAGAAGGCCAAGGCGGTGATGTCGATCGAAGTCGGCGGCCTGAACTCGACGATACCGTTCAGCATCGCCAGCGCCACCGGCCTGCCCCTGGTCGATGGCGATACGATGGGCCGCGCCTTCCCCGAGATCCAGATGACGCTGTGCACCCTGCAGGGCATTGCGGCCAGTCCGCTGGCCCTGGCCGACGAGAAAGGCAATGCGCTGACGATGAACACCATCAGCAATGCCTTTACCGAGCGCTTTGTGCGCAGCATCACGATGGACATGGGCGGCTCCTGCTGCATGGCCATCTACCCGATGACGGTGGCCCAGGCCCGCAAGGCGCTGGTGCGCGGCTCCATCACGATGACGCAGCGGGCCGGCCAGGCGCTGTTTGATGCGCGGGCTCGCCACCTCGACCCGGTGGCCGAGCTGGTGCGCGTGACCGAGGGCTTCTGCCTGTTCAAGGGCAAGCTGACCGACGTGCAGCGCACGACGGACGGCCGCTTCGGCCGCGGCGTGGCCCAGCTGCAGGGCCTGGACGAGTACGCCGGCCAGCGGCTGCAGCTGCTGTTCCAGAACGAGTTCCTGATGGCCCGCACCGATGAGGCCGTGCTGTGCACGACGCCGGACCTGATCGTGCTGGTGGACCTGGAAACCGGCGAGCCCATCACCGCCGAGCAGGCCCGCTTCGGCCTGCGCGCCGCGGTGCTGGGCCTGCCCTGCGTGCCGGCCTGGCGCACGCCGGAGGCGATCGCCCTGGTCGGGCCGCGCTACTTCGGCTACGACCACGATTACCAGCCGGTGGAGCAGACGGTGATGGACCGCTGAGCCATGCAGACCATCATTCCCCTGAACGCTCCCCGCGTCAGCGCCTGGCGCATTGTGCTGATACTGCTGGCGGTGATGATCGCGCTGCCGGCCTTCGTGATGGGCGCCGAGCTGAGCCATGCGCTCGGTGCCGTCGGCGCCATCAAATCCAGCCTGGCTGGCGGTGCGATCCTGGCGCTGATCGCGGCCCTGGCCGGCGCCGCCGGCGCGCGAGCGCGCAAGACCACCTACGAGCTGATCACCGACGCCTTCGGCCCGCAGGGCGCGCGCCTGGCCAATGGCGTGCTGGGCCTGAGCATCCTGGGCTGGTACGGCGTGGTGGCAATGATGTTCGGTCATGCGCTGGCCTCGGTCAGTCCGGCCCTGGCGGGTGCACCGATCTGGGCGCTGGCGCTGGGCGGCTGCGTACTGACCACCCTGACGGCAATGGTCGGCTTTCGCGCCCTCGATCTGCTCTCCGCCGTGACCACGCCGCTGAAGCTCTTGCTGCTGCTCTGGACTTTCGTCGCCGCGCTGCGTGGCGGGCTGGACCCGGTCTGGACCTTTGTGCCGGCCAGTGTGATGCCGCTGGGCCTGGGCGTGTCGATGGTGGCTGGCGGTTTGATGGTCGGCGCCGTGCTGTCGCCCGACATCTGCCGCTTCGCGCGCTCGCCCTGGCATGCGGCCCTGGCCTGTGCGCTGGCCTATGGCCTGGGCTTTCCGCTGGTGCTGACCCTGGCCGGCTTCCCCAGCCTGGCCAGCGGCGACAAGGACCTGGTGCGCATCATGCTGACCCTGGGCCTGGGCGTGCCGGCGCTGCTGATCGTCGCGCTGACGGCCTGGTCGACGAACAGCTTCAACCTCTATGCCGCCACCTTGATCGGCAGCACCCTGCGGCCGCGCCAGCCGCCCTGGCAACTGACCCTGGTGGCCGGCATCGCCGGCACGCTGCTGGGCCTGGCCGGTATCAGCGAGGGGCTGGTGCCCTATCTGTTATGGCTGGGCGTGTGCATACCGCCGATTGCCGGCATCTATCTGGTGAATGCGGTGCTGGTGCCGCGCAGTTCCCGTGCGGCATCGAACTGGCATGCCGATGCCTTGATCGCCTGGGTGCTGGGCAGCGGCTGGGCGGCCCTGGCGCCGCGCTGGGGCCTGGCCTTGACGCCGGTGCCGGCACTGGACTCGATTGCCGTGGCCGCGCTGAGCTACTGGCTGCTGCGCTACTTGCTGCGCGAGCCCATCAACTCCTCGGCCAGAAACCCGGCGTCGTAGATCTGCCGGAGCACCGCGAGAATGGCGCCGCTGTGCACGGCCACCGTGCGGTTGACACGCTCGTCGAACGAGAAGGCGCCGCCTATCGATTCGATATTGCCGTCGAACACCAGGCCGACAACTTCGCCCTTGGCATTGAGCATCGGGCTGCCCGAGTTGCCGCCGATGATGTCGTTGTTGCTGACGAAGTTGAAGCGCTGCTGCAGATTCAGCTGCCCCTGCCGGGCCAGCCAGCTCGGCGGCAGGGCAAACGGCGCCGCGCCGGTGGCGCGCTTGAAGGCGCCACCGAAGTCGGTGTAGGGCGCCACCGCTTGGCCGCGTACGGGCCAGCCCTTGACCTCGCCGTAGGACAGGCGCAGCGTGAAGGTGGCGTCCGGGTAGGCGCTCTTGCCGGTCTGGGCAAAGCGGGCCGCGGCGATGCGCTCGGCGCTTTTCTCCTCGACGGCTCTTACCTCGGCCTCCCACTGCGCGCGCAAGGCGCGGGCCCTGGGTTCGACCCGCAGGGCCAGTTGGATGAAGGGATCGCTCGAGGCCTGCACCGCCGCAAGGCCCCCCTGCCACAGACGCAGGCGCTCGGCGGGGTCGGCGAGCTGTGTGCCGGCCACCAGCCGGGCGGCCATCGCTTCGGGCGACTCGTTGCCCAGCACCTGCTTGACCAGCGCGTCATCGGGGCCCAGGGTCTCACGCAGCTTGGACAGCGCCCAGCCGAGCCGGGCCGTTTCCAGCGCCGGGTAGATGGGGGCAGGTGACTCCAGGGCCTGCTCCAGCTGGGGCAGGTTGTTGTCGGCAAACTCGCGCAGCCGCTCGCCATTGGGCAGCGCACGCTCGACGGCGCCGCGCACCAGGGTTCGCGCATGGCGGAAGTAGGCGCTGTTGAAGGCCCGGCCGCCCTCGACCATATCGTGCGCAGGCGCCAGCTGCCTGGCGCGGGCCTGCGCGCCGGCCATGGCAGCGAAGGCATCGCCGACCTCACGCCTGAGCTCGGGGCGGCTGCGAATGAAGGCCAGCAGCTTGCGCTCCTCGTCGCGCTTGGCCTGCATCAAGGCCGGGTCGCTGAGGGCCAGCAGCTCACCGCGCAGGACCTTGATGTAGTTCTCCGCGCCCTCCAATTCGGTCGTCACCTGGCGGGCCTGCTCGACGCCCTGGCGGCCGTACTGCAGCTGCAGGCCGCGCAGCTCGGACAGGCGGGGCAGGGTGTGCAGCGCGGTTCTGTCGCGCAACGTCTCCAGCTGCGCCACCGTCAGCAGGCGCTGGGTGTCGCCCGGGTGGCCGGTGACCAGGGTCAGCTCGCCGGGTTCGGCGCCCTCGGGCTTGAACGGGAAGAAGTTCTGCGTTTGCACCGGTTTGCCGTCCTCGTAGGCGCGCAGCAAGCCGATGTCGAGGGCATAGCGGGGGAACATGAAATTGTCCGGGTCACCGCCGAAATTGGCGATGGCGAACTCGGGCACCCAGACCAGGCGCACGTCGGCGTAGCGGTGGTAGCGGTAGAGCTGGTACTGGCCGCCCTGGTACAAGCTGACCAGATCGCAGCGGGTGCGCTCGGTGTCGTCGCCACGGCAGGCCTGGGTCAGCTGCGCCTGCACCGCGTTGCGGGCCTTCTGGTAGGCCTCGCCGCTCAGCCCTTGGGTGGCTTTCCTGACGGCTGCGGTGACATCGCTGATCTGATCCAGCCGGTTCAGCTCGACCTCGGGGCAGCGCAGCTCCTGCGCGCGATCACGGGCGAGAAAACCGTTGGCGACCTGGTCGTTGCTGGCGCTGGACAGCTGCTCGACGCAATCGATCACGCAGTGGTGATTGGTCATCACCAGCCCGTCGGCCGAGACGAAGGCGCCGGAGCAGCCGCCGGCCACGCGCAGCGAGGCCTGCCTCAGCCTGTCGACCCAGGCGGCGCTGGGCGCGAAGTCGTACTGGGCCCGCATCTGCTTGAGCGGCAGATTGTCCAGGGTCCACATGCCTTCGGCGGCAAAGCCGGGGGCTGCCAGCAGGGCCAGCAGCGCTGTTGCGACAGTTTTTGCTTTCATCGAAGCTCCCTTGAAACGTCGGTACCGGGGCATAGCGTAACCGCGCCGGCCGGGCCCGGCGCTGCAGGAATTGGGGGCTTGGAGTACAAGGCGTGGTGTCCACTGCCTGCCGAGACCGCCATGACCCCGCCCGCCACCCGCACCGAAAAAGACTCGATGGGCCCGATCGAGGTCGATGCCCACCGCCTCTGGGGCGCACAGACCCAGCGCAGCCTCTTGTACTTCGCCATCTCGGACGAGCGCATGCCGGTGGCCGTGATCGAGGCTCTGGTGCTGGTCAAGCGCCTGGCCGCCGGTGTGAACGCTCGGCTGGGCCTGCTGGATACGGCCAAGGCCGAGGCAATTCAGCGCGCCGCCGACGAGGTGCTGGCGGGTGGCCACCGCGAGGAATTTCCGCTCTCGCTGTGGCAGACCGGCTCGGGCACGCAGAGCAATATGAATGTCAACGAGGTGCTGGCCAATCGCGCCTCAGAGTTGCTGGGCGGCGAGCGCGGCTCGGTCCGTCTGGTGCATCCGAACGATGACGTGAACCTGGGCCAGTCGTCCAACGATGTGTTCCCGACCGCGATGCACATGGCCGCCGCGCGGGCCGTGCAGCAGCGCTTGCGCCCGGCGCTGCAGCGACTGTTGCAGACGATGGATGCCAAGTCGAACGAGTTCGCCGCCATCGTCAAGCTCGGCCGCACCCATTTGCAGGACGCCACGCCGCTGACCCTGGGCCAGGAGTTCTCCGGCTACGCGGCCCAGCTGCGCCATGCCGATGCGGCCCTGCAGGCCAGCGCGTCGGGCTTGTACGAGCTGGCCATCGGCGGCACGGCGGTGGGCACGGGCCTGAACACCGATGCGCGCTTTGGCGGGCTGATGGCAGCGGCGATCGCCGAGGCGATGGAGCTGCCCTTCGTCACCGCACCCAACAAGTTCGCTGCGCTGGCCGGCCACGAGCCGCTGGTGTTTGCCCATGGCGCGCTGAAGACGCTGGCCGTGGCGCTGACCAAGATTGCCAACGATGTACGCTGGCTGTCCTCCGGACCGCGCTCGGGCCTGGGCGAGCTGCAGATTCCCGAGAACGAGCCGGGCAGCTCCATCATGCCGGGCAAGGTCAACCCGACCCAGGCCGAGGCGCTGACCATGCTCAGCGCCCAGGTCATGGGCAATGACGTGGCCATGACCATTGGCGGCGCCTCGGGCCACTTCGAACTGAATGTCTACAAGCCGCTGCTGGCCCACAACTTCCTGCAGAGCGCCCGCCTGCTGGCCGATGGCTGCCTCAGCTTCGAGGCGCACTGCCTGCGGGGGCTGCGGGCCAACGAGGCGCGCATCGCCGCCCTGGTGCAGGGCTCGCTGATGCTGGTGACGGCGCTGGCACCCCACATCGGCTACGAACGCGCGGCCAAGATCGCCCAGCGCGCCCATCAGGACGGCAGCAGCCTGCGCGAGGCGGCGCTGCTTCTGGGCTATGTCAGTGGTGATGATTTCGACGCCTGGGTCCAGCCCGGCCGCATGACCGGACCGGGTTGAGAGTGGCAGCGGCGTGGCTGGCTGGCTGTCAACATCAAATAGCGGGCTTCTGTGCAGTTGGTAGCGAAGCGCCGCGCTTTGTCGCGGGCGGTACGGGAAAGCCCTCTATGATGGCAAGCAACCGGGTCTGAGCGGGGGCTGGCGGCATGGTCCGTCGGCGCAGGGCCGCTCGGGCCGAAGCGGCGCCTGGCGCCACTCCATCGCACAAGAAAGGCCAGGGTCCCACTATGTCCACTCCGAACGAAGCCGCATCGGTTCAGCCGGACACGCGCGCACGCCTGGGCAGCATTGCCCGCGAATTGCACGAGGGCCTGCGTACCCTGGGTGCCGACACCGAGCTGCACCGGGTGATGCAGGAGATACCGAACGCCCGGGAGCGGCTCGACCATGTGTCGCGGATGACGGAAAACGCCGCCAACAAGGTGCTGAGCCTGGTCGAGTCTGCCAAGCCCGAGTTCGACAGCGTCACCAACCGCGGCCGCGAGCTGTCCGAGGCGCTGGCCCGCATGGCCACCTCGCCCGACATCAGCGTCGAGCGCGCGCGCGCGATGATGAAGCTGTGTGGCGACTACCTGGGCAAGTCGTCCGACTTCATGGAGAAGCAGAATTCGGTGCTGACCCAGATCATGATGGCCCAGGACTTTCAGGATCTGTCCGGCCAGGTGATCAAGAAGGTCATAGACATCATCACCCGCACCGAGGAACAGCTGATCATGGTGCTGGTGGACACCGCGCCGGAGAAGATCGAAGTCAAGGCCGAGGCCGGCAGCACCGAAGACCTGCAAGGTCCCCAGGTGCCGGACAAGGCGCTGAAGCAGGACGATGTGGACGACCTGCTGGCGAGCCTGGGATTCTGAAGACATTGCGGGACAGACCTTGCGACCTGGCCGGTAGGCCAGCCGCACGCTCTGTCCCCAACTGACTGGGTGACTTCAGCCTTCGCTGACCCGCTTCGCCAAATGCGCCAGCGCTTCTTCCACCTGATCCACCAGGATCAGGCACAGCTCGCCCGGCTGCAGCCGTGACAGCGCGGTGTCGATGGCGATGAATTCGCCGCGGATCTCATCGATCTTGCTGGTGCGCGTGGCGCCGGCCAGGCCCTTGCGCAGCAGGGCCACGACCTCGCCGTCCTCACGGCCGCGCTGACAGGCGTCCTCGAACAGGATCACCTCGTCGAAGGCGCCGCCAAGTATCACTGTCTGCTCGGTGATGTCCTCGTCGCGGCGATCACCGGCGCCGCTGATCACCACCGATCGACGCGTGGCCGGCATCGCCTGCACCGCGCCCACCAGGGCGCGCATCGCATCGGCGTTGTGGCCGTAGTCGGCGATCACCGTGGCACCGCGATAGTCCATCACATTGAAGCGGCCGGGCGCGTTGTCGGCATCGGTGACGAAGCTGGACAGGCCGCGGCGCACCGCATCCCAGTTCAGGCCCGCGCCCCAGCCGGCGGCCATGGCCGCCATCACGTTCTCGACCTGGAAGGCGATGCTGCCGTTGCGGGTGATGGGCACATCGCGCAGGCTCACACTCTCGCGCCAGGCGCCCTGGGCGGCGATCAGGCAGTCGCCCTCGACGTAGACGATGCGCTTGCCCTGGGCGCGGTGCGTGGCCATCACCGGATGGTGGCGGTCGGCCGCGAAATAGATGATCTCGCCGGGGCAGACCGAGGCCATGGCGGCCACGATCGGGTCAGCGGCATTGAGCACCGCATAGCCGCCGGGGGCGACGTTCTGCACGATCACGCGCTTCAGCAGCGCCAGTTCCTCGACCGTGTTGATGTAGTTCATGCCCAGATGGTCGCCGGCGCCCAGATTGGTGACGACGGCCACCTGGCAGCGGTCGAAGCCCAGGCCTTCGCGCAGAATGCCGCCGCGGGCGGTCTCGAACACGGCCGCGTCCACATCCGGGTGCATCAGCACATTGCGCGCGCTCTTCGGGCCCGAGCAGTCGCCGCTGTCGATCTGCCGGCCTTCGACGTAGACGCCGTCGGTATTGGTCATGCCCACGCGCAGACCGCTGGTGGCGAACAGATGGGCGATCACCCGCGACACGGTGGTCTTGCCATTGGTGCCAGTGACGGCCACGACCGGAATGCGGCCATCGTCGCCATAGCTGTAGAGATTGCCGACCATGGCCTCGCCGACATGGCGAGGCTTGCCGTAGGACGGGCTCAGGTGCATGCGCAGACCCGGCGCGGCATTGACCTCGACGATGCCGCCCGACTGCTCCTCCAGCGGCATCAGCACGCTTTCGCAGACCACATCGACGCCGCAGATATGCAGGCCGACCATGCGCGCCGCCGCCACGGCGCTGGCCGCGACCTCGGGGTGCACGTCATCGGTCACGTCGGTGGCGGTGCCGCCGGTGCTCAGGTTCGCGTTGTTGCGCAAAATCACGCGTCGGCCCTTGTCGGGCACGGACTCGGGAACCAGGCCCTGCATGCCCAGGCGCGAGACGGCGATGTCATCGAAGCGGATCTTGGTCAGCGAGGTGGCGTGGCCGCTGCCACGCTTGGGGTCGCTGTTGACGATGTCCACCAGCTCGCGCACCGTGTGCTTGCCGTCGCCTATCACATGGGGAGGGTCACGTCTTGCGGCGGCGACCAGGCGTTCACCGACCACCAGCAGGCGGAAGTCGTTGCCCGGCAGATACTTTTCGACCATCACCTCGCCGATCTCCTCGGCTGCCTTGTAGGCCACTTCCAGATGCTCGCGGCTGACCACGTTGACGGTCACGCCCTTGCCCTGGTTGCCGTCCTGGGGCTTGAGCACCACCGGCAGGCCGATCTGCAGGGCCACCGCCCAGGCGTCATCGACGCTGGACACCGGCCTGCCATGGGGCACCGGCACGCCGGCGGCATGCAGCAGCTTCTTGGTCAGGTCCTTGTCCTGGGCGATCGATTCGGCCACCGCGCTGGTGGTGTCCATTTCGGCGGCCTGGATGCGGCGCTGGCGCGAGCCCCAGCCGAACTGCACCAGCGACCCTTGAGTCAAACGGCGGAACGGGATGCCACGGGCGACGGCCGCCTCGACGATGGAGCCGGTGCTGGGCCCCATGCGCACGTCTTCATCGAGCTCGCGCAGCTGGGCCACGGCGGCGGCACCGTCGAAGGGCTCATCGGCCAGCACCGCGTTGACCAGCGCCTGGGCCAAGTCGAACGCCAGGCGGCCGACGTCTTCTTCGCTGTACTCGACCACGACCTGGTAGATGCCGGGTTCGGAGGTGACATTGGTGCGGCTGAAGGTGACCGGGCAGCCGGCCTGGGCCTGCAGCGCCAGGGCCGCGGCCTCCAGCACATGGGCGATCGAGATCGGGCCCTGGTGGCCCACCGGCTCCAGCGCGCCTATGGCCGGAAAGCGGGCGCGCACCGCCGATTCGAAATTGGCCAGATCGGCCATGCTGCGCTCCGCGGCCGGGCAATTGACCACCGCCTCGATGGCGGTGTGGCGGCTCCAGAGATTCGGGCCGCGCAGGGCGCGTATGCGTGAAACTTCCATCGCTAGTTCTTTCTGCTGTGTTCGCCAGGCGCTCAGTGCGCTTTGGCGGGGCTGATCTGGGTGCCGCGCGGGGCCTGCATATCGGGGTCGAAGGTCTCGATGCCGGCGGTGATCAGGTCGGCGGACAGGCCCATGCCCCAGGCCGCGGCAATCGCGGCCAGCAGGGTGTCGGCCGAGTCGGCGCGGGTATGGGTCAACCAGGGCGAGATCTCGCCCAGCTCGTCCAGGGTTTCGAGATTGCCGCCGGTGGCCAGCGCCACGCGTCCCTGGTGCAGGAACACGGCGCGCTTGCCGGCCGAGGCATGGGCCTGCAGCGTGGCATCGTTGCCGTCCAGGCCGTAGAAGATGACCTCGCCATCGCTCAGCTCGGCCATGTCCACCAGCAGCGGGTCGTTGACGTTCAGCACCGTCGCGCCATAGGACAGCACTACGTCCACCTGGGTGCGCATGACCTTGTACATCTGGTCGTCTTCGAGCACATCGAATTCGGCCAGGTCGGCCGAGCGGGCCAGATCGGTGACCACGCCAACCTGGCAGCGGTCGTAGACCAGGCCGTCGCGCAGAATCGTCTTGGCGCCGTTCTCGAACACGGCCGCCTCGACGGCGCGGTTCATCAGCAGGCGGTGGCCCGGTTCCCAGTGGGCGCAGTCGCCGCGCTCGAGCAGACGGCGGTCGAGGAACAGCCCCTCACGGCAGGCCAGGCCGACCTTGGGGCCGCTGAGGTGCAGCAGCCAGGCGACCAGGCGTGCGATCGTGTGCGTGCCGCGGCTGCCGGCCACGCCGACGATGGGGATGCGGCCATACTTTTCGCCGGCCTCGCTCTCGGGGAACAGGTGATCGACGATGGCGCGTCCCACCGGTCGCGGCATGCCCTCGGCCGGCTTCAGATGCATCAGCAGGCCCGGGCCGGCATTCACCTCGACCACGGCGCCGCCCTGCTCCTGCAGGGGCTTGCCTATGTCTTCGGCCACCACATCGACGCCGGCGATGTCCAGGCCGACGACGCGGGCAGCCAGCGACACCACATGGGCCACCTCGGGGTGAACCTGGTCGGTGCAGTCGATGGCCACATTGCCATTGCGCTGTATCAGCACCTGGCGGCCCGCGGCGGGAATGTCGGTCGGCTTGAGGCCCTGGCGCTGCAGATCCTGCAGCACGGCGCCGTCGCTGTCGGCATAGATGCGGCCCAGCGGAAAGTCCTCGGTCGTGCCGCGGCGCGGGTCGGTGTTGATCTGATGGTCCACCAGCTCGACCACATTCGAGTGGCCGTCGCCGGTGACCCAGGCGGTCTCGCCGCGCGCGGCCGCCACCACCTTGCCGCCGACCACCAGCAGCCGGTGCTCATGGCCGCGCACATAGCGCTCGACCATCACCTCGCTGCCGTGGCGTGCCGCAAAAGCAAAGGCGGCTTCGAAATCGGCCTGCTCGCGCAGATCCAGCGTCACGCCGCGGCCATGGTTGCCGTCGGTGGGCTTCACCACCACCGGCACGCCGATGTCTTGTGCTGCGGCCCAGGCGGCCTCGGGCGTATCCACCACCATGCCCTCGGGCACCGGCACGCCGCAGGCCTTCAGCAGGCTCTTGGTCAGGTCTTTCTCGCTGGCAATGCCCTCGGCAATGGCGCTGGTCAGGTCGGTCTCCGCCGTCCAGATGCGGCGCTGGCGGGCGCCATGGCCCAGCTGCACCAGATTGCCGTCGTTCAGACGGATATGCGGGATGCGGCGGTCGGTGGCGGCGGCAACGATGCAGGCCGTCGACGGGCCGAGGTAGCAGTCGTCCACCTTGTCGCGCACCTGGGCCACGGCGGCCGGCACATCGAAGGCGTCGCCGTTGATGGCGGCCATCAGCAGCGCATGGCCCTGCTGCAGTGCCATGCGGGCGACCTGCTCGTCACGGGCGCGGAACACCATGCGATACACGCCATGCTGGCTGGTGGACCGCGTCTGGCCGAAGCCGGTGGGCATGCCGGCCAGGTTCAAGAGTTCGATCACCACATGTTCCAAGGTGTGACCGGACCAGGTGCCCTCGACCAGACGCTGCAGAAAGCCGCCCCGCTCGCCAACGCCGCAGTGGTGCTCGGCCAGGGCCGGCAGCAGGGCGGTGATGCGCTCGGTGAAGCCGGGCAGCAGATTGGACGGAAAGTTTTCCAGCTCGCCGAGGTCCAGCCAGACTTCCAGCACCGGGCGGTAGGTCCAGACATTGGGGCCCCGCAGATAGTTGATGCGCAGCAGCTTGATGTCGTCGTATCGATTCATGTTTGCGTGAGTTTGCTGGGGTTCGGTGCCAGGGCGCAATTGTGCGCCCGGAGCGGCAAATATTGCAGTGGTGGGGGCGGGTGCCACGCATCGGCGAGAATCCGGGGTGGAGTCCCCGCGCAGGGCAATCAAAGAAAATGCAACATCACCATCCCGTCAAGGTCATTGATCCTAGCGCCAGGGGCGCTGACAGCAGCCTGCAAACACGGCTGGCGCCCGATGAGAACGTCATCGCCAGCCTGGACGTTGACCTGGACGCCAGTCTGCGCTTCGGCCAAGGCCGGCTGGTACTGACCAATGTGCGACTTTTGTCACGGGAATCGGTCTCCGGCCCCTGGGCCGAGTGGCCGCTGCACGCCGGTTTGAGTCTGCGCCACGCCGACCATGGCGGCGTGGGCAGCATCGAGCTGCATGACGCGAACCAGCGCCTGGCCCAGTGGCGCTTCACGCTCGGCGCCAATGTGCTGGCGCTGCGCTGGCTCACGGCCTTCGAGCAGCAGCAGGCGCGCTTGCAGGCCGGCGGGGTGGTCGAGTCGGATGCCGACGAACTGCTGCTGTGCCCGTCCTGCAAGGCGCCGCTGCCGCCCGACAGCGAAGAATGCCCCACCTGCGCCCGCGAGCTGCACACGCCGCCGTCCACCTGGGTGCTGCTGCGGCTGTGGCGCTTTGCCAAGCCCTATCAGGGTCAGCTGCTGCTGGGCTTTCTGCTGATGCTGGGCTCGACCGGGGCCACTCTGGTGTCGCCTTACCTCGCCATGCCCATCATGGACGAGGTGCTGATTCCGTTCCAGAGCGGCAAGAAGATCGAGCCCATGCTGGTCGCCCTCTACCTCAGCGGCCTGCTCGGCGCGGCCCTGGTGTCCTGGCTGCTGGGCTGGGCCAAGACCTATATCCTGGCCCTGGTGTCCGAGCGCATTGCCGCCGATCTGCGCACCGCCACCTTCGAGCATCTGCTGCAGCTGTCGCTGGACTATTTCGGGGGCAAGCGTACCGGTGACTTGATGAGCCGCATCGGCTCCGAGACCGACCGCATCAGCGTCTTCCTGTCCCTGCATGCGCTGGACTTCATCACCGACGTGCTGATGCTGTTGATGATCTCCACCATCCTGTTCACCACCAACCACTGGCTGGCCCTGGCGACATTGGTGCCGCTGCCCTTCATCGCCTGGATGATCCATCTGGTGCGTGACCGCCTGCGCACCGGCTTCGAAAAGATTGACCGTGTCTGGGGCGAGGTCACTTCGGTGCTGGCCGATACCATTCCGGGCATTCGCGTGGTCAAGGCCTTTGCCCAGGAGAAGCGCGAGGCGCAGCGCTTCCGCGAGGCCAACAAGCACAATCTGGACGTCAACGACAAGCTCAACAAGACCTGGAGCCTGTTCGGCCCCACCGTCTCGCTGCTGACCGAGATGGGCCTGCTGGTGGTCTGGGCCTTCGGCATCTACCTGGTCGCGCAGCAGGACATCACCGTCGGCGTGCTGACCGCCTTCATCGCCTACATCGGCCGCTTCTATGGCCGCATGGATTCGATGAGCCGCATCGTCTCGGTGACGCAAAAGGCCGCCGCAGGCGCCAAGCGCATCTTCGACATCCTCGACCACCACTCCAACGTGCCCGACCCGGTCAATCCGGTGCCGCTGGGCAAGGTGCAGGGCGGCATACAGATCCAGGACATAGGCTTCCGCTACGGCAACCGCGCGGTCATACGGGGCCTGAGCCTGGACATCAAGCCCGGCGAGATGATTGGCCTGGTGGGCCACAGCGGCTCGGGCAAGAGCACCCTGGTGAACCTGATCTGCCGCTTCTACGACGTGACCGAGGGATCGATCAAGGTCGATGGGGTCGATCTGCGCCGCATCGGCCTGTCCGACTTCCGCCGCCACATCGGCCTGGTGTTGCAGGAGCCCTTTCTGTTCTTCGGCACGATTGCCGAGAACATTGCCTACGGCAAGCCGGACGCCACCCGCGCCGAGATCGTGGCCGCAGCCCGTGCCGCCCACGCGCACGAATTCATCCTGCGCCTGCCCCAGGGCTATGACTCGCTGGTCGGCGAGCGGGGTCAGGGCTTGTCGGGGGGCGAGCGCCAGCGCATCTCGATCGCCCGCGCCCTGCTGATAGACCCGCGCATCCTGATACTCGACGAGGCCACCTCGTCGGTCGACACCGAGACCGAGAAAGAGATCCAGAAGGCGCTGGACAATCTGGTGCAAGGCCGCACGACGATTGCCATCGCCCACCGGCTGTCGACCCTGCGCAAGGCCGACCGCCTGGTGGTGATGGACCGCGGCCAGGTGGTCGAGGTCGGCCCGCACGAGGAGCTGATGGCCAAGCAAGGCGCCTACTGGCGCCTGTACGAGGCGCAGCTGCGCCGGGTGGATGCCGACGGCGACGAAGACACGGCCGCTCCGGTGCTGGCTGTGCCCGCCCACTCGGAGGCGAAGGACTGATATGGACTTTCAACTCGAACGCAATGCCTTCGGCCGCCTGGTGCTGATCGATGCCGCCGGCGCACGCCACGAGGGCGTGGTGCCGGTGCGCGCCTTTCCGATTGCCGCGCCCGACGAAGGCCTGTCGCTGATTAGCACCGAGGGGCGGGAACTGGCCTGGATACCCCGCCTGAGCGATTTGCCCTCAGAGATCAATGCGCTGCTTGGCGAGGAGCTGAGCCAGCGCGAATTCGTGCCCGTGGTCAAGCGCATCAAGAGCGTCTCCACCTTCTCGACACCCAGCATCTGGCAGGTCGAGACCGACCGCGGCGAGACCCAGTTCGTGCTCAAGGCCGAGGAGGACATCCGCCGCCTCGAAGGCCCGGATCTCTTGATCACCGACAGCCATGGCATCCAGTTCCTGGTGCGGGATCGCTGGGCGCTGGACAAGGTCTCGCGCAGGATGCTTGAGAGATTCCTATGAGATTGCGGGTTGGACCTTGCCGTACCCGGCAAGCTCCGACCCCAACTGACTGTAAGAATCAGGGCCGAACCCCGGGCGCCTCCCAGGCCATGCCGGCGGCGCGCTGCTTCAGATAGAACTCCAGCGCCAGCAGCTCCTGCGAATCGTAGGCAGGGGCCTGCGCCCGCACGCCGCTCATGCAGTTGCGCAGCCGCCGCTGCAGCGAGCCCAGGCCCTGCCATTCCAGCCTGTACAGCGGATAGGCCGTCGGGTGGCCCTGCGGAATCACGCTGCCGGCCAGGCGCCCTCCGGCCAGGCCGTCATGGCATTGGGCGCAGGACAGATTCAGCTGACCGATGCGCTGGGTGAACAGAGCCTGGCCCTGCTCGCGCAGCGGCTGCAGCTCAGGCGCCTTGGAGGGCGAGAGGGCCATGCCCCGCGACTGCACGGACACATAGGCTTCCAGCCCCAGCAACTGGGCATGCTCGGCGGGCCAGGCGTCCGCCTGCTGGTGACGTGTGCGGCATTGCTGGATGCGCTGGCCGAGGTTCAGCGCTCGGCCCAGCGCCACGTCCCAGACCGGGTAGCGCGCCGCCACGCCGCGCAGCGTGCTGACCTCACCATGGCAGCCGGCACAGGACTTGTTGCTGCGGCCCACCGCGGTGGTCCACAGCGCCTCGCCGTCCTTGACCCACAACCAGGCCGGGTTCAGGCCATCGTCGCGCTGCATGGCCTGGGTGGCCGGGCTCATGTCGGCAAAGCCCGAGCGGCGGGTGTCGGTCTGTGCCTGGGCCGTGACGGCGCACAGCAGCAAGACGACCGGTAGCCGCTTCATGTCACCGTCAGCGTCCGGCTCTCGCGCTGCACAAAGCTGTTGTCGCCCTCCCAGACGAAATCCAGCGGGCCGGACTCGGTGGCGCGGACGAAGAACACCAGCAGCGGATTGGCCGAGATCGCCGCAAACAGCTCGGCACCGCAGACCAGCTCGCCCCGGTAGTGGCAGCTGAAGCGGCGTATCAGGTCGGCGGGCAGGCGCTGGCCCTGGTCGTCGTTGCGATAGCCGGTCTCCATCGCGTGGGCGATCAGGCAGCGCACCTCGACGATGTCGCCGCGGCGGGCGCTGTCGGGCAGGGTGATCACGGTGCGGGCCATATCGTCCTGCCGCTCAGGACTCGATGCAGGCGGCCAGGGTCACGATGACCTCGACGCTGTGCTGCCACCAGCTGCCGTCGCCCAGTTGGGCCAGGGCCCGCACCTGCTGTGAGGTGGCCAGACGGATGCGCGTGTCCACCCGGGCGCGGCCGGCGGCGGGGCCCAGCTGGAACACCACCACCTCGGGCCGCGGATTGCGTTCGGTGAACAGGGCGATGCGGCGCACGTTGTCGCTGGCCGTCATGGCGCTGTCCACCGTCACGGTCACCGGCACGGCATTGCCGTTCTCCACCAGCTCGGACAGCTCCAGCCTGACCTTGCCGGTCTGCGGCCTTGCTCCGCCGGTCAGCTCACGTAGGGCGGCCGTCATGGCCTCTGGTGTAGCGCTGACGGGGCGCAGCCACAGGCTCATGCCCAGGCCCGTGGTGTGCAGCATCCAGCGGCGGCGGTCGGTGGAGGTCATGCGATCAATCCCGCAAGGTCTGCAGATAGGCGACCACATCCTCGACCTGCTGCGCCGTGAAGACCGTCTTGCCCTGCCATTGCGGCGCCACCCGCGCGAGGCCCTCGCTGCGGTAGTAGGCCGGCATGATGCTGTCGGGCCGCAGGCGCTGGCTGTCCACCAGGCGCAGGCGCAGCTGGCCGGCGCTGAGCCGACGGCCGACGCCGGCCAGATCGGGGGCCAGATTGCCCTGGAAACGCTCCTCGGCGATAGGAGCCTGGTGGCACAGCAGGCACAGGCCCTGCTGGCGGCTGGCGACGATGGCGCGTCCGCGGGCGGCATCGCCGGGGGTGGAAGTCAGCGGCTCGGCCATCGCATCGTTCGTCGCTTGGGCGGCAGGGGCCATGGCCAGCAGCATCCAGGCGAGCCGCCACACGGCCTCAGGCCTTCTTCACCAGGCTCTGCTCCTTCAGCGGCAGATCGCGTATGCGCACGCCGGTGGCGGCGAAGATCGCGTTCAGCACCGCCGGTGCGGCCACCGCGATCGTCGGCTCGCCGACACCGCCCCAGAAGCCGCCCGAAGGCATGACGATGGTCTCGACCTTGGGCATATGCTCCATGTGCATCACCGGATAGGTGCTGAAGTTGTCCTGTTCGATGCGGCCGTCCTTGACCGTGCAGCCGCCGAACAGTGCCGCCGACAGGCCATAGACGAAGGAGCCCTCGACCTGCGCCTCGATCTGCTGCGGGTTGACCGCATGGCCGGAGTCGGTGGCGGCGACGATGCGGTGTATCTTCAGCTTGCCCTTGGTGACCGACACCTCGGCACAGGCCGCCACATAGCTGCCGAAACCCATGATCTGGGCCAGGCCGCGGTGGTGGCCCTTGGGCGGCGGCTTGCCCCAGCCGGCGCGCTCGGCCACGGCGTTGAGCACGGCCAGGTGCTTGGGGTGCTCGGCCAGCATGGCGCGACGGAACTCCAGCGTGTCCTTCTTTGCCGCCAGGGCGACCTCGTCGATGAAGCACTCGACGTAGATCGCGTTCTGGTTCAGATTCACGCCCCGCCAGAAGCCCGGCGGCACATGGGGGTTGCGCATCGCGTGGTCGATCAGCAGGTGCGGGATCTTGTAGCCCAGATGGCCTTCGGGACCATCGGGGTTCAGCCCCTGGAACACCACCGGGTCCTTGCCGTCCTTGATGTTCTGCGGAAAGATGCCGGCGATGATGGACTGGCCCGAGATGCGCATGTGCAGCGCACTCAGATTGCCCGCATCGTCCAGCGCCGCGCGCAGCTTGCACTGCGTGATCGGGTGATAGCGGCCGTGCAGCATGTCTTCCTCGCGCGACCAGATCAGCTTGACCGGCGTGCCGGGGAACTCCTTGGCAATCACCACCGCCTGGCGCACCCAGTCGTGCACGGCGCCGCGCCGGCCGAAGCCGCCGCCCAGGTGCAGCTTGTAGACCTCGCAGCTGGCCGGTGGCAGGCCCGAAGCCTCGGAGGCCGCGGCCAGCGCCGCCTCGCCGTTCTGCGTCGGCGTCCAGACCTCGCAGCGCTCGGGTGTCCAGCGCGCGGTGGCGTTCATGGTCTCCATCGTCGCGTGGTTCTGAAAAGGGTAGCTGTAGACGGCCTCGACTACACGCTTGGCGCCGGCCAGCGTGGCTTTGGCGTCACCGGCGCTATTGCCCACGGCCGCATCGGGCGCATCGAGACCGGCCTTCAGCATGGCCGCTATGCTGGCGCTGCTGACCTTGGCATGCTCGCCCTCGTCCCAGACGACGGTCAGGGCCTCGAGCGCGGTCTTGGCGCGCCACCAGGTGTCGGCCACCACGGCCACCGCGCTGTCGCCGACGCGCACCACCTTTTTGATGCCCGGACGCTGCAGCACCGCCGTGGCGTCGAAGCTCTTGAGCTTGCCACCGAACACCGGACAGTCCTTGATGGCGGCGTTGAGCATGCCCGGCATCTGGAGGTCCATGCCGAAGACTTGAGCGCCGTTGAGCTTGTCCCGGGTGTCCAGCCGCTTGACCGGCTTGCCGGCGAGGCTCCAGTCCTTGGGGTCTTTCAGGCTCACCGTGGCCGGCACCGGCAACTGGGCCGCGGCGGCGGCGAGTTGGCCGAAGGTGGCGCTGCGCCCGCTGGCCTGGTGGGCGACCCGGCTGTTGGCCACCATGCACTCGCTGGCAGGCACGCCCCAGCCGTTGGCGGCGGCCTGCACCAGCATCATCCGGGCCTTGGCCCCGCCTTCGCGCACGTACTGGTGGGATTCTCGTATGCCGCGGCTGCCGCCGGTCGAGAAATTGCCCCAGACGCGCTGGCGCGCCAGGTTCTGGCCGGGGGTCGGGTACTCGGTCGTGACCCTGGCCCAGTCGCATTCCAGCTCCTCGGCCACCAGCTGGGCCAGGCCGGTCAAGGTGCCCTGGCCCATCTCGGAGCGGGCAATGCGTATCACCACCGTGTCATCGGGCTTGATGACCACCCAGGCATTGATCTCGTCGGGCCTGGCCGCTGCGCCCTGGGCCAGGGCCGAGGGGATGTGGAAGCCGATCACCAGGCTGCCGGCCGTGGCAGCGCTGCTGGCCAGAAAGCCGCGGCGTGAAACTGCTGCGCTCATGATTGCACCCCCGCCGCCTGCTTGATCGCGGCGCGCACCCGGTTGTAGGTGCCGCAGCGGCAGATATTGCTCATCGCCGCGTCGATGTCGGCATCGGTGGGTTTCGGCTTGGCCTTGATCAGGGCCACGGCGGCCATGATCATGCCGCTCTGGCAGAAGCCGCATTGCGGCACGTCCAGCGCCGCCCAGGCCTTCTGTATCGGGTGCGAGCTGTCGGGCGACAGGCCCTCGATGGTGATGATCTTCTGCGTGGGCGTCACGGTGGACGCAGGCCGCACACAGCTGCGGGTGGGCACGCCGTCGATGTGCACGGTGCAGGCGCCGCACTGGGCGATGCCGCAGCCGTATTTGGTGCCCGTCAGCCCCAGCTGCTCGCGCAGCACCCACAGCAGCGGTGTGTCGGGCTCGGCCTCGAACTCACGCACCTGACCGTTGACCATCAGCTTGCTCATCTGCGCGCTCCATCGGTGTGGCTACGGGCACCGAGGGTAGCAGCGCCAGGGCGGCTTGGCTACCCGGGCCGCGGCTGCAGGCGCCGCATGGCGTCGTCGACCAGGCCCGTCGCCTGCTCCCAGGGATAGCTGCGGAACGCATGGCCGCGGGTCACGAAAGCGGCCCCCGAATAGAACATCTCGTACTGCGTGTGGCGTGAGCCGAACTCTGATCCGACCGCGTCCCAGGCCAGCTTGAACAGGCGTACGCGGTCGATCGAGTCCATGGCCGGGGACTTCTGCGTCTTCAGTATCAGCGCGAGGATCTCGGGGTGGGCGAAGTCCAAGAGATCCGAGGGCAGCATGATCAGCCCGCCGCCGGCCAGCTCGCGCAAGGCCAGGGCGAACTGCGGATACAGCTCCTGCGTCAACACATGGGCGGCACGCAGATGTTGCAGCGAGGGGACGAAGTAGGGCCCGTAGCTTTCGCCCGCAGCCTCCATGGCCAGTATCAGGCCCTCGACCATCGTGGTCTGCGCGGCCAGATAGCCCAGACGCTCCTGCACCGCCGCCATGCCCAGGATGCCGTTGGCCTCGCAGATGCGGCGCGCCAGGCCGAGCAGAAAGCGCAGCTTGACCAGCAGGCGGATCTGGCCGTGCCAGCCCATCATCGCCGCGGCCGGCGTGCCGTGGAACTGCTTGCGCGCCATCTCTGGGCTGCGGTGCACGAACACGCGGCTCCAGGGGATCTTCACATGGTCGAAATAGACCAGCGCATCGTTCTCGTCGAAGTGGCTGCTGAGCGGATAGTCGAAGGCCGAGCTGGCGGCGGCCGCATAGGAGCGGCGCGACAGCAGCTTGACGCCCGGCGTGCCCACGGCCACAGCGGCGCTGAAGGCCTGGGCGGTTTCATCCGGGCGCAGCGGCGCGATATTGCCGATCAGCAGCTCGTCGGCCAGCACGGTGCCGGTGCCCAGCATCTTGGCGCCGCAGATCGTGATGCCCTGGGCGTCTTCGTCGACGATGGCGGCCACCAGCTGGTCCGCCTGCTCGCAGGCCGACCTGGAGCGGTCGGCCTGCGGGTTGACGAGCACATAGCTGAGGTAGAGGTCCTGATCGCGCAGATGGCGGAAGTAGTGCTCCAGGCTGGTCGCGCGCTCGGCGTTGTCGGCACGGAACACGTCCAGGCCCATCTCCATGCCCGCCAGCGCACAGGCGAAGTGCTCGGGCGAGCGGCCCATCCAGCCATAGCTCAGCTCGGCCATGCGCAGCAGGGCCAGGCGTTTGTCCGCCAGCTCGGCCTGATTGCGGGGCTGGAGCCAGGTCTTGCTGACGCGGGCGCCCGAGGTCGGCGAACGCATGGCCAGGCTGTCGTCTCGCAGGACCTCGTCGTAAAGCCTGGCCACGCTGTGCGCCGCGCCGGCGAAGGCCGGGTGATCGGCCACGCTGGCGATGCGCTCGCCGGCCAGATAGACCTCGCGCCCGTCGCGCAAGCGGGCCAGGTAGCGGGTGCCGACTTCATCCATGGGCCTGCTCCAGCCATGCCTTGCGCCGCTGCGGGCGTTGCGCCAGCGCCCATTGGCGGTACAGCCCATGCAGGCGCCGGAACCAGGGGTCCTCGGGCAGCAGGCGCTGTTCGAAGCGATGGCAGCGCATCACCTTGCCCATATTCCCGGTGCTCAGGATCTCGCTGGCGCGGTCCAGATCGGCCGGCGTCAGCGCCTGCTCGGGCACCAAGACGCCCTGCTCGCGCAGCAGGCCCAGCAGACGCTGGCGGGTCAGGCCGTTGAGGAAGGAGGCGCGCATCAGCGGGCTGAGCAACTGCCCGTCTAGCACCACCAGCAGATTGGCGCCGGCGAACTCGGCCACGTCGCCCTCGTGGTCCAGCAGCAGGGCGTTGTCGAAGCCGCGGGCCATCGCCTCGCGCAGCGCGCGGTGGGAGTTGGGGTACAGGCAGGCCGCCTTGGCATCGGTGGGGGCGCTGTCCGGGTGGGGCCGGCGCAGCCGCGTCAGGCAGGCGCTGAAGCCCTGGTCCGAGGGCATGGGCAGAGGCGTCAGGGTGACAGAGAGTTCGCACTCTTCCGGTTTGTTCAGCAGGAAGCCGCGCACCGGCATCAACATCGGGCGCAGGTACAGCGCCGTGCCGGGGCCGAAGCGCTCGACCCCATCGAGGCAGAGATCGTGCACCTGCTCCCAGCGCAGGTGGGGCTTCATGCCCACACGGGCGGCCGAGCGCAGCAGGCGCTGGCAGTGCAGGTCGAGGTCGGGGATGCAGCCCTCGAAGGCACGCGCGCCATCGAACACGGCCGAGCCCATCCACAGCGCATGGTCGGCGCCGGCGGCAATCGGCTCCAGGCTGTTCTTCCACTGCCCGCGGTGCCAGGTGATGGCGCGGCTCCAGTCGGCGCTGTTCATGGCCGGCCCCCCGACAGCTTGCCCACTGTCTGCGCGGTGTGGTATGGCGGAATCTCGTCGTAGTGCGGCCCGTCGTAGATCTCCAGCAGCAGCGCGCGCTCCGGCGCCCGCGTCGGGCCGTGGGGATGGCCCTTGGGGTTCATGTAGAAGTGGCCGGGCTCCAGCAGCAGGCTGTGCGGCTCGAGGTACTCGTAGCGCCCCTCCAGGCAGTACATGAATTGGTTGGAGGCATGGGTATGGCGCACCGGGATGCCGGCGCCTGCGGGGAAGTCCAGCAGCGCGATGCTGGCCCCGGTGTCGGCGTTCTGGTACAGGTAGTAGACGCGCAGGCCACCGGTGTTCTCCAGCAGCATCCAGCCGTCGTCGTCGGGCCGGGGGATGTGCAGTTCCCCCAGCGGGGGCGTGACGGGGAAGGGTCGAGGGCTCATGGCAGGGGCTCCTTGGGGGTTGAACTCAGGGGTGAGGGCAGGGCCGCGATGGCGCTGATCTCGATCAGGCAGCGTGGGTCCACCAGGCTCAGCACCTCGACCATCGCGGAGGCCGGCGGCCGCTGCGCAAAGAAGGCCTTGCGCACGCGATGTATGGCGGCGAAGTCCTGCACATTGCGCACATAGACGGTGACGTTGACGATGTCGGCCAGGCTG
Organism: uncultured Roseateles sp.; assembly: GCF_963422335.1. Lineage (NCBI taxonomy): Bacteria > Pseudomonadati > Pseudomonadota > Betaproteobacteria > Burkholderiales > Sphaerotilaceae > Roseateles > uncultured Roseateles sp. Next base: position 2,298,467 of record NZ_OY729424.1, read on the forward strand.
CCCCCGGCGGCGTGGCAGACCTTGGCCAGGTTCTCGCAGACCTGGCGCGTTTGTGCCTCTATGTCCTGCTCGCCGACCACCGCGCCGCTGGCATCGCGCGCGGTCAGTCCGGAGATGAACAGCAGCCGGCCGGCGCCGTCCACGGCGATGGCCTGCGACCACACGCCGAAGGGCTTGGCACTGTCTTCCGCCTGTATCGGGGTGATGTTCATGACCATGCCTCCAGCTGCCCGCCGACGAACAGCAGTGGCGCCCCGCCGGCGCAGGAGAATTCGGTTACCTCGGCGATCAGCAGCAGGTGGTCACCGGCCGGCACGCGCTGCACGACCCGGCAGCAGAAATGCGCGGTGGCGCCCTGCAGCCAGCGCAGCGCGGCGGCGGAACGCAGCACCGGCAGGCCGTCGAATTTGCGGCCACCACGCGTGAAGCGCGGCACCAGCGCCGCCTGATCGGCCGCCAGCAGGCTCAGGGCATAGCGCTCGGTATGGGCGTAGAGCGCGTAGTTGGGGGCATCGCAGGCCACCGCCCATTGCACCAGCATGGGCCGCAGGGACACCGAGGCGAACGAGTTGATGACCATGCCGGTGTCGCCGCCATCGACGGCGCGTACCGCCACCACGGCCACACCGGTGGGAAAGGCGGCACAGGCCCTGCGGAAGGCGAGGGGGCGATCCGCCGGGGCGGTGCAGAGGCTGGCTTGAGCTGACATGGGGGTCGAGGTGAGTGGCGATCACCAAATTATTTCTACTTCAGCGGTTTTATGATTTCAAATTGAGCTGTGAATGCCGTATTCAATGGAATGTCTGAATGGAAATTGGGGAATCAATGGAAGAAATAAACATTGATGCTCGGGACGAGCAGATTCTTCGCCTGCTGCAGCAGGACGCGCGCATTCCCAACAACCGCTTGGCCGAGTTGGTGGCACTGAGCCCGCCGGCCTGCCACCGCCGCGTGCGCGCGCTGGAGGAGGCGGGCGTGATACGGCAGTACACGGCCGTGCTCGACGCGGTGAAGCTGGGGCGGGGCCTGACGATGTTCGTCGAGGTGAAGCTGGCGAACCAGAACAAGCAGGCGGTCGACGCCTTCGAGCGCGAGGTGCAGGCCTTCGCCGAGGTCAGCGAGTGCCATCTGATCGCCGGCGAGTTCGACTACCTGCTGCGCGTGGTCGTGGCCGACCACAACGCCTATCAGCGCTTTCTGTGGGACAGGCTGACGGTGACGCCGGGCGTGGCCAACGTCAGGTCGCTGCTGTCCATGCGCACGGTGAAGGATGTACCGGGCGTGATGATCTAGTCGAGGAAGTTGCCGGACTGCGAACGCAGCCATTCCTGGCCCTGCTGCCGCGTCACGCCGGCCGGATCGCCGCCCTGCTGCACCAGGACCACCTGCTTGGTCAGGAAGCGCCGCAGCATGGCCACGCCGCGGTCGCTGCCGGCCAGGTGCTCCTCGGAATGCAAGGTGATGGGGCCCTGGCCGACCTGGGCCTCGTAGTCGCCCGGAAAGGTCTGATGCTCGGCCTCGGTCAACTCCTGCCAGGCCTTGCCGTTGAGCCTCGCTCGCAATTTGCTCAGTGCCCCGGGCTCGGTGACACGGCCGGCCGAGTAGATGCGGAAATGGGTGTCATCCATCGGCAGCACCCAGCCAATCATCGTGCAGGGCCCATAGTGCTCGACCCGCGGGCTGGCGACCACGCGCAGCGTCGGCGCCATCGTCTCGGTGATGCGGCGGTGCACCTGGCCGCTCTCCAGCCGGCGCAGCTGGGTGCTGCGCACGCCGAGCTCGTGGTAGTCGAACGTGACCTCCGGCATCAGCCCCATCTGCGGCACGAACTGCGGGCCGCTGAACGAGCCGTGCAGTATCGGCACGTGGAAGGGGTCCATCACGTTCTCGAAATGCTGCAGCCAGTTGCAGGGCACGATGGCCGGGCCGCCGCTGCCAATGCTCTGGTCGTCGGCCTCTATCAGTTCGCCCGGCTGCAAATCATCTTCGAGCAGCGCATGGCGGGGCAGCAGCGGCTGCCGGTCCAGCGGGCCCAGGTAGGCGAAGACCAGGCCGTAGCGCTCCTCCACCGGGTACCAGGGCTGGCGCACCGATTCGTGCCTGGTGCCGGCGGGCTCGCAGGGCCGGTCCAGGCAGTGGCCCTGCACATCGAACAGCCAGCCGTGATAGCAGCAGCGCAGGCCCTGGGCCTCACCGCGGCCGTAGAACAGCGAGGCGCCGCGGTGGGCGCAGCGGGCGTGCAGCAGGCCGGCACGGCCGGTGCCGTCGCGGAACAGCACCAGGTCTTCGCCGAGCACGCGCACCGCCTTGGGCGTAGAGGTGGCGTCGCTGCTCAGGCCCACCGGGTGCCAGTAGCGGCGTAGCAGCTCGCCCATCGGCGTGCCGCGGCCGACACGGGTCAGATCGTCGCGGCTGCTGGGCGTGGGCAGGTCGTAGGCGCTGCGGATGGGGATGGTGGTCGTCATCAGAGGTCCAGGGTGAGGCTGGGGGTGCTGGCACGCGAGCAGCACAGCATCATGGTCAGGCCGGCGGCACGCTCCTCGGGGCTGAGGATCTGGTCGCGGTGCTCGGGCACGCCATCGAGCACGACGGTCTCGCAAGTGCCGCAGATGCCCATGCGGCAGGAGTGGGGTACGTCGATGCCGGCTTCCAGCAAGGCGTCCAGCAGGCTTTGCGTGGCCGCAACCTCAATGCTGCGCCGGCTGTGCGCCAGGTGCAGGACCAGGGGGGTGTTGTTCATGGTGATCTATTTCAAGTAGTTGATATTAGCAATCATGAACATATAAACAAATTACGGTTTTGCGCAAGGGGTGATTGCACCCATGCAATTAATTGATGATGTTAAGTAATGTTGCGTTGGTACCCAGGCATGGGTGCTTGGCGCTACACACCTACTCACATGAGACAAAACATGAAATCACAGCATCACACCTGGGCTGCCATCGGCCTGCTGGCGAGCCTGGCGGCCTCATCGGCCCTGGCGCAGAGCAGCGTCACGGTCTATGGCCGTATCAACTTGAGCGTGGAATCGCAGAAGCGCGGCAGCGCCGGCAATATGGTCAGCCTGGAGAACAGCTCCTCGCGCTGGGGTCTGCGCGGCGTGGAAGACCTGGGCGGCGGCCTGAAGGCCTCGTTCAAGCTGGAGAGCGGCTTCGACGCCAGCAACGGCACGGCCGCCGGCACTTTCTGGGGCCGCGAGTCCTGGCTGGCGCTGGAGGGCGATTTCGGCAAGCTGCGCATCGGCAACCTGACCAATATCACCTACCTGACCTCGGCCGACTATGTGAGCATGCACAACCATGACACCGGCACTTCGTCGGACACGCTGTTCGCCTTCGGCGTGAACTTCGGCGCCAAGCAGAACACGCTCGCCTACGCGACGCCGGTGGTCAACGGCTTCCAGGCCGAGATCAGCCATGCGCTGAAGGAAGACGGCGCCTTCGGCTCGACCAATGCGGTGCTGAATTACGACGCCGGCCCGGTGCACCTGGGTTTTGGCGTGGCCAAGCGCGATGTCAACCGCATGTTTGTTGCTCGCGGCCTGTACGAGCTGGGTGCCTTCACCTTCGGCGGCTACTACGAGCGCGACAGCTTCAACGGCGTCAAGCGCAACAACGTCCGCCTGGTCGGCATGTATGCGGTGGACCAGCATGAGTTCCACCTGAACTTCGGTGCGGCCGGCGACCGCGGCGGTGCCGACACCGGCGCCCGGCAGTACACGCTGGGCTACAACTACAAGCTGTCCAAGCGCACCAAGGTCTATGGCTTCTACACCGGCGTCAACAACGATGCCAAGGCCACCTACGCGGCCTTTGGCAGCCTGAAGGCGGGTGAGTCGCAGAGTTCGTTGGCATTGGGCATCCGCCACAACTTCTGAAGCCCAGGCGGGGCGGCGAGTGACGCAGGAGGCTGGGCGGACCCACAGCTCCGTGTCCCCCGGGCGCTTCGCTCCCTCCTCCTTTACCTGCGCTGTGGACCCACCCAGCCTCCTGCTTGTGCCACATCACTGCGCTGCAACGAACAGCCACGCGGTGGCAGGACTCGGGATGTGGGCGTGCGCTGTTGCGCAGGTAAAGGAGGAGGCCGCAACGCGGCCGGGGGACACGGAGCAACAGCGTGCGCCCGCAGCCCGAGTCACGCTAGGACTGGCTTCCACGAACAAAAAAAGCAGCGCCATGTCGTGAGACTCGGCGCTGCTTTGCGGTTGAGCGGTCGGGCCTACTTGTCCGCCAGCCGCTCTTCCTCCAGCATCTCGCGGCCGATGTCGGCCAGCTTGTCCAGGGCCTGATACAGATACTGCTGCTCGGTCTTGTTGAGGCCTTCGAGCAGGCGGTTGTGGCGGCTCTGGGCCTCGGCGAAGATCTTGCGGTACAGCGTCTTGCCCTCGGCGGTCAGCGACAGCTTGACGCTGCGGCCGTCGTTCTCATTGGCCACGCCCAGCACCAGGCCGCGCTTGATCAGCGCGGTGATCATGCGGCTGGCCTGGGCCAGCTGGATGTCGGCCTCTTCGGCCAGCTTGACCAGGGTCAGCGGCCCGTCGGTGAACAGATTGCCGATCAGGCGCCACTCCACGCCGGTGATCTTGTACTTGCGGCTGTACAGCATGTACGCCGGCTTGGTGGTGTAGTAGGTGGCCTTGAGCAGGCGGTAGGTGACCAGTTCCCGGATCGTCGGTGCCTCAGGTATGGCTTTCTTGGGGGCTGGTGAACTCATCGTGTGCTTGGAAGTGGATAGCGGCGTTTTTGCCATTTTGTCAGGCCGCGGCGGCGATGGACCCCAGCGTTTGCGAGGGTGCGGCGCCGGCTTTTTTGTGCCAAGTCACGGCGCTGGTGTCATGTAGGTGACAGGCCGCCTGCCGGCCCGGCGCCACCTCCTGCAATTTGGGCGCCTCGTCGCGGCAGCGCGGCATCGCGTCGCCGCAGCGCGGGTGGAAGTGGCAGCCGGTGGGCGGGTTCAGCGGCGACGGTATCTCGCCTTGCACCGGCACAAAGGCCTTGTGCCGCATGTCGATGCGCGGCACACCATCCATCAAGGCCCGGGTGTAGGGGTGGGCCGGCTCGGCATACAGCTCCACCGTGGGGCCGGATTCGACGATGCGGCCCAGGTACATCACCACCACCCGGTCGGCGATGTGATGCACGACGCTGAGGTCATGGCTGATGAACAGATAGGTCAGCTGCAGCTGCTCGCGCAGGTCCAGGAACAGGTTCAGCACCTGGGCCTGGATCGACACATCCAGCGCCGCCACCGACTCATCGCAGACCAGCAGCTTCGGGTTCACCGACAGCGCCCGGGCAATGCCCACGCGGGCCCGCTGGCCGCCGGAGAACTGGTGCGGGAAGCGGTCCATGCTGGCGCGGTCCAAGCCGACCTGGCGGAACAGTTTCTCGACCAGCTCGCGCTTCTGGCCGGGTTCGATCAGGCCGTGGATGACCGGGCCCTCGCCTATCGCATCGGCCACGCGGATGCGCGGATTCAGCGAGGCATGCGGGTCCTGGAAGATCATCTGTATGCCCAGCTCCAGGTGCTTGCGCTCCGCTTCGGGCAGCAGGGCCAGGTCCTGACCCTGCCAGAGCCGGCGGCCGCTGCTGGCGCGGTGCAGGCCGACGGCAATGCGGCCCAGGGTGGACTTGCCGCAGCCGGATTCGCCGACCAGGCCAACGACCTCGCCCTGTTGCAGGCTCAGGTCGGTGTGCTGCAGGGCCTGGACGGCACCGCCGGCGCTGCGGCCGGCCAGCTTGTCGAGCAGGCGGCCGACCAGGTCATTGGGGCGGTGGAAGGTCTTGGACACGCCATCCAGTTGAAGCAGGGGGGCGCTCATGTGCTTGCGCTCCAGGCACTGCCGTCCTGCGGCTGCATCGTGCGCAGGCGTTGGCCGCGGCTGCTGCGGCTGGGAATGGCGTCCATCAGGCCGCGGGTGTAGGGGTGTTGGGGGGTGTCCAAGATTTGATCTACCGTGCCTTGTTCGACGATCTTGCCGCGGTGCATCACACACACGCGGTCGGCCAGGGCGGCCACCACGGCCAGGTCGTGGGTGATCCAGATCAGCGCCGCGCCGGTGTCGCGGCACAGCTTCTGCACCTCGAACAGGATCTGGCTCTGTATCGTCACGTCCAGCGCCGTGGTTGGCTCGTCGGCGATGAAGATTTCGGGGCTGTTGAGCAGGGCGATGGCAATCACCACGCGCTGGCGCATGCCGCCCGACAGCTGGTGCGGGTAGCACTTCAGCCGCTCCTCGGGCGCGGCAATGCCCACCCGCTCCAGCGCTTGCAGGGCCAGTTTCATGGCCGCCTCGCGGCCGACGTGCTGATGCGCAAGCACCGCCTCGACCATCTGCGTGTCTATGCGCAGCACCGGGTTCAAGGTCATCATCGGGTCCTGGAAGATCATCGCGATCTTGTTGCCGCGCAGGCGCCGCAGCTGCTCATGCGGCAGGCCCAGCAGCTCCTGGCCCTTGAACCTGACGCTGCCCTCGGTGATGCGGGCGCCACGGTCCAGCAGGCCCATGATGGTATTACCGGTCTGGGACTTGCCCGAGCCCGACTCGCCGACCAGGCCCAGGATCTCGCCCTTGTCCAGCGTGAAGCTGATGCCGTCTATGGCCTGCACCAGGCCGCGCGGGGTGTCGAACTGCAGGCGCAGATTGCTGACTTCCAGTAGGGGAGGGGTACTCATTTGCGCAACCTCGGGTTCAGCAGGTCGCTCAGGCGGTCGGCGACGGTATTGATGCTCAGCACGGCCCAGACCAGGGCCAGGCCGGGGAACATGCTGATCCAGTAGTTGCCGGACAGCATGTAGGCATAGCCGTTGGCGACCAGCAGGCCCAGCGACGGCTCGGTGATGGGCAGGCCCAGGCCCAGGAAGGACAGCGTGGCCTCCAGGCCGATGGCGATCGCCACCTGCAAGGTGGCCACCACCAAGAGCGGCGGCATGCAGTTGGGCAGCACATGGCGGAACATGATGCGCAGGTGCGAGTACTTGAGCCCGCGTGCGGCCTCGACATACTCCTTGCGCAGCTCCACCATGGCCGAGCTGCGCACGGTGCGGGCGTAGAAGGTCCATTGCACCAGCACCAGCGCGACGACGATCTTGTCCACGCCCTTGCCGAACAGGGCCAGGAAGATCAGCGCGATCAGGATGGACGGGAAGGACAGCTGGGCGTCGGTCAGCCGCATGATGAAGCTGTCGACCGCGCCGCCGAAATAGGCCGCCAGCAGGCCCAGCGTGGTGCCGACGACAAAAGCCAGCAGAGTGCACAGCAGGCCGACGAAGACGCTGATGCGCAGGCCGTAGAGGATGGCCGAGACCATGTCGCGGCCCTGCTCGTCGCTGCCCAGCCAGAAGGTCATATTGCCGTCGCCCGAGAGGGCGCCGGGCGGCAGCCGTGCATCGAGCACGCTCAGCTGCTGCATGTCGTAGGGGTTCTGCGGAGCGATCCAGGGCGCCAGCAAGGACAGCGCGAACACCAGGGTGAACGAGGCCAGGCCCAGGCAGGCCATGCGGCTGGAGATGAAGTCGCGCCACAGCTCCCGCATGGGGCTGCTGACGGGGCGGCTGACGGGGTTGTTGATCACGGCGCTCATGCCTTGGCCTCCACCAGCGTGACGCGCGGGTCCAGCCAGGAATACATCAGATCGACGACGAAGTTGATGACCAGATAGATCACCACGACGAACATCAGGTAGCCCAGCACGACCGGGCGGTCCAGCGCATTGATCGAGTCGATCAGCAGCTTGCCCATGCCGGGCCAGCCGAAGATGGTTTCGGTGACGACCGAGAAGGCGATGATGCCGCCGAAGTTGATGCCCATCACAGTGATGATGGGGATCAGGATGTTCTTCAACAGGTGCACGCCGATGACGCGGCGCTCGTTCAGGCCCTTGGCGCGGGCGAAGCGGATGTAGTCCATCAGCATCACCTCGCCGCCGGATGAGCGGGTCAGCCGGATGATCATCGCGGCATTGAACAGGGCCAGATTGCAGGCCGGCAGAATCATGTAGCGCAGGCCCTCCCAGCTCAGGAAGCTGACCTGTATGCCCAGCAGCGAATGAGTGGGCCCGCGGCCGTTGGACGGCAGCCAGCCTAAGGAGACGGCAAACACCATGATCAGCACCAGGCCCACCCAGAAGGTCGGCACGCTGAAGCCCAGGCTGGAAGCGGCGGTGATCAGCCGGCCCACCCAGCCCTCGGGTTTGACGGCGGCGACCAGGCCCAGCGGCAGCCCGACCACGGTGGCCAGCACCATCGCAGCGCAGGCCAGCTCCAAGGTCGCGGGGAAGCGCGAGGCGATCAGCTCCTCGACCGGCAGGCCGGTGGCGAACGAGCGGCCCAGGCTGCCGTGCATCAGGCGCTGGGCGAAATCGAGGTATTGCAGCAGCGGGTGCTTGTCCAGGCCCAGCGAGGCGATCATCGCGGCCCGCGTTTCGGCCGTGACGTTGTCGGGGATCATCATCGCGGTGGGGTCGCCCACCACATAGATGCCCATGAACACCAGCATGGACACCAGCATCAGCACCAGAATGCTCTGGAGCACGCGTCGAATCAAGAAACCAAGCATGGGGCCGGAACGTTCCAAGTCAAATCAGAAAAACCGTGGCCGCCCGATCAGGCCGGCCACGGAAGGCTCGCTTACAAACAGCCGAAACCGTCAGTCTTTGTTGATGATGGTAATCATTGAGACAGATCGGTGGCGTACAGACGTTCGTCAAAGCGGCCGCTCAGCTTGAAGCCCTTGCGCACCGCCCAGGTGCCCAGCATCAGCTGCGAGGGGATCACGCCGACTTCCTCGTGCATCACCTTCAAGGTCTCCTGGTAGAGCGCCTCGCGCTGGGTATCGTCGGTGGCTGCCAGAGCTTCGTACAGCGGCTTGAAGAAGCGCTCCGAGTCATAGGTCTGCATATTGACCTTGCGGAAGGGGTTGTTCTTCGGGTGGCTGAACACATACTCCAGCGCCACGCCCACGTCGCCGTGGTCGGCCCCCGAGGACTGCAGGAACATCGGCAGCTCCAGCTTGTTGGCGCGGCTCATCGTCACGCTGGTCGGCAGCGCCTCGACATTGACCTTGCAGCCCAGCCGCGACAGCATCTGGCCGATGGCCTGCACATGGGCCGAGTCGGTCGGGTGGTTGTCATTGCGCGCCAGCAGCGAGAAGGTGAAGCAGTTCGGATAGCCGGCCTCGGCCATCAGCTTCTTCGCACCGGCCAGGTCATAGGGCTCGGCCGGCAGGTCCTTGTTGTAGCCGAACATGGTGCTGGGAATCGGGTTCTGCGTCGGCACGCCCATGCCCTCCATCACCCGCGAGGCAATCGCCTGGCGGTCGATGGCCTTGGAAATGGCGCGGCGCACGCGCACATCCTTGAACGGGTTGGTGGTGAGCGGCTTGCCGGCCGCATCGCTGGCCAGCGGCAGCGCGTCCGATACCTGGTTCAGCACCAGGAAGGAGTAGCGACCCAGTGGCTTGGTGATGACCTCGATATTGGCCGTCTGCCTCAGCCGTGCCATATCGGCCGGCGGCACCTGGGCGATTGCATCCACCTCGCCCGACAGCAGGGCCGCGGTGCGCGCCGGCGGGTTCGGGATGAAGCGAATGGTTGCCTTGGCGAAGAAGGGCTTCTTGCCCCAGTAGGCCTCGTTGCGCACCAGTTCGACGCGGTCGGCGCGCAGGAACTTGACGAACTTGTAAGGGCCGGTGCCGATCACGCCATTACCGGCCTCGAAGTCCTCGGGCTTGAGGTTCTGCGAGATCTTCTTTGACACGATGGGTATGGCCGACAGGAAGTTGGGCAGCACGGCCACCGGCTTGTCGGTGGTGATGCGCACCGTCTGGGCATCGACAGCCTCGGTCTTGACGATATTGGTCAGAAAGCCGTTCAGGGTGGCCGGGCCAGGCGGGATGATGGCCGGGCGGGCATAGGAATAGACCACGTCCTCGGTGGTCAGTGCAGAGCCGTCATGGAAGGTCACACCGCGGCGCAGCTTGAACTCCCAGACATTGGCGCTGACGCGCTTCCAGCTCTCGGCCAGCTTGGGCGTCAGGCGGCCGTCGCCGTCGACATCGCTGATGGCCTCGAACATCTGCTTGGCCACCATCATATTGCCGGGCAGATTGGCGAACTGCGGATCCATCGACGCCACTTCGGCGGCGATCGCGTACTTCACTTCCTGGGCCTGGACGCTGCCGAGCAGGCCGGCGGCGCCGAGCAGCACCGCGAGCAGGGGTTTGGCGCAAATTCTGGAATGCATGGACGGGTCTCCTGTCTGATTGATGTTCTGGCTCGCGCCGGCCTTCTGGACTTCAGGCCGCGCGCCTTGTTGGGGTGCCGCGAGTGACTGCTGGACTCGCTCGCAAGTTCCGCCGTAGCAGCCAGAAAGATACCGCAAAGCCTTTCTGTTTCTGCCCGCCAGTATGCTTGACAAAGTTAAGCACCTTGGCGATGATTCTATGCAACTCCTTAACTGTGTCAACTTTTTTGAGCAGGCTTTGGCTAGGGGTTCATACGGGGTTCAGGTCGGTGCGGCGCTGGTGCGCGCATCGCCCGCACTGCAGTTCAAGAATGACTTTCAATAAGAGGTGATAGGCATGGAGATGACAGGCGGCCAGGCATTGGCCAGGCAGTTGGTGGCCGAGGGTGTGCGCGATATGTTCGGCATTCCCGGTGTGCAGCTGGATTGGGCCACCGACGGCCTGCTGGACGTGGCCGACAAGCTGCGTTACTACACCCCCCGCCACGAGCAGGCGGCCTCGTACATGGCCGACGGCTATGCGCGCACCTCGGGGCGCGAGGGCGTGTGCATGGTGGTGCCCGGCCCGGGCCTGCTGAATGCAATGTCGGGCCTGGCCACCGCCTATGCCTGCAACTCGCCGGTGCTGTGCATCTCGGGCCAGATTCCGTCGCACCACATCGGCCGCGATCTGGGCATGCTGCACGAGGTGCGCGACCAGTCGGCCACGCTGGGCACGGTGACCAAATGGAATGCGTTGGCGACCAAGCCTCAGGACATCCCCGGCCTGGTCAACGAGGCCTTCCGCCAGATGCGCAGCGGGCAGCCGCGGCCGGTGGGCATCGAGGTGCCGCCCGATGTGCTGCAGGCCCGTGCGGATATCGAACTGCTGGCGCCGGCCGTCGGCGATACCTCGCTCGATATCGAATCGGCCGTGCTGGAGCAGCTGGCCCAGGACCTGAAGCAGGCGCGCTTCCCGGTCATCTATGTCGGCGGCGGTGCGCTGGCCGCCCAGGCGGGCGAGGCGCTGCAGCGCCTGGCCGAGCGGCTCAGCGCCCCGGTGGTGATGAGCGAGAACGGCCGGGGCACGATCTCCAGCCGCCATCCGCTGGCGACCACCTTGCTAGGCAGCCGCTGCCTGTTCCCCCATGCCGACTTCGTGCTGGTTGTCGGCAGCCGTTTTGTCGATGGCATGGGCCGGCCCACGCATGCGTCGGCCGCCTGTCGCTATGCCTATGTGAACCTGAACGCCGCCCATCTGGGCGCACCGCGCCAGCCCGGCACGGCGCTGAGCGGCGATGCCCGCGCGGTGCTGGCCGCGCTGGCCGAGCTGGTCGAAGGCCATAAGCCCGCAGAGTCGCGCGAAGGCGCGGTCGCCCAGGTGAAAGCCTGGTGCGAGCAGCAGTTCGACCAGATCCAGCCACAGCGTGCCTATGCCCAGGTGCTGCGCCGGTTGATCCCCGAGAACGGCATCCTGGTCAGCGAGCTGACCCAGGTCGGCTATATGTCGAACATCTCGTATCCGATCTACGAGCGCCGCACCCTGATCACCCCGGGCTACCAGGGCACCTTGGGCTATGGCTTTGCCACGGCCATCGGTGCCTCGCTGGGCAACCCGCACCGGCCGGTGGTCTCCATCAACGGCGATGGCGGCTTCGGCTGGAACCTGCAGGAGCTGGCCACCGTGGCCAAGTACCGCCCGCGCCTGGTGACCATCGTCTTTGCCGATGGCGCTTTCGGCAATGTGCGGCGCATCCAGGCCAATGTGTTCAAGCGCGAGATCGGCACCGATCTGTGCAATCCCGACTTTGTGGCGCTGGCCCGCGCCTTCGGCCTGCCGGCGGTGAGTGTGGACTCACCCGAGGGCCTGGAGAGCGAGCTGGCCGCCGCGCTGCGCAGCGACGGCCCGGCCTTCATCGAGGTCAAGGTCTCGGCCATGCCGGGCGCCTGGCATCTGATCCACAGCTTCTCCAAGGCCCCCCATGCGGCGCCGCCCAATCCGCTGGGCGAGCCCCTGGTGGCGGCCTGATCCCCGGGAGCCCATCATGCAAACACAGAGCCTGATTTATGTCGATGGCGCCTGGCGGCCCTCGGCCAGCAAGGAGCTGATTGACGTCGTCAACCCGGCCACCGAGCAGGTCATTGGCCGCGCGCCGGCCGGCTGTGCGGAGGACGTCGAGCTGGCCGTGCAGGCCGCCCGGCGCGCACAGGCCGGCTGGGCGGCCCTGCCGCGCGCCGAGCGCATCGCCCTGGTGGACCGCATCCGCGCCGGCCTGCAGGCGCGCGCCGAGGAGGCCGCCGCGCTGATCTCCGCCGAGATGGGCGCACCGCTATGGTTCTCGCGCATGGCCCAGCTGGGCATGCCGCTGAAGAACCTGGACTTCGCCGCCCGCGCGCTGGAGGCGATGGAAGAAGAGGTGCTGGGCAGCACCCGGGTCGTGCGCGATCCGGTCGGGGTGGTGGCCGCCATCACGCCCTGGAATTTTCCGCTGCACCAGATCACCGCCAAGATCGCTCCGGCCCTGCTGGCCGGCTGCACCGTGGTGCTCAAGCCCAGCGAGCTGACACCGCTGGACGCCTGCCTCCTGACCGAGGTGATTGCCGCCGCCGGCCTGCCGCCGGGTGTGTTCAATCTGGTCATGGGTACCGGCGCGCGGGTCGGCGAACTACTGGTCTCGCACCCGTTGGTGGACATGGTCAGCTTCACCGGGTCGACCGGTGCCGGCCGGCGCGTGGCCACCCTGGCTGCGCCGACCTTGAAGAAGGTCGCGCTGGAGCTGGGCGGCAAGTCGGCCAATCTGCTGCTTGCCGATGCGAAGCTGGAAGAGGCGTTGCCGGTGGTGCTGAAGCAGGGCTGGGCCAACTCGGGGCAGGCCTGCGCCTGTCTGTCGCGGCTGCTCGTGCCGCGCAGCCAGCTGGCGCGCGCGCAGGACATGCTGGTCGAGCTGGCGCGAGACTGGGTCGTCGGCGACCCGCTGGCCGAGGGTGTCAAGCTCGGGCCTGTGGCCTCGCTAGCCCAGCGCGACCGCGTGCGCGGGCTGATCGCCTCCGGCCTGGAGCAGGGCGCACGCTGCCTGACCGGCGGCGTGGCGGCACCCGAAGGCCTGGAGCGCGGCGCGTATGTGCGGCCGACCTTGCTGACCGATGTGCGCAATGACATGCGCGTCGCCCGCGAGGAGATCTTCGGCCCGGTGATCTGCCTGATCGCCTATGACGACGAAGACCAGGCCGTGGCCCTGGCCAATGACAGCGAGTACGGCCTGTCGGGCGGCGTCTGGTCGGCCGACCTGGCCCAGGCCGAGCGCGTGGCGCGGCGTCTGCACACCGGCCAGGTGGTGCTCAACGGCAGCCCGCTGAACCTGCTGGCGCCGTTTGGCGGCGTCAAGCAGTCGGGCCTGGGGCGCGAGTATGGCCGCCTAGGTCTTGAGGAGTTTTTCCATCTCAAGTCGCTGCAAGGCGCGGCTTGATCGTATGCATCAAACGGAATCATCAATGAATCTCAGCAATCCCGCCGATACGGCCCCCGACTACATTCGCAACCTGCCGCGCTATGTGCCCGGCAAGCCGGCCTCCGAGGTCAAGCGCGAGCAGGCAAGTAAGCCGCTGCGCCTGCACCGCATGGCCTCGAACGAGAACCCGCTGGGCGTCAGCGCCAAGGCACTGGCTGCAATGCAGGGCGTGATGGCCGATGCCGCCAACTACCCCGATCCCAGCGGCCACCAGCTGAAGGCGCGGCTCAGCGCGAGGCTGCGCGTCGAGGCGCAGCAACTGGTGCTGGGCAATGGCTCCAGCGAGCTGCTGGACCTGGCTGCGCGCTGCTTTCTGCGCGCCGGTGACGAGGCCGTGTATTCGCAGTACGCCTTCCAGGCCTATCCGGTGGCCATCCACGCGGTTGGCGCCACGCCGGTCTGCGTGCCGGCCCGCGACTACGGCCATGATCTGGACGCGATGCGCGCCGCCATCACCGAGCGTACCAAGCTCGTCTTCATCGCCAATCCGAACAACCCGACCGGCACCCTGCTCGACGCCGGCGCGCTGCAGCGCTTCGTTGCCTCGGTGCCGCGCCACATCCTGGTGGTGCTGGACGAGGCCTATGGCGAGTTCCTGCCTGATGTGGACGCGCTGCACAGCTGCGACTGGATCGCCGAGCATCCGCATCTGCTGGTGCTGCGCACCTTCTCCAAGGCCTATGGCCTGGCCGGCATGCGCGTGGGCTATGGCGTGGCTCACCCGGCCGTGGCCGATCTGCTGAACCGGCTGCGCCTGACCTTCAACACCAGCGCGATGGCCCAGGCCGCGGCCGAGGCGGCGTTCGACGACGCCGACTTTCTGCAGCGCAGCCGCGGCAACAACGCCCAGGGCATGGTGCAGCTGGAGCAGGGTCTGCAGGGCTTGGGCCTGCCCTTCATCCGCTCGCATGCCAATTTCATCGCTATCGACGTCAGCAGCACCGGCCGTACCGGCGCCGAGGTGGCCCAGCAGCTGCTGGCCGCCGGCGTGATCGTCCGGCCGCTGGGGGCGAATCAGCTGCCGCAGTTCATCCGCGTGACGGTGGGCCTGCCCGAGGACAATGTGGCCTTCCTGGGGGCGCTCAAGCAAGTGCTGAGCTGAGAGGCCATGAACGTCAGCCTGCGCCAGCTGCGCGCCTTCGTGGCCATCTACCAGGAGGGCCGGCTGGCCGCCGCCGGGCAGGCGCTGAGCATCACGCCCTCGGCCGCCAGCCTGCTGCTCAAGCAGCTGGAAGAGACTTTGAGCGTGCGCCTGTTCGACCGCAGCCCGCAGGGCCTGCAGCCCACGGCCGCAGCGCACGCCACCATCGCCCAGGCGCGGCGTGCGCTGATGGAGGTGGAGCAACTGGGCCGTGCCGTCAGTGCGCTGGACAATCTGCACCAGGGCCGCGTGGCGGTGGCCGCCACACCGGCGCTGGCCCGCTATCTGCTGCCGCCGGTGATGCGCGGCTTTGCCGCCAGCCATCCGCAGCTGCAGATCGTGCTCGATGATTGCGCGCCCGACCAGCTGATTGCCCGGGTGCTCGACGAAAGCGTGGACTTCGCGCTGGGCACGCCCGAGCAGCCGCTGAGCCCGGCCCTGCGCAGCGAGGTGCTGCTGCGCGACCAGCTGAGCCTGATACTGCGCCGCGACCATCTGCTGGCATGCAGCGAGCGTTTAAGCTGGCAGCAGCTGCAGGGCCATGCCTTGATCACCGTGCGGCGCGGCAATGGCATACGCCATCTGGTCGATCAGGCCCTGTCGCAGAGCCTGACGCCGGTGCGCTTTGCCTACGAGGTGGCAATGTTCAGCACCGCCATTGCGCTGGCCGAGCAGGGCCTGGGCGCGGCCATACTGCCGGCCTTCATGCTGGGCTTTGCCCGCCATCCGGACCTGGTGGCCCTGCCGCTGATCGACCCCATCATCACCCGCAATATCTGCCTGCTCAGCAAGGCCGAGCGCAGCCTGCCGCCGGCGGCGGTGGGGCTGATGCAGGCCTTGCAGCGTGAGCTCGGTGACTGATCAGGCGGCTGCTGCGGCGAGGCGCGGCTTGCTCGCCTCGCGGATAGGCATGTGCACCAGTGCGGCGCCCACGGCCAGCAGGATGTCGGCGTACCACATCCAGTCATAGCTGCCGGTCCATTCGAAGGCCTTGCCGCCCAGGTAGGCACCGAGGAAGCCGCCCAGCTGGTGGGCCAGCATGACCACACCGAACAGCGTGGCCATGTTTGCCGGACCGAAGAACTTGGCCACCAGACCGGCCGTCGGCGGCACGGTGGACAGATAGCTGACGCCGATCACGGCCGCGAACACGAAGAAGGTGAACTCGGTCTTGGGCGCCACCATGAACAGCGCCACGGCCACCGCCCGCACGGCATAGACCAGCGACAGCAGCGACTTCATGCGCCAGCGTCCGCCCTGGAACGAAATCGCCCAGCCCATGGCCAGGCTGCCGACGATATTGAACAGGCCCAGAATGCCCAGCGACCAGGCGCCTACCGAGGGCGGCAGCTGGCAGGCCGCGACCACGCCGGGCAGATGGGTGGCGATGAAAGCCACATGGAAGCCGCAGACGAAAAAACCCAGGCTCAAGAGCCGGTAGCTTGGATTGCGCAGCGCCTCGGCGATGGCCTGGCGGGTGGTCTGCGCCTTGGCGCCGGGCGCCACCTTGGCCGCCAGATGGCGTGAGTTGCCGCGCAGGATCCAGGCCGCGGGCAGGGCCAGCAGGGTGATGGCGGCCAGGCTTTGAAGGGCTACCACCCAGCCCGCGGCGGCGGTGATGCCCTGCGCCAGCGGCGCGAACAGGAACTGACCGAAGGAGCCGCCGGCGTTGACGATGCCGGTGGCCATGCCGCGCTTCTCGGCCGGTATCAGCCGCGTGGTGGCTGCCATCATCACCGAGGGCCCGGCCATGCCGGCGCCGCCGGCGGCCAGCATGCCTATGGCCAGTATCAAGCCCCAGGTCGTGTGCATGAACGGAATCAGCGCCGTGCCGCCCGCCACCAGCAAAACGCCGAGAAAGATCACCCGGCCGGCGCCAACGCGGTCGGCCACCATGCCGGCAAAGGGCTGGGTCAGGCCCCACCAGAGCTGGCCGAAGGCGAAGGCCAGGCTGATGCTGCCCAGGCCCAGGCCGGTCGTGCTGTTGATCGTGCCCAGGAACAGGCCCATCGATTGGCGTGCGCCCATCGTCAGCGCGAAAGTGCCGGCGGCGGCCAGCAGCACCACGCCGATGGCGACCTGGCGTTGTGGGGTGAGGGTGTCAGTCATTGGAATCTCCGGAGGTGTCACTCATCAGGATCAGGCATTCGTCGAGCAGGGCGTGCAGCTGCAGCACCTTGTCTAGCCCTAGGCGTTCGTTCAGGGCCAGCTGGGCCCGCTTCCATTCGGCTTGCGCCTCGACGCGCTTGGCGCGGCCGGTATCGGTGGCGGTGACGACGCGGCTGCGGCCATCGACGCCGGGGCCGATCTCAACCCAGCCGGCGGCGATCAGTGATTGCAGATTGCGCGTCAGGGTCGAGGCATCCATCTCCATCACCTTGGCCAGGTCGCTGGGCCGCACCGGCGCCAGCTTGACGACATAGGACAGCAACGAATACTGCGTTGTCTTCACGCCGGCCGCGCCGACGATGTTGTCGTAGTGCTGGCTGACGCGGCGCGTCAGCTGGCGCAACTTCAGATTGGTGCAGCCCGCCGGCGCGGCGGCTGCGGAACGGGGCGGAGATGTCATGACGGATCCCTGCTTGAACAATGGAAATGATTGTAGCTACAATTGTTGCAACTACAACCGAAGGGGTTTTCCATGCAAGCCAGGACAGAAGTCGTTGATGCCGCCGAAGTACTGAAGCAATGGCAGGCGCAAGACGCGGCCGTGCGCGCACGCCTGAGCCACAGCGGCGTGGCCGAGCTGAGCCAGGTGGCGGGCAAGACCGGCCTGGAGGTGATGCAGGCGATGCTGGCCGGCGAACTTCCCTATCCGCCGATTGCCGACACCCTGGACTTCGCCTTGATCGAAGCCGATTTCGGTCGCGCCGTGTTCCAGGGCACGCCCAAGTTCCGCCACTACAACCCGCTGGGCACGGTGCACGGCGGCTGGTTCGCCACCCTGCTCGACTCAGCGGTGGGCTGCGCCGTGCACACGACGATGCCGGTGGGCAAGAGCTACACCACGGCCGAGCTGAAGATCAATATCGTGCGGCCCTTGAGCGAGCGCATTCCGCTGGTGCGTGCCGTCGGCACGGTGATCCATGGCGGCAACCGCATGGCCACGGCCGAGGGTCGCCTGGTCGGGCCGGATGGCAAGCTGTATGCCCATGCGACCACGACCTGCTTCATCTTCGATATGAAGTAGAGAGTGTCATTGAGCGGCCCCGCGCACCGTCGCAATCAGCGCCGTGGCCTGTGCCGCATCGATTGAATCACCGCGCCAGGCGACCTGGCCGTCCGGCCGCGCCAGCAGCAGCTTGTGCCGGTACGCCTTCGGCCGGTTCTGTACGGGCAGATCGACGAGCGCCAGCGGCACGCTCTGTGTGGCGGCGGCATCGAGCAGGGCCTGCACATCCAGGCTCGGGTCGTTGCGCAGCAGGGTATAGCCCTGGCCCAGCGCGTCGTACAGCGAGCGGCCGTCGGCCAGCCACAGATGCGGCACGCGGCAGCCCGGTGCGGTCGAAGGCGTGAAGCTGCCCATGCCGTACTCGGGTGCGGCCTCGCCGTCATAGGCGATCAGCGGCGAGTTGTCGTAGTAGTAGCCGAAGTTCAGGCCGGCGCAGCAGTATTGCTGGACGTTCAAGTCGTAGATGTCCTGGCCCACCTGAGCACGCAGCGCCTCGGCTTCGGGGCTGGTGCCCTCCAGGCCAGCGGGCACGGCGCGGCGGCGCTTGGCCATCTCGTGGGCATGGTTCATCGCGAAGCGCGACACCTGCTCGGTGATGGGCAGGCGCTCGGCCTCGTAGGCGTCCAGCATGCCCTCGCCACCCCAGCCCATTAGACGCGCGGCCAGCAGCCAGCCCAGGTTCTCGGCGTCGGCAATGCCGGCATTCATGCCGTAACCGGCATAGGGCACCCACAGATGGGCGGCATCGCCGCAGATGAAGACGCGGCGGTCGCGGAACTTGTCGGCCACCAGGCGGCGGCCGAACCAGTCTTCCTTGCTGATGATGGTGAACTCGAAGTCCGGGCCCACGCCCATGATGGCGCGCAGCGCCCAGTCGCGATCGACCGACTCGAAGTCGGGTTCGTCGTCGCGCAGATAGTTGTGCACCAGCCAGGTCTCGCGGCCGTCGATCGCATAGATATTGCCGCTGCGCACCGGGTTCAGCGAGAACATCGCCCAGGCGGGTGGCGACTGCAGCGCGGCGATCAGGCCAGGCGCGCGGATGTAGCTCGATTGCACGCGCTGCACCACGGCATCACCCACCAGGCTGGCGCCTATCGCCTTGCGCACTGCCGAGCGCCCACCGTCGCAGCCGACCAGGTAGCGGGCCTCGATGGCGAAGGCCTCGCCGCTGGCCAGATCGGTGGCCTGGGCGAACACCTGCGAAGCGCTCTGCTCGAAGCCTTCGATGCGCGTGCTGTTCAGCATCGTCAGGCCCGGTTGCGCCTCGGCATGCTTGAACATGATGGGCTCGATGAACAGCTGGTTGATGCGGTGCGGGGGCTCCGGCGTGGGCCACCAGCCATCGGGGCCGCTGGTGTCGGTGTAGCGGTCGCGCCGGCAGGGGATCTTGATGCGGGTGATCTCGGTGCCTGTGGTCGTGGTGCGGTAGGAGATGTCGTTCGGATAGTCCTCCGGCAGGCCGGCGGCGCGCAGCTTGGCCGCCACGCCGAGGCGGCGCAGTATCTCCATCGAACGCGCCGAGATGTGGTTGCACTTGACCTCGGGCGGCTCGCCGCGTTGCCGCTGCTCGGCCACCAGCACCTGCAGGCCGCGGGCGGCCAGGGTCATGGCCAGGGTCAGGCCCACCGGGCCGGCACCGACGATCAACACATCGGTCTTCAGGGTCTTGGTCTGCATGGGTTTCCGATTTGATTGATTGATTTCTGCAACAAATTCTAGGCAGACCCGTGGCCGGCGGGGCGAGGCTTTCTGCAGCCGGCTTGAGCAAAACTCAAGGGCTGAGTTCGCTGTAACGCCCGTTACGTCGCCTACGTTGCGGCCGTCACCGGCGGAGCCGCGACAATGGGCCTTTCTTCCCATCGAGCCGCCCTTGATACAGGTCCATCTGCGCCGCGACATGCTGCAAATCGACGCCATGCCGTTGCGCGGCAGCCTGTTGTCACGCCTGCTGGCCGCGCTGTTGCAAGCCCATGGCGAGGGCCTGGCCAGGGCGGGTTCGACCTGCAGTCGCGCCGATCTGCGCGAGCGCATCGCCGGCCTGGCCGAGTTGCATCGCACCCAGCTGTGGCGGCTGCTGCAGCGGCTGGAGGCCACGCCGCTGGCCGGGCTGATACAGGCCGAGGCGCGCAGCAGCGGGCCCTTCTGGCTGGATGCCGAGCGGCTGGCGTGGTGCGAGTTCCTGATCGATGGCCAGCCGGTCACGTCCGACAGCCTGGGGGCGCTGCTGGGCCAGGCCCGCGAAGCGGCGCACCGACCGGCGGCGCCCGCATGCCTGCCGCTGGCCTGCGTCGAGGGCCTGGCACGTGCCGACTTTCTGCTCGACCGCGGCGAGCTCTATCCGGCCAGGCTAGCCCTGCAGGAGGCCGCCGCTCACCTGCCGGCCGATGATGCGATGGCGGCCGTCACCATCGGCCTGCGCCGTGCCCGCATCGCCCGGCGCCTGGGCGATTGGGCCGCGCTGCAGGACGAGCTGCGCGAGCTGGGTGCCAGCCTCAGGCAGGCGCGCATGCCGGCCCAGGCCCGCGCTCAGCTGGGCTTGCGCCTGCAGGTGCTGGAGGCCTGGCATTGCTATGGCAGCCTGGGCCAGGCCGGCGCCGCGCTGCAGCGGCTGGAGCAGGTGGACGAACAGGCGCTGGCCTGGGACGTGGGCTTGCGCGGCGAATACCTGAATCTGCGCGGCCTGGCGCTGCGCGAACTGGCGATCGCGGCGCAATCCCGCGCTCAGGCCGGCGAGGCGCTGGCCTGCCTGGCCGAGGCATTGCGCTGTGCCTCGCTGGCCGGTCTGCCGGATGCCTTGCAGATCGCCGCGGCCAATCTGGCCAATGCGCTGGCCCAGCTCTTGGAGGCCGGGCTGGCCGGCGGCGCAGGCCAGGATCTGCGCGATGCCCTCGGTTGGTTGTTGCTCAGCGACGCCATCTGCGCGCGCTGGCAGCTGGGCGCCAGCTCGTTGCTGAACACGGTCTTCCTGTTGCGCATGGCCATGCCGCTGGACTTCGGCGAGGTCGCCGCGCTGGCCGCAGCCCAGGGCCAGGCCTTGCAGGGCAGCAGCTTCGCCGATCTGGCCGCGCGCCGCTGGGCGGCCTGCCGCGCGGTGCATTCGCAGATTCCGGCGGCGCAGCGCTGTGCCTTCTTCCTGATGTGGGCCCAGCATGCCGCGCGCGAGGGCGACGTCTTTGCCGCGCTGGAGCTGTGCGACAGGGTCCGGCATCTGAGCCGCAAGCTGCGCGATACAGCGGCGCGCCAGGCCTATGGTCGCGAGGCCGATGCGCTGCAGGCGCGTTTGAGCGCTGAGAGCGGGCAACAGGCGTAACGCCAGATCGGCGCGGCGGCAACGGCGGTGCCGCAGACACTGGAATGCCCCAACTTCTCTGTGTGATGCCATGACGCTTGTCCGCCTCTTCTTCGTCGCGCTGCTGCTGGTTCTCAGCGCTTGCAAACCCAGCCATGCCGAGCCCGGCGATCAGCGTGAGGTCTGGGACGACCGGCCCGCCCTGCTGCAGCACTTCAGGACCCGCGGCGCCATCGGCACCCTGGTGGTGCTGGACAGCCAGGACCGGCGCTGGATCGCCGCTGACTCCAGGCGCGCCTTCGAGCGCTTCCTGCCTGCCTCGACCTTCAAGATCCCGAACAGCCTGATCGCGCTGGAGTCCGGCGTGGCCGCCGATGAGAACCAGGTCTTCCCCTGGGATGGCAAGGAACGCTGGCTGAAGGACTGGAACCGCGACCAGACCCTGACCTCGGCCTTCAAGGTCTCGGCCGTCTGGGTGCATCAGCACATCGCTCGCACGGTGGGGCCGGCACGCATGCAGCAGTATCTGCGCGACTTTCGCTACGGCAATGCGGTGACGGGCCCCAAGGGTGACAGCTTCTGGTTGGACGGGGATCTGCGTGTCTCGGCGGTCGACCAGATCGACTTCCTGCGCCGCTTCAACGAAGGCCGGCTGCCGATCTCGGCGCGCACCGAGGCCGCGGCCCGCCGCCTGATGCTGCGCGACAGCGGCCCCGGTTACCGGCTCTATGCCAAGACCGGCTGGGTCGGCAATGACAAAGACCCGGCCCTGGGCTGGTTCGTCGGCTGGCTGGAGCGCGGCGAGCGCCTGACCTACTTCGCCATGAATATGGATCTGCCGCGCGACGAACTGGGCCAGCAGCGCGAGCCCATCGTCCGTGCTGCCTTGAAGGACCTGGGCTATCTGGATTGATGCCTCAGCCTTGCGGCTTGTATCGCCGCAAGTCCTTCGCCAGGCACAAGCCCCTTCCGGGCCTTGTGTCCGGGCTCAGCCCGGCCCGCCGCGCTTGTACTCGGCCTCGATCGCCTCGACACAGGCCTTCAGCGCGGCCAGCATCTCGGCGCTGGGCGCCGGCGTGACAAAGCGCGTGGGCATGACCAGCGAGACCACGCCGGCCAGCTTGTCGCTGTCGTCGAACACCGGGGCGGCCACGCCGCCCAGGCCGGTGCCCTGGGTGTCGAGCTCGTAATCGGCGCCGACCTCGTTGAGCCGGGCCAGCGAGGCCAGTGCCGCCGCGGCATGGGGGTCTTTCGCGCCGCGCTTGCCGGCCAGCGATTTGGCGGCATCGCCCGCCAGTGCCACGGCCAGGCGCGCGGCCGGTGACTTCGGATACTCCAGAAACGTGCCCGGCCGCACGGCCACCGAGGCACCCTGGTGGCTCTCGACGCAGAGCACGACCACGCTGCCATCCTTGGACGGCAGCGACAGGATGACCGTCTGACCCACCGCGTCGCGCAGCGCCATCAGATGCGGCTTGGCCAGCTCGGTGATGGTGCGGTCGCGCACCGCGGCGCGGCCCAGCTGCATCAGCTTCCAGCCAAACGTATAGCCCTCGACGCCGGCCGATTTCTCGACCAGGCCCAGGCTCAGCAAGGTCTGCAGATGGCGCGAAACCCGCGCCTTGGTCATGTGCAGCACACGGGACAGCTCGGTCACGCGCACCGCGCCGCCGCTCTCGGCAATGGCTTCCAGGATCTGCACCGCCACCTCGACGCTTTGCACGGTGGACGAGCGCACCGGAGTGCTGATGGTGGCTTCTTCGGCGGCTTCTGTCGGGGGGCTGGAGGGCACGTTGATCTCGGGGTTTGCGACGGGCTCCATTCTGGGTGCAATCGCGCCCTGGCCCGCCAACCTAGGGTAAACACGGATCGATCTGATATGAATCAAACAACTACTATGCGATACCGCGTCACGTTTAGCGAGACAAAAAAGCAAAACGACGCATCCCTAGTGGCTTGATGAGGACTGATTCATGGGACTGAGAACCGGCGCGCAATACCTGGCAGGGCTGAGGGACGACCGCAAGGTCTATCTGGAAGGCCATCTGGTCAAGGACGTCACCTACGACGCCCGCCTGGGCACGGCCGCGCAAAGCGTGGCGGCGCTCTACGACATGCAGCACGACCCGCGCTACCGCGATGTGCTGACCACGCTGGACCCGGCCACCGACGAGCGCATCGCCACCTCCTACGCGCAACCGCGCTCGGTGGCCGACGTGCAGCGCCGCGGCCAAGCGCTGAAGCTGGTGGCCGATGCCACCTACGGCATGTTCGGCCGCACGCCGGACTTCATGAACCTAGGCGTGGCCGCCCTGGCCGCCGCCAGCGAGGTGTTCGACCACTCGGCCAGCGGCCGCGAGCTGGCGCGCAATGTCCAGGCCTTCTACACGCGCTGCTGCCGCGAAGACCTGGCCATGACCCATGTGCAGGTCAATCCGCAGGTGGACCGCAGCAAGGCGGTGTTCGACCAGGTCAAGGACATCGCGCTGAAGGTAGTCAAGGAGACCGACGCCGGCTTCTATGTCAACGGCATGCGTCTCGTCGGGACGCTCGCCCAGTTCGCCGACGAGATCGTCGTCATGCCCTCGGTGGTGGTGGCCAATGACGCCTCGGCCGCTGACTACGCCTTCGCGTTCACCACGCCGGTGGCGGCACCGGGTGTGAAGATCATCAGCCGGCCCAGCGTTGTGCCGCAGAACGCCGGCCACTTCCTGGACCATCCGCTGTCGTCGCAGTACGACGAGGGCGATGCGGTGATCGTGTTCGAGAACGTGTTCGTGCCCTGGGAGCGCACCTTCGTCTATCGCGACCCGGCGATGTGCAATGCGATCTACAAGAAGACCTTTCTGTCCGAGCACTACTCGCACCAGACGATGACGCGGGCGCTGGCCAAGGCCGAGTTCATGGCCGGCCTGGCCTGCTATATGGCCAAGGCGGTCAAGGTCGATGGCTTCCCGAATGTGCAGGGCCAGCTGGCCGAGATGCTGATCTTCATCGAGATGCAGAAGGCGATGGTGGAGCGTGCCGAACAGCAGTCCGGCGCCACCGGCTACGGCACTTTCGCGCCCAGCAAGTGGCCGCTGCACGCCGCCCAGCTGCACTTCTACGACCGCTACGCGACGATGATAGACACGGTGCGCACGATAGGCGCCGGCAGCCTGGTCGGCGTGCCCTCATACGCCGAGCTCGGTGGCGATATCGCGCCGCTGGTGCAGCAGTACTTCGCCACCTCGACCTTGGAGTCGGGCGAGCGCATCGCGCTGATGCGCCTGGCCGCCGACGCCTCGATCTCGGCCTTCTCCGGCCGCCAGGCGCTGTATGAGCGCTACTACCAGGGCGACCCGGTGCGCAAGGCTGTGCTGCTCTACAACGAGTACCCGAAGGACGCGCTGACCGGCCGCATCAAGAACCTGCTGGACGATCTGCAAGCCAAGGCCAGCAAGGCCTGACCCCAATTTTGGAGACAAGAACATGAAACTCGGAACCATACGCCTCAACGGCAAACCCACCGTCATCGCCCGTCTGGACGACCACACCGCCGTCGCCGTGCCCGTGCACGATATGGAAGACCTGATCACGGCTGGCAACGCAGGCCTGGACAAAGCAGCCAGCGCGATAGCGGCCGCACGTGAAGGCAAGGCCGCCGTCATTGCGCTGGACAGCAACACCGACTGGATGGCGCCCAACCCCAAGGCCTCGAAGATCCTTGGCTGTGCCGTCAACAACAACAACCTGAACAAGAACGCCTTCAAGCCGATGAAGTCGCCGATGTTCTTCACCAAGGCCCGCTCGGCGCTGACGGGCCACAACAAGCCCATCGTGATACTGCCGCGCCATGGCCGCTCGATACCCGAGCCCGAGCCGGTGGTGGTGTTCAGCAAGCTGGCCAAGGACGTGCCGGAAGACCGCATCATGGATCATGTGTTCGGCTACACCTTGACCAATGACATCACCGCCAGCGGCATCAAGTTCAGCGAGGATTCGATCGCGCTGAATATGGACCCCAAGTTCACCGCCCCGCACCACTTCGCCTGGCGCGAGAAGTTCGGCTCGGAAGACAACTACCTCTACTTCGTCTATCACTCGCGCTCCAAGGCCGCCGACACCTTTGCCGCGATGGGCCCCTGGCTGACGACCAAGGACGAGATCGCCAACCCGAACAACTTGATGATGCGCGGCTATGTGGACGGCGAGATGTACTGCGAGGACAGCACCGCCAACTACCACTTCAGCGTCGAGCGGGTGCTGGCCGAGGCCAACATCTGGTTCACGATGGAGCCGGGTGATTGCGTGCACTGCGGCACGGCCAGCAAGGGCACCGAGAAATTCCCCAAGGGCAATATCGGTACCTTCCTGGCCGACTACAAGAACACCGAGGTCGAGGTCGAAGGCCTGGGCCGGCTGTTCAACACCATAGACAACCGCAAGTAAGCGGGTCACCAGCCTCGGATGGAGACGCCCATGCGCCATGCCATTGTTGCCGACACGCGCTGGGAGTCTCCCGGCGTGCGCCTGATCCATTTGCGGCCCGGCGCCGCCGAGCCGTTCGCGCCCAGCGCCTGCGGCGCGCACATCGAGATCGCCCTGCCCAATGGCGAGTGGCGCAGCTACTCGCTGGTCAGCAGCCCGGGCCAGAGCGAGCGCTACAGCGTGGCCGTGCAGCGAGGCGCCAGCGCCGGCGCGGCCTGGCTGACCGAGCAGCTCGATGCCGGCCAGAAGGTCGCCATCCGCGGGCCGCACCAGAGCTTCAAGCTGCACGCGGACGATGGCGCACCAACGCTGTTCGTGGCCGGCGGCATCGGCATCACGCCGTTTCTGGCGATGCTGGAGGCGCTGCAGCAGCAGGGCCGCGACTGGCGCCTGGTCTACGCCGTGCGCTCACGCGACGGCGCGGCCTTTCTGCAACCGCTGCGGGCCTATGGCGAGCGTGTGCAGCTGCATGTGGACAACGAGGCCGGCCGCTTTCTGTCGCTGGCCGAGCAGCTGGATGCCGCGGTCGATGGCACGCATGTCTATGTCTGCGGGCCTGGGCCCATGATGGCCGAGATGGAGCGCCAGCGTGCGCTGAGGCCGCAGCTGCGATTCCACCGCGAGGAGTCAGCGCACGCGGCTTGAACGTTCCTTGGGCGCTTTACACACCAAGCAGTGTCAGCAGGCGCTGCAGGGTAGCCACATGGCCGCGTGCAGCTTCCAGTTGCTCGCGCGAGAAGTGTTCCGGGTACACGCGCTCATCGTGTGCGGGGCGTCCAAAACGACGCAAGAACTCCCTTTTGTAATCGGCGCTGGCGTGTTCCTTCCGTTCGCCATGAATCGCCAGCAGCCAGGCCTCCAGGCAGGGCTGTGACTCAACCACCTGCAGACTCAACGCAGCGGCGCGCGCTCGTTGCTGGGCGTCCCATGCCGCGTCAGTGTCCAGCAGCACGATGCGCAGATCGTAGTCGGCACCGGCGCTGATGCGCTGGGCATAGTCGATCACCCCTTTGCCGCCCTTGCCGAAGCCGCCCTGTATCTTCAGGGTGAAGCCGCAGCCGCGAGGCAGGTACAGGGCCTTGATATGCTGAAGCAAGGCTAGCTCGGCCTTGCCTTCGCCCACTGCCAGTGCCGCGACTTGCGCAAGGCTGCGACCCATGGCCTGTGCCGTCAGACCTGAGGCACTGCGCCCAGTGCGCCTGCCATGTACTTGGCATAGAGGTTGTGGGCGCTGGTCAAACCCTCGATGTCATCGCCTCGGTAGGCAATGCTGGCGCCGTCGTCCTTCTCGACGAAGACCACCTGGGTGCGCTGCAGCACCTTCAGCACCTCCGGCGACTGGCACGTGAAGATGATTTGAGCGCCATGGGGATTGGACTCCGGGTCATGGAACAGGCGCAGCAGCGGCTCAATCATGTGCGGATGCAGGTCGTTTTCCAGCTCGTCGATGAAGGCCAGCCCGCCACGCGATAGCACTGGCAACAAGCGCCACAGCAGCAAAAAGGCCGTTTGCGTACCGCTGGACTCATAGACAAAGGGCAGCTCGAAGTTGCGTCCCTTGGAGGCGTGAACGCCCATCGGGAACCACTTGCGTGCGACCTCTTGGCCGTGCGGATCCTGAGTGTCGAAGTGCTGAAGCCGCACGTCGGACAGGCCCAGATCCCAGCCCTTGAGCAGGCTGCGCATCTGCTGCTGCAACGGTCCTGGCTCACTGAAGAAGGCTGCAGCGTCGAGCATGACGGCGCTATCGGGAACGCTGCGCCCCATCATGGTCAGATTGGTGGTGAGCAGGAAGTCTGACACCTGCACAGCGGTTGCCGCACCATATTGCCTGCCCCAAGAAATCAGGGACACATTGGGCCGCACCTTGGCTGCCTCGGAGTCGGCAAGGCCGAAACCTTGCTGTTTGACGGTGTAGCCCGGGCCAACCCAGTCGCGCACGAACACATAGCCATAGCGTTCGCCCGGAGCGGTACCTCGGCGGTACAGCGCCTCATGCAGCACCCGATCGGGCATGGTCCGCAGCACATAACGCCAGCGCACGCCGTCGGCGCCGTCTGCCTCCAGCTCGAATTCGGCAGGGAACTCCTGCTGCGCCTGATGAGGCATGAAGGCGATCGGCTCTTCGGGCTTGAGATTGAACGAGTCGCGCAGAAACCATCCAAGAAATGGCCCTACCTTGACCAGGCTGCTCTTGCCCGCGCCATTGGCCCCCAACACGGCCAGTGCCGTGGTGACGCGTTCGCCCGATGGGGATTGGCGATCCCAGCCATGGACGGTGTCGCGCTGATTCAGTACCAGCGACACGGTGGCGCGGTCGGCAAAGCTGTGAAAATTGGCAAAGGCGTAGGACAGCAGCATGATTGCTCCTGAGTGAGGCTCACCGCCTATTCTGCGTCAGCTAATTCTTGTTTGGATGAAAAGTATCGTCCAAAACTGAATTGACGTGGTTTCAAGGCTTGGCGATGATGCTTCTGAAAGCCAGCTCTGCAGGCTTTTTTATGTCCTTGCAGGCCACGCCGCCGGTCTCGATGCCGCCGTCGTCGCTGAGGATCTGCACCTGGCCGCCGCCGATGTCGAACAGGGCCTCGGGCCGCAGATCGGCGAAGTCCAGGCCCTGGGCCAGCTTGGGCGCATCACCGGCCTTGCCGCTCCAGTGGTACAGAGAGAACGTGCCCTTGTCGGCCGTCGGTCCGGCGACGATCAGGAACTCGTTGCCGACACGTTCGATGCTGCGCACACCGCGGTTGCGCAGGGCCAGCAGCACAGGCTCGCCGAACCTGGCTGCCTTGCCCTCCAGCAATTCGGCCGGATTCTCCAGCGGCACCAGCAAGGCCTTGCCATTGGGTATCGGATTGCGGAAGCCGATCAGCAAGCGCCCGTCGGGCAGGGCGGCCAGGCCCTCGATGTTCAGGCCGCCGGGGGCCTCGGGGGCCAGCTTGGCGGCGGCAGCCAGCTTGAAGGCTTTCAGCGAGTCGGCCGCGATCAGATCGTCCAGCAGCTTCTTGTAGGGCTTGGCAACCGGCTTCAAGCCGGGCGGACGCTTGGCCGCATCGATGTCGGTGGCGAAGAAGCGATAGCGCTCGGGTCGCTCCTTGGCATTCTTGTTGCGGCCGTGCGAGCTGATCCAGTAGATGCGCGTGCCGACCATCGCCGCCCCCTCGATGTCGGACTCCTTGTCGCCGCTGTCCAGAAAGTCGGCCAGTGGCACGGTGGCCACCGCCTCGGGCCGGCCGCGCTGGTAGATGCTAAGCACATTGCTCTCATCGCTGGCGACGACGAAGTGCTGGGCGTCCAGCGCCTCGGCGGCGGAGGCGTCGCACAGGCCGCGGTAGACCTCGGTCGAGGCCTGAACCTGAACGGCGACGGTCAGAGCGAGCAGGCAGCAAAGCCGATTCACAAGGTGCAAGGCGCGCATGGCGGTCTCCGGGGCTGAGCCTGCCAGTATGCCGATCGCGCGCGGCACCTGTCTCCTGTCAGCTGAGAACGCGCCGCAGCGTGTTGCTCAACCGGCCTATGCCTTGCACCTCCAGCGTGACCTCGTCGCCCTCGTTCAGGAAGCTCAGCGATTCGTAGCCGCAGCCGTTGCCCACCGTGCCCATGGCCAGTATCTCGCCCGGGTACAGGGTCTCCGACTGCGACAGAAAGCTGATGCAACGGGCAATGCTGTGCTGCATACCGGCGGCCGTGGTGCGCGTCTTGACCTCGCCGTTGACGGCCACGCTCATCTGCAGCGCATAGGGGTCGGCAATCGCGTCGCGGGTGGTGATGCAGGGGCCGAAGACATTGCCGGTGTCGAAGTCCTTGCCCTTGGCAGGGCCCATGCGGAACTGCGACTCGTGGGCCTGCACATCGCGGGCGCTGAAGTCGTTGTAGATGGTGTAGCCGAACACGGCATCCATCGCCTCGGCCTCGGGCACATCGCGCACCTTCTTGCCTATCACCACGGCTAGCTCCAGCTCGTAGTCCATCTTCTGCGCGAACGGTGGCCATTCCACGACCGCGTCGGGCCCGACCACGCTGAAGCGGTTGCACTTGAAGTACAGCGGCCGCTCGTACCAGACCGGCGGAATGGCGAACATGCCACTGGCCTGCAGCTGCTGCAGCGCCGCCTCGGGATCGGGCGCCGCGTTGGCGCGCAGCCGCATGCTGGAGGCCAGGGCCTGGCGCACATGCAGCTCGTAGTTGGCGAAGTCGCGAATCTGCTCGGGCACTGGCAGCGGCGCCAGCAGGCGCAGGCTGGCCAGCTGAAGGCATTGCGCCGGCTCAGCAACGTGCAACAGGCGGCGCACCAGGGCCAGGCCCGGTTCGCCGGCCTGTATCAGGGCCAGCATCGAACGCACCGGGCCGGCATCATCGCCTTGCCGTTCTGCGGCCTGGGCCAGGTCCAGCACCAGTTCGGCGTTCAGCAGGGCGCCCAGCCGCGGACCGCGGGCGGTTTCAAAGGTGATCAGTTGCATGGTGTCTCATTCCAAATGGTATCGCTAATCAATACATTTGACTCGCATATCGTAACAAATATACGATAGACCCATCGCGCTGACCAGCCCCGGCTGGCGTATTGCGCACGCATCAATCGGAAGCAATCGGAGATATGCATGGCTGAAATCGTTCTGGGCATGGCCCTGTCCCACACCCCCCAGCTGCATACGCCCGCCGAGCAGTGGGCGATACGCCTGGAGGCGGACATGCGCAACAAGGCCCATCACTTTCGCGGTCAGACCATGGACTGGGAGCAGTTGCTGGCTCTGCGCGCGCCCGAGCAACTGGGCCGCTTTCTGAACGTGGAGGAGAAGCAGCGCCGGCTGCGCCAGGGCAATGCCGCGGTCGAGCGGTTGGCGCAGATCTACCGCGAGGTAAAACCCGATGTGGCGGTGATCGTCGGCAATGACCAGCACGAGCTCTTCGTCGAAGACGTGATGCCGGCGATGACCATTTACTGGGGCGACAGCATCGTCAACCCGCCGGCCCGCGCCGACCAGGCCGCGCGCATGCCTGCGGGCATCCATCTGGCCGAGCGCGGCCATGCGCCGCCCGAGGCGCTGACCCACCCCTGCCACCCCGAGCTGGGCCTGCACCTGATACAGCACAGCATCCGTGATGGCTTCGATGTGGCGGCCTCGAAGTGGCTGCGCGAGGCCGACCAGAAGATCAGCTTCTCGACCGGTGCGCCCCATGCCTATGGCTTCGTCTATCGCAACATCATGGGCGACGCGGTGATCCCGCACGTGCCAGTGATCTTGAACACCTTCTACCCGCCGAATCAGCCGACCGCTCGTCGCTGCTTCGAGTTCGGCCGCAGCCTGGGCCGAGCCTTGCGCGACTGGAAGTCGGATGCGCGCGTGGCCGTGTTCGGCTCCGGCGGTCTGAGTCATTTCGTCATCGACGAGGACTTCGACAAGCGCTTTCTGGACGCCATCGTCCGCGATGACTTCGAGACGCTGTGCAGCATCCCCGAGGCGCTGTTCCAGGCCGGCACCTCGGAGTGCAAGAACTGGATCACCACCGCCGGCATCCTGGCCGGCGGCGGCTTGAAGGCCCAGCTGATCGATCAGGTGGCCTGCTACCGCTCGGAGGGCGGCACCGGCACTGGCACCGGCTTCGTTGCCTGGCGTTGAGTCTTCAGTGAGTGTGCGCTGCCCGGCGTGTTGCCTGGGCCGAGCGCGGAGCCTTCAGCGCCGCGGCGGCGGGTGCCAGGGCACTGAACGGCCCGTCGGCCCAGACGATGCGTCCGCCGACCATGGTCAGGTTCACGGCCGTGAAGGCCAGCTGGTCATCGGGCACGGTCATGAAGTTGCGGTCCAGTACGACCAGATCGGCCAGCTTGCCGCCCTCGATCGAACCCAGCTCGGTGTCCAGCCGCAGCTGGTAGGCCGCGTTCATCGTGATAGCCCGCACCGCCGCGGCACGTGACAGCAGCGCATCGTCGTTGAGCCGCCCGGCATAGGCGGGGCCGAAGCTGGCCCAGTGGGTCGGCTGGCCACGGCGCAGGACGCCCACGCTGAGGTTGTAGAAATAGGCCATCGGGTCAACCGGCCAGTCGCTGCCGTAGGCAATCGTTGCGCCGGCCTGGAACAGGCTGCCCTCGGGCTCCATGCGGGCATAGCGTTCGGGGCCGAGCTGGTCCTTCACCGCTTCGACGGAGTAGGGCGCCTGCTGCGCCCATTGGAAGGACATCACCGGCACGGTGTCGAGCTGCTTGAAGCGCGGATAGTCGGCCGGATCGACCAGCTCGGCATGGGCAATGGCCGGGCGGAACTTGTTGCCTGGCAACTGCTGGCGGGCGAAGGCGAAGGCGTCCAGCGTGCGGCGCACGGCGGCATCGCCGATCGCATGCACGTGGGGGTCGAAGCCGGCCTTGACCGCCTCGACGACGACATTGTTGAGAACGTCCTGACCAACGTACAACGGGCCTTTGCTGGGGCCCTCCACCCACTGCGGATGGGCATCGTCGCCGGAATTCACGCGATAGGGCGCCAGCAGGCCTGCGGTCTGGGCCGGTGCCTGCAGCACGCCATCCATGAAGAGCTTGACATGGCGCACCGAGACCACCGGCGCGGCGCCGGCAGCCGGCTGCGTGTAGCGGTCGGCGACGGCCTTGATGGCCGCCACGGTCTGCGCCGACTGCACGGCGGCGTCCGCGCGGATCGCCATGGCGAACTGCGGCCGTGCGCTCAACTCGCCGCTGCGTGCCAGCGTGGCAAAGGCCTTGACCTCGTCCTCGTCGCTGAGTGCGTCCATGAAGCTGGTCACGCCCTGGCGCCGCAGCAGGTCCAGCGCGATGCGCGCGTGCTGGGCGCGGTCGGCATCGCTGGGTTGCGGCAGGGCGGCATCGGCCATGGCGCCGGCCCCGTCCTCGAGGATGCCGGTAGGCTGGCCTGACGCGTCCTTGATGATGGCGCCGCCAGACGGGCTGGGCGTGGCCGCCGTGATGCTTGCCGCCGCCAGGCCGGCCGAATTGAGCAGCCGCGTGTGGTGGTCGATCGAAGTGATGATGATGGGGCGCTTGGTGACCAGGCTGTCGAGGTCGGCACGCACCGGATCGCGATCGCCCGTGCTCATGGCCTGGCGGTCCCAACTGACCACCTCGAGCCAGCCGCCGGGCTCCTTGTCCTTGCTGGCGTCGAGGCAGGCCTGCAGCCTGCTGCGCAACTGCGCCACTGTCAGCGGCAGGTACTCGAGGCTGCACTTGAGCGTCTCGGCCCCGCCTTGTAGCGGATGGATATGGCCATCGACCAGGCCCGGCATCAGCATGCGGCCGCCCAGGTCGATGACGCGGGTCTGGCTGCCGACATAGGCTTGCACGCCAGTGTCCTGGCCGACATAGACGATGCGCCCCTCGCGTACCGCCACCGCCTGCGCCACGCTTTGCGTGGCATCCACCGTGTAGACGTAGCCGTTCTTCAGCACCACATCGGCCGGTGGAGGCGGCGGGGCCGGGTCTTGCCCGCCGCAGGAAACCAGCAGGGTCAGCGCGGATACGCTGACGAGGGAGAGGAAACACTGCTTCGGCGCGACAGGCATAAAAGGGCTCCTTGTTGACGAATGGTTCGATTCAGCGGCCGGCCGTCCTGCCATGGGCAAGGCGGCCGGCGAGATAGGTCCAGACGAAGTGCGCCGCGGCGTTGGAGGTCAGCTCGGCATGGTCGTAGGCGGGGGCGACCTCGACGCAGTCCATGCCGACGAAGTCGAGATCGGCCAGGTCTTCGATCAGGGTCAGCACCTGGGCCGTGCTCAGGCCGCCGGGCTCGGGCGTGCCGGTGCCGGGGGCAAAGGCAGGGTCGAGGCAGTCGATGTCCAGGCTCAGATAGACGGGCGGATTGCCGTGGCGGGTCAGCCGCTCGCGTATGCCCTGGGTGATACCGGCCAGCTGGGCGCTGCTTTCCAGGCCACGCAGATCGCGGGCCGTGTGTATCACGCCGCCGCGCTCGCGCACATAGTCGCGTGCCGCGCGTTCGCCGGCCGAGCGTATGCCGATCTGCGTGAAGCAGGCGTCGACCACCAGGCCTTCCTGCATTGCCTCGGAGACCCAGGTGCCATGGCCGCTGGGCTCGCCGAAGTGGTCGCTCCAGGTGTCGCAGTGGGCGTCGAAGTGGATCACCGCCAACGACTGCCCCAAGCGCTCGCGCTGGGCCCGCAGAATCGGCAGGGTGATCGAATGGTCGCCGCCCAGCCAGACCATGTGGCGGGCCGCCAGCAGGGCGCTCAGCTGGCGCGCCAGGGCGGCCCGCATCTTGGTCAGGCCGGTGTTGGGCAGGGCCAGGTCGCCGAGGTCGTCGAGCTGGCCCACCGGGCTGCAATCGAACAGCGGGTGGATGCCGTCGCACAGCATATGGCTGGCCGTGCGTATGGCCGCGGGGCCGAAGCGGGCCCCTGGGCGGTTGGTGGTGGCGCCATCCCAGGCCACGCCGGCCAGGCCGAAGGGGCGGGGAGTCGTGGCCGGCGTGCCGACCTTCAAAAAGGTGCTGCCGCTGAGGAAGGCGAAGTCTGTCATGTGCGAAGTGGCTGGGGGCGGACCCATAATCGGAATTCAATGAACAGACGCGAGCCTAGGTTCGACCGGGGCGACTTGGAATGACCAGAAAAGCAAGTTCACTTGAGCCTCATGCGCTGTTTGCCGGCGATGCTGCCCGCGACATCGCCCTGGTCAGCGACACCGAGCTGCGCCAGCTGCGCGTGTTCTGCGTGGTCGTTGCCGCCGGCGGCTTTTCGGCTGCCACGGCTGAGCTGCAGGTGGACCTGTCGGCGGTGAGCCGGCAGTTCAAGGAGCTGGAGCTGCGCGTCGGCGCGCGTCTGGCGCAACGCGGGCGTGGCGGCTTTGCGCTGACGCCGCAAGGCGAGCAGCTGCACCGCAGCGTGCGCCACCTGTTCGGTGCGCTGCAGACCTTTCGCGGCGAGGTGGCGGGGCTGTCGCGCCAGGCCGGTCCGCTGCTGCGCCTGGGCCTTGTTGACGCGCTGCTGACCGCCCCTCACACCGCCGGGCCGCTGGGCCTGCCGGCCGCGCTGGCCGCCTGCGCCGATGCGCTGCCGGGCCTGCAGGTCCAGGTCTTGACTCTGCGCCCGATCGAGATCGAGCGGCGGCTGCTGACCCAGGAGCTGGACGCCGGCATCCTGGCCGCGCACGCCCCGGCCGCCGGGCTGGAGCAGCACCGGCTCTACGCCGAGCCCAACAGCCTGTTCGTGGCGCCCGGCCATCCCTGGCACGGCTTGGGCGACAGGCCGTTGGAGGCCGCCGAGCTGGAGCAGGCGGCCTTCGTGATGGACCCGTACTCGGTCGATCTGCCCCACCCCGAACTGGCCGGCATGCGCCACAGCCGCACCCATGCGGACAGCATCGAGGGTGTGGCCCTGCTGATCGCCAGCGGCCGCTATGCCGGCTTTCTGCCCGACCACCTGGTGCAGGCCGTGGCGCCGCTGGCGGGCCTGCGCCCCGTGCAGCCCGAACGCTTCAGCTACGCGCAGGACATCGTGCTGACCTGCCGCCAGGGCAATGGCAGCGTGGCGGTGCGCCAACTGGTGCAGCTGCTGCTGCGCGCGCAGCCTGCGTCAAGCGCGATGCAGCGCTAGCGCTGCACTTGCGTTCGCGACAAGCTGCGCTACACTGCGCATCGCTCCGGGGTGTCCTTGAAGGACTGAGATGGAAGACCAAACCCGCGAACTTGATCCGGTTCATACCGGCGTAAGAAGAGCCAGCAGCACCAGTACCTCGAACACCCGCGCGGACAATCGCAAAGGGCCGTGAGAGGGCCCGGGTCTCGCCTTCGGAGCACCAACGCCCAAGGAGATCCGATGAACGCCCCTGACAAGCTGAACCAGGCCCTGAGCCTGACCCGCGAGCCCTTTCCCGCCTCGACCAAGACCTATGCCCAGGGCAGCCGCCCCGACATCCGCGTGCCGCAGCGCGTGGTGGCGCTGAGCAATGGCGAGAGCATCACGCTGTACGACACCTCCGGCCCCTACACCGACCCGACCGCCGACATCGATGTGCGGCGCGGCCTGCCCGATGTGCGCTCGGCCTGGGTGGCGGCGCGGGGCGATACCGAGGCCTATGCCGGCCGCGCGCCGGTGCCGCTGGACGATGGCCGTGACGGTGAACGCCTGCTGCAGGAGCTGCGCGCCCAGGCCGCCGCCCTGCAGCGCACACCGCGCCGCGCGGTGGCCGGTGCCAAGGTGACGCAGATGCACTACGCGCGCCGCGGCATCGTCACGCCCGAGATGGAATTCGTCGCCCTGCGCGAGAACCTCAAGCGCGAGTGGATGGACGAGTACGGCAGCGACGCCGAGCGCGAGCAGCGGCTGCGGGGCAACCCCATGGGCGCCTTGCTGCCGCGGATCATCACGCCCGAATGGGTGCGCGACGAGGTGGCTCGGGGCCGCGGCATCATCCCGGCCAATATCAACCACACTGAGCTGGAGCCCATGGCCATAGGCCGCAACTTCCTGGTCAAGGTGAACGCCAATATCGGCAACTCGGCTGTGACCTCCAGCATCGAAGATGAGGTGGAAAAGCTCGTGTGGGCAATCCGCTGGGGTGCCGACAATGTGATGGACCTGTCCACCGGCAAGAACATCCACACCACCCGCGACTGGATCGTGCGCAACTCGCCGGTGCCCATAGGCACGGTGCCCATCTACCAGGCGCTGGAGAAGGTGGGCGGCGTGGCCGAAGACCTGACCTGGGCCATCTACCGCGACACGCTGATCGAACAGGCCGAGCAGGGCGTGGACTACTTCACCATCCACGCCGGCCTGCGCCTGCCCTTTGTGCCGATGACGGCCAAGCGCCGCACCGGCATCGTGTCGCGTGGCGGCTCCATCCTTGCCAAATGGTGCATCGCCCATCACAAGGAGAACTTCCTCTACACCCACTTCGAGGAGATCTGCGAGATCATGGCCGCCTACGACGTCAGCTTCTCGCTGGGCGACGGCCTGCGGCCTGGCTGCCTGGCCGATGCCAATGACGAGGCTCAGTTCGCCGAGCTGCGCACGCTGGGCGAGCTGACGCAAGTGGCCTGGAAGCACGATGTGCAGACGATGATCGAGGGCCCCGGCCATGTGCCCATGCACATGATCCAGGCCAATATGGACGAGCAGATCAAGCACTGCCACGAGGCGCCGTTCTACACGCTGGGCCCGCTGACCATAGACATCTCGCCCGGCTACGACCACATCGCCAGCGCCATCGGCGCGGCCATGATCGGCTGGATGGGCACGGCCATGCTGTGCTACGTCACGCCCAAGGAGCACCTGGGCCTGCCGAACCGCGACGACGTCAAGCAGGGCCTGATCGCCTACAAGATCGCCGCGCACGCGGCCGACGTGGCCAAGGGCCATCCGGGGGCGCGCGAACGCGACGATGCGCTGTCCAAGGCCCGCTTCGAGTTCCGCTGGCACGACCAGTTCAACCTCAGCCTGGACCCCGACACGGCGCGGCTGTTCCATGACGAGACGCTGCCCAAGGAGTCGTCCAAGGTGGCGCATTTCTGCTCGATGTGCGGCCCCAAGTTCTGCTCGATGAAGATCTCGCAGGAGGTGCGCGACTACTCGGCCCAGCTGGAGGCCGATGCCGGCATGCAGGCCAAGAGCGAGGAGTTCAAGCGGGCGGGTTCGGAGATTTACATCCCGATCAGCAAGGCTTGAAGTCATGCCTTCGCTGCGGATAGGCCTGGCCGGCGCCGGGCTGATGGGGCGTCTGCTGGCCTGGCGGCTGACCCTGGCCGGCCATCGTGTCACGGTGTTCGATCCAGCCACCGGCCCCGAGCCTGCTGCCGGAGAGACCCGCGCCGCCGGCTGGACGGCCGCCGGCATGCTGAGCCCGGTGGCCGAGCTGGAGTGCGCCAATGCCGCGGTGGCGGCGTTGGGCCAGCGCTCTCTGACGCTGTGGCCGCAGTGGCTGGCGCAGTGCCGGCAGCCGGTGTTCTTTGCCCAACGCGGCAGCCTGCTGCTGGCCCATCCCAGCGATCGCGGCGTCGCCCAGCGCCTGCTGGGCCTGCTGCAGTCCCGCTCGCCCGGTGTGACCATCGAGGCGCTGGATTCTGCTCAGCGCCAGGCATTGGAGCCTGGGCTGCAGCGCCAGCTGCTGGCCTGGCTGCTGCCCGGCGAGGGCCAGATCCACAGTGTGCAGGCGATGCAGGCCTTGTTCTCTGCAGCAATCGAGGCGGGTGTGCAGTGGCAGTGGGGGCAGACGGTTGATGCGCTCGAGCCCGGGCGCTTGCGCACCGAAGGCGAATGGCAAGGTTTCGACTGCGTGATCGATGCACGCGGCCTCGGCGCCCGGCCTGAACTGCCGGTGCGCGGCGTGCGCGGCGAGCTGCTGTGGCTGCATGCGCCCGGCGTGCCGCTGCACCGGCCGCTGCGCCTGCTGCATGCGCGGCACCGCGTCTATCTGGTGCCGCGGCCCGGCGATCTGATCGTCGTCGGTGCCAGCGAGATCGAGAGCGAAGACCGTTCGGCCATCAGCCTGCGCAGCACCGTCGAACTGCTGGCCGCCGCGCACAGCGTGATCCCCGAGCTGGCCGAGGCGCGGGTGGTGCACAGCGACACCAATCTCCGCCCGGCCCTGCCCGACAACCTGCCGCTGCTGCATACCGAGCGGGGCCTCGTTCGCATCAACGGCCTGTTCCGCCACGGCTGGCTGATCGCACCGGCGCTGGCCGAGCAGGCGCGGGCCCAACTGGAGCTTCTATCCGAATGAACGAGATCACTGTCACCTTGAACGGCCAGACGCATCAGCTGCCGGCCGAGAGCTGCCTGGCCGAGTTGCTGCAAAAGGCCGGCGTCGATGCACAGGCCCTGGCCACCGCCGTCAATGGCGAATTCGTGCCGCGTGCCCAGCGCACCGAGCGGCGCTTGCAGGCCGGCGACACCGTGCTGGGTTTTCAAGCGATTGTGGGAGGTTGAATGAAAAGCATGAGCTGGACGATTGCCGATGTGGCGCTGACAAGCCGCTTCTTCCTGGGCAGCGCGGGCTATCCCTCGCCCGAGATCCTGCATGCCGCGATCAAGGCCTCGGGCACCGAGGTGGTGACCGTGGGGCTTCGCCGTCAGATAGGTGCGGACAACGGCTTCATTCCGGCATTGCTTGATACCGGCGTGCGGCTGCTGCCCAACACGGCCGGCTGCCGCAGCGCCCGCGAGGCCGTCACCTTGGCGCAGATGGCGCGCGAGCTGCTGGGCACACACTGGATCAAGCTGGAAGTCGTCGGCGACGAGCACACGCTGCAGCCCGATCCGTTCGAGCTCTTGCTGGCCACCGAGCAACTGGTGAAGGAGGGCTTCGAGGTTTTTCCCTACTGCACCGACGATCTGGTGAGCTGCCAGCGCCTGCTCGATGCCGGCTGCCGCATCCTGATGCCCTGGGGCGCGCCCATAGGCTCGGGCCAGGGCCTGCTCAATCCCTGGGCGCTGCGCACCCTGCGCGCCCGCCTGCCCGGGGCCACGCTGGTGGTCGATGCCGGCATCGGTGCACCTTCCCATGCGGCCCTGGCGATGGAGCTGGGCTTCGACGCCGTGCTGCTGAACTCGGCCGTGGCTCAGGCTGCCGACCCGGTGGGCATGGCGGCGGGCTTTGCGTCAGCCATTACCGGCGGCCGTGCCGGCTTCGAGGCCGGCCTGCTGGTGCCGCAGGACATGGCCGTCGCCAGCACCCCCGTTACCGCGAGGCCCTTCACGCTATGACTACCAAACCCATCGTCTGGACGATTGCCGGCTCCGACAGCGGCGGCGGCGCCGGCCTGCAGGCCGATCTGAAGGCCTTTGACGCTTTCGACGTCCATGGTTGCAGCGCCGTCAGTGCGATCACGGCGCAGAACTCCTTAACCGTGCAGCAGATTCAGGCGGTCGCGCCCGAGCTGCTCGACGCCCAGTTGCAGGCACTGAGCGAGGACCTGCCGCCTGCCGCGATCAAGTGCGGCATGCTGGGCAGTGCTGCCAATGCGCGCGTCGTGGCGCGCTGGGTGCGCCGTCTGCGCGAGCGGGCGCCGGTGGCCCTGGTGCTCGACCCGGTCTGGCGCGCCAGCACCGGGGCTGACCTCAGCGGAGCCGAATTGCGCGAGGTCTATCGCAGCGAGCTGCTGCCGCTGGCCGATGTGATCACACCGAACCGGGCCGAGGCTGTCTGGCTCCTGGGCGCAGTGGCAGCGGATGGCCAGGCGGCGGCCGCGTTGCAGGTGCTGGGCGCCAAAATGGTGCTGATCACCGGCGGCGACGCGGGCGGCGAGCTCTCGAATGACTGGCTGCAAAGCCCGCAGGCCCAGGGCTGGCTGAGCCTGCCGCGCATAGCCACACCTCACCACCACGGCACCGGCTGCGTGTTCGCGGCTTCGCTGGCGGCCGCGCTGGCCCACGGCTTCTGCGCCGCCGATGCCGCCGTGCTCGCCAAGATGGCCACCGCCGAGGCCTTGCGCCAGGGCTATGCGGCCGGCGCCGGTGCCGGCCCGGTGCGTCCGCAGGCCGGCTTCGCCTTGCGACGCGAGAACCTGCCCTCGCTGTGGTCAGACGCTGCCGCCGGCCTGCGCTTTGCCGCGCTGAGCGAACCCGACATGGGCCTGTACGCCATCGCCGACAGCGCCGCCTGGATAGTGCGTCTGCTCGCCGCTGGTGTGCGCACGCTGCAGTTGCGCATCAAGGACGCCGCCACGCCCGATCTGCGCCAGCAGCTCGCCCGCAGCATTGCCGCTGCAAAGGCTGCAGGTGCCCAGCTGTTCATCAACGACCACTGGGCCCTGGCCCTGGAACTCGGCGCCTATGGCGTGCACCTCGGCCAGGAGGATCTCGCCACCGCCGATCTGCAGGCACTCGCCGACGCCGGCCTGCGCCTGGGCGTCAGCACCCACAGCCTGTGGGAAGTGGCCCGCGCCCGCGCCCTGAACCCCAGCTATATCGCCTGCGGCCCCATCCATGCCACCCAGACCAAGGACATGCCCTGGCGCCCCCAGGGCGATGGCAATCTGGCCTATTGGTGCGCGCTGCTGGCCGAGCCGGTGGTGGCGATCGCCGGCATGGACGTCGAGCGCGCCGGCATGGCGTCGCAATGTGGCGCTCGCGGCGTGGCGGTGCTCAGCGGCATCACGCAGGCGGCCGAGCCCGAGGTGGCGGTAGCGGGCTACCAACAGGCGCTGCACGATGGCGCCCTGCGGCCCCGGCCGGTCTTGCCATCCTGGCCCCGCCCGACGATTTGAAACGCCCAAGAAAAAAGCGGGGCGCTTGCGCGTCCCGCTTCGAGGTATGGCCGCGGGGCCGAAGCCCCGCCGCAACCAGTCTTACTTGAACTGGTAGGTCAGCGAGCCGTAGAGGAAGCGGCCGCGCGGGTCGGAGAAAGAGGCGGCATAGCCGGCCGCATGCGAACCGTAGGACGACACGGCCGTGTACGGGGGCTCTTCGGAGGTGATGTTCTTGATGCCGAAGCGCATGTTCAGGTTCTTGATGCCCTTGTAGCCCATCGCGATGTTGAAGCGCGAGCTGTCCTTGACGCGATGTTCAACAGACGGACCCACATTGTTCTCGACCAAGGTGGCCGACTCGGTCCAGCCGCGCACGAACTGGTTCTCGATCGTGAAGGTCCAGTCGCCGCGCTGGAAGTCCAGCGCCGCGGTGTGCTGCCAGCGCGGCACCGGCTGCACGGCCGAGCCGTCGCCGGCGGTGCCGACATAGCTGGTGTACTCGCCGCCCTTGTCGGCTTGACGCTTCCAGTCGATCACATAGGTGGCCACGAAACTGGCGCCCAGTTTGATGCCGTCCTGCAGGTTCAGGCTGCTACGCAGGTCCAAGTCGATGCCCGAGGTCTTCAGGTCGCCGAGGTTGTCCACCGGGCTTTCGATATAGGACACAAAGCCCTGCGCATTGCGCTTGATGCGGCTCTTGTACTTGGCGTAGAGCTTGGGATCCGAGAAGATCGCGTCGCCACCGATGGTGCTGATCTGGTCCTTCTTCAGGATGTTCCAGTAGTCGACCGCGATCGACACGCTGCGGCCGGGCTCGAACACCACGCCGGTGCTGAACTGGCGTGACTTCTCGGGCTTCAGGCCCGGGCTGGCGAACTGGCGCACGTTGTACTGGATCTCGCACTTCGGATCAGCTTCGAAGCCCTTCGGGCAATCCGGGTCCTTCAGGCTATTGGCCGTGTTGGTGGTCGACACGGGGCTGTTCACGTCCCACAGGGTCGGGGCGCGGAAGCCGGTGCCGGCGGCGGCGCGCAGCACCAGCTCCTTGCTGGGCTGGAAGCGTATCGTGGCGCGGGGATTGAAGGTGCTGCCGAAGTCGCTGTACTTGTCGTAGCGGGCCGAAACACCCGCCTCCCAGCCCTTGGCGAAGGGCATGCTCAGCTCGCCGTACAG
The DNA here is from genome assembly GCF_963422335.1 of uncultured Roseateles sp. NCBI lineage: Bacteria > Pseudomonadati > Pseudomonadota > Betaproteobacteria > Burkholderiales > Sphaerotilaceae > Roseateles > uncultured Roseateles sp. The sequence continues at coordinate 2,340,606 of NZ_OY729424.1, forward strand.
GGCGGTGATGGTGCGCGAGGCAATCGTCGTGGGCACCGTGCCCTCGCCGCCGATGTGCTTGCCGGCGGAGTAGTCGGCATTGACCGGGCGGTCCTCGGCCTTTTCGCGGCGGGCGCTGCCGCCCAGGGCCAGGGCCATATTGCCGCCGGCCATGGGCATCAGCTCACGGCTGGCCTTGAAGTCGACCTCGGTCGTCGTGCTGGTCGACTCGCGCATCAGACCGTCCAGGGCCGAAGCGGCCCAGGCGGCTTCGCCAGCGGCGTCGCTAGGCCCGAAGGGGTTGATCAGGCCCTTGGCCAGGGCGTCCAGGAAGCGGCCCTCATGGACATAGCCCAGATAGGAGAGCGACCCCTTGGCGCGCGAGAGGTTGACGGCGGTGTCGTAGTCCCAACCGCTGAGCACGCCATTGGCGCCGAAAACCACCCGGGTCTGGGTGTTGGTGTTGTCGTTGATGCGGTTGCCGCGCGGAATGGCGCGCAGCGCCACTTCGGCCATGCCGTCGGGGCCGAACGGGTTGATCGCAGGATTGACAAAGTCTGCATCGGTGTAGCCCAGCTTGATCAGCAGATCGCGCGGGAAGTATTTGCTGTTGATGGGCATCAGCGGGTGGGCATAGTCCCCCTTGACCGGATCCAGGCTGGTGGCACCCCAGAAGATAGGCGTCGGTGCGATGCGGCCGATGCTGTGGTTGCGGGCCAGCGAAGCCTCGGCAAACAGCTGATGGTCCTTGGACACATTGAAGGTCGCGCGGCCGTAGAGGTCGCCCTTGTCCTGGTCGGGCAGGTTGTCCAGCGTGGCGGCGTAGATGAAGCGGCAGATGAAGGTGTTGGTGCCGTTGGGCGATTTGCCGGTGGCGCGCAAGGTCGTGAAGGTCGGATCGCACTTCTCGAACTGGCTGCCGATATTCAGATCGGTGTGGGCACCCGGGCTCACGCCAAAATCGCCCAAGCGGCCGGGGAAGCCACCACCGGAGGTCGGGGGGCCTGCGCCGGGAATCTCCTGCGCGCCACGGTTGTAGAACTGTTGCTCGATGGCGCGCAGGCGGCTGTTTTTCTGCACATTGCCGGTGACCAGCACATTGAACTTGTCGGTCAGCAGATCGCCGAAGCCGACGGCAATGCTGGCGCCTTTCTCGGCGCCACCGATATTGCTCTCGGTGTTGCCGTAGCGTATCGAGACCTCGCCGTTGCGGTAGTCGCGCTTGGTGATGAAGTTGATCACACCGGCCACGGCATCGGTGCCGTACACGGCAGAAGCGCCGTCGCGCAGGATTTCAACCCGCTCCAGCGCGGCGAAGGGGATGCTGTTCAGGTCGACGGCCGCATTGCCACCGATGCTGCCGAAGGGGTGATTGGCCAGGCGGCGGCCGTTCAGCAGCACCAGGGTGGAGTTGGGGCCCAGACCACGCAGATTGGCATTGGACGTGGCATAGCCGGCGCCCTGCGTGGTGTCGGAGATGGCGGCGGCGCTGGCCGAGACGCGCTTGAGCAGTTCCTCGACGTTGGTGGCGCCGGACTTTTCGATCTGGTCACGGGTGATCACGGTCACCGGCAACGCCGTTTCTGACTCCAGCCGCTTGATCGAGGAGCCCGTCACCGTCACGCGCTCCAGCGTTTGGCCTTGCGCCAGGGCTATTTGGGGGGCAGCGAGGCCAGCACCCAGGGCTGCCAATACGGCAACGCCTATCTTGGTTTTCTTGAACATCAGCGAACTCCTTGTGCAATCGTGGGTTGGACGACGGGTGTTGAGCACCAGGCACCAAACTCTTGATTTGCCAAGCCCGGCCACTTCAACCCGTGGGCGGTGATCTTCGTTTTGCCTCTGCCAAGCCCGGCATAGGGAATTCCAATAGGTGTTGCTCCGCAGCAAAAGGGAAAACCCGGCCTTGCTTTGCTTGTTGCTTGACAACACGGCTGTGCGCAGTCCGCCCCAAGGCCGTGTTCGGGGTCATCGCCGGTGCCGGCGGCACCAGATTCAGGTGGGATGGGGAGACGCCTGATCAGGCCTTCGGGTCGGCAGCAGCGCCCGGCCTGGTTTCGGCCGATTCAGGCAAATGTGAGCAGCAGAAAGGCCAGCCAGACCATCACCAGCAGCACCATATCGGTGAGCCTGGCGAAGGCGATGCGCAGATGCAGGGGGCGTGGCGGGCTGTACATGTGGCGGGTGTGGACGGGTGAAGAAACCGAACTGCACAAAGTCAAGCAAAGTCTGCCCGAGCCCCGCATCCTCCGCAAGAGTGATGCCCGCAGTTTGTGACCGAAATTTGTAAGCAAGCGGCGAGTTCGCATTCAGTTGTGTCAATTCGGGGGCAGGTCTTGCAGTCCTGATGGTGGGCGGCGCCGCGTGCCTCGGCGGCGAGGGCCAGGGTTTGCCGGGCCCTCGCCGATGCTCAATGCACGGGTTTGCCCCGCGCCTGCGTGACCTCGAAGGCCGTGACCGGCGACGCCCGGTTGCCCCACTGCTGACGCACATGGCTGGCGACGGCGGCGATCTCGGCATCGCTCAGCGCCACCGCGAACGGCGGCATGCCGAAGGGTCGCGGATGGGCCTCGGTGGCCGGCGCAAAGCCGCCTTGCAGGATGACGCGCAGCACATTGACGCCAGGTTCCATCGTCACCGCACGGTTGCCGGCCAGGGCCGGATAGATGCCGGCCTCGCCCTGGCCCTGCTTGCCATGGCAGCTGGCGCAGTGCTGCCCGTAGACCTCGGCGCCGAGACGCTGTGCCGGCGCTGGTGCCATATCGGCCTTGGCCCGCGCCGGCGGTTGCTGGGGCAGGGCCTTCAGATAGCCGGCCATCGCTCGCAGATCGGGGTCGCTGAGGTATTGCGTGCTGCCGCGCACGACCTCGCTCATCGGGCCGGACACGCTGGCATCTCTGGCAACACCGGTCTTGAACAGGCTGACGATCTCACCCAGCTCCCAATGCGCGACGCTGGCCTGGGCCGTGTCGGCGAGCGAGGGGGCGTACCAGCCCTGCATGGGAATCAGGCCGCCACTCAGACCGGCCTCGCTGCCGCCCCAGCTGTTGCGGGCGGCGTGGCAGGCATTGCAATGGCCCAGGCCCTGCACCAGATAGGCGCCACGGTTCCAGCTGACGCTTTGCGCCGGCTCGTTCTGATGCACGCCGGGGCTGAAATACAGCGCCCGCCACACTGCCAGCGCCGCCTGGGTGTTGTAAGGGAAGCGCAGTTCATGCGCCGGAGCAGCTTGCCGCACCGCCGGCAGGCTTTGCAGGTAGGCGTAGATCGCATCCGCATCGCTGCGGCTGACCTTGGTGTAGTTGGCATAGGGGAAGACCGGATAGAGCAGGCGCCCGTCCCGGCCGCGGCCGTTGTGCAGCGCGCGCCAGAACTCGTCGGCGCTCCAGGCACCCAGACCGGTGTCCGGGTCGGGCGTCAGATTGCCGGCGAACACCGTGCCGAAGGGGGTGTCTATGCCCTTGCCGCCGGCGAACGGTGCACCGCCGCGGACAGTGTGGCAGGCCGCGCAATTGCCGGCACGGGCCAGATATTCGCCGCGGCTTATCAGGTCGGCGCTGGCCGGACCCGCGGCTCGACTGAGCAGCGGAGACTCGTCGCGGACATTCAAGCTCCAGACGAGTGCGCTGGCGCCAGCGCCGGCGGCCAGCAAGCCCAGGACGGTCTTGAGCAGCGGCTTCATGGCGTCACCTTGGCGCCCTGTGGCACGCCCCCGCAGCTTAGCGGCAATGGTGCCGGCAGCTCCGTTGCGGCCTTGGCGACAGCCGGCAGCGGCTGTGCGGCCAGCCATTGCGAGACGGCGGCGATGTCGTCCAGGCTCAGGGTCTTGGCGATCTGGCCCATGCAGTCGGGGGCGTGGGCACGGCGCTGGCCGGACTTCCAGGCCCCCAGCTGGCCATTCAGATAGTCGCGAGGCAGGCCCAGCAGGCCGGGAACCGCCGGTGCCAGGCCGGTCAGCCTGGCGCCATGGCATTGCACGCAGGCGGGCAGCTTGAGCGTGGCATCGCCATGCGTGGCCAGGTCTTGCCCGCGCCGCAGCTGGGCGGGGCTGGCGCTGCCGGGCGGCGGTGCGGCATAGGGCAGGTCCAGCGCGGCGAAGTGCTCGGCGATCTCGCGCAGATAGGCGTCGGACAGCGGCGCCACCAGCTCGTCCATCAGGCCGTAGTGGCGGCGGCCATCGCGAAAATTCAGCAGCTGGTTGTACAGATAGCCGGCCGGCTTCCCGGCAATGCGCGGGTAGTAGCCATCGGGCGCGGCGCGGCCCTGCTTGCCATGGCAGGTGGTGCAGGCCTGCACGCGCTGGGCGATGCTGTCTTCGATCTTGGCGGGCAGCGGCTGAGCGGCGGCAGGGCCGGCCAGCAGGGAAAAGCACAGGGCCGCCAGCGGCTTGGATAGGGCGTCGTAAGGGTTCACGCCGCCACTATGCCCGAGCCACCCTGCGCCCAACAGCGCCAGATGGTGGCAAAAACCACCGTATCAGTCACCCGCCGGCTCGCTCCCCCAGGGCAGGACGACGACATTGCCGATCTGCCGGCCGTGTTCGACCATCTCGTGTGCGGCCACCGTCTGCTCCAAGGGCAGGCGTGCCGCCACCTGGTGCTGGAGCCAGTCCTCGGCGATGGCCCGGTGCACGCCGGCAATGCCGGCGGCACGCTGCTCCGGCTTGAGCTCATAGACGATGAAGAAGCGCAGGCTCAGGCCGTGGACCAGGTACTCGTTCATCGGCAGCCGGGCCTGCCAATCGTCCGAGCCATAGATGGTGACGTGGCCCTGGGGCACGAGCAGCCGGGTGTACAGCCCGGCATTGGCGCTCAGATTGACCTCGATGATGCGATCGACGCCGCGTCCGCTGGTCAGTTCGGCGACGCGGGCCGGCAGATCCTCGCTCTTGTAGTCGATCGCTACTTCGGCGCCGGCGGCCAGCGCATGCCGGGCCTTGTCGGCCGAGCTGACGGTGGCGATCACCCGCGCACCGGCCCGTGCCGCGAACTGCACGGCGTAGTGGCCCACGGCACCGGCGCCGCCCTGCACCAGCAGCGTCTGGCCGGCCACCGGCCCCTCGCCATGCACGGCCTCCCAGGCGGTCAAGGCCGGAATGCCCAGACAGGCCGCCTCGGCAAAGCCCAGGCCGGCGGGCATGGGCACGGCCAGCACGGCCGGCACGACGATGTACTCGGCCGCCGTGCCCTGCGGCCGGCGCCATTGCGCGTTGTACAGCCAGACGCGCTGGCCCAGCCGCTCGGCCGGCACGCCCTCGCCCAGCGCATCGACGATGCCCGAGCCGTCGCTGTGCGGCACGACCTCGGGGTGGCGTATCTGCGCGCCGCGCCGGGCCTTCACGTCCGAGGGGTTGACGCCCGAGGCCAGCACCTTGACCCGCAGTTCGCCGGGGCCTGGCGTGGGCAGCGGCAGTTGCAGCAGCTCCAGCACATCGCTGGCAGAGCCGGTGCGGTGGTACTGGATGGCGCGCATCGTGGTCATGGGGACTCCTGGGTGTCGGCGGTCAATCTCGGGGTGGCAAGCCTCGCACGAATGCCCTGGCCTCAGCGGGCGCGGGGTTTTGCGCCCCTGCCGCCGGGCCTCACTGCGGCTGCGCGGCCAAGCGCCCCAGTGTGATCAGGGCCTGCTCGATCTGCGGCGTCCACGGATGACCGGTATTGAGCCGCACGCACTGGCCGAACTCGGCCCGGGCCGAGAACATCGGCCCTGGTGCGAGGCTGATGTGCTCGCACAATGCCGCCTGGTGCAGGGCCAGTGCATCCACCTGCGGCGGCAGCTCGACCCAGACGAAATAGCCGCCCAGCGGACGCGTCATCCGCGTGCCGGCCGGGAAGTGCTGTTCCACCGCCGCCAGCATCTGCTGCTGCTGATCGGCCAGCCTGCGCCGCATCTGCGCCAGGTGGCGATCGAAGGCGCCGTCCTGCAGATACTCGGCCAGCGCCGCCTGGGCCGGTATCGAGCCCGACAGGCTGGTCATCAGCTTCAGCCGCGCCACCCGCTGGGCATAGCGCCCGGGTAGCGCCCAGCCGACGCGGTAGCCGGGCGCCAGACTTTTCGAGAACGAGCTGCAGTGCAGCACCAGGCCCTCGGTATCGAAGGCCTTGGCCGGCAGCGGAGCCGACTCTCCGTGATGCAGCTCGGCATAGACATCGTCCTCGATCAGCGGCACCTGGTGGCGGGTCAGCAACTCGACCAGGGCGCGCTTCTTGTCGTTGGGCATCAGGCTGCCCAGCGGGTTCTGGAAGCTGGTCATCAGCCAGACGGCCTGGGGCTTGCGGCGTTCCAGCACGCGGGCCAGCGCGGTCAGATCGATGCCGCTGGTGCTGTCGGTCGCCACCTCGATGGCCTTCAAGCCCAGCCGCTCCAGCGCCTGCAGCGCGGCGTAGAAGCAGGGCGACTCGACCACCACCGCATCGCCGGGCTTGGTGACCGCCTGCAGGCACAGGTTCAGCCCGTCCAGCGCGCCATTGCTGAGCACGATCTGCTCCGGCGTGACGGCCATGCCCAGGCGCAGATAGCGCTTGGCGATCTGGCGGCGCAGCGGCTCGTGGCCGGGCGGCAGATCGTCCACCGTGCTCCAGGGCTTGAGCTTGCGCATGCCGGCGTTCATGGCGCGGCGCAGCGCCTCCAGCGGAAACAGCTCGGGACTCGGGAAGGCCGAGCCCAGCGGTGCAATGTCCCGCGACTTGACGGCGCTGAGCACCTCGAACACCAGCTCGCTGATGGCCACGCTGTGCGAACCCGGCAAGGGTCGCGAGGTTGGCGGCGCCTCGCGCAGCACCGGGCGTGGCAACACGTAGTAGCCCGAGCGCGGCCGCGCCCGCACCAGGCCGCGGGCCTCCAGCAGGTAATAGGCCTGGAACACGGTGGAGGCACTGATGCCCCGGCTGGCCCGCGCCTGGCGCACCGAAGGCAGGGGATCGCCGGCACGCAGGGTGCCGCTGGCGATCAGCCGGGTGATCTCGTCGGCGTAGTTTTCATAAAGCTTCACGACGGGATTGTGCGATAGCCATCAAATGCGAATGATTATCATTTAATATGTTGCGTCTCAAGGAGAAATTCATTCATGTGTGACGATCTCAAGCCCTCAGCCACCCTGGCCAGTCCGGCCACCCTGCGCCTGGGCGGCGCACTGAACGAGCGCCTGCGCGCTATTCCTGTCATGGCCGAGAGCCGCGGCTCGCGCCGCCACCGCCTCTGGGATCTGCCGCACAGCACCCATTGCCCGCTGATGGGGGTGTGCCTGCCTATGCCGGCACTGCGCCGCCTGCTGGCCAAGTTCACCGGCGCACAGGCCCGGCTGGACGACTATGAAGTCCATGTCGGCGCCGTGGCCGAGTGCGCGCGGCGCGGCCCGGTAGCCGAGGCGATACAGCGCGAGCTGGACCGGCGGCACCTGGCGGCGCTGCGCCGCTTTGCCCAGGCCAAGACGACCGAGCAGCTGGCCGGGCTGTGGACCGAGGCGCAGCAGGGCGCCGACATTGCCGGTGCGCTGTGGGCCACCTTGACCCACGCCCGCTGCAGCGACGGGCTGCGCGAGCAAGTCTGCCGCGAGATCCACATGATTCAGCACCAGGTCGGTGCCTGCAACCGCGCCGATCTGCAACGCCTGGACGAGGTGCTGGACGAAAACGCCGTGCTGACCCGCCAGCTTGCCGCCCTGCAGCAGCGCTGTACCCGGGAGATGCAGGTTCGCGCCGAGCAGGTCGAGGCCCTGCAGCAGGGCTTGATACGCGCCCGCGCAGAGGCCATGGCCAAGGCCTCGGCGCTGGATGCCGCCCAGCAGGATCTGCAACAGCTGGAGGCGCTCAGCCCCGGTCTGCAGAACCGGGCCGAGCTGGCGCGGCGCCTGGAAGAGCAGGTCTTGCGCTCACAGGCGCTGGAGCGCCAGCGTCTGGACTGGCAGCAGCAGGCCGAACGCGAGACGCAGCGGGCCCAGGGGCTGAGTGCACAGCTGCAGGCACTGAGCATCCCGGAAGAGCTTGTTTCAGTCGCCGAGCCGGATCTGGCCACGCTGAAGAATCAATCGATTCTGTGTGTCGGTGGCCGCACCGCCAGCGTACCGGTCTACAAGTGCCTGATCGAGGGCACCGGCGGGCGTTTTCTGCACCACGATGGCGGCGAGGACCACACCGCCGCCCAGCTCGAATCGAGCCTCGCCGCCGCCGACCTGGTGATCTGCCAGACCGGCTGCGTCAGCCACGGTGCCTACTGGCGGGTCAAGGACCATTGCAAGCGCACCGGCAAGCGCTGCGTCTTCGTCGACAAGCCCAGCGCCAGCAGCCTGGCACGCTGCCTGAAGGACATCGAGGCCTGAAATGAAAAGGCCCGCCGAGCGGCGAGCCGATGGCAGCGACAAGCGCTCAAATATCAATCTTCACTTTTGAAGACCAGTCGCACTTCGTACGACTGCGCTCCGCCGTTCGGCTCGAAGCGCCAGCCCATCAGAGCGGTCTTCACGGCCTTGTCGAAGACCTTGCGGGGCTCGGCTTCGATGATGGACACATCGGTGACCTTGCCTTCACCGTCGATCGCCATCTTGGCCTTGACGACGCCGGTGGAGACAGACGCGCGGGCGGCTTCGCTGGGGAACTCGGGCGGCACCTTCTTGACGATCTTCGGGGCGGTCTGGGCCATGGCCAGCGAGGCGGCGAAGGTCAGGGCGGTGGCGGCGATCAGGGAGGAGACACGGAACTTCATGATGGCTGGATCCTTGGGGAATGAGGGGGTATCGGACGGGCTTGCGAGGCGGCTCAGGCGGCTTGGCCCGAGAAGCGGAAGAAGCCAACCGCAGCCAATAGGCGGCCCGAGCTGGTTTTCAGGGAATCGGTGGAGCGCGTCAGTTCCTCGACCAGGGCCGAGTTCTGCTGCGTGGTGCGGTCCAGGTCGCCCATCGCGTGATTCACCACGCCGACGCCGCTGGCCTGCTCCTGGGCGGCATGCGAGATCTCTTCGATCAGCTTGCCCATATTGTTGACTTCCTCGACCACGCCGCGGATGGTCTGGCCGGCGCTGTTGACCAGGGCCGTGCCGGCCGAGACCTTGACCGAGGACTCCTGGATCAGGCCCTTGATTTCCTTGGCCGCTTCGGCCGAACGCGAGGCCAGGGCCCGCACCTCGGAGGCGACGACGGCGAAGCCGCGGCCATGCTCGCCGGCACGGGCCGCTTCGACGGCGGCGTTCAGCGCCAGGATATTGGTCTGGAAGGCGATGCCGTCGATCACGCCGATGATGTCGTTGATGCGCTTGCTCGACTCGGAGATCTGCTGCATCGTTTCGATCACACTTTGTACCGACACCCCACCGGCCGAGGCCGCCTGACGGGCCTGGGTGGCGATGCCGGCGGCGCGGCGGGTCAGCTCGCTGGAGCCGTTCAGGGTGGAGGCGATCTGCTCCACCGAAGCGGCGGTCTGCTGCAGGCTGGCGGCCGAGCGGGCGGTGCGCTCCGACAGTTCGCTGTTGCCCCCGGCAATCGCGCCGGAGCTGTCGGCCACCTCGCCGGCAGCGCTGCTGACGCTCTTCACCACGCCGGACAGCGCGGTCTGCATCTCCTGCATCGCATGCAGCATCTGAGCCAGCTCGTCGCTGCCTTCCACCACGATGTCATGGCTCAGGTCGCCGGCGCTGATCGATTCGGCCGCGGCCTGGGCCATGCGGGCCGGGGCCACGATGGAGCGGGCAATCGCCAGGCCACCGCCGCCGCCGATCAGCACCGCCACCAGCACCAGCACCACGGTCACCAGCACCGATTGGCGTGCGGTGGCTTCACCGCCCTTGGCCAGCGTCTTGGCGTCTTCGAACTGCAGATCGACCAGGGCCTTCAGGCCTTCCTGGTAGGCGGACTGCGCCGGGCGCACATCGATCACCAGGCTTTCGCGGGCCTCGTCGGGGCTGCCGTCCACCTGCACCTTGCGGAACTTGGCAATCGAGGCGAAGAACTTGGCCTGGCGCTCGCGCACCTGGGCCAGCAGCTCGGTTTCCTTGGCCGAGGAGAGCTTGGTCTCCAGCTCGGCCAGGCGCTTCTCGATGTCTTGCAGCGCGCCATCGATGGCGGCCTGCTGCTTCTTGATCTGGCGGGCTTCGTCGAGCAGCAGCAGATCGCGGCTGGCGCGGGCCAGGATGTTGACATTGCCTTCCAGTGCATTGGCCGCCTCGATCTTGACCAGGCTGCTGTTGGCTGTTCGATCCAGGTCGTGGGCCAGCCGGTTGGCGGTGCTGACGCCGAAGGCGCCGATGATGATGAGCAGCAGAATCAGCAACAGATAGCTGAAACCGAGTCGATGGCTGATGCGCAGATTCGACAGAATTTTCATGAGAGCCCTTAGCCCAACGGTAAGCATTCGATTGACTTGGACTGCTTTGTGAGCGGTCCCGCGACAACTTCTTTGTGCTGGGAGTATCGACAAGGGTGGAACCGGCCTTGAGCGGCGAAGCGGTAAAAACACACGCCGATACCGGCGATCCCGCCTAGGGAAAACGCGGGTATCGCGGGCTTTGTGCCGCCAGGGAGAGGGCGGGGCGCCAGTCTGGGGCGCCATGCCTGCATATCGACCTGCGGGCACCGCTTTGAAGCGATGCTGCGAATTGTTACCTTGTACCGAAAATCGCCGAGCCCACACGCACCAGGCTGCTGCCTTCCAGCACGGCAGCCTCGAGGTCAGCGCTCATGCCCATCGACAGGGTGTCCAGCGTCAGGCCTTCGGCATTGAGCCGTTCCAGCAGCGCGCGCAGCGCGGCATGGGGCCGGCGCTGCGCCTCCAGCGTCGATGCGGTCTCGGGTATGGCCATCAGGCCGCGCAGACGCAGCCGCGGCAAGGCTGCCACGGCCTGGGCCAGGGCAGGCACCTCGTCGGGATGCACACCGCTCTTGCTTGCCTCGCCGCTGATATTGACCTGCAGGCAGATCTGCAGCGGCGGCAGATGCCCGGGCCGCTGCTCGGACAGGCGCTGCGCGATCTTCAGCCGGTCCACGCTGTGCACCCAGTCGAAGGCCTCGGCCACCGGACGCGTCTTGTTGCTTTGCAGCGGGCCTATCAGGTGCCAGACCAGATCCGCCCGCAAGTCCTGCAGGGCCGCGATCTTGTCCAGCGCCTCCTGCACATAGTTTTCACCGAACTGGTGCTCACCCGCCGCATGGGCCTCGCGCACCCTGTCGCTGCCAAACGTCTTGCTGACCACCAGCAGCGTGACGCTTTGCACGGGTCGGCCGGCCTGGGTGCAGGCCGCAGCGATGCGCGTGCGAACCAGTTGTAAGTTGTCGGAGATCGTCGCCATAATGCCCCGAGCCTAACCCAGCCGCACACTCAGACCCTCCATGGACATCACCCAACTATTGGCCTTCTCGGTCAAGAACAAGGCTTCCGACCTGCATTTGTCGGCCGGTCTGCCGCCGATGATCCGGGTCCACGGCGATGTGCGTCGCATCAATGTCGAGCCGCTCGAGCACAAGCAGGTGCACGACATGGTCTACGACATCATGAATGACTCGCAGCGCAAGATGTATGAGGAGACGCTGGAGTGCGACTTCTCGTTCGAGATCCAGGGCCTGGCCCGCTTTCGCGTCAATGCCTTCAACCAGAATCGCGGCGCCGGCGCAGTGTTCCGCACCATCCCGAGCAAGATCCTGAGCCTGGAACAGCTCAGCGCCCCCAAGGTATTTGCCGAACTGGCGCTCAAGCCCCGCGGCTTGGTGCTGGTGACCGGGCCTACCGGCTCCGGCAAGTCCACCACCCTGGCCGCCATGGTCAACCATCTGAACGAGCAGGAATACGGCCACATCCTGACGATCGAGGACCCGATCGAGTTCGTCCACGAATCGAAGAAATGCCTGGTCAACCAGCGCGAGGTCGGGCCGCACACCTTGAGCTTCTCGAACGCGCTGCGCTCTGCCCTGCGCGAAGACCCGGACGCAGTGCTGGTCGGCGAAATGCGCGATCTGGAAACGATACGCCTGGCGCTGTCGGCCGCTGAAACAGGCCACCTGGTCTTCGGCACCCTGCACACCAGTTCGGCGGCCAAGACGGTGGACCGCATCGTTGACGTGTTCCCGGGCGCGGAAAAAGACATGGTGCGGGCGATGTTGTCAGAGTCGCTGGTGGCGGTGATCTCGCAGTCGCTGTGCAAGCTCAAGGATGGCAGCGGCCGCGTCGCGGCGCACGAGATCATGTTGGGCAACTCGGCCATACGCAACCTGATACGCGAGAACAAGATCGCACAGATGTACTCATCGATCCAGACCGGCAACAACGTCGGCATGCAGACCCTGGATCAGAACCTGACCGAGCTGGTGCGGCGCAATGTGATCTCGCCCGCCGAGGCGCGCAGCCGGGCCAAGTTCCCGGACAACTTCCCGGGCTGAGGCTGTGAGAAAGCTGCTTCAACGCCTGACCGGCGGCGCCAAGCCCGAGGCCGAGGGCGGCGCCGAATCGACCTTCTTCTCGACCATGTTCAACGAGAACCTCGAGGGCAGCGACACCGTCGTCAGCTGGGCTCAGCGCGGGGCCGAGGTCGGTGCACAGCCCTTCGATGCGGCCACCGGCAAGGCCCTGTTCACCAAACTCTGGGGCGCCGACAAGCATCTGGCCGCACTGGACGACGCCGACCTGGAGCGGCTCAGCGACTTCTTGCGGTATGTGAAGTTGCCGTCCAACCAGGAAGTGGTCAAGCAGGACGAGCAGGGCGACTACATGGTTGTTGTGCTCGAAGGCACGCTGGCCGTGGACCGGCTGCAGCCCTGGGGCGGGCGGGCCCGCCTGGCCGAGGCGCGGGTGGGCGATATGCTGGGCGAGATGTCTTTGCTCGATGCCGGCGCGCGCTTCTCGGCCTGCACCACGCTCACAAGCTGTACTCTGGCCGTGCTGGACGCCCAGGCGCTGGACCGGCTGATGGCCGAAGAGCCCCGCCTGGCAGCGGCCCTGCTGGCCTCGCTGGCGCGGCGCCTGTCGCTGAGCCTGCGCCAGGTCAGCGCCCGGCTGGGCGCCTTGCTGTCCCGCGATTAGAACGCATACTGAGGCAAGGGAGCCGCCACCATGGAACGCGATCAAGCGTCGAAATTCATCAATGACCTGTTGCGCCTGATGGTCTCGCGCAAGGGGTCTGACCTGTTCCTGACCTCGGAATTTCCGCCCGCCGTCAAGGTCGATGGCAAGGTCACCAAGGTCTCGCCGCAGCCGCTGACCGGCCAGCACACGCTGGCGCTGGCGCGGGCCATCATGAATGACAAGCAGGCCGCCGAGTTCGAGCGCACCAAGGAGTGCAATTTCGCGATCTCGCCCCATGGCATCGGGCGTTTCCGCGTCAATGCCTTTCTGCAGCAGGGCAATGTCGGCCTGGTGCTGCGTACGATCCCGCAGACCCTGCCGACGATTGAGAGCCTGAAGCTGCCCGATGTGTTGAGGGAGGTGGCGCTGACCAAGCGCGGCCTGGTGATCTTTGTCGGCGCCACGGGTTCGGGCAAGTCGACCTCGCTGGCAGCGATGGTGGACCACCGCAACGAGCACACCTTCGGCCACATCATCACGATCGAAGACCCGGTCGAGTTCGTTCATCCGCACAAGAACTGCATCGTCACCCAGCGCGAGCTGGGCATAGACACCGACAGCTGGGAAATGGCGCTGAAGAACACCTTGCGCCAGGCGCCCGACGTGATACTGATGGGCGAGATCCGCGACCGCGAGACGATGGAGCATGCGGTGGCCTTTGCCGAGACCGGCCATCTGTGCATGGCCACGCTGCATGCCAACAGTGCCAACCAGGCGCTGGACCGCATCATCAACTTCTTCCCCGAGGAGCGCCGCGCCCAGCTGCTGATGGACCTGTCGCTGAATCTCAAGTCCCTGGTGTCACAGCGTCTGCTGCCGCGCCAGGAGGGCAAGGGGCGGGTGGCCGCGGTCGAGGTGCTGATCAACTCGCCGCTGATCTCCGACCTGATCTTCAAGGGCGAGGTCGGCGAGATCAAGGAGATCATGAAGCGCTCGCGCGAGATGGGCATGCAGACCTTCGACCAGGCCCTGTTCGACCTCTACGAGGGCGGCCTGGTCAGCTACGAAGACGCACTGCGCAATGCCGACTCGGTGAACGACCTGCGCCTGCAGATCAAGCTGAACAGCCGCCGGGCGAAGAACGCCGATCTGTCGTCGGGTACCGAACATCTGACCATCGTCTAGGTTCCCGGCGGGCCCGGCCTGGCTTACAGTGCAGGCATGAGCACACGCACCTACGAATCCATTCCGCCGCGCCGCGTCGCGTTCCTGGGCCTGGGCGTCATGGGCTATCCCATGGCCGGGCATCTGGCGCGCGCCGGGCATCACGTCACCGTCTACAACCGCACCGCCGCCAAGGCCCAGGCCTGGGCGGCCGAGTACGGCGGCACGGCGGCGGCCACGCCGGCCGAGGCCGCACGCGACTGCGACTTCGTGTTCGCTTGCGTTGGCAATGACGCCGATCTGCGCTCGGTCGTGCTGGGCCCCAGCGGCGCCTTTGCCGGCATGAAGCCCGGCGCCGTTTTCGTCGATCACACCACCGCCTCGGCCGAGGTGGCGCGCGAACTGTATTCGAGCGCCAAGACCGTGAGCCTGCACTTCATCGACGCCCCGGTGTCCGGCGGCCAGGCCGGCGCGGTCAACGGCGCGCTGACGGTGATGTGCGGCGGCGATGCCGATGTGTTTGCGACGATGCAACCGGTGGCGCTGGCCTTCTCGAAGGCGGTCACCCTGGTCGGAGCCTCCGGGGCCGGCCAACTGGCCAAGATGGTCAATCAGATCTGCATCGCCGGCCTGGTGCAGGGCCTGTCCGAGGCAATTGCCTTCGGTCAGAAATCAGGCCTGGACATGAAGCTGGTGCTGGACGTGATCGGCAAGGGCGCAGCCCAGAGCTGGCAGATGGACAACCGCGGCAAGACCATGGTGGACGACCAGTTCAACTTCGGCTTTGCCGTGGACTGGATGCGCAAGGACTTGGGCCTGGTGCTGGACGAGGCCCGCCGCAACGGCGCCCGCCTGCCGGTGACGGCCGTGGTCGATCAGTTCTATGCCGATGTGCAGGCGCTGGGCGGCCAGCGCTGGGACACATCGAGCTTGATCAAGCGCTTGCGCTGATCGCAGACGAAAGGCTGGCGCCTCAGTTCTTCGGCTTGTCGTCCGCAGCGGGTTTGGGCTTTGGCAGCATGTCTGCCAGCTCGGCCTCGCTGATGATCTCGAACACCTGCACCACCTTCTGCACGCCGCTGACACTGCGGGCGATGTCGGTGGCGCGGGCGGCCTCGCGCTCGGTGACGCGACCCATCAGGTAGACGACGGCGCGTTCGACGTGCAGGTCGAAGGCATTGCTCATCACGTCCTTGGCATCGATCAGGCTGGCCTTGACCTTGCTGCGGATGATCACGTCGTTGGAGCGGCTGGTCAGCGAGGTGCTGCCCATCACCGCCAGTTCGTTGACGCTGTTGCGCACATTCTCGACGCGCGAGATGGCCTGCTCCACTGCCGTGCGGTCGGCCTCGCTGTCGACCTCGCCGGTGATCAGCACCAGGCGGTTGTAGCTGTTGACGCTGACATGGCCGCGCTCACCCAGCACCTCGCGAATGCGTCCGCTGGCCTTCAGCTCTATGCCCTGGTCCTCAATCTGTATGCCCGAGGTGCGGCGGTCGGTGGCCATCAGGGCCCCGCCCACCATCGCGCCGCCCACCACCAGCGGCGCACAGGCCGTGCCCAGAAGGGTGGTGCCGACGACGCTGGCGATGACGAAGAGGCGGGGCAGATGCTTTTGAATGCTCATGGGGGTCCTGTCGGGGGCAAGAAGTGAAGGCAGCGGCTTATTCGCCTGTGCCCAGCAGTTGCAGATCAACGGCGTCGCACAGGCAATGGGCCAGCAGCCGGTGGATTTCGCTGACGCGGGCGGCGCGGCTGTGGGGCACGCGGATGTGCACATCGGTGTCCACCAGGCGTGAGCGCAGGTCTTCGTCCACCTGGCCGGTCAGCGCGATCACCGTCATGTCCTGGGCGTGTGCGGCGGCCAGCAGTTCGCGCAGCGCGCCGGGGGCAGCCTGCTGGGCATCGAACAGCATCAGCACATCGCCGGGATGGCCCAGGGCCTGCACCTGGCGGGTGAGTATGGTGCCGCTGTCGCTGCCCGGGCCCAGGCTCAGCTGGGCCTCGAAGCCCAGGGCCACGGCGGCCAGGGCCGGTCGGTCCTGCTCGAAGCGGCCCAGCAGCAGGGCGGCCATATAGTGGGCATCAAGGCTGGACAGCCCATGGCCGCAACACATGACCCGCCCGCCGCCGGTGATGCCATCGACCAGGGCCTGGGCGGCGCCAGCCACCGGACGCGCCAGCGCTTCGGCCACCTGATATTGCAGGTCGGCGCTCTCGAAAAAGTGCTGTTGGATTCTTTGCTCAAGCATGAGGCGCGATCATAGGGCAGATTGAGGGTTTGCCCGGGGTGTGGCCTGGTGTCAATCAGCATCAAACGCGGCGGGCAGCCATTCGATGACATCGCCCTGCACCGCAACCACGTCAAAACGGCAGGGCGGCGGCGAGGCCCAGCGCAGCAGATAGTGCTGGGCGGCAAACACCAGGCGCTGCCGCTTGGTGGCCGTGATGCTGGCCGCCGCGCCGCCATGGCTGTTGCTGGCGCGGGCACGGACCTCGACGAAGACCAGGGTGCCATCGGCGGCGCGCACAATCAGGTCCACTTCGCCGCCGCGTGCCGTAGGTCCGCGGGCGACTCGATAATTGCGCTCCACCAGGCTCATGCCCTGGCGCTTCAAGAAACGCAGCGCCAAGGTCTCGGCCTGGTCCCCGGTTTCTTTGGAGGTTCCCGTCTTGAGCATTGATGCCTCCGCTTCCGCCCTGTTGCGTGACGCCGCCGCCGCCGCTGCCGGCAGCCAACAGTATCCCGCGTCGACACTCTATGTCGTGGCCACGCCTATCGGCAACCTGGCTGATCTGACGCTGCGTGCGATCCAGGTCTTGAGCCTGGTCGATGCCGTGGCTTGCGAAGACACACGAGTCACCGGCGGCCTGCTGCGCCATCTGGGCCTGGACAAGCCGCTGCTGGCTCTGCACCAGCACAACGAGCATACGGCCTCGGGCCAGGTGCTGGAGCGGCTGCGGCTGGGCCAGCGCGTCGCCTATGTCAGCGATGCCGGCACGCCGGCCGTCTCCGACCCCGGCGCGGTGCTGGTGGCGGCGGTGGCGCAGCAAGGTCTGCGCGTGTTCCCGGTGCCCGGCGCCAGCAGCGCGGTGACGGCGCTGAGCGTGGCCGGCGATGTGCAGGCCGACGGTTTCGTGTTCGCCGGATTCTTGCCGACCAAGGCCGGCGAG
Organism: uncultured Roseateles sp.; assembly: GCF_963422335.1. Taxonomy (NCBI): domain Bacteria; kingdom Pseudomonadati; phylum Pseudomonadota; class Betaproteobacteria; order Burkholderiales; family Sphaerotilaceae; genus Roseateles; species uncultured Roseateles sp. The sequence continues at coordinate 2,357,903 of NZ_OY729424.1, forward strand.
CGGCGCGAAGCCCTGCTGGCGCTGGCTGCAAGCCCGCGGGCGCAGGTGTTGTTCGAGGCGCCACATCGCATCAATGCGCTGACCGATTTGCTGGCCGAGTTGCTGCCCGAGCGCCGGGTGACGGTCTGCCGCGAGCTGACCAAGCAGTTCGAGGCCGTCAACACCCTGCTGGCGGTGGATCTGCCGGCCTGGATGCAGGCCGACGCGATGCGCGCGCGTGGTGAGTTCGTGCTGGTGCTGCATGCCGCGCCGCCGGTCGCCGTCGATGACGCCGCGTTGCCTCCGGCCGCCACACGGGCGCTCTTGGTGCTGATGCGCGAGCTGCCGCTGAAGCAGGCGGTGTCGCTGGCGGCTGAGTTGTCGGGGTCGCCTCGCAATGCCTTGTACGAGCATGCGCTGGCCTTGAAGAAGGCGGGCGATCAGTCTGAATGAGTCAGCTGAGGGGCACGCCGCGTAGGCGGCGTGCCTTCTCAGCCTGTTGCTGCCGGATCAGACGGCAGGCTTGGTGGCCGCAGCCGGCGTAGTGGCGGGGGTGGCGGCCGTAGCCGGCTTCTTCGCATGCTTGGCATGCTTGACGGTCTTGTGCGCCGGCTTGTCGGTGGCGGCTTCCGTCTTGGCGGCGATCTTGGCATCAGCCTTCATCGCCGGGGTTTCGCCCTTGGCGCTGACGGCCGGCGTTGCCGGCGTGGCGGGTGTCGCGGCCACAGCGGTGGTTTTAGCGACCGGTGCGGTGGCTGCCGCAGGGGTCTGAGCAAAGCTGGCGGCGCTGATCGAAGCGAAAACGGCAGTGGCGATGAGTGTCTTGAAGCTGTTCATATTTGATCCTGTTGGCTGAGGTGTTGAGTGGTTCGGCGGGCCCGTGCCTCTACAACGCCAGCCTTTGCAATCGGACGACGGCGCAGAAGTAAATATCTGTTACTGCCACGCCCATGGCCCCGGCCGGCGGTCCGGTGGCCCATGCCTCCTACAATGCGGACATGATCTCGCGCGAACCCACTCTTGAACGCCTGCAACTGGCACGTACGCTGCTGTTGGAGCCCTTTGGTCTGAGCGAGCCGGTGCTGAGCAAAGCGCTGCGGCTGATCACCGAGCACCGCGTTGACGATGCCGACCTCTATTTCCAGACCACGCGCAGCGAAGGCTGGAGCCTGGAAGAGGGCATCGTGAAGAGCGGCAGCTTCAGCATCGATCAGGGCGTGGGCGTGCGCGCCGTCGCCGGCGAGAAGACGGCATTTGCCTATTCCGACGACATCTCCGAAGCCGCCCTGCTCGACGCCGCCCGCACCGTGCGCAGCATTGCCAGCGCCGGCCAGAGCCGCAAGGTCAAGGTGCCGGCCAAGGCCACGATTGCGCAAAGCCGCATGCTGTACGGCCGAGACGATCCGATCGCCAGCCTGGACAGCACGCAGAAGGTGGCGCTGCTGGAGAAGACCGAGAAGCTGGCCCGGTCGAAGGACCCGCGCATCGTGCAGGTGATGGCCGGCCTGGCCGCCGAACATGAGGTTGTGTTGATTGCTCGCGCCGATGGCACCCTGGCCGCTGACGTGCGCCCCCTGGTGCGCCTGAGCCTGACGGTGATTGCCGAGCAGAACGGTCGCCGCGAGGTCGGTTCCGGCGGCGGAGGTGGCCGCTTCGGCCTGGCCTACTTCACCGACGCGATGATAGAGAGCTATGTGCAGCAGGCGGTCAATGCGGCGCTGACCAATTTGGAGTCAAGACCTGCCCCCGCCGGTGTGATGACCGTGGTGCTGGGCCCGGGCTGGCCCGGTGTGCTCTTGCACGAGGCGGTCGGCCATGGCCTGGAGGGTGACTTCAACCGCAAGGGCTCCAGCACCTTTGCCGGCCGCATCGGCCAGCGCGTGGCCGCCAAGGGCGTGACGGTGCTGGACGACGGCACCATCGCCGACCGGCGCGGCTCGCTCAATGTCGATGACGAGGGCAACCCCAGCCAGCGCAATGTCTTGATCGAGGACGGCATCCTGCGCGGCTACATCCAGGACAGCATGAATGCCCGCCTGATGGGCGTGAAGCCCACCGGCAATGGCCGGCGCGAGAGCTATGCCCATATGCCGATGCCGCGCATGACCAACACCTATATGTTGGCCGGCAAGAAGACGCCCGAGGAAGTGATCGCCTCGATCAAGAAGGGCCTGTACGCGACCAACTTCGGCGGCGGCCAGGTGGACATCACCAGCGGCAAGTTCGTGTTCTCGGCGTCCGAGGCCTTCTGGGTCGAGAACGGCAAGATCCAGTACCCGGTCAAGGGCGCAACCCTGATCGGCAACGGCCCCGAGGCGCTGACCCATATCAGCATGATCGGCAACGACATGCAGCTGGACACCGGCGTCGGCGTCTGCGGCAAGGAAGGCCAGAGCGTGCCGGTGGGCGTGGGCCAGCCGACCTTGCGCATCGATGGCCTGACGGTGGGCGGCACGGCCTGAAAAAGCCGTGCTACATTCGGTCCCTATGTGCTCTTCCAAGTTCTTCTTTGCCTTCTTTTGGTTCTCGCACCGCACCGGCGGAGGAGAGGGCAGGGCTTGAAACAAGCACAGACCGAATCCTAGAAACCGCCGGGTCCCCACCCGGCGGTTTTTTTTCGCCTCGCCACTTTGATCGACATTTGCAACACCGGAGCTCCAAGCATGAACGCAGCCAAATCCGCGCACCAGGCCGAACGCTGGTACTCGCCGCAGGACAAGACGAGTCAGACCGATGACGAACGCATCCGCGACATCACGCCGCTGCCGCCACCCGAGCACCTGATACGCTTCTTCCCGATCAGCGGCACGGCGATGGAGGCGATGGTGGTCAACACCCGGCGCCAGATCCGCGACATCATGCATGGCAAGAGCGACCGGCTGCTGCTGATCATCGGCCCCTGCTCTATCCACGACCCGGCCGCCGCCGTCGAGTACGCCAAACGCCTGAAGGAGATGCGCGACCGGTACGCCGACACCCTGGAGATCGTCATGCGCGTCTACTTCGAAAAGCCGCGCACCACGGTAGGCTGGAAGGGCATGATCAACGACCCCTATCTGGACGAGAGCTACCGCATCGACGAGGGCCTGCGCATGGCCCGCCAGTTGCTGCTGGAGATCAACCGCCTGGGCTTGCCGGCCGGCAGCGAGTTCCTGGACGTGATCTCGCCGCAGTACATCGGTGACCTGATCAGCTGGGGCGCCATCGGCGCGCGCACCACCGAGAGCCAGGTGCACCGCGAGCTGGCCTCGGGCCTGTCGGCGCCGATAGGCTTCAAGAACGGGACCGACGGCAATATCAAGATTGCCACCGACGCCATCCAGGCGGCGGCCCGCGGCCACCACTTCCTGTCGGTGCACAAGAACGGCCAGGTGGCCATTGTCGAGACCAAGGGCAACAAGGATTGCCATGTGATCCTGCGCGGCGGCAAGGCGCCGAATTACGACGCAGAGAGCGTGGCCGCGGCCTGCAAGGACCTGGAAGCCGCCAAGCTGGAACAGGCGCTGATGGTGGACTGCTCCCATGCCAACAGCAGCAAGAACCATGAGCGCCAGCTCGATGTGGCCCGCGATGTGGCTGAGCAGGTCAAGGCCGGCAGCAAGCGCGTGTTTGGCCTGATGGTCGAGAGCCACCTCAGCGCCGGCGCGCAGAAGTTCAGCCCAGGCAAGGATGATCCGGCCAAGCTGGTCTATGGCCAGAGCATCACTGATGCCTGCCTGGGCTGGGAGGCCTCGCTGGAGCTGATGGCTGTGCTGGATCAAGCAGTGCGTGCAAGACGCTTGAACGCCTGAGGCCTCAGCCCTGACAATGAGGGCTGGAATCCGCACGAGGGGAACGCGATGCGCCACGAAGTGATCGTCTGCTTTGGCCCGGGTCAGGAAGTGGGCATTGCGCTCGACGGCCTGGAGGCGATGTCGTATGAGGAGGCGCGCACCTGGCTGGACCAGCAGTTCCTGCTCAACGAGTGCGAGCCTATGCGCGGCTCTGGCAAGGTGCTGGCGGTGGACAAGATACTGTCCGTCGCCAACGCCGTCGGCGAAGTGGCCTTTCAGAACGCCGAGTGGGCCAGGCAGTACGCCCTTGCCGTCAGCGCCTCGCTGAGCAAGGGGCAGGTGCGGGTGGACCTGGGTGCCATGACCGTGCGCTAGCCCGCACCCACCCGGCCCTCTTGAAATCGCCCGGCCGGGCACCATCTTCAACGCGCCGCCGGTCCGCCCGGCATGCTGCGCTTTTTTCGTCAAAACCTAGAGGTCTCCATCCCATGGACAAGAAAACCCATTCCTTTCAGGCCGAGGTCAAGCAGGTCCTGCACCTGGTCACGCACTCGCTGTACTCGAACAAGGAAATCTTCCTGCGCGAGCTGGTCTCGAACGCCTCCGACGCCTGCGACAAGCTGCGCTTCGAGGCGCTGGACAATGCCGCGCTGTTCGAGGACGCGCCCAATCTGGAGGTGCGCGTCAGCTTCGACGCCGAGGCCAAGACGCTGACCATCCGTGACAACGGCATAGGTATGAGCGCCGACGAGGCGATCGCCCATCTGGGCACGATTGCCAAGAGCGGCACGCGTGAGTTCATGGACAAGCTCGAAGGCGACCAGAAGAAGGACGCCAGCCTGATCGGCCAGTTCGGTGTGGGCTTCTACTCTGGCTTCATCGTTGCCGACCGCATGACGGTGGAAACCCGCCGCGCCGGTCTGCCGGCCGACCAGGGCGTGCGCTGGAGCTCCGAGGGCACCGGCGACTTCGAGGTCGAGACCATCAACCTGCCCGAGCGCGGCACGGCCGTGACCCTGCATCTGCGCGAGGGCGAGGAAGAGTTCCTGAAGACCTGGCGCCTGAAGTCGGTGATCAGCAAGTACTCCGACCACATCTCGCTGCCCATACTGATGCGCAAGGAAGAATGGAACGCCGACAAGGCCGAGTCCACCGTCACCGACGAGTGGGAGACGGTCAACAAGGCCGCAGCCCTGTGGACGCGCAGCAAGAGCGAGATCACCGAGGAGCAGTACGCCGAGTTCTACAAGCAGATCAGCTATGACACCGATGCGCCGCTGGCCTACACGCACAACCGCGTCGAGGGCCGCAGCGAGTACACGCAGCTGCTGTTCATCCCGGCCAAGGCGCCGTTCGATCTGTGGAACCGCGACAAGCGCGGTGGCGTCAAACTCTACGTCAAGCGCGTCTTCATCATGGACGATGCCGAGGCGCTGATGCCCGTCTATCTGCGCTTCGTCAAGGGCGTGATCGACTCGGCCGATCTGCCGCTGAATGTGTCGCGCGAGCTGCTGCAGGAGAGCCGCGACGTCAAGGTCATACGCGAGGGCTCGACCAAGCGCGTGCTGGCGATGCTGGAAGACCTGGCCGAGAACCAGGCCGAGAAGTACACCGCCTTCTGGAAGGACTTCGGCTCGGTGCTGAAGGAGGGTGTCGGCGAAGACCACCAGAACCAGGAGCGCCTGGCCAAGCTGCTGCGCTTTGCGTCTACCCATGCCGACGAGGGGGTGTCCCTGGCCGACTATGTGTCGCGGATGAAGGAAGGTCAGGAACCGATCTACTACATCACCGCCGATACGCTGGCTGCGGCCAAGAACAGCCCGCAGCTGGAGATCTTCCGCAAGAAGGGCATCGAGGTGCTGCTGCTGACCGACCGCGTCGACGAGTGGATGCTGTCGCATCTGTTCGAGTTCGACGGCAAGCAGCTGCAGAGCGTGGCCAAGGGCGCTGTCGATCTGGGCAGCCTGCAGGACGAGGAAGAGAAGAAAAAAGCCGAGGAGGTGGCCACTGCCTTCAAGCCGGTGCTGGACCGTCTGAAAGAATCGCTGAAGGCCCGCGCCAAGGATGTGCGCGTGACCACGCGTCTGGTCGATTCACCGGCCTGTATCGTCGTCGAGGAGGGCGATGTCAGCGGCCATCTGGCACGCTTGCTGAAGCAGGCCGGCCAGCAGGCGCCGACCGGGCTGCCGACGCTGGAGGTCAACGCCGACCATGCGCTGGTCAAGAAGCTCGACGGCAGCGCGCATTTCGACGATCTGGCACAGGTGCTGTTCGACCAGGCCGTGCTCGCCGAAGGCGGGCACCTGGAAGATCCTGCCGCCTATGTGCGGCGCATCAACGCCTTGCTGGTCGGCTAAGCAGCCTGCTCTTCCATCGCCTCGAGCTGCTCGCCGAGGCGGGTGATCTGGTCGTTCCAGTAAGCGTGATCCCCGAACCAGGGAAACGCGATCGGAAAGGCCGGATCCCCCCAGCGCTTGGCCAGCCAGGCGCTGTGGTGGATCATGCGCACGCAGCGTAGCGGCTCGATCAGGCGCAGCTCGCGGCGGTCGAAGTCGCAGAAGGTCTCGTAGCCTTCGAGCACGCAGGCGAGTTGCTGGCGCTTGGCCAGGTCATCGCCGGACAGCAGCATCCACAGGTCCTGTATCGCTGGGCCGGTGCAGGCGTCGTCCAGATCGACGAAATGGGGACCCTTGTCCGGCGTCCACAGAATGTTGCCGGGGTGGCAATCGCCGTGCAGGCGCAGGGTGCGCAGCTCGGTTACGGCCTCATAGGCAGCGGTGATCGCCTCGATCGCGCGATTCACCAGATCCAGCCACTTGGCCTGCATTTCCAGTGGCACCGAGTCGTTTGCCAGCAGCCAGTCGCGAGCATCGATGGCCGGTTGGGCGCCAAGCCAGCTGACGCGGTGCTCGAACGGCCGTTGGCGGCCGACCAGATGCAGGCGGGCGATGAAACGGCCTATCCAGGTCAGGGTGTCGGGGTCGTCCAGCTCGGGGGCGCGGCCGCCGCAACGCGGTGAGACGCTGAAGCGCTGTGCGCCGGAGACGGCCAATGTGGCCGGCTCGCCGACCAGGCGCATGCCTTCCACCGTGGGGGGCTGCAGGGGCCAGGGCGCAACCATGGGCACCTCGGCGGCGGCCAGTTCCAGTGCGAACTGGTGTTCTTCGAGAATCTGCGCATCGGTCCAGCGCGCCGGGCGGTAGAACTTGGCCACGGCCACCGGCCCATCCTCCAGATGGACCTGGATCACGCGGTTTTCATAGGAGTTCAGCTGCAGCATGCGGCCGTCGCAGCGCAGGCCCACGGCCTCCAGTGCGTCCAGCATGCGGTCGGGGGTCAGCTCGGCGAAGCCGGCATCCAAGGTGTTGTTCATGCCGGGCAGGGTAGCGCATGCGCGCTCAACCGGTCCGGTGCCGGGCTACTCAGCGGCTGGCGGCGCGGGGCTGATCGCCATCGACGACGATGCCGACAATGTCGTCCGGCGCGTCCTCATGGGCATAGGCCGGCTCGGGCGGATGGCTCTCTGCGACCACGGCGCTCAGCCGGCCGGGCGAGTGCTTGGCGGCGTTGATCGCACCCGATGGCGGAAATTCGGTGCCGCCGAGCGAGTCGAAGCGGTTGTCGGGGGCGAAGAAGGAGTCCTGGAATACCGTCGAGTCCTGCCACAGTGGGTTGCGTTCGCCACGCTTGGCCATCGGCTTGGCGCCGGCCAAGCCGCCGGGAGAGGGGGCCGGCTGCGGGCCGCGGGTGGCGGCGTTGCTGAACGGCACCAGCAGCTGCAGCTCGGCCACGCTGGGCAGATTGTCGGCGGTGCAGCGCAGATAGCGGATGCGGCAGGCCGCCAGCACCGATTGCTTGATCTGCAGGCTGCGCTGCGACGGCTCGCGGCCGGCATCAAGGTCCAGCGCCGCCAGCACCCGGCCATTGGGGCTGCAGACGACAAAGCTCACATGGATGGCGCCCAGCAGCTCGTACCAGTAGCGCACTTCCTTGGCGTCATTGGGCTGGCAGAAGCGCACCAGCGGCAGCTTGGACAGCAGCACGTGGTGGGGCAGGGCCTCGCGCAGCAGGCGGTAGATGCGGCGCTCGTCGGTGTTGAACACAGGTCGTGCCGCCACCGCCCACTCATTGGGGAGAGGCTGAGTGCCTGCCGCCGGGCGACGCACCATCCACAGCACCACGGCAGGGGAGAGGATGGCGACCAGCAACAGGGCAAGAATCCACAGCACAGTGGTTTGCATGTCCCGAACGACGCTTCACGTATTGGGCACTGCGGCTGCAATGCCAACTTTTTACTGTAACGGATAGTAATGAGCGCCCTGCTCAGGGGCTACCCCCAGAGCCGGGGGTAAGCGTCGCTGCGGCGACTGCCGCCGGCCTATTCGCGGGCGGCGCGGCGCACGTCGCCGACCTTGGTCTTGATTTCGCCGACGGCGTCGAGGAACTCCCCGACCGCGTGGGCGTGGCGCTTGAGCTGGAAGTCCAGCTCGGCGGCATGGCGCTCGATGGCCTCGCCGACGTGGGACGAGACCGAGTCCGGTGGCAGGCGCAGCCAGGCCTCCGAATCAGGGCCGTCGCGCTCGACGGTGGCGCCGGCGTTGCGGGCAATGCGCAGCATGGCGGTGTTTTCGCTCAGCGCGTGGATGAACATGGTGTCGATGCCACGGTTGCGGGCATGCAGGGCGGCATGCTCGAACAGGCGGGCGCCAAGGCCGCGGCCGCGGTTCTTGTTCAGCACCGACACGCCGAACTCGACCATGGGCGGCTTGTCGGGCCGCTGCGGTGCCGGCTCGTAGGCCAGATGTGCCATGGCGATCAGGTCCAGCCGGCGGTTGAAGATGCCCAGTACCTCGTCGCGTTCGAAATTCAGTGATTCGGCATAGCGGCCGATCTGCTCGTCCGAGGCGGGGTAGCCAAAACGCAGATAGCGGTCGTCGGGCCCCAGATTCAGCAAATGGGTCAGGATGCGGGCGCGGTGGCGCGGGGCCAGCGAGCGTATCGGCACCCAGGCCGACCAGGCCTTGAAGACCGCGGCCGGTGCCTGGCCCAGCTGGGTCAATGCGCTGGTGGGGCGGGCGTCGTTGCTGTCGGTGGAGGAGTCGATGTTCATGTGGGCCTGGTATTTACCCTGATTTTACCCGGCTGACCAGCGGTTTCTGCGGACCCGTGGCTTTGGCGCTCGCCGGGTGAGGGCGCACCAGTGCCTTTTCAGCAAGGCGTGATCTGGGTTATACTGTTCGACTTTCCCGAATCTGGCTTCCGGGGAAGAAGCGTTGCGGTAACAGCGAGAGGCTGCATCAAGCAGCACCGAGCACGGTCGCAACGTTCCATTTAGAAGCCAAACGACACATCTTGCCTTTTGCTTCATGCAGGGGTGAGATGACTCGAAAGAAACTCATGAAAACCTTCAGCGCCAAACCGGCCGAAGTGACGCACGAGTGGTTTGTGATTGACGCCACCGACAAGGTGCTCGGACGTGTTGCCAGCGAAGTGGCACTCCGTTTGCGCGGCAAGCACAAGGCCATTTACACGCCTCACGTGGACACCGGCGATTTCATCGTCATCATCAACGCGGAAAAGCTCCGCGTGACCGGCAACAAGGCCAATGACAAGGTGTACTACCGTCATTCGGGCTTCCCGGGCGGCATCTACGCCACCAAGTTCAAGGACATGCAAGCCAAGCATCCGGGCCGCGCCCTGGAAAAGGCCGTCAAGGGCATGCTGCCCAAGGGGCCGCTGGGTTATGCGATGGTCAAGAAGCTGAAGGTGTATGCAGGTGCCACGCATCCGCACACCGCCCAGCAGCCCAAAGCGCTGGAAATCTAAGGAGCGGTGATGATCGGAAACTGGAACTACGGCACAGGCCGACGCAAGTCTTCGGTGGCACGCGTGTTCATGAAAAAAGGTTCGGGCCAGATCCTGGTCAACGGCAAGCCCGTTGAACAGTATTTCGGTCGCCAGACCTCGATCATGGTCGTCAAGCAGCCGCTGATGTTGACCAATAACGGCGAAGCCTTCGACCTGAAGATCAGCGTCAAGGGCGGCGGCGAATCGGGTCAGGCCGGCGCAGTGCGCCACGGCATCACCCGCGCACTGATCGACTACGATGCGGCTCTGAAGCCGGATCTGAGCCGCGCAGGCTTCGTCACGCGTGACTCGCGTGAAGTGGAACGTAAGAAGGTCGGTCTGCACGGCGCTCGTCGTCGTAAGCAGTTCAGCAAGCGCTAATTCCAGCGCTGCACCGAGCCCTCACGGGACCACAAGACAAGGCCGCTTTTGCGGCCTTGTTTGTTGGTGGCGTCGCTTTTCGCCAAACCCGGCAAAGTCCCGGCCGTTGCAGGGGCTTGGCCACTGTGTGAAGATGCGGCCGCAGCTATTGAACTTGACCGCTTGGGGCCTCATCTCAAGTGACAGACCCAGAACTCCAGGAATCGCCATGAACGCAGTCGCAGAAAACAACGCCGTCACCGCAGCCGATATGCCGCCGCCTCCGCTGGTGTTCACCGACAGCGCCGCCGACAAGGTGCGCGATCTGGTGGCCGAAGAGGGCAATCCGGAGTTGAAGCTGCGCGTGTTCGTGCAGGGCGGTGGTTGCTCGGGCTTCCAGTACGGCTTCCAGTTCGATGAAGTCATCAACGAAGACGACACGCAGATGCACAAGAATGGCGTCACGCTGTTGATTGACGCGATGAGCCTGCAATACCTGACCGGTGCCGAGATCGACTACAAGGACGACCTGCAAGGCGCCCAGTTCGTGATCAAGAACCCGAACGCAACCACCAGCTGCGGCTGTGGTTCCAGCTTCTCGGTCTGAGTTGCCCTTGCAACGATCGAAAGCCGCCTCCGGGCGGCTTTTTCATTGTCCGGCAGGGTAGAGGGTGCCCAGCACCCTGGGGCCGGCGGCGCCGGTGACCTGGGGCAGATTGCCGGGCGCCCGCAGGGTGAACTGCCGGGCCAACCAGGCGAAGGCTGCGGCTTCGACCTGCATCGCCGGCAGGCCGCGCTGATCGGTGCTCAGTACCTGCAGCTTGGGCAGCCTGGCTTGCAGCCTGTCCATCAGGGTGCTGTTGAACACCCCGCCGCCGCAGACCAGCAGCTCGACGGCCTTCGGGGCATAGGTCTGCAGTGCCTGGCTGACGCAGACGGCACTGAGCTCCAGCAGGGTGGCTTGCACGTCCTGGGGTGATGCGCTGGCCGCATGGCGAGCCAGACTGGCATCCAGCCAGGCGGCGTTGAACAGATCGCGTCCGGTGCTGCGCGGCGGCGGGTTGGCGAAGAAGGGCTCAGCGAGCAATGCGGCCAGCAACTCGGGCAGGACCTGGCCGCGGGCAGCCCAGGCGCCGTTGGCGTCGTAGGCCTGACCGAGGTGGCGCAGCGTCCAAAGATCCATCAGGCAGTTGCCCGGGCCGGTGTCGAAGCCGGTGGTGCTGCCGTTGGCGGCCAGCAGGCTGATATTGCTGATGCCGCCGACGTTGAGCACGGCCACCGACCGATCGGGCAAGCCGAACAGCGCGCGATGAAAAGCCGGCACCAGCGGCGCACCCTGGCCGCCGGCGGCCAGGTCGCGGCTGCGCAGGTCGCAGACCACGTCGATGCCGCTGAGTTCGGCCAGCAGGCTGCCATTGAGCAGTTGAACGGTGTAGCCGACGCCATCGACGGCGCCGGGCTGGTGGCGCACGGTCTGGCCGTGGGCACCGAGGGCTTTGACTTGGCCCGGGTCCAGCCGGCTGACTTGCAGCAACTCGGCCGTCACCGCCGCGTAGGCGCGGGCGATTGCGTTGGCGGCCAGTGCGCAGCGGTGCAACTCGTTGGCGCCGGGGCTGTTCAGTGCCAGCAGCTCAGCGCGCAGCTCGTCGGCGAAGGGTTGGTGGCAATGGGCCAGCACCTGCAGCTGGCCGTCAAACGAGGCAAGCACCCCGTCCACCCCGTCCATCGAGGTGCCGGACATCAGTCCGATGTAGTGCTCGCTCATGAATGAAGGGTGCCGGGGGCGGCCGGCGGGCTCAGTCGGCGCCGCTGACGCCCGTGCCTATGGACTCAGCCACCGTCAGCTGGGTCTTGATGCTGGCCACCAGTTCGCTGAACTGGGCGCGGGCGGTGGCGGGCAGCGGAATGCTTTCCGAGGCCTTGGCGATCAGGCGCGGGTCCTGGTGCTGGCCGTTGACGCGGAACTCGAAGTGCAGATGCGGGCCTGTGGCCCAACCGGTGGCGCCGACGGCACCGACGCGCTGGCCCTGCTCGACCCGCTGGCCTTGTTTGACGTCGATGCGGCTCAGGTGGGCGTAGACGGTCGTGCGGTCGCCGCCATGGCGGATGTGCACGACATTGCCGAAGCCGTTCTGCCAGCCGGCGAATTCGACCGAACCTTCGCCGACGGTGCGCACCGCGGTGCCGCTGGGCGCACCGTAGTCGATGCCCAGATGGGCGCGCCACTTCTGCAGGATCGGGTGGAAGCGCATGGCGAATCCGGAGGTCACGCGCGAGAATTCCATCGGGCTGGCCAGGAAGGCGCGGCGCTTGTTCTGGCCGTCGAAGCTGTAGAAGCTGCCCTTGCCGCTGGCGCTGTCCTTGAACCAGACGGCCGAGTAGGCGCGGCCGTTGTTGACGAACTCGGCGGCGAGCACGCGGCCCGCCGAGCCATCCCAGCTGACGGGTTCGCCGTCGGCGGTCAGGGTTTCGTAGACGACCGAGAAACGGTCGCCCCGGCGCAGGTCACGGTGGAAATCGATGTCGCCCGACAGCATGTCGGCCATCTGCGTGGCAATGGCGTCGGGAATGCCGGCCTCGTCGGTGGCGGCAAACAGAGAGGAGCGGACGCTGCCGCTGCCCAGCTTGACCTGGGTGCGCAGGGGCACGGCTTCCAGCTGCGAGCTGAAGCCCTGCTCGCCACGCTTGATGCTCAGGCGGCTGAAATGGGTGTTGGCTTGCTCGGCCTTTTCGGCCGGGAAGCGCACGATCAGCGATTCGACGCGGCCCGAGGCATCGGCCAGCACCTGCACCCGCTTGCCGGGCCGGCCTTGCAAAATGCGTTTGCCCAGCGCGTCGCTGCGCAGGAAGGCGGCGGCTTGGGGGTCGAAAGCACCGAGGCGGCGCAGCAGGCTGTCGGCGGTGTCGCTGCCGCGGGTCAGATCATTGCGGGTCAGCTCCAGCTCGTGGGCGGCCAGGGCCGCCAGCTGGGCCTCCAGATCGATGTTGACCACCGATTCGGTGATCACCTGGCGCGGCAGATCTGCGGCATCCGGCGACAGTGGCGCAATACCGAAAGCGGTGACGGCAAAGCCGCTCAGCAGGCCCACGACGGTGCCGGTGAGGGCGCGCGGGTGCTTGGCGGCGAAGGTCTCGGTGCGTTGCAGCGCGAGTTTCAGGTCCTGGATCCAGTCAGTCACTATGGGCGGGTGCCGCAAGGGCTCTGTTCTGGTTCGCCCCGTACTGACTGGGTCTCACCTGGTTGGCAACGAACGCGCGAGGCGTCCACTAGAATCCGGCTGCCGGTTGTCTGTGCGAAACCGCACAGTCAATCCCGCATTTTTGGGCCGAGGGCGCAGTATACCCAGCCACCCCCTTCGTCAAATCCCGAATAACCCCGAAACGCCTAAAACGACCGCCATGTCCGACTTTCAAGCACCCGCAGCAAACGCCCCCGACTCAGCCGCGACCGGTGCTGCGCGCTATCCGGTGACGGACAAGGTGCTGGAGGCGCTGGCCGTTTCCAAGCGCGGTTGCGATGAATTGCTGCCAGAAGCCGACTGGACGGCGAAGTTGGCCCGTTCCGAGGCCACCGGCACTCCGCTGCGCATCAAGCTGGGCCTGGACCCGACGGCGCCCGATCTGCATGTCGGCCACACGGTGGTGCTGAACAAGATGCGCCAGCTGCAGAACCTGGGCCATACGGTGATCTTTCTGGTCGGTGACTTCACCAGCCTGATCGGCGACCCCTCGGGCCGCAACAGCACCCGCCCGCCGCTGACGGCCGAGCAGATCAAGTTAAACGCCGAGACCTACTACGCCCAGGCCAGCCTGGTGCTGGACCCGGAAAAGACCGAGATCCGCTACAACTCGGAGTGGAGCGACGCCCTGGGTGCCCGCGGCATGATCGCACTGGCTGCCAAGTACACGGTGGCACGGATGATGGAGCGCAATGACTTCCATGACCGCTTCAAGGCCGGCACGCCGATCTCGGTGCACGAATTCCTCTACCCGCTGATGCAGGGCTATGACTCGGTGGCGCTGAAGTCGGACCTGGAGCTGGGCGGCACTGACCAGAAGTTCAATCTGCTGATGGGTCGCCATCTGCAGCAGGAGTATGGCCAGGAGGCTCAGTGCATCCTGACCATGCCGCTGCTCGAAGGCCTGGACGGCATCGAGAAGATGTCCAAGAGCAAGGGCAACTACATCGCCATCACCGAGGCGCCGAACGAGATGTTCGCCAAGGTGCTGTCGATCAGCGACACCTTGATGTGGAAGTACTTCAATCTGCTGAGCTTCCGCGACGAGGCCGAGATTGCCGGCTTCAGGCGCGAGATCGAGCAGGGCCGCAATCCGAAGGACGTCAAGGTGCTGCTGGCCAAGGAGATCACGGCGCGCTTCCATTCGGCCCGCGCGGCCGATGAGGCGGAGGCCGACTTCAACAACCGCGCCAAGGGCGGCATTCCGGACGACATCCCCGAGCTGGCGCTGAGTGGCGCGCCGCTGGGCATTGCAGCGCTACTGAAGGCGGCCGGCCTGGTGCCGTCCAGCAGCGAGGCGATGCGCATGATCGAGCAGGGTGGTGTGAAGATCGACGGCGCCGCGGTCAGTGACAAGGGCCTCAAGGTCGAGGCCGGCACCGTGGTGCTGCAGGTCGGCAAGCGCAAGTTCGCGCGCGTCACGCTGAGCTGAGGCGGGCTTGATCGCGGTCTTGCAGCGCGTCAAGCAGGCGCGGGTCGAGGTGGGCGGCCAGGTGATCGGTGCGATCGACCAGGGCCTGCTGGTGCTGGTCTGCGCCGAACCGGCCGATACCGAGCTGCAGGCCGACAAGCTGGTCGCGAAGCTGCTCAAGCTGCGCGTCTTCAGCGACGCTGCCGGCAAGATGAATCTGAGCGTGCAGGACGTCGGCGGCGGCCTGTTGATCGTTTCGCAATTCACGCTGGCGGCCGATACGTCCAGCGGCAACCGGCCCGGATTCAGTGCGGCCGCGGGGCCCGAGCAGGGCCGGCGGCTGTATGACGCGGTGGTGAAGCTGGCGCATCAGCGACACCCTGTTGTGGCCACCGGCGAGTTCGGTGCCGACATGCAGGTGTTCCTGCAAAACGATGGTCCGGTGACGATACCCATCCGTATCTGACTGACGTCACAATCCGGTCTCCAAAGCCAAACGGGGAGACCGTTCATGATCAGTTATGTGACCCTGGGCAGCAGCGACCTTGCACGATCGCGCAGTTTCTATGATGCGGCGCTGGCCCCGCTGAGTCTGGCCTGCCACTACGCTGGCGAGGATTTGCTGGGCTATGGCCCGGCGCCCAAGAAGAACGCCTTGTTCGTCTGCCATCCCTTTGACGGCGCAGCGCCCACGGCGGGCAACGGCACGATGATCGCACTGGAGGCTTCAACGCGCGCCATGGTCGATGCGGTCCACGCCGCGGCCCTGGCCCAGGGCGGCAAGGACGAGGGAGCGCCCGGTGTGCGAGAGGCCTACGGGCCCGACTTCTATGTCGGCTACTTTCGCGATCCGGACGGGAACAAGCTGGCCGTCGTCTGCCAGACTGCAGGCACGGGCGCCTGAGGGCACCATGAAAAAAGCCCATCGCTACCGATGGGCTTGGTGCAGCTGGGCTGGCAGCGTGATCAGCCTGGCTACTTGCATGCGGCCAGTCCTTCGGTAGCCACAAGCCAGCACGCAGGTGCTGGCCTGTGCGCGACCTCAGTCGGCGTATTGCCCTGCCGCCTTGATCACCGGGCCCCAGCGGTTGATCTCGGCCTCGACGAACTTCTTGTGCTCGGGGCCGTTCAGGCGGGCATCGGTGATGATGACCGAGCCCAGGGCCTCCTGGCGCTTCATGAATTCAGGGTCCTTCAGCGCAGCCTTCATGGCGGTGTTGAGCTTTTCCTGCACCGCCTTGGGCGTGTTCTTCGGTGCGTACAGGCCATGCCAGATGCCGACCTGGAAGCCCTTGAGCCCCGACTCGTCCAAGGTCGGCAGCTTGGCCAGCGCGTGGCTGGTCAGACGCTTGCTGCTGGTCACAGCAAAGGCCTTGACCTTGCCCGACTCGATTTGCGAGGTGGTGTTGGTGGTCTGGTCGCACATCAGATCGACCTGGCCGCCCAGCAGGTCGGTCATTGCCGGTGCCGTGCCTTTGTAGGGCACGGTCACCATATCGACCTTGACGGTGCTCTGATACAGCAGGCCGCACAGATGCGAGGCCGAGCCGAGGCCGGCATTGGCCAGATTGATCTTGCCGCGGTTGGCGTCTATCCACTTGGCCAGCTCGGCGTAGTTGTTGGCCGGCAGGCTGGGCTTGCCGATCAGGGTCATGGGCACGTCCACGACCATGCCCAGGTACTCGAAGTCGTCCAAGGTCTTGTACTGCATATTGCGATACAGGGCCGGCGCAGTGGCCATGCCGATGTGATGCAGCAGCAGGGTGTAGCCATCGGGGGCGGCCTTGGCGACCTTGGTCGCACCCAGGGTTCCGCCGGCGCCACCGACGTTGTCTATCAGTATGGTCTGCCCGCCCATGGACTTGCGCATCACCTCGGCCAGGTCGCGCGCGACCTTGTCGGTCGGGCCGCCGGCCGCGAAGGGTACGACGATGGTGATGGGCTTCTCGGGGTATTCGGCAAGCGCGGCTCCGGCGCACAGGCTGGCGGCGATACCGGTCAACAAAAGCTTCTTCATCGCTGTCCTCATGGATTGGCTGGGGGTGGCAAATAGTAGGGCTGAGGCCAGGGCCGCGCTCTGCGGGAACTACGTAAGACCGCGATGCTCAGGGAAAGTGCCAGGGCCCCCAGGCTCAGTCGTATTTGCGGGCGTCCTCGATCACCTTGCCGTCATTGGGCAGGCTGCCAGGTGCGACGAAGACCACCTCGCCGCGCAGCTTGGTGATGTCGCGCATGGCCTGGGCCACCTGCTCGGCCAGGCCCTCGGGGGCGTTGGCGATCTCCAGCCGCAGCTGCATCTGGTCATTGGCCATCTCGCCGCTGACCACCAGGCGCGCCTTACCCAGCTCGGCGAAACGGCGTGTGATCTCGGCCACCTGGCCGGCGTGCACGAACATGCCGCGCACCTTGGCGCTCTGGTCGGCGCGACCCATCCAGCCCTTGATGCGCGCATTGCTGCGGCCGGTCGGGCAGTGGCCGGGCAGCAGGGCGCTGAGGTCGCCGGTGCCGAAGCGTATCAGCGGGTAGTCGGGGTTCAGGGTGGTGATGACCAGCTCGCCGACCTCGCCCTCGGCGACCGGGTCACCGGTGCCCGGGCGCACGATCTCGACGATCACGCCCTCGTCCAGCACCAGGCCTTCTCGAGCCGGGGTTTCGTAGGCGATCAGGCCCAGATCGGCCGTGGCATAACACTGATAGCCCTCGACGCCACGCTCGCGCAGCCAGTCACGCAAGGAGGGCGGAAAAGCCTCTCCGCTGACCAGGGCCTTGCGCAGCGAGGGCAGGGCGGTGCCGGCCTCTAGAGCCTTGTCGAGCAGGATCTTCAGAAAGCTGGGCGTGCCCACATAGCCATGCGGGCGCAGCTCGCTCATCGCCTGCAGCTGCAGCTCGGTGTTGCCTACGCCGCCGGGGAAGACACTGCAGCCGATCGCGTGGGCGCCGCTTTCCATCATCGCGCCGGCCGGCGTCAGGTGGTAGCTGAAGCTGTTGTGCACCAGATCGCCATGGCGAAAGCCGGCCGCATACAGCGCCCGCGCCGAGCGCCAGTAGTCGGGGCCGCGGCCCTCGGGTTCATAGATGGGCCCGGGGGACTGGAACACGCGCAGGGCGCCGCTGCTGCGCACCTGGCCGCTCCAGCCTATGGCCGAGAAGCCGCCGAACACGTCGTGCGCGCGCCGGGCCTTCTGGCGCTCCAGCAGCTCGTGCTTGCGCGTCACCGGCAGTTGGGCGAGCCGGCTGCGGCTGCTGACGCTGTCGGGGGCGATGCCGGCCAGCAATTCGGCAAAGGCCGGGGCCAGCTCCTGCGCCCGCGCAATCTGCTGCGGCAGTGCCGCCATCAACTCGCGCTCGCGCAGCGCCGGGTCGCGCGATTCCAGGGCGTCGTAAAAGTTGCTCATGATGTTTCGTCCGTCCAGCGCACCAGGCGCTTCTTGATCTCGTCCTGCAAGGTGCGCACATCGGCGCTGCTCTTGCAGACACGGGTGTCCCACTCGGGGCTGCGTGCGGGGCGTTTGGCCAGCTTGGCGGTCAGGGTGCTGTCGTCGGCGCTCAGCGCTATGACCGTCTGGCCCTTCAGGATGAATTCGGCACCGCGCTCTGTCAGCTGCCGCAGATCGCGCAGGGCACGCTTGAGTTGCAGCAAGGCCTGATCGGGCTTGAAGGCGGGCGGGGCGAAGAAGTCGTCGCTCATCTCTTGCTCCTCAAGCCAGCCAGCGCTTTCTGCGCTTGTAGCTCTTCACGTCCTTGAAGCTCTTGCGGTCGCCGCCGCCCATGCCCAGGTAGAACTCCTTCACATCCTCGTTCTCGCGCAGCGCCTTGGCCTCGCCGTCCATGACGATGCGGCCGTTCTCGAGGATGTAGCCGTAGTCGGCATAGCGCAGCGCGATATTGGTGTTCTGCTCGGCCAGCAGGAAGGTGACCTGCTCCTTGGTGTTCAGATCCTTGACGATCTCGAACACCTCCTCGACGATCTGCGGCGCCAGGCCCATCGAGGGCTCGTCCAGCAAGACCATCTTCGGATTGGCCATCAGCGCGCGGCCGATGGCGCACATCTGCTGCTCGCCGCCCGAGGTGTAGGCGGCCTGCGAGCTGCGGCGCGTCTTCAGGCGGGGGAAGTAGTTGTAGACCTTCTCCAGCGTCTCGGCCACGGCGGCCTTGCCGTCGCGGCGGGTGTAGGCGCCGGTCATCAGGTTGTCTTCGATCGACAGATGGGCGAAGCAGTGCCGCCCCTCCATCACCTGGATCACTCCGCGGTTGACCATGTCCGAGGTGGACAGCGCTTCGATGCGCTCGCCGCGCAACTCGATGGAGCCCTTGGTCACCGCACCGCGTTCGGCGCGCAGCAGATTGCTGACCGCGCGCAGGGTGGTGGTCTTGCCGGCGCCATTGCCGCCCAGCAGGGCCACGACCTTGCCCTCGGGCACCTGCAGCGACACGCCCTTGAGCACCAGGATCACATGGTTGTAGATGACCTCGATGCCATTGACGTTGAGAAGGATGTTGGGTGTGGTCATGTTGATGCGCCTGGTTCTCTGTGCATTCGTCGCTCTTCAAAGCACCGCGCGCGGCGCTTTGAAGAGGGCCCGCGAGGGCCCCCGGCTGGCTTGATCAGGACTGGCAGTCCTCAGGGGTGCGACGGGTCAGCTTCTTGTCGCTGGCGTACTTCTCGGCCGCCGACTTGACCATGGGCTTGATGATTTGCTCATCGGCCGAGATGAAGTCGGAGCTGAAGTTCCACTTCGCCCCATCCCAGGTGTGCACGCGGGCCGTGACCGAGCCCATGTGGTCCACGCAGGAGGTGGACAGCGGACGCATCACGCCGGCCAGGCCCAGCGAGTCCAGCTTCTTCTGGTCCAGCGCCAGGTTTTCCAGACCCCAGCGCACCTGTTCGCCGGTCATGACCTTGCCCTTGCCGAAGCGCTCCTGCGCGCGGCGCACCGCCTCCACACCGAGCATCTGGATGATCAGGCCGCGGGTGTAGAGCACCGAGCCGACTTCATCCTTCGGGCCCGTGCCCTGGCCCTTGTCATGCACGTACTTGAGGATGTCCTGTATCACCTTCGGGCTCTGGCCGGAGGTGTTCAGCGCCAGCGCGTTATAGCCCTTGGCGCCTTCGCCGACGTCTTTCACATCGGGTTCGGCACCGGCCCACCACACGCCATACATCTTGTCGCGCGGATAGCCGGTGGCCTGTGCTTCCTTCAGGGCGGTGGAGTTCATCACGCCCCAGCCCCACAGCAGCACATAGTCGGGCCGCTGCTGGCGCACCTGCAACCAGGCCGACTTCTGCTCGACGCCGGGTGCCGTGACGGGGATCTTCAACAACTCGAAGCCATGGGTCTTGGAGCGTTCTTCCAGCAGCGGCATCGGCTCCTTGCCGAAGGGGCTGTCGTGATAGACCAGGGCGATCTTCTTGCCCTTGAGCTTGTCCAGCCCGCCTTCCTTCTTGCCGATGTACTGGATCAGGATGTCGGCCGCCGTCCAGTAGCTGCCCATCAGCGGGAAGTTCCACTTGAACACGCCGCCGTCCTGCGAGGCGGACAGGCCATAGCCCAGCGTCACCAGCGGGATCTTGTCGGCCGGTGCCTTCTCGGTCAGCGCGAAGGTGATGCCGGTGGCCTGCGGGTCGATCAAGGACGCGCCCTTGCCCTTCAGCCGCTCATAGCATTCGACGCCGCGGTCGGTGGCGTAGCCGGTCTCGCATTCTTCGTAGCTGATCTTCACGCCGTTGATGCCGCCATCACGGGCGTTGATCAGCTTGATGTAGTCCTGCTTGCCATTGGCCCAGGGCACGCCATTCGGTGCATAGGGCCCGGTGCGGTACACCAGCAGCGGGAAGAACTGCTCCTTGGCTTGTGCCAGGGCCGCCGGGGCGGTGAGCAGGCTGGACAGGCTTAGGGCCGCAAGGGCCGCGCCTTTTATCAGTGACTTCAACTTCATTGTCTGCCTCCAGAGGGGTGGGAAAAGCACTCGTCAGTGCATGGGAAAACTCGTTCTTGTCTTGCGCAGCAAGCCGATTCAGTGCGGGAAGGGCCACAGCCGCAACTTCTCTTTGGCGATGGACCACAGCCGGGCCAGGCCGTGCGGCTCGACGATCAGGAAGAACACGATCAGTGCGCCGAAAATCATCGACTCCAGATGCGAGGCCGTGGCGGTGGACATCGGGATGTTCAGCCAGGCCGGCAGCTGGTTCAGGAAGATGGGCAGGATGACGATGAAGGCCGCGCCGAAGAAGCTGCCCATGATGGAACCGAGGCCGCCGATGATGACCATGAACAGCAGCTGGAAGGAGCGGTCGATCGAGAAGGCCGCCGGCTCCCAGGAGCCCAGGTGCACAAAGCCCCACAGTCCGCCGGCCACGCCGACGATGAAGCTGCTGACGGCAAAGGCGGTCAGCTTGGCGTAGACCGGGCGTATGCCGATCACGGCGGCGGCCACGTCCATGTCACGCATGGCCATCCATTCACGGCCGATGGCACCGCGCACCAGATTCTTGGCCATCAGCGCGAACACTGTCACCAGGGTCAGGCAGAACAGATACTTCTGCACCGGCGATTCGATAGGGATGCCCAGCACCTGCAGGCCCGACACGCTGACCGAGCCCGAGGAGGAGTCGTGGGTGAACCACTTGATGCGCAGAAAGCTCCAGTCGACGAAGAACTGCGCCGCCAAGGTGGCCACCGCCAGGTACAGGCCCTTGATGCGCAGCGACGGAATGCCGAACAGCACGCCCACCAGGGTGGAGCAGGCGCCGCCCAGCAGCAGCGACAGCACCAGCGGCATGCCCTCGATGCGCACCTGGAAGTTGTAGGCCGCGTAGGCGCCCACCGCCATGAAGGCGCCGGTGCCCAGCGAGATCTGGCCGCAGTAGCCGACCAGGATGTTCAGACCGATGGCAGCCAGCGACAGGATCACGAACGGAATCAGGATGGCGCGGAACAGGTACTCGGGTGCCAGCAGCGGCACGGCGATGAAGGCAATGGCCAGCAGCAGCGCGATGGCGATGCGGTCCTGCCGGATCGGGAAGATCTGCTCGTCGGCCTTGTAGCTCGTCTTGAACTGGCCGTTTTCTCTGTAGAACATGGTCTTGTTTCCTTGGCCAGCGGGTCAGACGCGGTCGATGATTTTTTCGCCAAAGAGCCCCTGCGGTCTGACGAGCAGAAACAGCAGGGCCATCACGTAGGCAAACCAGATCTCGATGCCGCCACCCATGTAAGGGCCGATATAGATCTCCGACAGCTTCTCGCCGACGCCGATGATCAGCCCGCCGATGATGGCGCCGGGCACCGAGGTCAGGCCGCCGAGAATCACCACCGGCAGCGCCTTCAGGGCGACCAGCTGCAGCGAGAACTGCACGCCGAGCTTGCTGCCCCAGATGATGCCGGCGACCAGGGCCACGAGGCCCGCGACCGACCAGACAATGATCCAGATGCGGTTCAGCGGAATGCCTATCGACTGGGCGGCCTGGTGGTCGTCGGCCACCGCGCGCAGGGCGCGGCCGGTCGAGGTCTTCTGGAAGAACAGCGCCAGCACGGCGACCAGGGCCGCAGCAATCAAGGCCGCGTAAACGTCTTCCTTGTTCACCAGCACGCCACCCTGGAATACGCTTTCCAGCAGGAACACCGGGTCCTTGGGCATGCCGACATCGATCTTGTAGATGTCGCTGCCGAAGATCATCTGGCCGGTGCCGTCGAGGAAGTAGCTGGCTCCGAGCGTGGCCATCAGGAGGGTGATGCCCTCCTGGTTGACCAGCTTGCCCAGCACCCAGCGCTCCATCGCCCAGGCGACGACCATCATGCACAGGGCCGCGGCGGCAAAGCCCAGCACATTGGCCAGTATCTTGTTGTCGAAACCGAACCAATGCGGGATCCACTCCGAGAAGCGGGCCATCGCCAGCGCCGCGAACAGCACCATGGCTCCTTGAGCGAAATTGAACACGCCCGAGGCCTTGTAGATCAGCACAAAACCCAGCGCGATCAGCGAATACAGCATGCCGGCCATCAGGCCGCCTATCAATGCTTCGAGAAAGAATGCCATGGTCGCGTCCTGTCAGTGCGTCGTGCCGAGATAGGCACTGATCACGTCTTCGTTGTTGCGCACCTCGTCGGGCGTGCCGTCGCCGATCTTCTTGCCGTAGTCGAGCACGACGACGCGGTCCGAGATGTCCATCACCACGCCCATGTCGTGTTCGATCAGGACGATGGTGGTGCCGAATTCATCGTTGACATCGAGGATGAAGCGGCTCATGTCCTGCTTCTCTTCCACATTCATGCCGGCCATGGGCTCGTCGAGCAAGAGCACGGTGGGCTCCATCGCAAGGGCCCGGCCCAGGTCAACCCGCTTTTGCAGGCCGTAGGGCATCTTGCCGACGGCGGTCTTGCGGTAGGGCTGGATTTCCAGGAAATCGATGATGCGTTCGACCACCAGGCGCTGTTCGCTTTCCTCGCGCTGGGCCGCACCGAAGCGCAGGGCCTGCTGGAAGATATTGCTCTTCATCTTCAGGTTGCGGCCGGTCATGATGTTGTCCACCACGCTCATGCCCTTGAATAGCGCCAGGTTCTGGAAGGTGCGGGCCACGCCCATCTCGGCCACCTGGCGCGAATTCATGTGGTGGAAGGTCTGGCCCTTGAAGCTGATGGCGCCTTCCTGCGGCGCGTAGACGCCGTTGATGCAGTTCAGCATCGAGCTCTTGCCGGCGCCGTTGGGGCCGATGATGGCGCGTATCTCGTGCTCGCGCACATTGAAGCTGATGTCGGTCAGTGCCTTCACGCCGCCGAAACGCAGGCTGATGTTCTGCACATCGAGGATGACCTCGCCGATTTTCTTGCCGGACATCAGGCTGCCCTCCGTGCAGGTGCAAAGGTCTTGGTGTCGACGATCTTCAGATCGGCCGCCACCATGCCGGTGCGCCCGTCCTCGAACTTCACCTGGGTCTCGATGTACTGGCTGCTCTTGCCGCCGTACAGTGCATCGACCAGCACCTGGTAGCGCTCGTTGATGAAGCCGCGCTTGACCTTGCGGGTGCGCGTCATCTCGCCGTCATCGGCGTCGAGCTCCTTGTGCAGCACCAGGAAGCGGCTGATCTGGCTGCCGGCCAGCAGCTCGTCTTGCGCCAGGTCGGCGTTGACCTTCTCTATGCACTCGCGAATCATTTCGTAGACCTCAGGCTTTTGCGCCAGATCGGTGTAGCCGGCATAGGGCAGGTTGCGTTTCTCGGCCCAGTTGCCCACCGCTTCCATATCGATATTGATGAAGGCGCAGACCTTTTCGCGCTTGTCGCCAAAGGCCACCGCCTCCTTGATGAAGGGGAAGAACTTCAGCTTGTTCTCCACATACTTGGGCGCGAACATCGCGCCGTCATTGGCGCCGCCCATCAGTCGACCCACGTCCTTGGCGCGGTCGATGATCTTCAGATGGCCAGAGGCATCGATGAAGCCGGCGTCGCCGGTGTGGTACCAGCCCTCGGCGGTCAGCACCTCGGCCGTGGCCTCCGGGTTCTTGTAGTACTCCTTCAGCAGGCCGGGCGATTTGACGAGGATCTCGCCACTCGACGCCAGCTTGATTTCCACGCCGTCGATGGGCACGCCCACGGTGTCGGCGCGGGCCTGGTGGTCGGGCTGCAGACAGACGAACACGGCCGTCTCGGTCGAGCCATAGAGCTGCTTCAGATTGATGCCTATCGAGCGGTAGAAGCTGAACAGGTCCGGGCCTATCGCCTCACCGGCGGTGTAGGCCACGCGCACACGGCTCAGGCCCAGCGAGTTGCGCAAGGGGCCGTAAATGCACAGCTGGCCCAGCGCGTAATGCAGGCGGTCAAGACCCGACACCGGCTTGCCATCCATCTTGGCCGGGCCGACGCGCCGGGCCAGGTTCATGAAATGGTGGAACAGCCATTTCTTGATCGCCCCGGCATCCTCCATCCGTATCATCACGGTGGTCAGCAGACCCTCGAAGATGCGCGGCGGCGCGAAGTAGTAGGTCGGGCCTATCTCCTTCAGGTCTATGGTCACCGTGCTGGCCGACTCGGGGCAGTTGACGATGTAGCCGCAGGCGATCCACTGCGCATAGCTGAAGATGTTCTGGCCAATCCAGGCCGGTGGCAGATAGGCCAGCACCTCTTCGTCGCTGGTCAGCCTGTCAAAGCGTGCGCCTGCCTGGGCGCGGTCGATCAAGCTGTTGTGCGTGTGGACCACGCCCTTGGGGTTGCCGGTGGTGCCCGAGGTGAAGAACATCGCAGCGACATCGCCGCCTTCGCCCTTCTGTACCTCGGCGTCGAAGAAACCGGGCAGCTGGGCCAGGCGCTCACGGCCGGCGGCAATCAATTCGTCCAGGGAGGCGAGGCCCGGTTCGTTGTAGTGGCGCAGGCCGCGCGGATCATCGAACCAGATGTGCGCCAGTTGCGGGCAGTGCTCGCGCAGCTCCAGCATCTTGTCGACCTGCTCCTGGTCTTCGACCACGGCAAAGGCGATGTCGGCGTTGTTGATCGGGAAGCGGAACTCGGCGGCCACCGCGTCCTGGTACAGCGGCACCGGAATCGCGCCCAGCGATTGCGCCGCCAGCATCGCGGCGGACAGGCGAGGCCGGTTGTCGCCCACCACCACGATGTGCTGGCCGCGCTGCAGACCTGCCTGGGCCAGGCCATGGGCCAGCGCGCGCACCAGATCGGCCAGTTGCGACCAGCTCAGGGCCTGCCAGATGCCGTATTCCTTTTCGCGCAGGGCCGGTGCGTTCGGGCGCTGTGCCGCATGGGCCAGCAATAGCCTTGGAAAGGTCGTTGACACGCTTGTTGTCTCCTGTCTGTCCGTAGCGCAACCTCCAAAAGAAGTCGCAACCCGGGTTTCTGAGGGCTATGCTAGACCTGACTTTGACGCCAAGATGTCGTTACGACGACAATCCTAGGGGTATCACGGGGGCGTGATTTCCCGGGGGTGTCTGGTAAGGCTGCAGTCAACTTGCGAGCGTTTTTCTGATGCACCCGAATGCAACCCCGACGGCCGCCATGGCCCACCCGCCACTGCGCCTGCGTGCCCGCGCCGCCACCGGCGACGAGCTGGCGCAAATCCCCTGGCTGCCGCTGCTGGAGCGCACGCAGCGCGAGGCGGTGATCGCCCAGCTGCAGGTGGCCGATGCCGAGGTGGGCGAGCGCGTCTGCCGCTTCGGCCGGCCGGCGACCTTCTGGTTCGGCGTCGTCGATGGCCTGCTGAAGATGAGCAATGACGACTCGGGTGGCACCGCCATCACCTTCACCGGCGTGCCGCCGGGCGGCTGGTTCGGCGAGGGCACCCTGCTCAAGCGCGAGGTCTATCGCTACAACATCCAGGCCTTGCGGCGCAGCGTCGTGGCCGGCCTGCCGGTCGAGACCTTCCACTGGCTGCTGGAGAGTTCGATCCCGTTCAACCGCTTCGTGCTGAACCAGCTCAACGAGCGCCTGGGCCAGTTCATTGCCGCGCGCGAGATCGACCGCATGACCGACCCCGACCTGCGCGTGGCGCGCAACCTGGCCTCGCTGTTCCACCCGACCTTGTATCCCGGCGTCGGCAGCCTGCTGCGCATCACCCAGACCGAGCTGGGCTATCTGGTGGGCCTGTCACGCCAGCGCGTCAACCAGGCGCTGAAAACGCTGCAGGACCAAGGCCTGATACGGATCGAGTATGGCGGGCTGCGCGTCCTGGATCTGGGCGGCCTGCGCCTGTTCCACTCGCCATGAAAAAAGGCTGCCGAGGCAGCCTTTGCGGAGGTAAGTCCTAGGTTCAGACCTTGCGGCGCTTGGCCATGAAGCCGAACATGCCCAGACCGGCCAGCATCAGCGCATAGGTCTGCGGCTCGGGCACGGCAGCTGTGGTCGCCACCAGGTTGTCGATCGAGGTGTTGCCGGCGGCATTGCCCGAGAACGTGAAATGGCTGATGCCGTTGTTCGACGTGATGGTGTAGCTTGCGTAGACGCCCGGGTCGGACATGGCGCCAAAGGTCAGGAACAGGTTCTGGCTGAAGATCAGCGCATTGTCCTTGTCATACGCTGCCAAGGTGGTGCCGGTGTAACCCGCCACGTCCAGCTTGAACGAGGTCAGCGAGTCGCCGAAGCCGGTGTTGAACTTGACATCGATGGGGCCCGAGCTGCCGTTGGTGCTGTCCGCCAGCCACAGGCCATCCGGGTTGTTGCCGCGCGTGGCGCAGTTCAGCGCGCCGCTGCAATAGTAGTTGCGGCCGGTCGATTGGGTGCCGAACCACTGGCTTTCCCACGCGGGGAAGCTGCCCTCGAAGTCTTCGGTGAACACAGCCGCCTGGGCTGAACCGATGCTGGCGACGGCCAGTGCAATGGCGGTCGCGAAGAAGGAGATGCGATGTGATGTCATAAGGTTCGATGTCCGTAGCAAGCCAAGGCCTTAAGGCTACGTTACGCGGGCCTGCCGCGCACCCCCTGCCTCCGGGGAGTCCCCCCGAACCACGGGGGCAGGACACTAGAGATTGCTCACGCCAGTCGCCACGTGCCCCGATGGCACATGAGCCGAGGCGCTTTCGATATGGCCGGTCTGGTCATCGAAAAAGAAGTCGGGCTCGAACTCGCGCAGAAACTCGCCCTTGGCCAGGCCGCCCAGAAACATCGCCTCGTCGACCTCGATGTTCCAATTCATCAAGGTGCGTATCGCACGCTCGTGGGCGGGGGCACTGCGCGCCGTGACCAGGGCTGTGCGCACCTGCATGCCAAGGGCGGGTGCCTGCTGCAGCCGCTGCAGCGCCTCCAGCAGCGGCTTGAACGGCCCTGCGGGCAGGGGCGTGTCGGCACGCAGCGTTTCATGGGCCTGGAAGGCATCGAGCCCATCGCTCTGGTAGACGCGCTCGGCCTCGTCGGAGAACAGCACCGCGTCACCGTCGAAGGCGATGCGCACCTCGAGGGGATGCGCATCGGACGCATGGGCCGAATGGGGATACACCCGTGCCGCCGGCACCCCGGCCGTCAGCGCCTGCCGTACATCGGCCTCGTTGACGGACAGGAACAGATTCGCCTTCAGCGGCGTCAGATAGCGCCAAGGCGGCGCGCCACGTGTGAACACCCCGCGCTGCACCGCCAGCCCGTAGTGACGCGCCGAGCGGAATACACGCATGCCCGAGACCGGGTCATTGCGCGATAGCACCACCACCTCGACCCGTTGCGCCTGCCCGGGCTCGTTGAAAGCCAGCAGCTTGTTGACCAGCGAGAACGCCACCCCCGGCTTGGCCGGCCGGTCCAGCCGCGCCAGCTGCAGCTGCATGTAGGCACGGTCATCCTCGGCCTCGAAGAGCTGGTTCTCTTCCTCGAAGTCGAACAGGGCGCGGGAGGAGATGGCAACGACCAACTGGCCGGCTAGGGTGGCGGGCATCGGAGGATGATAGCGAGGCAGTTCACTGCGGATGGTCCGAGGTCGCAGCGGCCTTGACCGACCCCTACTTCACCCAGGTATTGAGCTGGATGATGGGCAGCAACACCGCCAGCACGATCAGCAGCACCACTCCGCCCATCGCCACGATCAGGATGGGCTCCAGCAGGGTTGCCGCGGCCATGGCCCGGCGCTGCACCTCGGTGCTGAGCTGCTTGGCGGCGCGTTCCAGCATCTGCGGCAGCTTGCCGGTCTGTTCGCCCAGGCGGGCGAACATGGCCAGGATGCCGGGGAAACGTTTCTTGCCGGCCAGGGCCGAGCCCAGCGGCGCGCCTTCGCGGACCTGGGACAGGGCCTCCAGCGCGTCGGCGCGCATGGCGCGGTTGGACAGGGTTTCGGCCGCGGCCTGCAGTGATTTGAGTATGGGCACGCCGGCGCCGGCCAGCATGGCCAGCGTGCCGGCGAAGCGCGAGGCGTTGTAGCCGCGGGCCAGCTTGCCGACCAGGGGCAGGGTCAGGGTGGCGGCGTCGAAGCGTTCGCGGAAGGCGTCGTTGCGCAGCATCCAGCTCAGCAGGCCGGTGCCGGTGATCAGCAGCACCACCACCAGCCAGCCCCATTGGCGCACGAAGGCGCTCAGGCCCAGCATGGCAATGGTCAAGGTCGGCAAGGTGCGCTTGCTGCTGGTGAAGACCGTGGCCACCTGGGGCACGACATAGGTGACCAGGAAGACGACGATGATGACGGCGATCAGCGACACGATGGCCGGGTAGGCCATCGCGCCTATCAGCTTGGCGCGCAGGTTCTGCCGTTCTTCCAGATCATCGGCCAGGCGCTCCAGCACCACGCCCAGGGCGCCGCTCTGCTCGCCGGCGGCGACCACGGCGCGATAGACCTCGTCGAACTCGCGCGGCGCGGTGGCCAGGGCGGCGGCAAAGCTGGCGCCGCCGTTGACCTCGCTCTTCAGCTGGGCGACCAGCTCGCGCTGCTTGGCGTCTTCGCTCTCATCGGCCAGGGCCGTCAGTGCGCGTTCGATCGGCAGGCCGGCGGCCACCAGGCCGGCCAGTTGGCGGGTCCAGACGGCCAGCAGGGTGGAGTTGAAGGTGCGGCGCGCGAACAGCGACGAGCGTGCGGCCATGCTGGCCTGCTGCACCGCTGCCACCGACAGCGGCACCAGGCCTTGCGCACGCAGCTGTGCGCGCGCGGCACGCGGGTTGTCGGCCTCGACCAGGCCGCTTGTCGTGCGGCCGGCGTTGTTCAGCGCTTCGTATTTGTAGGCAGGCATGGCTGTCTGTTCCTACCTACTCTCGGGTCACGCGCAGGACTTCTTCCGGCGAGGTGATGCCCTGCTGGACCAGGCGTTCGCCGTCCTCGCGCATCGAGCGCAGGCCGCCGGCCTGGGCGGCTTGGATCAATGCCTGCTCGGACGCCCGGTTGTGTATCAGCGCGCGCATGCCGTCGTCCATCACCATCAGTTCGTAGACGCCGGTGCGGCCCTTGTAGCCGGTCTGGCTGCATTCGGGGCAGCCCACCGGCCGGTACAGGCCCTGCTCATCGACGCGCTTGCAATGCGGGCACAACTTGCGCACCAGGCGCTGGGCCAGCACGCCCAGCAGGCTGGAGCTGAGCAGAAAGGGCTCGACGCCCATGTCAATCAGCCGCGCCGCTGCACTGGGCGCGTCATTGGTGTGCAGGGTGGCCAGCACCAGGTGGCCGGTCAGCGAGGCCTGGATGGCGATCTGCGCGGTCTCCGAGTCACGGATCTCGCCGATCATGATCACGTCCGGGTCCTGGCGCAGGATGGCGCGCAGGGCCTTGGCAAAGCTCAGGTCTATCTTAGGATTGACCTGGGTCTGGCCGATGCCGTGCAGCTCGTACTCGACCGGGTCTTCGACCGTCAGCACATTGGTGGTGCTGGCGTCGATACGCTCCAGCGAGGCGTAGAGCGTGGTCGTCTTGCCCGAGCCGGTGGGGCCGGTGACCAGCACGATGCCGTGCGGCTGCTGCACCAGGCGGTCGAAATGCGTCAGCACATCGCCGCTCATGCCCAGGCCTTCGAGCGTGAACTTCGATTCGCTCTTGTCCAGCAGGCGCAGCACGGCGCGTTCGCCATGCGAGGAGGGCAGGGTGGAGACGCGCACATCAATCGCCCGCCCGCCGATGCGCAGCGAGATGCGGCCGTCCTGCGGCAGGCGCTTCTCGGCAATGTCCAGCTCGGCCATGATCTTCAGCCGCGAGATCAGTGCGGCATGCAGGGCCTTGTTGGGCTGCACCACCTCGCGCAGCGTGCCGTCGACACGAAAGCGCACCGAGCTCGAACGCTCGTAGGGCTCGATGTGGATGTCGCTGGCGCCGTCCTTGGCGGCCTGGGTCAGCAGCGCGTTGAGCATGCGGATGATGGGTGCGTCATTGGCCGCCTCCAGCAGGTCTTCCACCGCCGGCAGCTCCTGCATCATGCGGCCCAGATCGACGGCGCTCTCGACCTCGCCGACCACCGCCGCTGCACTTGATTCGGAGCCGGCATAGGCCTGCGCCAGGCGCTCGGTCAGCGTGGCCGCGTCCTGGTGTTCGAAGCGGTCGATGACGAACTGGCGCTGCACCTCGGACAGTGCGGCCAGCGTCACCTCGGAGCTGGCCCACAGCACCAGCTCGCTGCCATCATCTTCCAGCAGCAGGGTGTTGGCCCGCGCGAACGCATAGGGCAGGGGGTGGCGTATGGCCATGGTGGGTCAGGGCTCGCGCTTGGCGGGTGCGGTGGTGGCCGGGGCCGTGCCCGGTGCCTGGGGCAGCACCGGCGACTCATTGATGGGCAGCAGGCGGCTGGGCTGGGGCTGATTGGTCTGCTGCAACGCGCGAATCGACTCGTAGCGGCTCAGGGTCAGCTCGTCGGCCGACTGCTGGGTGCGCATCACCACCGGGCGCAGGAACACCATCAGATTGCTCTTCACCCGCTTGCGGTTCTCGCTACGGAACAGATTGCCGACCAGCGGAATGCTGGCAAGACCCGGCACGCGGTCCTCGCCATCGGTGTATTCATCCTTCAGCAGGCCGCCCAGCACCAGGATGGAGCCGTCGTCGACAACCACGGTGGTCTCGATCGAGCTCTTGTCGGTGGTCGGGCCGGCGCTGTTGGTGGCGCCGGGCACCACCGAGGAGTTTTCCTGGTAGACCGTCATGCGCACCGTGCCGCCCTCGCCGATCTGGCTCTTGATGCGCAGGGTCAGGCCGACGTCCTTGCGCTCTATGGTCTGGAACGGATTGGTCGCGCCGGTGGTGCCACCGGTGTTGGTGAACGAGCCGGTGATGAAGGGCACGTTCTGGCCGATGACGATCTTCGCCTCCTCGTTGTCCAGCGCCACCAGATTCGGCGTGGAGAGGATGTTGGCGCCGGTCTGCGACTCCAGGAAGTTGGCCACCGCACCCAGGGTGTAGAAGCCGCCGACCTTCTTCAGGATGCCGATGTTCAGCCCGCCCGGTGCGGCGCTGGCCAGGGCGGTGGCCACGCCGGCCCGGCCCTGGGCCACGGCCACGGTCTGATTCAGGATATTGGCATTGCCGCTGTTGAAATTGGTGCCGGCGCCGACGATGCTGCTGTCGCCCTTGTCGCCGAACAGGTTCTGCCATTGCACGCCGAAGGTGGCGGCCTTGTCGGCATTGACCTTGACGATCATCGACTCGACATAGACCTGGGCGCGGCGCGCATCGAGCTGGTCGATGACGGCGCGCAGCTGGCGGTACATCGGCTCGGGCGCGGTGATGATCAGCGAATTGGTGGCCGGGTCGGCCTGCACGAAGCCGCCGGTCGAGGGCCCCTGCGAGGCGCTCACCGGCGTGGTGGATGCCGAGGCGCCGGCGCTGCCACCGATGCCGCTGTTGGCCGCCCCCGTCAGCACGCCCGGCAACACGCCACCGGCGCCACCCACACTGCTGCTGCCGCTGCCGCCACCCGAGCTGCCGCTGCTGCTCGCGCCGTAGGCGGCGCGCAGCACGGTGGCCAGCTTCACCGCATCGGCGTTCTTCAGGTAGACGACGCGGATATTGCCGGCGGCGTCATCGCCCATAGGCCGGTCCAGCTTCTCGATGATGGCGCGTGTGGCCGCCAGCCGCGCCGGGTTGGGTGCGCGCAGTATCAGCGAGTTGCTGCGCGAGTCCGCCAGCACGCTGACCGAGGTGCCGATGGCGCCCGGCACGGCCGCCGCGGCGCCGCCGTCGGACAGCTTCAGCACCAGGGCCGCGAGGTCGGAGGCGATGGCGTGCTTCAGCGGCACCACCTCCATGTCGGTGGCGCCCGGGTTGTCCATGGCCGCCACGATGCGGGCCAGGCGCTGCAGGTTCTCGGCGTAGTCGGTGATCACCAGGCTGTTGTTGCCCGGGTTGGCGTTGATGGTGTTGTTGGGGCTGATCAGCGGCCGCAGCACGGCCACCAGGTTGTTGGCGTTCTCGTAGTTGAGCTTGAAGATCTGCGTGATGATCTGGTCACCGCGCGGCGCTGTCTCGGTGCCAATCACCACCGAGCCGGCCTGCAGCTTGGCATCGGCCTCGGGCACCACCTTCAACAGGCCGGTGTTCTCCACCACGGTGAAGCCCAGTCCGCGCAGGGCGGCCAGGTAGTTCAGATAGGCCTCGCGCACCGTCAGCGGCTGTTCGCTGTAGACGGTGATCGTGCCCTTGACGCGCGGGTCGACGATGAATTGCCGATCGATCATCACGCCGATGGCGCGGGTCACGGCCTCGATGTCGGTGTTGACGAAGTTCAGCGTCACCGGCGTGCGCGACTTCAACGCCGGGCTGAGCGGCCGGGGCGTGCTGGTGCCACTGCTCTTGCGGCTGGGCGTGTCGGCGGGCGGGGTCTGGGCCAGCAGGCCGGTGCTCTGGCACAGCAGCGAGGCCGCCACGGCCCTGGCCAGCAGTTGTCTTGCCTGCCGCAGTGGGGAGGTCGGGCAGTGTTTCATGCTTGCTCATCCAATCGAGATTACGGAGCGCGCGCCTTGGCGCCGTCCAATGATGTTCAGCAGGTTGTTGAGCGCGGCTTCGCGGTCAGGCGCGGCATTGGCCTCGCCCAGAAAGCGCGCCTTGCCGGCACCGAAGGTGCCTTCGCCGCTCAACAGCAGCGCACCCTCTTGCGTGCTCAGCACCATGCGCGACACGCCGGCGCTGTCGCCGATCACCGAGAAGCGGTAGCTGCCCAGCGGGTCCACGGTGGAAACGCGCGAGGACAGGTTCAGAAAATCCAGGTCCAGCTGGCCGCTCTGGCGCCAGCGGCCCTGGGCCCAGTCGATTTTCAGGTTCTTGGCCGACAGCCGCACCGAGCCGCCCAGCTGCAAGGTGTTCCAGGGCGTGCCCAGGCCGCTGAGCCAGGAGGCCGGCCAGCGTGCCACCCAGCTCTGCTGGCTGCCCGCCGGCACCGTGACACTGGCCGTGCCCAGGCCCGGCTGCAGCAGCAGGGTGACTTCGCCATTGAGGCAGCAGGCCTGGCGCAGGCGCAGCGCCAGAGCCGTGCCCGAGAAGCCCATATTCCATTCGATGCGGCCCGGCAGGGCGCTGCTGTCGCGGCTGTCGCGGCCGCCGGTGAGCACCAGCAGGGCGCTGCCCGACCAGATGCTGCCGCGTGTGTCGGCCAGCAGCAGGTGGCCCTCGGTGGCCTCGTCCACGGTACGCGCCAACCAGGAGGCCGGCGCGAAGGCGATGATGCAGATCAGGATGCCCAGCACCAGGCCGGCCACGCTCCAGCGCAGCGGGGCATTGTGCTTGCCGACCAAGCCCCACTCGACCTGGCGCGAGTCCTGCCACATCGTGCTGGGCGGACCCGACAAAGCATGGGGGTCACGCCGGAAGGGCCATGGCAGTTGCCAGCGCTTCTTCGGTTTGAACGGGGTTCTCGGTTTCATGACTGCAAACCTCCCAGGCTCAGCACCACAGTGCCCGAGTAGCCCTTGGGCCCGCGCTGCAGCTGTGCCTGCACCGGCCGCGCCCGCGCCGCGCTGCGCGCCTCGCCCAGCCAGCTGCGCAATTGCTCGCTGCTGGCATTGGTCAGCGTCAAGGTCGCGCGGTCGCCTTGCAAGCTGAGTTTGGCGGCCTCGCCCAGGTGCTCGGTGGCTGCCTGCAACGCCATGGCCGCCTGGGCGCCGCTGACCGGCGCGACCGCACGCAACTCGCGCGCCTCGTTGGCCAGGCGCTGCATGTCCTGCAGCTGGGCGTCCAGCCGGTCGATCTGCGGCGGCGCCTCGCGCAAGGTGCGCAGCGGCGAGGCCACGGCGATCTGCCAGACCAGCAGCAGCCCCAGCACCGCGCCCGCGATGCCCAGGCCCAGACGCTCACGCTCGGCCAGCGCCTGCCACTGCTGGCGCGCGGGGGCGATCAACTGCTGCCATTGCTGCTGCCAGCGCGGCGGCAGGGCGGTGGTGAAAAAGCTGCTGCGCTTCGTGTTCATGATTGGCCCCTGGCCGCAGCGCGCACGCGGCTGACGGTCATCCGGTTCTCGCTGACCTCCAGCTGCCAGCCCTCGCTGCGCAGTGCGCTGCGGAAGGCATCCACCTGGTCATTGCGCCAGCCGCTGGATGACAGTATCAACTTGCCCGGCTCGAAGCGCAGGCTCTCCAGCGGGCCCATGTCCACCGGCCAGGCGGTGGCGGCGGCACCGAGCAGCGACTCCAGATCGTCTTCGCCGGGGCGGCCTGCGGCGATACGCAGCAAATCGGTCTCGCGCTCCATCTGCACCCTGGCGTCGAGCACGGCCCGTACCTGGGGATGGGTGCTGCGCAGCACCTGCTCGGCCGCGAGCTTGCGGCTGTCTATGCCCTTCTTCAGGTGCAGGGCCCAGAAATTCAGGCCTATCAGGTGCACGGCGGCCAGGCCGATCAAGCCCAGGCGCACCGGCCGCCAGGCGCGGCGCATATAGGTCCGGTAGGCCTGGCGGAAGGCGCGCACGCCGCGGGCGCGGGGGGCCAGGTCGAACTGGCGCAGGTTCCACGGGCTGTCCAGCGCGCTGAGGCAGCGCAGCGTGGGTGTCAGCACCGAGACCTTGGTGCCGCCCAGCCAGCGCTCGGCGGCATCGGCGGCCCCCGGCGTGGCCGTCCAGCGGGCGGCCTGCACGGCGGCATCGGGGAAGAGCTTGCGCACCAGCGTGCCGTCCAGGCCCATGTTGGCAACCCCCTGGGGATGGCTCCAGCGCAGGCCCAGGCGCGGGTTGAGGCCGTCCTCGGCCGCCTCGATCTCGTAGAAATGTCCGACCGGAGGCGACTCGGGCCAGGCCATCGGTGCCACCCGGTCGACGAACACGTGGCCGGCCTCCAGCGCTGCCAGATGGTCGGCCAGCCAGGCCTTGCTCATCACCACCACCCAGGATGTGTCGCCGCCGGCGGCATCGGTCTCCAGCGCGAAGTGCAGCTGCTCGGGGTCTTCGAGCAGCACCTCTTCGAGCATGCCGGCCAGTGCCGCTCGCATGCGGGCGCGGCCCGTCTTGGGCAGGGCCACCCGGTGCCAGCTGAGGTCGGACTCGGCGGGCACGGCAATCACCGTCTCGGCCCGGGGCAGGCGGTTGGGCGCGGCGCGGCCCTGGTCGATGACAGCCACGCCATCGGTCGTCAGCAGATAGCTGTACTCGGCGGTCGCCAGCATTGCAGCGGGCGCGTCGGCGCCCTGGGCGCGAAGACGCGCACGCGGGGGTAGCAGCAGGACCAGGGTGCTCATAGGGGGAGTGGCATCTTATTCTAGAAGGCGGGTGCTGATGATTCTCAGAAAATCAAGGACTTAGAGGCGGTAGTTGCAGCGTTGTCACAGCATTGGCGTGTCAGGGCGTCCCCTGCGCCAGCAGGTTCAGCCGCTGCCGGTAGATGGCCACCATGTCCAGGCCGCGGCGCTGCACCAGCGAGCGTTCCTCCAGCAGCCGGTCTTCCAGCCGCAGCCTGCCGCTGATCTCGAAGAAATTGGAGCTGACGCTGGCCCGCGTGCCGTCGATCTGGGCCGAGGCCGGCACCAGGGTCAGCACGTCCTGCACCGTCTGGAAGGGCTTGCTCTGGCGCGCCTGCACCAGGCGCTGGGCGGTGGCCAAGTCCATGCCGTCGAACACGGTGGCCAGCAGCTCGCGGCTGGCGGTGTTCAGGTTCAGCGGCGTGGCCACCGGCAGCAGGATCACGCGTGGGCGCAGCCGGTCCAGATGACTGGCGCTGATGCCCAGCCAGCTCAGCTGATCCAGGCTGGGGGGGGCCAGCGGCGTGTTTTTCGATGACTGGCCGACCGCCGGCGTGCCCAGTGCCTGGCGCAGCGTGTCGGCCAGTTGGGTGGCGACATCCACCGGCACCCCGACGCTGTCGCAGATGCGCTGCAGCGCGCGCAACTCGGCCGGTGGCACGGTGGGGCCGCCGACCAGGTTGCGCAGGTTGTAGCGCGCCTGGGCGTCGTCGATGGCGCCGGACAGGAAGGCCTCGGGCCCGTCGTCGCTGTTGTTGTTGCGGTCGGCAGCCAAGAAGGTGGACAGGCGGGCCTCCGCCAGCGGCACGGCCCAGACCTCGCCCAGATGATCGACCGGCTGGCTCTGGTTGGCCCGCGCGTCCTCGCGCAATATCAGCCGCGCCCAGTCCAGCGCGCCTTGCAGAATCAGCGCTGCCTGGACGCGGGCCCTCTCGGCCCCCTCGACCTGCACCGCGCGGTACTGCTGCCAGACCATGGCCGCAGCCAGCGTGCTGACCAGGGTGACGATGATCATCGCCGTCAGCAGTGCGGCGCCGCGCTCGGCCTGCTTGCGTATCATGGCTGCGGCCCCAGTGCGACGGCCCGGTTCAGCGTGCCGCTCCAGCCGCTGGCCTCATCGAACTGCAGCGCCATCTTGACCGCGGCAGGCAGCGATGAGGTGGGGGTGTTTCCGCCTTGCGGCCCGCTGGCGCCGACGCTCGGCGGCACCGGCGTGGAGGTGCTTGCGCCGCTGCTGGACTGGGCATTGCTCCAGCTGTTGCCGCGGTAGAAATAGACCTGCCAGCCGCTCACGCCCTCCAGCGCACGCACCATGCCCGGCGCATTGGCCTGCAGCTGCAGGCTGCGCAGATAGCTCTCCTGCAGCTCCTCGGCGCGGGTGGTGACGGGCGACTCCCAGCGCGTCCACGCATTGCCCATGCGCGACCAGACCACCACCTGCATGCCCTCGGGGCGCAGCCGCGTGAGCTGCAGGCTGCCGCCGGTGAACTGCAGCGGCGGCACGGTGCCGGTGTCCTGCACGGCCAGCAGGTCCTGCTCCAACTGCGCCATCACCGTCTGCAGCCGCATCGTGCGCTCCAGGTGCGACTGGCTGATGTCACGGGTGCGGATGATGGCGTCCAGGCCGCGCCAGGACATCATTGCCATCAAGGCCATGATCAGCAGTGCCACCAGCACTTCGACGAGGGTGAAACCGCGGGATGGGTGCGAGATCTTGCGCATCAGTAGCGCGCCAGCACGGTGGACAGGGTGACCAGTGCGCGCTCGTTGTCATCGAACACGATCGCGTCGGCGCGACGGAAGTTGGGGTTCGGCGTGGGCCTTATCACCAGCCGGGCCTTGAAGGTGCGGCCCAGTTGCTCGCATGAGAAGTCGGTGTCGCCGACGCCGGGCAGCTGGCCGCTGCGCTGCAGCTTCAGTTCGGTCAGCTGGTTGTCGGCGCACCATTGGGCCAGGCTGACCTCGGCCAGGCGCTCGGCATTGCCGGTCAGCGCGCCGGCGGCCTTGATGCCGGCACCCAGGGTGATGGCGACTATGGTCAGCGCCACCAGCACCTCGATCAGCGTGAAGCCACGCGCCAGCCCTCTCATGGCGGGGTGGCCTCGCGGTTGACGACAAAGGGGCCGAGGCCGTCGGTCGTCAGGGTCAGGGCTTGATCGGCCAGGCGCAGCACGATGCGCTGCGCGCCGATCATCGGCTCGGGGCCGAGCAGCACGGCGCGCGCGCCGACGATCTCGACCGCCGGGGCCGTGTCGCCGAGCCAGCGCGTCGGCATGGCCAGGCGCTCGGGCAGGCCGTCGAAGCGGAATTGCGCGGCCGCCGTCCCGCCGCCGGGCATGGACAGCGGCGCCCAGTGCACCGCCAGGCCGGAGGCACGGGCCTCGGCGCGGGCGCCCTCGAACAGCGCCACCAGCCTCGCCGATTCGCGCTCCAGCTGGGTGGCGGCCTGATTGGGCAGGGCCAGACTGGCCACGGCGGTGGCGATGGCGATCAGCGCCACCACCACCAGCAGCTCGATCAGCGTGAAGCCGTGGCTGCTGAAGGGCTCACGCAAGGGCTTTGACAAGCTATTGCCAGGAGCCGATGTCGGCGTTGTTGCCTTCGCCGCCGGGCTGACCATCGGCGCCGAAGCTGTAGATATCGATCTCGCCTTTCACGCCGGGGCTGACGAACTGGTAGGGGCGGCCCCAGGGATCGTTGGGCAGCTTCTCCAGATAAGGCTTCCAGTTCGGCGGAATCACGCCCGCCGTGGGCTTGTGCACCAGTGCCTCCAGGCCCTGTTCGGCGCTGGGGTAGCGCTGGTTGTCCAGCTTGTACAGCTTCATCGCCTGCATCAGGTTGTTGACGTCGGTGCGGGCGGCGGTGACACGTGCGTCATCGGCGCGGTCCAGCACATTGGGCACCACCAGGGCGGCGAGCACGCCGATGATGACCAGCACCACCAGCAGCTCGATCAGTGTGAAGCCGCGGTGTCGGGGATGGCGATTCAATAGGGGGTGGCGGTCCATGTCTGGTTCCTGGTCTGAGGCGGTGCGAACACCAAGTGCAAGCTTTTACACGGCTTTGATTGCCGCCATATTTCGCTGCCGTTTTCGCTGCGGTCGCGGGCATGCTTGAATCATAATCGCGCCATGTATGCACGCCTCACCGCATTTGCTGTTTGGGCCCTGCTTGCGGGCAGCCTGGTGTTCTGGGCCCTGCGGCTGGGGGTGAGTCCGCTGCCGGCGCCCTCGCGCGCCCTGGCCGCCGCCGAAGGAGCCCCCGCGCGTGTCGATCTGTCGCGCCTGCTGGGCAGCAGTCCGGCCGGCACCGCAGTCAACGCCGAGCCGGCGGAGGAGAGCCGCTTCCGCCTGCTGGGCGTGGTGGCTCCTAAAAGAGACACCGGCTCGGGCGAAGGCGTGGCCCTGATCGCGGTGGATGGCAAGCCCGCCAAGCCGGTGCGCATTGGTGCCTCAGTGGACGGAGATGTCTTGCTGCTGAGCCTGACGGCCAACAGCGCCGGCCTTGGCGCCAAAGGCACGGCCGAAGCGGGTCGCATGGTCTTGCGCCTGCCGCCGGCCACCACCGCCGTCAATGCACCGATTGGCAGCCCGGGCACGGCCTTGCCCGGTTCGGCCGCCGCGCCGGCCAATGAGGCGCGTCCCGGCGCGCCGGTGCTCGGTGGCGCGGTGTCCGGCGGGCCCATGGTCGGGCAGGCGCCCCCGGGCAATATGCCCTTCCGCGTGGGCGGCGTGGCCGCCATTCCGGCCATTCAGCCCACACCGGGCATGAACCCGGTGCCCAATGCCGATGCGCAGGCCATGCCTCAGCTGCCGATGCGGCAGGGCGGCGAGCCGACGCGCTGAGTGTCTAGCGCTGTGGCGCGTCGTTCCAGTCGGACGGCTTTGAGGGCGTCGGGTCGTCGGCGTCTGTGACATCGGCCAACAGGGCCGCCGCACTGCGTATCAGCGGCCAGGCCAGGGTGGCGCCGGTACCGTCGGCGCTTTGCATGCCCAGCTCCAGCAGGGCCGAGGCATGGAACAGGGCCATCGCTTCGTCCAGCCCGCGGTGCGAATGGCTGCGGCAGAACACCGCGTAGTCGGTCACCGGCGAGGCGATCGCCGCTGCCACTTTCAGCGCGGCGCAGGCGGCCATGCCATCGACGACGATCAGCTGGCGTTTGCTGGCGGCCACCAGCATCACGCCGACCATCATCGCGATCTCGAAGCCACCGAAGGCGGCCAGCACCTCGATCGGGTCGGTGATGTCGCGGTGCCGGCCCTGCGCACCTTGCAGGATGACGAGCAAATGGGCCAGATCGTCCTGGCGCATATCGGGCCCGGACACCACCAGATCGCGCACCGGGCAGTCGCCCAGCCGCGACAGCACCAGGGCGGCGCTCTCGTGCGAACCCACGCCCATGCCGGCACAGGCGACCAGATTGCCATGCAGGGTGTCGGCGATTTCCATGCCGGCGCGTATGGCGGCATTGGCCTGCTCCAGCGACATGGCCGCGCCGACGCGTGCATTGCGGGTGCCGTGCGCAATCTTGCGCGCCAGCAGCTTGGGATGGCGTTCCATCGGATCAGCCAGTCCGGCATCGACGACGGTCAGTTGCAGGCCCTGCATGCGGGCGAACACCGACACCGGCAACTGGCCATTGAGCAATTGCTGCACGCGCAGGCTGCTGCTGGCGCCTTCCATCGCGCCTATGCCATCGACAGCAAGGCCATGATCGGCGGCGAAGATCACGATGTGCGGATCGCGAAAGCGCGGCTTCAAGGTGTCCTGCACCAGGCCCAGACGTATCGCCAGCGGCTCCAGCTCGCCCATGCTGCCCACCGTCTCGGCCCGGTACTCGAGGGTTACGCGCAGTGCCCGGTCCAGCGTCGGGTTGGCGGTCGGCGAGATCGGTGTCGAATGGGTGGACATGGCGGGCGTTGCAGGCAGGAAGCGGGACAGGAGCCGGCCCATTGTGCGGCCTGGCGCACGCGCCGCGCATCGGTTAATCCCCCCGGTCAACCTTGCGGCTGGTATCGCCGCAAGTCCTTCGCCAGGCACAAAGCCCTTGCGCGCCCTGTGTCCGGGCTCAGCGCAGGAACAGCCGGTAGGCCGGGTTGTCGGTCTCGTCGATGCAGGGGTAGTTCAGTGTGGCCAGGAAGTCCTTGAAGGCCTTCTTGTCGCCCTTGGCCACCTGGATGCCGACCAGAATGCGCCCGTAGTCGGCGCCCTGGTTGCGGTAATGGAACAGGCTGATGTTCCAGTCGGGGTGCATGCTGGACAGAAAGCGCATCAGTGCGCCCGGCCGCTCGGGAAAGACGAAGCGGTAGAGGCGCTCGTCCCTGGCGAGTTCGGAGCGGCCGCCGACCATATGGCGCACGTGCTCCTTGGCCATCTCGTTGTCGGTCAGATCCAGGGCACCAAAGCCCTGCTTGGTGAAGCTGCGGGCGATCTTGGCCGACTCGCCGCGGTCATGGATGGACAGTCCGACAAACAGATGGGCCTCCTTGGCGTCGGAGATGCGGTAGTTGAACTCGGTCACGCT
Organism: uncultured Roseateles sp.; assembly: GCF_963422335.1. NCBI lineage: Bacteria > Pseudomonadati > Pseudomonadota > Betaproteobacteria > Burkholderiales > Sphaerotilaceae > Roseateles > uncultured Roseateles sp. Next base: position 2,399,074 of record NZ_OY729424.1, read on the forward strand.
GCGCGGGCCGATCAGCTCGCAAAAGCGCCTGAAGCTGCCGCGCTCCTCGGGGATGGTGATGGCGAACAGGGCCTCGCGTTGCTCGCCGACCTCGGCCCGCTCGGCGACAAAGCGCAGGCGGTCGAAGTTCATATTGGCGCCGCAGGTCACGGCGACAAAGGTCTTGCCCTTGAGCTTGTTGGCCGCCACGTACTGCTTGATGGCGGCCACACCCATCGCTCCCGAGGGTTCGAGCACGCGACGCGTGTCCTCGAACACATCCTTGATGGCGGCGCAGACGGCGTCGGTGTCGACGACCACGTAGTCGTCGACCAGCGCCTTGGCGATGCGGAACGTCTCCTCGCCGACCAGCTTGACGGCGGTGCCATCGGCGAACAGGCCCACGTCATTGAGCTGCACACGCTTTTTGGCCTTGACCGAGCGCAGCATCGCGTCGGAATCCACCGTCTGCACGCCGATGACCTTGATCTCGGGACGCACCGCCTTGATGTAGGCGGCCACGCCGGAGATCAGGCCGCCGCCGCCAATGGCCACGAACACCGCATCGATAGGGCCCTGGTGCTGGCGCAGGATCTCCATTGCCACCGTGCCCTGGCCGGCAATCACATCGGGGTCGTCGAAGGGGTGCACGAAGCACAGGCCCTCGGCCTTCTCGATTTCGATGGCGTGCAGATAGGCGTCGGAATAGCTGTCGCCGACCAGCACGACCTCGCCGCCGAGGGCCTTGACGGCATTGATCTTCACCTGCGGGGTCGTCACCGGCATCACGATCACGGCGCGGCAGCCCAGCTTCTTGGCCGACAGGGCCACGCCTTGCGCGTGGTTGCCGGCCGAGGCGCAGATCACACCCTTGTCGAGCTGCTCGCGGCTCAGGTGCACCATCTTGTTGTAGGCGCCACGCAGCTTGAAGCTGAACACCGGCTGGGT